>NZ_CP015596.1:0-2900708 GCF_001644575.1 Mycobacterium adipatum
CCCGCTGGTCGCCGCTGGCCGATCCTGGGCTTCCTGCAGGACTTCTTCGCCCTCGCCGTGCTGCTGGGCATCGTGACGTTCGCCATCATCCGTATCGCCCGCGAGCCCAAGAAGATCGGCCGCGAATCGCGTTTCTACGGATCGCACACCGGCGGCGCCTGGGAGATCCTGTTCATGATCTTCCTGGTCATCGCCACCTACGTGCTGTTCCGCGGCGCCGCGGTCAACGTGCTCGGCGAGGAGTTCCCCTACCAGTCCGGCGCGTTCGTCTCCGACGCGATGGCGTGGCTGCTGGCCCCGTTGGGCGCGACCGCCAACATGTGGATCGAGACCCTCGCACTGATGGGTCATATCGGCGTCATGCTGGTGTTCCTGCTGATCGTGCTGCACTCCAAGCATCTGCACATCGGCCTGGCGCCGATCAACGTCACCTTCAAGCGGCTGCCCGACGGCCTGGGTCCGCTGCTGCCGATGGAGCACAAGGGCGAGCTGATCGATTTCGACGATCCCGCCGAGGACGCGGTGTTCGGCCGCGGCAAGATCGAGGACTTCAGCTGGAAGGGCTACCTCGACTTCACCACCTGCACCGAGTGCGGCCGCTGCCAGTCCCAGTGCCCGGCCTGGAACACCGGTAAGCCGCTGTCCCCCAAGCTCGTCATCATGAACCTGCGCGACCACATGTTCGCGAAGGCGCCCTACCTGATCGAGGGCAAGGAGATGCCCGAAGAGGGCTCCGTCGACTTCGAGAAGCTGGGCGACAGCCTGCACGGACACGGCGTGCCCGAGGACGGCTTCGCGCGCATCGAGGGCTCCGGCCCCGAGCAGGCGCTGCGCCCGCTCGTCGGCACCGCCGAGCAGGGCGGCGTCATCGATCCCGACGTGCTGTGGTCGTGCACCAACTGCGGCGCCTGCGTCGAGCAGTGCCCGGTCGACATCGAGCACATCGACCACATCGTCGACATGCGCCGTTACCAGGTGATGGTCGAATCCGAGTTCCCCGGCGAGCTCGGCGTGCTGTTCAAGAACCTGGAGAACAAGGGCAATCCCTGGGGCCAGAACGCCAAGGACCGCACCAACTGGATCGACGAGGTCGACTTCGACGTGCCGGTGTACGGCCAGGACGTCGACTCGTTCGAAGGTTTCGAGTACCTGTTCTGGGTCGGTTGCGCGGGCGCCTACGAGGACCGCGCCAAGAAGACCACCAAGGCCGTCGCCGAACTCCTGGCCACCGCGGGGGTGAAGTACCTGGTGCTGGGCACCGGCGAGACCTGCACCGGCGACTCGGCGCGGCGTGCCGGCAACGAGTTCCTGTTCCAGCAGCTCGCGGCGCAGAACGTGGAGACCATCAACGAGCTGTTCGAGGGCGTGGAGGCCGTCGACCGCAAGGTCGTGGTTACCTGCCCGCACTGCTACAACACGATCAACCGCGAATACCCGCAGCTGGGCAGCAATTACACGGTGGTGCACCACACCCAGCTGCTCAACCGCCTGGTCCGCGACAAGCGGCTGATCCCGGTGACCTCGGTCGATCAGCAAGTCACTTACCACGATCCGTGCTTCCTGGGCCGGCACAACAAGGAGTACGAGGCCCCGCGTGAGCTGGTCGGCGCGGCCGGCGCGACACTCACCGAGATGCCGGCACGCCGATCGCGGACTGTGCTGCGGTGCCGGTGGCGCGCGGATGTGGATGGAAGAGCACATCGGCAAGCGCGTCAACACCGAGCGCACCGAGGAGGCCATCGACACCGGCGCCTCCACCATCGCGACCGGTTGCCCGTTCTGCGCGTGATGATCACCGACGGTGTCGACGACGTGGCGTCCACACGCAGCATGGAAAAGGGCCCCGAGGTGCTTGACGTGGCCCAGCTGCTGCTGGGCTCGCTGGACACCAGCCTCTACACGCTGCCCGAAAAGGGCACGGCCGCAGCGGCTTCCGCGCAGCGCGCCGAGGCACGCGCCGCCCTGGAGGCCGAGGCCGAAGCGGGGCCGCACCTGTTGTCGAAGAAGCGGCCGAGGAGCAGGCCGCCAAGCCTGCCGCACCGCCGGCCGCCGCCGCGGCACCGGTCACCGGTCTGGGCATCGCGGGCGGCGCCAAGCGCCCGGGCGCCAAGAAGGCCGCCGCACCCGCGGCAGCCGCACCCGCTACCGAGGCTGCCGCACCCGCGGCACCGGTCAAGGGACTCGGAATCGCCGGCGGGGCAAAGCGTCCCGGCGCCAAGAAGGCCGCCGCTCCGGCAGCCGAAGCCGCCCCGGCCGCCGAGACCGCTCCCGCCACGCCCGAACCCGAGGTGAAGGGGCTCGGCATCGCCTCCGGCGCACGCCGTCCGGGTGCAAAGAAGGCGCCCGCCGCGGCGGCGCCCGCTGCCCCGAAGCCCGCGGAGACCGCGTCCGCCGAGCCGGCCGCGACCGAGCCCGCCGAACCGGGCAAGCCCGAGCCGCCGGTGGTGGGCCTGGGTATCGCCGCCGGCGCACGCCGCCCCGGTGCGAAGAAGGCCGCTCCCAAGGCGCCCGCCGCCGAACCGGCTCCGGCCGCCGAACCCGCCGCCGAGGCCGAGGTGCCCGCCGAGGCACCCGAGCCGCCGGCGTCGTCGAACGGCTCGGGAGGCGACGACCGCGTCGCTCCCGGTGACGAGGCACCGGTGAAGGGGCTCGGCATCGCCAAGGGCGCCGCCGCCCGGCAAGCGCTGAGGCTCCATCTGCGCGAGTGGCCAGTTATGACACGGTTTCAGCCCGAATACGTGTCATAACTGGCCACTCGCCTGGTTCTAGACCTGTTTCAGCTGGAATGGCGTCGCACTGGTGATGCCGCCCGGACAGGCACCATGGAATCGGCGGACAGCACGCCGCGGAGCGTCGCCGGATCGAGCTCCATCGAAATGACCGCCGGCTGGAAACTGCCATCGGCACAAATGAAACCGTCGGGTTTGGTCACCGAGAAATACCAGACGCCATTTGTCAGGGTCATCGGGCTCGTCCAGCCCTGATTGCTCGCGACGGTCCCCGCGCAGCCGGCCGGCCCGCAGGTACTGGCGATCTGCCAGATGTTCTCCGGATCGCCCTCCGCACCGGAGAAGGTGCCGTTGAGCAGCGGGGGCTGCGCCTGCGCGGAGCGGCGAATGCCCACACCCACCGCCATCGTGATACCGAATACCGCACCCAGCGAACGTGTTATCGACGTCATAATGATCGGGAAAATAGCACCACGCCACCGTAAAACGGCGCATACGCACCGGATATCGCCGTCAATTTATGGCCAGGGTGTCGAATTGTTACGTCACTCAGAAAATCGGTTTGCCCGACCGTGGGAGACTTGATGCCGTGAGTACCCATCAGCTGCCGGACAAGACGTGGCATTCCAGCCAGCAGCCTCGCCTGCGCACGTTCGCCCAGTCGACGAAGCTGCAGGACGTTCTCTACGAGATCCGCGGCCCGGTACACGAACACGCCTCCCGGCTGGAGGCCGAGGGCCACCGCATCCTCAAACTCAACATCGGCAACCCGGCGCCGTTCGGATTCGAGGCCCCGATGTGATCATGCGCGACATCATCGGCGCCCTCCCGCACGCCCAGGGCTACTCCGATTCCAAGGGCATCATCCCGGCGCGGCGCGCGGTGTTCACCCGCTACGAGCTCGTCGAGGGCTTCCCCAAGTTCGATGTCGACGACGTCTTCCTGGGCAACGGGGTCTCCGAGCTCATCACCATGACCCTGCAGGCGCTGCTCGACAACGGCGACCAAGTCCTCATCCCGGCCCCGGACTACCCGTTGTGGACGGCCTCGACCGCACTGGCCGGCGGCACCCCGGTGCACTACCTGTGCGACGAGACCCAGGGCTGGAACCCCGATATCGCGGACCTGGAGTCCAAGATCACCGACCGCACCAAGGCGCTGGTGGTGATCAACCCGAACAACCCGACCGGCGCGGTGTACAGCCGCGAAACGCTGGAACAGATGGTCGCGCTGGCCCGCAAGCACCAGCTGTTGCTGCTCGCCGACGAGATCTACGACAAGATCCTCTACGACGATGCCAAGCACATCAGCCTCGCGACGCTGGCACCGGACATGCTGTGCCTGACGTTCAACGGCCTGTCCAAGGCCTACCGGGTGGCCGGATACCGCTCGGGCTGGCTGGTGATCACCGGCCCCAAGGAGCACGCCAGCAGTTTCATCGAGGGCATCAACCTGCTCGCCAACATGCGACTGTGCCCGAATGTGCCTGCCCAGCACGCGATTCAGGTCGCGCTCGGCGGACACCAGAGCATCGACGACCTGGTGCTGCCGGGCGGCCGGCTGCTCGAACAGCGCGATACCGCCTGGACGAAGCTCAACGAGATCCCCGGGGTCTCCTGCGTCAAGCCCGAGGGTGCGCTCTACGCCTTCCCGCGGCTCGACCCGGAGGTGTACGACATCCACGATGACGAGCAGCTGGTGCTGGATCTGCTGCTGCAGGAGAAGATCCTGGTCACCCAGGGCACCGGATTCAACTGGCCCACACCGGACCATCTGCGCATCGTGACGCTGCCGTGGTCGCGGGATCTGGCCAATGCGATCGATCGGCTCGGCAACTTCCTGGTCAGCTACCGGCAGTAGCCCCAGGCCCGCCGCCTACGCTGTTGCGGTGGCGCATTCACATTCGCATTCGCTGAGCGGTCCGGCGCCGCTGGGGCCGCTGGCGGCCCGCATCGTGGTCGGCTTGCTGATCGCCCTCGGTGTGCTGACACTGGCCGGCGCGGCCTGGCTGTGGCCCAGCCAGCAGAAGGTCGACATCCCGCTGCCCTTCCAGAGCTCGGCCGGTGGCAGTGTCAGCACCGAGGCCGGGCACGTGCAGGCCGTCACCATGGCCCAGTGCGGGGGCCCGTCGGTGGGCGTGGTGATCACCGCGCCGCCGGCGCCGACGACCGGCGCGGACGCGCACTGCACCCAATCGTTCATCGCCATCGATTCCGGCCCCAATGCCGGCGCCTACACCCTGCTGGAATTCAGCGGCGGCCCCGGGCAGCCGCAGCTGGCGGTCGGCGACGATATCCGGATCACCCGCGCCGTGGATCCCACCGGGACCACCGCGTACTCGTTCTACGACTATGAGCGGGCCTGGCCGTTGGCGGCGCTGGCCGCCGCCTTCGCGGTGGTGGTCGTCGCGATCGCAGGCTGGCGGGGGCTGCGGGCACTGATCGGTATCGTCGTCGCGTTCGGGGTGCTGGTGGTGTTCATGCTGCCCGCGCTGCGCGACGGCGCCGGCGCGATACCCGTCGCGCTGGTGGCATCCTCGCTGATCCTCTACGCCGTGCTCTATCTGGCGCACGGGGTGAGTCTGCGCACCAGCGCGGCGCTGCTCGGTACCCTGACCTCGCTGGTGCTCGCCACCGTGTTGTCCTGGGGTGCAATCGAACTGACCCAGCTGACGGGGTTGTCCGAGGAGGAGAACAACGCCGTCGCCACCTACCTCGGCGGGGTCTCGATCACCGGACTGCTGCTGGCCGGGTTCATCATCGGTTCGCTCGGCGTGCTCAATGACGTGACCGTGACGCAGGCGTCGACGGCCTTCGAACTCGCCGAGCACAGCGACTCGCGCCGGGCGGTCTTCTTCGGCGCCATGCGGGTGGGCCGTGACCATATCGCCAGCACCGTCTACACCCTGGTGCTCGCCTACGCCGGCAGTGCGCTGCCGTTGCTGCTGCTGTTCAGCGTGGCCAACCGCTCGCTGGGCGACGTGCTGGTCAGCGAGAGCGTGGCCATCGAGATCGCCCGGTCCGCGGTCGGCGGTATCGCGCTGGCGCTGTCGGTGCCGCTGACCACGGCGATCGCCGCGGTGCTCTCCACACCTACCGTCGCAACAACTCCAGCAGATACCCCCCGTAACCCGACTTGAGCAGACCTCGCGCCCGAGCGGCGAGCTGATCGTCGTCGATGAAGCCCAGCCGCCACGCCACCTCTTCGGGAGCGCTGATCTTCAAGCCTTGGCGCTGTTCGATGGTCCGCACGAAATCGCTTGCGTCCAAGAGGGAATCGAAGGTCCCGGTGTCCAGCCACGCGGTGCCGCGCGCCAGCGTCTCCACCGACAACCTGCCCTGCTGCAGGTAGATCTGATTGATTTCGGTGATCTCGTACTCACCGCGCGCCGACTTCTCCAACGACCGGGCGATCTCCACCACATCGTTGTCGTAGAAATACAGACCGGGCACCACGTAATGCGATTTCGGCTCGGCGGGTTTCTCCTGCAGCGACAACGCCGTGCCGTCGGCATCGAACTCGACCACACCGTAGGCGGACGGGTTGGCCACCCAGTACGCGAAAATGGCTCCGCCGCTGACATTCTGGAAACGCCGCAGACCGGTACCCAGGCCCGGCCCGTAGAAGATGTTGTCGCCCAACACCAATGCCACCGTATCGTTGCCGATGTGCTCGGCCCCGATGACGAAAGCCTGCGCCAGGCCGTCGGGTTGGTCCTGCACGGCGTAGGTGAGGTTGATGCCCAGAGCCGAACCGTCGCCCAGCAGCCGGTGGAATGCGGGCGCATCGTGGCCGGTCGTGATGATCTGGATATCGCGGATGCCCGCCATCATCAGTGTGCTCAGCGGGTAGTAGATCAGCGGCTTGTCATACACCGGCAGGAGTTGCTTGCTGATCCCCAGGGTGATCGGGTGGAGCCGGGTGCCCGACCCGCCGGCCAGGATGATGCCGCGCATCTAGGTGTCGAGGTCCCGTTCGGACAGGCCGGTCGCGGCCAGCGCAGCCTCCAGGGTCTCGTGCCGGAACACGGAGGTGACGTGGTCGTGCACCACCCGGAACGCCGAGGCATCGGGTCGTCCGTCGGCACCGGTGGCGGTCTGTTCGGCGACGACGACGCCGTCGTGCACATAGAGCCTGCCGACCTCCACCACGCCACCGCCGGAGTTCTGCACCCAGTCGAGCAGGGCCTGGTGTCCCTGCAGCGCGCCCTCGGAATCGCCGACCTCGATGTCTTCACTGCACAGGGCGAGCAGGGTGTCGTAATCGGCGGCGTTCAGTGCGTCGTGCCAGGCGAGGACGGTGGCGATCTCCGAGGTGCTCATGGGTACAACTCTAGGGTCCGGCGGGCAGGCGCGAAGCGACCCGGGATCAAAAGGGCGTGCCGGCCAGCCAGCCGTCCCACACCGCGGCGTCGCCGAGGATTTCCAGACCGGCTTGCGCGGCGGTGCGGCGGCGGGTGATGGCCAGCAGCAGATCGACCGCCCGGCCGCGCACGGCCGCGTCTCCCTTGCCGTGGGCGTGCGACCAGGACAGCCCGTCCTCGTCGTGCACGATGGTCCACTCGCCGGTCGGACCCAGCCCCTCGTCGGTGGCGTGCAGGTGCAGCGTCTGCCCGCGTGCGATGGGTGTGTACCGGGCGGTGGCGAGGTCGATCCACTCGCTGACACCATCGGCGGCCAGGTCGGCGGGCAGGGTGAATTCCCTGCCCAAGGCCATGGCGGCGTCCGCCCGGTGCACGATCTGCTCGTGCACGCGGCGCCGGATCCACCAGCCCGGAATGTGCGGGCCCACGAAGGTCCACACCTTGGTGTGCGGGCCGATGCGTTCCACGGTGTCGATGAGGGCCTGCGCGCCGTCATTGAGCCAGTCGATCGCGGCGTCGAGATCCTCGGGCGGTTTACCCTCGCGGACCTCGCGCGGGTCCAGCGGCTCGGTACGGCGTTCGGCGATGATCTGTGTGCACCAACGGTTTCCGCGCCCGACATGGCGGAACAGCTGTTTGAGCGTCCACTCGGGGCAGGTCGGGACCGGGGTCGAGGGATCGGCGTCGCGAATCAGCTCGCCGAAGCTTCTGGTCTGCTCGAGCAGGGCGGCTCGGAAATCCACACCTACGACCGTAGCGCGGTGCGGGAGTCACCGAGGGCGATTGGCAGGCTGGACCATCCGCGCAGCACCCGGGTTTCGCGGCGGGTGCCGTCCCCGGCCAACCGGGCTTCGGGGAAGCGCTCGAAGAACGTCCGCAGCCCGACCTCACCCTCGGCCCTGGCCAGCGCCGCCCCCAGGCAGAAGTGCCGCCCACTGGAGAACGACAGGTGCCTGCCGGCGTTCTCGCGTTCGATGTCGAAGCGGTGCGGGTCGACGAACACGTTCGGGTCCCGGTTGGCCCCGGCGATGTAGACGAGCACCCCGGAGCCGGCGGGTATGTGCCGGCCACCCAGCTCGAGGTCCTTGACCGCGATGCGGGCGCTGAGCTGTACCGGGGATTCCAGCCGCAGAATCTCCTCGACGGCGGTCGGCCACAGCTCGGGACGGTCGGCGAGGGTCTGCAGGTGCTCCGGGTGCTCCAGCAGCAGCCGAATACCGCTGCCCAACAGGTTGACGGTGGTCTCGAAGCCGGCGGCCAGCACCAGCCCGGCGGTGGCCACCAGCTCCCGGTGGGTCAGCGGCCCCTCCTCGGAGGCCTCCGAGGCGCGGATGATCTGGCTCATCAGGTCGTCACCGGGGTTGCGGCGCAGTTCCTCCAGGTGTGCCGAGAGCCAGTCGTTGAAGCCCTGGACGGCCTCGCTGACCACCTTGTACTGCGCCCAGGTCAGGCCGATGTCCAGGCTCGCGGCTCCGTGCTCGCCGAATTGCAGGACGCGCCCCCGATCCTGCGCGGGCACGCCCAGGATGTCTCCGATGACGGTGACCGGCAGTTGGCCGCAGTAGCGTTCGACGATATCGACGGTGCCGTGTTCGCCGATGAGGTCATCGAGGAGCCGGTTGGCGGTGTCCTGCACTCTGTCCCGCAGCGCGGCGACGGCGCGGGTGGTGAACACCGAGGACACCAGCTTGCGGTAGCGGGTGTGCTCCGGCGCCTCCACCGACAGCATCGAGGGCGGCTGCAACGGGTGCAGCACATCTGGTTTGGTGCGGTCGATCACCCATTGCAGCGGGGCGGGCAGGTTCGATCCCAGCGCGAGGACGCGGAAGTCCTCGGAGCGCAGCACATCGCTGCAGATCTTGTGGTCGACGCTCATGTACACGACGCGCGCCTTGACGATCGGGCCTCGGGCCCGCAGTTCCTCGGTGAACGGCACGGGGTTGGCCCGCACCGAGAGGTCGGCGATCAACCGCCCCTGCGGATCCCCGCGGCGGGCGAAGCGTTTGGAGACGCCACGGATGACGCCGTGCATGGCCAGCCAGTGGATGCGCTGCTTGATCGGGCCCTGCGTCATGACACGCTCCTAACCGAATGACCGTTCGGTACCGTGCTCGCAGCTTACCGAATTACAATTCGGTGTGGCAAGGACCAGGATCCCGGCGGCGCAGCGGCGCGCACGCATTCTCGACGCGGCCGTCGAAGCCTTCGCCGAGCACGGGTTCGCCGAGGCCAAGATGCAGGACATCGCCAAGCTCGCGGGCGTGGTGCCCTCGGTGCTCTATGACCACTTCGGATCCAAACGCGAGTTGCACATCGCCGTTCTGGAGCTGCACGCCGAGCAGTTGCGGGAACGTTCCCTGCGCCGGGTCGAGGGCGCCACCGCCGAGGAACTGGTGCGCGCCAGCATCTCGAATTACTTCGAGTTCGTCGAGGCCGACCCGTTCATGTGGCGGTTCCTGCACCGCGATCCCCCCGCCGACCCGCAGACCGCCGCGGTGGTCCAGGAGATCGCCGACCGCGGCACCGCGGCGATCGCCGATCTGATCCGGTTCGGCGCCGGGGACACCAAGTCGGTGCGGGGTATCACCCTCGACGATTCGGCGTGGATCCTGGCGCGCGCCACCCAGTCGGCCTGCCACGGGGTAGCGACGTGGTGGTACGAGAACCGCTCGGTGCCCCGTGAACGGGTGGTGGAACTGGTGTCGATGCTGTTGTGGCAGGGCTTCGACGGAATGCTCAAGCAGGCATCGCGTTAGGCGTTGCCTCAGTTGCAGAAGATCAGGAAGCAGTTGCCGCCCTGGCCGCCACCCTGGCCCCCTTGGCCACCCCCGGACTCGCCGCGGTCGTAGTCACCGCGGCCGTAGTCACCACGCGAGCCGGAGTCACCACGAGAACCCTCGGAATTGCCTGAGCCCGAACCGTTTCCACCGCTACCACCGGTCGGCCACGGCCACTGCGGTTGCTGCGGCTGCTGCGGTTTGGGTTGCTGCGGCTGCGGCTGTTGGGGTTGTTGCGGCGGGTAACCCGGGTAGTCGTCGTCATAGTCCGGGTAGTCGGGATAGTCGGGCTGCTGGGTCTGGCGTGGCTTCTGCTCCCACGGCGGGCGCCAGACCGGCCACTGCGGGCGCGGCAGCACGATCACCGGGGGCGGCAGCACCACCGGCGGGGTCCACACCGGGGGCACGACGGGCGGTGCGACCGGAGCCGGGGCCGGCGGCGGAGCCACCGGGGCCGGGGCGGGGGCGGGAGCCTGCGGTGCGGGAGCGCGCTCGACATACACCTGGCGTGGCGCCTGTTGTGGCGCCTGCTGCACCACTGGGATGGGCGCTTTGATGGTCTCGGCCGCCGCGGGAGGCGGCGGTGGGGCCGGCTGCACGGGCAGCGCTTCGGGCACCGGGGCGGGGGCGGGGGCCTGCGCGCTCGGTGCGACGGCGGCGCGCGCCGGCGCGGGCCGCTCGTCGGCGGTCGGCCGGATACTGACGGCCAGCGAGATCGCCAGGGCGACGACACCGATCACGAAGATCGAGGCCATGCTTCCCACCAGCAAAAACGGCTTCGGCCCCTGCTCGGCGGGCGGTTCGACGTCCAGGCCGGTGAGATCGTCGGGGACCTCGGCGTAGTTCGGGACCGATGAGGCCGCCAACTGGGTATCGGCGGCCGCGGCGAGCACCGAACCCGCCGTGGGGCCGTCGGGGTCCAGCGAGTAGGCCAGCCCGACGGTGGACGCTTCGAACGCCGGGGCGCTGGCCGAGGCCAGTGCCGCTCCCCGCGCCAGCGCGAGTCCGGATTCCTCCGGGGCGCTGACCGGGATGTCGACGAGCGCGGCCAGGTGTTCCTTGACCGACGCCACATCGACGCCGGAGCCGACGACGAACATGCCCTCCGGGGCGGTGTCCTGGCCGGCGACCGCGGCGGCCATCTCGCCGAGGACGGCCATCGCGTCGGTGCTGTGCAGGCTGCGGCTGAGCACCTTGACCACCGAGCCGTCTTCGGCACGCACCACCGAGAGGGTGGCGGTATCCCGGTTGAGGAATAGCAGGGCGGTGGAGTTGTAGCCGACAGCGCGCCCGGCCGCCTGGGCCAGCGCGCCGGCGGCGTGCAGTTCGGATACCAGCATCACGTCGTTGATGCCGTGCGCGGCGAGCGCCTCACGTAGTGCGGACGCGTCGGTGTGGTCGGTCCAGGTGACACCGATGGCTTTGAGGTGGTGACCGCCGGCCTGCGCACTCTCCTGAGTTCCGAGTACCGCCTGGACGACCTGATCGGCCACGCTCAGCGTTGCTGAATCATCCGATCCCGCCACCTCGAAGACATCATGGTCAACGGTGGCGCCATCGCCCTTCTCACCCTCTACCAGCACCATACGTACTGCGGTAGGGGTCATCGACACACCCAGTACGATGTCCACTTGCCCCTCCAAAGTGTTTGCTACGTAGCTCGTTTCATCGGTGTCGGACCCTCGACACAAACCGGCGACTAGATAGTTCATCGCCGTGAGCGGCACCGCCGTTACAGCCGGCGGCGTTAGCTAAAGCACGTAACAGACCCTACGCGGGTTCACGGTTTGACGAAGTTCAGATACGACTTCGACGGGGTCGGTCCGCGTTGCCCCTGGTACTTGGAACCAGCCTTGCTGCTGCCGTACGGATGCTCGGCGGGACTGGTCAATCGGAGCAGACACAGCTGCCCGATCTTCATACCCGGCCACAGCGTGATGGGCAGGTTCGCCACGTTGGACAGCTCCAGGGTGATGTGCCCGGAGAATCCCGGGTCGATGAACCCGGCCGTCGAGTGCGTCAGCAGCCCGAGCCGCCCCAGCGAGGACTTGCCCTCCAGCCGGCCGGCCAGATCGTCGGGCAGTGCGCAGCGTTCCAGCGTCGAGCCGAGCACGAACTCGCCAGGGTGCAGCACGAACGGCTCTCCCTCCTTGGGCTCGACCAGGGTGGTTAGGTCGTCCTGGCGCAGCGCCGGGTCGATGTGGGTGTAGCGGGTGTTGTTGAACACCCGAAACAGGCTGTCCAGACGCACGTCGATGCTCGACGGTTGGATGAGGGAGTCATCGTGCGGGTCCAGCGCCAGCCGGCCCGCGGCGATCTCGGCGCGGATATCGCGATCGGAGAGCAGCACGCGACGAGCGTAACCGGCTCAGGTCATGGACATGCCGGTGGCGCGTCGGCACGCACCGGGGCATCGGCGGGCAACGTGTAGGTGACCACGGCGTTGGCGTCATGCGGGCTGTCGTTGCGCACGACGTGCGGTGTACCCGCCGGAATGACGATGGCCTGCCCGGCCAGATACGGCGTCGGCGCGCACTGATCGGCGGTCTGCAGCGTCACGGTGCCGCCGGTGATGACCGTGTGCTCGACGCCCGGGTGGGTGTGCCAACCGCTGCTCGACGGCGGGTGCAGCAGCAGCTCCTGGACGTAGAGGGTGGTCGGGCCGGTGGTCTCGATCAGTACCGGCTCCGCGGAGGTGCCGGTGGCCAGCTCGGTACGTTCGACGTCGCCCTCGGCGGGTGTGGCGTGCGCGGCCGGGGCGCTGATGAGCGCGCCGACGAGTGCCAGGAATGCGAGACGTTTCATGACTCCCCCATGGGTCGCGTCCTATCGGTGACCAGCGGATGCTAGCCTTCCTGATCGAACATGCCGATGTAGTTCAATGGCAGAACATCAGCTTCCCAAGCTGAATACGCGGGTTCGATTCCCGTCATCGGCTCCACGAAACCCCTGTTAGGTGGGGCTTTGCACCTCTCCTGGCGGCTTCTCGGCAATTTTTTGACCGCCGTTTGACCGTGGCCCTGCGACGCGATCGATGCGTTGTTGTTTGCTGCCCCTGCCGATGCGACGTGCGACGATCCTCGGCATGGGCAAGCGCATCATCGAAGGTCACGAGATCGACATCGCGGACGCCAAAGACCTAGAAGGGGTCGTTGGCAAGCCGATCAAGATGGTTCCCGACGATCAGGGAATAATTAGCTCAACGATTCCAGTTCACCCCACAAAATCCATATTTGCGAAATTCGAGCTGGCTGGCGAGAATCTTCCGCACGAAGAATATTTTATTCTGATTCCACCGGGCGAAAGCCGCACGAGAATCGGAATGTCTGAAATACGACCCTTCCGTAACGAATGGACGCTAGAAGACATAGCCCATCAACAGCAATTATTTGACGCCATTGGCAAAATCGCAGTCTTCGGCGGCCACGTCGAAATGGCCATGAAGAAGGTCCTAATCACGCTTCGTGGCGGCAACCGTGACCTTCTGGATCCCACGCTACCGAGCGACTGGGACGGCTTAGAAAAAGAGCTTCGCAAATTATGCGATGGATCCGACGACGTCCGCACAAAGCTCTCGGCTATCCTGAATGATTCTGATGAGAAGCAACTACGAGACAAACGCAATGACGCCATTCACGGGTACTGGTGGTTAATTCCCGCTCATGGCAGGTTGATAAACGCCCGCTATTACCGTCCCAAAAAGGGCAATACTCAGATGCCCGTATCGATTTACGGCTCTTCATGATTGAGGGTGTAGAACGGTCAGCTGCTGTCGGCCTGTGATTGGGGTGTCTGGTTGGCTGGGTGTGTGCCGGAGGAGAAGCGGAAGAGTAAGAGGAAGAGCGCGGTGTCCGGGGGTGGTGTGGACCTGTCGATGCTGCAACAGCTGATGGCCGATGCTGGCCGGGATTTGTTCGCGGGAGTGTTCGATGAACCGACACCCGAGGTGGGAGCTGTGCCGGAGCGTGTGCGGGGTTTCCGGGTGCGGGTCGACCTGATGTACGCCAAGCCGCCGATCTGGCGTCGTCTGGTCCTGCCGGGTGACCTCGTGCTCGATGAGCTGCATGACGTGCTGCAGGTTGCGATGGGCTGGCAGGACGGTCATCTGCATAAGTTCGGTGTCGGGGCGGACCGGCGTACCCGTGCCTACTTCGTCACCAGATTTGATCTCAGCGAAGGCGACGACGGTCTCGTCGAGGACGGTGTGCGCCTGGATCAGGTGGTCTCCGGTAAGGGCGACCGGTTGTTCTATGACTACGACTTCGGCGACGGATGGGAGCACGTGCTGGTGGTCGAAGACGTTCTCGATGATCCACCTTCGGCTCCGGTGTGCCTGGCGGGCAAGATGGCCTGCCCGCCGGAGGATTGTGGTGGCTTGGGCGGCTATGAGGAATTGGCTGCGTGGGTTCGTGGCGGGTACGACCCGCGGGCAACACCGATGGGGCTGGGTGCGCAGGAGATGCGCGACTGGCTGCCCCGAGGCTGGCACCCCGATCGTTTCTCGGTGACCGAGACCAATGACGCTCTGGCCGCGTCGAATATGCGTTGAGGACTCTTCACTGCCGAGGTGCAAGGAGCTGAGTTCGGAAGCCTCCGGTCTCGAGCAGTGACCGGGCGATGTAGTTGGTGAGGTTGCGGAAGCCCAGCGCGGATCCGCGCAGGTGTTCGAGGCGGCCGTTGATCGCTTCGGTGGGCCCGTTGGAGGTGCCGGGGCGGTCGAAGTAGGCCAGCACGTCGGCGGCACGCTTCTTCAGGGTCCGTCCCAGGGTGATCAGTTCGGTCAGCGGCTTGGGAACGCCGGTGCTCAGCGTGGTGATCAGCGCCGCCATCATCGTGCGGCCTTTCGTGCGGTCGGGTTCACGATACGCGGCCACGGTGCGCTGATACATCTGCCAGGTGGCCTCGACTTCTGCGTGGGCGTCGGCGGCGAACAAGGCGGCCAGCCGGGTGCGCTGGCGGTCGGTGAGCAGATCGGCACCGGTGTGCAGGGTGCGTCGGCAGGTGTAGAGCGGGTCGGACTTGCGGCCGCGGTGCCCACATGTCGCCAGCTGCACCCGGCGGCGGCACTCATCGAGGGCGTTGCCAGCCAGGCGCACCACGTGGAAAGGGTCCATCACCGTCGCCGCCTCGGGCAGTTCCTCGGCGGTAGCGGTCTTGAACCCGGAGAAGCCATCCATAGCAACAACGTCCACGCCGTCACGCCAGTCCTGCGGCCGCTCGGCCAACCAGTCCTGAAACGCCTTTTTTGAGCGACCCTCGACCATGTCGAGCAGCCGAGCCGGACCGGTCCCGTCACGCACAGGGGTGAGATCGATGATGACGGTGACGTACCTGTCACCGCGACGGGTGTGCCGCCAGACGTGCTCATCGACGCCGATCACCGCCACGCCGTCGAAACGGGCCGGATCGGCGATCAGCACCCGTCGGCCTTCTGCCAGCACCGCGTTGTTGGCGGTGTTCCACGACACCGCGAGCGCTTCGGCGATGCGAGCCACGGATAGATGCTGGCAGACAATGGCTTCCAGCGCCCACCGCAGAGCACGCCGCGACAGCTTGGCACGTGGTTCGGCCATCCTGGTGGTGTCTTGTCGCCACACGTGGGCGCAGCCGGCGCACCGGTAGCGACGGATGGTCACCAGCAGTGTGGTGGGGCGCCACCCGAACGGCTCATGGGCCAGAGTACGGGTGAGGCTGTCGCGTGGGATGCCTTCTTCGCCGCAGCGACGACACCACCGGTCCTCGTCGGTCACCCGGCACGCCAGCACAGCACGGCCGGGCTCAAGGCGTTGTCCGGTCACCTGCAGCCCAAGTTCGTCGAGGCGGCAGAAAGTCGTCAGGTCAGCGCAGGCGAAGCCCGCCCGACCGGTAGCGTCAGGCACGTCGAGGTCTTTCGGATGAGGAGTGTAGGAACCCTCATTTTCGAGAGACCTCGACCTCTATCCCGGCAACGACGCGCCAACCACCTCTACACCCTCATCTGTGAAGAGCCCGATTTACAACAAGATACAGGACGTGCGTGACGTCGGTGATTCTCTCTACTTGATGTCAGACGGTCTGCAAAAGCTTGTTACTCCGCACTGGCCAATCGCGTTCTTCGCAGACACCATCACACATTCATAGACCCACAAACGGCTTAAGTCCGCTGCCGCAGCGGCACCACGTTGGACGCTTCGCGTGGATGGACCAAAGCCTCCAGCGCAGCCATCGTTTCGGCGTGATCGTCATCGAATAGATGCGTGTAAATCGGGCTCTTCATGATTGAGGGTGTAGAACGGTCAGCTGCTGTCGGCCTGTGATTGGGGTGTCTGGTTGGCTGGGTGTGTGCCGGAGGAGAAGCGGAAGAGTAAGAGGAAGAGCGCGGTGTCCGGGGGTGGTGTGGACCTGTCGATGCTGCAACAGCTGATGGCCGATGCTGGCCGGGATTTGTTCGCGGGAGTGTTCGATGAACCGACACCCGAGGTGGGAGCTGTGCCGGAGCGTGTGCGGGGTTTCCGGGTGCGGGTCGACCTGATGTACGCCAAGCCGCCGATCTGGCGTCGTCTGGTCCTGCCGGGTGACCTCGTGCTCGATGAGCTGCATGACGTGCTGCAGGTTGCGATGGGCTGGCAGGACGGTCATCTGCATAAGTTCGGTGTCGGGGCGGACCGGCGTACCCGTGCCTACTTCGTCACCAGATTTGATCTCAGCGAAGGCGACGACGGTCTCGTCGAGGACGGTGTGCGCCTGGATCAGGTGGTCTCCGGTAAGGGCGACCGGTTGTTCTATGACTACGACTTCGGCGACGGATGGGAGCACGTGCTGGTGGTCGAAGACGTTCTCGATGATCCACCTTCGGCTCCGGTGTGCCTGGCGGGCAAGATGGCCTGCCCGCCGGAGGATTGTGGTGGCTTGGGCGGCTATGAGGAATTGGCTGCGTGGGTTCGTGGCGGGTACGACCCGCGGGCAACACCGATGGGGCTGGGTGCGCAGGAGATGCGCGACTGGCTGCCCCGAGGCTGGCACCCCGATCGTTTCTCGGTGACCGAGACCAATGACGCTCTGGCCGCGTCGAATATGCGTTGAGGACTCTTCACTGCCGAGGTGCAAGGAGCTGAGTTCGGAAGCCTCCGGTCTCGAGCAGTGACCGGGCGATGTAGTTGGTGAGGTTGCGGAAGCCCAGCGCGGATCCGCGCAGGTGTTCGAGGCGGCCGTTGATCGCTTCGGTGGGCCCGTTGGAGGTGCCGGGGCGGTCGAAGTAGGCCAGCACGTCGGCGGCACGCTTCTTCAGGGTCCGTCCCAGGGTGATCAGTTCGGTCAGCGGCTTGGGAACGCCGGTGCTCAGCGTGGTGATCAGCGCCGCCATCATCGTGCGGCCTTTCGTGCGGTCGGGTTCACGATACGCGGCCACGGTGCGCTGATACATCTGCCAGGTGGCCTCGACTTCTGCGTGGGCGTCGGCGGCGAACAAGGCGGCCAGCCGGGTGCGCTGGCGGTCGGTGAGCAGATCGGCACCGGTGTGCAGGGTGCGTCGGCAGGTGTAGAGCGGGTCGGACTTGCGGCCGCGGTGCCCACATGTCGCCAGCTGCACCCGGCGGCGGCACTCATCGAGGGCGTTGCCAGCCAGGCGCACCACGTGGAAAGGGTCCATCACCGTCGCCGCCTCGGGCAGTTCCTCGGCGGTAGCGGTCTTGAACCCGGAGAAGCCATCCATAGCAACAACGTCCACGCCGTCACGCCAGTCCTGCGGCCGCTCGGCCAACCAGTCCTGAAACGCCTTTTTTGAGCGACCCTCGACCATGTCGAGCAGCCGAGCCGGACCGGTCCCGTCACGCACAGGGGTGAGATCGATGATGACGGTGACGTACCTGTCACCGCGACGGGTGTGCCGCCAGACGTGCTCATCGACGCCGATCACCGCCACGCCGTCGAAACGGGCCGGATCGGCGATCAGCACCCGTCGGCCTTCTGCCAGCACCGCGTTGTTGGCGGTGTTCCACGACACCGCGAGCGCTTCGGCGATGCGAGCCACGGATAGATGCTGGCAGACAATGGCTTCCAGCGCCCACCGCAGAGCACGCCGCGACAGCTTGGCACGTGGTTCGGCCATCCTGGTGGTGTCTTGTCGCCACACGTGGGCGCAGCCGGCGCACCGGTAGCGACGGATGGTCACCAGCAGTGTGGTGGGGCGCCACCCGAACGGCTCATGGGCCAGAGTACGGGTGAGGCTGTCGCGTGGGATGCCTTCTTCGCCGCAGCGACGACACCACCGGTCCTCGTCGGTCACCCGGCACGCCAGCACAGCACGGCCGGGCTCAAGGCGTTGTCCGGTCACCTGCAGCCCAAGTTCGTCGAGGCGGCAGAAAGTCGTCAGGTCAGCGCAGGCGAAGCCCGCCCGACCGGTAGCGTCAGGCACGTCGAGGTCTTTCGGATGAGGAGTGTAGGAACCCTCATTTTCGAGAGACCTCGACCTCTATCCCGGCAACGACGCGCCAACCACCTCTACACCCTCATCTGTGAAGAGCCGTAAATCGACAGCGTCGTGGTGACTTTCGCGTGACCCATAAAGCGCGAAAGCTGCAATGGAGGAATCCCGGCCACGACGCACAGGCTCGCGTAGGTATGACGCAGGGCATGGAACTTCAGCGCGGGCGGCAGAACGGGGTTTGATCCGCCAAGGCGGTTGGCGCGCGCGACCGCAGGACGGAACACCGCCTTGCAGAACGTTTGGTGTCGGATCGGTTATGACCAATCCAGCACCAGACGTTCGGCAGCCTTCGAAACGACACACCTACAAGCGCAACCGCAAGGGTCAGTTTGTCTCTAAGGCCAGCCGGTCAACGCGGGTCAAACGGTCGCTGCCGATGTGCGTCGTTCGCGGGTCGGTTCGTCAGACCGTGCGCGTTGGTCGCGTCGGTCCGGGCGGCAATACGCCGGGTTTCGCGCCGGGGTCGAACTCAAGCCGCGCAAGGATTCTGCGCGCTACTACGTGGGCGTGAGCGCCGGTAGCAAGATCCCGACCACACTGATCGCAGCCATCGCCGGGCAGCGGTGTCATTTACGATACCGCGCCTGGACCTCACGCGACCATAGAAAATACATGTCTTTGAGTTGAATATCGCGTGATTCCTCAAAATATTTATGAACCGCCTGCAGGGTAGTCCCACCGAAAATTGCAATTCCAGCAGGCAACAAGAGTGGGGCGTTGAATGCCAATCCGGCGATCGTCAAGACGGTGCCCAGTCCGACAGAAGTCGCCACTTTCTTGTTGAGTAAATTCTGAGACTTAACCATCGCATCATCTACCTCTCGCAGAGAGGGTCCGATGACATCGTTGATAATGTCGGCCGCGACCCCACTGGAAGGCGAATCACCGCTGGCCGCGACGGCGTCATTCATCCCAGCCCTCAATGCATCCCGGAATCGATCAAAGCTGCCGCCCTCGGCAGCGCGAATTTTCATCGCATCCTTCGGAGGTACGTCCGTGAGGATGGGCAGGTCCAACGCAAGTGCAACGTTTTCGTCGGACAAGTGGTCGGCAACCAACCGGTCATGCACGCCGGTGCCTAGGCCAAGCGGCGTCCCCAGCATCTGAGCCGTCACTACATCAGATGTCAGATGGCTCGCGAACCGCACAAAGACTCCCTCGGCGGCGGCTCGTTTGATGACCTCAGGGTCGCTCACATCGGCATGCACGTCGAGGCAAGGCCATTCCGTATGCTCAAGCATCGGATGGGTGAAGGTGCAGTGCAGGTGGTCACCGTGTGGTTCAAAATCCGCCACGGTGCCGTTTTGCATCAATTCTGCGACGATTGATTCGGAATTGCTCAGAATATGGTCGAGGCCAGCTTCCGATAGATGCTGCCTATAATGGACTCTGCACGCCGGCGCTTTTTCCGTAAATACGAGGAATTCTTCCGCCCCGACCTCCCGGATGTACAACAAACCGCGCATTAGTGACTCGACATTATGCTTCGCTTCATCGATAGACGCCCCATCTACAAGGTGGCTGACTACCTGTTTGCTCGGGCCTCGCACCGCAACCTGATCGAAGTAGAACCATGTCCGCGAAAGCAGCCGATCAAGATCCCGACGTAGACAATCAAAGGCCATGCAGCCAAGACTTCCCGAGAGATCGAGGCCGTGCGCCGCTAGAACCGTGTTCCCGGCGGATTCCAGAGGCACCAATGAGTACGTCTCATCAGCAGTCGCAACATCGAAGACCTTTGTCGCGAAGTCGCCGTTTCTGAGCGCCTTCTCTAGTTGCGCAGGTTTACGAATCTCACTCTCGTCCAAGAGATCGAGCAGCCAGAAACCCACCTAGCCCCCTTGCAGTCGATGGCAACGTTGTCCTTGCTTGTTTATACGCTCACAAAACGTTTGCTGCCATTGACCGTAGATTGACCGCGAACGGCGGGTTTACGCGGGATCGCGACAGATCTCAACAGTTCGCAGCTGGTGACTCAAAGCTATCCTCACCAGCTGAGAAGTGTTGCGACCCTGGCGACCTGGCCTGATCGAGTTAGAGCAAATTCCCAGGCTGAATACGCGGTTCGATTCCCGTCATCGGCTCCAGGTTTTCGCTGTCGACCACACCAGCTCCCCGACGCGCCGGCCGTGTCCCTCGGTCAGCACGCGCTCCCTCACCTGAGCTGGGGAAGCACGTCCTTCTCCCAGGCGGCGAAGAAGCCCTCCTTGTCCGGTCCGATCTGCTGGACGTAGACCTCGTCGATATCGGCGTCCAGATACGAACGCACCTGTGCGACATGCTTGTCCACGTCCGGCCCGCAGGTGATGCTCTCGGTCACCGATTCCCGTGGCACCAGCGACATCGCGTCCTCGAAATCCTGTGGCCGCGGCAGGGTCTGCGCGAGCTGGCCGGGCAACATGTCGTTGGCCCACAGCCGGTGCGCGGCGTCGATGCCGGCGTCGGTGTCACGATCCCAACTCACCTTCATACCGCCCTGCACCGGCTTGTCGCCGCCGCCCGCGGCGCGGAAGGTCTTCACCAGGTCGGCGTCGGCCATCGTCAAGCAGTAGCCGTCGCCGATGCGGCCGGCGAGTTCTGCGGACTGGGGACCGAACCCGGACACGTAGATCGGCACGGGCTGCTCGGGCAGGGTATAGATCCGGGCCTCCTGCACCTCGTAATGCAGGCCGTGGTGGCTGATCACCTTCCCGGTGTGGAGCGCGCGGATGACCTCCACCGCCTCTTCGAGCATCTCCAGTCGCACCCCTGGCGACGGCCACGGGTCACAGAGAATGTGCTCGTTGAGCGCCTCCCCGCTGCCGACACCGAAGACGAAGCGCCCGTCGAGCTGAACGGCCGCGGTGGCGGATGCCTGCGCGAGGATCGCCGGATGCATCCGGATGGTCGGGCAGGTCACGGCGGTGGACACCGGCAGCGACGTCACCTCAGACAGCGCGCCGATGACACCCCAGACGAACGCGCTCTCACCCTGCTCGTCGTTCCACGGGTGGAAATGGTCGGAGATCCACAGCCGGTCGAAGCCGGCGGCCTCGGCGCGACGCGCCTGATCGACCAACTCTTTGGGGTTGTACTGCTCGGCCGACAGGAAGTATCCGATGCTCGTCATGGCCCTCGGTTACCCGCTGCTTCGGCGATGAACCAGGCGTGGCACTCGTGACAACTGGTTCAGGCGGTCGACTGGTGCATTTTCAGGCCGTCGATCCGTGTGCGGAGCAGCTGCGCAAGAAGCCCGGTTTCCCTGTCACCGAACCCGATCTGCTCGCACCGCTCCGGCCAAGGCTCCGCAGCGTCGACAACGGCGTCGATCATCCTGACGACCGCGCGTTGCCGCAGCCCGAGACGTTCCCCCGCCTCGATGAAATTTGTCCGGCTCAGCTTATTGGCGCGGCCGTACAGATTGAGCGCCATCGGGTCTTTCCAGCCCACATAAGGCTGGGTGCACAGCAGGTCGTAGGCAGGAGTCGGTTGCCATATTCCGTTCGGATTGTAGATCGACAGGTTCTTGCCATGTAGATCGCCGTTGCCGATAAGCCACGAAAACACAACGGTTTTGAGCAACTCGACAACCGCGGCAACCCTGGAACCTCCGCCTCGCGCACATGCCTCGGCGAGTCCGGTGATGGCGGTTTCGGTCTTGATGCGGTATTTCGAGGCGGGATAGACATCAGCGACCTGGCACGCATCCTCCTGCGCAAGCCTGACGGAGCCTTCACGGTCGAAACGCGTTACCAGCAAGGCACTTCGTCCCTCGGCATCGTGCAGCACCGACGTCTTGGCAACCCTGAGACCGCACGCCGCGGCCATCGTCATGAAGAAATGCTCGTTCTCCACGAGCAGCGGATACTGCGCGGGACTGAGCTTCAGGATCGCCGGCCCCGACCTGGTCTGTGTAGGCGTTGACAACATGCCGGCGCTAACCTTGGGTTGAACCCCCGCCAAACCCACCGGGTCTGCCTCGACGGAGCCGGTCATCTTGGCAAAAACGGCGCGGAAGTCGGTGTCACGTTCGGGGTCGAACAGCGGTAGTGGCCGGATCGGATCCGCCCCGGCGGGGAACACCCGGACGTTGCCGATCGTGTCGGCTCCGATGGCAAGCAGCAAGGTGAGGTGGTCATCGGCAGAGGTTTTGGTCGACGACGTCACCACGCCCAGCCGGACACCCTCGGGGAGGAGCCCGGCGAAGAACGCCGGCACCGACCCGCCCGTCGTGACCACTGGATAGTCGCCCGAACGCAACAGTGACCACGAAACCGACCGGTCACGGACCCGACCTTCGAGATTGGCCCCTGCGTTGAGGTAGGCGAAACTGACGCCGTCACCACCTTGTCGCACCAAATGGGCAGCAAGGTCGTCGCCGATGTAGACGTCGGCCGTGTCGACCTCGCGCAGGTCGAGACGGTGCGGATCAGTCATTCCGCCATCGCGCTCACGTCGACGTGGAGCCCCAAAGCGTCAGCAATCTCGATGACAGACCCGAAGCTGATCGATCCGCTCCCCCGCTCAAGTGACTGAACACTGGAGCGGGACACCCCAGCCAAGTCAGCCAAAGTTTGTTGCGTGAGCCGCAGCGCGATCCGCCTCTCAGCGAACGCCACACCTATGCGTGCGATTTCAGGCATAGCACCATCGCGTTGCGATTTCCTACGCCTGGGACCCATGACCGCGCTCCTTATGCCTCCGATTTCATGCGTAAGACCATCGTGCGGCACATCCCGGTACCGTGTCAAGGCTTATGCATGCAATTGGAAGCATTGAGCGCGGAGGGCCCTGAATCCGCTCTCCGCGTCCCGCTATGTTAGGTATTCCACGCTTAAGGACCACGAAGTCGGTCGTCCTCGCCGAGCCTGACATCGCTCAGCCGGCGGCCACCGCCTCCAGATTCCGCGGGTGATGACACGCCGCCAGATGCGCCCGCTCCCGTTCGATCATGTCCGGCTCCTCGGCCGAACAGACCTCGGTGGCCCACCGGCACCGGGTGTGGAACCGGCACCCCGACGGCGGATCGATCGGACTGGGCACATCACCCTCCAGGATCAGCCGCTCCCGGGCCGCGTTGCGCCGCGGGTCGGGGATGGGGACCGCCGATAGCAGCGCGGTCGAGTATGGATGGAACGGCTTGTCGTACAGCTCGGTGGCCGAGGCGGTCTCGACGATCTTGCCCAGGTACATCACCGCCACCCGGTCCGAGACATGGCGCACCACACCGAGATCGTGCGCGACGAACAGATACGACAGCCCGAACTCGTCCTGCAGATCCTCGAGCAGGTTGATGATCTGCGCCTGCACCGAGACGTCCAGCGCCGATACCGGCTCGTCGGCGATGATCAGCTTGGGCCGCAACGCCAGCGCGCGGGCGATCCCGATGCGCTGGCGTTGCCCGCCGGAGAACTCGTGCGGGAAGCGGTTGTAGTGCTCGGCCTGCAGACCCACCCGGTCCAGCAGATCCTGCACCTGACGCTTCACCTCGGCGCCGCTGGCCAACCCGTGCAACTCGATCGGGTCGCCGATGATCTGCCCGATCCGCTTGCGCGGGTTGAGCGACGCATACGGATCCTGGAACACCATCTGGATGTGGCGGCGGATCGGCCGCAGGTCCCGGCGGGACCGGCCCACCAACTCTTCGCCCTGGAAGCGCACCGACCCCGAGGTCGGTGCCATCAACTGCAAGATCAGCCGGCACAGCGTCGATTTCCCGCACCCGGACTCGCCGACCAGCCCCAGTGTCTCGCCCTCGCGCAAGGTCAGGCTGACACCGTCCACCGCGCGTACCCGCCCGACCTCGCGCTCGATGATCGCGCCCGCCTTGATCGGGAAGTGCTTGACCAGGTCGGTGACCTCGAGCAGGGGCTCGCCGGTGCTCACAGGCTCACCACCTTGCGCAGCCCGATCCGGCCGTCCACCTCACGCAGCGTCGACTTCTGCGCCGGCTCCAGCCAACACCTGTCCAGATGGCCGGTCGCCGCCCGAGTCTCCAATGATGGTGCCTGCGAGCACTTCTCGAACGCATGCGGGCAGCGCGGCGCAAAACGGCACCCGGGCGGCAAGGACAGCAGCGACGGCGGCGCTCCCCCGATCTGCGGCAGCCGCGAGTGCTGCGGCGCGTCGAGCGGGGTCAGCGATCCGAACAGCCCCCAGGTGTAGGGATGTTGGGGGTCGTAGAAGATGTCGTCGACGCTGGCGTCCTCGACCACCTGCCCGGCGTACATGACCAGCACCCGGTCGGCCACCTCGGCGACCACGCCGAGGTCATGGGTGATCAGCACCACCGCCAGTCCACGCTCGGCGTTCAAATCGGCCAGCAGCCGCAGGATCTGCGCCTGGATGGTCACATCGAGCGCCGTGGTGGGTTCGTCGGCGATCAGCACCTCGGGTTCCAGCGACAGCGCCATCGCGATCATCACCCGCTGCCGCATACCGCCGGAGAACTCGTGCGGGTAATCGCGCACCCGACGCTCGGGATTGGGAATGCCGACGGTGCGCAGCAATTCGATGGCACGGTCACGCGCTTCGGCGCGGGAGACGTCGCGGTGGGCCCGGATCATCTCGGTGATCTGGTCCCCCACCCGGTAGACCGGATTCAGCGATGTCATCGGATCCTGGAACACCATCGCGATGTGCTCGCCACGGATGGACTGCAGTTCGCGGTCGTCGAGCGCGGTGAGATCCTTGCCGCCGAACCGTACGGCACCCTCGATGGTCGCGTTCGGTGCGCGGGTCAGGCCGAGCACGGTCTGGGCGGTGACGCTCTTGCCCGACCCGGACTCGCCGACGATCGCGAGCACCTCACCGGCGGCCAGGCCGAACGAGACGCCGTCGACGGCGCTCACCACGCCGTCCTGGGTGGTGAAACGGACTCGCAGATCCTCGACTTCGAGTAAGGGACTCATACCGGTGCTGCCTCTCCGATCCGGATGCGCGGGTCCAGGAATGCGTACGCCACGTCGACCAGGGTGTTGAACAGCACGATGAAGAATGCGCCGAACATGGTCACCCCGATCAGCGGCGGCAGATCCAGCGTTCCGATCGCCTGTCCCGCATACAGGCCGACACCGTTGAGGTTGAACACGGTCTCGGTGAGGATCGCCCCACCGCCGACGACCGCGCCGAAATCGAGGCCGAACAGCGTCACGACCGGGATCATGGAGTTGCGCAGCACGTGTTTGATGCGGACCTGTCGCTCGCTGATCCCCTTCGCGCGGGCAGTGCGCACATGGTCATCGTTCATCACGTCGAGCATGTTGGAGCGCAACACCCGGCTGTAGAAGCCGACATACAGCACCGCCAGCGTCAACCACGGCAGGATCAGGTGATACGCCCAGTCCAGCGGGTCCCTGGACAGTGGCACGTAACCACTGGTGGGAAAGAGTTCGGCCTTGAAGCTCAAGTAGTACAACAGTATTGCCGCCAGCCAGAACACGGGTACCGATATGCCGACCAGCGACAGGATGGTCAACGCCCGGTCGGTGAACTTGCCGGCATGCACGGCGCTGAGATAGCCGAACCAGATGGCCAGCACCATCCAGAGCACCGCGGCGCCGATGCACAGCGACAACGTGGCGGGCAGACCCTTCCAGATCTGTTCGACGACGTTCTGCGAGCTGGCATACGAGGTCAGCTGGCCGGTGAAGATCTGCTTCATCATCGTCAGGTACTGCACATACAGCGGCTGGTCGAGTCCCAGATCCGCACTCACCCTGGCGATCAGCTCCGGGTCGGCGTTCTTGCCCGCGATCCTGGCGGCGGGGTCGGAGTTGGGAATCACGTTGAAGATCAGGAACACCAGCACCGAGATCGCGAACAGCACCGCGACCATCCCGCTGAGGCGTCGAATCACGAATCGCAACACGTCAGTGCTCCAACCGGATCTTGGCCCGCGGATCCAGCGCGTCCCGCAGGCCGTCACCGAACACGTTGAGCGACAACACGGTCAACACGATCATCAAACCGGGCACGATCGTCAGGTGCGGCGCGGTGTAGATGGTCTGATAGCCGTCGGCGATCATGGTGCCCCAGGAGGCATTCGGCGCCCGCACGCCGGCGCCCAGGAACGACAGCGCGGACTCCAGCAGCATATTGTTGGCGATGTTCAGGGTGAAGAACACGATGATGGTGGACACCACGTTCGGCAGCAGTTCGCTCACCATGATGCGCACCGGCCCCTTTCCCTGGGCCACTGCCGCTTCCATGAACTCCTTCTCCCGCAGTGCGAGGATCTCACCGCGAATCGGCCGCGCCATGTAGGGCACGTACACCAGACCGATGATCATGATCGGTATCCACAGCGAATCGCCGGCGATCTGCAGCGCACCGATCTTCAAGCCGCCCAGTGCGAGTGCGGTGCCCAGCGCGATACCGAGCAGCAGCACCGGGAACGCCCAGACCACATCCATGATCCTCGACAGCGTCGCGTCGACCCAGCCGCGGTAGTAGCCGCACAGCAGCCCGACCAGGACGGCCAGCACCGTGGTGATGGCCGCCGCCGCAACACCGATGTAGATGGACGTCCTACCGCCATACATCAGGCGCACCATCACATCTCGGCCGTTCTGGTCGGCGCCCAGCAGATAACGGCCGTGCAGGCCCGGCCCGATCGGAGTGCCATCCGGTGACACGACGTCGGTTTGCTGCCCGTCGATCAGCACCGTGTCGGTGATGTGGTTCTCGTTGGGACCGGTGTGCGCCACCTGGTCGGCCCACAGCGGCGCCGCCAGGCAGAACAGCACGATCAGCAGGAACAGCGCCCCGAAAGCGAGGCTGATTCTGTTGCGCCGCAGCCGAAGCCACGCCAGATACCAGGGGCTTCGGCCTCGGATCCGCGCCGCGGGGACCCCCGCCGGTGGGACGGGGTCCCCGGGCGCTTCAACGGCGTCAGTGGGCGTAGCCATACCTACTTCAGCGCCAGCGCCGACCAGTCCTGGTTGAACAGGAGATGATGGTAGGCCTTGTCGAAGTCGATCCGGTCGGAGACGAAGGTGGTGAACTGTTCGTTGCCGTACGGCGCCCACGCGGCCCGCTCCATATAGGCCTTGTCCAACGCGGCGTATTGAGCCTCGGTATCACCCTCGGTGAGCTGCTTGGTCAGCAGCTCGTCCATCTTGGCGTCCAGCTCCGGGTAGGACGCGCGGGAGAAGTTGTTGCCGTTGGTGGGCAGGATCGCGTCGCTGTTGAGCAGCGGCCGGAAGAAGTCGTCCGGATGCGGGAAGTCCTGGAACCAGTTGCCGAACCCGGTATCCAGGTCCGGGGTCGACTGGTTGCCGATCGTGGTGAAGTACACGTCACCGGCGATCACCTTCAGCGTCGCGTTGAAGCCCAGCTGGTTGAGCACGTCGTGGTAGTACTCACCGATCCGCTTGCGGTCGGGCTCGTCGTTGGTCCACACCGTGATATCGCGGTCCGCCGGGTTCGCCTCGGCCAGCAGCGCTTTGGCCTTGTTCATATCCGGCCCCGGGTAAAGCTTGTATTCTTCGTAGCCCGGCATGCCCGGCGGCAGGATCTGCTGCGTCGGGTGCAGCCGCCCGCCGAACACCCGGTTGAGCGCTTCGGGGTCGATGGCGTAGTTGACGGCCTGACGCACCCGCACATCGTTGAACGGCGCGGTCTGGTTGTTCATCCAGAAGTAGTAGGTATTGATCGACTCCTCCATCCGGAACCGATCGCCGAAGCGGGTTTTGACCTCCTGCAGGCGGTCCGCGTCCGGCGGGTCGACCATGAAGTCGATGGTGTTCTGCTCGACACCGGTGACCTGAGCGGAGTTGCTCTTGTTCTGGGTCACCACGATCTTGTCGACATTGGCATCGGCGACCTCGGTGGCCCCGGCATCGAGCACGCTCTGGAAGTTCGGGTTGCGCTCCATCGTCATGCTCTGCGGGGCTTCCACGCTCGTGATCATGAACGGTCCGCTCGATGGGGGCGGATTGTTCGTCGCGTCATCGGCGAGCGGGGTGCTCGCCGGCACGGGCGCCGCGAACGGCAATCCCAGCACGTTCTCGAAGGTTCCGTTCGGGGCGTCCAGCGTGATGGTGATATCGCCGGTGGCATCGTCGGTGACGATCCCGGAGATGGTGTCGGCGGTGCCGTCGGCGTATGCGGGCGCACCGACGATGCCCGAGTAGAACACCGAACCACCCGAGTCCGCCTTGAACAGCCGCTGAATGGCGTAGGTGAAGTCCGAGGCCTTGATCGGTGTGCCGTCGGAGAACTTCATGCCCGACCGCAGCTTCAACTTGTAGGTCTTGCCGTCGTCCGAGATCTCAGGCATCGCTTCGGCGAGACCCGGCACCACCGCGGTGCCCTCTTCTCCCCTGGCGTGTTTATAGGTCAGTAGCGGCGTGTAGACGTTGTAGAGCACCTCCCACCCTTCGAGGGTGTAGGACAGCTGCGGGTCGATGTAATCCGGGAAGGATGTCATCGAGATGTTGATCTCACCCCCGCCACCGGAGGCGCCGGAGCCGTCGTCGCTGCCGCACGCGGCGACCCCGAAGACGGCGACGGCGGAGATACAGGACAGGACAGTTACCTTGCGCAGGGCTGTGCGCAGCTTGCTCATCTGGCTCCCTCAGTTCGCGGCACGGGCGAGTCCCGTCCACGTTTACGCCTCAAAAGCGATCCGGGTAGCCATCTTGGACGGAAATCTAAGAGATGGCATCCCGAATGGCGTAAATTTTATGGTCTCTCAGGTGATTGGCAGGAAACATTCCTGTAATTAACGCGGACAAAAGTTTGGGTGAGCGTCAGGGGCGGATCAGGATCCCGTCCTCGGAGGCCGCCTGCAGCAGTTGTTGAATCGTCAGTTCCCCGTAGCCGGTGTGCACCGTGCCCTGCCCGGTCCCCAGCCACGGCACCACACCGGGGTCGGGATCGACGTCGAGGTGATACGCCTGCACCCCCATCAGGTGGTACTGGAAGAAGTTGCCCAGAAAGTCCACCGCGAAGATGAGGCTGCCGATCAGGCTCTTGCCCCACATCGCCGAGGCATTGACCATCGGGTTCATCGCCGCGCGGTCACCGATCACCACGATCGGCCCGTAGTGCGGTTTGGCGCCGCCGCCGGGCACATAGGACGGGAAGAACGGTTGCAGCCCAGGCAGATCGGTGGCCATGAATGCCGCCGGGCTGCCGTACTGGGCGATGTTGACGAAGTTCGTGTCGGCGCCGTTGCCGGCCACCTTGGTGTTCAGGCCGGGTGACTCGAACCCGATGCCGGCCAGACCCGTGCGCTGCGCGACGAACTGGGCCTGCCAGCCACCCAACGAATGACCGGTGACGAAGACGTCGTCGGCCGCATATCCCTGCAGCGCGGCTTCCTCCTGGACCCGACGCGCGAAGCGCAGCGCGTCGTAGAACGCCAGCGGCGTTGTCCCGGTGAGGATCACCTGCATGTCCGCGGCGATCTGAGCCAGCGTGATCAGCGGGTTGATCAATAGGTTCGTGCCGCCGGTGGTGCCCTGATAGGCGATGATGATCTGGCCCTGCGGGGTCACCCACGCCTTACCGGACATACCGGAGAAGACGTTGGTCGACTGCAGCTGGAAGCCGTTGACGGTGAGGGGCACCATACCGCCGGGTGTCGTGCCCCAGCCGTACGCGGCCGTCGACGCGTTGAGGAACTGGGCCACGGTGGGGGTCGGCCGGTCGGTGGGGCCGGTATAGGTCATGGTGGGCAGCACCGGCTGCACCGCCGGTGTCCGGTGCAGACCCACCAATCGTTCGATCTCGCGGAACGCGGCGAACAGCAGGTCGTTGATGGGCGCGATGTTGAACGGGCTGCGCGGGCCGACCGCGGAGGTGAGGTCGAGGAACTGCAGCACCGCGTTGACGATGCGGCCGGGCAGTTCGAGCACCTGCGCGATCGGTGAGAGCGGCTTGGGCGGAACGGGTGTCGTGACCTGGACCGCGGCCGACGCGAGGGCACCCGCCAGCGCGGGGGCCGCGATCTCAGCCGCCGCGTCAGCCGTCGGCTCAGGTGAAACCGGCTGCGGAGTCGGGTCCGCGATGGCCACCGCACCGGCCCCCGCGATGGCCACCGCGCTGTCGGCCGCGGCGCGTGCGGTGCGCACGGAGCGCTCGACCCGGCGGGTCGTCAGCGGCTGGCCACGGTCCAATCTCGGCCCGGCGCCGGCGCGCTTGGGATCCGTCTTCGGTTGCAGGGCCGCGGTGCGCGGCTGACCCGACGTGTCCTCTGCCTCGTCCGCGCGTTCCGTACCGGGCGTACTCGGTGCCGCGGGGCCGCCGGAGGTCGACGGGGAATCGCTCGAGGTGGCGTCGTGCGAGGTGGACGCGGGGTCGCCGGTGTCGGCCCAGGCCACGCCGTGCACGGGTGCGACCACCAGGCCCGCACTCATCGCCATGGCCGCCAGGCCGTAGCGCCACGACTTGGCCGTCACATGCCTCTCGGCGTTCATCGCCGCCCCCCTATGCCCTGACAACATGCGATGTCATGTGGAGGCTAGGTCACCGCGGCCCGCGCCAGGGACGTTTTCGCCAGGGACGGCCGGATCAGCCGTCCAACGCCCGGTTGAGATTCATCGCCGCGCTGATCAAGGCCAGGTGCGTGAAGGCCTGCGGGAAGTTCCCGACCTGGTCGCCCGTCGCGGAGACCTGTTCGGCGTACAGCCCGACATGGTTGGCGTAGGTGAACATCTTCTCCAGCGCCAGCTGCGCGTCGGCGAGCCGCCCGGCCCGGGTGAGCGCCTCGACGTACCAGAACGAGCAGATCGAGAAGGTGCCCTCCCTGCCATCGAGGCCGTCGGTGCCCGGTTCGTAACGGAACACCAGACTGTCGGTGACAAGGTGCTCTTCGACAGCGGCCAGCGTCGACAGGAACCGCGGATCGGCCGGCGACAGGAACTTCACCATCGGCATCAGCAGCACGCCCGCGTCGAGATCGGTCCCACCTTCGATCCGCGTGAACGCCTGGAGGTCCGGATTCCACGATTTGGTCATGATGCGGTCATAGATCTCGTCGCGCGCCGCACCCCAGGCCACCAGATCACCGGGAAGCCCCCGTGCCCGGGCGATGCGGATGGCGCGCTCGATGGCCACCCAGCACATCAAACGCGACGTGGTGTAGGGCAGCGGTTCGTCGCGAACCTCCCACATGCCCGCGTCGGGGCAATCCCAGTTCTCCGCGACCCAGTCGACGATCCGCCGGACATCGCACCACGCATCGTGGCTGATTCCGGGGCCGTACTTGTTGAACAGGTAGACCGAATCGATGATCTCGCCGTAGATGTCGAGCTGCAACTGGTGGGCGGCGGCGTTGCCGACCCGGACGGGACGCGATCCCCGATGCCCCGAAAGGTGCGGCAGTTCCTGTTCCTCGGGAAGGTCACCGTCGATGTCGTAGAGCACCCGCAGCGGGCCGAGGCGGCGGTCCTCGTCACCATCGCGCTGCCCCATCCGCTCGGACAGCCAGCGGGTGAATTCGCTTGCCTCGTTGACGAATCCGAGGCGCAGCAGCGCGTACAGGCTGAACCCGGCATCACGAATCCACACGTAGCGGTAGTCCCAGTTGCGACTGCCGCCGATCGGTGCAGGCAGGCTGGTGGTCGGTGCGGCGATGATCGCGCCGCTGGGCTCGTGGGTGAGCAGTTTGAGCGTGATGGCCGAGCGGTGCACCGTCTCACGCCAGCGTCCGGTGTAGGTCGAGGTCGCGATCCACTCGCGCCAGAACGTTGTGGTCGCGTCGAGTAGCGCATCCGTGCGGTCCATCGAGTCGGCAGTGACCTCGTCACCGCTACCGAGCATCTCCAACACGAACAATGCGGTGTCACCGGTGCTGAGCTCGAAATCGGCTGTCACAATGCTGTTCTCGCCGCTTTCATCGATGGCCAAGTCGGTGGAGGCAGACAACCCCAGCCGTACCCCGTCCCCGGTGACCAGCACCCCGTCCCCGGAACGCTGCGCGGTACACGATTGACGCGCGTAATCGGGCCGCGCGTCCAGTCGCATCTGCAACTTCAGGCATCCGCGCACCCCGCTGATCCGCCGCACCAGCCGCTGTCGGTGTTCAGGTTCGTCGGGCGAGATCACCGGCATGAAGTCATGTACCTCGACGACGCCGTCATCGGTCAGAAATCGGGTGATCAGCACCGCGGTATCGGGGTAGTAGAACTGCTGGGTGCGGGTGACAGCGGTGGTGGGTGTCAATTGCCAACTGCCACCGCGGTCTTGATCCAGGATCGATCCGAACACACTGGGCGAGTCGAATCTCGGCGCACAGAACCAGTCGATGGTTCCGTCGGTGCCGACCAGCGCACAGGTGCGCAGATCGCCGATCAGCCCATGCTGGGAGATCGCGAGTGGACGCTCACTCATCGGGTAGCCACCAGTCGGTCAGCGCCAGCGCTTCTTTGGGGCCCCACGACCCTTGCGCATAGGGCTGCGCGGCCGGCGGTGCGTCGAGCACCGGCTGGCACACCTGCCAGAGCCGATCCACCTCGTCGGAGCGGGTGAACAGCGTCTGGTCGCCGCGGATGACGTCGAGCAGCAGCCGCTCGTAGGCCTCCAAAGGAACCTCGTCGGACACCGTGTCACCGACATCGAAGCTCAGGTCGACCGGCATCAACTCAAGCTCCGGACCGGGACGCTTGGCAAGCAGCCGGCCGCCGATCGCGGGTTCATCGGTCAGCTCCAGAACAAGCCTGTTCGGACCATGCCCGTCGCCACCGAAGGGACCCGCGCTCGGAGCCCGGAACGTCAGCGTGACGGTGCGGCGGGTGTCGCCCAACGTCTTGCCGGTCCGTAGATAGAACGGCACGTCCTGCCAGCGTGGGGTGTCGACGAAAGCCTCCAATGCCACAAACGTCTCAACCGCCGAATCGTCTGAGACATCCTCCTCGTTGCGGTAGCCGTCGTACTGACCGAACACCACACGGTCCGGATCGAAGGGGCGCAATGCCTCGAACACCGCGGCTTTCGCATCGCGCAACGACACCGCGTCGACACGTGGCGGTGGCTCCATCGCGACGAAACCGAGCACCTGACACAGGTGGGTGGTGATCATGTCGCGAAAGCAGCCGGTCGATTCATAGAAACTGCCGCGGCCCTCGATGCTGAGTTCCTCGGGCACGTCTATCTGCACCGACTCCAGATGCTCGCGGTCCCAGGCGGACTCGATCAAACCGTTGGCGAAGCGCAGCGCCAGAATATTCTGCACCGCTTCCTTCCCCAGGAAGTGGTCGATGCGATACACCCGGTCCTCGTCGGCAATCCGCTTGAGCGCCGCATCCAGATCACGCGAGGACGCCAGGTCGGTGCCGAAGGGCTTCTCGACCACGATACGAGCGTCCTCGGCCAGCCCCTCACGGCCGAGCATGTCGATCATGGACTGCATGGCCTCGGGCGGAACCGACAGATAGATCACCACCCGCGCATCGTTGCCGAGCTTCTCCCGTACCTCGCGCACCACCGAAGCCAGGTCGGCGCCGTCATCGGCGTCAGATATCTGGAACCTTATCCGGGACAACAGATCCGACAGGACATCATCGTCCAGGGTGTCGGACGACCCGCGTAGAGCGGTGGCGATGTCGTCGCGAAACTCGTCATCACTGCCCGGTGAATGGCGGCCTGATCCGATCACGGCGTAGTCGGTGGGCAGCCGCTTGGTCGCCGCAAGACGATACAGACCGGGAAACAACTTTCGCCGGGCCAGATCGCCGGTGGCGCCGAACACCACAAAGACATGCGGGCTCAGTTCCGGGCGGGACACCGGGACTTAATGCCCGGTAGACACCCTCGGCTAAACACCAGGCCATGATCACCACATACGCGGCAACAACACTCGATCAGGTCAACGTGGCGCCGGCCGGCTTCCACAACAGCGCCCCGATCGCCAGGCCGACGAACGGCACCGCGGCCAGGATCGTACTGAGCGCGGCGCTGCCACCGGTGACGAGGGTGAAGTTGGACAACACCAGCCACAGGCTGGCGAGCAGACCCAGCACGGCCAGCACGGGAGCGATCCGGGTTCGCCACACCGCCGTGCCGCCGAGCTCGCGGTTCTTGAGGAAGAAGACCAGCACCGCCACCGATGTGGTCAGCATCAGCAGCACCATGCCGACGGTGGCGACACCCGCCATGGAACCGAAAACACCGACCAGGGGATCGATTCCGAGGATCGCCAGGATGGCGACGATGATCGCTGCCGTCACGGTCTGCACCACCGAGGAGAAGGCGGGGGACTCATGGCTGCCGTGCACCGTGCCGAGGCGAGCCGGCAGCAGACCCTTGCGCGACAACACGAACTGGTAGCGCGCGATCACGTTGTGGAAGGACAACACACAGGCGAAGAGACTGGTCAGCAGCAGAACGTTGACGATGTCGCGACCCGCACGGCCCAGTGTGGCATCGGTCGTGTCGAGCAGCATGTTGCCCTCGCCGTCGAGGGTCTGCTGCGCGGTGGCCGCCACCAGGTCCGGGCCGATCGCCACCACGAACGCCCACACGGTCAGTGTGTAGAACGCGCCGATCAGAAGAACGGCGGCGTAGGTGGCACGCGGAATCGTGCGCTCCGGGTCGCGGGCCTCGTCACGGAACACCGCGGTCGCCTCGAACCCGATGAAACCGGTCAACGCGAACAGGATGGCGATGCCGATGGCGCCCTGGCCGAACTCCGCCGGGGTGAAGGAAGCGAAGGTGATGCCGGCCGGGCCCGGGTCGGCCACGATCGCCAGGTTCAGGATGACCACGATGCCGATTTCCAGCGCCAGTGCCACGCCCAGCACCTTGGCACTCAGCTCGATATGGCGGTAGCCCAGCACGGCGACGATTGCCAGCACCGCGAACGAATAGACGGGCCACGGGATGACGGGGCCGTTGTAGAACGCCACCGTGTCACCGATGGCCCAGCCGATGTATCCGTAGATTCCGATCTGGATGGCGGTGTAGGCGATCAGCGCGACCACCGCGATCCCCTTGCCCATCCGCTCACCGAGACCGACTGTGACGTAGGAGAAGAAGGCGCCGGCCTCCGGAACATGCGGTGTCATCGTCACGAATCCGACGCTGAACACCAGCAGTACCAGCGAGGCCAACAGGAAGCCGACCGGAGCACCGGCACCGTTACCCAGTCCCATGGCCAGCGGCATGTTACCGCCGATGACCGTCAGTGGGGCCGCCGCGGCGACGACCATGAAGACGATGCCGACGGGTCCGAGGCGCCCGGACAGGCGCCGACTTTCGGTGGTGGTCATGGGCTCTCCTCAAGGGCCGATGTGAGCAATGCGTGGTCGATGGCGTGCACGGTGTATCCCCGGTGTCCGGTCACCGTCTCGGCGGCGACCATGGCGTTGACGATGGCTTCCTCGGTGGCCTCGATGGTCAGGTCGAACAGCAGGTCCATCGCCTGCGGGCCCACCATGCGCAGCGGGATCTCCGGCGCCATCACGTCGGCGTCCGCGGTCATCCCGTAGGGCGGGATGCCGCGGTTGCCGGTGGCGAACGCCAGCATCAGGTCACCGCTGTACTGCTCGCCGGTACCGCCGAGACGGCCGACGCCCAGTGCGCTGCGCTGGGCCAGCCGTCGACACTGGTGCGGCAGCAGCGGTGCGTCGGTCGCGACGATGACGATGACGGACCCCGACCCCGGCGCATATCCGGGCGGATACGCCGGCAGCGGAACGTCGGGCTGCGTCACTGGCACGCCGTTGATCCGAAGGCGTTCGCGGCGACCGTGATTGGCCTGCACCAGAACTCCCACGGTGTATCCGTCGACCCGCGAGGCGGTGCCGATACCGCCCTTGAACTGGTGGCAGATCATCCCGGTACCGCCACCGACATTGCCCTCGGCAACGGGCCCGCCGGATGCCGATGCCAGTGCCGCGCGCACGTGTTCGGAATGAACGTGAAAACCGTTGATATCGTTGAGGAAACCGTCGTAGGTCTCGCCTACCACCGGCAACGACCAGTACGCCCCGTCGCCGCGGACGCGCACCTGCTCGGCGACCAATGCGTCGCGCACCACGCCGACGCTGTGGGTGTTGGTGAGCCCGATCGCGGTGGTCAGTTCGCCGGATTCGCGAATCCACTCCAGTCCGGTCAGTTCGCCGCTGCCGTTGAGGACGTGGGAGCCCGCGAAGACCGGCTCGGTCCAGATGTCGTCGTGCGGGACGATCACGGTCACGCCGGTGTTGACGCCCTCGCCCTGCAGCGTGGTGTGGCCGACGCGCACACCCGGCACATCGGTGATGGCGTTGTGGGGTCCGGTCAGGTGCTTCCCGACGACCACCCCGAGATCTCTGGCACGCATTGGTTTCTTTTCGTTCAGGAGTTATTTTCCTATTTGGAAAAGAACTATGCGCCCGCGTGCGCCACCGCGCAACAGGAACGGCAAAATAGGGGCATGGCGCGACCGAACCGGCAAGAGGAGCGACGTGGCGAAATCCTGGACGCGGCCATCGCCGTCATCGAGCGCCACGATCTGGCCACACTCAAGCTCGCCGATGTGGCCGCCGAGATCGGCCTGACCACCAACGCGCTGCGGTACTACTTCAAGGACATGGCCGAACTCCTCTCCGAGCTGGCGCTTCGCTCCGATGTCCGGTTCTACGACGAGCGCCTGCGGCTCGGCACCCAGACCGACGACCCAGCCACCCAGCTCGCCTTGACCATGGCAGCCGGGTTGCCCACCGGACCCGAGGACGCCGAATGGCGCGCGATCTGGCGGGCCGTGCTGGCGGCGGGGTTCGAACTCGACCAACGCCGCGATGTGCAGGCGATCTATCACCGGCAGGTCGACCTCTACAGCGACCTGCTCACCGCCGGGGCCCAAGCGGGCGCCTTCCGGCTAGCCTCCCCCGCCCGCGATATCGCCATGACGCTGATGTCGATGGAGGACTATTTCGGCTACCGCATCGTCGCCCGCGATCCGGCGCTGGACCGCCGCACCGCGCTGCGGCTGATGCGTGAGTACGCCCGACTGGCCACCGGCGCCGCGCTGCCCGACACGCTGTGACGCACGGTCACGTCCTACTGCGCGTCGCGCCCCTGCCGACTGCTGCGATACGCCCGTCGCCGCAGCGCAGTCAGCCACTGCGGAAGCAGGCTCACGCCGGGCGCCAGGTTGATGGCCGGATCGAACGATACATCCTTTGGTGGCCATGATGTTTCGACAACCCGATCGAACTCGAGTATCGCCAGCGACTCGAAGCCGCCGGCACCCTGGGCCTGCTCGACATCGAGCACCACCCCGCCCGCTTGCAGCCGCGACCGGATGCCTTCGATGGACAGGCCCGGCAACTGGGCGGGAGCGCTCAGCCGGGCCCGTAACCAAAAGGTCTTCCCGTCATAGCCCAGCGGCATCAGCGTGGAGAACACCGCCGATGACCACGAGGCGGACGGCATCAGCGCCACCCGAGTGAGGGCCGACACCATCAGGACATCCCACGGACGTCCACCCGCTGTCTGCGATCGCCACGCCAGCCCCGCGAAGTCGGGCAGCGAACCGGGCAGACCCACCCCTTTGGAGAACCTGCCGACCACCTGGCCGTCGGTCAGCGGCAACCCGCGTCCAGGGTCGGCGGTGCGGAGGACGGTTCCAGAACACAGCACCCCCTCGGGGTGAAACAGCCGAGCATGACGCACCGCTGCGCCCGCCCGGAAAGGCAACCCGGCAACCTCGGAGACTCTCATGAAGCCGGGATGCCCCGCGGCGCGGCCGTCCAACCACCGGTGTGCACCCGATGCGGTGTCCCGTCGCCGTCCCGATCGATCAACCCGAGCGAGGCGAAACTCCGCAGCCAGCCTTCCATCGGCCACCATCCCCAGCGTCGATGGAACACAACGGCGTTGCGCAAGATGTCGCCGAGGTGCTCGACCGGTGGATCGGACACCGGGTGGTACTGGTGGAACGCGTCGGCACCACCGATCCATCGCATCGAGACACCCCGCGTTGCAGCACACTGCGCGAAATCGGTGTCCTCTCCCCCGTAGCCGCGGTACTCCTCGCAGAAGCCGCCGATGCGCTGCCAAGTGGATGGCCTGACCGCGAACGACAATGACCAGAACAAGCGGTAGTCGGCTCCGACGATGATCTGATGGCCGACCGGCGCCGGGCGCGCGGGATGTGGCCGCACCAACTCGTGCAGTCGATCCACCGGGTAACCCTGCTCTCCCGGCGGGGGTAGGTAGGTCACCGGCCCACACAGCAGCGCATCGGCATGCGGTGACTGGGATGCCGCCGAGTGGTAGCGGTTGACCAAATCGCACCCTGGTATGCAGTCCACGTCGAGGAAGATGAGCAGTTCCGCCCCGGCTTCGATTGCCGCGGCGGCACCGGCGTTGCGCGCGCGGGCGAGCGGCAACGCGTCCTGGGCTGTCGCGCAGTCCACCACGATCGCGGGTGGGCCACCGTCATCGAGGTCGTCCCTGACCGCTGGGTCGTCCATGGCGACGATAACGTGCATATCGGTCGGCCGACCGCCGCGGGTCAGGCCTGTTCGTTGATTGCGCAGATGCGCTGACCGGCGGTGTGTCAGGGTGATCACCGCGGTTCTCATGGCGCCGCCCTGCCCCGGCAGCGGCGCGCCGTCTCCTCGATCGCCGCGGCGGCCCGGGCCGCGGCCCCTTCGACCTCCCACAGTTTCCACTGTTGGCAATCAATGCCTTTCGCTCGCTTCAGCAGCGCGGGCCAGGCGCGAGCAGGTGGCCAGCACGGTGTCACGACGGCGAGTCGGTGGTGGTGCAGCACCTGCGCCGTCACACGCTGCTCGTCGAAGGGGCGGTTCTGTGGTATCACGACCGCCGGGCGCTGCGCCGCGGCGACATCGGCGATCGCGTTCTGGCCGGCATGGGTGACCACCACGTCCGCCGCACTGATCTGCGGCCAGGGATCTGCCGTCCAGTCACCTCGCGTTGCACCCAGCGATGTCCACGTCACCTCGCCCGTCGCGGGGCCATTGCACTCCCCACTCCCCACCCCCATTCCGTCAGCCCCGGCGAGCACGACCACCCGTGTCCCGTCCTGGCTTCCGACGGCACGGGGCCTGCCGTCGAAACGGCTGATACCCCCCACGAATGCGGTCTTGCTCTCGTGGGGCCGCAGCCAGGGCGGTACGCGCAGCGCACGCGGCCAGGCGGCGATGATCTGGTCGGCCATCCTGTGCACCAGCCGATGCGGGTGGTCGATTCGGTTGCCCGGCAACGCCGTCACCACGACCGGTATCCCGAGCAGCCGCACGAGCACCGCGACCTCGACGGACACATCGACGACGAAGACTTCCGGCCGCGCCTGCCGCACCCACTCCACCAGGGCTCCCATGCGTGCGCCGTATCCATCATCGAGATGTGGCGCCCAGTGCAGCGCCCCGTTGGCTGTCGGCCGGCGCACCTCGTCGGCGTCGTCATCACGCGGAAGCTCGACAACGGCCGTGAACGGGTTCGACGCCGGCACCGGACGGCTGGTCAGCACGGTGACCGGTCGGTTGAGGTGTTGGCAGATGCTCATCGCCCGCGCAAGGTGGCCGAAGCCGTGATGGTGCACGTAGTAGCCGATCATCGTTTCTGTCCCTCGGGTCGCGGATAATCTGCCGGTACAGGCTCAGGTAGGAGCGCAACATCGCTTCAGCCGAACAACGGTCCTTGGCGTGTTGCCGAACAGCGAGCCGCGACAGACCCACGACCTCGGGTATCGCCGCGGCCATGGCGTCGATATCGCCGGGCGCCACCAGCCGTCCGGCCTGTGGGTCCAGCAGTTCCGGGATGCCGCCGCGGTCGAAGGCCACCACCGGTGTGCCACAGGACATCGCCTCCGCGACCACCAGGCCGAAGGGCTCATCCCACATCGGGGTGACCAGCGCGGCGGCCGACGCACCCACCAGGTGCGACAGTTCGTTGTGAGTGAGATGCCCTGCGTAGCACACGCGTTCACTGAGCAGCGGTTCGACGTGCGTGGTGAAGTAGGTGGGGTCCGATATCGGTCCGGCCACCACCAACGGCAGACCGGCACGGTTCGCCGCAGCAATCGCCAGGTGCGTCCCCTTCTCCGGCGTGATCCGCCCAAACCAGACCAGACCGTCCCCACCCGGCCCCAACGGCCAACGCGTGGTGTCGATTCCGTTCGGCACGACCTCGATACTCCGACTCACATGCGCCCAGGATTGTGCGGTGTACCGGCTGACAGCGGCCAGTCGGGTGCCGGTACCCGACGTCGCCGTCAACCCGGATTCCAACCAGGGTGTCGGCGGGGTGTGCACGGTGGTGAGCATGGGCACCTCAAGCAGCGGTGACATGGCGACCGGCAGGTGGTGCAGGCTGTGGTTGTGCACGATGTCGAAATCGTGGGCGCCCCGCTGGGCCATTTCCAGCATCACGCTCAGGTACGCGTGGTGGTCGGCCATGAAGGACCGCGCAGGCATCGAGATATCACTGCTGGCCCCTTCGGAGAGCGTGAGGTGACGGACGGCGAGCGCGGTGCAGCCCGGCGCAGCATCGGATCCCGCGCCCGCGAACAGGGAGACGGCATGGCCCTGGCCGGCCAATGCGCGGGCCAGATGCCACACATGCGATTCCAGTCCGCCGGCGAACGGTTGACGGATGGGAAAGCGGTTGGAGGCGATGACCGCGATCCGCAGGCTGTCAGTCATGCCACCGCCTCGCGATACAGCTCGGCATGCGCCCGGGACAGGGCGACCCGCTCATTTCGACGTTGCGCCCAGCTCGCCCGCGGCGCCGAAATGCCCGCACTCCAGCGCCGATGCGCTGTGGTCACGGCCCGCTGCAAGGTCTCGGGCTCGAATCTGCTCTCGTTGAGTTCGAAAAGTTCACACGGTCGTTGTTCACCGTAGAACCCGCAGTTCGGCGCAATGACCTCGGTGCCGAGGTCATGACAGGCCTCCAACCAGCCCGAATGCGATCCGAAGCGGTAGGGCAGTACCGAAACCGCCAGCGAGTCGAGGTAGTCCCACAGCTGGGCGTCGGTGAAGTACGGGTGCACGCGAACCCTGACACGGTCACGATGGCCGTATGCCAGCAGGGCGCGGCCCACATCCGGTGCGAACCAATGGTTGTCCGGATCGAAAATCTCGTCGTGCACATCGATCTGCAGCACTGCGCCAGGCAGCGCGCTGACCGTCTCGGCCAGCGTGTCCAGGATGGCCAGCGGATCCATGTTGGCCCGCAGGCTCTTGACGTGCACGCCCACCACGAAGTCCTGCTGGCGAGCTCGTGCACGTTTGATCCGTTCACTGCTCAGGACATGAGGATGGGGAAGCACCTGGGCTTCGCGACCCCACCGCTGCTGGACCGCATGGGCGGCACCCGGGGTGAGGGTGATGAGGGTATGCGCAGCGGACGTCAGGAGATCAAGTTGGTCCTCATGGACCCCGGGATCGGGGTGATGGGGGTTGCGCAGATCATGCACGGTGTAGACCAAGGGCTTGCGGTGCCGACGCAACTCATCGATGAGCTCCACAAGATCCTTGGTGGTGACGGCGTCGAATCCGAAGTGGACGTGGAAGACGTCGAACTCGTCGTGGTGTTCGGCGATCCATCCGGGTTCGAGCATCAGCGGAGGCCACCAACCGCCGGGAACTTTCCTGTTGTCCGCCGGTATCGGATCGGCCAGGCGCACAACCGGTTCGATGCCATTGGGGTGTGATAGATGCCGGACGTACACGTGCGACGCCGGAACTGAGGCAACTCGCAAGACAGACTCCTCGATGAAATCGTCGGATTCGATGACGGAGACGACCTATGAAGGACACAGATCGCCATTCCCACCTGCTCTGGAGGATGTCGTTGTGATGGGGTACCCGAGCCGCGACGGCCCAAACGGCCAGGTTTAGCCGGTGGCAGCGCCGGCAATGCACACGTGCATGGGCGGTAAGCCCGCCGATAATCAGCGATTGGATTCTCCCATGACAGATCTCGACGCCAACCCTGTCGAACAGCCCTCGATACCCGAACTGGTCAACCGGCTCACGACACAGACCTCTCGACTCATTCGAGACGAACTGCAGCTTGCCCAGAAGGAATTTCAGCTCGCAGCGAAGAAGACTGCGGTAGGTGGCGGTTTGTTCAGCACCGCGGGTCTGCTTGCCGGTCTGGGCCTGCTTGCCGTGGTGACCGCCGCTATCGCCGGGCTCGCGCTGGTGCTGCCCGTGTGGGCCGCCGCCGCGGTCGTGGCCGTCGCGCTCTTCGCCGCTGCCGGAATCGCAGCCGTCGTGGGCAAGCAACAGGTACAGCGCGCGCCCGATGCGGCACACGAAGTGCTCACCAGCGTCACCCAGGACGTGCAGGCAGTTCAGGAGGCCCGCCATGGCCGGGCCTGAGCAACGCCCAGACGCCGACGCGCCGGACATCGCACAGCTCTCCGAGGACATCGAACACACCCGCGCCGCCGTGGGTGAGACGGTGGCAGCGCTGGCCGACAAGCTCGACGTCAAGAAGCAGACTCAGCAGAAGGTCGCTGCTACCAGGGCGAAGATCCCCGCAGCCCCTGCCACGGTAGCCACCGTGGCGATCGTGGCGGGGCTCATTCTCTGGCGCCGCCGTCGACAAGGAGGATCATCATGACCACCCACAAGCCGACCATGACGGCCAAGATCATGTACCGCCCGTTCGGACTGGCCGGCTCACTGGCCGGTGGCCTGATCGCCGGGGCCATCTTCAAGCAGGTCTGGAAGCGTGCCTCCGATGGCGATCATCCCGACCCCCCGGGTCCGCTGGAACGCGAGTACTCCTTCAGAGAGGTCGTGCTGGCGGCGGCGCTGCAGGGGGCGATCTTCTCGGTGGTCAAAACGGTGATCGACCGCCAAGGGGCGCGGGTCTTCGAGCGGTGGACCGGTGAATGGCCGGGGAGCTGATGATGACGGACCAACCTCGACTCACCGGCCCCGCGGCGGCATCTGCACTGCTCGATCTCGGGGGAGCCTCGATCGCCGCCGGAGTCATCGCCCGCAGACGCCCCGTCGTCGGAATGCTCGAACGTCTCCAAGCAGACCGGCGTGCGGTTTCACGCATCCGCAGTCTGCGCCGTCAATTCGGCTCTGGCCCAGTCGAACTGGCCATCCCCGGCAGGCGCATCGTCGTCATCCTCGACCCGGAACACGTGGGCTCCGTGCTCGAATCGACGCCAGACCCGTTCCACCCGGCCAGCTGGGAGAAACGCCGAGCACTGGAAAAATTTCAGCCGCACGCCGTGTTGATCTCCGACGGCGAGACTCGCAGCAAACGCCGTACGCTGAATGAGGCGGCACTCGACACCGATGCGGACACTCATCACCTTGCAGACGCCTTTCTGACTATTATCGCCGAGGAGTCCGACATTCTCGCCAAGGCGGCGATCAGCGCGGGCAGCCTCGACTCGGCGATGCTCACCCGCACATGGTGGCGGTCGGTCCGCCGGATGGTATTGGGTGACAAAGCCCGTGACGACGATGCCGTCACCGATGACCTATGGCGGCTGCGCAAAGCCGCCAACTGGTCTTTCCTGGGCTTGCCGCACACCCGCCTTCGGGAGCGCTTCTTCGAACGGCTCTACCACTACGCCGAGATCGGCGACTCCCGCAGCCTAATCGGGTCGCTGGCACGCATTCCCGCGACCGGGGCGCTGGATCCCATCGGGCAGGTACCGCATTGGCTCTTCGCCTTCGATGCCGCCGGGATGGCGATGGCGCGCGCTGCCGCCCTGCTCAGCACCCACCCCCATATTCTCGACCGGTGTGAGACCGAGGCCGCCGAGGAGGCGCGGCTGCGGCCGGTCCTGCGCGCAACGATGCTGGAATCGGTCCGGCTGTGGCCGACCACGCCCGCCATACTGCGCGAGCTGACCACCGACCATTCGTTCGCGCCCGGCGGTGCTCGGTTCCGAGCCGGCTCGTCGGTCCTGGTGGTTGCCCCCGCTTTCCACCGGGACCCGGACCTGCCGTTCGCCGATACTTTCGAGCCAGACATCTGGTTGGACGGACGCGCACGTTCACTCCCACAGCTGGTGCCGTTCAGCTCCGGCCCCGCCGAATGCCCCGGCCGTAATCTCGTCTTGTTGACCACGAGTACAGCTCTGGCTCAGTTGTTCTCGGCCCTCGATCTGCAGCTCGACTCCTCGCCCGCATTGGACCCGCAAGCTCCACTGCCGCTCACGCTCAACCAGTTCGGTGTGCGGTTCACTGCTCGGCCGGTGGCACAACCAGCAACGAGTCCCTTGCCATGAGTCCCGACGCCGTGCTGCAGGAACTCGTGAGCACCTACGGGCCGTGCGGTCACGAGGACGCCATCCGTGACATCTGCCTACGCGAGCTCTCCGCCCTCACTGATGAAGTCTGGGTCGATGCGGCCGGAAACGCGATAGCGCTGCTGCGGGGAGACCCCGGTGACACTCACGCTCCCCCGGTGCGCGTCATGGCCCACATGGACGAGCTGTCGATGGTCGTCAAACGGGTCGAGCCGGACGGAACGCTGCGGCTTTCGCCACTGGGGACCATGTACCCCGGGAATTTCGGTCTGGGTCCCGTCGCGATCCTGGGGCGGCACGAGACGCTGACGGGTGTGCTGACCCTTGGCTCGGAGCACACCACCAAAGAGAGCCAGCGCATCTGGGAGACCAAACCCGATCAGGGCGACAAGGCGCTGGACTGGTTACATGTCTACGTTTTCACCGGGCGCACCTGCGCGCAGTTGGAACGGGCCGGGGTCACGGCCGGCACCCGGGTAGCCGTCCATCGCAGCAAGCGCGACCTGATCCGCTTCGGCGACTACATCGGCAGCTACTTTCTCGACGATCGGGCAGCGATCGCCGTGCTGCTCGCGACCGCCCAGCGGCTGCAAGACAGTCCAGAGTCCTACCGTGGCGACATCTACCTGGTGTTCACCACGGCCGAGGAGGTCGGCGCCAACGGTGGAGTTTACGCCGCCCGAACCCTCCCGGACGGGATCACCGTTGCCGTGGAGGTCGGTCCCACCGAACAGGAGTACGGCACCTCGGTTCACGGCGGGCCGATCGTGGCCTACAGCGATGCCCTCACGGTGTATGACAAGACGGTTGCCGACGGTTTGATGGACGCCGCGAAACGACAAGGTCTCGCCCCACAGCCCGCGGTGCTGGGCGCCTTCGAGTCCGATGCCTCGCACGCAAAGGCGATTGGTACCTGTCCCCGTGCCGGTCTGCTGTGCATTCCCACGCTGAGCACGCACGGCTACGAGGTCATCGCCGCAGGTGCCATCTCCGATGCCACCGATGTGTTGGTGTCCTTCCTGCTCAGCCCGGGTTCCTCAGCGACCTAGGGTTGAGACCAACCCGCAGTGGGTACCGAGTCGGAGTGAGCGTTGCACCCATCAGTGTCGAACCTCGGCTGCCGGACCCGCGGGGCCCGCTGTCGCTGGCCGTCACCGAACTGCTCGCCGAGCGAGCGCCTGTCAACACGCTGATTCAGGTCGAGGCCTCCATCGGCGATTCCGATCCCCTCGGCCTTGATCTTCAACTGGCGCTGTACATCTGCTACGAGCTGCACTACCGCGGCTTCGAGAACGTGGACCCGGGTTGGGAGTGGAATGCCGGACTCCTGCACCTGCGTGGTCGGTTGGAGAACACCTTTCTCGCCGAAGTCCGCGACCGAGTGGGCGATATCGGGGCCGAGGAGACCGCGGCAGAGGAGATGCGGCGGCTGTCCATCGAACCGGCCGACGGCACGGGACTGTCCTACCACCTACGCGACGCCGGCACCTGGGCCCAGATGCGCGAGTATTTCGTCCACCGGTCGCTCTATCACCTCAAGGAGGGCGATCCGCACGCCTGGGCCATCCCGAGACTGATCGGGCAGGCGAAGGCGGGGTTCGTCGCGGTCGAGTTCGACGAATTCGGTGCGGGACGTGGGGCACGCCTGCATCAGCAGCTGTTCGCCGATCTGCTGGAAGCCGCGAACCTGGACTCCAGCTACCTCGGTTACATCGATCAGGTCCCGGCCGAAGCACTGGCCGCGGTCAATCTCATGTCCCTGTTCGGCTTGCACCGCAGGCTCCGCGGCGCCGCGGTCGGCCACTTTGCTTCCACCGAGATCACCTCGCCGCCAGGCTCACAACGTCTGGTGGACGCGCTGCGGAGGATGAACGCACCCCAGCCCTGCGTCGATTTCTACGCCGAGCACGTCGAAGCCGACGCCGTGCACGAGCAGGTGGTGCGCACCGACGTCGTCGGCGATATGGTGGCCCGCGAACCGCACCTCGATCGCGATGTGGTGTTCGGGATCCGGGCACACGCACTCGTCGAAGACCGGTTGGCCGACCACATGATGCGGTGCTGGGCTGACGGAGACACCTCGCTGCGACGGCCGCTCGATTGAGCCATGTTCGCCGTTTGGATACGCTTGCGCCATTTGGCCTTCCGGCGCCACCGGTAGCGCTGCACACCTCGACCACGGCTACTATTCGGTCAATTATCGGGTCGGGGTTGAAACATCGGAGGTAGACGATGGCGGGCGAGCCCGAATCGGTCATGGGTGGTCCCAAAGCGACCAATAGCTGCACCATCGAAGAACGGCGCGTCGGCGACGTTGCCATATTGGCCGTGGCCGGCACGCTTGACGTGCTGACCGCCCCCGAACTCGAAGCAAGGATCAAAGCGGCGGCCGCAACCTCCCCCGCCGCCGTCATCGTTGACCTGGGCCGGGTGGACTTCCTCGGCTCGTCCGGAATGGGCGTGCTCGTGGCCGCGCACGAAAATCTCGCGCCGTCGGTACGCGTCGTGCTCGTCGCCGACGGGCCCGCCACCAGCCGCCCGCTCAAGCTGGTCGGGATTGCCGACATCATCGACATCTTTCCCACCCTCGATGACGCGCTGACCGCCCTCAACGCCTGATCATCGAAGGTTTGTGCGACCACTCGCGCTTTAAGGGAGACTCTCAAACATGACGTTCTTGGACAAGCAGGACTTGGCGGCACGAATGGCCGAGTTGGCTCGCTCTCTTGCCGGGCCGCGGAGCCTCGAAGAGGTGCTGTCCGGCGTTGCCGCCGCGGCGCTGGAGCTGATCCCCGGGGTCGACACAGCGGGTGTTCTGCTGATCGGCAAGGAGCGCACGTTCGAGACGATGCCCAAGGATGCCCGTCTCACCACCGAACTGCACCGGCTGCAGATGCAGTTCGACGAGGGCCCCTGCGTGCAAGCGGCGCTGGAAGACCTGATCGTGCGCACCGACGACTTCCGCGAAGAGACGCGCTGGCCCCGCTACGCACCGGCGTGCGTCGAGATCGGCGTGCTCAGTGGGCTCTCGTTCAAGCTGTACACATCGGATCGCACGGCCGGCGCCCTGAACCTGTTCGGCTTTCAGCCCAACGTGTGGCGGGGAGAAGCCGAGACCATCGGTGTGGTGCTCGCCGCGCACGCCGCGGCGGCCATACTGGCCAGCCAGGAAGGCGAACAGCTGGAAGCGGCGTTGTCCAGCCGCGACCGGATCGGGCAGGCCAAGGGCATCATCATGGAGCGCTACAAGGTCGACGACGTGCAGGCCTTCGAGATGCTGCGACAGGTGTCGCAGGAGAGCAACACCAAGCTGGTGTCGGTCGCTCAGCAGGTGATCGACACCCGCGACTGATCGGTCACGCGGTGCTCCGAGCATCCTTCGTGCGGGTGCCGCCGGTACGGCACCGCCGGTGGCTGGTATCACACAACGGATAGTTCTTGCTGCGCCCGCAGGCGCAGACCGCGACCATGAACCGGTCGGACTCCACGTGGGCGCCATCGGGCAATTCGATGCGCACCGGTCCCTCGATCATGACCGGTCCGCCGCGCACCACCCGCACGCAGCGCGGCTCCCGATCGGTCACGGCTTATCCGCCCGGATCACCAGCAGCTCCTCCTCGCGCCGGCCCGGCTGCAGACGTCCCGTGTCTTCCAGCCACTGCGCTCGCGAATGCATCACGGGCCCGAACGGGATCCATTCCCAGGCAACGATATCGGCGTCGAGGCCGGCAGCAGAAAGCGACTCCAGCGTTTTGCGCGGATCGGCGAATTCCGACTGCACCAACAGCAGGCTGCCGCCGTCGGCGAGCAGGCCAGGCACCGCCTCGCACAGCGGGTCGAGGATGAGCCGCCCGTCCGAGCCCGCGTCCCAGGCTCGAGCGGGTCCCACCGTGGACGGGAGCGATTCACAGTGCGGGTCGTTGGGCACGTAGGGGGGATTGCACACCACAAGGTCATAGGGCCCGAACTCCGCTGCTCGCGCCCAAGACCCGAGGTGCACGTCGACCTGAGCCTCGTGCAGCTGCGCGTTCGTCCGGGCACAGCGCACCGCTTTGGGGCAGATGTCGAAGGCGGAGACCCGCGCGGCACCTTGAGCGGCCGCGTTGACGGCGATCACGCCGCTGCCGGTGCATAGGTCGGCGACCTTCGAGCCCAGCGCCAGCCCGGTTTTGTACATGACGTCCACCAGTAAGGCGGAGTCCTCACGCGGCGCATACACACCGTCGGCGACGGTGCCGATCAACCGGGAGTCGGGTTCGTACGAATGTGCGGTGGTCACGTGTACCTCTCAGGGGTTCTCAACGGGCCGAGACGGAATCGCGGCCGGCACTGCCGCCTGGATGCCCCGGATGCCCGTCAGCCAAACGACGGCACCGCGTAGACCTCGCAAAATGGACGGTCTGCGCTGCGCGGCCCAGGGCCGTAATCCGTTACGGCGCAGTCGGACCGAGGAGTCGCGCGCTGCCGATGCCGCTTGTCGCGAAGTCCCATCACGCGGCCAGCGGGAGCGGCCAGCAGGAAAATCGGCAGAGGCATCGATGCGCAGCAAATTTGACCTTGATACACGTGGTTACCCTCACGTTTGCCAGACAGCGATAAATGGCGTGTATGAAAATTACAGATCCGGCAATTGAGCCAAAATTTTCGACCTTGATAAATACGCATCACGACGCGCTTAGGCAGGGTCTTCTCAATGAGAAAGTCGACACAAATATGAACCGATAAATGGTCCTGAAATGCGCTTACATGTTTTTTTCAAGATCGGCGCGACATTATACGAATACATTTTCCCGAACGGGTCGATTGAACTCTTCAACGGCCGGGTACTGCTCGAGTTGTCCGGGGTGTGAAGCACACCACAACTACTGATCCTGAGTTTGCGGAAGTTTGGAGATGGCATGATGCGGGGCCCCAATCAGCGGGCAGCAAAGCCGATTCGCTCGATGGCTGCACCCTTGTTCGCGTGCACGCTCGTCGGCGCAGCAGCGCACGTGGGTGCCGCGCCGCCGTCGAGCATGTCGCCGCACGAGGATGCGGTCCGGCAGGTCGCGGTGGATGTGTCGCTGACTGCGGCGATCGACACCTCGTCCAACGCCGTCGGCATCGCCGAGTCCGAGCTGTACTTCATGACGCCGGAAGAGGTCGGCGTCGCGCTGGACACCATGCAATCCATGGGCGTCACGCAATTTCGGATGTTCATCCCCTGGCGTGCAGTCGAGCCCATGCCCGGTGTCTACAACTGGACCGAGGTCGACAAGGTCATCGACGCCGCCGAGCAGCGGGGCATGGCCGTCCTGGGCGCCGTCACGAGTACGCCTACCTGGGCATCGGATGTTCAGGACTCCGCATATGGTGCCCCACGCGACCCGGAGGACTTTGGTGCATTCATGGGCGAACTGGCCAGCCGGTACGGCGCCGGCGACGGCGATCCCGAATCCGCACGCATCTCCGCCTACGAAATTTGGAACGAGCCACAGAGTTCCGTCTTCTGGTCACCGCGGCCCGATCCGGCCGCGTACACCGAACTGTTGAAAGCCGGCTATACCGCGATCAAGGCGGTCGACCCGAGCGGCACCGTGGTGGGCGGGGTGGTCACCGCCGGCCTCACGTGGGGTGGGGTCAACATCAGCCCCGTCGAGTTCGTCCAGACGATGTACGAGAGCGGGGCGGCGGGCTATTTCGATGCGCTGTCGTACCACCCGTACAACTACGACTGGAAGTTCGGCGACGGCGCCGGCAATGCCATTTCGGCGGTGGGTCAGCTGGAGGCCATGCAGGCATTGATGGAACAGTACGGTGACGGTGAGAAGGAGGTGTGGACAAGCGAATACGGTCTCCCCACCTCGTATGTCTCGGAAGCACAGCAAGCCGAGTTCATCGACGACTTCATGGACACCTGGTCCGAACACGAAGGCACCGGCCCGATGTTCATCTACTCCCTCGTCGACCGGAACAGCGCGTCGACCGACGTGGAGGACACCTGGGGACTGTTCCGCGACGACTACACACCCAAACAGGCCGCCGCGGTCGTGCAAGCATGGATCGCAGAGAACGGCCCCGCACCCACCGAGGAGCTGCCGCCGATCGACGAGATCCCTGACCTCGGAGTGCCGACGGAACCGATCGACCCGGTCACCGAGGAGCCGAGCACCGAGGCGGTCGATCCGGTGGCAGAGGCGGTGGCCAACTGGCAGCAGTCACTCGCCGATGCCGCCGCGAACTGGGCCGCGGCATGGGGCCAAACTGACTCCACGACAAGCACATCGACCACCGTGCCCTCGACCACCGGGTTCGAAGCAGAGGATGAAGAACCCGCCGACGCAACGGATCCCGCACTGGAGAGCACGGACTCCGCACGCGCCGCGCTGGTGGAGGCTACCCAGGCCGAGCCGACCACGACCGAGACGGAGTCGGAGTCGGAGTTGACCGACACTTCGACCACGACGGGATCGGAGTCCACGGACGCCGAATCCGCGGGCAGTACCGAGAGCGACAGCTCGACCAGCGCCGCGCAAGGGTAACCACGACCGGTCAGCCGGGGCAGGAGTCCGCCTACCCCGGCTGACCCCCGCTCACCGCAAATCACGCGTGCATCGAGCCCCGCCGTCGAGAACGAATTTCCACACGGAGCACCCGCGGCCGCACAGCCCGGCGCAGCTAAGCCCGTGCACTGTCTGGCGGCGCCGCAGTCCACTCCCGACAACCGCTGGCAATCGGTGTCATTGCGGTTTTTGGCCGACCCCGTTGCGCTAATGTCTGCATTGGCCGAGCTACCGCCGGCCGATGTCGACCGGTCGGGAGTCGTCATGAGCAGGTCAGCTCTTCGAAGCCTTCGACGGCGGGCGGTCATCACCGTGTCCTCGACCGTGGTCCTCGCCGCTGTCTGTGCCACCACCGAACTCCGGCCGCCGATCGAGCCGCGCGCGGCGTCCTACGCCGTCGACATGGCCGCCGCCATCGACGAGACACCCACCACCATCGGTCTGGCCGATTCCAACCTGGTGCGCCTGGGCGACGAGGCCCTCATCGACGAACAACTCGACATGATGCAGGCCTTGGGTGTGCAGAACGTCCGCATCGGCATCTCCTGGGTATCCACCCAACTCACGGAGAACGGAAACTTCTTCTGGGGCGCCACGGACTACGTCATCAACGAGGCCAACCGGCGCGGGATGGGTGTACTCGGGGTGTTGCACGAGACGCCGGCGTGGGCGGGCAGCCCGCCGCTGTCGGGCACACCCGATCTCGAAGCATTCGGTAAGTTCGCCGGCGCGGTCGCCGAGAAGTACGAAGGCAAGATCTCCGCTCTGGAGGTGTGGAACGAACCGAACGGACGGTTCTTCCTCAACCCGGTCGACCCCGTCGCCTACACCAACATGGTGAAGGCGGCCTACACGGCCATCAAGGCGCATGACGATCCCGACGATCCCGACGACGACATCACCGTTGTCGCAGGCGTACTGGGCTCCGGCCGGACCCTCGGCGACAACTTCACCATGAACCCGGTCGACTTCCTGCAGGGCATGTACGACGCCGACGCCCACGGCTATTTCGATGCGTTCTCGTTCCATCCCTACCACTACGACATCCCGTTCTCCGAGGGCGAGACACAGTCGGACTCCCCGATACTGCAGCTGCGTGAGCTCAGGACGCTGATGGAACAGTACGGTGACGGCGCCCTCAAGGTATGGGCGAGCGAATATGGGCTGCCCACAACTCCTTTCGACCCGCAGCATCCGCTGCTGTACAACTCTCCGGAAAAGCAGGCCGAGTTCCTCGCGGACTTCCTGGCCAGTTGGCAGCGGGAGGCCGGCACCGGTCCGATATTCATCTACTCGACCCGGGATATCAACAGCGGCAGCCCAAGTGATCAGGACAACTTCGGTATCTGGTACACCGACTGGCAGGAGAAACCGGCGGTCCAGGTGATCCGCGATTTCCTCGAGGATCTCGAACCCGACAATCCCGTCCTCGACGCCATCAGGGCGTTCGTCACCCGGGTCGTCGAGATCACCGGCGAGGTGATCAACGATGTGGTCGACTTCGTGGTCTGGGGCGCGGAGGTTCTCCTCGATGCGACGGTGTGGGTGGTCAAGACCATCGCCGAGGTGACCGTCAACGTCGTCGAGGGCATCGTGGACATCACCTCCAAGGTGGTGCACGGTATCGCCGACGTCATCACCACCGCGGCGAACTGGGTCGTCGAGAAGGTCAGGAGCTGTCTGGGGATCGAGAGTGCGCCGCCGGCCGAACGCCGGATATTGCCCGCCGCAACGGCATTGGCGATCGATGACTCCACGGTGGACGAGGAGCGAGAGTCACCGGGCGCGGACGAAGCGACCGGGCCGGACGTCGTTCAGCCCGACGTCGGCGACGCTACAGTCACCGAACTCGCAGTCGCCGAACCCGAAGCCACCGAACCCGAGGCCACCGACGTCGTCGAACCCGGCGTCTCCGAGGCCGACACGGTCGAAGACCCACCATCCGAGCCTCTCACCGCGGCACCCGATACCGAGGAGGCCGAGGAAACCGAGACGGTGCCGGTCACCACCCGGGCGACGGCAAGGACCGCGCCGCGAACGGTGCAGACAGCCAAATCGCCCAGGACCGCGGCGTCCAGCGGTTTGCGGTAGCGGGCGTCAGAAGACCCGGATCCAGTCGACCAGCATCTCGGCCGGGTAGGTTCCCCCGGCGGGCTCGCGCCCGCCGGATCCCCCGACCGCGATATTGAAGATCGGTGCCAGGGTGTAGCCGGGATCGTTGAAGGGCCAGGGGTCCAGCGAGTTGGCCGGCACCGTGAAGTATGGCTCCATCCCCGGCTGGTAGTCCTTCCAGAAATACAGACCGGTCGGCTGCCACGTCATCCGCCAGGTATGCCAGGCGCTGTCCACCGGATGCTTGTCGGTCGCCATCATGGTGCCGTCCAGTTTCGCGTGCACGGTGGTGCCCGACGGCCAGTCACGGTTGCCGTACCACTCCACCAGGTCGATCTCGCCACCGCGGACCGGGTCGTCATTGAGCAGCCAGAAGGCCGGCCACGCGCCGTCGGTCAGACAGTTCAGCTTGATACGGGCTTCCCAGGTGGTGCCGATGCCGCCGCGCCAGTTACCGATGATCTTCGCGCTGGCGTACTTCTCCTGGATATTGGCGCCCTCCCCGCGGGTGGCGCGGATGACGAGGTTGCCGTTGCCGTCCTGGAAGACATGTTCCTGGTCGGTGACGTAGCGACCCATGTTGTAGGGCTTGTCCCATTCCACCGGGTTACGGATGGTTTCCCGCTGCGGAACGATGAACCATGCGGCCGGGTCCGGGGGCGAACCCGCGGGGCCGTTGAATTCATCCTGGAACAGCATCGTCGGCACCGCGGCCCCCGGGCCGGGGACCGGTCCGGGGGGTACATCACCGGGCACCGGCTCTGCGTGGGCCACCGGGGAGGGCAAAGCCGCGGCGGCCGCTCCCAGTCCGAGCATCATCAGGGCGCTGCGTCGATCAAAATCAGGCACAGCCGAACCATAAACGAGGTCGCACAGGTTTCGCGCGCAACCACGCGAACAGCGAACTCCATGGACCGTGAAAAGGAAGCCCCCACTTTCACCGCCAGCTCGGCTAGCGTTTGCGTCGGCAAACTACCAGATCCGATGCAGGAGTCATTAAAGGCATGGCCAACAACGTATTTCGGCAGACCCTGACCGCGGGCGTGGTTCTTGCCAGTGCCGGTGCCATCGCGCTGGCACCCGTGACCGTGACTCCCGATGCTCCTGCGGTCATCGACACACCACGCGTCGTCAGCACAGCCGTGATGCCGGCCGGGCTGGTCCAAGACCTACAGCTCATCGGCACCGGGGCCCGGTCGGCGGTGGAGCAGAGCGTGGACGCACTCACCCGCAAGATTCCCGATCTGTGGTGGACGGTGCACGAGCAGTGGCCCGACGCCGACCTGCTGCATTGGAACTACGCCCTGGTCAGCGACATTTTCCTGGCACCGATCACACCGCTGCTCATCGGCCCGTTAAACGACGCGGTGGCCGAGGCCGTGGCCCGCAACTTCCCGATCCTGGGCGACGAGATTCGCCGAATTCCCGATTTCGTCGAGTACGCGTTCGTCCGGTTGATCGGGCCGGTTCTGAGCGCGATCGGCGGGGCCGGCGTGGCGCACTCCGAAATCTTCTACTCGATGACGACGCTGCGCATCGAGCCGTTCATCGAGGCCATCGTCAGAGCGCCGTTCCACGTGATCGACGGCCTGCTCTTCGGCGGGTACGGCGACCTCGGCCCGATCCTGCCCGGCCGAGAAGGGCAGTACATTCCGGCGCCCGGCCTGTTCACGCCGTGGGGCCAGCCACCGCGGGTCCGCAATATCAAGACGCCGAACGACATCGCCACCACCACGTCCGTCCCCGACGCCGGCGCGAACATGGTCAGTCTGGTCACCGATGCCACCGATCAGGTCGTCGAGACCACGGTGCGTACCGCCGTCGAACCGGTTGTCGAGACGGTCGGCACCGAGACCGAGACCGTCGGTGACACTCCCGAGCCGACCACCGCGGTAGCCGGGGACACCACCTCACCTGAAGCCGACGCCGAACCCGAGACGGTCGCCGACGAGGCGGGCACCACGGCCGAAGCCCTCAAGCCGGTCAGGCCAGTCAAGGTCGACCCGGCGGCCAGAATTCGACAGGGCATCAAGAACTTCCGCACCGGATTGCACAACACCGCGAAGAAACTGACCGGCCGCGGACCATCGTCACGCCCGGACTCGCGGTCGGAGAGCTCCCCGAGCGATTCCGCCGCGTCGGAATCCCCGGGCGCGAAGGACGCTGAATAACTCGGTAGCAATGTGGGCAGTCGTCTGCACCCGAAGCGCCGGTCGTGCGTCGGCATCCCTGAGAGATCGCCCTTGCGCGCGTGTCATGTCTCAAGACATCGGTGACAGTTCTGCATCAGGACATCGGTGACACTTCGAGGGTTCTTGGTGGTGACACTTCTGCGCCGAGGCTGCGGGGGTGGCCGTTAATGAACCTATCGATCCTCGTGTCCGGTTGGCGATCTCACAGTGGCTGATGACGCGCCGCGTGGGGCGGTCTCGACGTTCTGCGCCGAGCACGGCATCTCCCGAAAGTCGTTCTACGCGTTACGTCAGCGCGCGAAGACCGATGGGCAGGCCGAGGTGCTCGAACCCAAGTCTCGGCGGCCCAAGTCGAGTCCGTCGAAGTTAACTGAGGAGGTTAGGCAGCAGGCCGTGGCCGTGCGTGCCGCTCTGGAGGCGTCCGGCCGCGACCATGGACCGATCAGCGTGTACGACAAAATGCACGCGATGGGCTTGCCGCAGGTCCCTTCCGTCGCCGCGTTGGCACGGATCTTCCGTGAGGCCGGTGTGGCTCGTCTTGAGCCCATGAAGAAGCCCCGCTCGGTGTGATGTCTCAGGACATCACATCGCCCTTGCGCGCGGCCTTGATTCGGCGTAGTATCGAACACAAGTTCGAATGCGACGTAGCTCCCATTAGCACCCGGTGAGCTGCAGACCGCGACTCCGGTCGCCGCGAGGTTCATTACGTCCTGGGGGACTTAATGAACCGTAGTACTAACTGATCGTGCCTTGTGGGCACCTTCTGTGAAAGCCGGTATCCCTATGGACGCCACTGATCTCGAGACGTTTGTTGATGCGTTGATCGATGACCTCACCCCTGTCGCCGCGCGGGAGGGCGATCGCCCCCTGTTCCATCTGCTCGACGCTCCCCGCCGCGGTGTTGACGACGAGGCGGTGGTGGCGGTGCTGGCCGCCGCGGTCACCCTGCGCAACCTGGCCGACCATGTCATCGCCTCCGCGGTCGTGGCCGCCGAGCGGGCCGCGATCCCGGCCCGACAACACCTGCGCACGGGGACCGATCTGCTCACCAGCATCGGCGTGGCCCCCGGCGCAGCGCACCGAGCCGTGCGGGTGGGCCGGGCGGCGCACACCCTGCCGGCACTGACCGCGCAGCAGCGCCTCGGTGCGGTCGGGATCGAATTCGCCGACGCCGTCGGCAAAGGCATCAGCCACATCACCAGTCGGGTGGCCCTGTCCGAGGAAGACCGCGCCGAGATCGTGACGACATTGATGACCCAAACCACCCCCTCGTTGGTGGACAAGAAGGCCCGCGGGATCGCCATCACCAAAGCCGCCACCTCATCCCCCGAGGAGGGTGCGGTCCCGGTCGCGGAGAACACCGACCTCAACGACATGACCGTGGTGCAAACCGAGGACGGGCGGGTGGCGGCCACCCTCGACCTCGATGCGCTCACTGGCGAAGAACTGCTCGCCGCCCTGGACCCGTTAACTCGGCCGATCCCGCTGCCGGACGGATCGCCGGACCCCCGCCCGGTCGGGCGGCGCCGCGCCGACGCATTCGGGCAGATACTGCGCACCTACCTGTCTGGCTCCGGGCGCCCGATGTCGGGTGGGGTGCTCCCGCACGTCACCCTCATCCGACCCGCAACGCAGGGCGTGGACACCCTCGGATTCGGTGGCCCCATCAGTACCGCGACCGCTGAGCTCATCGCCTGTGACAGCACTTTGACTTCGGTGATCGTCGACCACTCGGGCGCACCACTGGATGTGGGACGCAGCGAAAGACTGTTCACCCCGCTCATCCGCAAAGGGTTAGCCGTGCGTGACGGGGGCTGCGCACACCCCGGGTGCGGGCGGCCGGTGTCCTGGTGCGATGCCCACCACATCACCCCCTGGTCCGCCGGGGGCACCACCAGCCTCGACAACGGCGTCCTGCTCTGCCGACTCCACCACACCGCGATCCACCACGGCGGCTGGCAGGTCTACCTCGGCCCCGACCGCCACCCCTGGTTCATCCCACCCCACGCCCAGGGCACACCAACACCCGAGCATCTGCGCTCCCACGCCCGACGCACCATGACCGACCTACCCACCGCCGCATAAACCACACCTGCACCGCACCTTGAAAACTGCACGGCACCTTGAAAACTCCACAGTGAAACCGCCCGCACAGCGGGTCCGGCGGCACAACACCCCGCCGGACCCGCCACCACGACCGGATCTGACCAGAGCCGTACTGCCAGAACGGGTTTGACGGCTCTCCGAGACCCGGTCATCGTGGCACGGACATCGACGATGACGAGAACCGGTAGGTTACTCACCATGGGCACGGCATTGCAGGCCGTCGTGGTCGGCTCCGGGATCAGCGGCCTGACCACCGCCATCTCGCTGCTGGAGGCCGGCCACGCGGTGCGCATTGCGGCCGCCGAGCGCGCCTTATCCACCACCTCGGCCGTGGCGGCCGCGGTGTGGTTCCCGACCCATGTCGCACCGTGGGAGCGCGTATCGGGCTGGGGTGCACACACCTTCGATGTGCTCGCCGAGCAGGCCTCGGCGCAGGTACCGGGGGTCGTCATGCGTGAGTCGCTGAGCCTGTATCGAGAATCGCCGGGCGAACCCGCGTGGACGGCCGCCGTCGGCAATCTCCGACCGGCCCGCGCGGACGAACTGCCACCGGGCTATGCCCACGGATTGCGCTATGCGGTGCCGTTGGCGGAGATGCCCCGTTATCTCCCATGGCTGGAGGAACGGGTCCGAGCCCTCGGCGGCGAAGTCGACCAGCGCCGGCTGCGTTCACTGGACGACGTGGGCGAGGAGGCAGACGTGGTGATCAACTGTGCCGGCCTCGGCGCGGGCGCACTGGTCGACGACCCTTCGGTGTATCCGGTGCGAGGCCAGATCGTCCGGGTCAGCAATCCCGGCCTGACGATGTCGGTTCGTGACGAGGAGCATCCCGGCGGTCGCGCGTACGTACACCCCCGGACCGCGGACTGCATTCTCGGCGGCACCCTGGACGAGGGCCGATGGGACACCACGGTGGACGAGACCGTCGGAGCGGCGATCCTGGCGCGGTGCGCCGACCTGGTGCCCGCCCTGCGCGATGCTCACGTGCTTGAGCAGGTGGTGGGGCTACGCCCCGGGCGCCCGACCGTCCGACTCGAAGAGGGCGAGCCATTGAACTCCGGAGCTCGAGTCGTGCACAACTACGGGCACGGCGGTTCGGGAATCACCCTGTGCTGGGGCTGCGCCCTCGAGGTCACCGCACTCGTCGGCGGCTCCCACCCCGATCAGCGGAAGTACTGCTCACCGCCGGTCGGGTAGCCCCCGCCGGTGGTGGTGACGTGCACGTGATCGTAGTGGCCGTATCCGCCGGAACCCGCTGCACCGCTCGGGGTGTAGTAGGTACCGCGCCAGATGGCGTCCTGCATGCCGAAACGGGCGGCATTCTTCATCACGTACGCGACGATCTGGTTGCCGAGCGCGACACCCTCCGCGCTCCCGGGGTTGGGGATCATCACGTCGAGCGCCAGCCCGTTCGGGTGCCAGCGCAACGCATCGGGGCGCACGCCGCCGATGCTGCGGATCTCCGGGAAGACCGCACTGATGGCGCGGGCCGCCAGGATGGTCTTGACCTGCAGCCCGTGTTCGGGAGCCACGCCCTTGGGCAGTAACAGCGATCGGGTGTCCGCCCGCCACCTCGACGCCGAGACGAGCTGGGCGGAGGTGACCTCGGGCGCTGCGGATACCAGGGCGGTGGGGTTCCACCCGAAGGACGCCGGTGCCGCGATGACCTCGACACCCAGTGGGGCAGCTTCGGCGGTGCGGACCGCCGCGGGAGCGGAAGCTCTGGTCGCCTGGTCAGCGACGGTCACGGGCTGGATGTCGCCGCCGACGGAGAAGAGTACGGCGGCCGGCGCCACGATGGCGGCAAGTACGGCGGACGACCGCAGTCGGCTGTGAGCCGTTCCCTGTCGCCGCATTCACCACACCTTCGAGCTCGCCGGTTTCACGTTCAGCAACCGCCGAGACCCGGCCGTGTGCTTGTCGTTACCTATCCGTGACTTAACTCGGGTGACTATAACCCGGCGTGTCGCAGCAGCTCAACTCTTCGAGAAATTGGTATGCGCAGGTCGGACGGTCCGAGATCGGCTACGGAGCCGCTGGGGCCGCCGGGTTGGGCACCTGGATGGGGATCGGGGGCAGCAAAGGCACGTTGATATATGTGGTCGTCATCGCCGGCGCCTGCGACACCGTGGTGACCTCTGCGGTGGTGGTCGGCAACGTGCTCGGCACCGTCGTGGTGGTGGTGGACGGCACGGTCGTGGTGGTCGTGGTCGTGGTGGTGGTAGACGGCGTCGTGGTCGTCGTCGTGGTGGTCGTCGTCGTGGTGGTCGTGGTGGTCGTCGTCGTGGTCGTGGTGGTCGGCGGCTGCGTTGTGGTGGTCGTCGGTGCCACCGGCTGCGGCGCGACGGGTTCCGGTGGCGGCGCCGGCGGTGCCTGGGTGACGGTGACGATCGGTGGCGCTGTCTGGACGGCCGGGGGCTGCTCGACCGGCGGTGGTGTGTACACCCCGGACACCGGGGCCGTCGACGGGGTGGGCGTGTCCGTCTCGGACACACTGGTCAGCGCGATCGCCACGCCACCGATGCCGACGACAGCCAGGATGCCGGCGGCGGCGAACACCGCCATCGGTAGCCGCGGGACGCCGCGCGGCTCGTCATCGTATTGGGTCGGAACATGTTGGGAGACAATGCGGGTGGACTCATCGCCGAGATACGGGTTCGGTCCGTTGACCTCGGGATAGTCATCGGGTCCGGCGTAGGGCACCGGCTCGGCGGACAGATCGTCGTCCTGTGACCAGGCCAACGCCCGGAACGTCGAGGACCCGGACTGATCCGGGAGCACGATGGGCGGCGCCAGACTGGTCGGGGCGTCGGCTCCGAGCGCGGGAGCCATCCCGGTCTGCGCGCCGGCCTCCGCCGCGTAGGCCGCGAACAGCGCCGCGCCGACGGCCGCGTCCAGGGCGGGCTGCGGGGTGCTCACCACCGGGATCTGGGTATGCGCGGAGAGCTTCTGGGTGACCAGCGGAATGCTGGCGCCGCCACCCGCGGTCGCGACGACGGTCACATCTGTCCAGCTGATCCTGTTGCGCTGCAACAGATTATCCAGTTCATCGAGCACGTGCTGCACCGGCTCGGCGAGTAACGCCTCCAGCTCGGCGCGGGTCACCCGGACCACCGACCGGTAACCGGGCAACTCCACCGGGATCTCGGTGGCGGCCGCCGCGGACAGGCGTTCCTTGGCCTGCCGGCATTCGTCGCGCAGCGTGCCGAGCAGTCCGACCGCCGCGGTGGCTCCCGGATCGGTGTCCTCGATGCCGGACAACACGTGGGTCAACAACGCCTGGTCGATCAGGTCGCCCGAGAACTCGGCCACCCTGGTCGTCTCGTCGAGCGGTTCGAAGCCCAGGCCCGAATCGGCGAGGGTGATGCTGGTCCCGCCACCGCCCAGGTCCACCAGCACCACCGGGCCGCCGGCACCCAGACCCGGGTGGGCGCGCAGCGAGGTCAGCGCCGCGACGGCATCCGAGACCAGCCGCGGTGTCGTTCCGTTCGGGGAAAGCACCGGATTGGACCGCAGGCTTGCCCGCAGCGCCCGAAGCGTGGCGGCGTCCCAGTGGGCGGGCACCGCGATCGCGGTCTGCGCCGACACGGTGCCGCCCGCGACACCCACCATCGCCTCCAGCGCCTCGACCAGCAGGTCGTCGGCGGGATAGGACGATCCGTCGGGGGCCACCAGCGGTACCGGATCTCCCACGCGGTCAACGAATCCGGTCAGTACCTGTCCCGGCCGGCCGGACGGCACGCCGACTTCCGGCGCACCCTGCACGGGAAGTGTCAGAACAGCGCGCCGGGTCACCGGACGGTCGCCGACACGTGCCGCGACCAGGTTGGTCGTCCCGATGGACAACCCCAACGGGTCGGTCATTGGGCCCACCTTAACCGTCGCCACTGCGTTCGGCCGAACGGACACAACGCGGCGAAACCCTGTGTTCTGATGTCGGGCATGGTTGACAACCTCGCTGAAATCGAAGAAATCAAGAAGGTCAAGTACCGCTACATGCGCGCGCTGGACACCAAGCATTGGGACGATTTCGCCGATACCCTGACCGAGGATGTGGTGGGAGACTACGGCGAGTCCCTCGGTGAGGAACACCACTTCACCGACCGTGCCTCACTGGTGGAGTTCATGCGCACCTCCATGCCGGCCGGCATCATCACCGAGCACAAGGTGACCCATCCGGAGATCGAGGTCGACGGCGACGAGGCGACCGGGATCTGGTACCTGCAGGACAAGGTCATCGCCCCCGAGTTCAACTTCATGCTCATCGGTGCCGGCTTCTACCACGACACCTACCGGCGCACCCCGCAGGGCTGGAAGATCAGCAAGACCGGGTACGACCGGACCTATGACGCGTCGTTGTCCACCGAGAGCCTCGGCTTCAAGGTGAAAGCCGGTCGCGCCGTTAATATCTGACTATTTCGACACGGCGATGAGGGCGCCGGGGCGTAGCCACCGGATGATCTTCACCAGGGCGGCATCGTCGATCGCGACGCATCCCGCGGTCGCGCTGCCGTCGGTGGTGTGCAGGAAGAACGCGCTGCCCGCACCGGGCACCCTGGCCTTGTTGACCCCCATCACCACGGCATGCGCGTACTGCGGGATCTGCAGGTTCTCGGTGCCGCTGCCCTCGGTGGCGAACGGGCACCGGGCCTTCTCGCACACCTGCATGGTGTTGTAGGTCGGGCTGTTCACGTCGCCGTCCCACCAATGGTTCGGCCCCACCTGCACATAGGGCAGGCCACCGCCGGGATTGGCCTGGGTACCGAAGGCGAAGTCCAGGGGGAACACCCCCATCGGGGTCTTCATCGACCCCTCGCGGATCTCCTGCGCCATGCCGCTGGACCCAATGTGCGCGGGTATCCCCACACCGACCGGTGTCCAGCCGGCCGCGGTCCGCTCCCACACGTCGATCTTGGCCGTGGTAGGCCCCACGCCCACAACGGAAATGACCTGGGTGGCGTTGCCGACCGAACCGGCGAACCAGGGGGTCTCGACGGCGTTGGCGACCGGCGCCGACGCCAGGGTCAGCCAGAGCGCGCTCAACACCACCAGTAGTCGGCGCATCCGACCATCGTCGGCGCCGCAACGGGACGGGGTCAAGTCAAGGTTTGGACACGGCGGGTAATGCGTACTTTGTAGCCATGGGACTCGGAACGGTCGACCGGCGCGTATTCCTGGCCGTTGCAGAATCGGACAGCAAGGTGCTCGACACGGTGATGCCCAAACTCACCGCGGCCGCCGACCACTCCAAATTGTGGTTTGCGATCGGCGCCGGACTGTTCGCCACCGGAACCCCGTCCATGCGCCGTGGCGCGGCGCGGGGCCTGCTGACGCTGGCGGTGACCAGCCTGGTCACCAATCAGGGCGCCAAGCGCATCTGGAAACGACCCCGCCCGGACTTCGCGGCGGTGCCCTTCGTCCGGCGGTCGCGGCGGATGCCGACGTCGAACTCGCTGCCGTCGGGGCATTCGGCCAGCGCGGCCGCGTTCGCTGTCGGTGTTGGCCTGGAGAACCGCAATCTGGGCGTCTGCCTGGGTGCACTTGCCGGGCTGGTCGGCCTGTCCCGGGTGGCCACCGGTGCGCACTATCCCGGCGATGTGCTGGCCGGATTCGGGATCGGCACCGCCGTCGCCTTGGTCGGGGCCGGGGTGGTGCCCACCATCGTGGAGCCCCCGATCACCGCCGGCGAACCGCACCGCTACGACACCCCGCCCCGCCCGCAGGGTGAAGGCGTGATCCTGGTCGTCAATCCGAATTCCGGCAGCGGCACCGGGCGCCGCATCCTCGACGAGGTGCGCAAGGCACTGCCCGCGGCCGAGATCGTCGCGGTCGGCGACGACGGGGATATCGAGGACAAGCTGCGCGAGGCCGCCGAGCGGGCCGAGGTGCTGGCCGTCGGCGGCGGTGACGGCACGGTGTCCACCGCAGCCGGTATCGCGGTGCAGGCGGGGGTGCCGCTGGCGGTGTTCCCCGGCGGGACCTTCAATCATTTCGCCAAGGACATCGGCTGCGACACCGTCGCCGCCACCGTCGAGGCGCTGCGCAGCGGGTCGGCCGCCTACGCCGACACCATCGCGTTCAACGACTCCGGGACCGTGGTCAACACGGCGAGCATCGGCGCCTACCCGAAGTTCGTCCGCATCCGGGAAAAGCTGGAGCACAAGATGGGTAAGCCCCTGGCCGGTGCGTACGCGCTGTACCGCACCCTGCGCACCGACGCCACGGTGCGAATCCGCTACGACAACAAGACCGTGCAGACATCGTTGTTCTTCCTCGGCAATTCGCTGTACTCGCCGTCGGGCTTCGCCCCGTCGCGACGGGTCCGGATGGACGACGGACTCATCGACGTGCGCATCCTGGAGACCGGCCGCAAGTGCGCCACGCTGCGCATCCTGACCGCGCTGGCCACCGGCAGACTCGTACACAGCCCGCTGTACCACGAATTGCGGGTACCCGAGTTCAGCTTCACCGCGGTGGACGGCCCCACCCAGATCGCCCACGACGGCGAGGTGGAAATCGTCTGCCAGGAAGCGACTTTCAAGAACCGATATCGCTCACTGCCGGTGTTTCGTCCGCTGCCCTGAGTCGCCGGTTGGTGAGTATCGGCAGACATGCCAGTGCCCACAGATAACCCAGCGCCCAACCCGCCAGCACGTCGGAGGGGTGATGCACATTGAGCACCACCCGGCCCGCGCCGACCGCGATGACGATCAGGACGCCGATCACGATGGCCGCGGTGCGCGCTCGGCCGCCCAACCTGGGCGATGCGGCGAACACGATCGCCGTCACCGCCACCGCGGTCCCGAGGGCATGCCCGGACGGGAAGGCCGAAGAATGCTCCGCCACCAGCGCGGTGGCCGGACGTGGCAGTGACACAATCGCTTTCGTGAAGGTCACGAGCAGCGCGGAGAACTCCACCGTGGCGGCGAGATACAACACCAGCTGATATCGGTCCGGGCGACGCCCCATCAACAGGTAGACGATCCAGATCAACGTGATCAGCCGGAACACCGCCGGATGAAACACCGTGCACAGCACATCCCAGGTCCGCACCCAGCCCGGATGCGCGGTGCCGTAGCGGTACAGCGGATCCAGCACCGCCCAGTCGGCGTGCTCCATCCACTCCCAGCGCGCCAGCACCCCGGCCAGCGCGAGCGCGAACACCGCGGCAGCCACCAACGCACCGATCAGCGCAGCGGGGTGACGCGGGAAAATTCTGTCTGGCAAAGGCGCTCCCGAAGACGATGACCGATCTGCGGCCGAGCATAGGCGCCCGACCCGGTACCGGGGTTGCCGGTATCGTGCGGACCATGGCGGTGTTCCTGCGCAAAATGCTGCGTATCGGCAAACTTCCCGGCGAGCTACGCGACGCCGTGGAGGCCGAGGGCATCATCCACTTCGCCGAGTATGTGCCGGTCACCAGGCGATTCAGCGGAAAGGTGCCCGGAAAGCGCTCGGTCGGCAGTGTGGCCAGTTTCTCCGGGTCGCTGGTGTTCACCTCCCAGCGCGTACTGGGCACGTTGTCCACCGTGCCCAAACTGGCCGGACGGGCCATCGACCTGCGCTGGGACGCACCGCCGTCGGGCCCGGTGATCGCCGATATCTCCTCGGCGGGCCTGGTGATCAACCTCGACGTCGCGCAGGTCGACCCACGGTGCTCCGGGCAGTTGTCACTGCACTACAAGGAGCCGTTGAGCGACGACGTGCTGGCACGCCTGCCGCGCCGCTCGCTGACCTACGACGTGCCTCCGGAGTTCATCTTCCGCGCCGTCGGGGTGCCGTATCACCCGTGACCATCAGCTACGACGACGCGCTTCGCGACCGCATCCGGGCAAATCTGGCCGGCCACGTCCGCCGCACGTTCACCGACACCGCCAAGCGGCGCGCCGCCGTCGCCATCACGCTGGTGGACTCCCACGTCGGTGAGGATCGGGTGGATCCGGCGCCGGTCGAGGACTGGATCGCCGGCCGGCCGATGCCCGAATCACTGGACGGGCGCATGGTCGACGTATCCGGGGGCGCCTCGTTCCTGTTGTGCCGCCGGGCATCACGGCTGAACTCGCATGCCGCTCAGTGGGCGCTGCCGGGCGGCCGGCTCGATCCCGGTGAGAATTCCGTCGATGCCGCGCTGCGCGAACTCCACGAAGAGGTCGGGGTCGAGTTGCCGGGAAGCTCGGTGCTGGGCCTGCTCGACGACTACCCCACCCGGTCGGGTTATGTCATCACCCCGGTGGTGCTGTGGGGTGGCGGCCGACTGGAGCTACACCCCTCCCCCGACGAGGTGGTCGCCGTCTACCGGGTCGGACTGCACCAGCTCCAACGCGCCGACTCGCCGCGGTTCATCGAGATCCCGGAGAGCCCGCGGCCCGTCGTACAGATCCCGTTGGGCAATGACCTCATCCATGCCCCGACCGGCGCGGTGCTGCTCCAGTTGCGCTGGCTCGGGCTGGAGGGGCGGGGCGACGCCGTCGACCACCTCGAGCAGCCGGTATTTGCCTGGAAGTGACGGGTCACCCGACCCGGGCCACCACGAAGACCCGTCGGAACGGGAAGAAGGTCCGCCCGTCCGCGCGCCGCGGGTAGGCCCGCGCCAGCTCGGGAATGATGGCCTGCCGGTACTGCTGCCACTGCTGTTCGGTCAGCCGTTCCTTCACCTGGGTCAGCGCGGTGCCGGTGATCCAGTCCAGGACCGGTGTAGCACCGGTCAACTCGTGCACGTAGGTGCTCTCCCAGGCGTCCACCTCGCAGCCGGCGTCGGTCAGCAGCCCGGCGTATTCGGACGGGGTGGCGACCACATCGGCGTCCCGGAACGGCATGTCTCGCAACGCCTCGGCGAACGGTTCCCGGCGGGCCACCTCGCGCACCGCGACATGCGACGGGGCGTCGAAATTTCCCGGCACCTGGAAGGCGATCGACGATCCCGGGGCCAGCTGGCCGGCCCAGCGCACGATGAGCTCGCGGTGTTCGGGCACCCACTGCAGCGCGGCATTGGAAATGACGACGTCGGTGTCGGGTGCCGGTGACCATTCGGCGATCCCGCCCAGACGCACGTCCAGGCCCCGTTCGGTGGCCGCGGCGACCATCTCCGCCGAGGAATCCCAGCCCTGCACCACCGCCCCCGGCCAGCGCACGCTCAGCGTCTCGGTCAGGTTGCCGGGACCGCACCCCAGGTCCGCCACCCGGCGCGGATGCGGCGCGGCGATCCGGCCGACCAGATCGAAGAACGGCCGACCGCGGTGGTCGGCGAAGGCCAGGTAGGTGTCGGGGTTCCACATGCTGCCATCATCGACGGTGATGAATGAGGCAACAACGGTTCGGCGCATCTGGGGATCGCTGGGGCTATCCGGAATCATCGACGTGCACACCCACTTCATGCCCAAGAACGTGATGGACAAGGTGTGGCTGTATTTCGACAGCGCCGGGCCGCTGGTGGGGCGGGAATGGCCGATCACCTATCGCGCCGACGAGGATGCCCGGCTCCGCACGCTGCGTGCGTTCGGTGTGCGGGCGTTCACCTCGCTGGTGTATCCGCACAAACCTCAGATGGCGGCCTGGCTGAATCAGTGGGCGGCGCAGTTCGCCGCCGCGACACCGGATTGTCTGTCCACCGCGACCTTCTATCCCGAACCCGGTGCCGCCCGATATGTCACCGAGGCCATCGAGGGCGGTGCGCGGGTATTCAAGGCCCATGTCCAGGTCGGCGCCTATGATCCGACCGACCCGCTGCTCGACGACGTGTGGGGCGTGCTCGCCGATGCCGGAACTCCGGTCGTCATCCACTGCGGCTCGGGCCCCGCACCCGGCACGTTCACCGGTCCGGATCCGGTCGAGGCCGTACTGGCGCGCCATCCGCGGCTCCGGCTGATCATCGCGCACATGGGAATGCCGGAATACGAACCGTTCCTCGATATCTGCGAGCGCCATGCCGGCGTCCACCTGGACACCACGATGGCGTTCACCGCATTCGCCGAGGAGACCATGCCGTTCCCGCCGGGCGCCTATCCGCGGCTACGTGACCTCGGCGACCGGATCCTGTTCGGCAGCGATTTCCCCAACATCCCGTACCACTACACCCACGCGATGACGGTGCTCACCGAACTGCCCGGTGTCGACGACGACTGGCTGCGCGGGGTGCTCGCGCGTAATGCGGCTGAACTGTTCGGTTTACAGATACCCGACTGACTGACACGTCGATACGCGCCGGGCTACCATCGGCGGGCCGTAGTGAGAGGGGTTACCGCGTGGCCGAAACCGAGTCTGCACCCGTCGATCCCCCGATCCCGGTCCCCGATGTGCCCGGCGCCGATGCCACCGCGCGGGGGTTGCCGCGGCGCCGTGACCTGACGTTGCAACAGCGGATGGTGGTGGACGCCTCGGCCGTCGCCGATCTCGGCCTGCGTACCGCCGTCGCCAGTATCGTCGGCGCGGCGATGCTGCCGCGGCTCGCCGGTGCCGCCTTGCACCGCAACCGGATGCACGACGAGGACGCGGCACTCGGCTTCTACATCGACCTTGCCGCGCAGCAGGATCCGTTGCTGTCGTTCCCCGCGCCGACCGTGCCGCCGGACGTCTCGACCCGGCCGGCCAACGCGCTGGCGTCCTGGGTCGCGCACGGATCGGTGCACAATATCGAGTTCGCCAGCAGTTTCCGGGCGGTCAACCCCGCACTGCGCGAGCAGCGCGGCGGGTACTCCCGCAACAACGTGGTGCACGCCCAGCACTGGGTGCACGGCGACGGGCCGCGCCCCACGTTGTGCTTGATTCACGGGTTCATGGGTTCGGCATATCTGTTCAACGGGCTGTTCTTCTCGCTGCCGTGGTTCTTCAAGTCGGGCTACGACGTACTGCTCTACACCTTGCCGTTTCACGGCGCGCGGGCCGAGGCGAATTCGCCCTACAGCGGGTACGGCTACTTCGCCGACGGGATGGCCGGCTTCGCCGAGGCCATGGCCCAGGCCGTGTACGACTTCCGGTCGGTGATCGACTATCTGGAGCACACCGGGGTGGACCGCATCGCACTCACCGGGATGTCGCTGGGCGGCTACACCTCGGCGCTGATCGCCGCGGTCGAACCCCGGATCCAGGCCGTCATCCCGAATGTGCCGGTGGTGACGCCGGAAGCGGCGTTCGACGACTGGTTCCCGGCCAACATGCTGGTCCGCTTGGGCAACCGGCTGACCGGCGTCGACAAGACGAAATCCGGTGCGGCGACGATGTTCCACTCACCATTGAACTACCCGCCGCTGGTGCCCAAGGACCGGCGGTTGATCATTGCCGGGCTCGGTGACAAGCTGGCCCCACCCCAGCAGGCCGAGGCGCTGTGGCGGCACTGGGATCGATGCGCCTTCCACTGGTTTCCGGGCAATCACATCCTGCACGTCAGCCAGCCGGACTACCTGCGGCGGATGACGCGCTTCCTGCGGCCGTTCATGTTCTGACGCCCGCTTCTGCCGGCCAGCGGATCTCGGCGGCCGTTGATCCGGCTCGCTGATGGCCGGGAAGCCGCTGGGGCGACAGCGGATTCAGCGCATCGAGTACTACCCGTTGGCGACCGCCGAGAGTGCACAACCCGGTGACGGGCGGACCCGCGGGCGCCTGCGCCGCGCGGATCGCGACCACCCCGGTCACCGTCTCAGGCCCGAATTCGACGGCGGTCCACACTTCCTCGGCGGGGTGCGCCCACACCGCGTCCAGTGTCGTCGACAGCGATAGAGCCGGGATCCGGTATGCGGTCAGGAATCCGGACTCGTCGGTGAGTGCCCGCCAGGTCTCCTTGGCTTGACCGGAGACCGGACGCGGGGCGACATCCAGCGCCGTGACCGTGCACCCGTTCTCACGCAGGTGGTCGGCGAGTCGCCGTCCCAGGACCGTGGCGGTGTCGTGCAACGGGATCCGCGCAGACCGGGCCTGCAGTGCGGAGAGATTCTGCGCGGCGTCCATGGTGAGGGTGATCCAGGTGCGCCGCTCCCCCGCGCGGTCACGGCTGGTGAGCCGTACCTTGTCGCAGCGCAACCCGTACCGGTGCGCATAGCCGGCGATCAGCGCCACCGGCACCTCGTCGGAGGCGCAATCGTCGAGACGCAGGAGCACCGTCGCGGTGTCATCCGATATCGCAGCATCGCCCTCGGCGTGGTTACCCCGCCAGATGCGCCACCGCCGCGCCAGGTGAGTGGTGGCGAAATCGCCTCCCCACCAGGCGAACAGCACGATCACGACAGCGACAGCGACACCGAGTGCCCAGCGCTGGGTCACGGTCTGGTACGGATATGCCAGCGCGGCGGGCACGATGAAGAGCAGTGCCAGGGCGAGTCGGGCCGTCATGCGGCTGTGTCCTTCCGTCGGTGTGCGGCGATCGCGGCGGTCACGATGGCGGCCAGGCCGAGCAGGCCGGCGCCGATATATGCCACGGTTCGCGGGGTGGAGTCCTGCGGTACCGGTTCCGGCGGCGCCGCAACGGGTCTGGTGGTCTCGGACGGCTCGCCCGGGCCGGGCACATCCCAGGTCAGCGCGGCGACCGGGTCCACGGTGCCCGCCCCGACCAGCGACGAGGGTGAGCGCTCCGCACCCCGTGCGGTGGCGGTGAGTCTGCGCACCACCTGCTGCGCGCTGAGTTCGGGAAATCTGCTGCGCACCAGCGCCGCCACGCCGGACACGTAGGCCGCCGCGTAGCTGGTCCCGCTGACCGGCGCCAGTTCGCCCTTCTCGTCGGGCTGCCCGTTGGCCAGTCCCCCCTCCGGGCCGTTGCTCACCGAGGTGATGTTCTCCCCCGGCGCCGCGAGGCCGAGCCACGGCCCGGACATGGTGAACGGCGCGGGCTGACCGGCCGAGTTCAACGCCCCGACCGACAACACATACGGCTGCCACCACGACGGGATGGACACCGCGCTCACCCCGGCCCAGTTACGCGGATCGTCCGGCCGCGCCGGGTCGGTCAACGGGTTCGCCGCACAGTTGGTTCCACCGGCGATGCCGCCGCCGGTGTTACCGGCGGCGGCGATGATGACGGCGTCTTTCTCGACGGCCGCGTAGCGCAGGGCCGCGCCGAGCGCACTCTGGTCGACCGAGGTGTTCGCCGGCACGCAGGCCACCGACGAGATGTTGATGATGCGCGCACCCAGGTCGGCAGCGCGCACCACGGCCCGCGCCAACGTGGCGATATCGTTGCTCGCCTCCACGATCACCGGGTCATTCCCCGGCTGGTTCGGGGAGCCCGCCGGCGAGTATCGCGCCGAGGTCTGCCGGATGGCCAACAGCCGCGCTCCCGGCGCGACACCGGCGAAGCCGTCGGCGCCGGGTTGGCCGGCGATGAGCCCGGCGACCATCGTGCCGTGCCCGTCACAGTCGGTCAATCCGTCGGTGTTCGCGACGAAATCACCGCCGGGCTCGACATTGGGCAGCCGCGGACCCGGCTGCACACCGGTGTCGATCACGGCGACGGTCTGGCCGTCACCGCGGCTGTGCCGCCAGGCCTCCTCGAGATCCAGGGAGAGCTGATTGGCCCCGGCGACACCGGGATCGGTGCCCGGGATCACCCCGGTCACCGTGCAGGCACCGCGTTGCGCCATGGTCTGCACGGGGCCGGCGGCACCGGACGGGGGTGCGGTCCCGGCGTCCACCTCGGGCGGGGTGATGGCCCCCGCGGCCGGGCTCGCGAGCAGCGCCACCGTGACCACGGTCGCGGCGACCGCGGCACCGCCCCGACCGGGATTCATCGGTTCAGCACCCACTCGAACAGTCCGACGAGGTACGCCGCCACCGGGATGACCGAGGCGTCGACCGCGGAACTGGCGAATCCGAACAGCCGGCGGGCGGGCAACGAGTAGGTGTCCGGCGACGCGATCCGCGGATTCAGCGCGGCGACGATCCAGGCGACGGTCACGACCCCCAGGGCCGCCAGCGCCCACCAGGCCGCCGCGTACCGCTCGGTGAGGGCGAAGCTCACCAGCAGCGCGGCGGGTAGCAGGAAGGCCTGGCTCAGCAGCCACGCCTTGCACGGGGTCGAATCCCACACCCGGGCGCGCAACGTGCTGCCCAGCACGGCGGCCGCTACCAGGACCCAGGCCCACGGCGAGGCGGCCGCGGTGCCGACGAGGATCAGCGAGCCGGTCACCGACAGCAGCACTCCGGCGGCCAGGAATCCGGTCTGGTGCGCGTCGGTGACGCGGATGCGGCGTGGCAGATCCTCCAGAACGCGCAGCGGCTGGGCCGATGGTGTCGGGTCGCCCGGCGCGGGGATGGTCGGCACGGGCAGCCGCGCCCACAGGGCGGACAGGCGGGCGGCCTGCACGGTCACTAGCAGCGCAAACACGATGAGGCCGGATCCGGTGCGGATATCGGTCATCTCCCAGATGGTGGCCAGCACCGCGAACAGCAGCACGCCGATACCGAGCACCGTCGACGCGGTGAACGTGGCGATGGCGCGTTCGAAGACGACGATGCTGATCACCGACCAGGCGGCCACACCCGCCGCGGCGAGCAACATCTGCGCCGCGCCGAAATCGCCGGGCACGGCGAGTGCAAAGGCCCCCGCGACCGGGGCCAGCGCGGTCAGCGCCAGCGCGGTGCCCAGGCCGGGGAACCGGGCCCGGGTGGCGAAGGAGGCGATGACGGTGACCGCGGCGATACCGGCCACGGTGAACAGCCCCGCCGAGTGCCCGGTGACCACCCGGACCGCCGTCGCAAGGGCGGTGCCCAGCAGGATCAGGGCGATGACGGCGACCGCGGCGGCGCGCTGGATCTGCACTGGGCCCCAGGGGCGTTCGCGGGCGGCGGAGAAGATGACCGCGGCGTCGGCGATGTCCTCGATGATGCGGGGGGCGGCGGGCCCGTTCGGGATGGCCTGCAACGCCAGCAGATCTCCGTCGACGACACCCACGGTGTCCAGCGTGGCGTCCAGGCTGAAGGGTGCGCCGCCGATCGGCGCGAGGCTCAGGCGCGCCGGGATGCCGGCGTCGGCGCCCTCGGCGGTGTCGTCGGACGGCAGCACGGTGCGCTGCACGGCCGGGATGATCTCGCGCAGCGGAATTTCCGCGGGCAGCGCCATCTCGGTGAGCCGCCCGGCGCCGTCGGCGCTGTGCCCGGCGGCCAGTACGGCCACCCGGACGATCGGCATCACAGTGTTGTCGGGCATCGGTCTTCCGTTCTCTGGTCGAAATCTCGGTTCTGGTGCGCGCCGGGAAACCACGACCCGTGCGGCAGTGTTGCGATGAGTGTGTCGACCGCGGCGGCGATGGCCGTCGCGGTTCCGGGTGCGAACGTGGACACCCATTCCCCGTCAAACGCTTTCGTGGGGCTCACCAGGATGCGGCCGGCCTCGGAGTCGATGACACTGACGCCGACCTCGGTGCTGACCCGGTGACCGTCACGGTGTTCGCCCGCGACGATCTCCACATAGCTGCGCCTGCCGCTGAACACCGCCTGCACCACGGGCTGCGCGGAGCGCGGAATACCCAGGTATTCGATCACTTCGGTCAGGTCGGCACCGGCACGCAGCTTCTCGTCGGCGCGCGCACCCGCGCGCACGGGTACCGCGAAGCCGTCGAAGGTCGCCGCGCGCCGGCCGGCCAGGCCGGCCACCAGCACCGGCACCAGGTCATTCGGGTGCAGCAGGTCCATCGCGGTGAAGGTCACCAGGGCGCCGCTGCGCAGTGCGACCACGGAGGTCTCCTCGGAGCGACCGTCGTGCCGCGCGACGAACCCGCGCAGCATGTCGCCGTGTGCCCCCACGATTCGTAGTTCGAGCCACTGCCGCGCCCGGCAGGTCTGCCGAATCCACTGGGCCACAGCGGGGTCGATCAGCGCGCCCTCGGACATCACACCCAGCTCGGTCAACTCGTCGACCCGGTCGGCCGTGAACCGTTCGGCAACGGAGGACTCGGTGTAGGGCGGCGTGATCGCCAGCACCCACGGAAACGAGCCACATCCGAGCTGTTCTGCGATGAACCATGCCTGCTCGACGGTCAGCTCGACCGCATTAGCAGCCATCTATCCCCATTTGGCGCCCTCTGCCCGGTCCCGGGCGTTCATCGACATGGTGTTGGACTCGTGGGTGCCGGCCATCGCCTGGTAGGCACGCACCAGTTCGGCCATGCTGGCGTTCCACTGCGCCTGCCAGGCCTGGTAGGTCATCCCGGTATCGCCCTGCCAGGCGCCCGAGAGCGCCGCTTGCTCGGCGGCGATATCGGCGCCGACGGCGTTCAGCGCGCCGGCGAATCCGTTCATCTCGGCCGACAGCGCGAGCATGGCCGGGTAGTTGTACATGATCTGCGACATGTGAATTCTCCTATCGGCGTGCGTTATCAGATGGCGGTGTAGGTGCCGGCAGCCGCCGCGTCCTGCGCCACGTAGGTGCCCGCGGCGTCGGCCAGGTTGGCCTGGGCGATGTCGAGCAGGACGTTCACCCGGGCCGAGACCTCGATGAAGCGGGCATGCGCGGCCTGGAAGGCGGCCGCGGACTCGCCCATGTGGAAAGCCTGCGAGGCCTGGGCGGCCTGCTCGGCCTGGGCGATGGTGCTGCGCATCAGCGCGGCCTTGGCGCCGAACGCCGCCTCGGAGGCGACCAGCTGGGGGATGTGCGCGTCGAGCATGCTCATGGCATTTCCTTTCGGGTGAATCTATGGGCGATCGATGCAATCTGGGGTGTCCGGGTTGCGCTCAGTGGTGCTGTCCCCCTCCCGGCGCGGAGGGATCATCTGGATTCCAGGAGCCCGGCAACATGGGGTTGGTCGGCCCGTTGCCGAACGAGTCGCCGGTCAGTTCGGCCATCCCGGAAGCGGGCTCCTCGCGGCTGACGGCGCCAGTGAAACCCATTGGCCCGGCGCCCTTCTCAGACGCTGTGACGCGCGGCTCGGGTCGCGGTTCACGCGGTGCCGGATCCTCGTCGTAGTCCATGTATTCGTCGGCGTAGGCGCGGTCCTTGATCTCGCCGCCCTTCTTGCGCCGGCGCTTGCGGCGCTCGGCCGCCGAGAGTGCCGCCGCGGACGCGACCGCCGCCGACGAACCCGATGCGGGCGCCTTGGCCGAGGTGCTGTCCCGCACGGTCGGGCTGAAACCGCCACCGGGGTGCCCGCCGTAGACGGCATAGGCCATCGCCGGCGCGGCGGCCGCGGGAGCGGCCGCCGGTGCGGTGGCCGGCGCCGACGCCGGGGTGCCCGCCGCGGGCGCCGCCGCGGTCGGGGTGCCGGCCGGGGCAATGCCGGCCACCGGCAGATTGGGTTCGGCGCGCTGGGTGGCCGGCGCCTCGCCGAGATCGATCGGCGGCAGGTCGTCGAACTTCGGCAACAGCGCGAGGAACCCCAGCATGGCCAGCCCGACACCGGCCAGCACGGGTATCAGCAGCGGCGAGAGGAAGACGCCGATCCAGGTTCCCCAGCCGACCGGCTGCAGGATCGCCTGATAGGCCAGTGCGAACAGCATCGGGCCCCAGGTCACCAGGGCCGCAGAAGGATTCGTCGCGAAGTCGATCAGCATCTGACGCAGGATGCCGAGCGGGTTCTGGAAAAACTCCAGGATGAGGTCCCCGCCGGGCAGCGATTTGATGTACTGCTCCAGGAACTGCAGGATGAAGTTCGAGTCATTCAGTGCGGCTGCCGAATTGACGGCCTGGGCCTGCGCCAGCACCTCGGTGGATGCCGCACCGGCACTGCCCGCTTCCCCGACCCCCGGGGTCAGCAGCATCGGTGCGGGCTCCAACACCGGCGTCGCCGCGACCGTCGCCGCCGACACCGCCTGGTAGGTGCTCATCGTGGTGGCGGCCTGGATCCACATCCGGACGTAGTCCGCCTCGGTGACGGCGATCGGAATGGTGTTGATTCCGAAGAAGTTCGTCGCCAGCAGCGCACCGTGCAGCGCGTGGTTGGCGGCCAGCTCGGCCAGTGTGGGCATGGTGGCCAACGCGGTGGTGTAAGCGGCGGCCGCTGTCTCGTGCTGGGCCGCGGCAACGGCGCTCGTGGCGCTCGCCTGCGCCAGCCACACCAGGTACGGCTGGTGGGCGGCGACATACTGCTCGGAGCTCGGGCCTTCCCAGGCGCCCGCCGCCACACCTCCCAGAGTGGAGACCAGTTCTGCCGCCGCAGCGGCATACTCGGCGCTCAGCGACTGCCAGGCCCCCGCGGCGGCAAGCAGCGACCCGGGTCCTGGACCGCTGCTCAGCAGTGCCGAATGAACCTCGGGTGGCAGTGCCATCCAGACGGGAGCGGTCATCTCAGCCGCCGCGCGCGATCAGGTAGGTCGACGCGGCCAGCGCGTCTCCGGCGGCGTAGCTGGCGCCGGATTGAGCGACACCCATCCCGGCGCGGCCGAGTTCCTCGACGGCCAACGCGGCGACGGCGTTGTGCTCGTTACCGGCGGCGCTGAGCCCGGCAGCCGTCTGCAGTGAGACCGGGTCGGCGGCCGGCGGCACGACGACGTTCACCAGGGGCGCCGCCGCGGCGTGCGCGGCGGCCAGTCGCGCGGTCAGCGCCTCGACTGCCGAACCGGCAGCGGCCAGTCCTTCCGGAACAACCCGCAGGGTCATCAGCTGATTTCCTTTCCGTTGGTACCGGCGGGCGAAACTCCCTCGGGGACGAGGGGGTTCACCAGTTGGACATAGGTCGCTTCTTCGCTGTCACCGAGCAGCATCGCCCGGCCCGCCGGCAGCCTGCTGAAGCGCACGCCGCGCAGTTTGCCTCCGTCGGCCGGACTGCCCGACAGCATCACCGTCGTCGCCTGCAGATCGTTGAGGCGGCGCAACAACGGCGCGGTCATCACCGCGTGCGCGGATCCGCTGGCCCTGGCGGTGACGATGACCCGCAGGCCGAGATCGCTTGCTTCGGCCAGCAGCCCGAGCAGCGGACTCCAGGGCCGTTGGCCGGCGTAGGGGCCGCTCACCGCGGGACCGTCCGGGATCTGGTCGACGTCGTCGATGATCAGGTAGTGGGTCTGACCCGCAAAACTCCAGTGGCGCAGGTCCGCTGACGACAGACCGGCGGGCGGGCGGCGCTTCTCGACGAGCGCGGACAGGCCCAGCATTGCCGGGGTGACCCGGTCGATGTTCGGGGTGTACTCGTTGTCACCGAACAGCGGCTCGTCGACCAGGTGCAGCCGGCGGTCGATGACGGTGAATGCGACCTGATCGGCGGTCGAGTTGTCCCGGATGGTGCGGATCAGGTGCCGCAGCAGCGTGGTCTTGCCGGAGCGGCTGTCACCGAACACCATCATCAGCGGGTTGCGCGCGAAGTCAATCGCCACCGGACGCAGATCTTCCTCACGCTGGCCGATGACCACCTGCTCGGGCCCCACGTAGACCCTGCCGACGGCGGCCGGGCTGAGCTGGGTGGGCAGCAACCGGATCGCCGGGGCGCGCTCGCCGGGGTGGCGGGCGTTGATGACCGCGACATCGCGCAGGTCCGGCACAGCGAACAGGAAGTGTTCGGCAGCCATCGTCAGGCCGCGTCCGGGTTGATCGGCGGGCACACTGTCGGCCGGCCGGGTCAACGCGCCGACCACCCGGACATTGCTGTCATGGGAATCGTTGAGCTTGAGCTCAAGTCGCAGCCCGAGGCCGTCACGCATGGCCAGCGGCACCTCCAGCCAGTTCGGTGTGGTGATCACGACGTGGATGCCATAGGACAGCCCGGCGTTGACCAGTTCGGTGACCCGTGCCAGCAGCGGGTTGCGGGTGTTGAAGGTATCGATGTTGTCGCGGCTGAACGCGTATAGGTTGTCGATCACCAGGAAGACCTCCCCGTAACCGTCCGTGTACGTCCCCGAAGCCGCACGGGCACCGGCCTGCTGCCGGGTGCGCAACAGTTGCTCCAGCTCGGCGAAGGTGCGCCGGATCAGCTCGGGTTCCAGCGGCGTCGCGACCGCACCCACATGGGCCAGCTCCGCGAGCGCACGCAACTGGCCGCCGCCGTAGTCCAGGCAGTAGAAGCTGACCTCGCCGGGGGCATGCAGCGCCGCGGCCGAGAGCATGAACGTCTGCAGCGCGGTGGACTTGCCCGATTTCGGCCCACCATGGATGAGCAGGTTGCCCGCCGCACTGCCGGCATCGAAGACCAGTGCGTCACGGCGCATTTCGAACGGCTTGTCGATCTCGCCGAGCGGCCAGCGCCACTGCCGTTCGCCGATCTGGACCCGGGTGAGGAGGTCGGCCAGCGCAATGGCCTCTTCCAGCGGCGGCAGCCACAGCTGCGGCGCCCGCGGGCCGTAGTTGACCAGCTGGTCACCGATGGTGGCGATGAGCTTGCGCGGTGGCGGCGCGTCCTCGACCTCCCCGGTGACGATGACGGTGTCGGCGGCCGGTTCCACCCAGCCCGCGGTGAACAGCCGCGGCTCGGGCACCGAGTGCACCACCACCGTCTGCCCGGCCCGCGGCGGGTCGTAGATGCCGTCGACATAGGTGCTGCGGAACTTGATCGGGTTCGCGCCGGGCGCCGGCACCAGGAAGCCCTCACCCTTGTGCTCGCGGCCCGACTCGATCTGGAAGGCATCCTCGGTGCCGATGATCTGGCGGCTGATCGACGGGCTGGCGACCTTCAGGCCGATCCGATAGGAGGTGTTCTTGTCGATGTCCTTGATCCGGCCGACATCCAGCGTCTGTGACGCGAACAGGATATGGATGCGGAACGAACGACCCTTGCGGGCCACGTAGTCGAACAGCTCCGCGTACTCGGGGTGCTCGGCCAGCATCAGGGTGAACTCGTCGGCCACCACGAACAGTGTCGGGATCGGCGGTAGGTCATGGCCCGCTGCGGACGCGGCCTCGTACTCGGTGACCGAGCTGAACGCGCTGCCCTGCACACGGCGGCCGGCCTCTTTGAGCAGGTGCTCACGGCGAGCCACCTCACCGCGCAGGGTGTCGGCGAACCGGTCTGCCAGCGAACGCTTCTCGGCCATATTGGAGATGACGGCGACCACCTGGGGGAAGTGCCGGAAGATATCTGCGCCGGCCTCGCCCTTGAAGTCGGCGTAGATGACGATCAACCGGTCCGCGGAATGCGTGGTCAGCAGCGACAGCAGGATCGACATCAGGGTCTGGGACTTGCCGGAGCCGGTCATACCGATCATCAGGCCATGCGGGCCCATGCCACCCTCGGACTCGTCCTTGAGGTCGAAGATCAGCGGTTCGCCGGTCGCGGTGACGCCGATGGGTACCCGCAGCTCCTGGTCGCGGTGCCGGGGCGCCCACAGGCTGGCGACATCGAGCGCGGAGGCGTCCTGGATACCGAACAGTGTGGTGAACGTGCTGGCGCCGGTGGCGGCGGTGCGGGCCTGCTCGGGGTTGGTATCCCAGCGGGCCAGGCGGCGGGCCAGATGGGCGGCCTGCGCCGGGGAGAAGGCGTCCGACGCGTCGACATAGGGCTGCCAGCCACCGCTCTGCCAGCGCTCGATCCGGCCGGCGATGACCTTCAGGATGGGCCGCTCCGGGTCCGAATATTGCTCCCGGTGTGGCTCTTTGGTGGACCGGTGGATCACCGTCACGCCCGCGACGCCCGCCTTGTGCACGACGGCGTCGGGGTCGGCGTCGGGATCGTCGAGCAGCACCAGCAGGTGCTTGCCCGAGGCCAGTGCGGCACCGCTGAAGGCGTCCCGTTCGTCGAGGACGGGGGCCAGCAGACCGCGCAGACCGTCGGCGGTGGCGTCCAGGTAGCGGGCCGGGCCCACCCCGTCCGCCTTGCCCGGGACGTCGGTGTGCGGCAGCCATTTCAGCCAGGACCAGTCCGCTGCCTCCAGGTCGGGGGTGGCCAGCGCGACCCCGAGCACCGCGGGGTCATGCCAGGTGACAGCCTGGGCAACCCAGGCGCGCAATGCATCACGGACCTCATCGGGCTCCCCCAGCACGGTGATGCGGGACACCTTGCCCAGATCGATCCCGGTCGGGGCGCTCCGGACCGTGCGGTGCACGTCGAGCAGCCCCCGAAGGGTGGTGTGCGCCACCGGTTCCAGGTCGATCTCGTCGGCGGCATCCTTGACCCGCAGCGCCGTGTTCAGCGGGACATCAGTCAGGCCGGTGCGCACCACCAGGAAGTCGCTGTCGCGGGGGTCGCGCTCCCACTGCCTGCGGGTGCCGGGCACCGCGGCGAGCAGATCCGGGTCCGGGTGCGACCACTGCAACGCGGCCCGCTGAGCGGCGGCCTGAGTGCGCACGTTGTCCCGGACCACCGACAGGTAGCGCAGGTAGTCGGCGCGTTCGGCGTCGACCTCCTCGGTGCGCAGCTTGTTGTCCGACCCGCGGTAGAGCGCGGTGGCGGCCAGCAGCAGCACGAAGGGGAAGAACAGCATGGTCGGCGAGATCATCCGCATACCGGTGGCGAACAGCGCCACGATCATCCCGACGATCAGGATCACGATGAGGTAGGGCAGCACCCGGCGCAGCAGTGACAGCGGCACCAGCCGCGGCAGCGACGGCGGCGCCTCGATGGTGATCGTGCCCTTGCGCACCTCCGGTGCGGGTAGGCGACGTCGAGCCTCGAAGATCAAGCGACTCATCAGTTTTCCCCCTCGCGACCGGATGCGACCGCGGACGACACGGCGTCATGCGCGACGAGCGCATCCGCCCTGGAAAGGGTGGGGCCCGCGGCGAACTGGGCGAGGATCGACCACGGCACCGCCAGCGGCGGCGGCGTCAGGCCCAGCGCAGCAACAGTTTTGCCGTCATCGCCGGTGTCCACGCCGTAGCGCACGCCGGTGTCGCTGACCCAGAAGGCCGAGCCAGCCGGCGCGGCGCCGGCATCGGATCCGCTCGCCTGCACGAAATAGCCGCTGCCGGGCGCCAGCGCCACCCGCTGGGCGGTCGCGCCGCCGCCGGCGCCGACCAGCTCGACGGTCCGCAGGCCGTCGGGCAGCGGCAGAGCGGCACCGGACAGCACGCTCAGCGTGCTCTCGGTGGCGTCGGCGGGTTTGGACCAGTGGGCGCAGGTGACCGGCGCCGGGCCGGTCTCGGTCAGGGTGACCTCGTTGCTCGGGTAGGCGTTGGTGTCGATACCGCCGACGACCGGCAGCTTCGCCACCTCATCGGCGCCCAGTCGCGGCGGCTGCTGCAGGCCATAGGAATTGGAGTTCCGCAGGATCGCGGCCAGCACCGGCGAGATCTGCTGCAGACCCTCGGCGTGCACCGCGAAGTAGCGGATGGTGTTATCGGCCTCGTAGGACGCCACGACGGCTCCGACCGGAGCCGGGACCGGCAGCGGGAACCGCGCCGGCTCACCGGCGCCGGGCAGCACCGGGGCGACCAGCGGTGCGGACTCCGGGATGGCGTTGAACAGCCCGGGCGCGATGACGCGTGGCGCCGCGATATCGGTCCCGAGGCCCAGCGCGTCGGTGGCGGCCCGGTTGCCCAGATCGATCGGGCTGCGCTTGCCGTTCCACAACAGCCAGGTGCCCGCGTGCACGCCGCCGACGTTCTGCACCAGTACCGCACGGTCGGCGGGCAGCGGGGCCGCCCGCTCACCGTGCTGTGCGAGTGGCCCGGCGATCAGGGTGACCCCCGCGGCGCTACCGGAGACCGCATCGCAGACCGTCCAGTTCGCGTCCCGGGATGTGCTCTGCACCATGCGTTCCGGCGCGCCGGGGATACCGATCAGATTGCCGCGCGCGAACGTGTCGATCGCACTGCTCTTCACCGTGGTCGGATTGTCGGGACGCCCGGCGATCAACCGTGCCGAGGTCAGATTCAGCGCGGGATGCATCACGTCACCGATGCGCACATACAGCGCAGACGTGTCCCGATCGGCCAGGATCGTCGAGCTACCCGCATCCCCGCCGGGGCGGATCAAGGAGAACACGAAGCAACCCGCCACCACGGTGACCGACACCAGCGCGCCGACCAGCACCGCGCGGTTCTGGCTGCGCAGCGGGTCGACCAGCATCCGGGTGTCGTGCAGTGCCACACCGGACGCGATGCGGCGCATGACGAACCTCCACCCCGATACCTGGTGGCGGGTGACGAAACCACGCCGGTGCACGACGCGCTCGGGGTTCTCGTTGACCGGTGTGCGCGAGGTGAACTCGCGGCGGTCCTCGTTCTGTTCGCTCATCGGGCGGGCGCCGTCAGGCCGAGCCCGCGCAGCAGCGGAGCAGCCGAGCGCCGGACGTCATCAGCGGTGATCGCCATCAGCTCTTCGTCGGTGAAGTCATCGGAATCCGAATGGTCCAATCGGTATTCGCGTTCCTCCTCGGAACGCTCGACGAGGTTACGGACAAACCGGCCGTTACCGGCGATATCCAGGCTGCGCCGTGCGGTGCCGGTGGCGTCCGGGGTGGTGCTGGCGGCCAGATGCGCGAACAGGGTCTCCATCTCGTCGTGGGCCGTCTGCTCGAAGATGCTGTCGCGTTTCTCGGCCATCCGGGTCGCCATCTCGACGAGTTCGGACGCGCTGTAGGAGGGGAAGTCGATGCTGCGGGTGAAACGGGACCGCAGACCTTCGTTGGTGTCCAGGAAGCGGTCCAGGTCGGCGCGGTAGCCGGCGACGATGACGACCAACCGGTCGCGGTCGTTCTCCATGCGGGCCAGCAGGGTGTCGATCGCGACCAGGCCGAAATCGTTCTTGGCACCCGTCGACACCAGGGCGTAGGCCTCGTCGAGGAACAGCACACCGTCCAGGGCGCTGTCGATGATGGCGTTGGTCTTGGCCTCGGTCTCGCCGATGTGCTGACCGATGAGGTCGGCGCGGTGAACTTCGCGGACCGTCTCCTTCTTCAGCAGACCCAGCCCACAGTAGATCTTGGCCACCACCCGGGCGATCGTGGTCTTACCGGTTCCCGGTGGGCCGGCGAAGACCAGGTGATTGGTGCGCTGCGCGACGGCCAGCCCGCGCTCCTGGCGCCGGATCGACATGGCCACAGAGCTTTTCAGGCGCGCAACCTGATACTTGACCTCTTCCAGTCCGATGAACTCCGCGAGTTCGGCCTCGGCTTCTATCAGCAGGTGCGCCTTGCGTTCCTTGGCGCCCGGATCGACGAAGTCGGACTCCCCCGGCTCGGTCGAGGGATCCCACGGATCGCTGCGTGCCTCGATACGGTCGGCGGTCGTGGTGGCGAGCCCGAAGGATTTGTCCGACAACGCCTCTTGGACCCCGGCATGCTCGGGGTTGGCGGCGTACAACTCGGCCAGCACATCGGCGGCTTCGTCGTCCTCGCCCTGGGCTCGCAGGGACAGCCCCTTCACCAGCCCGCCGTCGACGGCCGCCACCGCGACCGGACCCTCGGGGTTCTCCAGGTGCGAGAGCGCGGGGGCGAACATGCCCAGGTTTGCCAGTGCGATGGCCAGCGTCACCCTCGCGGCGTGCGCGTAGTGCTCGTCGAGGCGCGGGTTGTTGACCACCGGTGTCAGCGTGCGCACCACATCCGACCAGCGCCGGCTGCGCTGGTAGAGCGCGACGCGGACCCAGCGTGCCTGCAGCCAGGCCGGCCGGCGTGAGATCGCTTCCTCGACAAGCCGATCGGCGGCGGCGAACTCACCGGCCGCACCGAGTGTGGCCGCATACGCCAGCGCGATGTCATCACGGCTGGTCGCGCGGAACTGCAGGTAAAGGCCGGTGTCGTAGGTGAATCCGAGATCCTCGGCGCCGAGCTCGATTTCGCGGGTGAGCGCCCCGAAGGTGCCCCGGGTGCGCCAGATGGTGGCGATGACGCGGCCGGCGTTCTCGCCCGCGCCGGCGGCCGCCAGGCCGATCCAGGCGTCACACTGGTCACGGGCGATGCGGGTCAGCTCGGCAAAGCCCGATCGCGCCGCGGCCGGGTCCGCGGGACGCTGCCGGTCGTTGACCGACAATCCCAGCGATCGGCAGCAGGTCGCGAACCTGTTCACCAGGTCGCGATCGACGCGTGTTGCTCCTCCACTCGCGGTGAGCGTGTCACTGACCGTATCCATGTGTCATTTGCAAAGAAGCACGCGCCCCCCTGCCGTCTCCTTTGGTATGGCTAGGCTAACTCCGCCGAAGTTAGCATTGCATTAGCTAACCTGTCGAGACGTTCGGGGTCGACGGCGGGCGTGACGGCGCTCACCGCGCGACAGGAGACCACCGGCGGCAGCCGATGGCGGTGGTGATGCGCTTGACCTCGCGTGATGCCGCTTTGAGCACCGGCCGGCCCGGGGCGGCCGTCAGACCAGTGGACGACCCGTGCGGATGCGCCAGTCCAGGTCCTTGAGCAGGACGTTGAACGGGAACTGCCGGACCGCCCGCGGTGCCACGTCGTTGGCCATTCGCAGGGCGCCGATCAGCCGGTCGAAGCGGCGCTGACGCTGCGAGTCCCAGGGCAGGCGCATCTCCGCGCGGAAGCGTTCGGGCAAGAAACCGGTGGTGATCAGGCCGGTGATGTCCTCGTGCAGGCGCTGCAGCGGACCGGGCAACCGCAACCCGCGCAGCCGTCCCACCGCAATCGGATACAGATACTCGCGGATGGTGTCGTCGATATGCACCTTGTCCAGCTGTTCCTGCCAGTATTTGTCGAAGGCCGCGCGGTCGGCCGGCCACATCTCGGCGGGCACCTGCAGGGTGGTGCCCAGCGTCATACCGTCCAGATAGTGCTTGTCGGCGGTCTCGTCGTCCATCTCGCCGACGAACATCCGCTGGATGTCCACCGATCCCTTGTAGAGGCAGGCGGCGACCCACATCTGTAGGTCCTTGTCGAAGGCGTTGTATTCGACCGGGCTCGCCGCGGTCGAGCGCACCTGGGCGTGTGCGCCGTTGACCGCACGCCGGAACGCGGCCTTCTGCGCCTCGGTGCCGCGGCCGGCCACCGCCAGGTAGGTGAAGGTGGTGCGGGCGCGCTTGACGGGGTGCCGGTCGACCCGCCCACCCTCGACCTTGCTCTCCTTGACTCCGTAGCCGACACCGGGCCGGGCGAGCTGCATGACCACGTTGGCCGGGCCTGCCAGCAGCGCAACGCCCATCAGACCGTCGTCGACGGTCGCACCCCAGCCGCGCCGACGGGCCGGCACGCGGCCGGTCTGGCCGATCGGACGTTCGACGATCGTCATGGACACCTCTGCGGAATGAAAGTGAGAACGAGTGTTTCCTGATATTGCACCGCCGGCCGGACGGGTGTCAAGATGGACGATATGACCCAGCTGCGGCCCTATCGCGGTGTCGCGGCGCCCCAGCGTCTGGCCGAGCGGCGCCGCCGCTTCCTGCAGGCTGGGCTGGATCTGCTCGGGGAGACCTATGACGAGCTCACGGTGCGGGCCATCTGCCGGCGCTCCGGCATCGCCACCCGGCACTTCTACGAGGCATTCATCGATAAGGACGAGTTCGTCGCCGCGGTGTTCGATTCCGTGATCGGCGAGATCGCCACCACCACCCAGGCGGCCGTGGCGGCCGTGCCGGGGCCGGAACAGAATCGGGCCGGCATCACGAATCTGGTGCGCACCATCGCCGACGACGCCCGGATCGGGAAGTTGCTCTTCGACCCTCAGCTGTCCAATGCGGTGCTGGTGCGCAAACGCGCCGAACTCGGTGGGTTCTTCGCCGTGCTGGCCGGCCAACACGCCCAGACCGTGCTGAACCAGCAGGACAGCGACCAGATCAAGGCCCTCGCGCATTTCATCGTCGGCGGAGTCAACCAGACCCTGCACGGCTGGCTGGCGGGCTCCATCGCACTGAGTCGCGAGGAGCTGATCGACTTCCTGACCGCGCTGCTCGATACCTTTCCCGACCCCGGCAGGGGCTAGACGACTGCGCGCGGCCGGCGGTCGGCCGCGGTCTTGGGCACCGTGGTGGTGTCGGCCTCGGTGAATTCCTTGATCCAGCAGGCGAACTCCAGGGTGATGCCATCCGGGTCCTGGAAGTAGAAGGAACGCACGTATACCCCTGGGTGCAGGGTCGGCGAGGCCTGCCATTCGCTTTCGTCGTGATTGAGCACCGGGCCGACACGGACGCCCTTGGCCTTGAGCTTCTCGCGATACTCGTCGAACTTCTCGGCAGGCACGTGGAAGGCCAAGTGGTTCATGGTGGTCACCGCACTGGTGATCTCCCCGAGACCGGGCAGTGCCACCGGGGCCGACACCCCGGGAATTCCGTCGGGGGCATCGGTGAACCAGAAGAAGGCCACGCAATCGCCGTTGCCGGCGTCGAAGAAGAAGTGCTGCCCCATTCCGCCCGGCAGGTCCAGAGATTTGATCAACGGCATGCCGAGCACACCGGAATAGAAGTCGACGGTGCGCTGCATGTCCGAGCACACCAATGCGACGTGATTGATCCCCCCGAGCTGGAACTCCGAGTTGGGGTTGTCGGGCTTGATCATGACGAGTACTCCCACCGCTGGCGCAGATCCGAATCTGAATCTAACATCAGATTCAGATTCGATCAACGAAGGGACCCTGTGACCGCTCGGGTTGAGCTGCCCACCGCGCGCGGGCGCCAGACGCAGGCCGCCATCGATGCGGCCGCTCGAACAGTGATCGCCCGCAAGGGAATTCTGGCTGCCACCATCGCCGATATCGCCGCCGAAGCCGGTCGCTCCACCGCGTCGTACTACAACTACTACGACTCCAAGGAAGCGATGGTGCGCGAGTGGGCCGTCCGCTTCCGCGATGAAGCGCGCGACCGGGTGATCGCGGCCAACGAGCCGGGACTGAGCAATGCCGAGCGTGCGCACGCCGCCGCGGCCGCGCACTGGCACACCTACCGACATCGGCTCGCCGAGATCATCGCGGTGTCCCAGCTGGCCATGGTCAGCGACGATTTCGCGCAGTACTGGGCAGAAATCTGCGCCCTGCCCATCGCGCTGATCACGAAAATGGTGGTCCAGGCGCAGGGCGAGGGCTACTGCGCCGGCGATGACCCGCATCTGATCGCCGTCGCCCTGGTGTCCATGCTGAACCAGTTCTGCTACACCCAACTTTCGGGCACCGGCGCGCAGACCGCCGATGACGACGCCTGCATTGCCACCCTGGCCGCGATCTTCCACCGGACGATCTATCACAAGGAGACCTCACTGCCATGACGACGAAGGGCCAGACGCCGGGGGTGACCCGGGAGTTCGTCGGAATGGATTCACCCACCGCGCGCCGCGCCGGGGCCGGCGGGCACCCCTGCCAAGGGCTCTACCATCGTGGGGTCGGCCGCAAGCCCAAGGTCGCGGTCATCGCGACGCATTATCAGATCGATTTCTCCGAGCACTACCTCGCCGACTACCTGGCCACCCGCGGAATCGGGTTCCTCGGCTGGAACACCCGCTTCCGCGGTTTCGAGAGCACCTTCCTGCTGGATCACGCCCTGGTCGACATCGGCGTCGGGATCCGCTGGCTACGCGAGGTGCAGGGCATCGAAACCGTGGTGCTGCTGGGCAATTCCGGTGGCGGCTCACTGATGGCCGCCTATCAGGCCCAGGCGGTGCACCACCATATCGCCCCGCTCGACGGGATGCGGCCGGCCGCGGGTCTCGCCGACCTGCCCCCGGCCGATGGTTACGTGGCCAGCGCCGCGCACCCCGGCCGGCCCGATGTGCTCACCGCGTGGATGGACGCCTCCGTCATCGACGAGAACGATGCGCTGGGAACCGATCCCACCCTGGACCTGTTCGACGCGAAGAACGGCCCGCCCTACTCGGCAGACTTCATCGCCCGCTACCGCGCCGCACAGGTGGCCCGCAACGATGCCATCACGGACTGGGCGGAGTCCGAGCTCAAACGTGTACGGGCCGCCGGGTATTCAGACCGGCCGTTCACGGTGTTGCGCACCTGGGCCGACCCCCGGATGGTCGACCCCACCCTGGAGCCGACGAGACGTCAGCCCAACATGTGCTACGCGGGCCCGCCGGTCAAGGCCAACCGATCCGCGTATGGCATCGCGGCTGCGTGCACACTGCGCAACTGGATCGGCATGTGGAGCCTGCGGCACGCCCAGACCAGGGCCGAACCCCATCTCGCGCTCATCGACTGCCCGGCCCTGGTGATCAACGCAGAGCAGGACACCGGCGTGTATCCCTCGGATGCCCAACGCATCCATGATGCTCTCGCCAGCACCGACAAGGCCCGGTTGTCGATCGACACCGACCACTACTTCACCACCCCGGGGGCCCGCAGCGAACAGGCCGATACCATCGCCAAGTGGATCGCGAAAAGGTGGCGCTGAAGGTACTGGCCCATTTCACCCCCGGTCGGCGGGTGATGGATTTCGTTGCTGCAGAATCGGATTGGCTGGATGTCCGGTGGTGCGCAGAGGATGACGACACCACCTTGCACCGGGAGCTGCCCGGCGCCGACGTGATCTGGCATGTGCTGCGTCCGCTCTCGGAAGCCGATCTCGGCCTCGCCGCCCAGTGCCGACTGGTGCACAAGCTGGGCGCCGGGGTGAACACCATCGATGTCGACGCGGCGACCCGCGCCGGGATCGCCGTCGCGAACATGCCCGGCGCCAACGCGCCGTCGGTCACCGAGGGCACCCTGCTGTTGATGCTCGCCGCCCTGCGCAGGTTGCCCGTGCTGGATCGCGCCACCCGCGCGGGCCGCGGCTGGCCGTCGGACCCGAGCCTCGGGGAGACGGTGCGCGATATCGGCGGCTGCACGGTGGGGCTGGTCGGCTACGGGAACATCGCCAAACAGGTGGAGGCGGTACTCAAGACGCTGGGCGCCCGGGTGTTGCACACCAGCACCCGCGACGACGGCCACCCGGGCTGGCAGCCGTTACCGGCACTGCTCGCCGAGAGCGACATCGTCTCGCTGCACTTGCCGTTGACCCCGGCGACCCGGCACCTGATCGACCGGGACGCGCTGGCGTCGATGAAACCCGGCGCGGTGCTCGTCAACACCGCGCGCGGGCCGATCGTCGACGAGGACGCTCTGGCCGACGCGTTGCGCGCAGGCCGGCTGGGCGCGGCCGGCCTGGACGTCTTCGCCGTCGAACCCGTGCCACCCGGCAATCCCCTGCTGGAACTGGACAACGTGGTGCTGACCCCGCACGTCACCTGGTACACGGTCGACACCATGCGCCGCTATCTGGAGGTCGCGGTCGACAACTGTCGGCGGCTGCGGGACGGCCTTCCGCTCGCCAACGTGGTGAACCAAGTGAACTAGGGCCCGGGGGTGACTGCCATCACCCCCGGGGTACGCTCGGTTACCAACCGACCGGTTAATAGGGAAGTTGCCCCATGGAGGTTAAGCGTGCCCATCGCGATCAACTCTGAACACAATGACCTGGCCGACTCGGTCCGGTCGCTGGTAGCCAAAGTCGCCCCGTCAGACGTCCTGCACGAGGCCCTGGAGACGCCGATCTCCAACCCGCCCCCGTACTGGAAGGCCGCTGCCGAGCAGGGCCTGCACGGTGTGCACCTGTCCGAGGCCGTCGGCGGCCAGGGCTTCGGGATTCTGGAACTGGCCATCACGCTCGCCGAGTTCGGCTACGGCGCGGTACCCGGACCGTTCGTGCCGTCCGCGATCGCCAGCGCACTGATCTCGGCTCACGACACCGAGTCCGCGCTGCTCAAGGATCTGGCGACCGGAGCGAGCATTGCCGCCTACGCCATCGACTCCGGGCTGACCGCCACCCGCCAGGGCGACACGCTCGTCATCCGCGGTGAGGCACGGGCTGTGCCGGCCGCCGCGCAGGCCTCGTGGCTGGTCCTGCCGGTGTCGATCGACAGCAGTGAGGAATGGGTGGTCCTCGACGCCGACACCGTCGAGATCGAGGAGGTCAAGAGTCTCGATCCGCTTCGGCCCCTGGCCCATGTCCGGGTCAGCGCCGTCGAGGTCGGTGCCGACCGGGTGCTGTCGAACCTCACCCGCGACCACGCCCTCGCGCTCATCACCACGCTGCTGTCGGCCGAGTGCATCGGCGTCGCCCGGTGGTCCACCGACACCGCGACCGAATACGCCAAGATCCGCGAGCAGTTCGGCCGGCCCATCGGCCAGTTCCAGGCCATCAAACACAAGTGCGCCGGCATGATCGCCGAGACCGAGCGGGCCACCGCCGCGGTCTGGGACGCCGCCCGCGCGATCGACGAATTCCACGGCGGCAGTGACGATTCCAAGTACCAGTTCGCCGCCGCGGTCGCGGGCACGCTGGCACCGGAAGCGGCCCAGCACACCGCCCAGGAGTGCATCCAGGTGCACGGCGGCATCGGCTTCACCTGGGAGCATGACACCAACATCTACTACCGCCGGGCCCTGGTGTTGGTCGCCAGCTTCGGCCGGGCCGCCGACTATCCCCAGCGGGTCGTCGACACCGCGACCGGCGCGGGGTTGCGCAAGCTGGACATCGACCTGGACCCCGACACCGAGAAGATCCGCGAAGAAATCCGCGCCGAGGTGGCGGGCCTGAAAGCCATTGCACGCGAAGAGCGCAACGCGGCGATCGCCGAAGGTGGCTGGGTGCAGCCGCATCTGCCCAAGCCGTGGGGTCGCAATGCGGCACCGATCGAGCAGATCATCATCGCCCAGGAGTTCTCGACCGGACGGGTCGCCCGCCCGCAGATGGGCATCGCCGCGTGGATCATTCCGTCCATCGTCGCCTACGGCACCGATGAGCAGCAGCAGCAGTTCCTGCCGCCGACCTTCCGCGGCGAGATGATCTGGTGCCAGCTGTTTTCCGAGCCGGGCGCGGGATCGGATCTGGCCAGCCTGACCACCAAGGCCACCAAGGTCGACGGTGGCTGGCGCATCACCGGCCAGAAGATCTGGACCACCGGCGCGCAGTTCTCCCAGTGGGGTGCGCTGCTGGCTCGGACCGACCCGACCGCACCGAAACACAATGGCATCACCTACTTCCTGCTGGACATGAAGTCCGAGGGTGTCGAGGTGAAGCCGCTGCGCGAACTCACCGGTGACGCCATGTTCAACACGGTGTTCATCGACGACGTGTTCGTGCCGGACTCCATGGTGCTCGGCGAGGTGGACCGCGGCTGGGAGGTCAGCCGTAACACCCTGACCAACGAGCGGGTGTCGATCGGCAGCGCCGAACCGCCGTTCCTGGCCAGCCTGGAGCAGTTCGTGGAGTTCGTCCGCGACGGCCAGTTCGACCAGATCGAACAGAACCATGCGGGCAAGCTGATCGCCGAAGGTTATGCGGCCAAGGTGCTCAACCTGCGCTCGACGCTGCTCACCCTTGCCGGTGGGGATCCGATGCCGGCCGCGGCCATCTCCAAGCTGTTGTCCATGAAGACCGGTCAGGGTTATGCCGAGTTCGGGGTGTCCTCGTTCGGCACCGACGGCGCCATCGGCGACAAGGAGCAGGACCCGGGCAAGTGGTCGGAGCGGTTGCTGTTCAGCCGCGCCACCACCATCTACGGCGGCACCACCGAGGTGCAGCTCAACATCATTGCCGAGCGTCTGCTCGGCCTGCCCCGCGACCCGTAACCCTCGCGCGACCAGACGCAAATGGCCCCCACATCGCTTGATGTGGGGGCCATTTGCGTCTGCTCGCGGGAAGTCCGTCAGGGCAGGATCGCGTCGACGTAACCCCCGTCGACGCGCAGCGCCCCACCGGTGGTCGCCGAGGCCAGCGGCGACGCGAGGTAGGTCACCATGTTGGCGATCTCCGCCGGCTCGATGAGCCTCTGCAGCAACGACTGTGGGCGGTGCGCGCGCATGAACTCGCGCTGCGCCTCCTCCCAGGGCAGGGCCTTGTCCACCAACTGATAGACGAATTCTTCGACGCCCGCGGTATGAGTCGGTCCGGCGATCACCGAGTTCACCGTGACGCCGGTCCCCGCGGCATCCTTGGCGAATCCGCGGGTGACGGCGAGCAGCGCGGTCTTGGACACCCCGTAGTGGATCATCTCGGCCGGGGTGACGATCGCCGAATCGCTGGCGATCTGGATGGCTCGGCCCCAACCGTTGTCGATCATCGACGGCAGATAGGCCCGGATCAGCCGGACCGCAGAGAGCACGTTGACCTCGAAGTAGCGCTGCCACTGTGCGTCGGTGACCTCGCGCGCCGGTACCGCCTCGAAGATGCCCAGGTTGTTCACCAACACATCGACGCCGGGGAACTCGGCGACCAAGGCCGTGGCGCCGTCGGCGTCGGCGACATCACCGGCGAAACCGACGGCATCGCCGCCGCCGGGACCGCCCCTGATACCGGCCACCGCCTCGTCGACCCGGGCCTGGGTGCGGCCGTTGACGATGACGCGCGCACCGGCCGAGGCCAGTCCTTGCGCGATGGCCAGGCCGATGCCCTGGGTGGAGCCGGTGACGAGTGCGGTCCTGCCGGAAAGGTCGATGTTCACGCCGTAGAACTACCCCGGCGCCGGCACCGCTATTCCCCGGCTACTGCTCGACGGAATCACTGCCGATCTCGCGCAGCTCACGCTTGAGGATCTTGCCGGTCGGGTTGCGCGGCAACTCGTCGAGGAAGATGACCTCCCGCGGCACCTTGTAACGGGCCAGGTTGTCCTTCACGTAGGCCTTGATGACGTCCTCGTCGATGCTCGCGCCCTCGGCCTTGACGACGAAGGCACGCAGCCGGTGACCCCACTCCTTGTCCTCGACCCCCAGCGCGGTGGCCTCGACCACCTCGGGGTGCCCGCTGATGAGGTCCTCGACCTCGGCGGGGAAGACGTTCTCGCCGCCGCACACGATCATCTCGTCATCACGGCCCGACACATAGAGCAGCCCGTGCTCGTCGAAATAGCCCACGTCGCCGGAGGACAACATGCCGTCGATGATCTGTTTTCCGCCGCCGCCGGTGTACCCCTGGAACGGAAAGGTGTTGCGCACGAAGATGCGCCCCACCTCGCCCTGTGGCTGCTCGTTGCCGTTGTCGTCGAGGATCTTCACTGTGATGCCCTTGACCGGGGGGCCGACGGTCGCCGGGTTGATGGACAGATCCTTGGGCCGGGCAATGGTGGCGAACGCGATCTCGGTCGAGCCGTACAGGTTGTAGATGATCGGCCCGAGGTCGCGCAGCGCCCGGCTGGCGAGTTCGGCGCCGAGCTGGGATCCGGAGACGAAGACGATCCGCAGGCTCGACAGGTCGGGCTTGGGCGAGGTCTTCTCCAGTTCGTCGAGCATGCGCGACAACATCACCGGGACCACCACGATGGCGGTCACCTTGTGCTTCTCGATATCGGCCAGCACGGTGGCCGGCTTGAACCGTCGGCGCAGCACGAGCGTGGTCCCCAGCATCATCGCGATGGTCGCGTGCAGGAAGCCCAGCGCGTGGAACATCGGCGCCGGCAGTGAGGTGACCTCCCCGGACCTGAACGGGACGTGGGACAACACCCCGCCGATGGGTGCGAGCGAGGGAGGCGTGCTGCGGTTGGCGCCCTTGGGGGTGCCGGTGGTCCCGCTGGTCAAAATGATGACCGACGAATGCTTGGTCACCTTCGGCGCGGGCTGCTTGCTGCTACGCGCAATGAGGTCGGCCAGGGTGTCGTCGGTGGAACCCGACGGTTCCTCGGAATCGGGGTTGGTGGCCAGCGCCCGGAATTTGCCCAGCGCCGGCTCGGCCTGCGCGACCGCCGCGGTGTACTCGTCGTCGTAGATGATGACCCGCGCGCCCTCGCGTTCGGAGACCTCCTTGATCTGCGGCCCGGAGAACTCACTGTTGAGCAGGATGATGCGGGCACCCACCCGGGCGGCGCCGTACACCCCGACCAGGAACCAGCGGTGGTTGCGGATCAGCAGCGCGACACCGTCGCCGCCTTTGACCCCCTTGGCGCGCAGACCGTTGGCCACCGCGTGCGCGGCCCGGTCCAGCTCACCGAAGGTCATCTCCCCGTCGTCGTCGATGACAGCGACGTGGTCGGGATGGCGCCGGGCGTTCAGCGCCGGGATCATCCCGAACTCCCCCCAACGTCGGATATCGGCGAGCATGGCGGCCATCGCCTGCGGCGATTCGAGCCGCAGGGCTCCCGCCTCGAACATCTTGCGGGCGTAATGCAACTCCGCGGCGCCGCGGCCGAGGTATTGCTGGGCTTTGGCCACTGCCTGAGCGGGCAGGTCTGTGAGACTCGACATGACCGCCACAATATGTGACGCGTGTCGAGTCGCGGCAGATAACTACCATGGCCGTATGGGCGCTTCGGCCGGCAGTCGCAGGACGCTGGAGGTCGGCGGTCACGAGGTGTCCGTCAGCAACCCCGACAAGGTGGTCTTCCCCGCGGCCGACGGCCGGCCGCCGATCACCAAGATCGCCCTCGTCGACTACTACCGCAGCGTTGCCGAGGGTGCGCTGCGCGGCGTGCACAACCGGCCGATGATTCTCAAACGCTTCGTCAAGGGCATCGGGGAAGAGGCGATCTTCCAGAAACGGGCACCGGAGAAGCGCCCGGACTTCGTCGGCGTCGCCGAGTTGAGATACGCGTCCGGGACATCGGCCAAGGAAGCGGTCATCACCGACGCCGCCGGCCTGGTCTGGGCGGTCGGCCTCGGCTGTATCGACTTCAACCCGCACCCGGTGCAGGCAGAAGACCTGGAGCATCCCGATGAGCTGCGCGTCGACCTCGACCCGATGCCCGGGGTCGACTGGGGCGAGATTCTGGCGGTCGCGGAGGTCACCCGCGGGGTGCTGGAAGACCACGGCCTGACCCCCTGGCCCAAGACCTCCGGCTCCCGCGGGTTCCACATCTATGCGCGCATCCGCCCGGACTGGCCGTACAAGCAGGTGCGGCTGGCCGCCGAGTCGGTGGCCAGAGAGGTGGAGCGGCGGGCGCCGGAGCTGGCCACGTCCCGGTGGTGGAAGGAAGAACGCGGCGCGCGGGTGTTCGTCGACTTCAACCAGAACGCCAAGGACCGCACGGTGGCCTCGGCCTATTCGGTGCGCGCCAGGCCTGATGCGCGGGTATCCACCCCATTGCACTGGGGCGAGGTGCCCGGTTGCCGGCCCGAGCTGTTCACCGTCGGCACGGTGGGGGCCCGGTTCGCCGAGATCGGCGATCCGTGGGCGGAGATGGATGCCCACCCGGGCGATCTGACCGAACTGCTGGCCCTCGCCGATCGGTTGGGGCCTGCGGAGAAGCCGCCGCCGAAGAAGAGCGTCGACGGACGGCGGACCTCGCAGATGCCACTCATCGAAGTTGCCAGGACCAAAACCCGCGACGAGGCGATGGCGGCACTGGAGGTGTGGCGCGACCGCCACCGCGAGGCGTCCGAGCGGCTCGAACCGGTGGACATCCTGATCGATGGAATGCGCGGTCCGAGTTCGATTTGGTACCGCGTCCGGATAAATCTGCAGCACGTGCCCGAAGGGCTCCGGCCGCCCCAGGAGGCGTTGATCGCGGACTACTCGCCGTGGCACAACTATTCGGGAAATCAGTCCGCACACTGATACCGAAAATTGGGCTACCCAGCCCTAATGTGTGCCCACCATTTCGGTTGATGAAACCGATCACCGAAAACAACTGCCCAACAACGGGTTTCAATTTCTTCAACGAACCCTTATCCGGCTCTCAGACTATCTTCTTAGCAAAGTATTAACCACTACTCCCAAGTACCTTAAGTTCCGCCGATAACTTCGAAGACATCAGCACGACAGGTCACGAACCAGAAGGGAGGCAGAACATGACGATCGCATTTCGCTACGGCAACCCGGCGGTCGAGTGCGACGGCGCCGAACTGCGAGCACAATGCCGCCACCTCGCGATGGTGGTGACCGTCTCAGGTGCCATCGATGACGACAACTTCGATCGACTCACCCAGAAGGTCCGCCGACTGGTCCTCGCGGAAAAGCCGTTCGCACTCGATCTGAGTGACGTGACGTACCTGTCCGCGCGTGGTGTGTCTCTCCTCTACGCCCTCGATGATGAGTGCGATATCGCCGGAGTCGAGTGGGCGCTCATCGCGAGCCCCGAGGTTCTCGATGTCCTGCGACTGCTCGACGACGCATTCCCCATCACGGTCTCCGTCCCGGAGGCGCTGCACCACTTCGCCGAGGGCACCCTGGCCCGGCGTCGGCTGCTCCCACTCCTGCACAAGACCGCATAACCGAAAGGCGGAACACACATGCTGCTCGATGTTCGCTGGCTGACCGCTCTGATGGGACGTCACCGCAAGACTGCCCGCTAAGAGGCCCACTCTCATCCGATGAGCCCTCCCGCCGACCGGCGGGAGGGCTCATCGCTGTCACTGCGGACGCCACCGCCGGTCTTTGCGTCGAGCCAACTCCTGGGGGTCGACCAGCTCCAACATCGGCCGACCGGGAACGCAGATCATCGTCACGGTGAACTTGCTCGGGATATCGGCGCGGTTGTTGCCGTCGCTGTAGTGGATGACATCACCGCCCGGCTCCCAGAACGCCTCCCCGGCTCGGACCACGCGCGGTGACTGACCCTCCAATTCGAAGAGCATCTCGCCCTCGATGACGTACCCGAACGCCGGCCCCGGATGACGGTGCGGAGGGGCTCCCGGATCACCGGGCGGGTACTCGATGACGATGGTCATCACGTGCGCGTCCGGCGGGATCACCGGTTGTGTTTCCTGCAGGACGGTCACCGCCGTCTTCCAAGCCTCAGACATCTGGGGTCTCTCCTCTGCTAGGCGGCAGCGCCGCCACCATCGGCGTGCAGGGTCAGGCCGGTGACGAAACTGGAGGCGGCGGAGGCGAGGAACAACACCGCCTGCGCGATCTCGGCGGGCTCCGCGGTACGCCCGAGCGGGAGTGCCCGGCCGAGTTCGTCATTGGTGGCGCCCCATTCGGCGACCACCCCTTCGGTGTTGGTCGGCCCGGGTGCCACGGTGTTGACTCGCACACCGTGCGGCCCGAATTCCACCGCCCACGTGCGGGTCAGTGACTCCACCGCGGCCTTGGACGCGCTGTACACCGACGCGCCCGGCACGCCCTTGGACGCCACCATGGAGGTGACGTTGATGATGCTGCCGTGCCCACGCTGCAGCATCCCCGGAACCAGGCCGGCCACCAGAAAATACGGGCCCCGGACGTTGGTGTCGAAGGTGGATGCGAAGGTGGCGACATCCTGTTCCACGGTCAGGGCCCCCGGGAAGGTGGCGGCATTGTTGACCAGGATGTCCACCCGGGGCGCCTGTTCGATCAGTGCCGCGACCGATTCGAGGTCGGACATATCGGCGTGGAGGAAGCGGACATCGGCACCGAGGGCGGCGGCCGCGGACTCCCCTCGCTCGCGGTTGCGCCCCGTGACCAGCACCGTGGCCCCCGCATCGGCCAGCAGGCGTGCGCAGGCCCTCCCGATGCCCGCGGTGCCACCGGTCACCAGGGCGGTCTGCCCAGTCAATTCCTTTGTCATGTCGTGCCTCTCCTTGTTTTCAAGCCGAAACATCCTCAAGCGGAAACCTGTTCGAGCTGGACGCCGCCCACACCGCGTTCCCGGGCGACGCCGGCCAAGGTGTCGCGCAGCTGCGCGCGGGCGCGGAACACCCGCGACATCACGGTGCCGACGGGGGTGCCCATCACGCGCGCGGTCTCGGCGTAGGTCAGTCCCTGCACGTCGGCGTAGTAGAGGGCGGTCCGGAAGCCCTCCGGAAGCTGATTCAGCGCGGCCTTGATGTCGGCATCCGGGAGGACCTCCATCGCCGTCGCTTCCGCCGACGGGGCGCTGCGCATCATGGCGGCGGGCAGGTCCAGATCGGCGACCGACCCGACCGCGTGCTCCGCCGGGCGCCGTTGCCTCATCCGATGGTTGCTGATCCAGCGGTTGTGCATGATGCGGAACAACCACGCGTTGAGGTTGGTGCCGGGCTCGAACCGGCGGAAACCCATGAATGCGTGCATCAGGGCGTCCTGCAACAGGTCCTCGGCGTCGGCTTCGTTGCGGGTCAGCCGGCGCGCACCCCGCATCAATACGGGTCGCAGGGGCGCGGTGTCACGTTCGAAACGCGCAGCCAGTTCGGCATCGGACTCGGTGACGGTGCTGATGAGTTTCACACGTCCCAGACTTGCGTCTTCCGTCAGCCGGCGGACCCTTGAAAACCCCTAGTCACCGGTCCGTAGGTCAGGTCCGCGGACTCCGGGGCGTTTCTTGCCCGGGCACCGGGCTGATCGGGCCGACACCCTGGTTCCCGGTGCCCGCGCATCCCTGTTCGGAATCCGGTTCCAGGACTGCCTACCGCAGTACCGCGCTCATCCCTTGAAGTAGACGATCTGATGGCTGGTGGCCAGCAGCCTTCCACCGGTCCCCCAGATCTGGGCGGCTTGGTCGAAATGGCCGGACGAATACTGTTGTGCACGTGCGGTTGCCAGCACATGGTCATCGCCCTGGGCGGCCAAGGCGTCGCTGTCGGCGTGGAAGTACACCGTGATCGACACGGTGCCCGCGGGCAGCGGACGCCCGAGCCGCAGGTAGATGCGCGGGTAGAAGATGTCACAGACAGCGGTCAATGCGGCGAAATCCCATGGCCGAGGGGGGTTGTCCCGAACCCACAGCGTGGTCTCCGAGGACGCGGATTCACCGTCACCGGCATCCGGGATGGCGCCGGTGACATAGCGCATGTCGTAGTTGCGCATCCAGGTCGGCCCCTTGTCCGGACCGACCGGCACCTCCGCGGGTGCGGGCACCGACGGGCTTGCCGGTTCGGTGTCACCCCAGGTGTCCCGCCGGACCCCGAAAACCGCGGTGGCGGTGGTCAACACGTCACCGTCCTGGCTGAGCTCGACGAACCAATGCTGGTTGGATCGGTTGGTGCGCACCGCGCGGGTGCTGATCTCGAAGTCGCCTTCGACGATCGGAGCCAGGTAGTTCACCGTCAGCGCCACCGGTTGACCGTGCACATCGGGCTGCAGTTCGATGGCCCGCAGCAGCGCTGCGGCGGTGATGCCCCCGAACGGGCCGACCATGTTCGCCCATTCGGGCACGGTGCGACCGCGCAACAGTCGTTCACCGGCGGGTTGCAGGGCGATGCCATTGTCGAAGGCCGTCATCGGTCTTCCTCCAGGGTCGGGCGGTTCGCTCGGTCGACGGCGCTGCCGACCGGCGATCCACGTTACCCGCGGACCGCGGACCGGCTCCGTGGCCGTCCCGCTCGTGCGCTAGGCGAACCGTCCGGCGAAACCCCGCAAGGGCAGGTCGGCACTGGTGAGCAGCCCCGGTGCCGCCGCGACCACCGAGGCGATGGCGTTGAGTGCGGGCAGACCGGTCACGGTCATCCCGATCGAGGCGAAGCTCGCCGGATCGGAGAGGTCGACGCCGGGTTTGGGGAAGATCATGTGCTTGTTGTACACGCACGGATCGCCCGTCACCTGGGTGATGTAGCAGCCCTTGATATCCCAGCTCGGGTCGGTGTGCGGGGTCATCTGCCATTCGAGGTGGGTTTCGATCTTCGGGACACCGTCGACCATCCCCTGGTACTTGATGTAGTTGCCACCCAGCGACCCCTTGGGCAGCTGGTACCAGCCGAGGTCGACGTCCTTGGTGGTGGCCCCGAGTTCGTAGCTGAACTTCACCTCGTCGAGGTGGACGTCGAAGCAGTCGGCCATCAGCAACACACTGTCGGCGAAGACCCGGGTGTACTTCTCCAGCATGCCGGGCAGCCGCGGGTCGTCCACCGGCAGCCCGTAGCCGACCTCTTTCCAGGTGTCGGCGGAGTGGTGACAGGACACATCCACCGATTCGATGGTGGTGACGTTCTCGATCTCGGCGACATCGGCCGAACACACCACGCCCAGAATCTGATTCAGGCCCGGATTCATACCCGTGCCGTAGAACGTCGCACCGCCCCTGGCCGCAGCCGCGGCCAGCACCTCGCTCACCGGCCGCCCGGATGGGTGCGGATGGTTGGTGTCGCGGTGCCAGCCGGTGATCCAGTCCGCGGTGGTCACGATATTGATCCCCGCCTCGAGCACCCGCACGTAGAGGTCCTCGTCCGGGAACACTCCGTGGAATGTCACCACATCGGGATCGGCGGCGATGATCTCCTCCACCGTGCCGGTGGCGATCACCCCGTTGGGTGCCAGACCGGCGATCTCACCGGCATCGCGACCCACCTTCTCCGGGGTGTAGCAGTGCAACCCGACGAGCGTCAGATCCGGATGCGCGGCAATGCGTTTGATCATCTCGGTGCCCACATTGCCGGTGGCTACCTGGAAGACGCGGATCATATGGTGTCTGCCTCTCGAACTCTTGCCAGGTCCGCGGCGGATCCGCCGAGACCGTCTGGATAGAACTGCATGGCCCACTTGCGAATTGCGGTGAACCCTTCGTACTCGGCGGTGGCCAGCGCAGGCGGATCCGAATAGCGCTGGTGCGACCAGATGTGGATGTCCTGGGTGAACTGCCGAATGACTTCGGCACCGAACTCGCGGGCCTTGTCCTCGGCCCGCTGGTCGTCACGACCCGGGGTCCGGCCGATGTAGACCATGAACCGGACGTCGGAGGTCCGGTCGTCGACCGGGGTGACCGCCGAGATGGTCCGGTTGTCGACCATCCCCCAACTCTTGGTGACGGCGATACCGAGCCCACCGTTGATCGCCTCGACGCCGCTGTTGACGTCCTCGATCCGCTGTCCGTCGTCGCCTTCGAAGGTGATGGTGAAGTCGACATAGGACACCGGCCCGGCGAAGTCGTGGCGGGTGAACACCGGCACGATGGGCGTCTGGTGCACGTATTTGAAATGCGCGAAGTCCACCCCGTTTTCGAGCACGTACTGCGGATGTAGTTCCAGTTCCTGTCGGAAAAGGCGCTGCTGGGGGTAGTAGTCCTCGGCGGTGCGTGCACCGAAGTCGGCGAAGATGTCCGGAGCGTCGAAGAACGGTTCCCGGCCCTGCACGTCATGCCAGATGTAGACCGACGCGTTGCGCTCGACCACCGGATAGGTCCGTATCCGTCTGCCTCGGTTGGGCCGGTCCTGATACGGGATGCAGACGTTTCGACCCTCGTCGTTCCACTGCCAGCCATGGAAAGGGCATTGCAGTACGTCGCCTTTCACCTGCCCGCCGTAACCGAGGTGCGCGCCGAGGTGCTCGCAGTAGGCGTTCATCACCGTCAGCCGGCCGGACGCCGCGCGCCAGGCGATCATCTCCTGGCCGAAGTAGGTCATCCGGTGTACGTCACCGACACCGATCTCGTCCGACCAGGCCACCTGGAACCAGCCCGTCGGCTTCATCGACAGTGGTGGCTTTGCCATGGGCCAACAATCACAGAGGGTTCTATTAAAGTCAAGGGTCGCGTAGCATCCATCCGGTGACCGAAGCCGCCGAGCGCCGCACCAACCGGCGCGGGCAGGCCAGTCGCGAGAGCATGCTCGATGCGGCGTTGCAGGCCTTGGCATCCGGAGCACCCGGGTCGGTCTCGGGTAACCGGATCGCCAAAGATGCCGGCGCGACCTGGGGCACGGTCAAGTACCAGTTCGGCGATATCGACGGGCTGTGGGCCGCCGTTCTGCGCCGGACCGCCGAGCGCCGCGGCACGCTCCCGGCACATGCCGCACCGCACGGAACCCTGGCGCAGCGCGTCGCAGCCATCCTGGACATCCTCTATGCCGGACTGAGCTCGACCGACTCCCGGGCCATCGAGAACCTGCGGGCCGCGCTCCCCCGCGATCGAGCCGAGCTGGAACGCCACTATCCGCAGACCGCGTCCGAGCTGGCATCCTGGCAGAAGACCTGGATCACCGACTGCCAGAGCGCCTTCGCCGACCTGGACGTCGACCCCGCCCGTGTGCGCGAGGTCGCGCTGTTCATCCCGGGGGCGATGCGCGGCATCACCTCCGAACGCCAACTCGGCTCATACATCGATCTCGACGAGGCCCGTCACGGCCTGTCCAAGGCGATCGTCGCGTACCTCCAGGGATGAGGGGACTTCCGGCCCTACCGGCCGGCGCCGCGCCCGCACAGACTGGTGGCATGGCGACCACATCGCAGGCCCCACGCCGGGTGAAGATCTTCGAGGAGGCCGTGCACCTGGCGTGCCGGGCCCCGTCGTACCACAACAGCCAGCCGTGGCGCTGGGTGGTGACCTCCGACAGCGTGCAACTCTTCGTCGACACCGACCGACTGGTCGCCACCGATACCACCGGCAGGCAGGCGGTGATCAGTTGTGGCGCAGCGCTCGACCACTTCCGCGTCGCGGCGGCCGCGGCCGGATTACAAGCGCGTGTGCAACGCTATCCCGATCCCGAGGATCACCACCACCTGGCCACCATCACCTTCGCCGCGCTGACCGATATCACCGCCGGCCACCGGCGGCGTGCCGATGCCATCCTGCGCCGGCGCACCGACCGGCTGCCGATGGAAGCACCATCCGATTGGGCCTCCTTCGAACTGCTACTCGGTGAATCCGCTGATCCCGCCGTCACCTTGGACGTCATCGCACCGGCCGACCGGCCTGCCGTCGCGGACGCCTCCCAACTCACCGATGCGCTGCGTCTCTACGATTCGGCCTACCATCACGAGATCGACTGGTGGACATCCCCCTTCGAGGTCAATGACGGTATCCCGCACAGTGCTCTGGTGTCGGCGGCCGAGGCCGACCGGGTCGACGTCGGGCGGTCCTTCCCCGTCACCCAGAATCGCGAGCGCCGCCCCCACGTTGCCGAGGACACCGCCCAACTGGTGGTGATCTCGGCCACCGACGACACCCGGGCCGGCATATTGCGCTGCGGCGAGGCACTTTCCGCCCTGCTGCTCGATGCCACCGTCGCAGGGTTGGCATCGTGCACACTGAGCCACCTCACCGAGGTGCCGGTGAGCCGAGATATCGTCGGCGCCCTGGTCAACCGGCCGTTCCCACAGGTGGTCGTGCGCTTGGGACGAGTGCCCGAACTCGACGACGTGCCGCCTCCCACGCCCCGCCGCCCGCTGTCGGAGGTGTTGGCGCTCAAGCTCTGAATGCGGCGAGCATCGCGTGCAGTCGGCGGCCCACCGCGTCGAGCGGATCGGTGCTGCGCTCGGCCCGACACATGGCCACCGCACCCTCGACGGCGGCGACCACCAGCATCGCGGTGTCGGCGGCGTCCGCGTGGCGCGCACCGTCATCGCGCAGTGCGCCGGCCACCGCCGACGTCCAGTTGCTGAAGGCGAACACCGCCGCATCCCGCGGCGCGACATCGTCCTCGCCGACCTGCACCGCGACCGCCAGCACTGCACAACCGCACTGGAAGTCGCTGTCCACCAGAGCTTCCCGCCACAAATTCAGTAACCGATCGACGAGCGCGACCGCACCGCCCGCCGCCGCATCCTGCAACTGCGCCGTCATGCGCGCGTCCACCCAGCGGATCGCCTCGGCGGCCAACTGCGACTTTCCGCCCGGGAAATAGTGGTACGTCGATCCGAGCGGCGCCGCGGCGTGCCTGGCCAATTCCCGGACCGTCAACGCGCTGAAGCCGGCGCGCCCCAACATGTCGGCCGCGCCGGCCACCATGCGCTGCCGCGTGTCCCGGTCGGATTCCACCATGGATCCACCCCCTATAACGTTCGTCATAAAATATCACGAGCTGGGATTATGACGGGTGATATAGGAATCGGGCCGGTCGCCGCCCGAGGAATATGAGATGCGGACCACATCGCCGGGGCATTCCGTGTCAAGCGCCCGATATGCGGGTAGCCGACCGAATGAAGGCGCATCCGCGCCGCACGGTCGATCCCGACCGATGACAACACATCCACCAGGGGGCCCACGTCATGACCGACACCACCACTCTCATCGCCAACCTGCGGACCATGCTGGAACTGACCAGCACCGAGATCCAGATCGCGGAGTTCCGCACCAGCCAGGCCCGCACCGATGCGGTGCATCAGGAGCTGACGAAGAACGCCGAGAATGCCCGCACCCGCGCGGCGCTCATCGAGGCCACCATCCGCGAACTCGGCGGCACACCAACCATTTTCGGCCCGCTACTCGGGCGCGCCGCGGCTCTGGTCAAAGCGCTCACCGAGCAGGCCGAGCCGTTTTCCGAGGCCCTGCTGGGCGATCTCGCCCTGGAACATCTGCTCGTCGACCGTGCCCGCTATCTGAAGTCACTGGCCGTCGCGGCCGGCAACTCCCAGGTCCAGGACCTGGCCGACTCCCTGATCGAGGCACACAATGCCACCGTGGTCTGGCTGACCACCGTGTTGGCCGAGGACGCCCTCGGCGGCCCTGCGGCGCTGCGTCGCACCCCGGTGCAGGCCGCAGCCGGCGTCGCGGTCAAACTCGCCAACCTGCCGGGACAACTGGCGACCCGGGCGGTCGACCGCGTGCTGACCACGGTCCGGTCCACCCGCCCTGCCGTCGACGATGCACTCGCACGCGGCAGCCAGGCCGGCGAGATCGCCGCCAAGACCCTGTCGGCATCACGTGACGCCGCGCTCTCGGCGGCGGAGAAGGTGAGCCGACGCGAAGGCGCCGGCGAGGTGGCCGACGCCCTGCACAACCTGCGCGGTAAGACCGGCGTCCTCGACGCCGCGGAACTGCCCATCGCCGGCTACGACGAGCTGAACGTCAACGACGCCGTGGCGGCGGTCAAGGAACTGTCCGAGCCGGCCGACATCCGCGTCGTCATCGCCTACGAGGAGCTCCACAAGGATCGCCAGCGAGTGGTCTCCGCAGCTCAGACGCGGCTGAGCAGTATCGCCCAGGAGATCGTCGGCATCAGCTGATCGCTTCGGATTCCGGCGAATCCGTTGGCACCGACCGCACCCTACGGTACCGTAAGTTACGGTACCGTAGGTTTAGCGGTGTAAAGGGAACGGAGACCGCCATGGTGGATCAGAACGGCGTGCTGCACGAGCTGGAGCCGATCGTCGAACAGAACCTCGAGCGCCATCTCGACACGGTCAAACCCTGGGATCCGCACGACTACGTGCCGTGGAGCCGGGGGCGCGATTTCGCGTTTCTGGGCGGCCAGGACTGGGCACCCGAGGATTCCCCGCTGGACCCGGTCGCCAAGGCGGCACTGACGGTCAACCTGTTGACCGAGGACAATCTGCCCTCCTACCACCGCGAGATCGCCACCCGTTTCGGGCGCGATGGCGCGTGGGGCACCTGGGTCGGGCAATGGACCGCCGAGGAGGGCCGCCACAGCATCGCGCTACGCGACTACCTGGTGGTGACACGCGGTGTCGATCCCAGCAAGCTCGAGGCGCTGCGGATGGAACACACCGTCGCCGGATACGACTCGGGCGACAAGACCCCGCTGGCGGCGCTGGCATACGTGTCGTTCCAGGAGTTGGCCACCCGTGTGTCGCACCGAAACACCGGGCGCGCCTCGGGTTGTCCGATCGCCGACCAGTTGCTCGCCCGGATCGCGGCCGACGAGAACCTGCACATGGTCTTCTACCGCAACCTCATGTCCGCCGCGCTCGATATCGCACCGGATGCCGCCATGCGTGCCATCCGCGACGAGGTCATCGGCTTTGCGATGCCCGGTGCCGGAATGACGGACTTCCACGAGAACTCGATCCTCATCGCCAAAGCCGGCATCTACGACCTGCGCATCCATCATGACGAGGTGCTGCAGCCGGTGTTGCGCTTCTGGCGGATCTTCGACCGCGACGATTTCGGGCCCGCCGGCGAACAGGCCCGCATCGAATTGGCCCGGTTCCTCGATGCCGTGGACGAACGCGCTCGCTTCTACGAGGAGAAGGCGGCCCGCCGCGCGGTCGGCGCGCAGGCCTAACGACCCGGGCGCCGCAGTACGGCTGCGGCATCCGACACCGCGGCGCCGACGTTGCCGACCAGCTCGCTGTCCAGTTTCCAGCTCTGCCAGTACAACGGCACATCCAGGTGGACGTCGGCGATCCGGACGAAATCCGCGTTCACGAGTTGCTCGGGGTACATGCCCCACCCCAGTCCGGCGCGGACCGCCGCGCCGAAACCCTCCGCGGTCGGCACATAGTGCACGGGGCGCGTGATCGGCCGCCGGAAGGCCTTGCGGATCAGGTTGTCCTGCAGCGCATCATCTCGATTCCAGGCCAACGATGGCGCGGTCGACGCCGCGGCTGCGGTGAATCCGGCCGGCAGGTACTCGCGCACGTATCGCGGCGCGGCCACCGGCACATAGCGCATCACGCCGAGCGGCCGCACCCGGCAGCCCGGGACCGCGGTGCGTTCGGTGGTCACCGCACCCATCACCGCCCCCTCGCGGAGCAGCCTGGCCGAGTGGTCCTGATCCTCGATCCGGATATCGAACAGGACGCCGGGCAGCCGGCCGAATACGGCGTTGAACCAAGTGGCCATCGAATCGGCGTTGACCGCGATCGCGATGCGGGTACGTTCGGTCGATCCCCCCGCCGTTTCGGCCAGCGCCTCGGACTCGAGCATCTCGGTCTGCGCGGCCAGCCGCAACAACGGAATTCCGGCTCCGGTCGCCCGGCAGGGTTTCTCACGGATGACCAGTACCTGCCCGACCCGCTGCTCCAGAGCCTTGATCCGCTGACTGATGGCCGACGGTGTGACATGCAGTCGCTCGGCGGCCGCATCGAAGCTGCCCAACTCCACCACCGCCGCGAACGCGGTCAGCTGCTGACCGTCCAGCTTCATCCGTTCAGGCTAATCCAGCGGTGCGGCCGCGAGCCGGATACCGGGATACCCCGACCGTCTGGATAGCCCCCTAATAATTAGGGTAGTATCCAACTGCCGCCGCCGGAGCGCGGCGCCCTCGAGGACCTTGGCGATTCATGCTCTGGTCCTAATTTTGTTTCTACACAAGATGATTCGATGTTTCGACCGCGTTTCGTCGGTGAGGCGCCGGCAACATAGACGTATTCCATCCCTAACCAGTCGGCAATGGTGACCGCCTGTAATGGAATCAGCCGAACTCACCGGCATCCGGCATCGTCGCCGATCCACAGACACGTGAAACACGGAGACCCCCATGTCTTTTGATTCGTCCATCGCCGAGAACATCGCCACCTCACTGGCCGAGATCCCGCATCCGTCGCTACCGAAGGGATCCAATATCTACGGCGGCACCAAGATCTTCCCGGACTATCAGGCCGACGAGGGCGAGAGTTACTTCACCCTGGTGCACGGTATCGCCCACGAATCCTCGGTGTCGTTCGTCGCGGTGCTGCAGGCCACCCGGGCGTTGCGCAAGGGCTTCGAATCGGCGCTGTACTTCTACGGCCCCGGTGCCATCAACTGCCTGGCCACCCGCGGATTCCCGAAGACGGGTGACTCCGGATTCCCCGGAGAACAGAACATCAACGACGCCCTGGGCACCTTCATCAAGGAGGGTGGCACCGTGTTCTGCTGCCGGTTCGGCCTGGGACTGCACGGTGGACGGGAAGAGGATCTCATCGAAGGCGTCATCCCGGCGCATCCCCTCGATGTGCAGGACGCGTTGATCTACTACGCCCGCAAGGGCGCGATCATCAACTCCACCTACATGGTCTAGGGACATCCACCATGACCACGCTGGCCGCCGTCTCGGCGAATTTCACCCGGGACCTGGAACAGAACTACGCGCTCATCGCCGCCCTGACCGCACAGGCCCGCGAGCAGGGTGTCGACTTCATGGTGCTGCCGGAGGCCGCCGTGGGCGGCTACCTGTCCTCGCTCGGCAATCACGGTGACACCGTGAAGACCACCCGACGCTCGTTGCCCCCGGCGATCAGGCTGGACGGTCCCGAGATCGCCCGGATCCAGCGGATCATCGGGGACCTGGTGATCGCGATCGGATTCTGCGAACTCGCCGAGGACGGCGAAACCCGTTACAACACCGCGGCCGTACTGGACGGCAACAGGATCTACGGCACCTACCGCAAGGTGCACCAACCCCTCGGGGAGGGGATGTCCTACTCGGCGGGGTCGGGCTACGGCGTCTTCGACACCCCGGTCGGCCGGGTCGGGCTGCAGATCTGCTACGACAAGGCCTTCCCCGAGGCGGCACGCATGATGGCACTCGACGGCGCCCAGATCATCGCCAGCCTGTCGGCATGGCCGGCGGCGCGCACGGCCACCGCGGAAAATCTGCAGGACGATCGCTGGACCTACCGATTCAACCTGTTCGACATGGCCCGGGCACTGGACAACCAGGTCTTCTGGATCGCTTCCAACCAGAGTGGGACCTTCGGTTCGCTGCGCTACGTGGGCAATGCCAAGGTGGTCGATCCCGGCGGGAACATCTTGGCGACAACACTTCTGGATAGCGGGATGGCGGTGGCCGAGGTCGACCTCGACACCACGTTCCGCACGATGCGGGCCGGCATGTTCCACCTGCGTGACCGCAGGCCCGATGTCTACGGCCCACTGACCGCCGACACGGACACCGCGAAATGGCAGGAACTCGCGCATGCCTGAAATGACCTTCGACGTCCGCTGGCCGGACGGCAGCATCCAGCGCTGCTACTCGCCCAGCCTCGTCATTCATGACTACTTGCGCACCGGCGGGTGCTACACGGTCGGCGAGTTCGTCGACAGGTCCGGACGGGCCCTGGCCGAGGCCAGCGACCGAGTCCGGGCAAAGTTCGGCTTCGCGTGCACGTCGGCGGCCGAGACGGGTCACCGCATCGTCAGCGCCGCTTCGGATTTCCCCGACGATGCCGTCATCGAGATCACGGCCATGCACCCACCGATGGAGCCCAGATGACCGTCACTCACGTCCCCGTCGCCGTCATCGGGGCGGGACAGGCCGGACTCTCGGTCAGCTGGTATCTGGGCCGCGCCGGAATCGAACACCTCGTGCTGGAAGCCGGCACCCCGGTACACGCGTGGGCGGACACCCGGTGGGACAACTTCACCCTGGTCACCCCCAACTGGCACTGCCGGCTGCCCGGATATCGCTACGACGGTCCCGACCCGGACGGCTTCATGACCCGGGACGAGGTCATCACGTGGCTGGCCGGCTGGCTGGACACCTTCGACCCGCCGGTCCGCGCGCACACCCGGGTCACCCGGCTGTCCAACGGGCCCACCGGCGGATTCGAGCTGACGCTTGGATCCGCGACCGGCGAGGACACCATCACCTGCGAGCACGCCGTCATCGCCACCGGCGGGTATCCGCTCCCGGTGATCCCGCCCTACGCGGATTCGCTGCACGAGTCCGTCCTGCAGATCCACTCGGAGCAGTACCGCAACGCCGAACAGCTACCCGAGGGTGCGGTTCTGGTGGTCGGCACCGGGCAATCCGGCGCACAGATCGCCGAGGATCTGCATCTGGCCGGACGCCAGGTCCACCTCGCGGTCGGCAGCGCACCGCGAGTGGCCCGTGCATACCGCGGGCGTGACTGCATGACCTGGCTGTCCGATATGGGCCTCTACGACCGACCGGCCGCCCAGTACCCGGGCGGCAAGGCGGCCATCGAGAAGACCAACCACTACGTCACCGGGCGTGACGGGGGTCGCGATGTGGACCTCCGCCAGTTCGCCACCGAAGGTATGCGACTCTACGGCGCACTGGCCGACGGAGCCGGCACACTGTTGCGGTTCGATCCGACCCTCACCGCGGCCCTCGACAACGCCGATTCGGTGTACAACTCGATCTGCGCCGATATCGACCGCCACATCGACCAACAGGGAATCGACGCACCTCCGGCCAGCCGCTACGAACCGGTCTGGATTCCCGAATCCGAGCCCACCACGATGGATCTCGTCACCCAGAACGTCACGTCGATCATCTGGGCGATCGGGTACCGGCCCGACTACCGGTGGATCGAGGCCAGCGCCTTCGACGGCGGAGGACGCCCCATGCAGACCCGCGGTGTCACCAACGTGCCGGGGCTGAGTTTCATCGGGCTGCCCTGGATGCACACCTGGGGATCGGGCCGGTTCCTCGGCATCGACCGCGACGCCCAGCACATCGCCGCCACCATCATCAGCAACTACCACGAGTCCGTGCTGCGGCTCGCGGTCGGTCACTAGGCCGGCCAGACGCAGCGTCTGTCATCGACCGCAAGACCCGTCACCTAGGAGCTCCTCATGTCGGTTTCCACCCGAGTCGATCTGGCCCTGCTCGGTTTCCGCGGCCGGCCACCGGTCAGCCGGTCCGCCGGCGCCGGCCCGAGCGCCGACGGGCATCTCGTCATCGACGGCATCAACGCCGCGATACCCCGCAACGACGACAGTCCGTTCGTCTTCGACGGCACCCGGGTGCTGTTGGACGGCCAGGACACCGGGCTGGACGTCGAGGTCATCGAACGGCCCGCGTTCTATGATCTGCGCACCGCCGACGGTGTGCCGTACGAAAAGCTGGCTCGGCTGCACGGCCGAAATGTGCTTGCCACCACGGTGGTTCAGACCTGCATTCGCTATGCACCGGATCAGCGCTGCCGGTTCTGCACCATCGAGGAATCACTGCGCTCGGGTGCGACCACAGCCGTCAAGCGGCCCACCGATCTGGCCGAGGTCGCCGAGGCGGCGGTCCGGTTGGACGGGGTCACGCAGATGATCATGACCACCGGGACGTCGGCCGGAACCGACCGCGGCGCGCGTCATCTGGCGCGTTGTGTGCGGGCCGTCAAGGCCACCGTCCCCACCCTGCCCGTCCAAGTGCAATGCGAACCGCCGGCCGATCTCGCCGTCATCACCGAGTTGCGCGAGGCCGGTGCCGATGCCATCGGCATCCACATCGAGTCCCTCGATGACGAGGTCCGCCGACGCTGGATGCCCGGGAAGGCGACGGTGCCCATCCACCGGTACCACGAGGCCTGGCGGGAGGCGGTGCGGGTGTTCGGACGCAACCAGGTCTCGACCTACCTGCTAGTCGGTCTCGGTGAAGACGCCGACGCGCTCATCGCGGGCGCAGCCGAACTCATCGAGATGGGGGTCTACCCCTTCGTGGTCCCGTTCCGCCCGCAACCCGGTTCGCTGGCCGTCGACGTCGACAGGGCCACCGCCCCGGACGCCGCCGTCGTCGAGAAGGTATCCCGCGAGGTCGCTGCGCTGCTCTCGCTGGCCGGGATGACCGGAGCCGACCAGCGGGCCGGCTGTGCCGCCTGCGGGGCGTGCTCGGTGCTGCAGGGACTGGGTGCCTGATGATCCACTTCGACCGCAGCACCCAGACATTCCCCGCCGACCTGTCGATACTGGCCGGATCCCGTCCTAGCGCACCGTTTCTCATCCGGCGCGCCGAAGACGAAGACCAACTGAGCGGGTACCACCGGTTGCGCAGGGAGGCATTCGTCGACGAGCAGGGATTGTTCATCGGCAGTGACCACGACGACACCGACGACGACCCACGCACCGTGGTGCTGGTGGCCACCGATCCCGCGGGCACTGTGGTGGGCGGCGTACGGCTGGCCCCCGTGGGTTCGGTAGATCTGGGTTGGTGGACCGGCAGCCGGCTGGTCACCTCCGCCGACGCGCGAACGGCCGGAATCGGGCCGGCGCTCATCCGGGCCGCCTGCGCGTACGTCGAGTCCGCCGGGGTGCTGCGGTTCGAGGCCACCGTGCAGCGGCGGTACCGGGCCCGGTTCAGCGCGCTGGGTTGGGACAGCCTGGGCGAGACGGTCGTCGCCGGAGCGCCGCATGACTGGATGCGCTGGCCGCTCAACCCATTCGACCGGCTGGCGCGCGCCACGAAGTCCTTCCTCGGCGCCACCTTGGCACCGCTGCGGGCCGTTCGCGGCGGACTCGGCCCGGCCGGTTTCGCCGGTGACGACGGTGCACCGGTACCGGGCACCGATATGGTCGTCGCCTGCGATGCCATCATCGCCTCGATGGTGGAACGCGATCCGGAGTGGGCCGGATGGTGCTCGGTCCTGGTGAATATCAACGATCTGTCCGCGATGGGCGCCACCCCGACCGGCCTGCTGGACGCGGTCGGCGCGCCCACGCGCAGCATGCTGGACCGGGTGATTCGCGGTATCACCGCGGCATCGGTGGCCTGGCAGGTGCCCGTGCTCGGCGGGCACACCCAGCTCGGCGTGCCCGCCGCCTTGGCGGTGACGGCCCTGGGACGCACGACCGACCCCATCCCGGCCGGCGGAGCCACCACCGGCGACCGGATCCGGCTGACCGCCGATCTGAGCGGGGGGTGGCGGCCGGGTTACACCGGCAAACAATGGGATTCGACCAGCGCCCGCAGCTCCGCCGACCTGGCGGCGATGGCCGGGTGGGTGGCGGCCACCCGACCCCGCGCCGCCAAGGACGTGAGCATGGCCGGGGTGGTCGGCACGCTGGGCATGCTGGCCGAGGCCGCCGGCACCGGCGCCGAGCTGGAGGTGGCCGCGGTGCCCCGGCCCACCGCCGCCGACAGCGGCTCCTGGCTGACCTGCTTTCCGGGTTTCGCCATGCTCACCGCCGGTGAACACCGCACCCCGGTCGCGCTGCCCGACGGGGTGGTGGGCGCGGACTGCGGGTCGTTGACCGCCGCACCCGGAGTGCGCCTACGCTGGCCGGACGGGGTGACGACGACCGCCCTGACATCGCCGGTCACCGGCATCGGCCCGGCCTGAGGGGAGCGCATGGCATCGGTCACCCTGGGCGCGGTCGCGGCACATTTCGGCCGCGACGTCGACCGCGGTGTGTCCAAGGTCGTCGGGATCGTGGAATCCGCGGCCCGCGAGGGGGTCGACTTCCTGGTCCTTCCCGACGCCAGTCTGGGCGGATACATCGGCGACTTCCACGCACCGGACCCCAATGATCCGCCACCCGCCCTCGACCCCGACGGCCCGGAGATCGGTGCGGTGATCGCCGCGGCGGGCCCGATGACGGTGTGCGTCGGCTATGCCGAGGCCGCGGCGGGCGGCAGCCGGTACAACGCGGCGATCTGCGTGTCCGGCGACGGCGTCCTGGGCAGCTACCGCAAGGTCCACCAGCCGGCCGGCGAGGCGCTGACCTATCTGGCCGGCGACCGGTTCAGCACGTTCGACACCCCGGTCGGCCCGGTCGGCATGCTGATCGACTACGACAAGACCTTTCCCGAGTCGGCCCGTGCGTTGGCTCTGGACGGGGCGCACATCATCGCGGCGCTGTCGGCGTGGCCGGCCAGCATCACCGATCGCGCGTCCCGGCTGCCTGCAGACCGGCAGTCACGGCTGTTCGACCTCTATGACTGCGCGCGGGCCGCGGAGAACCAGGTGGTGCTGGTGTCTTCGAACCAGACCGGCGTGATGGGGAATCTGCGCTTCCTCGGCCAGGCGAAGATCGTCGGGCCGGGCGGCGACATCCTGGCCAACACCCGTTCCAAGGGTGGGCTCGCCAAGGTGGAGATCGATGTCGAGGCCGAGATCAGCCGGGCACGAAAGGTGTTGAACCACTTGGTCGAACTCCGCCCGGACAGCTATCGCACCGCAACGAAGAGCTGAGATGCGGATCGCGCTGTTGACCTACTCGACCAAGCCCCGCGGCGGCGTCGTCCACACCCTCAACCTGGCCGAGGCACTGGCCCGCCGCGGGGCGGATGTCACCGTGTGGTCGCTGGCCAGGGCCGGGGATCGGGGTTTCTTCCGGCCCGTGGACCCCGCGGTGCGGATTCGCCTGGTCGAGTTCTCCGATCTGCCCGGTGACACCGTGACCGACCGCATCGTGCGGTCCATCGAATTGTTGGGCCGGTCCTTCACCCCGACCGACTACGACATCGTGCACGCGCAGGACTGCATCAGCGCCAATGCGGTCGGCGAGTGCATCCGCACCATCCACCACCTCGACGAGTTCACCACACCGATCCTGGCCGAGTGCCACGAGAAGGCGATCGTGGCGCCGTGTGCCCGCATCTGCGTATCGGCCGCGGTGGCCGCCCAGGTGCGGTCGGGATGGGGCTTCGATCCGACGGTCATTCCCAACGGTGTTGATGCGCAACGGTTCAGCGACGCCGCCGAAGACATCTCGGGCGTCGCGCGTTGGCGCCGACAACTGGGCCGTTACGTGCTGACCGTGGGCGGTATCGAACCCCGCAAGGGCACCCTCGATCTCGTCGAGGCATTTCACCTGCTCCGGCGCGACCGTCCGGATCTGCAGCTGGTCATCGGGGGTGGCGAGACCCTCTTCGATTACCGCGACTACCGCAGTGAGTTCGAGTCACGTTGTCAGGCATTGGATATCGCTCCGGTGATCCTCGGTGCCATCGCCGACGACGACCTGCCGAGCCTGGTCGCGGGGTGCGAGGTGTTCGCGTTTCCCTCCACGAAGGAGGGATTCGGACTGGCCGCGCTGGAGGCGTTGGCGGCGGGCCGGCCGGTGGTCACCCGGAATCTGCCGGTGCTGCGCGAGGTGTTCGGCGACACCGTGCGCTACGCCGATGCTCCCGCGGGGTTCGCCTCCGCGATGGCAGAACTGCTCACCGCGCCGGGCGATCCCGGACCGGGCCGAGCCCTGGCCCGGTCGTTGACGTGGGACGACGCGGCCCACGCCCACCTCGATTTCTATCGCGCACAGCTATCGTTGTTACAACGGTAACTGTGTTTGTAATATCGCCGGTATGACGAGCACGACGGCGACGCCGTTTCTCACCCAGCGCGGCGACGAGTTGGTGCCCAACCCCATCGCCCACGGCGGATGGGGACCCACCCTGGGCGGCCAGGTGGTGGGCGGGTTGCTCGCCCGCGCCATCGAGGCCCAGGTCGACGATGTCGATCTGCACCCCGCCCGGTTGACGGTCGAGATCCTGCGCCGGGTGGCCACCGAGCCGGTCCGGGTCAGCGCCACCGTCGTGCGCGCCGGCGGCCGGATGCGATCCGTGGACGCCGCGATGATCCAGGACGGTCACCTCGTGGCCCGCGCCTCGGCGCTCTATCTGCGCCGCGGCACCCAACCCGACGGCGAGTTCTGGAGCACGGCACTCACCCTTCCGCCGATACCCGCCGAACCCGACGAGATCGGGGACACCGTGCCGATGTTCATCCGGGCCTACGGAGCCACCGCCGACTCGGACAGCCTGGAATTCCCGTGGCAGCACAAGGGGCCGCGGTACGCCTGGGTTCGTGAATTCCGTGACCTGGTGGCGGGCGAGACCCCGACCCCGTTCATCCGGGCGGCGATGGCCGTCGATGTGACCAGCTCGATGACCAACTTCAGCACCGCGGGCCTGGCGTTCATCAACGCCGACTACACGTTGGCGCTCAGCCGGTTACCGGACGGCCCGTACATCGGTCTGGCCGCTCTGAGTCACACCAGCGCCGACGGGATCGCCACCGGGTCGACCGGGCTGTTCGACCGTCTGGGGCCGATCGGTACCGGATTGTCCACCGCGATAAGCAATTCCGGATTCGATCCGTCGGGTAAGTACCGGCGTCCGAGCTAGCGTGGTGGTGGGAAGCCACCGGTGGCCACCGGACCCCACCGGCGAGGTGTGATGCGCAGCAGGCACTTTCCCTGATCGACCATGGCCTGCCGGTACTCGTCCCAATCCGAATGCTCCCCGGCCACCGACCGGAAGTAGTCGACCAGCGGCTCGACCGCATCGGGCAGGTCGATGCGTTCGGCGTCGCCGTCGACCTGGACGTACGGGCCGTAAAACTCCTCGGACAGCACGGTCACGCTGGCCCGCGGGGTGCGCCCGATGTTCACAGATTTGGCACGCTGCGGATAACTCGCGATGACGATGCGCCCCTGCTCGTCCACCCCGCCGGTGACCGGAGAGCTCTGCAGCGATCCGTCGGCGCGGAAGGTGGTCAGCACCATCGCGTGCCGCGGCCGCACGAATTCCAGGAGTTCCTCGAGGGAGACCGCGTCGGCGGTCGCATAGTTCCGGGCCATGACCTCGATCCTAGGCACGCACGCAACGGCAACCTCACGCGACGAACGGTGATTTGGTCCCCGCCCCAGCACCGGACCATCATCGTCGGGTGCATTATTTCGAGCGTGCCGGCGAATCGCGTTTCCGGGCTTCCCGGCACACCCAGGGCGCGTGGAGTCCGGACGAGCAGCACATCGCACCGTCCCTCGGGCTGCTCGCGCACATCGTCGAGCAGGACCGTGACCGCCGGCGCGATGACCGGCTACCGCTGACCCGCTTGTCCTACGACATCCTCGGTACGGTTCCCGTCACCGAGGTCGACGTCTCCGTTCGGGTGCTGCGTCCCGGGCGCAGCATCGAACTGGTCGAAGCGACCATGACCCACGGCGGCCGCCCGGTACTGGTGCTGCGGGCCTGGCTGATGCAGCGCTTCCCGACCGCCCACCTGGCCGGGTCGGCGCTGTCCCCGATACCCGGTGTCGACGAGATGCCGACGTGGGACATGTCCGCCGCCTGGCCGGGTGGATTCATCGCGTCGGCCGAGGTGCGGCGACTCGCGCCGGCTCCGGGGCGCAGCACCGCATGGGTGCGCACCGGCGTCGGGCTGGTCGCGGGGGAAGCAGCGAGTCCCGCCGCCCGTGCGATCGGGCTGCTCGATATCGCCAACGGCCTGGCCGTTCGTGCCGAGCCCAGCGCGGTCGCCTTCCCCAATATCGACCTGACCGCGCATCTGTTCGCCGAGCCGCGCGGCGAGTGGCTGGGCTTCGACACCAGCGTGTCCTTCGGCCCGGACGGACTCGGGTTGACCCACAGCATCATTCACGACGAAACCGGACCGATCGGTTCGTCAGCCCAGATGCTGACGGTGCGGCCCACTACCGTGTGAGGATGGGGAACCCGCGGATCGCGCCGCTGGAGTACGCGCTGGCCTACCTGGCGCAGCAGACCGCGCCGCTGTTGTTCCGGCCGCCCGCCGTCCCGGAACCGACGCACCGTCTCGACGCGCCCGCGGTGGTGCGGGTGCCGACCCGGCACGGCCCGGTCCGGTGTTTCGTCTACCGGCCGCATCCGGCGTCTCCGCTGGGCGGCACGGCCACCCGCCGTCCGCCGCTGCACATCGACATCCACGGCGGCGGCTTCGTGCTGCGCAACACCCACGAGGATGCGCACATCTGCCGGTATCTGGCCTCCGATGTCGGCTGCGTCGTCCTGGCGATCGACTATCACGCCGCCCCTCAGGTGACTTTCCCTGTCGCAGAGGAAGAATGCATCGACGTGCTGCAATGGGCGCTCGATCATGGCGACCAACAGGGCTGGGATGCCGAACGGGTCAGTGTCGGCGGCGCCAGCGCCGGGGCAAAGCTCAGCATGAACCTCGCGCAATACGCCCATGACTCCGCGTTCGCGCTACGGGCCGCGGTGCTGTCCTATGCGGTGGCCGACTGCACCCGCACCGACCGCACGTCACCCAAGGCCAATGCCGCCATTTCGCCGACACTGCAGAAACTGTCGGCCAGACTCTATTTCGTGGACCCCGCCAGCCACACCAGCCCGATGGCCTCGCCCTACCTCGACACCGAGCTGGCCCAGAAGATGCCGCCCACCCTGATTCAGACGGGTGACCTCGACACACTGGGACCGGAGATGGTCGAGATCGCCGCCCGGCTGCGCGACGGTGGTGTCGAGGTCAGGCACACCGCCTACCCCGTCGATCACGCCTTCAACACCCAGGGGAACCGGGAGATCATGGACACCTCGATCCGCGAGATCGGCACGTTTCTGACCGAGCGGCTGGCATGACGCCGTCCCCCGCGACGGACGGTGTCCAGGTCGAGCATGTGGTCGCCGCACTGCGCGAGCGGATGTACGGTGCCATCTCCTGCCTGGCAACGCTGGCCGCCCTCGCCCGTTACACAGATGTCGACACCAACGCCTGGTACCGGGTGATCGACGTGGCGGTGGCCGCGGGCGGCTTGTGGGCGGCGGCGTTGCTGGCCGAGTTCATCGCCCGGCTCAGCGTGGAGGGCAAGGCCCCGCGCGGGCACTCGGCCTGGGCGATGCTGGCCTCCTCCGGTCAGATCCTGCAGGCGGCGGCCGCGCCGGCGGTGATCTTGGCACTGGCCGGTTTCGGCGTGCTCGACACTCCGGACGCGGTGTGGATCGCCATGTGGTTCCTGGTCGCGGAGATGGCACTCATCGCCTTCGCCGCGGTGCACCGCGCCGGGCTGGTGTGGTGGCAGCAGATCGTGGCCGTGTTACTCCTGGCCGGTGCCGGTGCGGCCGTGGTGGCGGTCAAGATGATTGCCCATCACTGATCGCCGGTCTGCACCGGACGACCTTCCGCACTCCACTGCGACCACGATCCGGGAAACAGTGCCGCATCCACGCCGGCCGCGGCCAGGGCCGCCACCAGCACCGATGCCGTCACCCCCGAGCCGCAATACACCCCGACCTGGTCCGAGCCACCGAATGACCAGCCCAGCGCCGCTATCTCGGCATCGGGCAGCAGCGTTCCGGCCGCCGTCAGGACCGCGGTACTGGGCAGGTTCCGAGCTCCCGGGATGTGCCCGGCCAGCGGGTCCATGGGTTCGACATCACCGCGGAATCGTTCCGGTGCGCGGGCGTCGAGCAGGTTCGGGTGCCCGGCGGCCTCGTCCGCGGTCAGCGTCGGCATCGCCCCCGCATACAGGTCCTCGTGCAGCACCACCGCATCGCCGGGTGACGCTACGACCGGACCGGCCTCCAGTGCATGGCCCGCGGCGATCCAGGCGCGCAGGCCGCCGTCGAGGATCCGCACATCCCCGATCCCCGCGGCCCGCAGCACCCACCACGCCCGCGCTGAACCGGCCAGGTTCCAATCGTCGTAGATCACCACGGGTACACCCCGGCGCACGCCCCAGCGGCGCGCCGCCTCCTGCAGGGCCGATCCGGAGGGCAGCGGATGCCTGCCCCGGCCGTCGACCCGGTGATCGGTGAGCTCGTCATCGAGGGAGACGTAGACGGCGCCGGGCAGGTGTCCGCGCTCATGGTCGGCACGGCCGTCCGGCTGGGATAGCTGCCAGCGCACATCGAGCAAGGTCACGGGCTGTTCCGCAGTCAGCAGGTTCGCGAGTTCGGCGGTCGTGATGAAGACATCGGCCATGCTTGCAGCGTCCCAGATCGCGGCGGTTTGGTCGAAGACGGAAACAATCCGCCGGTCCGTGGTGTTCTAGTGCCCATGTCCAACACCCCCGAACTGAGCCCGACCGACTGGGTCCGCGACCAGACCGAACGCATCCTCGCGCAGGGCACCACCGATGGAGTTGAGATCCTCGACCGCCCCGTGGTGCTGTTCACCACCACCGGCGCCAAATCCGGCAAGAAGCGCTACGTGCCGTTGATGCGCGTGGAGGAGAACGGCAAGTACGCGATGGTCGCGTCCAAGGGCGGCGATCCGCAGCACCCGGCGTGGTATCACAACGTCAAGACACACCCACAGGTCACCGCGCAGGACGGCGACAAGGTCATCGAACTGACCGCCCGCGAGGTCGAGGGCGAGGAGCGCGCGCACTGGTGGGAGCTGGCCGTGGCTGCGTACCCGCCCTACGCCGAGTACCAGACCAAGACCGACCGGCTGATCCCGGTGTTCGTGCTGGAGTAGGACCGGTCGGCTGCCTGCTCGGCACTCGGTTTCATCGACGCCCACCGCATCACCGAGGCACTCGCCGACGCACAGGTCCGGATGAGCTGACCTCGTTGGTCGTCGGTGGTGGCGGTTCGAATGGTGTGTACCACCACCATTGGGCGCGTTCACCCTTCGGGCCGGGGCACGGTGGCACCTCGGGTGCCGCCGTGCTGGGTGGGCGGGCCAACGCGGCATTGGTCAGTTCGTCGCCATGCTGGTCGGTGACGTTCAGGGTGTCGGCGGGCCCGGTGAGGGTGATGCCACCCTGGTGATGCAGGCGGTGATGAAACGGGCACTGCAACACCAGATTCCACAGTTCGGTGGGCCCGCCGTCCTCCCAGTGCACCAGATGATGGGCATGCAACCCGCGGGTCGCTCCACACCCGGGCACCACACACGTGCGGTCACGGTGCTCCAACGCCCGGCGCAGCCGCCGCCCCACCGTCCGGGTCGCCCGCCCCGCCCCGAGGGGCCGACCGTGGCGTTCGAACCACACCTCGCAGGTGGTATCACAGAGCAGGTACTGGCGATCGGCCTCCGAGAGCGCCGGACCCAGGTGCAACGCCGCGACCGGGGTGTCCACATCGGCGTGAATCACCACGGTGGTGTGCTGACCGTGCGGGCGCACCGCCACATCGGCATCCCAGCCGGCCTCGATCAGACTCATGAACGCGTCCACGAGGTTCGGCAACGGCGGCGCCTGCACCGAAATCGTGTCGGATCTGTCGACGTCGTACTGATCCCCCTCGCGCGGATCAATCGAGTCTTTGGGGTCGTGGTCGCGTTTCCACTGCGCGATCAGCTTGTCGCGGTGCGACTGCAGGCCGGCCTCGAACGTCGCGGCCTCCACCGTGGGCAGCCGGAGGCGGTAGCTGGTGTAGCCCTCGCCCTCGACCTGCGAAAAGGACCGCTGCGGCTCCACCGCCGGGTCGGGCTCGGGGCGCGGCTCTTGTTCGACCGCGGTACGCAACTGGCTCACCGTGGCGACCGCCACCAACTCCGCGTAATGCTCATCGCAGCCCGGCCCGCCACGCTCGGCGATCACCCCGATCTGATCCAACGACACCCGGCCCTCCCGCAGGCCCGCCGCGCAGCGTCCAAGCTCCGACAACCGGTGCGCCACCGCGACCATGAACCGTCCTGGTCTGGGTGGAGACCTTCGGTTATGCCACCTCTGCTGTGGAGGCGACGGTGTGACGGTACCGGTCCTCGTGCTGGCAGGGCGAGAGATAGTCCAGAGCCGAGTGCAGGCGGGTGGTGTTGTACCAATGCACCCAGGCGGCGGTTTCTCGTTCCACCTCGGCCCGCCCTGTCCAGGACTGGGTGCGATTGATCAGCTCGGTCTTGTAGAGACCGATCGCGGATTCCATCAATGCGTTGTCCAAGGCGTCACCGACCGAACCAATCGATCCCGCGATACCGGAGTCGTGCAATGCATCGGTGAAGGCCAGCGATGTGTACTGACTTCCGGCATCGGAATGGTGCACCAAACCTGTTGTCGTGAAATGGAAATCAGTTCTGCGCCGAGTGAACACAGCCTGCTCGAGGACACTGTGCACCAGCGGTGTCGCCTTGGTCGACATCACCCGCCAGCCCAGTATCCGCCGTGAATACACATCGACGCAGAACGCCGTGTAGACAAACCCTGCCAGCGTCCAGGTGTAGGTGAAATCAGCGACCCACCACTGATCGGGACGCGTGGGCGCACCCCATTGCCGGGCGATCAGATCGGGATGGCGCGCCGCCCCCGGATCAGCGGTAGTGGTGACCGTGGTGCGTCGTCTGCCACGCACCGCACCGCTGATCCCGCAGATGCTCATCAGCCGGCCCACCTGATCACGCCCGATGTCGTGGCCTGCATGTTTCATGGCGTGCCACATCTTGCGGACCCCGTAGAGCCGCCGGTTGTCGACGAACAGCTGGTGCACGGTGTTGGCGGCGTGCGCTTGGTTCCAGGCAGTGTCGCTGACTGGGCCGCGGGCTTTGGCCGCGTAGTAGGTGGACGGGGCGATCTTGACGCCGTAGCTCGAAAGCACGGTGCAGATCGGGTCGACCCCGAACCGGTGACGATGAGCGTCGATGTACTCGACGATCACCGAAGTCGGCGGTCGACCTCCGCCGCCGCGAAAAACGCTGTCGCTGTCTTGAGAATCTCATTAGCCCTGCGCAACTCGGCATTCTCCCGACGCAACGCCGTCAACTCCGCAACCGGGTCACCAGACCCCTGCCCAGCCCCGGGGTCAGTCGAGCCGTAACGGCCCTCCACCCAGTTGCGCAACGTGGCCTCATTGATCCCAAGGATCTCGCCGACATAGCGACGAGCCCCTCGCTTGGAATCCCCGGCCTGACTAATCCGGTCCTGATACATCCGTACCGCCCGCTCACGGGTCTCCGGGTCGAACTTCCTCGGCGCAGCCACAACAACATCCTCCTGGTGCGATCACGATCTCCACCAGACCCAGGACGGTTCACCATGGTCTCGGCCCGGCGCGGGCTCACCCCGGTCTTCCACGCCACCAACCCCGGCAGCGACCGACACCCGGTGGCACCCCACAACGCGTTCCCGTCCTCGCTGCCCGCGCCGCCGATCTCGGCGATGATCTCCACCAACCGGCCATCGATGGCATTGCGCTGCCCGGTCAACTCCGCCATCTCGTCGAACAGCACCTCGATACGCTTGGGCGCGAACCGATCCCGATCCAAAGGCGCTGTCGGAGGCGGCATACCACGATTCTCGCACCCGGGTCCGACAAGCAAACGGGTGGCGACGACCGCCGCCGCGGCTACCCCAGCGCCACCCCGAGTTCCTGGGCGAACACCTTGATCATGTGTTGCACCGCAATTTCGTTGCGTCCGATGATCATATGATCGTGCTGCCCGTGCCTTACGCCCTGCCCGCATTGCGGCAGCATCGCGAAATCCTCATCGCGGACCGCGGCGTGAACCCCTTCGTAGACGGTGTCGTAGAGCGCGCGCATATCGTCATCGGTCGCCGGGATGCGTCCCATCCAGCTGTGCCGGACGGTGCAGCGCGTCGGATCCCCGTCAGGCAGCATGTCGATGATCTCGACCCCGACGGGGCTGTTGGCCAAGATCAGATTGGGGTAGACCCAGTAGATGACGCCCATGTTGGCGCCGGGATCGCGCGTGGCCGACGGGTCGGAGTCGAGATTTTTGATCCAGGTAAACGGAAAACCGATGCGATGGTGCTTGCCGAACTCGTCATAGACGGCTGTGTTGGGCAGCGTGTTCTGCCCGATCAGGCTCTCGCCGTGCACGAAGGGGAAGTGATAGCCCTCCGCGAACGCCTCCAGCGCGCCCTTCCAGGACACCTCGGATGAGAACTCCCGGTCGGTGTGATAGCCGTAGGAGGGGTAGTCCCACAGTGCCAGTTCGTCTTTCAATGGACCCAGATGTGCGTCCAGATCGATGGTGGCGTCTGCGGTGAGCACCGCCCAGATGAATCCGTAGCGTTCCACCGACGGCAGTTCGACCAGTCCGTAGTCCTTGACGTCCATCGAGTCGAAGCCCGCCTTACCGGGCACCATGAACAGCTCGCCGGTGTTCTTGTATGTCCACGCGTGGTACGGGCAGACGAATCTCGCGGAGTTCCCCGAGCCGCAGGCCGGCATGGCACCGCGATGCCGGCAGTAGTTGAGCAGGACGTGGCTCGTGCCGGTCCGGTCGCGGGTGATCAGCAGCGAATCGCCGAGGACCGAGCGCACGACGTAATCGTTGCGTTCCGGGATCTGCGCGGACGGCACGATGGCCAGCGGCACCCGGCGCAGGATCTGTGATTCCTCGATCTCGGTGATCTTCGGGTCACGGTAATAGTGCAGTGGCACTTTGAGTTCACGGTCGGCCATATCCGTGGTGCCGTCGAGGGCATGGCGCAGCGCGCGGCGGGTCAACTCTTCATCGGTGCTGTTCGGCGGGCGGGAGATCATCATCAGACCATACATTCATCGTCGATTGTATTGTCAAGGGTCGAGAGCGGATCGTGCGACGATCGAGGCATGCGCAGGCACGGCTGGTCGGGCAACATCCCGGTCGACGACGAGGAAGCGGTCAACCGCATCCTCGCCACCACCCGTGCGGCGATCGACACGCACGGCACGGTCAGCGTGTCGGAGGTCGCGCAAACCCTCGGTGTCACCCGGCAGACCATCTACCGGTACTTCCCCACCCAGGAAACCCTGCTCTCCGCCACCGCCGTGTCCTCGGTGGCATCCTTCTTGGACCGGCTGGCCGACCGGCTGGGCTCCATCACCGACCCGACCGAGGCAGTTGTCGAGGGGCTGGCGTACACCCTCGAACAACTGCCCCACGACAGATATCTCAGCCTCGTCCTGCAGCCGGGCAAGGCCAGCGCCTTCACCGCGGGAGTCACCTCGGACCTGGCCATCGGATTCGGCCGGTCGATCCTGGAGCGCTTCGATGTCGACTGGGCCGCAGCGGGTTTCGCCGAAGAAGCACTCAACGAGTTGGTCGAGTTCATGCTCCGGACCCTGCAGTCGTTCATCCTCGACCCGGGCAGACCCGCCCGCACCGGCCGCGACCTGCGGGCCTTCCTGAATTCCTGGATCGCCCCCGCGGTCCGGGCCCACGCGAGCGAGCGCACATGGTGAGCATTCGCGAGGTAGCCGCGGCGGCGGCAGTGTCGGTCGGCACGGTGTCCAACGTGCTCAATTCGCCCGACAAGGTGTCCCCGGCCACCGTCGCGCGGGTGCAGGCCGCCATCGACGAACTCGGCTTCGTCCGCAACGACGCAGCCCGCCAGCTCAAGGCCGGCCGGTCCCGCAGCGTCGGCCTGGTCGTCCTCGATGTCGGCAACCCGTTCTTCACCGATATCGCCCGCGGCGCCGGCGCCCGCGCCGCCGAACACAACCTCACCCTGCTGCTGGGCACCTCCGATGACGACCCGCAGCGGGAACGCTCCTACATCGATGCGTTCGACGAACAGCGAGTGTTCGGCCTGCTCGTGTCGCCGGTCGGCGACGACTTCGACCGGCTGACGGCGCTACGCCAGCGCGGCACTCCCGTCGTCCTGGTGGACCGCGACGGATCGGGAACCGATTTCGACTCGGTCGCCGTCGACGACATCGCCGGAGGCACCCTCGCGGTTGAACACCTGGCAGCCATCGGCCGCCGCCGGATCGCCTTCGTCGGCGGGCCACCCGAGCTGCGCCAGGTGCGTGACCGCCTGCAGGGCGCCCGCAACGCACTGGCAGCGGTACCGGATGCGAAGCTGGAGGTCATCTCCACGCCGACGCTGACCGTGCTGGCGGGCCGCGCGGTCGGTGAGCAGATCCGTGACCGACCGGCATCGCGCCGACCCGACGGGATCTTCTGCGCCAACGACCTGGTCGCCATCGGGGTGCTCCAGGCGCTCGCCCTGATGGGCGATGTGATGGTGCCCGGCCATATCGCACTGGTGGGCTATGACGATATCGAGTTCGCCCGCTCCGCCGTGGTCCCGCTGACGTCGATACGCCAGCCCAGTTTCGAGATCGGCAGCACCGCAATCGATTTACTGCTCAGAGCGACCGAGAACGCGGGCCGACATCCTCGCCACGTGTTGTTCCAGCCCGAGCTGGTGACCCGACTGTCCACGCAGGCCTGAACCCGCCCGGCTGCCCGCGGCCAGCGGGCGCTTGACGCACCGGCCGCCGCATGCCTATTGTTGCCCCCATCACAAATTGAAACGTTTCAATAAGGGAGTGGCGAATGGACGACATCCAACGCGTGTGCTTTGTGATGCACCTGAAGCCCGACCGCGTCGACGACTACCTGCAAGCACACACCGAGGTCTGGCCCGAGATGCTCGACGCCCTGCGGACCGCCGGCTGGCACAACTACTCGTTGTTCCTGCGCCCCGACGAGGGCATGGTGGTGGGTTACCTGGAAACCGATGATTTCGCCCGTGCCACCGCCGAGATGAGCCGGACCGCGGTCAACGAGAAGTGGCAGGAACAGATGGCGCAGTACTTCCGCACCGAGGCCCGCCCCGACAGCAGCCTGGAGCTGCTCACCGAGTACTTCCACCTGGCTTGATCACCCCCACCTCTGCACACACCTAGGACACCCATGAAAATCGGAGCGCGCTCCACCACCGGCTGGCGGGCAACCATCGCGGTCGCCATGTCCAACTACATCGAGGCCGGGTCGATCATCGCGATCGCCACCAGCCTCGGGTTCTGGCAGGCCGAATTCGGGATCAGCAACTTCGCCGTCGGACTGCTCGCCGCCCTGAGCGCCAACGCCTTCGGCGCCGCCATCGGAGCCGCGCTCGGCGGCCCACTCTGTGACCGCTTCGGACGCAAGGCGATCTACACCTACGACCTGCTGGTGTACATGGCGGGCGTGCTGCTGGCCGCCTTCGCGATGAACTTCACCATGCTGCTCGCGGCGTTCGTCATCACCGGCATCGCGGTCGGCGCCGGAGTGCCGGCCTCCTGGACCTACATCGCCGAGCAGGCACCGTCGAACGAGCGCGCCAAGCATGTCGGCACCGCCCAGCTCGCCTGGTCGGTCGGGCCGTTCATCGGGTTCGCGCTGGCCGCCGCACTGGCACCGCTGGAACTGCTGGGCTCGCGCATCATCTTCGTGCACCTGTTCGTGGTGGCCGCCATCGTCTGGTGGATCCGGCAGGGCCTGCAGGAATCGCAGATCTGGAAAGACGAGGCTGTCAACGAGTCTCTCGAACTGAGCTCGACGGTCGGAGCCCGCGGCGTGCGCGGCCTGTTCTCCCGCAAGGTCAACATCACCGCCCTGCTGTTCCTCGGCGGCATCTACCTGTTCTGGAACACCGTCGCCGGCCAGGCCGGCATCTTCATGCCGCGTGTCTATGACACCGCCGGCCTGCACAGCCCCGTCCAGCAGAACCTGCTGCAGGTGCTGGTGTGGGGGTGCACCGTGGCCGCCACCTACTTCGGCTTCATGCGCTACGCCGACCGGGTCTCCCAGCGCGCACTCTACGTCTTCGGCGCCGCACTGGGCATCGTCGGCTGGATCGTGCTGGTCGCCTTCACCGACAGCGGTATCTCCACGATGCTGATCTTCGCTGTGCTGTGGGGTATCTCGGCCGGCATCGGCTGCCAGGCCTTCTACAGCCTGTGGGCCAGCGAGCTGTTCGCCACGCCGTACCGGGCCAGCGCCCAGGGCGTGATGTTCTTCGTGGTGCGCACTGCCACCGGCCTGCTCAGCTACTTCTTCCCGACCATGCTCGCCGCGACCGGGCTGACCACCGTCGGCATCCTGCTCGTCGGACTGCTCACCGTGGCCCTGATCATCGGGGCGGTCTGGGCGCCGCGCACCCAGGGTAAATCGTTGCAGCAGATCGAATCCGAGCGCTACGGCGCACCGGTCAGCGCGCCGGCACCTGCCCCCATCACCGCAGTCTGAGGATCACATGAACACCCCGCTCGACAATCTCGCCATCGAACTGCCCTCCTGGGCATTCGGCAACTCCGGCACCCGCTTCAAGGTGTTCGGTACCCCCGGCACCCCACGCACCATCGAGGAGAAGCTGGCCGACGCGGCCACCGTGCACCGCCTCACCGGGTTGGCACCGGCTGTCGCCCTGCACATCCCGTGGGACACGGTCGAGGACTACGCCGCCCTCGGACGCTACGCCGGTGACCTCGGGGTCCGGCTGGGCACCATCAACTCCAACACCTTCCAGGACGACGCCTACAAGTTCGGCAGCCTCACCCACACCGACAAGGCCGTCCGGCAAAAGGCGATCGACCACCACCTGGCCTGCATCGAGGTGATGAACCAGACCGGGTCCCGCGACCTGAAGATCTGGCTGGCCGACGGCACCAACTACCCGGGCCAGGGCGATATCCGCGGCCGCCAAGACCGGCTGGCCGAGTCGTTGGCCGCCATCTATCAACACATCGGCGCCGACCAGCGACTCGTGCTGGAGTACAAGTTCTTCGAGCCCGCCATGTACGCCACCGACGTCCCGGACTGGGGCACGTCCTATGCTCATGTGAGCGCACTCGGCGAACGTGCCAAGGTCTGCCTGGACACCGGGCACCACGCGCCGGGCACCAACATCGAGTTCATCGTGGCGCAGTTGCTGCGGCTGGGGAAGCTCGGCTCGTTCGACTTCAACTCCCGCTTCTACGCCGATGACGATCTGATCGTCGGCGCGGCCGACCCGTTCCAGTTGTTCCGCATCATGTTCGAGGTGATCCGCGGCGGTGGCCTGGAGGACGGTTCAACGGTGGCCCTGATGCTGGATCAGTGCCACAACGTCGAGGAGAAGATCCCCGGCCAGATCCGCTCGGTCCTCAACGTCGCGGAGATGACCGCCCGTGCCGCACTGGTGGACACCGACGCACTGACCGTCGCCCAGGAGGCCGGCGATGTGCTGGGCGCCAACGAGATCTTCATGAACGCCTTCTACACCGACGTCCGGCCGATGCTGGCCGAGCGCCGCGTCGCACAGGGCCTGCCGGCCGACCCGATGGCCGCGTTCCGCGACAGCGGCTACCAGGACACCATCAACGCCGAACGAGTCGGCGGAACTCAATCCTCGTGGGGAGCATAAGATGCCATCACTGACCAAAAGTCCTGTCGCAGCACTGATCGCGCGGTCCAACGCGTTGGGTTCCGATCCGAAGAACACCAACTACGCGGGTGGCAACACCTCGGCCAAGGGCACCGAAACCGACCCGGTGACCGGTGACGACGTCGAGTTGTTGTGGGTCAAGGGATCCGGCGGTGACCTGGGCACCCTCACCGAGAGTGGCCTGGCCGTGTTGCGGCTGGACCGCATGCGCGCACTGGTCGACGTCTACCCCGGCGTGGACCGCGAGGACGAGATGGTCGCCGCCTTCGACTACTGCCTGCACGGTAAGGGCGGCGCGGCGCCGTCCATCGACACCGCCATGCACGGCCTGGTCGACGCCGCGCACGTCGACCACCTGCACCCCGACTCCGGCATCGCGATCGCCACCGCCGCCGACGGCGAGGCGCTGACCCACAAGATCTACGGTGACCGGGTGGCCTGGGTGCCGTGGCGGCGCCCCGGATTCCAGCTCGGCCTGGACATCGCGGAGATCAAGAAGGCCAATCCCCAATCCATCGGCTGCATCCTGGGCGGGCACGGCATCACCGCGTGGGGCGAGACCTCCGATGAGGCCCAGGCCAATTCACTGGAGATCATCCGACTGGCCGAGGAGTACCTGGCCGCCAACGGCAGCGAGCAGCCCTTCGGCGCACCGCTGGACGGCTACGCCCCGCTGCCCGAGGATCGGCGCCGCGCGAAGGCCGCCGCGCTGGCACCGTTCATCCGAGGCCTGGCCTCGGCCGACCGCCCGCAGGTCGGTCATTTCACCGATGTCACGCCGGTACTCGACTTCCTGTCCGCTGCCGAGCATCCGCGGCTGGCCGCGCTGGGCACCAGTTGCCCGGACCACTTCCTACGCACCAAGGTCAAGCCGTTGGTGCTCGATCTGCCCGCCGATGCCGGTATCGAGGAATGCAAGACCCGACTGAGCGAACTGCACGAGCTGTACCGTGCCGACTATCGGGCCTACTACGACCGCTACGCCACCGCCGAGAGCCCCGCGATGCGCGGCGCCGACCCGGCCATCGTGCTGATTCCCGGCGTCGGCATGTTCAGCTACGGCAAGGACAAGCAGACCGCCCGGGTGGCCGGCGAGTTCTATCTGAACGCCATCAACGTGATGCGCGGCGCCGAGTCGGTGTCCAGCTACGCTCCGATCGACGAGTCCGAGAAGTTCCGCATCGAGTACTGGGCGCTGGAGGAGGCCAAGCTGGCCCGCATGCCCAAGTCCAAGCCGCTGGCCACCCGCATCGCGCTGGTGACCGGCGCGGCCTCGGGCATCGGCAAGGCCATCGCGACCCGACTGGCCGCCGAGGGTGCCTGCGTGGTGATCGCCGACCTGGATGCCGAAAAGGCCAGTGCCGCAGCAGCCGAGATCGGCAACACCGACGTCGCCATCGGGATCGCCGCCGATGTCACCGACGAGGACGCGGTACAGGCCGCCGTCGACTCGGCCGCACTGGCCTTCGGCGGCATCGACATCGTCGTCAACAACGCCGGGCTCTCGCTGTCGAAGTCGTTGCTGGACACCACCGCCGCGGACTGGGACCTGCAGCACAAGGTGATGGCCCGCGGCTCCTTCCTGGTCTCCAAGGCCGCCGCGCGCGCCCTGATCGACCAGAAGCTCGGCGGTGACATCATCTACATCTCGAGCAAGAACTCGGTGTTCGCCGGCCCCAACAACATCGCCTACTCGGCCACCAAAGCCGATCAGGCCCACCAGGTTCGGCTGCTGGCAGCCGAACTCGGCGAGCATGGCGTGAAGGTCAACGGCATCAACCCCGATGGGGTGGTCCGTGGTTCCGGGATCTTCGCCGGCGGGTGGGGCGCCAAACGCGCCGCGGTGTACGGGGTGCCCGAGGAGGAGCTCGGCGCCTATTACGCCCAGCGCACCCTGCTCAAACGCGAGGTACTGCCGGAGAACATCGCGAACGCCGCGTTTGCGTTGTGCACCAGCGACTTCTCGCACACCACGGGGCTGCACGTGCCGGTCGACGCCGGCGTCGCCGCAGCCTTTCTCAGGTGAGCGGCCAGGTCGCGGCCATCGATCTCGGCGCCACCAGCGGCCGGGTCATGCTCGCCGATATCGGCCCCGGCCGCCTCGAGCTCGAACAGGTCGCCCGGTTCGCCAACGACCCCGTGCAGCTGTGGAACGGGCACCGCACCGCGCTGCACTGGGATGTGCCAGGCCTCTACCGTGAGGCCTGCGCCGGGCTCGCAGAGGCCGGCCGGCGCTCGGACCGCCTGATCACCATCGGCGTCGACTCCTGGGCCGTCGACTACGGACTGCTGCGTGACGGCGCGCTGCTGTCGCTGCCCTACCACTACCGGGACTCTCGTTGCGAGGACGGTGTGCCCGCGGTGCACCGCAGCATCGACCCCGCCGAGCTGTATGCCCGCAACGGGCTGCAGTTCCTGCCGTTCACCACGATCTACCAGCTGGCGGCCGAAAAGGTTTCCGGGCGAATCGATCTGGCCGACCGTGCGCTGCTCATCCCCGATCTCATCGGATACTGGCTGACCGGCCGCCGGGTGACCGAACGCACCAACGCCTCCACCACCGGCCTGCTGCACACCACCGGGTACTGGGACGATGACCTGGCCGCCCGCGTCGGGCTGCGCGCCGGCCTGTTCCCGGCGCTGGCCGAACCCGGCACCGAGCTGGGACCGCTGCTCGGCGGCGTCGCGGCGCCACTGGGTCTGTCGACCCGCACCACGGTCACCACCGTCGCATCGCATGACACCGCCTCGGCGGTGGTGGCGGTGCCGATGGACTCCGATACCGCGGCCTACATCTCCTGCGGGACATGGTGTTTGGTCGGCGTCGAGGTCTCCGGACCGGTGATCAGCGAGGCGGGCAGGCAGGCGAACTTCACCAACGAGGTCGGTGCCGACGACCGGATCCGCTACCTGCACAACGTGATGGGACTCTGGCTGCTCAGCGAAACCGTGCGGCAGTACCAGCGGGAGGGCTATCGCGCCGACCTGTCGGAGCTGCTCGCCCAGGCCGGCGAGGTGCGCCCGATGTTCGATGTCTTCGACACCGCCGACCCGCGCTTCCTGGCTCCCGGCGACATGCCGGGCCGCATCCGCGACTGGTACGACGAGCGCGGACTGCAGGTGCCGATGACCCGCCCCGAAATCGTGCGGGCCATCGTGGAAAGCCTCGCCGCCGCGTTCGCCGACGGTGTGCAGCGCGCCGCCGAGTTGTCCGGCACGCCGGTGCGCACCGTGCACATCGTCGGCGGCGGGTCGCAGAATCGGCTGCTGTGCCAACTCACCGCGGACCGCACCGGGTTGCCGGTGCTGGCCGGTCCGGTCGAAGCCACCGCGCTGGGCAACGTCCTGATCAGCGCCCGCGCCCACCATCTCGTCGACGGTGACCTGGAGGCCCTGCGCCACCTTGTCGCCACCCGATTCCCGCCGCAGCAATACACGCCCCGGACCCGGCGCACCAGTATCTCGCGTACCGTCGGGGCAGGAAAGGGCAGCACAATGAAAGAGGTTCGGCCATGAAACGCCGCATCCCCAAGGTCGCCGACCTCGCCCCACTGATGCAGTTCAAGAAGCCGGAACTGAATGCGCGTACCCGCCGCCTGGCCGCCGCGCTGACCGTCGAGGACCTGCGCACCATCGCCAAGCGCCGCACCCCCAAGGCCGCGTTCGACTACACCGACGGCTCCGCCGAAGCCGAGCTCTCGCTGTCCCGGGCCCGGCAAGCCTTCCAGGACATCGAGTTCCACCCGGCGATCCTGCGGGACGTGTCCAAGGTGGACACCAGCTGCACGATTCTCGGCGGCCGCTCCGAGCTTCCGTTCGGCATCGCACCCACCGGTTTCACCCGGATGATGCAGACCGAGGGTGAGTACGCGGGTGCCCGGGCCGCCGCTCGCGCCGGCATCCCGTTCTCGTTGTCCACCATGGGCACGGCGTCCATCGAGGACGTCAAGGCCGCCAATCCGCACGGACGCAACTGGTTCCAGCTCTACATGTGGAAGGACCGGGACCGCTCGATGGCCCTGGTCGAGCGGGCCGCCGCGGCCGGCTATGACACCCTGCTGGTCACCGTCGACGTCCCGGTGGCCGGGGCCCGGCTACGCGACAAGCGCAACGGCATGTCCATCCCGCCCGCGCTGACGGCAAAGACGGTGCTCAATGCGCTGCCGCGGCCGCAGTGGTGGATCGACTTCCTGACCACCGAACCGCTGGCCTTCGCCTCGCTGGACCGTTGGTCGGGCACCGTCGCCGAACTGCTCGACACCATGTTCGACCCGACCGTCACCTTCGAGGATCTGGCCTGGATCAAGTCGCAGTGGCCGGGCAAGCTGGTGGTCAAGGGCATTCAGACGGTCGCCGACGCCCGCGCCGTCACCGACCTCGGCGTCGACGGTATCGTGCTGTCCAATCATGGTGGACGCCAGCTCGATCGGGCCCCCATTCCATTTCACCTGCTGCCTCAGGTCGCACCGGCGGTGGGTGACCGGACCGAGATCATCCTGGACACCGGCATCATGTCCGGCGCCGATATCGTCGCCTCCATCGCGTTGGGTGCCCGCTTCACCCTGGTCGGCCGCGCCTACCTGTACGGGCTGATGGCCGGCGGGGAAGCCGGCGTGGACCGGATGATCGCGATCCTCTCCGATCAGATCTCGCGCACCATGCGGCTGCTCGGTGTCGCCTCGCTCGACGAGCTGGAACCGGGGCACGTCACGCAGCTGCAGCGGTTGGTGCCGCGGCAGATCTAGTTTGGGTGGCGGCGGGGAGCCGATGCGACAAGGATGACTTGATGGACCACATCACGTTCGTCCCGTCGCCCGAACAGTTCGCGTTCACCTTCGGCGGCGCCGAGCCGGTGTTACGGATCAAAGCCCCGACGGTGCTCACGTTGTGGACCGAGGACGCCTACGGTGGCCGGATCACCAGCGCCGACGATATCGCCAGCAGCGCGCTGGACACCGAGGACCTCAACCCGCAGACCGGACCGTTCTGGATCGAGGGCGCCGAACCCGGCGACACGCTGGCCGTGCACCTGGTCGATCTCACCCCGGCCCGCGGCTGGGGCGCGTCCACCCTGATCCCGTTCTTCGGCGGGCTGACCAGTGTGCCGGTCAGCCCGACGCTGCAGGATCCGCTGCCCGAGCGGACCTGGATCTACGAATACGACTCGGCGACCAAGACGGTCGGTTTCGCCGCGAAGGGCAGCAATTTAGAGGTGGCGCTGCCGGCGAACCCGATGCTCGGCACGGTCGGGGTCGCGCCCGCCCGCCGGGAGGTCCGCACCTCGCTGGTGCCCGATGTGTTCGGCGGCAACATGGACACCCCGGAGATGACCGCCGGCGCCACCTGCTACCTGCGGGTGAATGTGCCCGGAGCGCTGTTCTCCCTGGGCGACGGCCACTACCGCCAGGGTGAGGGCGAGTCGTGCGGCACCGCGGTCGAGGGCGCCATGAACGTCACGGTGATCATCGAGTTGATCAAGGGCGGCGGACCGGCCTGGCCCCGGCTGGAGACCGACACGCATCTGATGTGCATCGGATCCGGCCGCCCCCTGGAGGAGGCGTGGCGGGCCGGGCAGGTCGAGATGATCACCTGGCTGGGCGAGCTCTACGGGCTGGACCGGCTCGACGCCTACCAGTTGCTCACCCAGATCTCGCTGGCACCGATCGCCAACGTGGTGGACACCAACTACAGCGCGGTCACCAAGATCGACAAACGCCTGCTGCCCGCGGCACCCGCGTACGGCGGTGTGCACACCGAACTCCGCTCGGCGGCCGCATCATTCGGCACCATCACCTATTAGGAAGGCACTCATGGATCTCGGACTCACCGGAAAGCGCTTCGCAGTCACCGGCGGCACCCGCGGTATCGGTCGGGCCGTCGTGGAGGGCCTGATCGCCGAGGGCGCCCAGGTTGCCTTCTGCGCACGCACCTCCGAGGAGGTGGCGCAGGCCCAGCAGGAACTCGGAAGTGCGGCATCGGGTACCGCGGTCGACGTCGGCGCCACCGCCACACTGGCGACGTGGGTGAACTCCACCGCCGAGGCGTTCGGCGGCCTCGACGGTGTGGTCGCCAATGTCAGTGCCCTGGCGATCCCGGAGTCCCCGGAGAACTGGCGCACCACCTTCGAGGTCGACCTGATGGGGACGGTGGGTCTCGTTGACGCCGCGCTGCCGTATCTGGAGGCCTCCGGCGCCGGGTCGATCGTGACGATCTCCAGCGTCTCCGGCCGCGAGATCGACTTCGCGGCCGGGCCGTACGGCACCATGAAGGCGGCGATCATCCACTACACCCAGGGTTTGGCGTTCCGACTGGCCGGAAAGGGTGTGCGCGCCAACACCGTCAGCCCCGGCAACACCTACTTTCCGGGCGGTGTGTGGCCGTCCATCGAAGAGAACGACCCCGAGCTGTTCGCCACGGCCCTCGCGCTCAACCCCACCGGCCGGATGGCTACTCCGAAGGAGGTGGCCAACGCGGTGGTGTTCCTGTCCAGTGCGGCAGCGAGTTTCATCACCGGGACGAACCTGCTGGTCGACGGGGCGCTGACCCGCGGGGTGCAGTTCTAGTCGACGGTCAGCCCAATACCAGCGGTAGCCGCGGCAGCGTGCACGTCGGGGACGGCCAGGTGATCTCCGGGACATAACCGGGTTCCAGCCGGAAATCCGTGATGCGGGCCAGCCATTCGGTGACGACGAGCTTGAGTTCCATCCTGGCCAGGTGCGATCCCAGACACCGGTGCGGTCCCCCGCCGAAACCCCAGTGCTTGTGCAGCTTTCCGTCCAGGACGAAATCGTTGACCGAGTGCTCGTCGCTGCCGTCACGGTTGATCGCAGCGATACACAGCCGGACATCGGCCCCGGCGGGCAACGTGACGCCGGCGACGGTCACCGGCTCAGTGGTGACGCGACCGACGATCGGGGCCGCCGGTTCCAGCCGGATCATCTCCTCGACGAAGACCGCGACCGCGTCGGGGTCGTCCCGCAGCGCCGCACGCAATTCCGGCCTTCGGGCGAGTTCCGCCATTGTCGCCCCGATGGTCGAGGTGACCGTGTCCAGCCCGGCCAGCACGAACACCATGGACAGCCCGACCGCTTCGTCATCGGTGAGCGGCTCCTCGGCATGCAGCAGATCCGACAAGATTCCGGGTCTGCGCTGATTTCGCTGCTGGGCAACTGCTTCGGTGAGGTAGGTGAACATCTCGACAGCGGGGGTGAGGTCCACACTGGACGGGTCATCGGTGAGGCTGAACGCGATGATGGCGTCCTTCCACCCGACGAGTCGGTCTCGGTCTTCCAGCGGCAGCCCGAACAGCGTGAGGAACACCTGTGACGGGTACGGCGTGGCGAGTTCGGTCATCACCTCGCAGGTGTCCTGTTCTGCGATCCCGTCGATGATGTCGACGGCCTGTGCCTGCAGGGACGGCAGCAGTGCATTCAAGGTCTGCGGGCTGAAGAATTGGTGCAGGATGCGCCGGTACCGGGTGTGCTCCGGCGGATCGAAACCCAGTGGCACCAAAGGGACCGGGCTGATCATGTCGTCGTAAGCGATACCGGAGGAGAACACCGCGGGATTGCGCAGCGCGTCGAGCACATCCTCGCGGTGGGTGAGGTAATACCAGCCGTCGCCCCACACGACGGGACCCAACTCACGTAGCGCGGCCCACCCCACTCCGCGGTCCCGCGTCATCGGCAGATCTTCGTAGCGGACGTGCGGCAGCCCGAGCTCCCCGGCAGCGGTCATGGCCGGACCAGTCGGCGCGGGCGGACCACGCCGCGATCGAGATGAGTCACCCAACCGGGTTCGGCGTCGCAGACCGCGGGGATGGTGCCGGCCTCGTGGCACACCGGGGCGCCGACGAGTTCCAGGTCGGGTTGTTCGTGGTCGGCGGCGAGGGCGAGGCTGCCGACATTGCCTGTGGCCCATTGAATGACGCGCAGCGGGGGCGCCATCTCAGCCACCCTGTCCGGCAAGGCGGGCCTGCCGCGCCTCGTACCGGTCGACCAGTTCTCGGAAGCCGAGCCGGTCGTACTGCGGGATGGGCTGGATGCCCCAGATGTCGCGGGCGGTGTCCTTACCCTCGGCACCCTCGGGCGGCCCGAGCGGCGGGTACGGGAACTTGCACTCCAGGGTGTCGTCGGAGTACCGAACCTTGAGCAGTTCGCTGCAGATCTGGGTCAGACTCAGGGTCGGGTAGCCGTAATAAACCGCCATGAAGGGCAGCGTGAAGGCGCCCTCCAGTACGAGTGCGACCAGGCAGACCAACACGGCGCGCTTTATCCATTTGTGCATCCGGGCGTAGTAGGGCGTGGTGCCCGGCGGCAGATCCTCGGTGATCTCTTCGGTGGTTGTCACGATGATGCTCCTTCTAGTCCGTGAAGATTTCGCGGTTCACCGTGTGTAGGTACGGGATCGCCAGGAACGGGGTGATGTAGAAGATGTCGTAGAGCCACCAGCCGACGACCGGGAAGATCACGCCGGCGAAGCGGACGTCGGCGAACATCGTCATGTTGAACACATAGATGCACCAGATCAGCACGCCCATCCAGCAGGTGACGATCATCCATTGGTGGCCCCAGCGTTTCATCTGCAGGAAGCCGATGGCGGCGGCGCAGCGCATGGCGAAGACCGTGATGATCATGCCGAACACCATGGACTTCTCACCGGGTCCGGCGGCACCGCCGACCCAGAGTTCGTTGTAATGCCAGAAGTATCCGGCGTCGAACATGTGCCCCCAGCCGACCATCAGTACCCGGTTGATCAGGGTGTGGTTGGCGACCAGGTCCAGCGCCCAGCCCAGGCTGTTGAGCATGCCGTCGATGAGCGCCAGGTAGCCGATCAGGGTGACGATCATCGGACGTACCGACAATCCGGCGCGCTGCGCCTGGCGCTGCAGCCACACCCCGCGCATGAAGATCGGGAAGCCGATCAGTCCGGGCGCCCACATTCCCATCAGGGCGGCGCCGACGATCATCCATTTGTCCGCGCGGCGCTGCGCAAGTCGGGATTGCCCGCCGTGGTCCTCCAGGCCGACGGAGTCCCCGACGGCCACACTCACAGATACCACCAACCCCGTTCGAAAGACATGTAGAGCTGGATCAGGAACATCGTGAGCAGGTAGCCGTAGATGGCAACCTGAAACACGATGAGCGCCCGCTTACGCTTCTTCTCTTTCTGGTCGACCATGACGAATTCCCCTCCTAGAGTGTGTCGACGGCCAGTAGGCCGGCCGCCGCGATTTCACGCAGACCTTCACTGATCGCGCCGTCGGTGCTCAGCGGCGCCAGGATGCACGCTTCGGCGGCTTCCACTTCGTTGGCGCCGGCGGCGATGAAGTGGGCGGCGGTGACGAGAACCCGGGTGGAGGGCGGCTCGAAGTGAAAGGCCTCCTCGGCGGTCCGGATCGCGATGGCGCACCGCACGAGTCGTTGCGCACAGGCAGGGTCGATGCCCGTCTCTGCGACGATGGCCTGGGCCTCTCTTTCGGGTGGCAGATAGCGCATCGCCACGGTGGCGAACCGCTGTCGGAAGGACGGTTTGAGCTCCTTGAGTGAGCTGCGGTACGCGGGGTTATAGGAACAGACGAGCATGAACTCGTCGGGCGCGGTGATGACTTCGTCGGCGCGGTCCAGATAGAGGGTGCGGCGGTGATCGGTGAGAGAGTGCAGGATGGCCAGCGAGTCGTGCCGGGCTTCGACCACCTCATCGAGGTAGCAGATGGCCCCGGCCTTGACAGCTCGGGTGAGTGGCCCGTCGGTCCAGACGACATCGCCACCGGTGACCATGAACCGGCCGACGAGGTCGGAACTGGTCAGATCGTCATGGCAGCTGATGGTCACCACCGGCCTGCCCAGCAGCGAGCCCATGTGTTCGACGAAGCGGGTCTTGCCGCAACCGGTGGGTCCGGTGAGCATGACCGGGATCTTGCGCGTGTAGGCCTGCTCGAAGAGCTGGACCTCATTGCCGTTGGCGAAGTAATTCGTCATGTGGTGACCAACTCCCTGTGCACATGGGCGAGTACGCGGGGCAATTCTTCGACGCGCCGGATCCGTTGCGAGCGTCTGGGTCCGAACACTTCGGGCAGCGGGTCCACCCGGGTCGGACCGACACCGACGTAGTAGACCGAGACGCCGGCGTCGTTGGCCTCCTGCACCGCGTGCGCGGCGTCCGACCATGCGTAGCGACCTTCATAGCCTTCGTCGGAGATCATGCCGTCGCCGATGATGATGAGCAGTCTGCGCTCCGCCGGCTGGGCCAGCAGCCGGCTGGTCAGGTGCCGGATGGGCGCACCGAGGCGGGTGTAGCCGCCGGTGGTCAGCCCGAGCCCGCTGGGCGGCACGAAGCGTACCTCCGGAAAATCCTTGAGGCACCGCACTTCCACGCGGTGCCGGGTGTTTCCGGTGAACACGAAGATGCCGTGCCGTTCCCGGGCGTGGGTCATCGCCCGCGACAGCGCGTCGGCGCAGGCCAACTCCAGCCGGAAGACCCGGCCGCCATGCACGCCCAGTGACGAGCTGCCGTCCAGCAGCAGTGCGGTGCTCACATCGCGGTTGCTGGGCAGTAGTTCCCGGAACAGCCGCGGCTCTCCTGCCTCGCCGGTGCGCAGGTCCACGTAATGACGGACGTAGGAGTCGATGTCGATATCCGAGCCATCCTCCAACCGGTTGATCATGGCGCGGTGGGTGTTCTCCTGGAACCACTTCCGCAGATCGGCAGACATTGTCGTGGCCGCACCGATCCGGCGGTCGCGGGCGATCTCGACGACGGCCACATGGTCGGGCAGGAACCGCTTCGCCCAGGCATTCCATTCCGGGTACGGGATGCCGGGGCGGTGCTCGGGTGTGACGTCCATATCGTTGTCCTGCGGCCTGCTCGGCGGGGGCAGGTTCGGGTTGCGCACTCCACCGTCGCCGCCGACGGGCACCGAATAGGGCCGCGGCATCCGCTTCTGTGTGGTGGTCCACGGCATCCGGCCGAACTGGCGACGCAACTTGTCGGCCAGCCCGATGGGCGTGGTGTAAACCGCGGGCAGGCTGCCCAGCAGCGGATGACCGCCGAGAGTCTCCGAGGTGCGGGCCAGTTCGATGGCCCGGCTGATCATGGTGTGGGCGTCCATGTGTGGGTCCGCCGGTGCCAGTTCTGGCAGCGCACGTGCGAATTCCGCCATCAGCCCCGGCCAGCGCGCGGCGACCCAGCCCAGTGCCACGCCGGCCTCGACGAGGGTGAGCGCACGTATCTCGCGGGCGGTGAGTTCGTGGACCCGATACTCACCGATCCGGTCTTTGGAGTCCGCGCATTGCAGGGCGATGCCGCAGGTCACCGTGCGCCGGGTCCAGTCCGCGACGCGTGGCGGAAACGGCACGTGCACATCGGTGCGCGAGTAGTTCAGGCCGAAGCCTCGGTGCGCCCCGGTGACCAGCCGAGCACCCGCTCTGCGCCGGTCGCTCAGCGCGACGGCGGTCAGCGCGCAACTACGTTCCAGTGCCATCGCCGTGCTGTCGCCGAGGTCGCCCATCAGTGCCGCGCGCTCAGAAGGTTCCGATATTGGAGAACATCCAATACCAGAACCAGATGACCAGGCCGGTGCCGCCCCACGCCGCGACGTAGCGCAGCACTTCCCACAGGTAGTCCACGGTGGAATCTCCTTGTCGAGGTGGCCACAACGGCGAAAGCGCCCGCACAGGAGCCCGTTTGACGCGGACAACGGCGCACCGTTCGGCTCATGATGCTCTGTTTCTATCGGAGTTACTGACTTGAGTCAATAGAATGACCGCGCGTCGCCTGACGAGATCGGGCAAGGTCAATCGGTGAAGATCTCGCGATTGACGGTGTGTAGATAGGGAATCGCCAGGAACGGGGTGATGTAGAAGATGTCGTAGAGCCACCAACCCACGACGGGGAAGATGGTTCCCGCGAACCGGACATCGGCGAACATCGTCATGTTGAAGACGTACAGCACCCAGATCAGCACACCCATCCAGCAGGTGACGATCATCCACTGCTGACCCCAGCGCTTCATCTGCAGGAAGCCGATCGCGGCGGCGATCCGCATGGTGAATACCGTGAGGATCATTCCCACTTCCATGGCTTTTTCGCCCGGTCCCGCCGCACCACCGATCCAGAGTTCGTTGAAATGCCAGAAGTATCCGGCGTCGAACATGTGACCCCAGCCGTTGAGCAACACCCGCGCCAACAGGGTGTGGCTGCCGATCAGGTCCAGCGCCCATCCGACGGTGTTGATGGCCGCGTCGATGATGACCAGGTACCCGATCAGGGTGACGATCATCGGGCGCACCGACAATCCGTTGAGGTGCGCGCGACGCAGCAGCCACACCCCGCGCAGGAACAGCGGGAGGCCGAAAATTCCCAGTGCCGCAGTGCCGATCAGGATGCTACCGCTGATCAACCACTTGTCCGCCTGGCGTTGAGCCAGCCGCGACTGCTCGGCGTGTTCGTCGAAGGACAGGGTCGCCGAGGAGGCGGGCGTACGCATGGTGACTGACTCTAGTCATTCAAATCGCCCGCCGACAAGACCCCTGCCGCTGAGAGACCGTCGCGCGCTCAGCCCGCAACGACGACGCTGCGCATGGTGCGCTTGACCAGATCCTCGAGCAGGTCGCGTCGCATCGGGTCATTGGTGGTGATCGCCAGCGCGTAGAGGCACAACAGGAAGAACACCGCACTGTTCATCGGCTGAACATCGGGATCCACTTCGCCTTTGGACCTCGCCTGCTCGATGCGCTGAGCCAACAAGAGCACCAGCGAGTGATCGCCGCCGTCCTCCGATTCCGGACGGGTCTGCGAGAAATGCAGCGCCAGAAAGTCTTTGAAGAGAAGGTCACCGAGCCGGCGCTCCAGTCCCAGAACCAGACGGACCGCTTCGGTCAGTGCCGATTCCAGATCGTGTCCTTTGTCGAGATAGCGGCCGAACTGCTTGGCCATCCGGTCTTCTTCACGCTTCTCCAGCTCGAGGAGAACGTGCTCCTTGGTGGGGAAATGAAAGAAGAAGGTGCCGTGCGCGACACCGGCCGCGGCCACGATCGCTGCGACGTCGGCCTCGGCCATCCCGGAGCGCTTGAACTCGGCCACCGCGGCACCCATCAGGCGCTCCCGCGTCTGCAGGCGCTTCGTCTCGCGCGCAGACAGGCCATTCGCCACCGCCATACCCGCTCCGTTTCTGTCCACGCCCCGGTTCGCTTCGACCCTATCGCCTCGGCGCCGCACGGTCGGCGCGATGTTTCGCTGACCCGCGGTCGCGGGAATCCCCCCTCGATGACTGACAACACCCTCACCTCGCGGAAGATCGCCATCCTGGCCACCGACGGGGTCGAACGCGCGGAGCTCGCGGAGCCGCGCCGGGCGATCGACGAGGCCGGCGGAACCACCGAACTGCTGTCCTTGCAGACCGGCGAGATCAGCGCGCGCGAGCACGACCTGGAACCGGCCGGCAGCTTCACTGTGCAACGGCTGGTCAAAGACGCGACGGTCGACGAGTTCGACGCACTCATCGTCCCCGGCGGCACCGTCAACGCGGACAAGCTGCGCTCCGATGGCGATGCCGTCGGCTTCGTCCGCGAGTTCGTCAACTCCGGGCGCCCGGTGGCGGTCATCTGCCACGGTCCCTGGACGCTGGTCGAGGCGGGTGTGGCGAAGGGGCGGACGCTGACGTCCTACCCGAGTCTGCGCACCGACCTCCGCAACGCCGGAGCCACCGTCGTCGACGAGGAGGTCGTGGTGGACGGCAACCTCATCACCAGCCGTAACCCCGATGATCTACCGGCGTTCAACGCCGCGATCATCACGGCGTTAGCGCGGCAGTGAAGAAGGCCAACTCCAGACGCATCGCCCGACGGTAGGCGTCCCGGACGGCCGGGCTGTCCTCCCCGTGTCGGTCGAGCAGCCGTTCCAACAGCGCGGCGACCTCCTCGAATCCGGGGTCGGCGTAGGTCTGTACCCATTGGGCGTACGGACCGGCGCTCGCTTCGTCCAATGTCGAGCCGATATGCGCGTAGAGGCGCATGCACGGGGTCATCGCCGCACACACCACCCCCAGCCCGCCGGTGGCCGCCGTGGCGAGCAGGAACTCGGTGTAGGCCAGTGTCGCCGCGGCCGGTTTCACACCGGCCATATCGATGCCCCAGGAGGCGGCGTATCCCGCGTGCAGTCCCAGCTCCTCACGCACACCCGCCAGCAGATCGGCGAAGGCCAGCAGGGTGGCGGTGTCGTCACTGCGCGCCAGCGCCAAAGCGTATGCACGGGCGAAGGATTCGAGGAAAAAGGCGTCCTGGGCGAGGTAGCCGGCGAACAGCTCCCGCTCCAGGGTTCCGTCCCCGATGCCGCGGACGAAAGGGTTGGCCAGGACGTCGGCGACGAGATCGGCGTTCTCCGACCACAGTTGAGCGGACAGCGTCATGCCCGAGCCTCGGTGGCCATGTTCCAGAAGTCCACTTCCAGACGCAGCACCTCATCGACCAGTCCCTGATGGGCGTCCGGGGCGGCGAGGGCCTCGAGGGCGTCCACGTAGGCCGCGAAGTCCGGAACCGTCCAGTGCTCGATGAACTCGCCGAACGGCGAGGTCGGTGAGATCGCCGAGGTCCAGCCGAGCAGATAGACCCGCTCGATGACCCACAGCGCGGTGACCGCGGCCGGGTAGGGCTCACCGTCGAGGCGTTGCAGCAGTTGGCGGTATCGCAGCGTGGTCGGCAGCGCCGGGACGTCGAGATCGATGCCACGTCGGGCGGCCTGCTCTTCGAACCAGTCCAGTTCGGCGACCAGTGCGGCGCACCCGCCGACGATGGCGCCCTGGGCGTGGCGCGGCGCGCGGGCCAGCAGCCGGGACTGGAAGATCAACAGGTCGGCGACGAACAGCGCATCTTGGCACAACCATCGATCGAAGGCTTCGTCGGTGATGGTGCCGTCGCGCACCGCGTCGAGAAATGGGTGCTGGGTGGCAGCCGTCCAGAGGTCATCGGGCACACGCGCAAGGGTATCGGCGGGCGGGAGCGCAGCGACCCAGGGGATCGGTTCAGCCCAGCATGGGCCGCTGGGCTGAGGCACACCGCGTCACTCGACCCGTCCGCCCTGTTTGGTCGACTCGTAGCCGGCGGTGAGCCAGTACACCGCACGGTCCAGTGTCGGCAGGATGTCGGTGGTTTCGATCTCACCGGCCACGAATCGGCCCAGTAGGCCGTAGACCACGCTGGAGAGCACATCGTTGAGATCGGCGACGAAGTCCTCGTCGACGTCGGCCATCAACTCCAGACCGGCCGGAGCCACGATATTGAGGCCCCGGTGCAGCAGACGCTGGCCCCGCGGCGAGGATCGGGCCCGGAAGTAGGCCGTCAACATGCCGGGGTGTTTCTCCCAGGGCTCGAAGATGGTCCTGAAGAGGTCCATCAACGCTTCGTGCAGCGACTGTCCCTGCGCCCGCCGATGTGCCCTGACCTCGGAGTAGCGATGCTCATCCAGCCATGCCTCCAGCCCGGCCAGGATCAGGTCTTCGCGGGTCGCGTAGCGCTTGTAGATGGTGGCCAGCGATGATTGCGCGCGCCGAGCGACCTCGCGCAACTGGACCGCGTCATAGCCTTCGGTTTCCAGGATCTCCACGACGACGGCGAGCAGCCGGTCATCGATCTCCGCCATCGCCACCCCTTGCCGGTCCACAGTAACTCGGTTACCGTACCGGATGTAACACGGTTACTCACGCAGTGAAGCGAGGATTCATGGGCTCATTGGACGGCAAGGTCGCCTTCATCACCGGCGTGGCACGCGGCCAGGGGCGAAGCCACGCACTACGACTGGCCGGCGAGGGCGCCGACATCATCGGTATCGACATCTGCGCCGACATCCCGGCCAACGGATATCCGATGGCCAGCCGCGACGAACTGAACGAGACGATCGCACTGGTGGAAGCCGCCGGCGCCACGATGCTCGGCACCGTGGCCGATGTGCGGGACTTCCAGGCGGTGCGAGCGGCCGTCGACGACGGCGTGGCGCGATTCGGCCGACTCGACATCGTCTGCGCCAACGCGGGTATCGCCCCGACAGCCTTCCGCGAGACAAGCATCGAAGAGGACCTCGCCATGTGGTCGGCGGCGATCGATGTCAACCTCGTCGGCTCCTTCCACACCGCCAAGGCCGCCATCGGGCACCTGATCGCCGGTGAGCGCGGCGGCGCGATCGTGTTCACCAGCTCCACCGCCGGACTGAAGGGCTTCGGTGGATCCCAGGGCGGCGGCCTGGGCTACGCGGCTTCCAAGCACGGTGTTGTCGGCCTGATGCGGACTTTGGCCAACGCGCTTGCGCCGTACAGCATCCGGGTCAACACCGTACATCCCACCGCGGTCAACACCATGATGGCGGTGAACCCGGCGATGACGGCCTTCCTGGAGAACTACCCCGACGGCGGACCCCACTTGCAGAACCCGATGCCGGTCTCCCTGCTGGAGCCCGAGGACATCAGCGCCGCGGTGCAGTACCTGGTCTCCGACGCAGCCAAATACGTCACCGGGGTCACGTTCCCGGTCGACGCCGGCTTCTGCAACAAGCTATGAGCGGCCGGATCGCGGGCAAACGCGTACTCATCACCGGCGCGGCCCGCGGAATGGGTCGCAGCCATGCGGTGCGGTTGGCGCAGGAGGGCGCCGATCTGATCCTGATCGACATCTGCACCTCGCTGCCCGAGCTGGAGTACCCGCTGTCCACCGCAGCTGATCTGACTGAAACCGCGCGTCTGGTCACCGAACTCGGCCGCCGGGTGATCACCCACATTGTCGATGTCCGCGATGCGGAAGCCCTCGCGGCCGCGGTCGATGCCGGGGTGGCCGAACTCGGCGGCCTGGACGCATCGGTGGCCAATGCCGGGGTCCTCACCGCGGGCACCTGGGATACCACCACATCCGCTCAGTGGCGCACCGTGGTGGACGTCAATCTGATCGGCGTCTGGAACACGTGTGCCGCCGCCCTGCCGCACCTGGTCGACCGTGGTGGCAGCCTGATCAACATCAGCTCGGCGGCGGGCATCAAGGGCAGCCCGCTGCACACCCCCTACACCGCCGCCAAGCACGGCGTCGTCGGCATGAGCAAGGCGCTGGCCAATGAGCTTGCGGCGGTCAATGTCCGGGTCAACACCGTCCATCCGACCGGCGTCGAGACCGGCATGCAACCGGCGTCGCTGCACACCCTGCTGGTGGAGACGCGAGCCGACCTGGGGCCGATCTTCCAGAACGCGCTGCCCATCGTGATGGCCGAGGCCATCGATATCAGCAATGCGGTGTTGTTCCTGGTCTCCGACGAAGCGCGGTACGTGACCGGGCTGGAATTCAAGGTCGATGCCGGAGTCACCATCAGATGACCGGCCGCTCGGAAGGAAAACGCTTGTGACGCTGACCGATACCGACCGCCTGGAACGCGGCCGGCAGGCATTCGCCGAGGTGATGACTACTCCGGCGCCGGAGGACACGGACCCCACCACCACCAGCATGCTCGACTTCGTGTTCGCCGAGGTCTGGAAGCGGCCGGGTCTGAGCCGCCGAGACCGCAGATTCGTCACGCTGGCGTGTGTGGCCGACGCCGACGCCGAGGCCCCGCTGCGCGATCACGTGTACGCCGCACTGAACAGCGGGGACGTGAGCATCGTCGAAATGCAGGAGGCTGTACTGCATTTCGCGGTGTACGCCGGGTGGCCGAAAGCCTCCCGCTTCAACATCATCGTCGACGAACAATGGGCCCGCATTCACCGCGAGCGCGGTGAGCAAGTCCCACCCCCGCAACCGTTGCTGCCGCTGCCCACGCCCAGTGATCCGGAGACCCGCCTGGCTCTGGGAGCGCGGTCTTTCAAGGACATCAACTGCCTGGAGTTCGCACCGAATCGGGACAACCCGTTCCAGGGCGCCGGGATCCTGAACTTCGTGTTCGGCGAGATGTGGTTGCGACCCGGACTCGGCATGAAGGAACGCCGCCTCATCACCGTCGCGTGCGTGGCGTTTCAGGACGCCCCCTACCCCATCGTCAGCCACGTCTACGCAGCGCTGAAGAGCCGTGAGGTGTCCTTCGACGAGATGGACGAGTTGGCATTGCACTTCGCGGCCTACTACGGATGGCCGAAGGGCTCGCACCTCAATCAGGTGATCGGTGAACAGAAACAACGGGTCGCCCACGAGTGGGGAGCGCAATGACCGGTGCACCAGTCGGACTGTTGATCGGCGGGGACCGGATCACCTCGACCGGGCACACGCACGAGCACATCTTTCCGGCAACCGGACTCCCGAATGCGACCGTCGCGATGGCCGGTGCCGCCGACGTCGACCGCGCCGTCGACGCCGCACGCGCAGCCCAACGCGAGTGGATGGCGCAGACAGTCGATATGCGTCGCGACCGACTGATCGACCTCGCCGACGCCGTCCACCAACACCTGGACGAACTTGCCACGCTGAACGTGCAGGACTACGCGGTACCGATATCGTTCGCCGGAACCGCGCACATGCTTGAGGGCTTCCTGCGCCATTTCGCCGGCTACGCCGACAAGATCGCCGGGTCGAGCACCCCGGTAAGTGGATCGTTCGACGTCAACCTCGTCGAGCGGGAACCCTACGGTGTAGTCGGGGTAATCGCCCCGTGGAACGGCGCACTGGCGGTCGCCGGTTCCTGTGTCGCACCGGCGCTTGCCGCCGGGAACGCCGTTATCTTCAAGCCCTCCGAGCTGGCGCCCCTGGCCGCCCTGCGCTTCGGCGAGTTGTGTCTGGAAGCCGGACTGCCTCCCGGTCTGGTGAACATCCTGCCCGCCGGCGCTGAGGGGGGTGACGCCCTCGTGCGGCATCCGGGAATTCGCAAGGTCCACTTCACCGGTGGCGGAACCACCGCGCGCGCTGTGATCCGCGCGGCGGCCGAGAACCTGACACCGGTGGTCGCCGAACTGGGCGGGAAGTCGGGCAACATCATCTTCGACGATGCGGACCTGGACCGCGCGGCGATGCTGTCGGCGCATCAAGGGCCGCTGATGCAATCGGGCCAGAGCTGCGCGTGCGCAAGTCGGTTGCTCGTACATGCATCGGTCTATGACACGTTCGTCGAGAAGTTCCTCGCAGTGCTCGACTCCGCCCCGGCCGGCGACCCGTTCGACCCGTTGGTCAGGTTCGGACCGGTCATCTCCGAGAGCGCCCTCACCCGCATTCTCGACACCGTGGATCTTGCGGTGAGCGCCGGTGCCGGTGAGCTCCTCACCGGCGGCAAGAGGATGGGGGGTCCACTGGCGCAAGGCTTCTACATCGAACCCACGGTGTTCGCGGATGTGGACAACTCGTCACCGCTGGCGCAGACCGAGACCTTCGGCCCGGTCGTCTCGATCAGCAGGTTCACCGATGACGACCAGGCCGTGCGAACCGCCAACGACACGCGCTACGGATTGAACGCGTTCGTCCACACCCGAGACCTGCGGCGCGCGCACCGGGTGTCTCGGGCACTGGAATCCGGCTCGGTATGGATCAATTCGACCAGTAGGATCTCGCCGCAGGGCCCGTACGGCGGATACAAGCAGAGTGGCTTCGGGCGCACCGGCGGATGGGAAGGCCTGCTGGAATTCCTGCAGACCAAGACCATCCGCATCGGTCTCGACTGAGCGGCGCGACCAAGGACTGATCGATCGACCGACCGCACTGTTAGAATGCGCCATGCCCTATATGGTGCACCGCAACCCGCTGGCGCGGGGCAACTGAGTGGCAGCCGCCCGCACACCGAAGTCACCCGACACGGGCGCCCGGTTCCGGCTCATCGAGGCCACTGCGAAGCTCATGCGGGACGAGGGTTACGCGGCCGCCACGTCACGTCGGGTGGCCGCGGAAGCAGGTGTCAAGCAGGCGCTCGTCTACTACTACTTCCCCACCATGGACGACCTGTTCGTCGAGGTGCTGCGCGCCGGTGCCGATGCCTCGCTCGAGCGGATGCGTGCCGCACTGACCGACGCGGACCCGCTGCGGGCGCTGTGGGAGATGAACAGCGACTCCCGGCTGACCGGCCTCAACACCGAATTCATGGCACTTGCCAACCATCGCAAGACAATCCGTACTGAGCTTCGCGCGTACGCGGAACGCGTCCGCGATATCGAGACCGCTGCCGTCACCGTCGCGTTGCGTGCCGGCGGCGTGGACCTCGACATGTTCCCGCCGGTGGCGGTGTCCATGCTCATCGCCCAGATCGCACGCAGCCTGTGCAACGAGGAGGCGGTCGGCGTCACGCTCGGTCATCGCGAGATGCGCGCCTTCGTCGATGCCCAACTCGCCATGCTCGCCCGGGCATCGGGAGGCGCCTCCTCGGACGGTGCGCAACACGCCGACAGCGGGTAACTACTGGCTCGCGCCCCGGTGTGTACGCAACGCGCCCCTCATGCCGACCGGGTGTACTCGATGCGCAGTTGCGTCAACCCGCGCAGCAGGAACGTGGGCTCATAGGTGTAGCTGCGGTGCCCGGCCGGTCCGTGCACCGACTCGTCGATCCGAATGTCGCTCATGCGTTCAAGCATGCGGCGCACGGTGATCTGCCCTTCGACACGGGCCAGCGGCGCCCCGGCACAGGTGTGGATGCCGCGCCCGAACGCGATGTGCTCACGCACGTTCTTGCGGTCGGGCCGGAACTCATGTGGATCCTCGAACTTGAGCGGATCCCGGTTCGCGGCCCCCAGGCAGAGCATGACGATCGTGCCTGCCGGCAGGTGCACGCCGCCGAGTGTGGTGGTCCTGCGCACGAGCCGGAAGTCGATCTTCGTCGGGGAGTGCATCCGCAGGGCCTCCTCGATGAAGGTCGGAATGCGCCCCGGATTGTCACGGAGCATCTGCTGATATTCCGGTCGGTCGCCGAGCGTTTGCACCGCGGCGCTGAGCAACTTGGTGACGGTCTCCTGTCCGGCGGCGAACAGGAAGGTGGCCGGCTTTGCCACCTCGATCAGTTCCGGCGTCGATCCGTCCGGGTACACCGCGGTCGCCATGCCGGACAGCACATCGTCTTGGGGGGCCCGGCGCCGTTCGGCGAGGTACCCGACGAACTTGTCGTCAAGGTACTGCAGCGGGTCCAGACCCACCGGCTCGCCGTCGAGGGCGCCCACCCGATTGCCTTCCGGGCGTTCGGCTCCCAGCGCGGCCAGGAACTCCGGGCGGTCCCCGACAGGGACCCCGAGCAGGTCGATGATCGCCGAGGTGGCGAACGGCTTGGCGTACTCGGTCAGGAACTCACAACGTCCCTTGTCGATGATGGCGTCGATGGAGCTGTCCACCAGCTTCCACATGTATTCTTCGTTCTCCTTGAGCCGCCGCGGCGTGAGCAGCTTGCTCAGCAGCGAACGCGCCTTGTCATGGGCGGGCGGATCCATCACCACCATGTGCTCGTAAATCGGGAACAGGTGCCGGTGCGCCTCGATCTGGGCACTGATGTCATCGCCTTCGGGCGTGAACGGCAACGGTGGGAACGGCCCGCCGATGGCATTGACGGCGGAGAACGACTGATGGTCCTTGAAGGCGGCCATCACCTCCTGGTAGCCGGTGACGGCGACGACACCGTAGTGCGGCTCCCGGGTCACCGGTCCCTGCTGCCGCAGGTAATCCCAGTATTCGTAGGGATCCTGGCTCACGGCCGGATCGGAGAAGAAGTCCACGGCGGCGAGATCGGTCATGGGGCGGGTTGTCCTTTCGGGTCATCGGTGAGGCTGATCGCCCCGCGTGGGCAGGCGTCGATGGCGGCGCTGACCTGGGCCAGAAGTTCCTCGGCGGGCTCGGCGACGCATTCGGCGACGTCATCGCCGGACAGACCGAAGACCTCGGGCGCGGTGTCCAGGCACAGCGCATGCCCCTCGCACAGCCGCGGATCGACCCACAGTCGCTTGCGCGCGGTCATGTTCCGAAAGCTCGCTGCACCAGGATCCACCTAACTTGATCGATCGACCAAACACACGGACTGGCCACACCTAATCACGGTGCGCAAGGTTCGTCAATGACCCATGGGCTCCGCGCATCGCCAGGCTGTTGACAGTCCCATCGATCGGTGCCAGGCTCCCTGATCGATCGACAAACCAATTCGGTCGATGGAACAGAATCGAGGGCCACATGGGTACAGGGCGGGTCGAGGGCAAGGTCGCTTTCGTCACAGGCGCGGCACGCGGGCAGGGGCGCAGCCACGCGGTCCGGCTGGCCGAGGAAGGCGCCGACATCATCGCGGTCGACATCTGCGCCCCGATCAGCGAGGACGCCCAGATCGCACCGTCCACGCCCGACGATCTGGCGCAGACCGCCGAGCTGGTCAAGGCCCTGAACCGGCGCATCGTCACCACCGAGGTCGACGTGCGGGACTACCAGGCCCTCAAGGCGGCCGTGGACAGCGGCGTGGAACAGCTCGGACGTCTCGACATCATCGTTGCCAACGCCGGTATCGGCAACGGCGGCCAAACGTTGGACAAGACCAGCGAGGCCGATTGGGACGAGATGATCGACATCAACCTCACGGGTGTCTGGAAGTCGGTCAAAGCCGCTGTCCCCCACATGCTCTCCGGCGGCAACGGTGGATCGATCGTGCTCACCAGCTCGGTCGGCGGCCTCAAGGCCTACCCTCACACCGGTCACTACATCGCCGCCAAGCACGGTGTCATCGGTCTCATGCGCACCTTCGCAGTGGAACTGGGCCAGCATGGCATCCGGGTCAATGCCGTCTGCCCCACCAACGTGAACACGCCGATGTTCATGAACGAGGGCACCATGCGGCTGTTCCGCCCAGACCTGGAGAACCCCGGACCGGACGATATGGCCGTCGTCGCCCAGATGATGCACGTGCTGCCGATCGGCTGGGTGGAACCCGTCGACATCAGCAACGCCGTGCTGTTCCTGGCTTCCGACGAATCACGTTACGTCACAGGCCTTCCCGTGACGGTAGATGCCGGCAGCATGCTCAAGTAGCCCGGGCCTGCGCATGACATTAATTGCGCTAATGACAAGTAAGAATCATTAGCTGTACTTGACTGCCGCGTCGACCTAGCGTGATCGCATGGCTTCACCCGTCCTCGTCGGATTCCTCACCACCATGGCGTTGATCGCCGCCATCGGCGCACAGAATGCCTTCGTCCTGCGTCAGGGCATCCGCGGCGAGCATGTGATCCCGGTGATCGCGTTGTGCACGGTGTCGGACCTGATCCTCATCGCCGCCGGCATCGCCGGGGTGGGGGCGCTTGTCACCACACACCCCACCGCGGTGACGGTGGCGAAGATCGGTGGCGCAGCCTTCTTGATCGGCTACGGCGCGCTGGCCGCCCGGCGCGCACTGCGACCCGGGGCGCTCAACCCATCGGAAGAGACACCGGCCCGGCTGGTCGAGGTGCTGCTCACCGCCGCGGCACTGACCTGGCTGAACCCGCATGTCTACCTCGACACCGTCGTCCTGCTCGGATCGTTGGCCAACGAGCATCGGGAGCAGCGTTGGCTCTTCGGCGCCGGGGCGGTCGCAGCGAGCGCCCTGTGGTTCACCGGTCTGGGACTCGGTGCCCGACGACTGGCCGGCCTGTTCGCCAAACCGTCCACGTGGCGCGTCCTGGACGGGGTGATCGCCGCCGTGATGGTGGCGCTCGGTGTCTGGATGGCGGTCTCGTGAGGACGACGCCCCCCAAAAATTCTTAGCAGAGCGAACATTCTGTGTCGCTACCCTGATGCCATGCTCGAGATAAGTGCCGTGACGTGGGGAGTAACGATCGCCGTGATCGTCGGCCTCTTGGCCGTCGACCTCATCCTGGCGGCGGTCCGCCCGCACCGGGTGGGTTTCCGCGAGGCCACCGCGTGGTCGGTGTTCTACATCCTGGTGGCCATCGCGTTCGGTGTGTGGTTCGCGGTGACCTACGGCGGGGACTTCGGCACGCAGTACTTCGCCGGCTACATCGTCGAGAAGAGCCTGTCGGTCGACAACCTGTTCGTCTTCGTGATCATCATGACGACATTCGCGGTACCCGAACAGCACCAGCACAAGGTGCTGACGTTCGGCATCATTCTGGCGCTGATCATGCGCGCCATCTTCATCGCGCTCGGCGCCACCCTGCTGGCGTTGTTCTCGTTCATGTTCCTGATCTTCGGACTGCTGTTGATCTACACCGCGATACAGCTCTTCCGGCACCGCAACGAAGATCCCGATGTCGAGAACAACATCATGATCCGGGCCACCCGCAAGATCCTGCCGATCAGCGATGACTACGACGGCGGCAAGCTGCTGACCCGCCGCGACGGTCGGCGGATGGCCACCCCGCTGCTGGCGGTGCTCATCGCCATCGGCAGCGTGGACCTGTTGTTCGCGCTCGATTCGATCCCGGCGGTCTTCGGGGTGACCAGCGAGCCCTATATCGTCTTCACCGCAAACGCTTTCGCACTGTTGGGACTGCGGGCGCTGTTCTTCCTGGTGAAGGGTTTGCTGGACCGGCTGGTGTATCTGTCGACCGGCCTGTCGATCATCCTTGCCTTCATCGGCGCGAAGCTGATCCTGCACTGGGGACACGTGGATATCGACCCCCGGATCCCGGAGATCAACACCTACCTCAGCTTGGTGGTGATCATCGGCATCCTGGTGATCGTCACCGTCGCCAGCCTGGCCAAGACCCGAAAGGATCCGTCGGCGAAGGCGCACGCCGGTTCGCTGCGCGCCTCCCGCAAGGATCCGCAGGAGGAGTGACTCTGCTGCGCCGCACCGCTTTCCGCCGCGGCGGTGGGTGATCCATGGCGGGATTAGTGCAAAGATCGCCTCGACATGGCCCGCAGATCCCCGCAGACCGAGCGTCTGGTCGAGATGCTCGAATACCTGGCTGCTGATCCGCAGCGGGAGTACCAACTCACCGAACTGGCAAGACTGGTCAACCTGGACCCCGCCACCTGCTATCCGATGCTGACCGAGCTGACGCGGGTGGGCTGGCTGGTCAAGGATCGGACCCGCAAGACCTACCGACTGGGCCCACGCCTGGTGTCCGTCGGCTCCGCGGCCCGGGCCTCACTGCAGATCGCCACCTACGCCCGCCCGGAGATGCTGAGCCTGAGCGCGGATACCGGCGTGCCGGCATGCCTGTTCATCCCGTCCTCGGAAGACCTCGTGATCGCGGATCTGACGTACCCGGACGGCAGCGACACCGGCCATCTGCCCTTGCAGGCTGGTGACCACATCGAGTTCGGGCCCCCACTCGGGGCGGTGCTCGCTGCGTGGGCGAACCAGTACACCGTCGACACCTGGCTGCGCCGGGTCGAGCCCGAGCCCGACGACCCGGTGCGGGTCTGGCAGATCCTGCGGCTGATCCGGACGCGCCGGTTCTCGGTGGAGTTGTCGCCGGCACCGCAGGCGCAGATGCAGCAGATGACGGATTTCGGGATCGGCGAGGTGCACGGCTCTCGGCGGACCGAACGGATGATCGGTGGGCAGCGGCCCGTCATGACACCCGAACTGATGCTCGGGGACATCGATGAGACGGCGACTTACGTGCCGCTGTCGGTCAGCGCGGCCTGCTTCGATCCCGGCGGCAACCCGGTCGCCGCGCTGTCTGTGCTGACGATGGCCGAGCCCAGGAAGGGCCGGGAGCTGCTCGTACTCGGAGCCAGTGTCCGCGCGGCCGCGGACGCCATCACCGAACGCCTCGGCGCACCCTGACACCTGCATGTTTTGCACTATGCAAAAGCTTGCCCGGCCCGTCGCTCCCCGTTTACGGTGACCGGAGTCACAGCCCACGAGGAGGCCTCTTGACCGTCGAACAGAAGGTCACGTACTGCCGCATCTGCGAGCCGTTGTGCGGGCTGATCGCCACCGTCGAGGACGGCCGCCTGCTCGCGTTGCGACCGGATAAGCAACACCCACTGTCGCAGGGCCGCGCCTGCCCCAAGGGCATCGCATTCACCGACGTGCAGAACGACCCCGACCGCGTGCTCGCCCCGCTGCGCCGCCAACCCGACGGCAGCTTCGCCGAGGTCAGCTGGGAGGCCGCACTGGCCGACATCGCGCACCGACTCCAGGCCGTGCTCGACACCCACGGTGGTGCAGCGGTCGGCGAATATCTGGGTAACCCGTCGGCATTCGGGTACGCAGCCAGCCTGTGGTCGGGTCTGTTCATGAAGCGGATCGGCGCCGGGCACCTGTACTCGGCCGGCTCGCAGGACATCAACAGTCGTTACGTGGCCAGCAAGCTGCTCTACGGCGCGGCCACCCAGATCCCATTCCCGGACCTGCCGCGCACCGACTTTCTGTTCATGCTGGGCGCCAATCCACTGGTGTCACATGGCAGTGCGATGCGGGTGCCGCGGGTCCGCGACGACCTGGCGGCGATCGTCAAACGCGGCGGGCGTGTCCTGGTGGTGGATCCGCGGCGCACCGAGACGGCGGCGGCCTACGAACACGTTGCGGTGCGGCCCGATTCGGATTCCTGGTTGATGCTCTCGCTGCTGCACGTGGTGTTCGCCGAGGGGCTGGAGGACCGGACCGCCATCGCGACGCAGACCACGGGCATCGACACGCTGCGCGCGCTGTGCGCGGACTTTCCGCCGGAGGACACCGCCCTGCGCACCGGGGTGCCCGCCCAGACCGTGCGAGCGCTGGCGCGCGACTTCGCCACCGCCCGAACGGCGGTCGCCTACGGGCGCACCGGCGCCTGCCTCGGACATCACGGCACCCTGGTCAGTTTCCTGATCGACGCGCTGAACGTGGTGACCGGCAACCTCGACCGGCCGGGTGGGGCACTGATGTCGCATCAGGTCATCCCCGTCGAGGACATGGGGGAACGCTCGGGCGCGTTCGGTTACAACAGCAAGCGTTCCCGGATCGGCGATTTCCCAGACGTTTTCGGTTCCTTCCCGGCGGCGCTGATCGCCGATGAGATCACCACACCCGGGCCAGGGCAACTGCGGGCGTTGTTCGTGTTCGCCGGCAATCCGGTGCTGTCGGTGCCCAACAGCGCGGCCCTCGACGCGGCGCTGGGCACGCTGGATCTGATGGTGTCGTTGGACCTATATGTCAACGAGACCAACCGGCACGCCGACTACATCCTGCCGGGCACGACCTTCCTGGAGCGCGACGATATGCCGATGGCGTACGCGGCCTGCTGCCCCACGGTGTTCCTGCAGGCCGCCGAACCGGTGCTGGCACCCTACGGCCAGGCCCGACCGGAGTGGGAGGTGTTCGAAGAGCTCGCTGCGCGGATGGGCCTCTCCCTGATCGCCACCGGCCCGCTGGCCCGGCTCAACCCGGTGCTGCGCTGGCTGGAGGCTCGTGGCCTGCGGTTGACACCGCAGAAGATGATGAACGCGCTGCTGCGTATCGGCCCGTACGGGGACCGATACGGCCTGCGCCGCGGCGGGCTGAACCCGCGCCGGCTGAAGGAGAATCCGCACGGCATCGTGCTGGCCGAACACGCACCCCACGGGGTGCTCGCCGATGTGGTGACCCACAAGGGCGGCAAGGTGCGTCTGGATCCCGGCGAGATCGCCACCGAGGTCGCCCGACTCGGCACCGCCCCCGGCACGAGCCCGCAGTTCCCCTTGGCGGCCATCGGGATCCGTGAGCTCCGCTCCCAGAACAGCTGGATGCACAACAGCCCGACCTTGATGAAAGGCAAGCGCACGCAGCGCGCGCGGATCAATGCCGCCGATGCCGCCGCGGCGGGGATCGTCGACGGCGACGTCGCCCGCGTCGTCTCGGCGACCGGGGCGATCGAAATGCCGGTGACGATCACCGACGAGGTCGGGCCGGGGACCGTCGCCATCCCGCAGGGCTGGGGACACCGCGGCGGCGGCTGGCGGCTGGCCAACTCCAACCCCGGCGTCAACGTCAACGAACTGACCTCCAACCGGCCCGAGGATCTGGAGGCCCTGGCCGGGATGTCGGTGCTCAACGGGGTGGCGGTGCGGTTGGAAGCCGTCACCGCGGTTCCCGCCGACCAGACCGGCACCGCCGGCCTGGCCCGGGCGTGACCGAACTCGCAGCATACGATCAGGTGGTTCCGGGTACTCCCCCAGTCGCCGCTCACCGCCGAGTTGCGAAGCCAGTCGTACGCCGTTGAGCAGTGAGGACCTCCATGCCGGAATCCCCCGATTCGTCGACCACCACGGACCCCGTCCAGGAAGTGTGGCCGGGCAAGGCCTACCCCCTCGGCGCGACCTATGACGGCTCCGGCACCAACTTCGCGCTGTTCAGCGAGGTCGCCGAGAAGGTGGAATTGTGCCTGTTCGACGCCGACGGCACCGAGACCCGCTACCGGCTCCCCGAGGTCGACGGCTTCATCTGGCATGGCTTCCTGCCCACCATCGAGCCCGGCCAGCGCTACGGCTACCGGGTGCACGGTCCTCATGACCCGGCCGAGGGCAACCGGTGCAACCCGAACAAGTTGCTGCTGGATCCATACGCCAAGGCCATCGACGGCACCTTCGCCTGGGATCAGTCGTTGTTCGGTTACAACTTCGGTGATCCCGACAGCCGCAATGACGAGGATTCGGCCGCGAGCATGCCGAAGTCGGTGGTGGTCAACCCGTTCTTCGACTGGGGTGTGGATCGCCCGCCGCAGCGCGAGTACGCCGACAGCTTCATCTACGAGGCGCACGTCAAGGGCCTGACCCAAACCCATCCGGACATCCCGGACGCGATGCGCGGCACCTACAGCGCCATCGCGCACCCGGCGATCATCGACCACCTCAAGGCGCTCGGCGTCACGGCCATCGAGCTGATGCCGGTGCATCACTTCGCCAACGACTCCACGCTGATCGACAAGGGCTTGTCGAACTATTGGGGCTACAACACGATCGGGTTCTTCGCCCCCGACGCCAAGTACTCCAGCAGCACCACCCCCGGCGGGCAGGTCCAGGAGTTCAAGGCGATGGTGCGCACCCTGCACGAGGCCGGTATCGAGGTCATTCTGGACGTCGTCTACAACCACACCGCCGAGGGCAATCATCTCGGCCCGACGGTCTCCATGCGCGGGATCGACAACGCCGCCTACTACCGGCTCGTCGATGACGACAAGCGCTACTACATGGATTACACCGGCACCGGGAACAGCCTCAACGTCGGCCATCCGCACTCGTTGCAGCTGATCATGGATTCACTGCGGTACTGGGTCACCGAGATGCACGTCGACGGTTTCCGGTTCGACCTGGCCTCCACGCTGGCCCGGGAGTTCTATGACGTGGACAAGCTTTCGACGTTCTTCGAGCTGGTGCAGCAGGATCCGACCGTCAGCCAGGTCAAGCTGATCGCCGAGCCGTGGGATGTCGGTCCCGGCGGCTACCAGGTCGGCAATTTCCCGCCGCAGTGGACGGAATGGAACGGCAAGTACCGCGACACCGTGCGCGACTTCTGGCGCGGCGAGGCCGGCAGTCTGGGTGAGTTCGCCTCCCGGCTCACCGGGTCGGCCGATCTCTACGAGCACACCGCCCGCCGGCCTGTCGCGTCCATCAACTTCGTCATCGCCCACGACGGGTTCACCCTGCGTGACGTGGTGTCCTACAACGACAAACACAACGAGGCCAACGGCGAGGACAACAACGACGGCGAAAGCCACAACCGCTCGTGGAACTGCGGTGTGGAAGGCCCGACCGATGATCCGGAGATCACCGCGCTGCGCGCCCGCCAGGAACGCAATTTCCTGACGACCCTGCTGCTGTCGCAGGGCGTGCCGATGATCTGTCACGGCGACGAGCTCGGCCGCACCCAGGGCGGTAACAACAACGGCTACTGCCAGGACAACGAGATCACCTGGGTGGATTGGGAGAACGCCGACGAGGAACTGGTCGCCTTCGCCTCCAAGCTGTCCGCGCTGCGGGCCGAGCATCCGGTGTTCCGCCGGCGCCGTTTCTTCACCGGTCGTCCGGTCCGCCAGCGCGGCTCCGAGGGGGTACCCGACATCTCGTGGTTCCGGCCCGACGGCTCGGAGATGAACGACGAGGACTGGGACACCGGCTTCGGCAAGTCGGTCGCGGTCTTCCTCAACGGCCACGGCATTCCCGACCTGGACCCCCGCGGCCAACGGGTGATCGACGACTCCTTCGTGATCTGTTTCAACGGCCACCACGAGCCCATCGAGTTCACCTTGCCGCCGGAGGAGTTCGGTGCGGCGTGGCAACCCGTCATCGACACGGCGGCCGACGTGGACGACGACGGCGAAGCGGTGGCCGCGGGCGCGTCGCGCCAGATCGAGGCGCGGTCGGTGCTGGTGTTCCAGCAAGCCGGCAGCTGAGGACGGGCACCGGGCTCGGGGGCCCTATGCTGCAAGCATGGGGGTCGAGGCCCGGAACAACATCCAGGTGGTGGGCGCCGCGGGGGCGCCGGTGCTGCTGTTGTGCCACGGTTTCGGCTGCGACCAGAACATCTGGCGTCCCATCGTCGACCGCCTGAGTTCCCGATTCCAGATCGTGCTGATGGATCATGTTGGGGCCGGCGCGTCCGACCCTGCCGCCTGGGATGCCGGCAAATACTCGCAACTGTCCGGATACGCGTCGGATGTGGTGGAGATCCTCCGTGAGCTGGATCTGCGTGACGTGGTGTTCGTCGGGCATTCGGTGGCGGCGATGATCGGTGCGCTGGCCGCCATCGTCGCGCCCGAGCGGTTCGACAAACTCATCATGGTGACACCGTCACCGCGTTATGTGGACGACGGCGATTATCGGGGCGGCTTCTCCGAGGCCGATATCGACGAGCTGCTGGAATCGCTGGACGCCAACTACCTCGGCTGGTCGCATGCGATGGCGCCGGTCATCATGGGCAACCCGGAGCGCCCGGATCTGCACGCCGTCCTGGACGCCGCGTTCTGCCGGACAGACCCGGCCTGCGCCCGGGTCTTCGCCCGGACCACATTCCTGTCCGACAATCGGTCGGACCTGGCGAAGGTCGGCGTTGCGACCCTGATCATCGAATGCGCCGACGACGTGATCGCCCCGCGGACGGTCGGCGCCTACGTCCACGAGCAGATTCCGGACAGCCGGCTGGTCACCCTCGATGCACAGGGACACTGCCCGCACGTCAGCGATCCGGATGCGACCGCGACCGCCATTGCCGCGTTCGCAGCGCCGGCGCGGCCGTGATCGATCACGCAGACTTCTGGGACAACGCGCCGGCGGGCCATCTGGTCCTGACCACGGACGGCCAGATCGTGGATGTCAACGCCACCTTGGTGGGCTGGCTGGGACGCCCGGCGCAGGCGCTGCGCGGGACATCGTTCGCCGAGCTGCTGACGGTCGGCGGGCGGATCCACTACGAGACCCACTTCGTACCGCTGCTGCGGATGACGGGCTCCCTGAAGGGCGTCACCGTCGACATGCGGACCGCCGACGGGTCCCGACTGCCGATGTTCCTCACCGCCAACGTCAAACGAGCCACTGCCGCCTCGCCGGAGGTATGGCGCGTCACCGCGGTGGACGCCACCGACCGTCGAACCTATGAACGCGAACTGCTCGCACAACGCCGACGGGCCGAGCACGAGCAGGAGCGGGCCCGGGTGTTCGCCAACACCCTGCGCGGTTCGCTGCGCCCGCCGATACTGGCCCCGCCGGAGGGATTGGAAGCCGCCGACTATTACCACACCGCGTCTCCCGACGATGTCGGCGGCGACTTCTACGATCTGTTCCCGCTGTCCCCACATACCTGGGGGTTCTTCCTCGGCGACGTGGCCGGCAAGGGCGTCGACGCCGCCGTGGTGACCGTTCTGACCCGCCATGTCCTGCGCTCGGCCGCGGTCTCCGACGACGACCCGGTGCAGGTCCTGAACAATCTCAACACCGTGCTGCTGCAGCAGATAGGCATCGCTCCCAACAGGTTGTGCACCGTGGTCTACGGCAACCTGACGCGCAGCGGCGACGGCTTCGACGTCGACCTCGCCAGCGCCGGCCACCTGCCGCCCATGCTGCTCGGCGGTGACGGCAACGCGTACTTCGCCGACACCATGGGCGGTCAGGCGGTCGGCATGATCGCCAGACCGCGGTTTTTCAGCACCCGCATTCACCTGGCACCCGGTGACACCCTGGTGCTCTACACCGACGGTTTGACCGAGGCGCGTACCGGAACCGGGACCGAACGCTATGACGACGGCGGTGCGCTGCTGCGGTTCGTGCGCGCACACACGCCGGGCAGCGCGGCCCGGATCGTCGACGCGCTGCGTGGGCTGCTCGAACGCATGGGTGACGGCGTGGAGGACGACGCGGCGGTGCTCGCGTTCGGGTTGCCCCGCCAGGCGCACCACCAGCGGTAGGTTTGCCGGTGCCGCAATGCGGCTACCGTCTCGCCATGTCTACTACGAGTCGCATCGACGATGTCGCCCCCGGTGATGTCGTCACCCTCGACCGCGGCGCCGGCGAGCAGGCGTTCAAGGTCGTGCACAAAGGAGAATCCGAGACCGGCTACCTGGTGACCTTCGAGGGTGACGACGGTGCGACGTTCCAGACCGAGATCGCGGCCGGGGCGCCGGTGCAGCGGTCATTGGAGTCGAAGTGGGAGTCCACCCAGAGTCCGACACCGCACCGGGCGTGACCGTCGAATACGCCCCCGGGCGGCTGGCCGACCTGTACGGCGAGCCGTCCCGGCCGACCGTGCTGTTGTGGCACGGCACCCAAACCGATTCCCGCGCCGCCGTGCGCGTGCTCGCCGAGTCCATCGCCGAACTCGGCGTCGGCGTCATCGCGGCGGACTGGGACTCCCACGCCGCCGACCACGGCCGGGCGGACCTGCTGGCGTCGGTGCGGTTCGCGCAGCGAACCACCGCCGGCGCCGAACTCGTGCTCGTCGGTTGGTCGCTGGGCGGCGTCACCGCAGCCGGATTGACCTTGCACGCGCACGCATTCGGGGTGACCATCGCGCACACGGTCTGTCTGGGCGGGGCGTTCATGGCCGAGGATCCGATCACGGGTGGGCCGGTGCTGGCGGACATCCCGGCGTCCGCGTTCCGGGCGCCGTTCACCCTTCTTGTCGGTACGGCCGACGACGTCATCCCGGTCGGCGCTGCCGAGGACTTCGCCGCCGGGTTGCGCCGGCATGACTGGCCGGTCGAGATCGTCGAGGTGGTCGCCGACCACGGGTCGATCGCCGGGGCCCGGTACGACGCGGCGACCGACCGTTACGAGCCCGACGACTCTGCCGGCACCGCCGTCACCGCTCGGGCGGTGGCGACCCATATCGTCGCGGTGGCGCGGCACGCGTAGCGCCAGGACCGGTGCGCGGACGTTGGCCTCGCGCATCCGGCATCGCGGTGCTGCACCGCTGGATCTACGTATTGTCCGGATCGTCGGGTTCGTCCTCGACGGGCTGCCGCTGCACCAGCAGCGACATGCCGTGGTGTGCCGGCATTTCCACCGCGAAGCTGTGCAGGTCATCGACATGCGCAATGTGCTTGCCGCTGAACATATCCGAGACGATTGCGTCGGGCGGCAGGAATTCCGATCGTACCGTCCCGGCGATATCGGCGTTGGCGAAGTTGAGGACCGTCAGCTGCAGTTGGTGCGGATCCGCCAGCTGATGCACCATCACCAGCATGCCGCGGTGCGACACCTCGGGGATGTCGATCTGGGTGCTGGTCGCGATGCCGAAGTGTGTCCGCACGGCCAAAATCGCCTGCAGCTGGCGCAAGAAGCTGGTCTCCTGCGCAAGTTGATCCGGGATGGATCCGTAAAGACTTGTGCCGCGCGGCATTCCAGCACTGGAGTGGGAGGCACCGGGGTTCACGCCCATCAGGTCGTGCGCGGCGCGGTGAATCCACCGGGTGTCTCCGCCCCGGAGGAGCTCACCGACCTCGGCAGGCGGCAGCGTGAGCATGCCGCACAGGTCCCAGCCCGACAGCGCGAACACCCCGGGCTGCAGGGCGTTGAACATCGCCAGCAGCAAATGGGCGCGCCGGATCCGGTCGATATCGGTGATCTGTTCGAGGTCGGTGATACCGAGCGTCGCCGCGATGACGGTCGCCGTGGTGCACGCGATGCCGTTGGTGGTGAATACCAGGTTGTACGAGGCGTCGGGGCCGGTGAGCGCCTCGATCAGATCGGTGCGGACACTGTGCCCGAGTTCTTCACCGGTGATCTCGTGACCCTTGTAGGTGTAGACGTCGTCGCGGTGACCGGCCGACCAGTGCACCAGTTCGTAGGTCAGCTCATCGTGGTTCTGCAGGGCATGGACCAGTGAGGCCGGGTCGATCTCCGTTTCCAGGGTGGTGCGCAGCGTCAACCGGAGAAATTCGGTGTCGGCGGTGGCCAACGCGTGATGGTACGCGGGCCTGTTGATGAAGTCATAGGACAGATCCGGCCCCGCGATGCTGTTCTCACGGATGTCGTCGATGGTGAGATTCAGTTCCTGGAAGGTGAATCCGCCCAGCTTGCGCACCATGCTGCCGATGAATTGGTTCGCCGCTTGCGACAGCGGGTGGCCCTCGGACCAGCCCACGTCGTCCTCGGTGGACTTCTCGGCGCCCAGGAAGCCGTTGGCGTCCAGCCGCAGCCCGCCGGTGCCGAGATCCGACAATGAATGCAGCGCATCACCGATCACCAGCCGCATTCCGGCGAAACTGGGATCCAGCCAGTTGATCGACGGCTGCCCGTCCTTGAAGTAGTGCAGGTACACCCAGCGCCGCTCGACACCGTCGACGCCGACAATCGGGCGGGTCACACTCCAGTTGGTCTCCTTGATGCCCTCGGCGTAGAAGATGACGCGCTGCAGCCGCCCGATGATGTAGCCGGCCTTGTCGAGCCAATCTTCGGTGGCGGCATCGATATTCACCGAATCCGCGCCGTCCGGGACCTGCGGCAGATGCTCCCAGTCACGGGGATCGATATCGACCATGTGATAGATGCCCGGGTAGTCCGCGTACTTCATCTCCGCCAGCCGGAAGTCTGCGCCTTTGCCGGTGTGCCCGGGGACGATGTCGTCGATGATGGTGCCGCCGTACCAATTGGCGGTTCCACACATCTGGCGGAACTCTTCCTCGGATCCGAAGGCCGGATCGATCTGAGTGCTGATGCGATCGAAGTGGCCATCGACGCTCGGCGTCAGCTGCCAGCCGGAGATCCCGCCCGCCCTCTTCACCGGGCCGGTGTGCACGGCCTGGATGCCTATCTCCGCGAACGCCTTCCACAGGGCTTCATCGGCCATCGCCTTGAGAAACGACTCGTCCGGACGGGTGATCAGCGACAGCGGATAGGCGGTGAACCACACCGACGCGGTCTCGACCGCGGTGCGCGGGTTCGGGCGGGCAAACGGGTTCTGCCACATCGAGCCCTGTCCCGAGAATTGCTGGCTGATCTCATTGGCATCGGCGAGCATCGACTGCGACAGCAGCCACGAGACATAGGCCTGGTTCTCTCCGGTCGGCGGGCCGTCCTGGGCAAGCGATCGCCGCACGAACGGGGTGCGCACACGCGGGCGGAACCGCAGAACTTTGGGGCGCGCCGGGTGCAGATGCTCGTCGAAGGTGATCTCGGCAGGTTCGTTGACCTGGTCTTCGAGTTTGGGGTCCGGTGACGTGGAGGCAGCTTCGGACGGCTCAGCCGCGTGTGTCGACATCTGACTCCTCCCTAAGTCTCGCGCAGCCGCAGGCCGGCCGCTGCTGGTATTGCCGTTATCTGCGGCACGGAAACGTGCTGTCGACAACGCTACAGAGAGTTCCGCTCCGCGGTCAGTCGGCGACGTCGAAGGCGGCGATCACCTTCTGCGGTGTGATGCGGACGACGAGTTCACCGGGGACACCGTTGCGCGCGCCGTACTCGTCGGCGCGGTGGGCGCCCATGTAGCGGGCCGCGATTCGGGTGGCGGTCCCACGCAGATCCGGGTCGTCGACGCTGATTTCCGCTGTGCCCTGCACCTGGACGAAGGAGAACGGTGGGTGCTCGTCATCGACGACGAGCACCACCCGAGGATCACGCTGCAGCGCGCGGCCCTTGGCGGTGTCCAGCCCGGTGTTGAAGACCAGCCGGCCATCCTCGACCAGGAACCAGACGGGGGCGACCAGCGGACGGCCGTCGGCTGCCACATACCCGAGTTTGCCGGTGCGGGTCCCTTCCGACAGGAACCTGATGACATCGTCGCTCAGTGAATCGGTTGCCATCACACCATCATGCGCGTGTCACGCTCGGGCTTGCCTGTGCCGCGCGCACGCGTGTTTGCCAGATCGGGGCGGACCGTTGACCCTGTCCCGGATTGATCGGCGACGAGAATGGGTAAAGTGCACGTGTCATGGATGAGCAAGCGCAACAGCGTGCGACCTTCTCCCGCACCGGGGTGGTTGCCACGATGACGCATGCCGTGCAAATCCGCGACGACTTCGCCGCCTGGCTGACACAGCATCTGGTGCTGGACCCGGAGAAGACCAGCGATATCGTGCTGGCCGTCAACGAAGCCCTGGCCAACGCCGCCGAACACGCCTACATCAGTTCTTCACAGCCCGGGCCGATGCATGCCCGGGCCGAACATGATCCGGAACTGGCCACGCTGACGGTATGGATCACCGACGAAGGCCGCTGGCATGTCAAGGACCCCGCGATCGCCCCGAATCCCGGACGTGGCCGCGGAACAATGTTGATGCGGGCGCTCACGGACCGCAGCGTGGTCGACTCGATGTCAACGGGCACCGAGGTGCGACTGCAGTGGGATCACGTCAGCGCGCGTGTCGACGACACCGCCCAGCATGCGCAGGACGACGACCGCCTGCTGGCGTAACCGCGGACGGCGCTACTGCGTGGGTGTCACGCCGGCGAGCAACGAGCGCGTCTCGGTGAAGAAAGCCCCGACGACGGCGACAGCTCCGATCACCGCGGCCGCCAGGAAGGCCGCGTGCACACCCGGCATGTCCGGGGCTCCGCCCGATGCGGAGGCCCTGGACATGACTGTCACGAACAGCGCCGTGCCCGCCGCTCCCGCGACCTGCTGCAGGGTCGTCATGATGGCGCTGCCGTGGGAGTACAGCCGATCGGGCAGTGCGCTGAGCGCATCGGTCATCAGCGGGGTGAACATCATCGACAGTCCCACCATCATGATCGTCTGCAGCACAACGAGTTCCCACACCGGCGTGGCCGCTGACAGCTCGACTCCCGAATGAAGTCGTCGTTGGCCGTGGCGGCGCTGGACCACGCTGTGGCGCTGCGCTCACCGGTTGCGGCGATTGTCCACTCCGACAGGGGTAGCCAGTTTCGATCGCGAAAGTTCGTCCACGCGCTGTCACACAACGGATTACACGGATCGATGGGCCGTGTCGGTGCCTGCGGAGACAACGCAGCCATGGAGTCGTTCTTCGCCCTGTTGCAACGCAACGTCCTGGACCGACGACGCTGGACAACCCGCGCCGAACTCCGGATGGCGATCGTCATCTGGATCGAGCGGACCTACCACCGCCGCCGGCGCCAACGCGCCCTCGGCAGGCTCACCCCGATAGAGTTCGAACTGCTCCACACACCAGTCGCAACCGCGGCCTGAAATTCACACCCCGCGAGTCAACTGAACTCGGGGCAGTCCCCTCGTTGACGAGAATCCGACCCACGACAGCTGATGACGGTTGTTGGTGCAGTAGTGCTCGCGCTAGATCAAAATCGGGATAGGTCCGGCCGCCGTGGTCACGACGACGACAACACCGCCTATTCTGTCGACAGCACCTCGGAACGAGGACGAACGCACCATGGTGAGTTCCTCGATACGTCGACGTAGCGCTTCGTATTCCGCATAGAGGACGAAGTATTTTATCGGAAAGGTGCGCCCCGCGACGGGCTCTGCAGCGAAGATCTAGACAGCGCGAATAGCGTTCGGCAGAAGCCTTGCGCATCACCAAGGTCGGCTAAGCACTTTCTCATCCATCTGGCGGCGCCGCCATTTTCCGCCATCTCAAATGAGGCACCGCCACGCAGTTTGAGAATCGACACGAGCCCACGCACACCCCTTGCCCTATTCCGCAACGCGCCGTAGCGTAACTATCCGTGACGCGCAGCTTCCACGCCGGCAGCCCGTTCGACACCCCCGACGCCGAGATCGCCGCGGCGTTGGAGCAGGTCAGCATCCCGACGCTGCTGTTGTCGTTGGTGCACATCACCGGCGACCCGCGGTTCATTCGGGACTACAAGCAGGCCGGGCTGTTCCTCAACGAGGTACAGGGATTCATGTCCGAGGAGGACAAGGCCCGCGCCCGCGCCGAGGCGCTGCCGATCATCGCCGGCTACCGCGATGCCGGCTGCCCGGTCCCCGACCCGCTGCCCCCTGAACTGGTCGAGGAAATGCTCGACTGGGCGGCCTGCGAACACGTCGGCGAGGACAACCTGCCACTGGTCCTGGAGGAGTTGGACCTCGACGGCGTCGACCCGCGAAGGCCCACCGCACTCGAAGATCCCGGGGACTTCCATGTCATCGTCATCGGCGCCGGCGAATCCGGGGTGCTGGCCGGCGTGCGGCTCAAGCAGGCCGGTATCAACTTCACCATCCTGGAGAAGAACTCCGGCCCCGGTGGAACCTGGTGGGAGAACAGCTATCCCGGCGCCCGCGTCGATGTCGCGAACCACTTCTACTGTTACAGCTTCGAACCCAGCAACCACTGGGACCACTTCTTCGCCGAACAGCCCGAGCTGCGCCGGTACTTCGCCGATGTGGTGGATCGCCACGAGCTCGGCCCGCACATCCGGTTCAACACCGAGGTGCGCTCCCTGCGCTGGGACGGTGCGGCCTGGACGGTCGACACCGGGAACGGGAGCTTCACCGCCAACGCCGTCATCACCGCCGTCGGCCAGCTCAACCGGCCGAGCATCCCGGAATTCCCGGGCGCGGAAACCTTTACCGGACCGGCCTTTCACTCCGCGGCGTGGGATCACAGCGTCGATGTCACCGGGAAACGCGTCGCGCTCATCGGCGCGGGCGCCAGCGGATTCCAGATCGCCCCGGCCATCGCCGACACGGTCGAGCACCTCACGGTGTTCCAACGCACCGCGCAATGGATGTTCCCCAACCCGATGTACCACGAGCCCGTGGCCGATGGCGTGCGCTGGGCCATGGAGCATCTGCCCTACTACGGCCGCTGGTACCGCTTCCTCCTGCTGTGGCCCGGCGCCGACAAGGGCCTGGACGCCGCGATCGTCGACCCGGACTATGCGGACCAGGGCAACGCGGTCAGCGAGATCAACGCCATCGCGCGGATCATGTTCACCGACTGGATCACCACCCAGGTCGGCGACGATCCCGACCTGCTGGCCAAGGTGCTGCCGGACTATCCCGCGACCGGAAAACGCACCCTGCAGGACAACGGCAGCTGGCTGAACACGCTCAAGCGGGACAATGTCGAGCTGGTCCGCAACCCCATCGAACGGATCACCCCGACCGGGGTCGTCACCGCCGACGGGACCGAATACCCGGCCGATATCATCTTGTACGCCACGGGTTTCCGCGCCACCGAGGTGCTGTTCCCGATGACGGTGACCGGCCGTGACGGCGCCGACCTACACGAGGTCTGGGGCAGCCGACCGTACGCGTACCGCAGCATCACGGTGCCCGGCTTCCCGAACTTCTTCATGACCTACGGCCCGGGTGCGCACCTCGCCCACGGCGGCAGCCTGATCCTGAACTCCGAACTACAGATGCGCTATATCAACCAGTGTCTGGAACGCCTGATCGAGAAGAACCTGCGCACCCTGGAGCCGCGCCCGGAGCCGACCGCCGAATGGCACCGACGCTCGCAGGAGGCGATCCGCAAGACCGTGTGGGCGCACCCGTCGATCACACACTCCTATTTCAAGAACGCCGACGGCGAAATCCACACCGTCAGCCCGTGGCGGCTGAGCACCTATCACGCCGCCGTGTACGAACCCGTCTGGTCGGACTTCCGGGAGGAATGAGCATGCGTTCGGTGATGGTCGATGCCAGCGGGGCAATCAGTGTGCAAGACCGGCCCGATCCGGAACTGCCCGGAGCCGACGGCGCCATCGTGAAAGTCGAGTCCGCCGCCATCTGCGGATCCGACCTGCACTTCCTGGAAGGGCACTATCCCCTCTTCGAGCCGGTCGCCCTCGGGCACGAGGCGATCGGCACGATAGTCGAAACCGGTTCCCAGGTCGTAGGTTTCAGCGTCGGCGACCGGGTACTGGTGTCCTCCGTCGCCGGCTGCGGACGGTGCGCCGGTTGTGCCACCCGTGATCCGATCCGCTGTGTGCACGGCCCGCAGATCTTCGGCTCCGGCGTGCTGGGCGGCGCGCAATCCGAACTGCTCGCGGTTCCGGCCGCGGACTTCCAGCTGCTCGCATTGCCCGACGGGATCAGCACCGAACAGGCGCTGCTGCTCACCGACAATCTGGCCACCGGTTGGGCGGCAGCAAAGCGCGCCGATATCCCGTTGGGCGGGTCGGTCGCGATCGTCGGTCTGGGCGCGGTCGGCATGTGCGCGCTGCGCAGCGCGCTGACCCTCGGCGCGGCCACCGTGTACGCCGTCGACCCGGTGCAGACGCGGCGCGACCGCGCGCAGGCCGCCGGCGCGGTGCCCGTGGCCCCGCCGGGGGCGCAATCCATCCGGGAGGCAACCGGCGGTCTCGGCGTGGACGCCGTCATCGACGCGGTCGGCACCGACACCTCGATCAACGACGCGCTCGACGCCGTGCGCACCGGCGGCACGGTGTCCATCGTCGGTGTGCACGACCTGCAGCCGTATCCGCTGCCTGCGCTGGCCTGCCTGATCCGAAGCCTCACCATCCGGCTGACCACCGCACCGGTGCAGCAGACCTGGCCCGAACTGGTGCCACTGCTACAGTCCGGTCGGTTGAATACCGATGGGATATTCACCACCACAATGCCGTTGGATGACGCCTCCGCCGGGTATGACGCGGCGATGTCGCGAGCTGGGGATCACCTGAAGGTGCAGTTGGTGCCCTAGCGGAACGTCCGCTTCAGATACCCGGTCAGCGAATCGGCTGCTGCCGGGCCGACATAGCCGAGCTGCCCGTCGGGGCGCACCACAAACGCGGTGATCCCGGCGACACCATAGGCCCTGGCGAAATCACCCTCGGCGTCGTGCAGCAGCGGCAGCACCGTTGCGTCGCCGTCGACATCGGGGGCGGCGACCACATAGACATCGATCAACCCGTGCGCCGCGTCCTGCGCGGCCGCGGCCACCACCTCCAGCAGATCGAAATCCGCTGACACATCGGCATACAACACCAACGTATGGCGGGTACCGGCAAGCACGGTGTACAGCCGCACCGGATCGGTTGCGGCCGCCCGGGTCAGTCCGCGGGCATCGGGCGCACGGGCACCGGCACCCTCGGACACGATGGGGCTGTCGGCGTAATCGACCAACAGTTGCGCCTCGCGTCGGATCACGAAAGCGGGATCGTCGGAATCGGCACCGATACCCTCGCGCGCACTGCGGACCGTGCGGCCCACCACTTCCTCACCCACGGGCCGACGTTCGGCGTCATAGCTGCCGAGTAATCCGTCGGCAGCATCGCCGTTGACGGCAAGAGCAAGCTTCCAGGCCAGGTTATGGGCGTCCTGGATGCCGGTATTCATGCCCTGCGCCCCGGTGGGCGGATGGATGTGCGCGGCATCGCCCGCAACGAACACCCGGCCGACGCCGTACGCGTCGACGATGCGGTGGCTGATCCGGAACACCGAGGACCAGCGCAGGTTTCGTGCGGTCGTGGGTTCGGGTGAGAGCCTGTCGAGCACCGCCTGGATGTGCTGCAGCTCCGGCGAATGACCACCCTCGAACCCGTGTTGCACTTCACCGGAGGCCTGGGTGGATAGGTCCGGGGGTACCAGCATCGACATCCGGTAGCGCCCCCGACCGGGCAACGGGATGCACACCAACAGGTCGTCGATCGTCCCGTCGGTCTGGTGCATCGCCCGGATGGCGTAGCCCGGTGGCTGCGACCAGTCGACCTCGACATCGCCGAGCATGTACTGCTCCTCGAATGCCGCGCCCTCGAAGGTCAGACCGAGGGTCTTGCGGACCACGGAATGGGCGCCGTCGGCGCCGACCAGGTACCGGGTCCGGATCGTCTGCCGCCCGTCCGCGCCGTCCAGGGTGGCGGTGACACCATCGGCGTTCTGCCCGAAGCCGGCCAACCGCACCCCGCGCTCGATCCGAACACCCCGGGTGCCCAGTTCCTCGCGCAGCACGCGCTCCGTGCTGTACTGCGGGAGCCCGATGAAGCCGAACGGCACATCCTCGGGCAGGGTGAAATCGACCTGCCCGCCACGTTCACCGTTGACGTAGATGATCTGACCGCGGAAGTGCACGGCCGCGTCGAGAATCTGTCGCACAATGCCCATGCGCTCGAAGATTTCGAGTGTACGGGGTTGCACACCAACGGCTTTGGCATACTGAGGCGGTTCGGGCAGCGGATCGATGATCCGGACGGCCACGCCGCGCCGGGCGAGCTCGATGGCGGCGGTCAACCCGACCGGGCCGGCGCCCGCGACGAGCACCTCGGTGTCGGTCACCCGAGAAGTATGCCCGAGCGTCACCGGCCGTGAGCATTTTCGCGAGCATGTTCACGCAGGTTGTCCCGCAGTTTGACGATCCCGCGCCGCATCGCCGAGAACTCCTCGGGCGACAACCCGGTCGCGGCCACCAGGTCCATCTCCAGGCCCTGTTCACGCAACGCCCGGCCGGCGTCGGTCAGGCTGATCAGCACCTGGCGCTCATCCTCGGCGGACCGCCGCCGGGTCAGGTATCCCATCGCCTCGAGCCGCTTGAGGATGGGCGTCAGGGTGTTGGACTCCAGGAACAGCTTGTCCCCCAGCCCGCCGACGGTCTGATGATCTTCCTCCCACAGTGCGACGATCGCGAGGTACTGGGTGTAGGTGATACCGATCTCGTCCAGAATCGGCTTGTAGGCCTTGCCGTAGGCCAGGTTGGCCGAGTACACGGCGAAGCACAGGAAATCGGACAGTGGGGGCACGCCAGCCTTCATGAAGCTATTATAGCGCGTCCGATTTAATCGGGAATGAAACAAAAACGGTCGCGGTTCTACCGAGCAGTCGCGCCCGACCACGGGGGCGAATGAGCGCAAGGAGCACGTCATGACCGTTCTGTACACCGCCGAGACCCACACCACCGGTGGCCGCCAAGGCGAGTCCTACAGCTCGGACGGCAACCTGGACATCCAGCTCACCCCGCCCGGCGCTGCCGGTAACGGCACCAACCCCGAACAACTCTTTGCCGCCGGCTGGTCCGCCTGCTTCATCGGCGCCATGGGTGTGGCAGCCGCGGCGCACAAGGTTAAGCTACCCACCGAGACCGCGGTCGATGCACAGGTCGACCTGTTGAACAACGACGGCGCGTTCGGGCTCGCGGCCCGGCTCAACGTCAGTGTGCCCGGTGTCGAACGCGATGTCGCGCAGGCCATTGTCGATGCCGCCCACCAGACCTGCCCCTACTCCAAGGCGACTCGCGGAAACATCGACGTGACCGTCACGCTGGTCTGAGGTGCCCCGCCGGCCTACTCCTTGAGATCCAAGGTGGGAGTGGGCCGGCGGAAGAGCCGCGTCACACCGAGCAGCCAGGCGAAACCCACCGCCAGCCAGATCAATCCGGTGACCAGCGTCATCACCGACAGGCTGGTCCACAGCCAGAGTGTCAGCGCGAACCCGATGAACGGCAGGATCAGATTGCCGATGACCTGCCCACCCGCACGCTCGCGCAGATCGACGAAGTAGTGCTTGATCACCGACAGGTTCACCACCGAGAAGGCCACCAGCGCACCAAAACTGATCAGTGACGCCAGCGTCGCGAGGTCGATCACGACAGCCAGCAGCGACACCGCCGACACCACCAGGATCGCGTAAACAGGTGTCGCGAAGCGTGGCGAGACATGCCCGAACAGCGCCCGCGGAAGGATGCCGTCACGGCCCATCGCGTAGAGAATCCGGGCCACCGACGCCTGCGAGGTGATCGCCGATCCCAGCGCACCGGCCACGTAGGCCGCGGTGAAGAAGGTCGCCAGGAAGTCACCGCCGGCGGCCACCATCACCTCCAGCGAGCCGGAGTCGACATCGGCGAACTCGTTGGAGGGGAACACCAGCTGTCCCAGATAGGACAGCAGGATGAAGATCAAACCGGACGCCACGGTGGCGATCATGATCGCCCTCGGCACGCTGTGCCTGGCGTCTTTGGCTTCCTCTGACAGCGTCGACACGGCATCGAAGCCCAGGAATGACAGGCACAGGATGGCCGCCCCCGCGAAGACCGGACCCAGGCCGCCGGCCGAACCGTCACCGGTGAACGGGGCCGCCAGATCCACGGTGCCACGTCCTGACAACGATGCGACCACCAACACCGCGAAGACCACGATGAAGATGGCCTGGATCGCGATGATGAGGGCATTGGCCCGCGCCACCGAGACGATGCCGACGATGTTGAGCACCGTGACGATCGCGATGGTGACCACGATGATCACCCAGGCCGGCAGGGCGGGAACGGCCGCTTCCAGATAGATGCCGATGACCAGGTAGTTGATCATCGGCAGGAACAGGTAGTCCAACAGCAGCGCCCACCCGGCCAGAAAGCCGGTCGGCGCGCCGAATGTCCGCTGCGTGTAGGTGTATGCCGAGCCTGCCACCGGGAACGCGGTGGCCATCCTGGCGTAGGACCGCGCGGTGAACACCATCGCGACCAGGGTCACCACATAGGCCAGTGGCAGGCGGCCGCCAGTGGTTTCGGTGACGATGCCGTAGGTGGTGAACACGGTGAGCGGCACCATATAGACGAGACCGAAGAGCACCAGGGAGGGCAGGCCGAGAACACGCTTCAACGCACCCTCGGTATCGTTGCCGGACAAGGACATCGGGTTACCCTTCCCTCATGTAGACCTGTTGACCGCGCAGGTAGGTGGCCCGGACGGTGATGGACGGCAGCTCGGCCGCCGCCGTGGCGGTGGGGTCGGCGTCCAGCCACACCAGATCGGCACTGGCCCCGGGAATCAGCCGGCCCCAGTCTGATTCAGCGAACGCCTGATGTGCGACGCCCGCCGTATAGGCGGTCAGCGCGGCCTCGATCGGCAGAATCTCCTGCGGCGTCCAGCCACCGGGGGGCGTGCCGTCCTCGGTCTGTCGCGACACCGCGACCGCAATCCCGTCCAGCGGCGCACCCGAGGACACCGGCCAGTCCGATCCGAAAGCCAATGCAGCCCCGGATTTTTCCAGAGATCGGATGCGGTACTGCTGCTCGGACCGTGCGGCGCCCAGGCGGGGCACGGTCAGCACCGTCATCAACGCATCCAGCTGCGCCCACAGCGGCTGCATGTTCGGGATGACGCCCAATTCTGCGAACCGGCCGAGATCGGCATCGTCGACCAACTGCGCGTGCGCGATGACCGGACGGCGATCGCGGGGGCCGTTGGCGCGGACCACGTGTTCGATGGCATCGAGGGCTTGGCGCACCGCGGCATCCCCGATGGCATGGATGTGGATCTGCAACCCGAGATCATCGACCCGCTGCGCGGCACGGGCCAACCCGTCGCCCTCCCACAGCTGCATGCCGTGACTGTGCAGCCCGGAACAATACGGCTGCAGCAGGGCGCCCGTCTCGTTCTCCACGACTCCGTCGGCGAAGAACTTCACCGTATTGGCCGACAGCAGCGGGGAGCCGGCGGCCCGGACCCGCTCGCGGGCATCGGCGAACCGTGTGACCTGGGTGTCGAAATGCCGGGGGTCGGCGTACAACGCCAGATTGAACCGCATCCGCAGGGCGTCGGCGGCAGCCGCCGCGATGTAGGTGTCGACATCATCGGGCTCGACCCACGCGTCCTGCACCCAGGTCACCCCACGCGCCAGGTAGTAGTCCGCCGCGGTACCGAGCGCGGCGATGCGCACGGACTCATCGCGCGCGGGCATCACCGCGGCGACCAGATCGGTGGCACCCCATTCGCGCAGCGTGCCGAGCACCGAACCGTCTGCGCGGCGCGGGATCTCGCCGAGCACCGGATCGGGGGTCTGCGCGGTGATGCCGGCACGATCCAGGGCCACCGAGTTCACCCAGAAGGTGTGGTAGTCCCAGGCCCGCAGCACCACCGGCCGGTCGGGGACCGCGGCGTCGAGCCAGCGGGCATCGAAGAGTCCGCCCTCGACCAGGCTGCCGTCGTAGGAGGCGCCGACAATCCAGTCCTGGTCCGGGTGGGCATCGGCGTATGTCTTGACCTCGGCGACGATCTCGTCGACCGAACCGCACGAGCGCACCTGGGGCCCCACCGATTCCAGCCCGCCGTAGAGCGGATGGGCGTGCCCGTCGCCGAACGAAGGCATCAGGAATCCGCCGCCGAGGTCGACGCGGTCATCGGCGTGCCCCACGCGGGCCTGTGCACCGACCGCCGCCACCACGCCGTCGGCGACCAACAGCGCATCGGTGGTGCCGGCAGCCGTCCAGATCGTGCCACCGCTGAACAGGGTGCTCACCGTGCCGCCTCCGCCGCCGACGGTTGCTGTTGGGTGATGCAATGGATACCGCCACCGCGGGCGAACAACGGGCGCGCGTCGACCGAGACGATCGTGCGACCCGGATATTGCTCGGCGAGAATGGCCGCAGCATCGGCGTCGCGGCGGTCACCGAAGCTGCAGGCGATCACCGCGCCGTTGACGACCAGGTGATTGATATAGCTGTAGTCGACGTAGCCCTCGTCGTCGGTGAGCACATCCGGGGCAGGCATCTCCACGATCTCGAAACTGTCGGCAAGCAACTCGCGTAACTGCTTGCACACCAGCGTATCCGGATGCTGATCGGCGGTCTGGGTGTGCAGCAGCAGGCGGCCCGGCGCGGTGAACGCGGCCACGATGTCGACGTGGCCGCGAGTACCGAAACGTTCCGAGTCACGGGTCAGTCCACGCGGCAGCCACACCACCTCGGCGGCTCCGATGGTGCGGGCGAGTTCTGCCTCGACGTCCGATCTGCTCAGACCCGGGTTGCGGCCCGGATCCAGCTGCACCGTGTCGGTGACCAGCACGGTGCCGCGCCCATCGACCTGGATTCCGCCACCCTCGTTGACAAGGGGTGAGGACACCAGCGGTACCCCGGCGATCTCGGCGATCAGTGCGCCGACCTTCGCGTCACGATCCCAGCGCGCCCAGTCCTGGCCTCCCCATCCGTTGAACACCCAGTCCACCGCGGCCACCGACCCGTCCGCGGCGTGCACGAACGTCGGGCCGATGTCACGCATCCAGGCATCATTGAGCGGTGCTTCCACGATCTCGATGTCCTGGGACACATAACGTTTGGCGGCGCTGAGCTCCCCGGGATCCACCAGGAGCGTCACCGGCTCGAACTCGGCGATCGCGTGCGCCACCGCCGCCCAGGTGCTGCGTGCCTCGTGCTGTTCGGCGGCGGTCCCGCCGAGTGAGTAACCCGCCGACGGGTAGGCCATCCACACCCGGTCCTGTGCCGCACCCTCGGCGGGCATCAAATAGGAGCTCACTTGACGACCGCCGTCGCCTGGTGACCTTCACCGTACGGACGCTGCGCGTCCACCGCGGCGGTCAGCCCGCCGTAGCTGTCCGGGCGCCTGGTCAGCAGGAACGGGAAGAGCTCCAGCCAGTCCCTGCGCTGATCCAAGTCCAGGTCGGCGACCAGCACCGCCTCCTCGTCCCGCGGTGCCTGCACCAGGACCCGGCCGTACGGGTCGGAGATGAACGACGAACCGTAGAACGACAGCGCCCCCTCGTTGCCGGTGCGGTTGGGGACCACCATGAACAGGCCGCTGCTGATGCCGTTGGCCACGATCACCTGCTGCCACAGCGGCTGGGTGTCCAGGTCGGGGAACACCGGTTCGGACCCGATGGCGGTCGGGTAGACCACGATCTCGGCGCCGCCCAGCGAGTAGGAGCGGGCGACCTCGGGAAACCATTCGTCCCAGCAGGTGGGCATGCCGATGCGCGCGCCCAGGCCCTCGGGGGCGTACACCGGATAGGCATCCCCGGGGGGACCCGGACGGAAGTAGGTGTCCTCGTAGTAGCCCGCCGAGATGGGGATGTGCATCTTGCGGGTACGGCCCACCAGCTCGCCGGACGGCGACACCAGGATCGCGGTGTTGAAGCCCAAACCGTCTGCCGCCGGAGCCTTCTCGTAGAGCGAGGCGTGCACGAAGATTCCGTTGGCACGGGCCGCCTCGGCCGCCAGCGCGAAGGTCGGCCCACCGGTGAGATCCTCGGCACCGGCACCCGGGTTCGGCCCGGCCGGGGTGTCCGCGGGGTAGCGCAGCAGGGTGATCTCGGGCAGGAACACCGCGGTGGCACCCTCACCCGCGGCCCGGTCGATCCCGTCGCGCAGCACCCGGGCCAACTCGGCGGCGTCCGGACGCCAGCGGTGCTGAATCAGACCCACCCGCAGCGGCGGCCGCTGCGAGGCGTGCGAACGGGACAGTGGTGCGGCGGCTCCGGCGATCAGGGTGCGCATGTCCATACTCCTAAAACGAATGCAATTCGTTTATTGTGTGACCCAACCCACGTTTGCGCAAGCGGTACAGGAGAAAAAGCATGGGACGACCGAAGGTGGCAATCCTGTCCTGCGATCTGATTGCCGGGGCCGCAATGGATCTCGTCAACTCAACGGGCGCATTCACCATTCCGGAATTGGCGCGCAGGCTGAAGGTCAGCCCCTCGTCGCTGTACAACCACGTCTCCGGGCGCGAACAGATCGTCGAACTGCTGCGCGAGAAGGCCATGAGCGAGGTACGACTCCCCGACCTCGGCGGCCCGTGGATCGACGTGGTCGCCGAGATCGCGCGGTCCTACTACCGCAGTTATGCGCGCTACCCCCGGCTGATCCCGCTGATGACCGCCTATCCGGTCGGCAGCCGTCAGGCCGTCGCGATGTACGACGCGCTGGCCGTCACGCTCACCCGGGCCGGCTTCACCGCCGAGGACACCCTGCGCATCATCACGCTCATCGACAGCTTCGTCCTCGGCTCCGCCCTCGATGCCGCCGCACCCGCGGAACCATGGGGCAACGCTGCCGACGCCGGGCCGGAGCTGGCCGCCGCGCTGGCAACCGGGACCGCCAGGGCGGATCGCGCCGAGGACGCCTTCGAGTTCGGCCTTGCGGTGCTGCTACGTGGCCTGAGCCGGCTCTGACACTGCCGCTGCGATGCGATCAGCGGTTACGCTCACGGCGTGCCGACAACCTGGTCCCGGCGTAGTTTCCTCTTGGCGCTTGCCGCCGGCTCCGCGGCCGCGGTGACCGCCTGCCGATCGGAACCGCCCGGCGCCATCGCCGAGGACGGCTCCGTCACCGTGGATCACGCCTTCGGTCAGACCAGGGTTCCCGCGCCGCCCACCCGGGTGATCAGCGCGGGCCTGACCGGACAGGATTGTCTGCTTGCCGTGGGTGTGGTCCCGATCGCGGTCACCGAGTGGTTCGGCGGCCAGCCGTTCGCGGTGTGGCCGTGGGCCCTTCCAGCTCTCGGCACCGCGCAGCCCGCGGTGTTGAACCTCGACGGCGGCATCGACGTCGAGGCCATCGCCGCGCTGGACCCGGATCTGATCATCGCCACCAACGCCGGGCTCGATCAGGACACCTACACCCGGTTGTCCGATATCGCGCCGACCATCGCGCAGGCCGGCCAGGACGCGTTCTTCGAGCCGTGGAAGGACCAGGCCACCGCAATCGGGGCGGCGGTGTTCAAGCACGACCAGATGCAGCAGCTCATCGCCGATATCGACGCCCGGTTCACCACGCTGGGCACCGAGACCCCGGCCTTCAAGGGCAAGCGGGCGTTGCTGCTGCAGGGCAGCCTGGACGACGGCGAGCTGGTGACCACCCCGGCGGGCTGGCGCACCGAGTTCCTCACCCAGCTCGGTTTCGAGATACCGGAGGTCGACGCGACGGTGCCGCGCGACCGGATGGCCGAGGTACTGGGCGGTGCGGATGTGCTGATCTGGGCCGCCGACGACGCGGAGACCGCGATACTGGCCGCCGACCCGGTCATCGCCGAGCAGGGCGCGCGCAATGTGTTCACCGGCCGCGACCTGGCGGCCGCCATCGCGTTCTACTCGCCACTGTCGCTACCGCTGGTGGCCGATCAGCTGCCGGCGATGCTGAGCACCGCACTGGCCTGACAAGATGTCCGGGTGAGTAGCCCGACCCAGACCCCGCAGCACCCGTCCTATGCGCAGGTCGGTTCGGCCTACTATCCGATCTTCGTGGCGGTCTTCACCGCACTGGTCATCATCTCCAACGTCACCGCCACCAAGGGCGTCGAGTTCGGACCGATCATCACCGACGGCGGCTTCATCGTCTTCCCGCTGACCTATGTGATCGGCGATGTGCTCTCCGAGGTCTACGGGTTCAAGGCCGCGCGGCGCGCCATCTTCACCGGTTTCGCGATGAATGCTCTTGCCGCCGCCGCATTCTGGGCAACCGTCTACCTGCCCGCCGCCGACTTCTACCCCAACCAGGAACACCTGGAGAACATCGTCGGCGCCTACACGGGCCTGATCATCGCCGGGATGGCCGGGTTCCTGGTCGGACAGACACTGAACGCCTGGTCGCTGGTGCTGATCAAGGAACGCACCAAGGAGAAGCATCTGTGGGCGCGCCTGGTCGGGTCGACGTTCGTCGGGCAGCTGGGTGACACCGTGGTGTTCTGCGCGATCGCCGCCAGCGTCATCGGGATCACCTCGTTCAGCGACTTCCTGATCTACACAGCCCAGGGCTGGTTCTACAAGACCATCGTCGAGGTGGTCCTGCTGCCGGTGACCTACCGGGTGATCGCGGCGGTCAAGCGTCGCGAGCCCACCTATCAACCCGCTGTGTGAGACGCCCTTAAGGCTCCTCTGGCAAAGCTCACAGAGCTATCGATAAACAACTTACCCGGCGGTAGCTTCGGTAGATGAGCGTGACAACGGAAACCAAAGCGCCCGGGACACTGGGCGCCGTTCGTGACTATGGCGATCAGGCGCTGCTGCTCGAGTTCGACAGCACCGCGGACGTATTGGCCTGGACCGACACCGTGACCCGGGCCGGCATGCCGGGCGTTCTCGATATCGTGCCGGCTTCGCGCACCGTCCTGCTGAAACTTGCCGGGCCGCGCTATCTCGCACCGACCCGGCAACGGCTCTCGAAGCTGGCCCCGGAACACACTCCGACCGCCGTCGTCGGGACCGACCGACCCGACGTGGTCATCGAGGTGACCTACGACGGCGCCGACCTCGACACGGTCGCGGAGTTGACCGGCCTGAGCGCCACCGAGGTGATCGCCGCCCACACCGGCAGCCGGTGGCGGGTCGGATTCGGCGGTTTCGCACCGGGATTCGCATACCTCGTCGGCGGGGACCCGCGGCTGCAGGTGCCCCGCCGCGACGAGCCGCGCACCCGGGTGCCGGCCGGATCGGTGGCTCTGGCCGGCGAGTTCAGCGGTGTCTACCCACGCGAGTCCCCCGGCGGTTGGCAGCTGATCGGACGCACCGACGCCGTGCTCTTCGACGTCACCCGGGACAAACCGGCCCTGCTGACGCCGGGTATGACCGTCGCGTTCCGGGAGGTCTGATCCTGATGAGTATCACGCTGGAAGTCCTGCGCACCGGACCGCTGGCGCTTGTCGAAGATCTCGGCCGTCCGGGCATGGCCCACATGGGCGTGACACGTTCCGGGGCGGCCGACCGCCGCGCCCACACGCTGGCCAATCGGCTGGTCGCCAATCCTGGGGAGCGGGCCACCGTCGAGGTGACCTTCGGCGGGTTCTCGGCACGGGTGCACGGCGGCGGAAAAGAAGGCGTCGCCATTGCCGTGACCGGCGCCGACACGGATCCCTCGGTGAACGGTGTTCCCTTCGGCACCAACAGTATTCACTACGCACATGATGGAGAGGTCATCTCGCTGGGCGCCCCGCATTCGGGCTTGCGCAGCTACCTCGCGGTGCGTGGCGGCATCGACGTGGGGCCGGTGCTCGGGTCGCGGAGCTATGACGTGATGTCGAGTATCGGACCGGCGCCGCTGCGCGCCGGCGATGTGCTGCCGGTCGGCGAGCACACCGCCGATTTCCCCGAACTGGACCAGGCCCCGGTCGGCACCATCGAACCCGACATCCTCGAGCTGGCCGTGGTGCCGGGCCCGCGGGACGACTGGTTCGTGGACCCCGACATCCTGATCCGCACCAACTGGCTGGTGACCAACCGCAGCGACCGGGTCGGGATGCGGCTGGTCGGCATGCCGCTGGAATACCGCTGGCCCGACCGGCAGCTGCCCAGCGAGGGCGCCACCCGCGGGGCGATACAGATTCCGCCCAACGGGTTCCCGGTGATCCTGGGGCCGGATCACCCGGTCACCGGCGGATACCCGGTGATCGGTGTGGTGACCGAGGAGGACATCGACAAGCTCGGCCAGACCCGACCCGGTCAGACAGTGCGGTTGCACTGGTCGCGGCCCCGCCGGCCGCTCTGATTTGGTGGTAGAAACGCTGTGTGCGCAGTCACAGCCACAGTCAGGGCGCGGTCCGGGAGGTTCACACCGCCCGGCTGATCCACACCGCCGATCTGGACGCCGAGACGCGCGAAGATGCCCGCCGGATGGTGGTCGACGCCTTCGGGACAGACGACGACGGTGACCCCGGCGCCGCGTTCGGCGATGCCGACTGGGAGCACGCGCTGGGCGGCATGCACGCGTTGATCTGCCGGCACGGCGCCATCATCGCCCACGGCGCGGTGGTGCAGCGCCGGCTCCTCTACCGCGGCAAGGCACTGCGCTGCGGCTACATCGAGGCCGTTGCGGTGCGCGCGGACTGGCGCGGCCAGGGGCTGGCCACCGCCGTCATGGACGCCCTCGAACAGGTGCTGCGCGGCGCCTATCAGCTCGGTGCGCTGAGCGCCTCGGAGGCCGGGCTGGCGCTGTACCTGCCGCGCGGCTGGCAGCAGTGGAACGGCCCGACCTCGGTGCTGGCGCCGACCGGCATCCGCCGCACGCCCGAGGATGACGGCGGCGTGCACGTACTACCGATCAGCGTCGAGCTGGACACCTCCACCGAGCTCACCTGCGACTGGCGCGACGGTGACGTCTGGTAGCTGGGCACCTCACAGCCCGGCGCCGTCGGCGGTGAGCGGAAGTTCACTGCCGGGTTATCGCGAGCAGCGATTGTGCAACATTGCCCTCCTAGCCTGTGACCCCATGCACCACGCGCTCCAGCCCAGTGCGACACCGCCATGCAATCGCCAGGTAACACCCGAGAAACATGCACTGAATACACAGGACAGATGACCGAACCTGATTGGGCGCCGCTCACCGGGTTCCGGGTCGCCGTGACCTCGGCCCGGCGCGCCGAGGAGCTCAGCGCCCTGCTGACCCGGCGCGGCGCGGCCGTGACCAGCGCAGCCGCCATCACCATGGTGCCGCTGCCCGACGACGACGAACTGCGGGTGAACACCGAGGCCCTGATCGCGGCGCCGCCGGACATCGTCATCGCCACCACCGGCATCGGGCTGCGCGGCTGGATCGCCGCGGCCGACGGCTGGGGACTGGCCCACGAACTGACCGCGGCGCTGGGCAACGCCCGCATCGTCTCCCGTGGCCCCAAGGCGACCGGGGCACTGCGCGCCGCCGGGCTGCCCGAGGAGTGGTCCCCGGAGTCGGAGTCCTCCCGCGAGTTACTGCACTACCTGCTGGAGGGCGGGATCGTCGGGATGCGGGTGGCCGTCCAGCTGCACGGCACCAATGACGATTGGGACCCGTTCCCGGAGTTTCTCGACGAACTGCGGGCCGCCGGCGCCGACGTGGTGCCGATCCGGGTGTACCGGTGGAATCCGGCACCCCGCAACGGCCCGTTCGACCAGTTGGTCCTCGGCATCGCCGAACAGCGTTTCGACGCCGTCAGCTTCACCTCCGCGCCGGCCGTCGCGGCCCTGCTGCTGCGCGCCCGCGACCTCGACGTGGAGGACGCCGTCCTCACCGCACTGCGCACCAACGTGCACGCCATGTGCGTCGGTCCGATCACCGCCCGCCCGCTGGTGCGCCTCGGCGTGCCGACCTCGGCGCCGGAGCGGATGCGCCTGGGCGCGTTGGCCCGGCACATCACCGACGAGCTGCCGTTGCTGCAGTCCCGCCGGATGCGGGTCGCCGGACACCTGCTGGAGATTCGCGGCACGTGCGTGATGGTCGACGAGGTGGTCAAGGAGCTGCCACCGGCCGGGATGGCGACCATCAGGGCATTGGCCCACCGCCCTGGCGCGGTGGTGTCGCGCTCCGATCTGCTGAGCGCACTACCGGGCAGCGGGACCGACACCCACGCCGTCGAGACTGCGGTGCTGCGTCTGCGAACAGCACTGGGCGACAAGAACATCGTGTCCACCGTCGTCAAGCGGGGGTACCGGCTGGCCGTCGACGAGTTCCCGGCCGGTGCGGCATGAACCGGCACACGGCCGCCGTGCTGGTGGCACACGGCACCCGTAAACCGGGCGGTGTCGCCATGGTGGAGGAACTCGCCCGGCGCGTCGGCCACCTGCTCGACCGCACGGTGCAGGTCGCGTTCGTCGACGTGCTCGGCCCGACCCCGACCGACGTGCTCTCTGGCCTTCCCCAGCACCAGCCGGCCGTGCTGGTGCCCGCGTTCCTGGCCGGCGGCTTCCACGTCCGCGTCGATGTGCCCGCCCATGTGCAGGCCAGTGCCCACCCGGACGTCACGGTGACCAGACCGTTGGGGCCGTGCGCCGGGACGGTCCGGGTACTCGCCGACCGTCTCTACGAATCAGGTTGGCGCCCTGGCGATTCTGTTGTCTTGGCCGCGGCCGGGACATCGGATCGCAGTGCGCAGTCCGATCTCCGGCAGACCGCGGCGATGCTGTCCGCACTGATCGGCGACCGGGTGGAACTCGGCTACGCCGCCACCGGCGCCCCGACGGTCGCCGACGCGGTCGCGACCGCGCGCGCCCGCAGCGACGGGGCGAGGATCGCGGTGGCGTCCTACCTGCTCGCCGACGGACTGTTCCAGGATCGGCTGCGCGCGTCCGGCGCCGACATCGTGAGCGAGCCGCTGGGCATTCATCCCGGCATGATCCGGCTGATCGCGAGCCGGTTCCGGCGCGCGCACGCGGCGCACCTGCCGCTGGCCGCATGAGCTGAGCTGGCGATTCGGGGACGCCATGTTCCTGGGCTAATATCGCACAAATGGTTTCGCTGGGGGGAGGTGAGCAGCTGCGTGCGCAGCTGCTCGCGATATTGCAGGACGCCGACCGCCCCTTGACGACCTCGGAGCTGCGCGACCATCTGCACGCGCACTGCGCGTCGCAGGTGGTGATAGAGACCGTGTACCGCAATCTGACGGTGCTCCAGCGTCGCGACGAAGTGGAGCGGCGGCCGGGTGCCGGCCGCGACGCCTGCTGGGGCCCGACCGAGGCTACACAGCGATCTGCACGTAACCGTCCGGCGTGATGCGGGTCCGGTAGACCTGCACCGAGGCTTCCGGATCATCCAGGCAGACACCATCATCGAATGCGAATGCCTGCTTCTTGATCGGCGACTGCACGCAGGCGCGGCCGGCGCGGTCCCCGACGAGGCCCCGCGACATCACTGCGGCGCCCGAGAACGGGTCGATATTGCTCACCGCGTGCAGGGCACCGTCATCGAGCCGGAACAGCGCGACCTGCACATCGTCGGGCAGCAGCACCGCGACACCGCGACACGGCAGCAGCCGGTCATAGGCACATGCCAGCGTCCACTCCGAATCACCCTGAGCGTCCATGGTTTTGCGGTCGTCGAGCAGGGTCATGAGGTCTCCTGTACTGGTCGCATCTTCGGCATCCCGATGGGCACCTTGCGGCCGAACGACTCGGTGAACTCGATGGTCGGGTCGGCGACGTCGGGGGCGTTGACGAACGACACGAACCGCGACAGCTTCTCCGGGTCCTCCAGCACGCCCTTCCACTCGCACGCGTAGCCGTCGACGTGGCGCGCCATGGCGGCCTCGAATTCCGCTGCCAGGCCCAGCGAATCGTTGCAGACCACATCACGCAGGTGGTCGATACCGCCTTCGAGCGCGTCCAGCCACGGCGCGGTGCGCTGCAGGCGGTCCGCGGTGCGGATGTAGAACATCAGATAGCGGTCGATGTAACGGATCAGCGTCTCGTCGTCGAGGTCGCCGGCCAGTAACTGGGCGTGCTTGGGGGTCATCCCGCCGTTACCGGATACATAGAGGTTCCAACCGGTTTCGGTGGCGATGACACCGACGTCCTTACCGCGGGCCTCCGCGCACTCGCGTGCACATCCCGATACGCCCATCTTGATCTTGTGCGGTGCACGCAGCCCGCGGTAACGAAGTTCCAGGTTGATCGCCATCTGGACCGAGTCCTGCTGGCCGTACCGGCACCAGTCACTACCCACACAGCTCTTCACGGTGCGCAGCGACTTGCCATAGGCCTGGCCGGATTCCATCCCGCCCTCGACCAGGCGGCGCCAGATCTCGGGCAGTTGATCGACACGGGCACCGAACATGTCGATGCGCTGCCCACCGGTGATCTTGGTGTAGAGGTCGAAATCCCGGGCGATCTCCCCGATCAGGATCAGCTGCTCGGGGGTGATGTCACCGCCGGGCACCCGCGGCACCACCGAGTAGCTGCCGTTCTTCTGGATATTGGCCAGGAAGTGATCATTGGAGTCCTGCAGTGAGGCTTGCTCACCACCGAGCACATGGTCCGAGCTGGTGGAGGCCAGGATCGAGGCGACCGTGGGTTTGCAGATATCGCAACCCTTTCCGGTGCCGAACTTCTCGATCAGGCCGGAGAACGTCCGGATCTCGGTTGCGGTGATGATCTCGAACAGTTCGGCGCGCGACTGGCTGAAGTGCTCACACAGTGATTTCGATTGCTCGACGCCCTCGGACTCCAGCAACTGCTTGAGCAGCGGGACACAGGATCCGCACGAGGTCCCGGCCAATGTGCACTTCTTCAGTCCGGGAACATCGGTGCAGCCGCCGCAGATGGCTTCCTTCAGATCACCTTTGGTGACGTTGTTGCAGGAGCAGATCTGCGCGATATCGGGCAGCGCGCCGACGCCGAGCGCTCCCGCACCGTCCCCATTGCCGACCGGCGCGATGAGCGAGAGCGGATCTCCCGGCAGCTCGCTGGCCACCATCGGGCGCAGCACACCGTAGGCGGACGCGTCGCCGACCAGGATTCCGCCGAGCAGCGTCTTGGCGTCATCGGAAAGCACCAGTTTGGCGTAGGTCTGTTTGACCGGATCGTTGACCACGACGTCAAGGCTGTTGGGGGTGTGTCCCTTGGCGTCACCGAAACTGGCCACATCCACACCGAGCAACTTCAGCTTGGTGGACATGTCGGCCTCACCGAATTCGGCTCCGCCACCGAGCAGCCGGTCGGCGACGACCTCGGCACTGGTGTAGCCCGGGCCCACCAGCCCGTAGCAGCGGCCCTCGATGGCAGCCACCTCGCCGACCGCGTAGATGTCGGGATCGCTTGTCACACAGGTGAGATCGGTCATGACGCCACCGCGCTGGGCGAGCTCCAGGCCGGCCTCGCGGGCCAGTTCGTCGCGGGGACGCACACCGGCGGCGAAGATGACGACACCAGCCTCGATGCTGGTTCCGTCGTTGAGCGTCACCCGCACCGCGTCGCTGGACTGAGACTTGCGCAGCGGCTGGTTCTTCTGCGCGGGCGCGATGGTCTCGGTGCTCACGCCGGTGTGGACCTCGATGCCCAGCCCCCGGATCATCCTGGTCAGCACGGCGCCGCCGGCCTCGTCCAGCTGGGCCGCCATCAGATGCGGGGACATCTCCAGCACATGGGTGTCCAGGCCGAAGGTGCGCAGGGCGTTGGCGGCTTCCAGGCCGAGCAGGCCGCCACCGATCACGACCCCGACCGGCGTCTTGGTCGCCAGTGCCGCCTGCGCGCCGTCCCGGATGGCATCCAGGTCGTCGAGGGTGCGGTACACGTGGCACTGCGGCAGATCGCGCCCCGGAACCGGCGGCACGAAGGCGTACGACCCGGTGGCCAGCACCAGGGCGTCGTACTCCAGGCAGCTGCCGTCGGCCAGCGTGATGGTCTTGGCGGCCCGGTCGATTCCCCGGGCCGCCAAGCCCAGATGCAGGACGACACCGTTGTCGCCTGCATAGTCATTTCCGGGAAGCGCCAGCCGGGCGCGTTCCCAGTGCTCGGTGTAGCCGGTCAGACCCACCCGGTCATAGGCCGCGTCGGCTTCCTCGGACAACACCGTGACCCGCCAGGCGCCGTCGGTGTCACGGGCCCGCAACGCCTCGACGAAGCGGTGCCCGACCATGCCGTGTCCGACGACGACCACATGCTTAGGGGCCACCTGCTTGGCTGATTGCATACCGCGACGGTAGGGAGCCGATATTGCCGCAATGTCGCCTCGTGTGAATCGGCCGTCACGGTGTCCTCACATACCGGCGCGGCGTCCTGTGAGTGCTTCGCCGAGAGCGAACACCCTGTTGGAACTTAAGCGTGGTCGACTCAAGTTCTAAGGGTATCGGACCGGCGCAGGGCTGGTCACCGTACGCAAGGAGCTAGACATGACCAACACCGCCGTGCGCACCCGACCCACCTCTCCGGTCGATTTCTGGCTGCGCGACTTCTTCGGCACCCCCGCCCCGGTCGCGGCGGAATTCAATCCAGCGGCCGAGGTGGTCCGCGACGGCGACGACGCCGTCGTCCGCCTGGAGCTGCCCGGCGTCGACGTCGAGCAGGATGTGACCGTCGAACTCGACCGTGGTCAGCTGGTCATCCGCGGGGAGCGCCGCGATGAACACAGCGAGGGTCGCACCCTCTCGGAGGTCCACTACGGCACGTTCCGTCGCTCGTTCAAGGTGCCCGCTCAGGTGTCCGGCGAGGCGGTATCGGCGTCCTACGATGCCGGGGTGCTCACCGTCCGGGTCGCCGGGGTCTACGCCGGCACCGAACCGCAGCGCATCGCCATCACCACCAAGGCATAGGCCCGAAAGGACCCCGGTCGAACCCGACACCCTCAACGGGGGTGCCATGCAACGAGGCCCCGCGCGATGCCGCGGGGCCTCGTCGTCGGGGAGTTCGACCGGACCGAAAATCATTCGAACGGCGTACTGCCCCGGTGGATGTCCTCGGCTAGCGTTGCACTGCTGCGCAATAGCTGAATAGGAAGTCAGACCGCCGATGCCCCACCGGGATACCCCTTACGCACGTCAGATCGGCAGAGTCGGGGCACTCGCGGTCGCCCTCGGAGTCGGCTTCGCGATCGGCTCGCCGATCGCCTGGGCGAAACCGGAACCCAACGAAGCATCGGCGTCCTCCGACGGCGCCGGTTCAGCTACCCCCGATGCGGCCGAGAGCGCTTCCGGCACCCCCACATCCGGCACCAAAGACGACCCGAACCCAGCGGCCGACCCGGCCGAACCCAAGGCGATCCCGCAAACCGCGGAAACCGAAACCGGGTTGTCCGAGCCGACCTCCATGTCGAGCAGCACGCGGGCCGGTAAACGGGGCATCCGGACCGCGGCCGAGCCGAAGGTCCGGGCGGCCCTCGCCGAAGAGGACACCGAGGCCGAACCGGAGCCGCCAGCCATCGAAGTCCAGGATCGGCCACCGACCAGAGTCGAGCCCGCCGCGCCGGCCCTCGCCCCGGTAGCGACGCTGCCGGAACCCGAACTGAAGGCTGCCGAGGCGGACCTGGTCGCCACCGACACCGCCGCGATCATGGCCTCCCCGCTGTCGGCACTCGACACCGGACAGACGAACCCCGTCGAGGATCCGATGATCTGGGTGCTCGCCGCAGCGGCACGCCGTGAGGTCGGCGCCAACGCCGGCGGAGCGAATCTGGCCCCGATCATCGGCACCCCGGTCATCGGCACCCCCGACCCGACCAGCGGAGCCGTGACCGGGCTCCTGGTCGCCACCGACCCGGAGAACAAGAAACTCACCTACACGGTGACCTCCGCACCGGCGGGGCTGATCTTCAACACCAAGACCGCGGCGTTCAGCTACACCCCGACCGCGGCCCAGCGCGTCCAGGCCGCCCTGACACCGCAAGCCGACACGGTGGCCCTGGCCGTCACCGTGTCCGACGGCACCAATACGGTGCCGGCCACGATCAACGTCCCGATCGCTGCGGCACCGGTGTTCAATCTCGGCCAGGTCGAGGTGGGGTCCGGCGCCAGCGGGGTCGCGGTGACTGACACCCGCGCGTACGTGACCAATCGCAACGACGGCACCGTCACCGTGATCAACACCCTCGATCGCACCGTGGTGGCCACCATCGCGGTCGGGTCGCTGCCGATGAATGTCGCCGTCACCCCGGACGGCAGCAAGGTGTACGTCTCGAATTCCGGCTCCGACACGGTCTCGGTGATCGACTCGGCGACCAACACCGTCGTCGCCACCGTCGCGGTGGGTGATCATCCGTACGGAATCACCCTGAGCCCCAACGGAAAAACTCTATACGTCGCCAACGCGAACGACGGCACCGTCACCAAGATCGACACCGTGACCAACAAGGTCTCCGGCACGGTACGCAACGCCGGTGAAATTCCCTACAACATCGTCGTCAGCCCCGACGGCAAGAAGGTGTTCGTGGTCAACTCCGCCGCGGACTACGTGACGGTGTTCACCGCATCGGGGTCAACGGCCACCCGGATACCGGTGGAGACCGGCCGGTTGTCCTACGCGGTCGCGGTCAGTCCCGACGGTACCCGGCTATACGTCGCCGGATTCAGCGACGGCAAGGTGACGGTATTCGACACCGCCAGATACGCGGTGATCGACACCTTCACGGTCAACGGCAAGCCGACCGGTATCTCCTTCAACAAGGACGGATCGCTGCTACTGGTCACCACCAACGACGGCAACGTCCAGGTGCGCGACACCACGACGAGCACCGTCCTGACCACCCTGACGATCAGTCCCGCCGCGATGGGCACCGAGGGCTCGATGCCGCATATCGCCGTCAGCCCAGACGGCATGCAGGCCTACATCACCGATTCGAATTCAGCTCTGCTGCGGGTGGTCTCACTGGTGCCGGCCAATGCGAAACCCACTGCCAGCATCGGCGCACTGAGTGCTCCCGATTCCGTGACCGGTACGGTGCGCGGCAGTGTCGGCGCCGCTGACGCCGACCACGACACCTTGCGGCTCACCGCAAGCACCCCGGCCAAGGGCAGGGTCGTCCTGACCGCCGACGGCAGCTTCGCCTACACCCCGACCGCCGCCGCCCGCCACGCCGCATCCGTTCCGGGCGCAGACACCACGGACAGCTTCGCCATCACGGTCTCCGATGGACGCCGCGGCGTGACGACGGTATGGGTGACCGTGAACATCCTGCCGGCGAACTCCGTTCCCTCCGCGAAACTCACTACAGGTAAACCGAACTCGTCGACCGGTCTGGTCACCGGCACGGTGAAAGGCACCGACAGCGACAAAGACGCGTTGTCCTACAGCGTCACGTCCGGCACGGACAAGGGCACCGTGAGCGTCGACGCCAGGGGCAAGTTCACCTTCACTCCCACCGCGGCAGCCCGCCACGCCGCCGCAGCAACGGCCGCAACGTCGGCGGACCGTGAGACCACCCTCACCATCACGGTGTCCGACGGACACGGCGGTGAGGTCGAGGTGCCAGTGAAAGTCGCCATCGGCCCCGCCAACCAAAAGCCCACTGCGGTCACGACTTCTGCGCAACCCGCGCACGCGGTCACCGGCGTGGTGACCGGTGCGCTCACCGCCACCGATGCCGACGGTGACGGTCTGACCTTCAGCGCGCCGGTCACCACCAAGAAGGGATCGGTACTCGTCAACGCCGACGGCACCTTCACCTACACCCCGAGTGCGGCCGCACTCGCCGCGGCACAGGCGCCGAAGGCGAGCCTGGCCACCAAGACCGACAGTTTCAAGGTGACCGTCGCCGACAGTCACGGCGGCGCCACCACCGCGATCGTATCGGTGCGGATGGTGCCCAACCGCGCGCCGGTGATCAATGCGCCCGCCGTCGGAAATCCGAACGGCGCCGGCGTGCTGACCGGCCGGATCACCGCCACCGACCCGGACGGCGACAAGCTGACCTACTCCGGCAGCACCACCACCGCCAAGGGCACCGTCACGGTGAGGACCGACGGCACCTTCACCTACACACCGACGGCCACCGCACGTTTGAACGCGGCGACGGCCAGCGGCCCCGTCACCGACACGTTCATGGTGTCCGTCAGCGATGCGTTCGGCGGCAGCGCGACCGTCGCGGTGACCACCACGGTAGATCCGGCCAAGACCATCCTCGCCGGCTCCGTGACCGTCGGCAACGGAGCCAGCACCGTGGCCCTCAAACCCGACGGCACCCGCGCGTACGTCGCGAACTACCACGACGGCACCATCACGGTGGTCAACACCGCGACGAACAAGACGGTGGGCTCGGCCATCAAAATCGGTGCCCTGCCCCAAGCCCTCGCGGTCAGCGCCGACGGAACACGTCTGTACGTCGCCGGTATCGACACCGCCTCCAACACAGGCAAGGTCACCGTCATCAACACCGTGACCAACAAGGTGTTCGGACCCGCGGTCACCATCGGCAGCTATCCCACCGGCATCGTCGTCAGCCCAGACGGATCCCGGATCTACGTGACCGACGGCCCCAGCAACACCGTCACGGTCGTCGACACCGCGACGCGCACCATGCTCGGCACAGCCATCACCGTCGGTTCCTTCCCGACCGGTATCGCACTGTCCCCGAACGGCACTCGCGCCTACGTCAGCAACGGCGGCAGCAACACCGTTACCGTCATCGATACCCGATCCGGGGCGGTGGTCGGTACACCGATCGCCGTCGGCACATTGCCGTCCGCCATCGCCGTCAACGCGACCGGCACGCGTGCTTACGTGACGAACGCCAGCTCGAAAACGGTGACGGTGATCGACACCCTGACCAACGCCGTGGTCGGCAGCCCAATCACCGTGAACATCAATCCGTTGTCGATCACCGTCACTCCGGACGGAGCCTTCCTGCACATCGGCGGCAACGACGGCTCGCTCGTCACCGTCAGCACCGCAACCGGTCTGATCATCGGAACTCCGCTGCAGGCCGGATCGTCCTTGCTGTCACATTCCGTAAGTCCGGATGGCACAAAGATATACGCGCCCGACGGATTGAGTTCCCTGACGGTGATTGCACTGTCCTCCACGGTCGGCGCACCCGTCGCACCCACCGCGCCCCCGCCCGGCACGACCGGAACAAATGGAGCGGTCACGGGCACACTCGGGGTGACCGATACCGGCAAGCTGACCTTCACGGTGGCGCAGAAGCCGGCACTCGGCACGGTCACCGTCAAGGCGGACGGGACCTACGTATACACACCCACGGCGGCGGCCCGCCGGTACGCGGCCACCGCCCCGGTCACCGACACCTTCACCGTGAACGCCACCAATACCCGCGGCGTCACCACGTCGTCGACCGTGACGGTGAACGTGGCTCCGGCCGCCCAGGCCCCCGTTCCGCCGACGCTGGAAGCCACGGTCTCGGGTTACTCCACACCCTATGACGTACATAACCCGTACTACACGATCACCAACCCGAGCAGCTATTACGCCTACACGCTCAACGCCAACCGGACGCTATCCGGTTCCTCCTATCTGTCACTGTCAGTACTCGACACCAGATACAACACGTTGGTCGGCACACCATTGCAGATCAGCTTCGACGTCGGCGGCGCCGCACTGATCCCCAACGGCCGCTACCTGTACATCTCGGACAACAACGACGCCGTGCGGGTGGTCGATACTGCGAACAACTCGGTGGTCGCCACCATCCCGGTCGCCCTCGGACCGCGCGATGTGGTCGCCAGCCCGGACAGCACCCGGGTCTATGTGGCCCACTACTACGGCTACGGTGGATATGAACTCAAGAGCGTCTCGGTGCTGGACGCCAATGCCAAAACCGTTATCGGATCCCCGATTCCAGTGTCCATCGTGCCCCGCCAACTCGTCGTCAGCCCGGACAGCCGACGACTGTACGTCCTCGACGGGCTGAGCGGGTACGTGTCCGTCATCGACACCTTCTCGCGCACGGTCACCGGCACGATCTCGGTGGGCGCCTTCGACGAGGTCCAGATCAGCTCGGACGGCTCGCGGATGTATCTGGGCAGCATCACGAGTACCAAGGTGCAGGTGCTGGATACCACCGCGACCGTTCCGTCCGTGCTGGCCCCGATCTCCGTGCCCGGCAACAACTACGCCGCCGAGATGGCCTTGAGCCCGGACGGCCGGCGGCTGTACGTCGCCATGGCCACCGGACGTCTGAGCGTCATCGATACCGCCACCAGAACCGTTGTCGCCAATGCAGATTACGGCGGCAATCCGACCCTGATGACCATCACCCCCGACGGCAGCCGGATCTTCGTCGTCAGCACCGTGGTCGACGCCAAGGGCAGCCATTCGTTGCTCTCCACCTACGATGCCGGATCAAACACGTTGATCAGGGCGTCGATAGACGTCGGCTTCCTGCCCACCAGCATGACGCTGAGCACCGACGGCAGCCGACTGTACGTCGCCGACCCGGCCACCAACAACCTCTACGTCATCGACACCGGCAAGCCCGGGATCGCCGCGCAGGCACCGGCGTCGACCGCCGACCTGTATGCCGAACTGCGCCGCCTCACCGACTGGCCCTGGAGCAAGACCGGGGTGGCGACGCAGGTCGTCAACAGCAATGTCGACCAGAAGTCGAAGCTGATCGTCTATCTGGGCGGCACCCACTTCGACCCCACCGGAGACCGCTATTGGACGCGCAACATCGCGCAGTACATCGGTCTGACCGACAGCAAGGTCGTCGCTGAGATCAAGGACAAACTGGCCAACCTGCCGCCGGACACCGAGGTGATGTTGGTCGGCTACAGCCAGGGCGGCTTGGACGCGCAGAATCTGGCGGCCGACTGGGCGACGAAGGGGTTGGCAGGCAAGGTCACCACTGTGGTTGCCTTCGGCTCGCCGATCAATACGGCTCCGACACCCAATCCGAACGCCTATCACTCGATCTTCATCCGGGCCCATGGTGATCCGGTACCCGAGTTCGACGCCTTCAACGAGTATTTGCATCGCATTGCCCATGACGCCCTCGGGCATATCTACCTCACCGATGCCGACACCGGCAAGGGAGGTGCCGACCTCCATGCCGATCCGCAGACCTATATCAACATCGGAAAGAAGTTCGATTCGGCGTCGGTCAACACCCCGTGGTTCCTGTTGATCAAGTCCGACCTCGCCAAGTTCCGCGGAACACTCGTCCTCTAGACCGGCCGAAGTACCGCCCCCACGCAGCCATCATCTCCAGGGGGTGACCAGCGCGGTGATGTGCTCGGTCAGCGCGGCCTGCAGGAACGGCCCGAAGCTGATCCGGCCGACGCCCAGCGGGCCGAACCGTGCCGGGTCGTCCTGGCCGGGCAACGCGATGGCGTTGATCGGCAGCGGAAGTTCCTCGGCCAGCCGTCGATAGGTGTCGTCATCGTGGCGACCGACGGGGTAGAGGCTGTCCGCCCCGGCCGCAGCGGCCAGCTTCAGCTTGTGCACCGCCCGGTCGAACCGGTCGGACTCGTCGCCCACCTGGCGTAGGAACAGATCGGTGCGCGCGTTGATGACCACGTGGACGCCGGCCGCGTCGGCGGCCTTGCGGAGCTCACCCACCAGTGCGGCGTGATCCTCGTCGGAGCGGATACGGCCGCCCTCGGAGTGCACGGTGTCCTCGATGTTGAGCCCGACCGCCCCGGCCGACAGCAGTCCGCCGATCAGCCGGGAAGCCGACTCGCCGTATCCGGACTCGATGTCGACCGAGATCGGCACGTCGACCGCCGCGGTGATCTGCGCGACCCGGGTCATCAGATCGTCGTAGCTCATCCCCTCGCCGTCAGGCTTGCCCACCGAGTCGGCCACCGGGTGACTCCCCACCGTCAGCGCGGCAAAACCGGCGTCTACCACCACTTTCGCAGACCAGGCGTCCCATACCGTGGGCAGCACCACCGGGTCTCCCGGACGGTGCAGGGCGAGTAGCGCGGCGGCCTTGCGCTGAAGATCTTCGTTGGACATCGGGATCCCTTTCCTGGGTGATTTCCTGACCGAGACGTGATCTGTCTCACTCTCAACTCCGGTGTTGTGGCTAACATCGAATGCGTAATGTGATCCCTGACACCCTTCAGCCCAAGGAGGTCACCTTGTCCACCACGACCGAACTTGCCGAACTGCACGAACTGATCGGCAACCTTCGCCGCTGCGTCACATCGCTGCGGGCCCGCTACGGCGACTCCCCGGCGATGCGCCGCATCGTCAACGACGCCGAACGCATGCTCAACGATATCGACCGGCTGGACATCGATGCCGCGGAACTGGAGACGCGTGGAGCCCCCGCGCACTCCCGCCCCACCGAGAAGGTCTCCATCCCCGACACCGACTACACCAGAGACTTCTGGCAGGGAGTCGATGACGAGGGTCTCGGCGGCAGCCGCTAGACCGCCCGGGGTTCACCACCCCGACACAACAGAAGAAGAGGGAACCACGTGAGCGCACCGACCTCGAATCCTCAAGGCACCGGCGTCTTCTCACCCACCAGAGCGCGGATCAAGCAGCGCACACTACGTACCGATGCGTGGTGGAAATCGCCGCTTATCACCGACCTCGGCTTCGCCGCGTTCGTCATCTACGCGACGGTGCGCGCGTTCCTGCAGAACAACTACTGGGTCGCCGACTACCACTATCTGACGCCGTTCTACTCCCCGTGCGTCGTGAAGTGGAACGCGGCGACCCAGTCCGGTTGCATCCCGGAAGCCAGCCACTTCGGGCAATACCTGCCCGATGTGTGGTGGCTGCCCTACGCGGCGTTCTCGCTGCCGTTCCTGTTGTTGTTCCGGCTGACCTGCTACTACTACCGCGGCGCCTACTACCGGACGGTCTGGCAGTCCCCGACGGCCTGTGCGGTGGCCGAACCGCACGCCAAGTACACCGGCGAGACCCGCTTCCCGCTGATCATCCAGAACACCCATCGGTACTTCTTCTACATCGCGGCCGTCATCTCCGTGATCAACACCTACGACGCCATCCTGGCGTTCCGTTCGCCGACCGGCTTCGGGTTCGGCCTGGGCAACATCGTCCTGCTCGTCAACGTCGTGATGCTCTGGGTGTACACCTTGTCCTGCCACTCCTGCCGGCACGTCGCGGGCGGCCGCCTCAAACACTTCTCCAAGCACCCGGTCCGGTACTGGATGTGGACCCAGATCAGCAAGCTGAACACCCGGCACAAGCTGTACGCCTGGATCACCCTGGGCACCTTGATGTTCACTGACTTCTACATCATGGCTCTGGCCGCGGGCTGGTTCAGCGACCTGAGATTCATTGGCTGACAATTTGTTTGACGAAATAGTGAGGATTTCTTGATGGGTGACCTGGAACGGCACACCTACGACGTCGTCGTGATCGGTGCCGGCGGGGCCGGACTGCGCGCGGTGATCGAGGCCCGCGAACGCGGCCTGCGGGTGGCGGTGGTGACCAAATCGCTGTTCGGCAAGGCGCACACCGTGATGGCCGAGGGGGGCTGCGCGGCGGCCATGCGCAATGTCAACACCAAGGACAGCTGGCAGGTGCACTTCGGTGACACCATGCGCGGCGGCAAGTTCCTGAACAACTGGCGGATGGCCGAACTACACGCCCAGGAGGCTCCCGACCGGGTATGGGAGCTGGAAACCTATGGGGCGCTGTTCGACCGCACCAAGGACGGCCGCATCAGCCAGCGCAACTTCGGCGGGCACACCTACCCACGATTGGCGCACGTCGGTGACCGCACCGGCCTGGAGATCATCCGCACCCTGCAACAGAAGATCGTGTCCCTGCAGCAGGAGGACAAGCGCGAGCTCGGCGACTACGAGGCCCGCATCAAGGTGTTCCACGAATGCTCGATCACCGAGCTGATCCTGGACAACGGGGCCGTCGCGGGCGCATTCGGCTACTGGCGCGAGACCGGGGAGTTCATCCTGTTCGAGGCGCCGGCCGTGGTGCTCGCCACCGGTGGCATCGGCAAATCGTTCAAGGTGTCGTCGAACTCGTGGGAGTACACCGGTGACGGCCACGCCCTGGCGCTGCGCGCAGGGTCGGGCCTGATCAACATGGAGTTCATCCAGTTCCATCCCACCGGGATGGTCTGGCCGCTGTCGGTGAAGGGCATCCTGGTCACCGAGGGCGTGCGCGGCGATGGCGGAGTGCTGAAGAACTCCGAGGGCAAGCGGTTCATGTTCGACTACATCCCCGACGTGTTCAAGGGCCAGTACGCCGAGTCCGAGGAAGAGGCCGATCAGTGGCTCAAGGACAACGACTCCGCGCGCCGCACCCCTGACCTGCTGCCCCGCGACGAGGTGGCCCGTGCCATCAACGAAGAGGTCAAGGCCGGCCGCGGATCCCCGCACGGCGGCGTCTACCTCGACATCGCCTCCCGGATGCCGGCCGAGGAGATCAAGCGGCGGTTGCCCTCGATGTATCACCAGTTCATCGAGCTGGCCGAGGTCGATATCACCAAGGACGAGATGGAGGTCGGTCCGACCTGCCACTACGTGATGGGCGGTATCGAGGTCGACCCCGACAGCGGCGGGGCGGCCACCCCGGGCCTGTTCGCCGCCGGGGAATGCTCGGGCGGCATGCACGGCTCCAACCGGCTCGGCGGCAACTCGCTGTCCGACCTGCTGGTGTTCGGCCGCCGCGCCGGGCTCGGCGCCGCCGACTATGTGCGGGGGCTCGCGGAACGCCCCGCGGTCACCCAGGACGCGCTCACGGCGGCCACCCAGCTGGCGCTGGATCCGTTCACCCCCAAGGCCAACGCGGAGAACCCGTACACGTTGCACGCCGAGCTGCAGCAGTCGATGAACGACCTGGCCGGGATCATCCGCAAGGAGGGTGAGCTGCAGGAGGCGCTGGTCAAGATCGATGAGCTCAAGGCCCGCTACGCCAACGTCGTCGTCGAGGGCGGCCGCGTCTTCAACCCGGGTTGGCACCTGGCCATCGACATGCGCAACATGCTGCTGGTCAGCGAGTGTGTGGCCAAGGCCGCGCTGGCGCGCACCGAGAGCCGCGGCGGGCACACCCGCGACGATTTCCCGCAGATGGATTCGCACTGGCGCAACAAGCTGCTGGTCTGCCGGGCGGTCCCGGGCGACACCCAGGTGGTCCCGGACATCACCGTCGAGGCCGAACAGCAGCCGGTGATGCGCCCCGATCTGCTGGCCACCTTCGAGCTCTCCGAGCTGGAGAAGTACTACACCGACGATCAACTGGCCGAGCACCCCGAGCGGAAGGGCTGACACATGGCTGCTTACGACGCAAATCTGCGGGTCTGGCGCGGCGATACCGAAGGCGGTGACCTGCAGGACTACACCGTCGAGGTCAATGACGGCGAAGTGGTGCTCGACATCATCCACCGGCTGCAGGCCACCCAGGCCGGTGATCTGGCGGTGCGCTGGAACTGCAAGGCCGGCAAGTGCGGCTCCTGCTCGGCGGAGATCAACGGCCGCCCCCGGCTGATGTGTATGACACGGATGTCCACGTTCGACGAGAACGAGACGGTCACCATCACGCCGCTGCGAACCTTCCCGGTGATGCGCGATCTGGTGACCGACGTGTCCTTCAACTATGAGAAGGCACGCCAGATCCCGTCGTTCACCCCACCCAAGGACCTGCAGCCGGGCGAGTACCGGATGCAGCAGGAGGATGTGAACCGCAGCCAGGAGTTCCGCAAGTGCATCGAGTGCTTCCTGTGCCAGAACGTGTGCCACGTGGTGCGTGACCACGAGGAGAACAAGGCGAACTTCGCGGGCCCGCGCTTCCACATGCGGATCGCCGAGCTGGACATGCACCCGCTGGACACCGTGGACCGCAAGGACATGGCCCAGGAGGAACACGGGCTGGGCTACTGCAACATCACCAAATGCTGCACCGAGGTCTGCCCGGAGCACATCAAGATCACCGACAACGCGCTGATCCCGATGAAAGAGCGGGTTGCCGACCGCAAGTACGACCCGATCGTGTGGCTGGGTAACAAGCTTTTCCGACGCTAGGGGCGTTGACTTCTGCGCCCATGGCGCAGAAGTACGAGTAACTCGCGCCCAGAGCGCAGAGTCAATGCCTGTGCGTGGCGCGGGATCGCGCGTACGGTTGTGACAGCGGCCAATCAACCCTGAAGAGGCACAGCATGTCACAACGAGAAACGATCAGCGTCAACGATATTCGCACCGCGATCCGGGAGCTCACGGCCCGTGCGGAACTGGCTCGCAAAGAGGGCAGACCAGCGGACGCCGCCGAACTGGAGCAGCGGATCGCGAGATACCGCGACGAGCTGGGGTCACGGCCGTAGGCGCACGCCGATCTCGCAGTGGGGTAGCAGCTGCGCCGAGAAGTGCAGCTCAGCCCCCCAGTTTGCGGAACGTGCTGCGGTGAAACACGATCGGTGGCACATCGTGCACGACGATCTCGCTGACCTCTAGCACCACGATGGTGTGATCGCCCGCGGGAACTTCCTGGGTGATCTTGCTTTCCAGCCACACGCTGGTGCCGTGCACGAACACCGCGCCGCTGTCGCGGGACTGGGTCTGCAGACCGGCGAAACGGTCACCGGTCTTCGCGGCGAGGGTGCGTGCCGCGGCGTCGTGCGCTTCGCCCAGGACACTGATCCCCAACGAGGGCAGATTCTTGAGCTTGGGCCACGTCTCCGATGAGTTCTGTACGCAGAACGACACCAGCGGCGGGTCCAGCGACACCGGCACGAAGGTGCTGGCCGCCAGACCGACCCGGACGCCGTCCACCTCGGCCGCGATGGCGATGACTCCGGTGGGGAAATGCCCGAATGCCTCGCGCAGCGAAGCCGGGCTCAGTTCTGTGTCGCTCATAACACTTCCATCTTCACATGTAATGGTGGGCAGTGGCGACGTCGGGGGGCGCGCGTACCCGACTCTTCCACGTACTGCGGCCGTGTGCCGGGTAGATCCGGATCTGCGGGCAGCACGGTTTGCACAGAGGCCACCCGTCCATCGTGCCCCCAGAAGGGCGGGGCGGCCATGCTCGCGCTCGGCCTGAACACAACCTTGAGTAGCCTGACCCCCATGCCCAACGCGTCCATCCTCACCGTGCTGCGGGACCGCGCTGGCGATACACCCGATGAGCTCGCCTTCACCTACACCGACTACGACCGGGATCCCGACGGCATCGTCGAAACCCTGACCTGGGCGCAGCTGTACCGGCGCACGCTGAACATGGCCGAGCAGGCCGGCCAGTACGGCGCACCGGGTGATCGAGCGCTGATCATCGCACCCCAGGGACTGCCCTACATCGTGGCATTCCTGGGCGCCATGCAGGCCGGGTTCATCGCCGTTCCGCTGTCGGCACCGGTCCCCGGCTCCCACGACGAACGCATCAGCGCCGTGGTGGCCGACACCTCGCCGGCGGTGGTGCTCACCACGGCGGCGCTGTTCGACGTCGCCGCCCGATACGTGGACGACGGTGCCGCCATGACCGCGGTGATCTCGGTGGACACCCTCGACCTGGACACGCCGGAACCGGTCCCGGCCGAGGTGTCCGAAGGCCCGGACATCGCCTATCTGCAATACACCTCGGGGTCGACCCGGGCGCCGGCCGGCGTGATGATCAGCCACCGCAACCTGGTCGCGAACTTCGACCAGCTGATGCCCGACTACCTGCGGCGGTACGGCGGGGTGTTCCCCGAGGGCGGCGCGCTGGTGTCGTGGCTGCCGTTCTACCACGATATGGGCCTGATGCTGGGGGTCGCGGCACCCATCCTGGCCGGGACACCCGCCGACCTGATGAGTCCGCTGGCGTTTCTCACCCACCCGCCGCGCTGGCTGCAGACCATGGCCCGGCACCGCGTGGTGGTCTCCGGCGGACCTAACTTCGCCCTCGATCTCGCCGCCCGGCGCACCAGCGACGAGGACCTCGCCGGGCTCGACCTGAGCGTCATCGACAGCATCATCTGCGGCGCTGAACGGGTGCAGCCGCCCACCGTCGCACGATTCCTCGACCGGTTCGCCCCGTTCGGTTTCCGGCCCGAGGCGCTCATGCCGTCCTACGGCCTGGCCGAGGCGACGGTCTTCGTGGCCAGCGGCGGCCTCGGACGCGTTCCCGAGGTGGTCGAATTCGCCGTCGACGAGCTCACCCAGGGCACCGCGATACGCCGGCCGGGCGGCACGCCGCTGGTCCGCTACGGGGTGGCCCAGTCGCCGCTGCTGTTGATCGTCGACGCAGAGACCGGCCGGCCGTGCCCGGACGGTACCGTCGGCGAAATCTGGACGCACGGCGAGAACGTGTCGGCCGGCTACTGGCGCAAACCCGACCTGACCGGTACCGGCTTCGGCGCCACACTCGTCGACAGGCCCGCGGATCTTCCGTCGACCGACTGGCTGCGCACCGGGGACCGCGGATTCATCTCCGACGGGGACCTCTTCATCGTCGGGCGGATCAAGGACATGCTGATCGTGCGCGGTCGCAACCACTACTCCGAGGACATCGAGGAGACGGTGCGCGGGATCACCCGCGGACGGGTGGCCGCGATCGCCGTTTCCGACGAGCACGACGAAAAGCTGGTGACCATCATCGAGTTCAAGAAGCGCGATGAAACCCAGGAACTGGCAGAGGTGAAAAGCGAGGTGACCGCCGCGATCTCGCGGGCGCACGGACTGCAGGTCGCCGATATCGTGCTGGTGGAACCCGGGACGATCCCCACCACCACCAGCGGAAAGATCCGTCGCTCGGCGTGTGTCGAACAACATCGCCAAGGGCAATTCGTGAGACTGGACGGGTAGCCGGCGCCCACGATGTGGATCACGCTGCTGGTCATGGCTGTCGCCGTCAGCCTTGAACCGTTCCGCATCGGGATGTCGGTGCTGATGCTCAACCGTCCGCGCCCGCTGCTGCAACTCGGCGCCTTCCTGTGCGGCGGCTTCCTGATGGGGCTGACGGTCGGCGCGGCGGTGCTGTTTCTGCTCGAATCACGGCTGGAATCAGCACATTTCACGCTGCCTCGGGTTCAGATCGCCATCGGCGCACTGGCCCTGCTGACCGCCGCGGTACTGGCCGTCACCAAGGGGCGCCCCCGCACACCGCCGGCCTGGCTGCGCCGACTGCTCGACGGCCAGTCGCTGTGGGTCGCGGGGTCGGCCGGGCTGGGTATCGCATTGCCCTCGGTCGACTACCTGGCTGCGCTGGCCGTCATCGGCACCGCCGACGTGAGCTCCGCGACCCGGCTGGCAGCGCTGCTGATCTTCAACGTGGTGGCCTTCGCCCTCGTCGAAATCCCGCTCCTGGCATATCTTGTCGCACCCGAGCGCACCCGCGCGCGGCTCGCCGCGCTCAACGACTGGTTACACGCGCGCGGCCGCCGCGGGGTGGCCGCGCTGGTCGCGGTGGTCGGCGTGGTACTGCTCGCGGTGGGGCTCGCCGGCCTGTAGCCGCTATCTGGGCGGGTTGTTCAGCACGTACTGCAGACCGGCCATCAGCTGCGATACCGGATCCGCACCGCCGCCGAACGCGGCCTGGGTGGCCGGCGCGGTGACCTCGGCGGGGTCGTAACCGTTCACCGGGTCGACCGTGATGGGGGCGGTCAGCGGGTCGTCGTTACGCGTATACCCGGCATCCACATAGGGTTTGAGCACCGCGTCGAGATCGTTGAGGGTCTTCTTGTCCACACCCAGATACTTGAACGGCAGCACCAGCGGCAGGTGCTCCTCGGGGATCATGTACGTCGTGGTGCGCGCACCCCGGGAGTTGACGGTGGTCCGGATGTTCTGCGGCGGAACCATCTTCGGGTTGGTGAACGCGACGGCGGTGTGCCCGGTTGCCAGGCCGACGATCGCGTTGGCGACCGAGATCCAGTTGTCCGAGCGTTGCGGCCAGTCCGCGATGCTGTCGTAGGCGGAGACGAACAGATGGGTGTCGTACTGGCTCTCCACCGGCGCGGGCATCCGGTAGTCCAGCGACGGCACGACGCTGCCCACCGGGAACGTCTGGCTCAGGAAGCTCTCGCCGAACGCGTGCTTGCCGACCGGATTGCCGTACGTCGCGAAGCTGAGCTGATCCGGTGGCGGGGCGGTCGGATCGTTGGCCAGCCGCGCCTTCACGTCATCGAGCACCGAGGCGCCTTCGGACAGCCCGATGGCCATGCCCGGGCCGCCCGCCTTGATCGCCGCCAGCAGGTTCGGCCCGCCGACGTCGATCGACTCGCCGTAGCTGGGGCCGTCGATCCCCAGGCCCGGGAAATTGTCGTCGAGACGTCCGATCCCCGGGAACAGCCGTTCCAGCGTGTGTCCCTGAACCTGTCCGGCCGGGTAGTCGACGATCTGCCGGTTCAGATCCGGGAACCACTCCGCGCCGGTGCGCATGATGTATTCGTCGTACGGGATGCCGAGCACGTGTGCACCGCCGAGCGCATAGCCGCGGCCCTCGATGGTGCGTGCGGCGCCGGGACCTGCCGGGCCCGGCACGGCCGGGCCGGGCGGCGGCTCGTCGGCGGTGGCGATACCCGCACCCAGCGGGCCGGTGACGCCGATGGTCAGCAGGGCGGTGGCCGCCGCGAATAGCTTCTTCATGCCCTACTGCTCCCCCGCGCTGTGAGTCGAGACGGCCACCAGTTCGCCTTTCCGACCAGCGTAACCATGGCAGGCACGGTGACCGTCCGGACCAGGAAGGTGTCCAGCAAGATGCCGATGCCGATGACGAACCCGCCTTGCACCACCGTACCGATGCTGGAGAACAGCAGGCCCCACATCGAGGCGGCGAAGATCAGACCCGCCGCCGTGATGACCCCGCCGGTCGAACTCAGCGTCCGGATGATGCCGAATCGGCCCAGCGGGGCCTCATCACGCATGCGCGACACCAGCAGCAGGTTGTAGTCGGCGCCGACCGCGACGAGCACCACGAAGGCCAGGGGCGGGACCGACCAGTGCAACTGCTGGTCGAGCAGGACCTGGAACACCAGGACACCGATACCGAGTGCGGCGAAGTACGAGATCACCACCGAACCCACCAGGTACAGCGGGGCGATCACGGCTCGTAGCAGCAGCATCAGGATCAGCAGCACCACGATGATCGTCACGATGACGATGAACCGGATGTCGTTCTCGTAGTAGTCGCGGGTGTCGGCCAGTGCCACCGGATAGCCACCCATCGACACCGAGGCATCCGAGAGTTCGGTGTTCGGCAGCGCACTGCGGGCGGCGTCCTCGATGGCGCTCACCTGGTCCATGGCGGCCGGACCGAAGGGATCGAGCTTGGTGAACACCAGATACCGCGCCGAGTGCCCGTCGGGTGAGACATAGGCCTTGGTGGCCGCCTTGAAATCGTCGAGGGCCAGGATCTCGGGCGGGATGTTGAATCCGGCCATGGCCGGCGAGCCCGCGTTCTCGGCCATGGTCAGCAGGAAGGCCGCGGCCTGATCGAGCCCGGTGCGCATCACCTTGATCTGCTCGACGATCTGATCCACCCCGTCGGCCACCTGGCGGCTGCCGCTGGCGGAGCGTTCGGCGCCCTGCTGAAGCTGGGCCAGCGTCGCCTCGGCACCGGCCGGACTGTCCAATCCCATGGCCTGCATCGCCTTGGTGAGCCGGGTGAACGCGGTGCCCACCTGTTGCAGCGCGGCGTTGAGGGATTGGCGGTCCTGCAACGACTCCAGCTGTCCGGCCAGGTCCTCGATCTCGGCGAGGGTGCCGTCATTGCGGGCCGCGGCGAGCCGGGACAGGTGGATCCGGGTCTGACTGCAGGAGGGGTCCAGATCGCAGACCACGTTGCCGTGCAGGGCCGCGAGCACCGGGGGCACCCAGGCGAACATGTCCCTGGTCGCCATCAGGTTCACACCCATGGAGTTGCCGAGCCGGTTGATGGCGGCCACCAGTTTGGCCGCGACGTCGACGTTGCGGACGAGTTTGTCGCCGCCGTACTGACCGCGCAGTGCCGCGAACGCGTCGACCATCTGCTGCAGGCTGCCCGCGATATCGGTGACCTGACCGCGCACATCGCGCAGGCTGCCGGCCAGCGTGTTGGCGCCCGAGGACAACCGGTTCATATCGGCGGTGCCGTCGCTGATCATCTTCGCGCCGTCGGCGAGCCGGGTGCCGACGATGCCGGCCTGATAGGTGGCCCGGAACTCGGGCGGCACCGAGCCCAGCGGCCGGGTGATACCGCTGACCATCTGGATATCGGGCAGTTGGGCGATGCGTTCGGCCAACTGTTCCAGGTCCGCCAGCGCCTCGGGATTACGCAGATCCTTCGCCGATCGGATCAGCACGTAGGACGGGATGGACTGGTTGATGTCGAAGTGCTTCTCCAGCGCCGCGTAACCCAGCGAGCTGGGTTCGGAGTCCGCGACGGCCTTGCGGTCGTCGTAGTTGAACGTCGCGAAACCGGCGAGACCCGCCAGCAGGAACAGCACCAGCAGGCTGCCCACCAGATGCGCCCATGGCCGGCGCACGATCCGCACACCGGAACGGCGCCACAGCCGGGAGGTGACCTCCTTGCGGGGATTGATCCATCCGCGCGGCCCGACCACCGACAGCAGCGCGGGCAGCAGTGTCATCGCCGCCAGGTACGCGACCCCGACACCGACCGCCGAGGACACCCCGACGGTGGAGAACACGCCCATCTTGGCGAAGCTGATCCCGACGAAGGTCACCCCGACGGTCGCCGCCGAGGCGGTGATCACCTTGCCCACTGAGCCCAGTGCCTTACGGACCGCGTCATGCGGGTCCTCGCCCGTGCGCACGTAATCGTGATAGCGGCTGATCAGGAAGACCGCATAGTCGGTCCCGGCCCCGAAGATGATCGCGCTGAGCAGGATCATCGCCTGATTGGAGACGCCCAGACCGGTGAGCTCCGACAGCGCGGCCACCAAGGACTGCGCAATGACCAACGACATGCCGATACCGGCCAAGGGCAGCAGCATGGTCACCGGGTTGCGGTAGACCACCAGCAACACCAGCAGCACCAGCACCGCGATGGCGATCTCGATCGGCAGGCGGTCGTTCTCGCCCGCGACGGTGAGGTCGGCGACGGTGGCGGCCGGGCCGGCCAGGTGCACCTCCAGCGGTCCGCCGGCGGTGGTCCGCTCGATGAGCTCGGAGACCTGGTTGAACGCGGTGTAGGACTGCGGTGTGCCCAGCGCGCCGGCCAGACCGACCGGCAGCACCCAGGACTTGTTGTCCGCACTCGTCAGGGTCGAGCGCAGCGCCGGTGTACCGATGAACTCCTGCAACATGACGACATTGCGTTGGTCGTCGCGCAGCGCGTCCACCAGCTTGGCGTAGGCGGCCTCGTGTTCGGGGCCCAGCCCGTCCTCGTCGGTGAGCACGACCAGCAGCAGATCGTCGGTGCCGGGTTCGGAGAACGCCTCCTCCATCTGGCGGGCCGCGACGCTGGACGGCGCGTCGTCGGGCAGCATCGACAACGGGTGCTTCTGGGCCATCTCGTTGAGGCTGGGCACCGTCAGCGGCAGTGCCACCGCCAGCGCGATCCAGATCCCGATCACGGCCAGCGGCCACCGCACCACCAAGTCGGCTAACCGACGCACGACATACCCCCTGGCCGTTCCGACCGGGAGACATCCGCCGGCACAGCCCGCCACTCAGGCAAAACGGCCCCAGTCCCCGCTGTCGGCGACCTGCTCGATCACGGATTTCATGGTGGCGATATAACGGGCGACCGATTTGTGGGCCACCTCGTTGTCCGGGAACATCACCGCCATTGCTGTGCCCGCCTCGTAGCGGAATACATAGATGGTGAGCTGATAGGAGAATCGACCGTCGGAGTAAATACCGATGTTGTTCGAGTAGCCCATCTCGGCTGCGGCCAGGACCGCATTCAACGGCGCGGCGCCGCCGTGCAGAAAATTGGAGACCGGAAAGTTGGGCCCGGGCTTTTCCAGCCACGGCGCCAATTCCAGAACGCGGTAATAGGGAACCCGGGCCAGATTGAGCCCGGAGTCGAATGACGTCTGCGCCGACCAGGCGGCCTCGGCGAATGTGGTGGCGGCGATCGGCACGGTGATCGGCACCAAACCGGTGAACCAGCCCTGGGTCATGAAATTGTCCGAGGTGCGGCGAGTATCCCGCGGTGTCAGGCCGTAATAGGTTGTCGCACCGGTCAACTCGTGCTCGACCATGGCGGTGCAGGCGTACAGACCGCCGACGAATCGGGTACCGGCCGCCGTGCACGCCGCCTCGAACCGCGCCGTCTGGTCCGCATCGAGCAGCATTTCCCCGACCATGTCGGCGACGGTCGGTTCCAGGGGGTCGCCGAGCGGTAGCGGAAATTCGGGCATGCTGCCGTTGTTGTTCTCGGCAAACTCGATCCAGGCCTGGACCTCCGGGGACTCCAACGTCAATTCCGCCGTGGACGCGCGCTCCTGAAGACAGAAATCATCGAATCGGCCGGCGTCGGGCAATGGCATCGGTTCGCCGGTGGACAGCAGCGAGGTGTACATGCCGTGCGCTTCGAGCATCGTGATGCCGATCAGTGCCGCATCCCCGTGCACATGGTCGATGGCGGCATAGAAATCGAAATGATCTTCGCTCTGCACGATCCCGAACGAAAAGCAGCCCCATTCCATCGGGGTCGGGATGTCGACAATGTGTTTACGCGCATCCTCGGACGTGATCTCGCCGTGGTTGACGGGTTCGAATTCGATATCGTCCGGGTCGACGATGCTGCGCCGGACGATGTCACCGGAACCGGAGTATTCGAACCAGCTGCGGTAGGTGTCATGGCGGCGCAGGTAGTGGTTGAGCGCGTGGTTCATCGCCGAGATATCGCAGGTACCGGGCACCTCGCAGGTGGCGATGATCTGCCGCGAATAGTCCAGGCCCTTGGCGGCCTGCTCGTAGACACCGCGAATGTGCTGACCCTGCATGTAGCTGACCGGGACGGCACTGACCGGGGCCTGCCGGGCCTTCGCCATGGCCGCGCTGGTGGGGTGCCAGGAGGTCACCACACCGGGGGCCGGCGTCCAGTCGTCGATGGTGCCGATCGTGATCTTCCCGATTTGCAAGCTGTCCCTCCCGGGTCTGAACGGCGGCGGTCCGGCAACACCGACGGCGACTTCACGATAGCGGCTGCCCGGCATAGCGGGCGCCGGGCCACATCGGGCTCAGCGGCAGATATGAAACCGCGTGCGGTAGCAACCTACATGCAATACTGACCGGCGAGTAAGGTACCGGCCGTTGCTGTCGGCAGATTGCGGGCCGTGGCCGTTCACCAGACGTTCCTGGCCAGTGCGCGGCCTTCATCGATGGCACCGAAAATCTCATCATCGGCAGTTCATCGGATCGACGCGGGGGAGTTCAGCTCATGGCAGCAACCCAACATGCCCAGTCAGCTGCGGAAGGCGCGGGCCACGAGGCCGACGCCGAGCCGACCCGTTTCGCCATCATCGGCTATGCCGCACGACTTCCCGGTGCCGCCGACGCCGACGAGTACTGGGATGTGTTGCGTGACGGCCGCGACGCCGTCTCCGAGATCCCGCAGGACCGGTGGGACGTCGAGGAGTTCTTCAACCAGGATGCCGGTGCTCCCGGCAAGATCGTCACCCGGCGGGCCGGTTTCGTCGACGACGCCACCGGGTTCGACGCGCCGTTCTTCGGCGTGTCCGCGCGCGAGGCCCGGCTGATGGACCCCCAGCACCGGCTGCTGCTGGAAACGTCCTGGCGCGCCGTCGAGCATTCCGGCACCGCGCCAACCGCTTTGGCCAACACCCAGACCGGCGTCTTCGTCGGGCTGTCCACCCACGACTACCTGGGCATGGCGTCCTCGGAGTTGACCTACCCGGAGATCGAGGCCTACCTGGCCATCGGCACCTCGGGTGCCGCCGGCGCCGGCCGGATCAGCTACCGGCTGGGACTGCACGGGCCGGCGGTCACCGTCGACACCGCGTGCAGCTCGTCGCTGGTCGCCATCCATCAGGCCTGCCAGGCGCTGCAGCTCGGGGAATGCGACCTGGCCCTGGCCGGCGGCGCCAATGTGCTGCTGAGCCCGGCCACCATGATCACCTTCTCGCAGTCCCGGATGCTCTCCCCGGACGGGAAATGCAAGACGTTCGACGCCGCGGCCGACGGCTACGTCCGCGGTGAGGGCTGTGGTGTCGTCGTCATCAAGCGCCTCGACGACGCCATCCGCGACGGTGACCGGATCCGGGCGGTCATCCGCGGCAGCGCGGTCAACCAGGACGGCGCGTCGGGTGGCCTGACGGTGCCCAATGGCGTGGCACAGCAGCGGGTCATCACCGAGGCGCTGGAACGGGCCGGTCTGACCGCCGGCGATATCGACTACCTGGAGGCACACGGCACCGGAACCTCGCTGGGCGATCCGATCGAGGTCCAGGCCGCCGCCGCGGTCCTCGGGAAGGGCCGCGCGGCGGACAAGCCGCTGCTCATCGGGTCGGCGAAGACCAATATCGGCCATCTGGAAGCCGCTGCCGGCGTCGCCGGGGTGCTCAAGGTCGTCCTTGCCCTGGAGCACCAGGAACTGCCCAAACACCTGAACTTCCGCAATCCCTCACCGCATATCCCGTGGGATCGCATCCCGGTCCGGGTGGTCGACGAGTCCGCCGCCTGGGAGCGCAGCGAGCGTCCCCGCGTCGCGGGCGTCAGCTCGTTCGGCTTTTCCGGCACGAACGCGCACGTCATCCTGGAGGAGGCACCGACGGTGGCGCCGGCCGCCGCCGAGGACGTCGCCGACACCCGGCGCTTCATGGTGCTGCCGCTGTCCGCACGCACCCCCGCCGCGCTGATCAAAACCGCCGAGCACTACCGCAGCTGGCTGACCGATCACCCGGACGCCGAGTTGGCCGACGTGTGCCTGACCGCCGGTGACGGGCGCGCCCATCTCGAGCACCGGGCCGCACTGGTGGTGAACTCGACCGAATCCGCGCGTGAGCTGCTCGGCGCGCTCGCCGACGACCGCCCGGCTCCCGGCCTGGTCCGCGGGCACTGCGCCGACGCCCCCAAGACGGCCTGGCTGTTCCCCGGACAGGGCAGCCAGTACGCCGGGATGGCCCGGGAACTGTTCGAGACCGAGCCGGTGTTCGCCGAAACCGTCAGGCGGTGCGCCGACGCCGTCGCCGGCATTCTCGAGCAGCCGCTGCTGGAGGTCATCTACGACTCGGTCGACGGCGAGGAGACGCTGCGCCAGACCCGCCACACCCAGCCGGCGATCTTCGCGGTGGAGATGGGCCTGGCCCGGCTCTGGGAGTCCTGGGGCTACGAACCGGATGTGGTCGTCGGCCACAGCGTCGGCCAGTACTCGGCGGCCTGTGTCGCCGGGGTGTTCAGCCTCCAGGACGGTGCGCGCCTGCTGGCCGAGCGGGGCCGACTGTTCGGCGACTTGCCCGCCGGCGGGCGGATGGCCGCGATCTTCGCCGCCGCCGACCGCGTCGAACGGCTCACCGACGAATACCCCAGCCTGTCGGTGGCGGCCTACAACGGCGCCAACACGGTGCTCTCCGGCCCCGGTGCGGACCTGGAGCGGGCGGTGGCCGGACTGACCGCCGACGGCGTGCGCTGCGACTGGCTGGACACCAGCCACGCCTTCCACTCCGCGCTGCTGGACCCGGCCCTGGACGCCTTCGAGGCCTTTGCCGACCAATTCGACTTCGCGGCACCACAGCGGATCCTGGTGTGCAACCGGACCGGTGCGGCCCTGGGCCGCACCGCCAAACTGGACGGCGCCTACTGGCGCCGGCACGCACGCCAGCCCGTCGAGTTCGCCAAGAGCGTGGCCACCCTGGCCGATCTCGGCTGCACGATGCTGCTGGAGGTCGGCCCGCAGCCGGTGCTGACCGCCGCCGCCATGCGCGCCTGGCCCGACCCGGCCAACGCTCCGCGCGCCGTTGCGTCGATGCGGCGCAACGGTTCTGATCACCGCCACATCGCCGAGGCGGTGGCCAACACCTACGTGGCCGGACACCTGCCCGACTTCGCCGCGCTGCTGGCACGCCCCGCGCGCAAGCTGGACCTGCCCACCTACCCGTTCGAGCACCGGCAGTACTGGTTCCGCGACAAGCAGACGCAGCCGGCCAAGAACGACGCCGTCCGCACCGATGCCGTCCGGTTTCTCGAGGACGGCCGCATCGAGGAACTCGCGGCCCTGCTCGACACCTCGGGTACCAGCCTGACCACCGCTGATGTTCTCAACAAGCTTGCCGCCCAACACAATCGGCAGCGCGACGCCCAGTCCATCGCGGACGCGCGCTACGAGATCCGCTGGCTGGTGTCGGCACCGGCATCCGCCGCACCCACGGGTGAGGGCTGCGCCTGGCTGGTCATCGGCGATGACGCCGACACCGTCGCACCGGTTCTCGACGCGCTGACCGCGCAGGGCCACCGGCACCGGACGCTGCGCCTGCCGGCATCCGACGCCGACGAGCAACGCCTTTCCGCCGATCTGCGCGCCGCGGTGGAAGACGAACCGACACTGCGCATCCTGCATGTCGCGGCCCTGGAAAAGGAGATCGCTCCCTCGATGCGGTCACTGCTGCGGATGCAGCACCGGGTCCTGGACGGCACCCAGCGGCTGTTCCGCGCCGCCGCGGCGGCCGATCTGCGCGCCCCGATCTGGGTCGTCACCCACGGTGCGCAACGGGTGCTCGACACCGACCCGGTGGCACCCGAGCAGAGCAGTCTGTGGGGCTTCTGCCGCGCGGCTGCCCTGGAATACCCCCAGATCTGGGGCGGCCTGGCCGACGTTTCCGGGATCGCCGAGGAGTGGTCGCGGCTGATCACCCAGATCGTCGGCGCCGCACCGGGTGAGGACCAGATCGCACTGCGCGGCCAGGTCGTCCATGTGCCCCGGCTCAGCAGGCGCACCGGGCAGCCGAACCCCACGACCCTCGAACTGCGCTCCGACGCCACGTATCTGGTCACCGGCGGCCTGGGCTCACTCGGACTGGAGATCGCGGGCTACCTGGCCGCGCACGGCGCCCGCCACCTGGTACTGACCAGCCGTCGGGCCCCAGGCAGCGCTGCGGAGCAACGCATGGACGCGCTGCGCCAGCAGTACGGCTGCGAGGTTCGGGCCGTCGCCTCCGATATCGCCAACCCGCACGATATCGCGCATCTGATGGCCACCATCGCCGCCGAACTGCCACCGCTGGCCGGCATCGTGCATGCCGCCGGCGAGAACAGCACCACCGCGTTGAGCACCCTGGATCCCGCGGAACTGGATCGGGTGTTCTCCGGAAAGGTCTGGGGTGCCTGGTATCTCAGTGAGGCCATCACCGATCTGAAACTGGACTTCTTCCTGTCCACATCGTCGATCTCGTCGGTGTGGGGTAGCTACGGCCAGACCGCCTACAGCGCGGCCAACGCGTTCCTGGACGGGCTGACCTGGCGGTTGCGCGAACAGGGCGTACCGGCCTGCAGCGTCAACTTCGGGCCGTGGTCGGCGGGAATGGCCGACGGCGAAGCCCGCACCCAGCTGGACCGGCGCGGTGTGCGCACACTCTCCCCGGCCGACGCGCTGGCCGGAATGGCCGACGTCATGGTCGGCGCAGCGACGGGGACACCGTCGGCGGTGGTCGCCAAGATGGACTGGTCCCGCTTCCTGCCCATCTATCTGCAGGCCGGGCCGCGCTCCCTGCTGGCCGAGGTGGCCGGCGAGGTGCCCGAATCGAGCTCTGCGACCGCAGGTCCGGCCGGCACGACCCGGCTGGTCGAGCGGCTCACCTCGGCTCCGGTCCAGCAGCGCAAGAAGCTCGTGCTGGAGGAACTGCGCGACGCCGTCGCCGAGGTCACCCAGATCGACGCCGCCGAGATCCGGGAAGAGACGGGGCTTTTCGACCTCGGACTGGATTCGCTGATGGCCGTCGAACTGCGCCGTCGGCTGGAGCAGTCCGTCGGCGCCGAACTGCCCGCGACCTTGGCGATGGACCATCCGCGGCTGACCGATATGGCCGACTACCTGCTCGGCGACGTGCTCAAGCTCAACGAGCGGGGCGCCAAGAAGACCGCCGCGGCGCCGGTGTCCCTGGCGACCAGCGCCGCCGACGAACCCATCGCGATCATCGCGGTGGCCTGCCGCTTCCCCGGCTCACCCGACCCGGACGCCTACTGGGATCTGCTGGCCGGCGGTGTGGATGCCATCCGGGAGATCCCGGAGGACCGTTTCGACATCGACGAGTTCTACGACCCGGATCAGCAGATGCCGGGCAAGATCTACACCCGCAGCGGCGGATACCTGGACAGCGTCGACGGATTCGATCCGGAGTTCTTCGGCATCTCCCCGCGCGAAGCGGTGTGGATCGACCCGCAGCAGCGCCTCATGCTCGAACTGTCCTGGGAAGGCCTGGAGCGGGCCGGCTATTCCGCTGCGTCCCTGCGCGGCAGTCGCACCGGGGTATTCGTCGGTGTCGGCGCCAATGAGTACTCACACCTGCTGTCCAACGATTCGCTGGACAACCTGCAGCCCCACTTCATCACCGGCAACGCCCTCAACGCGATCGCCGGCCGGGTCTCCTTCACCCTCGGACTCGAGGGCCCCGCGATGGCGGTGGACACCGCGTGCAGCTCCTCGCTGGTCGCCGTGCATCAGGCCAGCCAGGCGCTGCATTCCGGGGACTGCGATATGGCCATCGCCGGTGGGGTGAACGTCTTGTTGAGCCCGGCCTCGGTGGTCGCGGCCTCACGGGCCCGGATGCTCTCACCGGACGGCCGGTGCAAGACGTTCGACGCCGCGGCCGACGGCTACGTGCGCAGCGAGGGCTGCGGCGTGCTGGTGCTCAAGCGGCTGTCCGACGCCCAGCGCGACGGTGACCGGATCAGCGCGGTCATCCGCGCCAGCGCGGTCAATCAGGACGGCGCCTCCAGCGGTCTGACGGTGCCCAACGGCGGTGCACAGCAACGGCTCATCAGCTCTGCGCTGGCCCGGGCGGGCCTGGCCGGCGATGACGTCGACTACCTGGAAGCGCACGGCACCGGCACCCCGCTGGGCGATCCGATCGAGGTGCAGGCGGCCGCCGCCGTGTACGGCGCGGGCCGCGACCCGGGCCGTCCGTTGCTGATCGGTACCGCGAAAACCAATGTGGGCCATCTGGAGTCGGCGGCCGGGGTGGCCGGCCTGGTCAAGGTCGTGCTGTCACTGCAGCACGACCTGCTGCCGCAGACCCTGCACTTCCACAATCCCTCACCGCACATCCCATGGGACAGCCTGCCGGTCCAGGTGGTCGACAAGCCCACGCCGTGGCTTGCCAACGGCCGTCCGCGACGGGCCGGCGTCAGCGCCTTCGGGTTCACCGGCACCAACGCGCACGTGCTCATCGAAGAGGCGCCGCAACCGATCTCGGATCCGGCTGCCGATGACACCCCGGCCGAACCCGCCGACGCGGCGACGGCCCCGCGGGAACCGCTGAGCGTGTTGCCGCTGTCCGCGCGCTCCGCGCAGGGCCTGACGGCGTTGGCGCAGCGGTACTCGTCCTGGCTGGACGACCACCCGGATGCCTCGGTCGCCGATGTGGCGTTCACCGCGGGGGCGGGGCGCTCACACTTCGAGCACCGGGCGGCCGTGGTCGCCAACACCGTTCCCGAGGCCAAGATGCTGCTCGACGATCTGGTGGCCAACCGGCTACGTCCCGGGGTGGTGCGCGGCGAGTGCACCGATCCCCCGACCACAGCCTGGTTCTTCCCCGGGCAGGGCAGCCAGTACCCGGGGATGGCGCGCGAACTGTTCGACTCCGAGCCGGTGTTCGCCGAGACGGTGCGCCAGTGCGCACAAGCCGTCGACGGCATGCTGCCCCGCCCGCTGCTCGACGCGATCTTCGACCCCGGCCGCGAGGCCACCGAGACGCTGCGACACACCTCGTTCGCCCAGCCGGCGATCTTCGCCGTCGAGATGGGCCTGGCCCGGCTGTGGCAATCCTGGGGAATCGAACCCGATGTGGTGTTGGGGCACAGTGTCGGCCAGTACGCGGCGGCCTGCGTGGCCGGTGTGTTCAGCCTCCAGGACGGTGCGCGGCTGATCGCCGAACGGGGCCGGCTCTTCGGCAGCCTGCCCGCCGGCGGCCGCATGGTCGCGGTGTTCGCCGACCCCGAGTACGTCGAGAGCGCCGCCGAGGCGTTCGGCCGGGTGTCGGTCGGCGCCTACAACGGTCGCAACACCGTGCTGTCCGGGCCGGGCGAGGATCTCGAACAGATCGTCGCCAACTGCAGCTCGGACGGCGCGCGGTGCACCTGGCTGGAGACCAGCCACGCCTTCCACTCCGAACTGCTGGACCCGGTGCTCGACGAATTCGAGTCCTTCGCCGGACAATTCGAGTACGCCGTGCCGGCCCGGCCGCTGGTCTGCAACCGGACCGGGGCGGTGCTGACGGCCGAGACGCCGATCAACGCGCAGTACTGGCGGCGGCATTCGCGTCAGCCGGTGCAGTTCACCGAGAGCGTGCGCACGGTGGCGGGGCTGGGATGTTCGGTGTTGATGGAGATCGGCCCGCAGCCGATCCTGACCGCCGCGGCGCTGCAGAGCTGGCCCGAGTCCTCGGCCACCCCGCGGACCATCGTGTCGCTGCGCAAGGGCGCCAACGCACAGCGTCAGATCACCGAAGCACTGGCCACCGCCTATATCTGCGGGCACCGACCGGATTTCGCCGCCAAACATCACGGGGCACAGCATCGGCTCGAGCTGCCCACCTATCCGTTCCAGCGCCGCCGCTTCTGGCCCAAGACGTCGGTCGTCGGCATGGGCTCCGGGGGTGGGGTCTCGACATCGAGCATCCTGGGCAGCGCCAAGGACCTGGCCTCCGGTGACACGATCTACAGCAACGTGCTGTCGGTGAAGACCCAGCCGTGGCTGGCACATCACGTCATCTACGGCACCGTCGTGGTACCGGGCGCCACGTATGCGGCGATGGCGCTGGCCGCCGCACAGGCACCTGCGCACGTCAAGGACGTGTACTTCTACGAGCCGATCATCCTGCCCGACAAGGCGTCCCGTGAGGTGCAGTTGACACTGCATCCGCAGGACGACGGTTGGAAGTTCCAGGTGCACAGCCGCCCCTACGGTGTTCGCGAGGCCGAGTGGTCGTTGAATGCGGACGGCACGCTGGGCTCCGGCACGGATCCCGCGACACCGGCGCAGGAGGCGCCGGCGCTGCACCCCGACGAGGCGATCGAGCACATGAACCGCACTCGCCCGCAGGAACTCTTCGAGATCTTCCACGATCTGGAACTGGCCTGGGGACCGACCTGGTCGACGTCGTTGAAGTCGCTGTGGGTCGGTGACGGTGAGGCGATCGGCGATGTGTCCGTCGGTGACGAGCTCGCCGAGCATCTGGGCAGCGAGCCGATCCACCCCGTCCTGCTCGATCTGTGTACCGGTGTCGCCTTCCCGGCCTTCCCGGCGGCGCTGGCCGCCGAGCAGGGCATACACGACCTGTTCCTGCCGCTGCGGTACGGACGGGTGCAACTGCTGGAGAAGATGCCTAATCGGTTCTACTGCCGGGCGCGCTGGCACGAGGGCCCGCTGAACAGCGAAACCCTGGTCTTCGACATCGATTTCGTACACCGCGACGGCAGGCTGCTGGGCGGGATCGAGGAGTTCACCGTGAAGCGCGCACCGCGGGAGGCGCTGCTGCGCGGGCTCGGCGGTGACTCGACCCGATTGCTGTACACCGTGGGCTGGCACGAGGCTGCCGCACCCGGAACCCTCGACGCCGAGGACTCCACCACCAAGACCGCACATGGCACCTGGCTGGTCGCCGGGCTCGACAGCCTGGCCGAGGCCGTGCCCGGCGCGGTCACCGTCGCCGAACCGGCGAATCCGGATGCCTGGAAACGGGCCTTCGCCGACGCCGCCGAGCGGGGCACCCCGGTCAGCGGAATCGTCTACCGCAGTGCGGGCCGCCCCGGACTCGACGGTCCCACCGCGGACCTCGCGAACCGGTTGGAGGCCGAGGTGGCCGCCCTGCTCGGCGCCACCCAGACCGCGCTGGCCGGCCAGACGAGCGGCCTGTCCGGCGGGCTGTGGATCATCACCGAGGGCGCGGTGGCCACCGAGCCCGGTGAGCCGGTGGACCCGGCGCAGGCCGCGCTGTGGGGATTCGGGCGCACCCTGATCGCCGAGCAACCGACACTGCGCTGCCGACTGCTCGACGCCGACGGCTCCGACGAGTCGCTGAGCTGGCTTGCCGGCGCACTCGGCACACCGGTCGCCGAACCCGAAATGGCCGTGCGACAGGGACGTTTCCTGGTGTCGCGGCTGCTGCACTGGGCGCGCACCGGTCACCTGCCGATGCCCCGGTCGGATGATTACGCGCTGGCGCCGACCGAGCGCGGTGCCATCGACAACCTGCGACTGACCGAGGTGGAGGTGACGCCGCCGGAGGCCAACGAGGTGCAGGTGCGGATCGAGGCCGCCGGCCTGAACTTCCGCGATGTGCTCAATGTGCTGGGCCTGTATCCGGGCGATCCCGGCCCAATCGGCGGCGACCTCTGCGGTGTCGTCACCGAAATCGGTTCCGAGGTCAGTGGCTTCCAGGTCGGCCAGCGGGTCTTCGGGTCCATGCAGGGTGCGTTTGCCAGCCGGCTCAATGTGCCCGCACCGCTGCTGGCCGGTGTCCCCGACGGCATCAGCGCGGTGGACGCCGCGACCATTCCCGCCGCGGCGCTGACGGTCCGGCTCGCCTTCGACTGGGCGCAGCTGCGCCCAGGCGACAAGGTGCTCATCCACGCCGCCAGCGGCGGTGTGGGTCTGGCCGCGGTACAGATGGCGCGCCAGCACGGCGCGACCGTCTTCGCCACGGCCAGCACCTACAAACGCGCGACGCTGCGCGCGATGGGTGTCGAGTACGTGTACGACTCGCGGACCACCGATTTCGCCGATCAGATTCTCGCCGACACCGACGGCGCGGGTGTGGACGTGGTACTCAACAGCCTGACCAATGAGGGCTTCATCGAAGCCACCGTGCGGGCGACCGCCCAGGGTGGCCGGTTCGCCGAGATCGCCAAGCGCGATATCTGGACCGCCGCGCAGATGGCCGCGGTACGCCCCGATATCGACTATGAGATCGTCGCGCTGGACGTGACGATGATGAGCGATCCGGACCACATCCAGCGTCTGATGTCCGAGGTGTCCGACGGGCTGGCCGAGGGCGTGTGGGCACCGGTGCCCGCCGAGGTTTATCCGTTGACGGAGGCCAGGACGGCGTTCCGCCGCATGCAGCAGGCCCGCCACATCGGCAAGATCGTCGTGCAGATGCCGAAACCTCTTCAGCCACACGGTGATCGGAGCTATCTAGTCACCGGCGGCCTGGGTGCGCTCGGCCTGCACACGGCCGCCTATCTGGCCCAGCTCGGCGCCGGGGACATCGTGCTGACCAGCCGCCGGGCACCCGATGCCGAGACGCAGCAGGCCATCGACGCCATCACCGAGCGCTACCACTGCCGGGTCCACGTGTTCTCCGCCGATATCGGCAACGCGTCCGAGGTGGCCACGCTGCTGGAGAAGATCCGTGCGGATCTACCTCCGCTGGCCGGTGTGGCACACCTGGCGGGTGTTCTCGATGACGCCCTGCTGCCGCAGCAGAGCCTGCAGCGATTCCAGGCAGCGTTGGGGCCCAAGGCATATGGCGCGCACTACCTGCATCAACTGACCATGTCCGATGATCTCGACTTCTTCATCGTCTATTCGTCGGCTTCGGCGGTGCTGGGCTCGCCCTCACAGGCCAACTACGCCACCGCCAACGCCATGCTCGACGGGCTCGTCGCACAGCGCCGGGCTCAGGGACTGCCGGCGACCGCGGTCAACTTCGGCCCATGGGGCAGCGGCGGGATGGCCAGCTCGCAGGCCGCGCTGGCCAACCTCAGCGCCCAGGGCATGATGCCGCTGGAGCCGTCGGCGGCGCTGGCAGCTCTCGGCGAGGCGGTCCGGCACGGAACCGCGCAGGCGACCGTGCTGAAGGCGAATTGGCAACGGACGGCGAAGATGTTGGGCGGTATCCGTCCGCCACTGCTGGATCAGGTGCTGCCCAGCGGCGACGCAGCGGCCGGCGGGGACAGCGAGTTGCTGCGGCAACTGCAGGAACTGCCGGTGGCGGCGCGAGCCGGTTTCATCACCGAGTTCCTGCAGCGCGAGGTGCAGGGCTTCCTGCGGCTGGCGCAGCCGCCGGCGGCAACCAGCCGGTTCCTGGACCTGGGCACCGACTCGCTGATGGCGGTCGAACTGCGCAACAGGTTGTTCGGACAGTTCGGTGGCAAGTTCGATATCAGCCCGACCGCGGTGTTCGACTACCCGACCATCGGTGAGCTTGCCGAGCACCTGGTGTCGCAGTTGCCCGATGCGGAATCGCCTGCGGCCGAGCCCGAGTCACCTGCGGAGCAGGCGAACTAGGAACCCCTCGCCGAGATTCACATCAGGGACGTAGCACACGCCGGATCGGTCCCTGGTGTGAATCTCGTTGGGAGTGCTGGGCCTAGGCCCAGCGCGTCGCTTCCACCTCGGGAGGCAACGCCGAGCGCAGCGGCACATCGAGCCCGTCGTAGATCCCGGCGGGCTGGGTGGCCAGCCAGTCGATGGCACCGAGCAGTCGGTTGGCGGCGGTGGTGTTCCCGCCGTCGGCCCGGGTGCCGCCGGGTACGTCGGCGCGGGTGGTGATGGTCAGCTGCGGGTCACCGTCGACGATCACGCGATGATCACCGACGCCCTCGTCGGGCTGCGGCCAGTCCGGGGCGCAGCCGGGGTGGATACGGGTGATGTGCTCGATGATCACCCGTTGCCGCCCGCCGGACCAGCCGATCACCTTGAGGAAGAACGCGCCCTGGGTGCCCTTCTCGAACGGTCCCATCACCGTGTCGACGGTCTCCTCCAGCGGTAGCCGCTCGACCTCCTCGGTGATCTCCTCGATCTCGATGCCCAGGCCGCGCCCGATCAGCCGGACGTTGCCGCCCCACACCATGGTGGGGATGGACGGCAACAACATCATCGGCGTCTCGGCCATCGACGCACCGAACCCACACGACACCTTCACCGCGAACGGTTGGTTGTAGGTCGAGTAGTCGAAGATCTCCTGGCAGGTGATCGTCTTGATGCGGGTGCACAGGCTGGCTGCCGTCACCGCCAGCGCGTCATTGCCCCAGCCGGGGTCGACGCCGGACACCAACAGGCTCGCGCCGCCGGCGCGGGCGGCGGCGGTGAGCCGCTGCACCCACTCCGGGGGCGCCGAACGCGGATCGTAGAGCGAGTACAGCGATGGGGTGACCACGTGGCAACCGGCCCGCAGGGCGCGTTCGATATCGGTGATCGCCTCGTCGGGCCGGATGTCCCCGGAGGCCATGTAGGCAACGGCGTCGCCGGCGGTGAGGGCGGCGTCCACCGCGGCGGGATCGCTCACCGCGAGCACCCCGGTGTCGGTGTCCAGTCCGGCGAAGGTGGCGGCGTCCCGGCCGGTTTTCTCGGCCGAGGACGTGATCAGCCCGCTCAGGCTCAGACCCGGGAACCCCACCGTCGACCGGATGGCGGTCGCACCCATATTGCCGGTTCCCCATACCACCACACGCCTCATCCGCCTCACTCTAGAGGGCGCGGCGGCGTCAGCGTGGCAAGCATCACATCGCGACGAAAAGCTCAGCTCAGCGCCCATTTAGCGGGCCGGTACAACGCCCAATCAACCACCGGGTTGGTACGCCGGCGACAATTTGCTCCCAACCACTTTGCGCGGGGGTTACTCGGCGGTATAGTTCACGGCAGTTACTGGTGGGTAACTTAGTGCAGTCCAGCCGCAAGTACCCAACCGCCACACGTACCACCTGCTTCAGACCCAATCTCATTGAGGAGACACTGTGAGTCACTACAAGAGCAACGTCCGCGACCAGGTATTCGCCTTGTTCGATGTGCTCGGTCTCGACAAGGCGCTCGGCGCCGGCAGCTTTGCCGATCTGGATGCCGACACCGCCCGCGAGATGATCAACGAGATGGCGCGTCTGGCCGAGGGGCCGATCGCCGAGTCGTTCGCCGACGGCGACCGCAACCCGCCGGTCTTCGACCCGGCCACCCACACCGTCAAACTGCCCGAGTCCTTCAAGAAGTCGGTCAACGCGACCATCGAAGGTGGCTGGAACAAGGTCGCCCTCGACGAGGAGCTCGGCGGCATGCCCGCCCCCAAGGCGCTGCTGTGGGCCATCAACGAGCACATCCTCGGCGCCAATCCCGCCGTCTGGATGTACGCCGGCGGCGCCGGATTCGCGCAGATCTTCGCGCACAACGGCACCGATGAGCAGAAGAAGTGGGCGGCCATCGCCGCGGAGAACAACTGGGGCGCCACCATGGTGCTGACCGAGCCGGACGCCGGCTCCGACGTCGGCGCCGGGCGCACCAAGGCGGTCCAGCAGCCCGACGGCACCTGGCACATCGACGGCGTGAAGCGCTTCATCACCTCCGCCGACGCCGACGATCTCTTCCCGAACATCGCCCACCTGGTACTGGCCCGCCCCGAGGGCGCCGGCCCCGGCACCAAGGGTCTGTCGCTGTTCTTCGTGCCGAAGTTCCACTTCGACAAGGAGACCGGTGAGCTCGGCGAGCGCAACGGCGTCTTCGTCACCAACGTCGAGCACAAGATGGGCCTGAAGGTCTCGGCCACCTGTGAGCTGACCTTCGGCCAGCACGGTGTCCCGGCCGTCGGCTGGCTCGTCGGCGAGGTGCACAACGGCATCGCGCAGATGTTCGATGTCATCGAACAGGCCCGGATGATGGTGGGCACCAAGGCCATCGCCACCTTGTCGACCGGCTACCTGAACGCCCTGGAGTACGCCAAGGAGCGCGTGCAGGGTGCCGATCTGACCCAGATGACCGACAAGACCGCGCCGCGCGTGACCATCACCCACCACCCCGATGTGCGTCGCTCGCTGATGACCCAGAAGGCCTACGCCGAGGGCATGCGCGCGCTGTACATGTACACCGCGACCTTCCAGGACGCCGAGGTGGCCAAGGCGCTGCACGATGTGGACGCCGACCTGGCGGTGCGGGTCAACGACCTGCTGCTGCCGGTGGTCAAGGGCTTCGGCTCCGAAACCGCCTATGCCAAGCTCACCGAGAGCCTGCAGACCCTGGGTGGTTCGGGCTTCCTGCAGGACTACCCGATCGAGCAGTACATCCGCGACGCCAAGATCGACTCGCTCTACGAGGGCACCACCGCGATCCAGGCGCAGGACTTCTTCTTCCGCAAGATCATCCGCGACAAGGGCCAGGCGCTGGCCTACCTCTCCGGCGAGATCGACACCTTCGTGAAGAACGCGACCGGTAACGGCCGCCTGAAGGCCGAGCGCGCACTGCTGGCGACCGCCCTGGAAGATGTGCAGGGCATGGCCGCCACCCTGACCGGCTACCTGATGGCCTCGCAGGAGGATCCCGCCGCCATCTACAAGGTGGGCCTGGGTTCGGTGCGTTTCCTCATGAGCGTCGGCGATCTGGTCATCGGCTGGCTGCTGCAGCGTGAAGCCGCCGTGGCGATCGAGAAGCTCGACGCCGGTGCCACCGGTGCGGACAAGGCGTTCTACGAGGGCAAGATCGGCGCCGCGTCGTTCTTCGCCAAGAACTTCCTGCCGCTGCTGACCAGCACCCGCACAGTGGTCGAAGCGATCGACAACGAAGTGATGGAGCTCGACGAAGCAGCGTTCTGAGTTCCTGAGTTCTCAAAGACCAAGGACCCCCGGCGATCCCGGGGGTCCTTGCGTTTCCTCCCCCGCCGTTCTGCTCACAGCAGCACCGCGGGCGCGACGGGCATCCGTTGCGGCACAGTCGAGCCATGACCGAGAAACCACCACTGTTCGGCCGGAAGCTACGCGAAGACCTGTACCGCAAGCGGGTGCTGGTGCTCGACGGCGCACTCGACGATGACAACGGCACCGTCCTCGTCGCGCAACTGCTCACGCTCGCCGCCGATTCCGATGACGATATCGCCCTGTGGATTCACTCCCCCGGCGGTTCCGTGCCCGCCATGCTCGCGATCCGCGATGTGATGCGACTCATCCCGGCCGACGTGTGCACCGTGGCGCTCGGACTCGCCTGCAGCGCAGGGCAATTCCTGCTCTCGGCCGGCACCCCGGGTAAGCGTCTGGCGCTGCCGCACGCACGCATCCTGATGCACCAGGGCTCGGCGGGCATCGCCGGTTCGGCGGTCGAGGTCGAAGTGCAGGCCGACGATCTGCGGCACACCCGCGACACCGTGCTGGGGATCATCGCCGCCGACACCGGCCAGCACGTCGAGCGCATCTTCACCGACTCGCTGCACGATCGCTGGTTCACCGCCGAGCAGGCACGCGACTACGGATTCATCGACCACATCGTCGGCGACTTCACCCAGGTGGCGCCGAATCGCAAGCAGCAGTTGGGAATACACGCATGACCAGCTATACGATCCCCAATGTCATCGCTCGCAGCGCGTCGGGTGAGCGCATCATGGACGTCTACTCGCATCTGCTCACCGAACGCATCGTCTATCTGGGCACCGCCATCGATGCCGGTGTCGCCAATGTGCTCATCGCCCAGTTGTTGCATCTGGAGGCCGACAACCCGGAGCAGGAGATCGGGCTGTACATCAACTCCGAGGGCGGCGATCTGTCGGCGATGCTCGCCGTCTACGACACCATGCGCTTCATCAAGGCACCGGTGGCCACGACGTGCATCGGCCAGGCGGTGGCCACCGGGGCAGTATTGCTGGCCGCCGGCGAGCCGGGTCGGCGTGCGGTCCTGCCGCATTCCCGGGTGGTGTTGCATCAGCCGGCGGCGCAGGGCCGGGGCACCATCCCGGATCTGATCCTGCAGGCCGACGAGGTGGTCCGGACCCGAAACCAGCTGGAGGCCATCCTGGCCCGGCACACCGGGCGCAGCGTCGAGCAGTTGCGGCACGACACCGACCGGGACCGGGTGTTCGACGCCGACGGCGCGGTGGACTACGGGCTGGCCGACCGGGTGCTGGATCAGCGGGCTTAGGCGGCCAGCAGGGTGGGGCCGCCGGCTCTGGTCTGCTGGCGCCGGGTCAGATCCGCCGAGATGCCGCCGAGCAGCCGCCCGAGGTCGATGTTCAGCGCACCGCACACCGCCGCGATCATCTCGCTCGACGGTTCCTTGCGGCCGCGCTCGATCTCGGAGAGGTACTGCGGCGACACCCCGGCACGAGCCGCGACGTCGACCAGCCGGGCGCCGCGGCGCCGGCGGGTGTCGCGCAACCGGCGGCCGAGTACCTCACGCCAGAGCGGTTCGGGCTCGCGCGCGGGCCGGCGGTCCGGGTGGATAGCGATGATGTCGCCCATCCCAGCATCTTGGCCGCTCGCGCCCGGCTGTCCTCGGTTGTTCGCCAGCGGCAGAAAAAGGGCGGGTTCGGGAGGACGGTCTTTCGACCTTGAGGGCGTCCTCACATACCTTTCGGTATCTCGCGCGGCCGGAGTTTCACCTCGTTCCGGCTCTTTGGATCTGTCACTCCCGAACCCGTCGTGCGGTCGACTGTACGCCTGTGACGACAATCACACCAGGCCTAATTTCCGGGGGTGTCCAGCGCCCGCAACAACGCCCGCGTACGGTCTCTGACCTCGGGCGATCGGTCGTAGACCACGCCGACGTACTCGTCGACGCCGGCGGCGCGCAGGCCCTCGATCCTGGAGGTCACCGTCTCCTCGTCACCGATGAGAACGGCGTCGGCGGGCCCGGCGTAGCCCTCCCGGTCGAGCATGGCCCGGTAGGACGGCAGCTGACCGTACATCGCGAACTGCTCGGCGGCCTGCGCCCGCGCGCCGTCCACGTCATCGGTCACACTGACCGGCAGCGCGGCCACCACCCGGACGGGGCGGCCGTGGGCGGCGGCCCGCAGCCCCGGGCCCACGTGCTCGGCGAGGGTCTTCGGCCCGGTCATCCAGGTCACCGTGCCCGCGGTACGCCGGCCGGCGATCTTGAGCAGCTGCGGGCCCAACGCCGCGACGTAGACCGGGGGCTGCGGCGCACCGGCGATCTGCAACGCGCCACGCGTGGTGTAGATCTCGCCCGGCGCATCGGCCGCCTCGCCCGCAAGCAGCGGCAAGAGTCCGTCCAGGTACTCGTTGAGCCGCCGTACCGACCGATCCCAGGGAATGCCCCACATGCCCTCGGTGACCGCTGCATGGGTCATCCCCAGCCCGAGGATGAATCGGCCGCCCGCGATCAGGTTCAGGGTCAGCGCGCGCTGCGCCAACTGCATCGGATGCTGGTTCTGGATCGGCACCACGCCGGTGCCGACCTCGATGGTGTCGACCTCGCGCATGGCCACCGCGAGCACGGTCAGCAGGTCCGGCTCGTACGGCATCTGGGTCATCCAGACCCGGCGGAAACCCTCATCACGCAGCTTGGCGAATTCCGACACGACACCGTCGATGAGGGTCGTGCCGCCCGATCCGGACAATGATCCGAGGATGCTGATCTGCATGCCTCCCATGATGCCCGCCGCGCGATGAACGAAACGGAGACCCGGCTGGGGAATTTCGGCCCGAACTGGTTCTCGTCGGTGATGGGGACAGGGATCCTCGTCGTCGCCGGGGCGACGCTGCCGGTACAGCCGCCCGGTCTGCGGGTGTTCACCGAGATTGTCTGGGTGTGCGCGGCCGCACTGCTGGTGGCGCTCGTCGTCGCGGTCAGCGTGCAGTGGTTCCGCCACCCGACCGTCGCCCGCGGGCATGCGCGCAATCCCCAGATGGCGCATTTCTACGGCGCCGCGCCCATGGCCCTACTGACCGTGGGGACGGGCACCATGCTGGTGGGCAAGGACCTGATCGGCGAGAGCCTGGCCGTCGACGTCAACTGGGTGCTGTGGTCGGCGGGCACCATCGGCGGGCTGTACACCGCGGTGTCCATCCCGTATCTGATGTTCACTCAGCTCAACGTGGGGCCCGACGCCGCGTTCGGCGGGTGGTTGATGCCGGTGGTGCCGCCGATGGTGTCGGCCGCGGGCGGGGCGATGCTGATCCCGCATATGGCACCGGGCACCGGGCGGACCACGATGTTCTACGGCTGCCTGGCGATGTTCGGGTTGTCGCTGATCGCCGCGCTCATCATCATCACGATGATCTGGAGCCGGCTGGCGCTGTACGGCACCTCCGGCACGGCGCGGGTGCCGACGTTGTGGATCGTGCTCGGCCCGTTGGGCCAGTCGGTGACGGTGGCGGGCCTGCTGGCGACGCAGGCGCATCTGGCAGTCGCCCCGGAACTCGCCGCCGGGATGGGGATCTTCTCGATCCTGTTCGGGGTGCCGGTGTGGGGATTCTCGGTGTTGTGGATCGCGCTGGCGACCGCGCTGACAGTCCGCACGCTGCGACGCGGGATGCCGTTCGCGCTGACCTGGTGGAGCCTGACGTTCCCGGTGGGCACATTCGTCACCGGCACCACCCAGCTCGCCCTGCACACCGGCCTGCCGGCGTTCAAGGTGGCCGCCGTGGCTGCCTACGCCGGCCTGTTGTGTACCTGGGCGTTGGTCGCGGTCCGCACGGCACGCGGCAGTGTGGCGGGCAGCCTGTTCGCACCGCCCGGCTCCGGACCGGTCACCGCGTCCAAGGACCCGTGACGCACGGCGGGAAAAGAAAGAGCCCCGTGTTGCCGTCGGGTCGGGGGGTCAGACGGCAACACGGAGCTATCCCATGTATCGACGGTGCTCCGGCGAGCGTTACAGCTCGGCGGAAACTTTTTTTCGCACACTTCTGAGCCGGGCCGAAACAGCATTCCAGCAGGAAAAACGCGAGTGGGCCCCGTCCGGAATGCTGTTTCGGCGGTCGGGCCTAGGCCTCCAGGATGGCCGTCACGCCCTGCCCACCCGCGGCGCAGACCGAGATGAGGCCGCGCACCGGCTTGCCGGTCTCCTTCTTCTTCTCGGCCAGCTGCTTGGCCAACTGCGCGACGATGCGCCCGCCGGTGGCGGCGAACGGGTGCCCGGCGGCCAGCGAGGATCCGTTGACGTTGAGCTTGCTGCGGTCGATGGCGCCCAGCGGCGCGTCCAGCCCGAGCCGGCCCTTGCAGTAGTCCGGTGACTCCCAGGCCGCCAGGGTGGCCAGCACCACCGAGGCGAACGCCTCGTGGATCTCGTAGAAGTCGAAATCCTGCAGCGTCAGACCGTTGCGGGCGAGCAGTCGCGGCACCGCGTAGGTCGGGGCCATCAGCAGCCCGTCGGGACCGTTGACGTAGTCGACCGCGGCGGTCTCGCCGTCGACGAAGTAGGCCAGCACCGGGACGTCGTGTTCGGCGGCCCACTCCTCGGATGCCAGCAGCGCCACCGACGCGCCATCGGTCAGCGGCGTGGAGTTGCCCGCGGTCATCGTCGCGTCACCATTGCGGACGCCGAAGACGGGTTTGAGTTTGGCCAGCTTTTCCGCCGACGAGTCGGCGCGCAGATTGTTGTCGCGGTAGACGCCGAGGAACGGGGTGACCAGGTCGTCGAAGAAACCGCGGTCATAGGCGGCCGCCATGTTGCGGTGGCTGGCCGCGGCCAGTTCGTCCTGGTCGACCCGCTTGATGCCCATTTCCTTGGCGGTGATGGCCGCATGTTCGCCCATCGACAGTCCGGTGCGGGGCTCGCCGTTGGTGGGGATCTCGACACCGAGGGCGGCAGGCAACTTGCCGACGAGCTTGAGCCGGTCGAGGTTGGACTTGGCCCGACGCACGCTCAGCAGCACACCGCGCAGATCGTCACCGAAGGCGATCGGCGCATCGGAGGTGGTGTCCACGCCGCCGGCGGCGGCCACCCGGTACCGGCCGCGGGCGATACCGTCGGCGGCGACGATCGCCGCCTGCAGACCGGTGCCGCAGGCCTGCTGCAGGTCGAAGGCCGGGGTGTACGGCGACAGCGAGCTGCCCAGCACACACTCGCGCATCAGATTGAAGTCGCGGCTGTGCTTGAGCACCGCACCGCCGATGACCGCGTCGAGCTTCTCGCCGCGCAGACCGAACCGGTCGGCGAGACCGTCGAGGACGGCGGTGAACATGTCCTGGTTGGAGGCGTTCGCGTAGGCGCCGTCGGAGCGGACGAAAGGGATCCGGTTTCCACCGAGCACGGCGACGCGGCGGTCATTGGTTTGTGAAGGCATGACCCAAGGTTACCCGCAAACCTTACTCTGGAGTAAGTTAGTCCCCATGGCTTCCGACGTGTTCTCCCAAGTCGTCAATTCCGGGCCCGGATCGTTCCTGGCCAAACAACTCGGCGTCCCGCAGCCCGAAGAGCTGCGCCGCTATCGCCCCGGCCAGCCGCCGCTCGCCGGATCGCTGCTGATCGGGGGTTCGGGCCGGGTGGTGGAACCGCTGCGCGCCGCCCTCGCCGACGACTATGACGTCGTCTCCGACAACATCGGCGGACGGTGGGCCGACTCGTTCGGCGGGTTGGTGTTCGACGCCACCGGCATCACCGAACCGGCCGACCTCAAAGAGCTGTACAAGTTCTTCACCCCGGTGCTGCGCAACCTCGGCGCCTCCGGCCGGGTCGTGGTCGTCGGGACCGAGCCCTCGGCATCGCTGTCCGCCCACGAGCACATCGTGCAGCGCGCCCTGGAAGGCTTCACCCGGTCGCTGGGCAAGGAACTGCGGCGCGGCGCCACCGTATCGCTGGTCTACCTGGCCGCCGACGCCGACGCCGGTGCCTCCGGCCTGGAATCGACGCTGCGCTTCATCCTGTCCGGCAAGTCCGCATACGTCGACGGGCAGGTGTTCCGGGTCGGCGCGGCCGCCTCGCAGGCGCCCGCCGACTGGGACAAGCCGCTGGCCGGCAAAGTCGCCGTGGTGACCGGTGCCGCCCGCGGTATCGGCGCGACCATCGCCGAGGTCTTCGCCCGCGACGGTGCCGCGGTGGTGGCCGTGGACGTACCGCAGGCCGAAGAGGCGCTGAAGGAGACCGCGGCCAAGGTCGGCGGCACCGCATTGGCACTCGACGTCACCGCCCCCGACGCGGTGGACCAGATCGTCGCGCACCTGGGCGAGCACCATGGCGGCACGGTCGACGTGCTGGTCAACAACGCCGGCATCACCCGCGACAAGCTGCTCGCCAACATGGACGAGCCGCGCTGGGATTCGGTGATCGCGGTGAATCTTGTTGCGCCGCTGACCCTTACCGAAGGCCTGGTGGCCGCCGGCGCCCTGTCCGAAGGCGGCCGGGTGATCGGCCTGTCCTCGATGGCCGGTATCGCGGGCAACCGTGGCCAGACCAACTACGCCGCGACCAAGGCCGGCATGATCGGCATCGTCGAAGCCCTCGGGCCTACCCTGGCCGAGAAGGGCATCACCATCAATGCCGTCGCCCCCGGTTTCATCGAGACCAAGATGACCGAGGCCATCCCGCTGGCCACCCGCGAGGTGGGCCGCCGGCTGAACTCGTTGTTCCAGGGCGGACAGCCCGTCGACGTCGCCGAGACCATCGCCTACTTCGCCAGCCCGGCGTCGAATGCGGTCACCGGCAACACGATCCGGGTCTGCGGCCAAGCCCTGCTGGGGGCGTGATGAGCCAGCCCAACGGTCTGCTGAACATGGCCCGCGCGGTCGCCGGCGCGCTGCCGTTCGTACCGCGTTCCGGCGGCCTCCCCGACCGCACCGTGCACGTGCCCGAACTGCGGATCGACCCCGCCAACGTCGCCGCGTACGCCAACGTCACCGGGTTGCGTTTCGACAATGCCGTGCCCCTGACCTACCCGTTCGCGCTCACCTTCCCGACCATGATGTCGCTGGCCACATCGTTCGATTTCCCCTTCGCGGCAATGGGTTCGGTGCATACCGAGAACCACATCACCGCGCACCGCCCGATCACCGTCAGCGATGCGCTGGACGTGGCCGTGCACGCGGAGAACCTGCGCGAGCACCGCAAGGGTCTACTGGTCGACCTGGTCACCAACATCAAGATCGGCAACGACCTTGCCTGGGAGCAGACCACCACCTTCCTGCACCAACAGCGCACCAGCCTGTCCGATGCGCCACGGCCGGAGCCACCCAAACAGCCGAAGCTGCCGCCACCCAACGCGGTACTCACCTTCACCGCCGGCCAGATCCGCTCGTACGCCTCCATCGGCGGTGACCACAACCCCATTCACACCAGTTCGATCGGCGCCAAGCTGTTCGGCTTCCCGACCGCCATCGCACACGGGATGTTCAGTGCGGCAGCCGTGCTGGCCAATATCGAGGGCCAGCTGCCCGATGCGGTGAAGTACTCGGTGCGGTTCGGCAAGCCGGTACTGCTGCCGGCGCGCGCCGGGCTGTACACCGACCGCGTCGACGGCGGCTGGGAGTTGGCGCTGCGGCACCTGAAGAAGGGATATCCGCACCTTACGGCGTCGGTGACCGCGCTCTAAACTGCGGGGATGGCCGCCACCCGCGTACCTCCCGCCAGCCTCATCCGCGCCGTGGACCGGGTCCGCGACGGCCTCGGCCGGTTGCGCCGGCGCAGCGCTCCCGGGCCCGCGGTACTGCTGGAGCTGATCCTCGGAGCGTGGGTGTCCCAGGGCATCACGGTGGCCGCGGACCTCAAGATCGCCGATGCGCTGGCCGACGGCCCGCTGCGCACAGACGAATTGGCCAAGCGGGTGGGCGCCGACCCGGACGCACTGGCGCGGCTGATGCGCGCGCTGGTCAGCGCCGGGGTGTTCACGGTGCGCCGCGGTCGGTATGCGCTCAATCCGGTCGCCGATGCGCTACGCACCGATGCGCCGGTGTCGATCGCGGCGATGGCCCGGTTCGTGGGTTCGCCCCAGCACCGTGAGCACTGGACCCACTTCACCGAGGCGGTCCGCACCGGGCAGTCGGTGATCCCCACCCTGCGCGGCATGCCGGCGTTCGAATACCTGCACAGCGAGCCGCCATTGGGTGCGGTCTTCAACGACGCGATGACCAGCATGTCGGAATTCGCCATCGACCCGGTGGTCGCCGCCTACGACTTCACCGGGTACGCGACGATCGCCGATGTCGGCGGCGGTCACGGCCGGTTGCTGGCGGCGATCCTCAACGCCGCCCCCGCCGCCCGCGGTGTGCTCTACGACCTGCCGGAGGTCGTGGAGGGTGCACCGGCGGTGTTGGCCCGTTTCGGTGTCACCGAACGGGTGGCGGTGGAGTCGGGATCGTTTTTCGACGCGGTGCCGGCGGGCGCCGACATGTACGTGATGAAGAACGTCATCCACGACTGGGCCGACGCCGAGTCCGTCGCGATCCTCACCAGCGTGCGGGCGGCCGCTCGACCGGGCGCCAAGCTGTTGCTGCTGGAGGCGGTGATCCCCGAACACCACCGCGAGTTCCTGCCCAAGTGGCTGGACATGGAGATGCTGGTGTCGGCCGGTGGGCGCGAACGCACCGAGGCCGAATACCGAGCGCTATATCAGCGGGCCGGGTTCCGGCTGGACCGGGTGGTGCCGACCGTGACACCGTTCAGCCTGATCGAGGGCGTGGCGGTCTAGCGGCTCGGCGGTTCACACCTTGTCACTGGGCTTGCCCTTCAGGCCGCGCCAGAACAGGTTGATCATCAGTTCGGTGGCATCTTGGACGTCGGCGTCACCGGTGCTGACCCGGTCGGCGATGGCCTCACCGGCACCCACCAACGCGACGGCCATCATATTGAAATCGGCGTCCGGTTCCGGGTTTCGGGTACCGGACTGCAACAGCCTGCCGACCAGTTCGATGATCCGCTCGCGACCTTCGCGCACGGTGTGCGCGAAGGCCTGCGAGCTGGTGGCCTGGCTGTACAGCACGATCCACGATGCACGGTTGCTGTCGATATAGCCGAGGAACGCCCCCACGGCGTTGGTCAGCATGTCCTTTGGACTCTGGGTGAAGTCGATCCGGCCGCGCACCTCGTCGACGAACCGGTTCAGCTCACGGTCCAGGCAGGCGCCGAACAGGTCTTCCTTGGAACCGTAGTAGAGGTAGAGCATCGGTTTGGAGATCTGCGCCTCGGCGGCGATCGCATCCATCGACGTCTCGTGATAGCCGTTGATGGAGAACATCTGCACGGCGGCGTCGAGCATCTGCTGCTCGCGCACCGCGCGCGGCAACCGCTTGGTTCCACCGGCCATCGGCACAGAGTACGGGTGATCAGCGACCGCAGTTGGGATTAGGCCCCTTCGAGGCCGCCACCCGCTGCACCGACGCGTCCACCGCGCCCTGGGACAGCTCTCCGGACGCAACCGCCTGCTCGAGGCGGTCCAGCACGGCGGGCACCTCGGCGGTGGTGATCCACAGCGCGATATCGGCGCCGGCTTGCAAGGATTTCAGCACCGCCGCCGCCACTCCGTACTGCTGGTTGATGGCGGCCATGCTGGACAGATCGTCGGTGTACACCACACCGCCGAAGCCGAACTCGGTGCGCAACAGGTTGTAGGCGGCGGGACTCAGGCTGGCCTGCTCACCGCCGGTCAGCCCCGGAACGGCCATATGACCCACCATGACCGCCACCGGCGGCTGGTTGACCAATGTGCGGTAAGGCACCAGATCGCTGGTCTGCAGTTCGGCCAGCGGCGGGGTCGACACGGCGCCGGTATGGGAATCACCCGCTGCGCGACCGTGACCGGGGAAATGCTTGAGCACCGGCAGTACCCCGGCGTCGCGCAGGCCGCGGGCGTAGGCGCCGGCGTACTCGGTCACCGTCTGCGGATCGTCACCGAACGAGCGGTCCCCGATCGCGGCGCTTTCCTGCGTCAGGTCGACGACGGGGGCGAAGTCCACGGTGATACCGAGGCCACGCATGGCCCGGCCACGCTGCAACGCGATCCCGTAGACCTCGTCGGGGGTCTTGGTCTCGGCCAGCTCCCGTGCCGAAGGCTGGCTGCCGATCACACCCGCGAGCCGGGACACCCGGCCACCCTCCTCGTCGACGCTGACCGCCAGCGACAGCGGGCCCGACTGCGCCGCGATATCGGCCAGCGGTGCACCCAGCATCGACTTGTCGGTCCAGCTGCCGATCATGATGCCGCCGACATGCTGATCGGCGACCACCGCGCGCGCGTCGGCCGCGTCGGAGACCCCGACCATCAGCAGCTGCGCGAGCTTGTCCCGGGTCGACATCGTGGCGATATCGCAGGACCGGGGCGCCGGGGCGGCCGGCAGCGGATGGTCGAAGGACGCGTTCGTCGGAACGGCCGGGCCGCTGCTCACCGGAGCCGGTGGGGCGGCCGCTTCCTGCGGCCCGGCCGGCGAGCAGGCCAGCAGGAGACCGGACAGCGCGGTCAGGGCACCGAGTGCGCGCGATATCGACATGGGTCTCGAGACTAGCGGTCCGCGTCCGTCGGGCAGCCGCTCACCAGGTCTGCAGATCGCAGGGAACCCCGCGCGAGCACAGCCAGCTGCGCTCGCCGACGGCCATGATCTCCTCCACCGCGGCGCACAGCGCGTCGAGCACATCGGCGTGCGGGCCGACCCCGAGCGCGGCCCGCACCGCGGGCAGGACCTCCGGTCGGACCGTGACGAGATACTCGTATCCGCCCAGGTGGGCGCGATCGTACCCGGAGAACACCAGCGCACCCGTGCGCTCGTGACGCACCCGCACCGTGCACGTCGCCGAGCGCCAGAACTCCCGCTCCGCTGCACTCACCGCCCCATTCTGACGTGCTAGGTTGGCGGGCATGGAACGGTTCGTCGTGCCCGCAGCGGCCAGCATCGTGGTCGGACTGCTGCTGGGCGCAGCGGCGATCTTCGGCGTGACGCTGATGGTTCAGCAGGACACCAAGCCACCGGTGCAGTCGGGCGACCCCGCGTCCTCGGTGCTCAACCGCGTTGAATACGGCGACCGGGCCTGACCCGGGCGCGCAGTCGGCCGAAGGAACACTCTCACGGCGTTGGCTGTGGCTGGTCGGGTCCGCCGCCCTGATCCTGGCGTTCCTCCAGTCCCCCGGCCTCATCTCGCCGGACACCAAGCTCGATCTCACGGCGAACCCGTTGCGCTTCCTTGCGCGCGCCGCCGACCTGTGGAACAGCGATCTGCCCTTCGGCCAGGCACAGAACCAGGCCTACGGCTATCTGTTCCCGCACGGAGCGTTCTTCCTGGTTGGTGACGCGCTGGGCCTGCCCGGATGGGTGACCCAACGGTTGTGGTGGGCGCTGTTGCTCACCGTCGGGTTCTGGGGTCTGTTGCGGGTGGCTGAAGCGCTCGGTATCGGAAACACCAGCGCACGGGTCATCGCCGCCACCGCGTTCGCGCTGTCCCCGCGGGTACTGACCACGCTGGGCGCCATCTCCTCGGAAACCCTGCCGATGATGCTCGCGCCGTGGGTGCTGCTGCCGGTCATCCGCGCGATGCGCGGCGACGACCGGATCCGCCTGCTGGCCGCCCGCTCGGCGGTTGCCGTCGCCCTGATGGGTGCGGTCAACGCCGTCGCCACCCTGACCGGCTGCCTGGCCGCGATCATCTGGTGGGCCGCCCACCGCCCCAACAAACAGTGGTGGCGCTTCACCGGCTGGTGGGCGCTGTGTACGGCGCTGGCCATCGCGTGGTGGTCGGTGGCCCTGATCATGTTGGGCCGCATCAGCCCTCCTTTCCTGGACTTCATCGAGTCCTCCGGCGTCACCACCCGATGGCTGTCGCTGACCGAGGTGCTGCGCGGCGCGGGCGCCTGGACGCCGTACGTCGCGCCGACCGCCACCGCCGGGTCGACACTGGTCACCAGTTCCGTTGCGGTGCTGGCCACCACACTGGTCGCGGCGGCCGGACTGGCCGGGCTGGCCATGCGCTCCATGCCGTTCCGGGGCCGGCTCATCCTGATCCTCTTCGTCGGCCTGACACTGCTGGCCGTCGGCTACTCGGGCGGGCTGGGTTCCCCGTTCGCCACCGGTGTGCAGTCGTTCCTCGATGCCGACGGCACCCCGCTGCGCAATGTGCACAAGCTTGAGCCGCTGATCCGGCTGCCGCTGGCACTGGGGTTGGCACACCTCCTGAGCCGGATACCGTTACCCGGCAGCGTCTCCCGACCAACCTGGGTGGGTGCCCTCGCGCACCCCGAACGTGACAAGCGGGTCGCCGTCGGTCTCGTCATCCTGACCGCGCTGGCCGCGGGCACCTCGCTGGCCTGGACCGGGCGGCTGACACCGCCGGGCAGTTTCGCGGCGATCCCCGGGTATTGGCACGAGACGGCGGCGTGGCTCGATGCACACAACACCGACCGTGGCCGGGTGCTCGTCGCGCCGGGAGCCCCGTTCGCGACCCAGGTCTGGGGTAACAGTCACGACGAGCCACTGCAGGTGCTGGGCGGCAGCCCGTGGGGGGTGCGCGACTCGATTCCGTTGACCCCACCGGAAACCATCCGCGCCCTCGACGCCGTGCAACGGCTTTTCGCAGCCGGTCAACCCTCGGCGGGCTTGGCCGATACGCTTGCTCAGCAAGGCATTTCGTTTGTCGTGGTACGCAATGACCTGGACCCGGACACCTCCCGGTCGGCACGACCCATCCTGGTACACCGCGCCATCGACGGGTCGCCTGGCCTGACCAGGGTCGCGGAGTTCGGCGATTCCATCGGGCCGGGAACCCTGGACGGGTTCGTCACCGACAGCGGTCTGCGCCCGCGGTATCCGGCGGTCCAGATCTACCGGGTCGACAACGCCCAGCCGGGGCCGTACCTGACCGATCTCGCCGCGATGGCCCGCGTGGACGGCGGCCCGGAAGCCTTGCTGCGCCTTGATGAACGACGTCGGCTCACCGGCCGCGAACCGCTCGGACCGATGCTGCTGACCGCCGATGCGCAACGCGCCGGTGTCGACGCCCCGCTGGTGACGATCACCGACACCCCGCTGGCCCGGGAGACCGACTACGGGCGCGTGGACAACCACTCCTCGGCGGTGCGCACCCCCGACGAACGTCGGCAGACGTTCAACCGGGTGATGGACTACCCCGCCGGCACCGACCCGCTCTACGCACGGTGGACGGGCGGCAAGATCAGTGTGTCCAGCTCGGCGTCGGATTCGACTGCGCTACCCAATGTCTCGCCGTCCTCCGGGCCGGCGGCCGCCATCGATGCCGATTCGTCGACCAGCTGGGTGTCCAATTCGCTGCAGACCGCCGTGGGCCAGTGGATGCAGGTCGACTTCGATCATCCGGTGACCAATGCCGCGGTCACCATCACACCGAGTGCCACCGCCGTCGGGGCGCAGGTGCGCCGTATCGAGGTGTCGACGGTGAACGGAACCACCACCCTGCGTTTCGACGAGCCCGGCAAACCGCTGTCCGCGGCGCTGCCGTTCGGCGAGACACCGTGGATGCGGGTCACCGCCGTGGGCACCGACGACGGCTCACCGGGGGTGCAGTTCGGCATCACCGACCTGTCCGTGACCCAGTACGACGCATCGGGTTTCGCCCACCCGGTCACGCTGCGGCGCACCGTGGACGTGCCCGGCCCGCCGGCGGGATCCGTGGTCGCGCAATGGGATCTCGGCTCCGAGCTGCTGGGCCGCCCGGGGTGCGCGGACGCCCCCGACGGTATCCGCTGCGCGGCCACCATGGCGCTGGCCCCGGAAGAGGCCGTGAACATGAGCCGTACGCTCACCGTGCCGGAGACCACCACCGTGACGCCGACGGTGTGGGTGCGGGCCCGGCAGGGGCCGCGGCTGGCCGATCTGATCAGCACACCCGCGACGGTGCGTTCGGTGGGCGATTCCGATCTGATCGATGTGCTCGGCTCGGCGTACGCCGCCACCGACGGCGACGTACGTACCGCGTGGACGGCGCCGCAAAGCGACGTGCAGTTCAAGAAGCCGCCGACCCTGACGGTGAAACTCCCGGCACCGACCGAGGTCGCCGGAGTGACGCTGACACCGAGTTCCACCGTGCTGCCCGCGCATCCGACGATGGTCGCGGTCGACCTCGGTGCCGGACCGCAGGTCCGCAGGATGAACGGCGACGGCCCGCAGACGCTCGATCTGTTCCCGACCGTGACCGATACGGTGCAATTGTCGATCCTGGACTGGACGGACGTGATCGACCGCACCGCACTGGGTTTCGATCAACTCAAGCCCACCGGTCTGGCCGAGGTGACCGTGCTCGACGGCGCGGCCAACCCGATCGCGGCTGCCCGCCCGAGTGACCGTGACCGACCCGTCACGCTGCCCTGCGGGCGGGGACCGATCATCGGGGTGGCCGGGCAGTTCATCCAGACCTCGGTCACCACCACCGTCGGTGCGCTGCTGGACAACGAGCCGATCGCCGCGAAGCCCTGCCTGCCGGAACCCATCACGTTGCCGGCGGGCCAGCAGGAACTGTTGGTCAGCCCGGGTGAGGCCTTCGTGGTCGACGGTGTGCAGCTGGCCGCTGCCCGTGCCGCAGAACTGCGGCCCGCACCGGTGGTACCGGCGGACATCGGTCAATGGAGCTCGGACCGCCGCGAGGTGCGGGTGGAGTCGGTGGACCACGACCGGGTCATCGTGGTCCCCGAGAGCCGCAACCCCGGCTGGGTCGCCCACACCGCGGACGGCACCGGACTGCGGGCGATCACCGTCAACGGCTGGCAGCAGGGCTGGGTGGTCCCCGCGGGCACCGGCGGCATGGTGAGCCTGACGTTCCCGTCGAACCTGACCTACCGGATCGGGCTGTTCGGGGGGCTGGCCCTGCTGCCGCTACTGGCTTTGCTTGCGCTGCTACCGATCCGGCGGAAGGTCATCGGAGAGCCGGTACGTCCCTGGGCCCCGTCACCGTGGCTCACCGGCGCGGCGGCGCTGGGTGCGGGCGCACTGATCAGCGGTCTCGTCGGTCTGTTGGTGGTGGCGGGGGCGATCGGCGCCCGGCATCTGTCGGCGGGCTGGGGCCTCTCGGAGAAACTCACCATCGGGTTCACCGCAGGTGGGCTGATCGCCGCCGGAGCCGTGCTGTCCCGCGAACCGTGGCGTTCGGTCGACGGCTACGTCGGCCACTCGGCCGGCGTGCAGTTCCTCGCCCTGCTCTCGGTGGCCATGCTGGCCGCCAGCACGGTGGTTACAGATCGAGTACGAGACGCGAAGTGAGCGAACGGGATACACATGTCAGCATCGAGGTTTCGCGTTCCTCGGCGGTGAGCCTGTTCTCGCGATGGTCGGGGGTACCCGCCAACACCGCCACCCGACAGGTCCCGCAGAAACCCTGCCGGCACGAGTAGGCGGTCTCGGGGCGATGCCGTACCAGGGCGTCGAGCACGGACTCGTCGGCGGCCACATCGAGCACGTCGCCGGTGCGCGCCAGCTCGATCTCGAACGGCGTGCCGTCACGCACCGGTGGGGCGCTGAAACGCTCGAAATGCAGCGCGGCGGCGCCGGATCGATCGAAGTTCAGGCGCACCGTCTCGATCATCGGCGGCGGTCCGCACACATAGACCGCTCCCCCGGCCGGCGCCTGCCCCAGCAGGTCGTCGGCCGTCGGCACACCGTGTTCGTCGTCGAGGCGGATGGTGACCCGCGTCGGGTCCCAGGAGGCGATCTCGTCGAGGAACGGGATGGTCTCCGCGCTGCGCCCGCAATACACGAAATGCCAGTCTGCGCCCAGTCGTTGCGCCGCCCGCACCATCGGCAGGATCGGGGTGATGCCGATGCCACCGGCGATGTAGAGCGCCCGTTCGTACGGGATGAACGGGAAGCCGTTACGCGGACCACGGACGGTGACCGTGTCGCCGACCCGCAGGTCGTGCATCTCCAGCGAACCCCCGCCGCCGGCCGGAATCTTGCGCACCGCGATGCGGTATCGATCCGCATCCTGTGGGTCGCCGCACAGCGAGTACTGACGCCGTCGGCCCGAGGGCAGGTGTAGGTCGAGGTGACCGCCGGGCTGCCATCCGGGCAGCACATCGCCATCGGGCGCCGAGAAAGTCAGCGCGACAACATCTTTGTCGCGCGCCACGATTTCGCGCCGGGTCAGCACAAGCGCCATCGGGTCGTGCGGCGTGCGCGTCGCCCGCTCGTCGGCGTAGTCGGCCCGGACCACCCGGCTCAACCAGAACCGCTCCAGCAGCGAGACGACGATATTGGTGGCGCGATCGTCGAGCGGCGCACCCAGCGGCGGTGCGGAGCGCTTCATCTCAGCGCGGCCCGCGCGGCGGGTGAGGCGGCCAGGTACGCGACGGCCTGCGCGGTGTCACCGACATCGCCGGGGTGGTAGCGCGGCGAGAAGTACTGCAGCCCACGCCACGTGGTGTGCAGCACCGACGGCGCCACACCGCGGCGCCCGGACCGGATCAGGCCCCGCCAGATCGCCTTGCGCTTACGGGGCGACATGTCGAGGTTCGGATCCACGCGCATCAGGTACCGGGTGGCCTGCCACAGTAAGTACAGCAGCATCGGCCCGGCGACGACCTGCGCCCAGGCCCGGCGTGCATAGTTCTCGTCGAAGTAGCGCAGCACATCATGGGAGACCATGCGGTGCTCCACCTCTTCGGCGCCGTGCCAGCGCAGCAGGTCCACGATGGTCGGGTGCGCGGTCTGGCCGTTGAGTCGCTTCGCGTTGAGCACCCAGTCACCGAGGAACGAGAAGATGTGTTCCAGCGCGGCCATCACCGCCAACCGCTCCACCAGATAGTTGTGCGCCTTGGCGCCGGTCACCTCACGCGGTCCGAGCAGATTGCCGAACACCCAGTGCGCGCGGTCGAGCACCGGGGTGGGGTCGATGCCGTGGGCCTGCAGGTAGTCGTTGATGCCGGTGTGGGCGTTGGCGTGCATGGCCTCCTGACCCATGAACCCGATGACGTCCTCACGCAGTTTCTCGTCGTCGATGAGCGGCAACGCCTCTTTCAGGATGGCGACGAACCACTCCTCGCCCGCGGGGAGCAGCAGGCTCAGCCCGTTGTACAGGTGCGACGCGTAGGGGTCGTTGTACACGCATTGAGCGGGCACGTCGGTGAGGTCGAACTGCACCGCACGCGCGTGCAGGGCGATCGCCGCACCGTCGGGGGTGTCGCTGTCCAACATGTCCATCGGCCAAACGGTACCCGTGGTACCGGGTAGATGTCGATACCGGAGAACCGGCCCCGGCGCCGAAAACGGCCCCTAGCATCGGCGGGATGGCCGAACTGAACACCGCGGCTGGGGTCATCGATGCCGCTGACCTCGGTGTCACCCTGATGCACGAACACGTCTTCATGATGACCACCGAGATCGCCGAGAACTACCCGGAGGCCTGGGGCGACGAGGACCGGCGCGTTGCCGACGCCATCGACCGGCTCAACGAGCTCAAAGCGCGAGGGGTGGACACCGTCGTCGACCTGACGGTCATCGGCCTGGGGCGCTACATCCCCCGGATCGCGCGGGTCGCCGAGGCCACCGAGATCAACATCGTGGTGGCCACCGGCCTCTACACCTACAACGACGTCCCGTTCCGGTTCCACTTCCAGGGACCGGGCACCCTGCTCGACGGCCCCGAGATCATGACCGAGCTGTTCGTCCGCGATATCACCGAAGGCATCGCCGACACCGGCATCAAGGCGGCCATTCTCAAGTGCGCCACCGACGAACCCGGCGTCACGGCGGGGGTGGAGCGGGTGCTGCGCGCGGTGGCCGCCGCCCACCGCGAGACCGGCGTGCCCATCTCGACGCACACCCACGCCGGCACCCGGCGCGGGTTGGAACAGCAGCGCATCTTCGCCGAGGAAGGGGTGGACCTCAGTCGCGTCGTCATCGGGCACTCCGGGGACAGCACCGACCTGGACTACCTGCAGGAGCTCATCGCCGAGGGTTCCTACCTGGGCATGGACCGGTTCGGCATCGACTCGATCCTGCCGTTCGAGCAGCGCGTGGATACGGTGGCGCGCATGTGCGAGCGTGGCCATGCCGAGCGGATGGTGCTCTCACATGACGCCTTCTGCTATTTCGACGCGCTCCCCGAGGAGGTGGTCTCGGTGGGGATGCCCAACTGGCACTACCTGCACATCCATAACGACGTGATCCCGGCGCTGCAGCGGCGCGGGGTCACCGATGAACAGCTGCACACCATGCTGGTCGACAATCCGCGCCGCATCTTCTCCCACGGCGGCGGTTACTGAGCGAGGGTGTCGACGATCGCACTGTCGCGCGGCGCGGCGCGGTGATGCCGGGTCTCCCAGCGGCGCAACGCTTCCCGACACGGTGACTCGACGAGCGCATAGCTGACCGCGGCGATCGCGAATCCGAACACCAACGTCAGCACCAGCACCACCGGCAGATGCCCGTTGAACGGGAAATACCCCATCACCGGGAACACCATGGCGAGCGCGGCCAGGTGCCAGACGAACAGGCCGTAGGACCAGCGGCCCAACGTCACCATCGCCGGGCTGCCCAGTACCCGGTGCGCGGTGTCGGGGGCGTCGAGCACCAACGGGGCCAGCAGCGCTCCCGCCACGATGGCACCCATGGTGATCTTGACGGCGAACTGGCCGACGGTGCCGGGTGTCAGCCCCTCCGGGCCGGCCAGTGGCGAGGCCGCCACCACAAACGCGCCCAGGGCCAGCACCGCCATCAGCAGCCGCCGCCGTGCCAGCCGGTGCGCCCACCCGACCCGGCTCACCGACAGCTCGGCCAGCACGATGCCGGCGGCGAACCAGGAGAAGAACGCCGGCGGCCAGTTCAGCGGATTGACACCGTAGGGCGGGTCGAACGGGATCAGCCCCCAGGCCAGGCTGGCCACCGCCAGGGCGATGACGGCCGGGATGCGGGCGCCCACCGGCAGCCGCCGGGCCAGCAGTGCCAGCACCGGCAGTGCGAGGTAGAAGCAGACCTCCACCGACAGGCTCCACATCTGGGTGAGCCCGGACGTCAGCGTCAGCGGGACGTAGATCTGGGTGAGTGTCAGATTGGCCAGCCAGACCGTCAGGTTGGCATTGGTGTCCGGCATCAGGATCAGGATGACGATCACGGCCACCAGATAGCCGGGCATGATGCGGACCAGCCGGGAGCGCAGGTAGTGCCCGGTCGGTGGGCGGTGCCGCAGGCCCCGCTCGGCCGCGGCGTGGCCGCGCCAGAGCAGGAACCCGGACAACGCGAAGAACACCGCGACGGCCAGATCGAAGCGGCCCAGCAGCCGGCCGCTGACGCCGCCGGTGTTGCCGGTCTGGAATGCCACATGGGTGATGACGACCCCGATGGCGGCGCAGGCCCGCATACCCTCGACGGCGGGCAGGAAGCCACGGGTGGCACCGCTGGTGGTGCGGTCGCCGGGTGCCGTCATGGCGACCAGTGTGCCCGATCTGGATCGTCACAGTTCTCGCCCTCCCGGAGTGCTGTTAGGGTCGTCAGCGACCGAAGGGAGCACGGGTTGAACCGCGCCGTCGCCCTGCGATATGCCGCATGTGGACTTCTGGGGTTGGGTGCTGCCCTGTTGATCGCAGCCCTGCTGCTGTCTACATACACCCACGGCAAGATCGCCAAGATCCCACTCGATCTCGATACCGACCTGATGAGCGAGGGCACCGGCACCGCGCTCGATCCGGCGTCGTTGTCGTCGCCGGAACGCTTCGTCATCGACGAGAACGTTCCGGTGGCCCTGCAACAGCAGCTCAGCGTCGAGGCCCCGGCCAATGCCGACGTGGTGACCCTGCAGGTCGGTAGCTCGCTGCGACGCACCGACAAGCAGCAGGACGAGGGTCTGCTGCTGGCCATGGTCGACACCGTCACGCTGGACCGCGCCACCGCGCTCGCGGTGTCCAGTGACACCAACCCCGGTGGAGCCGTGCAGAAGCCGCGCACCATCGAGGACGACAATCCGCCCACCAATGTCGCGCTGCCGCACGAGGGGCTGTCCTACCGCTTCCCGTTCGACACCGAGAAGAAGACCTACCCGTACTTCGACCCGATCGCGCAGAAGGCGTTCGACGCGAACTACGACGGCGAGGAAGACGTCAACGGACTGACGACGTTCCGGTTCACCCAGAACATCGGCTACGACGCCGACGGCAAGCTGGTCGAGCCGGTCAAGTACGCGTCGCTCTACGACAACGACGAGGACGCCGAAGTGACCGCGCGGGCCTCGCTGTGGGGCGTGGAAGCCGAGAACCCCGAAGATCCGATCACCATGACGCGGTACTACGCCGCCCAACGCACCTTCTGGGTCGATCCGGTGACCGGGACGATCGTGCGGGCCAAGGAGCACGGGTTCCACTACTACGCACGCGAGGCGCTCAAGCCCGAGGTGACCTTCGCCGATTTCACCGTCACCTCCACCGAGGAGACGGTCGAGTCCCAGGTGGCCGCCGCGCGCGATGAGTCCGACCACCTGGCAATGTGGAGCCGGGTGCTGCCGATCACCTTCACCGCGCTGGGTCTGGTGACCCTGGTGGGTGGCGTACTGCTGGGATCGTTCGCGCTGCGCGCCGAGTCGGCGCTGATCGATCCGGGGATGGACGGAACGGACCGCGGGTTCTTCGGGCGCCGCGACGACGAGTCCGGGCCGATGCCGGCCGCCGAGGCGCAGACCGAGAAGATCCCGACCCGCCGGCCCACCGACCTGCCGCCGGACCGGCCGGTCTGACCGCTCCCGCCGCACCGGCCGCCGCCGCCCGGCGGTGGATCCCGGCGGTCTATTCGCTCGTCCTGGCGCTGGCCGTCACCGGGCCCCTGCTGGCGCCGGGTTACCTGCTGCTGCGCGACGCCGTCTCCACCCCGCGCTCCTACCTGTCCGACGCCGCGCTCGGGCTGACTCAGGCCGCCCCGCGCGCGCTCCCGCAGGACTTCGCGATCGCGTTGCTGTCACGGGTGGTCGACGGCGGCGTGCTGGTGAAGTTGCTGCTGATCGGCGGGCTGTGGCTGGCCGGCTGGGGGGCGGCGCGGCTGGTCGCCGAGGTGCTGCCGGAGGCCGGTGTGGGCGGGCAGTGTGTGGCGGCCACCCTGATCGTCTGGAATCCGTATGTGGCCGAGCGGCTGCTGCAGGGTCACTGGAGCCTGCTGGTCGGCTACGGCTGCCTGCCCTGGGTGGCGGCGATGATGCTGCGGCGCCGGCACTGGCCGGTGGTGTTCTGGATCGCGCTGGCCGGTTTGACGCCGACCGGGCTACTGCTCGCGACCGTCGTGGCGCTGGTGTGCTGCCGGGGATGGCGTGCCGTCGCGATCACGTCGCTGACCGCCGTCGGCGTCGCGTCACCCTGGCTGGTGGCCGCGGCGGTCGCCGAATCCCTGTCGTCGACGGCCGGTGCCGGGGTCTCGGCGTTCGCGGCCCGTGCCGAACCCGGCCTCGGGACGTTGGGCAGCCTTGCCGGCCTGGGCGGGATCTGGAACGGCGAGGCGGTACCCGCCTCCCGCGCGACGCTTTTCGCCCTGGTGGGCACCGTTGTGCTGGTGGCCGTCGTGGGGCTCGGGCTGCCCGCGGCGATCCGTCGGCCGCAGGCACGCCCACTGCTGGTGCTCGCCGTCGCCGCGGTGGTGCTGCCGGCCGCCATGGCCACCGGCCCCGGCATGGCGGCGCTGGATGCGATGATGCGGGCCGTGCCGGGGCTGGGGTTGCTCCGCGACGGACAGAAGTGGGTGGCGCTGGCGGCGCCGGGGTACGCGCTGGCCGCGGCGGGGATCGCCCGGTGGGGCCGCTCGGCGGCGGTGCTGGCGTGCGCGGCCCTGATCGCGGTGCTGCCCGACCTGGCCTGGGGTGTGGGCGGGCAGATGCGTTCGGTGACCTACCCCGCGGGCTGGACGACGGTGGCCGCGATGATCGAGGCCGACCCACGCCCGGTGGCGGTGCTTCCCCCGGACAGCATGCGCCGATTCGACTGGGCCGGTGCGGCGCCGGTGCTCGACCCGCTGCCGCGCTGGGTGTCCGCCGAGGTGCTCAGCAGCGGTGATCTGGTGATCGGCGGGCAGATCGTGCCCGGTGAGGGGGCACGCGGCCGGGAGGCCACCCGGCTGCTACTCGAGGGGGCCTCACGGGAGCAGTTGGCCGAGGCCGGGGTGGGCTGGGTGGTCGTCGAATCAGGTTCGGGCGCCTTGGATTTGCCGGTGGCCTATCGCGACGGCGACATCACCCTCTACGACGTCGGCGGGACGGCGCCGGCGGCCTCAGGACGTGGGCTGCTGATCGCCGCGCACGTGCTGTGGCTGGTGATCCTGGTCGCCGCCGGGGTGGGTGCGCTGGTCACCCGCCGCCGCTGACATGCCGCTGCGCGAAACAGCATTCCAGAAGGCGTCTACTCGGGCAGATTCATACGGTCACTGAAACATCCGGTGGTGTGAGGAGTTGCTGAATGACCAGTGGTCGGCGGTTCGGGTCTGAGGTTCGGCGTGAGTTCTATGACCGGGTCTGTGCCGGTGCGCCGGTCAAGCACGCCGCGGTGGAATTGGGCGTGTCGTTTCAGGCCGGCTATCAATGGTGGCGCAAAGCTGGCGCGATGCGACTGCTCAACGGCAAGGGCAAGTTAGGGCTGGCCGAACCAGGTGATCTGACCCGAGCCGGCGGGCCGGGCCGGCGACTCAGTTTCACCGAACGCGTGGCGATCATGCGGGGCGTCGACGCGGGATTGAGCTATGCCGCGATCGGGGCGCAGCTAGGCCGGGACCGCTCGGTCATCATCTGGCGCGAGGTCACCCGCCACCGCACCGCCGACGGGGACTACCACGCCCAACTGGCCCATGCCCGGGCTGCTCGGGCGGCGCGGCGGCCCAAAGCGTTCAAACTCGCCAATCCTCACCTGTGCGCGGCGGTGGAGGCCTGGATGGACGACGGGTGGAGTCCCAAGCTGATCGCCGAGGTGTTGGCCCGCGATCACCCCGGTGACAAGCTGGCACGAGTGAGCCATGAGACCATCTACCGCAGCCTGTATGTGCAGACTCGTGGCCAACTCCGCGCTGATCTGCACAAATGCTTGTCCACCCGACGCGCGGCGCGCAAACCGCGCGGGCAGGCCGAACGGCGCAGCCGCTTCGACGACGTGCTGCGCATCAGTCAGCGGCCCGCCGAAGCCGCCGACCGGGCCGTGCCCGGGCATTGGGAGGGTGATCTGATCGTCGGCGCCCGGGGAACCAGCGCGATCGGCACCCTGGTCGAACGCAGCACCCGGTTCACCATCTTGTTGCACCTGCCCGTCGACCACAGCGCCGCTGCCGTCGCCGCAGCGATGCTCGCCGCGATGGGCGAGTTGCCCGATCATCTGCGCCGCTCGATCGCCTGGGATCGGGGCAGCGAGATGGCCCACTGGCAAGACATCTCACTGCAGCTGCAAGCCCCGGTGTATTTCTGCGACCCACACTCCCCGTGGCAGCGCGGCAGCAACGAGAACACCAATCGGCTGCTGCGCCACTGGTTCGAAAAGGGCACCGATCTGAGCGGCTACACCAAAGCCGACCTGCAAGCCATCGCCGACAAACTCAACACCCGACCACGCCCCACCCTCGACCTCGACACCCCAGCACAACGCATGGCCGCCCTCATTAGCCAAGCGGCCTAACCGTTGTCATGACCACTTGACTTTGCCCGAGGCAGGGCCTTCTGGAATGCTGTTTCGGCGCGGTTAGACGACGCCGCTGACGAATCGTCCAGCGTGCACCGATTCCAGCACGGTGCGCATCGCGGCGGCGCTCAGTGTCCAGGAGAACTCGGCACTGCGGGCCCGTGCCTTGGCGCCGAGTTCGTCGCGCAGCACCGGGTCGGTGAGCAGTCGGCGCAGGCTGTCGACCAATTCCTCGGGACCGTCCACCAGCAACCCCGTGACGCCGTCGACGATGGAGTCGGTCAACCCACCGGAGCTGCGGTAGCCGATGGTCGGCACGCCGTGCTGAGCGGCCTCGATGACGGCCAGCCCCCATCCTTCCTTGCGGGACGGCATCAGATGCACCCAACTGCGCTGCACCACAAGATGTTTGGCCTCATCCTCGATATGGCCGTGGAAGGTGACGGCATCGGCGATACCCAGGGCCGCGGCATGGGCGACGAGCCGCTGCTCCCACCAGCCGCCGCCGACGATGTCCAGGTGCAGATCCGGGATCCACGGGCGCAGCGCGGCGACAGCGTCCAGCGCGTCTTCGATCTGCTTGTGCGGCACCAACCGGGAGAGCACCGCCACCCGCGGGGTGGCCGAACGTTCCGCGGTCAGCGAGGCCTGCGGCGCCTCGTCGAGCCCGTTGCGCACCACGGCGATCTGGGCGGGTGTGACGCCCAGATCGGTGAGCTCGCGCGCCGAGGGCAGCGACACCGTCACGTACTGGTTGCGGCGATGCAGCGCCGGCGACAGCCGCGATTCGACGAACCAGCCGAAGCGGCCGGTGCGTCGGCCCGCGACGGGCCACTGCTCACGGTGACAGTGGTGTACCAGCAGCACCGAGCGCCGGCCATAGGCGAGCCGGGCCAGGAACGGAATACCGTTCTGGGTGTCGATGACGACGTCGGGCCGCGCGCCGCGCAGTGGTCCCAGCCCCACCCGGGCGGCCACCATGGCCAGGCCCGCCCACACATAGACCGAGTACGGACCGCCGCCCCGGCTGACGGTCACCCCGTCGAGGGTGTCGCGCCGCGCGGCACCGGGGTAGCGCGCGGTGCGCATGGTGACCGCCACACCGGCAGCCGCCAGCTGGGCGCCGATGCGCTGCAGGTAGGCCTCACTGCCGCCCCCCTGCGGGTGGCCCGTGTCGCGCCAGCCCAGCAGCAGCACGCGCTGCACCTGGGGGTCACGGGAGGCTCTGGGCATAACGTCGCCCAGCCTAACCGGCCCGCCGGCAACCCCTAGGCTGACCGGGTGCGGCCCACCCGTGACTTCGCCCGCCGGGCCAGCCTGCGTCGTTCCATCGGCCTGCTGAGTTCCTTCCGATTCGAGCAGTCCGACCCGGTCCGGTTCTACGGCGCCCTGGCCACCGACACCGTCGAGATGGTCGACGACCTGTGGACCGCAGCGACCGGGTCACCCGTCGCGGGCCGCACCGTGCTCGATGTCGGCGGCGGACCCGGCTATTTCGCCGCAGCGTTCGGCGCGGCCGGGATGACCTATATCGGTGTCGAACCCGATCCCCGCGAAATGCACGCGGGCCCAGCAGCCACGCCGGGCGGTTCCGGCACCTTCGTCCGGGCGTCGGGCACCGCGCTGCCGTTCGCCGACGACAGCGTCGACATCTGCCTGTCCTCCAATGTCGCCGAGCACGTGCGCCATCCCTGGCAGCTGGGCAACGAGATGCTGCGCGTCACCCGGCCCGGCGGGCTGGCGGTGCTGTCCTACACCGTGTGGCTGGGGCCGTTCGGCGGGCACGAGATGGGGTTGACGCACTACCTGGGCGGGGCCCGGGCCGCCGCGCGGTACACCCGCAAGCACGGGCACCGACCCAAGAACGACTACGGCTCGTCGTTGTTCGCCGTCTCTGCTGTCGACGGGTTGCGGTGGGCACGCTCGACCGGCGCGCTGGTCGATGCATTCCCCCGCTACCACCCGCGATGGGCCTGGTGGTTGACGGCGGTACCGGGCCTGCGGGAGTTGGCCGTGAGCAATCTGGTGCTGGTGTTGCGGCCCTGAACTGCAACAGGTTCTCGTTTCGCCGGATTCTGGGTAATGTGACGTCCATGACACAGACAGCGTTCAAGACGACGTGGGACAAGCTGTTCATCGGTGGACAGTGGGTCGAACCGTCGACCTCGGAGGTCATCGAGGTCTTCTCCCCCGCCACCGAGCAGAAGGTCGGCCAGGTTCCGTTGGCCGCGAAGGCGGATGTGGACGCCGCGTGCGCCGCAGCCCGCAAGGCGTTCGACGAGGGACCGTGGCCGCGGATGTCCCCGAAGGAACGCGAGGCGGTGCTCGCCAAGGCCGTCGAACTCATCGAGGCCCGCGCCGAGGAGTTCAAGCACCTGCTCAAGCTGGAGACCGGCCAGCCGCAGACCATCGTCGACATGATGCAGTTCGGCGCCGCCATGTCGACCCTGCAGTTCTACGCCTCGGCAGCGGACAAGTTCGCCTGGCAAGACATCCGCGACGGGCTCTACGGCCAGACCCTGGTGCTCAAGGAACCCATCGGTGTCGTCGGCGCCGTCGTCGCCTGGAATGTGCCGTTCTTCCTGGCCGCCAACAAGCTGGGCCCCGCCCTGCTGGCCGGCTGCACCATCGTGCTCAAGCCCGCCGCCGAGACGCCGCTGACCACCAATCTGATGGCCGACGTGTTCGCCGAGGCCGGTCTGCCCGAGGGTGTGCTCTCCGTGGTGCCCGGTGGTGTCGAGACGGGTCGCGCGTTGACCGACAACCCGGCGCTGGACAAGTTCACCTTCACCGGGTCGAGCGCGGTCGGCAAGGAGATCGGCAAGATCGCCGCCGAGAAGCTCAAGCCGTGCACGCTGGAACTCGGCGGCAAGTCCGCGGCGATCATCCTGGAGGACGCCGACCTGGATTCGACGCTGCCGATGCTGATCTTCTCCGGCCTGATGAACTCCGGGCAGGCCTGTGTGGGCCAAACCCGCATCCTGGCCCCGCGGTCGCGTTACGACGAGGTCGTCGAGAAGGTCGCCGCCGCGGCCGCCGGGATGGCGGCCGGCACCCCCGATGACCCGGCCGCCATGATCGGCCCGCTGATCTCGGAAAAGCAGCGCGAACGCGTCGAGGGCTACATCAAGAAGGGTGTCGACGAGGGTGCGCGCATCGTCACCGGCGGCGGACGGCCCGAGGGTCTGGACACCGGCTGGTTCGTGCAGCCGACGGTGTTCGCCGACGTCGACAACTCGATGACCATCGCCCAGGAGGAGATCTTCGGACCCGTCCTGGTCGTCATCCCCTTCGATGACGAGGCGGACGCGGTGCGCATCGCCAACGACTCGGTGTACGGGCTGGCCGGTTCGGTGTACACCACCGACTACGCCAAGGCCGTCGAGATCGCCAAGCAGATCCGCACCGGCACCTACGGGATCAACATGTACGCCTTCGACGCGAGCGCCCCGTTCGGTGGGTACAAGAACTCCGGCATCGGCCGCGAGTGTGGCCCGGAGGGCATCTCGGGCTACTGCGAGTCCAAGAGCGTGCTGCTGCCGTTCGGCTACACCCCGGAGTAGCTCACTCGTTCTGCCGCGAGCAGACGCATATGGCCGCTGAAACCCCGGTTTCGGCGGCCATATGTCGGGGCACCTCCCGCCTGCGGGGACTGCTCGGCGAGGTGGTGGGCGGGGGCGTTGCAGATCACAGTTTCATCGGAGTCGAGGCCGGGTAGACACCGCCGTCAGACTTCGCAATAGAAAGCACCAGCCATGAAACGTGATGTAAGAGCCGAACTCGACGTGGACATCACCGCGCCGACCACGCTCGAATTCCAGATCGCCGTCGCCCCGCACCCCAGCGCCGAGGTCACCGAATCGCTGTCATTCCTGTTGGACGGCAAGGAGATCCAGGCCCGCGAACTGTCCAGCGCACACGGCACCCGGATCCACGTTTTCGACGCGCCGGTGGGCAACCTCAAAGTGGATTACACCGCCACGGTGATCGGTCAGGCCGACCCCGCGCCGGTGGCCGATGTCGACCTGTCCACCTACCTGCGGCCCAGCAGGTACGCCGAGGCGGACAAATTCTTCGGTTTCGCCGCAACCGAATTCGGCCAGTACGCCGACTCGGCGACGCTGTTGGAGAAGGTGTCCTCGTGGGTGGGCACCCGGCTCAGCTACGTGCCGGGCTCCAGCGACCCGATCGACGGAGCCGCGGACACCCTGCTGGCCGGCGCGGGCGTGTGCCGCGACTACGCCCATCTGGTGGTGGCGTTGCTCCGCGCGGTGAACGTGCCGGCGCGCCTGGTCGCGGTGTACGCGCCCGGGTGCTCACCGATGGACTTCCATGCCGTCGCCGAGGCCTTCGTCGAGGGGCAGTGGCGGGTGGTCGACGCGACCTGCCTGGCTCCTCGGCAGACCATGGTGCGGATCGCGACGGGCCGCGATGCCGCCGATACCGCATTCCTGGACAATCACAAGGGCGCCATCACGTTGAACAACGCGACGGTGACCGCCGTCGTCGACGGCGATCTGCCCCAGGATTCGGTGGATCAGCTGGTGTCGATCCGCTGATCCACGTGCGGCGAAACACGCGTACCCGTCGTCTTCGCGCAAATTTTGCGACGGGTACGCGTGTTTCGCCGCAAGATCAGAAGGCTTCCTCCGGCAGGTCCATCGCACCGAGCTGTATCGACTCGATGACGGCACGGTCGGCGGACAGCCGCGGCAGGATGTGCCGGGCGAAGAACTCCGCCGCGCCGACCTTGCCCTGATAGAAGGCGCAGTCGCGATCCGGCGCGCCGTCGTCGAGCGCATCGAGCGCGATCTCGGCGTGCTCCAGCAGCAACCAACCGATCAGTAGATCGCCGATCGCCATGAGGAACGGCACCGAGGCCAGTCCCACCCGGTACAACTCGCGGGGCTCCTGCTGGGAGGCCAGCAGATATCCAGTGAGCGCACCGACCATACCCGACGCATCTGCCACGGCGGACGCCAAAGCCGCTCTGCCGTCGGCGATCTCGGGACGCGGCGAATCCTTGTCCAGAAATGCCTGGATCCGGCCGAGCAGATGGGACAGCGCCGCGCCCTGATCGCGGGCGATCTTGCGGAAGAAGAAGTCCTGCGCCTGGATGGCGGTGGTGCCCTCGTACAACGAGTCGATCTTGGCGTCACGGATGTACTGCTCGATCGGGTAGTCCTGCAGGTAGCCGGATCCTCCGAAGGTCTGCAGCGAATCCGTCAGGTAGCGGTAGGCGGTCTCGGACCCGAACCCCTTCACGATGGGCAGCAACAGATCGTTGACGCGTTCGGCGGTCTGCGGATCCGCGCCGGACACGATGGCGGCCACGGTGGGATCCTGGTGCGCCGCGGTGTACAGGTACAGCGCGCGCAATCCTTCGGCGTAGGCCTTCTGCGTCAGCAAGGACCGTCGCACGTCCGGGTGATGCAGGATCGTCACCCGTGGCGCGGTCTTCTCTGCCATCTGGGTCAGGTCGGCACCCTGCACGCGCGTCTTGGCGTACTCCAGAGCATTCAGGTAGCCCGTGGAAAGTGTGGCAATCGCCTTGGTACCCACCATCATTCGGGCATACTCGATGACCTTGAACATCTGGGCGATGCCGTTGTGCTCGTCGCCCACCAGCCAGCCCACGGCAGGCTTGCCGTGCTGACCGAACGTGAGCTCACAGGTGGCGGACGCCTTGAGCCCCATCTTGTGCTCCAGGTTCGTCACGTAGACACCGTTGCGCTCACCGATCTCACCGGTCTGCGGATCGAACAGGAACTTCGGCACGAAGAACAGCGACAGTCCCTTGGTGCCCGGGCCCGCACCCTCGGGGCGGGCCAGCACTGCGTGCACGATGTTCTCGTAGATGTCGCCGGTATCACCGTTGGTGATGAATCGCTTGACCCCGTCGAGGTGCCATGTGCCATCGGGTTGCTCGACGGCCTTGGTGCGCCCGGCGCCCACGTCGGAGCCCGCATCCGGTTCGGTCAGCACCATGGTGCCGCCCCAGTTGCGCTCGGCCATGAGTGTCGCCCAGTGCCGTTGCTGTTCGTTACCGAGGCCGTAGATGATGTCGGAGAGCACCGGCCCCGAGTGGCAGATGTAGGCGGCGGGCTGGGCGCCGAGAGCGAACTCGCCGATGGCCCAGGTGAGTATGGCCGGCGCCGGGAGACCACCGACAGCCTCATCGAGACCGACCCGGAACCACTCGCCGTCTTGCCAGGCCCGCAGCGCGGCCTTGAACGGTTCGGGGTAGCTGACGGTGTGCGTGGACGGGTCGAAAGTGGGCGGGTTGCGGTCGGTTTCGGCGAAGGCCTCGGCAACCGGCCCCTCGGCCAGCCGGGCTGCTTCGCTGAGCATCTCACGCACCGACTCGCCGTCGAGGTCGCCGAACTCACCGGTGGCCAGCGCTTTGTCGATGTTCAATGCCTCGAACAGGTTGAATTCGACATCGCGGACGTTGGAAATGTAGTGCCCCATGCGGTGAGAATAATCCGGCAATCGGCTCACGTCCCGACGATTCGGATAGCTGTGAGTGCCGCGGCGCGTCGGGTGTTCATCAGTTGTTCACCGGCGACCTGCAGATATGCCGGAATATCAAATGCCGACCTCGGCGTTCATTCCTTATGCTTGAACTCACAGATTAGGAGGGGCACCGATGTTGCTCATCGAGCTCAACGTCGCCGGCCGTCGCTTCACCCGGCAGCTGGGTGATCGCCCGCGCCCCGTGGAGCTGCTCACCCGGCTCAACAAGCAGCTGCGGTTCTCCCGCGCAGCTTAGGCGGCCGTGCGCCAGCGCGCACAGACGAATTCGCCGTTGCGACCCACGTCGATCAGCTCCCACTCCGAGCGTATCGGCAGTAATCGAGCGCCGGCCCCCAGGGTGCATGGCGCGTAGGTGACCACCATCTCGTCGATCAGGCCGGCCGCCACGAACTGTGCGGCGGTCGCACCGCCGCCGACCACCCAGACATCCTTGTCTCCCGCAGCGGCCACCAGCTCGTCGTGCAGGTTGGTGACGTCACCGTCGAAGGTGCGCACCGGGTGCCCGGCCGCCACGATGCCGGGCCTGCTGGTCAGAACCCAGCTGGGCTGTGCGTACATCCATTGGCCCGGTTGATTTTTCACGATCCACTCGTACGTGGACGACCCCATGGCCAGGGCGCCGACCTCGGCGACGAAGGCCTCGTAGCCGAACGGACCGTTCGGGTCGAAATCGCGGGTCACCAGCCAGTCCAAGCTGTCCGTTTCATCGACGATGAAGCCGTCCAGCGTGGCGGCGGTGAAGTAGATCGTCGCCATCTCAGTCCCTTCGCATCCATTCGAGTGGGTCGCCGCGGTGCACCTCGATGCCGTGGCGGATCAGCATGGCGCGCACCACTTCCCGCCGGTGCGCCGAATAGGTGAGGACGTGCGCGATGATGCCGTACAGCTGGAAGGACTCGGGCGGGTCACACAGCGCGTCGATCACGGTGTCGGCCAGCCGGCCCTGCTCGCCGTAGTCGCGCACCATCGCCGTCCAGCGCGCCGAAATCTCCTCGTGGTCCGCCGCCAAGCGCCGGGCCGGTCGGATACCGGGGCGCGCCGGCTGGTCACGCCCCTCGATACTGGCCAGCCATACCTCCTTGGTCCACACCAGCGCATCCAGCACCGCGCCCACGCTGGCTTCCTCACCATCCCAGTCCAGGATCACCTGACCCGGCGAAATCGTTTCTACCCATTGCGATTCCGTCAGCACAGTGGCCGCTCCGATGAGCGTCGCGGTGTCGGCGATATCGTGCGCGATCATCAGCAGCGAGATGTCGGGGCGCTGCGCATCCCCGGGACTGTCCAGCCACAGCGACTCCGGCGGATGGAAATGCACCCCATTGGGCGCGGGCAGCCGGAAACCGACGTCGGCGGCCTGCGACGGGGGCACCCCGAACGCGCGCCGGAACGCGCGGGAGAACACCTCCGGTGCCGACCATCCCTCGTCGAGCGCCACCGCGGCCACCCCTTCCCCGCGTTGCAGCCGCCAGGCCGCCCGCTCCAGCATCACCCGGCGGCGCAACGCGGCCGGTGGTTCGCCGGTGAGCCGGCTGACCTCCCGGGAGAAATGGAACTCCGAGGCGAAACTGCTGCGTGCCATCCCGGCCACATCGGTGTTCGCGCTGTCCACCACCGAGTCGAGGAGCTCACGGAGCCGATCCCGGCGCGGCCCATTCGGCTGAACACTCACAGCTTGGAAGTATCGCGGCAACCCCCGACCGGCGACATGACATTTCCTGCTGGACCGTGGAACTAGACTCCGGACTCGGTGAGTGAATTCGATGCGCTGTGCGCCAACGACGGTGATCTGGCCGACCTCCGGGTGAGGGTGCGGCGGTTCGTGGCCGCCGACCGGGATCGATTCGGCTGGAAACCCGAGATCGATTCGTGGTTGACCAGCTGGGATGCCGGTTTCAGCGAACGGCTGGCCGACGCCGGATTCGTCGGGCTGACCATCCCGACCGAGTACGGGGGGCACGGGCTGGGCTTCCTGCACCGCTACGTCGTCACCGAGGAACTGCTGGGCGCGGGGGCACCGGTGGCCGCGCACTGGTTCGCCGATCGCCAGGTCGCGCCGTCGCTGTTGAGTTACGGCAGCGAGGAGCAGCGCCGGCGGCTGCTGCCCGGCATCGCGGCGGGCCGGCTCTACTCGGCGATCGGGATGAGCGAACACGGCGCCGGCTCCGACCTGGCCGCGACCGCCACCCGCGCCACCCGCACCGGTGATGGCTGGCTGCTCAACGGCACCAAGGTGTGGACGAGCGGTGGGCATCGCGCCCACTTCGCGATCGTGCTGGCGCGCACCAGCCCGCTCGACCCCGAGCACCGGCACGCCGGGTTCAGTCAGTTCATCGTCACGCTGGATGCGCCCGGTGTCACCATCAGCCCGATCGTGACGCTGGACGGGCACCACCACTTCAACGAGGTGACCTTCGACGATGTCGCCGTCGGCGACGCCGACCTCCTGGGCGAGGTCGGCGACGGCTGGCACCAGGTGACCGCCGAACTCGGCTTCGAACGCAGCGGTCCGGAGCGCATCCTGTCGACCGCCATCCTGATCTTCGGGGTGATCAGAGCGCTCGGCACCCAGCACGTCGACGATCGCACCGCTGCCGAGGTCGGCGATCTGATCGGACGGGCGATGGCGCTGCGGCAGTTGTCGGTATCGGTGGCCCGGGCGCTGTCCGATGGCCAGGATGCGGCGACCAGGGCCGCCCTGGTGAAAGACCTCGGGACGCGTTTCGAGCAGCAGTCCGTGGAGCTGTGCGCTGACCTGTTGGACTACGTCGACGACGACGGGGACCTGCGCGCGATCCTGGCCACCGCCCGGCAGCATTCGCCGATGTTCACGCTGCGCGGCGGGACGAACGAGGTGCTGCGCGGTGTGATCGCGCGTGGGCTGGGGGTGCGGTAGTGATGGACGAGCTCAAGCAGCTGGTCGACGATATCGGCCGCCGATCCTATGACGCGCAGTTCGGCAAGCGCCGGCTGCCCGAGGTGTTCGACGCCGACCTGTGGCACACCCTGGACGAGTCCGGGCTGACCCGGCTGATCACAGAGCAGGACGCCGGCCCCCGGGAGTTGGCGGTGGTGCTGGCCGGGCTGGCCCGCCACGCCGCAGCCGTGCCGATCGCCGAGACCGATCTGCTGGCGGGCTGGCTGGCCGCCGAGGCGGGGTTGGAGGTCCCGGCCGGACCGTTGACCGTGGGGATCGGCGCGGGCGGGGTGGCCCGCGATGTGCCATGGCCGACGGACGCCGCGATCGTGCTGGCCGCCCGCGAGGCCGACGGCCTGTACGTCGGACTGCTGCACGATCCGGAGGTGACCGCCGGGCACAACCTGGCCGGCGAGCCGCGCGGCGCCCTGGAGTACGACACCGACGGCTTGACCGGGTTGGACCCGGCCGTCGGGGACGAGCTGGTGCGCCGCGGCGCCTGGGCCAGGTGCGTGCAGATCATCGGCGCGTTCGATGCCGCGTTGGAGCTGACCGTCGCGCACACCAGCGAGCGGGTGCAGTTCGGGCGCGCGCTGAGTAAGTTCCAGGCGGTCCAGCACTCGCTGGCCGCCATGGCCGGCGAGATCGAACAGGCCAGGGCGGCAACCGATCTGGCCACCGCTGCGGTGACCGATTACGGATTCGGCCATGCCAGGGCGGACTACGCGGTGACCGTGGCCAAGGTTGCCGTCGGCCGCGCCGTCACCCCGGTCACCACTATCGCCCATCAACTGCACGGCGCAATCGGGGTCACCATCGAGCATCAGCTGTGGTCGGCCACCATGCGGGCGCGCAGTTGGAGCGATGAGTTCGGCAGCACCGCCGGCTACGCCCGCCGGCTGGGCCGGTGGGCGCTGCAGGCCGAGGACCCGTGGGATGTGCTGATCAGCTCGCCGACGTCATGAGTCCAAGACCTGGCTGATGCGGGCCTCGACGTCCCCGAGGCCGGCCACGTCGATGCCGAACCGACCGGTGATCTGGTCGAGCACGTCGGCCGCGGAGTTCAGCCGGATCTTCTCGGTGCCACCCCCGGCGTGGATGGCGAGGTTGCGGCCGCGCAGATTCCAGCGGGCATCGTCGGTGACCAGGGCAACCGACAGGCCGACGACGAACACCGCATCCGGGTAGGTCGAGGAGTACCAGCTGCCGATGCTGAGGTCGACGAGCGGCTGGGTCCGCAGGCTGAACTGGTAGAGCGGCAGCCAGTCGTCGTGAATCCGGGTCTGCAGTGCCATCCCCTCCGGATGTTCCACCAGCCGGTAGGGCTCGTGGCGGGTCTGTTGCACCGGACCGGCCTGCAGCCGGATCGGTGAGCTCAACGTCTGCCCGCCGAAGCCCACGTCGACGAGGAACCGGCCCTCCTCGCCGGGCACCGTGACGGCCAGCACGTTGTGGGTCAGCCCGGCCTGCGGAGCGCCGGGTGGCTGCATCCAGACGACCCGCCCGGCCAGCCGGTCCACGCCGTAGCCCAGGTCTTCCAGCACGTAGCCGAGCACGCCGTTGTTCTCGTAGCAGTAGCCGCCGCGGCGGCGGTGCACCAGCTTGGCCGTCAACGCCTGCGCGCTCAGATCGTGCACCGGGATGCCCATCAGCGGATCGAGGTTCTCGAACGGGATGGACCGGTTGTGCCCGGCCACCAGCGCATGCAGGGTGTCCAGCGTGGGTTCGACCGTGCTTCGATGATCGATGCGGGCGAGATAAGCGGCGGTATCGGGTGCCATGCACCCATCCAACGGCCTCAACCGCAGTTCAGGTCAAGTTTCTTTGACCGGCGCCCGGGTTTCGTGCAAAACTAGAACACGTTCTAATTTTACTGGAGGGGACCTCATGAGCTCGCCGGATATCGATCCCACCGAGATCACCAAGTTCGATCCCAGCCTGACCGAGAAAGTGATGGGGTGGCTGCGGCCGTTCCTGAAGACCTATCACCGCTCCGAGGTTCGCGGACTGGAGAACTTTCCCCACGGGGGCGCGCTGGTGGTGTGCAACCACTCGGGCGGCCTGTTCCCGATGGACGTCCCCATCTTCGCCGCGGACTTCTACGAGCGGTTCGGCTACGGGCGCCCGGTGTACACGCTGAGCCACGCCATGCTGATGATCGGACCCACCGGAGACTTCTTCAAGAAGACCGGCTTCATTCTCGCCAGCCATGAGAACGCCGACGAGGCGCTGCGCTCCGGCGGCGTCGTCGTGGTCTTCCCCGGGGGTGATTACGACGTCTACCGCCCCAGCACCGATGCCAACAAGATCGACTTCGACGGTCGGCAGGGTTACGTGCGCGCCGCCATCAACGCCGGGGTGCCCATCGTGCCGATGGTCGGCATCGGCGGCCAGGAGACCCAGCTCTACCTGTCCCGCGGCACCTGGCTGGCCAAGCGTCTGGGACCGATCGCCCGACTGGCACGCACCAAGATCGTGCCGCTGTCCTTCGGTTTCCCGTTCGGCCTGTCCGCAGTGGTGCCGATGAATGTGCCGCTGCCATCGAAGATCGTCATGCAGGTGCTGCCCCCGGTCGATATCGAGGCCGAGTTCGGCGACACACCCGATATCGACGAGGTCGACGCGCATGTCCGCCGGGTCATGCAGAGCGCGCTCGACGACCTCGCCGAGGAACGCCGGCTGCCGGTGATCGGCTGATGGGAATCCTCGATCTCCCCCGTCACTTCGCTCGCCCCGCCGTGGACCGCGTCACCGGCACCGCCGGCCTGATCGGCACCATGGTGCGCGCCGGCGTCATCGCCCCGTTGCGGCCCGACAAGTACCTGCGCATCGGGGCCGCCATGGCACGCGAGAACATGGGCATCACATCGGGTTTCGCCAGTGCCGCGCAGCGCTGTGGTGACAGGGTCGGGCTGATCGACGAGCTCGGGGCGCTAACCTGGACCGAAATCGACCAGCGTGCAGATGCTTTGGCCGCCGGATTGCAGGCGCTCCCTTCCGGGGAGCCCCAGGTGGTGGGCATCATGGCCCGCAACCACCGGGGTTTCGTCGAGGCGCTGATCGCCGCCAACCGGATAGGTGCCGACGTACTGCTGCTGAACACCTCCTTCGCCGGCCCCGCGCTCGCCGAGGTATGGGAGCGCGAATCCGCCGGACGGCCCAGCGCGGTCATCTACGACGAGGAGTTCACCCCGACCGTCGACCGCGCCCTGGCAGGGGCACCCGAGGTCGCCCGCGTCGTCGCCTGGACCGACACCGCGCAGGACGGCCTCACCGTGCAGGGACTGATCTCCGCTCACGCCGGCCGGCAGCCGCGTCGCGCCACGGAGAAGTCCAAGGTTGTCCTCCTCACCTCGGGCACCACCGGAACCCCGAAGGGCGCCAAGCATTCCGGCGGTGGGCCCGAGATCCTGAAGGCAATCCTGGACCGCACACCATGGCGCGCCGAGGAGCCGGTGGTGGTGGCCGCGCCGATGTTCCATGCGTGGGGCTTCTCCCAGCTCGCGTTCGCCGCGTCGATGGCGTGCACGATCATCACCCGGCGCAAGTTCGATCCGGAAGCCACCCTGGCACTGGTGGACACCCATCGGGCCACCGGATTGTGCGTGGTGCCGGTGATGTTCGACCGCATCGTCGAATTGCCCGACGAGATCCGAAACCGCTACAGCGGACGCACGCTGCGTTTCGCCGCGGCGTCGGGTTCCCGGATGCGGCCCGATGTCGTCATCAAATTCATGGATCAGTTCGGCGATGTCATCTACAATAACTACAACGCCACCGAGGCCGGCATGATCGCCACCGCGACACCGGCTGATCTGCGCGCCGCCCCCGACACCGCGGGAAAACCGGCCGAAGGCACCGAGATCCGCATTCTCGACCCCGAGCTGCGGCAGCTGCCGACCGGCGAGACGGGCACCATCTACGTGCGCAACTCGACCCAGTTCGACGGCTACACCAATGGCAATACCAAGAACTTCCACGACGGTTTCATGAACTCCGGCGATCTCGGTTACCTGGACGCCGACGGCCGGTTGTTCGTGGTGGGCCGCGACGACGAGATGATCGTCTCCGGCGGCGAGAACGTCTATCCCATCGAGGTGGAGAAGACACTGGTGACCCACGACGCGGTGGCCGAGGCCGCCGTGATCGGAGCCGACGACGAGCAGTATGGTCAGCGACTGGTCGCGTTCGTGGTCCTCAACGCCACCGGGGGCGAGCGAAGCGACGGGGAAAATACCGGGGGCGAGCGAAGCGACGGGGAAAATACCGGGGGCGAGCGAAGCGACGGGGAAAATACCGGGGGCGAGCGAAGCGACGGGGAAAATGACCGGGCCGTGGATGTTTTGAAACAGTTTGTCCGGGACAATCTGGCCAACTACAAGGTGCCGCGAGACATCGTCGTCCTGGATGAACTGCCGCGCAACAGCACCGGAAAGATTCTTCGCCGTGAACTTGAGGACCGCATTCCTGGGTAAACCTCGGCCTCTGCTGGGGGCGACGGCCGAACTGGTCAACGCCGCCAATGCGGTGCGCCCGTTGGGCCGCAAGGGCTACAGCACCATTGCGACCTTCGCCTTCGGGTGGCCGACATCGGAGAACGCCCCATTGCTGTTCACCGGCTCGGTTCTCGACGTGGTCCGGCGAGCGGTGCTGGGACATTACCGGACCCGCAACGGCCGGATCTCGTTGGTGGCCAAGGCTCTCACCTGGGGACTGCTGGCGCTGGTACAGCGTCGCGAGGTCGTCTCGAAGCGGTATTTCGAGGATCCGCTGAAAGCGACGCTCGGCGCGGACTATATGGAGGCCGAAGAACCCGAGCGGCGCCCGCGCGGCGTCTTCGGGACCGGCTGGACCCGGCGGCGCTACGTGCACGAGACCGCGCGGTACGGCCGGCACGCGCCGAACCTCGCCGATATCTGGATGCGACCGGACCTGCCGCGGGACGGTAAGGCGCCGGTACTGCTGCAGATCCCCGGTGGCGCCTGGATGATCGGGATGCGCCGCCCGCAGGCCTACCCGATGCTGAGCCGCTTGGCCGAGCGGGGCTGGGTCTGCGTGTCGATCGGCTACCGGATCAGCCCCAGATACACCTGGCCCGACCACATCGTCGACGTCAAACAGGCGATCGCGTGGGTGAAGGAAAACATCGCCACCTACGGCGGCGACCCCGAGGCGATCCACATCACCGGCGGTTCCGCCGGTGGGCACCTGACGGCGCTGGCCGCCCTCACGCCGAACGACCCCAAGTGGCAACCCGGTTTCGAGGACGCCGACACCTCGGTGGCCGCCGCGGTTCCCATCTACGGCCGCTACGACTGGTTCACCGACACCGGCAATGGCAGGCCGGAATTCATCAAGATTCTGGAGAAGTTCATCGTCAAACTGCCGTTCGCGGCGAACCGGCAGGTCTATCTGGACGCCTCACCGATCACGCTGGTGCACAGCGACGCTCCGCCGTTCTTCATCCTGCACGGTGAGGATGACTCGGTAATCCCGGTACGGGAGGGCCGCGATTTCGCCGACGCGCTGCGCAACGTTTCGAAATCCCCGGTCATCTACGCCGAGATCCCGCACGCCCAACACGCATTCGATTTCTTCGGCTCGGCGCACGGGCACAACACCGCCGCCGCGGTGGAGCGCTTCCTGAACTGGGTGCGCGGCCCGGGATAGCGGCATGTCGTCCGAACAGTCGATTGTTCGCCGGGATTCCCACTATTAGCGTCGGTGACAATTAGGACGAGTGGGAGGTACTGGTGATCGACACCAGGTTCGTCGGCCGCGCCGGCGCCCTCGCTGTCATGTTGGGCATGGGCATCGCCATCACGGCCGCGCCACCAACGGCAACCGCAGACTCCGGCACGACACCTTCAAGCGACACGCCTTCCAGCACCGCAGCACATCCGGAGTCCTCGCCTCACGTCCCCTCGACGGCCACCGCGAGGACCGGCCGGCAAACCGTGGTGTCAGCCGCCCGCACCCGGACGGCATCCCCGCGCGTTTCCAGGCGAGCAGTGGATCCCCGTATCCGCACTCGGGCCACCCCGGGCGAGACCATCAATGCCCGCGAGGACAACCTCGATGGAGACGCCGGCGCGATTCGGGCGACCGCAGCCGATGACGAGCCGAGCGCGGTCGCGTCTGCGCACACGGTTCAGGTCGAGACGCCACGCGCCGACATCGCCGGTGTGGCAACGGCCCCACCACAGCCGCCAGCATCGGTCTCGGTCGTCGTCGGCCCGCTCGGCGCGGATGCCCTGTCAGCCATGGGCTCCGAGCCCGCCGGTTCAGGCCCATCCTCGGCCATCTGGGTGCTGGCCGCTGCCGCCCGCCGAGAGCTGGGCAGCCCCGACACCGAGCCCGGCGAGGCATCGGCGCTCACCACGGCGTCGGCCACCGCGACGGCGTCCGCCGTCCCGTCCACGATCATCAACATCCCGGTCGGGCGCACCCCGGCGGGGCTGGCCATCACCCCCAATGGCAGGCGGGTGTACGTCGCGAACGGCAACGCCGGCACGATATCGGTGATCGATACCGCGACCAACACCACCATCGGAAACCCCATCGTCGTGGGCACCGCGCCGGTGGCGTTGGCCATCAATCCAAGCGGCAGCCGCCTCTACGTCGCCCACAATGCCAACGGCGGCAACAAGATCACCGTGATCAACACCGCGACCAACAAGGTCGTGGGCACGTTCGGTGTCGGCAGCGACCCGTTGAGCCTCGTGGTCAGCCCCAACGGCAAGCGACTCTACGTCGCCAACGCGAATTCGGGCACCGTATCGGTGATCAACACCGCGAACAACAAGGTGGTCGGAAACCCTATTGCCGTTGGTGGCCGGCCACACGGCATCGCCGTCAGCCCCGACGGCACCCGCATCTACGTTGCGAACAACAGCAGCAATTCGGTCTCGGTCATCGACACGGCCACCAACACAACCGTAGGGGCACCGATACCTGTTGGGGCCCAGCCGATGTCGGTAGTCGTAAGCCCCGACGGCGGCCGGGTATACGTGGTGAACAACGTCAGCGGCACCGTATCGGTCATCGACGCCGCCAGCAACTCGACGGTCGGGCCTCCGATCTCCGTGGGCAGCAAACCGACCGCCCTCGCCGTGAGTCCGAATGGCAAGCTGATGTTCGTGGCCGTCAGCGCCAACACCAGCGTCGCTGTGATCAGCACCGTCACGAACACCATCGTCGGCGCCCCGGTCACGGTGGGAATCGCTCCGGGCGGTGCCGTCGTCAGCCCCAGCGGCCGGTACGTCTACGTCAACAACTGGGGTACCAACAACGTGTCCGTCATCGACTTGGGGCTTCCGGCATCGGCCGCCGTCAGCCTCGGGAGCCCGGCTTCCAGCAATGGCAAGATCAGCGGGAAGTTGACCGTCACCGACTCCTTGAGCATCCGCTATTCGACAGGCGCACCCACCAAGGGCATGGTGGTCATCAATCCCAAGTCCGGCTCGTTCAGTTACGTCCCGTTCCAAACGGCGCGCCACGCCGCGGCGGCGGTGACGGCTAGCGCCGCGGACAAGGTGGACAGCTTCACCGTGACCGCGACCAACAGCGTCGGGGTGTCGGTCACAGTGCCGGTTACAGTGCAGATTCTGCCGAAGAACACCGCACCGACCCTCAAAGTCACTGTCAGCAAACCCAATTCCACAACCAGTGTCGTCACCATCAAGTTGACCGCCGGCGACGCGGACAAAGACGTTCTGACCTATTCCATACCGGCAGAGACCGCTCGGGGGACGCTCGTCCGAAACACCGACGGCACGCTGACCTTCACCCCGAATACAACCGCCCTGGCCCAGCCGGGAAAGGACACCTTCGGGATCACCGTCGACGACGGCCACGGCGGCACTCGAACAGTGTCGGTGACCGTCATCGCCAAGGCTCCGCCACTGGCGCTACGCGTGGCCAAATTTGTCAACGACAATCATGGCAATACGGTCGGAGACGGTGAGTGTGTGGCCTTGGTCAAAGAGTTCCTCCGCATACACGGCGTCGTCGCCGACGCGTGGGGTCACGCCGTCAACTACGCCTGGCGCCGCGGCACCGGCGGCACGGAGCTTGAGAACAGAAAGTTCAAGTGGCACACCGACACCAAGTTTCAAGACGGCGACATCATCGTCTACGAGCAGGGCGGTTATAACCTCAGCAGCGCCGGCCATATCGGCATCTGGTTCCAAGGCAAGCTGTACGACCAGAACAGCGGTTGGCACACGACCTTCGACAAATCGCTCCCGGGCCGGACGGTCCAGACCCGCCAGGCGGGCTTCTCACCCTTCTGGAACAACGGAAACGGTCCGCCCTACAAACCCAACGGGAAGAGACCCGTGGGCTACCTGGGCTACTGGCGCAAGTGATTGCGCCTGTCGCCGCCACCTGAGCTGAGACGAGGGTCAGTCAACACAGCGGCGTGTGCTGGCAGACCTCCGGCGGCGGCGGCGGAAGCTGTGGGCGCGGAAGCTGCGGTGGCGGCGGGAGCCGGGGCGGCGGCGGCAGCCGGGGCCCCCGCGGACCACCACCGCCGCCGTTCGTCGCGGGTGGGGCCGGGGCGGGCGCGGGTTCGGGGGGCGCCGGGGGCCTGGCCGGGGGCAACGGCCCGGGCGGCGCCGGCGGTCCGGAGGCTGCGGGCAGCGTCGTCATCGCCCAGATGGCGACCGGCTGCGGGTCCAGCATGTAGTTCGCGGGCGCCGCGGTGAGTTGCAGCTGCGTCGGAGCGACGCCGGGGCGCAGGTGGAAGAACACCCAGCCGGTCGCGTCGGCGACGACCCGCGCGGGCAGGGGCCGCGATTTCAGAACGGCCGGCCGCGACGGCGCGATCTGTTCACCGCCACCGACCAGCAGCCGGAAGCCGCCGTTGGAGCCCGTCGCGTCGATCGGCGCGGACACATCGGCGAACGACACCTCGATACCCAGTTCGAGCTCGTCACTGCCGTCCTGGCGCACCAGCGCCACGGTGTCGGCCCGGGGAGTGACGGTGGCACCCTTCACGGTCAGCGGGGCACCCAGCAAAGCGGTGCCGGGAAGAATCGACACCCCGCCCGCCGCGGCGTCCGAACTCGCCTCGACCGACGAGCTCGCGGGCCGCGAGGGTGCGGCCGGCCCGTACGAGCAGCCGACCGTCACGGCCGCCAGCCCCGCGACGGCAGCCACGGCGCCCAGGAATCTCATGGCGTCATTCTCGCCCATCGTCGATGCCGAGGCGCACCCGTGTCACGTCAGCGCGGTCTCGATGGTGGTGAGTTCCTCGGAAATTCCTGCTGCACGCCGGATCTCGCGCAGCTCCTGCACCATGGCCTCGGTCACCTCGTGCGGATCGTCGACCGTCTCGGTGTCCGACAGCACCGAGATGTTCAGCTGGTCCACATAGCTCCACACCGTGATGTTCAGTCCGCTGGCCGCCGTCAGCGGGCCGACCGAGTAGATCTCGGTGACGGTGGCGCCGCCGACCTTGCCCTGCTGGCGGGGTCCGGGCACATTCGAGATATTGAGGTTGAGCACCTTGTTCTGGCCGTCTTTGTCCGACAGCCTGCGAAACAGCGCCTCGACAGCGGCCGGCGGCATATAGGACGCCCAGCGGGCCACCAGTTCGGGCCCGATCAGCTGGTGGCCCTCCTTGGCCAGATTCGCCGCCGCACTTGCCTTGCGGACCCGCTCCAGCGGATCGGGCTCGTCGACCGGCAGCGCCATCAACACGCCGCTGAACCGGTTGCCGGAAATGCGGTCCGGGGAGAAGTCGAAACTCATCGGCACCGAGGCCAGCAGCGGGTGGGCGGCCTTACCCTCATAGTGCAGTTGCAGTGTGCGCAGGGCACCCGAGGACATCGCCAGCACCATGTCGTTGATGGTGGCGCCCAACTGTTTCCCGGTCGATTTGACATCAGCCAGCGCCAGCGAGGCGGTCGCGAAGCGGCGCCCGGGCGTGAGGACGTGGTTCATGAAGCTCGGGGGCGGGGTGAACGGGCGAGTCAGCTCGGGGCCCAGCTTGCGGCTGCTGCGCCGCACCCGACCCACCCCGTCGGCGGTGTACTTGACCAGGCCGGGGAATCGGCCGATCTGGCGCAGATGGTCGCGGAAAGCCGAACGCACCAACTCCGATTTGGACGGTTCGGGGTCGGTGGCGTACGAATCGCGGTCGCGCTGCGGCCCGTCCTGCAGATCCATCCCCCTGGCGAGCAGGTTCGCCGACGCGACCCCGTCGGCCAGCGCATGGTGGATCTTCCCCACGACCGCGATCCGGTCATCGGCGAGGCCCTCCACGAAGTACATCTCCCACAGCGGCCGGCTGCGATCCAGCGGGGTGCTGGCGATCTCACCGATGGCCTCGTCGAGTTCCCGACGGCCACCAGGCGCGGCGAGCCGCCACGGGCGGACGTGGTACTCCAAGTCGACGTCGGTGTTCTCGCGCCACATCGGGTGGTGAAATTTGAACGGGATGTCGACCAGCTGATAACGGAACGGGTCCAGCTTGTACAGCCGGCCGTGCAACACGTTGCGGAAGTCTTCGACACCGAAGGTGCGTCCACCCAACCCGTGCAGGTCGATGATCGCGATCTTCAAGGTGTGCATGTGCACGTTGGGCGCTTCCGTGTACAGCAGGAACGCATCCCAACCGCTGAGCCTCTTCACCGGCTATTTCCTCCCCTGGCTGGAGGAGTCTATATAACCGCTTTGGCCTTGGCTGCCGTCGAGTTTCGGTGGATCTGGTTGAGGAACAATCCGATTGCCTTCGCCATCGCGCCGGTGCGCGCGCCGTCGGTCATGTCGAAACCGTGACCGGCGCCGGGGAACTCGACGTAGCTGACCGGTCCGGCCGAGGTGGCTTCGAGACGGTCGACGAAGCTGCGTGCCTGCGCCACCGGGATCACGGTATCCCCGGTGCCGTGGATGACCAGGAAGGGCGGCGCGTCGCGGTGCACCCGGGCGATCGGCGACGCCTGCCGGAAGATCTCCGGATGACGGGCGATCTTGCGGCCGACGACGACTCGCTCCAGGAAATCGACGAAACGATCCCGTTCGACGGTGGAGCGGTCCTCCCAGTCGTAACGCCCGTAGATGCCGACGACGGCATCCACCGACGTGTCCGCGTCCTCCGGCAGATCACCCTGCAACTCGGGATCGCCGGCCGTCAGCCCGGCGAGGGCGGCGAGGTGGCCACCGGCCGAACAGCCCGCGATGGCCACGAACTGGCGGTCCCCGCCGAATTTGTCGACATTGGCCCGCGCCCAAGCGATCGCCGCCTTGACATCGGTCATGTGCCGGGGCCAGCGGTGGTGCGGTGCCACGCGATAGTCGATGGACAGGCAGACCCAGCCCTGTTCGGCCAGATGCGAGAGCATCGCGTAGCCCTGCAGCATCCGGCTGCCGTGCACCCACGCGCCACCGGGCACGAACAACAGCACCGGCGCGGGTTCGCTGGGCAGTTCCTCCGGCCGCCAGACGTCCATCAACTGCATCGGGTGATTGCCGTATCGCACCGAGGTGCGGTGGACCTTGCGCCGATAGTCCATGGTGTTCCACAGCGGCGGCAGTTGCTCGGGTGCGGGCCACTCGCCGGCGAGTTCGGCCGCGGGAACCACGCCGCGCAACCCGTCCTTGGCGACGGTCACGGTCTGGTCGCGCTCGGCCTTGCGGAGCGCACCGTTACCCGGCGCGAACCACGCCTTGGCCGTCGCGGACATCATCTCCGGGAACTGCCGGAAGCCCCAGACACCCATGGCGGCCAGCCCGCCGAGGGGCTCGAGCTGCTTGCCGATCACCGGCAGCGACGCCGAGGCGACAGTCAAGGCGAGCATCCGGTCGGCGTGGTTGGCCTTCAGCAACCAACGTGCGCGGCTCATCAGCGTCGGTCCGGGGTACCGGGTGTCCGGTGAGGCCGTCATGGCGCGAGCGTACCCGCGCAGGCCCCTTCCTAAGCAGACATTCTCGCGGAACTGTCTACAAGGTCGTCAAATTGTGACCTGCATCACTTCTGGGTGCTCTGGCGGGGCCGGTAACTTCAGATCACCATGACTAAGTCAGCGCTGGCCATTACCGAAGAACACCAGGACCTCGCCGCCGCGGCAGTCGGCCGACTCCAGCGGTCCGGTAGCCGCGCGGCCGCCCGCGCCACCCTCGATCAGCCTGGCGGCTACTCCCGCGAAATGTGGTCGGCGGGTGCCGAACTGGGCTGGAACGGACTGGCCATCGCCGAGGAATTCGGCGGCTCGGGCTTCGGGTTGGCCGAGCTGGCGATCATCGTCGAGATCACCGGCCGCGAGCTCACCCCCGGCCCCTTCCTACCGTCGGTGGCCGCGGCCGTCGCCATCGACCGGTGCGCGCCCGATTCCGTTCGGGCCCAATTGCTTCCGGGCCTCGCCGAGGGCAGCACCATCGCTGCGGTCGGGCTGAACGTCCAGGTGAACATGGAATCTGACCTGACGGCGACCGCCGAGTGGCCGGCGGTCCTGGGCGCACCGGACGCCGACGTGCTGGTGCTGTCCGCCGGGGAAGACCTCATCGTCGTCGACGCGGGCGCCGAGGGCGTGACCGTCACGGCGCTGCCGACGCTGGACACCACGCGCACCGTCGGCGCCGTCACGATGCGCGGTGCCCAGATCCCGGCCGACCGCGTGTTACGCGGCGCCGCCCGGCATGCGCGCACCGTGTTCCGCATCCTCGCGGCGGCCGAATCCGTCGGCATCAGCTGGGCCTGCCTGGACATGGCCGTCGAGTACGCCAAGGTCCGCGAGCAGTTCGGCCGCACCATCGGCACCTTCCAGGCGGTCAAGCACCACGCGGCGAACATGCTCGTCGACGCCGAGCAGACCACCGCCGCCACCTGGGCGGCTGCCCGGGCCGGCGACCTGGATGCGGCCTGGCTACCCGCGGCGACGGCCGCTGCACATGCCATCCGGGCCCAGGTGTTCAACGCGCAGAACAACATCCAGCTGCACGGCGGCATCGGGTTCACCTGGGAGCACGACGCGCACCTGTACCTGCGCCGGGCCCGCAGCCTGTCCGCGCTGCTGGCCGACGGGAACGATCCGCTGGCCGACCTGGTCGACGCCCAGCGGGCCGGGCTGGCCCACGGCACCTCCTTCGAGGTGCCCCCGGAGGCCGAACGATACCGGGCGGCCGCGGTGCAGGCGGCCACCACGGCCCGCTCGCTGCCCGAGGACGAGCGGCGCGATTTCCTGGTCGATTCGGGTTATCTGGTGGCGCACTGGCCCAAGCCGTGGGGCCGTGCCGCCGACGTGCTGGAACAGCTGGTCATCGAGGAGGAGTTCCGCGATGTGTCGATCCCGGACATGGGCATCACCGGGTGGGTGACCCTGACCATCGTGCAAGCCGGCACCGACGATCAGCGGGCGCGGTGGGTGGAGCCCGTGCTGCGCGGTCAGTCCATGTGGTGCCAGCTGTTCTCCGAGCCCGAGGCTGGTTCGGATGCGGCCGCGGTGCGGACATCGGCGAAACGCGTCGACGGGGGCTGGCGGGTGACCGGCCAGAAGGTGTGGACCAGCCTGGCCCAGCACTGCCAGTGGGGCCTGGCCACCGTGCGCACCGACCCGGACGCACCCAAGCACGCCGGGGTCACGATGATGGCCATCGACATGAAAGCACCTGGCGTACGGGTGAATCCGTTGCGGGGACTGACCGGCGACGCGCATTTCAACGAGGTCTTTCTCGATGACGTCTTCGTGCCGGACGCCGATGTGGTCGGCGACGTGAACGAGGGCTGGTTGGTCGCCAGGGCGACCCTCGGCAACGAGCGCATCTCGATCGGCGGCGGGTCGGGCGCCCCGACCGGATTCACCACCGCCGACCTCGTCGCGCTGCTGGACCAGGCGCCGCCCGCGGTGGCCGCCGCTCACCTGCACGAAGCGGGCGGGGTGATCGCCCAGGCCCTGACCCTGCCGATGCTCAACCTGCGCCGGGTCAGCCGGGCCATCGCCGGCGCCGAACCGGGCCCCGAGGGCAATGTCACCAAACTGCTGGTCGCCGAGCACTCGCAGCGGGTCACCGAGCTGGGCATGGCCCTGGCCGGTGCGGCGGCGGTGACCGGCGGAGCCGACGGACTGGCCCGCGCCTACCTGGGCAATCGCGCCATGACGATCGCCGGCGGTACCTCGGAGATCACCCGCAACACCATCGCCGAACGGATCCTGGGCCTACCGCGCGACCCTCTACTCAAATAGGTTCCGGGTGAACAACATTCGGTGAACATCCGGTGCGCAACCGCACGGTCCGGCGGAGATGGCGCTATATCTGAAGCCATGCCGGAGCACACCGATCTGACCGTGCTGCTGCGCTCACTGCGCGGAGTGTGGGACGAGGTCGCCGTCGACGAACTCGACCATGCGCTGCAGTCCGCCGCCCGCGCACTCGATGACGGCGCCGATGACGAACTGGTGCTGGCCGCCGCGCTGCACGACATCGCGCACAGCCCACTGCTGCCCGCGGGACCGGCACACGATGTGCTGGCGCGGGACTGGCTCACACCGCGCTACGGCGAGCGTGTGGGCTGGCTGGCCGGCGCGCACGTGGCCGCCAAGCGCTATCTCGCGGCCACCTGCGCCGATTACCGGCTCAGTGCGACATCGGAACACTCGTTGCGGCTTCAGGGTGGCGCCGCGGTGGACCCGGCCTTCGTCAACCATCCGTGGTGGCCGGACGCGTTGCGGTTGCGCCGCTACGACGATGCGGCCAAGCAGCCCGGTGCCGCCGCCGTCTCCGTCGCGGAGGTACTCGCCCTCGCCCGGCGCGTGCACACCGCCCGGGAATCGGGCCGCGGACGCGCGCCGTAAGCAATACTGTTGCGGTGTCGACCAGCGCCGCATTCCACGCCGATCTCGCCCGGGTCGCCCGGATCCTGCCCCGCAAGATCGTCACGCCGACGAATCTGGCTCTACTGCAGCGGATGACCGCGCTGACCGCTCGTCGCACCGCGAGCGGGGTGGAGGTCCTCACCCTGCCCTCCGGCATCGGGGTGCGGCTCTACCGGCCCACCGGGGTGAGCACGCCGGCACCCGCGCTGCTGTGGATTCACGGCGGCGGATATGTGATCGGCAGCGCCGCCCAGGATGATGCGCTGTGCCGACGCTTCGCGTCCGCGCTCGGCGTGACGGTGGCCTCGGTGGACTACCGACTGGCGCCGCGGCATCCCTACCCGGCCGGCCTGGAGGACTGCTACGCGGCACTGACCTGGCTGGCCGGGCTGCCCGCGGTGGATCCGGGCCGGGTCGCGATCGGGGGTGCCAGCGCCGGTGGCGGCTTGGCCGCCGCGCTCGCACTGTTGAGCCGCGACCGGGGTGCGGTGTCGCCGGTGGCGCAGCTCCTGGTCTATCCGATGCTCGATGACCGGTCGGTGGGCCCGCAGTTCGATCACCCCGGCCACCGGCTGTGGACCCAGGAGAGCAACCGTTTCGGCTGGTCGGCCTATCTCGGCGACGCCGACCCCGAGATCGCGGTGCCCGCCCGCCGGCAGGACCTGAGCGGGCTGCCGTCCGCCTGGGTGGGCGTGGGCACCCTGGACCTGTTCCACGACGAGGACATCGCCTACGCGCAGCGGTTACGCGCGGCGGGGGTGGCATGTGATCTCGACGTGGTGCCGGGAGCCTTCCACGGTTTCGACGGCATCGCACCGAAGAGCGCAGTCGCACGGCAGTTCTTCGACAGCCAGTGCGCCACGCTGCGCCGGGCGTTCACCGGCGAACCGGTCCCGTCACCCACCTGAGCGGATGACGGGACTCGTGTTCTGTCAGCCGGCCATGAATTCCGAATAGGCGGAAGCCAATTCGGGGGACAGCAGTGAGACGTTGCACTGCCGCTGGGTGTCCCCGATCGGTGCCAGGATCCCGCGGAGCTCGTAGTACTCCTGCGAGTTCGCGGTGAAGTACGCCCGGATATTCGCCGACGCCTCGGCACGCGGCTGCGTGCGCGCGGCCTGCACGACCTGGTTCGCACCGGGGTGGGCATTCAGGTAGGCGCTGGCGGCACCGGTCACCGAGCTGACGGTGCCGGCCACGGCGTCGGGGCTGCAGTTGGGCGCGGCCGACGCGGTGGGGGCAGCTACCAGAGCTGCGGCCGCCGCACCCAGCAAGAATCCGGCAGATCCACGGCGCATGATGGTGTTCTTGAGCTTCATGATTGGTTGGTGTCCTTCGTCTTTGTGACTTGTGTATGCCTCGTCCTAGACATCCCTGGCTTACGGTCCCAGACCCGAAATACACGGTACCCGTGTCTTGTTCGTGCCCCATCGGGTCGGCGGGCAAACATCGGCGGCGCCGGTGGGCGTTACGCCGATGGGGCGTGAGCTTGGTCGCAATCGGACCGCCGGACGACCGCGTGCCCTGATGATTCGGCGTGCTTTCTTATGTCAACCGGCAAATTCTTAGTTGATCGTGATGTGCACTGTGACCGGATTGTTATCCGGTGTGCCGCTCCGGCGGCGTCGTTTCGGGCTTGGACCGGGCGGGTAGCCCGGATGTTCGCGACGCGAGAAGGGAGAGGCGATGCCTCGCGGCAAGGGGTTGTACGTCGACGACGACGATTCCGACGATGGCTCCCGGCGGGCCGTGGATGCGGCCGAGGTCGACGAGCAGACGCCGGACGTGGACAAGCCGGTGGCCGAGCCGCCGGACTGAGGTCACCGGCGATAGGGTTCACCGGCGATAGGCGATCTCGCCGGCGATCACGGTGGCCGCCACGGCCTCGCCGTCGAGTTCGGACAACAGCGTCTCAGGCGGTACCGCAAGCACGCAGAGATCGCCCGGCTGGCCGGGAGCGACCGTGCGCGGCACGGTCGGGGCGGTGGCCGTGCCGAAGAAGAGGTTCAGCGCGGTACGCGCGTCGATGCGCTCGGCCTCGCCCAGCACCGTGCCGGTGGGGGTGCGACGGTGCACCGCGGCGCGCATGCACGCCCACGGATCACCGTTGCCGAACGGCATGTCCGTGGACAGCGCCACCTTCACCCCGGCGGCCACCAGCGACGCCACCCGCCACAGCTGGTGGTGCTCCTCGGCCGGCACGTCGACCAGATACTGCTCGCCGCGTTCGGCCACGAAATTGGGCTGGGTGACCACGGTGACACCGAGCGCGGCGAGGTCGTCCACACAGTCGTCGGGCACCACGGCGGCGTGCTCGATGCGGTCATCGGGGTGGCCACCTGCGGCACGCAGCGCGGCGATGGTGATGACGAGTTGGGCCGCGGTCACGCAGTGCACCGCCACCGGTGCGCCGTCGCGGTGGCGGCGGGCCACCCAGTCGGTGAGGTCGTCGAGGTCGAGACCGTCGTCATGCAGGATGCGTTTTCCCGGTGCCAGGTGGTGCAGTCGTTGCCGCATTCCGCCGTGCCGGTGCACCTCGTCGAGTTTGACCATCTCGCCGATATCGAGGTCCGGGGTGGCATCGGTGATACCGGTGACGCCATGGGCGCTGAGCCGGTTGCTCAGGTCGTCGAGCGCGGTGTCGCGGCGTTGCAGGGCATCCGACCAGGCGCGGTCGGCGCTGCGCAACCGCCCGTCGGGATGATCGGCCAGGCCGACGGCGGCCAGTCCCGCGGAGTTCAGCGTCCACAGGATCCCGCTGCGGTGCTGGACGCGCACCGGCACCGTCGGGGCGAGCGTGTCCAGCCGGTCCCGGTCCAGCGGCCCGGCCACCGCCTCGTGGTACCCCACCGCGCGGATCCACCCGTCCTCACCCGGCTCGGCGGCGGCCAGCACCCGAGCCAAATCCGCCCGGTCACCGACGTCCGCGGGCCCGACCCGTACCGAATGCGCGGCGGCCGCAGCGGAATGCACGTGTACGTGATGGTCGTGCAGGCCGGGGATGACCGCACCACCGGCCGCATCGTGCACCTGTTCACCGGCGTGCGGGGTCAGATGCTCGGCCACCGCGGTGATCTGCGCCTCGACCCGGAGGTCGACCACCCGCCCGTCGAGCAGGGCCGCCCGTTGAATCAACATGACACGGAATGCCTTTCGTCCAGCAGCGCGTGCACCGCGGCGCCGTCGGCGCCCAGCGCGGATGCCGGCGACCCCGTCTGCGGTCTGATGGGTTCCCGTGCGGGGCCACCGACAAACCCGGCATAGCCGGCCGCGGTCGCCGCCATCGAGATCTCGATGAGCTCGCCACCACCGCGGGCCAGCGCGTCGGTCACGGCGGTCGCGGCGTGCAGTCCGGCCAACGGATCCGCGACGGCGTCACCGACGAATACCGGTCCTTCGGTGCCATATTCGACCAGTCCACCGGCGACCGCCGCGTCGTCACCGAAGGCCACCCGGGTGGCCATGTCGCCGTCACTGCCATATCCGGTGAGGCGCAACCAGACCCGCCCGGCCCGCGGTGAGACGTCGGTCGGTCCCAGGCCACGGCGGACCAGTGCCGCCGGCCGGGATGCCTCGATCACGACGTCGGCGGCCTCGAGCAGCCGCCGCATGGCCGTTCGATCGTCGAATTCGACCGCATAGGAGAGCTTTCCGCGGTTCATCCAGTCGAAGAAGGCGGTCGATCCCGTTCGCGTGCCGTCGGGACGTCGCGGGCTTTCCACCTTGACCACGGTGGCACCGGCGCCACGGAGCAGCTGCCCGCACAGCGGTCCCGCCCACATCGACGACAGGTCGGCCACCAGCAGCGGCGCCCGCCGTGTGCCACGTGGCCCGCAGGGCCGGCTCACCGGCGGGGCCGGCGGCACCTCACCGAGGACCGCGGCCGGCATACCGAGCAGGCGGGCGCGCTCCACGGCGTCGGCCGCGGGCCGGGCGGCCACCCACTGCCGCAGCACCCGCCACGGGTCGGCACCGACGTCGTCGGCCTCGATCAGCGCCGGGACTGCGGCGGTGTCGTCGGGGCGGGACAGGGTGAGCGCGCACCAGGTGTCGGCGGCGCGCAGCAGGCGGGTGGCCCCGCCGGCCGAGATCTGGCCGTTGGCGCTCAGCCCGAGCAGCGCCGCTCTGCCGGTGAGCAGCGTGGCGGCATCGACGACGACCCCGGTGCGGCTGGTGTACGCGTCGGCCGTGTCTTGGGCCCGCGCACACAATGCCTGCGGAACGCGCACGGTGCTCACACCGCCATCTTGCCCGCTGTCAGAAATGCAGTGCGGTGAAGCGCCAATCCAGCACCTGTCTGCCGTCCTCGCCCGCGGTGTACACGAGCGAACGAAGCCGCAGCCGGGTGCCCGCGGAGGTGGGCTCGGCGCCCTCGATGTGCAACTCGCTGTGCAGGGTGTCGTTCTCGTGGACGGGTCCGGTGTGATCACAGGATTGCCAGCCCAGCACGACCGCCAGATCGGGCAGGAGCCGGGTGGCCTGGGCCAAGGCCAGCCCGATGGTATGCCCGCCGTACACAAGGCGCTGTCCGCCGACCCGCCAATCGTGGTGGGTGGCAGCGATGTTCAGCGAGAGCCGGGCCAACTCCGGTGCGTTGCTGACGACGTCGGCGGTACTGTGCAGCACGGCGCCGACCAGGTCACTGTCAAAACCTGCTCCGGTGAATGCCGCGGCGTTCCAGGCCGCGGTCGGATCCGGCGGGGCCTTTCGGTCGGCGCCCACCGCGGCCAGGTCATCGCAGTGCCCGGTGTGCACATCATCGGCGGACAGCGGCAGCATCGCGCAGCGGTAGAAGTCCAGGACCGATCGCCCGTCCTGGTCGGCGGTGGTCATCCGCAGGGCCGCCAGTCCGGTCGCGGCCCGGCCCGCCTTGGCGGTGTTCTGCCGCAGGGCGACCACCTCGGTGCGGGTGCTCAGGGTGTCCCCGATGACCGGGAAACGGTGGAAGTCGAGCCCGCGGTAGAACAGGTTGGCCTTCACGCGCTGGGTGACCAGGGTCGACTGCCCGATGGCCACATCGCAGACCAGGGCGGGGTGCGCCAGCGGGCCGGGCTCGCCGGTGACCGCCGCGGCCAGTCCGGCGTCCAGCGCCAGCCGGAGCCGATCGCCGAGAATGCTTTGGTGCGTGGCGGCCGCACCGGAGGTCAGGGTCATCGACGGTGCGGTGTCGAACACCTGCCCGACCTGCAGATCGTCGAAGTAGGGTCCGCCGGCGATCGCAGTCACGGCTGGAACTCTAGTTTCAGCTGTGCGGCGGCTCGCCGGTCACCCGGTGGTCGGCGTGGTTGAGGCCTTCCTGGACCAGCCTGCCCAGGTGCCCGTCGCGCAGCCGGTAGAACACCCGTCGGCCGTCCTTGCGGGTGTCGACCAGCCGGGCGAACCGCAGTTTGGCCAGGTGCTGGCTGACGGCGGTGCGGGACCCTCCGGTCACCTCGGCCAGCGCGCTGACATCGGCCTCGCCCTGGGTCAGCAGCCAGAGCAGATGTAGCCGGGTCGGGTCTGCCAGCATCCGGAAGGTCTCGCTGGCGGCGTCGAGGCGGTCGCGGTCGGGCGAGGCGTCATGGACGAGACTCGGCGACGGGACGGGACGGACTTTCCCGGGCTGCGTCTTGCCCATCTGCCGCACCTCTCCGCGCCATGATCCATGCCGCGGCGAGTGCCGCGATTGATGCGAGGATAGCGAGTGTCACCGCAGCCAGCCCCTGATTGACCGCCGCGCCGACCCAGCCGGCGATCGGATAGGTCAGCAGGAACCCGGCGTGCGACAGCGAGAACTGAGCGGTGAACAGCGCGGTCCGGTTGCGCTCGGTGCTCGCCCGGCGCAGCAGCCGCCCCGCCGGGGTGTTCACCAGCGATGTCGCCGCGCCCAGCAGCACCCAAGCGCCGGCCAGCACGGGCCGGCTCGGGTCGCCGGCCACCAGGACCATCGCAACCACCACGAGTCCGCCCGCGGCCGCACCGGCGCCGGCGAGCATGACCACCCGATCGGTCAGGACGGTGAGCAGACGCGGCACCAGCAGCGCCACCGTCATCGATCCCGCCCCGTAGCCGGCCAGCAGCATCGCCACCTCGGCCGCACTGCCGCCGAGCATGCCGCGCACGTACACCACGGTGTTGACCATCACCAGCGCGGTGGCCGCGGCCACTGCCAGATTCATCGCGACAAGGGCACGTAACTCACGGTGGGTCAGCATGATTCGTAGGCCAGAGAACAATCGACGGCGCCACGGGGCACCGTCGGGGGTGATCTCGGGCACCGCCGTGCGTAGCACCAGCGCGGCCGAGAGCAGGAACCCGACAACCGTTCCGGCGAACAGACTGTTGTAGGACATCACCATGAGCATCGCGGCGGCCAGGACCGGGCTGGCGGCCGCCTCCAGGTCATACGCCAACCGGGACAACGACAGAGCGCGCGTGTAGTCCCGCTCGTCGGTGAGCACGCTGGGGATCACCGCCTGAAAGGCCGGCGTGAACGTCGCCGAAGCCGCCTGCAGGACGAATACCAGCACGAAGACCTGCCAGACCTGCCCGACGAACGGCAGCAGCAGCGCAACCGCGGCCCTGGTCAGATCGGCGCACACCAGCACTGCCCGGCGCGGCAGCCGATCGGTCATCACCGCCATCACCGGCGCAACGAAGACATAGGCCAGCATCTTGATCGCGAGCACGGTGCCGAGCACGGCTCCGGCGGCGGGTCCGGCCAGGTCGTAGGCCAGCAGGCTGAGCGCGACCGTCAGCAGCCCGGTCCCGCCGAGCGCCACGATCTGCGCGGCGAAGAGCCGCCGGAACACCCGGTTGCCCAAGACGCGCGATGCACTCACGGCTCCAGAATGCCATATATGTGCGCACGTGCGCACATATAGTTACCTTCAGCGGCCGGCGGTGGCCCCGAGGCTGCCGAGCAGCGCCAACGCGTCCGCACTGGGGGAACCCGGTTCGGCCTGATAGACCACCAGCTCCTGGCCCGGCGTCGACCGCACCCCGAAGGTCTGCATCTGCAAGGTGATCGTCCCGACGTCCGGATGTCGAAACGTCTTGGTGGACAGCGTTTTCCCCCGGACATCGTGATGCGCCCAGAGATCTGCGAATTCGGGGCTGACCGCCAGCATTTCGGCGAGGACGGTCGCGACCCGCGGGTCCGAGGGTGCTTCCCCGTAGTTGCGGCGGAAGCCCGCGACGGAGTTCGCCGCGATCGAGGGCCAATCGACGTAGAACCGGCGGGCGCGCGCCTCGGTGAACACCAAGGCCAGCAGATTGCCGTGGGCGCCGAAATCACCGAACAGCGTGTCGGCGATCGCGTTGGTGGCCAGCACGTCATAGGCCCGGTTGTAGACCAGTGCCGGATTGTCGGGCCAGGCATCCATCAGCCGCAGCAAGGCGGGGTCGACCCGGTCCTGGGTGCCCGCGACGCGCGGTCGCGGCGCCAGCCCGGCGATCCGGAACAGATGCTGGCGACCGTCGTCATCGAGGCGCAGCGCAACCCCGAGCGCGTCGAGCACCTGCGCGGACGGTGACCGTTCCCGGCCCTGTTCCAGACGGACGTAGTAGTCCACGCTGACCCCGGCCAGCAGGGCCACCTCCTCGCGCCGCAGCCCGGGCACCCGGCGGTGCCCGGTGCTCATCAGCCCCACATCACCCGGGCCGACCAGGGCGCGCCTGCTGCGCAGGTACTCACCCAACTCCGACATACCGCCACAGTAGGACGCACACCGGCCGTCGTGCCTGGGTGCGCTGCACCCAGGCACGTCGCGGCCTGGCTGACCTCGCGGATCGGCCCGACCCTGGAGCCATGACCGCAACCAAGATCGTCCTCGTCACCGGAGCCACCAGCGGTATCGGCGCGGCGGTGGCCCGCAGGCTGGCCACCCAGGGCCACCGGGTGCTCGCCGGCGGACGCCGCGCAGACCGGCTCGCCGAACTCGCCGGCGACAACCTTCAGGTGCGCCGCCTCGACGTCACCGACCGCGCCGACTTCGCCGCGTTCGTCGACCACGCGATCGCCGCCTACGGCCGCATCGATGTCATCGTCAACAATGCCGGCGTGATGCCGCTGTCGCGGATGGACGCACTGCTGGTCGACCAATGGGACGCCATGATCGACGTCAACATTCGGGGATTGCTGAACGGGATCGCCGCCGGGCTGCCACATTTCCAGCGGCAGGGCAGCGGGCATTTCGTGACCGTGGCGTCCGTCGGCGCGCACGAGGTGGTGCCCACCGCGGCGGTGTACTGCGCGACCAAGCACGCGGCCTGGGCGATCACCGAGGGCCTGCGACAGGAACTCGATCCGGCCATCCGGGTCACCACCGTCTCCCCCGGAGTGGTGGAATCCGAACTGGCCGAATCGATCACCGATGCAGGCGCGGCCGCGGCGATGAAGGCCTACCGTGCCGACGCCATCGAGCCGGACGCCATCGCCCGGGCGATCGGCTATGCGATCGACGAACCCGCCGAGGTCGACGTCAACGAGTTGGTGATCCGGCCGGCACGTCAGCGCTGATCTCGTCGACCAGGCCCCACGCCAACGCGGTGTCCGCCCCGATGGTCGCGCCGGAGAGCACGAGATACGCGGTACGCCAACGCCCGATCCGGCGGGTGATGCTCACGGTGCCACCGGCACCCGGGATGAGCCCCAACGCGAGTTCGGGCAGGCCGATCGTGGCATCGGGGTGACACCGGATATGCCCGCAGTAGGCGGCCATCTCCAGACCGCTACCCAGCACCTGGCCGTGCACCTCCGCCCGGCAGTGGGTGCCCAGCCGCTCGGTCAGTTCGGCGAGCACGAGGGCCGGGCTGTGCCGGGTGCGCGCCAGGTGCGCACCGGCCGGGTCGGCGAAGGTACCGAATTCGGCGAGATCGCCTCCGCTGCAAAAGGACTTGCCGTTGCCGGCCAGCACCACTTCGCTCACCGATTCGTCGAGGCGGGCCACCTCGAGGGCCTCCAGCAGGGCGGCGCGCGCATCGGTGGTGAACGCATTGTGTCGCGCGCTCCGGTTGAACCGGATGCGCAGGGTGTCGCCGTCCCGTTCGGCCCGTACCGGGTCTGGCAGCACCGGCAGCCGCGCGGGCCCGCGTTCGCCGAGCCAGCGGGCGAACTCGGGTCCGGACTGCAGCGTCGAGTACGCCAGCGATTCGGTGATGACACCCGCGAACACCGATGCCGTGGCCGCGGCCGCACGCAGTACGTCGTCGCAGATCGCCGCGGCGTGCGGCCAGCGTGCGCACCGTTCGGTGAGTTCGGCGACTGCCTCGTCGACCGAGGCCACCGTGACGGCGCGGCGGTCCGCACCGGCCGTCTGGGTCAGCGTGAACGTCGCGTCGTCCTGCGGATCACCGATCGCGACGCGGATGCCGCCGGGCAGGTCCAGCACGTCACGAATACTTGTTGATCAACTCCTGCTTGTACAGCTTGCCGGTGTCGGTGCGCGGCAGCTGTGCTTCGAACGAGATCGAGCGCGGGCACTTGTAGTGCGACAGCTGATCCCGCAGCCAGGCCAGCAGCTCGTCGGCGAACTCGGGGGTGGCGTCGGCGGGATCGACCGTCTGCACGACACCCTTGACGGTCTGTCCCATCTCGTCATCGGGGATGCCGAACACCGCGGCATCCATCACCTTCGGGTGGATGACGAGCATGTTCTCGGCTTCCTGCGGGTAGATGTTCACCCCGCCGGAGATGATCATGTGGTGGCGCCGGTCGGTCAGGTACAGGTAACCGTCCTCATCGAGATACCCGATGTCCCCCACCGTCTTCCAGCCGTGCGAGTCCCGGGAGGAGGCCGTCTTCGCCGAGTCGTTGAGGTACTCGAAGTCGGCCCCGCCCTCGAAGAAGATCTCGCCGGGCTGGCCGGCGGGCAGCTCGTTGCCGTCCTCGTCGAGGATGTGCACCACCCCGGTCATCGCCTTGCCGACCGAGCCCGGATGGGCCAGCCACTCGTCGGCGCTGATCAGGGTGGCACCGATGGCCTCGGACGACGCGTAGTACTCGTCGACGATCGGTCCCCACCAATCGATCATCTGCTTCTTGATCTCCACCGGACAGGGCGCCGCGGCGTGCATCACCCGCTGCAGGCTCGACACGTCATAGGACGCGCGCACCTGCTCGGGCAGTTTCAGCATGCGGGTGAACATGACCGGGACGAACTGGCCGTGCGTCACGCGGTACTTCTGGATGGCGTCCAGGGCGCCTTCGGCGTCGAACTTCTCCAGCACCACCGTGGTGATGCCGCCGGCTTGGGCCTGCATCGACCACACCGAGGGTGCCGTGTGATACAGCGGTGCCGGGCTCAGATAGATGGCTTCGGGGTTCATCCAGAACGACACCAGGGCGGCCATCATGCCCGGTGTCTCCGAGGGCGGCAGGTGCGGCAGGTCACGTTTGATGCCCTTGGGCCGGCCCGTGGTACCCGACGAGTACTGCAGCAGATCGCCGTCCATCTCGTCGGCGATGGGCGTGCTCGGCTGGTCGGCGACCGCGTCCGGGTAGGTCGCCCAGCCGTCCAGCTGCCCCGTCGTCAGCAGGACCGAGGGCAGGCCGTTGGGCAGATGCTCGGCGAGTCCCTCCAGAACCGGGCGTAGCGCCTCGGAGCCCACGATCGCCTTGGCGGCACTGTTGTCGATGATGTAGGCCGCCTCGGCGGCGGTGAGATGGGTGTTGATCGGCACGTAGTACAGACCGCTGCGGCGCGCGGCCCACATCACGGTGTGCATGTGCTCGTTGTTCTCGATCAGGATGGCGACCGCGTCACCCTCCACCAGGCCATGCTCGCGGAAGTAGTGCGCCAGCTGATTCGCCCGGGCCTCCATCTCGCCGAACGTGACCACCGTGCCGGAGGGGTAGAGGATGACTGCTGGCTTGTCGGGGGTGGCGACGGCCGTTTCGCGGATCTGCATGAGCCGACTTTACGATGCCGTCACCCGGCTCCGGCAGCCAAGTCACCAAAAACTTGACATCCGTCAAGAACGTCCCCGGTGGGCGGCGTGACCGGCGTCTCGGACCACCGCGATTGGCGCCCGGGATGCGCGGGTAGCCAACCGGGCGTGCAAGGACGCACGGGCCATCCGATCCCGACCCGAAAGCACCCATGCCTGAGGAGCTCGAACTCGATTCCGCAACGAACGTGGCCGTCACACTGTCGTGGGTGAGCGGCGCCGTCGCCATCGCCTACGTCGTGGGGGTTGCGGTGTCCTGGGCCCTGCAGCGCGCCGGTCGGCGCAGCCAGTGGCTCAGCGATATCGCCCTGCTCACGCGCAGGCCGCTGCGCGCCGGACTCATGGTGATCGCCGCCTCCGTCGTGCTGCCGCGGGTGTCCGACCCGGGCGAAGGATGGCGGTCGTGGGTCGACCACAGCCTGCGCATCCTGACCATCGCCACCGTCACCTGGCTGATCGCCAAACTGGTGACCGTCGTGGAGCGTCGGATGGTGGCCCGCTTCGGCGGTGGCGACACCGGCCTCACCGATGCCGATCTGCAACGCCGCAAGGTGCGTACCCAGCTGAGCGTGCTGCGCAGGCTGGCGCTCGCGGCCGTGGTGCTGCTGGGGATGGCGGCCGCGCTGATGACGTTCCCGTCCTTCGCCGATATCGGCAAGACGCTGTTCGCCTCCGCGGGCGTGCTCTCCGTGGTGGCCGGCCTGGCCGCGCAGACCTCGCTGGGTTCGGTCTTCGCCGGACTGCAGATCGCCTTCAGCGACGCGATCCGGGTCGGTGACGTCGTCGTGTTGGAGAAGGAGTGGGGGCGTATCGAGGAGATCACCCTCACCTACGTGGTGGTGCAGGTCTGGGACGAGCGTCGACTGGTGTTGCCGTGCACCTACTTCACCACCACACCGTTTCAGAACTGGACGCGCAGTGCGACCGAGATACTCGGCACGGTGCTGCTCGACGTCGACTTCACGGTGCCGCTGGAGGCCATGCGTGCGGAACTGGACCGCCTGCTGGCCCGGACGAGCCTGTGGGACGGACGGACCGGGCTGCTGCAGGTGGTCGACGCGGTCGGTGGGACGGTGCGGGTGCGGATCCTGGTGAGCGCACCGAATGCCGGCGCGCTCTGGGATCTACAGTGCTTCGTCCGCGAAGGCATGGTCGTCTGGTTGCAGCGCGGACACAGCAGCGCCCTGCCCCGCTGGCGCTTCGAGCCGGCCGGCGGAGCGAGCCAGCCCCGGGTTCACCACGAAACATCGACGGGCACAACTGAAACCGGTCTGTTCTCCGGTAGCGACGAGGCGCAGGAGCGTGGCGAGGCTTTCGACGGTCCGGGCGAGAACGCGCGGACGCTCATCGACGAGGAGAGCAGATGATCGAGATGGAACGCGAAGTCACCACGGCGGTGGCGCCGGATCGGGTGTTTGACTACCTGTCCGACTTCACCACCACCGAACAGTGGGAGCCCGCCACGGTGCGCACCGTCCGTATCAGCGGCGACGGCGGTGTCGGCACCCGCTACGCCAATACGTCGCGGTTCGCGGGCCGCACCAGCGACCTGGAGTACGAAGTGCTCGGCGTGACGCCGGGACGGTCCATTCAGCTACGCGGGCACAATGATTCGCTCATCGCGCACGACATCATCACGGTGACCCCGTGCGAGGGTGGCTCGAAGGTCACCTACCGCATCGAGTTCGCCTTCCAAGGCTGGCTGCGCTGGGCCGAGCCGATACTGCGGATCCCGGTCGGCAGCCTGATGGACAACGGTGTGCGGGGACTTCAGCGCGAACTCGCCAAGCTTTGAGTTACGACAACCCGACCGCACCCAGGCAGTAATGCCACACCCGCTGCAATTCGGCATCGCTGTAGCGGGTGCTCGGCAGGTAGTGGACGGGTCGCACGGCGCGGTCGTGCCAGAACCTGCCCGACTCGGGGGTCGGTAGGGTCGCCGTCAACCAGATGGCGGTGTCGGCGGCCTGCTCCGGCGTCCGCAGCGCCGGTCCGGTCAACCTGCGGAAGGCGGGCAGCGAGGTGGCCACACCAGGAGTGTCGGCCCAGCCCGGGTGCATGGCGGCGACCATGACCGACCGGGTGGCCCACCGGTCGGCGAGTAGCGGTGTGAGCGCCACCTGGATCCGCTTGCTCCGCGCGTAGGCCACCGCACCCCGGTAGCGGCCGGAGGTGTACTCGATGTCGTCGGCGGGCAGGCGCTGGGTGTACATGCCACCCGAGGACATCAGCACCACCCGCGGATCCGGCGATGTCGCCAGCGAAGGCAGCAGGAGCTCGGTCAGCAGCACGGGCCCGAGCACATGGGTCGCCAGCGAAAGCTCGTGTCCCTGTTCGGTTCTGGTGCGCTCCGGCGGCATCACCCCGGCGTTGTGGATCACCGCGTCCAGCCGCGGCACCCGGGTCACCAGGTCCGCCGCGAAGGTCCGCACCCCCGGAAGGTCGGAGACATCGCAGCGTTCGACCCGCACATCCGCGCCGGGCACGGCGCCGAGGATGTCCGCGCGAGCGGCTTCACCACGGGCCTTGTCGCGCACCGTCAACAGCACGGTGGCACCGAGTCCGGCCACCCCTGCCGCGATCGCCTTACCGATACCGGAGTTCGCGCCGGTGACCAGAACGGTGGAGCCGGCCAGTGCATCCGGATCCAACGCAGGCCAGAACTTTTCGCGCACCGCGAGTCCCACGCGGGTGTATCCGGCCACGACCGTGCGGTCGAGCAGCCCGTCGAGCACCGTGTGCAACATATCGTTCGAAACTCCCGTCCACCGACTACCGGGTATTCGGAGCCGAAACAGGTCCGGATGGTTCGGCACCCGCAGGGGGCGCACAGACGAACATTGCCCCGCATCCGGCCGGATACGGGGCAATGCGCGTGTGCGCGGTCAGTCGGACTCGGCGAGCCGTGTCTTCAGGGCGTCGAACTCATCCTTGATACCGGTCGGCAGCTTTTCACCGACGAAGGAGAACCACTCCTCGATCAACGGCAGTTCGGCACGCCACTCCTCGGCGTTGACCGCCAGCGCCTCGTCGACGTCGGCCGGATCGACATCCAGCCCCGACAGGTCCAGATCCGCCGCGGTCGGGACGATGCCGATCGGGGTGCTCTTGCCGTCGGCCCGATGCTCGATGCGCTCGATGGCCCATTTCAGCACGCGGCTGTTCTCACCGAATCCGGGCCACAGGAAGCGACCGTCATCGCCGCGGCGGAACCAGTTGACGAAGAACACCTTCGGCAGCTTCGACTCGTCGGCCTGCTTACCGATGTTGATCCAGTGCTGGAAGTAATCGCCCACGTTGTAGCCCAGGAACGGCAGCATGGCCATCGGGTCGCGGCGCACGGTGCCGACCTTGCCCTCGGCCGCCGCGGTCTGCTCGGAACCCAGGGTGGCGCCGATGAACACACCGTGCTGCCAGTCACGGGCCTCGGTGATCAGCGGGACGGTCGTCTTACGCCGACCGCCGAACAGGATCGCCGAGATCGGCACACCCTGCGGGTCGTCCCACTCCGGCGCCAGGGTCGGGCACTGCGAAATGGGGGTGCAGTAGCGCGAATTCGGGTGCGCGGCCTTGGTTTCGGTCTCGCGCAGAACCCAGTCCTGGCCCTTCCAGTCGATCAGGTGATCGGGCTCGCCCTCCAGGCCCTCCCACCACACGTCGCCGTCATCGGTCTTGGCGACGTTGGTGAAGACGGTGTTACCGGCGGCGATCGTCTTCATCGCGTTCGGGTTGGAGTCCCAGTTGGTACCGGGAGCGACCCCGAAGAAGCCGAACTCCGGGTTGACGGCGTAGAGTTGGCCGTCCTTGCCGAAGCGCATCCAGGCGATATCGTCGCCGACGGTCTCGGCACGCCAGCCCGGAATGGTCGGCTGCAGCATCGCGAGGTTGGTCTTGCCGCAGGCCGAGGGGAACGCCGCGGCGATGAAGTAGGACTTGTTCTCCGGCGAGATGAGCTTGACGATCAGCATGTGCTCGGCGAGCCAGCCCTCGTCATGGGCCATCGCCGAGGCGATGCGCAGCGAGTAGCACTTCTTGCCCAGCAGCGCGTTACCGCCGTAGCCCGATCCGTAGCTCCAGATCTCGCGGGTCTCCGGGAAGTGGGTGATGTACTTGGTGTCGTTGCACGGCCACGGCACATCTTTCTGGCCGTCCTCCAGCGGGGCACCGATGGAGTGCAGGGCCTTGACGAAGAAGCCGTCGTCGCCCAACTTGTCCAGCGCTGCCTTGCCCATCCGGGTCATCGTGCGCATGGAGACGACGACGTACTCCGAGTCGGTGATCTCGACGCCGAGTTTCGGGTCTTCGGCGTCCAGGGGGCCCATGCAGAACGGCACCACCCACAGGGTGCGACCGCGCATGGAGCCCCGGTACAGCTCGGTCATGATGCCGCGCATCTCGGCCGGATCCATCCAGTTGTTGGTGGGACCGGCGTCGACCTCACGCTCGGAGCAGATGTAGGTGCGGGATTCGACGCGCGCCACATCGGAGGGATCCGACAGCGCCAGGTAGGAGTTCGGCTGCTTCTCGTCGTTCAGCTTCTGGAAGGTGCCGGCCTCGACCAGCGCAGCCGCCAGGCGCTCGTACTCCTCCTGGGAGCCATCGGCCCACTCGACACGGTCGGGCTGGGTCAACTCGGCGACCTCGCGGACCCAGGACAGCAGCCCCTGATGCGTCGTCGGTGCGGTGTCCAGACCGGGAATGGTCGCTGAGGTCATCAAAGTCTCCTGCGTAGTTTCCGTGAACATGCCGATAACCGGCAGGTCACGATCGTCCCTAATAAGAGGTTAACGCGGGTGACTTTCGTCTGGGGAATCGGGACAATGTCCGATCACTCACAGGAACGATTCAGATAGGCATTCAGGAAACCCTACTGAACGGTAATCGAATTCATCAGATTATTAAATCGGCGCGAACCGCCTCCGCGGCCGCGCGCAGCGCCGGTAATCGGCGTTGCGCCTCGGATCGTGCACGTGCGGCGGCCACCGCGCGTTCCCGCAGTCGGGCGTCGATGTCCGCCACCCGACGGGCGGTGTCGGCGGCCGCCCGTTCGTCGGCCGCCACCGCCGCCGCGGTGAAGGCGGTCTCGGCGGCCAGCACCCGGGTCGCGACCAACGCCTCGGTGTCCTCGCGCAGCACGGCCGCGACGCGACCGACCCACCGGTCCAGCTGCGCCCGGTCGTGCAGCAGCCCCCGAAGCCGCACCACCCACACCGTGAGCAGCACGCCGAGCAGGCCCCCGGCGGTGGCGCCGGCCACCGACAACCCGGGCGCGAGCCCGGTGAACAGCCGGCCCGCCGCCAACGCGACCCCCAGACCGAAACCCGCCCCCAGCACCATCATCAACTGCGTTTCCAGCCGCCGCGACATCAGCCCGGCGGTGCCCAGTTCCGGGACTGCCGCCGCCGGCACAGCGGCCGGTGCGGTGCAGCCCAACTCCCCGGCGATATCCCGGAATTGCTCGGTGACACCGGAATCGACCTCCTCGATGACCTCGGCCGCGCGAGCGGCCACCCGGGCATGGAAATCCCGGGCCCGACGTCGCCTGCCCCAATGCAACGCACCCCAGGTGGCGGCGTCCTCGGAAAGCTCGGAGCGCACCGACGCGCACCGGTTGCGGGCGAAATGCCCCAATTGCACCCGGGCCTGCTGAATTCGGCTGCGCAACACCACGGCGCGCTCCGAACGGGACAGCCGCATATCCCGCAGCAGCTCGTCGCGCTGACGGTGTAATGCCGCGGACTCCCCGTCGGCCGCCACCGCCGCCATCTCGCCGATGTGGTCGTCGAGATGAGCTTCCCACGCCCGCAGTCGATTCCGACGCGGCAACGACTCATCGGCCAAGGCCTCCCGGAGCACCTCGACCAGAACGTCGAGGTGCGCAGCGCCGTGCGCCGGCGCGGCGGCCACCCCCACCCACGGCATGTCGTGCAGGCGCGGCGCATGCAACCCGACGGTACGGGCGTCCACACCAAGGACCGCTCGCCAGTCGCGGTGGACGTCGATCTTGGTCAGCACGCCGATCACGAGGTCGGTATGGCGCGCCGCGTCGTCGAGCACCGCGCAGTCCGATGCGCACAGCGGTGCCACCGCGGATACCGCAAACACCACGGCGGCCGGCGCGAGATCCGCTGGGAGTTCCTCGGATTCGACGAAGCACTGGTGGGGCATGCAGTGCCGCAGCGCCGCCGTCAGGCTGGTCACCCCGGCGAGCCACGGTCCGACCACCAACACCGCCGCACCGGGGCTGCGGCGCGGTGGTGCCAGCCCGGGCACCAGCGCGGACACCGCGGCGTCGACGTCACGGGGGTCCTCGCGCACCAGCCCCGCCCTCAACCAGCCCCCAGCCGCAACGCCGCGCGCGCGATATCCGCACCGCAGCGCCGGTGCAGCGCGTTGACCGGCCCCCGGCTGTAGCGCTGCCAACCCACCGGATCGGCGTCGCCGGCGTCCAGTCCGTCCGCGCGCACCACCGCCAGGGCCGCCGCCATCGCGGCCAGCACCGCGGTGTCCCCGGTCAGTACGGCGTCCAGGCGCTGGTCGGCGGTCCTGGCCGCCAACGCCCGCAGCTGGGTCATCGCCGCACACAGCCGCTGGTACCGCAGCGGCGCGGCGGCGGCACGCACACCGGCCAGCAGGTCGTCGACCGCGCTGCACCGGCGCAGCATCGCGGTCAGGGCGGTCCCGTCGGCGCCCGCCCCGACGGCGGCGACGGCCGCCGCGATCCCGTACAGGTCGAGGGTGTCGAGCAGCCGCGCCCGGGTGCCGGCGTCCACCCGGTGCGGCGCCGCGCGGAACGCATCGACGGAGCTGAGATCGGCCGGATCCTCGGCCAGTGCCCGCACGGCATCGAGCAGCGGGGCATCCAGCACGGCGGTCGCCAGCAGTGCGGACACCCCGAACACCGGCAGGCCGGTGCGGTGCCGGAGCAGCCGGACGCGCTCGGGCAGCGCGGCGCCGAGCAGATCGGCCTTGTTGAGCGCGACGACCACCGGAGCGCGGGCCGCCGCGGCGGACTGTCGATCCTCCGGTTTGGCGGTCTCCGCGATGACCAGCACCTCCACCTCGGCCCGCGCATCCGCCACCGTCAATCCGGCATCGCGCAGAGCGTCGGTCAGTGTGCGCACCCCCACCCCGACCCGTCCCGACGCGCGGACCCGCAGCGGGCGGGTGAGCCGCTCGATGATCGGGCGCAGCGCGGGGCGGGTGGCGTCATCGGCGTGAGCGGTCAGTTCCGCGACAAGGTCGTCGACAGACATCACGCTCCTTTCACTTCTGTTGCACGCTCACCATCGACCACATCAGCGGCTCACATCACATCGTCACACCCCCACGACACCCCGATGAGCAGTGTTTTCCCGCCGGATCGCCGCAAAGACAACTGTTGGGTATCAATCTGCCCCGCGATGCGGGTACACCTGTCTGGATGAGCGACGATGGACCGATGTATGCCCAGCGCGAGGACACCGGGGAGCCCGTCTCCCCGGAACGCGGCGCAGCAACCGGCGCGGACCCCTCCGGCACCCACCACATGCGTCGCGTCACCAGCTTCCGGTCCCGGCGCTCCACCCTGTCCGGCGGCCAGCAGGAGACCTGGGAACGGCTGTGGCCGCGGCTGGGCACCGAGGCCCGCGACGCCGACGGCCGGCCGACGGTGCTGGACAGCGCGGCCTGGTTCGGCCGCCACGCCCCGCTGATCCTGGAGATCGGGTGCGGCACCGGGACCTCGACGGCGGCCATGGCGCTGCAGGAGCCCGACTTCGACGTCATCGCCGTGGAGGTCTACAAGAAGGGTCTGGGCCAGCTGCTCGGCGCGCTCGACCGGGACGGCATCACCAATGTCCGGCTGGTCCGAGGTGACGGTGTGGATGTGCTCGAACACTCGTTGGCCACGGCCTCGCTCACCGGGGTGCGGGTGTTCTTCCCGGACCCGTGGCCCAAGGCCCGCCATCACAAGCGGCGGTTGCTGCAGCCCGCGACGATGGCTTTGATCGCCGACCGCCTGGTGCCCGGCGGGATCTTGCACGCGGCCACCGACCACATGGGTTACGCCGAGCACATCGCCGAGGTCGGTGACGCCGAGCCGCGCCTGCGCCGCGTCAGGCCCAGCTTCGACGGTTCCGACGACCTGCCGATATCGGTGGCCAGGCCGGAGACGAAGTACGAGCGCAAGGCGCTGGCGGGTCCGGTCGTGACCGAACTGCTCTGGGAGCGCATATGACGATGACGACCGACCCCGCCATCCCGGAGGTCCCCTCGAGTGATGCGCAGCCACCGGCCACCCAGCGGGTGCTGCTGGTCTGGGATGCGCCCAATTTGGACATGGGCCTCGGGTCGATCCTCGGCGGCCGCCCCACCGCCGCGCACCGGCCACGATTCGACGCGCTCGGCCGCTGGTTGCTGAGCCGCACCGCCGAACTGTCCAGCCGTCACGACGCCGAGACCGGGGTGCCGGCGGAGATTCACCTCGAGCCGGAAGCCACCGTCTTCACCAACATCGCCCCAGGTAGTGCCGATGTTGTCCGACCGTGGGTGGAAGCTCTGCGTAACGTGGGCTTCGCTGTCTTCGCCAAACCCAAGATCGACGACGACAGTGATGTGGACAGCGACATGCTGGAGCACATCGCCCTGCGCCGCAGCGAAGGTCTGGCCGGAGTTGTGGTGGCCTCGGCGGACGGTCAGGCATTCCGCGCACCGCTGGAAGAGATCGCCCACGAGGGCGTTCCGGTGCAGGTGCTCGGATTTCGCGAACATGCCAGTTGGGCGTTAGCGTCGGATAGCTTGGAGTTCGTCGACCTGGAGGACATCCCTGGTGTCTTCCGGGAACCGCTACCGCGAATCGGCCTTGATTCGCTGCCCGAGCAAGGTGCGTGGCTGCAGCCGTTCCGGCCGTTGTCCGCGCTGCTGACCTCGCGCGTCTGAGCAGGTCAAGTGGCATGTGCGCGCGCAGTGAATCAGATCGACAAGAACAAATAAGGAGCTGACGTGTTCGCCTGGTGGGGTCGAACGGTGTACCAATTCCGATACATAGTGATCGGGGTCATGGTTGCACTGTGCCTTGGTGGCGGCGTTTACGGGGCCAGTTTGGGGTCCCACGTCACCCAGAGTGGTTATTACGATGTGACCAGCGAATCGGTGCAGGCATCGCTGATCGGCGACGAGGTCTACGGCCGCGACCGCACCAGCCACGTCGTCGCCATCCTGACGCCGCCGGATGACAAGTTGGTCACCGACCGGGCCTGGCAGCAAAAGGTCGCCGGGGAACTGGATCAGGTGGTCAAGGATCACCCCGACCAGATCGTCGGCTGGGTCGGCTGGCTGAAGGCGCCCGACACCACCGACCCCACGGTGAATCGGATGAAGACCGAGGATCTGCGCCAGACCTTCGTCAGCATCCCGCTCAAGGGTGATGACGACGACTCCATTTTGAAGAACTACCAGACGGTGCAGCCCGATCTGGAGAAGATCAACGGCGGTGATATCAAGCTCGCCGGCCTCAATCCGCTGGCCAGCGAGCTGACCGGCACCATCGGCACCGATCAGAAACGCGCGGAACTCGTCATCGTCCCGCTGGTGGCGGTGGTGCTGTTCTTCGTGTTCGGCGGCGCCGTCGCGGCGGCGCTGCCCGCGATCATCGGCGGTCTGACCATCGCCGGCGCGCTGGGCATCCTGCGGTTCACCGCCGAGTTCATGCCGGTGCACTTCTTCGCCCAGCCCGTGGTGACGATGATGGGCTTCGGCATCGCCATCGACTACGGCCTGTTCATGGTGAGCCGATTCCGGGAGGAACTGGCCGAGGGCTACGACGTCGAGGCCGCGGTGCGGCGCTCGGTCATGACCTCCGGGCGCACCGTCGCGTTCTCCGCGGTCATCATCGTGGCGTCCTCGCTGCCGCTGCTGCTGATCCCGCTCGGCTTCCTGCAGTCGATCACCTACGCCATCATCGCCTCGGTGCTGCTGGCGGCGTTCCTGTCCATCACCGTGCTGCCCGCGGTGCTGGCCATCCTGGGGCCGAACGTCGATGCCCTTGGCGTGCGCACCCTGCTGCGGGTGCCGTTCCTGGCCAACTGGCCGTTCTCCCGCAAGATCATCGACTGGTTCATCGAGAAGACCCAGAAGACCATGACCCGCGAAGAGGTCGAGAAGGGTTTCTGGGGCAAGCTGGTCAACCAGGTGATGAAACGGCCGATCGCCTTCGCCGCACCGATCCTGGTCATCATGACGCTGCTGGTCATCCCGATCGGCCAGCTCGCGCTCGGCGGCCTCAGCGAGAAGTACCTGCCACCGGACAACTCGGTGCGCATGGCGCAGGAACAGTTCGACCGCGAGTTCTCCGAGTTCCGCACCGAACCGCTGACGATGGTGATCCGCTCCACCGACGGGGAGCCGGTGACCGACCAGCAGGTCGCGGCCCTGCGCGCCGAGGCTCAGACGGTGTCCGGTTTCTCCGGCACCGAGGACCCCTCGAAGATGTGGCAGGAGCGTTCCGCGCAGGAGGGCGGTACCAAGGACCCGTCGGTCCGGGTGCTGCAGAACGGTCTGGTCGACGCCAGCACCGCGCCCAAGAAGCTCGCCGAGCTGCGTGACCTGCAACCGCCGCGGGGCACCGAGGTACTCGTCGGCGGCACCCCCGCCCTGGCCCAGGACAGCATCCACAGCCTGTTCTCCAACCTGCCGATGCTCGGGCTGATCCTGGTCATCACCACCACCATCCTGATGTTCCTGGCATTCGGGTCGCTGGTGCTGCCGATCAAGGCGGCGCTGATGTCGGCCCTCACGTTGGGCTCGACGATGGGCATCCTGACCTGGATGTTCGTCGAGGACGGTCACGGCGACCAGTTGTTCAACTACACGCCGCAGCCGCTGCTCGCCCCGATGATCGGCCTCATCATCGCGGTGATCTGGGGCCTGTCCACCGACTACGAGGTGTTCCTGGTGTCCCGCATGGTCGAGGCCCGCGCACGCGGGCTCTCGACCGCCGAGGCCATCCGCATCGGTACGGCCACCACCGGTCGGCTCATCACCGGTGCCGCGCTGGTGTTGGCCGTGGTGGTCGCGGCCTTCGCGTTCTCCGATCTGGTGGTGATGAAGTACCTCGCCTTCGGTCTGCTGATCGCCCTGCTGCTCGACGCCACCGTCATCCGGATGTTCCTCGTGCCGGCCGTCATGAAGCTGCTCGGCGATGACTGCTGGTGGGCGCCGAAGTGGATGAAGCGGGTCCAGGAACGCATCGGTCTCGGTGAGGTCGAGCTGCCCGATGAGCGCAAGCGTCCGGTGGTCCGCGAGTCCGATGAGGTCGCCGACCCGGCCGCTCTGGTCGGCGCGGGCGCACCCACACCCGCACAGCACGATCCGGGACACCCGGCGATCCCACCGCCCGGGCCGCGCGGCACTCTGCCGCCGCCGCGTCCGTTGGGCTCGTCGGGCGGCCCCTCCACGATGGGCACCACCCGCATCCCGACCGCACCCCCCGGGCCCGCTCCCGAACCGCCCACGACGCGCTTTGCCGCACAACCGGATTCGGCTGCGACATCGGCGATCAACGCCGTGAACGCAGCCCCGGCGGAGCGCGCCCCGCGGGTCGACCCGTCGCCGGCGCGCGAGCGCCGCGAGATCGAGTCGTGGCTGGGCGAATTGCGCGGCGGCAGCACCCCGACAACCGCGATCCCGACCGCGACCCCAGGGCCGCGTCCGTCGGCGGAGTCGACCCGCGCCATCCCCGATGCGGGTGCCGAACCGACGACGGCCATTCCCGCGCAACAGGATCCGGAGTCGACCGAGAAGATCGACACCCGCGACACCGGTGAGACCCCGACCCGCCGCGGCGGTGGCGTCAGCGCGGCGGATCTGTTGCGGCGGGAGGGTCGCCTGTAAGTCCGTCGGGCGCGAGTTCGGCGCTGATCCGTTGTTCCTCGGGTCCCGGGTCGGGAGCCACCAGCACCCGGATGGCGCTGTTGAGCACCGCCACCACCGGAACCGCGAGCAGTGCGCCGACGATGCCGGCGAGCACTCCTCCCCCGGCGATCGCCAGCACCACCGCCAGCGGGTGCACCGCCACCGCGCGGCCCATCACGAGTGGTTGCAGAACATGTGATTCCAGTTGCTGCACCGCCAGGATCAGGCCGAGGGTGATCAGTGCGTAGACCCAGCCCTTGGCGATCAGCGCGACGATGACCGCCACCCCGCCGGCGAAGACCGCGCCGATCAGCGGCACGAAGGCGCCCAGGAACACCAGGGAGGCCAGCGGCAACGCCAACGGCACACCCATGATGGCCAGACCGGCGCCGATTCCGACGGCATCCACCAGCGCGACCAGGCAGGTGGCCCGGACGTAGCCGGTCAGGGTGCGAAAGCCGGCCCGGCCCGCGTCGCGCACCCGGTCGCGCACCGTCACCGGGAAAATCGACGTCACAAAGGCGAAGATGCCGCGGCCGCCGTGCAGCAGGAAGATCAGGGTGAACAGCACCAGCACGGCCCCGGTGACGATCTCGGTGACGGTGCCCGCCGTGGACAGTGCCCCGCTGGTGACCTTGGCCTGGTTCTCCTGCAATGCCTTGATCACCGCGTCACCGGCCTGGTCGATCTGTTCACGACTCAGGTGCACCGGACCTTCGATCAGCCAGGTCCGCAGGCCGTCCACGCTGCGGGTCACCTGCTCCACGAGTCCCGGTGCGCCCGAGACGAATTGGCTGACCACGAAACTGAGGATCCCGCCGACCACGGCGATCGCGCCGAGCATGACCACAGCCACCGCCCAGCCGCGCGGCACACGGCGCTGCACCAAATCCACCGCCGGCAGCAGCATTGCCGCCAGCAGCGACGCCAGTGCCACCGGCACCACGATGAGCATCAGCTTCGACGCCACCCACAGCAGCGCCAGCAGCGCCACACCGAGTACCAACAGCCGCCACGCCCATGCCGCGGCCTTGCGCACCAGGGGACTCACCGCCTGATCGGCGACCGAATCTATCGTCATCGCCGTAGCGTACGACCGCTGCACGGCGCGCCGCCCCAACCAGGGCGATACCCACGGCACAGGCCGTTACCCTGGTACGCGTGTCGCACGACGCGCCGAAGAGCGACGCCCCTGGACAGGACGCGCGCCCGCGGGGCAAATACTGGTGGGTGCGGTGGGCGGTCATCGCGGTCGCCGCTCTGGTGCTGACCGTCGAACTCGTGCTGGTGTGGGACCAATTGGCCAAGGCCTGGATCAGCCTGCTCTCGGCGAACTGGTGGTGGGTGTTGGCCGCGGTGGTCGCGGCGATGGCGTCGATGCACAGCTTCGCGCAGATCCAGCGCACCCTGTTGCGGTCGGCGGGCGTCACCGTGCGCCAGTGGCGGTCCGAAGCGGCCTTCTATGCCGGAAACGCGCTGTCCACCACGCTGCCGGGCGGACCGGTACTCTCGGCCACCTTCGTCTACCGCCAGCAGCGCATCTGGGGTGCGTCGCCGGTGGTGGCCTCCTGGCAGCTGGTGATGTCGGGCGTGCTGCAGGCGGTGGGGCTGGCGCTGCTCGGCCTCGGCGGGGCGTTCCTGCTTGGTGCCAGCAAGAACCCGCTGTCCCTGATCTTCACCCTCGGCGGTTTCTTCCTGCTGCTCGTGCTCGCCCAGTCGGTGGCGTCCAACCCGCAACAACTCGACGGCATCGGGGTCCGGCTGCTGTCGAAGTTCAATTCGCTGCGCGGTAAACCCACCGACACCGGGCTGGACAAGTGGCGCGCCATGTTGCGTCAGCTCGAGTCGGTGCAGTTGAGCCGACGTGCGCTGGGCAACGCCTTCGGGTGGTCGCTGTTCAACTGGATCGCCGACGTGGCCTGCCTGGCGTTCGCCGCGTACGCCGCCGGTGGGCACCCGTCGCTGGCCGCGCTGACGGTCGCCTACGCCGCCGCCCGGGCCGTGGGATCGATCCCCCTGATGCCCGGTGGGTTGCTGGTGGTGGAGGCGGTGCTGGTGCCCGGCCTGGTGTCCAGCGGTATGACGCTCGCCGCGGCCATCTCGGCCATGCTCATCTACCGGTTGGTCAGCTGGATCTTCATCTCCGCGATCGGCTGGGTGGTGTTCTTCTTCATGTTCCGCACCGAGATGGACATCGACCCCGACGCGAACGGCCAGGAGGATCCATGACCCACCGAATCTGTTTCACAGCAATGGTTCTGATCGGTGCGACACTCGTCGCGGGCTGCTCACCCAGCACCGAGCGGCCCGGCACGTCGACCGCCGCGACGGACTCGGCGAGCAGCGCGCCGTCGAGCGCACCGCCGGGCGGCCGGCCGGCGGCCGCCCCGGTTGCCACGCCGCTGCTGGCCCGCGTGCTGGCGGCGCCGGTGCCGGTACCGGCCACCGACGGCCGAACGCATCTGGCCTATGAGCTGCTCCTGACCAACGCGATGGATCAAGAGGTCACCGTGGACGCGGTGACCGTCCGAACGGGTTCGGGCGGGCCCACGCTGCTCACGTTGAACGGGGACGCACTGGCCGACCGCACCAGGGTCATCGGCACCTCCGTCCCCACCGCGCGGCTCGGGCCGTCCCAGTCCGCGTTGGTCTGGATCGATGCCGCCGTCGAAAATGGCTCCGCCCCGGTCGATCTCATTCACACCGTCGATGCGCGGCTGTCCACGCCGATGCCGCCGCTGCTGCCCGAGACGGTACGCGAGACCGTCGCGCCGGTCACGGTGTCGACCCGCGAACCTGTCGTCATCGCACCCCCGCTTCGCGGCCCGCAGTGGTGGGACGCCAACGGATGCTGCGGGATGACCGCGCACCGGATGGCGATCAACCCCATCGACGGCGAACTCTGGGGCGCGGAACGATTCGCGATCGACTATGTGCAACTGATGCCCGACGGGCGACTGTTCGACGGCGACGCCAAGGATCTGAGCAGCTACCCGTACTTCGGTCTCGGCGTGCACGCCGTCGCCGACGGGCCGGTGGTGGCCGTCGTCGATGATCTGCCGGAGCAGGTGCCCGGCGCCAGCCCCACCGGCCTACGACTGCAGGAGTACGGCGGCAACCATGTGGTGCAGGACATCGGTGACGGGAACTACGCCTTCTACGCACACCTGAAGACCGGTTCGGTCGCCGTGCAGCCCGGCGATCGGCTCACCACCGGACAGCTGGTGGGCGACCTCGGCAACAGCGGTAACACCGACGCACCGCACCTGCACTTTCATGTGATGAACGGTCCGGACCCGCTGAAAGCCGACGGTCTGCCGTTCGTGATCGACCGGTTCCGGCTCACCTCACGGACGCTCGAGAACGCGGGCCCCGGAGCGGACGCTGTCGACGCCGTGCTGGCCGGCAAGCCGGCGCCGCTGCAGCCCGGTGTGCAGCCCACCGACGAAACCCGGGTCAGCCCACTGGTTTCCGATGTGATGGACTACCCGGATGGTTGAACGCCCACGGCCCCTGCCTGCGCTGCTCACCGATCTGGCGTGCGTGGTGGTGTTCTGTACCATCGGCAGGCGCAGCCATGCCGAGGGTCTGACCGTCACCGGTATCGCCGAGACGGCGTGGCCCTTTCTGACCGGCACCTTGGCCGGCTGGCTGGCCGCACGGGCCTGGCAGCGCCCCGCGAACCTCTACCCGACCGGACTGATCGTCTGGGCGTGCACCGTGATCGTCGGAATGTTGTTGCGCAAGGCCACTTCCGCGGGCACCGCGAGCAGCTTCATCGTGGTGGCCTCGATCACGACCGCCGTCCTGCTGCTCGGCTGGCGCGCCATCGCGACGGTTCTGGCCCGGCGCTGACCACCGCGGGTTCCGCCTCATCCGCCGGCTGATCCGGCGGCCGGTCGGAGATCGTCAACGTCGCGCGCAGACCGCCCAGCGGGCTGTCGGAGAGCTCAAGGCGCCCGCCGTGCAACGCGGCCTGCTGAGTGACCAATGCCAGCCCCAGACCCGATCCGCCGGGGGCCGCCGTGCTCCCCCTGGCGAACCGGCCGAGCACCGCGGTGCGTTCCTCGGCGGGCAGTCCGCACCCGTCGTCATCGACCACGATGCGCAGCTGTCGGTCCGACTCGCGGATCCCGGACAGCACGATCCGGTGCGCCGCACCGTGCGCGACGGCGTTGCGTACCAGGTTGTCCACCGCCAGCCGCAACCCGCCGGGCCACCCCCAGACCAAGCCCAGATCGTCGCCGGCCTCCACGGTGATCTCCACCGGCGGGTCGGTCCGGGCGTTCTCGCGCGCCACCCGATCCAGCAGATCGGTGATGTCGATGAGTTCGCGATCCTCGGCCTGGGCCAGTTGCCCGGACGCCAGCTGGCCCAGAGCGGTGATGATGGCCTCCACCCGGCGCTGTGCGCGCAGCAGGTCGGCCACCACCTCGTCACGCTCCTCGGTGGGCAACTCGTGGATCCGCAGGGTGTCCAGATCGGCGCGCATCGCGGTCAGCGGGGTGCGCAGTTCGTGCGCGGCATTCGCCGCGAAATCCTGTGCGGCCTGCAAGGACCTGGTCGTCGCCTGCTGAGCGGCGACCAGCCTGCTGAGCATGCCGGCCATCGCGTCGGAGAGTTCCTCGGCTTCGCGGGCACCGGTCACCGCAGGCATCTGCGCGCCCGGCTTGGCGCCGTCACCGAGCTGTTTGGTCTGTTCGGTCAGCCTGCGCAGCGGACGGACCGCGGGCCCGGCCAGCAGCCAGCCGAATCCGGCCGCCACCAGCACGGTCAGCACACCGACCGCGATGTATATCGGAATCCTGGCCTGGCTCAACAGGATACTGTCGGCACGGATACCGATGGACAGCAGCACACCACCGCCCTGCTGATCCATCGGGATGGTGCGGACCCGGTATTCGACGCCGTTGACCTCGACGGTCTCGGTGCCCGGTGGCAGCGCGGGTAGCTGGAATCCACGCTGGAACATCACCTGACCGCTGGACCGGGAACGGCCGGTGGTGAGCACGCCGCGCCGCGGATCGGACAACTGTTCGGGAAACATGCTGGCTTCCACGATCGAGTCCAGTCGCCGATCCAGTTGTGCGGCATCGTTGTTGACGAGGACCACCGTGGTCAGCACGGTGAAGGCGGCGACCACCGCCGAGGCCGCTATCGCGGACGCGACGGCAACCCGGGTGCGCAGTGAGGCCGACCGGCCGATCAGCGGAAGAGATAGGCGCACCGGCGGTCCCTTCTCACTACGCCTCTTCCCGCAGCACGTACCCGATACCGCGGACGGTGTGGATGACCCGGGGCCGATCCTCGCGTTCGAGCTTGCGACGCAGATAGGAGACGAACACGTCGGCCACGTTGGTGTCGACGTCGAAGTCGTAGCCCCACACCAACTCCAGCAGGCGCTGCCGAGTGAGCACCACCCCGGCGTTCTCGGCCAGCACGGCCAGCAGATCGAACTCGCGTTTGGTCAGATCCGCGCGTTCGCCGTCGACGTAGACCAGCCGGCGCGCGGTGTCGATGGTCAGCGGCCCCACGATCATGACGTCGGATTCCTGCTCGGAATGGCTCGACCGGCGCAGTAGGGCATGCAGCCGGGCAACCAGCTCGCCCAGGTCGAACGGTTTGGTCAGGTAATCGTCGGCACCGGCCTCCAGACCGGCGATGCGGTCGTTGACGGTGTCACGCGCCGACAACACGCAGATGGGGATCTCGTTGCCGAGCGCCCGCAGCGCCGTCACCACCGCGACACCGTCCAACTCGGGCATCTGCACATCGAGCACGAGCGCATCGTGGGCCTCATTGGAGAGCAGCCGCAGCGCCTCCTTGCCGTTCGAGGCCACCCGGACGTCGAATCCGGAGTGCCGCAGTCCGCGGGCCACCGACGTCCGCACGTCCGGGTCGTCGTCGACCATCAGGACGGTGCGGCCGGTGTTCTCCGCCGGGGAATGCTCGTGTGTGCGCACTCCTGGATTATGGCCGCTTCCGCGGCGTCACCGCGTGGTAGCGGCGGGAACGGGCAGCGAGCCGGCCGCCGGCGCGGTACCCGCGGACACCACCTCGGCGGCACCCTGCGCGCCGACGGTCGCCAGCGTGTCCAGCCCGCCGGGCAGGTTCGCGGCCGGCGTTTGGGCGGCCTGCATCAGGCCGAGCAGCTGGGGCAGCGTCACCGGCAGCTTGCACTGGGCCGACAACCGCACCAGGGGTGCCTGCAGTTGCTGCAGGTCCTTGGCGGTCCCGGGGTTGGTGTCCAGGTAGTTCTTGGTGGCGACCAGCGACTGCGGACCCGCCGGCTGTGCCGCGATGGCGGTGAGCGACTGGTTGGCCGCCGGGTGCGCGTCCAAGTAGGTGCCCATCGAGGTGGCCACCGAACCGACGGTCTTGGCGATCTGGCTGGCCGCGCACGGATCGGGTGCGGCCTCGGCCGCCGGTGTGCCCACGGCCGACGCACCGAGCAGCGCGGCCCCGCCGATCGTGGATCCAGCGAACACGGCGAACAGTCCGCGGCGTAGCGGCGCAGTGCTGACAGTCATGGGCAACTCCTTCGAGTAATGCACGTGGTACCGGCCCGCGAACAGTCGCGATCGGCGGTGCTCGAATCCCCGACCCAGACAACGATCAGGCGCCATCATGCCACCCACGCCATCCGGCGACTAATCACGCAGCAAACTCGCAGGTCGCCCGGGGTGCACCCGCGGCGACGCCCGGCACGGTCAACATTCCGGCCTGGTCACAACTGCCAACGACCCCCCGTCGACGCACAGACTGCTGCGGTACGCTCTGGCTACCAGCCAAGCGGGGAGAAAGGCAGAGGGCGCCATCCAGCAGTTCATGATGCGCTTGAGCAGCAACCTGCGCAGATATCGCTGGGCGGTGTTTGTGGTCTGGGTGCTGCTTTTGGTGCCGTCGGTCTACCTGGCGATGAACCAGTCCGACCAGCTCACCGGCGGCGGTTTCGAGGTCGCCGGATCGCAGTCGCTGCACGTCCAGCACCAGATCGAGCAGCAGTTCGCCGAGCAGGGCGCCTCCCCGCTGGCCTTGGTGGCCGTCCCGCGCGCCGATGCGTCGTTCGAGGACATGAACGCCGCCGTCGCGCAGTTGCAACGGATCGCCGGCCAGGTACCCAGCGTCAAAGAGGTACCGAATCCGCAGCAGCCGCCCCCGGCCCCGGACCGTCCCTATGTCGTGCAGCTGCAGATGGACTTCAACAACAGCGGCGCCGTGGACATCGCCAATCAGCTCCGCGACAAGGTGGGCATCCACGGGGACACGGCGGGCGAATCCGAGAATGGCAAGGTCCGGCTCTACGTCATCGGGCAGGGCGCGCTCGGCGCCGCGGCGCAGTACGCCACCAAGCACGACATCGCGCAGGCCGAGAAGTGGAACCTGCCGGTTGTCCTGATCATCCTGCTCGCGGTGTTCGGCTCGCTGGCCGCCGCGGCCATGCCGCTGCTGCTCGGCATGTGCACCGTGGTGGTGACGATGGGCGTGGTATTCCTGTTGTCGTCGGTGACCACCATGAGCGTGTTCGCGACGTCCACGGTGTCGATGTTCGGGATCGCGCTGGCGGTCGACTATTCGCTGTTCATCCTGATGCGATACCGCGAGGAACTGCGGGCCGGCCGTGACTCCGCGCAGGCCATCGACGCGGCGATGGCCACCTCCGGGCTGGCCGTGGTGCTGTCCGGGCTCACCGTCATCGCCTCGGTCACCGGCATCTACCTGATCAACACCCCGGTGCTGCAGTCCATGGCGACCGGCGCCATTCTCGCCGTCGCCGTCGCGGTGCTGACCTCCACGACGCTGACACCGGCGGTGCTGGCCACGTTCGGACGCTCGGCGGCCAAACGATCACGGCTGCTGCACTGGTCGCGGCGCCCGGACACCACCCAATCCCGGTTCTGGACGCGCTGGATCGGGGCCGTCATGCGCCGCCCCTGGCTGTCGGCGTCACTGGCGGCGGTCTTCCTGCTCACCATGGCCGCACCCGCCTTCGCGATGACGCTCGGCAACAGCATGCTGCGTCAGTTCGACCCCAGCCACGAGATCCGCGGCGGCGTCAACGCGGCATCGGAGGCGCTGGGACCCGGCGCGCTGGGGCCCGTCCGGGTGCTGGTGACATTCCCCGACGGCGCAGCGGACAGCCCGGCCTCGCGTGCAACGCTGGACACCATCGGGCTGCGGATGGCGCAAGGCCCCAATGTCGCGACGGTGTCCCCGCCGGTGATCGGCAAGGACAACGACAGCGCGCTCATGTCGGCGGTGCTGTCGGTGGACCCCGAGGACTTCCGGGCCCGTGAGTCCGTCGACTGGCTGCGCGCCGAGCTGCCCCGGGTCGACGGTGACCTACGCATCGACGTCGGCGGTCCCACGGCACTGATCAAGGATTTCGACGATCAGGTGTCCAACGTCCAACCGCTGGTCTTCCTGTTCGTCTCGGTGATCGCCTTCGTGATGCTGCTGATCGCGATCCGGTCGGTGTTCCTCGCCCTCAAGGGCGTGCTGATGACGGTGCTGTCGGTGGCGGCCGCCTACGGCAGCCTGGTGGTGGTGTTCCAGTGGGGCTGGCTGGAGGATCTGGGGTTCGCGCCACTCGAATCGCTGGACAGCACGGTCCCGCCGCTGGTGCTGGCGATGACCTTCGGCCTGTCGATGGACTACGAGATCTTCCTGCTGACCAGGATCCGGGAGCGGTACCTGATCACCAACAACACCCGCGACGCCGTCACCTACGGGGTGTCCACCAGCGCCCGCACCATCACCAGCGCGGCGCTGATCATGATCGCGGTGTTCATCGGATTCGCCTTTGCGGGGATGCCGCTGGTCGCCCAGATCGGGGTGGCCTGCGCAACCGCCATCGCCGTCGACGCCACCATCGTGCGCCTGGTCCTGGTGCCGGCGCTGATGGCGATGTTCGACCAGTGGAACTGGTGGCTGCCGCGCTGGCTGGACAAGATCCTGCCGTCGGTCGACTTCGAGAAGCCGCTGCCCAAGGTCGACATCACCGACCTGGTGATGGTCCCCGAATCCGCGGCCGCCGCACCCGGGGCGGATCTGCGGATGGTGGTCAAGTCCGCCGCCAAGTTGAAGAGCCTCGCCCCGCATACCGTGGTGGTGCCCGACCCGCTGGCGTTCAGCGGTTGCGGCCCGGCACCCGATGTCGTCGGGGCGCGACGCTTCAGCGGGCGCATCCCGACCAACGGCGCGCCCCGGCCGGTGCATCCGATCACCATGTGGCGCGGACGGCTCAACGTCGCCCTCGACGCGTTGGCCACCGCCTCGGATTCGGAGCGGCTGCCGGTGCAGCGCCGCGGCCCGATGGAGGCCACCAACGTGCAGCTGCCCACCGGGGACCGGCTGCTCATCCCGACCGGGGCCGAAACCCTGCGGCTGAAGAGCTATCTGCTGATGTGCCGCAACAGCACCCAGGACTACACCGAGTTCGCCAAGCTGGTGGATTCTATGGAAACTCACACCGCGGCCCGTGTCCTCACCGGTATGGACCGGTACTACTGTGGACAACGCCCACGGGCGCAATGGGTGGCCACCCAACTGGTTCGACGTCTGGCCGACCCGCGCCCATCGGACGAGCCGGAAACACCGGCACAGACCGATGCCGATTGGGCCACCGTGCGACAGCGCTGCCTGTCGGTGGCCGTAGCGATGCTGGAGGAGGCGAAGTGAGTTTGGCCGCCAAGCCTTCGCCGACCGAGGGCCAGTTCAGCCGCCCGGACGACCGGCCGGTCGAATTCTGGCCGACGTCGGCGATCCGGTCGGCACTGGACAACGACGATCTGGACGTGTGGCAGCGGATCGTCGCCGCGATCAAGCGGGACCCGTTCGGCAGGACCGCCCGGCAGGTCGAGGAGGTGCTGGAGACCGAGCAGCCCTACGGTGTGTCGGCCGCGCTGACCGAGGTCCTGGAGAAGGCCCGGGAACACCTGGAAGCCAATGAGCGCGCCGAGGTGTCCCGCCACGTGCGTCAACTGCTGGAACGCTCGGGGCTCGGCGCTCCGGAGTTCGCGTCCCGCATCGGCGTGCCCGGCGAGGAGCTCACCGGTTTCCTGGACGCCGTGACGACACCGTCGGCCACGATGATGATCCGCATGCGTCGGCTCTCGGACCGCTTCGCGCGGATCCGCGCCCAGCGGGCGGCCAATTCCGGCTGACCGCGCCGCCGCTCAGCGGGCGTTGATCGGTGCCACGTCGGTCACCAGCCACTTGCCCGCTTCTTTCTCCAGCGTCACCCGCAGGGCGAGCACCGCGATATCCGCGGGCTTGCCCGGTGCGTTCTGGGTACCGCGCATGACGACGGCGACGCTGGCCACCGCGGGCCCGATGGCCTCCACCCCGGCCGAGATGGTCTGCGCCTGACCGGAGATGTTGCGGCTGGTCAAATCCTTTGCCACAGCGGCGAATTCGTTGCGGTACGCCTCGGCCCGCCGGGGCGACATCAGCGCGGTGGCCCGGTCGATGGACGCATTGGGGCTGCTCGGCGAGAAGGTCGCCGAGGCCTCCGAGACACTGCTGGCGATGCCCACCACCTCAGCGCTGTCCCGGTTGAGGTCGCGGTCGGGCAACGTCCACTGCGTGTAGCCGACGAACACCCCAGCGGCCAGTGCCGCCGCGGCGACGGCGATGACGCCGCAGCGCAGCTCCGGCCCGTCGTCATCGGTGCCGACGGTGACACCGTCGCGCCGGTAGAGCACCAGGTTGACCACGACGCCCTGCACGACCAGCAGGCACAGCGCCGTGCACACCGCCACCCACCAGCGTGGCCAGGCCAGCGACGCACCGATGAACACCAGCGCCGCGATAGCGGCCAACGGCGCGAGGATATCGACGGCGAGTACCCGCAGCCGGTTCCTCATCGGATCGTCTCCAGGTGCGACACCAGCAGTTTGCCGTCCACGTCGGAGACATCCAGGCGCAGATTCCAGCGCACGGTCGTCGGCTGCGCACCGGCGTTCTGGTTCACCGAGGTGGCCACCACCAGCACCGTGTCGGTGCGCGCGGCCACCGACGCGAGCTCGGGTTGCGGATCCTCCTGCGGCCGGCCCTGGGCGTCCCCGGGCTGGTGGTGCAGCGTCTCGATGGACACCGACTCCACCTGACCGACAGTCTTGGAATCGAGCTTGGCCACCAGGCTGGTGAACGGCGCCATGGTGTTGTCGAACTCGACGTTGAGCTGGCCGACGGTACCGTCGCGTAGCTGCTGAAGGTTCTCCGCGGCCGAGTCCTTGTTCAGGTTGATCAGCAGCCCGGTCCACTGCGCCGCCGTCTGCAGCACCTCGGTCTGGTGCGACCGCTCGGTGACCTCGCTGCGGTGCCCGGACCAGATCAGCGCTGCCAGGACTGCGGCTGCGACACCGATCACCCCGAACACGATGGCGGCGATGCCATAGACGGACCGCCCCCGGGTTTGCTCTTCAGGCATGGCCGTGAGGCTACCGGTGCCGATGTCACGCGCTCTGGCAGGATGTGAGAGTGACTCTGGATAGTGATATTCGTTCCGGTATCGACCTGAGCTTCGTCGACTCCGATGTGCGCCCGCAGGACGATCTGTTCGGCCATGTCAACGGCCGCTGGCTCGACGAATACGACATTCCCGCCGACCGGGCCACCGACGGTGCGTTCCGCACGCTGGCCGACCGGGCCGAGGAGCAGGTCCGCGACATCATCACCTCGGCGTCGTCGGAGGATGGCCCGGACGCGGCCCGCATCGGCGACCTGTACGCCAGCTTCATGGATACCGAGACCGTCGCCCGGGTGGGGGTGGCCCCGCTGCTGGCGGAACTGCAGAGCATTGCGGCCGCCGAGGACCGTGCGGCGCTCGCCGTGGTGCTGGGACGATTGCAGCGGACCGGGATCGGCGGCGGTACCGGGGTCTACGTCGACACCGATTCCAAGGACTCGACCCGCTATCTGTTGCACATGTCGCAGTCCGGCCTCGGTCTGCCCGACGAGTCCTACTACCGCGACGCCGCGCACGCCGAGATCCTGGCCGCCTACCCGGGCCACATCGCCCGGATGCTGGGGCTGGTGCACGGGGGTGAAGGTGACCACACGGCGACAGCCGAGCGCATCGTGGCCTTGGAGACCAAGCTGGCGGCCGCGCACTGGGATGTGGTCAAGCGCCGCGACGCCGACCTCACCTACAACCTGCGCGCCTTCGCCGAATTATCCCGGGACGCACCGGGATTCGACTGGTCCGGCTGGGTCGGCGCACTCGGCGCGGACCCCGAGGAAGTGGTGGTGCGCCAGCCCGACTATCTGACCGCCTTCGCGGCGTTGTGGTCCGGCGAGTCGCTGGAGGACTGGAAGCACTGGCTGAGTTGGCGGGTGATCAGCTCACGGGCCTCGCTGCTCACCGACGACCTGGTGGCCGAGAACTTCGCGTTCTACGGGAAGACGCTCAGTGGCACCGAGGCGATCCGCGATCGCTGGAAGCGCGGTGTGGGCCTGGTGGAGAGCCTGATGGGTGACGCCGTCGGAAAGCTCTACGTGGCGCGCCACTTCCCGCCCGAGGCCAAGACCCGGATGGACGAGTTGGTGGCCAACCTGCGGGAGGCCTACCGGGTGAGCATCACCAACCTGGCCTGGATGACGCCCGAGACCCGGGAACGTGCGTTGGCCAAGCTGGACAAGTTCACCCCGAAGATCGGCTATCCCGCTCGCTGGCGCGACTATTCGGCGCTCGTCGTCGACCGCACCGATCTGTACGGCAACTATCAGCGCGGGTACGCCCTCGAGTACGACCGCGATCTGGCCAAGCTCGGCGGCCCGGTCGACCATGACGAATGGTTCATGACACCGCAGACCGTGAACGCCTACTACAACCCCGGGATGAACGAGATCGTGTTCCCGGCGGCGATCCTGCAGCCGCCGTTCTTCGATGCCGGGGCCGACGATGCCGCCAACTACGGCGGGATCGGAGCCGTGATCGGGCACGAGATCGGGCACGGCTTCGACGATCAGGGTGCCAAGTACGACGGTGACGGCAACCTGGTGGACTGGTGGACCGATGCTGACCGGGCCGAGTTCGGGCACCGCACAACGGCATTGATCAACCAGTACGAAGCCTTCAGTCCGCGCGGCCTGGACGACTCCCACCATGTCAATGGCGCGTTCACCGTCGGGGAGAACATCGGCGATCTGGGCGGACTGTCCATCGCGCTGCTGGCCTATGAGCTGTCACTCGACGGCGAGGAGCCGCCGGTGATCGACGGGCTGACCGGGGTGCAACGGGTGCTGTTCGGCTGGGCGCAGGTGTGGCGTACGAAATCCCGTGAAGCCGAGGCGATCCGCCGGTTGGCGACCGATCCGCATTCGCCGCCGGAGTTCCGCTGCAACGGCGTCATCCGCAATCTCGATGCGTTCTACGACGCGTTCGAGGTCGGCACCGACGATGCGCTGTACCTGGAGCCGGAGCGCCGGGTTCGCATCTGGAACTGAGACTCCATCGAAAAATCCCCCGGACCTACCGGCTCCGGGGGATTTTCGCGTTTTGGGCGTCGGTCAGAACATCTGCCAGTCCGACGCGCCGTCTGGCTGGTTGTAGAGCCCGCCGTCGGTGTTCTTGATGACAACTGCGTCACCGCTGCCGAAGTTGTCGAAGAACCACTTCGCGTCGGCCGGGGCGAGGTTGATGCAGCCGTGGCTGACGTTCTCCTCGCCCTGCGAGGCCACCGACCACGGGGCGCCGTGCACGAAGATGCCGCTGTTGTCGATGCGCACGGCGTCCTTGACCCGGGTCCGGTAGCCGTCCGCGGAATCCACCGGTACCCCGTAGGTGGAGGAGTCCATCACCATGTCGGCGAACTTCTCCAGCACGTAGTAGGTGCCGTTCTTGGTGTCGTTGCCCGCCTTGCCCATCGACACCGGGAACTCTTTCTCGACCTCGCCGTTGCGCACCACGGTCATCGTCTTGGTGTTGTCGTCGATCGTGGCGACGAGCTGCTCGGGGACGGTGAACGTCGACTTGGTGCCTGCGGCGTCGATGCTGACCACGGTGCCCTTGGGCCAGAAGTCCTGCGGCCGCCAGCGCAGCTGGGTGTCGGTGACCCAGTAGAACCGGCCCGGTACCGGCGGGTTCGAGGTGATATGCACCGCGTCCTGGGCCATCTGCCGATTGGCGATCGGGCGCTGGAAGTTGATGTAGATCGGCTTCGCCGCACCGGCAATCGACCCGTTGACCGGGTTGAAGGACGGCGGGACGAACGGGGGCATCCCGATGAACGGGTTGGGGTTCTGCCCACCCGGGGTGCCCTCCGGGATCGGCAGGGGCTGCGCGCCGGGTCCCCCCACCGGTGCGAACGGATCCGGTTCAGCCGCCGGCGGCGGCGCGAACGGGTCGGGGAACGCCGGTGCCGGCGGTGGCACCGGGGGTTCCGCCGTGGCAGTCGGGCTGCCGATACCAAGACCGGCAACCAGTCCGGCCGCCAAGATCGCGCTGGCGAGTCTGCTCCTCGTCCGCTGCGACATCTGTCACCTCCACAGGCATATTTGCAGTCCAGTGTGTCATAGCAGGGGAACGAGCTAACCCCTGGCGAGACCGGACGGACCCCTCATCGCCGCCCGGCCTGCACCACTGACCTGGGGGTTCATCGTCGGCCGGCGGCGGTTCGTTACAGCTGTGAGGTCTCTCAGAGAATCCGTCAGGAACGCACCAGGCGGGCGATCGCGGCGGACGCCTCGGCGAGTTTGGCGTCGGCCTGCTCGCCCCCCTCGGCGACGGCCTGGGTGACGCAGTGGCCCAGATGCTCGTCGAGCAGCCCCAGCGCCACCGATTGCAGCGCACTGTTGACGGCGCTGATCTGGGTCAGGATGTCGATGCAGTACTTGTCGTCATCGATCATCTTGGCGATCCCCCGGACCTGGCCCTCGATCCTGCGCAGCCGTTTGGCGTAGTTCTCCTTCAGCGGCGAATAGCCGTGTTCTGCTGCATCGCTCATCGCGGACCGCCTCCCATCAACTGCTGCATGTGCACGATCTCCTCCTGCCGGGTGGTGATGATCGCCTGCGCCAGTGTCTTGGCGTTGACGTCCTCGCCCTCCTTGATCTCGGAGGAGGCCATGGTCAACACGGCCTGGTGGTGGTTGAGCATGACCTGAAGCCACAGTTTGTCGAACTCCGGGCCCTGCAGCGACCCGAGCCGCTCGACGGCGCCGCGGTCGAACAGAGCCGGCCCCGCCGGCGGCGGGCCCTGTCCGCCCTCCTGCCCGTCGGTCCACTGCACCAGCAACGCATTGATCGTCTCGCTCTGCTGTTGTTCGCTGACGGCCAGCGTCTCGGCCATCGCCACCATCGACGGATTACCCGAGTTGCTCCGTGCCAGCGCGACCAGCTGGTCCACCTGCGGCCGCTGGGCGAGCATCCCGTACGCGAACGCGCGGTCGGCGGCGTTGACCCCGGGAGCCAGGGTGACCGCTTCCGATGTCGTCGAGCTCGAGGTGGCGGCCGAGGTGGATTCCTGACCGCCGCAGCCGGAGATCAGCGCGGCAACGGTCAGCGCTGCCAGCAATCCCGTTCGGCTCATGCGCCCAGGGTACCGGTACCCCAGAGGGGTATTGCCAATGTGTGTTGGGTCGGCGACGAGACCGAATGCATACTTGCTTTCATGCCCTCAGCTCCCGATTCTCTTCCCACCGCGGCCGACGTCGACATCAAGCCACGCAGTCGCGATGTCACCGACGGCCTGGAGAAGACCGCCGCCCGCGGCATGCTGCGCGCGGTCGGCATGGGCGATGACGACTGGGCCAAGCCCCAGATCGGCGTCGGCTCGTCGTGGAACGAGATCACCCCGTGCAACATGTCCCTGCAGCGGCTCGCTCAGGCCGTCAAGGAAGGCGTGCACGCCGGCGGGGGTTACCCGCTGGAGTTCGGGACCATCTCGGTGTCCGACGGCATCTCCATGGGGCACGAGGGGATGCACTTCTCCCTGGTCTCGCGCGAGGTGATCGCCGACAGCGTGGAGACCGTCATGCAGGCCGAACGCCTCGACGGCTCGGTCCTGCTGGCCGGCTGCGACAAGTCGATCCCCGGGATGCTGATGGCGGCGGCCCGACTGAACCTGGCGAGCGTTTTCCTCTACAACGGCTCGATCATGCCGGGTGTCGCCCGGCTCACCGACGGGAGCGAGAAGGAAGTCACCATCATCGACGCCTTCGAGGCGGTCGGCGCGTGCGCGCGCGGGCTGATGTCACGCGAGGACGTCGACATCATCGAGCGCGCGATCTGCCCGGGGGAGGGCGCCTGCGGTGGCATGTACACCGCGAACACGATGGCCTCGGCGGCCGAGGCACTCGGCATGTCGTTGCCGGGCAGCGCCTCACCGGTTGCCATCGACAAGCGTCGCGACGAGTACGCCCGCCGTTCCGGTGAGGCTGTGGTGGGACTGCTGCGTCGCGGGATCACCACCCGCGACATCCTCACCAAGGAGGCCTTCGAGAACGCCATCGCCGTGGTGATGGCGTTCGGTGGCTCCACCAACGCGGTGCTGCACCTGCTGGCCATCGCATGGGAGGCGGGCGTCGAACTGACGCTGGCGGACTTCACCCGGGTCGGGCAGCGGGTTCCGCACCTCGCCGACGTCAAACCCTTCGGCGCCTACGTCATGAAGCACGTCGACGAGATCGGCGGTGTGCCCGTGGTGATGCGTGCACTGCTGGACGCCGGCCTGCTGCACGGCGACTGCCTGACCGTCACCGGCAAGACGATGGCGGAGAACCTGGCCCACATCGAGCCGCCCGACCCGGACGGCAAGGTGTTGCGGGCGATGAACAACCCGATCCATCCCACCGGCGGCATCACGATCCTGCACGGCTCGCTGGCGCCGGAGGGCGCGGTGGTGAAGTCCGCGGGCTTCGACTCGGATGTGTTCGAGGGAACGGCACGGGTTTTCGAGCGCGAGCGGGCGGCACTGGATGCCCTCGAGGATGGCACCATCACGCACGGCGATGTCGTGGTGATCCGCTACGAGGGGCCCAAGGGCGGACCGGGGATGCGCGAGATGCTGGCCATCACCGGCGCCATCAAGGGCGCGGGGCTGGGCAAGGACGTGCTGCTGATGACCGACGGCCGGTTTTCCGGCGGCACCACCGGCCTGTGCGTGGGGCATATCGCCCCGGAGGCGGTGGACGGCGGCCCGATCGCCTTCGTGCGGGACGGGGACCGCATTCGCCTGGACGTGGCCAACGGCACCCTCGACCTGCTGGTCGACGACGCCGAATTCGAGTCCCGCAAGGCCGGTTTCGAGCCACTGCCCCCGGTGTACACGACCGGCGTGCTGGCCAAGTACACCAAGCTGGTCGGTTCCGCGGCCGTCGGCGCGGTCTGCAGCTGAGGTCGCGCCGCCAGACCTATTGTCGTGAAGCAGGTCTCATCGGTTCCACGGCCGGGTCTCCGGTGCTGACCCGATTCTTGCCGCGCCTTTTGGCCTGATACATCGTGCGGTCGGCATGGTGCAGGAAGGCCGCGGCGGTGGATCCCGGCTGCCAGATGACCACGCCGGCGCTCACCGACAGCTGGTCATAGGTGTGGCCATCCGACAGCACGACCGGACCTCGCAGTTCCACCCGTAGCCGCTCCGCGAGGCCCTTGAGTTGGTCGATACCGGCGAGGTGGGGACACAACACCGCGAACTCGTCGCCACCCAGCCGGGCCGCGGTGTCGGTCGATCGGATCGCGGCCAGAATCCGCCGGGCCACTCCCGCGAGGACCAGATCTCCCTCGGCATGCCCCCAGGTGTCGTTGACGGTCTTGAACCCGTCGAGGTCCAGGAGGATCAGGCCCACGCCGGCGCCGTCTCCGTCTGCCGCGGCGGCCACCGCCTGCTCGACCCGGTCGGTGAACAGCGCCCGGTTGGCCAGTCCGGTCAACGGATCGTGGGAAGCGAGATACTGCAGTTCCGCTTCGACCCGCTTGCGGCCGGTGACATCCTCGACCAGACAGATGCCGTAGGGATCCGAGCCCGGCGGAGCCACGACCGATGCCGACACCGCACCCCAGACCACCGCACCGTCGGCGCGCGTGAAGGAGGTCTCGGTTTCCGCGGACCGTCCTTCCTCAAGGTCCATCAGGTACCCCAAGCCCCCAGCAGCGGTGCGTCCCTGATCGTCGCCGAGGTCGGTCACCCTGGTGCCGAGCAACTCCCCCGTCGAGCACCCCAGGAGCTCGGCCATCGCCCGGTTACACCGGGTGATCAGCCCCCGTCGTGGTGGGGCGAGCCCGAACATGAACATTCCCATCGGGGCGGTGTCAAAGGCCAACCGGAACCGCTCTTCGCTCTCGGCCAGAGCCTGTTGGGCCGCCTTGCGGTCGGTGATGTCCGAGGCGACGCCGATATAGCCCGCGCACGTGCCGTGTTCATCGGTCATCTCCGACACCGCCAGACTCACCGCCGCACGGCTACCGTCACGGCGCACGTACGTCCACTCGCGAACCTCGGCGTTGCCCGGGGTGACGTTGTGCACGAAGACCTCGAACCCCTCGGGCACACCCAGCTCGGCAGCCCGTGCCAACACTTCGGGGCGGTGGTGGAACGTCAACGGTGTGCGGCCGAGCATCTCGTCCTGCGACCATCCCAGCAGTCGCTCCGCGCCATGGTTGAAGACCGTGATGCGCCCACTGGGGTCGGTGCCGATGATCGCCTGCTCGGATGCGGCTTTCAGCACGCCGGCGAAGAGGTCGCGTGCCTCACGCAGAGCACGGGCGTTCTGACGTTGCTCGGTGACATCGCGGAACGCCAGGACGTCCAGGCCGTCCTGACGCGCCAGCGGGGCCGTGGCCAGTTCGATGACGCGGTGGTCGTGCGCTTCGATGACGATGTCGCTGGGCTGGTGGCCGTCCTCGCCATCGACAGACGACGTGGACGTGCGGGCCATCGAGGCCGCCACGACATCGTCGACCAGCCCGGAGCCCGCCGAACGGGCGTTCTGCAGGATCACCGCACCGTGCGCGTCGATGACGACGACGCTGTCGTGGATGCTGTCGAGCACGGCGCCCAGCAGTTCGGAGTCGCGGTCCGCCCGATCCCGGGCCTGTTTCAGTTGTCTGATCAGACGCGTGCGGGAATCTCGGTACAGCGACAGGGTCAGCACGATCAGCGTCAGGCTGCCCACCATCGCCTGCGCCAGCAGAGCCCGCACCTGCATATCGGGCACGATCAGCGGTCCCCTGTCGGCCAGCGTTGCGTAGATGATCCAGATGCCCGCCAGCGTGAGGAATACGGTGCTCACCGTGGTGCTGTAGCGCAGCGTCAGCCAGATGGCGGGAACGAGCGCGATGAACGCCATCGGTATGCCGTGGTTCGGCCAGAAGGTCCACACGAACACACACCCGACGGCGACCATCGCCAACAGGGCCTCCAGCACCGCACCCACCGGGGTCCTCGGGCGCTTCCAGCTGACATCGCGCAAGCGCAGCCAGATGGCCACCCCGAGCAGCGCGGTGACGCCGTTGCGGACCGCGAACAGTGCGAATGTTTCGAACATGTCCGCGCCCTTGGCGACCGCGAAGTAGCCGGTCGCCAGCACGGCTGCGCTGCAGGTCCCGACCGCCACCGCGGCGGCGAGACGGGCAAGGTCGGCGGGGTCACGAAGCACGACCTCGTTGCGCCGATAGCGCAACACGGCCACCGTCACCAGCGACAGCACGATGTTGACGAGCACGAACCAGGCGCTGAGGATGGGCGTGGCGCCGGTCGCGACGTTCGTCGAATAGGCCACCAGCCCCAGCAGGACCACGTGGGTGATGCGTTCCCGGGTGCCGCGGGTGGACGTGGCGAGCATCCAGATGACGCCGACGGCCGCCGCCGGCCACACCAGGGAGACCTCGCTGCCGGCCAGCCGAGTGGCGCGGCCGGCGACCACGGACAGCGCATAAAGAAGCGGGAATGCGACAAAGTACGTCGCAGCACCCACGATTCGAGCCATCGCACCACCGTTCTTGCGCCTACCCCGTCAAGGATGCGCCCGGAAAGGGTGCGCGCGGACGCCAACACGCAAACTGACGTCAGCGCGGTTGCCCTACGCCACGGGCCCGGGTGGGCTACCGGCCATTTCGGCAATACGCTGCACCGCGATCTGCAGTACCGGAAGATACACCGGCGCCCACACCGGGGCGCTCATCCAGACCCGGCACCCACCGCGGTCGAGGTGCTCCACCCCGTGCCGGGTGGCCGGTACCCCGGCGACGTCCCATCCCCAGGTCCGCCCGGGATCGAACTCCGAGATCACGAACGGCAACCGAACACCGACCGGGGTCCAGACCCGGCCGGTCGCACCCAGCAGCAGGGCGGTGCCGTCGAGTTCGGCCTTGCGGACCGTGAGCCCCCAGCGCGGCCAGGCCTGCAGGTCCGTCAGGATCTGCCACACCGTATCCGCGGGTGCCGCGACGTCCCGGCTCGCCGTCCACATGCCGATGGCATACCCACGCGGCGATCCGCCGAACCGCATCCGGCGAGCGGGGGTCGTTCAGCTCGGCGGAGGGTCGATCGGCTTCAGGCTGATCGGCACCCAATGCGTGCCCGGGCCCTCACCCGGACACCCGGTTCCGGCAACGACGAGTGTGCGCTCACCGTGGAAACCGCCGTCAGCATCCGGGATCCAGTAGTCCGAGCGGATGGCGGGCACGCCACTGGTGGGGTTCGTGCGGTCACACAGGTACGGCTGCTCACCGCTGGTCTCCCACCGTGCGTTGTTCCACCGATACTCGAACTCCAAGGGAGCGGCGGGATTGCGGGCCTGATCGTCGCTGTTGTCCATCCGCGCCACGCACCCGTCGACGTCACACTGCGTGACGAACACGGTCGGATAGGTGACCGGTTTCATCGGCGTCGGGACGCCGTTGAACGTCTGTTTCGCGAAATCGATGAGGACGTCGTAGTAACCGTAGATCGGCACGGGTTCGACCCGATCGGCCTGAGCCGACGGCGCACCGGGCACCATGGCGCAGACGACGGCCACACCACCCGCCAGCATCTTGTACACCGTTGTCGTACTACACGCCCGGACGTCCCTTCGTCGGCGAATGCCCAAACCGATCCGCGATGGCGACCGCGAACCCTGCGCGGCCACACCGCCAACGGGGCCTACCAACTGCGCCTGGAACAGCGCACCGGCACCCTCAAGGCCGGCCTGGCCGCAGGCCCAAATCGAGATGGCGACTTGGCTTCTAGACAGAAAGCGGCGGATCCGTCTGCGTCATCCGGGCGTACAACTGCGGCAGGAACGCGGCCAGATGGTTCATCTCCTGCGCGCAGTGCACCAGCAGATCGCGCGGGTCGGGGAGTTGGCGCGCGGCGATCGGGGCCACCGCCCGGTCGGTGATCCCGAAACCGCGGCGCACCGCCACAAACCGGCCACCCATCCAGAATCGGGACCGCATCTGGGCACCGTCAGCTGTGGGCCGGACGTGGTGGATCAGCCAACCCACATCGACGGGGAGATCGGCCGATCCCAGCCGCGCGCAGATGGCCACATCGGTTTCGGGTACCACCAAGCCCAGCAGCGACGGCTCCACGAACTGGATCGCCGCCCTGGTATCAGCAGACCCGAGATACTCACGCACCAAGGAGGTTCGACCGACGTAGCGGACATCCGCGCCGCCATCGCGCCACTGCGCGCAGACATGGGCGCGCGGATGCCACAGTTTGTAACGCCGTGAGTCCGATCCGTGCCAGCCGAACCACCAGTCCCACATCGGCGGTGTCACACCCGGCATATCGGTGCGCACAGACACCTGGAAAGCGCCACCGGCCAGCCTGCCGTAACCGTTCTCGGTCTGTTGTACCGTCGAATCCATCAGTGCGGCAACATCATCGAACCCGGGAAGGACCGGTTCGGCCTGCGGTCCGTGCTCCAGCGCCTCGACGACATGGGCGGGCAGCGGCGCCATCTGCGGATCGAAGAACTCACCGAACGGGGTGTTCTCGTCACCGTCGCGATAACCCAGATACGACATCAGACGCGACCCATCCAGCTGTGGAAAAGCCCCGCCGGATCGTACCGGGCGCGAACCCGGTCCAGGGTGTCCATCGCCTCCGGGGTGGCGAATGCCGCGGGCCGCTGGCCCAGGTTCTCGTCGGCCAGCTGGATGCCGGTCTGCAGATGCTGCATGGCCGCCATGTTTGATCGAGCCCAATCGCCGTACTTCTCGTCGTCGGCCGGATCTTCCCAGACACCGTAGAGCGCAAGGTAAATCTCGTCTTCCAAGCTGTAGGCCATGCCCTGCCGTTGTGGTGACGGCCCCCAGTTGAGCCAGAGGAAGTGTGCCGGATGCGGAGGCATCGTCGACAGTATGCGCCGGATACCGGGCATCAAGTCTTCGGCCGGCGCCGAGGTCCACATGTTGTCGACGCCGTAGCGGTATCCCGTGGGGTAGTTGGTCATGACGCCCGCATACCAGGTCTGCAGGTCCGTCGGCGCATAGGGCACCGCGACGAGCGCCTTACTTCGCGCCGGGCAGGTCTCCAGCACCGCGAGCGCATCGATCGCCTCCTGCTCGGTATCGGCGAAAACCGGTGAGGCCATCACGATCCCGGGGGTATCCAGGCCCGCACCCGGCACGGAGCGGGAGGCCACGATCTGCAGTTCGACGCGTCGGTCCACCGCGGCGCTGATCGACCGCGCCCACGGATAGATGTCCTCGGCCGCCTCCAGCGGGTAGACGAACAGGCTGCTGCCGCAGACCGCAGGCCGGGCATGCAGCTTGAGGTGGAAGGCCGTGACCACCGCGAAGAACCCGGGGCCGGAACCCCGCGCGGCCCAGTAGAGGTCGGCGTGGTGCTCGGCATCGATGTAGCGGCGCTCACCGTCGGCGGTGACCACATCGAGGCCGAGCACGCTCTCGCACGCCGGTCCGAGCACCCGGCTGTTCCAGCCGTAGCCACCCTGCAACAGGTATCCGCCGATGCACACCCCCTTGCAGTGCCCGGCAGGGAAGAACAGATCCTGCTCGGCGAGTAGTTCCGCCAGCACGCTGCCGCCCATTCCCGGGCCGACCACCGCGGTGCGGGCGCCGGTGTCGATCGCGCAGTGGTCCAGCCCCTTGACGTCGAGCAGCATCCCGCCGTCGCGGACATGGTTACCGGCCCAGCTGTGCCCACCGGATCGCACGCCGACCGTCAACCCGCGTTGCCTGGCGTAGCCGATGGCGTCGACGACATCATCGGCGTCCGCAGCCTGAACGATGACCTCGGGGTAGCGCTCCGGGGTGCGGGCATTCCAGACGGTCCGGGTTCGGGCGTGCTCGTAACCTTCGTCGCCGCGAAAGAAGTATCGACCGGTCATGGTTCCGCCCTCAACGAGAGATCCGTAATGCGAATCTTGATGATCCGTATAGCGGATCAATATAGTGACACCATGGCGCCGACGGAAGAGCAACCGAGCACGAAAATTGACGGGCGCGATGACGGCCTGCAGGTGCTGCGCCGCGCCGCCGCGGCGCTGGACGAGATCGCGACGGCGCCGGGCCTCCTGCGGCCGGCCGATCTCGGAGCCAACCTCGGCCTGGCCAAGTCCACCGCACGCAGGCTGCTGGTCGCCCTCGTCGATATCGGCTTCGCCGCCGTCGACGATGCCGGCCGCTACCACCTCGGCGACCGCCTCCTGGGACTGACCAGCGCCGATGGCTCGAATCTGGCCGCAACCCTGCGACCGGTCATCGAGCGGGTCGCGAAGGCGACCGGAGAGACCGTCGACCTCTCGGTCCTGCGCGGACACCAGATGTGGTTCATCGACCAGATCGAGTCCGGGCACCGACTACGCGCCGTGTCTGCGATCGGCGAACGCTTCCCGCTGACCGACACCGCCAACGGCAAGGCCGCACTGGCACTGCTGGACGATGAGCAGATCCCCAGTTCGCTGCTGCCCGAGATCCGTGGCATCCGCGAGTCCGGGATCGCCTACGACCGCGATGAGCACACCGGCGGAATCTCGGCGGCGGGTATCGCCGGAAGACTGCCGGGTGGGCATATCGTGGCGATCTCGGTGCCGACCCCCACCGAACGGTTCGCGCAACGCGAGCCCGTCATCGTCGATGCGCTCCGGGCCGCACGGTCGGCGCCGGAGTGGACGCCGGGATTGCTCAGGTGACGATGGCGACGGCGAACCCGTCCCAGCCCTTGGCGCCGACGGTCTGGATGGCCGCCGTGTCCAGACGCGGATGGTTGCCCATCATCGCCAGGGTGTCGCGGACCGCGATGGCCTGCGCATCCTCGGGCGCCGGCTCGAGCACCCGGCCACCGCGAGCGATGTTGTCGACCACGATGAGTGCACCCGGAGCGGCCAGCCCGATCGCCGCCTCCACATAGGCCGGGTTGTTCTCCTTGTCCGCGTCGATGAAGAACAGATCGAACGGGCCGGTCAGGGTGGGCAGGGTGTCCAGTGCGGACCCGACGATCACCTCGACGCGGTCCGCCAGACCCGCTCGCGCCAGGTTGGCCGTGGCCACCTCGGCGTGCCGGGGCTCGTACTCGCACGTGGTCACCCGGCCCTGCGCACCGACGCCGCGGGCCAGACATATCGTGGAATAGCCTGCCAGCGTCCCTATTTCGAGCACACGTCGGGCGCCGGTCATCTTCGCGAACAATGTCAGCAGGTGGCCGTGCTGCGCGGACACCTCGATGGCCGGCATTCCCGCCGCCTCGGTCGACGCGCGCGCCGCGCGCAGCGCGTCATCCTCGGTGTGCAACAACTCGCCGAGCAATCTGTCCACATCCGCCGGTTCGGTCATCCGGCCACCCCCTCTTTCGAGTAGATCACCCGCAGCACGTGCCGCGCCTCGGGTCCCATCACCGAGCCTGCCAGTTCGGTCATCGTGGCGACGAACTCGGCACCGTGTGGGGCGCCGGCCGCCGTGAGATGGTGGGCCATCTCATGCAGGACCACCAGTTCGCGCAGCGCCCAGGTGCCGTGCCGGTCGGGTACCGCGATCGTCCCGGATTCGTAGTGTGCCGCGGTCTCGCCGCGCCGCGACCGCACCTCCAGCGGTGCCGCGCCGGGCCATCGTTCGCGCACGGCGGGCATGTTCAGCACATCGGTGACGTAGCGGCGCACGGACTCGACCGACCCGAACCGCGCCTCCGGCGGCAGCGTCAACGCCGTGCCGAAGAAGTCGATGGCGCCGGTGCCGTGCTGGGCGGCGCGGTCGAACAGGGTGCGTACGAATTCCTCTGCCGCATAGACCTTTGCCCGCTGGGTGTCCCGCACTAGCGCTCCAGCGGTGCCCGTGCCCCGGAGATCTCCTGGCTCGGACCCAGCCGGGCCCGCCGGCCGGCCCGGTCCCCGGCGCGGCGCGCCGCAGACGAGTACCCGGCCGATGCGCTGGTGGCCCGCCAGGTGCCCCGGGCCGCGGAGGACTGCCGGTAGAACGAGGTCAGTTCCAGGTCCTTGTTACGCAGCGCGAGTGCGGTGCCCGGCGCCCGCGTGGTGTCCTGGGTTGCCGCGCGACGAGCTTCGTCACGCGCCTCGGCCAGCCGCTGGCCCACCCGCGCGCCGAAGGCCAGCTGAAAGTTGAGCCGGGCGGTGATCGTCGGGGTGGGACGATGTGCACCGGTGGCGATATAGCTGTCGGATGCCCGCACCATCTGCACCAACAGCCCGGCATACAGCGCATGGCTGGCGTCGATGTCCTCGCCGAAGCCGTAGGCGTACACATACGTGGAATTGGACGCCACATCGCATTTCACGTCATTGGCCATGGCGATCACCACGAACAGTTGCACGTAGGTGCGCAGCCCGCGGGTGCCGGGGTCACCGATGGTGATGGTGCGCTGCAGTGGCGCCTGCGCCGCGGTGCGTTGCGCGGAATGCGCGCGGGCCACCGCGAGATCGATCGATGTCGCGGTGGCCAGCCGCTGCGCGGCGGTCATGAACGCCTCGGCCTCATGGACGTTGTCGGTGCCCTCGGCCTGGCGCAGCAGAGCCGCGATCCGGGCCAGCATCTTGTCGTTGCTCATGCGACCACGCTAGGGACGGGATCCGACAGGATCGCCTCCGTCGGTGCACTTGTCCACATAACCGAATTCATCCACAACCCTGTGCGCTATTTGGTGACGAAGGTGTCCAGCGCGGTGACCAGCTGCGCAGACAACGGACCAGGTTTGGCGTAGTTGGCGACATTGTCGGACGGATCGTCGCGCAACACATGGTTGACGCCCTTGAGTTCGACCACGGTCAGCGCGGTGTGCTTGAGCGAAGCCGTCAGCGGCCGGACCGATTCACAGCTGGCCTGGCCGTCGGAGTCCGAGCAGGTGAGCAGCACCGGTGTGCCGGTCGGTAGCTTCGCTGCGAGCGCGAGCGGGTCGATACCGTCGGCCTCGACCACGGCTTTGACATTACCCGCGTTGAGAATTGCACCGAGACCATCGGGCAGCTTCGCCGGCGCGGTGCCACGGGTGCGCGCCTCGGCGACCGCTGCGGCCCACGCGTCGAGCACCGTCTTGGCCTGTTCGGGCGTCTTTGCACCGCCTTGCACCGCGGCGTCCACGTCGACCCGCACCCGGGCACTGATGATGTCCAGGTAGCGGCCCGGCAGCGGCTGAAACAACCCGAGCGAGTGGATCTTCGGGGCGTCGGGCTCGATATCGTCGGCCAGCGTCATCGCGTGGACGGTGCCCTCGCCCAGAGCGTAGACCGAGATACGCGCGCCGTCGGTGCCCGGCCGCCCGGCCAGGTACCGCACCGCGGCCCGGGCACCCGCCGAGTAGGCGGCGCTACCGACATCGGCCGGGCGTTGGGCGTAGGGGCCCAGACCGGTCTTTCCGGTGCCGACCTTGTCATAGCGCAGCGATGCGATCCCCTTGTCGGACAGGTACTCCGCGAGTTGGCGCATATTGCCCACCGGGCCGGCCACCGCGTTGTCACCATTGCGGTCGGTCTGCCCACTCTCGGAGATCAGCAGGGCGGCCGGACCGGGGTCATCACCGTGGTGGCGGTAGGTGCCGTGCAGCGTCAATCCGGACGAATCGGTGAACGACACCTCGTCCTCCACCCAGCCCCGCTGCTCGGCCGACTGTTGCCCGGAGGAACAGCCGGCGACCAACGCGGTGGCCAGCAGCACGGTGAACAGATGACGGACAGGGCTTTTCACAGTCTGGTCTCGATCCACGAGGTGACATCGTCAAGCACCACGGCGCGCTCGGGTTCGTTGAACACCTCGTGATACAGCTCCGGGTAGACCTTGAGCGACACATCGGCGGACCCGACGCATTCGGTCAGCCGTTCGCTGCCGGCCACCGGAATCAGCTTGTCCTGTCCACCGTGCACCACCAGCAGCGGTGCGGTCAGCGCGGCCGCCCGCTGCGGCATGGTCTCGCCGACACCGATCAACGCCTTGGCGACACCGGCCGGCAGCTTGCCGTGATGCACCAGCGGGTCGGCTTCGTAGGCCGCCACCACCTCGGGGTCGCGCGACACGGCATCGGCGGGCAGATCCTGCACCGGCAGCCCGGGCGCCAGGCCACCGAGCACCTTGGCCACCACGGTCATCAGCGGAGACACCCCGTCCTGCGCGTACACCGCCGGACCCGACAGCACCATGGCGGCGTAATCGTCGGGGTGCTCGACGCCGTAGCTGAACACCACCCCGCCGCCCATGCTGTGGCCGAGCACCACCCGTTTGAGCTCGGGGTGCGCGGCGGTGGCGAGCCCGACCAGGTGGTGGAAGTCCGCGGTGTACTCGGAGATGCTCCTGAGGTAGACGCGCTTGCCACCGGACCGGCCGTGCCCGCGCAGATCCAGCGCGTAGGTGATCAGGCCGGCTTCGCCGAATCGCTGCGCCACGTGGTCGTAGCGGCGGGCGTGCTCGGCGTAGCCGTGGCAGATGATGACGACACCGTTGGGATCGACGCCGGGGGTCCACACGTCATAGACGATCGGCACGGCGCCGACACCATCGAAACTGCGCTCACTGCGGGTTGTCGCCACCCGACGAGCCTATCTGCAACGGCCGCTGCATCCCGCTTGTCGGTGGGGGTCGGTAAGCTCGCCATCGTGAGCGTCCTCACAGCAGTAGATGGCCGGTTCGACTCCAAAGATGCGTTCCTCGCCGATGCGCAGCGATATCGCCGCGAGCTGCTGGCGCACTGCTACCGGATGACCGGATCGGTGCACGACGCCGAGGATCTGGTCCAGGAGACGTTCCTGCGCGCCTGGAAGTCCTACGACCGCTTCGAAGGCAAGTCCTCGGTGCGCACCTGGCTGTACCGCATCGCCACCAATACCTCGTTGACCGCGCTGGAGGGTAAGCAACGCCGCCCGCTGCCCTCGGGGCTGGGCACCCAGAGTTCCGATCCGCACGCGGACATCCATGAGCGACACGAGGTTCCGTGGTTGGAGCCGTTGCCCGATGCCGATGATCCGGCCGATCCGCAGGCGGTGGTCGGCACCCGGGAGTCGGTACGACTGGCGTTCGTGGCCGCGCTGCAGCACCTCTCCCCGCGCCAACGTGCGGTGCTGGTGCTGCGGGATGTCCTGCAGTGGCGAGCCGCCGAGGTGGCCGATGCCGTCGGTTCATCCACCGCGGCGATCAACAGCCTGCTGCAGCGGGCCCGCGCCCAGCTCGATGCCGTCGGCCCCAGCCAGGACCAGGCGCTCGTCGCCCCCGAGTCCCCCGAGGCCCAGGAGCTCCTGACCCGCTACATCTCGGCCTTCGAGGCCTATGACATCGAGAAGCTGGAGAAGCTGTTCACCGACGACGCCATCTGGGAGATGCCGCCGTTCGACAGCTGGTACGTCGGGCCGGCCGCCATCGGCGCCCTGTCCCGCGACAAGTGCCCGGCCGAACGGGCCGGCGACATGCGGTTCGTCTCCACCACCGCCAACGGCCAGACGGCCGCGGGGATGTACCTGCGCAATCCGCAGACCGGCGTGCACGAGGCATTCCAACTGCATGTCCTCGACATCACCGAGGCCGGGATCACGCACGTCGTCGCGTTCCTGGACACCCGGTTGTTCGAGAAGTTCGGGCTACCGGCCGTCCTCTGATCGGTAGGCGGCCTCCAGCGCGGCCACGTCGAACTTGCCGAAGGTGGCCAGTACCGCCGTCATCAACCGCTCATTGGCTTCGGCGTCGCCGCGCGCCATCAGTTCGTGGTACGCCGCCGGGGTGATCTGCCAGGACAATCCGTACTTGTCCTTGAGCCACCCACACGGTTGCTCCTCCCCGCCCGCGACCAGAGCGGTCCAGATCCGGTCGAGTTCCTCCTGATTCTTCACCCGCACCTCGAGCGACACGGCCTCGCTGAAGGTGAACTGCGGACCGCCGTTGATCCCGACGAATGACTGTCCGTCGAGTTCGAACTCGACGACCATCGGCACATCCTGCGGGGATGGCGCACCGGGATGCGCAGGGGTGGTGCTCACGATCCGTCCGTTGCCCCCGAAGGCATCGATGTAGTGCTCGGCGGCCTCCAGCGCCTGGGTGTCAAACCACAGGTTGGGGACGATGCGGGCGTGGATCTGGGTTGTGGACGTCATCTCGTGCACCTTTCGGATGGGTTCCGGCCTCTGAGTGGTTGGACCGGCGACCGAACGGCAATTCATCGCGAGCCGCGTCAACGACGAGAGAAAGCTCGTATACCCGCTGTTCACAGGCTCGCTATTGCCGTATTTGAAACGTGTTCTATTATCGGCACCCATGAAGACCAAAGGTGCCCTGCTGTGGGAACTCAATTCGCCGTTCACGGTCGACGAGATCGATCTGGGTGACCCGGTGGCCGACGAGGTGCAGATCCAGATGCACGCCGCCGGCATGTGCCACTCCGACTACCACATCACCACCGGTGCGACCCCGATCGGACTGCCGGCGCTCGGCGGCCACGAGGGCGCGGGTGTCATCACCAAGGTCGGCAAGAATGTCACCGGCCTGGCCGAGGGCGATCACGTCATCCTCGCGTTCATTCCCGCCTGTGGCGCGTGCCCGCCCTGCCTGAAGGGCTTCCGGTCGCTGTGTGACCGCGGTGCGGTGCTGCTCGGTGGCAAGGCCATCGCCGACGGCACCAGCCGCATCCATGCCGGCACCCATGAGGTGTCCCCGATGAACCTGCTCGGCACCTTCGCCCCGTACATGACGGTGCACAAGGATTCGGTCGTCAAGATCGACGACGACATCCCGTTCGAGACCGCGGCGATCATGGGCTGCGCGGTGCCGACCGGCTTCGGCTCGGCCACCAACGTCGCCGACGTCAAACCCGGCGAAACCGTCATCATCGTCGGTGTCGGCGGTATCGGTATGAGCGCGCTGCAGGGTGCGGTGATCTCCGGTGCCAAGCAGGTCATCGCGATCGATCCCAACGAGTGGAAGCGCGATCAGGCCATCAAGTTCGGCGCCACCCATGTGTACCCGACGATGGCCGAGGCCATCGCTCCCGTCATCGACGTCACGTACGGGCTGATGGCGGACAAGGTGATCATCGCGGTGGGCGAGATGAAGGGCGAGTACATCGAAGAGGCGATGATCCTCACCGCCAAGACCGGCACCTGCGTGGTCACCGGCATGGGGTCGATGCTCGACGCCGATGTGAAGCTGAACCTGTTTCTGTTCACCATGCTGCAGAAGACGTTGAAGGGCAACATCTTCGGCGGTGGCAGCTCTCACGTGGAGACACCGCGGCTGACCGCGCTGTACAAATCGGGCCTGCTGAACATCGACGATATGATCACGCGCACCTATCGCCTGGAAGACATCAACGCCGGCTACCAGGACATGCTGGACGGCAACAACATCCGCGGCGTCATCCGTTTCGACGAGGCCGACTGGTAACGGCCCCGCACGGCAGAACCGCCCAACTCCGTTCGGGGTTGGGCGGTTCTGTTTTTCGGACACTCAGGCGGCGTCGGCTCCGGTGTCGTCGCTGCCACTCGGTTCGGACTTCTTCGGCGCCTTGGCCGCGGCGGACTGCTTGGCCGCGGCGATTTCGGCGCCGGTCCTGGCGGCCTGCCGCACCCGTTTCGGCGCCTTCGGCAACCGCTTGACCTCAGGTTCGGCCACCTCGACGGGTTCCTCGGTGACCGGTTCGGCAGACTGCTGCACGGTCTGCGCGACCGGCGGCGTGTCCGCGGCCGCCGGGGTGGCATCGACCGCATCTCCCGATGCGTCGGTGGTGATCTGGATATCGGCCACCGCGTCGTCGACCGACCCGGTCAATCCGGACAGCACCTCTGCGACGTTGCCGTTGAGCAGATCACCGACCGACGACAGCGCGTTCGGACCGGTGTTGTTGTCCGTCGTCATCGCGGTCCGGAATCCGGTTCCCAGCTGCCGGAGCACATTCGGTAGCACCTCACCCCAGTTGACGTTCGGCAGCGTGCCGAACTGCACCCGGGTGGCCGCGGAGTCGAGGGTGCGCTCGTAGGCCCCGGTCTCGGGGTTCCAGAACGCATCCGAGTACCCCAGATTCGTCAGGCTGCGCAACGCCGGGGACAGGGCATTGGCCAGTCCGTTCACCAGGTTGGCCACCGGCGCCAGGCCCGCCAGCCGCATGACGTCACCGATCAGGTAGAGCGGTTCCAGCATCGGCAGGCTGTTGGCTCGCACCGTCAGGTAGATGTTCGTGTCGGCGGCGTTCTGGTCGGCCAGACTCGCGACCATTTCCTCCAACTCCGTGGTCAATTGACCGGCCGCTGCGGTGACGTCCAGGCCGCGCAGCATGTAGGTCGGGAGCAGGCCCGCGACCATATTGTTGACCAGCGTGACCGGGTTGGACCACGCCGCGAAGTCCGACATCAACTGGTACTCGACGGTGGCGTCGATCTTGACCGGCACCAGATTTGCCCCACCAAGGGCCAAGCCGGTGTCGCCGATCGGCGTGCCACCGCTGCTACTGATCGCGACATCCGGTGTGACGGCGTCGATTCCGAGCATCGCGAACAGATCCGCGAACCTGGCCATGATCCCGCCGTTGGCGCGTCCCGCGTTGTTCAGCAGGATCGCCGGCAAGATCGTCAGGCTGCCCAGCAGCGGATTCTCGCCGACATAGTCCACCCCGCCGGGCTGAGATGACAGCTGCGCCAGTACATCTCGATAGGCGGCACCGGCGGAGAACGCCCCCATTCCGGTACCGATCACGATCGGGATGCGCACCGACGCGATCTCCTGATCGGGGATGGCGTCGATGGCTCCGGTGACGGCGTCGTTCAGGGCGTCACCGATGCTGCCCGTTCCACTTTCCACCACACCGTCGACGAGTTCGGCGACGTTGCCCGACACTTGCCCGTTCAGGTTGTCGGCGAGATCGCCGATGAGCGGGCTCAGCGCACCGAAGAGCAGGTTCCCCGCCGGAACGCTCACCCCCAGCACGTTGAAGTTCAACCCGCTGAGCGCGCCTTCGATGCTGCTCCTCAGGTCGGCTTCCAGCGTGTCGGTCGCGTTGTCCACGATCTGGTTGACGATATTGTTCAACGCCGGCGTCAGCACGGTGCCCAGGTCCGCCGCCAGCGAACCATCCGCCAGCGAGTCAGCAAGCGCGGCAGCCAGATTCGCCTTCAGGGTCGACGTCCCGAGATCCAGGTAGCCGGTCCCGTTGACCGAGTCGGCGATGGCCGACTGCGTGCCCGGCACCCACCCCAGATCCACCCCACCCAGCAGGCGCGCCATGGTGAACAGCGGACCGGCCGAGGTGATGCTGAGCGCACCGCTGTCCACGAGGCTCGCGAGATCGAGTCCGACCAACTCCACCAGATTGCCCAGCTGGAAGTTGCCGTTCGCATCGGTCAGATCGGCGTTGTCGAACAACGTGGTGAGCAGATCGGGGAGCACTGCGGTGATCTCGGCGGTCAGCTCGTCGGCGGTCGGCACGATATCGGTCAGGTTGTCCATGATGCTGCCCGCGACGGTTCCGGCCACACCGTTGGCCAGATCGGTGACACCCGCGGAGCCGAGGACATCCGTCAGTCTGATCGTGACCGCCGGGAGGAATCTGACGGGTTTGACCGAGACGCTGACCGCGCGCAGCTGGGCGTCCACCGCCGCGGCGATCGCCGTCCGCAACTCGGCCTCCAGCGCGGCGGCATTCTCACCGGTGGTCGCCGAGGTGAGGAAGTCGGTCAGTGCCGAGCTGATCGCCGCGGTGACCGCCGTGTTCAGGTCGGAGCCCGCGTCGTTCAACCCGAGCGTGGCGAGCAACGCTGCCACATTGATGGTGTTGCCGTTGGCATTCAGCAGGTCGGTCAGTAGGCCGTCCGGAACCTGGGCCAACAACGTGTCCAGGGTGACCCGGGGCTGCGCGCCGAAGGTGTTGACCAATGCCGGCAGCAGCGTGTTGATGACGTTCTGCACCTGCTGGTAGGGCGTGCTGGCGGCGGTCAGGCTGACGTTGTGCTGTTCCTGGGCGAGCAGCGCCGGCGGTGTCGGCAGCGGCGCGGAGACTGCGACGGTTGCAGCCACCGCCGTAGCCGTAGCGGCGCTCAGCAACGCTGAACGAACGGTGTAGCTACTACGCCTGCGATGCTTCTGGCTCACGTTGATCCCCGATCCCACCATGCGAACAGTTGACAGCAATGGTGACTGAACGCATGACTTGCCCGCGTTAAGCGCCTTTTCAGATCGAATTACCGCGATGGGCCGTTATTTGCTGTTTCCGGCCGTCGCGCCAAAGAGGGTGACCCGCCAAATCGCGTTCGACGCGAAATTTGCATACGTGGCAAATTCTTCTGCAACGTAGTTCGGCTATCGAAATGTGCGCGGCGGACCGAACGGAGACAGCGAAAGGCCCCCTCACCGGGGCCGGTGAGGGGGCCTTTCGGGGTGCAGAATCTACTTCGGGGGCATCCGGATGCCACCGTCGACGCGGACGACCTCGGCGTTCATGTAGGAGTTGGTGAGCAGCTCCAGCACCATCGAGGCCAGTTCCTCCGGCTTGCCGAGGCGGTGCGGGAACAGCACCGACTCGCCGAGCTTGGCCTTGAATGCCTCCGAGGCCTCGCCCTCGCCGTAGATCGGCGTGTCGATCAGGCCCGGGGCCACCGTGTTGACCCGGATACCCGCCGCGGACAGATCTCGCGCGACCGGCAGCGTCAGACCCACGACGCCGCCCTTGGACGACGAGTACGCGGCCTGCCCGATCTGACCGTCGAAGGCCGCCACGCTGGTCAGGTTGACGATCGCGCCGCGCTCACCGGTGTCGGTGAACTCGTTGCGGCTCATCGCGGTCGCGGCCAGCCGGATGCAGTCGAAGGTGCCGACCAGGTTGATGGCGAGCACCTTCTTGTAGGCGTCCAGGTTGTGCGCCGAGGCGAACTCGCCGTCCTTGCCGATGGTGCGCTGGGCCCAGCCGATACCGGCCGAGTTCACCAGGGCACGCAGCGGGCCCAGATCGACCGCGGTGTTGACCGCGTCCAGGATCTGATCGGTGTTGGTGACGTCGACGGTGACGAAGACACCGCCGATCTCCTGCGCGAGTTCCTGCCCGCGTTCGGCGTTGAGGTCGGCGACGACGACCCTGGCGCCCTTGGCGGCCAGCTGGCGGGCCGAGGCCGCACCGATGCCGGACGCGCCACCGGTGACGATTGCGCTAGCTCCATTGATATCCACGTCGACAGACTAAGCCCGGCGGCCACCCTCCCGACCAGTGGGTTGGCTCGCCGGCTAGAAGTTCTTGACCACCCGGACCACCGCCGCCACGAAGACGGCGATGAACAGCAGCGTCACCAGGCCGGCGACCTCGAACCAGGGGCTCTGCAGGTCGCTGAGCAGAACACCTGCCGTCGGCAGGAAGAGCCACCCGAGCAGGAAGATCCCGACGGCACCGCGGTTGCTGGGACGCGGGGTGATCTCGTCGTCTTCGTCGACATGGTCTTGGTCGACATCGTCTTGACCGACATGGTCTTGGTCGACATCGTCGCTGAAGTAATCGTCCGGGTAGGACTGGCCCATACCGGCCAGCGTAGGCAGTTCAGCGCGCGACCGGCCAGTCCCAGACCGAGAGGTCACCGCGCGGATAGTTCATGCACACGGCGGTCGCCTTGGCCACCACGCCCTTGTTGTTGAAGAACACCTTCGCCCAGTTCCCCCAGCGGGTCGCGACCTGCTCGTAGTAGATGTTCGTGGCGGTGTCCTCGGAGTACTGGCGGCGCCCGGCGGCGTCCAACGAGTAGAACCAGTGGATGCGATCCTCGGCGGCCTGCTGCACATCGAGCGGGCGGTTGCTCTTGTCCAGCATGTACCGCTCGAAGTAGATCGGACTGGTGTCGCGCGCCGCGGCCAGATACTGCTCGGCGTCGCATAGCGTTTCGATCTGCTTGCTGGGGATCGGATATTCGTCGGTGGCGTCGGCGAAGGCCTGCGGCGACGCGAGTAGGCCGGCTGCTGCCGACGCGGTCACGATCAGCAGCAGTGCCCGCATGATCCATCGGAAGCGCGACGAGCTCATGCGTGATCACCGGCCAGTGCGGTCAGCGCCGCGGTGTGCTCCGGGCAGTACAGCGGGATGCCGGCACCCAGGAACTGCCACACCTGCTCGGTGGTCGTGGTGCGGGCGAGGTTCTGCGACAGGAACACCGCAGACTCGCGGGCATCGGCGTCCACCCCGGTCGTCAACCGCTTACAGGTGATCTTGGCCAGCCAGGCGTTGAAATCACGCTGGCCGTAGATCCCGAAACCGTGCAGCTGCGCCGCGAAATCGGTGTCCCGGTCGGCCGACGCCACCGGCGCCGCCGCGATGGGCAGGGCGACCAGCGCCGAGACCAGCCCGGCAATCAGTCGTGATTTCATGCAGACACCTCCTGGGTGGCCTTGGGCCAGGGTTGCGGCTTCGGACGCGGACGCACGTGCAGCGGCCACCAGAACCACCGGCCCATCAGCGCGGCGATCGACGGCGTCATCAGCGAGCGCACGACCAGGGTGTCGAAGAGCAGGCCAAGGCCGATGGTGGAGCCCACCTGTCCGATCACGATCATGTCGCTGACCAGCATGCCGATCATGGTGAAGGCGAACACGAATCCCGCTGCGGTGACCACTGATCCGGTGCCGGCCATGGAGCGGACGATCCCGGTGTTGATCCCGGCGTTGATCTCCTCCTTCATCCGCGACACCAGCAGCAGGTTGTAGTCCGCGCCGACGGCGAGCAACACGATCACCGACATCGGCAGCACCATCCAGCCCAACGGTATTCCGACGATGTGCTGCCACAGCAGCACCGAAAGACCGAACGACGTTCCCAGACTGAGTACCACCGTGCCGACGATGACGGCGGCGGCGGCGATGGCCCGGGTGAGAATCACCATGATCAGGAAGATGAGGATCAGCGATGCGACGGCGGCGATCAGCAGGTCGTAGTCCGCACCCTGCTGCATGTCCTTGTACATCGCGGCGCTGCCGCCCACATAGACGGTCGAGCCCTCCAATGGTGTGCCCTTGATCGCGTCGGCAGCGGCGATCCGCAACGGGTCGATGCGCGCGGTGCCGTCTTCGGTCAGCGGGTCTCCTTGGTGGAAGACGGTGAACCGCACAGCTTTTCCGTCGGGCGACATCATGAGTTTCATACCGCGCTGGAAATCCGCGGTCTCGAAGGCTTCCGGCGGCAGGTAGAAGGTGTCGTCATTGCGGGCGGTGTCGTACGCCTCGCCCATCGCCGTGTTGTCCTCCTGCATGGCGATGTTCTGATCCTGCTGCATCTTCTGCGCCTGATACTGATTCAGCATCATCTGCTTCTGATTCTTCAGCGTCTGGATCTGCGCCGGCAGCACCGCGGCCATCTGCGGGGTGAGCGTGGCCATCTCCTCCAGGTCGGGAACCAGCTCGGTGAAGTCGTCGGACATCGTGCTGATGCCGTCCAGGCTGTCGAACACCGATCGCATCGACCAGCACAGCGGGATGTTGAAACAGTGCGGCTCCCAGTAGAAGTAGTTGCGCAGCGGCCGGAACTGGTCGTCGAAGTCGGCCAGGTGATCGCGCACCTCGTTGAGGTTGTCCGATGTGTTGGCCATCTTGTCGGCCATCCGGCGGGTCACGGTGGCGAGCTGCAAGGTGACGCGGTACATCTCTTCCATCGAATCGATGCTCGTCTGCAGGTCGTCGGCCTGTTTCAGGGTGTTCTCCAGCACCGTCTGCTGGAAATCATTGTTCATGATCTGGCCGTTGCCGCTCTGGCTCATCGTGTAGGCCAGCGAGGCGTGTTCGATCGGTTTGCCGTCCGGGCGGGTGATCGTGGTGACCGACGCGATTCCGTGCACGCGCACCAACGCCTTGGCGATCTTCTCGATGACCAGGAAGTCGGCGGGATTGCGCATGTCGTGGTCGGACTCGACCATCACCAGATCGGGGTTCATCTTGGCATCGGAGAAGTGCCGGTCCGATGCGGCGTAACCGACATTGGCGGGCACATCGCTGGGCAGATAGATGCGGTCGTTGTAGATGGTGTGGTAGCCGGGCAGTGCCAGCAGGCCGACCATGCACAGCACGATGGCCATCACCAGGATGGCACCCGGCCAGCGGACCGTGGCCGTACCGAGCCGGCGCCACCCGCGGGCACGGCCATCGCCCTTGGGCTCCAGCACCTTTCCGAATCGGGTGACGATCGAGATCAAGGCCGGCCCGAGGGTGAGCGCGGCGGCCACCACGATCGTCATGCCGATCGCGAGCGGGAATCCCATGCTCTGGAAGTACGGCAGTCGGGTGAAGTGCAGGCAGGCCGTCGCCCCGGCGATCGTCAGACCGGATGCGAGCACCACGTGCGCGGTGCCGTGGAACATGTCGTAGTAGGCCGATTCCCGGTCCATGCCCGAGCGCCGGGCCTCTTGATATCGCCCGATCAAGAAGATCGCGTAGTCGGTGGCGGCGGCGATCGCCAGCGTCACGACCATGCTGGTCGCGAAGGTGGTGAGTCCGAAAACCTGGTAGTAGCCCAGGAAACTCACGATTCCGCGGGCGGACAGCAGCCCCACGAACACCATCGTCATCGTCACGAGCATCGTGATGACCGACCGGTAGATGATCAGCAGCATCACGATGATGATGACGATCGTCACGCTCTCGATGGTTTTCATGCTGGCGTCGCCGACGATGTTCTGGTCGGTGGTCAGCGCCGCGGGCCCGGTGACGTAGGCCTTCACCCCTGGCGGCGGTTGGGTGCCCTCGACGGTGTCGCGGACGACCCGCACCGACTCGTTGGCCAGCGCCTCGCCCTGGTCACCGGCGATATAGACCTGCACATAGGCGGCCTTGCCGTCGATGCTCTGCGCACCGGCAGCGGTCAGCGTGTCACCCCAGAAGTCCTGCACGTGCTGGACATGCTTGGTGTCCGCGTTGAGCTTTCGAACCACCTCGTCGTAGAACGCATGGGCGTCCGGGCCCAGCGGCTCGTCACCCTCCAAGACGATCATCACCGAGCTGGAGGTGTCGTACTCTTCGAACTTCTGCCCGACGTGCTTGGTGGCGATCAGCGCGGGCGCGTCGTTGGGGCTCATCGAGACGGCACGGAGCTTGCCGACCTCTTCGAGCTGCGGCACCACCGTGTTGAGCAGCGCGACGATGACGACCCAGGCCAGCACGATCGGCACGGCGAAGGTTCTGATGAAGCGGGGCAATTTCGGGCGGGCCGCGTGCCGCGCCGGCGGCATCGCGTCGGTGGGCGTGTCGTCGGCGAACAGCGTGGTCATGCTGCCTTCACCAGGCAGTAGGTGGCGGCGTTCATTCCCTCGGCCGTCCTTTCGTCTTTCACCTCGTCATCGACCGTGACGCGGCAGCTGATGGTCGATCCGTCGCCCTGGGCCATGATGTTCGGCATGACCGACGGCAGCGTCGTCTCCAGGGTCAGCGTCCAGGGCAGGCTGACCTCGCCCGTGCGCTGCGGTTTGCCGTCCAGGTCGGCGTAGTTGATGTTGGCGTAGGACCCGGTCCCGAAGATCTCGTATGTGACGACCTTGGGGTTGAAGTTCTCGGCGGTGTCCGCGTCGATCGGGGTCACGATGGCACCGTCGGAACCGAAGACCGAACGCAGGTTCGAGACCGCGACCAGCCCGATGACCACCGCGAACACCACCAGGACGGGCAGCCAGACCCGTTTGACGAGAGTCATCACCGTTGCCGACCACCGTTGTCGGCCAAGGGTTTCGCGGCCGTGAGAGCGCGCGCGAATACTGCAGGCATGGTCGTGCCTTTCGGTGAGGGACGCCGCGAGCCACCGTCGGCATGCGATCTGATCTTGGAATCTAAACCCGTAAGTGGATAGAGTCAATCCGGTTATAGCGTTTAGGTAAGGGACATCACTAAAGTGGGCTCCGTGATTGACAAACCGTGCCGCGGCCTGCGCAAGGACGCCGAGCGCAACCGGCAGCGCGTGCTCACCGCCGCACGCGAGCTGTTCGCCATCAAGGGCATGGAGGCCACCCTCAACGATGTGGCCCATCACGCCGGCGTGGGTGTCGGGACCGTGTACCGGCGCTTCGCGACCAAGGAAGACCTCGTCGAGGCAATCTTCGAAGAAGGCGTTGCCGAGATCGTCTGTCTCGCGGAAACCGCGCTACAGCACGAGAATTCGTGGGATGGCTTCGTGTGGTTCATGGAACGGCACTGCGAGCTGTCTGCCACCGACCGCGGACTGCGCGAGATCGTCTACAGCAAGGCCTACGGCGGTGACCGAGTCGAGTGCGCCCGCGAAGCGCTGGTGCCGCTGCTGTCCAAGCTCGTCGAGCGGGCCCGCCGGGATGGCCATCTACGCGCCGATATCGAGCACACCGACACCCCGATCATCGGCCTACTGGCCGGCACCGTGAGCGAGTGGGCCGGCCACGTCGATCCAGATCTCTGGCGCCGCTATGTCGCCCTCCTACTGGAGGGCATGCGGTATCACCCGGATCAGAAGCCGCTCGGCACCGCCGCGCTCGACGGCGATCAGATGCACGCCGCGATGCACGGCTGGGACCCGGCCGGCTGACCGCGACGTCAGCCGAGCCGGTCCAGCACCTCGGTCACCCATCGACCGACCGCCCGCAACTGGGCCGCACTCATGCCGTCGAACACCACCGCGCGCACCAATTCGACATGCGCCGGCGCGGCGGCGGCCAGCGCGGCGCGGCCCTGCTCGCTCAGGCCGACGATCACACTCCGGCGATCGTCGTCGGCGTTGCGACGATCGATCAATCCGCGCTCGCCCATCCGGCGCAGCTGGTGCGACACCCGGCTCTGCTCCCAGCCCAGTCGCTCCCCCAGCTCGCTCATCCGGCACCCCGGCGATTCGTCGAGCGCCACCAGCACGTCGTAGTCGGCCAGCGACAATCCGCAGTCCTGCTGCAACTGACGGTTCATCACCGCCTGCAGACGTCCCGTCATCGTCAGGTACCCCCGCCACAGCGCCTGTTCGCGCGCGTCCAGCCACATGGAATACATGACACATCATTTAAGTTGTGCTGTCCATCGCCCGCGCCTAGGCTGGGCCCTGATCTCGAGGAGCATCGATGACCCGAAGCGCATCCGTGGACATCCGGCCCGCGGCCGACCGCCCGGCGACCAGGATCTCCTGGCTCGATTCCAAGCATTCCTTCTCGTTCGGCGGCCACTACGAACCGGACAACACCCATCACGGCCTGCTGCTGGTCAACAACGACGACCGGGTGGCGCCGGGAAGCGGCTTCGAAACCCACCCGCACCGCGATATGGAGATCGTGACCTGGGTGATGCAGGGCTCCCTGGTCCACCAGGACTCCACCGGAAACAACGGCGTCATCTATCCGGGCCTGGCCCAGCGCATGTCGGCCGGCCGCGGCATCCTGCACTCGGAGAAGAACGACTCCTGGACCCTGACCGGCGGCGAAACGCACAGCGAACCAGTACATTTCGTGCAGATGTGGGTGGTCCCGGACGAGTCCGGCCGCGACCCCGGCTACCAACAGCTCGAGATCGACGACGAACTGCTGCGGGGCGGCCTGATCACCATCGCATCCGGTATGCCCGAGCATCGGGACCAGTCGGCCATCACCATCGGCAACAAATACGCCGCCCTGCACGGCGCGCGGCTGCAGGCCGGTGAGTCGGTGCAACTGCCGCAGGCGCCCTATCTACACCTGTTCGTGCCCCGCGGCGCGGTGAGTCTGGAAGGCGCGGGCGAACTCCTTGAGGGCGATGCGGCGCGGCTGACCGCGACCGGCGGGCAGCGGGTCACCGCGACCGAACCGTCCGAGATCCTGCTGTGGGAGATGCATGCCGGCCTGGGCCGATAGTCACAAGATCGTCGGCGGCCTGGCCTTCGCCGCGATGCTGGTCGGCTGTGCGGCGGGCACCCCGGCCGGGCCGCCGCCCAGCGGCACGGTCAGCTCCCCGAGCCCTGGAGCGCCCGCCGCCACCGGCCTCGCCGAGGTCACGGTGTCCGTGCCCGACGGTCTGGCTCAGGCACCGTTCGACGTGCCCCGCCGGGCGCTGGTCCCGGCGGGCTGGACGCTGTCGGTGTGGGCCAGGACCTCCAAGCCGCGGCTGGCCGCGTGGGCGCCCGACGGCGCGATGCTGGTGTCGGTCCCCAGTGCGGGACAGGTACTTTCGCTGCGCACAGGGCAGGTCGAGGTACTGCTGGCCGGTCTCAACCAACCGCACGGGCTCAGCTTCGCCGGCGACTCCCTCTACATCGCCGAGAGCGACCGCGTGGACGTCTACACCTACCGCGACGGCTCCGCCACCGATCGCCGCACCATCGTTGACGGCCTACCCGATGCCCGCAGCCCCGACCTGCGGGGCGCCTACTCGCACGCATTGAAGAGCGTCGCCGTCGACACCGAGGGTGATGTCTATTTCTCGATCGGCTCCACCGGCAACATCTCTGTCGAGGATCGCACCGCCACGCCGCCACGCGCCACCATCATGCGGGTACCCGCCGGAGGCGGTGCGATGCAGCCGTTCGCCACCGGTGTCCGCAATGGCACCGGCCTGGCCATCGCACCCGATGGTGCGGTGTGGACAGCGGTGAACAATCGCGACAACGTCGCGGACCCGGCCACCGGCACCGTCGATCCCGCCTACGTCGACGATCACCCACCCGAGTCGGTCGCCCGGCTCACTCCCGGTCGCGAATTGGGCTGGCCCTATTGCAATCCCGACGGTGGCCCTGCCGATCTCGCCCTGATCCGCGATGTCCAGACCAACCCCGACGGCGAGGCGATGGACTGCGCTGCGTTACCCCGCATCGAACAGAGTCTCGGGGCACACTCCGCACCGCTCGGCATGAGCTTCACGAACGGGCAGCTACCGGCGCCCTACGCCAGCGGCGCGCTGATCGGTGTGCACGGGTCCTGGAACAGACAGCACCCGCAGGAACCCGAGGTGTCGTTTTTCCCTTGGCAGGACGGCACTCTGGGTGACCAGCAGACCCTCGTGGGGGGCTTCCAGGCGCCCGACGGAAGTCGTTGGGGCAGACCGGTTGCCGCCGTGCCCGGCCCCGACGGTGCGGTGTACATCACCGACGACTATGCCGATGCGGTGTATCGGCTCGCGCCGCCGGGTTAGCCGGGTCAGGCGACCGGGGTGCCCTTCCGCCCGGTGACAGCGGCATAGAGACCGATCAGGATGACGGCCACTCCGACGCCCACCAGGAACGGGATGATGGCGAAGCCCCCGTTGGCGTTCGCGTACCCGAGTTGGTAGGTCACCCAACTTCCCAGCACCGATCCGAGTGCGCCCAGCAGAATGGTCATCACGATGCCGATGCCTTGTTTGCCGGGCAGGATCATGCGCGCCAACACGCCGACGATCAGACCGACGAACAGGGCGCTGACGATGGTTCCGATCATGATTGCTCCTCAACTAACGCAGTGGTCCTGCCCGATTACCCGATCCCGGTGATCTTCAAGCGCATGACCGATGCGCAACCGAGATGCAGTTGTGACGAAAGTTGACAGTGTTGCTGGTGTGATTAATCTGAGTCGTCCGCCCACACCATGCCGAAGGGATCGCCGTGCCGATGGTTGCCGCCCGCTTCCGGGGGATCGCCTCCGGAATCGCCACCCTCGCGGTCACCGCGGCGCTGGCGACGGGCACTGGCGCGCCGATCGCCGCCGCCGCCGACGGGCGAGCGTTGCTGGCCACCGCGATCGCCAACACCCGCGGGTCCTATCTGGTGTACAACTTCGGCGGCGGCAACCCGACCCCGCTGCTCAACGCCGCGGGCACCTGGTACGAGAGCGGTGGCGGCGGCCACCTGATGATCATCAAGAGCGCCTCCCAACGACTGGCACCCCGATTGCTCGCCGATACCCACAACGGCTATCAGTCCCGGTGCGAACGCACGCCGGGTGCCCGCACCGGCGACGGTCTGGTGCAAGCATCGGAGCTCTACACCCCGATCGCGGCGTGGCAAGCGCTGGGGCAACCCACCATTGCCATCAACGCCAACTTCTTCGACATCCGGGGCCAACAGCGCGGATCGTGGAAGACCACGGGGTGCAGCTCACCGTTGGGCGCCTATGTCGACAACACCCGCGGACTCGGTCGCGTCAACGTACCGGTCACCGGCACCGTCGCCTACGCCGGAAAACAGGGCCTGTCCGGAGGTGACGAAGTCTGGACCCCGCTGGCCACGATGATCCTGCCGGTCGCGGGGGCACCCTTCATGGTGATGCCGCGCTCCGGTGACGATTTCGACGCCGCCGGCCCGGTGATCAACGATCTGATCAACAAGGGCACCCGGTTTGTCGCGGTGAGCGGTCTCGGATTGCTCGCCCCCGGCGATACCGGCCAGATGAACGATCCCGGCCCCTCGGCCGCCCGTACCGCACTGGCCTACGCGCGCGATCGCGACGAGATGTATGTGTTCCAGGGCGGCAGCTACACCCCCGATCAGATCCAGGATCTGTTCCGCGGCTTGGGAAGTGACACCGCACTACTGCTCGACGGGGGCGGCTCGTCGGCGATCGTGCTGCGCCGCGATACCGGCGGCATGTGGGCGGGCGCGGGCGTACCCAAGGGGTCGTGCGATACCTATCAGGTGCTGTGCGACTCCCGGGAACGCGCGCTGCCCAGCTGGCTCGCGTTCAACTAGCTGGCTGTAGGTCGAGTCAAGGGGTGTGGAGGCCGTAGTGGGCCGACGCCCGGGGCGGGGCGTGATGTCTGTGGTCGGTGGTGCTGCCGAGTTGAGGGCGGGTGCCTGGCGCCCACGCTGACTTATGCAACCTCGGTGTGGGTTATCTGGCGTCGTTCGGGCTGCCGTGGAGGCGAAGGGCCGGGTGCCAAGCTAGCGTCGGCGTGACCGGTGGGGGCCCGCCATAGCGGATACGGCATCTGATCCGGCCCTTCGTCCCGTCCTTCTAGCGTGGCACTACTGACGGGGTTGTGGAAGGGTCTGGTCGGTCCTTTCGCGTTGAGTGTGCGGGGTCTAGGCCCAGCGGGCTGCCTCGTAGGTGGCGTGGTCGCGGACGAGTGCATGGGCGATGCGGTTGGCGCGATGGGCCAACGCGCAGGCGACGATGCCGCCGGGCTTGCCGCGATCTTTGAGCCCCTGGGCGTAGTTCTTGGCGGCCGGCTCGTTGAGCCACAGGCCGATGCCTAGGTCGATCAGGGCGCGGCGCAGTGCGACGCTGCCTTCGCGGCTGATACCGCCGTCGCGGCGCTTGTGGGCGGATTCGTATTGCATGGGGGACAACCCCGACGCACGGTAGATCTGCTGGGGTCCCGGCCAGCGTTTCGGATCACCCAGAGCGGCAGCGTAATTGGATGCCCGCACCACTGCCCAGCCTGGCACCGAGGTCAACGTTGCATATGGGCTGCGCGGTAACAGTGATCCCAGCGCGGTCTCCGCGGACTGAATCTGGTCGTCAAGATCGCCCAGCAACACCAGATCGGCGGCCAGTATCCGACGCGCGATCACGGCGTCGCGGGTCGGCAAGGCGTCATGGGCCGCAGCGACCAAGCGCTCGGCGACGGGGCGGCGCAGTTGCAGGTCGCGGGTCGCGGCGAAGCGGATCAACCGGTTGACCCCGAGCCCGGCCAGGCGTGCCGGGTCGGTGAACTCGGCGGCCATCAGCCGGCCGATCTTGGTGGCCAGCACGTCGGGCAGAGCCAGGGTCAGCCCGGGAAAGGCCCGGTCGAGCTGGCCGAGCAGCTGATTCTTCGTCGCGGTACGCGTGGCGACCCGCCGGCTCCGATGCACTGCCCAGGCGCTGATCTCACCGATCACGACATCGCGATCGGTGACCGGACGCCCGTAGCCGGCCAGCACCAGCTCGGTGATCGCTTCCAGGTCGATGACATCGGTCTTGATCCGGCGCCGTCCCTGCACGCGGCGCTGCTCAGCGACCTGAGCGGGGTTGAGTTCCAACACTTCCCACCCATCGGGCCATTGATGGTCGAGCACCGGTCGGTGATAGTGGCCGGCCGCCTCCACGCCCACCTTGACCTGCACCGCGGCAGGTGCGACAGCCATCGCGCGAGCCGCCGCGGCGGTCAGGCCCGATCCGGTCATCGCGAATTCCGACGGCGCGAGCAGCCGATGGCGAGCCGCGTCGGTCACCGAAAGCACAGCTGAGGTCTTGCCGACATCGACGGCAACGACGATCGTGGACGACGTGACTGGCGCTACATGCACAGACACAACAACACCTCCGGGGTGTGTCAGGAGGTCCGCGTGCGTCAACACACGGACCCCGAAAAGGAATCAGTTACAGATCCCTTCCTGACACCTCCGGAGGCATTTGAGAAGGACTAACTCGATCTATATCAGCTGGTCATCAGGATCGACGGGTTCGCCGACTGCCACCCCCGCAGCTTCGGTGCAGAACTGTCACCGATCTCCTGATACATAACCCCTTGCGCGGCACGGTTTGGCGGCGTTGTATCGAACATACGTTCGAAACATAGAGCTTCCGGTATGCACCCGTGGAGCAGTTGACCGCGACGGATGTCGCTACAGAGAGAGGTTCGGCGGCCCTGGGGCTTTCCGAGCCGTGTTGCCCATTCGGACTGTTGTTGCCTGCCCGTGTGCACCTCTGTGAAAGCCGGTATCCACTGTGGACGCCACCCATCTCGATACGTTTGTTGATGCGTTGATCGATGACCTCACCCCTGCCGCCGCGCGGGAGGGGGATCGCACCCTGTTCCATCTGCTGGACGCTCCCCGCCGCGGTGTTGACGATCAGGCGGTGGTGGCGGTGCTGGCCGCCGCGGTCACCCTGCGCAATCTGGCCGATCATGTCATCGCTTCGGCGGTCGCGGCCGCGGAACGGGCCGGGATGCCCGCCCGGCGGCACCTACGCACGGGGGCCGATCTGCTCACCGCCCTAGGCGTGGCCCCGGGTGCGGCCTATCGAGCGGCCCGGGTGGGGCGGGCCGCGGCCGCTCTGCCGGCGCTCACCCGGGCTCAGCGACTCGGTGGGATCGGGATCGAATTCGCCGACGCCGTCGGCAAGGGCGTCAGCCACATCGAATCCCGGGTGGCGTTGGCCGATGACGAGCGCGCCGCAGTGATCACCACCCTGATGGTTCAGAGCACCCCGTCGGGGGTGGACAAGAAGGCCCGCGGGATCGCCATCGCCAAAGCCACGACCCAACCGGTCGACAACACGGTGCCGGTGGCGGAGAACACCGACCTCAACGACATGAACGTGGCGCAAACCGGTGACGGGCGGGTGGCGGCCACCCTGGACCTCGACATCCTCACCGGCGAAGAACTGCTCGCCGCCCTCGACCCGCTATGCCGACCCGTCCCGCTGCCCGACGGATCCCCGGACCCCCGCCCAGCCGGGCGGCGCCGCGCCGACGCCTTCGGGCAGATACTGCGCACCTACCTATCCAGCTCGGGGCGCCCGACGAGCGGTGGGGTCCTCCCGCACGTCACCCTCATCCGCCCCACCACAGCCGGTGTGGACTGCCTCGGGTTCGGCGGGCCCATCACCACCTCGACCGCCGAGCTGATCGTCTGCGACAGCACCCTGACCGCGGTGACCGTCGACCACTCGGGCGCACCCCTGGATGTCGGGCGCAGCGAACGACTCTTCACCCCCGCGATCCGCAAAGGCCTAGCGGTCCGCGACGGCGGCTGCGCACACCCCGGCTGCGGGCGACCGGTGTCCTGGTGCGACGCCCACCACATCACCCCCTGGGAACACGGCGGCACCACCAGCCTCGACAACGGCGTCCTGCTCTGCCGGCTGCACCACACCGCCATCCACCACGGCGGCTGGCAGGTCTACCTCGGCCCCGACCGCCACCCCTGGTTCATCCCACCCCATGCCCCGGGCACACCCGAACCCGAGCATCTGCGATCACACGCCCGACGCACCATGACCTACCTACCCACCGCCGCATAACCACACCTGCACCGCACCTTGACAACTGGACAGAGAAAACCGCCCGCACAGCGGGTCCGGCGGCACAACACCCCGCCGGACCCGCCACCACGGATCGCGCCCCTACGCCGCAGGGTGAAAACTAGGCCGCCGCTTGCCGCGGGGTGACTAGGCCGCCGCTTTGTCTGCCTTCTTGGTGTCGGACTTCTTGGTCTCGGACTTCTTGGTCTCGGACTTCTTCTCAGTGTCCGGCTTCTTGGCCTCCGAGGTCTCGGACTTCGTCGCGTCGGCCTCGGCGTCGGCGGCGCCCGATGTGGTGGGCGCCGGCTTCTTCTTGGGCGTGAGTGCATTCGTGATGTCACGCACCACGTTCATCAAGGGGTTCTTCTTGACCGTGGGCTTCTTCACCGCCGGGGCCTCGTCCTCGCCCTCGGGTGCAGTCTCGGCCGGGGTCTCCGCGGGGGTCTCCACGGCAGGCTCTGCGGCAGGCTCTGCGTCAGGCTCTGCGGCAGTGGGAGCTTCGTCGTCGGCGGCTGCCTCCGAGGTCTGCTCGGCCTCTTCGGTGTCCGGCGCCGCGTGCTTGGGCGCCAGCCCGGAGTCCTCGGGGATCGCTGCGCTCGGGTTGGCGGCGTGCTTGCCGGTCGGGACGTCACCCTCAGGATCCACCGACAGCGTGACCAGCTTGGCGTCGGGGTCCGGCAGATCGCCCGCCGCGGCCGCGAGGGTGCGCGCCGCATTGGGTGCCTGCCGACTCGACTGGCCGGTGAGGCCGGCCGCCAGGTTGTCCAATCCGGCCTGCAGACCCGCGGTGAGTCCCCCGAGATTCAGTCCCTTGGTGAGGGTTTGGATCAGCTTGCCCAGGTTCTCCAGGACGTTGGGCGGCGCCGCGGTCGGCTTGCCGCTGATGAACTCCTTGTGGAATCCGTTCACCAGTGAGGTCATGACGTCGTTGAGGGCGCGCCCCCAGTTGACGTCCGGGAAGGACATGAACGGCGTGGCCGTGTCCGGATCGTCCAGGGTGCGGGTGTAGGTACCGTCCGGGTTGCGCACCACATCGGTGTAGCCGAGGTTGACCAGACTGGTGAGGGCGGGCGCCAGAGCATTGGCCAGCCGGATGGGCAGGGTGCCCAGCGTTCCGAAGCTCACCATGTTCAGCAGATCACCGGCCAGGTACAGCGGTTCCAGCAGTGGCAGCGTCTTGGTGGCCAGGGTCAGGTAGACGTTGACATCCAGCGGGCTGCCGAGATCGAGTGCTCCGCTGACGGTTTCCCCGACCTCCTCGAGGATCTGGTCCAGCGCACTGTCCAATTCCACGCCGCGCAGAATGTAGGACGCCCCGATGGTGCCGGCCAGCAGGTTGTTGAACAACGTGAACGGATTGGGCCAGGCCGCGAAATCCGAATACGGCTGGTACTGGACGGTCGCATCGACCTTGATCGGGACGAGGTTCGCCGCACCGAGCTCGATTCCGGTGCCCAGCACCGGGATTCCGGTGCCGGCGTTGGTGGCCTTCACATCTGGGGTGATCATGTCGATACCGAGCAGATCGAACAGCGGGTAGAACCGGGCAAGCATGCCACCGTTGGCCCGGCCGACATTGTTGGCCAGGATCATCGGCAGCAAGGTCAGGCTGCCGAGTGGACCCCCGCCGTTGGCACCGACCCGAGGCTGGTTGCCGAGGTCGGCGAGCGCCTGCTGGTACGCCGAACCGGCCGCCATCGCGCCGAACCCGTACCCGATCACGATCGGGATGCGGACATCGATGACGTTGAGGTCCGGCAGATTGATGTCCTCGACACCCTGCAGCACCGCGGAGATCAGCGGGCCGAGCAGCGGGATGTTCCCGACCGCGTCACCTGCCAGATCGAGCACCGCGTCCAACAGGTTCTCGACGCCGACCTCCAGGTAGGGGGTCTGGTTGATGGCGTCGGCCACGGCATTGGCTGTGCCGGGCGTCCACCCCAGGTCGAGCCCGGCCAGCATCTTGAGCAGCAGGAACGGCTCACCCGGGGTGATGATGTTGACACCGGGGATGTCCAGGCCGGCCAGGTTCAGCGGATCCGACAGGTCAAGTCCGACCAGCCCCAGCACCGCCGACAAGGTGATGTTGCCCTGGGCATCCGTGATGTTCAGCAGGTCGAGGATGTTGATCAGCAGCGGGGTGACCAACCCGCCCAGGATCGGTGTGAGCACCGACCCCAGATCGATCGGGATGGCACCCAGTATGTCGTCGAGAAACGCCGTCGGTATCTGACTGAGCAGGTTCTCGATGTTCAGGCCGAAACCGCCGGCCAGGTTGACGCCGGCCAGCGCCCGCTCGTAGGCGGCAATGAATTCCTGGAAGGTGTTGTACGCGGTCTGCCCCGAGCCCGCGGTGACATCGGGCAGGGTGCCGGGTGGACCGAACGGGCTGACCGAGGCGCTCAGGTCGACCGGCTGCTCGACCACCCGCAGGTAGTGCTGCTCCGGGCGAGGCAACGGGGTCGGCGCTGCCGCACCGACGGTCAGCGCTGTCGCGGTCGCCGTCGCCGCCGTGACGACAGCCAGCCTCCTGGTGTGCTCCGCCACGTTCCGGTGTTTTCCAGCCATCAGCCCCACGCCTCCCCCGCCTGCCCCGTGCAGTTCCCTGCCGAAACTTAACATTCAAGATCGCGGGGCTGGGGCGTTTGGTCGGTAATCGCCGAATGGCTAGGTCAGGGCTGGCGCATGACGGCTCGCAGCACCCGGTCCCTCACGCGCACAGGCAGGTTCGTCATCAACGCGATCTGCAGGCGCGGCCCGGCCCCGACAACGTAGCGGGCGCGCGGACGTTTCGCGGTCAGTGCCGCCCGCACCACGTCGGATACCTTTTCCGGTGCCACCGCCAACCTTTGCGAGATCGGCACGGCCTTGCGCATTCCGCTCACATGCCTGCCGTAGAGATCCCGCTCGGCGGGCGTGAGTGCGGCGTCGACATCATCGACCATGCTGCCCGCCGTTCGCCACATGTCGGTGTCGGTCTGTGCGGGCTCGATCAACACCACCGGTATCCGCCACGGGCTCAGCTCCATTCGGAGAGCATCCGCGGCGGCCTCCAGCGCGAACTTCGACGCCGCATAGGCGCCGATCAGCGGTGTGGACATGCGCCCGTTCACGCTCGAGATGAACACCACCCTGCCGTGGGCGGCTCGTAGCCGGGGCAACACGGCTCGGGTCACGGCGAATTGCCCGATCACGTTCACCTCCAGCTGGGTGCGCCACTGCTGAGTGGTCAGGGTTTCCATCGGTCCGGCCATCACGATGCCGGCGTTGTTCACCACCGCATCCAGCCGGTAGGGCAGCGCATCGTCGAGTGCGGAGATGTCCCCGTCATCGGTGACATCGAGAATCACCGCCGAAATACGCTGCGGATCAACCGCTGTCAGGGCCGCGCCGTCGGCATCGCTGCGCACGCCGGCGATGACGTCCCAGCCGTGGGCCGCCAGTTGTTCCGCGATGGTGCGGCCGATACCTCGGCCGGCCCCGGTGACCAGGACTGAAGGCATGCGATCAGCCTATCCGCTGCCGGGTTCCGCCGGCGCGAAGAGGAAGATCAGCGCGGCCGTCGCCACCACGGCGGCGGCCAGGCCGATCACCGGGGCCACCACGTGCAGAGTCAAGGTCGCGCCGAGCACCGCACCCGCGCACATCGTCAACACCACTGTGTAGCGCAGCTTCTCGCGCTGCCCGCTGCCGCCGGCAAGCCTGCTGTCGAATCCGATGCCGACGATGGTCTGGGTCAGCACGGTGGTGCTCAGTTCCTGGATCCCGAATTGGCGGGCGGTTGCATTCTGGATCCCGAAGGCCACGGCGAGCCCGGCGATCAGGATCAGCTTGGTGTCATCGTGGTATCGCAGCACGCCACTGCCGGCCAGCGCCGCGAGCACCGTCAGCAGCAGCACCTCCACCGACAAGGCCACGGTGACCCAGCGGCGCTCCGCGGGTCCGAGGTGGCGTACCAGTCGACCGCCGATCACCGCCCCGGTGATGAAGCTGACGAACGCGACCACCGCGGCCAACAGGTCCACCCCCGAATGCGGCACGAACCAGAAACCGAGAAAGATCACGTTGCCGGTCATGTTCGCGACGAACACGTGCCCGAGCACCAGCACGCTGACCGCGTCGACCAGCCCGGTGGCAAATGTGAGGAGCAGCAGCGCTGCGACGGTGAACTGTTGCGAGACGGGCGATTTCATGGACGCGCGGCCGGTAGCCGTTACAGCCTGGGCGTCAGATCCAATGAGGTGATGGCGTTCATCTGGGTGATGAGCCAATCGGTGCCGCGCTTCTCCATGTTGAGCCGGTAGGACAGGTAGCGCAGCGACGGGATGTTCTTGGTGACCGGACTGGTCGCCACCGAGTTGGTGTACACGATCGCCGACGCGCTGTCGGCGTCCAACGATTCCACCGCGGCGCCGAGCACCTGGGTGTTGTTGGACACCTGGGCCTGCTTGTTGGGCGCGGCGATCGCGTCGATGTACTTGCGGTACTCGGCCTGGAAGTCGCCGCCGAGGAATTTGGCGGCCCGATCGGGCAACGTCTCCATGTCCTCGGGTGTGTAGGTCCACAGTGTGGTGATGGCATCGGCGGCGGTACCCGCGATATCCAGCTTCACCTGGACCAGGGCCCGGTCGGTCAGATACGGCGCCGCGTTGGCCCCGGCGAAGGCGGCAGCGACGACGAACAGCGCGGCACCGGCGAGGGCCGCCATCTTCGCCCCGCGGCCCGGCGGACGATGCGGCACCAGGACGGGCTCGGCAGGCGCCGCCGCCTCATCGGGTGCCTGGTCGGATGCGTCCTCGGGCATCCCGTCCGACGCCCCAACGGAGGCCCCGGCGGACGCCACATCGGACGCGGCCTCGACGTCGGCGGTGGCCTCGGTATCGGCCCCGGTGGTCAGATCACCTGAATCAGCCGGCTGATCTTCCACTGCTGTCCCTCCTTGATCGCCGTTGCCACCCAACGACTTCCGGTCTCGATGGTCTGCTTGCCGTCCGGGGTGGTGGTGGTCATCTTGGTGGCGACCAGCACGTCGGCGCTGCCGTCGTCATTCCACCGTTGCACACCCGCCTCCAGCACTTCGCCGTTGGTGGGCTCATTGCGGGCCACCTGCAGCACGATCTCGTTCTGCTTCTCGGTGAACGTCTTCTCGAACTCCCCGGTGCCCTGTGCCAGGATCCGGTCGGCGTAATCGTTGGCGTTGAAGGGATCCAGCGTCGTGTACGCCCGCATGAAGGCGCGCACATAGCCCAACGCGTCGGCATCGCGCACCTGGGTTCGCCGGTCGGCCTCGTGCACGACCGTCATGAACGTGGCCAGGCCCAGCGTCACCGCGGTCAGCAGCGCGCAGATCCCGGCGACCAGCGGCAGGCCCCAGCGGGTGGGCGGGTCGACCGGCGCGTGGAAGTACTCGGGTGCCTGCGAGTCGACGACGCGGCGCGGGCTCATCGGCCGCCCCCCGCATACGGCTTGGTCAGCACGGACAGATTCTGCACCTGCCACTGATCGCCGTTCTTCACGAAGTCCGCGCGCACCGTGGCGGTGATGAACCGCATGGCGTTCGGGTCGCTGCCGCGCTGCCCCTGCATCGCCAACAACATGGATGCGGTGGTGGTGGTCGGGGCGGGCTGCTCCAGCACCACGCTGTTGACCGCCCAGTACTCGTTGGACACCAGCGGGGCCTTCTGCAGCGCCTCCTGCTGCTCGAGTAACTGCGGCCGGTAGATGTCACTGGCCAGCGACTGTGCGCGGGCGAAATCGTCCTTGGCGGTGTCCGGGGCGTAGCTCAGCACCTGTTCCACAATGCGGGCGCCCTGGGCGGCGATCTCGTTGCGCGCGGCGTCCAGGGCGCGTTCCTGGCGGTACACCACCAGATAGCCGGCGGCGGTCGCGGCCGCACACAGCAGCGTGGCGACCACCAGCCCGATCGCCACCGGGCGGCGCGGGTCACGAGTCGGTTCACCGACCCGGTGCACCTCGGTGCGCAGCAACAGGTCGGCGAGGGTCCGGTGCCGCCGGTCCCACAGCGGCCACAGCCAGCCCAGGAACACGGCCGCGGTGTCCAGCAGGTGAGCGATATCGCGGATCAGCAGCCGCCCGGTGCCCGCGGGCGCGCCGTCGCTGCTCCGCACCACCCGGATGCCGGTCACGGCACGGCCCACGGTCCAGCCGGTCCGGGACGGCAGCACCCAGCGATTGACCATCATCGCCAGGCCGACCAGGACGGCCACCCCGACATAGACCCACCACAGCCAGCCCATCAGCGGTGCGGTCCAGGCCAGCAGCGCCAGCGTCACGATCAGCGCCGCACCGAAGAGCACGTCAATCCCGAACGCGCCGGCGCGGGCACCCCAGGACGCGGGTACCGCCGGCGCGACCGCTTCGGTGGTCTCGGTCTCCTCGAGCACGGCCGTCACGTGGTGACCTGGACGAGGTTGGCGATCTTGTAGGTGCCGTCGGCGCGTTGCATGGTGACCCGCAACCGGTAGCCCTGTTCCTGGTCGGCGGTCTCGGAGTTCGTCACCTTGGTGCGCACCGCCACGAGCACGTCGACGGAGCCGTCATCGTGGTGGCGTTCGACGGCGGCACGCAGATCGGCCACCTCGACCCGGACATTGGCGGCCTGGTAGGCCTCCATCATCATCGAGCTGTAGAACACCGCCTGGGCTCCGAAATCCCCCGTCGCGCAATCGACGATCTTGGCCTGGGCGGCACCCATCGACGCAGTGTCGGGTGCCTGGGTTGCCGTCACACAATCCTTGGCCGCCTGCAGCGCCACCGCATCGTCGCGGGCGATCTGATCGCTCTGGGCGTTCGAGCGGGACAGCAGATACCCGCCCGCGGCCAGCGTCCCGGCCGCCAGGAAGAGCACCAGGCAGATACTGACGAGCCAACCCTGACCGAAGCGCCCGTGATTCGGCTCCTCGATGATTTTCGGTTCTGCGGACTCCGCCGGGGCGTCCACGGGCGATGCCTCCGCCGCCTCGTCGGCAGCGGTGTCGTTCTGGTTGTCGGTGGGGTTCAGCCGGCTGGTGCCAGCATCTCCTTCCATCCGCTATCTCCTGGGTTACTCGAGTTGGTGACGGAGTACTTGACCCCATCGGGTCCGACCACCTCACCGCTGGACGGGCTGTAGACCGCCGATGGACCTGCTGCCGGAGTGTAGATGCACGGGTTGGGTTGCTGTCCACTGCAGGTGACCGTGCCCTGGCCAGGTGGGGTCAACGGGTCGCTGGTCGGCAGCGTCGACTCCGGCGGTGGGAGCTGGCTGGCCGGCAGCGGGTTCATCCCGTTGTTGATCGACGGCGCCGGAATCACCTGACCGGGGTTGACCGGCTGGGTGCAGCGCGCACCCGCGGCGGGGCAGTCGACGATCTGGTTCGGGTCGCCGTACCAGGGGTTGGTGCCCAGCGGCACGTACGGTTCCTCGCTTCGGCACTCCCGCGGGGTGGCCGCCCGCTTGCCCGGCACATCGGCGCACGGGTAGTTACGCGCACCGCGGACCGCGTTGGGCGCGTCCTTGGGGATCTTGCAGTACAGGCCCTCCGGCAACGGGTCGGTGGAGGTGTCCGCCGGTGAGCGCCACTGCGAGGCCGGCAGGAAGCCGGTCAGGCAGGGCGGCGGGCTGTTGATTCCGAGGGCCAGGTGAATCAGTCCCTCCGGCGCGAAGATCGTGGACGTTTGCGCGATCGCCGCGCCCTGGGGCAGCACCACCAGCACCTGCTCGACGTTCTTGTTGTAGCGCTTGAGCATGTCGATGACGACTTCGAGATTGGCCAGCGTCTGCGGCAGCGATTCCTGCACATCGCTGAACACGGCGTTGAGCTGATCGGCCGTGGGTGCGGCCTGCTGCAGCCCGCTGCGCAGCGCCGCGTCCTTCTCGGCGGTCTGGGCGGTGATGGTGTTCAGGTTGGCCGCCCACCGTGAGATGGCGTCACCGGAGTTCACCTGTGAGTCGATGATCGGCCCGGAGTTCTCGACGATATCGGTCACCGATGACAGATTCTCCCGGAAGTCACCGGCCAGCGCCTGGGTGCCGTCGACAAGGCGTTGCAGTGACGGCCCGAGACCGCCGACCGCCTTCGCCGTCTCGTCGAGCAGGACACTGATCTTCTCCGCCGGCAGCGCCGCCAGGCCACGCTGGGCCGAGTCGAGTGCCGGACCGACCTCCGCGGGCACCCGGCCCTTGGTGATGGTGTCGCCGTCGTTGAAGTACTGCCCGGTGTTCTCGGTGGAGACCAGATCGAGGAACTGTTCACCGACCGCCGACACCGAGTGCACATTGGCGACCGTGTCGACGGGCACCCTGGTGCTGTCCTCGATGTTCATCGTCACCCGGGCACCCTGTTCGGTGGGCTCCACCGAGGTGACCTTGCCGACGGTGGTACCGCGGAAGGTGACGTTGGCCGTCTCGTACAGCCCGGCCGAGTTGGGCAGATTCGCGTACAGGCGGTACATACCGATGCCGGCGTAGGCCGGCAGCCGTAGGTAGCCCAGCGACAGCACCACCAGTGCCACCACCGTCAACGCGACGAAGATGAGCAACTGGGTCTTGATCATTCGGGTCAGCAGCATGCTCTACTCCGACCTTTCGATCAGCGGACCGCCGGGCGCGTTGTTCGGGTTCGGCGTGAACCGCACGTCCGGGATCATCGTCGCCGGATCCCGGCCCCAGGCCTGTTCCAGTGCCCGCAGCATGCCCGAGATACCGGTGCCCGAGAGGAAACCGTTGTCGATGGCACTCAGGGTGAGGTCGATGGTGACCGACACGTTGATGTAGTCACCGCGGATCGCTTTCGGGATGTTCTCGATGTTGAACGGCACCGTCAGCAGCAGCTTCAGCGCACCGACCAGGTACGGCGAGGCCTTCGCCAGCTCCCGCAGCGGGCGCTGCAGGTTCTTCAGGTTGGTGTTCAGGTTGGCGTTGGTGTTGCTCAACGTCTCGTCGGCGGTCGCGCTCAGCCGGCCCAGTGCGGTCACCGCATCGGCGAACAGATCCCGGGTCTCCGCGAAATGCTGGATCAGCGGCGGGAACTCGGTGAGCACCCGGTCCAGCGTCTCGTTACGGTCGGCGACGATGGCAAGCAGCCGGTCGGTCGAATCGATGGCCCGGGTGATGTCCTGGCGCTGCTCGTTCAGCTCGAAGGTGAAGGTGTCGAGCCGATTCAGGAACTCCCGGATCTCACCGGAGCGCCCCGTCAGGATCGCGTTGACCTCATTCTGGATCACCTCGATGTTCGGGATACCACCGCCGGTGAGGATGCCCGAGACGCTGGCCAGCGTCCGCTCGATGGTCGGGAACGCCGACGAACGCGCCAGCGGGATGGTGTCCCCGTTGCGCAGCGGCTCCGGCGACGGGGCCTCATCCTCGGGCTGGTCCAGTTCGACGTGCTGTGAACCCAGCAGTGAGGTCTGGCCGATGCGGGCCACCGCGTTCTGCGGCAGCTCGACACCGGGCTCCAGGTCCACCGTCAGCAGCGGCACCCAGTTCTTCAGCTCGATCTTGCGCACCCGGCCGACGAACACATCGGCCACCCGGACCCGGCTGTTGGCGTTGAGCGCCAACGTCTCCGGCATCTGGATGTAGATCGTCGAGTGCCCGGACTGCGTGCCCGGCCCACCCGGCAACGGCACGTTGGCGATACCGCGCCACTGCCCACAGCCACTGAGCATCAGCCCGGCCGCGGCGAGCGCGACCGTGCGGATGCCGAGTCGTCTCCAGTTACGGCTCATCACGCGCCACCTGCCTCTGCGGGCAGCGGAGGCCCGGGCGGAGCCGGCGCAGCGGGTGCTGCGGGCACGGCCACCGCCGCGGCCGGCGGCGGATCACCGGGGATCACACCGGGCGCCGGGATGGGCGGCGGCCCGGGCTGCGGGTACCACGGCGGCGGCAGCGGGGTGTTCTCGCTGTACGCGTTCGGCGGGCCGGGCAGGTTGCCGCCCGGCGGCACACCGAAGGCCGGCGGTGCCGGCGGCGGCACGATATCGGGCCCACCGAGCAACGCAGCCAACGAATCCGGAGTCAGCATGTTCGCGGTGAACGGCTGCACCTCGACGCCCTGCATACCGGGCGCGACGATCCAGCCCGGCTCGTGGTTGCCGTGCGAGAACAGGGTGTCGCGGGAGAAGATGCCCGGCACGGTGGTGTCCTTGTAGCCCGGGGGCGGACGCAGCCGCGGCTCGGAGTACGCGATCTGCTTGGGCAGCGTCATCGCACCGGCGGCCAGGTTCGCCCCGAACGGGATGTAGTTGAACTTCATCGCATCCATCACCGGCGCCAGGTACTGCGCGCACAACTCCGCGGACTCCTGGTAGCCGAGCCGGCTGCCGGCCTGGATCGAGCTGCAGATGAAGTTCAGCGGGTTGGAGAAGTTGGTGACGCCGGGCAGCACGGGCAGGCTGACGATGCCGCCCTGGTTGGGCGCCACCACGTTGACGACGTTGGCGACCAGGTTGGGATAGGCGTGCAGACCGGTCTCCAGGCCGTCCCGGGGTTCGGGCTGCAGAATCGCGTTCGTCACCTCCGCCAGGTTGTTGACGTCGTTGGTGAGCGGTGTGCCGTTCTCGTCGAGGAACTTCCGGGTGGTGGCCAGCACCGAGTTCAGATCGTCCAGCGCGGTGGCGACCTCACGGTCGGTGTTGGTGAACGAATTGGTGAACTGCGCCAGATCATTGTTGAGCGCCACGAACTGCTGGTCACTCTTGTGCAGGGCGTTGACGAAGACGGCCAGGCTCTTGACGATCCCGACGAAGTCACCGCGGCCCTCGTTGAGCGCGCTCACCGCGTCCGACAGACCCTTGAGGGTCTTGTTGAACTGTTCGCCCTTGCCTTCGAAACCGTCGGCGAACGATTCGACGATGTCACCGAACGGGCCCTTCGGCTGCTCCGGTGTCGGCCCGAGATCGGCCAGCAGCCGGGTCACCTGATCGCGCACCTCGTCGTACTCGATCGGGACCTGGGTGCGGTCCTCGTCGATGACCGCACCGTCCTGCATCGCCGGCCCGCCGGTGTAAGGCGGGGACAGCTGGATGACCCGCGACGCCACCAGCGACGGGTTGAGGATGGAGGCGCTGGCGTTTTCGGGCACCTTGTACTTGCTGTCCCAGTGCAGGACGACCTTCATCCGGTCGCCCTCGGGTTCGATCGAGTCGATCGAGCCGACCCTGACGCCCATGATGAGCACCTTGTCGCCCGGGTACAGCGCCAGCGCCTGCGGGAAGTAGGCGGTGACCGTGGTGGTGGTCAGCTTCTTGTAGACGGTCCAGCCCACGGCGGCGGCGCCCACGGCGACGGCCAACACGATGGCGCCCATGATGACGGCCGCCTTCGAGAAGCGCGGCAACTGGATGTTGCGGATGTTGAAGATCGTCGACATCTACTCGGCCCTATCCCTGAGATCCGGGCGGAAGGAACGGCGGGTTACCGGGTAGCGGCTCGGTGCCCACCGGCGAGAGCTGCTGGCCCGGACCGGCCGGCGGCGGCGGTCCCGGCAGCGGCGGCGGCAGCGGCGCGCGACTCGGAATGGGTCCCGGCGGGGCCGGAACCCCGGGCGGACCGACCGGCACGGTGCGTGCCCCCGGCGGACCGGGCACCAGCGGCACCGGGGTACCCGGCACGTTGGGCGGCAACTGGCCGGGGATACCGGCGCTCGGGATACCCGGTGTCGGGCCGAGGCCGTGCGCGTTCGGATCGGAGGTCTGGACTCCGACGGGGCCCTGATAGTTCGGGCCGTACGGGTTGTCGCCGAACGGGCCGACGGTGAGATCCGCACAGGGCAGCGGGTTTCCGGGACGCGGCAGGCCGTCGGCCGGCGGCGTGTAGGAACACGGCGACCCCTTGGGCACGGCCGGGCCCGGGAACTCCGGGGTGCCTTCGAGCACCCGCGGTGCCGGCGGCGGCGCGCCGTTCTCGAAACGGGTGCCGTTGGGATCCGGGAACTGGAAGGCGGGCAGGCCGGCGTTGCGCCAGAACTCCTCCGGGTTGATGCCGCGCTTCTTGAATGCGGCATCGACGAAGGGTTGCAGCAATGTGGGGGGCAGCAGGTTGACCAGCATCACCTTGAAGTACGGGCCCGAGGCCAGTGCCTCGGCCAGCGAGGTGACGAATTTGCCTGCGATGCTCAGGGTGTCGGCGAGGTCCTGCTTGCGCTCCACCAGGGTGTCACTGACGGTGTTGAGCTGCGTGAGCACCTTGTTGAGGTTCGGATTGTCGTTGATCAACCCGGAGACCTGCTCGGACACCCCGGAAATGCGCTCCAACAGCAGGTTGACGGCCTGACTGCGCTCGTTCACCGCGGCGAGCAGGGTCTGCGCGTTGACCAGCAGCGCGTTCACCTGACCGCTGCGGTCACCGAGCACGGTGGCGATCTTGTTGGCGTTGGCCAGCAGCTGCTTGAGATCCTCGTCGCGCTGACCGAGTGTGTCGGAGAACCGCTGCACACCCTCCAACGCGCCTTGCAGGTGCGGGTAGGTCTGATCGACGGTCTCGGACAACACATTCAGCGACTGCTTGATGGCCTGGGTGTCCCAACCGGACGCCGCCTCGGTGACGTCCAGGAACGCGTCGTAGATCTGATAAGGCGTCTGGGTCTGTTCCACCGGCAGGAAGCCACGCGGTTTCAGCAGCGTGTCACCGCGCGGCTCGACCTCGATGTTCTTGCGGCCCAGCACGGTATCGGTGCGGATCGCCGCACGGCTCTCGGTGCCGATCTGGCGACCGCCGAGGGTGTAGCCGATCTCGACCTTGTCGCCCTTGATCTCCATGCTCTGCACGGTGCCGACGTCGACGCCGGCGATGCGCACCTTGTCGGAGACGCTCAGACCTCCGGTGTCATTGAACTGTGCGTAGTAGGTCGGCACCGCGAACAGCATCGGCACGCTGGTGATGCTGGAACCGACACCGATGACCAGTGCCACCGTCACCACGCCCATCACACCCTTACGGATGCGGTCCGAACCCTGGATTGTCCTCATTGCGGTGTGCACCTCCCCGTCGGCTGGGTGGTCACCTTGACGACGCGGGTCGGGCCTCCCGGCTGGAGGCCGTTGAGCCGCAGCGACAGATCGCAGGCGTAGAAGTTGAAGAAGTCACCGTAGATGCCACCGGCGCGTCCGATGACCCGCAACGATGCCGGGATCTTCGCGACGATGTCGTTGACCTGATCGAGCTGATCGATCAGCGGCTGCTGGATGGTCTCCAGGTACCCGAACGTGTCCCGCAGCAGTGGCCGGTTGTCGGCCAGCAGATCCGACAGCGACCCGGCGGCATTGCTGATGTCGGCAACCGAGGCGCCGATCGGGTCGGCGCGGTCCTTCAGACCGGTGATCAGCGTCTCGAAATTCTTCAACGTGTCATCGAACTGCTTCTGGTGCTTGACCGTGGTGTCCAGGACCGTATTGAGGTTGGTGATGACCTCACCGATCGCCTGGTCGCGATCGGCCAGCGCGGACGTGAGCTCGGCCGTCTGGTCCAGGATGTTGTTGATCGTCCCGCCCTGGCCTTGGAAGATCGTGATGATCGAGGTCGCGATGTTGTTGACCTTGTCCGCGTCAAGGGATTTGAACAGCGGGCGGAATCCGCCGACCAGCGCGTCGAGGTCGAGCGCGGGTTCGGTGCGTTCCACCGGAATGGTGCTGCCGCCGGGCAGCACCGCGTCGCTGTCGCCGCGGCGCAGTTCCACGTAGCGGTTACCGATCAGATCCAGGTAGCGGATCGCGGCGGTGGTCTCCTGGAACAACTGGAGATTGCGTTCCACCGCGAAGTCGACCCGGACCTGGTTGCCGCCGTCGATGAGGACGACGTCCTCGACCTTGCCGACCTCGACGCCGTAGGCGCGCACGAACTGTCCGGCACGCAGGCCGCTGGCGTTCTCGAAAATCGCCGAATAGCCGGTGGTGCGGTCGAAGCGCAGCTGCGCGAAGACCACGAAGATGACCGCGGTGAAGGTGAGCAGCACCGCGGATATCGCACCGAGCTTGAAAATCGTTCCCTTGATACTCATGCGGGCACCTCGCAGGCTCGGGCCCCGCATGCCGTTTGTCGATTCGCTCCATAGTCGCTCATGGGTTGATCGTGTACTCCCCCACTTGGCGTCCCCAGACGTACTCGTTCATGATCGGCTGGCCGAGTTCGAAGTGGTTGTACGGCGCGATGCTCGCGCCGGTGTCCATCACCAGATACGGCATCGGCCACAGATCCCTGGTGATCGGCTGCCAGCAGCCGGGCCGCCCGCCCGGACCGCCACTGGCGTTGACGCGAGGCAGGTTGTCCGGGAAGACATACGGGTTGCCGGCGCCCAGCACCGAGGAGCGCATCACCAGCGAGTAGCCGTTACCGCCCAGCGATGCCGCGAGCTTCGGGGCCACATCGTGGTAGTTGCGGATGGTGCAGAGCAACTCGGGGCTGTAATAGTCCAGCAGCTTCGAGGTGGGCAGCAGGTCTTGCGCACCGCGCACCAGGTACGGCCCGCCCCGCTCGAAGATGTCGGCGCCGGTGTTGCCGAAGCCCACGGCCGCCATCAGCGCCGCGTCGATATTGCCCTGCTCGTCGTTGAGCGCCTGAGCGGTGGTGACCGCGTTGCTCAGTCCGTCGAACAGATCCGGTGCCGCCTCGGAGTACACCTCGCCCAGGTCGGCCAGGCCGGCGATGTCGCGGCGGATCTGCGGCATCCGCGGATTCAGTTCGCCGAGAATGTCATTGCCGTCCACGATCGACTGACCGAACTTGTCGCCGAGCCCGTCGAGGGCCTGGGCGGCGGCGGTCAGGGTCTGGTTCAGCTTCACCGGGTCGATCTGTTCGGCGATCTTCATGATCGTCTCGAACAGGGTGTTGAACTCGGTGGTGGTGCCGGAGGCCTCGATGGTGGCCCCGCTCGCCAGCCGGGTGGCCGCCGGGTTGTCCGGGGACAGGAAGGAGATGTACTTGTTGCCGAACACCGTGGTGGCCCGCAGTTCGGCCTCCACGTTGGACGGGATGAGCGACAGATACTTCGGGTCGACGTCGAGGGTGAGCTTGGCTTTGGGAACCTCACCGACCGTGACCACACCGGCCTCGGTGAGGCGCCCGATCGGGACGCCGTTGAAGGTGACCTTGGAACCCGGGTCCATTGCCAGACCGGCACGTTCGGCCATCACCGTCAACTGGACCCGCTTCTCGAAGAAGCCGCGGAACTGCAGCCAGGTCAGGCTCAGGATGAGCGCACTGATCAGCAACAGCACCAGACCGGCCAGCTTGTAGGGCGGGGTCTTGGGTTTGTTCAGAGGTGCCTGCGAAGTCGTCATGGCGTTACACCGTGAGGTTGAAGTTCGGGTCGGTGCCGTACAGCGCCAACGAGGCCAACAGCACCACCAACACGATGGCGATCAGCGAGGTCCGCATCGAGCGGCCCACCGCCTCGCCCACGCCCACCGCGCCGCCGCTGGCGAAGTAGCCGAAGTAGCAGTGGTTCAACATGATGATGATCGACATGATGATGACCTCCAGGAACGACCACATGACGTCGTCGACGCGGAGGAACGTGTGGAAGTAGTGCTCGTAGGTACCGACCGACTGTGAATAGAACACCGTGGTGACCAGCTGAGCGGACAGGAAGGACAGCAGGATCGCCATCGCGTAGAGCGGGACGATGACGATGGCCCCGGCCATCAGGCGGGTGGACACCAGGTACGAGATCGACTTGATGCCCATCACTTCCAGCGCGTCGATCTCTTCGCTGATGCGCATGGCGCCGAGTTCGGCGGTCGCACCGGCGCCGACGGTGGCGGCCATCGCCTGGCCGGTGACCACGGGCGCGACCACCCGGATGTTGGCCAGGGCGGCGAAGAATCCGGTGAAGGCCTCGACACCGATATTGCCCAGGGAGGCGAAGCCCTGGATGGCGATCAGGGAGCCCGCCGAGAGGGTGACGAAGCCGATGATGGCCACGGTGCCGCCGATGACGGCCATCGCGCCGGTGCCCATGCCGATCTCGGCGACCAGGCGCAGCGCCTCGCGGCGGTAGTTCTTGAACGCGTGCGGAAGTGAACCGACCGCCTGCACCACGAACCAGGCGACATGGCCGATGCTGTCGAGGAATCGGGCGGGCCCGCCGGCGAAGCCGCGGGTGCGGTCGAACGCGCGGGGGAAGCGGGTCCGCAGGACTGCAGCTGTGCTCACGTCAGCCTCCCGTTCCGAAGCGGACGCCGATGGTGGTCAGCACCACGTTCACCGCGAACAGCGCGACCACGCAGAGCACCAGGGTTTCGTTCACCGCGGTCCCGACCCCCTTCGATCCACCGGCGACGGTCAGGCCCCGGTAGCAGCCGACCAGCCCGGCGATGAGCCCGAACAGGGTGGCCTTGATGACCGAGATCATCACCTCGGGGAAACCGGTGAGCAGCGTCAGCGTGGAGACGTAGGCGCCGGCGTTGACGTTCTGGATGTAGACACCGAAGAAGTAGCCGCCCACGAGGCCGATGGTGATCACCGCGCCGTTGAGCAGGAAGGCCACGAAGGTCGCGGCGACGACGCGGGGTGCCACGAGGCGTTCGATGGGATCGATGCCGAGCACCTCCATCGCGTCGATCTCTTCGCGGACGGTGCGGGCCCCGAGGTCGGCGCAGATGGCCGTGGATCCCGCGCCGGCGACCACGAGCACCGTGACCAGCGGCCCGAGCTGGGTGACGGCGCCGAGCGCGGCGCCGGCACCGGAGACGTCTGCGGCACCGAACTCGGCCAGCAGGATGTTGAGCGTGAAGATGATGAGCACGGTCAGCGGGATGGACACCGCCAGCGTCGGCAGGAAGGCGACCCGGATCAGGAACCAGCTCTGCAGCACGAATTCCTTGAACTGGAAGGGCCTGGTGAGCAGCGCCTTCCCCGTCAAGACGCTCATCTTGAAGAAGCCGCCGACCATGGTCAGCGGTTTGTCGAGCTGTTCCTTGACGTAGTCGACCAGACCGTTGCCCGCCGTCACCGGCACACCTCGGAACCGAGTTCACAGCGTGGCGGCATCACCTGTCGCACGCCCCCTCCTTCACTTACTCGGAACCCCGCGTCCGTTGGCCTGTGATGCCGGTCTACCTACTGGTCGGTAGTAAGACAGACCACAGGACTGTACCCGATCCGATACCGGCGGTGTCGCACATCGGCTTTATTCACACCGCAACTGTTAGCAAAGCCGTCCCGTCCGGTTACCTCTCCGAAGCCGTTTCAGAAACCCTTGCCGCAGTGGAACTTTCGTCGGCGTCAATGGAACTCTCCGCACCGAAGGCCGAGCGCAGTTCCGTTTTGAGAACCTTGCCCGACGGATTTCGGGGCAGTGCGTCGACGATCTCCAGCGCCTTGGGGTGCTTGTATCTGGCTAACCTCTCGGTGAGGAAATCGTCGAGTTCGGCGAGCGTGAGGCCCGCTGCGGACAAAGCTACAACAGCGACCGGAACCTCGCCCCATTTCTGGTGTGGTCGCCCGATCACCGCGACCTCGGCAATTGCCGGGTGAGCGGCCAGAACGTTCTCGACCTCCGCGCAGTAGATGTTCTCCCCACCGGAGATGATCATGTCCTTCTTACGATCGACAACCCAGATGTAGCCCTCGTCGTCCTGGCGAACAAGATCGCCGGAGTGGAACCAGCCGCCCGCGAACGACTCGGCGGTGGCTTTGGGGTTGTTCCAGTAGCCCGCCATCAGGGTGGGTGCACGGTAGACGATCTCACCGACCTGACCGACCGGAACGTCGTTCATGTTCTCGTCGACGATGCGGGCCGACACCGTCGGGATCACCCGGCCCACGGAGCCGAGTTTGCGAATTGCATCCTCGCCCAACAACATACAGGTCACCGGAGACATCTCCGTCTGCCCGAATGCGGCGAGGATGCTGGCACCGGGGAACGTCTGGGCCATGTCCTTCAGCAACGTATCCGATGCCGGGGCCGCACCCCAGGACAAGACGCGCAGCACCAACGTGCGCGGCTGGGCGCGCTGGGCGGCACAGACCGCCTGCCACTGCGCGGGCACCAGGAAGATACCGGTCACCTTCTCGGCCTCCAGCACGTCGAGCAGTGCTCCCGGATCGAACGCTCCGAGCGGGTAGAGCACGGTCGGGCGCCCCAAGAGCAGGCCCGGGATCATGTTGCCGATGCCGGCGATGTGGAACAGCGGGACGCCGATGAAACCCACGTCATGGTTCAGGTCGGCGCCGTTGGTGAACAGGAAGGTGAGCGCCTGCCCGGTGATGTTGGTGTGGGTGAGCACCGCGCCCTTGGGCCGGCCGGTGGTGCCCGAGGTGTACATGATCAACGCCGGCGAGTCGTTCGGGATATCGACCGGGGCGGGCGCCGGACCCGGCTCGGCGAGCAGGTCGTCGTAGCCGAGCACACCGTCCTCGGTGGTCCCGCCGGCGACGATCACCGTCGTCAGGGTCGAGTCCAGGTCGCGCACCGCGGTGGCCACCGGCGCCAGCACCGCTTCGGTGATGACCACACGGGCCGCGCAGTCGCTGACCAGGAAGGCAATCTCGGGCGGGGTCATCCGGAAGTTGACCGGGACCGCGATCGCACCCAGCCGGTTGGCGGCCAGGAAGGACTCGATGAATTCGGTGCGGTTCAGCATCAGGATCAGCACCCGGTCGCCGAACTCGACGCCGCGCCGTTGCAGCGCGCCGGCCAGCTTGGTGACCCGTTGGTCGAGTTCGGCCCAGGTGGTGGTGTGGCCGAGGAAGCGCAGGGCCGTCTTCTCGGGCTGCATCAGGGCGTGCCGGGTCAACTGGTTGGACCAGTTCTGCTGACGGGCGAGGTAGGGCTGGTCGGTGCTCTGGGCAGTCACGCGGAGCTCTTTCGTCAGGGATGCGCAACCGGGCTTGCGCGAGGTTTATATTTGATCAACCGTTTATATTTGATCAAACATTGTGTCGTCCCGGTCACACTAGAGCCACACCGGCCCGACGAACAAGCCCGTCCCTACGACATCCGCAGCACCGAGAGGACGGCACCACAGTGAACGCACCGGCGACACCCCGGCCGGCCCGCCGGCGCGAGCAACTCTCCGATGAGGTGGCCGGGCACCTGCGGGCGGCGATCATGTCCGGGTCGCTGCCGCCCGGGACGTTCGTCCGGCTCGACGAGACCGCGGCCCAGCTCGGCGTCAGCATCACCCCGGTACGGGAGGCGCTGCGCACCCTGCGCGGGGAGGGCCTGGTGCAGCTGGAACCGCACCGCGGACATGTGGTGTCACCGTTCACCCGCGACGATATCGCCGACATCTTCTGGCTGCAGGGGACCATCGCCGCCGAACTCGCCGCGACCGCCGCGCGGCGCGTCAACGATGCCGATATCGACGAACTGGAACGGCTGACCGAGGCCCTGGACGCTGCGGTGCAGGGCGGCGATATCGACTCGATCGCGCACGCCGAGTTCAACTTCCACCGCAGGTTCAACCACATCACGAACCGGATGAAGCTGGCCTGGTTCCTGCTGAACGCCGCGCGCTATCTGCCGCCGCACATCTACGCCTCGGATCCGAGCTGGGGAGTGGAGGCGGTGGCCAATCACCGCCAGCTGGTGGTGGCGCTGCGGCAGCGCGACGTCGACGAGGTGGTGCGGCTGACCCGCAGCCAGTTCGACGACGGTGCGCGACGGCTGACCAGCCTGCTCGACGACCTGGGGCTGTGGACCTAGTTTTGCGCCAGCTGCTCGGCGCGGGTCTTGAGGTTGCCGGCCAGATGTTCCAGGGCGTCGTTGACGACCTTCTTCACCATCATCGAGGGAACCCCCGCCATCGAGACCTCGACATCCATGTCGACGGTGAGCAGACTGACCGGACCCATGTCGACGACCGCGAACAACTGCTCCTGCTTGGAGAACAGATTGCCCTGCTGCATCACGGTCTGGATCTGGTTGTCACCCGGGTAGTAGACGGCCTGGATGTAGGTGCCCTGCATGCCCTGGACCGACGTGTCCAGCCGGAGCTGACTGGGCCGGCCGTCGTCGTAGCGGGCGAGCACCCAGGCGCCGGTGACCTCTTCATTCCACTGCGGGTACGCCTCGAAGTCGGCGACGATCCCCATGATGGTGGCGGCGGGCGCGGTGACCTCGACGGTCTTGCTGACAACAGGCATCGGGCGAGCATATCGCCGGAGCTCACTCCAACGTGATGGTGGCCAACAGCTCCCGGATCGCACCGGGGATGGGCATCGACTTGCGGTTCTCCCGGTCGACGTAGACGTGCACCCAGGTGCCGACCGCGGCGACCGGGCCGCCGTCGGCCCACAACCCGGTGCGGTAGGTGACGCTGCTGGTGCCCAACCGGGTCACCGCGAGACCCACCACCAGATCGGACGGGAACTTCAGCTCGGCCAGGTAGCGACAGCTCGATTCGGCGACCACGCCCAGCCACGGCGCGGTCATTGGGTCCACGCCGACCCGGGTGTCGATCCAGGCGTTGATCGCGGTGTCGAACAACTGGTAGTAGATCGCGTTGTTCAGATGGCCGAACATGTCGTTGTCCGTCCACCGCGTCTGCACCGGCCAGTGCAGCGGGAAGTCCGCGCTCGTGTACTCCATGCCGGCCAGCATGTCAGGCTGGAACCATGAAGATCCGCGGTGCGGTGCTGGAAACCATCGGAGCGTCCCGGCCGTATGCGACGTCCAAGCCGCTGGCGGTCTCGGACCTGCACCTCGATGATCCGGGCGACGGTGAGCTGCTGGTCCGTATCGAGGCCGCCGGCCTGTGCCACTCCGACCTGTCGGTCGTCGACGGCAACCGGGTGCGGCCGGTGCCGATGCTGCTCGGCCATGAAGCCGCCGGCATCGTCGAGAAGGTGGGTGGCGCCTCGGATCTCGCACCGGGGCAGCGTGTGGTGATGACGTTCCTGCCGCGGTGCGGGGAGTGCGCGGCGTGCGCGACCGACGGGTTGGCCCCGTGCATCCCCGGTAGCGCGGCCAACGGGGCGGGCACGCTGCTCAGTGGAGCCACCCGGTTGAGCGGCGGAGTGCGCCATCACCTCGGGGTGTCCGGCTTCGCGACCCACGCGGTGGTGGACCGACGCTCGGTGGTGCCCGTCGACCCTGATGTACCGGCTGTCGTCGCCTCCTTGTTGGGATGCGCGGTGCTCACCGGGGGCGGCGCGGTGCTCAACGCCGGCCGGCCCCGGGCCGGGCAGACCGTGGCGATCGTCGGGATGGGTGGGGTCGGGATGGCCGCCATGCTGACCGCCCTGGCACATGAGGACGTCCGCGTCATCGCGGTGGATCGGTTGGCGGACAAGTTGGCCTTGGCCCGCGAACTCGGCGCACACGCGGTGTACACCCCCGAGGAGGTCGACGAGAGGGCCGAGGTGGTGATCGAAGCCGTCGGGCATGCCGGCGCATTGGAGGGCGCGATCGCACTGACCGCGCCGGGCGGGCGTACCGTCACCGTCGGGCTGCCCGCCCCCGAGGCACGAATCACGTTGTCGCCGTTGAATTTGGTCGCCGAGGGACGGACGTTGATCGGCAGCTACCTCGGATCGGCGGTGCCGGCCCGCGATATCCCGCGGTTCGTCGAGCTGTGGCGGGCCGGGCGGTTGCCGGTGGAGAAGCTGGTCTCGGCCACCTTGACACTCGAGCAGATCAACGCCGGCATGGACGAGCTCGCCGACGGACGCGCCGTCCGTCAGATCATCGAGTTCTGACTCGCGGCACCGTCACGGGTCAGACCGGGCAGCCCGATGCGCTCCCCGACCGTGCGGAGCACCGACCACGCCCCCGGTGCGCCCTGCATCAGCGGCCAGGTGATGACCGCGGTGAGCACCGAGCACACACTCTGGGCGATCGAGGCCGGCACCCGAACGGGGTCCATCAGATCGTTCTCGGCCAACGGGCCGGCGTCGGTGGACACCATGGTAGGGGTGAACGTGCGCAGGGACCTGCCGGTGCCGCGAAGTCCGTTGAGCGCCGCCAGTGCCGATCCCCGCTCGGACAGTTCGGCGCGGAAGTCCTCGACGGGCACCCCCAGATGCTCGGCGATCAGACCGTCGCGAACGTCGCGGATATGCGCCCGCACGTCCGCGCGGTCAGCGGAATCGTCAAGGGCCACATCGCATTCGCTGTCAAATCCGAGCGACCTGTTGTTCAGGTTGGACGAGCCGATGCGCAGGAACCGGTCATCGACGATCATGACCTTCGAGTGGATGTACAGCGAGGCGCCCCCGGGCACCGCCGGCCAGTACACCCCGACCCGTCGGTGGTCGTCGGCATCCCACAGCAGCCGCACCATCCGCTCCCGGGCGCTGTCCATCGAGACGGTTTCCAGCGGGCTCTCGGAGGTGCGCGGCAGCACGATGATCACTTCGGGTCCGTCCGGTTCCCGCAGTCGTTCCGCCAGCGCGGCACAGATGCCTCTGGCGGCCAGGTACTGGTTCTCCAGATAGATGACGTCCCGCGCGGCGGCGATGGCGGCGAGGTTCAGCGCCTCCACCTCGCGGACCTCGTCGCGACCCGGCAGGGTGGGGAGGGTACGGGCGATGCCGACCTCGACATTGCGCAGTGCCGGTTCGCAGTCGCGCGGCCATACCGTGGCGCCGGGCCCCACCGGTGGCAGCTCCTGATCCGTGGCCATCTGCCAGCGGTCGCGGGCCAGCTCCGCCAACGCACGTGCGGCCTCGCCGTCGACCACCGTGGCCACTTCGTGGCGAGGGCCGTACGGCTCGCCGCCGGAACGCCGGCCGGGATCGTCGCGGCGGTGATCGCGGGTATCCCAGCGGCCCAGGGTCAGGTCGATTCCCCCGCAGAACGCCACCGCGTCATCGATCACCACGATCTTCTGATGGTGCACAGCCCCGGTCGGGTGCGCCCCGTCCACGGCGAGGTGCATGCGCGCCGAGGTGATCCGGTTCAGCCATTGCACCGGCACGATGCTGTACCAATACCGCTCGAAGAGCGGGAGCAACCGCAGGTTCGACTTCAGGACGTACACCTTCAGGTGCGGTCGCCGCCACAGCAGCCAGAACAGGAACGGACCGAGCTGATTCGGTCCGGGCAGCGTCGCGCGCCCGGGCTCGAACGTCGTGCGGGCGTCGAAATCCCACCCCACCAGCAGGATTCTGTTCTCGGCGCCCAGCATCGCCGACTTCACATGCCTGAGGTAGTCCGCGCCGTCGATGATCGGCGCGAAGCGGGCCGCTTCGGCGGACTTCCAGCACGTCTTGCCGGCCAGCAGCAGGCGTTGGTCGCCCATGATCCGCGCACCTCCTTCGCATCGCGGCGCCGTCGCCCGCGCGTGGACTCACCTAATTAGTCGGTCGCCGCCGGGCGTTACGCACGCCGACGAGACGCACGACACACACGAGTCTTCTCCGGGTCGGCCATCACCGCCTTCCCAACTTGTATGATGAGTTGTAGACTTATCATATGACTGATGCGATCCGCCGACTCCGCCTGTCCCACGTCGTCCTGCCACTGCCCAGTCCGGTCAGTGACGCCAAGGTCCTCACCGGCCGCCAGAAGCCGCTGACGGAAACCGTGTTGCTGTTCGTCGAGGTCAGCACCGAGCAGGGGTTCGACGGTATGGGCTTCAGCTATTCCAAGCGGGCCGGCGGCCCGGCGCAGTACACCCACCTGGCCGAGATCGCCGACGTCGCCATCGGCCAGGATCCCTCCGACATCGATCGCATCTACCAGTCCCTGCTGTGGGCCGGCGCCTCGGTGGGACGCTCCGGTGTGGCCACCCAGGCCATCGCCGCCCTCGACGTCGCCCTGTGGGATCTCAAGGCTCGACGCGCCGGCCTCCCGTTGGCCAAACTCCTGGGCGCACACCGTGATTCGTGCCGGGTGTACAACACCTCCGGCGGGTTCCTGCAAGCCTCGGTCGACGAGATCAAGGAGAAGGCCACCGCCTCCCTGGAAGCCGGCATCGGCGGCATCAAGATCAAGGTGGGCCAGCCGGACTGGAAGACCGACCTGGACCGGGTCGCGGCGATCCGCGAGCACCTCGGCGACACCCCGTTCATGGTGGATGCCAACCAGCAGTGGGACCGGGCCCGGGCCCGCCGGATGTGCCGCGAACTCGAACAGCACGACCTGATCTGGATCGAGGAACCACTGGACGCGTGGGACGCGGCCGGCCATGCCGACCTGTCACGCGCCTTCGACACCCCGATCGCCACCGGCGAGATGCTCACCTCCGTCCCCGAACACATGGCGCTGATCGACGCCGGCTACCGCGGCATCGTGCAACCCGACGCCCCCCGCATCGGCGGCATCACCCCGTTCCTGCGCTTCGCCGCACTGGCCGCACATGCCGGGCTGGCCCTGGCCCCGCACTACGCCATGGAGATTCACCTGCATCTGGCCGCCGCCTACCCCACCGAGCCCTGGGTGGAGCACTTCGAATGGCTCAACCCACTGTTCGACGAGCGCATCGAGATCCGCGACGGCCGGATGTGGCTGCCCGAGCGCGCCGGGCTGGGTTTCACCCTCAGCGAGCAGATGCGCGCCTACACCAAGGAGAGCGCAACATTCGGTCGGCCATGATGTTGCGATGACGACGTCTCTGGCCCTGCGGGTGGTCGCCGGTCTGAAGGACAAGATCTTCACCGGCGATCTTCCACCGGGGCACAAGCTGCCCTCCGAGACCGAACTGGTCGAGGAGTTCGGGGTATCTCGTACCGTGGTGCGCGAGGCCGTCACCCGGTTACGCGCCGAGGGGTTTGTGGAGACTTTCCAGGGCCGCGGCTCATTCGTGCTGGCAGTACCCGAGTCGACGGCCTTCACCGTCGAGTCGGCTGCCATCCGCACCCATCACGACGTGCTGGACATGATCGACTTCCGGCTCGGCGTCGAATGCGAGGTTGCCGCGCTGGCGGCCGCGCGCAGCGATGGTCCGGCCCGCGACGCCGTTCGCGCCGCGCTCGACGAATTCAGCGCCGCCGCCCCGAGTGACGCGGTCGAGGCCGACTTCCGCTTCCACCGCGCGATCGCCGCCGCCAGCGGCAACCGGTTCTACGTGGAACTGCTCGATTCGCTGGGGCCGATGATGATCATGCTGCCGCGCACCAGACTGGGTTCGCAACATTCCATCACCGATGCCGCACACGCCGAACGCGTCCGCAGGGAGCACGACCAGGTCGCCACCGCCGTGCTCGCCGGCGACCCGGACCTGGCCCGGGCGGCCATGCGCGTGCATCTCGGCAACACCCGTCGCCGGCTCAACAGCGACAGCCCTTAGCGGGCAACCGTTTCCGGCTTCTCGACGTCGGCCGCCCGCCGCCGCCGTACATACTGGATCACCGGCAGCAGTGCCAGTAGCAAGAAGATCGCCAGGATGGCGCCCGAGATCGGCCGTGTGAAGAAGCCGGTCGGGTCGCCGTCGAAGATCAACAGCGAACGGCGCGTGCTCGACTCGATGATGCTGCCGAGGACGAACGCCAGCACCAGGGGCCCCGGATCGAAACCGGCCTTCTTCATCAGGTAGCCGACCACGCCGAACCCGAGCATCACGAAGATGTCGAAGGTCGAGTTGTTGATCGTGTACACACCGAGAATGGTGATGAGCGCCGTGATCGGCGCCAGTACCGCTGGCCTGACCCGCAGGATGCGAACAAACAGGCCGACCAGGGGAATCGACAGGATCAGCAGCAGGATGTTGCCGATGTACATCGAATTGATGACACCCCAGAACACATCGGGATGCTCGTCCACCAGCTGGGGTCCCGGCGAGATGCCAAGGATCAGCAGTGCTCCGAAGAGCATCGCCATCGACGCGTTGGCCGGCAGCCCGATGGTGAGCAGCGGGATGAACGACGAGGTGGCCGCGGCATTGTTGGCGCTCTCCGGCGCGGCGACCCCCTCGATGGCACCCCGCCCGAACCGCTCCGGGTTCTTCGCCCGCCGCTTCTCGGTGGCGTAGGCCACGATCGACGACAGCGTTGCGCCACCGCCGGGCAGCACGCCGAGCACGAAACCGATGAGCGACCCGCGCCCGATGGCGCCCGACGACTGTTTGAGGTCCTTGCGGGACGGCCAGACGTTGCCGACCTTTGCCGGTACGTGCACCTTCCCGTGCCGTTGCTCAAGGTTGTAGAGGATCTCCCCGACACCGAACAGGCCCATCGCCACGACCACGAAGTCGATACCGTCCGCCAGTTGCAGGCTGTCGAAGGTGAACCGCGAGGCGCCGCTGAAACTGTCCCGGCCCACGGTGGCCAGCAGCAGCCCGACGGCTCCGGCAATGAGGGCTTTGAGCCGGTTGCCACTGCCGATGGTCGCGACCAGCAGCACCCCGAGCAGGGCCAGCGCCGCGTACTCCGGTGGACCGAAATCGAGGGCGATCTCGGCCACCACCGGGGCCAGTAGCGTCAGTCCGATGATCGAAATCGTGGCGCCGACAAAGGATCCGATGGCCGCGATACCCAATGCGGTGCCTGCTTTGCCCTGTTTGGCCAGCGCGAAGCCGTCGAAGACGGTGACCACCGAGGACGCCTCTCCCGGCAGCCGCAGCAGGACCGAGGTGATCGTGCCGCCGTACTGGGCGCCGTAGTAGATGCCGGCCAGCATGATGATCGCGGCCACCGGGTCGATGGTGTAGGTGATCGGCAGCAGGATCGCGATGGTGGCCGCGGGGCCGAGGCCGGGCAGGACACCGATGATCATGCCGATCAGCACGCCCATCAGGCAGTACAACAGGTTCTGGGGTTCCGCCACCAGGGCGAACCCGGCCAGGAATGCGCTGAAGTCCATGTCTTTCCGGCTTCGCTCAGAGGGAGATCAGGTGCGGCAGCGGTATCCGCAGCCCGTAGATGAACAGAAGGTAGAACACGGCGGTGGTGACGACGCTGACGACCGCGGTGCTGCGCCAGGTCTCGCCGCCGAGGAACCGCAGCCAGATCACGCACAGCGCGACGGCGGGAATCTCGAAGCCGATCATCGGCATCAGCGCGCCGAAGGCAGCGAAGGTGGCGGCACCGGCGAGAACGAGAAGGCTGCTGCGGGTGAACTTCTCGGCGTCATCGAGCCGGCGCCCGACCACCAGCAGCAGCACCGACAACCCCGCGATGACCACGCTGAACACGAATGGCCACAGCCCGGGCCCGGGTTCGCGCAGCGAACCCAATCCATACCCGTAGGCCAGCACGGCACCGGCGGCACCGACCGCCAAGCCGGTCAGCGCACCCACCACCTGATATCCGGATCCGCCCCGCGGTGGGCGTTCCTCCTCCAGCTCCTGAGCGACTTCGGCCTCGATCTCGGCCAGCAGATCCCGGGTGTGCGGTGACTGCGGCTCACCGACCGCGGTCATCAGCCCGCGTCCCGCAGGCTGATCTGGTACTGGTCGATGAGCTCGGCGTAGCGCTGTTTGTCCGCATTGAGCTGGGTCAGCGCGTCTTCGCCGGGAATCTCCATCGGGGTGAGGCTGTTCTGCTCGTTGAACTTCCGGTAGTCCTCGGTGCCGAACGTCGCCTTCAGTCCCTCGACGAGCTTGTCCTTCACGTCCTGCGGGGTGCCCTTGGGAACCGTCATGAAGCGGTACTGGGTCACCTCGACATCGAGTCCCTGTTCCTTCGCGGTGGGCACATCGGGTAGGTAGCTGATCCTGTCCGGCCCGAACACCGCCAGCGGCAACAGCTTTCCGGACTGGATGTTCTCAATCGCCTCACCCACCTGGATGGAAGCCACCTCCACCTGGTTGCCGAGCACCGCGGCCAGGGCCGGAGCGCCACCGTCGAACGGCACCGCCTGCGACGGTACGTTTCCGGATTTGAACAACAGCGCGGCCGACAACTGGGCGCCGGTCCCGACACCGGTGGTGCCGTAGCGGACCGTGCGGCCGGCGTTGCGCATGTCCTCGATCGTCGTGAACCCGCTGGCCGGACTGGTCACCAGGACATAGTCGTCGCGGGATATCCCGTAGACCACGTCGAAATCGTCGATGTCGGTGACCTCGTCCGGGCTCACGGCGAGCGGGGTGATGGTGAACAACGATGCATTCTGGATGGCGATCGTCGAGCCGTCGGCGGGTGCGTTGGCCACCTCGGCGGCGGCCAGTGCACCGTTGGCGCCCTCCCGGTTGATGACGGGGAACGTGCCGCCGAGGTCGTCGCTGAGTCCCTTGGACACCGCGCGGCTGATCAGGTCACTGGACCCCCCGGCGGATGCGCCGACGTACATCTCGACGGTCCCCGAGGGCCAGCCGTCCCCGGAGCCACCGCCGGTGCTGGTCTGGACTCCGCCGCAGGCGGTGAGTGCCAGCGCGGTGGCCGCGGCGGCCGCGAAGGCGGTGCGGGAACGGAGGCGGGCTGCTGCGATCGCCATGAGCTACTCCTGTTGTGCAGGTCTCAAATGATCCGCCGATGTGGCGGCCATCACTTAACCTAGGAGTTCTCTCGATACCTGTCCCAGGCATAATTGGTATCGTTTGATGCTGCTATTGAATGGCTTTGGCTCGCGGGTCAGAACCAGCGCGCGTCCATCTCCAACGTGGTGCGATCCAGGCTTTCCAGCAGGTCGAGCTGCGCCGCGGTTTTGGGCAGTTCGTAGCGGAAGAAGAAGTGCGCCGCCTGCCGTTTGCCCGCGTAGAAGTCGCCGCCGCGGCCCCCGGTGGCCAGATACTGTTCCAGCCAGATCCACGCGATGACGACATGCCCGAACGCTTCGAGGTAGATCGCGCTGTTGGCCATCGCCGCTTCGACATCACCGGCGGCGAACATGTGCGCGGTGACGGCCATCAGTCGCCGCCAGGAGGCCTGCAATTGGGTGGCCAGCGGATCGTCGCCGGCGGCGGCGATGGTCTCGGAGATCCGCTCCGAGAGCGCCGTCAGGCTCGCACCGCCGTTCTGGGTGACCTTACGCCCCAGCAGGTCCAGACTCTGGATACCGTGCGTGCCTTCGTGGATGGGATTGAGCCGATTGTCCCGGTAGTGCTGCTCGACGTCGTACTCGCGGGTGTAGCCGTATCCACCGAGCACCTGGATGGCCAGGCTGTTGGCTTCCAGGCACCACTGCGAGGGCCAGCTCTTGGCGACCGGGGTCAAGATGTCGAGCAGTGCGGTGTTGCCTTCGTCGGTGAGCCGGGCACAGTACAGGGCCAGCCCGAGCGCCCCTTCCACATAGGCCTTCTGTGCCAACAGCATCCGCTTGACATCGGCGTGCGCGATGATCGGGACCTGCGGACTCGACGGATCCTTGACCAGCCGTCCCTGCGGGCGTTCTCTGGCATACGCCAGTGACTTGAGGTACCCGGTGTAGCCGAGCGCGACCGCACCCATGCCGACACCCAGGCGCGCCTCGTTCATCATGTGGAACATGTAGACCAGACCGCGGTGCGGTTCACCGACGAGGTAGCCGACCGCGCCGTCGAAGTTCAGCACCGTGTTGGTGATACCGCGTTGGCCCATCTTGTGATTGAGCCCGGAGATGGCCACCGCGTTGCGGGATCCGACCGAGCCGTCCGCACTGACCAGGAACTTGGGCACGATGAACAGCGAGATGCCCTTGGTGCCCGCCGGTCCGCCGGGAATCTTGGCCAGCACCAGGTTGACGATGTTCTCCGAGAGCTCGTGCTCGGCACCGGAGATCCACATCTTGGTACCGAACACCCGGTAGCTGCCGTCCTCCTGGAGTTCGGCGCGGGTGGTGATATCGGCCAGCGAGGATCCCGCCTGGGTTTCCGACAGTGCCATGGTGCCCGTGAACCGACCCTCCAACATGGGCGTCACGTACGTCTCGATCTGTTCGGGACTGCCGAACTCCGCGATCAAGTTGGCGTTCGCGATGGTCAGCATCAGATATCCGGAGGTACTGGTGTTGGCCGCCGCGATCCAGGCGAAGCCGGCCTGCGCGACGGTCACCGGCAGTTGTGCGCCACCGAGTTCGGCATCGAAACTCATGCCGAGCAGATCTGCCTTGGCGAAGGCCTCCAAGGCCTGCTTCACTTCCGGGATCACCGTGACGGTGGTGCCGTCGAACCGCGGCTCGTGGGCGTCGCTGAGCTTGTTGTGCGGAGCGAAGTACCGCTCGGCCAATTGCTCGCACAGGTCCAGCACACCGTCGAAGGTCTCCCGGGAATGCTCGGCGAACCGCGGCCGGGCCGTCAGCTCTTCCACGTCAAGCCACTCGTAGAGCAGGAAATCCAGGTCGCGGCGGGAGAGGATGGTCGACGTCATGTCGCCAGGCTAGCCCTTATGAGGCGGCGGCGATTTGGTCGTTTTCCATCTCGCGGATCGCGGTGCGCAGCCCCCGCCGCTTGCCGGTGCGGGGATCCACGCCGAAGGTGTCGCGGACGCCACCACGAATCCGGAACTTCAGCTCCGAGTTGGTTTCGGGCGCGTTGTCGGCGGTCGCCTTGAGGAAACGGTTGGGCAGCGCCAGCTTCGCGATGGTCCAGAATGACTGGCTGTACTGCCGCAGCAGGGGACCGGTGGTGTAGGGCAGATCGTATTTGTCACACAGGGCCTGCACCCGCTGCGAGATCTCGGCGTATCGGTTACTCGGCAGATCCGGGAACAGGTGGTGCTCGATCTGGTAGCACAGGTTTCCGCTCATGAAGGCCATGATCGGTCCGGCGTGGAAGTTCGCCGAGCCCAGCATCTGGCGCAGGTACCACTCGGCCGGGGTCTCCCGCTCAAACTCCTCCTTGGTGAATTTCTCTGCGCCGTCGGGAAAGTGGCCGCAGAAGATCACCATGTAGGACCAGTAGTTGCGGATGAGGTTGGCCACCGCGTTGGCACCCAGGGTGTGTTTCCAGTTGCGCCCGGACAGCGCCGGGAAGACGATGTAGTCCTTGCCGACCTGCTTGCCGACCTTGCGCCCGATGATCCGCAGGTCCTTGCGGACCTCGGCCATCGACTTCTCCCCCTTGCGCCACTTGGTCGTCTCGACACCGTGCAGCGCCACACCCCACTCGAACAGGGTGCCCAGCAGCAGGTTGTAGATCGGATTACCGATCATCCACCCCTCCCATTTCTGGTCGCGGGTGAGCCGCATGATGCCGTAGCCGATGTCGTCGTCGAGATCGAGGACGTTGGTGTACTTGTGGTGGATGTAGTTGTGCGACTTCTTCCAGTGCACCGTGGGCGAGGTGGTGTCCCACTCCCATTCCGTCGAGTGGATCTCGGGATCGTTCATCCAGTCCCATTGACCGTGGGTGATGTTGTGCCCGAGCTCCATGTTCTCGATGATCTTCGCCGCGGCGAGCATCCCGGTCCCGGCGGCCCAGGCAAACTTGTTGCGGCTGTTGAACAATGCGATACGCCCGCCGGCGGCGAGCGCCCGCTGCAATTGGATGGCCCGGCGGATGTAGCGCGCATCCCGCTCGCCGCGGGACTCCTCGATGTCGGTTCTGATCGCGTCCAGTTCGCGCCCCAGCTCCTCGACGTCGGCCGCGGTCAGGTGGGCATATTCTTTGAGATCGGTGATGGCCATGCTCGGAATCTCCTAGACGTTGATGGTGCAGTCGCCGGACGCCGCCGACACACAGGTCTGAATCCGGTCGCCCGCACCGTGTTCGGTGCCGGACCGGAAGTCGCGCACGTGCCCCGATTCCAGGGGCAGCACGCAGGTCTGGCAGATGCCCATCCGGCAGCCGAAGGGCATCTGGATGCCGACCTTCTCACCGGCCTCCAGCAGTGAGGTGGCGCCGTCGACCTCGACGGTCTTGTCCGACAATGCGAAGGTCACGGTGCCGCCCTCACCCCCCTTGTCGGTCCGATCGATGACGAAACGTTCCATGTGCAGCCGGTTTTCGGGCAACCCGGCCTCGGCCCAGACCTTCTCGATCGTGTCGAGCATCGCCGGGGGCCCGCAGGCCCATGTCGGCCGCTCCTGCCAGTCCGCGGCGATCTCGTGCAAACTGTCGAAGTCCAGATGGCCCGCATCATCGGTCAGGTGCAGGTGCAGCCGGTAACCTTCGCGGCTCTGGTGCAGTTCCTGCAGTTCGTCGTGGAAGATCACGTCATCGGCGCTCGGGGCCGAATGGATGTGCACGATGTCGGTGATTGCCTGCCTGCCGTTCTCGCTGCGTGCAGCGATCGACCGGAGCATGGCCATCACCGGGGTGATACCGCTGCCCGCGGTCACGAAAAGTACCTTGGCCGGCGGCGGATCCGGCATGGCGAAATCCCCCTTGGGTGCCGCCAAGCGAACAATCGTTCCGGTTTTCACCCCGTTCACCAGGTGGCTGGACAGAAACCCCTCAGGAGTGGCCTTGACGGTGATGGAGATGAGCTTGTCGTCCCGCTTGGGCACCGAGGTCAGTGAGTACGACCGCCAGTGCCAACGACCGTCGATCCGCAGGCCGATCCCGACGTACTGACCGGGCTGATAGTCGGCGGTGAAACCCCACCCCGGCCGGATCGTCACCGTGGCGGTGTCCTCGGTCTCTTTCCGCACGTCGATGACCTCGCCGCGCAGTTCGCGGGCCGTCCACAGCGGATTGAGCAACTTGAGGTAATCGTCGGGCAGCAGCGGTGTCGTCGCACGCGCGAGCAGCCCGCGGACAAGGTTGACCTTCGGCGTGGTCGCCGTGGGGATGTCCCGGGCCGGCTTGACGCTCCAACGGGTGAGGCCACGCAGGTTCACGACCATCGCGCACCTGCCGGCTGTGCAGGAATCATCATGGTATTCGGTGAACACATGTGCACCCGATTACCCGCATGTGTCGGCGTTCACACCTGCCCTCGTCGAGCAATTTCAGCGAATGACGCTGACGCCTCCGTCGACCGGGATGACGGCCCCCGTGACATAACTACTCGCGCGGCTCGCGAGGAAGACGGCGATACCGGCCATATCGTCGGGCCGCCCCACCCGACCCAGCGGCAGAGCCGCACCCACCGCCTCCTCACCGGCGGTGAGCAGCACCTTGGTCATCCGGGACGGAAAGAGCCCGGGTGCGATCGCGTTGACCAGGATCCGCGGCGCCAACTCCCCCGCGAGATGCTGCGTGAGGGTGTGCACCGCAGCCTTGCTGGCGGCGTAGGAGAAGTTGTTGCGACCGCGCTCGGGCACATGGAAACCGTCGACACTGCCGGTGTTGACGACACGGGCCGGATCATCGTCGGTGGCAGCCGCCGTGAGCAGCGGCACCAAGGCGCGGGTCAACAGGAAAACACCCTTGACGTTGACGTCGAAAACACGATCGAAACCGGACTCGGGGAAGGTGTCGAAGGGTTCGCCCCAATTTGCGCCGGCATTGTTGAACAGGACATGGACGGCTTCCTCCTTGGCCGTCAGCGCATCGGCGAGCGCCTGCACGCCCGGGGCCGTCCCCAGGTCGGCCGGGATGCCTTCGACCGCGCCCAGCGCTGACAACTCCGCCACCGCGGCGTCCAGTTCCGCTTCCTTGCGGGCCGCCAGATACACCTTCGCCGCGCCCGCCTGCAAGAGGCCACGGGCGATCATCACGCCGATACCGCGGCCACCACCGGTGACCACGGCGACCTTGCCGTCGAGGCCGAACAGGTCGGTCACTTCTGGGCACCGCCGAGTGGCTCCTGGATGCGGACGGCCTCATCCCGGATCAGCCCCCGCAGCAATGCCGTGCTGAATTCGACGGCGATCTCCTGGGCGGTGCGCCGTCCGTGCGGCCGCAGCCAACGGTAGGCGCCGAGTGTCATCCCGATATAGCCCAGCGCCAGCACATGGGAGTCGCAGTCATAGAACTCTCCGCTGGCGATGCCGCGGTCGATGACATCGCGGACGTGTTCGTAGACGGTGGATTCGGCCTGGCGGATGTAGGCAACCTGCTCTTCGGTGAACCACTCCGAAATGTAGGGACCCTCCTGGAAATAGACGGCGGCGGCCTCCAGGTCGTGGGCGATACCGGTGAGCAAGCGCCTGGTGAAGTGGTAGATCGTCTCCCGGGCGGTCGCGGTGGGATCGTCGTGCAGGGCGTCGACGGTGAAATCGGCGGTGCGCTTGTAGATGTCCCAGAGGATCAGCGACTTGCTGGCGTAGTAGTGGTAGACGGTGGCCTTGTTGAGGCCGACCGCGTCGGCGACATCGTCCATCCGGGTGCCGTGATACCCGCGAGCGGCGAACAGCTTGGCGGCGACCGCCAGCAACTCGTCGCGCCGGGACGATCCGTTGGTTGCGGACTCGGTGGACATGGTGACTCGCTATCTGCAGACCGGGGTGGGCCCGGGTGTACCAATCAACTGGTTGGCCAGTTTAGGCATTGGAGTGGTTTCGCTGTCCGGGGATCACCCATTGGGACTAGACTTCGGCGAAACAGGCTTGCTGCGGAGGCGACTATGGATCCTAATCCCGATTACGACATCAGCGATGAGGGCGAGTTCTTCTTCAGCTGGCTGGCCTGGGGTCTGCGCGGCGTCTACCCGCCGCCGGCCTACCCCCCGGTCTGAGCCGTTCGACACGAAAGCACCCGGCACGCCACGGCGTAACGGGTGCTTTTCTGCGTGTCCGGGCAGTCAAGCGGCGCTCACATCAGGCGGCGGCCGCTTTCACCGCGTCGCTGACCTCGTTGCGCAGCCTCAGAAACTCCGGTGAGCGCCGCAGCTCGTCGGCCTCGATCCCGGAGCGCGGCAGATCCGAGGGCAGGTCGAGCGCGATCGTGCCGGGCCGCCGGGTCAACACCACGATTCGCGATCCGAGGAACGCCGCCTCGTCGGCACTGTGCGTGACGAACACCGTGGTGCGCCCCGACTCGGCGCTGACCTGCCGGACATCGTCCTGCAGCCGTTCGCGGGTCAGCGCGTCCAGGGCCGCGAACGGCTCGTCGAGCAGGAACAGCGGAGTCTCCGCCGCCAGCGCCCGGGCGATCGCGACGCGCTGCTGCTGCCCGCCGCTGATCTCCCAGATCCTGCGGTCGGCGGTCCCCTCCAGCCCGACGCGCGCCAGGATCGCCGCTCGGCGCTGCGGCCTCAGCTCGCGGGGAACCTTCGCATACTTGAGCGCCAGGTCGACGTTGCCGCCGACGGTGCGCCAGGGGAACAGCCGCGGCTGCTGGAACACCACACCCGAGGTGACACCGGGTGTGGGGGAGGCACCCTCGACGCGCACCTCGCCCGCGGTGGGTTCCTCGAAGCCGGCGATCAACCTCAGCAACGTGCTCTTCCCACAGCCCGACGCGCCGACCAACACCAGGAACGCACCCGGCTGGACATCGAGATCGACCGGACCCAACGCGGTGACGTCGCCGTAGCGGTGCGCGACGTTCGCGATCCGCAGCCCACCCCTGCTCGCGACGTCACTGCTGGAGGGCATCGGGAAGACCCTTGGTGTAGATGGCGTCCTGGAACGTCTGAAGCGGCGCCGCCTCCGGGATCTGCTGCTGCTCGGCGAGGAACTCTGAGGCGCTCTGCAGATTGGCGGCGATGTTGCCCGGTTTGCCGTCCGAGCCCAGCCACTCCGCAGACACGACCTCCGCCGGTGTCAGGTACACACCCTGTTTGAGTTGTCCGGCAAGGTCTTCCGGCGTCAGGCCGACTTCGGCGGCGATCGCCTTCGCGGCGGCGTCCGGGTCGCCGGAGATGACGTCGAGGGCACGGGCCTGCTGCCGGCGCCAGATGTCGACGACCTCGGGGTGTTCGTCCGCGAACTCCGTGCGCACCGCGCCCAGGTCCAGCGTCGGCTTGCCGTCGGCGGCCAGCTGACGGCTGGTGATCAGATCCTTACCGGTCTTGCGCAGATCGTCCAGGGTCGGCAGCCAGCTGTAGGCGGCGTCGATGTCACCGCGCTCCCAGGCCGCCAGGATCGCTTGGGGCTGCAGGTCGATCAGCTGAACATCGCTGGGGGACAATCCGTTCTGCGACAGCGCGGCGAGCAGACTGTAGTGCGCGGTCGATGCGAACGGGGTGGCGATCCGCTTGCCACGCAACTCGGCGATGGTGTTGACGTTCGCATCGTTGCGCACCACCAGGGCCTCGTTGTCACCGGCGACATCGAGCACGAACGCCACCTTGTAGGCACAACAGGATCACCGCGGTGAACCACAGCGCCACGATCGACCAGCGCCAGGTGTGCAGCCCGCGCAGCACGGCGTTGCCGCGCTGCGGCTGCACCGCGATCGTCGTCACCACGACCAGCAGCGGGATGGTCATCGACCACACCACCATGCAGTACAGGCACAGCGCGCCGATGGTGAACACGCTCTGGTAGATCAGCCAGTGCACGAACACCGTGCCCAGCAGCGTGCCGACCGCCAGCCCGGCCCAGTACCAGCGGGGCAGCTGAACCCGGGCCACCGCGAGCACCCCGGTCACCAGCACGACGGTGAACGACACGATGCCGATCAGCGAGTTCGGGAAACCGAACACGGCGGCCTGCGGGGTGACCATCACCGAACCGCAGGACAGCACCGGGTTGAGGCTGCACGTCGGCACGTAGGCCGGGTTCTTGAGCAGCTCGACCTTCTCGATGGTCAGCGCCAGCGCCGACGAGAGGCCCACCACGCCGGCGATCAGGACCCACAGCGCGCTCAGCCTCCCGACGTGCACCCCACCGTGCTCGGGGCTGTCCGGCTCGGCCGGGGACACCTCCCCTGGCGCGCTCACGCTCATGGAGCGGGAGCGGGAGCGGGCGCCGGGGTCGTCGGATCCGGATTCGGCGGCGGCGCACCGGCGTCGAGCACGGGCAGGTCACCGACGATGCTCCTGATCTCGTCGATCAGCGCGTCGGGGGTCGTCGGCTTGTAGTCCTTGCCGTTGATGCGGATGGTCGGGGTGGCCTTGACCTCGGTCGCCTTGGCCATGCCCTTGACCATGTCGTCGTAGCGGCCCTTCTCGATGCAGTTCGGGACGTCGCCGACGACGCCGGCCTGGCGCGCCACCTCGGTCAGCCGGGCCTCGTCCGGGAACGGGCCGACGCCCTCGGGCGGCTGCTGGGCGTACAGCGCGGCGTGGAAGCGGCGGAACGCCTCGGTGTCGGCTTCGGCCACGCAGTAGGCGGCGTTCGCGGCGCGGGTCGAGTACCCCTGGCCGGCCCGGTCCAGGATCGAGACCATGTAGTAGTCGGCCGCCACGGCGCCGCTGTCGATCAGCCGGTTGATCGTCGGGCCGAAGGCCTTCTCGAAGTTGCCGCACGCCGGGCACAGGAAGTCCTCGTAGAGCGACAGCACGGCCTTGGGCTCGCCGTCGTCACCGGTGATGACGTCGCTGGACGCCACCCGGATCGGCTTGGCCTCACCCTCGCCGGGCTTGTCCTCCTTGGTCATGACGATGTAGAGCACCAGCGCGACGGCGAAGATCACGACGATCGCGGTCAACCCGATCTGTACGGCCAGATTGCGTTTCTTGTCGGCCGCCTTCAGGTCGTACTTCGGGGTCTTCTTCGGTTTCGAGGCCACGGGGACAAGCGTACCGGCGGCGTTTTCGCGGCCCGTCAGACGCCGCGCAGACGGGTGCGCAGCGCGCTGATCATGTCGGCGACCGCGGCCGCGCAACCGCCCCCGATCGGGAACATGTTGGCGAAGCCGTGGATCAGCGCACCGGCCTGCCGCAGGTCGACGGCCACCCCGGCGGCGCGCAGTGCCTCGGCGTAGGCCACGCCCTCGTCGCGCAGTGGGTCGAAGCCGCCGGTCAGCACCAGTGCAGGCGCGAGCCCGGACAGGTCGTCGGCCAGCAGCGGTGACACGACCGGATCGGTGATCTGCACCGACGCACCGGTGACGTACTTGTCGGCGAACCACTCGATGTCGGCCTTCGTCAGGAAGTAGCCGGAGGCGAACAGGGTCTGCGACCGGGTCTCGCCGCTGGGGTTGGTCCACGGGTAGATGAGCAGTTGCAGCGCCGGTTGCGGCACTCCTTCGGCGCGGGCGCGCTGGGCGACGACGGCGGCGATGTTGCCGCCGGCGCTGTCCCCGCCGACCGCGACGCGGTCCGGGTCGGCACCGAGTTCGGCGGCGTGCTCGCGCGCCCAGCGGTAGGCGGCGAACCCGTCGTCGGCGGCGGCGGGCGCCTTGTGCTCGGGGGCCAGCCGGTAGTCGACCGACAGCACGTGCACCCCGGCGTCGCGGCAGATCAGCCGGCACAGGTCGTCGTGGCTGTCGAGGTCGCCGATCACGAAGCCGCCGCCGTGGAAGAACACCAGCAGCGGGGCGGCCGTGTCGGCGGTGGATGTGGGCGGAACGTAGTGGCGGGCCGGGATCTCACCGTCCCCGCCGGTCACGGTGAGATCTCTCACCGCGGCCACCGGGATCGCCTGCCGGAACCCGCCGGACAGGTCGCGCAGCTGCGCCCGCGCCGCCGCCACGTTGTTGGTGCCACCGTCGATCCCGACCAGCTTCTGCCCGGCGAGCATCAGCTGCACCGTGGTGTCGAGGGTGTTGCCGTCCACCGTCACCGTGCGGCCCGCCAGCAGCAGGCGTTTCACCGGGTCGGGGATGCGCGGCAACGCGCGCAGGGTGACACCCGCCATCGCGGTGACGAGCGCCTCCTTGCGTCCCGGGCTGTACGCGCCGTCAGCTGGCAGACTCGCAGTCATGGCATCTCCCTTGATCACGCTGAATGACGGTAATGCGATCCCCGAGAAATAGTCAAATCCTGTGGATCGAGGGTCGTCAGGCGACCTCGGACACTGGGGTGTCGGGCGATGGTTCCGGGGTGATGTCGACCGGACGTTCGAGGAGCTTGCCCTGGTGGAACACTGCGCCGGCCCGCACCAACGCCACCAGGTGTGGTGCGTTGACCGCCCGCCACCGCGACTGCGCTGCTTCGATCAGCTTGTAGGCCATCGCCATGCCCGCCGCCCGTGATCCCGGGCCCTTGGTCACCCTGGTCCGAAGCCGAACCGTCGCGAAGGTCGATTCGATCGGGTTCGTGGTGCGTAGATGCACCCAGTGCTCGGCGGGATACCGGAAGTACTCGAGCAGCACGTCGGCGTCATCGACGATTTTCTTCACCGCTTTCGGGTACTTCGCGCTGTAGTCACGTTCGAACGCTGCGATCGCCAACTGCGCCTTGTCGATGTCCTCGGCCCCGATGATCTCCTTCATCGCCGCCAACGCACCCGGATGCGCCGATTTCGGGAGTGCAGCAAGAACGTTGGCTTGTTTGTGGAACCAGCAGCGTTGTTCGCGGGTGGCGGGGAACACCTCCCGCAGTGCCCGCCAGAATCCCAAAGCTCCGTCCCCGACCGCGAGCGCCGGCGCGCGCATCCCGCGGCGGCGGCAATCCCGCAGCAGGTCCGCCCAGGACTCGGTGGACTCTCGGTAGCCGTCGGCCAGGGCGACGAGTTCCTTGCGGCCGTCCGCCCGCACCCCGAGCATCACCAACAGGCAGAGCTTTTCCTGCTCGAGCCGGACTTTCAGGTGGATGCCGTCGACCCACAGGTACACGTAGTCGACCTGCGAGAGGTCCCTGGTGCCGAAGGCCTTCGCCTCGTCCTGCCACTGGGCCGTGAGCCGGGTGATCGAGGATGCGGACAGTCCGGCGCCGGTGCCGAGGAACTGTTCGAGCGCCGGCCCGAAGTCACTGGTTGACAGGCCGTGCAGGTACAGCAGCGGCAGCACCTCCGATACCTGCTCGGACTTGCGAGCCCAGGCGGGCAGGATCGCCGAGGAGAACCGCTTGCGCTCGCCGGTATCGGGGTCGATCCGCTTGTCGTTCACGCGGGGCGCCTTCACCGCCACCGCACCCGCCGAGGTCACGACCTCACGTTCGGCGTGGTATCCGTTGCGGACCACCAGTCGGTGGCCGTGTTCGTCGACCTCACCGGCATACCGGGCTACATAGTCGGCGACCTCGGCCTGCAACGCCGCGGCCAGCATCTGCCGGGCACCGTCGCGGACGATCTGGTCGAGCAACGACCGGCCCGCACCGGCCGCATTGCGGGTCTCGTTGGAGTCGTCGTTGTTGTCTACTACCGTGAGCACGGGCGTGCCTTCCCGCCAGCGCGCCAACGCTGGTCTTGATCAGAATTCGGATTCCTTGCAGATCATCTTCCGGGAAGGCACGCCCGCCCGGGATCCACAGGTTCTGATCATTGCTCAAGGTGCGGATGGGCCACCGCCAGCAGCTTATGGCTCAGCAGATAGGCATCCCCGATCTCCAGCACTGCTAGCCGCAAGGAATAGCCACTGGCGTCGTAGGACAGATAACCCAGGTATTCCAGGGTGAGGATGAATCGCCCCGCCGCGGTCCTGGCGATCCCGACGAACTCGGCAACATCCGAGACCGACAATGGCCTGTCCTGGCTGCTGATAGGCCTTCAGCACGGACAAAGCCCGGGCCAACGCCTCGACATGGCCCGGGTCGCTCTTCTTCAAAAGGGAGGCGGTCTCCGGGAGGCTTGGCCCTATCCGAAGCTATCTCATGGCGATGCGTTTAATGGCCCCCACTGGCGAGGATTACAGGCCAGACGGCGCTGGGCGGGCGGCTACCACTGCCACACCGGCAGATCTCGCCAGTTCTCTGCTGAACGGAATTAACATCTGGACAGCAGTTATGCGTTGTGCTTCACTTGCTGGATTACGGCGACCGTGCCGAGCTGCCGCATCTGGCCAGTCTGTTCGACATCGACAACAAGTGTGGCGGCGGCGTTGGCTTGCAGGAGGCAAACGCCTACCTTGAGCTGACCGCACCCGTGATGGCCCAAACATAAAGAGCTGAGGCTTCAGCCGTTTAGCAAACTATCGACAGATCCGAAAGACGAGGCCCTCCGATGATAAATGAAACGAGTACGGCTCCGAGACCAGGTGCGACCTCAAGGCTGCCCTTGCTGAACGGACACAGTATGCCGCGGATCGGCCTCGGAACATGGCCGATGCTGGACGCCGAATGCGAGCAAGCCGTCCGCTGTGCCGTGCAGACCGGCTACAGGCTGGTCGACACGGCCGTTCAATACCGCAACGAAGAAGCCGTGGGCCGCGGCATCAGAACCGCCGGCGTCCCGCGGGCGGAACTCTTTATTTCCAGCAAGTTCAACAAGGAGTCCCACAGCGTCGACGGCGTCCGTCGGGCGTACGACGAAAGCCTGCGGAAGCTTAGGGTCGACTATCTGGACATGTTCATGTGCCATTGGCCGGTGCCGGCGCTTGGCGCGTATGCGGAGGCATGGAAAGGCCTTGTAACCCTGTTAGAGGAAGGCGCCGTCAAGGCCATCGGCGTCTCCAACTTCAAGCCGGCCCACCTGAGGAAAATCATCGAAGCGACCGGAGTCGTTCCGGACGTCAACCAGATTCAGCTAAGTCCTGCTCTGGCGCGCACACAACCGCGTGCGGTCCACCGGGAGCTGGGAATCCTCACCCAATCCTGGAGCCCGATCGGCCGTGAATCCGGACTGCGTGCGAACCCCCTTGTGGTGGCCATCGCCGACCGTCTGAACAGGTCACCTGCCCAGGTCCTGCTGCGATGGCACATTCAGCAGGACCTGGTGCCCATCCCGCAGGCTTCGGACCCCGTCTGGTTGAGAGAGAACATCTCTGCGTTCGATTTCACCCTGACCGCCGACGACATGAACGATCTGGCCCGCCTGGATATGGGCGAAACTGCTGCGCGGGACTCAGATGCTGCGGAAAACGGTCACTGAATCCCGGCCAACGGACGCGGTCCGGCGGGGCCTCGGCCACTCGGCCGACTGGGGCCGTGGTGCCTCATGTCAAGATGCTCGCCAAATGATTCCTGCGTGCCTCATCTATTGTGCTCGCGAAAGTCTCATGCTGCGTGGGGTGCTTGGGAGTAGGTCTTGGCGGCGGCCAGCCGGATGAGTCGCTGCTGGATCTCGTTGATCCGGTTCGTCAGGCCGGCCAGGTCCAGACTGGCGTAGAGCTCGTCCAGGTAGTGACGTTGGGGTTCGAGCATGATCCCGGTGTCCTTGATCCGGTCTGCCGGGGTCCGCGGGTCGTCGTAGCTGCGCACTGACTTCCCCTTGCGGCTCAGGTGATATCCGGTGACTTTCTTGGTGGGCAGGAACAGGTTTTTGCGCAGGTTCACCAGCGGCCAGAGCTCGTTCAGGAGCCCCAATTCAGCATCGGTGTCGTAGCGGTAGTTGAACGCCGAGCGGCGGACGACGGCCTCGTTTTTCTGCTCCACGAACGGGTTGTCGTTGGAGTGGTGGGGCCGGGACCGGGTCATGCGGATGTTATGGGCATTGCACCAGGTAGTGACCGGATCGTTGAGGAATTCAGAGCCGTTGTCGCTATGGATGTGGTCGATGGGGTATGGGAATTCGTCCAGGATTTCATCCATCGCCTTGACCACCCATTTGGCGGCTTTGTTCTTGATCGCCCGGTTGCTGGTCCAGCCGGTGTACACGTCCGTGGCGGTCAGTGTGAATGCGTACTGGCCTTTGGCATTGTTGCCGCAATGCGCGACCGTATCGATGGCAACCAGGCCAGGCTGCCAGTCAATATCCGGGATGCGGGACATGATCGGGATCGACTCGGTGTACTGGTTCCGCCGCGACCTGGTCGTGGACTTCCCGTCCGGATACATCGAGAGCTTGAACGGTGCCAGCAGCCGGTCGATCGTTGCCGCGCTCATCGCCAGCAACTGGTCATGCACTGCGGGGCTGTAACGGGCCCGCACCCTCCCGAAAGCGCCAGCGCGGATATGGGCGTCCATGTTGGCCAGTGTGGTGCCCATGACCGCGGCCAGGTACTTCCCGCAGGGCTGCCCAGCCACGACCCAGACCTGCTGGAGCACCTTCACCGTGTCATAGCCATACGTCGGCGGTCTCGGCTTGCGCACCTCCATACGGGCCGGGCCCCGCCGCTTGAAGGCCCTGCCCAGCTGCCGCCGGGCATTCGCCCTCGACCAGCCCACCTCCGCCACCAACCGGTCCAGGATCTCGCCCTTGGCCTTCTTCGACGCCGCCACATACGCGCCGGCTTCCTTCTTAGTGATTTCCCTGCGCGCAGACAACGTCAACCCATACATCCCTCCAGCACACCAAAGCACCCGACCATGCACCAGAGATTTCGCGAGCATTTCCCAAATGAGCGTGCCAGCGCCGCTGCGCGCCGTGGGTGTCGAAAGTCCCTCTTGACGCACCTTGCCTCTGGTGAATCGGATGGCTCAGCGGGATGATGGTGGTGTCTGCCGTGTCCGACGCCGGTCGTTCCTTGGTGCTGTTGTTTGGCCCGTAAATGAGCGTGGTGCGGAGGGTTCCACGGGAACCGTGGATTGTTGCTGTGAGCACGAGTATTAGAGTCCTGATTTAATTCCACCCTCTACATGGCAGGCATCACCACCCATTGAAACAAGCAGGTTAGGAGGTGTCCCGTGGACTTGGTTCATGAACGTGCCGCGGGCATTGATATTTCCAAGGGTGACGCGAAGGTCGCCATCCGGTCCCCGGGCAAGCGTGCCGGGACTTTTTCCACCGAGGTCACCACCTGGGGTTCCACCACCAATCAGATCCTCGCCCTGCGGGACATGCTGGTCGCCGCGAAGGTCACCACGGTGGTCATGGAGGCAACCAGTGATTACTGGAAGCCGTTCTACTACCTGATGGAGGACCTCCTGCCAGTGATGCTCGTCAATGCGAAGGCGGCCCGCAACATTCCCGGGCGAAAAACTGACGTGTCCGACGCTTCCTGGTTAGCTCAGCTCGGTGCGCACGGGCTGCTGCGCCCTTGTTTTGTCCCGCCTCAACCGATCCGCGTACTTCGGGATTTGACCCGGGCACGAACCATCGCCACCCAGGACCGGACCCGGGAAGTCCAACGACTGGAGAAATTTCTGGAGTCTACCGGCCTTAAGCTCTCGGACCATGTTTCGGACCTGATGGGTGTCTCCTCCCGGGCCATGCTCAAGGCACTTATCAAGGGTGAGCGGGATCCGCAGGTGTTGGCTGACCTGGCTCGGGGGCGCATGCGCGTGCGGGTTCCCGAGCTCGTAGAGGCGCTGACCGGACGCTTCGAGGTGCACCATGCTTATCTTTGCAACATGCATCTGGAACGCATCGATTCCATCACTCGGTGCGTCGAGGAACTCACCACCCGCATCAACGAGGCGATGGAACCCTTTCAAACGGCACGGGAATTTCTAGCTACCATTCCCGGGGTCTCCACCCTCGTGGCCGATGTCATCATCGCCGAAACCGGGGCAGACATGAGCTCCTTCCAGAGCCCGGGCCGACTCGCATCCTGGGCGGGCCTAAGCCCAGGATCCAACGAGTCTGCCGGCCGGGCAAAGTCCACCAGGACCCGACCTGGGAACCGCTATCTCAAGGGCGCTCTGGGCGTCGCGGCCTTGTCGATTTCCAGAAACCCCAAGAACAGCTACCTCGGGGCACGCTATAAGAGACTCATTGTGCGCCGCGGCAAGATGAAAGCCATCGTCGCCACCCAACACTCCATCCTCACCGCCGTCTGGCACATGCTCGCGGACGGCGAGTGCTACCACGACCCAGGATCCGACTTCTTTACCAAAAAGGACCCCACCCGCACCAAGAACAACGCCATCCGCCGCCTCCAAGAACTCGGCTACAACGTCACCTTAAGTAACCAGGAGGCAGCCTGACCCACCTTACTTTCGTATTAGGCACGCACCCCATTTCGCGAGGAGCAATGATCAGAACCTGTGGATCCCGGGAGGACGCACCTTCCCGGATGATGATCTTTGACGAAACAGGATTCTGATCAAGACCAGCGTTGGCGCGCTGGCGGGAAGGCACGCCCGTGCTCACGGTAGTACACGAAGGCCGAGACCCGAACGAGGCCGGCGACGCCGCCGGTGCAGGCCGGTCGCTGCTCGATGAGATCGTTCGCGACGGTGCCCGGCAGATGCTCGCCGCAGCCCTGCAGGCCGAGGTCGCCGATTACATCGCCCGGCACGCCGGTGAAGTCGACGACAACGGCCACCGCCTCGTCGTACGCAACGGCTACCACACCGAACGCGACGTGATGACCGCCGCCGGTGCGGTGACGGTGAAGGCGCCACGGGTCAACGACAAGCGCATCGATCCCGAGACAGGCCAGCGTAAGAGGTTCTCGTCGGCGATCCTGCCGGCCTGGGCCCGCAGGTCCACCCAAGTGTCCGAGGTGTTGCCGCTGCTGTACCTGCACGGCCTGTCGACCAGCGACTTCGGGCCCGCCCTCGAGCAGTTCCTCGGCTCCGGTGCCGGCCTGTCGCCGGCCTCGATCACCCGGCTGACCGCGCAGTGGCAGGACGAGGCGAAAGCCTTCGGACAGCGGGATCTCTCGCAAGTCGACTACGTCTACCTGTGGGTCGACGGCATCCACCTGAAGGTGCGGCTCGAGCAGGAGAAACTCTGTCTGCTGGTCATGCTGGGGGTGCGGGCCGACGGACGTAAGGAACTCGTCGCCCTGGCCGACGGCTACCGCGAATCCACCGAATGCTGGGCCGATCTGCTGCGGGACTGCCGCCGCCGCGGAATGCGGGCCCCGGTGCTCGCGATCGGGGACGGCGCGCTGGGATTCTGGAAGGCACTGCGGGAAGTGTTCCCCGACACCCGCGAACAACGCTGCTGGTTCCACAAGCAATCCAACGTCCTTGCAGCACTCCCGAAGTCCGCGCATCCCGGCGCGTTGGCGGCGATGAAGGAGATCATCGGAGCCGAGGACATCGACAAGGCGCAGATCGCGATCGCGGCGTTCGAACAGGACTACGGTGCGAAATATCCGAAGGCAGTGAAGAAGATCGTCGATGACGCCGATGTGTTGCTCGAGTACTTTCGGTATCCGGCCGAGCATTGGGTGCATCTGCGTACGACGAATCCGATCGAATCGACTTTTGCGACGGTGCGGCTTCGGACCAGGGTGACCAAGGGTCCGGGTTCACGAGCGGCGGGGATGGCGATGGCCTACAAGCTGATCGAGGCCGCGCAGTCGCGGTGGCGGGCGGTCAACGCACCGCAGCTGGTCGCACTGGTGCGAGCGGGCGCGCTGTTCCACAAGGGCAAGCTCCTCGAACGGCCGGTCGACATCACCCCGGAACCCTCGCCCGACACTCCGGTGTCCGAGGTCGCCTGACGACCCCCGATCCACAGGATTTGACTATTCCTCTTTCGCGAGCACTTTAGATGAGTCTCGTCGGGGGCTTGACGAACGCCACACTTTAAGTCATTCTCTTTCTAAAAGAAACTATCTCTGATTACCAGAGATGACTGGCGTCTTGCCGGCCCGGACAAGGAGATCCATCAATGACTGACCACAGCGGCGTGATTCAGGATGTACGGCAGGGCATGATCCCTGCACACATTTACAACGACAAAGAGATCTTCGAGCTTGAAAAGGAGCGGGTCTTTGGTCGCAGCTGGCTTTTCGTCGCCCACGAATCCGAGGTGCCCGAAGCTGGCGACTACGTGGTGCGCCGCGTCCTGGAAGACTCATTCATCATTTCCCGTGATGAACATGGAGAAATCCGGGCACTGTTCAACATGTGCCTTCACCGCGGCATGCAGGTCTGCCGCACGGAGATGGGAAACGCTTCCCACTTCCGTTGCCCGTACCACGGGTGGTCCTACCGTAACGACGGCCGCATAGTCGGACTGCCCTTCCACAAAGAGGCATACGGCGGCGAAGAGGGCTTCAAGAAGCAGGGGCAGACGTTGCTGCCTGCTCCTTCCCTGGGCATCTACAACGGCCTTATCTTCGTCAGCCTGGATCCTGACGCAGAGCCGTTGGAGGACTTCCTGGGTGACTTCAAGTTCTACATGGACTACTACACGAAGCAAAGCTCCGGCGGGATTGAACTGCGCGGGCCGCAGCGGTGGCGGGTCAAGGCCAACTGGAAAATCGGAGCCGAAAACTTCGCCGGCGACATGTATCACACCCCCCAGACCCACACCTCCGTCGTCGAAATTGGTTTGTTCCGCGAACCAAAGGCGGAAAAGCGCAAGGACGGGACAACCTATTGGGCCGGCAACGGCGGCGGAACTACCTACAAGCTTCCCGAAGGAAGCCTGGAGGACCGCCTCCGCTACGTGGGCTACCCGGACGAGATGATCGCCCGCATGAAAGAGCAGTGGAGCCAGGAGCAGCTCGACGTCGTGGGCAAGGACGGGTTCATGGTGTCGGCGGCGTCGGTGTTCCCGAACATGAGCTTCGTGCACAACTGGCCACGGGTCGAAGAAGACTCCGATGAAGTGCTCCCGTTCATCTCCATCCGGCAGTGGCAGCCAATCAGTGAAGACGAGACCGAGATCGTATCGTGGTTCGCCGTCGACAAGAACGCGCCCGAAGAGTTTAAGGCACTTTCCTACAAGGCCTATCTCATGTGCTTTGGCAGCGGCGGCATGTTCGAGCAGGACGACGTGGAAAACTGGGTTTCCTTGACCAGCACCGCCGGCGGCCCGATGGCACGGCGCCTGCTGCTGAACAGCCGCATGGGCATGCTGGAAAACGGACAGAACGTCGTCGAACCCCTGACCCCCGAGCAGTACTCCGGCCCCGGCTCGACCCGCGTCGGATACAGCGAATACAACCAGCGTGAACTGCTCCTGCGATGGGCCAACCATCTTGAACGACCGATGGAAAAAGCGGCCCAGGTGCACGTCGGCAGCAATCCGGTGCAGGACTGTCCGTCTGACACCCCGGATTCTTTCCCGGCTCCCGCTGAGCACAACGGGCACGCCCCGGCAATGACCGTTTCGAAGGAGGGCTAGCCGTGGGTATTGAAGCCGTAACCGAACGCAGCAACAAATCTCTCTCGGAGCAGTCGGTGCTGGGAGGGCACGCCCCCCGTACTCAGAGGACGGGTGACTCCCTGCCGTTCAATGATGAACTTCATCTGCAAGCCCACAAGTGGCTTGTCGATGAATCCTATTTGCTCGACGCACAGGAGTACGACGAGTGGCTGAGCCGCCTCACGGACGACGTGCACTATCTCATGCCGGTGAGGGTGACCACTGCCCTCGGGGCCGGTTACAGCACGTCTCCCGGGATGGCGCACATGGATGAAAACAAGTACTCGCTGAGCCGCAGGGCGGCGCGCTTCGCCACGGAACACGCCTGGACCGAAGACCCTCCGTCGCGGCTGCGCCACTACGTCACCAACGTCCGGACGTTCCGTACCGGTAACCCGGATGAGATCATCGTGGATTCGGCGGTCCTGCTGTTCCGCAGCCGGGGCGACGTCCGCGAGGCCGCGACCGTGTCGGCAGGCAGGGAGGATCTGCTGCGCCGCACCGGCTCCGGCTGGCAGCTCGCCCGCCGCACCATCATGGTCGACGAGGCGGTCATCCGGATGCAGAATCTGGCCATATTCCTATGAAACTCGAATGGGAAGGCGAAGAGGAGGACCGCCTTGCCGCCATTCGAGCGGCGGAGGAGCGCGACCGGCTGGAAGCACGGGTCAACGGCGCTCCGATCGTGATCGCCAACGAATTCTCCGAAGTCCAGGTAAGCCGCGTCGAGACGCGGAACGGCTCGCGGCTGATGATCAAGTCCCCGCGCTCCGGCCAGTGGGTGTCCCTGTGCCCCCTGGAGCTGGAAGCCCTCACCTGGCAGGCGCCGGCAACCTTCTCGGCCATGATCGGGCATCCGTTCGGGCCGCTTGTCACCGAGGACGAGCAGCCGCCCCAGAACAAAAACAACATCTAGAGGCCAAGGAGATTGACAATGCCTACCGTAAAAGCAGATCTGCAAGCCTGCCAGGGCTACGCCAACTGCGTCGTTGGGGCACCCGACTACTTTGATCTGGATGACGACGGAATCGTTGTTCTCCTCAGGACCAAAGTTCCCGAGGCCGAGCGTTCCCGTGTCACCGAGGCTGCCCGCAGCTGCCCGGTGTCCGCCCTAGTAGTGGAGGACTGATGAACACGACCACAGTTATCGTCGGCTCCTCAACCGGCGGCGTGCGTGCTGCCCAGTCCCTGCGCCTGGAGGGGTATGAAGGCGACATCGTCCTCGTCGGTGCTGAGACGGAACTCCCGTACGACAAGCCGCCGTTGTCCAAATCCGTCCTCTCCGGCAAAGCAGAGGAGTTGTCCATCCGCCTCCTTACCCGCGAGCAGGCGGAGGAAGCCAGCATCCGGCTGCTGCTCGGGCACGCCGCCACAGGCATCGATGTCGCCGGAAACCTGTTGTACCTCCAGGACCACGAACCCCTACACTTCGACAACCTTGTGATCGCCACGGGCGCATCTGCCCGACCCTCACCCTGGGGCCAACGGCCCGGGATCCACGTGCTCCGTTCCCTGGACGATGCCCGGAAACTGCGCGCCGACCTCCTCAAAGGCGGGGAACTGGCAGTGATCGGCGCCGGTTTCATCGGTGCCGAAGCAGCCGCGACGGCACGTACGCTCGGTCTGGAAGTGACAGTCATCGACCCGATGCCCATACCAATGAGCCGCATCTTCAACGCCGAAATCGCACAGCTGTTTGGAGAACTCCACCGCAACAACGGCGTCACCACGATCTTTGGCACCGGAGTCGAGGCCATTGAGGGCGAGCACGGGTCCTTCAGCGTCAGGCTTACCAACGGCCAGACAGTACAAGCCGCCACCGTTCTCATCGGGATCGGCGCGGTTCCCAACGACGCCTGGCTGGCCTCCTCGGGACTGCTGGTGGACAACGGCGTCGTGCTGGACGAGTTCTGCAGGGCTGTGGACGCCCCGAACGTGTATGGCGTCGGCGACGTGGCGCGCTGGCGGCATCAGAAGCACGGTGCGGACATCCGGATCGAGCACTGGACAAACGCGGTTGAGCAAGCCTCATGCGTCGCCCACAACATCACCCATCCGGACAGTCCCCGCGAGTACACACCGGTTGAATACGTCTGGAGCGACCAGCACGACTGGAAAATCCAGGTCGTCGGTCGCGTGGGAGGCAACGCCGACCATGTCCTCATCGGAGACCCTGAGCTGCACGGTCGGTTCGCAGCGCTCTACACCACCGACGGAGTGGAACTGTACGGTGCCGCGATCGTGAACTGGCCGAAGGCCCTGCTTGCCTGCCGCCGCGGCATGGGATCAGGGATCGGCGTGCAGGAACTGCGCGACAAACTCGAGCTCCTGCTCGAGCCCCGGCCGACGGCGGCACTCTGATGCGGGGAAGTCAGCCGCCGGTGGTCCACGAAGAGCAACGGCAGGCCATCGCAATGGCCTGCCGGGTCCTGGCCGGCCGCGGCCTCGCCGACGGAATCCTCGGCCACATCAGTGCGCGAACGGGGGAGAACGAGCTCTTGGTCCGTTGCAGGGGTCCCAAGGAGCGTGGCCTCGCGCACACCGAAGCCAACGACATCCGGCTGGTCGACCTCGACGGCAATCCCGCCGCCGAAGGCGAGCTCGACAGCGGCTACACGGTCCCCAACGAGCTGCCTCTGCACACCGAGCTGCTGCGGCGGCGCCCGGATATCAACTCCGTTGTGCATGCCCACCCCCCGCAGGTCGTGGCCGCCGACTTGGCAGGGCTCGCTATCCGGCCGATCGTCGGGGCGTTCGACATCCCGGGCACCCGCCTGGCGGCAGACGGAATACCCGTCTACCCCAGAGGAGTGCTCGTGCGAAACCGCGAGCTCGCAGCGGAAATGCTCGACGCCATGGGCGATCGGCCCGTGGTGCTGCTGCGCGGACACGGCCTCACCAGCGCGGCGCCGACGATGGAGCAGGCGGTCCTCCAAGCCATCAGCGTAAACACCTTGGCAGGCCTGTCGCTTCAGATCACAGCAGCCGGAGGGCAGCTGCACGACCTTCCCGGTCCCGACATGGCGGAGCTGCCAGATCTCGGAGGGCCGTTCAACATCGCGACCGCCTGGCGACACGAGCTCGCCCGGCTGAGCGTCAGCCCATGAAGCCGGCCAGCGCGGCAGTGCCGACAGTCCCGCCGACGCTGGGTACGATACAAGGCATGCGATCGACAGAGACAGAAGACGGATCCAAATACGGTCCGCCGCCGCAATACCCCCCCCGCAGGTCGTGGCCGCCGACTTGGCAGGGCTCGCTATCCGGCCGATCGTCGGGGCGTTCGACATCCCGGGCACCCGCCTGGCGGCAGACGGAATACCCGTCTACCCCAGAGGAGTGCTCGTGCGAAACCGCGAGCTCGCAGCGGAAATGCTCGACGCCATGGGCGATCGGCCCGTGGTGCTGCTGCGCGGACACGGCCTCACCAGCGCGGCGCCGACGATGGAGCAGGCGGTCCTCCAAGCCATCAGCGTAAACACCTTGGCAGGCCTGTCGCTTCAGATCACAGCAGCCGGAGGGCAGCTGCACGACCTTCCCGGTCCCGACATGGCGGAGCTGCCAGATCTCGGAGGGCCGTTCAACATCGCGACCGCCTGGCGACACGAGCTCGCCCGGCTGAGCGTCAGCCCATGAAGCCGGCCAGCGCGGCAGTGCCGACAGTCCCGCCGACGCTGGGTACGATACAAGGCATGCGATCGACAGAGACAGAAGACGGATCCAAATACGGTCCGCCGCCGCAATACCCCCCCCGCAGGTCGTGGCCGCCGACTTGGCAGGGCTCGCTATCCGGCCGATCGTCGGGGCGTTCGACATCCCGGGCACCCGCCTGGCGGCAGACGGAATACCCGTCTACCCCAGAGGAGTGCTCGTGCGAAACCGCGAGCTCGCAGCGGAAATGCTCGACGCCATGGGCGATCGGCCCGTGGTGCTGCTGCGCGGACACGGCCTCACCAGCGCGGCGCCGACGATGGAGCAGGCGGTCCTCCAAGCCATCAGCGTAAACACCTTGGCAGGCCTGTCGCTTCAGATCACAGCAGCCGGAGGGCAGCTGCACGACCTTCCCGGTCCCGACATGGCGGAGCTGCCAGATCTCGGAGGGCCGTTCAACATCGCGACCGCCTGGCGACACGAGCTCGCCCGGCTGAGCGTCAGCCCATGAAGCCGGCCAGCGCGGCAGTGCCGACAGTCCCGCCGACGCTGGGTACGATACAAGGCATGCGATCGACAGAGACAGAAGACGGATCCAAATACGGTCCGCCGCCGCAATACCCCATCGAGTCTGTTGATAACGCCCTGCGGCTGCTCCTGCTGTTCGAAACCCAGCCCAGCATCAGGCTGACCGATGCCAGCACTTACTTGGGCGTGGCGTCGTCGACGGCGCACCGGCTGATGGGCATGCTTCTCTACCGTGGCTTCGTTCGGCAGAACCCGGCGACCCGGGCCTACGAACCTGGGCAGGCGCTGAGCTCGATTGCCTTTGCGATCAGACGGCAGGTGGACATCCGGACACTGGCCCGGCCGGTCCTCGAGCGGATCTTCGAACAAACGGGAGAAACCGTCCACTTCGCCAGGCTTGAGAGGACTGACGTCCAATTCATCGACGCCATCGAAAGCAGGCGAGCGGTCCGCGTCGGTTCCCGCCAGGGCCTCACCTTGCCAGCAAACTGCACTGCGACTGGTAAAGCGATGCTGAGCCTCCTCGGTGAGAAGCAGCTGCGGAATCTGTACCCAGGGCAGGAACTCCCCAAGCTGACTACCAACTCAATTACCTCCAGGTCGGACCTTGAAAGGGAGCTCGACGAAATCCGGCACAGGGGTTACGCAAATAGCCGCGAAGAGAGCGAAGACGGGGTGACATCGGTCGCCGCCGCGGTTGCCGGCCCAAGCGGCACTGTCTACGGAATCAACGTATCTGTGCCGGCCCACCGCATGTCGGAGGAGCTTCGCAGCGACCTCGGGGGCATGCTCCGGGCAGCCGCAGAAGAACTCCAGGGGCGCCTGGTCTAGAAGACTTAAAGCGGCTTCGCGTTTAGGCATGGTTGGTCTGTTTGTTCCGGTAGGGGCGGTGGCCGCCGGCGGCCAGTAGGCATCTGAGTCTGTAGTTGGTGAAGTTGCGGAAGCCGCGGGCGATTCGGCGGGTGGTTTCGATGACGCCATTGAATCGCTTCGGTGGGTCCGTTGGAAGCGCCGTGGGTGTCGAAGTAGGCTAGGATCGCTGTCTTCCATTGAGTGTCCGCCCGAGTCGGGCGACTTCCGGGATGGGGAGGTCGGGAATGATGTGATTACTTCGTTGACGAGTTCCCGGCCCCGCTCCGGGCGGGCGTGGTAGATGTTGCGGAGCTTCTGGTAGCACTGCCAGGCCAGGGTGACTTCGTGGCCGTGATCCCCGGCGCTGAGCTTAGCATCGAGCCGGGCGGCTTGTTTGTCGGTGAGGTGTTCGGCGCCGATCTGCAGGGTTCGACGGATTCCGTAGAGCGGGTCGCCCTTGCGGCCGCGGTGTCCCAGGGTGTCCTGCTGGACCCGGCGGCGGACCTCGTCGATCATGGCCGAGCCGAGCTTCACGACATGGAACGCGTTCAGAACGGCGATGGCTTCGGGCAGCTCGTCACGGATCGCGTTCGCGTAGCCGCGGAACGGATCCAGCGCGGCGGTCTTGATCCCGGCAGTGAACCCTGCGCCGCGTTCTTTGAGCCAGTCCGCATAGGCCTTCCCCGACCGGCCCGGAACCAGGTCAAGCAACCTGGCGTGCACCACCCCCGCGGGGTCGCGGGTGTGGTCCACGATCCCGGTGACCATGCCGGTTCCGGGCGGGCCGGTGTGGGACCAGACATGCTCATCGACCCCGAGCGCATCTACCCCGGTCAGCCGGCCGGTCGATGCGATCCGCCGGGTGGCTTCGATCCTGACCGCGTCCCAGACGGTGTGCCAGGAGACGCCGAGCTGATGGGCCAAGGCGGAGACCGAGGTGTCGAAATGCTGGAGCGCATCGGTCGCCCACCCGGCGGCCCTGGCGGTGAGCTTCGCCCGTGGTCCTGCCAGCGGGTGCTCCTCTGTGAACGTCGTTCTCGGGCAGTCCGGGTCCGGGCACCGCCAGACACGTTTGGCCCACAGCAGCCGCACCGGGCGGCCGAAACAGGGAATGTCATGGAGACGGACCTGGCGGCGTCCATGCCCGACCGCGATGACGCCGCAGTCGGCGCAGCCGGTGACGTTCTCCCCGGTTTCGACGCCCAGAAGCAGGCCGGTACCGGTTGCCGTGACGGAGCTGACGCGGACGCCCTCGACACCGAGCAGCGCATCCGCGCGCGTGCACCAGCGGCCACCGGAACACGACATAGAGTTATTCATGTCAGGGTCTCTTTTGGGTATTGGTTGCTTGGTCGCGACCAATTCAAAGAGGCCCTGACCTCTTTCCTGCCGCACCACGCCGCAGCTGCATGCGGCCACGCCCTGCCCCCGGCGTCAGACGGCCCTCACCCTGCTCATCGTCGAAGGCCCAAGGCGACCGGCTTCCCGGCGAACGCGGCCGCAGGCGCCGGACTCCTCCGGCCGCCAGATTGTGTGCACGCCAACGTCGAGCAACTTCCGCTCACCGACGTCCGTGATGACCCAGACAAATCCGTGTTCCGGAAACGTCATGTCAACCCGCCCGTACCACAATGCCCCGGTTTCATGATCCCTCACAGCGATGCGGTGCCCGCGGGCCAGGGACAGGAAGACTTCGATTTCGCATTCTGTCAGCGACTCTTTCAACCCATTCCTCCCCGGCGCTGCGCCGAGAGCCGCCGTACGCAGGGAACAGCCGGCCTGGCGGGCGGCGGGGCAGACCATGCTAAAAACGCTGCCAGCCGGCGCGCCGGAGAGATCGCTCTGCTGTCCGTTCATCGCAGCCCGCTCCCCCACCTTTCGAGTGTCACACCGCGTGGAACGTCGCTGTCCAGGCGCGCTTCATAGCGGCCCGGGGCGAGGCGGGCCACCGAGATGCCGACGTGTTCAGCCATCGCCGCCGGCTTCAGCAGATCCACCGCTTCATCCAGGGCGGCGTCCAGTTCTTTTCGGGTGTGAACGGCGACGACGAGACAACCGGGTGCTGCGTGCATGGTCAAATCCTTAATCTGAGGGCGGTGATCAGTACTTTGGGACACGCCAAATGTCCCTGGGACGGAACGGAGGAGCGGCAGCCCGCCGGCATGATCAAGCCAGGGCCCAAATCCCGGCGGCCCCGGCGGAACCTAGGGGACCAAGGCTTCCGGCAGAAGAAGGGGCAGGACCGTGGAACGCTGCAGAACGGCGGCGGTTTACCTCCGACAGTCCCATGATGGTGGCTTCAACATCTTCCAGGGATTGCTGAATCCAGGCGAGGGCGGCCAGGTCATCGGAACTGTGGGCCGCGTCGATTGATGACGCCTCTAGGAGCGCAGCCCGGCGGCTGATCCTGCCGGAAAGTTCGAGGATCAACGGCGGAATCATGGCCAGGGATTCACCCCGCGTTAGGTGCGCGAAGGCTTCTTTTCCAGCGCCACGGTGGGTGACGGCGACCGTGAGGGCCAGATCTGAGGAGTTTGTGGTCATGGGTCTGTCCTTCAGGTTGTTCAAAGTCCTGGTCTTTTCGGAGTGCTTCGAGCAATGATCAGAACCTGTGGATCCCGGGCGGGCGTGCCTTCCCGGAAGATGATCTGCAAGGAATCCGAATTCTGATCAAGACCAGCGTTGGCGCGCTGGCGGGAAGGCACGCCCGTGCTCACGGTAGTAGACAACAACGACGACTCCAACGAGACCCGCAATGCGGCCGGTGCGGGCCGGTCGTTGCTCGACCAGATCGTCCGCGACGGTGCCCGGCAGATGCTGGCCGCGGCGTTGCAGGCCGAGGTCGCCGACTATGTAGCCCGGTATGCCGGTGAGGTCGACGAACACGGCCACCGACTGGTGGTCCGCAACGGATACCACGCCGAACGTGAGGTCGTGACCTCGGCGGGTGCGGTGGCGGTGAAGGCGCCCCGCGTGAACGACAAGCGGATCGACCCCGATACCGGCGAGCGCAAGCGGTTCTCCTCGGCGATCCTGCCCGCCTGGGCTCGCAAGTCCGAGCAGGTATCGGAGGTGCTGCCGCTGCTGTACCTGCACGGCCTGTCAACCAGTGACTTCGGGCCGGCGCTCGAACAGTTCCTCGGCACCGGCGCCGGACTGTCCGCATCCTCGATCACCCGGCTCACGGCCCAGTGGCAGGACGAGGCGAAGGCCTTCGGCACCAGGGACCTCTCGCAGGTCGACTACGTGTACCTGTGGGTCGACGGCATCCACCTGAAAGTCCGGCTCGAGCAGGAAAAGCTCTGCCTGTTGGTGATGCTCGGGGTGCGGGCGGACGGCCGCAAGGAACTCGTCGCCCTGGCCGACGGCTACCGAGAGTCCACCGAGTCCTGGGCGGACCTGCTGCGGGATTGCCGCCGCCGCGGGATGCGCGCGCCGGCGCTCGCGGTCGGGGACGGAGCTTTGGGATTCTGGCGGGCACTGCGGGAGGTGTTCCCCGCCACCCGCGAACAACGCTGCTGGTTCCACAAACAAGCCAACGTTCTTGCTGCACTCCCGAAATCGGCGCATCCGGGTGCGTTGGCGGCGATGAAGGAGATCATCGGGGCCGAGGACATCGACAAGGCGCAGTTGGCGATCGCAGCGTTCGAACGTGACTACAGCGCGAAGTACCCGAAAGCGGTGAAGAAAATCGTCGATGACGCCGACGTGCTGCTCGAGTACTTCCGGTATCCCGCCGAGCACTGGGTGCATCTACGCACCACGAACCCGATCGAATCGACCTTCGCGACGGTTCGGCTTCGGACCAGGGTGACCAAGGGCCCGGGATCACGGGCGGCGGGCATGGCGATGGCCTACAAGCTGATCGAAGCAGCGCAGTCGCGGTGGCGGGCGGTCAACGCACCACACCTGGTGGCGTTGGTGCGGGCCGGCGCAGTGTTCCACCAGGGCAAGCTCCTCGAACGTCCGGTCGACATCACCCCGGAACCATCGCCCGACACCCCAGTGTCCGAGGTCGCCTGACGACCCTCGATCCACAGGATTTGACTATTTCTCGAGTGCTTCCGGTACGACGGAAGGGGAGTCTCGGGTGGTTCGTCCCGCCGCAGATCGTCCGCGCCGCAGGCACACTGAGGTGTACTACTGATGTGAGACACAGTTTGAAAGGATTGTGCTCATGTCTGCTCGACCTACCTATTCCGATGAGTTCAAGGCTGATGCCGTTGAGCTCGTGGTTTCATCTGGCCGTTCGCCGGCTTCTGTCGCTCCGGAGCTCGGCATTTCCGTCACCGCGTTGAAACGCTGGGTGCGGGTGTCCCGTGAGGGGCAACCAGGCGGTGGGGGGAAACCGGATGATCCGGTGGATCCTGCGAAATACAAGGCGTTGGAAGCACGGATGCGTGAGCTGGAGAGGGAGAACGATTTCCTGAAAAAAGTTTCGGCGTTCTTCGCCAAAGAACAACGGTAGAGGACTTGTACCGAGTTGTTCAGGAGAAGAACGCCGACTTCCCGGTGGCCTGGATGTGCCGCCAGCTTGGTCTCCCACGGGCGACGTATTACCGGCGGCTGGACGCCGGCGACACCCCGACTGCGCTGCGCCGCCGGGAACTGACGGATCAGGTGAAGACCGTCTTCGATTCCTCCGACGGGATCTTCGGGCACCGCATGGTCCATGCGAAACTTGCCGCCGCCGGCATCGAGGTTTCGGTGGGCACTGTCGCGGGGATCATGGCCGAAAACGGGTGGGCGGCAAAGCGGATGAGAGCGTTCAAGCGCACCACGATCGCCTCGGATCCGGATAAAGTCTTCGAGGACCTCATCGGCCGGGACTTCACTGCAGAAGCCCCTGGAACGCGTCTGGTGGGCGATATTACCTACCTGCGCACCGGCGAAGGGTGGCTGTATTTGGCCACTGTCATTGACCTGTGCACCCGCATGGTCGTCGGCTGGGCCATGGCTGAGCACATGCGCGCCTCGTTGGTTACCGGAGCCCTGACGATGGCCAGGGACAGCGGCCACCTGAGCCCCAACGCCATTTTTCACAGCGACCACGGAACGCAGTACACCTCCCGGGAAATGGGCGCCTGGTGCGCAGGAAACAAGATCCGCCAATCCATGGGCGCCACCGGGGTGTGCTGGGACAATGCAGTCGCAGAATCGCTGTTCTCATCCCTGAAAAACGAGTTCTACCATCACCACAGCTTCACCACCCGCCAGGACGCCAGACGGGCGACCATGCGCTACATCGAAGTGTTCTACAACCGCTGGCGCCCTCACACCAACAACGAGGGTCTGCCGCCCGCGACAGCAATGGCCAACTTCACAACCAGAAACCAGCCGCTTCCCGCTGCTGCCTGACCGAAAAGAAACTACCCGACTGTCTCACATCCTTGACACACCTCACACCGTCCGCCACCGGAATGGGCCTGCGGCACGGACGGTCTGCGGCTCTACAAGCCCGGGCGCACCTCCCGATCGACGCAGCCAAATACGAAACGGCAGCTTTCAAGGCCGCGTTCTCCACGGCCCGGTCTTTGGTTTCAACAACACCGACCGTCAGTGCCCCTGCCCGGCCGAGACATCAACCATGCTTAACTGCGAAGGGCCCTTAAAGCGACCCCGTACTGCTCCGGCAGTACTTTCCAAAGGGCACGGACCTGAACGTGTGGAGTTAGACCAGCTCGATGACGTCTGCGACGGACTCAACGACAGGCCCCGAGCATGTCTCAACGACCGCTCGCCACGGGCAGCCATGCAACGATTAGGACACCGGATGCAAACACATCTAATTCGCAACGTTCACTAGAAACCGCCCCGTATATCGGGGGCTGATCCTCGGCGCCAACGCAGCACGGGACCTTCGCAGCAGGGCCTATCGGCACCCCTCCCGGTCCCGCGGAACGTCGATCTGCACCGGGCCTGTCGTCTCCGTCAGCACGGTCTGGGACCGCGTTCCGTTGCGCGAGTTGGCAGTATCCTTCGCCGCCGTGTCGTGCCGTTCATAACCGAGGTGCTCGGTCAGTTCCTCGTCCAGGGCGGTTTCGATGACGGTCTTGGTCAGCTGCTTGAGCAGTCCGTCAGGACCGGCCAGGGACAGCCCCTGCTCCCTCGCCATCCTGACCAGCTCGCGGGCAGCCTCGGCCTCGGATTTCTCTGTCAGTTCGTCAACGGTTTTCGTACTCGGCACAGCCTCAAGTGTTGCGGCCATATCGGGCTCCTTCCCGCCAGGCTTGCCGCCCCGGCGTGTCGAGCCGGATACACCGTTAATTCCCCAGTCCCTGCCCGGGCAGCACGCCGCTGAAGAAGGCGAGGTTCCTGAAGGTGTTGACGACGCCTGAAAACTGACCCCCTATCGACGGGTGAATTTTGACCCCCGTCCTTGATAGGAGGGTGATTTCAGTGGAGCAGTGGGCGGAGATCCGCCGTTTACATCGCACCGAGCAGGTGCCGATCAAGGAGATCGCACGCCAGCTCGGGGTGGCACGCAATACGGTGCGCTCAGCGTTGGCCGCGGATGCGCCGCCGCAGTACACGCGGGCGCCGCGGGGTTCGGCGGTGGATGCGTTCGAACCTGCGATTCGGGCGTTGCTCAAGGATCATCCGAGGATGCCGGCGACGGTGATCGCGCAGCGGATCGGGTGGACCCGGTCGATCACGGTGCTCAAAGACCGGGTGCGGGTGATCCGCCCGGAGTACCGCGGTCTGGATCCGGCTGATCGGGTGATCTATGAGCCTGGGGCGTGTTCGCAGTGGGATCTGTGGTTCCCGGACTACCGTATCCCGTTGGGCCACAAGCAGTTAGCTGTTCTGCCGGTGTTGGTGATGACACTGGCGTATTCGCGGTTCCGGGCCGGGTTGATGATCCCCTCGCGCCAGGGTGGGGACATCCTGGCCGGGATGTGGCAGCTGCTGAGCCGGATCGGTGCGGTGACCGCCAAGCTGGTGTGGGACCGCGAATCAGCGATCGGCGGCACAGGCCGGCCCACGACGCTGGCCACCGGGTTTGTCGGGACGTTGGGCACCCGCCTGGAGCTGGCTCCACCGGCCGATCCTGAGTACAAGGGCATGGTCGAACGCAACAACCGGTTCTTTGAGACCTCGTTCCTGCCGGGGCGGGTGTTTGCCTCACCGGCCGATTTCAACACCCAGTTCGATGCATGGCTGACCGGGCACGCCAACACCATCCGGGTGCGCTCGATCCGGGCCCGCCCAATCGATCTGCTGGCCGAGGACCTGGCCGGGATGACACTGCTGCCGCCGGTGCCGCCGGTGACCGGCATCTGCCACCGGGTGCGCCTGGCCCGGGACTACTACGTGCGGATCGCCGGTAACGACTACTCGGTGCACCCTGGCGTGATCGGCCGGCTGGTCGATATCACCGCCACCTTGGAGCAGGTGGTCGTGACCTGCGCCGGGCAGGTGGTGGCCACCCATCAGCGGTGCTGGGCCCGGCACATGACGATCACCGACCCGCAGCACGTGGCCGATGCCGCGGTCCTGCGCCGGCACTACCGTCAGCAACACGCCACCGGTGGTGATACCGGCCGGGTACGTACCCACCGCGACGGGCACTTGGTGCCGATGCGGTCGTTGCCGGATTACGACGACCTCTACGGCGTCGATTTCACCACCATCGAGGAGTCGTCATCATGACCACAAATGCACCAAACATGCACGGCAGCAACGAGATCGGTAAACAAATCGAATACTTGGCCCGGGTTCTCAAGACGCCGACGATCCGGCGGATGTGGGCCGAGTTGGCTGATCGGGCTCGCTCCGAAATGTGGAGTCACGAACAGTATTTGGCGGCGGTCCTGGAACGCCAAGTCAACGAGCGTGAAGCCAACGGTACCGCGCTGCGGATCGCCGCGGCGAGGTTCCCGGCGACAAAAACCTTGGAAGACTTCACCTTTGACCACGTACCGTCGCTGCCGCGGGATGTCATTGCGCATCTGGCGACAAGTACATGGATCACCAAGGCCGACAACGTAATTCTGCTCGGACCACCCGGAGTGGGTAAAACTCATCTGGGGATCGCGTTGGGTATCAAAGCCGCTCAGTGCGGGTATCCGGTGCTCTTTGACACCGCGACCGGGTGGGCGGCCCGGCTCACCGACGCCCACAACGCTGGCCGGCTGCCTCAGGAGCTCAAGCGGCTGCGTCGCTACCGGTTGCTGCTTATCGACGAGATCGGGTACCTCCCGTTCGATGCGGACACCGCGAACCTGTTCTTCCAGCTGATCGCCAGTCGCTACGAACAGGGCTCGATCCTGATCACCTCGAACATGCCGTTCGGTCGCTGGGGTGAAGTCTTCGCCGACGACATCGTCGCCGCCGCCCTGATCGACCGACTGGTCCATCACGCCGAAGTGATCACCATCAACGGGGATTCCTACCGCACCAAAACACGCCGCGAACTGGTCAAAACCAACAAATAACCAACAATCAGGGGGTCAAAATTCAACCGACGCTACGGGGTCAATTTTCGACCGTCGTTGACAGAAGGTCACCGGCGCCGAGAAGATGTCCGCAGCAGCGGTGATCGGCGCGTATCACGACCTGTGGCAGGTTGAGGCGTCCTTCCGCATGACCAAGTCCGATCTGAAGGCCCGGCCAGTGTGAGCCCCGCCCGGCACCGATCTCAGACCCAGAACCGGCCGCAGCCGAGGGCTTCCACGATGGGGACCGCTTCTTCCTCCGCCCCCTCTGGCGGGGCCAGCCAGTGGCCCGTGGAAGGGGGAGCGGAATCAGGGGTAGAATCCACCCCGCGGGAGGACCGCCATGCCCCAATGCGGGCCGCCCTGCGGCTGTCGCCCGCCGAAGGATCCCGCGCTTGTGCGTCATCCGGCGCCTGCGCCGGGCCGGCCCGGCGCGCTGAGCGCAACCGGCACACCAGCCCGGGCAACAATTCCCTCAACCGGGTTCGTCCGGGGAGGACGGAGCCACGGGCGCCGCGATCTCTTTCACGGGCACATCACGCCCAGCCGAAAACCGCCGCTGTCTTCGGCCCCTCTCCCAGAGCCCACCGTGGTCGCCGGAAACCGGACACGAACAGGGGGGCCACTTCAAGAGATACAGGCCAGTTTGTCCGCGATCGCGGTGTTCGACTCGCACGCCGAAGCCAGCAGCACGATCTGGGCGCGCTGCGCCAATCCGGCACGGACTCGAAGACCCCGTCAAGCGGGATAGTTCCCCAGGATCACCATCAACGACGCGTCGCATAGCTGGCGCTGCGACGGCCTGCGTAGTCCGCCAGGATTCGAACGAAGTCCTCGGTTCGCTCCGCGAAGACGTTGTGGCCCGCGGTTCCCAGGATGTGCAGGCTCGTGGTCTCCGAGACGAGGGCGAGCTTCTGGTAGAAGGCGATGCCCAGGTCAACCGGCGCCGAGCGATCGTCGCGGCCCCAGACGACTTCGACGGGAATATTGACCTCGCCGGCGAAGAGGCGAGCGCGGATGTCGTCCTTCGCCGCCTGAAGACTCGGCTCCCAGTATTTCTTCTCAACCATCGGGTAGGTCTTGAGGGCGTTCTGGTGGTTCTCCTTGACGTACTTAGCGGCGGCCGCATTGATTTGTTCCTGCGGCACCGGGGTCACGTACAGCGCACGGAAGTAGGCTCCGCAGATCTCCTCCGGAGACGCGTCCGCCGGAAGCGAACGCGTGATCGCGTCGTAGAACTCAACGTCGCGGAACTTAGCGTCGGTGCCAGCGAGCGTCGCGCTCGACACGATGAAGAGACCTTTGGTCGACTCCGGCATGTCAAGAGCGAGCTTGCTCGCCAGCAGGCCACCGCGCGAGTGCCCGACCAGAATCATGTCCTCGAGTCCCAGAGCGTCGATGAAGCCCCTGGCGTGCTTGACCACCGCATCGAACGTCCACTCGGCATGCGTCGGCGCGAGGTCAGTCTCTCCCTGCCCCAGCTTGTCGAAGGTCACGACGCGGAAGCCCTTGTCGACCAGAGGAGCGATGACGGGAGCCCAACCATCCCCGCCGCCCGGCATGCTCATACCCGAGTGGCCACCGTGGATCAGGAGGATGACCGGACCCTCGCCCTGATCGATATAGCGCGTCCTGATTCCGCCGACGGATATGTAGTTCACGGACAGGTCTGTGTTCAACTCAAGCCTCCTGATCAAAGCAACTGGCTCGCCTATGGGGCGAGTATCTGCCATTTCTGTCACACAGAGAAGCCTTCTGTCAAGAGGGATCCGTGATTCAACGCCGGTGACAAGTTGAACGCCCGCGATCGCCGTCGACATCCCGGTCGTCGGTTGACGCTCGTTGTGCGCCAGCTGCTGATGGGGCCCGCCGAGCCCATCCCGATTGGTACGCCTTGGTTGACGTGAATACACGCCGATACAACAGCAACCACAACCGGCTGGCTGCCAGGCGCCATACCAACATCCGTGCGCCTACTCGACATTGGCTCTCCACGGCTCCACTGGGCCGCCTGGCCAGCGTCAACGCGATCGAGTAGGCGGGCGACCGCCACGAGCTGCGAAGCCCGGATTGAGCGGAACCATTGACGAACGACGAGCGAGTGGATAGCACCCATCAGAGTCACTCTCTGCCTAACAGAGGGCAGTGGCCCACAGGCCATCATGCTCCAACTGGAATGCAGCGCCAGGTCAATCTCCCCCAGGAAGAGAGATTGACCTTCGACGTGAAAATGCTCTCGAGCGAGACAAAAAGCTTCTGCGACGCGACATGCCGTCGCGTGTTCGACACAACTTCGCTTCAAGTGGTCGGATGCATCAGTGATCGCGAATTAGACACATGGAGAAGTTCGACATTCTCACCCTCCGCCTATTAGAGAAGGAAGACTGACCAATGAAACAAACACTGTCCAAATTCGAGTCTGAGTCGGTACGTACCCACTCTCGCCGTGCCGCCATCGCCGCCGCAGCCGGTAATGTCTTGGAGGGTTATGACATCGGGATTTATGGCTATTCGGCGGTTATCCTCGCCAAGCTCTTCTTTTCTGACAACGGAACCGGCGCGTTGATCTTAACCTTTGCCGTCTTCGCCTCCGGCTACCTCACGAAGCCACTGGGCGCCGTGCTGTTTGGCCACATTGGAGACCGTTACGGCCGGCGCTTGGCTCTCGTTACTTCAGTCCTGCTCATCGGTATTTGCACGGTACTTATTGGTGTGCTGCCAACCCAGGCCTCCATCGGAATTTCTGCGCCTATCCTACTTACAATTCTCCGCCTGCTCCAGGGCATCGCAGCTGGAGGCGAATCATCTGGCTCGGCCATCTTTATGGTTGAGTCGGCCCCGCCCGCGCACCGCGGCCTCTACGGAAGCTGGCAGCAGGTAAGTACAGCTGGAGGTCTATTGCTTAGCTCGGGAGCGATTGGTGTCCTGTCAGCCGTATTCACTCAGGAAGAAATTTTCGTTTGGGCATGGAGGATCCCCTTCCTTCTCGCCATATTCACAACTCTCGGAGCCCTGTGGCTGCGCCTCGGAGTCGAGGAGACCCCCACGTTTGAGGCACTCGAAAAGAGTGATGCAGTTGTGCACAACCCATTGATGGTTAGCATCAAAAAATTCTGGAGAGAGATAGTCGTGACCATCGGGGTCGCGAGAGCAATGATCAGAACCTGTGGATCCCGGGCGGGCGTGCCTTCCCGGAAGATGATCTGCAAGGAATCCGAATTCTGATCAAGACCAGTGGCGTGTTCCCGCTGAATGAGTCCGACCAGTTTTAGAGTCCTGTGGCCCGATGTCGGGCCAGAAGGGACGATGAACACATGGCTGGTCGGAAGCGGAATTCCGCGGAGGACATCGTGCGCAAGCTGCGCCGGGCAGATGAGTTGGCTGCCGAAGGTAAGACCGGTGAGGAGATCGCCGCCGAGCTGCAGGTCTCGCCGGCGACGCTGTACAACTGGCGGCGCACGTACGGCGGCATGGACACCGACGCCGCCAAGGAACTCAAGGAGCTGCGCGATCAGAACGCCCGCCTCAAGCGGCTGCTGGCCGACGCCGAACTTGAGAAGGACGCCCTGCGGGAGGTCGCTAAGGGAAAATTCTGAGCCCAGCTGCCAAGCGCCGCGCCGTGGACATGCTCAAGGAGACCTTGGGCATGTCGGAACGGTTGGCGTGCAAAGCTGTTGGGCTGGCCCGCTCTACCTACCGTCGCCTGCCGTTGGCGCAGACTCCGACCGATCCGGATGCCGACATGAGGGCTTGGCTGCGCGGCTACGCCACCAAACACCCGTGCCACGGGTTTCGGCGTGCTTGGGCGGCGTTGCGCTACGACGAGCGCCGTGAGGTCAATAAGAAGAAGATCCACCGGCTCTGGCGCGAAGAAGGCCTACAGGTCAAGGTCGTCTCGCCCCGCAAGCGGGCCGGGGTGTCCTCAGTGCCGCCGATCCTCGCCGATGCGCCGAAGGTGGTGTGGGCGATCGACTTCCAGTTCGACTCCACCATCGACGGTAAGGCCATCAAGATCGCGTCGATGATCGACGAGCACACCCGCGAATCGCTACTGAATGTGGTGGAGCGCTCGATCACTGGCGAGCGGCTGGTCGAGGAACTCACGAAGGTGTTCGCCGCTCGTGGCGGCCCACCGAAGGTGCTTCGGATGGACAATGGACCGGAGATGGTTTCTCAAGCGCTGCAACGGTTCTGCGAAAACAAGACCGGAATGGTGTACATCCCGCCGGGTTGCCCGTGGGACAACGGCTACATCGAATCGTTCAACAACCGACTCCGGAAGGAATGCCTCAACCGCAACTACTGGAACACGCTGTTCGAGGCCCGCGTGGTCATCGGCGACTTCAAGCACGAACACAACCATCGACACCGCCACTCGGCCCTGGGCTACCGCACACCGGCCGAGTACGCTGCGGCGTGCAGGTGCACCCATACCCCGGTGGCCTGCAGCATCAACTGAGAACGGATTACACCAACCCGACTCCAAAACCGGGTGGACTCAGTAACGGGGACTCGTCACCAGCGTTGGCGCGCTGGCGGGAAGGCACGCCCGTGCTCACGGTAGTAGACAACAACGACGACTCCAACGAGACCCGCAATGCGGCCGGTGCGGGCCGGTCGTTGCTCGACCAGATCGTCCGCGACGGTGCCCGGCAGATGCTGGCCGCGGCGTTGCAGGCCGAGGTCGCCGACTATGTAGCCCGGTATGCCGGTGAGGTCGACGAACACGGCCACCGACTGGTGGTCCGCAACGGATACCACGCCGAACGTGAGGTCGTGACCTCGGCGGGTGCGGTGGCGGTGAAGGCGCCCCGCGTGAACGACAAGCGGATCGACCCCGATACCGGCGAGCGCAAGCGGTTCTCCTCGGCGATCCTGCCCGCCTGGGCTCGCAAGTCCGAGCAGGTATCGGAGGTGCTGCCGCTGCTGTACCTGCACGGCCTGTCAACCAGTGACTTCGGGCCGGCGCTCGAACAGTTCCTCGGCACCGGCGCCGGACTGTCCGCATCCTCGATCACCCGGCTCACGGCCCAGTGGCAGGACGAGGCGAAGGCCTTCGGCACCAGGGACCTCTCGCAGGTCGACTACGTGTACCTGTGGGTCGACGGCATCCACCTGAAAGTCCGGCTCGAGCAGGAAAAGCTCTGCCTGTTGGTGATGCTCGGGGTGCGGGCGGACGGCCGCAAGGAACTCGTCGCCCTGGCCGACGGCTACCGAGAGTCCACCGAGTCCTGGGCGGACCTGCTGCGGGATTGCCGCCGCCGCGGGATGCGCGCGCCGGCGCTCGCGGTCGGGGACGGAGCTTTGGGATTCTGGCGGGCACTGCGGGAGGTGTTCCCCGCCACCCGCGAACAACGCTGCTGGTTCCACAAACAAGCCAACGTTCTTGCTGCACTCCCGAAATCGGCGCATCCGGGTGCGTTGGCGGCGATGAAGGAGATCATCGGGGCCGAGGACATCGACAAGGCGCAGTTGGCGATCGCAGCGTTCGAACGTGACTACAGCGCGAAGTACCCGAAAGCGGTGAAGAAAATCGTCGATGACGCCGACGTGCTGCTCGAGTACTTCCGGTATCCCGCCGAGCACTGGGTGCATCTACGCACCACGAACCCGATCGAATCGACCTTCGCGACGGTTCGGCTTCGGACCAGGGTGACCAAGGGCCCGGGATCACGGGCGGCGGGCATGGCGATGGCCTACAAGCTGATCGAAGCAGCGCAGTCGCGGTGGCGGGCGGTCAACGCACCACACCTGGTGGCGTTGGTGCGGGCCGGCGCAGTGTTCCACCAGGGCAAGCTCCTCGAACGTCCGGTCGACATCACCCCGGAACCATCGCCCGACACCCCAGTGTCCGAGGTCGCCTGACGACCCTCGATCCACAGGATTTGACTATTTCTCGAAAGAGCGGTTTCGCGACCAGTAGGGAGGAAAGCGAAGAAGGTGTCGCATCCGTTGCTGTCGCCATACCTGCAAGAGGTCCCGACGTGAGGCTGGCACTAAATGCATCAGCGCCGAGCTATCGGTTACGGCCATCACATGTCCGCAAAGTAGCTGGCATCATCGGCGAAGCTGCCGCAGAGCTTGCTACTAAGCTGGTCTAACTACATTGGCAAAGGAGATGTTCTGTGTCGAGTACCCCCGACCTGCCGGCGTTCGTTTCGACGATCGATGACTACCTGCGCTTAGAACAGCGCCACTCGCCGGCCGAGCAAATGTTCGCAACCGTCCTCACAGACGACTTCGAAATCGGCTTTCGCGGCGGCCACCAATGGAAGGGACTCAATGGTCTGCGGTTGTATCTCACGCAGCGGGACGGGATTTTCGACGAACGCCTCGAACTGCGTCAAGTACTTTCCTACGTTCCGGTGCAGGAGGATGTCATCGAGCTGACGACACGACTCGAGTTCTTCTTCCGTCGCTGGAGAGCTCCTTCGCCGGTCAGCGAAGAATTCACCGGTGCGGCCTTTCACACGTGGCTGATCCGCATTGTCGACCATGAGACCCGCGTGGCCCGGGTGGTTATCGATGGATTTGCAAATCTCAACGACAACGCCAGGGCGGCGTTTGCTATCCCAGATGAAGGGTTCGACGAATAACGCATGTGACCGCATCGTGATCACTTTGCGCTTTACTCGCACAACCCGTGGGCCGACAACACGGGTGCAGATCAGGCCGCCTGCTTCGCCGGGAGACGCCGCGGCCACGAAAGTTGCAGGGCGGCTGGACATTAGCGCCGTGGATGGGTTGACCGGCCGCCGTGTGTTTGACCGCCGTCGTCAAGCGCCCTTCGAAGCGATTACCTTGACAATTTCTCCACTGCTTACGTGTCGCCGACGCCGAAAGCCTCGGCGAAGCTAACGTTGCCCCTGGTTTCCCTCTGGGTTGCGTCCACGGCAGCCAGGAGGCGGGAGTTCTCGATGACTATCATCTCGACGTCCTGTTGGTCATCTGCATAGTGGCGATGCCATACCCACGGCGGCGTATACACGAAGTCGCCTGCGCTCCACGTTACGCGTTGATCGCCAATCTCCGACCAGCCCGAGCCATGTCGCACGAAGTGAACTGACTCGTGTACGTGTCGATGAAGGTCACTGCCCGCACCGGCGGGGATCTTCTGCAGGAAGAACTCAATGGAGCGGGCGGGTATCCGCAGAAGCAATCCAATTTCTGATGGGCTTCCGGTCTGGATCCAGTGTGCCTCGGTGGAGTTCACGACGAGGTGCTCCTCGGTCACGTGCTGGGTGTCGCGATCCCCTGCGCGCGCCATACTTTCGGCGAAATCGGCTAGCTCGTCACGGGATAGGGTCATCAATCCACTCCTCTGGGAATTTCGTCGCTGAGCGAGCATGGAGTCACTTTTCGGCGACCCAAGCGCCAGGGTCACGACAGAGCTATGTGCAAGCGCTTCTCGAGCGCGGCGATACTGATGGCGAAGGTCTCGAGTACGCGCACGCGTCCGTCTCCGGCGTTGTCGATGTCGAAGATCGCGTACTCGGTATACAGCCGGCTGACGCACCGAAGCCCGGTCAGCGGGTAACTGCACTCCGGAACCAACTTCGCGGTCCTGTCCTTGCCGAACAGCGTCATCATCACGAATACGCGCTTCGCTCCGATGGCGAGATCCATCGCACCCCCGACCGCGGGAATGGCGTCCGGTGCTCCGGTGTGCCAGTTGGCGAGGTCTCCACGCTCGCTGACCTGAAACGCCCCGAGCACACACACGTCGAGATGGCCGCCGCGCATCATGGCGAAGGAGTCGGCGTGGTGGAAGTAGGACGCCCCAGGGGTTTCGGTGACCGGAACCTTGCCTGCATTGGTGAGATCCGGGTCAATGGCGTCTCCTGTCGCGGCGCCTCCCATGCCGAGCATGCCGTTCTCGGTGTGCAGCACCACCTCGGCGGCGGGGTCGAGGTAGTCGGCGACCATCGTGGGCTGGCCGATGCCGAGATTGACGTACGACCCAGGTGCGATGTCGCGGGCGATCATCGCGGCGATCTCCCCGCGGTCCAACGGGCCACGGTCGAGATGCTCGACACGACGCCGTGTCCTTGCATCGAGCGTTCCCGTCACGAGGCGGCCTCGGTGCGGGCGGCGGGAATCGAGGACAGGTCGAGGATGCGGTCGACGAAGATACCCGGCGTCACGACCGTCTCGGGGTCGATGCCTCCGGTCTCGACGACGCGGGAGACCTCAACGACGGTCAGCGTGGCGGCGGTCGCCATGACCGGACCGAAGTTGCGAGCAGTCTTGCGGTACAACAGGTTTCCGGCCCGGTCGGCCAGGTGTGCTGCGATGAGTGCGACGTCGCCGCGGATCGGATACTCCAGCACGTAGTCGCGGCCGTCGATCGTGCGGATCTCCTTGCCCGAGGCGAGCGGGGTGCCGACACCGGTCGGGCAGAAGAACGCGCCAATGCCCGCGCCTGCCGCTCTGATCCGCTCGGCCAGGTTGCCCTGCGGGACCACTTCGAGGTCGACCATGCCGTCCCGGTAGAGCCTGTCGAACACGTACGAATCGGCCTGTCGGGGGAAGGAACAAATGACCTTCGCGACCCGACCGGCAGCCAGCAGCGCGGCCAGACCGGTGTCGCCGTTGCCCGCGTTGTTGCTGACGATGGTGAGCTCGGCGGCGCCCTGTTCGATGATCGCATCGATGAGTGTGGTGGGCATGCCCGCCATGCCGAATCCGCCGACGAGAATTGTGGCGCCGTCAGCGATTCCGGCGACGGCTTCGTGGGCGGCGGCGCAGACGGCGGTGCGGCTCATGACGACGCCCGCTCGTCCTCGTCGAATTCCGGCAATACCTCGGCGGCGATGCGAAACGCGGAGTTGGCGTCGGGGACGCCACAGTAGATGGCAGTCTGCATCAGCAGCTCCTTGATCTCGTCGTTGCTCAAACCGTTCCGGCGGGCCGCTCGCAGGTGCATCGCCAGTTCCTCGCGGTGCCCGCGCGCGACCAGCGCCGTCAGGGTGATCATCGAGCGGCTGCGAAGGTCTAGACCTGGGCGTGTCCAGATGGTTCCCCAGGCGTACTGGGTGATCAGGTGCTGGAAATCGGCGGTCATGTCGGTGGTACCGGCGATTGCCCGGTCGACGTGCCCGTCGCCGAGCACCTGGCGCCGTATCGCCATTCCCGCGCGACACACATCCTCGACGGTCCTAGTCGCAGGCTGCGGAATACCCACCTGCTCTGCGATGAGGCCGGCGACCCGGTCCGGGGCTTCGGCGGGTGCCAGGTGGCCGACACCGTCGAGCACTACGAGGTCACCGTCCTGGACACCGGAGGCGATGCGCCGCAATGACTCCGGCGGTGTGGGCACGTCGGCGCTGCCTGCCACGGCCAGGACGGGAGTGACGATCTCGCGCAATCGGTCGGAGACGTCGAATGCCGCGAGGGCCTCGCAGGCCTGCGCATAGGACTCCGGATCGGTGTGGCTGAGGGTGTCCAGCAGCGCCGCGCCGACACCTGGTTGCCGGTCGACGAAGCCCGGCGCGAACCACCGCTGGGCCGCGCCCGAGAGTAAGGTTTCGACGCCCTCGGCGCGGACGGTGGCGGCGCGCTCGAGCCAGCCAGCTGGGGTGCCGATCAACGCACCGGTGCCCAGTAGGGTCGCCGAGTCCACCCGTTGCGGCGCGTCGAGCATCAGCTGCAGACCGACACAGCCACCGAGCGAATCACCGGCGTAGTGGAAGGTCTCGGCGTGCATGTCGTCGGCGAGTGCCAGCACGGCGACCGCGAGTTCGGCGATCGTGAAGGGCTCGCCAGGACCGCCTCGACCGTGACCGGGTAGGTCCCACCCGACGACGCGGGCGTGCGCACTCAGCCATCCAGCCGCAGCGCTCCACAGCGTGGCTGCCGAGGTACCCAGTGAAGGCCCCAGCACGAGGACAGGCGCACCGTCGGGTCCGCCGAAGTCGATTGTGGCCAAGGCCGGAATGGTCATGACGCAGACTTGATGAAGCGGCGGGCCCGACTCAAGGTCGAATCGATCAGCCGATCGGCGGCACCGGTGTAGTCGGGCCGTGCTGGGCTACCGGTCAACTCGGTCATTGCACGTTGTTCGGTGAGCAGCCCGCCCGCGTCGGCCAGGTTCGCGGCCGCCCGCGCCGTGTCCACCTGCAACCCGGAGAGCAGTTCGGAGGCTTGGATGGCCGCCACGACGGTGTGGCGGGCGAGCGTGCGCAGTGTGGCCCATTCGGCGTGCCACGCGCCGTCGGAGCGCTCGTCGACACTCGCTCCTGCGGCCAGGTGCAGGGTGGCGCCCAAGGTGCCCGCGGTGAGCGCGGTGCGCCGGATCAACACAGAGCGGACGGGATTGTTCTTGTGCGGCATCGTCGATGAGCCGCCACCAGTCCCCTCGGCCAGCTCGCCGACCTCGGGCCGGCTACCGGTCGCGATGTCGGCGGCGATGTGCCCCCAGGCGTCGCAGCAGCTCACCAACGCATCCCCGATGCGGGTGATCGCCGAGCGGGTGGTGTGCCAGGGCGGAGCCGGCGCCAGCCGCAGTGCGCCGGCGAGCGCGTCGCTCAACGCGATGGCGCCGTCCACCGAACCGGTCAATTCGGTAGCCGCCGCCAGCGTTCCCACCGCGCCACCGACCTGCACCGGCAGCGAGGGCAGCAGCCCGGTCAGCGGTTCGGCGGCGTCCAGTATGCCGGTAAGCCAACGTGCCATCTTGGCGCCGAAGGTGCTTGGTAGGGCGGCCTGGGTCAGGGTACGCGCGAGTGTTGGTGTGCTCCGGTGCCTCTCAGCGAGCTCGGACAGCGCCCGGACTTGGACGGTGAACTCGTCGCCGATGCGCATGAGGACATCACGGGCGCAGATGACGAGCGCTGTGTCGACGACGTCCTGACTGGTTAGCCCGCGGTGTAACCAGCGGGCTGTCGCCGCCGTTGAGCGCTCACGCAACAACGTGACCAGAGCGCTGACGGGGCTGCCGTCGGTGGCGGCGCGGCGGGCGATCGACTCGGTGTCGGCGTCGGCGATGAGGTCTGCCAAGCTGGCACGCGCCTCTTGCGGTGCGATACCGGCGTCGACGAGGCTGTCCAGCCACGCCCGTTCCACGGCCACCATGGCCTCGAGGAATGCGGGGCCGCTCATCAGGTCGCCTGCGAGGTCGTCGCCCGGCCAGAAGAGGTCAGTCATCGCTGGTGTCCCGCGTAGCGCAGGAAGACCGTCTCGGGTTTGCCTGGCGCGTCCTGCAATTGGATGTCGAAGCGTAGTCCGGCGCCCTCGCGGGTGGCGATGAGCGTGTCGCGACGCTCGGGCGGCAGGGACGCCAGCAGTGGATCGCCGGCCAGCTGCCCCCCGGGCACGTAGGCGCGGGTGAACAGCCGGTTGAGCAGCCCGCGGGCGAACACGGTGATCAGAAAGAACGGTGCCGCACCGGGATCGCAGGGACCTGGGATGACGGTGGAAAAGTTGTACCGTCCGCCATCGTCGGTGCCGGCGCGGCCCCACCCAGTGAAGGTCCAGCCGTCCCGGTGTAGCGAGCCGGTGGACGTGGGGATGGTGCCGTCGGCGTTTGCCTGCCAGATCTCAAGTAGGGCGTCGGGAACAGGCTGGCCGTCACCATCGAGGACCAAGCCGGAAAGCTGGACGGCACCCGGTGAGCCGGCCGGAACCAGCTGGTCGCACCGGTCGAACGGGAGTGCGTAACCGAAAAAGGGTCCGACGGTCTGCCCCGGGGTGGCGGTGAGCAGGGTATTCATCAGTGTTCGCTTCCGCGGTGGGGATCCTCGGTCGGAGTGCGCGTCGCGCCGGTGAGGATGATGTCCCACCGGTATCCGGTGGCCCATTCGTGGGTGGTGACGTCGTGGTCGTAGTTGGCAATCAGTCGGTCTCGGGCCTTTCGGTCGGTGATCGACTGATAGATCGGGTCCAGCGCGAACAACGGGTCGCCGGGGAAGTACATCTGGGTGATCAGCCGTTGCGTGAATTCCGTTCCGAACACCGAGAAGTGGATGTGGGCTGGGCGCCAAGCGTTGCGGTGGTTCCTCCACGGATACGGCCCTGGCTTGATCGTGGTGAAGCGGTAGCTTCCGTCGTCATCGGTCAGGCAGCGGCCGACGCCGGTGAAGTTGGGGTCGATCGCGGACGGGTGCTGATCACGCTTGTGGATGTAGCGACCGCCGGCGTTGGCCTGCCAGATCTCGACGAGTTGACGTCGCACCGGCCGTCCGTCGCCGTCGACCACCCGGCCGGTCACCACTATCCGTTCGCCGATGGGTTCGCCTGAGTGCTGGATGGTGAGGTCCGATTCAAGCGGATGCACGTCGCGTTCGGAAAAGCAGGGCGTCCACAGCTCGACGCCCTCCGGGTCAGCGTGGTGTAGGTCCTTCGTGGGATGACGCAGCAGGCTGCTGCGGTAGGGCGCGTAGCCGAGCCGCGGCTGCGTCTCCTCGATGCCAGCGCGCTGATACTCGGACTCGATCGCCTCGATCTCCGCGCTGATCGCCTGCTGCCTCGGCAACCCGCCGTCGGGATCGGGGTCGATCACTGCTGTCATAGCCTTGACACTATTGGCTCCTCGGCGACTGACCTACGCTAGATTACCACTGAGCGGAAAGGATCCGTGAGTGGCGGGAAATACCTCAACGCCCGGCACCAGCGTCGCTTCTCGTTTGCTGCGCATGGTCGCCGCCTTCGATGAGTGGCACCGGACACTGACGCTGTCCGAACTGGCGGGTAGGGCCAGCCTGCCGATGGCCACGGCCCACCGGCTGGCTGCCGAACTGGTTGCGGGCGGGGCGTTGCAGCGCCGCACGGACGGTCGTTTCGAGGTCGGCCGACTGATGTGGAGCGCTGGGCTGCTCGCCCCGGTCGGAGGCGGATTACGGCAGGTCGCAGAGCCGTTCTTGCACGATGTCTACGCGGCAACGCTCGCCACCGTGCACCTCGCGGTACGCGACGGCAACGAAGTATTGTACCTCGAGCGGATGATGGGTAGGGCATCCGTGCCGATCGTTAGCACCGTCGGCAGCAGGTTGCCGATGCACTGCACCGGCGTCGGCAAGGTGCTGTTGGCGCACGCGCCACGCGAAGTCCAGGATCAGGTGTTTGCCAATCTGACTCCGATTACTCCCTACACAATCACCCAGCCTGCGGTGCTGTCCCGACAGTTGGAGGGGGTGCGGCGCGAGGGGTTGGCTACCACCGTGGAAGAGATGTCGCTAGGCGCCTGTTCACTGGCCGTGCCGATCGTCCGGCAGTCCGACGACGCTGTGGTGGCCGCGATCGCCGTCGTAGTTCCGTCGTTGAAGCGAGGTCGCCAGCGACTGCTCGGCGCCCTGCAGGTGGCTGCCCGCGGCATCGTCCGGCTGCTGTGACCCACGGGCCGCCGCAGCAGCGATCGCTGTGCTGTCGGGCGGCTTCTGACAAAACGCGACACCGTCGCTAGCCGTCGAAAAAGTGGTGACTGCCATGACATCTGGCGCGAATCGGAGTCCGCGCCGCGGTGGAGGGATAGACGCGACCGATCCCCCAGTTGAAGCTGAGAAAGCATCAGCAAAGGGTCCGCCGTTCAACGATCAGCGGCGGAATCCATCCTGCCCACCTCGCACTCTCACCTCGCGAATCGTCACTTGGAGGAATTGTCAATACCTGTGGATCGGGGTGTTTCAGGCGACCTCCGTTCCGGCGTCCTGATCGTCGTCTGAGGGCGGTGTTGGTGGGGTGATGTCGGTGGGGCGTTCGAGCAGTTTGCCTTTGTGGAAGACCGCGCCGGCGCGGACCAGGGCGACCAGGTGCGGGGCGTTGACGGCGCGCCAGCGGGCCGAGGCGGCGTCGATCAGCTTGTAGGCCATCGCTAGTCCGGCCGTTCGCGATCCCGGGCCTTTTGTCACCTTGGTCCGAAGTCGCACTGTGGCGAAGGTGCTTTCGATCGGGTTCGTCGTGCGCAGGTGGATCCAATGTTCGGCCGGGTACTTGAAGAACTCCAGCAGCACATCGAGGTCGTCGGTGATCTTGGCGACCGCCTTGGGGTACTTGGCGCCGAAATCGACCTCGAAGGCCTTGACCGCGAGCTGGGCCTTGTCGATATCCTCGGCGTTGTAGATCTCCTTGAGTGCCGCCAGGGCCGACGGGTGTGCTGATTTCGGCAGTGCGGCAAGAACATTGGCTTGCTTGTGGAACCAGCAGCGCTGCTCTTTGGTGGCCGGGAACACCTCACGGACCGCTTTCCAGAACCCGAGTGCACCGTCACCGACGGCGAGCACGGGGCGGTCATGCCGCGCCGTTTGCAGTCGCGCAGCAGATCGGCCCACGACTCGGCCGATTCACGGTAGCCGTCGCTGATCGCCACCAGCTCCTTGCGGCCGTCAGCGCGCACACCGAGCATCACCAGCAGACACAGCTTTTCCTGGTCCAGGCGGACCTTGAGGGGGATGCCGTCGACCCACAGGTAGACATAGTCGCTGCCCGACAGATCGCGACGACCGAACGCGGCGGCCTCATCTTGCCACTGCGACGTGAGCCGGGTGATCGTCGATGCCGACAACCCGGCACCGGAGCCGAGGAACTGCTCCAGGGCCGGGGTGAAATCGCTGCTCGACAACCCGTGCAGGTACAACAGCGGCAACACCTCGGACATCTGCGGGGACTTGCGCGCCCAGGCCGGCAGGATCGCCGAGGAGAACCGCTTGCGTTCACCAGTGTCGGGATCGACACGTTTGTCGTTGACCCGCGGGGCCCTCACCTGCACCGCACCGGCTGCGGTCAGCACCTCGCGCGGCTGGTGGTAGCCGTTGCGGACCACCAATCGGTGGCCGTTGTCATCGCGCTGGTCAGCGAACTGCGCCACGTAGGCGGCGACCTCGGCCTGCAACGCCGCGGCCAGCATCTGCCGAGCGCCATCACGGACAATCTCATCCAACAACGACCGACCAGCACCACTGTCGGTGTTGTCGTTGGCCTCCGCGCCGTCGTGAACTACGGTGAGCATGGGCGTACCTTCCCAACCAGCGCGCCAACGCCGGTCTTGATCGAATACCTGATTCCGTGATGATCATCCTCGGGAAGGTGCGCTCATTTTCACGCCCCCACGCCGAGGCTCATCCACAGGTTCTGATCATTCCTCTCACTAAGCCTGATTCCACCGACCGACGGTGTGGTGGCCGGTTGAGCTGATGGTCTTGATCCGGGCTGGTGGTGGGCATGACGAGGCCGCTGGTCTGTCCAGCTTTTCCTGTCGGGTTCCTGGTTGTCGGGTCGGGTGGTCGGTGGTTCAGGCGCTGGATCGGTGGCCGATGGTGTTGTGCCACAGGGTCATCCATGCTGGTTCGGCGGGCCAGTGCCGGGGTAGGTGCAGGATCGGTCGTCGTTGGGGTCGGGCCAGACGAGCCGGGATATTGACCAGGTGACGGCGCAGGGTCGCCCCGCGCGCGGTGCGGTGACGGGTCCCGGCCAGGGTCGCGGTGGCGCGCAGCAGATTGTGGGCGATCGCGGCGCAGACGGCCCAGGCACTGTTGGCGCCGAAGCGCCCGGAGGGAATGTGGGCCAAGGGGCCGTCGATGAGGTCGGCGAAGGTGGTTTCGATGATGGCGTGGCGGCGGTGGGTGATGTCGGCGTCGGTGGCCGACTCGGTGGTGTTGGTGAAAAACGGGTGATACCGCCAGATCGGGAACAGCCCGTCTTGGGGTTGGTTGGCGTCTTTGACCCGGCGCACGATCAGCCGGGCGGTGACCGCCTCATAGGTGCCGGTTTTGGCCATGGTGTAGACGGCTTCAGCGACTTCGGCATCAGAGATCCAGGCCCCGGTCTCGCGATCGAGCACCGCACCCGGGTATTTCACCGGGGTCCAGGCGTTCTCGGGAATGCTGTCGATGGCGCGTTGCACCGCGGCGTTGCGGGTCAGCACCAGCGAGAACACCGCCCCGTAGCGGCGGCATACCCGGATCACCGCCCGCGATCCATAGGCGCTGTCACCGCGCACGATGATCTGCCCGGTGACGCCGGGGTCCCGGCAGTAATGGCGCAAAAAACAACGAGGTTCGCGTAGCGCCTGGTCCGGGTAGACGGACGAGTCGTTGTTGGTGGCCGCTATCGGTGGCCGCGGTCGGGACCGAGGAGGCTGGTGATGCCGCGCATGGCCGCCGGTGAGGGTTTGAAGTAGCGGCGCAGGTTGTCGGGTTTGCGGTGGCGGGACTTGGCCATTAGCTCGAGCAGGCTGGCTCCGGCCTCGCCGAGATGCGTCAGGCCAGAATGCCGGAGTTCGTGCAGGTCCCAGCCGGTGCCGGGTCCGTTGGTGGCGGTGGCGGCATCGAGCAGGGCGCGGGCCTGGCCGTAGGACAACCTGGCCAGGCCGGTGTCGGGGCAGATGTCGCGGTCGGCGACGGCTTTGCGGGGTCCGGGTCGGCGGTGGGTGACGAACAGCGGTCCGCGGGTGCGGCCCTTGGTGAGGCGTGGCAGGAGCCGGGCGGTACCCGCGTCCCAGTACACGAGCTCGTGCGCGTACTCGTGATGGGCGGCGCCGCGGCGGCGGGTGCGGGGCTTGGCGCCCTTGGACTTCACCGGGCAGCACCGCCCGGCCAGGTCGAGGTCTTCGATGTTGACCTGGAGCAGTTCCTCGGTGCGGGCGCATGTTTCGTAGAGCATCCGCCACAGCGTCTTATCCCGCAGGTCGATGTCGCGGCGGGTGATGAGCCGGTCGATCGCGGTGCGCGAGCGCACCGGGGTGGCCGAGTCCGGCGGGGTGGAGCGTTTCACCCACGCGGGGACCGCCGGGGCGAGGTGTCCGTGCTCGCGGCACCACGCCAGCCAAGACGCGACCGCGGCGCGGCGGGCGTTCCAGGTGTTGACCGCCGCCTCGCCCCACAAAGTTTCCAGGGTTTCGCCGATCTCGTCGTCGGCGACATTGGCCAGCGGCCGGGCCTCGCCGAGCCTGGCGGTGGTCTTATCGACGGCGATGGCGTAGGAGCGGCGGGTGTTCGGGGAGCGGATCGAGTCGAGGAAGCCGTCGCCGGCGGCGCGGACGGTGATCCCGGACGACAACATTGTGACCTCCCTGGCCTGCTTGCCACAGATAACAGGGCCGCTTCGCGCACCGCCGGAGCGGAGTCGTCGCAGGCCGGGTTTCATGGTGCCACAGATAACAGGGTGTTATCTGTGGGATCAGTCGGCGGCGGGTCGGTGGACGCCGCCGGCGGCGGCGTTGACGGCTTCGGCGAGGGTGGGGTGGATGTGGATGGCGGCGGCGAGTTGGCCGTAGGTGGCGCCGCAGGTCATGGCGATGACGGCTTCGTGGACGAGGTCGCCGCCGTCGGGTCCGGCGATGTGGCAGCCGAGGATCCGGTCGGTGGCGGCGTCGGCGACGAATTTGACCAGGCCGCGGGTGTTGCCGATGGCGCGTGCTTTGGCAACGCCGGTGAAGTTCTGGCGGCCGATGATCACGTCGTAGCCGGCTGCGCGGGCGGCGGGTTCGGTCAGGCCGACGGCTCCGACTTCGGGGTCGGTGAACACCGCGTGCGGCACGACACGTCCGGTGGTGGTGCGGTCCTGGTCGCGGTAGACGGTGCGGTAGACGATGTCGGCGTCGTCGCGGGCGGTGTGGGTGAACATCGGCCCGCCCCGCAGGTCGCCGATCGCCCACACGTTGTCGGCGGAGGTGTTCAGGGTGTCGCCGACGGTGAGGAAGCCGTGCGGGTCGGGTTGCAGGTCGAGGTGTTCCAGGCCCAGGGCGTCGGTGTTGGGGGTGCGCCCGGTGGCGAGCAGCAGGTGGCTGCCGGTGATCTCGGCGGTCTCGGTGCCGGTGCAGCCGATCCGGATGTTGCCGGCCGTCCCGGCGGCGTGAGTACAGGTGGTGGCGGTCGCGACAGTGATGCCGTCGGCAGTCATGCCGTCGGCGACGGCGGCGCTGATGTCGGGGTCTTCCCCGGGCAGCAGCCGGTCGGCGCGCTGGACGATGGTGACCTCGGCGCCGAATCGCCGGAACATCTGCGCGAATTCGCAGCCGACGTAGCCGCCGCCGACGACGAGCAGGTGGGCGGGTAGTTCGGTGAGGTCGAGCAGCGTGCGGGAGGTGTAGTAGGGCACGGCATCCAAGCCGTCGATGGCCGGGAGGGTGGTGCGGGTGCCGGTCGCGAGGATGATCCGGTCCGCGGTCAGGGTGGTGCCGTCGACGGTGAGGCGCCGGTTACCGGTGAATTGTCCTGCGGCGTGGTAGAAGTCGAGGTCGGCGGATTTTTCGACGGCCCGATACGATCCGGCCCGGATGGAATCGACGAGGGTGTTCTTACGCTCCACCACGGCGGCCAGGTCGACGGTGACCGGACCGCCGACGCGGACGCCGAACTCGGCGGCGCGGCGGGCCTGATGGGCGACGGCGGCGGAGGCGATCATCGTCTTGGTGGGGATGCAGCCCCGGTTCAGGCAGGTCCCGCCGAGCAGTTCCTTCTCGACGAAGGCGACCCGGCCGTGGCGGGCGGCGCGCAGCGCCAGTGGCAGCCCGGACATTCCGCCGCCGAGCACGAGGGTGTCGTAGCGTTCGGTCATTGCGGGCGCCCTTCCTCGATGACGGTCGTCGGGGTGCAGCAGTCGACGGGTGCGGCATCGGTAACGCGGCGCCGGATCATGCGGTGAGCGAGGACGGTGACGGCGGCGGTGAGCACGGTCAGTGCCGCGATCGTCGCCATCAGTGGTGTGTGGTTCTGCAGCCAGGTGCTGGCGGTGGTGGACAGGGCCGCGAATCCGTTGGTGCCGGTGGTGTCGCCGGTGACGGCGGGCAGCCAGTACCAGGCCAGGTAGGCGCCGGTGAGGATGAGCACGGTCGCGGTGATGCGGGTGCCGTGCCGGGCGAGGGCGGCGAGATGGTGGGTGAGCGCGGTACCGGCGGCCGCGGCGGCGAGGCTGACCAGCAGCAGGATCGTCGCGGCGCCGAGGGTGTAGGCGACGAACACCGCGAGCAGCGCACCCCAGCCCGCGGTGGCCTGGGCCTGGGCGATGACGGCCAGCAGCACCCCGAACGTGCACGACAGCGACGCCGCGGCGTAGCCGATCCCGGCGAGGACGATCCCGGTTGTGCCGCCCGGCCCGGTGGCCGGGCGCAGCGCTCGGGTGGGCAGTCGCAGACCGAGCACGCGGCCGGTGAACATGACGACACCGAGCAATACCAGGGCGACACCGACGACCAGACCGAGCCACGGCGCGGCGCTGATCAGCGCGCGGGCACCGGCGCTGATGGCCAGCCCCGCCACGGCCAGGGTGCCCGCGAACCCGAGGGTAAAAGCGACGCCGGTTCGCAGCGCCCGCGCCGTGCGTACCCCGAGCGGTTCGGTGGCGGTGTCGCCGAGGGTGTGGGTGATCCAGGCCGGCAGCAGCGCGAAACCGCACGGATTGACCGGGGCGAGCATGCCCGCGGTGAACGCCAAGGCCAGCAGCCCGTTCACCGGTCCCCGGCCTTCGCCAGCGCGGCGGTGATCTGATCGGCGGACGGGTCGGCGGCCCGGTAGGCGACCGCACCGCCGGGGTCGACGACGAGCAGGGTCGACAGGGCGGCCACGGAGTACCGCTTGGTCAGGGTCGCATCGGTGTCGATGACCGCGGGCACGGTGTCGGTCCCGGTTTGCTGCTGGAAGTCGGTGACGACCTGGGCAGGTTCGGCCGGATCCATGTCGACCAGGACGAAAGCGGCGGTGTCACCGAGTTGTCGCGCAGCCTGCGACAGCGACTTCGCGCCGCCCACGCATTCACCGCAGCCGACCGAAAAGAAGAACATCGCCGTCGGCTTGCCGCTGGGCACGGTCACCGGCGCCCCGGACAGCGCGGTGACCGTGACGGGGTCGGTGGCGGCGCGGGGCGAGGCGGTGTCGGTGCCGCAGGCAGCCAGCACCGTGACCGCCAGGGCGGCGAGCGCCGCGCTCACCGTGCGTCGGGTGATCGGCGTGGTCACGGCTGGGAACTCCGATCGGTCGACGCGTTGGGCTGATGCGATCGGCGGGTGCCCAGCAGTCCGCGGACTGTCCCTCGCTGCGGCGGCTTACGACGGCGCGCGGTGTAGCCGACGGCGGCGAGGACCATCACCGCGGCGGCCACGATCGGTCCCCAACTGCGCAGCGCACCGCCGAGGGCGGTGAGCGCACCGGCCGCGATCAAGGCCGGTCCGGCGCAGCACACGATCATGGCCACGGCGGCACCCACCACCGCGAGCGGGCCGCCGATCCCCGTGGAGTTGTTGCGTACGTTCATCAATGTCCTGCTCCGTTCACACGAGCGGTGTCGATGCGGGTGCAGCAGGTCAGCGCGGCGGCGTTGTCGGCGGCGAGGGAGCGGGCCAGCATCACCAGGTCCGCGACGCGTGGGTCGCCGACGGAGTAGCGCAGCTTCTTGCCGTCACGGCGCGCGGTCACATAACCGCAGTCGGCCAGGCAGGACAGGTGCACCGACACCCGCGGCTGGGAGATCCCGGCATGCTCGACACACTCCGCGGAGGTGCGCTCGGCGGCCAAGATGAACTCCAGCAGCTTCAACCGCGTCGGATCCGACAGCGCGCGAAAGAACTTCGCCGTCGCATCCAGGTGCGTGCAGGCCGTCTCGCCACCGGGCGCGGTGACGGCGGCGGTCGTGGACCGGGGCAAGGGGATCGCCTCCACAAGAAGAAAGTTGAACTATTCGGATAAGCGCATAGTATGATGTCCGGAGATATTCGTCAACGCGAATAGCAACCTGTTCCGTGACCGGAGTCCCCCAGCAAGGAGAACCCGCCGTGACCACGACATCCCCGCGCGCCGATCTGGCGATCATCGGTTCCGGTTCGGCGGCGTTCGCCGCCGCCATCGCCGCGGTCAACCTCGGCAAACGGGTGGTGATGGTCGAGCGCGCCGCGATCGGCGGCACCTGCGTGAACGTGGGCTGCGTGCCGTCGAAGGCGCTGCTGGCCGCCGCGGAGGCCCGGCACACCGCGGCGAGCGCCGACCGGTTCCCGGGGCTGGCGGCGACCGGGGCACCGGTGGACTTCGCCGAGCTGATCGCGGGCAAGAACGCGCTGGTCGACCGGCTTCGCGGCGAGAAGTACCTCGACCTGGCCGCCGACTACGGCTGGGAGATCGTCTCGGGAACCGCCGTCTTCACCGGTACCACCGACGCACCGGTGCTGCGGGTCGAGCAGGGGGCCGATGGCCCGCGGGTGATCGACGCCGATCAGTACCTGATCGCGACCGGCGCCGCGCCGTGGGCGCCGCCGACCGACGGGCTCGCCGAGGCGGGGTATCTGACCTCGACCACCGCGATGGAGCTCGACGTCCTGCCGGGGTCGCTGATCGTGGTGGGCGGCAACGCCATCGGTCTCGAACAGGCACAGTTGTTCGCCCGGCTCGGCACCCGGGTCACGGTGATCGAGGCCCTGGATCGGCTGGCGCCGTTCGAGGAACCCGAGATCTCCCGGGCCATCGCGCAGGTGTTCGCCGACGAAGCCATCACCGTGCTCACCGGCGCCACCCTCGACAAGGCACTGGCCGAGGGCGGCGAGAAACTCGTCACCGTCCGCACCGCCGACGGGGCCACCACCGAACTGCGGGCCGCCCAGCTGCTCATCGCCACCGGCCGCCGCCCCGACACCCCCGGATTGAATCTGGCGGCGGTCGGGGTACGCACCGACGACCGCGGCGCCGTCGTCGTCGACGCCCACCAGCGCAGCAGCAACCCGCGGATCTGGGCCGCGGGCGACGTGGCCGGCGGCCCCCAATTCGTGTACGTCGCGGCGGCGCAGGGCACACTCGCCGCCGGCAACGCCCTCGGGCACGCCGGCCGCACCCTGGACTACACGGCGCTGCCGCGGGTGACATTCACCAGCCCGGCCATCGCCGCGGTCGGCCACACCGACAGCCAAGCCGCCGCAGCCGGATTACGGACCGAGTCGCGGCTGCTCACCGGTGCGAACGTGCCGCGTGCCCTGGTCAACCGGGACACCCGTGGTGTGGTCAAACTCGTCGCCGAGGCCGGGACCGGGCGGGTGCTAGGCGTGCACGCCGTCGCCGAGGGTGCCGGGGATCTGATCACCGCCGCCGGGTACGCGATCACCGCGGGCATGACCGTCGACCAGCTCGCCCGCACCTGGGCGCCGTATCTGACCATGGCCGAAGCGCTGAAACTCACCGCCCAAACCTTCACCGCCGATGTCGCCAAGCTGTCCTGCTGCGCGGGCTGAGGACCGGATCGAGCCGTCATGAACACACCGGTGATGACCATCGGAGACCTGGCCCGCCGCACCGGAGTGCCGGCGAAAGTACTACGCCGCCACCACGACCTGGGCCTGATCTACAGCCTCGGCCGCAGCCGGGCCGGATACCGGCTCTTCGACGAACACGCGCTGTGGTGCGTCGAGGTCATCGCCACCCTGCGCGGCCTCGGCCTCACGGAGGCCGAAATCCGTCAGCTCGCCGCCACCTGCGACGACAGCGCCCGGCCGGTCGGACCGCAGCTGGCCGAACTACTGGCCCGCTCCCGGACCCGGATCGAGGACCGCATCCGCGACCTCGACGAGCAGCGCCGCCGCATCGACGAGTTCGAACACCACCACCACGACGCGTTGACCCGGGCGACCAGCCACGACCGAGCCGCCGCCCCGCCGTGGGTGCCGGATCCGAGGACATGCGGCTGCGGCGCTTGACCTTCCCTGCGGTGGCAAGCCCGACACTCGATCCCACACCCGTGACTACACGCTCCGAGGGGACACCAGCGATGACGACCAACCCGTTCGCCACCACCATCGTCGACACACTGTTCGACTCCACCGCCAATACGGGAACGAACCTGATGGGCACCGCGATGCGGCTGCTCGCGGCCGGTGAACCGATCACCATCGAACAGCTCGCTACCGCCGCCGGCGCCAGCGTCGCCGACGTCGAGAACGCGCCCGCCGCCGCGGACATCGAATACGACGACCGGCACCGCATCCTCGGCTGGGGCCTGACCCTCAATCCCACCCCGCACCGGTTCACCGTCGACGGCCACCAGCTCTACACCTGGTGCGCCGCCGACACCCTGCTGTTCCCCGCCATCATCGGTCGCCCCGCCACCGTCGAATCCACCTGCGCCGCAACCGGAACCACCATCCGACTGTCCGTTGACCCGGCCTCCGGGGTCAGCGGCCTCGACCCGGCCACCGCGGTCATCTCTGTACCCGGCCCCGACGAACTCGACCCGACCCGGGTCCGCGCCACCACCTGCAACCCCGGCCGCTACTTCGCCACCGCCGTGGCGGCCGCCGACTGGCAGAGCCGGCACCCCACCGGGCTCGTGCTGCCCGTCGCCGACGCCTACGCCCAGCTGCGCCCGATCAGCGACCGCGTCCTCACCGCCACCGAACCACCACGCTGTCGCTGACCCAACCCAGGCCACCGATGTGCCCAGCTACGCCCCAGCACCCTCTCCCGGAAGGTGGTAGCCGGCGGTCAGAAGAGGGTGTCGCGGACCCGCAGCGGCCGGTACCCGGTGGGGCCGAGCTGGGCCAGTTCGGCGTCGATGTCGACCTCGATGGCGCCGAAGAAGTTGATGTTCTCGCTGTGCGCCGGAGAAATGTGCGCCAGCACCTCGTCATCGATGCGCCGCCCGGCCCGCCGCATCTGTTCGGTCGCCAGACCGTAATACTCCGTGGTCCAGGCGATGACGGCGTTGGTCGCCAACGTGAGGCACCATGCCTGTTCGGTCTGTCCCTCCAGGTGCCTCGCGCGCACGGTTCCTTCATGCGCGTAGAGCAGGTCGCGGCGGAGCGCGTGCAGGGATTCGCCCTTGTTGAGCTGGCGGGAGATCTTGCGTCGATAGCCCGGGTCGGACAGATACCGGGCGGCGTAGATCGTGCGCCGCAGCGCCCCGTACTCCTTGAGCGCCGCCGCGAGGGCGTTCTGCCGGCCCGACGCCGACAGCTTGCCGACCAGCAGCGACGCGGTGGCGTGCCCGAACTTCAGCGACCCGGCCAGCCGGAGCAGGTCGTCGTAGTGCTCGGCGATCAGATCGAGATTGCACCGCCGGGTCAAAAGCGGGCCCGCGTGCGGGAACGCGGACTCGACCTGGGCTCGCGGCGCCGCCCGGTACAGGGTGATCCGGCCCAGGTCCCGGATGCGGGGCGAGAGCTGCAACCCGAGCAGGTCGAACAGCCCGAAGTTCACCAGGGTGACGCCGTGCGTGTCGGTCGCATGCTCGGTGATCGGCAGATCCGTTGCATTGCCGAGGATTTCGTCCAGCACGTAGTGAGCTTCACGTCTCGTCGCGACGATGACCTTCGTGCCGTAGGTGGCGTGCTGATCGGTGACATGGGTATACGTGCTCAGTCCTTCGTTCGCGAAATAGCGGCTCAACGCTCTGGCAGTGACCGATTTGCCACGGGTCGGGAACCGCTGCCCATCACTGGAGGACAGGGTGCCGGCCCCGAAGATCGGGGTCAGCGGCAGGCGTTGGTGGTAGTCGATGATCGTCAGGTTCGCCGCCCGCAGCGTCTCCTCCCGCACATACCACTCCGAAGTCCAGGCCAGGATGTCGTAGGAGATGCCGGAGGCCTCCGCCATACGGGTGAGACCCAGGTTGGTGGAGTAGGCCAGCAGCACCGCGATGAGGTTGCGCTTCAACTCCGGGGTGCGGGACTGCTTACCGCCGGCGTGGGTGAAGCAGTCCAGGTAGCCGGTGCGTTTGTCCAGCTCGATCAACAGCGACACGATCGGCGCGAACGGCAGCATCTCCGTCAACTCCTGCTTCAACGCCACCGCTTCGGCCGGAACGTCTTCTGCCGACAGCGGCGAGACCACCAGGTCACCGGCCTCATCGAGACGGACCGGGCCGTCGCCGTCGGCGAGCACCTTCTCCAACTCGCTCATAGCGTCGTGCAGCTCGTCGGTGGCGGTCGCCAGGGCGCGGGCCGGATCAGCGGACTTGCCGACCAGGCGGCAGAACTCGTCACGCTGCGGCTCCCACGCCTGCGGGGTCAGCAGGTAAGCGGCCGGGTCGGCGTAGCGGCGCGACCCCGGCACGAACACGTCGCCGCTGCGCAACCCGTCCCGCAGCCCCAGCAGCACGCACAGCTCCCAGTAGTGCCGATAGGCGGTGGTGTTGCCGGCTTTGCGGGCCTCGTCGAGGTAGCCGCGCCACTTCGTCGGCACGAACCCCGTCGGCGCGTCGTCGGGCACCTTGCGGGTACCGGTCGCATTCAGCTCCCGCAGCATGTGCACCCCGATCAGCAGCTCGATCGCCGCGGTGCCGCCGGCGAACCGGACTGTCGACAGCACCTGCGGGGTGAACTGCCGCAGATAGGAGTACGAGCTGTCCAGAGCGGCCAGGTGCCCGTGATCGCGCGGCAGCCGAGGTTTGGCCTGCGCGACCGCGGCCCGCAACCGCTCCCATCCGATCCGATCGCCCCGGATCAGGCCGCCGATCTCCTCGTCAGGGATCTGCGTGTCGGTGATGATGGCCAGCAAGTCGTCGAGCAACCCCTGCCGATCCTCTCCGGCCTTACCGCGCTCGGCGAGCTCGTCGCGCATCCGGCGTTCGGCTTTGCTCAACCTGGCCGAGATCGCCTGATCGAACAGCTGCACCACCTCGTCGAGCACATCGGTGGCCGACTGAGCCAACACCGTGAGCAGGATCGGGTAGCGGCGTTGCGGATCCCGGCGTTCCAAGGCTTGGCCCGTCAAGCGTCGGCCCACAGTCGCCAGGAACCGCCGCCGCTCCGCCGGCAGCACCGACATATCCAGCTCATCCGCGCCCAGGTTGCGCAGGAACACCAGCTTCTCGACCTCGGCCTTCACCGCGGTCGCCGACGCCTCCACCGGGCCGGTCGACAACCACCGCAACCGCGACATCCCGATAGACGGGTCGGCGACCAGCAACGCATCCAGTTCCTTACACCGCTGCGGCGTGAACTCGCGCGCCAACCGGTCATAGGTCTCCCGCTGCGCCTGCGTGCGAGCATGCGCGACCCGGCGGACCACCGTGTCCGGGCCCGGCCGGATCACCCGCGCCGAGATCAGGTACTCACACGCCAGCCGGAACAACAGCGTCGGCGAATCGTGCTCCATCGCCCGCGCCAGAAGGAACTCATCCAGCTCCTTCAACTCCATCGACCCGGCAGGCCGCCACCCCAGATACTGGGCCACCAGCCGCACATGCTCGGTCCGCGTCTGCGCCCGCTTGCCATACGAACGAAGCTGCACCGCATCGACATTCAGCTGATCCGCCAACCGGGCCACCGCCACCGGCGGCGCCGACGACACCTTGTCCGGCACGAACCCCAGCCACGGCAAGGTGCACAACGCCACCGCCAGGCCCAGACGGACCGCAGGGCCCCTGCCCTGCGGAGCAACGAACGCCAGATCCGCCGGGGTCAGCGTGAAGTACCGGAACAACTCCTCACGACTGATCTCCGGGAACTCCCGCAGGCGCTGCAACTCCTCGTCCGCGAATACCCGCGTCGCCACGAACCCCAGCCTCCAAAACGCCGACCAACCTCATCGGCAGCCAAGCCAAGCACCAACCACCCCGGCCCGCAGCCCGAACCGAGAAATCACCGCCGACCAGGCGCTACGCGAACCTCGTTGTTTTTTGCGCCATTACTACCGGGACCCCGAAGAAGGCGGCGAGAAAAGCTGCCGCCGACGCCGAAAGCGCGCTGAGCCGCAAGATCGGCGGTCGCGCTGCACAGTTGGCAGCGAAGAAGGGCGCGGTGCTGGCTGCCAAGCAGGCGGGTCTACGGGCGGCGGCGCTGGCCGTCGGTGCCGCGATTCCCGGGCCGGGGTGGCTCGTCGCCGGGGGATTCCTGGTCGGCTCGTTGATCATCGATCAGCAGATGCGGAACATGATCACCGGCATCTTTGCCTCGGGGCTGGACGCCAACCAGCCACCGGCACCGCCGACGACGACGTGGCTACCCGCCACCGATGACAACCGGCAGAACGATATCGGTCCCGCTGATGCCAAGCTCGCGGCGCTCAACGAGCACATCTCCGGTATCGAGCCCGGGAGCCGCCGACTGTGGCACCTGCAGGATTCCGAAGTGCCCGCTCTGACGAACCTCAGCGGTGCAGTGTCCAAGCTCAATGCGGCGACTGCGCGAGCCGCAGAGGTGTCGTCGAACTACACTGCGCTGCTCAACAATGCGCCTGAGCAGTGGGGCGAGAAGCTGAAGACGGCGCGCAGTGATGCGGCCCAGGTGATCGCGGATTTCGGGCCGAAGGCCGGGTCGCCGATGGCGACTGCATTGTCTGCCGCTGCGGCAGCTGGAAATGAGGCGTATCAGCGGGTCCGTGAAGGTAACGCGATGGCCCGTCAACAGCTGGCCAACTCCCATGGCCGGTTCCTCGGCTTCCTCGGCGGCGGCTACGGCGCGGAGAACCTGTCGGCCAACATCCCTGCGATCGAGGAGGCCGCACGAGGCGTTGCTGCGGCAGATCAACGCATCTCGGACGCTGTGCGCGACTGGAGTACCGCTGCGGTGCGCGCAGAGCCAGGCCCAATCGGTGCCTCGCTGCCCGTTCCCGAGAGCAAAGCACCCGAGCCCGACAAGGACTCCGAGGAGAAGGACACCCCCCTGCTCGAGCCGACATCGCCGATCGCCACGGCACCGTCAGCCGACACTGCGCCTCCCGGGCCCGACCTCACCCCGCCGCAGGGCATCAACAATCCTCTGGCCGGGCCAGGCGGGGCTCCGATGGGGATGGGACCGCTGGGCGGCGCCGGCAACCCATTCGGCGGTGCCGGCCCCTCCGCAGGCCCCAAACCGCTCAGCGACATCATGTCCAATCTTCCCGAGCCACCCACCAAGCCCGACGACGCCGGCGAAATCAGCGACGACGTGCTGCCCGACGATGAGCAGAAGACCACGGACGATGGCCCGCAGGAACCGAAGCCCGACGAAGGTCCCCGGCCGAAAGCTCAGCCAGAACCGGTGGTGAAGGTTGACGAGCCCGGCCCGGAGATTGCCGAGATCGGCGCCACGACTGAGCCGTCGGCGGTGGTCAACGTCGAAGGTGTCGGCCCGGTCGACTTCAAGGACCCCAAGATCGCTGAGGTCGTTCAGCGGATGCAAAACGCCGAGGACGGAGCACCCGTATCGGTGCGATCAGCAGCACAGGACCTGGGGATCCCTATCGGCGAGCCGGGTACCGATATTGGCTCGGTGGTCGCACCCGACGACCTGCAGCCCGGCCACGTCGTGTCCAGCGCCGATGGCAAGGACTACATCTACGTCGGCGAAGACCAAGTGCTCGGCGAGGACAAAAGGATCTACCCACTGTCCAAGGTGGCCGTCTTCGATAGCAGCACCGACGGATTGTTCAGCCTCAACACAGGGTTCGTCGACGATCAGGGCACACCACAGGGGGTTGACGACGGTGGCATTCAGTTGGCCGCTGTTGAGGTGCCCGGGGCACAGGGCCCGGCCGCAGCATCCCCACAAGATCCGCCGGTGATCGTGCCGCCCGACGCGGGCCCATCCGGGCAGCCGCCTGTTGACCCCCCGGCGCCGGGGTCTGTCCCCGGGATGGCGCCGATCGACCCGACGAACATCCTTCCGTAGGAGGCTGGGGTGTCCAGTGACAAGTGCCAAGTCAGCGGGGTACTGACCGACGCGCTGCACAAGGTCGGCAACGAGTTCCGCGGGGCCGCTGAAGCCATGCCCGATGAAGTCCCTGCCGAAGGGATCGATCCAAGCACCAGTGAGGCGGTGAAGCAGTCGCACGAGAGAACGCGGCGCGAGCTCGATCGCGGCGCACAAGCCTCCGACACGGGCGAGGAGTTCACCGAGGACGTCGAGGAACGCGCGCGGGAATCGGCTGCCGACATCGAAGGGGTCAACGCCAAGACCGAGTTGTCCTCAGGGAATGTCAGCGGCGGTCCTATGCTGGGCCAGCAGCCCCCAGTTCCGGTGGCCCCGGCAGCAGCGCAGCAGCCGATGTGGACGGCCATGCCGCAGCAGATGGCGATGCCTGCTGCAGCGATGGGCTCCGCTGGCGGCGGTATGGGGGGTGGCGGGTTCTCCTTGCCTAGCTTCGCAAGTGCCGGCCCCGCCGGAGCGGGACGTCAAAGTGGGTCGGGGATAAGGGAATCAGCGCTCACCAAGGTTGGTGGTCCTGCGGTGTTCGGTCCGCTCGATGCGCAGCAGATGAAGAACGCGAAGGAGATCGTCAACACAGGCCTGAGGATGGGGGCCAGTCGTGACGACATCCAGATCGCCTTGATGACCGCCATGACCGAATCGAACATTCGACGATTGGCCAACGATTCAGTGCCGGAGTCGATGCTGATAGAAAACGATGGTGTCGGCCACGACCACGACTCCACAGGCCCGTTTCAGCAGCGGCAATCCTGGGGTGCGACAGCGGATTTGATGGACCCGTCTACCAGTGCCGAGAAGTTCTTCAACGAGCTGTTCAAGATCCCGGGCCGCGATCAGATGGATATGGGTGCAGCTGCACAGGCAGTGCAACGATCGGCCTATCCGGATGCGTACTCCAAGCATGAGCAATTCGCCGATCAGCTCCTCGACGCGATCTTCATGGTGTGAGCCGGTGGTATCCCAGGGGAGGGCCACAGCCACTGTCGGTGACGTTTGCGACCCGATCGACCGCCACCCCAGCCGACGCCGCGGTGGCGGGGCAGATTCCGACCGCGGGACCAGCTGGCCGCCATGACTCTCTCGCAGGGGCGGGTATGGGCGTTCTATGTCGCCGGCGCGCTGATACTCAGCGGCGGAGTGGCAGCTGGGGTTGTGACGAGCCGCAGCGGTGAAACAGCGACGCCCGATCCGGGCCCGCCGCCCCCACCATCGATCACGGTGAGCGCTCCTGGCATTCCGAGCGCGGTGTATCCGCATCAAAGCAGCGTGACAGCTTCGCCCGGGCCGTCGTGCAGTTCTGTGACGGCCGTCGACGCCGAGAACGTCTCACGCCAATTTGTGCTTGCTGTCGGAGAGGCCTACGCGGCGACCTCGCAATCGCGGCGGTGTCAGCCGGCCACCGTTGTGGCGTACTCCGAAGTCAAAGAGCGGGACTACACGATGGACTGTGCGCCGGCGGCCGAGATGGTCAGGTGCACGGGAGGCCGGTCAGCGGTGATCATCTTCCGGCCGGGCACCTAAACCGGTCGCGCAGGTGGCATGGATGCCCTGGTCCTGTGTACGTGCGTGCCCCAGTCGGCGGCCGCAGACAAAACACATTCCTGTACCGCGCCCCCATCTAGCGAGATCGTCGCTGCTCGCCACATTGGCGTGCAGGTAGACGCGGTACATGCTGACCTTGAGGTACTGCCAGCTGTGCTCGGTGGCGGGATCTCGGAACGTGGCGTAGAGATCGCCCTCCGGGGCCTGCACAATCCGAATAAGTTGGCCCTCGTAGATGTAGAAGCCGGCATCGACGTTCGCGCCGCGGTCGCGCAGCGCTCGGCCGGCTCGCGCTATCTCACGCTGAACGGCGTACAGACCATCGGTGCCGTTGCCGCCTCGGGCGATATCGATCCCAGTGGCCAGCATGTGGATGGACTGCTCGATCTGATCGGGGGTGGCCATCGGTGGCAACGACGGGATAGTGGAGACGTCAGCACCGGTTTGCGCAAGCAGGCGCATCGCTGAAACCCACTGGGCGCGCAGGCGCGGCAGTTCGCGCCGAGCGTCAACCAGGGAAGTCAGGTAGGCGATTTGGCGGTCGGCCTTGCCTGAGGGCCAGGTGGCAAGAACTTCCGGTGGTGTGCAGTCGGTGGCCAGGCGGCGTTGAAGCGTGTTGATCGCTTCAATTTGCTGCGGTCTGGCGGTCGATGCGTTCACGATTCGGTAAGGCTATCCGCCGGGAGCGGGTTCCTCCGCGGGCGGTGCTGGGGGAGGCGGCGGCGCAGTCACCGTGGCGGTGGCCGTCTGCCGTACGGTGGCGGTGGCCGTGACGGTCGGCAGCGGAGGGGGCGGCAAGTCGATCTCTTGCCCGCCGGGGACCTGGGTCGGGGTCGCGGCCGCCGCGTTGGTGGCGGACTCGGGCTGGACGGATTCCCTCAATGCCGCCGATAAGGATAGGTCGGGTCCGGTCAGCAGCAGGCTGGCGACCGACTCAGGGATCAGATTGGGCATTCCGGTCAGTCCGAGCGCGCTGGCGGCCGGGATGTAGTTGCCGTCGGGCTCGGGGATGATGGCGTAGAAAATTCCGGAGTCGCTGATGTAGCCGATCTGCTCGCGGGCTTCGGTGTAGGGAGCATCGGCGGTGAGGCGGACGAACCAACCTTTGCCAGGAGTGGAGATGTACTTGCTGGCGAGTTCTGCTTCTGCAGGGCGCAGCAAACTGACGGTGGCAGCGCGGGCCTCGTCAGTGACGGGGATGGACGGTGCGGTGAGAATGTCCAGTGTGGCGGTGTTGGCGCCCGCCGGCCGGTTCCACGAGTAGCACAGCGTGTCCGGGGTGATGATCGAGGGAACAGCCGGCGGATAGTGGTCCAACGAGATCTCGGCCGAGCGAGTCATGTGCGCGACCGCCGCGGAGTCTTCGATGTTCTTCTGCGCGCCGCCGGCTGCTATGAGCATCCTGGCTACTGGCAGGGGGACATCCTGCACGCCGGTGTCTTGGACCGCTGCGTAACGGTCGGAGCCGTCAATGTCCTTGTAGGCCAGCACATCTGCGTTGACGAATCCGGGTACCGCTGCCGATGGGCGCCCGGCGTCGGCGACGTCGGGAAGCTTCAGTGCGGGTACAGGGGGAATTGCGTTGAGCAGTCCAGCCGATACGACCATGGGGTCGGTGACCGATGTTGTCGGGATGCCCAGTGCCGAATGCATGGTGTAATCGGTCGCACCGATTTGGGCGCGGGTGTTCCGGAAGAGTAGCCACGGCTGGGGATCCTCCGGTGCGCGGACGATGACGGCCTTGTCCGGTCCCAGGGATGTTCCGCCTTCGCGAGGCTCGTTGCCGGCGATCACGGTGGTCTGCAGTGACCCGGCCTTGGTCAAAGAGAGATTTGCGCGGCTGTCGTGCCAATCGCAGACCTGCCAGGCTGATTCAGTTTCAGTGTGATGCAGTAGGGAATTGGGTGCGCCCGGGATTCCCATCGGCATACCTTTGGGGTACTTGCCGAGTACCTCGTCTTTGACGATCTTGGGCCGGTCGGATGATTTAGCGATGAGGTAGCCAGAGGCCGCGTTCGGTACCGCGTGGAGCCGGTCGACCTTGTCTTGGCCGGTGTAGAGGACAAACAGCCCGCCCTCCTGGCCCATCAAGAACTTTCCGATTCCTGTGTCCGGCTGAGGTTTCAGCCACGCCAGCAGCAAGGCGATGATCGTGATCACCGCGACGGCGGCGACTGACAACATGACCGAGGTCTTGACCATCGCGAAGGGACTGGTGAGCGCCACTTCGTCTCGACGGAACGCAGCTAGTCGCGTCATGCGCGCTATGTAGTTGCGCGCGTTGGCTTGTCCGGCTGTTGTGACCTTGCGGTGCGTGTCTTGGTCGATCCGTGGTGATGTCACAAGGGGCAGGATATGGTCGATTGATGCCGCGTCGGCCGCCACGCCGTAGCTTTCCCGTTATTCTTTGTGTAGCTGGGAACAGATAGCCGACTTCTCGGCATGCGACTAAAAGGGGACGCCGGTATGCCTGTGGAGCCGTGGGGTGCTTACCCGCCGGAGATGAATGCCGCTCGCTACAACGGGACCGGTCCTGGCCCGTGGCTGGGTGCATCAGCGGCGTGGGGAGCGATGGCGGTCAATGCGGCCACTGCCCTGGGGACGTTCTTCGCGCAGAAAGCGGATTTGGCTGCGCAGGTGTTCGGGGTTTCCTCGGCAGCCCAGCTCACGGCTGCCGGCGGGTACGGGGCGTGGATGGCCGGGATGCATGGTTTGGCCGATACGCATGCCGTGGCACTCGACGGCGCTGCTGCGGCCTACAGCATGGGCAAGTCCACGATGGTTCCCGAGCAGGCTGTGCTGGCCAACCGCGCGGCCTACGCAGCGGCGGTGGGATCGTCGATACTCGGGCCAGCTGATCCGACAGCGGTCGCCCTTGAGGTGCAGTACGTGCAGATGCACGCCCAGAACGCGGCCACGATGATGGGGTACGACACCGCCGCGACGACCGCGACGGTGTTCAAGCCCTCTCCGCCGCCGCCGCCGCTGGTTACTGCGATGCCGGGACAGACTTCGCTGGAGACCGCTGTTCAGACAGCGCAGGAGCTATCCGGTACGGGCAATCCTGGCGACATGATGACCAAGATGTTGCCCCAGGCGATGCAGATGATTCCGCAGGCTGCGCAACTGCCTGCACAGTTTGCTCAGATGATGTCCTCGCAGCTGGGGCAGATGTTCCAACCCGTCCAGCAAGTCATGGGCCAGCTGATGGCTCCGTTCTCGGGAGCGCTGGGCAACGGACTGGGTACGGGCAGCACGGGGATGGGGTCGGGTCTGGGGCAGGCCGCACGCGGAGCGGCGCCGGTGCGCGGCGGCCTGCCTCTCGGCGGCGGAAGCGGCGCAATGGGAGGCCTGGGCTCCCGGCTGGCGACCGGGGGATCCGGCGGGGTCACCGGAGAGCTCATCAAGCCCACTTCTACCGCTGTGCGTAGCGGCCCTGCATTCTCCGGGGTCCCGATGGAGAAAGCGGTCGCCACCACGTTGTCCTCTGGCGCCGGCGGAATGGGTGGCGGTGCTATTCCGCCCCGCCGCAGCCAGGACAAGAGCCATGGCGGCACCGAATACAAAGGTGGAGAACACATCTACCGCTCGAAGTCTCGTGAGGAACAGGAGCGGGCTGCATCGAACGCCGAAGAGGACGCCCTGTTCGACTGACCCCGGGGTTTAGCTGCCTGGGATCAAGGAGAAGTCCGTGGGTGGATGCGTAGACACCCCAAGGCCAACTCCAGGATTCTCCGTGGGGCGATCAGTCTTGGGATACACAACCTTGGGAGGCTCCGGCAGCGTCCGATTGGCGGCCGCTTCGCCTTGCCGGCTGGGCTGATACGTCGCATCCTTGACGGCTTCGCCGTCAACGATCTGCGGCGTGCATCCGGACAGCACCGCCATCGCCACGCCGACGACGGCTAGGCGCGTCCAGGAGCGGGTGCGGGCTGCATGCATGGGTGCCATGCTAGCCCGAACTTGCTCTCGGCGTGTCAAACCCAGGGGTCAGATCCAGCCATACAGTCGGTTGCTGTGAGCACTGTCGAATACAACCCGCGCGAGGCTAAACCCTTGCGTCCGCCCAGCAGCGACATTGTGATTGCCTCTCCGATCAAGCGGGAAGAGAAAGGCAAAGTCAGCCCCCTGAAGATCGTGCTCGGTCTCGCCATCGGCGTGCTGATGGTGTTTTTCCTGATCCTGATGTTTGTCGTCATGGGGCGCCAGCCCAATCCGATGATGCTCATGGGCTACACGATGATGTTCGTAATGATGGTCGGCGGCGTCGGCGCTGCCCTGATGCAAGGTTTGGGCGGCGGCGATGGCGAACTGGACCGCAAACGCCAGAACATCGACCTACAGCTCGCCGAGTCCGCGATCGACGTTCACGAAACCGCCAGCGTTCAACAGGCCGCCGCGCTGCATTTCCACCCCAACCCGGGCAATGTTCGTCGCCTGATCGAGCAGCGCGCTGCGACGTTCTGGTCAGGCGATGTCACAGCCGAGGCCGAGCAGGCAGTCCTGCGTATCGGTGTGGGTACGGCGCGGTTGTCCGTGGATCTCAATCCTGCCGAAGGTGGCCTGGACGAATCCCAAGAGCACCTCTACGAGGAATACAGCGCAGTTGCGGTTAGCCGGTTCCGCTCCCTGATGTCGGTCGTGCCCGAGGTCCCGCTGGCCCGCGAGATGAGTGCGCCCGCCTACGGGTTTCGCGGTCCGGACCAAGAGCGGATCAACGGTCTCGTCCGCAGCATCCTGGTCTCGGCAAGCTTCAAGTACTCGCCCAACAAGATCCTCATCGGAGTGATCTCACGCGATACCAAAGAGTGGGGATGGGCAAAGTGGCTGCCCCACAGTAGGGATCGACGGCGCGAGCCTGGACCGGCCGGCTACCGGCAGTTGGCGTGGCGCAGCTATGACGAGTTCCTCGCTGGCATGGCCGGCCAGTTCGATGCGCTGCACTCCGCCGGGACGCGAATGTATGTCGTCGTCGACGACCCGGATGTCACCCTGCGATTCCCGGCAGGATACGTCGAGGGAATACCAGGAGTTACCCTGCTGGCGGCCAACGTCCACTCCGATGCGGAGGTCACCGATCGCAAACACCGGATGCGGGTCGAAGGTCACAGACTGCTCCTGCATCAATCCGGGGCCGCCCGAGCCGATTACGTGACACGCTTTGATGCCGAACTGATCGCGCGGGCCATGGCTCCGATCCGGCCGCGTGGCTTTGGATACAGCGCGGACCAGCGGACTGACGTCGCGCCCAAGGCCGCTGCCGTGGATGTCGCGTCACTGCCGGCAATCATGGACTACCTCAACATCGGCAGCATCGATGATTTCGACCTGAAAAGCAGAGTGTGGGATCCCAACGAGTATACCGAGACGTTGGAATCAATGTTCGGTTATGTCCTCGACGAAAACGACACGCCCACAGGGGAACTAGCCAAGCTGGACCTCTTCGAGGTCGCGGCCGGCGGCACAGGTCCGCACGGCATGATGTCCGGCGGTACCGGCACCGGCAAGTCCTTCATGATGACCGCGATCCTATTGGGCTTGATTCTGGCGAACTCTCCTTCCAAGCTGCGCGTCATCATGGCCGACTTCAAAGGCGGTGCGACATGGAAGAAGTTTCGTGGGCGCATCGGACACGAAGTGGCGACCGTTACCAACTTGGAGAACGCGCTCGACCTTCTTGAGCGCATGAAAGACATCCTGACCGGTGAGCTGAACTATCGTCAGAGGCTCTTCGATAAGTATCCCGACGTCGACAAGATCGGGGACTACCGAGCGCTGCAGAAAGTCCATCCCGAGATGGAGAATCTGCCGTTCCTGCTGTTCATTGCCGACGAAGTGCATGAGTTCCTTGGGGCTCACCCGGAGTACAAGGCCGTGTTCGAACAACTCGGCCGGGTCGGACGCTCGCTGGGTCTGCTGGTCCTTTTGGCCTCGCAGTACCTCGATGAGGGGACCGTTGGCGACTTCGTGAAACACGCTATGTACGGCATCAGCCTGAAGGTGACGAAGCCCTCGGAGTCCAAGACGGTCCTCAAAGGCAACGAAGGGGCGATCCGGCTTCCCGCGGCGATGGTCGCGCTGTACGCCAAGACGGTGAACAAGCAGGATCTGATCTACCAGCGGGTGATGGCCTGGAACTGGGAGAAGCCGTATATGCGGCCGATCTCGGATACCGATCAGCCGACGCCGCCAGGTGAAGCCACGCCGCGCGCACTCGGCGCCGAGGTGCACACCGAAGATGTCACCGAGTTCGGCATGTACCACCGGCCCGACGTTCCCGAGGTCGGGGGTGAGGAGGTCGAGCAGGCCCAGGTCCAGCGGCGCACCGAAGAAACCGGGTTGACCGTCGCCGAAGCCGGTATCCGCCTCGTGCAACGCTGCAGTCGGGCGTACAGGTCACGGGAACTGTGGACAGAGCCGCTACGTCACCCGCTGTCGCTGCACCACATCGAATCAGGCTGGACGCCCGAACCGGGGAAGCTGCAGCTGCGGATCGGTGACGTCGACGTGCCGCTGGAACACAGGCGTGAACCGATGGTTGTAGACTTCTCTGGGTCTCAGTCCAACGCGTTGATTGCCGGCGGGAACAGGACCGGAAAGACAAACACGCTGCGCGCCATGATCGCAGCCTCAGCCCGCTTCTACCCGGCGAACTACGTGTCGTGGTACATCTACGACTACGCCGACACCGACATGGCATGCATGTCGACCTGGCCGAACGTGGGCGGGTACGCGACGCGCACTGACGAGGATATGTTCTCCCGGCTCTGGGGAGAGATTCACCGGATCATCGAGCTGCGGACGAGAGTGAGCAATGATCAGAACCTGTGGATCCCGGGCGGGCGTGCCTTCCCGGAAGATGATCTGCAAGGAATCCGAATTCTGATCAAGACCAGCGTTGGCGCGCTGGCGGGAAGGCACGCCCGTGCTCACGGTAGTAGACAACAACGACGACTCCAACGAGACCCGCAATGCGGCCGGTGCGGGCCGGTCGTTGCTCGACCAGATCGTCCGCGACGGTGCCCGGCAGATGCTGGCCGCGGCGTTGCAGGCCGAGGTCGCCGACTATGTAGCCCGGTATGCCGGTGAGGTCGACGAACACGGCCACCGACTGGTGGTCCGCAACGGATACCACGCCGAACGTGAGGTCGTGACCTCGGCGGGTGCGGTGGCGGTGAAGGCGCCCCGCGTGAACGACAAGCGGATCGACCCCGATACCGGCGAGCGCAAGCGGTTCTCCTCGGCGATCCTGCCCGCCTGGGCTCGCAAGTCCGAGCAGGTATCGGAGGTGCTGCCGCTGCTGTACCTGCACGGCCTGTCAACCAGTGACTTCGGGCCGGCGCTCGAACAGTTCCTCGGCACCGGCGCCGGACTGTCCGCATCCTCGATCACCCGGCTCACGGCCCAGTGGCAGGACGAGGCGAAGGCCTTCGGCACCAGGGACCTCTCGCAGGTCGACTACGTGTACCTGTGGGTCGACGGCATCCACCTGAAAGTCCGGCTCGAGCAGGAAAAGCTCTGCCTGTTGGTGATGCTCGGGGTGCGGGCGGACGGCCGCAAGGAACTCGTCGCCCTGGCCGACGGCTACCGAGAGTCCACCGAGTCCTGGGCGGACCTGCTGCGGGATTGCCGCCGCCGCGGGATGCGCGCGCCGGCGCTCGCGGTCGGGGACGGAGCTTTGGGATTCTGGCGGGCACTGCGGGAGGTGTTCCCCGCCACCCGCGAACAACGCTGCTGGTTCCACAAACAAGCCAACGTTCTTGCTGCACTCCCGAAATCGGCGCATCCGGGTGCGTTGGCGGCGATGAAGGAGATCATCGGGGCCGAGGACATCGACAAGGCGCAGTTGGCGATCGCAGCGTTCGAACGTGACTACAGCGCGAAGTACCCGAAAGCGGTGAAGAAAATCGTCGATGACGCCGACGTGCTGCTCGAGTACTTCCGGTATCCCGCCGAGCACTGGGTGCATCTACGCACCACGAACCCGATCGAATCGACCTTCGCGACGGTTCGGCTTCGGACCAGGGTGACCAAGGGCCCGGGATCACGGGCGGCGGGCATGGCGATGGCCTACAAGCTGATCGAAGCAGCGCAGTCGCGGTGGCGGGCGGTCAACGCACCACACCTGGTGGCGTTGGTGCGGGCCGGCGCAGTGTTCCACCAGGGCAAGCTCCTCGAACGTCCGGTCGACATCACCCCGGAACCATCGCCCGACACCCCAGTGTCCGAGGTCGCCTGACGACCCTCGATCCACAGGATTTGACTATTTCTCGACGAGAGTTATCGGGGACAACCGCATTCGCACATTCGAGCAGTACCTGGCCAAGAAGGGTGAACTAGGAGTCGAAGGCGACCCCTACGGGCACATCTTCTTCGCGGTGGATGGGCTGGACCGGATCCTTGACGACGCCGGCATGGAGTACATCGAACCGCGTGACGAGTGGGTGCAACTGCTGGCGAATGCGCCGAGGGCAGGCGTGCACGTCGTGTACACGACCCGGACGATCACCGAGCGCATGCCGAAACTCGTTGCCCAGACCAACATTCGGGTGTTCCACAACATGGAGGATCCTCAGGTCACCGATCCGGCGCTACGCGCCGGGATCAAGGCGATTCCGATCACAATGCCTGGCGGGTCGATCAACGCCGATCGGGTTGACTCCAATAACCGACCGCAGATCCTGCGGTCTCGCGTGCTCGTCCCCATCTCTGAGCGCATACAGCCCGACGGCGAGGCGAACGGGATGCCGTCGTTCAAGATCTGCGACTACAGTGCGAGGATCGAGGAAGTCGGCGTGCAGGCACGTACAGCTGCTGCGTCCCAGGCGCCGGCGATTCACCAAGTCCCCAACATCTTCGCCTACTCGACATTGATCGAGGCCTACAAGCACATCGATTACTCCAAGGTGCGGCGGGGAGCGCGGGTGCTACCCATGGGCGTCGATCGCGCAACCAGCCAACCTCTGGCGCTGGAGCTTGCTCAGGCGTCGCACATGTTCGTCGCCGGCACTGGACATGCCGGTGTGACCACCACACTGCGCACCGCCATCAACTCTGTCACGGCGATGTACACCCCCGACGAAGCCACCGTGGTGATCATCGACGAGAAATAGTCAAATCCTGTGGATCGAGGGTCGTCAGGCGACCTCGGACACTGGGGTGTCGGGCGATGGTTCCGGGGTGATGTCGACCGGACGTTCGAGGAGCTTGCCCTGGTGGAACACTGCGCCGGCCCGCACCAACGCCACCAGGTGTGGTGCGTTGACCGCCCGCCACCGCGACTGCGCTGCTTCGATCAGCTTGTAGGCCATCGCCATGCCCGCCGCCCGTGATCCCGGGCCCTTGGTCACCCTGGTCCGAAGCCGAACCGTCGCGAAGGTCGATTCGATCGGGTTCGTGGTGCGTAGATGCACCCAGTGCTCGGCGGGATACCGGAAGTACTCGAGCAGCACGTCGGCGTCATCGACGATTTTCTTCACCGCTTTCGGGTACTTCGCGCTGTAGTCACGTTCGAACGCTGCGATCGCCAACTGCGCCTTGTCGATGTCCTCGGCCCCGATGATCTCCTTCATCGCCGCCAACGCACCCGGATGCGCCGATTTCGGGAGTGCAGCAAGAACGTTGGCTTGTTTGTGGAACCAGCAGCGTTGTTCGCGGGTGGCGGGGAACACCTCCCGCAGTGCCCGCCAGAATCCCAAAGCTCCGTCCCCGACCGCGAGCGCCGGCGCGCGCATCCCGCGGCGGCGGCAATCCCGCAGCAGGTCCGCCCAGGACTCGGTGGACTCTCGGTAGCCGTCGGCCAGGGCGACGAGTTCCTTGCGGCCGTCCGCCCGCACCCCGAGCATCACCAACAGGCAGAGCTTTTCCTGCTCGAGCCGGACTTTCAGGTGGATGCCGTCGACCCACAGGTACACGTAGTCGACCTGCGAGAGGTCCCTGGTGCCGAAGGCCTTCGCCTCGTCCTGCCACTGGGCCGTGAGCCGGGTGATCGAGGATGCGGACAGTCCGGCGCCGGTGCCGAGGAACTGTTCGAGCGCCGGCCCGAAGTCACTGGTTGACAGGCCGTGCAGGTACAGCAGCGGCAGCACCTCCGATACCTGCTCGGACTTGCGAGCCCAGGCGGGCAGGATCGCCGAGGAGAACCGCTTGCGCTCGCCGGTATCGGGGTCGATCCGCTTGTCGTTCACGCGGGGCGCCTTCACCGCCACCGCACCCGCCGAGGTCACGACCTCACGTTCGGCGTGGTATCCGTTGCGGACCACCAGTCGGTGGCCGTGTTCGTCGACCTCACCGGCATACCGGGCTACATAGTCGGCGACCTCGGCCTGCAACGCCGCGGCCAGCATCTGCCGGGCACCGTCGCGGACGATCTGGTCGAGCAACGACCGGCCCGCACCGGCCGCATTGCGGGTCTCGTTGGAGTCGTCGTTGTTGTCTACTACCGTGAGCACGGGCGTGCCTTCCCGCCAGCGCGCCAACGCTGGTCTTGATCAGAATTCGGATTCCTTGCAGATCATCTTCCGGGAAGGCACGCCCGCCCGGGATCCACAGGTTCTGATCATTGCTCTACAATATGCTTCTACGCCCTCGATCGGTGCTGGCATCAATGAGTACTTCACGGAGAACTCGGGCGCCGCAAGGGCCTCAAGAGTCGCATAGCCGCCACTGTTTGACCAGGCCGCCTCGACGAACCGGCGGGCCAATTCTGTGGTCTTGTCTTCCGACATAGGATTCTCCTTTGCACTGTGCAGGTTTATCTAGATGGAATCAAACACTTTGGAGGTCGAAGTGTGAAACGCACTGCCCATCAGAATGCTTGGCGTGGTCAGCCGTTCGACCAGTCATCCAAATCGTGCATGTTTTTCCGCGAGGCACCACCGAGGTTTTTTGTTCCGATGAATCGATCGGGTCCTCATGCGGATGCCGGTGGAATGTTGGCATGTCGACCGCGGACGGTGAAAATACGACCGGGGTCACGTCGCGCATCCGCCATCCCTCGCTAATCGTCAAACGCCACAGCCAGGCGTGGTACCTCTACCACGCAGATACTAACCGCTTGTACGGTCAGGTTCAAGGTTTCTCGCATTTCCTCCAATGAGGGAACCGGCCAAACAGCAGCGCTGGGTTACGACAGGACAACCCGACCGCGAGGTTCATCGACCCCCAAAGGAGCCCGAGCGCATACTGCGGAGGTTCCGCGCATCGCTGCCGACGATGGTCAGCCATGTCGCCGTTTCTGCCTTCTCCGAGACCTGTTCTCCGGCAGAAAGGTCGGGCTGGAAGTTCGCACTCGCAGCGTCAAGGTGTGGGCCACAGCGTGAGTATTGCCGCGAGCATTCACAGCCAAACCGGTCGGGCGTCGCTCCAATCAAGAGCGACCTGATCGGCGTCTACGACTTCGAGCTGAGCGCGATTTGACGCGTAGCGCCAATAGGAGGCTGGCGATCGAAGAGATCATGTAGCCTGAGTGACTGACCGTTCGTACAGTCATGATCGCATGCTCGACATCCGGACCAAACGTTCTGGTACCCGTCGCGACCCACCGGGAGCCCATCAGGCAGGGCGAGCCCGACCGTCGCGTCACCATCAATACACCCGGCTGACCATAAGAGGCCCGCGAATGCAGACCGAAATCCCATCCCGCTCGACCATACCGACTGAAGTCCGTACTATCGCCCAGATAGTTGCGGACGATCTGCTGCTTGAAGGCGCAGAAGTCGACGCCATCGTGTGCAGCCTCACCGACGAACAGTGGTCGACGCCAACGCCGGCGGTCCCGTGGACTATCGCACATCAGATCGCACACCTTGCTTGGACTGATCAAGCATCGCTCATGGCGCTCAAGGGGCAGGAGGCTTTCGCCCCACTCGCCGAAGCTGCACTGCGGGATCCAGTACATGCAGTTGATGATGCCGCCTACGAATGGGCCCGTATACCTCGCACCGAGTTGCTCGCTGCCTGGCGGTTGGGGCGAGTTAGATTGCATGATGTCCTAAGCAGGGTCCCGGCAGGTCAACAGATTCCATGGTTCGGTCCTTCGATGAGTGCCGCATCGATGGCCACTGCACGCTTGATGGAGACGTGGGCACACGGGACCGATATAGCTGACGCGCTGTCATTGCGATTACCTGTCACCGACAGGCTCAAGCACATCGCTCACATGGGCGTGCGCACGCGAAACTACGCATACGCCCTGCACTCCCTCACGCCGCCAGAGGACGAGTTTCGGATCGAACTCACCACCGCAACCGGCGCAAATTGGACATGGGGACCGCCAGGCGCTGCCCAACGAGTTTGCGGAACGGCGTGGGACTTCTGCATGTTGGTCACCCAGCGGCGACACCGCGATGACCTCTCGCTCGTGGCGGTCGGCGAAGACGCTGATCGTTGGCTGGCCATAGCACAGGTGTTTGCTGGCCCGCCCGGCAACGGTCGAGCCTCACGAGACCTACCTTGAGCGGAGGAATTAGCGGCGGGACTGGAGAGAGGGCGGGACTGGAGAGAGAGACTGCCCCGAGTTCAGTTGACTCGCGGGGTGTGGATTTCAGGCCGCGGTTGCGACTGGTGTGTGCAACAGTTCGAACTCTATCGGGGTGAGCCTGCCGAGTGCCCGTTGGCGGCGGCGTCGGTGGTAGGTCCGCTCGATCCAAGCCACGATCGCCAGGCGCAGTTCGGCTCGGGTAGCCCAGCGTCGCCGGTCAAGCACGTTGCGCTGCAGAAGGGCGAAAAACGACTCCATGGCGGCGTTGTCCCCGCATTGACCGGCTAATCGGGGCCGATGGATCGCTGCTGCGGGTGGAATGGTTCATCGTCGGTGTGGTGATTTGGTGATCTTGCGGAGTTGTTCTTCGTGGCGTTTGACGATTTTGGCGAGGGCTTCGACGGCGGTGCGAAGGTGAGCGAGTTCGGTGGCGAGGCCGCTGAGGGTCCGGGCGTCTGTTTGTCGGGTCCGGTGTTCGTCGACGATGGCGCGTAGTTGTGGATCCCGGTAGAGCGTTGCGCGGCCGATCTGGGCCTGTTCGGCGACGGCGGTGAAGGTGATCGGATGGCCCTTGGTGACGAACTCGGCGCAGACCCGTTCGACCCTGGCTAGGGTGCTTTCGTTCATGCGGTCTCCGTTTGGGCGATGAGTGCGTCGAGTCGGGCGACGAGTTTGCGGTGCCGGTCTGCTTCGTCGATCCAGCCGCGTTGTTCGGCGTCTGCGGCCAGATCCTGAGCGTCGATGCGTTGGGCTGCAAGGACTCCCAGGTGGGTGGAGTCGGTGTGAAAACTGGGGCAGTGCTCGCAGATGTTGGCATACGGGCATGAACCTTGCGCGGGTGCGCGCAGGCAGTAGCCACCGGCGAGCCGTGATTTGATCGCTGGCGTGTCCTTCCATTGGGCGCCGGTGACGTCGGTGATCGGCAGCTGGGGCCCGGTGGTGGGCAGCGGCCCGATGTGGCTTTTCGCCAGGTCGAGGGCGCGTTCGTATTCGGTGCGCACGGTGTGGTCGAAGAGGTGGGCGTAGCGCAGGCTCATCTGGGTGGAGACGTGTCCGAGCAGGGCCATCAACGCCTGCAGTGACACTCCGGCGTTGATCAGGGCGGTGGCATAGGTGTGTCGGAGTTGGTGCGGTGTGATGTGCCCCAGGCCGGCGGTTTGCGCCGACCGGTTCAGCTCCTCGCGTACCGCGTTCTGGGAGAGTCGTTTTCCGTGGTGGGTGAACAGAAAATCCGCTGGCGCGCCGGTGCGGGGATGGACCATGGGGCGGCCAGGTGAGCGGATCGCGGTGATTCGGTCGACGAGGGTGAGGACTTCCTCGTCGAGAGGCACCATGCGTTCGGAGTTGAGCTTTCCGAGTGGGACCTTGAGCCAGGATCCTTGCCCGGGAATCTCATGTACGCAGTCCAGTTCGAGGTCGAGGAGTTCGCCGATGCGCAGTCCGCATGCCCTCTGTACCAACAGTGCATCGGCGGCGAGTCGGTAGGGCGACTCTGCCAGTGCCGCAGTGAGTTTGCGGTCTGCATCGAATTCCGCCTTCACATGTGTGGGTGCCAAATGGATGTAGCGGGCCGTGGTGTCCACGTGGGCGTGCCCGAGTAGTGCCTGCATCACCGCCAGATCCACACCGGCTTCGGCCATCGCAGTGCCGAACGTGTGGCGCAGTGCGTGCGGGTGACCGGCAAGCACGCCCGATTTGCGCCGGTGGTAACGGAAGATGGTACGAAGCCCCGCTGCAGTCAACGGCTGGCCCCGGTGCGGGCCTTTGGCGACCAGGAACAGCCGGGTGCTTGTCGACTCGGGTCGCTCGGTGAGCAGATAGGTTTGGATCAGACCCGCGACCTCGATGTCGAGGGGAACCCGGCGCTCCTTGGCGCCCTTGCCCATCACCCGAACCCAACGAGCACCCATATCGACATCGGTGACATCAAGAGTCAGCAGTTCCCCGGATCTCGACCCGGACAACAACATCAGACCAGCCAGGGATCGATCCCGCCACGTCCGCAGGCTCGACAACAGATCCGCAGTCTCGCGGCGATCCAACGACCTCGGGAGCCGGCGAGGTTCGCGTAAACGTAACGCGGATCGTCGTTTCGGCCGGACCAGGTGTCCGAGGAGTCCGTTGCGTTCTTCGGCGCTGACTCGCCGTGCTTCGCGTCCGCTGGGGATCGGGTTACCCAGGTCGGGTTCGCGCAGCGTACGGAAGGTGAACAGCCCCGTCAGGGCGGCCAGTCGGTGGTTGATGGTGGTCGCCGAATACTGGTCGAGGCGCTTGCCGGTCATCGACACCACATTGGCTGGCCGCCCCGCGATCGGTGTCTGGCGGCAATACCGCATGAAGTCGAGCACGGTCTCGGTGGTCACCGACTGCAGGTCGAGGTCGACGCTGCCCAGCCAGCGGCAGAACGCGAGTAGGTCATAGCCATAGGCACGCAGGGTCCGGGGTGAATAGTTCCGGTCGGCGAGATAGCCGAGGTACTCGTTGACCAACGCGTACTTTCCGGCACCCGGTCCGGATAACTTCCAGGCGACTTCGGTGCCGCGTTCCAGATGCAGCTCATGCTGATCCGTCATGAGACAAGTGCAACCCCGCCGCCTACCACCGGTCAAGCTTTTCCCTTGCCGGCGTGTCGTTTACGTGACTCACCGGCTCCCGATTAGCCGGTCAACAGGCATGCACCGACGCGACCCATCGACCCATGTAATCCGTTATGCGACAGCGCTTGAACGAATTTTCGTGACCTGAATTGACTGCCCCTGTCGGAATGAACGATCGTCGCAACAGGCGAGCGCAGCGCCACCGCATGTTCCAGGGCTGCCACCGCCAGTGAGGACTTCATCCGTGAGTCGATCGAGTAGCCCACAATCCGGTTGGAATAGACGTCTTTGATGGCGCAGAGGTAGAGCTTGCCTTCATCGGTGCGGTGCTCGGTGATGTCGGTCAGCCAGACCTGGTTGGCGGCCTCGGCGCTGAACAGACGCTCGACGAGGTCGTCATGGACCGGCGGGCCGGATCGGCGGTTCAGTCCACGTTTCTTGGCGAAGACTGACCAGATGCGCTCTTGGGAGCACAGCCCCGCGACGCGGTTTTCGCCGGCGGTAATCCCGCGCCCGGGCAGTTCGTCGGCGATGAACCGGTAACCGAAGGCAGGGTCATCGGCGTGGATGTCACGCGCGGCGTTGATCAGGTGTGCATCGTCCCAATCACGCTGGGACACGGGCGCTTTACACCACTTGTAGAACGCCTGGGTGGAGAACCCAAGGACCCGGCAGGTCACCGTGACGGGCACACCGTCATCGGCAAGGTCAAGGACCAGCGGGTACATCATTTGGGTTGGCGTCCCGCGACAGGTAGCCCACCGCGCGGCGCATCACTTCGGCTTCCTGCTCGAGGAGCTTGATCCGCTTGTGCACCTCGCGCACTTGCGCGGCGACGTCATCAGGGGCTGCCGCAAACCCAGGCCGGTCGACACCGTCCTCACGATCGGCGATCTTGAGCCAGCGGTGCAAGCAGGCCTCCGAGATCCCGAAGTCCTTCGCGATCTGACGCAGCGGCGCCTCACCCTTGCGGGCCACAGCGATCACGTCAGCACGGAACTCGGCAGGAAACGGTTTCGGCACGAGATTGATCCTTCCAGCAAGGACGAATCCTCACAGGTCAGGAGTCAACCAAGCCGGGGGCAGTCCCGCTTGACGCTTGGACGGCTGCGTGCGCCGGACGCAGGCGTCGTAGTAGGTGGACGGCGCAATCTTGCAACCATGCGCGGAGAGCACACGGCAGATCGGCTCGACGCCGTAGGCCTGCTTGTGGGTGTCGATGTAGTCGACGATCACCGATTGCGGCGGTCGAGCTCCGCCGCGAAGACAGTCGATGCAGATTTCAGAATATCGTTGGTTATCTCCAGCCTTCTGACTGCATGTCGTTGATGTAGGCGACACACCCTTTGAGGCTCATCGTGTTTCGTCGTGGACCGGTTATCTTTAGTGTCTATGACACCCTCACCGGGTTATGTGGTCCAACGGGTGGTGATGCCGTTCGGCGATCCGGAGTCGTGGACTGTGGTGGGTGCCGATGCATGCGCTGTGGAGCCGGTTGAGGCGTTCTTGGCTCATCTGCATGCGGTGGAACGATCTGCCAACACCGTGCGTGCGTATGCCCATGATCTTCGGGACTGGTTCACGTTTTGCGCCCGGTCAGGTCTGGGGTGGTCGAATGTACGCCTGGAGGATGTGGGCCGGTTCGTCGCCTGGCTGAGGTTGGGGCCAGAGTCCAGGGATGCGCCGAATGTGGTGGCGTTTCCGACCATGGCGCCTGCGGGGTGCTCAGGGGCGACGGTGAATCGGAAGCTGTCGGCGGTGTCGGCGTTCTATGAGTTCCATCAGCGCCACGGTGTAGATCTGGGTGATCTGCTGGTGACGTGGCAGCGACGGGGATCCGGTGGTGGTTCGTGGCGGCCTTTGTTGGCGCACTTGGGTTCTCGACCGGAAAAGACGCGACGGATCCGGTTGCGTGCCGACAAGCGGCTGCCGTCGACTCTGGATGAACAGCAGGTCGCAGCGGTGTTGGGGTCGTGCCAGCGGTTGCGGGACCGGTTGTTGTTCACCTTGCTGGCCGAGACCGGATTGCGCATTGGCGAAGCTCTGGGATTGCGCCATGAGGACATCGACGCTGCGTCGTGCGTGGTGTCGGTGGTGGGCCGTAACAACGCTAACGGGGCGCGGGCGAAGTCTGGCTCCCGTCAAGTTCCGGCGCCGGGCCAACTGATCCGACTGTACTGCGATTATCTGCATACCGAGTATGGCGACCTGGATAGCGATTACGTGTTCGTGAATCTGTGGGCTGATCCGGTGGGGGTGCCGATGAGTTACCGCAGCGTTTACGATCTGGTGCTACGTCTTCGTGCTAGATCGGGAATCATGTTCTCACCGCATGTGTTTCGCCACACCTACGCAACTGATCTGCTGCGCCGCGGGGTCGCGGTAGAGGTGGTGAGCAAGTTGCTGGGACACGCCTCGATCAGCACAACCGGTGACACGTACTCCCACCTGAGTGTGGAGGACACCCGCCGGGCACTGCTGGCCGCAGGGGTTCTCAATCACGACGGCGCACTGTGATGAGCACACTGGCGGCACATTCCACGACCGCCGGTATGAGCGGATACGCGCAGAGATTGGCCGCCGCGGTGCGGCCTGAGTTCCGGGTCGAGGTGCTGGTTCCCGCGGTGGGGGATCCGATCCTCGGCACTGAGCAATTGTCAATACCTGTGGATCGGGGTGTTTCAGGCGACCTCCGTTTCGGTGTGTTGATCGCCGTCTGACGGTGGTGTCGGTGGGGTGATGTCGGTGGGCCGTTCGAGCAGTTTGCCTTTGTGGAAGACCGCTCCGGCGCGGACGAGGGCGACCAGATGTGGGGCGTTGACGGCCCGCCAACGGGCTTGGGCTGCGTCGATCAGCTTGTAGGCCATGGCCAATCCAGCGGCCCGCGATCCCGGACCCTTGGTGACCTTCGTTCTCAAACGCACTGTGGCGAAGGTGGATTCGATCGGATTCGTGGTACGCAGATGGATCCAGTGCTCGGCGGGGTAGTGGTAGAACTCCAGCAGGACATCGAGGTCGTCGACGATCTTGGCGACCACTTTCGGGTACTTCGCGCCGAAGGCAACCGCGAAGGCCTTGACCGCGACCTGAGCTTTGTCGATGTCTTCGGCGTTGTAGATGTCCTTGATGGCCGCCAGCGCGGCCGGATGCGCTGACTTCGGCAGTGCGGAAAGGACGTTGGCCTGCTTGTGGAACCAGCAGCGCTGCTCTCGGGTCTTCGGGAATACCTCCCGCACCGCCTTCCAGAACCCGAGCGCGCCATCGCCGACGGCCAGCACTGGGGCGGTCATGCCGCGTCGTTTGCAGTCGCGCAGCAGATCCGCCCACGACTCGCATGACTCCCGATAGCCGTCGGTGATCGCCACGAGCTCTTTGCGGCCGTCAGCGCGCACGCCGAGCATCACCAGCAGGCACAGCTTCTCCTGGTCCAGGCGGACCTTGAGGTGAATGCCGTCGACCCACAGGTAGACGTAGTCGCTGCCGGACAGGTCCCGGGCAGCGAACGTACGGGCTTCGTCTTGCCACTGCGCGGTCAGACGGGTGATCGTGGTGGCCGACAACCCGGCACCCGAGCCGAGGAACTGCTCGAGTGCGGGCCCGAAGTCGCTGGTCGATAGGCCGTGCAGATACAGCAGCGGCAGCACCTCACTCATCTGCGGGGACTTGCGTGCCCAGGCCGGCAGGATCGCCGAGGAAAACCGCTGCCGCTCACCAGAATCGGGGTCGACACGGCGATCGTTGACCCGCGGCGCCTTCACCTGCACGGCACCGGCCGCGGTCAGCACCTCACGCGGCTGGTGATAGCCGTTGCGGACCACCAGTCGGTGACCGTTCTCGTCGAGCTGATCAGCGAATGCGGCCACGTACGCGGCGACCTCGGCCTGCAGGGCAGCGGCCAACATCTGCCGGGCTCCGTCGCGGACGATCTCGTCCAACAACGACCGGCCGGCCTCGCCGCCGTTGGCCTCCTCGGCATCGTGAACTACGGTGAGCATGGGCGTACCTTCCCAACCAGCGCGCCAACGCCGGTCTTGATCGAATACCTGATTCCGTGATGATCATCCTCGGGAAGGTGCGCCCACTTTCAGGCCGCCTCCTCGGGCCTCATCCACAGGTATTGATCATTGCTCCTCGGCACTCCGGCGTGCATCGTTGCCGGTTGTGTGCGATCGAGCCATTACGACCGTTTATGCCAGGCTCACCGGCACCGATGGAAGAAAGACGGCCGGCCCGAACTTACCAAGTGGGCCGCCCAGGCGAACCCGCAAGTGACCGGCCACAGGCCGCTGCACACCTGCGAGGTGACCGGCTGTGGGTTCGGGCAACTGAGGGGGGCCCGTTTGGTGGTCCAGCCGCTATGCGACTTGGGGTTGATGGGTCGTGGTCCACTGTAGAGCGAACTCGGCTGGTGTGAGGTCGCCGTGGGCCGAGTGGGGCCGGTTCGCGTTGTAGTCGCGGCGCCAGTCTTCGATGATCACCCGGGCTTCCAGTAGCGAGTCGAAGCGCCACGCGTTGAGCAGTTCATCACGCAAGCGGCCGTTGAACGATTCGATCCAAGCGTTCTGCCACGGCGAGCCGGGATCGATGAAAAGTGAACCGGCACTGTTGAATCGGCACCAATCGGCCACGGCGTACGCCACAAATTCGGGACCGTTGTCGAAGCGCACATAGTGCGGCGCGCCGTTCGTGAGGGCCAGGCGATCCAGAACATCGACAACACCGTCGGCGTCGATGGAACGGTGCACGTCGATCGCGAGGGCTTCGCGGGTGAACTCGTCGATGACGTTCAACATCTTGATGGTGCGGCCATCAGCGGTGGTGTCGAACTGAAAGTCCATCGCCCAGATCACGTTTGGACGAATCGGTGACATCGCACCGACCGCCGCACCGATACCGGTCAGCCGCTTCTTGCGACGGCGCTGCGGGACCCTCAGGCCCTCCTCGCGCCACAGTCGGCGGATGCGTTTGTTGTTGGCCTTCCAGCCGGCCCGACGGGCCATCTTCGCCGCCCGCCGCCACCCCCAGCGCGGCCGGTCAACCGAGAACCGGCGCAGCCAAGCCCGTAGCTCGGCTTCCTCGGTGGTCATCGGCGCAGGCGTCAGGCGCATCGTCGAGCGGTGGATACCGACGACCGAGCAGGCACGTCGCTCAGAGACCCCGAACCGCTCACGGAGCGCTGTAACGGCGCTGCGCTTGCGGTTCGGGGTCAGAAGTTTCCCGACGAGATCTCCTTGAGCATGTCGATGTCGAGGGCCTGGTTGGCGACCAGCTTCTTGAGCCGGGCATTCTCGGCTTCGAGTTCCTTGAGGCGCTTGGCGTCGTTGGCCTTCATGCCGCCGTACTGGGCCACCCAGCGATGCCACGTCGACTCAGTGATCTCCAGGTGTCGGCACACCTCGGCCAGCTCCTGGCCGGTTCCGAGGAGCTTATTGCCCTCGGCCAGCTTGCGGATGATCTGATCCGGCGTATGCCGCCGGCGTTTGTTCGTAGCCATGTCGTCGTCGATTCTTCGAGAAATAGTCAAATCCTGTGGATCGAGGGTCGTCAGGCGACCTCGGACACTGGGGTGTCGGGCGATGGTTCCGGGGTGATGTCGACCGGACGTTCGAGGAGCTTGCCCTGGTGGAACACTGCGCCGGCCCGCACCAACGCCACCAGGTGTGGTGCGTTGACCGCCCGCCACCGCGACTGCGCTGCTTCGATCAGCTTGTAGGCCATCGCCATGCCCGCCGCCCGTGATCCCGGGCCCTTGGTCACCCTGGTCCGAAGCCGAACCGTCGCGAAGGTCGATTCGATCGGGTTCGTGGTGCGTAGATGCACCCAGTGCTCGGCGGGATACCGGAAGTACTCGAGCAGCACGTCGGCGTCATCGACGATTTTCTTCACCGCTTTCGGGTACTTCGCGCTGTAGTCACGTTCGAACGCTGCGATCGCCAACTGCGCCTTGTCGATGTCCTCGGCCCCGATGATCTCCTTCATCGCCGCCAACGCACCCGGATGCGCCGATTTCGGGAGTGCAGCAAGAACGTTGGCTTGTTTGTGGAACCAGCAGCGTTGTTCGCGGGTGGCGGGGAACACCTCCCGCAGTGCCCGCCAGAATCCCAAAGCTCCGTCCCCGACCGCGAGCGCCGGCGCGCGCATCCCGCGGCGGCGGCAATCCCGCAGCAGGTCCGCCCAGGACTCGGTGGACTCTCGGTAGCCGTCGGCCAGGGCGACGAGTTCCTTGCGGCCGTCCGCCCGCACCCCGAGCATCACCAACAGGCAGAGCTTTTCCTGCTCGAGCCGGACTTTCAGGTGGATGCCGTCGACCCACAGGTACACGTAGTCGACCTGCGAGAGGTCCCTGGTGCCGAAGGCCTTCGCCTCGTCCTGCCACTGGGCCGTGAGCCGGGTGATCGAGGATGCGGACAGTCCGGCGCCGGTGCCGAGGAACTGTTCGAGCGCCGGCCCGAAGTCACTGGTTGACAGGCCGTGCAGGTACAGCAGCGGCAGCACCTCCGATACCTGCTCGGACTTGCGAGCCCAGGCGGGCAGGATCGCCGAGGAGAACCGCTTGCGCTCGCCGGTATCGGGGTCGATCCGCTTGTCGTTCACGCGGGGCGCCTTCACCGCCACCGCACCCGCCGAGGTCACGACCTCACGTTCGGCGTGGTATCCGTTGCGGACCACCAGTCGGTGGCCGTGTTCGTCGACCTCACCGGCATACCGGGCTACATAGTCGGCGACCTCGGCCTGCAACGCCGCGGCCAGCATCTGCCGGGCACCGTCGCGGACGATCTGGTCGAGCAACGACCGGCCCGCACCGGCCGCATTGCGGGTCTCGTTGGAGTCGTCGTTGTTGTCTACTACCGTGAGCACGGGCGTGCCTTCCCGCCAGCGCGCCAACGCTGGTCTTGATCAGAATTCGGATTCCTTGCAGATCATCTTCCGGGAAGGCACGCCCGCCCGGGATCCACAGGTTCTGATCATTGCTCGATTCTTCCTGCCCAAACACCTGGGCAACAGAGTCGCACAACAACTGGACCACTACGACGGTGACGAGTCCCCGTTACTGAGTCCACCCGGTTTTGGAGTCGGGTTGGTGTAATCCGTTCTCAGTTGATGCTGCAGGCCACCGGGGTATGGGTGCACCTGCACGCCGCAGCGTACTCGGCCGGTGTGCGGTAGCCCAGGGCCGAGTGGCGGTGTCGATGGTTGTGTTCGTGCTTGAAGTCGCCGATGACCACGCGGGCCTCGAACAGCGTGTTCCAGTAGTTGCGGTTGAGGCATTCCTTCCGGAGTCGGTTGTTGAACGATTCGATGTAGCCGTTGTCCCACGGGCAACCCGGCGGGATGTACACCATTCCGGTCTTGTTTTCGCAGAACCGTTGCAGCGCTTGAGAAACCATCTCCGGTCCATTGTCCATCCGAAGCACCTTCGGTGGGCCGCCACGAGCGGCGAACACCTTCGTGAGTTCCTCGACCAGCCGCTCGCCAGTGATCGAGCGCTCCACCACATTCAGTAGCGATTCGCGGGTGTGCTCGTCGATCATCGACGCGATCTTGATGGCCTTACCGTCGATGGTGGAGTCGAACTGGAAGTCGATCGCCCACACCACCTTCGGCGCATCGGCGAGGATCGGCGGCACTGAGGACACCCCGGCCCGCTTGCGGGGCGAGACGACCTTGACCTGTAGGCCTTCTTCGCGCCAGAGCCGGTGGATCTTCTTCTTATTGACCTCACGGCGCTCGTCGTAGCGCAACGCCGCCCAAGCACGCCGAAACCCGTGGCACGGGTGTTTGGTGGCGTAGCCGCGCAGCCAAGCCCTCATGTCGGCATCCGGATCGGTCGGAGTCTGCGCCAACGGCAGGCGACGGTAGGTAGAGCGGGCCAGCCCAACAGCTTTGCACGCCAACCGTTCCGACATGCCCAAGGTCTCCTTGAGCATGTCCACGGCGCGGCGCTTGGCAGCTGGGCTCAGAATTTTCCCTTAGCGACCTCCCGCAGGGCGTCCTTCTCAAGTTCGGCGTCGGCCAGCAGCCGCTTGAGGCGGGCGTTCTGATCGCGCAGCTCCTTGAGTTCCTTGGCGGCGTCGGTGTCCATGCCGCCGTACGTGCGCCGCCAGTTGTACAGCGTCGCCGGCGAGACCTGCAGCTCGGCGGCGATCTCCTCACCGGTCTTACCTTCGGCAGCCAACTCATCTGCCCGGCGCAGCTTGCGCACGATGTCCTCCGCGGAATTCCGCTTCCGACCAGCCATGTGTTCATCGTCCCTTCTGGCCCGACATCGGGCCACAGGACTCTAAAACTGGTCGGACTCATTCAGCGGGAACACGCCAACGGGCTCACCTCAGGGCCATGACTCACATCCGCCTAACGTGCGTCGAGAACGCCACAACCGCCCGGCACGCGATCCCTACGGACCACGATCCCTGCACCCAACCGAAAGCCACGTTCCTAGGCCGGAGTGGACACGACCAGCGAAAACGCTCGCTTGGACCGGTCATTCGTCATATCGACATGGACAAACTTCTGTTCGAGATACTCGCGTAGTGCATCGGGGCCAAGCTCCCGCCCGATACCCGATTGTTTAAAGCCACCAAAAGGATGCAGGCAGTTCACCATGTGCCAGTCATTGACCCAGACCGTACCTGCTTCTAGCCGCCGCGCGAGGGCAAGAGCTCGCTGATTGTCTGTACTCCAGATTCCAGCCGACAGGCCGTATTCGCTGTCGTTAGCGATCCGAACCGCGTCGTCGTCATTGTCGTACCTAATGACTACAAGGACGGGCCCGAAGATCTCTTCACGAGCAACGCGCATGTCGTTAGTGACATCCGTGAGGATTACCGGCTCTTCACAGATGAGGGTGTAGAGGTGGTTGGCGCGTCGTTGCCGGGATAGAGGTCGAGGTCTCTCGAAAATGAGGGTTCCTACACTCCTCATCCGAAAGACCTCGACGTGCCTGACGCTACCGGTCGGGCGGGCTTCGCCTGCGCTGACCTGACGACTTTCTGCCGCCTCGACGAACTTGGGCTGCAGGTGACCGGACAACGCCTTGAGCCCGGCCGTGCTGTGCTGGCGTGCCGGGTGACCGACGAGGACCGGTGGTGTCGTCGCTGCGGCGAAGAAGGCATCCCACGCGACAGCCTCACCCGTACTCTGGCCCATGAGCCGTTCGGGTGGCGCCCCACCACACTGCTGGTGACCATCCGTCGCTACCGGTGCGCCGGCTGCGCCCACGTGTGGCGACAAGACACCACCAGGATGGCCGAACCACGTGCCAAGCTGTCGCGGCGTGCTCTGCGGTGGGCGCTGGAAGCCATTGTCTGCCAGCATCTATCCGTGGCTCGCATCGCCGAAGCGCTCGCGGTGTCGTGGAACACCGCCAACAACGCGGTGCTGGCAGAAGGCCGACGGGTGCTGATCGCCGATCCGGCCCGTTTCGACGGCGTGGCGGTGATCGGCGTCGATGAGCACGTCTGGCGGCACACCCGTCGCGGTGACAGGTACGTCACCGTCATCATCGATCTCACCCCTGTGCGTGACGGGACCGGTCCGGCTCGGCTGCTCGACATGGTCGAGGGTCGCTCAAAAAAGGCGTTTCAGGACTGGTTGGCCGAGCGGCCGCAGGACTGGCGTGACGGCGTGGACGTTGTTGCTATGGATGGCTTCTCCGGGTTCAAGACCGCTACCGCCGAGGAACTGCCCGAGGCGGCGACGGTGATGGACCCTTTCCACGTGGTGCGCCTGGCTGGCAACGCCCTCGATGAGTGCCGCCGCCGGGTGCAGCTGGCGACATGTGGGCACCGCGGCCGCAAGTCCGACCCGCTCTACACCTGCCGACGCACCCTGCACACCGGTGCCGATCTGCTCACCGACCGCCAGCGCACCCGGCTGGCCGCCTTGTTCGCCGCCGACGCCCACGCAGAAGTCGAGGCCACCTGGCAGATGTATCAGCGCACCGTGGCCGCGTATCGTGAACCCGACCGCACGAAAGGCCGCACGATGATGGCGGCGCTGATCACCACGCTGAGCACCGGCGTTCCCAAGCCGCTGACCGAACTGATCACCCTGGGACGGACCCTGAAGAAGCGTGCCGCCGACGTGCTGGCCTACTTCGACCGCCCCGGCACCTCCAACGGGCCCACCGAAGCGATCAACGGCCGCCTCGAACACCTGCGCGGATCCGCGCTGGGCTTCCGCAACCTCACCAACTACATCGCCCGGTCACTGCTCGAGACCGGAGGCTTCCGAACTCAGCTCCTTGCACCTCGGCAGTGAAGAGTCCTCAACGCATATTCGACGCGGCCAGAGCGTCATTGGTCTCGGTCACCGAGAAACGATCGGGGTGCCAGCCTCGGGGCAGCCAGTCGCGCATCTCCTGCGCACCCAGCCCCATCGGTGTTGCCCGCGGGTCGTACCCGCCACGAACCCACGCAGCCAATTCCTCATAGCCGCCCAAGCCACCACAATCCTCCGGCGGGCAGGCCATCTTGCCCGCCAGGCACACCGGAGCCGAAGGTGGATCATCGAGAACGTCTTCGACCACCAGCACGTGCTCCCATCCGTCGCCGAAGTCGTAGTCATAGAACAACCGGTCGCCCTTACCGGAGACCACCTGATCCAGGCGCACACCGTCCTCGACGAGACCGTCGTCGCCTTCGCTGAGATCAAATCTGGTGACGAAGTAGGCACGGGTACGCCGGTCCGCCCCGACACCGAACTTATGCAGATGACCGTCCTGCCAGCCCATCGCAACCTGCAGCACGTCATGCAGCTCATCGAGCACGAGGTCACCCGGCAGGACCAGACGACGCCAGATCGGCGGCTTGGCGTACATCAGGTCGACCCGCACCCGGAAACCCCGCACACGCTCCGGCACAGCTCCCACCTCGGGTGTCGGTTCATCGAACACTCCCGCGAACAAATCCCGGCCAGCATCGGCCATCAGCTGTTGCAGCATCGACAGGTCCACACCACCCCCGGACACCGCGCTCTTCCTCTTACTCTTCCGCTTCTCCTCCGGCACACACCCAGCCAACCAGACACCCCAATCACAGGCCGACAGCAGCTGACCGTTCTACACCCTCAATCATGAAGAGCCGGATTACCGGTGCAACCCAATGCCCGTTGGACAGATCTGGATCAGTTGGTGGCGAACCTTGGTATGCAACGGTCGCGCCCTCCTCTTGGCCGACCGCGATGTACTTCTCTACGCGCTGTTTTTGTTTTAGCGACACGAGCGGGCCGATGTCGGTTTCGGTCTTCATCGGGTCGCCGATGTTGACCGTTGCAATCCTCTCCACCAGTTTCGTCATGAAAGTGTCGTATATCGAGTCCGCGACCAGGAGGCGAGTTCCAGAGGAACATATCTGGCCACTCAGCAAGAGAAATCCGAAGAGGGTTCCATCCACTGCAAGGTCGACGTCTGCATCGTCGAGAACAATATTGGCGCCCTTGCCGCCCAGCTCGAGTGTGACCTTCTTGATGTTGCCGGCGGCCGCGCGCATCACTTCCCTACCGACTTCGGTCGAACCGGTGAACGCGATTTTGCGAACGTCAGGGTGCTCCGCTAATCGGGCGCCTGTCGTGACACCCGGTCCTGTCACGATGTTGAGCACCCCCGCAGGCAACCCGACTTCATCGGCAGCGCGGGCAAGCTCGAGCAATGTAAGTGGAGTCTGCTCATCAGGTTTCAGAACCACCGTGTTTCCCGCTGCCAACGCGGGGCCCAGCTTCCACACCGCGAGCAACAAGGGAAAGTTCCACGGCACAATTGCTCCGCAGACACCGACTGGCTCGTGTCGGACGATCCCAGTCGCCAGTGTGGGCACTTCCAGCAACTCACCAAGTTGTTCAAAGGGAAATTTCCGTGCGAGTTCAGCGAAGTAGCGCAGATGGGCAATCGAGTAACCAACCAGGAACGCCCCCGCGGCGCGAACTGTGGCTCCATTCTCTCGAACCTGCAGGACAGTCAGTGTCTCGATTCGCTCCTCAAGCCGATCCGCGATTGCGTCAATCACTTCCGCACGTTCGGCCGGCGTACGCTCCCGCCACACCCCCGACTCATGCGCATCCTTAGCCGCGGCTACTGCCCGGTCGATGTCCGTCACATCACCCCAAGCGACGGTGGCCACGGGCAATCCGTCAGTAGGCGAGAGAATCTCGACCGTCTCGGATGAGTCGACCCACTTACCAGCTATGTACATCCGGTAGTGATCCATATCGGACATCTGCACATCCCTTACTCGTCATTGAGTCCCAACATCGCGGCCGGGTCGAATACTAACCGCTTGTACGGTCAACAACAAGGTCGTGAGTCGAACTCCCTGGTCAATGCACATACTGCAGCCTCAGCTGGTCAGGCTGTAACAGGTTGCGGTTCAATCACTTCACGCTCAAGGCGGCGGTGAAGGCCGGGCCATTCCCGTTGATCCACACTGCATGTCGCCGACCACGAGGGCAGTGGCTCGTCGCTTGAGCGGACCACTCGATCCTGCTCGCACCTCACACCAGTATTGCCCTACTCCAGCGGCCAAATCCAGGCACTGCGCAGAGTCCTTCGCCAGGATCGAAGGTTAAAGTGGGGCCGTCCAACCACGACCTGGGCACACCCCTACTTGACAAGGCTGGCAAGGCCTAGGTTGTATTGCCGTACCAGGCCAAACTGGCGCCGGCAGCCTGACTATTTTCGTTGTGTCGGCGGTCACCTACGCTGAATCTCTGATATAGGTTGACTTCCATTCGATGAAAGTTTCTTTACATTAAAGGAGTGAGGTCACTGTGGCGGCAAAAGAACCCGCACGAGCTCGCGCTCGGAGGGGCCGTGCGCAGGACATCCTCAGCGCGTTCACCCGAAACGTTGCCCGCAGAGGATATTCTGGCAGCAATTTCAGCGAGATCGCGAACGAGTTGGAGATCTCCAAGGGGACAATTGTTCATTTCTACGGCACCAAGGACAAGTTGTTCGCCAAGCTGCACGACGGCTACATGGAACGACGTTTGAGGGAAGCCCACGACATTTTGAATCGGTTGGATTCGCCGGATCAGAAGTTGTCCGGGCTTTTGTTTGCGCTCATGCAATATCAAGACATCGATCGTGACGCCACCCTCGCGTTCCAACGTGAGATAGCGATGGTCGCAACCCTCGATTCACTGGCCCACGGACGCGAGTTGCGCAACGAGTACATGTCTATGTTCCGGTCGTTGATCGAGGAAGGCACACGAAATGGCTCGTTTCGACCGCTCGACGTTGAGGTACAGAGCCTTCTGATATTCGGTGCGACGCAATGGACTTGGACGTGGTTCAAACCGGAGGGAAGGCTCACCGCCTTGGAAGCAGGTTCTCAACTGGTGCAGCTTTGCCTGGGTTCACTGTTAAGCGATCGCCGCAGACTGGACCGCCTCGCTGACCCTGAGGGCAAGTCCGCGTCGACAGCCCTTGCTGTCCTCGCTAGCCACATGGACTCTAACTCACCGAGTACTCAGGCACGCTAATTCGATAGGCATTTGTGCCAGCAGATTGGCAAAAGCGAATACCGCATCGATACTGCCGATATCGAACGAGCCGGTTACAAAAACCGTGCCACTAGCGGATTCGAACGTATATTCATTGGCGTTTGAAATGGCCGCAATATTGCCAGCGGATTATTGATGCCGTTGATAGACCGCTGATCATGCGGCTTCGTCAATGGGCATGCGGAGTCGGTTGTGTTCTCGAAATCTCCATTTCCATGGCCTAATACTACAGTAGTAAACTGGGGTGCGGCGTGTTTGCGCTGGTAGGAGTGAAGGGGACCCATTCGGTGGTCCAGTCGCTATGCGGCTTGGGTTTGCGGTTCATGGTCCACTGTAGGGAGAACTCGGCGGGGCTGAGTCCGCGGTGGGCCGAATGTGGTCGGTTGGCGCTGTAGTTGATCCTCCAGTCCTCGATGATCACCCGGCTCTCAGCGGTGAGTCGAAGCGCAAGGAATCGAGCAGTTCATCGCACAGTCGGGCGTGGAACGACTCGATCCATGCGTTCTGCCAGGGTAATCCGGGGTCGATGAACAGTGAACCGGTGCCATTGAACCGGCACCAGTCGTTGTCCGCGTGGGCGACTAACGCAGGCCCGTTGTCGATGCGCACGTACGGCGCCCCATGTGTTTCGACCAATTGGTCGAGGATGTGGACGACTCCGTCGGCGTTGATGGCGCGGTCGACGTGGATCGCCAGGGCTTCGCGGGCGAACCCGTCGATGACGTTGAGCATCGTGATGGTGCGCCCGCCGGCGGTGGTGCCGAACCGGAAGTCCATCGCCCGGATCAGATTCGGACGGTTCGGGGACATCGCCCCGACCGCGGTCCGGTCAGGCGTTCCTTCTTGCGGCGCTGCGGGACCCGCAGGCCCTCGTCGCGCCACAGCTGGCGGACGCGCTTGTTGTTGATGACCCAGCCCGCTTTCGTGCTGCAATCGCTGCTCGTCGCCATAGCCCAGCAGGGCCGGTCGGTGGAGGATTTCCGCAGCCAGGCCCACAGCCGGGCTTCCTCATCAGTGGTCGGCGCGGCGCGAGGCGCATCGTGGACCGATGCAGGCCCACCACCGCACAGGCTCGACGCTCGGAGATCCCGAATCGCTCACACAACACCGTCACGGCGCTGCGCTCGTTGGCCTTCATGCCGCCGTACTGGGCCACCCAGCGGGATGAAGACCTCTGGGAAAAACTCCACACCACGCTGCCGAAACTTCCTCCGTCGAGATTCAGATCGTCAAATCTTGGCGGAGGATCGACGAGAGTGCCTCGAGAGGGATATGGGTTTGAACGGCCCCGCCGTCCATCGACCACACCAACTGGTTGTGTGGCATCGGGTTCTCGCGCGACATCGGTCGATCAGGCATGAAAAGAATCAGTTCACTCGATGTCAACGCAAATGCTCGGTAATTCTCTGAGTAGCCTGAGCCATCAACCTGCGGTTCGAACCGGTCGACGATGAAAGGGTATGCGCCGACAACGTGTGGCGGCCGTGCCGTGGCGAGCGATTCTTCGAGAAACGGCCGAGCCAGGGGCGGTAAGGCCGTGAGCGGGTCGATTCCGGGCTTGAACAGGTCGGCAAGCGATAGTTGATTGCCGGTGCCGAGGTCAAAAACGAAACTCCTGACAGCATTATTTGCGTTGTTGCCTACGGTCTGCTGAGTCTCGCGAAATACGACGGACCGCAGAGCTCGATGGGAGTGCGCGCTGTAGTCTATTGAGACATCGCTAGCACGAACCATGCTCGAACCCGCTGTGCGCCAGGACAAGACGCGATCACGCAAATACTCTACGATTGGCGGCCCCATGTGCGGATGGCCGACCAGGTATTGTGGAACCACAACTTTCAGAGCGAGGACAGCTTCCCGTTGCGAACGAATGAAGGTCGTACAGTTGTCGTCCTGCGCTTCCCATTGGCCTCCGAACACCGCGTTGCACAGGGTGTCGGCGTGAGCTGATGACGCGCCGGCAAGCGCAGTGACGCATGCAATAGCGAGCGCGATCCGTAAGCCAGTTGTACCCATTGCGCTACTTGATATCCACTTTGCTTGCGAGCCAGCGGTTATCGATGCGTTCGAGAGCGATCGTAACCCGGCTGCGGTCGATCCGCGGCTCTGGGTTGACTGCATTGCTTATTGATTGATCTATGAAGAGGAGCACTTCCACCTTGTCAGGGGTGACTGACTTGACCGCTGAATCCACGACCACGCCATGGCTTACAGCCTTGTTGTCGATAAGCAACTGCCGAAGTTGGGCAGCCGACTGGGTGTAAAGATCCTTGAACTCGCCAGTTGCACCCTGGAGTACCTTCGCGTAGTTCTCATCGACCTTGGCGCTGTCGATACTCGTCAGGGTAACCCCATAATCATTGGCAACTGCGAGTGCTTCACGACCCGTCGCGACTAGATCGTGTTGGCGTTTGACCTGCCACCCAAAGAAAGCCGCCGTGCCCACTGCGAGGAGCAGCGCCACTAGCAACACGGCGCCGATGAGGGTCGTCCGGGAACCCCGACCAAGCCGACTCTCGGTAGCAGGGTCGTCTAGGTCGACAGATTGGTGTTGATCGTCGGGATCGTCCGTGGGATCAACGCCTGTCACCTCATCTGCATCGTGGTTCTCGGGTGATTGATCGACGTCCTTGTCGCCGGAACTATGCTCATTCTCCTCACAGTCGTTGCTCCCGTTGATCTGATCGAACACATCCTTGGTTCTGGTCCGGCTGAACATCGTGCCTCCTATGCGTCTTACTTCGGCGGTGGCGCCAGGTTCTTGGGCGGCCCACCATAGGGTGTCGGGATAGTGTTGGGCCCCACGGGCGCTGGGTCGGTGGTTGCGAGGGGATCGTGGCCTGGCGGTGGCCGATCAGTGTCGTCGCCGGGAGGCCGCGGCGCATTGCGCGCGCCCCGAATAAGTACCGCGGGATCAGGATTATTGCAGTACGTATACCTGTACGGCTCGGGAAAGTCCGCCTGTGATGGGGGACGTCGCGGCAGGTTGTAGTCGCAGGAATAGCGTGGGTAGGGGTCGACGATCTCCCAGACTCCTCCATCGCGGAAAGTCGACGCTACCGCATCGATCACCGAACCCCGTTGCTCCAGTGGCGGGAACAGAGCTTTGAGCGCAGGTACCCTCACATAGGACAACTGCGCGACGGTGGTCAGGTTGCCGAGCAACTGGACCATGGTTTCGGAGTTGTCCGCAATGACAGCGTCCAGCGCGGTGAGTGGCCGACTTCCCGTATCGACCAATTGACGGTAGCCCCCCTCCATCCGGTTGGCTCCCGCTACGATTTCACGGACGTCCGTCGCCGTTTCGAGCAGCTCGGATTCGGCGTCGGTCACCATCGTGAAAATCGTACGGCTATTGCGAATGACCCGAATGGTTTCTGGGAGAACAGAATCCAGTGTCGAAATGAGGAAAACTCCGCCATCGAAGATGGCCGAAAGCTTCGCCGGTCCTGCCGCCCCTACGCCCATCTCCTTCGTCATTGCTGAGAGCTTCGCTGGATCAAGCTGTGCAAGAAGGCCTTCAGCGTCTGTCACCAGACGATGAAACTGCACGGGGATGTCAGTCTGAGTTGCGCTGACCGTGTCGCCGTCACGAAGGAACGGCCCGGTACCGTTTGCGGGCCGGATGTCTAGGTACTGCTCGCCGGCGGGAGAAAGGCCGGAGACCCGGAACGCCGCGTCCTTGGGAATCTGGAGGTCTGGGTCGATCTCGATCTCGGCTACCACTCCATCGCCATCGACTTGTACAGCAAGGACTTTGCCAATCTGGACGCCTCGCAGTGTCACATCTTGACTGGCGAGGAGCCCGCCTGACTCTGACAGCTGAATGCGCAGACCAACTGTCGCGCGGACCGGATTGTATCCGAACGTACCCAACGATATGTAGCCGAATGCAGCAGTGAGAGTGAGGAACAGGCCCGCAAGAGCGACCGCTGTACGACGGGCGCGTATGGCTTGCACTGAGTCGACGGCGGCACCGGCGCATCGCTGGAAGATATTCGGCACGCTCATCGCTGAGGCCCGTAAATTCTATTCAGCAAGAGATTCCATTGATACCGCAAACTACCGATCATCGCATGCCAGTCGGTGCCGTCCGGACCGTGCGTCATCGGATCACCTGGATAGTTCATATCTGGTAGAGCGCCAAGTGCGATCTGTTCTACGTCCCCTGCGGCATGGAGGTTGGCGCCGGAGGTCAACTTGAGAAGCCTTGGGACGATTCGATTGATGGTCGTCAGCGACGTGTTGGGGTCGATGCTTGCGTCGTTGAATGCGTCACTCAGCCTATTCAAGTCGGCAATGAGGCTGCGGGAATCAGTGCCTTGTAACGACGGAAATCGCGATAGTTGCCGCGTAGTGCGGGCAACAGAACCGATCAAAGTCACGATCTGATCGCGGTTATCGGAGATCACTGCGATCGCTGGATCTGCAGCTGCGAGCGCAGCATTGATCGTGTGCTGACGTGCGGACAAGCTAGACGCCAGTTCGGATGTGCGGTGCAGGGCCTCTGTGATCTCATCTGAGCGTGCGTTGAGTTGTGCAATCAATCTGTTCGACTGATGGAGCAGGTCGGCGATCTTCGTTCCACTGTCCCCGACGGCCGAGCCGGCGCCGTTGAGGATGTGGGTTAAGCTGCGGATCACCCCGCCATTGACAAGCACAGCAGCTGAACTGAGCAACTCCTCGACGGTGGCACCAGCCGATGTTGCAGCCAAGGGAATGACGTCTCCGTCGGCCAACGGTGTGCTAGCCGACTGTTGGTCCGGATGAGGCTGGACTGCGACGAAGAGATCGCCGAGGGGCGTGGCCGACCTAAGCTCAACGGTTGCGCCGTCGTAGATCGAGACGTCCTCACGTATGCGCATAGTTATCTGTGCGGTGAACTCCTTGGCTTGAATCTTCTCAACCACGCCGATGTCAGCGCCACCGACCTTCACCTTCGCATGAGCCGGCAAGTTTAGTGCATTAGTGAAAACCGCAGTCAACGTGTAGGTCTCGCCACCTACTGAAGGAGAACTCAGCGGGAGGCTTTCTAGTCCGGACGAACAACCGGACAAGACCGCGATCAGCCCGATAGACAGTACGTTGCGATAGCGGCGAGTTACGTGGGTGCCCAGCAGAGACGTCATTTCTCCACTCCCGCCATGAGTTCCAGCATTCCGGTGAGGCCGAAATCGGGTCCGTAGTCGCGGAGTGTGCCTGTGGCGCAGCCGAGCTGTTTGAGGCCGATGAGATTACACATTTCTTTGCTGAGCTGGCTGTCGAAGAGAATCTTGTCGGCGAGGGCGTGCAGTCGGACGGCGCCATTGTCGACGTCGATGGCATTCCAGACGTTGTCGAGTGTCATTGGCGCGAGGTTGAAGAACTCTGCGACCTCACGTTGGTAGTCGACCAGTGCTTGGGTGATGGCCCTTGAGTCGGCGGCAGTCGTCTTCAGTCCGTCACGTCTGGATTCCAGCACCGATGCAACTTGCATCAGAATTTGGTTGATCTTGGAGCCCGTCGTGCCAGTGCCTAGGCTTTCGTCGGCCAGGATGTCGCTGAGCTGGTGCACGTTTGATCCGAACTCTCGGATCGTCTGCTCGTTCTCTGCGGCGGATTGCGTGAGTATGTCGAGGCTGGTGGCAATCGTATTAATGTTCTCTTTGGTGCGGGCCCCGTGATCGGTCTCGAGCCGTAGGGCTGATGACAGTTCGCTCAGCGTGCTCTTGAGATCCTCACCGTTGTCCGTCGCGATCTGCGCGCCGACATTCACCAGATCGGCCAACGGCCCAGAGCCCTCGCCGTTTCCGCGGAGGGCGACTGCTAGCCGGTCGATCATGGCAAGTGTCCTGTCGAATTCCACGGGAGTACGGGTACGCCCGAGGCCGATGACGTCTCCGTCGCCTAGCTTCGGACCTCCGCGATAGGGGGGCGTAAGTTCAACATGTCGGTCTGTGAGAATCGACGTGGACACAGTGACTGCCTGAACATCAGCGGGTATGTCGACCCCGTCGTCGAGCACGAGCGTGACTTCGACGGAATCACCCTTCGTCGTGATGCGGTCAACATGTCCGACCTGCATACCTAGCACAGCAACGGTGTTGCCTTCGTAAAGCCCGATCGCGTCCTCGAAATGAGCAGTCACCGTGATTGGTTGGGTGCCAGCGCGGTTGGTTATCAAAGTCGTGGCAACGGCGAGGGCGGCGGCAATCACGGCAGTGAGCCAGACCAATGTCCTTCTACTCATGCGCAATCCTCGAAATACTCGACCAATCCGAATTGTTCGGCACGGCCGCTGATTGCGCACATCCATGAGTCGATGAGTGGGCCGGATGAAAATGTTCCATCGATTCCGGTGCCACTCCCCGTAGCGTTGGCGATGTTACGCATGGCGATCGGGAGGGCCTGCAGTGTATTGCGGAACAGCGCGTCATGCTCGGCGATCATTCGCGTGAAGTCGCGCACACTGTCTAGCATTTCGTTGAGAGCGTGCTCGTCCGTCAGGATTCGGGATAACGTGTGCGCCAAGGCAGTCGTGCCTTCGAACAGTCGTTCAATGGCCGCGCGACGAGTCGTGATCTCGCCGATCAGGTCTCGACCTTGCAGGACGAGCATCCCCAGGTTGGCTTTCTGGTCCCTGATTGTTGCGGCGAGCTTGTCGGTGCTGGAGAGTAGTGTGCCAATCTGACCCCGCCGATCGGAGATGATGCGGGACAGCGACTTCAGATTCCGCAGTGCGTCAGGCAACGCTTGAGGAAGACCGTCAAGGCTGCGCGACACAGTGGTCAATGAGTTGGCGATTTGATCGGCATCAACCTGATCGAACGTCGTTGTGGCATCGGCTAAGGCAGTCTGTAGGTCATAAGGCGCCGACGTATTGGAGAGAGGGATCGTGTGGCCTTGGAGGCTGCCCGAACGGCCGGGAGTCAACTCGATGTAGCGGGACCCCAGTAGGGTAGTGAGTTTGATAGCCGCCTTCGTATCGCTGCCCAGGTAGACGCCCTTGTCGATCGACAATCTCATCTCAACCCGATCGCCGGCCAACGTGAGGGCATCGACATGGCCGACGGAGATACCGGCGATGGTTACCGGGTCGTCCTCGCGTACAGAGGCTGCTTGAGCGAATTCGGCACGATATATCGTCTTGCCGAGATTCAATGCGCCCGTTAAGGCAACTGCGCCCACTACCGCAACCATGACGACCAGTGCGACCGTGCCGATGGCAATCTTGTTGTAGTCCTCAATGGGGCGCGTGAGGCTTAGGCGCCCGAGTGCTCGTCTGATGATCATTCTGGACCTACCTGCAGATCGGGGTGTTCTTGATGGTGTTGCCGGGGGTCGCAGCTCGCACGATTCGAGGGACGAGCCGACCGAGGAAATCGAAGATCGTTATATTCATGTCGCACGCATACACGTCGACGTAGGCACCGGATTGCATAGAGCGAGCGACACCTTTAAGCATGGCTGGCAAATTTGCGCCGAAGTATGAGAACCGCTCACGAGCGTCGGCGGTGAGGTGTGCGGAGAGGCCGGGCTCTCGTGTCATCATTGCGCTGAGGTCTGGCTGTATGCTGGCCGATATCGCCCCAAGTCTGTTCACAGTTGTGGCGATAGAACCGACCGCTGCAGCCAAATCTGCGCGCCGGTTCCCCAGCCCTACCATCAACTCGCGGGTATGGGTGATGATCGATTGAAGATTGGCGTTTTGGTTCGCCAGCATGGTCATCGTGTTATTCAGATTGGCGATGACCTCGCCCAGGAGCTGATCGGGGCCAGCGAACAGCTCAGCCAGAGCGGATGTCTGCGTGATCAATGCAAGGACCGAGCCACTATCCCCTTGCAAAGCTTGAATAATTCCGTTGGTGAGATTTTCTACTTGACTCGGATCGAGCAGTGCGAAGAGCGGTTCAAATCCACGCAATAGGTGAGTAATGTCAAATGATGGCTCGGTTTGCTCGACGGGTATCTGACCGTGATCACCGAGGATGCGCCGACTAATGTCCTGGCCAGGAGACAGGCCCATATAACGCTGTCCGACGATATTTTGGTAGGTGACGGATGCAACGGTGTCGGTGTAAAGGGTTTGCTCCCGCTGGACGCGGAACGTTACTTTTGCCAGGGCATCTTTCTCCAGTGAGATTTCATCTACACGGCCGACGCGTACACCCGCGACTCGAACGTCATCTCCAGGATGTAGGCCGGCGACATTCGTGAATATCGCCGAATAGGTAGCGACTGGCCCGCTGACCTGGCGCAGCAACGTCACAGATACGAGCCACGTGGCCGATATGCACAAAACCAGAAAGATGACAAGACCGATCGATGACTTTCGGATGCTCAATCTTCTACCTTCCTGTGTCCGGAGTGATGTGTACCGCCGCGCCCCGCAACACCGGTCCGAGTAGAAGTTGAACTGCCGAATCGGCCTCGCGGCCTACTACTTGGCTCAACTGGGAGTTCTCGGCGACGCTGCCGACCGGGCCGACACTCCCTCCGTACTCCTGTTCGTAATTCTGTGGCAGCCCGAACGTTTCGGACGAGGCCTCCTCGGGCTTATCAGAAGGAGTCGTAATCACTGTTTCTGGGGCCGATGCTTCCGTGGGCGCGAGCGAACTGCCGGGATCTGAGATTGGCGGGCCAGGGGTGGGGTGAGCGCTCGGAGGAATCCCGCCAGGTACGTCGCCGGCGTGCCGAACCGAATCACGCGGTGGAGCAAGATTCGGTCGATTCTCCGTGATCCCATTCGGTGGTGGGATTCCCATTGATCCTAATGCCGGCAACAGATCGGGCGCAGTCGGTACCTCTGGCGCTGTTTGACAACTTGGCCCCTCGAGTTCTCCGTAACGGGGGCAATCAGCGCGGACGTATTGTCGGAAAGGCGCCAGACTGACGATTGCCTTGATGACGTAGTTGTGTCTTTCGGTGTCGTAATTGGCCTCGACGCGTTCGGCCATTCTCGTCATCCTGGTTGCGATCGGTGTGAATTCATCGGAGTTGTCGGCGAGCGTGCCGATAACAGGGGTCAACTGGGTGGTAATGGCAATAAGACGGTCGGTGTGGTTATCGAACGCCTCACCAAGTGTTGTAGTCGTATTGGTGCCTGCCGAGATCAAGTTAGTCAACTGAGATCGCGTTTCGGTCAGTGCACGCATGGGTGCGATCGCCTCGTCGAGAGCGTCGCTCAGAACTGGCTCAGCTTGTCGTAGCGCATTGGCCGCAGTCGCGAGTGCCGATATGGTGGTGGGGTCATTGTTATCGCCGACAACATTATTCAGCTGCGTAACAATGTGGTGGAGGTCGCTGCCCGCCGCACGGATGCTACTGCCGCGGCTTTCGGCCGCGCCGCTGAGAGCTGCGAGCACACCGATGGTGTTGTCGTTGTCATCTCGGCTCACTGACTTGAGTAATTCGCGAACTTTGGTTAACAAAGACTGGAACAACACCGTGGGTAGGGTGTGATCCTCGCGTATCACTGAGCCAGAGCGCAGCGGAGACAGGTCCAGCCCGTTCGAGACCAATTGCACCGACGAAACCGCGAAGACGTTGGACGGAACAACTCGCGCCGTGACCGTGTCGGGGATGCTGGATGCATGATTGGGTTTGAGGTTGATTCGAACAATGTACGGTCGTCCTACGCCGGAAAGCTCGACGTCGCTAACTTCGCCTACAAGTACGCCTCGAAACTTGACATCTGACTTCGCAGGAAGACCGTCGCCCACGTTCATCAGCTCAGCGGTCACACGAACTATGTTGTCGAGCCTTCCTTGAGACTTCATGAGACACAACGCGATGACGCTACCGATGACGGTGAGAAAGCAAACTCCCGCGACGAACAGACGCCGATTGGATGGGCCGCGGGAGTCAGTGTCGAAGGAATTTGTCACGCTACCCTCCGAACCTGGCGCCAGAGTCGACGCTCCAAAGCGCCATAGTGAGAAGCATGTTCACGATGATCACGACAGTGATGCTGGCGCGCATCGCCCTCCCGGCGGCGACACCGACGCCGGCTGGGCCACCGCTCGCGTAGTAGCCGTAGTAGCACTGCATTGTGGATGCTGCGAAGACAAACACCACGGCCTTGACCACGGCAAAGAAGACGTCACGTCCGCTTGCAGCCAGATTGAAGTAGTGCATATAGGTACCGACAGAGTGGTCGCTTACCGCCGCCGCAACCATTTCAGCCGAAAGGTACGCCGCCGCAAGACATACGAGAAATAGCGGAACGGCGGCTGTGACAGCCGCGGCCACTCGGGTTGTTACCAGGTATGCAACTGAGTTGATGCCAAGGGTGTCAAGGGCATCGATCTCCTCGTTGATGCGCATTGCGCCTAATTGTGCGGTAAATCGACAGCCTGCCTGGGTCGCGAATGCCAACCCAATCATCACAGGCGCCAGCTCACGGGTACCGACAAACGAGGAAATCAGCCCGGTGGCTGGGCCCAGCCCAAGCAGATTCAAGGCGTTGAATCCCTCTACGCTGATCAGCGCGCCCGCTGTGGCGCCCAACACGATCGCAACGCCTATGGTCCCGCCACCGACCACAATCGAGCCGTTGCCCCAGCTGATATCGACCAGTACCCGCGTGAACTCTTTTCGATAGCGGCGCACGACAAGGGGGATCGATAACAGGATGTTGCGGAAGAAGTAGCTGATGTGGCCAGCTTTTGCCACGAGCAGTCCTGCGACGAGCGCGGAGCTTGCCACCATCTGCGTCCCTGGCGGGCGGAACCAAGTGGGTGCCGTCATGGGCTAGAAACTCGCTTTGGGGAAAACGATGATATACAGCTGGGTCATGACCACGTTGACAGTCATCAGTAGCAGTATCGACTCGACGACTGCTGCGTTCACCGAGTTGGCGACTCCGGCGGGCCCACCGCGAGTGCTCAAGCCTTTGTGACAACTCACGATCGCCACAATGGCGCCGAAGACCACGGCCTTGGCGAGCGCCAACAGCAAGTCGCCGATCGTTGCGAACGAGGAGAACGTCGCGACAAAAGATCCCGGCGTGCCGTTTTGCATGTAGACGTTGAATGTGTAGCCGGCGAGGAAGCCTACAAAGCTGGTTAAGCCAGTCAGTGCTATTCCCACAATGATCACAGCCGCAAAACGCGGAACTACCAGGCGGTGGATCGGCGAAACTCCCATCACCGTCATCGCGTCGATCTCTTCACGCATCGTTCGGGATCCCAGGTCTGCGCAGACTGCCGAACCTACCGCGGCTGCCAACAAGACAGCTGCAACGAGTGGCGCACCTTGGCGGATGACTGCGAGCCCTGTGGCAGCTCCCGCCAGCGACGTTGCGCCCACTTGTCCTGCCAACAAGCTGAACTGGATCGCCAGTGTTACACCGATCGGAATCGTCACGAATATTGTTGGGACAAAGGCTGTTGAGGCCATGAATGCGGCCTGCTGTATGAACTCTCGGAACTGGAAGCGGCGAGCGAGTGCATCGGTGAACAAGCACTGAACAGTGCGCACCGCCAGTACGGCCTGTCCGCCCAATGTCCCCAACGACATCAACGGGTGGGACGCAATGTACCTGCGCGCCCCATCCGCAACCTCGCCTATGGCATCGCGGGTTCCCGTTGTCGCGGAGCCGGATTCGGAGAATGTCATAGGAAGCCGCAGCGTAGACCAAACGGGGCGGAAGTGAACATTGTTGGATCCTCCTGATTGCTACGCGGGGCATCAATGCCTGCGCGTCGGGGACGTCCGCGAGACCAATTGCCCGAGTACCGACCGTGCGTACGGTTAGTATGCACAGGTGCTGTTGGGCAGGGCCGGCGTCGCCTGCTTGTGCCCTGAACTCGCGTGGTCCCACCGCGGCCAACAGCAATGCTAACAGCGGTTAACACGCTGCAGGGCCGGGTAGCGAATTGGCGCGGACGAGGCGAAGCGGTTGCTGACGATGATTGGCCGACGAGGTGTTGGTCGACCGGGCCAGCGGGAAGCGACACCTGCACCGCGGTCGGCGACGCTAGGCGGTGGGCGGCCCCCGCTCCTATTCCTCAGCGGGCAGGATTAGGGACCAGAAGCGCGACTGGCGATCATTCGTCAGGCTCATGTAGATGTGTTTGGCTTCGGTGAAATCGAGGAATCCGTCGTCTCCGAGTTCGCGGCCGATGCCGCTTTGCCGGTATCCGCCGAACGGTGCGTCGGGGCGCAACTGGTGGTGGTCATTGATCCAGACCGTGCCGGCGCGTAACCGGCGGCTGATTTCGTAGGCGTTGACCATGTTGGTGGACCACACCGTCGCTGCCAAGCCGTATATCGTGTCGTTGGCCAGGCGCACCGCGTCGTCGACGGAGTCGTACCCGATGACCGACAGCACGGGGCCGAAAAGCTCCTGACGGGCGATCGGCATGTCGTTGTTGACGTTGTGGATCACTGTCGGCTGGAAGAAGTAGCCGTCGCCGATGTCGGCACGACGACCACCACACGCCACTGTGGCGCCGGCGGCCGCGGCGTCATTGACGACGCGCTCCAGCTCGGCGGCTTTCTCGGCCGAGATCACCGGGCCGAGGTCGGTCTGCGGGTTGCGCGTGTCTCCGAGTCTGATCGTGGCGGCCCGCCGCACCAGCCGGTCGATGAGTTCCTCTTCGCGCCCGCGTGGCACGAAGACCCGGCTGCCCGCTTCACAGCACTGCCCGGCGTAGAAGTTGACGCCGAACAGCACGCCGTCGACGACGAGATCGAAGTCAGCGTCGGGCAGGATGACTGACGGCGACTTTCCGCCGAGCTCTAGGGTGACGTTCTTCAACGTTTGCGCAGCCCCGGCGGCGACGCTCCGCCCGACCCCGGTGCTGCCGGTGAACGTGACATGGTCCACCAGAGCGCTTTCGACGAGGTATTGGCCCACTTCGACGTCCCCGGTGACGACGTTGAATTGCCCGGGGGGAAGATCTGTGCGCGACAATGCTTCAGCCAGTAGCATCGCCGACAGCGGCGTGCGTGGGTTGGGCTTGAGCACGACGCTGTTGCCCATCAGCAGTGCGGGAATGACTTTCCACACGGCCAACAAGAGCGGGAAGTTGAACGGGGTGATGGCCGCGACGACGCCCTCGGGTTCCCGTACGACGTGACTGACGCTAAACGGCGGCGAATGGAACCCCAATGGCTGCTCCAGACGCACGCTTGGGGCCATATCGAGGAAGTACTGGCTGTGGGCCAAGGCGAATCCGACGTGCAGAGCGCTCGCCGTCTTGATCGGAGATCCGCATTCGGCGATTTCCGCTTCCAGGAGGGCGTCCTGGTTTTCGACCAGGTAGTCGATGGCTGGCTGCAGCGCTCGGACCCTGCTTCGCACGTCCAGGCCGGCCCAGGGGCCCTCGTCGAAGGCCGTGCGGGCACACGCGACCGCCGCCTCGACGTCGGCGATCCCTCCGTCGGCGACATCGCCGACGACGGTCGCGGTGGCCGGGTCGATGACCTGCCTGCGTTTGCCACTGACGGAGGGACGCCATGTCCCGCCGATGTATTGCTCGAAGCGCCATCGCACATCGGATTTCAGCGGTGCCGTCATTGTCATCTTGGGTCTCGCTTTGCTGGTTGTAAGACGGTTTTGGTCAGCTGGTGACGAGCTGTCAATCGTGGTAGCGAACTGTGATCGCGTGTTCGGGGCACGCCTGCGCGCCTTCCTCTGCTTCGTTGACCAACTCTGGCGGAACGGGATTGACGATCACGACGGACTTTCCTTCGTCGTCCAGGCCATAAACCGCAGGTGCCAGTGAGTGGCAGCGGGCATGGCCCATGCACCGGTTGAGATCGACGGTGACCTCTGCGGATTTGCTGGTCACGGGACTCGTCACGACCTGGCCTCGAAGATCACCGGCAAAGACTTCACACCCCAGGTGTCACCGGTGTGCCACACCGGTGGCTTGTCGGGATCCAGCCGGTATTCGGGTGTGGCCGCCGTGTTCGACGGAGTGCCCGACCGGGCATGCTTCACGCATCCGGTCGTAGATCGCCAGTCGGTGGCGTTGAACCTCCCGGTCGTGCATGCTCAGATGCTCGATGAACTTGTCGGCCGCTTCGGCGTTGAGCCGCGTGGGTCGTTCGTCATCGATATCGGTGTTGCGCTGTTGTGTCGTCATTGTTGAATTCGCTCCAATCTTCACGAACGGCTATCGGTTTTGCGTCGCGGCCGTGGCCGAGACAACTTTGCACTGCAGGGCGGAATCAGCTCTCCACTTGGGCTGCTAGTCGTCCGACAGAATGACCAACCCGCGGATGTTGCGACCCGCGAGCATGGCCTCGTACCCCTCGTTGATTTGATCAAGCGAGTAGGTGTTGGTCACCAGCTCATCGAGTTTCAATTTGCCGGATTGATAGAGGTCGATCAGCTGGGGAATGTCGGAGAACGGGTTGCTGCTGCCATACACGGTGCCCAGGATCTGGCGTTCGAACATCACAACGTCGAAGGGAGCGATGGGTAGGTGGTCGGCGCCGGCGGGCGGCACGGCGACCAGGACGGCCCGCCCGCCTTTCCCCAGCGCCTGCAGCGCTTGTGCGAGGATCGCCTGGGTCAGAACGCCGGGCGTGGCGATGGACACGTCGGCCCCCCTGTTCCAGGTGGCCTCCAACACCGCGTCGACCGGGTCGACGGCGGTCGGATCGACGACGTGTGTCGCGCCGAACACTTCGTAGGCGAGTTTGCGCTTGGCCTCGTCCGGTTCGACGGCCACGACGACGCGGGCGCCCGACGTAGCGGCCCCCTGGATCGCGTTCATGCCGATTCCCCCGGCGCCCCAGACGACCACGGATTCACCGGGCCGCACCTTGGCCTTGTTGACTGCCGCCCCGTAGCCGGTGGGCACGCCGCACCCGATCAGGGCTGCGGTGCGCAGCGGAACGCTCCGATCGATCTTGACGACGGAAACATCAGGCACCACGGTGTGCTCGGCAAACGTTCCCAGCAAGCACATCTGGCCAGCGCCTTGCGCTCCCACGTGGAATCGGTAGGTCCCGTCGAGCTGCGGACCGGCCAGGATGTTGGCACCCAGGTCGCAAAGGTTGGAGTGTCCGACCGCACACGAGCGGCAGTGCCCACACGCGGGGATGAACGACAACACCACATGATCGCCCGGTTCGACCGCCGTGACCTCGGCGCCGACCTCTTCGATGACCCCGGCCCCTTCGTGGCCGCCGATCACCGGATACGGCATCGGAAGATCGCCTGTCACCAGGTGGTAGTCGCTGTGGCAGAGGCCGGTCGCCGCCAGGCGCACCCGCACCTCGTGCGGGCCCGGCGGGTCGAGATCCACCTCCTGCACCTTGAACTGCTCGTTCTGCCCATGGAGCACGGCTGCCCGAGTCTTCACGAAACTCCCTTCGTCGACCTAATCACATCGATCTTGATCCGCGCGTCGACGCCGGCTGCCCAGACTGTTGTGTCGATCGAAGGGCCCCGTCGCCGTTGTCGGTGTTGACACAAGTCATCGTTGATGTGACTCATGTCATTAAGCACTATGATCATAGGTCATACCCACACCGCTGGCAAGGAAAACGATTCCTGGATTCTGTCGCACCGCCGATCATCGGCAAGCAGTCTTGCCAGTTCACTGGCCACGGACCAGGAGTTTTGTACGCCGGACGGGAAGAAGAGAACGGGAAGAGGTACCTCAATAACGTGATGACAATTAGCCTCCGATGCGGTTCCCCACATCGATGTACGGCTCTGACGCGCAGCCAGACCGGTCAGCACGCTCCGAGGTCGGCGTGACGCACACCGTCGCCCCCGGCGGCGAGGCCCGCGGACCGGCACGCATCGCTGTGGTGGGTGCGGGGCCGGCCGGCCTGTACGCGGTGACCGAACTTGTGGAGTCGGGTCACCCGGTGAAGATAGACGTGTTCGAACGGCTGCCCTCGCCGTTCGGGCTCGTCCGGTACGGAGTCGCGCCGGATAACCAGAAGATCAAGTCGGTCGCCCGCGTTCTGGGCGCACCCTTCACCGCCCATTCAGCCACGGTCCGTTTTCTGGGGAACGTCTCTGTCGGCCGTGATATCAGCCGACACGAGTTGCGAGGATTTTACGACGCCGTCATCTACGCTTTTGGCGCGGAAGACGCCCGAGTGCTGGACGTACCCGGTAGCCGCCTGCCGGGCAGCTTTGCGGCCAAAGAATTCGTCGGCTGGTATTCCGGACATCCCGACGCCGCCGACCGCAACTTCCCACTGCACGGTCGGGGCGTGGCCGTGGTGGGGGCCGGCAACGTCGCCCTCGATGTCGCGCGAGTGCTCGCGCGCAGCGCCGAGGAGATCGCCGCCACCGACGTGCCCGACCGGGTCGTCACCGCACTTGGCTCCAGCGCCATCACCGACATCTATCTGCTGTGCCGACGCGGCCCCGCGCAGATGAAATTCACACCGGTCGAACTTCGCGAACTCGGCGAGCTGTCCAACGCCGATCTCATCATCGATCCGACCGAATTGGCGTTGAGCGAAAGCGAGCGAGCCGAGCTGTTGGGAAGGCCCCAGCTCGAACGCATGGTCTCAACGCTGCGGCAGTGGGCGGATCGGCCGCTGCAGGGCAAACCGAGGAGACTGCACCTGAGATTCCTCCGGAGCCCTGTCGCTATCCTCGGCGACGACCACGTCAATGCCCTGGTTGTCGAACGCAACGAACTGACCGACGACGGCCAGGCGCGCGGTTCAGGCCAGTACGAGGTGCTCGACGTGAACCTGGTGCTGCATTCCGTCGGCTACCAGGTGCGTCCGGTAGCCGACTTGCCCTACGACAGCGGTACGCAAACCATCCGCAACCAAGGGGGCCGCCTAGTGGACGGACAGGGCCATTTCCTGCCGGGCGAGTACGTGACCGGTTGGGCCAAGCGCGGCCCCAGTGGCGTGATCGGCACCAATCGAGCCGACGCCGCCGAGACCGTCAAGAACCTGCTGGCCGACCTGCCCGGCCTCGCACCGCCGAGACACGACCACCGCCGGACGGTCATCGAACTGCTCGAGCACCGCGCAGTCAACGTCGTGGACTGGGCGGGATGGCTACGGCTGGACTCCCACGAAATCCAAGCAGGTCGGCGCCGAGGAAGCCCCCGGGTCAAAACCCCGGATCTGGCCGCCATGCTCGATCACGCCCACCCCCTGGCACACGACGCCCCGACGGACGCCGCGGCCGGCACCCCGAGCCCGGCCGGGCGAACACCAGGATGACCCGCACGTATCGAGTGGTGCGCCCGGGAGCCCGCCGACACCGGCACGCACAGTCGACATCCCAACTCAGGTCCACAACACAGTCTCTGCGAAGGAGCCACGATATGATCGACCGCCACATTCCTTGGATGCAGCCCGCCTCGGCCCCGGGCCGCTTCCGTGAGATCGGCGTGTGGGGCGACCAGACGATCGCGGACGTCGTCGACGACCACGCACAACGGCATCCCGAAAAGACTGCGGTCATCGATTCCCGCGAAAAGCTGACATACGCCCAACTCAGGGACCTGTCGCTGCGCCTTGCGCGGGTCCTGCTCGATCACGGTGTCGAGCCCGGCGACCCGGTCGCCATCCACCTGCCCGGCTGCGTTTTGCTGCCGGCACTGCACCTGGCGTGCAACAGGATCGGCGCGCTGTTCCTGCCGGTGAGCACCGGCTGGCGCGGCGCCGAGCTGCGGTCTCTGCTGGGCACGGTACGGGCTTCGATGCTGATCGTCCTCAACGATAACGGCGGCTTCGACTACGTCGGCCTGGCGGAAACGCTGCGTGACGGGCTGCCCGACCTCAAACACGTGTTGACCGCCCGAAGCGGTTCGCTGGAATCGCTGGCAGCCAACTCGGCGCCTCTGACCGCCGGCGAGCTCGACGAGCATCGGCCGAGCGCCGATGCGCCCGCACACGTGATGTCCTCGTCGGGAACGACCGGTATCCCCAAGGCGTCGGTGTGGAGTTCGAATGACCTGGTCGCCCTGCTCGTCCACCATATGGGCCGCCGCCTCCACCTCGGTGCCGACGACGTCGCCGCCGCCATCGCACCGGCCAGCACGGGCTCGACCGGCTACGTCTTTCCCGTGCTGGCACCACTGTTGGTGGGTGCGACGACCGCGCTGCTGGAAACCTGGAAGCCGCAGGCCGCACTGGACCTGATCATCCGGGAGCAGTGCACCTACGCGACCGCCGTGCCCACCCAGATGATCATGATGCTGGAGTTCCCGCTCGAGCAGTATGACCTGTCCCACTTCACCCGATTCAACAACGCGGGCGCCCCGCTGCCACAGTCCACCGCGCGCGACCTCGAATCACGGATGGGCTGCCGCGTGCAAACCATTTACGGCGCCACCGATGGGGGAGTGCCCGCCATCACGTCGATCGACGATCCAGACGAGCTACGCCACACGACCGTCGGCTCGGTCTGCCCCGGTGTCGAGGTGGTGTTGCTCGGCGCGGACGGCAACCCCGTGCCGCCGGGCGACGCTGGTGAACTGTGCTGGCGTGGGCCCAACAAGTCATACGGCTATCTCAACGAGCCCGACTACGACCGGCAGGCTTGGGATGATCAGGGTTTCTTCCACTCCGGTGACGTCGGTGAGTTCGATGACCGCGGATACCTACGCATCGTGGGGCGCATCAAGGACATGATCTTGCGGGGAGGCACCAACATCTTCCCGCGGGAAGTCGAGGAGCTGCTGCTCGAGCACCCTGACGTGGCTGGCGTAGCGATCGTGGGAATCCCCGATGAGCGGCTGGGCGAGCGGGCCTGCGCCGCAGTGGTGCCCGCTTTAGGCTCTCACCCCCGGCTCGACGATCTGTGCTCGTTTCTGCTCGACCGCCAGCTCGCCAAGGCCAAGCTGCCCGAAAGATTCATCGTGCTCGATGAGCTGCCGACCAATGCCGGCGGAAAGGTCGACAAAGCGCTCCTTCGAGACATCGCCATCAAGGACCTGGCAGGTCACGCGCGTAACGAAGACGGGACCTCAGCTCGCCATCGGCCGCCGGCGCCAGGTACGCCGGCTGACACCGCACCGTCAACCGCAGAACGCGCAGCTGAGGGAACGGCATGAGCGATCCGACCGGCCCGCTGTCCGGGGTACGCATCCTCGACCTGTCCGCGCTGGCCCCAGGGCCGTTTGCCACCATGCTGCTCGGCGACCTCGGCGCGGAGGTGATCACGGTGGAAGCCCCGGCCGCCGCGCGAAGCGGCAGCGGTCTTGGCGCGCTACCCGGTTACGGTGGTGAGCGCGCGCGCCGACAGGGCATCAATCCGCTGTATCGCTCCCGACGATCACTCGTGCTGGACCTCAAGCAACCGCAAGCCCTGGAGATCGCCCTGCAACTGGCGCAGCGCAGTGACGTCTTCGTCGAGGGATTCCGGCCGGGAACCTGCGAGCGGCTCGGATTGGGCTACGACACGGTCGCCGCGCGGAACCCGGCGATCGTCTATTGCTCGCTGACCGGCTATGGGCAATCCGGGGAGCTGGCGATGCGCGCCGGTCACGATCTCAACTACATCGCCGAGTCGGGCCTGCTGTCGGCGACGACACGCGATGGCCAGCGTCCGGGCATACCCGTCAACGTGGTGGCCGACTTCGCCGCAGGAGGTTTGCTGGCCGCGTTCGGCATCCTGGCCGGCCTCCTGGGCCGCCAGGCCAGCGGCCGGGGAACTCACATCGACGTGTCGATGTATGAGGGGCTGCTCGGCCTGCTGCAGGTGGTCCAGTCGTGGACGCTGGCGTCGGCGCCGGATCCGTCGTGGGGCCGGGGCCTGCTGTCGGGGGCGGTCCCCTTCTATGACTGCTATCGCACGGCCGACGGGCAATGGCTGTCGGTGGCTGCTCTGGAGCCGAAGTTCTTCGCGAACCTCTGCACAGCACTCGGCCGCCCCGACCTGATCTCGGCTTATGCCGACCAGTCTCGATGGGGCGAGCTGCGGGCCGCATTCGAGAAGACCTTCTCCGCTGCCTCGCTCGCGGAATGGCTGGCCCGGCTGGAAGAGGTCGACACCGCGGTGGCTCCCGTGAGGTCGCTGCCCGACGCGTTCGACGCAGCGCAGCGCAGAGGGTTGCTGGACGCGCCGGGTGTGGTTGGCCCGCTGCCGCGCATGAGCGCGTGGAAGCCAACCGCGGGATCGGTCGTTACCCGGCCCGGGCAGCACACTCGCGAAATTCTCGACGAGATCGGCCTTTCCCCGGACGAGATCGAAACGCTGCGGGCGACCGGCGCGGTCACGGAGTGAAATCGGCGAGGACGATCCAAATCGGGATGATCATCGTCATTGTAAAGTATATGGACTCTGGACGTCGTAACGGAGAAACGATCGGAGAATGAGCATGCAGGCACGTGTCGCCGTCGTCACCGGCGCCGCTAGAGGAATCGGACGCGAGATCGCGTTAGCGCTAGGCCGGCAAGGCCGCCACGTCGCGGTGGTCGATCTGCGCGACCACGAGGCTAAGGAGACCGCGGCGACGATCACCGCAGCCGGCGGCACCGCCGTGCCCGTCGCCGTGGATGTCACCGACCCGGCGTCGGTGAAGGAGGGCCTCAACGAGGTTCGCCAGAAGCTGGGATCGATCTCCATCCTGGTCAACAACGCTGGGTGGGACGAGCTCAAGCCCTTTGTCGATACCGACGAGGAGTTCTGGCAGCGCGTCATCGAGATCAACTACAAGGGCGTGCTTCGGACCACGCACGACGTGCTTCCGGCGATGATCGAGGCGGGGTGGGGGCGGATTGTCAACATCGGCTCGGACGCCGGTCGTGTCGGTTCGTCGCTGGAGTCGGTGTACTCGGGGGCCAAGGGCGCTGTGATCGCATTCACGAAGACGATCGCTCGCGAGGTCGCCCGCGCGGGGGTAACCGCCAACACCGTGTGCCCCGGCCCGACCGACACCCCTTTGCTACAAGAGATCGTCCGCGGCCAAGCCGATGCAGACAAGCTGTATGAGTCCGCCGCGCGGGCGGAGGAGATCCTGAATCTCGACATCGAGGACCTGGACACCGTGAACCGATGCGCCACGGTCACCCGCAAGGGCGGCGCCCGCGAGGTGATCTATTGGCAGACCGGCACCGCACGGCCGCTGCCCCGGCTGATCGCCGGACGGAAGTCCGGGCCGCTGTTCCTGACCGACCGCAAAGCCAAGCCGTCGGTCGCCAAGACCGACACCGACAACTCGACCGGCCGCGCCCGACTTTCCTACCGCCGCGCCGCGACGCTCCTCGAGGAGCACACCGAAGGGATGCGACGCGGACCGTTCACGCTGCACCAGCTGCGGCACTCGCGACTGACCCACGCCGCAGAGAAGGGCGCTTCCACGCCGATGCTGATGGCGTTGAGCGGACACACCTCGGTGCGCAGCCTGGTCAAATACGCGAAGGTCTCCGCCGAGGCGCTGGGGCGCTGGCAGGCCGAGACCGATCCCGCTGCGCGGCGGCGCTCCCGCTGAATCTCTCAGTAGCTGACGGTGACGAGTTCCGGCGCGTGTCTGCGTATCTTGTTCAGCACCTTGACTGTTCGGCCCGAGCGCATCTGCTCGAGGGGGGCCGAAAGAGACCAATCAAGTGCGGCACCGTCGATGGGTGTGGTCTTCCGCGTCCGGGAACTCATAGCCGCTGCCGGGCGTGCGTGGTCGTGGTGTTTGTCGGATCCGGCGGGGGCACGGCCGAGAGTAGGGCCGTGAGGTCGCGCGAGACCTCGCCGGGGTTGGAACAGCCGTGGGAGATGAGCGCGCGGGAGCGCGGCTTCGGTCAGGCCGTATCGGATATGGACGGCGTCGTGGTGTTGCAGGATCGCCAACGTGTGGATTCCACTGGCGATCAGGCCACCGAACTGGCCGTCCTGCGCCGCCGCCCGGTCGATGTGAAACCACTGGGGATCCCAGTGGGTGGCGAAGTCGACGAGTTCGGCCTCGGTCACCGTGTGTGAGCCCAAGTCGAAACGCTGGCCGATGCCCAGGTCCTCGGCGTATACAAGGCGTGTGTGCTCATGGTGCGATCCCACCTGCACGCCGACGGGTTTCACCGCGGCGCCATGCGGATCGCGCCGTCGAGGCGGATGGTTTCGCCGTTGAGCATCGGGTTGGTCACGATCGCCTCGACCAGCTGCGCGTACTCGGCGGGGTCGCCGAGCCGGTTCGGGTGCGGCACCTGCTGTCCCAGCGAAATCTGAGCCGCCTCGGGCAGCGTGCCCAGCAGCGGGGTCTTGAACAGGCCGGGCGCGATGGTGTTCACCCGGATCAGCAGCGACGCCAGGTCGCGGGCGATCGGCAGGGTGGCGCCGACGATCCCGCCCTTCGATGCCGAGTACGCGGCCTGTCCGATCTGCCCGTCGAAGGCCGCGACCGAGGCGGTGTTGACGATCACGCCGCGCTCGCCGTCGACGGGCTCGTTCTGCGACATCGCGTGCGCGGCGAGGCGGATGACGTTGAAGGTTCCGGTCAGGTTGACCTTGACGATCTTCTCGAATTCGGCCAGCGGGAACGGTCCGTTCTTACCGACGGTCTTGACGGCGTTGCCGATGCCGGCGCAGTTCACGGTGATTCGCAGTGAGGACTCCGCGTTGGCGCGCTCGACCGCCTCGGTGACCGCGGCCTCGTCGGTGACATCCGCCGGAGCGAATTCCACGGTGTCGCCGAGAGCAGCCAGCGCATCCGTGTTCGCGGTGGGCAGGTCGACGGCGATTACCCGGGCGCCCGACTTGGCGAGGGCGGTGACGGTGGCCAGTCCGAGGCCCGAGGCTCCGCCGGTGACGAGTGCGTTGGTTCCGGTGATATGCATGAATACTCCTGACGAAATAGGTTGAGAACATCGGGTTTTTGACAAAGTGAGGTGTGACTGACGCAGTGGTGTCACTGCGCGAAGGTCAACCTCATAAGGCGCGGCCGATGAGTTCCTTCATGATCTCGTTGGTGCCGCCGTAGATCTTCTGCACGCGGGAAGCGGCGTACATCTGCGCGATCGGGTACTCCATCATGTAGCCGTAGCCACCGAAGACCTGCAGGCAGCGGTCGACGATCTCGCACTGCTTGTCGCTGCCCCACAGCTTGGCCATCGACGCGGTCGCCGCGTCGAGGGTGCCGTCGAGGTGACGCTGGATGCAGTGGTCCATCAGGGTCTTGCCGGCCAGCACGTCGGTCTTGCACTCGGCGAGTACGAACTTCGTGTTCTGGAAGTTCAGGATCGGCTTGCCGAAGGCGTGACGTTCCTTGGCGTACCTGATGCTCTCCGCCACCGCGGCCTCGGCCACCGCGACACCGCCGACACCGAGGATCAGCCGCTCACGCTGCAGCTGACCCATCAGCTGGTAGAAGCCCTGCCCCTCGACGCCGCCGAGCAGATTCGCTGCCGGCACCCGCATGTCGGTGAACGACAACTCGCGGGTGTCCTGGCCGTGCTGGCCGATCTTGTCCAGCACCCGCCCACGCTCGAACCCCGGAAGATTCTCCGTCTCCGCGACGAGCAGCGAGATACCCTTGGAACCTTGGCTCGGGTCCGTTTTGGCGACGATGACGAGCAGGTCGCAGTGCGACGCGTTCGAGATGAACGTCTTCGAGCCGTTGATCACGTAGTGGCCGCCGTCGCGAACCGCGGTGGTCCGTACGGCCTGCAGGTCCGAGCCGGTGCCGGGTTCGGTCATCGCAATGGCGAGGACGCTCTCACCGCTCGCACATTTCGATAGCCAGCGCTTCTTCTGGTCCTCGGTGGCATAGGCGGCGATGTAGTGCGCGACGATCGTCGAGTGCACGGCGAAGCCGAACGCGGTGTCGTGGGCGTAGGCGATCTCCTGCTGCACGATCGCCTCGTGGCCGAAGTTGCCGCCCCCGCCGCCGTATTCTTCGGCGATGTCGAGGCACAGCAGTCCCGCGGCGCCGGCCTTGGTCCAGAACTCGCGGTCGACCTGGTGCTGCGCGGCCCAACGGTCCTGGTTCGGGGTGGCTTCCTTGCGGAAGAACTCGGCGGCGTGCTTACGCAGCAGCGCCTGATCGTCGGTCTCCCACGGGGAGCGGTAATCGGGGAACAGCTCGCTCATGATCGGTCCTACTTTCCGGTGAATTCGGGGGCGCGCTTGGCGAGGAACGCGGCCTGGCCCTCGCGGCTGTCGGCGGAATGGATGGCAACGTGAAAGTTGCGCTTCTCGTGCTCGAGTCCTTGCGCCAGAGAGGTTTCCAGGGCCTGGAGGGCGGCATCCTTGGCCAGCGCCACCGCGAGCGGTGAGTTGGCGGCGATCCGCTGCGCCATGGCGACCGCCGCTTCGAGGGCGGTGCCGTCCGGGACGGTCTCGGCGACGATGCCGGCCGCGCACGCCCGCTGTGCGGACAGGAAGTCGCCGGTGAGCAGTAGGGCCATCGCCTTGGACTTGCCGACGGCCTGAATCAGGCGCTGGGTTCCGCCGCCGCCCGGGATCACGCCGAGCTTCACCTCCGGGACACCGAACTTGGCGGATTCGCCGGCGATGACGATGTCGCAGGCAAGCGCCAACTCGCAGCCGCCGCCGAGTGCGAGGCCCTCGACCGCAGCGAGGACCGGCTTCGGGAATCGGCCCAGGTCGGCCCAGATGGTGCCGCCCAGCGCGGCTCGATCGCCGAGCAGCGACTGGTCGCGAATGGCGTCGAAATTGGTGATGTCGGCTCCGGCGCAGAAGATCCCGCCGGCGCCGGTGAGCACGATGGCACGGATCTCGTCGTCGTGCCGAGCCGCGACGAGCTCGGTGTTCAAGGCGGTGAGCACCGCCTCGTTCAGACTGTTGCGAGCCTTGGGCCGGTTGATCTCCAGGATCAGGAGGTGGCTGTCGCGGGCCGTGCGTAGCGGGGCGTTGTCGGGGTTCATCGGACGTCCTCGTAGACGTTGGTGTGCGCGGCGCGCATGGCCTTCTTGTCGAGCTTGCCGACGCTGGTGCGGGGCAGCTGGTCCAGATACAGGACGGTCTCGGGCAATTGCCATTTGGCGAATGCATCGGCGAGCAATTCGTGGATCTCCGACAGTGGAAGTTCCTGCCCGTCGGTCGTCACGACGAGTGCTACTGGACGCTCCTGCCACTTCGGGTGCGGGACGCCGATGACGGCCGCCTCGGCGATCTTCGGATGGGCAACGAGTGCGTTCTCCATGTCGATGGAGGAAATCCATTCGCCACCCGACTTGACCACGTCCTTGATCCGGTCGGTGATCTTCAAGTAACCATTCGGGTCGATGGTCCCGACATCGCCGCTACGCCAATACCCGTCGAGGAACTTGTCGGCGTCGTCGTCGAGCTTGTGATAGCGCTCGATGATCCACGGTCCGCGCAGCAGCACTTCACCCTGACTCGTGCCGTCGTGCGGGAGATCGTTGCCTTCCGCGTCGACGATCCGGATGTCGATGCCGTTGACCGGCAAACCCTGCTTACGCTTGAGATCCCACTTCTCCTCGTCCGAGATCACACCGCGCAGCGAGGGCTTCAGTCCCCGGTTCACCGCGACCAGAGGGGTGGTCTCGGTGGCGCCGTAGGCGTGGATGACGTCGGCTCCAGTGATGTCGTGGAAGTCGCGCATCAGCGACAGCGGCGGCTCGGTGGCACCGGACAGCAGCCGCGCGCGGGAGAAGTCCGGTGCGACCGCAAGCGTCTTGATGTAGTTCATCATGGGCTGGAAGATCGCCGGCGCACCGTTTGCGACGGTGACTTGCTCCGCGATCATCGCGTCCACGAGGACGGATGTGTCCTCGGCGATGTAGCGACCGGGCAGCACGATTTTTGCGGCACTGTAGGCGGCCGCCTGGGGTAGGCCCCAGCCCTGGCCGTGGAACATCGGCGTGATGAGCATGACGGCATCGTCGCTGCTCATCCCGAGTCCGGCGACCTCGGCGAGGGTGTGCAGGTAGATGCCGCGATGCGAGTAGTAGATGCCCTTGGGCCTGCCGGTGGTGCCGGTGGTGTAACACGCGCTGTAGGAGGAGGTTTCGTCGATGACCGGCCAGTCGATCTCCGGGCCGGCGTCCGCGAGCAGGTCCTCCCAGTGCACCGCGTGCGGGAGCGTGGTGGTGATGTCGGCCAGCGGCTTATCGGTCATCACCACCCACGTCTTCACGTTCGGCGTATGCGGTGCCAGCGCCTCGGCAACCGGAAGCAGCGACTCGTCGATGAGGACCACCGATGCATCACTGTGTCCGGTGACGTAAGCGAGATCCTCTGGCGCCAAACGCAGGTTCATCTGCAACATCACGGCAGCGAGGCCGGGAATCGCCCAGTACAGCTCGTAGTGCCGCTTGCTGTTCCAGTCGAGGATCCCGACCACATCGCCCGGCCCGACGCCGATCGAGCGAAGTGCATTGGCACTTCGTTGGATTCGCGCGTAGGCATCGGCGTAGGTGTACCGGTCCCAGCCGCCGTCCGCGGTGCGGTACACGATCTCCTGCTCGGGATAGGTGCGCGCGGCGTGCCGGATGATGGTGGTGGTGTTGAGTTGATAGTGGTCGCCGTGGGTGGAGGGCAGGCCCCTCACGATCTCGTGGCTCATGACGTCCTCAGATGCGTTCGATGATGGTGGCGTTCGCGGTGCCGGTGGCCTCGCAGACGGTCTGCAAGCCGAACCTCTTGCCGGAGCGTTCGAGTTCGCAGAGCAGGTCGGTGAGCATCCGGGCTCCGGTCGAGCCCAGCGGGTGGCCGAGGGCGACGGAGCCGCCGTTGACGTTCAGCTTGTCGTCCGGGACGCCGAATTCCCGTTGGAAGATCAGCGGCACACCGGCGAAGGCCTCGTTGACCTCGAACAGGTCGATCTCCTCGACGGCCAACCCGCTTCGGCCGAGCGCCTTGTGGGCGGCGTCGAGGATCGCGGTGAACTGGATGATCGGGTCGGCGGCGGCGACCGACAGCGCGCGGAACCGGGCGCGTGGGATGAGGCCGTTGCGCTCGGCGTACTCGCGGTCGGCGATCAGCAGCGCGGCCGCGCCGTCGCTGATCTGCGAGGAGTTGGCCGCCGTGGTCCGCCCGTCGGCGCCGAACACGGCTTTCAGGCTCGCCATCTTGGCGGGGTCGATGTGCTCGCGGATGCCCTCGTCCGAGTCGATGACCGGACCGGTCGGGTCGTCGGGGTCGGCGGTGATCGGCACCATCTGGTCGCGGAACTTCCCGGCCCGCGTCGCGGCGTGCGCCCGCTCGTGGCTGCGAGCGCTGAACGCGTCCAACGCCGCTCGGCTCAGGTCGAACCTCTCGTTCATCAGCTCCGACGACGGGCCCTGCGCCATCAGCCCACCGTCGTAGCGGTCGAGTTCGCGCGGGCTGTACTGCGGGCCGAGCGGCGCGCCGGGCAGGAACGCCGGAGGCATCGGCACCCGTGACATCGACTCGACGCCGCAGGCGATCACCAGGTCGTGGGAACCCGCCATCACCGCCTGGGCGGCGAAGCTGACCGCCTGCTGCCCTGAACCGCACTGGCGGTCGATCGTCACCGCGGGGACCGACTCGGGCAGCCCGGCGGCGAGCACCGCGTGGCGGCCGAGATTGCCCGACTGGACATCGTGCTGGATGACGCAGCCGGTGATGACGTCCTCGATCGCGGCGGGGTCGACGCCGGCGCGGGCCACAAGCTCCCGCAGCGTCTGCCCGAGCAGGTCCACCGGATGCCATGCGCTGAGGATCCCTCCGCGACGGCCGACCGGGGTCCGGACCGCGCCGACGATAACGGCCTCGCGAACACTCATGACAAAGCTCCTTGTGCTGAATTACGGGGTGCCGAATCGCGGATTCCGATCAGGGGAATGTCGAGGCGCTTCGCGACCTCCTCCCATTCGCGCGTCGGCTTGGAAAGAAACGTCTGCTCGAGCTCCTCCTGGGTGCCCTCGACACCGAGACCGGCGCGGGCGCGCTCCCAGAAGTGCGGCTCGAGCGCGGCCAGCGCGACGTGGCCGTCGGAGCTGGAGTAGATCCGGTAACCGGGATGCGCCCCGCCGAGCGGCGCGCCCGCTCCCATCAGACCGTGCCGAACTGCGGCGCCGGCGTCGGCGGCCGCCTGTTCGAGGACGACCCGCTCGCGGTGTCCCACGCCGGACTCCGCGGCCACGCGCAGGGCGAGCAGGGCCGCGGACACGGCGCGCTCGGCGCCGAGCAGGTCGGCCACCGGGACGGTCGGCATCGTCGGCGGCTGGAGAGTGCCGTGCAGGGCCTGGTACGTCAGGTCATGGCCGGGCTGCTCCGCCGCGATCCCGTCGTGCCCGACGATCTCGATATGCGACAGGTGCGGATTCGCCGCGGTCAACTCGTCCAGGCCGAGCTTGACCAGCGCCGAGGGGCGCATGGCGGTGAGCATCAGGTCGGCACGCGACAGCTCGCGCGCCGCCACCGCCCGATCAGCGGGGTCCTTGAGGTCGAGGGTCACGACCCGCTGGCCCACAGTGAGCTCGTCGTACCACGTCGGCGCCACGGCCCGCAGCGGGTCGCCGGCCGGCGGTTCGATCTTGGTGACGGTGGCGCCCAGCGCCCGTAGCCGCGCGGCGGCGAGCGGGCCCGGCAGATTGATCGCGAGCGACACCACCTGCACGCCCTGCAGCGAACTCGACTGCGACATCATCAACCCCTTTTTGACTATACTGATGTATAGCCATTAATGCGCATGTACTGTCTAATGTCAAGGGTGTATGCTTTTTTCCCTGATAGGAGGCAATTTCTGTGACCGACCCCCGCGCCAGTGACGAGGACCTCACCGCGAAGGCCCGCATTCGCAACGCCGCGCTCGACCTCTACGCCGAGCGCGGCGAGGATCGCGTCTCGATGCGCGCCGTCGCCGCCGCCGCCGGGGTCGCCGTGGGATTGGTGCAGCACCACTTCAAGACCAAGGACGGGCTACGCGTCGCCGTCGAGCAACTGGTCGTCGACTATTACGCTCTGGCGATCGCCTCTGTGCCGGACGAGGGCGCCCCAGCGCAGGTCGCCGCCGCTCGAGACGAGGCGGTGCGGCACATGCTCGCGACGCATCCGACGGTGGTGAACTACATCCGGCGCGCTGTGCTCGATCCGCAGGGAAAGAGCGAGTTACTCGAGCGGCTGACCGACCTGAGTCGCAGAGAGATCTCCAAACTCCGCTATTCGGGCAAGACCTCGACACGGCGATCCGAGTCCTCACAGGTCATCGGGCTGATGGTTCGTCAGCTGGGGCAGCTGCTCATGCAGCCGATGATCGATGACATGTGTGACTTCCTCGACCGGACGGGCGTGCCGCACAGCGACAAACTGACGCTCTCCGTGACCGTAATCTAGCGGTAGTTTGTTGGGTCAGGTCGGAGGTAGAGGTGCAGGCCGTGGCCTGTTTCGCGGCTCAGGAGAGACTTCCGCCGACATGCGTCGTCAGGTCCTGAGCGGTCATCCGCCACCCTTCGACTCGCGCTACTCGTCGTCGTCGGCGTCCGGGTCGCGCAGCGGTCGGTGAACTCCGCTGGGGTCGGGCAGGTGGAAGCTGTAGTGCCCGTCGATGCCGATGTGGGCGCGCACGAACGCCGACAATCGCTCGACATCGGTGTCGAGCACCGGGTATCCGCCGGCTCGCAGCGCGGCGAGGGCGCGGTTCTCGTAGACGGTGTTCCACACGACGACGCAATTGAGCACCAATCCCAGCGCCGAGAGCTGGTCTTCCATGCCCTCGTAGTAGGCGCGGGTCATCTCGCCCTTGCGGCCGTGATAGATCGTGCGCGCCAGGTCGTGACGACCCTCGACGAGATTGGACTGGGCCTTGCCCTCGCGCCGGTAAGGTTCGTCGTCGGCCAGGCGCAGGATGTGCAGGGTCTTGAAGATCCGCCCGAAATGGGCGATGGCCTGGCCCAACGCGGTCGGCTGCCCGTCGCGGGAGATCATCCTGGTGACCTCGTGCGCCGACACCTCACCGGAGTGGATCGACACCGCGATCCGGCACATGTCCTCCCAGTGCGCGGCGATCTTGGCGGTGTCGATCACCCCGCGCGCCGCCTTGTCCAGCGGCCCGTAGTCGGCTCGGGCGTCGATGCGCCACAACCGCTGATCGGGCAGGTTCGCCAGCTGCGGCCGGTACTGGCGGCCGATCAGATGCAGCAGTCCGAACACGATGTCGGAATACGACCCGGTGTCGGTGATGATGACCTCCGGAATCCGCCCGCCGTGCTGGGACACGATCACGTCGATGGTGTGCAGCGAATCGCGAGGTGTTCCGCGCAGCACCTTGCCTGCCAGCCCGGCGGACTGGTCGTTGAGCATGTTCAACCAGGTGATGCCCAGTTTCCGGCCGAAGTACTTCGGGTTCGGGCGGGCGTTATGGGTGCGCACGGGCACCACGAACCGCATCCCGTCCACCGAGGCGACCAGCCCGCCGCCCCACGCTTGGGCCAGGGGGATGTCGGCCTGGGCGTCGACCAGCACGGCGTTGGCCGCCTCGATGGTCTCGGCCCGCACGTAGCACTGGTCGACGTGCAGCAGCCGATCCCTGGTCAGGGCGTCGACACCAGGCGTTGTCACCGGTTTGAACCCGACGTTCATCGCATAGGAACAGAGCACGGCCGCCACCGACAAGCCGAGGTCGGCGACGCGGGCCTCGTTGCCCGAGGTGTGGGTGAACGCCTCGGTGAAACCGGGATGCCAGCTCATCACCTCCGTGACCAGTTCCGGCAGGTCCACACGCGGGATCATCGCCTCCACCCGGCGGCGCAGGTCGACCAGCGACGCGGGCTCGGCCTTGGCGTCCAGCGCGGCGACGTGCAGTTTGCCGTCGGCGTCGATGCTGGCTGGGGTGTCCTCGCCCAGCCGTGCGGCCAACTCCCGATAAGCGGTCTCCAACGCCGTCGCGTGATCGGTCAGCAGCTGCGTCGGCGCGGCGGGCAGGCCCAGCGCGTTCATGCCGGCGTCACGCGCAGCCTCCCAGGCTTCGCCTGCCAGCAGGTGCGCCCGCGGGTCGCGCCACCGCGACGAACGCACCGCGAAGATGCTGCGGTGCTTGAGGTGTCGGTGGAACTGTTCCAACACGCAGATCGTGTAGGAGTTCCGGTCGACGGTGCCCTCCGGTCGGCCCGGCGTGTAGATCAAGCGCTTCCACGCGCCGACGATCAAGTCGTGGTCGACCTTGCGGGCGTCCAGCAGGTTTGCCGGGATCTTGCCCGACGACCTGGATGTCAGCAGCTCGGCGAGGGTCTTCATTGCCGCCAGGACGGCGGCGCCGTCACTGGTCGCGCCGAACTCGATCGTGTCCATCAGCATCGACAGGAACGGGCGGACCGTGGCGAACTTGCCGGCCAACTCGATCAACCGCTGCCCATCCAGCTCCGCGTCGTCGGCGGGCACCAGCTCGTCGACCGCCTGGACCGCGTGCCGCAACTCGGCCCGGGTGACGGTCTTCTCGATCATGTCCAACACCACGCCCAGCCCGACGTCCTGGTTGACCTCGACCATCTCCAGCAGCACCTTCACCGCTGCCGCGAGCTTGCCTGCGTTGCGTGACACCCTCGGATAGCGACGCAGCTTCTCCTCGCGAGACTCCCGCTCGGCCTTGGACAGAAGCTTCGTCGTCATCAACATGTCGAAGGTCTCCAACACGTCGTCGACCGCCCGCGCGCTCAACACAACGACCGTCGCGGCCAGCACCGCCAAGCGCTGCTCACGCGTGGGCAGCCGCCGCAGCGCGGCGGCCTTGCTCGCCAACCCGTAGGTCGCCAACCCCGTCAACCGACGCGGCGGGATCGCCCTCACGTCGATGCTGTCCACCCCGACCGCTTGCAGGTCGACAACCCTGCGCAGCGCCGCGAGCATCCCCTTCGACGACGCCTTGAACACGCCCTTGCGCAGCCGCTCCAGCTCGCTGACCTTCTGCCCGCCCTCCGCAGGAACCTCCAGCAGCCGCAACAAGGCAGACGCGGACTCCGAGGTCAGCTGCTCGCCGAGCTGGCGCCACAACCGGGCGTCCGCCGCGTTGCGGCCGTCGCCGATCAGCCGCTCCAACGTGGTGATCCCCGGCAGCAGCGCCTGACGCTTCCGCAGCCATGTCACTGCGTCGCCGAAGATCGCCTTCGGTCCGTCGCCGGTCATCCACGCCTGGTCGACGATCCACGACGTGAGCTCCGACTCCATCTCGCCGAACGGCTTGAGTCCGTACACCTGCTGGATTTCCCAGGCGTGTTCGAGCTTGGTCTTCTCCCGATCGGTGTACCGCTTCACCATCGACGGATCGGAGATCTCCAACTGCTCGGCCAGATACTCGATCAACGCGGGCGGGACATCCAGCGGATCAGCCAGGAACATTCCCAGGTGACGCACCGTCACCACCTGCACCGCGAACCCCAGACGGTTGTAGTCGCGCCGCCGCGCAGCGATCAGCCGCCGGTCCTCGTCATCCAAGTAGCAGTAACGCTCCAGCTCCTGCCGAGACAACGCACCGAACCGGCCATAGCCGCCCTCATCAGTCACGACGACATGAAATCACCTACAGCGCAAGGTCGCTCGGCGATTGCCCCTTAGCGCCGGATTTCGTCAATCTGCTCCCCGACCCCCTTGTAGGGGATGTTCAGCGGGGCCGAGAGTCCGCGGGCCACCGGACTGGAGCCCAGCGCACCGAAATCGAGTTCCTTGGCGATGAACGCGGTGTTGACGTCGGCGCCCGAATCGAACTTGATCCACTTGATGTTGAAGTCGGGCAGTGCCTCTTCGAGCCACTTGTTGTTCTTGACGATCAGGTCACCGCTGGGGAAGGACTGGTAGCCGATGCGGATGGTCTCCTTGGTGGCGTCACTTCCGGAGTTATCCACCGCGCAACCGGCCAGCGCAAGAGCGCTGACAGCCACTGCCAGTAGGGATGTGAACTTCATCGAGATTTTCATACCTTTCCGATCCAGGGGAGATAGCGCCGTTCGGCGGTGCGAAGCAGACCGTCGATGATCAGTCCCGAGACACCGATGGCGAAGATGCCGACCAGCACGACGGGGGTGTTGTTGTAATTGCTTGCGTCCTTGACCAATCCGCCGATGCCGGGGATGCCGTTGAACAGTTCGGCGGCAACCACCGACGAGTAGGCCATGCCGACCGCGAGCCGGATGCCGGTGAAGGTCTCCGGCAGCGCGGAGGGCACCACGACATCACGGATGACCTGGATCCGGGTGGCGCCCAACGCGCGGGCCGCCTCCTGCAGTCCGACGGGCGCGGCGACGACCGCCGCGGTGGTGGCCACCGCGGCGGGCGGCAGCGCGGCCAGGGCCAGCAGGGTGATCTTCGGCGCCTCGTCGATGCCCAGCCAGATGACCAACAGGAAGAAGTAGGCCAGCGGCGGCAGCGCCCGCAGGAAGGTCAGCCATGGCTCCAGCACACTGCGCAGCCACCCGATCGACCCCATCAACAGGCCGAGCAGCACACCGAGCACCACACCGATCAGCACGCCGGCGAAGACTCGGCGCAGCGTCATGTAGAGGTGCTCGTGGAGCAGGTAGCCGGCGTACCCGCGGGTGCCGTCATGGGTGGTGGAGACGTCGACGAACGCCCGCCACACCGTGCTCGGGTACGGCACGAAGGTCTCGTTCCAGATGCCCAGGGTCGCGACGGTCTGCCAGACGGCGAAGAACACCAGAACCGAGAGCAGCGGCAGACCTGCCTTGGTGAGAAGGCCCTTCCAACGCTGGGCGGGTGCGGCCGAGCGCGAGGGATCGACTTTCGGCTCGTCGGGCACGAGATCAACGAAGACAGACACTGCTGGCCGGCTTTCTGTGCTGTGAGACCTGTTGGGAGAGGGGCTGGGGCGTGGGGCCTCAGCGGCAACAGCACAAGTCGGCGGGCAGTGAGATGGTCACCCCGGTATTACTACGCAACCGGCGCCGCGCGGTGAAGATCTGTGATCGCGGTGAATTTATCCCGCGGCTGGTCGCGGCAGCGAGCGCACGGCGTAGCGCACCGCGAGCACCATGGCGGTGGTGGTGACCAGGAACAGCGGCCAGCCCATGGCCAACCGGGCGACGGCCAACATTTCGGCCTGGTCACTGTCATAGAGGTAGTTCTGCACCAGGAAGCGGGACCAGGACACCGCCGCCATCACCGCGGTGACGATGTCGAAAGCCAGCCGCACCTTGCGGATTCGCCGCCACGACGCATCCCGGCCGGTCATCCACGCCCACACGACCCCGACGAGTGGGCGCCGGATCAGGATGGAACCGGTGAACAGGACGGCCATCAGCAGCGCGATCCATATGCCGGGCAGATAGAAGTCCTTGGCCTGCCCGGTGACCAGCGCCAGCCCGGCGCACACCGCGACGCCGGTGAAACCCCACAACGCCGGCCGCAGCGATTCCCGCTGCGCCAGCTGCCAGGCCAGCACCAGCCCGGCGACCGTCAGCGCCGCGATGACCGCGGGGATGCGTCCGAGCGCCGCGGCCGTCACCGCGTAGGTGCTGACCGGCAGGGCGGAGTAGATCAGACCGCGGATACCGCCCGCGCGTTCCAGCAGTCCGTCCAGCGGCGCGTCCCTCACACCCGCCGAGAGTACCGACTCTCTAGGCGATGGGCTCGGGGACGGTTTCGGGCTGACGGCGCGCGCGTCGTGCCACCCAGGCGGAGGTGGTCGAGGCGGACAGTGACGCGGCCCGGCGGCGGGCGCTACCGACCCACCCGTCCATGCGCGCGCGTAGCGGCACGCTGGGCTCCGGCACGGCGGGCAGCCAATCGTCGACCGTCGCCACCACCCCGGCCTTGGGCGCCGTCGGCCCGAGCTTCTCCCGGTAGAGCTCCCCGCAGCCGGCGCAGTTCACTTCGTAGCGAAGCAGATTCGGACCCAACTCGATGAACGAGTACTCTGCCACCGCGACGCAACGCGGACAACGGGCCTTACCGCGTTCGACCACGAATTCCATGCAGTACATGGTGGGGTCACCGGTCGCCGTGCGGACCAATGTCTCCCATGTCGTTGCACGTTCGCCGCGCAACCGAGACGCGGCCTCGGACTGCATCAACGGGGGTTCTCCACGCGGTGCGGCGCGTCGGTGACGACCTGGCGGTCGGGGACGTCGTCCCCGGCACCACGATGGGCCTTCACATCGGGATCGATTTTGTCGATGTGCTTGCGGCGCTCGTCGAGATCCTCCAGGTGGGTGGCGGCCGTCTCCTGGTGCGCGGATGCCCGTTCGCTGAGCCGCCGCGCCTCGGCCGCCTTCGCCTCGGCCTCGGCTGCCGCCGCACGCGCCCGCGCGTCGGTCTCCTCGGCGAGTGCCTGACGCTTGGCCACCTGCTCGCGTTCGGAATCGAGTTCGGCACGCAGCCGCTGCGCCTCGTCGCGCCTGCTCTGGGTGCGTTTGTTGCGGGCCGCCAGGATGAGGCCCACGATGACCGCCAGGGCCACCACCGCCGCGACAATGATCCACAGGGTGTTGTTGTCAGACATCTCGACTCCTTCGCAGAACGGGCAACCGCAGTTATCGACGCGCCCGGCAATTAGGTGCATTCCCCGCAGTCCGTGCGCCGAAACTCACCGAGGAGCAATGATGTCGGCGTGACGAAAGTGACGGGCCGGCTGTGGCGGGACGGCGAACCGCGCGACGACGAGTTCACCTTCGATACGATCTCGGACTGCCTGGCCTCCCGGGATCAGCTGGTGTGGGCCGATATCTACGACCCGGACCACGACGCGTTACTGGCACTGGCCCACGAACTACAGCTCAACATGTGGGCCGTCGAGGATGCGATCGCTCCCAAGGAACGCACCAAAGCCGCGGTGTACCAGACACATACCTTCTTCACCGTGTACGCCCTCGACGTTCGGGACACCGCCGGCGACAGCGACTCCATGCTGGTGAAGCACCGCATCTCGGCCTTCGTCCTGCCCCACGGTCTCATCACCGTCCGGTTACCGAGCAACGGCGGCGAGCACCCGGCCTTCGACATCGGCGAGGTGTCCCGTCGCTTCGACGAACTCGGCGGGCAATCCCACGGCGTCGGTGCCCTGGTGCACGGCTTGCTCGATGTGGTGGTGGATGGGCATTTCGACGCCGTCCAGGCCCTCGACGATGCGATCGAATCGTTGGAAGACGAGCTGTTCTCCGACACCGCCCCCTCACATGGGCTGCAGCGGCGCACCTTTCGGGTCCGCAAGGATCTGGTGGACCTGCGGCGGGTGGTGCTGCCGGTGCGCGAGGTGGTCAGCACCATCCAGCACCGCCGGCTCGACGCCAGGACCTCCCCCGAACTCGACCCGCTCTACGCCGACCTGTACGACCATGTGCTGCGCGCCTCGGAATGGACCGAATCGCTGCGCGACATGGTCACCACGGTGTTCGAGACGAACCTGTCACTGCAAGATGCCCGGCTCAACACCGTGATGAAGAAACTGACCGGGTGGGCCGCCATCATCGCGGTACCCACCGCGATCACCGGGTTCTACGGTCAGAACGTCCTGTATCCGGGGCTGGAGAGCGTCGGCGGGTTCATCACCAGCTCGGCGTTGATCGTGGTGCTCATCGTGGTCCTGTATGTGATGTTCAAACGCCGCGACTGGCTCTGATCTCCGACCGGTCGGCGCGCATTTCTTCACGTTGCACCCATTAATCGGACCGCTCACCGCCGGAGGGCCGTGGGCACAACCGGGGCGCGGATGCGAGACTCTTCGGATGATCATCGGGATACCTCGCGAGTCTCAAGCAGGTGAGACCCGCGTCGCCGCCACGCCGCAGACCGTCGGCCAGATCCTCAAGCTGGGCTACTCCGTCGTCGTCGAATCCGGCGCCGGGGCCGCCTCCAGCTTTTCCGACGCCGCCTACGAGCAGGCCGGGGCGAGCATCGGCAGTCCGTGGGAGGCCGAGGTCGTCCTCAAGGTCAACGCGCCGACCGATGAGGAGATCGCCAAGCTGCGCGACGGTGCGACACTGGTCAGCCTGATCTCGCCGGCGCTGCGCCCGGAGCTGGTCGAGAAGCTGTCCGCCCGCCCGATCACCGTGCTGGCCATGGACGCGGTACCGCGCATCTCCCGCGCGCAATCGCTGGACGTGCTGTCCTCGATGGCCAACATCGCCGGCTACCGGGCGGTTGTCGAGGCCGCGCACGCCTTCGGCCGGTTCTTCACCGGGCAGGTGACCGCCGCGGGCAAGGTGCCCCCGGCCAAGGTCCTCGTCGTGGGCGCCGGGGTGGCGGGTCTGGCCGCCATCGGCGCGGCGGGCAGCCTGGGCGCCATCGTGAAGGCCACCGACCCGCGACCCGAGGTCGCCGACCAGGTCAAGTCCCTGGGCGGGGAGTACGTCTCGGTGGACCCGAACGCCGGCGAGGTGTCGGCGACCGGCTATGCCAAGGAGATGGGCGAGGACTACAAGGCCCGCGAGGCCGCGCTGTATGCCGAGTTGGCCCGCGAGGTGGACATCATCATCACCACCGCGCTGATCCCCGGCCGGCCCGCCCCGCGCATCATCACCGCCGACATGGTCGCCTCGATGAAGCCCGGCAGTGTGCTCGTGGACATGGCCGCGGCCAACGGGGGCAACGTCGAGGGCACCGTCAAGGACGAGGCCGTCGTCACCGACAACGGCGTCACGATCATCGGGTACACCGATCTGGCGGGCCGCCTGCCGGCCACCGCATCCCAGCTCTACGGCACCAACCTGGTCAACCTGCTCAAGCTGATCACCCCGGCCAAGGACGGGAATCTGGTCCTGGACTTCGAGGACGTCGTGCAGCGTTCGGTGACGGTGGTCCGCGACGGCGCGCTCACCTGGCCCCCGCCGGCGGTGCAGGTCTCCGCCGCGCCCGCCGCCGCCAAGGCCGAACCGGTCGCGGCGCCCAAGACCAAGGAGCCGATGTCGACCGGGCGTCGGCTGGGCCTGGCCCTGGGCGGCGCCGCGGTGCTGTTCGCCCTGCTGGCGCTGTCCCCGGCCGCACTGCAGATGCACCTCACGGTCTTCGCCCTGGCGATCGTGATCGGCTACTACGTGATCGGCAACGTGCACCACGCGCTGCACACGCCGCTGATGTCGGTGACCAACGCGATCTCGGGCATCATCGTCGTCGGCGCACTGCTGCAGGTCGGGGAAACCGATGCGGTCATCGCCGCCCTGGCCACCGTCGCGATCCTGCTCGCCAGTATCAACATCTTCGGCGGCTTCGCGGTCACCCGCCGCATGCTCGCGATGTTCTCCCGCAGCTAGCGCCCGTGCCTACCCGATCGGAATCAATCTCCCCATGTTGACCCTGGAAACCGCTGCGACCGCGGCCTATGTCGTGGCAGCTCTGCTCTTCGTGCTCTCCCTGGCCGGACTGTCCCGTCATGAGACGTCCCGCGCCGGTATCAGCTTCGGCATCGTCGGCATGGCCATCGCGTTGGTCGCGACCATCGCGCTGGCCATCAACCACCAGATCGAGCCGCTCGGACTGGGACTGCTGTTCGGCGCCATGGCCATCGGCGCCGCCATCGGCCTGTGGCGAGCCCGCGTCGTCGAGATGACGGGCATGCCCGAGCTGATCGCGCTGCTGCATTCCTTTGTCGGCCTGGCTGCGGTGCTGGTCGGCTGGAACGGCTACCTGCACATCGAGGCGCACCCCGACGGCCCGGACGCCATCGCGATGTCCGAACAGGGCATGCTCGGCATCCACTCCGCCGAGGTGTTCATCGGCGTCTTCATCGGTGCGGTCACCTTCACCGGCTCCATCGTGGCCAACCTCAAGCTGTCGGCCCGGATGAAGTCCGCACCGCTGATGCTGCCCGGCAAGAACATTCTCAACCTCGGGTCGCTGGTGGCCTTCGCCGCACTCACCGTCTGGTTCGTCATCGACCCCAGCCTGTGGCTGTTGGTCGCGGTCACCGTGCTGGCCCTGCTACTCGGCTGGCATCTGGTCGCCTCGATCGGCGGTGGCGATATGCCGGTCGTGGTGTCGATGCTCAACAGCTACTCGGGCTGGGCAGCCGCCGCGGCGGGCTTCCTGCTCGGCAACAACCTGTTGATCGTCACCGGCGCGCTGGTCGGCTCCTCGGGTGCCTACCTGTCCTACATCATGTGCAAGGCGATGAACCGGTCCTTCATCTCGGTCATCGCCGGCGGCTTCGGCATCGAAGCAGGCCCCGCCGACGACAAGGACTACGGCGAGCACCGCGAGATCACCGCCGAGTCCGCCGCCGAACTGCTGTCCTCGGCCTCCTCGGTGATCATCACGCCGGGGTACGGGATGGCCGTCGCCCAAGCCCAGTACGGCGTGGCCGACCTGACCCGCAAGCTGCGCGAGCGCGGCGTCGACGTGCGCTTCGGCATCCATCCCGTCGCCGGTCGCCTCCCCGGCCACATGAACGTCCTGCTGGCCGAGGCCAAGGTGCCCTACGACATCGTCCTGGAGATGGACGAGATCAACGACGACTTCGACGCCACCTCCGTGGTGCTCGTCATCGGCGCCAACGACACCGTCAACCCGGCCGCCTCCGAGGACCCGTCCTCGCCCATCGCCGGCATGCCGGTGCTCACGGTGTGGAACGCCCAGAACGTCATCGTCTTCAAACGCTCCATGGCCTCCGGTTACGCCGGCGTGCAGAACCCGCTGTTCTTCCGGGAGAACACCCAGATGCTCTTCGGCGACGCCAAGGACCGCGTGGACGCGATCAACGCCGCGCTGTAGCGCAACTCCACGAGATGGTCGTCACCCGTCACCCACACACACCTAAAAGGGCGGCGGGTCGGCATCGTAGTGGGCGCGGTTGAGTGCGCGTTCGCGCGTTATTCGGTACGCGCGGTTCTGTGCACGGGTGCGTTTTCGCTTGGGGGCGGCCAGTTCTCGGTACGCGCCACGTGGCGGTGCGGGTTTCGGCAATAGTTCCGCGGTCGGTGCCGGGCTCTGCGGGAAGAACATCGCCCCGCCCGGTCTGGTGGTGTACACGCGCCCGTTGGGGGCGGTGATGGTGATGGTGCCGTCCGGGTGCTGACAGTCATTCCATCCGTGAAAAGTCTTCATCAAGTGGTGTTTTCGGCAGTACGACTTGGTGTTCGACGGATGCGTCGGGCCGTAGGGCCAGGGCGTCGTGTGGTCGATGTCGCAGCGTTGTGCGGGGACGGTGCAGCCGGGCCAGCGGCAGGTGAGGTCGCGGCATCCGATGAACTCGGCGAGCGTGCGCGACGGTCTGTAGCCGGGCTCGGCGCCCAGTTCGGCTGCCGCGGGGACGGGCCGGATGACGGTGCGGGGCCTCATCTCGCGGACCTGCTCAGCGGGGACAGACCCGTAACCGGGTAGCAGCGCCGGACGATCCGACTGGCCCTCGACGGTCGCCCGCTCGCCGTGCAGGTGGACGACGATGTGCCCGTGCGGCGCATCGTTACCGGCGGCCGGGCACACATCCTGCCCGCACAGGCACGCCATGCCGGTCGCGCCGAGGGCGAGCGGCTCGACGGCATCGGCGCGACGCTGGTCGAGGGTGCGCGGGTCATCGGGGCATACGGTGCGGGCAAGCTCATCGAGGCGCTGATCGAGCACGGCGCCGGCGGTGGCGTCGAGGCGGCCGTAGATCTCGACCATGCCGTCGCCGCATGGTTCGACGGTGATGCTGCGGGCCCGCCGGGACTCCCGCGCCCGACGGACCGCGTCGGGGTCGACGTCGACAACCATCCAATCGACGAGTTCGGCGATGCGGTCGTCGGACAGGGTGTTCCAGGACGGCGCCGCCTTGGCGAGCTGAGCGTCCAGGACCGACATGATGTCGGGGTCGGTGACCAGCGCGGTCCGATTGAGGATGATCCGAAGCACCCGCAGATCCACCACACCGGTGCCAAACGCATCGGCGAAGCGCGGTAGGTCGGTGATCAGGATGCGGCCCTGGGTGATCAATGTGCACGCCCGGCCGCGGCTGAGCCCGAGTTCGGCGCCCAGCTCGGCGGCCACCACCTCCCAGTCATCGACGATCAGGTCCTCGAACGCATTGCCCAGCTCCACCATCCGGGCCAGCGCGAACCGCCCTGCCGCCAGGATCTTCGCGGCCACGGCGGTGCGTTCGGCGCGCAGCTGGTCGCGTGCGGCGTCCAGTGCCGTCATCGTCGCCGCTGCCGCCGTCATGGTTCGAACATATATTCGACCACCGACAAACTACCGTTCCTCGTTGCCCTTACGCCTAAGTGCGCAGACCGTTGGTGAGCAGCGTCGCCAACTCGGTGTAGGCCTCGGCATCGCTGAGGCCGGTCGCCTTCCCGACATCGCGCTGCTGAATGCGCACCATCATCGTGGCGATCAGATCACCGGCGAATGAAGCGTTGACCGCGCGGAACGCACCAGCGTCGACACCCTCCTCGATCAGCTGCCGGACGCGCGTCGCGGCCGCCGCCGTATTGGCCTCGTAGACCTCGCGGGCGGGTGGGAACGCGTTCAGGTCCGCCATGAACACCTCGGAGGCGACGGCGAGTTCGGCACCGACCGCGGTGAGGTACGCGGCTACCCGCTCCCGCGGATCGTCGTTCCGGGACAGGGTGGTTTCGACGGCGGCGGTGGCTCGCTTGAAGAAGTGCACAGTCACGCGGCGAACCAGGTCGTCCTTGCTCGCCGCCAACGTGTACAGCGTGGACTTGGAGCAGTGCAGCGCGGCGGCGATGTCGTCAAGCGTGAACTGGCTGAACCCCTCGGCGAGGAACAACGCCAACAGGTCGTCGAACAGTCTGGTCCGCCTGCGCGTGCCGAAGCCGCTCTCCATGCCGCAATAGTACTGCCGCGGCTCTTCCAGTACTATCGGCGATGATACTGCTGGACCATTTTCAGTACTGTTCTGGAAGGTGCACCGCCCGTGGCCGTCGATCGCCTGCTCCCCTCCGCGGAAGCACACGAGCTCATCGCGCTGACCCGCGACATCGCCGACAAGCTCCTCGACCCGATCGTGGATGCGCACGAGAAAGCCGAGACCTATCCCGACGGGGTCTTCGCCCAGTTGGGCGCGGCCGGGCTGCTGAGCCTGCCCCAACCCGAGGAGTGGGGCGGTGGCGGGCAGCCATTCGAGGTCTACCTGCAGGTGCTCGAGGAGATCGCGGCACGCTGGGCGGCCGTTGCCGTCGCGGTGAGCGTGCACAGCCTCTCATCGCACCCGCTGCTGACCTTCGGCACCGACGAGCAGAAGAGCCGCTGGCTTCCCGGCATGCTCTCCGGTGCTCAGATCGGGGCCTACAGCCTCAGCGAGCCCCAGGCCGGTTCCGACGCCGCCGCGCTGCGCTGTGCGGCCGTCCGGCACGACGACCACTACGTGATCAACGGGTCGAAATCCTGGATCACCCACGGCGGGGTCGCCGATTTCTACACGCTGTTCGCACGCACCGGGGACGGCCCCAAGGGCATCAGCTGCTTCCTGGTTCCCGGCGACCTCGACGGGCTGAGCTTCGGGGCTCCCGAGGAGAAGATGGGCCTGCACGCGGTGCCGACCACCGCGGCCTTCTACGACGATGCCCGCCTCGATGCCGAGAGGCTGATCGGTGTGGAAGGGCAGGGACTTTCGATCGCCTTCTCCGCACTGGACTCCGGGCGCCTCGGCATCGCCGCCGTCGCCGTCGGCATCGCCCAGGCGGCACTCGACGAGGCCACCAGGTATGCCAACGAGCGAACCACCTTCGGCCGCAAGATCATCGACCACCAGGGGCTGGCATTCCTGCTCGCCGACATGTCGGCGGCGGTGGTGAGCGCCCGGGCCACCTACCTGGATGCCGCGCGGCGCCGCGATCAGGGCTTGCCCTACGGCGCGCAGGCCAGCGTCGCCAAACTGGTGGCCACCGACGCCGCCATGAAGGTCAGTACCGACGCGGTGCAGGTGCTCGGCGGGGTCGGCTACACCCGGGACTTCCGCCCCGAGCGGTACATGCGCGAAGCCAAGATCACCCAGATATTCGAGGGCACCAACCAGATTCAGCGGCTGGTCATCGCCCGCGGACTCAGCTCCTGAACGTTACGAAATCGGCTATCGCGCTGAGGAACTCGTCGGGCTTCTCGACCATCGGACTGTGTCCGGCTCCGGCGATGATGCGCGGCGACATGCCGGCCGCCCCGTACCGCGTGACGTTGGGGGCCGTCGGTGTCAGCACGTCCGTCTCACCCCACACCACCAGCACCGGGACATCCAGCCCGGCCAATGTGTTCGCAACCGACGCGAGCGGGCCGGCCTTGGAGTCACACACGCCGGCATAGGTGAGTCGTTCCAGTGACCGGTAGGCGAACGGCGGCACGGCATAGTCCCGCGCGAAGCCCGTCTGCAGAGAACTCCTGGTGATCAACGGCAGGCTGCGGAAGTGATCCAGGGCGGGACCGAGCACGGGCCAACACACCATCTTTCCCAGCAACGGCATGGACACCAGGTCGCCGTCGGCGGGGGTATCCGAGACCACCACGCGCTCCACCACCTCCGGATGTCGGGCCGCAAGCTCGGACGCCACGCTGCCACCCATCGAGTGGCCCACCACGATGGCGTGTCGAACACCCAAGGCGGTCAACGCATTGTGCACCGCGTCCGCTTGTCCGACGGCACCGAAATGCCGCGGCTCCCCCGGCGCCTCGGAGCCACCGTGGCCGACGAGGTCGATGGCAATCACGCGCTGGTTGCGTGCCAGCCGCGCCGCCACCGGCTCCCACCACTGGATGGACGCCGAATAGCCGTGCAGCAGCACGATGGCACGTTCACCGGACGGCCCGTACTCGCGCACGTTGAGATCTGGACCGTCGAGCTCGAGCACCCGGCCGCCGGCGAACGGCTCGGCGGCGCGCGTCGCACTGGTCACCACGTACGCGTTGACCAGTACCGCGAGGATGACGGCGACGAGTGCCGCGACGGCGATCCGGAGCCTCACCCCTGGCACGCTACTGTCCGGGCGCGCCGGTGCGCGACCGATTTACTCCGGAGCGGATGTCACGGTGACGACGGTGCCGCGGCCGGGCGCCGAGTCGATCCGGATCGCACCGCCCATCGCCTCGAACCGCGCGAGCAGTGAACCCAGCCCGATATGCCCCTCCTGCAGTCGCGTCTCGATGACTGCGGGGTCGAAACCGGCGCCGTCATCCGAGACGGTCAGCACGATGCGGTCACCCGAGTGCCGCAGCGTCACACCGACGTTCGTCGCGCGCGCGTGCTTGTGGATATTGGTCAGCAGCTCCCGCGCCGCGCGGTGCAGCAACGCCTGCGAGGCCGGCTTGCCGACATCCTGCAGGTCCGCGGTCACCGCGTAGTCGCCACGGGATTCGAACTGGCGCAGTAGTTCCCGGATGGCCGGTGCCAGGCCGAGCTGCGCAAGCACCTGGGGGTGTAACTCGGTGACGGTGGAACGCAGCATGGCAGCGGTATCCTGCAGGGCGTCGTAGACCGTGTCCAGTGCGGGGTCGGGACGGCTGTCGCGGAGCAGGTCCACCTCCATCCGCGCGGCCAACAGGGTCTGCAGCGGGCCGTCGTGCAGATTCTCGGCCACCTCCCGGTTATGCCGCTCGTCGGCGGCCATCGCCTCGGCGACCAACTGGCGACGCACCTCAAGCAGGGCACGCACCCGGGCCGCGCGCAGGGACAGCACCAGGCACAGCGCGGTGGTCGCGACCGCCAGCCACAGCAGGAAGCCGAAGTGCGTGTACACCATGTCGGGCAGGCCGATCCGGTCATCACGCTTGGAATACACGATCCAGACGGCCAGATAGGCTCCGGCGGTGACGGTCCCGATGATCGCCGTCAGCAGTGGGCGGTCCTGGAACGCCACCGAGATGGGCAGCAGGAAGAACACCGGCAGCAGCGCCGCGGTGGCTCCGCCGGAGACGACGCACAGCACCACGATCAGCAGTACATCGACGCCGGTGGACGCCCAGTCCGCCCACCGGGGCAACGGGCCACGGAGCACAGCCAGCAGCCAGATCACCGCAGCGACCGCGTAACCCCCGAGCACCGCGGCATACAGGCCGGGCAGCCAATGGTCGACTTCCCAGATCCACACCAGCACGGCGATCAGCGCGATCAGCGGGAGCCGCAGGACCGCCGACACCCGGACGGGCTCGGCCGCGAAGAAATCGACGATGCGTGTCACGTCAGTCGAGGAGTTTGCGGCGCATCGCCTCGGCCACCGCGGCCGCGCGGTCGCCGACGCCCAGCTTTTCGTAGAGCCGCTGCACATGCGTCTTCACCGTGGACGGCGCGAGATAGAGCTCCTTGGCCATCGCCGGGATGGACATCCCGCGCGCGATCATCGCGAGCACCTCTGCCTCCCGGGCCGACAGCGTCGGGACGCCCGGCTCGTTGCGGCGGCGGATCTCACCGGCCAACGACGCCGCCAGGGCGGGCGCGATGACGTCACGCCCGCGCGCACAGCCCAGCACCGCATCGACCAGTTCACTGCGGGTCGATTCCTTGGACAGAAATCCGGCGGCGCCGTCCTGCAGCGCCTTGTAGACGATGGCCGACTCGTCGTGGGCCGAGATCAACAGCACCCGGGTCGCCAAGCCGTCACGGGTCACGGCGGCGGCGACCTCGGAGCCGTCCATCCCGGGCATCCGGTAGTCCAGCAGGGCCACCGCAGGACTGTGCGCACGGATCAGTTCGAGTGCGGCGACGCCGTCGTCGGCCTCACCGACCACCTCGATGGATCCGCTGGCCGTCAGGGCGCGCACCACACCGTCGCGGAACATCGGGTGGTCATCGCCGACCACCACACGCACCTTCTGGCCTGAGTCCTGCATGGGAGCAGCTTGTCACAGCGGGACCGCTGCGAGTGGCAAGATTCGGAGCGGAAGGCGGTGGCGGTGAACATCGAAGAGCTGCAATGGTTCGTGACACTCGCCGAAACCGAGCATGTCACCGACGCGGCGGCCGAGTTGGGCATCAGCCAGCCCACCCTCTCGCGGTCGCTGGCCCGGCTGGAAGCCCAGGTCGGCGCGCCATTGTTCGCCCGCCTGAACCGCCGCCTGCAACTCAACAGCTACGGGGAGATCCTGCTCGAGCATGCCCGCCGCAGCATCGGCGAAATGCGCTCGGCCACCGAGCGTATCGCTGCGCTACGGGACCCGGAGACCGGCACCGTGCGACTGGCATTCCTGCACTCGCAGGCCGGCGGCTTCGTGCCCGACCTGTTGCGCCGGTTCCGGATCGAGGCCCCGCGGGTGCAGTTCGAGCTGTTCCAGGGTCCGGCGCACACGATCCTGGAGCGACTGGCGAACGGTCGGGCCGATCTGGCGATCACCTCACCACGGCCCAGCGACCACCCCTGGCGTGTGCTCTATGTCGAGCGGCTGTGCCTGGCGGTGCCGCGCGGGCATCGCTTCGCCGGACGGGCGAGACTCCGGTTGGCCGACGCCGCCGACGAGCCCTTCGTGGCGTTGCGGCCCGAGTTCGGACTGCGATTGCTGACCGACGAGCTGTGCCTGGAGGCCGGCATCGCCCCACCGGTGGTGTTCGAGGCCATGGAGATCCCCACGATGGAAGGACTGGTCGCCGCCGGTTTCGGTGTCGCGGTGGTCCCGGTTCCCCGGCCGGACCGCGCCGAGCCGGGGGCCGTCTATGTCCCGCTGATCGAGACGACAGCCAAGCGACAGATCGGGCTCACCTGGTCCCCGGACCGCGAGATGCCGCCCACGGCGCGGCGTCTGGTGGACTTCATCATGCATATTCGTCATGATCTGACCTAACTTGATGCATTGGACACATCATCGATAGGCTCATAGCGTCCCCGCCATGACAATCACGGTGGCCCCCGTCGACTGGCCGGGCCATTCGCGGGGATCCACCGAGTATCGGCGCCTGCTTGCCGCGCTGTTCTTCGGTGGCATGGCCACCTTCGCGCAGTTGTACTCACCCCAATCGGTACTCCCCCTGATCGCCGGTGACCTGGGCACCGGCGCCGCCGACGCCGCACTGACGGTGTCGGCCGCGACCGTCGGGCTGGCGGTGAGCGTCCTTGCATGGGCAGCCCTGGCCGACCGCATCGGCCGCGTTCAGGCGATGACGATATCCATCACGGCAGCAACCATTTTGGGCGTGCTGGTGCCGTTGGCGCCGAATTCGGCGATGCTGCTGTCCGGTCGATTCGTCGAAGGGTTGATGCTCGGCGGCGTACCGGCCATCGCGATCGCCTACCTGACCGAGGAGGTGGACGCCGGCAACGCCGCCCGCGCCGCGGGCAGTTACGTCGCAGGCACCACCATCGGCGGTTTGGCCGGGCGGCTGGTCACCGGCCCGCTCGCCGAACACGTCGGATGGCGGATGGGTGTCCTGGCAGTGGCCGCGCTGTGCGGGCTGTCGGCGGTGGCGTTCATGCGGCTGGTGCCGCCCGCCCGGGCGTTCCAGCCCTCCCGGGGCGCGGAGTCGATCCGCCGACTGCTGGGCAACCTGCGCTCGGCGCACCAGCTTGCGCTCTACGCACAGGCGTTTCTGCTGATGGGCGGGTTCGTCGCGATCTACAACGTCCTCGGATTCCGCCTGACCGCCGCGCCGTTCGAATTGCCGCAGACGCTGGCCAGCCTGGTGTTCCTGGCGTATCTGGCCGGCACCTGGGCCTCCGCGCGGGCCGGTGTCGAGGCCGGCCGCTTCGGCCGCCGGACGGTGCTGCTGGGCAGCATCGCCACGATGGTCGTCGGCACCGCGCTAACCGTCAGCCACCACATCGCCGTGGTGCTCGCCGGACTGGTCATCGCGACGGCCGGGTTCTTCGGCGCGCACGCCATCGCGTCCGGGTGGGTCGCCCACGCCGCCGGCGACGGCAAGGCCCAGGCCTCCTCGTTGTACAACCTGTTCTATTACGCCGGATCCAGTGCGGTCGGTTGGTTGAGCGGGCTGGCCTTCGACGCCGCGGGCTGGACGGCGTTGGCCGGCGTCGTCATCGGGCTCGCGGTGCTGGCAGGCGGGTTGGCCCTGTGGGCTGCCCCCGTTCCACTTGTCTAACCATGTGACATATCGTGGCGGTCATGGACTTCGCGATGTCTGCCAAGGCGGCTGATTACCACAAGCGGCTCTCCGACTTCATGGTCGAGAACGTGTTCCCGGCAGAGGCCTCCTACCACGCCTATCGCGAGGAAAAGGGGCCCAAGGACCACACCGTGCCCCCGGTGGTGGAGGAGCTCAAGGCCAAGGCCAAGGCCGCCGGACTGTGGAACCTGTTCCTGCCGGCAGAGTCGGGGCTGACCAATCTGGAGTACGCCCCGCTGGCCGAGCTCTCCGGCTGGAGCATGGAGATCGCTCCCGAGGTGCTCAACTGCGCCGCCCCGGACACCGGCAACATGGAGACCCTGCACCTGTTCGCCAACGAGGCGCAGCGCACGCAGTGGCTCGAGCCGTTGCTGGCCGGTGAGATCCGCTCGGCATTCGCGATGACCGAGCCGGCGGTGGCCTCCAGCGATGCCCGCAACATCGAGACCACCATGCTGCGCGACGGCTCGGATTACGTGATCAACGGCCGCAAATGGTGGATCACCGGGGCCGCCGATCCGCGCTGCAAGCTGCTCATCGTGATGGGCCGCACCAACCCCGACGCCGCGTCTCATGCACAGCAGTCGATGATCCTGGTGCCCGCAGACACCCCCGGCGTGGACATCCAGCGGTCCTTGCCGGTGTTCGGCTGGCAGGACCAGCACGGACACTGCGAGATCGTGTTCGACAATGTGCGGGTACCCGCCGAGAACCTGCTGCACGAAGAAGGCAGCGGCTTTGCGATCGCCCAGGCCCGGCTGGGCCCGGGCCGCATCCATCACTGCATGCGCGCCCTCGGTGCCGCCGAGCGGGCGCTGGCGTTGATGATCGACCGGGTGCAGACCCGCATCGCGTTCGGCAAGCCGCTGGCCGAGCAGGGCGTGGTGCGCGAGCAGATCGCCAAGTCCCGCAACGAGATCGACCAAGCCCGGCTGTTGTGCGAGAAGGCGGCCTGGACCATCGACCGCGAGGGCAACAAGGCGGCCCATGTGCTGGTCTCGCAGATCAAGTCCGTCGCCCCGCAGATCGCCTGCAACGTCCTGGACCGGGCCATCCAGGTGCACGGTGGCGCCGGTGTCTCCGATGACTTCCCGCTGGCCCGCCTCTACGGCTGGCACCGTGCGATGCGACTGTTCGACGGCCCCGACGAGGTGCACATGCGCACCATCGCCCGCGCCGAACTCGGCAAAGAGAAAAGCCCCTTCGCCGCGGCGGCCACCGGACGGTGACCGGGATGCTGGCGGGGGCGTGGAACTTTCGTGATGTTGCCGAGTCCGCCGGCATCCGGCCGGGCCTGCTGTTCCGGTCGAGCGAGCTGAGCCGGCTCACCGACGAGGGCGGTGCGGCCCTGCTCGCGCTCGGGATCAACGATGTTGCCGACCTGCGATCGCGCCGCGAACTGGAGCGGCGCGGTCCCGGTCAGGTCCCCGCCGGGGTGGCCCTGCACCATTTGCCGTTCCACTTCGAGGACGACTCCGCCCAGGACGCACCGCACGAAGCGACGTTCCAGCGGGTGATGTCGGAGTCCCCCGACGGTGAGGACATCGCCGAGTCCGCCAAGCGGTACATGACCGAGGTCTATGAGGAGTTCCCGTCGTTGACCGGCGCACAGGTGGCCGTGCGCCAGGTGATCACGCTGCTGGCCGACGGCCGGCCGGTGATCGCGCACTGCTTCGCCGGCAAGGACCGCACCGGGTTCACGGTCGCCACGGTGCTCGAGGCCGTGGGGGTGCCACGCGAGGCGATCCTGACCGACTTCCTGCGCAGCAATGACGCCATCGACCCGCTGCGGATGAGCATCATGGAATCGGTGAAGGCCCGCGCGGGCGAGACGCCCGAGGTCCTGACCTTCGCCGAGGCCCGGCTCACCGACGCCGTGCTCGGCGTCCGGGAAGAGTATCTGGATGCGGCCAGCCGCAAGGTCGACGAGATCTACGGCTCGGTCGGCGGGTTCCTGGACGCCGCCGGGGTGTCCGCTGATGACGTCAGCCGGCTGCGCACCCGACTAACCACATGATGTCGGCGTGATCTGACGCGGTCAGCGCAGCGGATCACGCCGAAATCGCAGCTCGGATCGTGGCGAGCACCCTGTCGGGATATGCCGTGAGGTCCAGCCAGGTGAACCGCAGCACCTGCCAACGCATCACCATGATCTCGTTCTGGCGTTCCCGGTCGTGCTGGAAGTCGGCACGGTCGCTGTGAAAGGCCCAGCCGTCGATCTCGATGGCCACCCGGGACTTGGGAAAGGCGAAGTCCACCCGGTACCGGCCGACCTTGTAATTCGTCCGCCAGCCGGGGAGCGATGCGTTTCTGAGCAATTGCACGAGCAGGCGTTCCGCTTGCGACCGTGCCCCGTCATCGGCCGCCTGAAGTAGTCGGCGTGCCGCCGGTGCGCCGTACCGGCCTTTGTGCCGTAGGTGCGCCTGCCATAGTTCGGACAGCGAAACCTGTTTCTGCAATGCAGAATCCATGATTGCGCTCCCGCCGCGGCGACGGGCCGCAGCCTCCACCACCGTCAAGGTCAGTCCGGTGGTACGCAGGTTACGCCGCTCGACGACGTCGCACGGCTGCAAATCTCGCCGCCGAACTCGCGTACCCGGGTGGACGCGGCCATTGCTGTTGCGGGGCACAGTCACCTCGACAATTTCCGGGGCGAACTTCGTCAGTCCGTGCCACCAGGCCGCGGCGAGTCCGCTCGCCGCCGCTTGCGCACCATGACTCCACACCCCCGCCCGGACCCGTGCCGCGTCGGTGAACCGACGATCATCGACGAAGTACACACCGGGGCCGCACCGGCGCCAGCGGCCGGCAGCGACCCTGCGCTGTACCGCGTGCCTGCTCATCCCCACCGAGCAGGCCTGCTCCAACGTGATCACTCCGTCGTGACACTTCAGCAGCTCATCGATCACGTACCTTCAGACGCACCGGGGTACGCCGGAGGTTCCACCCTCCACGATTTCGGCGTGATCTGACGCGGCCAGCGCAGCGGATCACGCCGAAATGACCACCCCGACGACCCACGTCACCGTTGCCAGCAGCGCGCCGGTCAGCTCCACCCCGACCGAGAGCGCGACGCCCTTGAGCGCATGCACCGTGGATGCCCACGCCCGGGTCGGGTCGCGGCGCAGCGCCATCTCCGCGGCGAACACCCCCGCGACGAACCCGATCAGCAGACCGATCACCGGAATGACGAAGAAGCCCACGATGCCGGCCACCGCGCCGATCACCAGCACCGATGTGCGGACCTCGGCGCGGCGCATGCGCTGCACCGGCCAGGTGTACTTGATCACCTCGGCGAGGACGTAGAACGCCGCGGCGATACCGAAGGTCACCCACGATGTGGTCGATCCTTCGACGTAGGCCCACACCCCGATGGACGCGATGACCAACAGTCCGCCCGGGAGGACCGGAATCACGATGCCGGCCAGACCGACGGCGATCGCCAATGCGACCAGGACGATACCCAGGGTGCTCACGCCTGCGAATCTACGGTCTACGCGCCGAGCTGTCGGGCCAGGTCGATGAAGTCCTGCGCGACGAGCTCGAACTCACCGTCGGTGACTGCCGGCAGGGGACGGCCGGGGCCGTGTTCGAGTGGCCGCACGACGTAGCCCGTGCGCAGGCCGCAGGCCCGCGCCGCCCGCAGATCGCCCGGGTGGGTGGCAACGAGCATGAGTTCCTCAGGGGCCAGATCGAGCAGTCGGGCGCAGCCGAGATAGGCCTCGGGGTCGGGTTTGTAATGGCCGAACAGCTCGGCGGAGATGACACAGTCCCATGGCAATCCGGCGTTCTTGGCCATGTGCGTGAGTAGCGAGACGTTGCCGTTGGACAGCGTGGTGATGACGAAGCGCCGTTTCAACCGGTGCAGCCCGGTCACCGCGTCGGGCCACGGCGGCAACCGATGCCAGGCCCGGTTGAGGTCGTCGATCTCGGCCTCGCCGACCGGGACACCCTCGAGCAGGCCGACCAGGATGTCGCGGTGCAGGTCGTCGATGCGGGTCCATGCCAGCTCCCCTCGGCGGACTCGGTCCATGGCCGGGGCGTAGCCGGCCCGCCACGCATCGGCGAAGGACGCCCAATCCCGTTGCAGCCCATGACGGGCCCCGAAGGATTGCAGTTCGGCGATGATGCCGGAGCGCCAGTCCACCACCGTTCCGAACACGTCGAACGCCAATGCGCGCGGAGCGTCCACTAGGGCACCAGGACGAGCTTGCCCCGGATCTTGCCGTCGGCCAGCGCCTGCAGGCCTTCGGCGCCGTCGGCGAGGCGGTAGGTCACCGGCGGCGGTGGTCGCAGACCGGCGGCGACCAGATCGGCGAGCCCGGCACCGACCTCGGCCTGCGCGGCCGGCGAGTGCCGGACGAACTCACCCCAGCCGACACCGACCACGCTGACGTTGCGCAGCAGCAGCCGGTTTACCTTGATCGTCGGAATGCCCTGTCCGGCAGCGAATCCGATGACCAGCAGCCGTCCCTCCGGCGCCATCGCCCGGACCGCGTCGTCGAAGGCGTCACCGCCGACCGGGTCGACCACCACGTCCACACCGCGACCGCCGGTGGCGTCGAGCACCGCCTGCTTCCAGCCGTCGGTCAGCGGCAGCACCACGTCGGCGCCCACGCTCGCCACGAAATCCTGCGCATCGGGCCGGTGCACCAGCGCCACCACCCGGGCACCGAGCGCCTTGGCGATCTGGATGGCCGCCACCCCGATGCCACCGGCGGAGCCGAGCACCAGCACCGTCTCCCCGGCCCGCAGCGCCGCGCGGCGTCGCAGGGCGAAGTACATGGTGTAGTAGTTGCCCAGCAACGCGGTGGCCGACGCGTCGTCGATACCGTCGGGTGTGGGCACCACACTCGTGGGCTGCACCGCGACCTGTTCGGCGTACCCACCGAGCATCGACATGGCCGAAACACGCCGCCCGACAGCGAAACCCGAACCTTCCGGGGCCGAGCGGACGGTGCCGGCGACCTCCATGCCCGGGATGAACGGCGGCTCCAGCTTCAGTTGGTACTCCCCGCGCAGCAACAGCAGATCGGGGAAACAGACACCGGCCGCGCCGACGTCGATGATCACCGAGTCCGCAGACTCCGGATCGGCGACATCGATGTACGCCAGCCCGTCTGTTCCGGTCAGCGCCTGTGCGACAAGCGCTTTCATCCGAGCTTGAAGCTGGCGGCCTGCGCTGCGGACAGATCGGTGATCTCGCCCCACTTGGCGGCGATATCGTCGACCGACGGCACCTCGGTGAAGGTGACACCCTCGTTCTGGAACAGCGCGGTGCGCTGCACCTTGCCGCCGCCGACGATGAACACCGAATCGGTGTCGGGGAGTTCCTCGGTCATCAGGTAGGCGACCACGGGGGCAACATATTCCGGGGTCAGCTTCTCGAACACCTCGGGAGGCAGGATGTCCTGCGTCATCCGGGTGGCGGCGATCGGCGCGACGGCGTTGGTCTTGATGTTGTACTTGGCGCCTTCCTGGGCCAGCGTGTTGATCAGGCCGACCAGACCGAGCTTGGCGGCGCCGTAGTTGGCCTGCCCGAAGTTACCGAACAGGCCACTGGTGGAGGTGGCGACGACGACGCGGCCGAAGCTCTGCTCGCGAAAGTGCGGCCATGCCGCGCGGATGACGTTGTAACCGCCGTAGAGGTGCACCTTCAGCACGGCGTCCCACTGCTCGAAGGTCATCTTGTGGAACGTGCCGTCACGCAGGATGCCCGCGTTGCTCACCACGCCATCGACCTTGCCGAACTCGTCGACGGCGGTCTTGATGATGTTCTCCGCGCCCTCGGGGTCGGCGACACTGTCGTAGTTGGCGACCGCGCGGCCACCGGCGGCCTTGATCTCCGCGACCACCTCGTCGGCCATGTTGTGTCCGGCACCGGACCCGTCACGGGCCCCGCCGAGATCGTTGACGACGACGCTGGCGCCCTCCCGGGCCAGGGTCAGGGCGTACTCGCGCCCGAGTCCGCCGCCGGCTCCGGTGATGACGACGACGCGATCCTGCACTCCGGGCATTGTGTTCCTCTCGGTGTTTGGGTCAGTTCTTGTGTGGTCGATCCGGCGGCTAGAACAGCCGCCGGGCCAGTTTCCACGCCTTCTCTGTATACGGCGGGTAGATCATGGCGCCCAAGTCGGGGCGGGTGGTCTTGGTCAGCACCGACTTGCGGTGGCTGAACTCCTCGAACCCGTACCGGCCGTGGTAGGCGCCCGTTCCGGACGGCCCGACGCCGCCGAACGGCAACTTGGTGGTCGCGAAGTGGAAGATCAGGTGGTTGACCACCATCCCGCCGGCGGGCACCTCGTGGATGACCCGCTCGCGGGTCTCCTTGGACCTGGTGAACAGATAGGCCGCCAGCGGTTTGGGCCGCGCGTTGACGAAAGCGATTGCCTCGTCCAGGTTCTGGACGGTGACGATGGGCAGTACCGGTCCGAAGATCTCGTCGGTCATCAGCGGTTCGTCCAGGGACGGGTCGACCACGACCGTCGGTTCGATCTCCAGCGCCGCGGGGTCGGACCCACCGCCGACGGTGACGTCCCCCTCGGTGGCGGCCACCGCGGCGACCAACCGGTCGAAGTGCCGCCGGTTGACGATCCGCTTGCCGCCGGTCGCGTCGGCTTCGAAGGCGCGCACCGCGGCCTTGACCTTGCCGACCAGTTCATCGCGCACCGAGGCGTCGACGAGTACGTAGTCCGGCGCGATGCAGATCTGGCCGGAGTTGATCAGCTTGGTCCAGGCGATGCGTTTGGCGGCAACATCCAGGTCGGCGTCGGCCGCCACGATGACCGGGCTCTTGCCGCCCAGCTCGAGGATGACCGGCGTCAGGTGCGCGGCCGCGGCCTGGTAAACCTTGCGCCCGATCTCGGTGCCACCGGTGAAGCAGATCTTGTCGAAACCCTGATCGATGAGCAGTTGGCTGACGGCTCCGTCGCCCTCGACGACGGCGACGGCCTCCGGGTCCAGATACTTCGGCACCAGTTCGGCCATCAGCGCCGAGCAGGCGGGCGCCAGTTCGGAGGGTTTGAGCGCCACCGTGTTACCCGCGGCGATCGCACCCACCGCGGGCCCGAGCGTGAGCGCGAACGGGAAGTTCCAGGCGCCGATGACGAGCACGGTGCCGTAGGGCTCGTACTCGACCCAGCCGCGGGCGGGCAGCTGGGAGAGCTCCAGGAGCCGGTACCGGCGCTTGGCCCACTTGCCCAGATTCTTGGCGGCGTCGCGAGCCTCGGCCGCGGTGCTGGCGATATCGGCCAGCCACGCCTCGAACGGTTTGCGCCCCAGATCCGCGGCCAGCGCGGCGGCAATGGCGGCCTCGTTGTCCACCACCATGCGTTCCAGGGCGCGCAGCTGCCGCTTGCGCCATTCGATATCGCGGGTGCGTCCGGTGGCGTAGGCCGCACGGAGTCCAGCGACGACCGCCGGGATGTCCGCCACCGCTGGTGACGACGTGGGAACGTCTGCGTGCATGGTCATCGGAGCGTCCTTCCAGACCGAGGAATTCTGATCCTAACCATCCGGTTGGCCGGTCCATAAGCCCCGGATTCCTCCCGGGCGAAATCGCGCTCAGCGTCTGGTGGCGGTCACAAAGAAGGAGAAGGCATCGTCGGCGGGTGCGTCGGGACCATCGGGGAGCGCCCAGCGGTCCAGCCGGCGCATCTCCGCGGCGGCTTTCACCGCAGCGCTGTCCCAACCATTGCCGGCGAGCCAGTCGGCCACGTCGGCGCGGTCGGGGTCGTTGTACATCAGTTCGCCGACGTCGAGGCTGTCGGTGATGCCGAACTTCTCCTTGATGCGCTCGAACCGCTCCTTCATCTCCCGGCGGCGCTCCTCGGCCTGCGTCGGTGCCGTCTCCACCGCGATCCGGCTGCCCGGCGCGCTGAGCTCGGTGATCTGGGCGAAGAGCCGATCCTGAGCCTCGGCGGGCAGATACATCAGGAGACCCTCGGCCAGCCAGGCGGTACGCACCGTGGCGTCAAATCCGTTTTCGCGCAGCGCTTTCGGCCAATCGTGTCGAAGGTCGACGGCCACCTCCCGGCGGGCCGCACTCGGCCGCACACCGTGCTCGGTCAGCACCGACGACTTGTACTCCAACACCTTCGGCTGGTCGATCTCGTAGACGGTGGTGCCGGACGGCCAGTCCAATCGATAAGCACGCGAATCCAGCCCGGACGCCAGGATCACCACCTGGCGGATGCCGGCGGCACCCGCGGCGGCGAAGAAATCGTCGAAAAAGCGGGTGCGCACGGCCTGGTAATTGCCCATGTGCGCGAAAAGGGCCGCACCCTCGGCGTCGATGTCCACCGCGCGGGCCACCCAGTCTTCGTCCATCATCAGACCCCAGACGCCCCCGCCGGCACCCTCGACGAGCATCCGGGCATAGGGATCGCTGATCAACGGGTCCGCGCCGGCCGTCTCTGCGGCGCGGGCCGCGGCGACCATCACGGCGGTGGTGCCGACGCTGGAGGCGATGTCCCAGGTGTCATCGTGGGTGCGCAGTGAGCTCATCCCCAAATGCTACCGGTTAGTTAGACCAGCTATCCGGCGACGATGGGGCACAGTTACGACGGCAACGACCACAGCTTGTTTGCCAACAAGAGTTCCAGCTGCCGCACCACGGCCGCCGTTTCGTCATGTGACCCGACGTAGCCGGCGTAGAACCCCATCCCCCACATCACCGAGACCAGCATCTCCACCAGGCTCGCAACATCGGCATCGGTGGTTAGCTCACCTTGGGTAACAGCATCGGTGACGGCCCACTGCACGAAGGCCCGCGAATTCGCGAGCGGGTCGTGGGTGTCCTGGCTGAGCTCGGGATGCCGCTGGGCCTCCAGCACCGAGGTCACCAGGAACGCCGCAATCGACCGGTCCGGGCTGTCCGCCTGCATGGCGACCGAGTAGAACGCCGACAGCCTCTTCAGCAGAGTGGGCTCAGACCTGGCCTTCTCGACGCCGGCCCGCACGACCACGGCATTGGTGTGCTCGACCACTTCCCGGTAGAGCACGTGCTTGCTCGGGAAGTAGTGGTTGATCGCCGGACGGGTCAGGTCGGACCGAACCGCGATGGCCTGGAATGTTGCTGCGTCATAACCGAGTTCGCTGAACACCTCGCGCGCAGCCTGCAGGATGCGTTCGCGGGTCTCCGCTGCCTTGGCGGCAGGCGGACGACCCGGACCTCTGCTGGCTATATGCGGCACAGTCAAAATTGTGCCACAGATCACCCGCCCCACGGCCGCCAGATGATTGCGCGCGGACGCAGCGAAGCGCCTTCAGCAAACTGACAGGCGGCCTCTCAGTGAGCCCGGTGTGGGGTGAGAGCGTTCGGCGGCAGCGACCCGAACCGGCCGGCGTTGAAGTCCTCCAACGCCTGCAGGACCTCCGATTTGGAGTTCATGACAAACGGCCCGTACTGCACCACCGGCTCCCGGATCGGTTGACCGCCGAGCAGCAGCACCTCCAGCGCCGGGCGGTTGCCATCCTGGGTGGCATCGGCAGCGACGCTGATCCGGTCACCGCGTCCGAGCACCGCCAGTTGGCCGTGCTGGATCGGCTGCCCCGCGGGCCCCACGGTTCCCCGGCCCGAGAGTACGTAGACCAGGGCATTGAACTGGCGGTTCCACGGCAGGTTCAGCCGCGCGCCGGGCTGGACGGTGGCGTGCGCCAAGGCGATCGGGGTGTGCGTCTGGCCCGGTCCGGCGTGCTCTCCGACGCTGCCGGCGATCACGCGCACCAGCGCGCCGCCATCCTCGGAGGCCAACAGCTCGACCGCAGTTCCCTCGATGGATTGGTAACGCGGAGAAGCGAATTTGTCCTTGCGCGGCAGGTTGACCCAGAGCTGGACGCCGTGGAACAGTCCGCCGCTCTCGACCAATTCGGCCGGCGGCGTCTCGATGTGCAGGATGCCGGACCCCGCGGTCATCCACTGGGTGGCTCCGTCGGTGATCAGACCGCCGCCGCCGTGCGAGTCCTGATGCGCGAACCGTCCGTCGATCATGTAGGTGACCGTCTCGAAACCGCGATGCGGGTGCCAGTCGGTACCGCGCGGTTCACCCGGCTGGTATTCGATCTCGCCCATCTGGTCCATGTGCACGAAGGGGTCCAGCTCGGCGGCACTGACCCCGGCGAAGGCGCGTATCACGGGGAACCCCTCGCCTTCGTATCCGCGCGGGCCGGTGGTCACGGACCGCACGGCGCGTTCGACGTCGCCCGGCGCGGCCGCAGCGATGCGAGGGAGGGTGAGTGTGTCGGCGGTGATGGCAGGCATGACCGATTCAACCGGACCGTGGTCCGATTAATTCCGTGCCGGTCCGCCCCCCGATCCCGCCGCCAGGTTTGGATTTTGACGTTTTTGGCAATTCAGCGTTGCGACAACAACTGTCCGCACCACCAAAAGATGGGAACCGCCATGATTGTGCTCGGCATCGTGCTTCTGCTGATCGGTTACTTCACCAGTTTGTCGATCCTCTACACGATCGGCGCGATTCTCGTCGTGGTCGGAGTCGTGCTGTGGATCCTCGGCGCCGTCGGCCGTCCGGTCGGTGGTCGAAAAGTCTGGTTCTAGCCGGTCTTTGCACCCAAGACGGCAAGTGCCGCGGATCTCGCGTCTGCGGCACTTGCCGTCTGTACGACCGCCGCCGCGGCGGCGCGGCAACGGTCCAGTGTCACTTCGGCCAGTGCGGCACCCACTCCGGGGACGGCGGTGGCGGCCGCCGACAACGATGTCACGCCCATGCCCACCAGCACGCACGCCAGCAGCGGGTCCGCGGCCGCCTCCCCGCACACACCCACCGGTTTACCCACCGCCGCGCCGGCACGCGCGGCCAGTTCCACCAGCGCCAGCACGCCGGGCTGCCAGGGATCGGTGAGGGTGGCCAGTTCCGCGGACATCCGGTCGGCGGCCATCGTGTACTGGGCCAGGTCATTGGTGCCGATCGACAGGAAGTCGACGTGCTCCAGGATATGGTTGGCCAACAGTGCCGCCGCCGGGATCTCGATCATCACACCGGGCGTCAGCCCAAATGAACGCGCCTCCGCGGCAAAGTTTTTCGCCTCGTCCGGGGTGGCGATCATGGGCGCCATCACCCACGGATCACTGCCGGTGGCCTGTGCCGCGGACGCGATCGATTCGAGCTGGCGGGTCAGCAGTCCCGGATTGCCGAACGAAATCCGCACCCCGCGCACCCCCAGTGCCGGGTTGGCCTCGTCCGGATGCCCGGCGAACTTCAGCGGCTTGTCCGATCCCGCGTCCAGGGTGCGGATGACGACCTTGCGCCCCTCGAACGCGGTCAGCACCTCCGCATAGATCTCCGCCTGTTCTCGAACCGAGGGTTCGGTGTCGCGATTGAGGAAACACAGTTCGGTGCGGAACAGACCCACACCCTCGGCGGGTGTCTGGCTCGCCGATCGGGCCGCCGCCCCGTCCTGGACGTTGGCCAGCACCGCGACCCGATGCCCGTCGACGGTGGCACCGGGACCCGTCCACAGCGCGATGCGCTCGGCATCCTCACGCGCCCTGGCGACCGCGCGCTGTGCCTCGCCCGCGTCCGGCGACACCGTCACCGTGCCGAGGGAGCCGTCGACCATCACCGGCACACCCGCCGCAACGGCATCCAGCCCCTCCACCGCCACCACGCACGGGATGCCCAGTTGACGGGCGATGATCGCGGTGTGGCTCGTCGGGCCGCCCAGGGTGGTCGCCAACGCCACCACCAGGGCCGGATCCAGACCGGCCGTATCCGCGGGCGCCAGATCCTCGGCGCACAGCACCGAGGGCACATCCGGCACCGGCACACCGGGCTCGGGCAGCCCGGCAAGTTGCGCGAGCACACGGTCGCGGACGTCACGCAGATCGGTCACCCGTTCGGCCATCAGGTCGCCGGCCTTGGCCAGCGCGTCGGCGATCTTGGCGATCGCCCCTCCGACGGCCTGCTCGGCGGGGGTGCCCGCGGTGATCCGCTTCTCGGCATCGCCGAGCCAGGCGCGGTCTTGAGCCAGTGCCGCGGTGGTGGCGAGCACCTCCGAGGCGACGCCGGTGGCGTGTCCCGCGCGGTCGCGTAACCGCTCGGCCACCGCGGCAGCGGCCGCCTTCATCCGGGTGACTTCGGCCGGGCGGGCGGCCTCCTCGATCTCGGCGGCCTCGGTAGGGGGGACGCTGGGCCGCGCCCCCGGCCGGATGACCGGGGCGTACGCGACACCGGCGACCACCGGGACTCCGGTCAGAACCTGCGTCTCCGTCACGAAAGGTGTGCTCATGTGATTCAGATTACAAGAAAGCATTGACAAGTCAACAGATTCAAGCGTAAAACCACATATATCAACATTCGACCCGGTGAAATGCGCGAACGGAGACCGATGTACGCCGAGGAACGCCAGCACGCCATCGCCGCTCTGGTGATGCAGCAGGGCCGCGCCTCGGTCGCCGAGCTGGCCCAGGCATATGAGGTGACGACCGAAACGGTGCGCCGCGACCTGGCCGTTCTGCACAAGGCCGGCCTGCTGCGCCGGGTGCACGGCGGAGCCGTGCCCGCGCGGGCCCTGCACCTGGTCGAGCAGGACGTCGGCGAACGCGACGCGACCCGTGCCGCCCACAAGGACGCCATCGCCGCGGCCGCCACCGACGTATTCCCGGTCGCGGGGTCCAGCGTGCTGCTGGACGCCGGCACCACCACCAGCCGGGTCGCCGCGCTCATCCCCACCGACCGCGAGTTGGTGGTCATCACCAACTCGGTCCCGGTCGCCGCCCGCCTGTCGGCGATGCAGTCGGTGGCTCTGCACCTGCTCGGCGGGCGGGTCCGCGGGCTGACCCAGGCCACCGTCGGTGAGCAGGCCCTGCAGACCCTCGAACAGCTGCGGGTGGACATCGCCTTCATCGGCACCAATGGCATCACCACGCGCCACGGCCTGTCCACCCCCGACGGCGAGGAGGCCGCGATCAAGCGCGCCATGGTCAGATGCGCGAATTACGTCGTCGTCGTTGCTGATTCGTCGAAGATCGGCAGGGAAGAACTCCACAGCTTTGCGCCGATCTCCAGCGTCGACGCACTCATCACCGATACCGAGATCACCGATCCCGCACGCGAGGAACTCGCCGCTCTCGGAATCGAAGTCACCTGCGCAGGAGCATCCGCATGATCGTCACGGTCACCCCGAATCCCAGCATCGATCGCACCATCACACTGCCCGGCGCCCTGGTCCGCGGAGCGGTGCACCGGGTCAGTTCGGTGACCGACGAGCCCGGCGGCAAGGGCGTCAACGTCGCCCGTGCCCTCGGCCTCGCGGGCCTGGATGCACTGGCGGTGCTGCCCGCGGCCGAGGCCGACCCGATGCTGTCCGCGCTGCGGGCCTGCGGGGTTCCCTATGCCACCGTGCCCGTCCGCGGAGCGGTCCGAACCAACGTGGCCATCACCGAGCGTGACGGCACCACAACAAAACTCAACGAACCCGGCGCGTCCCTGGACGCCGAAGCCCTCAACGCGCTGACCCGAACCGTGATCGAAGCCGCCCAGCGCGCGGAGTGGATCGTGATGTCCGGGTCGTTGCCGCCGGGCGTACCGGCGAGCTGGTACGCCGACGTGGTCGCCGAGTTGGCCGGCCGCAACTGCCGCGTTGCGGTCGACACCTCGGATGCGCCGCTGTCGGCGTTGGCCGCCTCGTTCGGCCGGGCGGCCCCCGATCTCATCAAGCCCAACGCCGAGGAGCTTGCCGGGCTGACCGGTGCGTCGGGTCCCGAACTCGAAGGGGCCGCCGCCGCAGGTGATCCCATGCCGGTGATCACCGCGGCCCGGCAACTCGTCGAGCGCGGCGCCCGCACCATCCTGGTCACTCTCGGTGCGGCCGGCGCGGTGCTCGTCGAACCGTCCGGCAGTTGGCTGGCCGGCTCGCCGCCGATCACCCCGCGCAGCACGGTGGGTGCCGGCGATTCCGCGCTCGCCGGCTACGTGCGGGCGGCCCTGGCCGGGGCGAGCGCCCCCGACAGGCTACGGATGGCCGTCGCCTACGGCAGCGCAGCCGCCTCCCTGCCGGGTTCCGCACTGCCCGGCCCCGAACTCATCGATCTAGAAGCCGTTCCGGTGAAAGCCATTTCACTGTCACGATCCGACACCTGAGAACAGAAGGTCACTCCATGTCCAGCTCACCCCCGGTGATCACCACCGACCTGGTCCTGCTCGACGCCGATGCCGGCGCCGACAAACAATCCGTCATCGCCCGCATCGCCGGGCTGCTCGTCGGCGCCGGCCGCACCGCCGAACCCGACGGCCTGATCGCCGCCGCGATGGCCCGCGAAGACCAGTCCGCCACCGGCCTACCGGGTGGCATCGCGATCCCGCACTGCCGGTCCCCGTACGTCGACACCCCGACCATCGGATTCGCACGCCTGTCCCCGAAGGTCGACTTCGGCGCACCGGACGGTCCCGCGGATCTGGTGTTCCTCATTGCCGCACCGGATTCCGGCGGCGCCGACCACATGAAGCTGCTCTCCAGTCTGGCCCGCGCACTGGTCCGCAAGGACTTCGTCGAATCGCTGCGATCGGCGGGCACGGCCGGTGAACTGGTCGCCCTGGTCGAAGGTGTGGTGAACCCCGCACCCGCCCCCGCACCGCCGGCGAGCACCGCCGCACCGACCGCCCGCAAGAGCATCGTCGCGATCACCGCATGCCCCACCGGGATCGCGCACACCTACATGGCCGCCGACGCACTGAAACTGGCCGCCGAACGCGCCGGCGTCGACTTCGTGGTGGAAACGCAGGGCTCCTCGGGCAGCACCCCACTGCCCGGCTCGACCATCGCCGCCGCCGACGCCGTCATCTTCGCCACCGACGTCGGTGTGAAGGACCGCGGCCGGTTCGCCGGCAAGCCGGTGATCGCCTCCGGAGTCAAACGCGCGATCAACGAGCCCGACACGATGATCGCCGAAGCCATTGCCGCCGCGGATAATCCGCGGGCTGCCCGGGTGGAGGGCAGCGCGCCGCCCGACGGTGCGACCGAGGGATCCTCCAACGTCGGCTGGGGCACCCGGACCCGGCAGATCCTGCTCACCGGCGTGAGCTACATGATCCCGTTCGTCGCGGCCGGCGGTCTGCTGATCGCACTCGGCTTCCTGTTCGCCGGGTACGAGATCGCCGACAACGGCCAGGACATCGCGCTCAACAACTCGCTGACCAACCTGCCCGCAGGCGGTTTCGCCCAGTACCTCGGTGCGATCCTGTTCACCCTCGGAGGGCTGGCGTTCAGCTTCCTGGTTCCCGCGCTGGCCGGCTATATATCCTTCGCGATCGCGGACCGGCCCGGACTGGCGCCCGGATTCACCGCCGGAGCGCTCGCCGTGCTCGTCGGCGGCGGCTTCCTGGGCGGTATCGCCGGCGGTGTGATCGCCGGTTTCGCGGCGCTGTGGATCAGCGGCATCAAGGTTCCACAGTGGCTGCGTGGTCTGATGCCGGTGGTGATCGTGCCGCTGGTGGCCTCGCTGGCCGTCGGGCTCATCATGTTCTTGCTGATCGGCCGGCCGCTGGCCTGGGTCAACACCAGCCTGACCGATTGGCTCAACAGTCTCACCGGCACCTCGGCCATCCTGCTGGGCGTCATCCTCGGCCTGATGATGTGCTTCGACCTCGGCGGCCCGGTCAACAAGGCTGCCTACGCGTTCGCCACTGCCGGACTCGCCGCCAACACCACCGCGTCCTTCGAGATCATGGCCGCCGTGATGGCCGCCGGCATGGTGCCGCCGCTGGCCATGGCACTGGCGACGACCATCCGGCCCCGGCTGTTCAGTGAGCCGGAGAAGGAAAATGGCCGCGCCGCTTGGCTTCTCGGAGCGTCGTTCATATCCGAGGGAGCCATCCCGTTCGCCGCCGCCGACCCGCTGCGGGTCATCCCGTCGATGATGTTCGGCGGCGCCATCACCGGCGCGCTGTGCATGGCGTTCAACGCCGGGTCACGTGCCCCGCATGGCGGAATCTTCGTGCTCTTCGCAATCGACAACCGGTTGGGCTTCGTGATCTCTATCGTCGCAGGCATGGTCGCCGCCGCGCTCGCCGTCGTCGCCGCCAAGCAGTTCGCCAAGCCCCGCCAAGCCGTTTCCGCCTGACCCAGATCACCCAGTACACCGGTAAACACCGAACAACCAAGGAGAACACAATGCCCGAGAAGACCGTCACCGTCGGATCGTCCATCGGCCTGCACGCCCGGCCCGCCGCAATCATCGCCGAGGCCGTGGTCAACGCCGGTGTCGAGGTCACTCTTGCCCTCGATGGTGGCGAACCCGTGGATGCCGGCTCGGCGCTGATGATCATGACGCTGGGCGCCGGGCACGGTGCGCAGGTGACGGTGAGTTCCGAGGACGCATCTGCACTGGCCACCATCGCCGACCTGGTGACCAAGGATCTCGACGCCTGAGCACCCCCGAGAAAGCGGAACGGACCCCATCACCCCGCCCGTAAAATGACTCTGGCAAAGCTGGGAAGAAGGACCGCATTTAGGCTGTCGTGACTGGATGCGCCGCCGCGAGGCGGCCTCCGCTTTGCTGCGGGTTGTGTCTGCACGATCCGCATCCGGGGATTGCAAGGGGGAGTGAACAACCGTGCGACGCATCGGTGCGCTGCTGGCCGCTTTGGGGCTCGTCCTGCTGACGGCGCCGCCGGCCGTTGCCATCGAACCGCCCGTCATCGACGCGGCCGCCGTTCCGCCCGACGAGACCGGCCCGGACCAGCCCACCGAGCAGCGACGCCAATGCTCGGCGCCGATCGTCTTCCCGGACTCGAACTTCACCGACAAGCCCTGGGCCAACGAGTACCTGCGCATCGCCGATGCGCAGAAGTTCGCGACCGGTGCCGGGGTGACCGTGGCGGTCATCGACACCGGCGTCAACGGATCGCCCCGGGTTCCCGCGGAGCCCGGCGGCGACTTCGTGGACAAGGCCGGCAACGGGATGTCGGACTGCGACGCCCACGGCACCCTGACCGCTGCGATCATCGCCGGCCGGCCGGCGCCCACCGACGCGTTCGTCGGTGTGGCTCCCGAAGCGCGGATTCTGTCGCTGCGCCAGACGTCGGACAACTTCCAGCCGGTCGGTGCACGCAGCGACCCGAATGATCCGAACACCACCCAGACCGCGGGTTCGTTGCGCAGCCTCGCCCGTTCGATCGTGCATGCCGCAAATCTCGGCGCCCAGGTCATCAACATCAGTGAAGCCGCCTGCTACAAGGCGACCCGCCCGATCGACGAGGCCACCGTCGGGGCGGCCATCAACTTCGCCGTCAACATCAAGGGCGCCATCGTCATCGTCGCCGCCGGCAACACGGGCCAGGACTGCGCGCAGAACCCGCCGCCGGAGGCCGACGTGCCCAGCGATCCCCGCGGCTGGAAGCAGGTGCAGACGATCGTGTCACCCGCCTGGTACTCACCGCTGGTGCTCACCGTCGGGGGAATCGGGCAGACCGGCCAGCCCAGTACCTTCTCGATGTCCGGACCCTGGGTCGACGCGGCCGCACCCGCCGAGAACATCACCGCGCTCGGCTACGACGGCAATCCGGTGAACGCCCTCAACGGCGCCGACGGACCGATCCCGATCGCCGGGACGTCCTTCGCCGCCGCCTACGTGTCTGGGCTGGCCGCGCTGCTCAAACAGCGCTTCCCCGATCTGACGGCCGCCCAGATCATGAACCGGATCACCGCCACCGCCCGGCATCCCGGCGGCGGGGTGGACAACTATGTCGGGGCCGGCGTCGTGGACCCGGTGGCGGCCCTCACCTGGGATGTGCCCGACGGTCCGCCGGTGGCGCCCTACCGCGTCAAGCAGCTGCCGCCGCCGGTCGTCGTCGAGCCGCCCGATCGCGGCCCGATCACCATGGTCGTGCTGACCGGTGCCGGGCTGGCGCTGGTGCTGGGGATCGGCGCACTCACCAGGCGGGCCATGAGGCGCCGATGAAGGAGTTCCTCGGCCAGTTCGGATTCCGGTTCACCACCGGGCACCTGCTGTGGGCGGCGGTCCTCATCCCGGCCGCCATAGCGGTCTTCGCGGCGCTGGACCTGCTGTGGCTGGGCATCACGCTGGCCGTGCTGCTCGCGATCGCCACCACGCTCACCGTGCGCGGCCGCCGGTTCACCGGCTGGATCGCGGCGCTGTTCGCCTGGCGCCGCCGGCACACCACACCACCTGCCCCGCCCTCGGCACCAGCCGTCGGTGCCACCGTGTTGCCGGGTGACCACGTTGCGGTCCGCTGGCAGGACGATTTCCTGATCGCCCTCATCGAACTCATACCGCGACCGTTCACCCCCACCGTCCTGGTCGACGGGGAGGCGTTCACCGACGACGTCGTCGACACCCGGATGGTCGAGCACCTGATCACGGCGCACTGCCCGGAGCTTGAAGCCGACGTGGTGTCTGCGGGCTACCGGGTCGGCAAGACGGCACCGGCCGGCCTGGTCGCGCTCTACGAACAGGTCGTCGGGCCGTACCCGGCGCCGGCGAACCGGCGCACCTGGATCGTGCTGCGGGCCGACCCCGAGGCGACCCGGCGACCCGCCCAACGTCGTGACACCGGGGTGTCCGGCCTGGCCCGCTATCTCGTGGCCTCGGCGACCCGGCTTGCGGATCAGTTGGCCAGCAACGGCGTCGACGCACGCTGCAGCCGCAGCTTCGACAGTTTTGACCGCGCCACCGAGATCAGTTTCGAACGGGAGTCCTGGTCGTCGATCAAAGGCCGCAGCACCTTCACCGCCGCGTACGTGGCCCCGGGCGGGCCCGACATGTGGTGGTCGGCACGCGCCGATCACACCCTCACCCGGGTGCGGATCCGCCCCGGCCGGCCCCCCACCACCACGGTGCTGCTGACCACACTGGCCAACCCCACGACACCGCGCGGGTTCTCCTGCCTGTTCGGTGGCCAGCGCGCGGCACTGCTCGGCGAGAGCCCGGTCTCGGACCGCCATTACGAGCTGCCCATCGGCTCGGCCGGGGTCCTGATCGGTGAGACGGCGGACCGCTACCCGGTGTACCTGCCGTTCGACGATGTCGACGTCAGCATCAACCTCGGCGATGCCCGGCTGTTCACCCAGTTCGTGATCCGCTCGGCGGCCGCGGGGGGCGTGGTGACCCTGGGCCCGCAATTCCGCGAATTCGCCGGATTCGTCAACGGGCGGATCGGGCCGGTGGCCAAGGTGGCCTGGCCCAATTCGACGACGTACCTCGGACCGCACCCCGGCATCGGCCTAGTTGTGCTGCGCAGCAACTTCATCGAGACCCCGCGGCACAGCCAGCTACCCATCCGGTTGATCAATCCCCGCGAGGAGAGCCGGTACCAGATGGCCTTGGAGGGGGTGTCATGACAGCGCCGCTGAACGTCGATCCCGCCGATCTGCGTGGCAAGGCCGCCGCGCTGGACGTTCCGCTGCCGGCCACGCCCGGGCAGCCGCAGGCGCCTTGCGGTCTGGCGCTCGCGAGTGTCGCCGTCGGCCAGATCAGCGCCGAGGGTGAGGGGATGAAATCCTTCATCGCCGCCGGCCAGCAGGAAGCGACCCTGCTGTCGGGGGCGTTGAGGGCCGCGGCGGCCACCTATGAGGCCACCGATCAGGCCGGCGCCGCGGCGATCGATGGCACCGTCGCCGAAGTCGCCGAGGTCCCGGTGCCGAAGATGGACGTCCCGATGCCCGAGCCGCAGATGCCCGTCGCGGCATGCCCGGCTCCTCCTGGCTACCTGGCTGTCGAGGTTGCCGCGGAACAGATCGCGCAACCCGACCAGGCCGCGACGCTGGACAGCTTCGCAGCCGACTGGGCCGGTTATGCGGCCCAGTTGGCCGCCCGAGCCGAGGAGTTCGACCTCGACGCGGTCGACTGGGACGGGTCCGCCGCCGAGGTTGCGGGCACGGCGCTGCGGCGCCACAAGGACTGGCTGCAGGAAATGGCCCGGGCCGCGGTGAAGATGTCCGATCACGCCAAAGAGCTCGCCCGGGTGCACCGGTGGGCGGCCGCGTCACATCCCACCGTCGCCGAGGTCCAGGCGATCACCGCGCAGCTCGCCACGACCACCGACGCAACGCGGATGGCGCTGCTGCTCGCGGAGTACCAGAAGCTGCAGGCCCGCTCCGAAGAAGTGCTGGCCGACTACGCCGCGACCTCGGTCGTCACTCCGGTCACACCGCCGACCCCGCCCATCCGCAAAGCGCTACAGACCGGCTGGGACAGGGGCAAGAACAAGAAGACGACGTCCCGGGATCAGCCGCCCCCGCCCGGTCCCGGGAATCCGACCGGCGGCGGTGGTACGGGGGGCGGTTCGGGGCCGCGGACCGCGGCCCAGCAGCCCTCGGTATCGCCCGCCGCCGCGCAGACCGGTCAGCCCACCGGGTCGGGGTCACCCTCCTCGGGCGGCTCACCCTCGGGCGCGGGTGCGCCGGCCGGCGGCGGATCGCCCTCTGGTGCCGGCAAATCCGGCGGCGGGGGCGGTCTCCCGGGGGGCGGTCTGCCCGGCGGTCTGCCCGGTGGCGAGGGTCTGCCCGAAGCCGGTCTGCCCGACCCGTCGTCGGACGATCCCGGGGTCTCACCGGCCGGCGCCGGCGCAGGCTCGGGTGGGGGAGCGGGGGCGGGTGGCGGTGGCGCCCCGTCACTGCCGTTGCAGCCGAACGTCGGGGCCGAAACGGTCGCACCCGGCCCCGTCGGCGGCGCGCGCGGCGGCGGCTCCGGTGCCATCCCGGCGTCGGCCATGGGCGCCGGCATGGGCGGTATGGCCGGCGGCATGGGCGGCATGGGCCACGGGGGTGGCCAGCAGGGCAAGGAGAAGCGCCGCGACCCACGGTTTGCTCCGGACGAGGAGCTGTATGTCGAGGAGCGCGCCTACACCGAGCCTGTGGTCGGCAATCGCCGACGTAAGGACGTGCAGGACAAGGAGTCCAAGTGAGCACCGAGGGCACTCAGATGCATCCGGAGGTTGCGGCGGTGCTGCGTCAGGCCGGTCGCCTTCAGGAGTTGATGGACCGGCAGCTGCACAAAATGGCCAGTGAGTCATTCACCGCGGCAGACGAATCCGAGACCGTCGAAGTCACCCTGAACGGGCACCACCATGTGGTCGACGTATTCATCGCCGACGGCACCCTGCGCCTGGGTGCCGGCACGGTGGAGCAACGCCTGAACGAAGCCCTGCTCAACGCAACCGCCGAGGCCGCGGAATCGATTGCCGCCGATCAGGATCGGCTCAACGAGGCGGTCGCCGAGATCACCCGGATGGCGCCCTAGAAGCGCAGGTTGCGCAGCAGGTCGTAGACCCCGGCGATCCACAGCAACAGCGGGATCACCGCGGCGATCGATGCGCCGTCGAGGAGTTCGAAGATCCGTTTGGTGACCGGTGAAAGCCGGTTGACGTTATCGGTGCCGGCGACGGTGATCAAGGTGACGACGGCAATCAGCAGGTAGAGGGCCAGCACCAACCAGGCGCGGTCCGGATACCACTGACACAACCGCACCGCCACCCCGGTCGGGACGGCGACGGACACGGCCATCAACGCCCAGGCGCACCACCGTTCGGCGTACAGCCGGGACCGGAATCCGCAGATCACCGTCACCAGCGCGGCCACGATCATGCTGTGGACGAAGAAGTGCCCCTCGACCACGACGGTGACGGCACCGGTTGCCAGCACCACGGCGCCCGCCGTCAGGAAGCCGATCAGCAGTTGTTTGGACAGCCGGCTGCGCTCGGTCAACCTCGCGGCCGAGTCCGGCACCGACGCGATGATCGCCTGCCAGGTGGGGGATTCCTCGTCGGCGATATCGGGCCGCGAGATCGGGTCCAGCAGTTCGTCGTTGGTGACCGCTTCGCCGGGCGCCGGTATCGGAGGAAGGGCGATGCGTGCGACCGCGACGGTGAGTTTGGCGGCGTTGGTCACCACGATCAGACCGAAGGCGATGGCACCGGCCGGCACCCATTCCTGACCGCCGTACCCGTAGGCCACGGCCGCCGCGGTGATGGCGATCATGAGTACCGCGGAGAACGACGCCACGCTGGCCCGTTTTCGTGGTCCCCCTCGGGTGGACAGGGTGAACAACAACGTCAGAGCGGCCGCCGCGGCCAGTTGCGGGGCGCCGAGTCCGTCGGCTTCCCGTGGCAGCGGTACCGCCAGGGCCGCGGCCGCGGCCAGCGGCGGCAGCGCTGCGAGGGTGAGGCTCTCGGCGAGGTCGAGATTCTGGTAGCGGTTCTGGGACAGCATCGCGGCACCCAGCAGTCCCAGGCCCAGTACCGCGAGCGCGACCGCCCACCACCACGACCGGCCGGATTGGGCCCAGGCCACCATGGCGGTGACGGTGCCGATGGTCGATACCGTCGGGATGGCCAGTCCGACGAACCTGTTCAGCGCGGTCCGGTCGAATTCCGGGGACTCGTCGAGCACCGCGATGGCGTCGATGACATCTTCCACCAGCGGCCGGTATCGCTCGGTACGGCTCACCGAGACCAGGGTCAACAGCGCACCATCGACGACTCCCGCGTCATCCAGTGATTCGCTGGCCTTCAGCGGCGGTGCGCCCGGGCGGGCGAACGCCCAGACTCCCTGTGCCTTGAAGTCGAAGCCTGCCAACACATCCGCGGGTGCCTCATCGAGCAATTCCGCCAGCACCGACACCGTCTCGTCGATATAGGTATCGATCGGCGCGGACGCCGGCAACACCAGGTCGGTCATCCGGCGCCCGGTCAGGATGGTGACCCGGGTGGTCGATGGCCGGCCCGGGGTGACCGCGGAGGGCCCCGAGGACCCCTGCGGCGGAGCGGCGGCGGTCAACGGCGTTCGAGGCGGTCGAAGTCGTCGGACAACGAGGCCGCCAACTCCAGGATGCGCCGTTGGAAGGTCTTGCTCAGCAGGTCCAACTGGATCTCGGTGCCCGCGGCGATGTGCTTGTCCCACGGCAGCACCACCACGCGCCCGGGGGCGACGTGACGCTCGAACTGCTGCACGAGGTCCTCGACGTCGATGTTGGTCTTGCCCGGGGTGACATGGTTGATCACCACGCAGGAGCGGCCGAGAAGATCCTGATAGCCGTTCTGGCGCAACCAGTCCATCGTCACCGCGGCTTGACGCGCCCCGTCGATGGAGGCGCTCGCCACGATGACCATTCCCGACACCGTGGACAGCACCCCACGCGAGGACGGGGTGAACAGACCCGCGCCGCAGTCGGCCAGCACCAGGTTGTAGTACCGCGACACCACCCCGACGGCGGCCTTCCAGTCGTCATCGTTGAATTCGCGCCGGGCGGCGCTGTACTCCTCGGAGGACAGCACTTCGAGGTTCGCCGCATTCATGCTGGTGTAGGCACGGATATCGTTGTATCGCGACAGTTCCTTGTCCGACAACAGGTCCGACACGGTGGCCGCGGACTGCCTGCCGGCACGGTCGGCGAGGTTTCCGCCGTCCGGATCGGCGTCGATGGCCAGGATCCGGTCCCCGCGGACCCGGCTCAACGCCGAGCCGAGCGCCACCGTGACAGCGGTCTTGCCGACGCCGCCCTTCAGGCCGAACACGCCGATCTGGTAGGAGTCCCTGGCGTTTCTGCGAACCCGGGCCTGCAGATCCATCTCGTAGATCTCGTCCGGTGACGGTCCCATGTTGATCCGGGTCAACAGGTAGAGCCAGTGCCGCCAGCCGCGCTGCGAGGGCATCTTCACCGCGGAGCGCACACCGACATGTGACAACGCGTCGATGGCCCGGTGGTTGCCGATGGTCGCCGCCGACGTCGGAGCGGGCTGCCCGGCCACGACCGGCGCGGCCGCCTGGGGCCAGGCAGCCTCGGGCACCTCCTGGAAGTGCTGGCTGGGAGCCGGCGCCGGGGCCGAGCGCGGCTGCGGCGCGGGTGCGGCGTACTGCTGCTCGAAGCGGGCACCGGCGGCCGGATTCGTCTGCGGGGTACGCAACATCCCGTTCTGGACCCGCTGCGGGCCGGTCGACGTGGCCGCCGGGATCTGGCTGGTGATCTCGCTCGCGCGCGGCGGCGGTGCCGTCGAGCTCTGCGTCGGCGCGATCGGCATGGGCGGGGCGGCGTGCTCTGCGGCGAAACCCGCTCCGCCTGCGCCCGAACCGGGTGCACTGACCGGCATCGGGGTGGCGCCCGCGGGCGACACACCGCTTTCGCGGTGCGCGGCGGCATCCTCGTCGGCCGCGTCGGCGGCACCGGAGGAATGGAAGAGCCGGTCATAGTCGGCCGACATGGCTACCTCTCAACATGATTCGGACCAGAAACGCGCGGGTGGGCGGACATGCCAAAGGCTAGTCCGCCCACCCAACGTCGCGTGGTACTAGGCGAACATCCCGGTGACACCGTGTTCGGTCTGCAGCATGGACGATCCCGCTTCGCTGATCGTCTGCGCAAGGTTCTGCAGCGCGGCGTTCAACTCGGCCGACGTGCTGTCCCAACGCATCTGCACGGCCTGGTAGGACTCCGAACCGGAGCCGCCCCACACCGAGGCCAGCGAGGCCAGCGACGCCTTGCCCTCGTCGAGCAGTCCCTGGGTCACACCCACCGCACCGTTGATCTCGCCCGCGGCGCCTTCGATCCCACCGAATTCCCAAACCTGATTGGTCATGTGTCAGCTCCTTGTAAAAGTTGGTCGAGGTCAGATGTTCATTGCCGATGACAGGTTGGCGGCCTGGTCATCGTCGGCCGTGGTGTACTGCATGCCGGAGGTCTGGATGTTCGAGGAGATGTCGTTGAGCTCCTGAACCTGTCGCGCCGCGGCCTCGTGGAAGCGCAGCAGTGCGGCCTGAGCCGCGGTGCCGGCCTGGCCCACCATCTGCGCGGACAATGCGCCGCCGGTCGCCTCGACCTGAGAGATGACGGTCTTCAACTCGCCGGAGATGCTTTCGAAGTTGGCTGCCTCCTTGGCGAGGACAGCGGCATCTGTATTCATCTGTGCCATGCTCGGTACTCTTTCTGTTTTCCTGTGTCCTCACCACGGGTGGCGAGTCTTCCAGCCCCCTCGGCCGGGAAGTCCTGTGTTACTTGATGATTCACCAGTCGTCATCGTCTTCTTCGTCCTCGCCCAGGTCGTGGGCCAACTGCGACGGTGCCGCTAGGCTCGCCCTGTTGCCACCGCGCTTGCCCGCGTTGCCCGTCGCCCCCATCGGGCCGCCACCGCCGGCACCCGCCCCCACCGGGGCCAGACCGGTACCGGCTCCGCCGGCCGCGGCTCCGGTCGGCACAGCGGCCGCCGACGGTTGGGCGACCAGGCTGTTCATCAGCGGCGTGCTCGCCAGCGTGCCGCCCGCCCCGGGTAGTGAGGCCGCCCGCACCAGGCCGGCACCCGCCGCCGGGCCGGTGCCGCCGGCCAGCGGATGATTCGAGAACGGGCTGGCACCCATCAGTCCGAACTGCGCGCCGTTGTTGCCCATCTGACCGAACATGGAGCTGACCTGCTGCAGCGGCGCGGTCAGCTGCTGAATCGGCTGGGTGACGGTCTGCATCATCTGTTGGGGTGCCTGCATCGCCATGGATCCCAGTTGCGACCCGAGTTGCATGCCCATCTGCGCGCCCTGCTGCACGCCGTTCATCAGCTGCTCCGGCTCACCCTGAGCCTGCTGCGCGGTGTTCTCCGCCTTGCGGGTCTGGCTCTGCGCCGCCACTGACGCTTGGTTGGCCTGGGCAGCGGCGCGGCCCGCATGCAGAGCCGCCGACTCGACGGTGGCCTGCGCTGTGACGTGCGCGAACGCGGTCTCCCGCAGCACCGAACCGGGCAACGTGGCCGCCAACCGTCCGGTCGCTGCGCCCAGCGCGGCTTCGCCGACACCGGGCATCACGATGGGTTTCAGCGGCGGGATCGGCTCGAACACGGTGTTGGCCGCGGTTTCGGCCTGATATCCGTGCATCGCGCCGGCGGCCTGGGTCCACATTCGCACGAAGTAGTCGAACTCGTTGATCCCGATCGGGACCGCATTCACCCCGAGGAAGTTGGTGGCCTCCAGCACCGCGTGGGTGACATGGTTCATCTCGATCTCGACCAGCGGTGGCGTGACCGCCATGGCAAGCAGATAGGAGTTCGCCTGCGCGATCGCCTGCATCGCCCGCTTCTGCGCCTGCAACGCGCTGGTCCGAAGCCACACCACCATCGGCATGGTCGCCTGCACCGCGCGTTCACTGGCCCCGCCCTGCCACGAACCTGCCAGCGAGGCCAGGCTCGCGGACAACTCCTCCGCCTGGGTCTCCATGGCGATGGCCAGCATCTCCCACGCCGCAGCAGCCTGATACATCGGCGCTGCACCGGCACCCGCCATCAGGCGGCCGGTGTTGACCTCGGGGGGCAGTGCCGCATAAATCATCGGCACAATTGCGGGTACCGTCGTCATAGTTTGCTGGCTCGGTCTTGTCGCGGGCGGTCAGCCGGTTTCGGTCAGGAAAGCGTGGCGGCGGCTTCGCCGTCCACCGCCGTGTAGATCCCGGTCGCCTCCAGATATGCGGCGCCGGCACGCGCCAACTCCTGCTGGGCGTAGGCGTTGAGTGCGGCCATCTGCATGCTCTCGCTGGCGAACGCCATCACAGCCTGCACCGATACCTCTTCGGCGCCGGCCGGCAACAAAGCCGCCGCCTCGGCGGTCGCCGCGGTACCGGTTGCCAGACCGCGGGAACCTTCGGCGATCACCTGGCCGCCGATACCCAGAACCGCGGGGTTGTGTTGCAAAGGTTGCATGTCCCGTTCCTCCTCACAGATTCCAAAAGTCCTGGAAAAAGCTCATATAGAGGGGGACGCAGCTGTTGCTCCGTCGCATCAGAATCGTTCCCCCGACCCGTTTGCTAGCGCATAGCCGTCAATTTTGCTGAGCGGCTCAGATTCCATAGTAACCGCGGTTTGGGGGTGCTCCGCACACTTATTCTGCGGGGGGGTCGATATAGGCCGCCTGGACCACCTCCTGGCCCTCGGGTGACACCAAAAGTGCCTGGCCAGGAGGCCTGCGCTTCAGTTTGAACTGGCTTGTCGGGAACTCGGTCTTCTCCCCCGACAGGAACAGCGTCGGGGAACCCGCACCGAACGCGGCGCCGACGAACTTGTCCATGGTGGCCCGGTGCGCCTGGCTCATCTGGCAGGTCACCACGATGTGCAGGCCGATATCCGCCGACGCCGGCAGCAGCGGCGCCAGCGGGGCCATGGGCGGCACCATTCCGCTGGCCGCCACGATCATGTGCCAGTCGTCGACGAGCAACACCACATCGGGTCCGGACCACCAGGACCTGGCCCGGAGCTGGGCGGTGGTCAGGTCGGGCGGTGGCAGTCGCTTCTTGAGGTTGACCGCCAGCGCCTTGATCGACTCCTCCAGCGAGGTGCTGTTGCGATTGACCGCACCGGCGTCGAGCAGATGGCTCTGCGGTACCGCGTCCAGCAGGCCGGACCGGTAGTCGGCGAGCATGAACCGCACCTGGCTCGGATCGTTACGCGCGCAGATCGCCTGCGCGACGGCATGCGCGATGGTGGTCTTGCCCGACTTGGGTGCCCCGAAGATCAGCACGTGCGGGGTGGCCTGCATATCGCTGAACGCCACCGACAGGTCGGATTCGCGGATCCCCAGCGGGACGGTCCACCTGGTGCGGTAGTCCGAGTCCGGTCCCGGCGGCGCCGGGTCGAGTTCGTGCAGGTAGATCCGCTCGGGCAGCACCCGGACCCGGGGGGCCTCCTCGGTGTGCAGGCCGGCGATGTGGTCCACCGCCGCGGTGATGGCCGGCACGATGTCCGCCGCGCTGTGCACCCCGTCCAGGCGCGGCACGCCGATCATCAGGTGGTGCTTTTCCATCGAGATGGCCCGCCCCGGCCGGTTCGCCGGGATATCGCGGGTCATCCGGTCGATCTGGGTCTCGTTGACGTCACCGAGGCGGAACTCCACCTTGGTGCCCAAGTAGTCACGGACCCGCGATTTCAGTTCGGTCCAGCGCGGCGTCGAGATGATCGTGTGCACCCCGAAGGCCAGGCCCTGACCGGCCAGGTCCTGCACCACGGCCTCGAGATCGGGGAACTCGGACACGAACGCAGGCCACCCGTCGATCACCAGGAACACGTCACCGAACGGGTCGGCCGATGCCGGATGGTTCGGGTCGTCGCGCATCTGCCGGTACGCGGCGATCGACCCGGCCCGGTACTGCTTGAACATCGCTTCGCGATGGCGCAGAACGGCTTTCATCTCGGCGACCGCACGATTCACCCGGTCGGGCTCCGAACGGGTCGCCACCCCGCCGACATGCGGCAGGTCCTCCAGGTACATCAACCCGCCACCGCCCAGATCGATGCAATAGAACTGCACCTGACGGGGTGTGTGGGTGGCAGCGGCCGAAAGGATGAGCGTCTGCAGGAACGTCGACTTGCCCGTCTGCGGGGCACCGCCGACGGCGATGTTGCCGGCCGCCGCGGACACGTCGATACCCCAGACCTCCTGGCGGTGCCGACGCGGCTCGTCCATGATCCCGAGCCCGAAACGCAGCGGCTGCCGCTGATCTCGTTGCACCAGTTCGTCCACCGGTGTCGGATCGGTCAGCGGCGGCAGCCACATCTTGTAGGCGCGTTCCTCGCCGGTCGCCAGCTGGCCCAGTACCACCTCGCGCAGCACACGGGGTTCGGATTCGGTGCTGGTCACGACGTCACCCCCGAGGTGTCCATCATCGGCGCCGCGGTGAACGGCTGAATCCTGACCCTGCTGGGAGTCTGCACCCGCGGAGCCACCACACCGTCGGCGGTGATGGCCGATGCCGGCACGTAGTTGGTGCCGGTGTAGACGCTGCGGAACTTCACCGGGTCCTCCATACCGACCCGCAGGAAGCCCACGCCACTTTCCTTATTGGTGATGTACTGCGCCTCCGGTGTACCGATGACCGCCTTCGATTCCGCGGAGCTGGTGGTGCGCAGCGCAATTCGATAGGTCAGGTTCGGCTCGAGCTTGTCGATGCGCACCCCGCCGGTGTTGAGTGACTGGGTGGCCAGCAGCAGATGCACCCGCAGCGACCGCCCCACCCGGCAGATGCGGTCGAACAACGCGATGAAGTCCGGATGGTTCTGCAGCAGTTCGGCGAACTCGTCGACCACCACGAACAGGGTGGGCAGCGGGGCCAGATCCGCCCCGCGTTCCCGGTGCTTCTCGTACTCGGCCACCCCGGACAGCGCACCCGCCGCGCCGACCTGCATACCGGCCTGGCGCAGGATGGACTGCCGCCGGTCCAGTTCACCGGTGAGCACCTCGCCCATCCGGTTCACCAACTCGGCTTCCTCCTCCATGTTGGTGACCACCGCCGCGGTATGCGGCAGCTTCTCCATGCCGAGGAAGGTGGAACCACCCTTGAAGTCGGTGAGCAGCAGATTCACCTGATCCGGGTGGTGGGTGGCCGCCAGCGAAAGAATGAGCGTGCGAAGGAATTCCGACTTTCCGGAGCCGGTGGTCCCGATCAGCATGCCGTGCGGCCCGGCACCGAATTCGGCGCCCTCCTTGATGTCGAGGTGCATGATGTCCCCGGTCTTGAGCTCGTGGCCGAACGGGATCTTCAGCCGATCCCGGTCGGTGTCGCTGAACATCCGCCAGCGCGAGGGCGTCACCTCCTCGACGGTCTGTGCACCGACCAGTTGATGCCACTCGGTGGCGACCTTCTTCTGCACCCGGGTGCTCTTGTCGATGATGGTCCCGGTGATCGACCACCCGGCCAGCTTGCGAGCCACCCGCCCGGCCTGCGACGGGGTCATCCGATCGGCGGCGTTGACCACCAACCGGAAGGTCTGGTTGGGCAGCCGATCATCGGCACTGCCGTCGGCGTCGAGTCGGATCCGGTAGGCCGACCCGCGATGGTTTCCCAGCGTGATCACCGTGACACCGGCCCGCCCGTCGACCGGGAAGCCGGCCTTCCCGCCGGTGAGATCGATGACGACGACGTAGGGACCGCTGGGTGCGGCGTCTGCGGTGTGCGGTCCGCGGGCGGTGAGATCGGACAGCCCGTCGGGCCGGGTGAACACCAGCCGGGTCGGCCCGGCGGCGTCGGTATCGGTCTGATGCTGAACGTGCGGAAGCCATTTCAGCCAAGTCCAGTTCGGGTCCTCCGGGTTGTCGGTGAGCACCCGGATCTGCATCAGGTCCGGCGGGTGGAACACCGCCAGGTGGCAGATCATCGCGGTCAGCAGTTCCGCCGCGCGTTCGGCGTCGCCTCCGATGGCGATGGTCGGAAAGGTCCTCAGCTGCACCAGCTTCGGGCAGTCATGAATCAGACCGTGGGTGCGCAGGAACTTGATGAGCCACATGTGGCTGACGGGTTCCAGATGCGGCTGCGGGGCACCCGACGGGCCGGAAAGCTCCCCTCCCACCGCCGGTTTGAGCAACCGGTCCACCGCGGGCTCCGCACCGATCCCGATCCGGGTGGCCGCGAAGAAGTCGGCATTGGCCTGGCGCGACCACTGCCGGTTGGTGCCGATGATCGACAACAAATCCTCGGGATGCGGCGCGTGATAATTGAAGAATGTCACCTGCGCCGCAGCCGACGTCGTCACCCGGGTCCGCAGGCCCGCCAGGTAACGCAGGTATTCCTTACGGTCGGCGTTGATCTCGGGCACCCGCTTGCCACCCGGACCGCCGCCGGCCATGAAACCCACGGTCGCCATGATCATCATCAGCGGCATCATCAGCATGTACGGCGACAGTTGCCGGATGCCGGTGAAGATCATGATGGCGATCATCCCGAGCATGCCGCCGCCCATCACCCACGGCAACGCCTTTTGGATCCCGGACGGCGGGATGTCGATCCCGAGGTCATCGGGCGGGGTGATGTTGATCTCGCCCGGCGTGAGCCGCGGGCCTCGCTTGATGATGGGGGTGAATTTCTTCGTCGTCATCCGCCGGCTCCTTCGGGGGGCAACGGGGAACCCGGCGCTTGCGCGGGCAGCCCGGCGGCCGGCGCACCCGGCGCGGCGGGCGCCGGTGCCCCGGGTGCGGCCATCTGGTTGTTCCCGGGGGCATCGACCTTGCGCGGGTTGGGATCCGGGGGCAGCGTGTCATGTTCGAGCAGCGCAGCCTGTTTGGTCAGGACCGGGCCGTCGACCAGCAGACTGACCACCTGCCAGGGCGCGGTCTGCGGTCCGCTGAGGCCCAGGGCGGCCGCGGTGTCCTCGTTCGGCAGCCCATAGCGCACGCCCTGCGGGTCGATGTAGTACAGGCTCTCCCCGTAGCGCGGGTCCGGTGACTGCAAGCGGATGAACTGACCGCCCTCGATGAACACCGTGGCGTCACCGGCGATCTGGTCGATACCACTGTTGAGCCGCGACGGCGGGACCGGCAGGTGGCGTCCGCTGATGATGGTCTGGCGCGGTGCCTGATCGCCCGGCTCCCGCTGCCAGGACCAGCACAGCGTCGGCGCGTCATGGCGCAACCGGATGTCCATCGGCTGGTCGGGCAGCGGCGAGACGAACACCTGCTCGGGGATGGCGGCGACGTCGCTGGCCTCCACCGACGGGGAGGTGATGAGTCCGAAGGAGTTGGTGGCCCGCAGCGCGGCGGCCGTGGTGCCGTTCACCTTGGCCACCCCGTCCGGTAGCACCACATAGCGCTGTTCGGTGTTGTCGGTGATGGTCTTGAAGACCGACCCGATCACCAGGTTCGGTGGCAGACCGACGGTATTCGGGGCGCCCGCCGAGGGGACCGCGGGCAGCTGCCACGGCCCGACATTGGGAAGAGCGTTGAACAGGCCCGCCGAGATCGGCGTCGCCTTGGCCGTGACCGGGATGCCGACCGCCGATGTGATGGCCCGATCGGCGAGATCGATGGCATGCCGTCCGTCATCGGTCACCAGCCATGTGCGGCCTTGATAGGAGACCAGCACGCCCTGGCTCGGTTTCATCGGTCCCACCGATGCATCCACCGACAGTGGCATCACCAACACCGACGTCTCGACCTCGGGAGCCACGCTGTCCGGCTTGATCACCGTGTCGCAGAGCGACCACGAGGAGGTCGGCGCCCCGACCGGGGTGGCGTACGGCGCACCCGGGATGCCGATCGGTTGACCCTTGGCCATTCGGTTGAGCTCCTCGGACTTGACCGCCGACGGGTTCGCGGCATTGCCGAGCACCAGCCGCGCCGAGGTCAGGTTGTACACCGGCCGCAGGTCATCGGAGCCGGGAACGAGCACGTAGAGCTGATTGGTGGTGCGATCGACCAGCAGCGTGTCCGCACCGCGCTTACCCAGCGGTTTGAAATAGGCGAGCAGCGCCGCCCCGATGCAGACGATGACGGCGATGACGACGCCGGCCATCACCGCACGGCTGTAGAACTGCAGCGGGTCGTCGAACATCCGGGTGTCGCGCCGGACGATGGCGTGTTCCACCCGGCGCAGCAGGAAGCGCCAGCCGCTGACCTGAACCTTCGTGGTTAACCGGAAGCCTGCCATCGCTACTCGCTGATGTTCAGCCGGCCGTGCACCGCGGCGATCGCGGCACCCATGTCCTCGCCGCTGATCTCGCTGAGCTGCGTGACGTCGAGGCTTTCGATGTCCAACGACCGGGCCAGCCGCATATCGCGGCTCTGCTCACCGGCTTCCACGAGCTGGCGGGCGTACCGGCCGTTTCCGGCGATGTCGAGCGCGGGCTTACCGTTGAGCGACCGGTCGTGCAGCAGTGTGGCGGCGTCGAGCACGCGTTTGGCCGCCTCGTCGCTCAGCAATGAATCATTGGCTTCGGCAATCACTTTGGCGATCTCGACGATGTCCTGCGCCGAATAGGAGTCGAACTCGACCCGCGTAGAAAAGCGCGATCGCAGGCCGTCGTTGGTCTCCAGCAGCCGGTCGATGTCGGCGCTGTAGCCGGCGATGATCACCACCAGCCGGTCGCGGTCGTTCTCCATCCTGGCCAGCAAGGTGTCCAGTGCCTCGGTGCCGAACGGATCGGCCCGCCCGTCGCGCTCCTGCACCAGCGTGTACGCCTCGTCGATGAACAGCACTCCCCCGACCGCACGGTCGATGGTGCGTGAGGTCTTGACCGAGGACTGGCCCTCGTACTCGGCCACGAAGTCCTTGCGGGAGGTCTCCACCAGCTTCGGCTCGGCGATCACCCCGAGCCCGGCCAGGATGTTGGCCACCACCCGGGCGATCGTGGTCTTCCCGGTGCCGGGCGGGCCGGTGAAGATCATGTGCTTGGACTGCTGGGCCACCTTCATGCCGCGCGCCGCCCGGACCTTAGCCATCTGCGTTGCGGCGCGGTACTTCTCGATCTGCTCCTTGACCCTGCTGAGGCCGATCTGGCGGTCCAGCTCGGCCTGGGCATCGGCGAGCAACTTCTCCCGGCCGGAGGTGTCGGCCTGCACGCTTCCCGGATCCCACGGGTCGGTCCGGGCGGCGATCTTCTCCGCGGTCGTGGTGGCCAGCCGGTAGGACGGGTCCTTCAGCGCGGCAGACACCTTCGGTGACGGATGGGTGGCCTGCAGCCATTCCAGCAGCGCCATCGCGGCGTCCTCGTTGCCCTGGCTGCGCCGGGCCATCGCCAGGTACCAGGCGATGGCCGGCGCGCATGCCTCCCCGGCCGGGGACGAGTTCGATTCGGTGAGCCGACGCTCGGCCTCGGTGAACAATCCGAGGTTGGTGACCGCCACCCCGTGCGCCACACCTGCTGCCGCGCCGAGGAACTTGTCGGGCCAGCCGGCCGCCGCGCGCACCTCGTCGATCACGTCGGTCCAGCGTTCGGCCGCGCCGTAGACGACCGCCTTGATCCAGGACACCAGGTATTCGGCACCCATTGCCGGGGCGTCGTCGAGCGCCTCCATGGCATCGGCGAAGTTGCCCTCGGCGGCTTCGCGCACCGCGAACGCCATGGTGATCGCCAACGGCGAGTTCACCGGGTAGGTGATGTCGCCGTACAACCCGCCGATCGGGATGCGGGCGCCCAGGCTGTTCATCGAGATCTCGGCGGCACCGGCCAGCTGGCCGAAGTTGTTCCGCGAGAACCACGCCCGGAACAGCGTGGCGCGGTCGGTGTCCCCGCAGCGCAACCGGCCCACCCAGGCGTCGCAGGCGCTCTCGTCGGCGGAGGTGATGTCGGTGAACAACTCCAGTGCTCGAGCCGGCGCCGTCGGCAGCATGCCGACGGCGGTGCCGAACAGGCTTGCCAGATGTTCAGTCATGGTCACCTTGATACCGGGTCGCGAAAACCTCTGCCTGCGCGGCATCGGCATCCTCCGGGGACGGCAGGCCGACGCTGCGGCTCAGGAAGTCCCGGGTGTCGACGCCGTCGTGGCCGTGATCCTGCATGCCCTCGAGCATGTACGAGAACTGCGCGGCCCTGGCCCGCTGGGTCGCCAATCCGGCGATCACCACGATCTCGGCGGCCAACTGGTCTTCGGCGACCTCAGTCGCTTGCGGGGAGAGCTCGATGCGCTGCACCCGCCCGTCGAAGAGCGCCGAAACGGTGACCGTCCCGGGGGGATTGGTGACGGTGAACACCGGTTCGGTGGCATCTCCGGTGTCGGCGGACGGCGCGTAGACGTCGAACGCGTCGAGGCCGGAGCCACCGTCGTCCTCGAGATGGGGCGCCCCGAAATCGAAGGCGTCCAGGCCTGGGGCGTCATCGTCGTACGGCGGGTTGACCATCGCAGCCCTAGTCGCCGTCATAGTAGTAATCGGAGTCGGATTTGGCGTCGAACCAGGCCCCGGCGGGCAGGAACGTCATCAGTTCGTCGAGAGCGCGCTGCAGGTTGTCCTGGCTGCCGGGCAGGAAGCTGCCGAACAGCTCCCCGTTGACCTTGCGCGGTATGGACACGATGCGGCCCGACGGGGAGTCGAGCACCCCGGCCGCCACATCGGCCTGGGTGTAGGTGCCCCCGGAGTGGCGTTCGGTCGCGGTGATCTCCACCCAACTGCTCGGATTCGCTGTCGCCTCGGCGTAGATACGCGCCGAGGCCGGGGCGATGCCGAACTGCGCCAGCTGATTCGGCGACCGCGATTCCGCGAGCCGACTCGACACGCCGGTCATCGGCTCGACATCGGCGGGCTCGGCGACACCCATGACCGCGGTCACCATCCCGGCCAGACCGACCTGCGGTGCCACCCGCTGCAGCACCAGCAGATCACCGTCGCGGGCGGCGATGACGTGGCGATCACCTTTGCGGCAGACCACGAAGCGGACCATCTTCCCGCCCACATCGCGGCGCCACCAGCGTCCCTCGAGCATGCGATCCGAGCGCGACAACGAGTCGGCCATGGCCGCGACCTCGGGATGGGGCCGGCCGTGGATGTCGAGGACTCCCTGGTTGGTGAGGTCGTCGGCGACCTTCTCCCACACCTTGTCGCGTAACTCCGGCTGCGGGATGTTGGGCCGGATACCCAGCGAGGGCGGGAACTCTTCGAGACCGAGCCGGTCCGCGATGACCAGCATGCCGTCGATGGTCACCTCGACGGCGATCACGTCGTCATAGTGCGTGGGTTCGCCGTGCCCGGCGAAGGAGCTGGTCATCGGTCAGATCTCCCGGTTCGCGTCGCTCGGCGCGAGGAGTCGATCCGCGAGGTGGCCGGTGTGGCGAACGTGGTGTGACCGAATGTGGTGTGACATGGTGCTCCTCCCCCTGCTGTCAATCGTCGCCTCGTGGCTGCCGGCGCGGGCCGATTCTCCGGATATTCCGTCGAGGCGGTTGGATTCACCGTGTCCACCCCCTTCACCTCTCACACCAATTGCCGGCCCGCCTCGGCGAGCCGGCTGCCGTCACCGAATCCCTTCCCCTTGCATCGACCCTAACAGCGCCGAACCCCCCTTCGATGCACCAATTTTCTGCCCCCACCAGGGGCAATCGCCGCAGGCTGCGGTGCGTACCGGCGCGGCTGCACCGGGTGCCTCAGCCGCGGTGGTTGATACTGGTGACGGCTGGTGAACAGACTCGATGACAGCCCAGGAGGAGGCCCGCGGTGAGCGACCGCGATGACGCACTGCGCCGTGAGCTCGGATGGACGGGCCCGATGGAGTCCGATTGCGAGCCCGGCGCGGACACCGGCCCCATCCCGGCACAGCGGCCCGCAGCGCCGCCGGCACACCGCCCGGCGCCGGCGCGGCCCCCGATCCCGGGGCCACCGCCATCCCGGCCGCCCGGTCCGGGCCAGCCGTACCCTCCACCACCGTGGCCCGGGCATCCCGGTGGCCAGCAGCCGGCGGGCCCGCCGGCGTCGTATGCCGACCGCATCCCGGTCCACGAGTTGGTGCCGGTCCAGCGGACCCCGCCCGGCCGGGGCTGGCGGCGGTGGTTGTTCCAGGCGTCCTTCGGTCGGATCAATCTGGGCCCGTCGCCCGACGAGCTGCGCCAGGCCGCGTTGGAGGCGACCATTCGCGGCGTGCTGCGCGGGCACTACAAGATCGGCGTTCTCGGTAAGGGTGGGGTCGGAAAGACCACGGTATCGGCCAGTGTGGGTTCGGTTTTCGCCGAACTTCGCCAGGACGACCGGGTGGTGGCCATCGATGCGGACACCGCCTTCGGCAAGCTCGGCAGCCGGGTGGATCCGCGGGCCGTCGGGTCCTATTGGGAGCTGGCCTCCGACCAGCACCTGGAGACGTTCGCCGATATCCGAAGCCGGGTGGGTAACAACGCCGCCGGTCTGTTCGTGCTGGCCGGGGAGGGCTCACCGGCACGCCGACGGGTGCTAGACCCCGCGATCTACCGGGAGGCCACCGCCCGGCTGGACCGGTACTTCAGCATCTCGATCGTCGACTGCAGCTCCACCATGGACAGCCCGGTCACCCAGGAGGTGTTACGTGACCTCGACGCGTTGATCGTGGTGTCCTCGCCGTGGGTCGACGGCGCCGCGGCAGCCGGGCAGACGATGGACTGGCTGGCCAACCGCGGACTGACCAGCCTGTTGCAACGCACCGTCGTGGTGCTCAACGACTCCGACGGGCACGCCGACAAGCGCACCCGCGGCATCCTGGCCCAGCAGTTCTCCGGCCAGGGTCAGACGGTGGTCGAGGTGCCCTTCGACGGTCAGCTGCGCCCGGGTGGGGTGATCGCCGGGACCCGGGTGATGTCGGCACCGACCCGGCGCAAGTTCCTGGAGATCGCCGCCGCGCTGGCCGCGCATTTCCCGGTCGGCGACGACCGCAGCCGGGAGCGCTTCTGAACGGCGTTCAGCGCCAGTCGATCTGAGCGATCAACTGTTCGACGGCGGCGCCGTCGGCGGCCGATACCGGCTGCTCGGACTCGGCCAGCAGGATGACGTCCTCGCTGACACCGGCCGCCTGGGCGGTTTCGGCGACGGTCAGGTTGGCGCGCCGTCGGGTGGCGTAGAGCCGCTGGCCGAGTGTCGCGGTGGGGGCAGCCGCGGCGCGCATCGTCAGTTCGTCGATGCGGGTCCGCACGGTGCTCAACGCCCGGATGAGTTCGGGGGTCACCTGGATGCGCGCGGCTCGGGTGGCTACCCCCTCCAGCTGACGTAGGTCACTCAGGATGGCACTGGCGCGCGCGGTGAACTCCGGCTCGGTGACCTCGGGCAGGGCATCGATCGTCGAAGCGAATGTGTTGACGGCGACGACGACCGCCTGGGCGATCAGCGGGACCTCGCCGGCGGGCCCGGGTGCGGGGGGACTGGCGGGCCGGCGGGGGACGGCAGCGGCTTCGGGTTCGCCGCGCCGGATGCGCTCGATGGTGCCCGGCGGCCACTGCAGCACGGACTCGAGTTTCGTCCGGGTGGCCTGCCGCGGCCAGCTGCGCCCCTTCTCGAACGCGATGAGGGCACCGGCGTTGATCACACCGTCGGCAGCGAGGCTGCGCTGGCTGACATTGAGCTCGCGGCGACGGGCCGCTGCCGCCGCTCCCGCGCGCACCATGCCGGGGTCGTCACCGGGTGCGGCTTCAACCACGGCACGTCCCTCCTGGCGGTCAGTTGTGACCCGCTGATGGTAACCAAACCTGGAGCACTGCTATGGCTTGGGGCGCGTGCCCGTTTCGGACGAGCACGGAGAACCGGAACAATGCAACAGTCGAACCGTAGCAGTACGGCTGGTCTATGCACCGGCATATCGACATTTCAGGGGGCGTTTCCAGTGCGATCGGGCCAGAAGAACCTCAAGCAGCAGTCCGCGCGTCTCCATCAAACTGTTGCATCGCTACGGTTTGTGCTCTAGATTCGTCTCCACCGCGGCGGTCGAGCCGCCACCGTACGAGGAGACACACCATGAATGCACTGGGCGTGGACGGACTGCCGGTCGGTGAATGCACCCGCAATCCCGACCTGTGGACCAACACCGAAGACGAGCAGGCCAAGGCGATCTGCCGGACGTGTCCGCGGCGCTGGGCATGTGCGCGGGAGGCCTGCGAGCTGCCCCGCGCGGAGGGGATCTGGGCCGGCATCGCCATCCCCGAAGGCGGCCGCGGCCGGACCTTCGCGTTGCGCCAACTGCGCTCGCTGGCTGAGCGCAACGGGTATCCGGTGCGCATGCGCCGACTCTGGCTGGAATCCGCCTGAAACCTGCCGCTCCCGCCGCCGTTGTTTGAGGGGCCGGCGGCGGGAGTGGCACCTGACCGCCGGAGCGGATCAGACCTTCGCGATGAAGTCCGAGGTGTAGACCTCGGCAGGCTGCTGCGAGAACGCCGACGGGCGCTCCACCGATGCCCACACCCCGGTGGTGTCGGCATCGATCGGGGTGGTGATGGTGACGTAGGCGGCACCCGCACCGTCGGTGCGCACCCGCACCGGAGCGACGGCGCAGTCCGCCGAACCGCGCGGCATCTGGAAGACCTTGACGTAATAGTCGGTGTCGGGCAGCGCGGTCTGCAACTGCACATCGAGCGCGACCGAATCGGCGGTGGCCGGGTGCACGAACGCGACCGCACGCGCGTACCCGGTGCGCCAGGTGTGCTCGGCCACGCTGTAATCGCAGGCCCGCAGGATGCTGGTCATCGGCATGACCGACGATCCGGCCGGCGCCGCCCAGGCCGTGGCGGGACTGGCTGCCACCGCCACCAACGCCGCAAGCAGCACCTTTGCGCCCCGACGCGCCATGTCTGACCAACCCTTCGAAAAGTTACTCGTCAGTATGATTTTAGCTTCCTGAGCGTCAATTTTGACGGCCGCGCAGGGTGATGGTGGTCACCGTCGCCAGCGGTGGAATACCCGGACGCGACGGCCCGTTGAGATGTCCGACGGTGCCGGGTCATGCCCCGGGTACCACTGAGAGAAACCGTCGCTTCGTGCGACCACTTGCCGAGAGGCGTCATGCCCGGCACCGTCCCCCGGCTACCATCGACACGGTGAGCAACGCCGATCCCGCGCCCGACGAAGTCGACTGTCGCGCATCGCGATTCGCCGGTGTCCTGCAGGCGCGCGAGGTACCGCTCGGCGGCCCCCGCGCCATGCGGGTGCGGCGCACCCTGCCGGCCAGGCAACGCTCCATGATCGGCGCCTGGTGCTTCGCCGACCATTACGGCCCCCACGATGTCGCCGATGCGGCCGGGATGGATGTGCCTCCGCACCCGCATACCGGATTGCAAACGGTGAGTTGGCTTTTCCAGGGCGAGATCGAGCACCGCGACAGTGCGGGCGTGCACGCGATGGTGCGCCCCGGCGAGCTCAACCTGATGACCGCCGGCGCCGGGATCTGCCACTCCGAGGTGTCGACTCCGGCCGCCACCACCCTGCACGGGGTGCAGCTGTGGGTCGCCCTGCCCGACTCCGATCGCCATACCGGCCGCGACTTCGCCCACCACGTCCCCGAGCCCGCCGCCGTCGACGCAGCCACGTTGCGGGTGTTTCTCGGTGAACTGGCCGGCAGCCGTTCACCGGTGCGGACCTTCACCCCGCTGCTCGGCGCGCAGGTCGACATCCACCCGCGCGCGACCCTGCGGGTGGATGTCGACCCGGCCTTCGAGCACGGCATCCTGCTCGACGACGGCGACGTCGAGGTGGGCGGCACCGTGCTGCAGCGCGCCGATCTGGCCTACCAGTCGCCCGGCTGGGATCGGTTGGAGATCGTCAACCGCGGCGCCGCACCGGCCCGGCTCATCCTGCTGGGCGGGCCGCCGTTCCCCGAATCCCTGCTGATGTGGTGGAACTTCGTCGGCCGCAGCCACGACGAAATCGCCGAGTACCGCGCGCAATGGCAGGCCGGTGACGACAGATTCGGCGCGGTCACCGGATACCGCGGTGCGGTCCCCCGACTCCCTGCCCCGGGACTGCCCAACGCTAGGCTCAAACCTCGTGAGCGCTGACCAGAGTGCGGCCGTGGTGACCCCCGGCGAGACCCGGTTCACCATCGCGCTGGACGGCCGGCAGGTGGGATTGATCGACTTCCACGACCGTGACGGCGTGCGGGTGTTCACCCATACCGAGATCGATCCGGCGTTCGGCGGTCGCGGGCTGGGCACCCAGCTGGTGTCGGAGACCGTCGCCGCCACCCGCGCCGCCGGCCTGACCATCGAGTCCTACTGCTCGATGGTCACCCAGTACCTCGCCAAGCACCCCGAGCCCCGGGAGTGACGCCGTACTACACCGTCGACGGCGACGCCTTCATCCCCACCGACATTGCGCGGGGCCCGTGGGGCGCGACCATCAGCGGCAACATCCTGGGCGGCCTGCTCGGCTTCGTCATCGACCGAGATTTCGGTGACCCCGAGCTACAACCGGCCCGACTGACCGTCGACCTGTTCCGGCCGGCCGCGCTGGCGGCGTTGACCGTCCGCACCGAGGTGATCCGCGCCGGGCGCCGGATCAAAGTCGTTGACGCCCATGCCGTTCAGGACGGCGTGCTGGTGGCCAGGGCCAGCGTGGTGCTGCTGCGCCGCGGGCCGGAGGCGCCGGTGGGGATCTGGACCTCGCCCGTCGAAATCCCCGACCCGCCCGATCACCTGCCCGGCGACGCACCGATGCGGTTGGTGGCCCACGGTGCGGGTGCCAGTGCGGACCTGACCGCCTGGCGGCACACCGGACCCAAACACATCTGGGTGCACAACGCCGCCCCGCTGGTCGAGGGCCAGCCGATGACACCGTTCACCCGGGCCGCGATGGCCGGGGACGTGGTCAGCTCGCTCACCCATTTCGGGCCCGACGGGTTGCTCTATATCAATGCCGACTACACCCTGACGCTCAGCCGCTTGCCCGAGAGCGACGAGATCGGGCTCAGCGCGCTGACGCACTACAGCGATGCGGGTGTGGCGACCGGGACCGCAACCTTGTTCGACCGGTCCGGGCCCATCGGCAGCGGTGTGGCCACCGCGTTACTGAGCCCCGGATTCGCCCCGCCCGATCACTGATTCAGGTACTGCGCGGTACTGCCGCCGACCGGCATCGCCGGCATCCCGAGTTTGCGGTGATCCCAACTGCGCCGCCGGGTTTCGCGCACCCGGACGCAGATCCGGTTGTTCATCATCTGATCGACGAACGGTTTCATGTCCTCGGAGTAGGGCCCGGTGTAGCGCTCCCACACGCTGATCCCGACTCGCAGATTGGTCTCCGGGTCGTCGATGATCTCGGCGGTGCCGTCGATCGAGACACCGCGCAGCGTGTCGTAGGTCAGGCCGTCCTCGATCATCACGGTGATGGTCGGGTCGCGGCGCAGGTTGACCGCCTTCTGCGACTTGGCCTTGGTCTCGAACCAGATGTCGCCGTCGAGGACGGCGTACCACATGGCCACCAGATGGGGCCGGCCGCTGGGCAGCACCGTGGCCATGGTGGCGGTGCGGCTGCGGTCGATGAACTCGGTGATCTCGTCATCGGCCATCACGATCGTGGCGCGCTGATTGGTTCCCATTGTCAATCCTTATCAGGCAGGCGCGGCGGTGAGCATCACCGGGCCGCCGTGAGTGCGTCGGCGGCCGTCCCGAACATCGTCGTCTTGATCGCACCGAGCGTGCCCGGGTCCTTACCGGCCAGCGGCCGCAACAGCTCCAACGCATCGGCGGTGACCGCGTCCTCGGTGGCGACGGCGTCCACGATCCCGTAGGCCTGCGCGTCCGGCCCGCCGAATCGCCGGCCGGTGGTCATCGACGCGACCGCCGCCTGCGCTGTCAGTTTCGCCTGAATGAGGGCCGCCATGCCGGGGGTGAACGGAATTCGGATATCGGCCTCCGGGAAGCAGAAATAGCCACGGTCGGTGCGCATCACCCGGAAGTCGTGGGCGGTGGCGAGCATGGCGCCGGCCCCGAAGGCGTGCCCGTTGATGGCCGCCACCGACGGGACCGGCAGGGTGAGCACCCGGGCCAGCAGCGACTGCACCTGCCCGACGTACCACTGGGTCTGGTCGGCGTGCGCGGCCAGCCAGTCCAGATCCAGGCCGTTGGTGTAGAACTTCCCGGTCGCCGTGGTGACCAGGCCGGTCGCCCCGTCGGCCAGCACCCGATCGAGCAGCGTGTGCACGGTCTCCAGGAATTCCGGGGTGAAACGGTTCTCGTCATCGCCGAGGTTCAGGACGGCGATACCGTCCACGGTCTGCAGGGTCGGGGTCATCGGTGGCGTTCCTTTCGAGGGGGTGGTCCGGTCTCCAGTACTGCCCGCACGGCGGCGCCCAGTTGTGCGCGGGCGGTCGGGTCGTGCAGCCGGTCGCGGCTGAGCAGGATCGCGGTCGGCAGCTCGACGATGCAGGTGGTGATGGTGTCGACCGCCGCGGCGTCCCGGCGTCCCCACAGCCGCTCGGCGAGTGCCACCATCACCTGCACGAGGTGGTTGTCGAGGCCTTTCAGTTCGACGCCGAGCTGCTCGGAGAGCTGCGGGCCCAGGATCTCCTCGCGGCGCACGGTGAGCACCAGACGAGCCGATCCCGGATGCTGTTCGGCGAATGTCGCCGGCGCCTGCGCGGCGGCGACCACTGCGGCCACCCCGGCCTCGGCGCCGGACGCGGCGCTGACAGCCTCGCGCTGCACGGCCAGGAATCGGGTGGCGGCCCGCAGCCAGGCGCGGGCCATGAGGTCCGGTCGTGACGAGAAGTGGTGGTACAGGGCGCCGTTGGAGACACCCGCCGCCGACGCGACCGCCCGCACGGTCACCGCGGCGGGACCACCGGCCGCGACCAGACTCTCGACGGCGTCGAGCACCGTGTCCAGGTCGTACACGCGCGGGCGGGGCACCCCGCGACTATAACAGAGCAAACGCTCGGTTATAACGAGCCGGTACGCGCCCGGATTCCGCACCGGCTAGCCTTCGATACATGAGCGCAGGCCTGTTCGCCCTCCTCGACGATGTCGCCGTCCTGGCCCGCCTGGCCGCCGCATCGATCGACGACATCGGTGCCGCGGCGGGCAAGGCCACCGTAAAGGCGGCCGGCGTCGTCATCGACGACACCGCCGTCACACCGCAATATGTGCACGGCATCACCGCGTCCCGCGAGCTGCCGATGATCAAACGCATCGCCATCGGCTCCTTGCGCAACAAGCTGCTGTTCATCCTGCCTGCGGCGCTGCTGCTCAGCGTGTTCGCGCCGTGGGCGCTGCCGTATCTGCTCATGGCGGGGGCGACGTTCCTGTGCTTCGAGGGCGCCGAGAAGGTCTGGGGCTGGATCTCCGGGAGTGACGCGCACGCGGCACCGGCGGCCGTGGTCGGCGAAGACGCCGAGAAGACCCTCACCTCGGGTGCCATCCGCACCGACTTCATCCTGTCCGCCGAGATCATGGTGATCGCGCTCAACGAGGTCGCCGATCAGACGTTCTGGTTGCGCCTGGCCAGCCTGATCGTCGTCGCCATCGTCATCACCGCGGCGGTGTACGGCGTCGTCGCCCTGATCGTGAAGATGGACGACGCCGGATTGGCTCTGGCGCAACGGTCGTCGGCCTTCGCCCAGAAGCTCGGCCGCGGCCTGGTCGCCGCCATGCCCAAGGTGCTCTCGGCGCTGTCGATCATCGGTACCGTGGCGATGCTGTGGGTGGGCGGGCACATCCTGTTGGCGCAGAGTTACGCGGCGGGGCTGCGGCCGCCCTACGACCTCGTGCACGACGCCGAACACTGGGTGTCGCACGCCGTCGGCGTGGCCCAGGGCGGCGTCGGGTGGCTGGTGAACACCGGCATCTCGGCGGTCACCGGGCTGGTGATCGGCGCCCTCGTCGCGGCGATCGTGCACGTACTGCCGTTCGGCAAAAAGGGCCACTGACCACATCCAGGCCGGCCCCCGCGGGGACCGGCCTGGAATGAGGGCTGCAGTTAGAACAGATCCGCGTTGGCGACCTTGGTCCACGCCGCGACGAAGTCCTCGACGAACTTCTGCTGCGCGTCATCCTCGGCGTACACCTCGGCCAGCGCCCGCAGCTGGGAGTTCGATCCGAACAGCAGATCGACCCGGCTCGCGGTGTACTTCGTCGCACCGCTGCTGCGATCGGTGCCGACGTAGGTGCCGTCGTCAGCCGGCGACGGTCCCCACTTGGTGCCCATGTCCAGCAGATTGACGAAGAAATCGTTGCTCAGCTGTCCCGGTTTGTCGGTGAACACACCCAACTCGGTGCCGCCGTAGTTGGTGCCCAGGACCCGCAGGCCGCCGACGAGCGCGGTCATCTCCGGGGCCGACAGGCCCAGCAGGTTGGCCCGGTCGATCAGCTGGTACTCGGCGGGCAGCGACAGACCCTTGCCGACGTAGTTGCGGAATCCGTCGGCCTGGGGCTCCAGGTAGGCGAACGATTCGACATCGGTCTGCTCCTGGGTGGCGTCGCCGCGACCCGAGGTGAACGGCACCGGCACATCGAAGCCGGCGTCCTTGATCGCCTTCTCCAGACCCACGACGCCACCGAGGACGACGAGGTCGGCGAAGGACACCGCGACACCCGCGGAACCCTGGATCTCTTCCAGCTTGGCGATCACCTGGGTCAGCTCGTCGGTCTCGTTGGCCTCCCAACCGATCTGGGGCTGCAGGCGGATCCGGCCGCCGTTGGCACCACCGCGCATATCGCTGTCGCGGTAGGAGGACGCGGCCTTCCACGCCGTCGAAACCAGCTGTGCAACAGTCAGACCCGAGTTGGCGATGGCGGTCTTCAGCGTCGCGACGTCGGCGTCGGACAGCGGCGTGCCGGCGGGCACGATGTCCTGCCAGAGCCAGGTCTCCTTCGGCACCAACGGTCCGAGGTAGCGTTCCACCGGGCCCATGTCGCGGTGCAGCAGCTTGAACCAGGCCTTGGCGAACTCCTCGGCCAGCTCCTCCGGGTGATCCAGCCAGCGCCGGGTGATCTTCTCGAAGCCCGGGTCCATCCGCATGGACAGGTCGGTGGTCAGCATGCCGGGATGGGTCCGGCCGCTGCCCTGCGCCATCGGCACCGAGTTGGCCCAGCCGTTGTCCTTGGGCCGCCACTGGTGCGCACCGGCGGGGCTCTGGAACAGTTCCCACTCGTTGCCGTAGAGGATCTCCAGGAAGCTGTTGTCCCACTTGGTCGGGGTGTGCGTCCAGGTGACCTCGAGGCCGGAGCTGACGGTGTCGTTGCCGACCCCGGAGTTGGCCCAGCCCAGACCCTGCATCTCCAGCGAAGCGGCCTCCGGCTCGGGACCGTTCTCCACCGTGGTGGCGCCGTGGGTCTTGCCGAAGGTGTGGCCGCCGACGATCAGCGCAGCGGTTTCGACATCGTTCATCGCCATCCGACCGAATGTCTCACGAATATCGGTGGCAGCCGCCAGCGGATCCGGATTGCCTTCGGGGCCTTCGGGGTTGACGTAGATCAGACCCATATGGCTGGCGCCCAGCGGGTTCTCCAGCTTGGTGCGGTCGCCGTTGGCGCCGGCGTAGCGTTCCTGGCTGCCCAGCCATTCGTGCTCGGCGCCCCAGTAGACATCCTCCTCGGGCTCCCAGTAGTCCGGGCGACCGAACGCGAAACCGGCGGTCTTGAAGCCCATCTTCTCCAGGGCGCGGTTGCCCGCGAAGACCAGCAGATCCGACCAGGACAGCTGCTTGCCGTACTTCTTCTTCACCGGCCACAGCAGGCGGCGGGCCTTGTCCAGGCTGACGTTGTCGGGCCAGCTGTTCAGCGGGGCGAAGCGCTGCATGCCCTTACCGCCGCCGCCGCGACCGTCGACCACCCGGTAGGTGCCGGCGGCATGCCAGGTCATCCGGATGAAGAACGGGCCGTAGTGCCCGAAGTCCGCGGGCCACCAGTCCTGCGAGTCGGTCATCACCGCATCGACGTCGGCCGTGAGCGCATCGACATCCAGGCTCTGCACGGCCTCCCGGTAATCGAAGCCGGGATGAGGGTTGATGGCCGGCGGATCCTTCTGCAGGATCTTGAGGTTGACCGCGTTCGGCCACCAGTCGCGGTTGCTGCCGCCCTCGACGGGCGGCTTGATCAGCATCGGACACTGGGCCTCGGTCGGCTCGGTCTGCGCCTCACCGATCGGGGGACTTGTCTCAGGCACTTGTGGATCCTCTCCGGGGCTGTCGGACGGGTTACTTACTTCGAACCGGCTTGCGGCTGAAGATGTTGCAGGGTGATGCACTCGGGGCACAGGCCCCAATAGATGACCTCGGCTTCATCGATCGCGAACCCGAGATCATCGGCGGCGGTCAGGCACGGGGCCTCCCCGACCGCACAGTCGACGTCGGCGATGACCCCACACGAACGGCACACGATGTGGTGGTGGTTGTCGCCGACCCGTGACTCGTAGCGAGCCACCGATCCGGACGGTTGGATGCGGCGCACCAGGCCGGCGGCGGTGAGCGCGTTGAGCGAGTCGTAGACCGTCTGGTGCGACACCTCGGGCAACTCGGCGCGTACCGCGCGGATCACCGAGTCCGTATCGGAGTGCGGATGCCGGGATACGGCGCCGAGCACCGCAATCCGGGGACGGGTCACGCGCAGCGCGGCGTCCCGCAGCATGCGCTGGAAGTCCGCCGTGGTGTCCACGAACCGAGTCTGTCCCGCTTTCTGGAATTAGTCAAGAAAAACCTCGGGGTGTGTTTCGGTGGCCCGTTCGCGTCCCCGAGGTGACGCGCCGGTTGTTTCCGGGGCACACATAGGGTGTCGGAAATGACCGGTCTGCGACGTGCCCTGCGCGCCACCCTGATGCTCGTGCTCGCCGTGGTTCTCGCAGTGCCCGGGATCGCGCATGCCGCGGCGCCGGACTGGTCCGGTCTGGATGCCCGCTACTACGCCGGCCCGATCCCCCCGGCCGGCAGTCTCATCCAGACGGTGCCGCTGGCACCGCACCTGTCGGTGGCCGGCGCCGGGGCGGCCTACCGGATCCTGTACTCCACCACCGATCAGCACCGGGCCCCGGCGGTGAGTACCGCCGCGGTGTTCGTCCCCCGCACCCCGGCACCGCCGGGCGGCTACCCCGTGATCGCGTGGGCACACGGCACCGTCGGCCTCGGTGACGACTGCACGCCGTCCGCGCTGCCACGGACCCCGCGCGACAACGAGTACCTGTCGCATTGGCTCGACGAGGGCTACGTCATCGTCGCCAGCGACTACGCCGGGCTGGGCACCCCCGGACTGATGAGCTACCTCAACAGCGTCACCACCGCGCACGGTGTTATCGACTCGGTGATCGCCGCACACCGGATGGCCATCCCGCTGTCCCCGAAGTGGGCCATCGTCGGCCAGTCCCAGGGCGGCGGTGCCGCGGTGGCGAGCGCCCGCTGGGCCACCGAGTTCAGCGCCGGCAGCGGATTGGACTACCGCGGTGTGGTCGCCACCGGCACCCCGGCGAACATCCAGAAGTTCGTGGCGCAGGCCGGGCCCGATCTGACGCTTCCCGAACTGGGGGCGGTCGCCAACGCCTACACGGCTTACATCCTGGCGGCGCTGCGGGAGGCCCGGCCGGACCTGGACATCAACAGCGTGCTGTCCCCGGCCGGTCTGAACGCCGCCGCCCGCGCCGAGACGGTGTGCGTGCACCCGCTCACCGATGAGCTCGCCGAGCTCACCCCGGCGGCGATGTTCTCCGCCCCGCTGCTCTCGATCCCGGGAATCGAGCGGGCACTCAACGACTTCATGGGTACCCCGGTGTCCGGTTATGACCGGCCGATCTTCCTGGGGGTGGGCCTGCTCGACCGGGATGTGCCACCGGCCTCGACGCTGGCGTTCTACGACCAGCTGGTGGCCGCGAACCAGAACGTCGAACTCCGCATCTACCCGGAGGAAGACCACAGCGGAACGGTGCTGGCCTCGCTGGTCGATTCGACGCCGTTCCTGCGCAACGCTTTCGCTTAGTCGCCGGCCAGGAACCGGGCGTCGACGGTCGCCGAGACCTCGATGTCCTCGGGGACCAGCTCGACATCGCCACCGCCGGCCGGGGTGGCCGCGGCGCGCAGAAAGCTGCCGCCGTGGCCGGCCTCGGCAAGCTGCTGCACACCCAGCATCCCGGCGTCGGCGATGGCCACCGGGCGCACCGGGCCAAGTCCCAGCGCGTCGGCATAGTGTTGCGCCCGGGCGGCGGCATCGCGAACGGCGCGGGTGCGCGCATCGGCCACCAGCGCGTCCTGCCGGGCGGCGGTGAGCGCCCAAATGACCTGTGCCACACGGAATCCCTCGGTACCGGAGACATGCTCGCCCACCCACCGCGACAGTGCGGCGAAGTCAGCGAACTTCACCTCGACGCCGACGGAGGCGTGGTGCACCATCGGCAGCTGCTTACCGTCCTTGTGCCAGGGTCGGCGTGACCAGGTACGCAGCTGCTCGACCGACCACCAGGTGATCGGCGCCGGCTCGGCGCTCTGCAACCGCGTGATCGAGTCCTTCAGCACGCCGAGATCGTGGGCCACCCGGTCATAGACCGTCCCCATATCCGCGCCCTCGTAGGCGATCGACGCCCGCACGGTCCCGCGTTCGGGCGGCTGGAAGGCGGAGAACGTTCCGCGCACCGTGATCTCGGTCGGCATCTTCGAAGCCTAGCCACGAAACGCCGATCCGCCCCCGAGATATCCGGATCGGGGGTGCACGCTGTTTCACGATTCGGTGCGAATGTGCACAATGGTTTGCCGATCAAGGGGATGGGGTGGGGTGTGCCGGTGCTGAACACGGTGCTGCGCCGCCGGATGCTGCTCATCTATCTCGGCATCAGCCTGGTGATGTATCTGTTGTCGATCCTGAGCGCGGCGGGGCGACCCGATGTCTGGGGTGAACGGATCTCCGTGGCCCTGGCCATCGTCGGCCTGTTGGCCGCGCTCCCGCGGCCGCTGTGCGGGTGGCGCTACTGGTTGGCGTGCGCGTGCGCGTGCAGCGCCCCGCTGGCGGCGCTGCCGGGTCACCAGGAACCGGCCGCGCAGGTGTGGGTTCTGGTCCCGGTGATCCTCATCGCGGTGTTCGTGCGGAGCTGGCATCGGCCGACGACGGCGCGCATCGTCGGTGCGCTGCTGGCGGTGGGCGTCCTGCTCGGGATGGGGATCGCGCCGGCCCCCGTCCCGGCGCTGTGGTTCGCGCTGTTCCCGGTGTGCATCCTGGGCGCCGCCGAACTGCTCGGGTTGCTGCATGCGGCGTTGATCGAGGCCGCGCTGCGGGATCCGCTGACATCGGTGTGGAATCGCGGCGGGCTGAACAAGGAACTCGACGACCTGCTGCCGCGGGCCCGGCGGCGGAGGGAGCCACTGGCCGTCATCGTGCTCGACATCGACGATTTCAAGTCGGTGAACGACCGCGACGGGCACGCCGCCGGGGACACCGTCCTCATCCAATTGACCCGGCGCTGGACCCGCCAACTCCCGCCCTCGGCGCTTCTCGGCCGTCTTGGCGGCGACGAGTTCGTCGCCGTCGTGGCCGGTTACGACCAGGATCGGGCGCGGACGTTGGCCGGCACGCTCAGCGGTGACGGCCCGGTGCACGTCAGCACCGGTGTCGCCGTCGGGCGCGGGTACGAGCCGGGATCGTTCGCGGCGTTGGTCACCGAGGCTGACCGCGATCTCTACCGGCAGAAGAGCGATCGCAAGAGCACCGACGCCGGCTAGGGAGACGCCGGAACCGGCAGTGTCCCCATCGGCCGCGTGTAGGCGGATTCCACGATCGGACGCAGCCGGGCATCGTCGCCCACCTTCTGGCTGTTGGGCGTCCACTGTTGGGTGACCATCGGCAGGAAGTAGGTGGCGGGCGCGCCCAGGATGTAGGTGGCATTGCCCTCGACGAACGTCTTGTTGGCCGGGTCGTTGAGCCCGATCCCGCTGTAGTCGTTGTGCACCGGTTTCAGTTCGCCCTTGCCCCCGACCAGATTCGCCGCGCTGCGATTCTTCTTGGCGTCGGCGTTGCTCAGGTCGTTCGGGCAGTCGGCGAAGTAGTCGTACTGGCGCGCGATGACCTTGACGGTGTACGGGGTGTCATCGGGGAAGCCGTTCCCGCCGTATGCGGCCACACAGCCGCTGCCCGGCACGTTGGCGCACCCGTTGTACTTGCTTTCCAGATCACCGGTCATCACGAATGTCACTGTGGCCGGGTCGATATCGCTGGTCGGTCCGTAGCGCCGCAGCCACGCGTCGGCGACCTGGGCGCCCTGGCTGTGCCCGGCGACGATCTTGCGCCCCGGGGTCGAATGCAGCATCTGGTCGAGCTTGTCAGCGCCGTTGTTGGTATTGGTGGCCCCCGGGAAGTTGTTGTACGGCACCTTGACCACCTCATTGGGCGCGGCGAAGAGCTCCCCGCGCAGCCAATCGGCGTCCAGCGGGCCGAACGCCGGGGCCAAGGTGAGCACGGTGGCCCCGCCCGGCCCGGGCGCGGCCGTGGCCGGCACCGGCGCCACCATCGCGGCGCTCATCCCGAACAGCAGCGCCGCGGTGGCGCGCAAAACCTTCATCGATGTTCTCCCCCTTGCCGAAACGGCATCGCTGGACTTGGCCCCCACCACGATGGTGTGCGACGCCGCCACCGGAACCCAAGCGCTGTGTCGCGAATAGCGGTGAGTTGATGCGGATATGAGACCAGCGCTGTCGGTCTCGCACGCACCGCAGCGCGCGGGTTTACACTCACGTCAAATAGCACCCGGGCGCCCCCCGAGAAGGAGACACTGATGGTCACACGCATGACGACCTTGCTGACCGGCGCATTGCTCGGCGCCTCGGCGGCGATCCTGGTGGTGAGCGCGCCGACGGCCGGCGCCGATGTCTGTGCCGGGGTCGACGGTCGGCACTTCGCCGCCGGCGGGTGCACCAACGTCGCCGGCGACGTGGCGGCCGGCGCGGCGATCGCCGCGGTGCACACCCCGTATTTCCCGGGTGAGATCCCCTGCTACACCGTGGAAGGCGTGCCCTACTTCACGCCGCCGGGGTATCCCTGCTAGCCAGGGCACCTGAGCTCGCCGATCGGTGACGGCGGGGGAGCACCGCCCGGCACGGAAATTGGTGCCGCGGCGGCCCGCGCGCCCATGCGACGATGAGATGCGGACGCTAAGGGGGCGGGGAGTGTCGGTGACGGTGTCGACGGTGCAGGCGTCGCGACCCGAGCAGCTGGTCGCTGCCGCCACCGAACTCGGCACCAAGATCGCCGCGCTGGACACGACAATGGCGGCGCAACGCCAAGCATTGGCCCAGATGCGGGCCGGCTGGCAGGGCCAGGCGGCGTCGACCGCGATCATCAAGGCCGAGCAGAACCTCAACCGGCAGGAGGAGCTGCGCGCCCGGCTGTCCGCGCTGCGCCAGGCGCTCACCACCGGGGGTATCCAGTTGGGGTTCACCCGCAACGGGCTGCTCACCACCGTCGCCATGCTGCGCGCCGTCGGCTGGCAGGTCGCCGAGGACGGCGCCGCCACCGCTCCCCCGCTGCCGCCGATCCTGCGGCTGATGGCCCCGGCGTGGACAGCCATCCTGCAGAAGCTGCTCGCGGTGTTCGCTCAGATCGACGCCCAAACCGCCGCCGCTATCCAGGCCGCGATCGCCGGTCCGGTGCCGGAAACCCCGCCCGGCACACTCGGCGATCCCCGCACACTCCCGTCGCCGGGGACCAGCCCCGAGGACGTCAAGACGTGGTGGGATTCGCTCAGCCAGTTCGAGAAGAGCCAACTCATCGCCGAGCACCCCCCGGAGTTGGGCAACCTCAACGGCATCCCCGCCGACGTCCGGGATCAGGTGAATCAGGCTGTCCTGCAGGATGATCTGGCCCGGGTGACCGACGTCGCCGACCGGCACGGGGTGTCTACCGACGAGGTGCTGGCCAACCCCGGCGCCTACGGGCTCTCCGCCGCGGATGCCACCCGCTACACCAACGCCGTGCAGACCCAGAAGGGTCTGGACAAGATGGCGTCCGAAGGCAAGAAGGACCGCCCAGTGATGCTGTGGGCCTACGACCCGCTGGCCTATCACGGGCAGGGGAAGGCCGCGGTGGCGATCGGCAACCCGGACAAGGCACAGAACACCGCGGTGGTGGTGCCCGGCACCGGCAGCAGCGTCAAGGACGGCTGGCTGGAAAGCGAGAACGCCACCAACCTGTATGACCAGATGCGCAGGGGCGACCCCGATGAGACGACATCGGTGATCGCCTGGATGGGGTATGACGCCCCCGACAGCCCCACCGATCCGCGTATCGCCACGCCCGGGTTGGCCCGATCCGGCGGCGACCTGCTGGCCGCCGATGTCAACGGACTGTCCGCCACCCATGAGGGCGGGCCCACCAATGTCACCGTCATCGGGCATTCCTACGGGTCGACGACGGTGGCCGACGCGTTCGCCGGCAGCGGGATGAAGGCCGACAATGCGGTGCTGATCGGCAGCCCCGGAACGGATCTGGCCAACAGCGCGGCGGATTTTCACCTGCCCGAGGGCGGCCAGGTCTACGTCGGTGCCGCCTCCAGCGACCCGGTGACCTGGCTGAGTCAGGCCGGCCCGCTGCCCGACATCATCAACCGGGAGCTGGGCTATCCGCTGGGTCTGGAGGCCGGGCTCGGCCGGGATCCGGCCGGGGACGGTTTCGGCTCGGTGCGTTTCGACGCCGAGGTGCCCGGCCGCGGCGGCCTGCCGGATTTCGGCGACCATTCCCGCTATTACGACGTGGGCAGTGAATCGTTGCGGGCGATGACCGATATCGCCAACGGTGACGGGTCCACCCTGGCCGATAACGGGCTGACCGCCGAGGGGCGCCGGCAGCCGCATATCGGCCTGCCCGATCAACTGGATCTGCCGGGTCTGCCCCCGATCGGCCTGCCCGACTGGGACACTCCGATACCCGGCACCCCTGCCCTCAATGACCCGGAAGGCGACCGTGGCACCGTCACCAATGACCACCAGTACTGACCGTGCGCGCCGCCGGGCGACGCTGTGTATCGCCGCCGTGGCCGGCGCACTACTGCTAGGAGGATGCGGGATGTTATCCGAGGGCAAGCCCAACCTTGACGGGCCGGAGATGAGCGACGAACAGACCCGCGCCCAGGTGGTGGACCCGGCCAAGCGGCTGGTGCAGGCGGTCGGGCTGCAGCTGCGCGGCGCCGGTTTCCGGTTCTCGGCGTGCACCGATCAGGGGGTGGCGCCGTTCCGGGGGCTCGTCGAGATGGGATTCACCTTCCCCGACGGTGCTGACAAGGACGCCTACATCGAGCAGATCATCACCGCGATGAGCGCCGACGGTTGGCGCGACGGGGCCCCGGCCGGGAAGAAGCCCTATGGCCGCGCCATGCATCAGGGCGAGGTGATGGCGCTGGTGTCACCGAACCCCGACCACCCGGACCGCGGGATCGTCGAGATCTACGGCGAGTGTCGCAACGCCGCCGACCACAGCGGTGAGGATGAGGATATCCGCGCCGAACTCACCGGTTAACGGCCCGGGATCTTGCACTTCTCGATCGCGGTGGCCGCGGCCTGATCCTGCGCCTCGTAACGCTGGGCTGCGCTATTCAGGTTGTCACCAAAGGTTTTCGCGGCGTCCGCGGCGGCGGTGGTGTCGGCGGCGACGGCGGCCTGGGCTTGCTGGCAGGCGCCGGCGGTCGCCAGCTGCGGGACCGCGGCGGCGGCCTCGCCCAGCGGGGCCTCGGCCCCCAGCGCGGCCAGGTCAGTGCCGGCGTGGGTGAAAGCGGTCGCCGCGCCGGCCAGCACCGCCGGGTCGACGATCAAGGTTTGGCCGCTGGTCATATCGCACGCCTTTCACTGGCACTTCCCTGATCTTAGTTCGGTGGGGACGGTGCTCGATGCGGGAAAACGGCGCGGCTGTCAGAGCTTGCGCGCTTGGATCGTGTAGGTCAGCGGGAGCCGTTCCGGGTTCTGGGCAAGCACGTACTCCCCTTCGTACTCGGCGCTTTCCACCATCGCGTCGCCCAACGCATTCCACGGCACCTCGCGGTGCTCCTCGAGCGCGGTGACCGTCAGCCCGGCGTCGGTGAGCGCGGTGAAGACCTCACCGAGGCCGTGGTTGAACGAGACGCCTTGCGGTGCGGACAGGACGCCCGCACCGCCGTAGGTGCTTTCCTCGGTGAAGGCGGTTCCTGCCGTTTCGAAGTAGGGGTAGTGCACCACCAGCAGATCGTCGGGCCGGGTGTCGCTGAGGGTGTCGAGCATGGGGTGGCCCTCGCGCATGAACAGCCGGCCGCCGGGCCGCAGCAGGCCCGCGACGACGGCCGCCCAGCGCCGGATGTCGGGGAGCCAGCAGATCGCGCCGATGCCGGTATAGACCACATCACAGCACTGGGTGCCGAGTGTTGCGACCGCGTCGTAGACATCGCCCTCGACGAATGCCGCGTCGGCCGCCGTACGGGCTGCAAGATCCCGTGCGGCGGCGATCGCCGACGGCGAAAAGTCCAGTCCGGTCACCGATCTCGGCCCCAGCCGAGCCAGCGACACCGTGTCGGTGCCGATATGGCATTGCAGATGCACCACATCGAGATTCGCGATGTCCCCGAGTCGGGGCAGGTCATAGCGCACTACACTCGACAGATACCGGGGATCGTCGAAACCGGCGAGGTCGTACCCACCGGGAGCCACATGCAGCGGCACCCGGGCCTCCCAGTTGGCCAGATTCAGCGACCGCCAGTCTTCGACCATGCGGTCATCCTCTCAGAGCGGGCCCGATGGTCGCGATGATTTTCGGCTCGCCCCAACCTAGGCGCCACGTGCGTCCGAGATTCCTTTTGTGTTGCCAGAGAAAATGATCGAACACACGTCAGCCGGTAGCGTCCTGTGCAGCGTCGTGCAGATTCCTCAACAACGGTTCCGATGTCGGGCGATGGCGTGGACCATGACCGAGTTGAGCACGACGCCCGCGATCCAGAGAGCGGCCATCCAAGCGGCACCGAATTGTGTTGAGTGGCGCGAAGACAGTGTCACGGCCGTTGGTCGCCAACGATCCCCCTGCGTGGACACCATCATCAAGAGCCCTGCCACCGACAGGACGTTGGACCGCTAAAGGGAAGAACTCCAACACAGTGTCCATGGTCAGTGCTGGCAGGCAGACTCACGACCGTGACCGACAACATGAAGTTTCGGCCAGGGCCCGCACTGGTTCTGACTGGTGACGAGCGCTTCAAAGGACTCGACCTCACCGTCAAGGACTTCTGGTCATACGCTGCCAGAGACCTTCGCTCCAACGTCCTCCGCGGCGTTCTTGCGGAATGGCTTGTGGCGAAGGCCGTCGACGCGCCGGAACCCCGGCCTGAATGGGACGAGTTCGACGTCCTCACTCCGGCTCGCGTCCGTGTCGAGGTCAAGTCTTCTGCCTACCTACAGGCCTGGCCGCAGGGCGACCTGTCGAAGATCTCTTTCAGCGGCCTCCGCTCCCAGAAGTTGGGCCCCAAGAACCGCTATTCAGGCCAACGAACGTTTAACGCCCACGTCTACGTCTTCTGCCTCCAGACGGCGCAGTCACATGATGCCTACGATCCGCTGGACGTTTCGCAGTGGGCCTTCTACGTCCTGCCACGGTCCCGTGTTGAGTCGATTGGTTACCGAAGCATCGGGTTGGCGCGGATCGAAAGTGAGACGCAATGCGTCGGTTTCGGCGGCCTCGCCTCCGCAATCGATCAGGCAGTCGCGGACCCAATCCGGGACGCAAGCGAGTAGACCCCCTCGCCACAGGCCCTGCAGCCGTCAGAACCAAGGATCACCACAAAACACAAAGGTCACGACCCATATCTGGATCGTGACCTAAGCGCCTGGAGTTCGTTGAACTCCTCACTGTGGGCGAAGGGGGACTTGAACCCCCACGTCCCGAAGGACACTGGCACCTGAAGCCAGCGCGTCTGCCATTCCGCCACTCGCCCGAATGACCGCGCAACAGTATCACCACGGGCGCACCGGACCCAAACCCGTCCCGAGCGCGACGTTTCTGTGGCCGTTTCACCAGCCGGACCACGGAAACGTCACTCCCGGTGAACGGGCCAGAGCATGAGAACGCAATCGAGCTCAGCGCGCTGACCTGGGGCTATTCGTTTCTCAGAGATCTGTTGGTCACGCTTTTGCGCGATAGGCCGATAACATGCCTGTGAGCAGTGTGGCCAGAGCGACACGCGGCGCGGCGACCGACAACAGTGCGACGAATGGGACGGGGCGGTGAGATGGGTCTGGCAGACCGTATCGAACGGCGCCTCGAGTCGACCGTCGGCGACGCCTTCGCCCGGGTCTTCGGTGGGTCCATCGTCCCGCAGGAGGTCGAGGCGCTGCTGCGCCGCGAAGCCGAGGCCAGGGCTCGTGACGTCGGCGGCGGCCGCATTTTGGCACCCAACGACTACGTCATTACCCTCAGTGAGGCCGATTACCAGAAGGTGAGCGCCGACCCGGACCGGACGTCGACCACGTTCGCCCGTCACCTGGAGGGTTTCATTCACGACCAGGGGTGGCAAACGTATGGTGATGTGGTCGTCAGGTTTGAGCCATCGCCGAGCCTGCACACCGGACAGTTCCGCGCCCGTGGAGCGGTCAACCCAGACACCACCAACCGCGAACCCGCACCAGCAGTACGAGACCGCGCGTCCACCGCAGAACCAGGAGTACCAGCGATGACCGACAACCCGAGCTACCGCGGCCAGGGACAGGGTCGGCCCGGCGACGACCAGTACGACGACCGGTACCGCCAGCACGAAGACGCCCGCGGCGGCTACCCGCAGGAGCAGGGCGGCTACCCCGAGCAGGGTGGCTACCAGCAGCGTCAGGGCGGCTACCCGGAGCACGGCGGCTACCCGCAGGAGCCCGCGGGTGGTTACCCGGATCAGGGTTACCCGCCGCCGTCCTACGAGCAGCGCCCGCCCGCCGGGTACGGCCAGCCGCCGGCCGGGTACCCCGACCAGGGTTACCGCCAGCAGCCGCCGCCGGCCGGGTACGGCCAGCCGCCGGCCGCACCGCCGCCCGGCTACGGCGATTACGACTACGGCCGCCCGCCGGCGCGCCAGGATGACGGCTACGGCCGTCCGCCCGCCCCGCCGGCGCCCGGTTACCCCGATCAGGGCGGCTACCCGGACCAGGGTGGCTATCCCGATCAGGGCGGCTACGGCGGCCAGCAGTACGGCCGCGCCGACTACGCCGCCCCGCCCGCCCCGGCCGCACCTGATTACGGCCGCTACGGCGAGCCGCCGGCCCAGCCCGGTTACCCGGATCAGGGCTACGGCGAGCCCGCCGGCTACGACTACGGCGCTCAGCCGGCCGCTCCCGCGCCCTACGGCGGCGGCTACGGCGCCGCGGCGACCGTGACGCTGCAGCTCGACGACGGCAGCGGGCGCACCTACCAGCTGCGCGAAGGTGCGAACGTGATCGGCCGCGGCCAGGACGCTCAGTTCCGGCTGCCCGACACCGGTGTCTCGCGCCGTCACCTGGAGATCCGCTGGGACGGCCAGGTTGCGCTGCTGTCGGACCTGAACTCCACCAACGGCACCACGGTCAACAACGCGCCGGTGCAGGAGTGGCAGCTCGCCGACGGTGACGTGATCCGGTTGGGTCACTCCGAGATCATCGTCCGGGTCCACTGAGCGTCGATCAGCTACGGCCCTTTAGGCCTCCCAGTATCGTGACGGCGGAACTCGCACGGAACCGGGACGGAGAGGACGTCGGATGCAGGGGCTAGTACTGCAGCTGACGCGTGTCGGTTTCCTGCTGCTGCTGTGGCTGTTCATCTGGTCGGTGCTGCGCATCCTGCGCACCGACATCTACGCGCCCACCGGCGCGGTCATGGTGCGCCGCGGCCTGGCGCTGCGCGGCTCGCTGCTACCCAAGGGCGAGCGGCGCCACATCGCCCGGCATCTGGTGGTCACCGAGGGCGCGCTCGCCGGTACCCGCATCACGCTGGGCAGCCAGCCGGTGCTGATGGGGCGGGCCGACGACTCGACCCTGGTGCTGACCGACGACTACGCGTCGACACGGCACGCCAGGCTGTCACCGCGCGGGTCGGAATGGTACGTGGAGGACCTAGGATCGACCAACGGCACATACCTTGACAGGGCGAAGGTGACTACGGCGGTAAGGGTTCCGATGGGAACGCCGGTACGAATCGGCAAGACAGTGATCGAGTTGCGCCCGTGACACTGGTGCTCAGATACGCAGCGCGCAGCGACCGGGGTTTGGTGCGCGCCAACAACGAGGACTCGGTGTACGCCGGCGCCCGACTGTTGGCGCTCGCCGACGGCATGGGTGGGCACGCCGCCGGCGAGGTGGCCTCCCAGCTGGTGATCGCCGCGCTGGCCCACCTCGATGACGACGAGCCCGGCGGTGACCTGCTCAACAAGCTCAATGTGGCGGTGCACGAGGGCAACTCGGCGATCGCCGCGCACGTGGAGGCCGACCCCGAACTCGAGGGCATGGGCACCACGCTGACCGCGATCCTGTTCGCCGGCGGCCGACTCGGGCTGGTGCACATCGGTGACTCCCGCGGCTATCTGATGCGCGACGGCGAGCTGACCCAGATCACCAAGGACGACACCTTCGTCCAGACGCTGGTCGACGAGGGCCGCATCACCGCCGAGGAAGCGCACAGCCACCCGCAACGCTCGCTGATCATGAAGGCACTGACCGGCCATGAGGTCGAGCCGGCGCTGATCATGCGGGAGGCCAAGGTCGGCGACCGCTACCTGCTCTGTTCGGACGGACTGTCCGACCCGGTCAGCCAGGAGACCATCGCCGAGGCGATGCAGATCCCCGATGTCACCGACGCCGCCGACCGGCTCATCGAGCTGGCGCTGCGCGGCGGGGGCCCCGACAACGTCACCGTGGTGGTCGCCGACGTCGTGGACTACGACTACGGCCAAACCCAGCCGATCCTGGCGGGTGCGGTCTCGGGCGTCGATGACGACACCATCCCGCCGAACACCGCGGCGGGGCGCGCCTCGGCATTCAACCCGAAACGCAACCAGCCCAAAAGGGTTGTCACACAGCCCGAGGAGCAACGACCGCCCCGCTCCAAACGCCGGATGCTGATCGCCGCAGTGGTGGTCCTCCTGGTGGTGGTGGCGGGGCTGACCATTGCCCGCGAGATCATTCGCAACAACTACTACGTCAGTGAGCAGGACGACACCGTCGCCATCATGCGCGGCGTGCAGACCTCGTTTCTGGGCCTGTCCCTGCAGGAGCCGTTTCTGGTCGGCTGCCTGAACGCCCGAAATGAGTTGTCGCTGATCAGTTTCGGACAGTCCAAGGATCCGCTGGACTGTGAGGTACTGCGCCTGCGGGACATCCGCGAGTCCGAGCGCGCCCAGGTCGCCGCCGGCCTGCCGGCCGGTTCGCTCGATGACGCGATCCGCCAGATCAACGAATTGGCCCGGACGTCGCTGCTGCCGATCTGCGCGCTGCCGACCCGGACGCCGACCACCACCCCGAGCCCGACCCGGCCGCCGGCCGCCCCGTCGACCCCGCCGCCCAGCGCCGCCACCCCGCGCCCGGCCGGCCCGCCGCCCTCGACATCGACATCGGTCGCCCCGCCGCCGGCCACGCCCGGCCCGCAGACCCCGACCACCGCCACCGCACCGCCACCGCCGCCGCGGCCCACCCCCTCCCCCACCGTCACGGCTTTGCCCCCACCACCGCCGGAGCCGGGCACCAATTGCCGGACGGCGTCATGACCTCGTCGACCCAGCCACAGTCACCGGTCTCGGTCACTCCTCCCCTACCCAATCGGCGCAATTCCGAACTGGCCCTGCTGATCTTCGCCGCGGTGATCACCACCGTGGCGTTGCTCATCGTGGAAGCCAATCAGGAGCAGGGACTGGACTGGGATCTGGCCCAGTACACCCTGGCCTACCTGGCCCTGTTCGGGGCGGCGCATCTGGCGATCCGCCGCTACGCGCCGTACGCCGATCCTTTGCTGCTCCCGTTGGTGGCGCTGCTGAATGGCCTGGGGCTGGTCATGATTCACCGCCTCGATCTGGCCCAGCGCGAGCTCAGCCTGGACAGCGTGGGCGGCAACGCCGACCAGCAGATGCTGTGGACGCTGGTGGGGGTGGCCGCGTTCTGCGCCGTGCTGGCCCTGCTGCGCGATCACCGGATGCTGGCCCGTTACGGCTATACCTGTGGGCTGATCGGCTTTGTGCTGCTTGTGATTCCGGCGCTGCTGCCATCCCGGTTCTCCGAGCAGAACGGCGCCAAGATCTGGATCCGGTTCGAGGGCTTCTCCATCCAGCCCGCCGAATTCTCCAAGATCCTGCTGCTGATCTTCTTCGCTGCGGTGCTGGTGTCCAAGCGCGAGCTGTTCACCAACGCCGGTAAACACGTCCTCGGCGTGGACCTGCCCCGGCCGCGTGACCTGGCCCCGCTGCTGGTCGGCTGGATCGCGTCGGTCGGCGTGATGGTGTTCGAAAAGGATTTGGGCACTTCGCTTCTGCTCTACGCATCGTTTCTGGTGCTGCTGTACGTGGCCACCGATCGGCTGTCCTGGGTGGTGATCGGGCTGGCGCTGTTCGCCGCAGGCAGCGTGGCGGCCTATCAGCTCTTCGGGCACGTCCGGGTGCGCGTGCAGAACTGGCTGGACCCGTTCGCCGACCCCGACGGCGCCGGCTACCAGATGGTGCAGTCCCTGTTCAGCTTCGCCACCGGCGGCATCTTCGGCACCGGGCTGGGCAACGGCCAACCCGGCACCGTACCGGCGGCCTCCACCGACTTCATCATCGCCGCGGTCGGTGAGGAACTCGGATTGGTCGGTCTGGCAGGCGTTCTCATGCTCTACACGATCCTGATCATCCGGGGTCTGCGCACCGCACTCGCGGTGCGGGACAGCTTCGGCAAGCTGCTGGCGGCCGGACTGGCCTCGACGCTGGCCATCCAGCTGTTCATCGTCGTCGGCGGGGTCACCAAACTGATCCCGCTGACCGGGCTCACCACCCCGTGGATGTCCTACGGCGGTTCGTCGCTGCTGGCCAACTACATCCTGCTGGCCATCCTGGTGCGCATCTCGCATGCGGCGCGGCGACCCATCGACACCACCCGGGCGCCCAACCCGGCGCCGATCGCCGGCGCCTCCACCGAAGTGATCGGCCGCGCATGAACCAGTCCCTGCGCCGGCTGTCGGTCGTCTTCATGGCGCTGGTGGTGTTGCTGCTGGCGAACGCCACCCTGACCCAGGTGTTCACCGCCGACGGGTACCGCACCGATCCGCGCAACCAACGGGTGCTGCTCGACGAGTACTCCCGCCAGCGCGGGCAGATCACCGCGGGTGGCCAACTGCTGGCCTACTCGGTGTCCACCGACGGGCGGTTCCGGTTCCTGCGGGTCTACCCCAACCCCCAGACCTACGCACCGGTGACCGGCTTCTACTCGCTGGGCTACTCCAGCAGCGGGCTGGAGCGGGCCGAGGACCCCGTGCTCAACGGCTCCGACGAACGGCTCTTCGGCAAGCGGCTCGCCGACTTCTTCACCGGTCGGGACCCGCGCGGCGGCACCGTCGACACCACGGTGCGCCCCGACGTGCAGGAAGCCGCCTGGGACGCGATGTCCGACGGCTGCGACGGGCCCTGCAAGGGCGCCGTGGTGGCGCTCGAGCCCGCCACCGGCAAGATCCTGGCGATGGTGTCCGCACCGTCGTACGACCCGAACAAGCTGGCCAGCCACGACGGGGCCGTGCAGACCGCCACCTGGGATCAGCTGCGCGACGACCCCAACGCCCCGCTGGTCAACCGGGCGATCGCCGAGACCTACCCGCCGGGTTCCACGTTCAAGGTCATCACCACCGCGGCCGCCCTGCAGTCCGGCAGCACCCCGGACACCCAGCTGACCTCGGCGCCGCGGATCCCGCTGCCCGACAGCACCGCGACGCTGGAGAACTACGGCGGATCTGCCTGCGGCGGCGGCCCGACCGCCTCCCTGCGCGAGGCCTTCGCCCGGTCCTGCAACACCGCGTTCGTCGAGCTCGGCATCGACACCGGCGCCGACAAGCTCAAGAGCGCCGCGCAGGCCTTCGGCTTCGATGCGCCGCCGGCGGCCATACCGCTGCAGGTCGCCGAGTCCACCGTGGGCCCGATCAGCGACGCCGCGGCGCTGGCCATGTCCAGCATCGGGCAGCGCGATGTCGCGGTGACGCCGCTGCAAAACGCGATGGTCGCCGCGACCATCGCCAACGACGGCATCACCATGACCCCGTACCTGGTCGATACGCTCAAGGGACCGGACCTGTCCAACATCGCCACCACCGCCCCCATCGAGCAGCGACGGGCATTGTCACCGCAGGTCGCGGCTACACTTACCGATTTGATGGTCGGCGCCGAGCAGGTGACACAGCAGAAGGGAGCCATCGCCGGCGTGCAGATCGCATCCAAAACGGGCACCGCCGAGCACGGCACGGATCCCCGCAACACCCCACCCCACGCCTGGTACATCGCGTTCGCGCCGGCACAAGCCCCGAAGGTGGCCGTCGCGGTACTCGTGGAGAATGGCGGAGACCGATTGTCCGCCACCGGCGGCGCGGTGGCCGCCCCGATCGGGCGGGCCACCATCGCCGCCGCACTCCGGGAGGCATCATGACGGCCCGGGTGGGAGTGACGCTGTCCGGCCGCTACCGGCTGCAGCGACTCATCGCCACCGGCGGTATGGGGCAGGTGTGGGAAGGACTCGACACCCGCCTCGGCCGCCAGGTCGCGATCAAGGTGCTCAAGGCCGAGTTCTCCGAGGACTCCGAGTTCGTCGAGCGGTTCCGCGCCGAGGCGCGCACCGTCGCGATGCTCAACCACCCCGGCATCGCCAGCGTCTACGACTACGGCGAGACCGAGATCGAGGCCGGCGAGGGCCGCACCGCCTACCTGGTGATGGAACTCGTCAACGGTGAGCCGCTGAACTCCGTCATCAAACGCACCGGGCGGCTGTCGCTGCGCCATGCCCTGGACATGCTGGAGCAGACCGGCCGCGCCCTGCAGGTCGCGCACACCGCCGGCCTGGTGCACCGCGACGTCAAACCCGGCAACATCCTGATCACCCCGACCGGTCAGGTGAAGCTGACCGACTTCGGCATCGCCAAGGCCGTGGACGCCGCGCCGGTCACCCAGACCGGCATGGTGATGGGCACCGCCCAGTACATCGCGCCGGAACAGGCCCTGGGCCGCGACGCCACCGCCGCCTCCGACGTCTACTCCCTCGGGGTCGTCGGCTACGAATCCGTCTCGGGTAAGCGCCCGTTCACCGGGGACGGCGCGCTGACGGTCGCGATGAAGCACATCAAGGAGACCCCGCCGCCGCTGCCGCCGGATCTGCCGCCCAATGTGCGCGAGCTCATCGAGATCACGCTGGCCAAGGAGCCCAACCACCGGTACCGCTCGGGCGGGCCGTTCGCCGACGCCGTCGCCGCGGTGCGCGCCGGACGCCGGCCCCCGCGGCCCAACTCCGCCCCGACGATCGGGCGGGCCGCCCCGGCGGCCATCCCGTCGGTGACCCAGGCCCGGGCCGCCGCGGCCGCCGAGTACCGGCCGCCGCCGACGGCGGCGCGCCCCCGGGCCGGCACCGGAAACCACCGCCCGCCGGCACCGCGTCGCACCTTCTCCCCCGGTCAGCGTGCCCTGCTGTGGGCCGCCGGGGTGCTCGGTGCGCTGGCGATCATCATCGCCGTGCTGATCGTGGTCAACGCGCAGGACAAGCGCGATCGCCCCGTGCAGCAGGAGACCTCCACCAGCACCACCGTCATCGGTGTGCCGCCCGCGCCACCGCCGAGTGAGACCCCATGAGCACGCCCCAGCATCTGTCGGATCGTTACGAGCTCGGCGAGATCCTCGGCTTCGGCGGTATGTCCGAAGTGCACATCGCCCGTGACGTCCGGCTGCACCGCGATGTCGCGGTCAAGGTGCTGCGGGCCGACCTGGCCCGCGACCCGAGCTTCTATCTCCGGTTCCGCCGTGAGGCCCAGAACGCCGCCGCGCTGAACCACCCGGCCATCGTCGCCGTCTACGACACCGGTGAGGCCGAGACCCCCAACGGGCCGTTGCCCTACATCGTGATGGAGTACGTGGACGGGGTCACGCTGCGCGATATCGTGCACACCGAGGGCCCGATCGAGCCCAAGCGGGCCATCGAGATCATCGCCGACGCCTGCCAGGCCCTGAACTTCAGCCACCAGCACGGCATCATCCATCGCGACGTCAAGCCGGCCAACATCATGATCAGCAAGACCGGCGCGGTGAAGGTGATGGATTTCGGTATCGCCCGCGCGCTGGCCGACGGCGGCAACAGCGTCACCCAGACCGCCGCCGTGATCGGCACCGCCCAGTACCTGTCCCCCGAGCAGGCCCGCGGCGAGTCCGTCGACGCCCGCTCCGACGTGTACTCGCTGGGCTGCGTGCTGTACGAAATCCTCACCGGCGAACCACCTTTCGTGGGTGACTCGCCCGTGGCCGTGGCGTATCAGCACGTCCGTGAGGACCCGGTGCCACCGTCGACGCGGCACCCCGGGCTGTCGCCGGGCCTGGACGCCGTGGTGCTCAAGGCGCTGTCGAAGAACCCGGAGAACCGGTATCAGAGCGCCGCCGAGATGCGCACCGACCTGATCCGGGTGCACAGCGGCGAAGAGCCCGAGGCGCCGAAGATCTTCACCGATGCCGAGCGCACCAACATCCTGACCAGCACCGGGCCGCACGCCCGCGCGCTGCCCACCGAGCACATCCCGGCCGCCGGCTACTCCGCGCAGTCGGGTAACGGCTCGATCCGGCGCTGGCTGATCGCGGTGGCGGTGCTGGCCGTGCTGACCGTCGTGGTGACCGTTGCGATCAACACCATCGGCGGAAGTCCGCGCGATGTGCAGGTGCCCGACGTGACCGGGCAGGCCTCCGCGGACGCCATCGCCGCCCTGCAGAACCGTGGTTTCACGACCAACGTGGAACGCAACCCCGACTCCAACACCCCGCCCGACCATGTGATCAGCACCGACCCGGCCGCCGATACCGCGGTCGCCGCCGGCGAGAACATCACCGTCAACGTCTCCACCGGCCCCGAGCAGCGCGCCGTGCCCGATTTGCGCGGGTTCTCCCTGGCCGACGCCACCCGCAAGCTGCTCGACGCCGGGTTCGGCCGGGTCCAGCCCTCGGAGTCGGAGTCCACGCCCGAGCTCAAGGGCAAGGTGCTGGGCACCAACCCGCCCGCGAACGCGACCTCGGCGATCACCAACGTGATCACCGTGATCGTCGGCACCGGACCGGGCAGTGTGGTGGTCCCCGACTGTGTGGGCCAGTCGGTGGACACCTGCCGCCAGATCCTGGAGGCCTCCGGCTTCACGAACTCGGTGCCCGTTGAGGTGGACAACACCGCTCCCGCGGGTCAGGTGGTGGGCCTGAACCCGCCCGCGGGCCAGCCGGCCCCCAAGGACGCCGTGGTGCAGATGCAGGTGTCGCGGGGCAACCAGTTCGTGATGCCGAACCTGACCGGCCAGTTCTGGGTCGACGCCGAGCCCAACCTGCGCGCGCTGGGCTGGACCGGGGTGCTCATCAAGGGCGCCAACGTCGACAACAGCGGCCAGCGGTCCAATGCGGTGGTGACCCAGAGCCCGGCGCCGGGCACCGGGGTGGGCTACCGGGACTCGATCACCCTGAGTTTCGCCTCTTAGGCCCGGGCGGTGGCGGCGCGCACGGTGTCGGCCACCTCGGTTTCCAGCGTGCGGACCAACCCCTCGTCCGGGGCGGCGCCGCAGTACCCGAGCCAGTTGGCCAGCATCCGGTGACCGCCCTCGGTCAGGATCGACTCCGGATGGAACTGCACCCCGTGGATCGGCAGTTCGGTATGCCGAACGGCCATGATCACGCCGCTGTCGGTGCGACCGGTGACTTCCAGCGCCTCGGGCAGTGTCTCGGGCAGGATGGTCAGTGAGTGATAACGGGTCGCGGTGAACGGATCCGGAAGACCGTGCAGCACACCGGCATCGGTGTGATGCACGGTGCTCGTCTTACCGTGCAGCAGTTCCGGGGCGCGGTCGACGGTGCCGCCGAAGGCCACCCCGATGGCCTGGTGGCCCAGACACACGCCGAGCAGCGGGGTGCGCGCCTTGGCGCAGGCCCGCACCAGGGCGATCGACGCGCCGGCCCGCTCCGGGGTGCCGGGGCCGGGGGAGAGCAGGATGCCGTCGAACTGCGCGGCGACGGCGTCGGGGTCGGACAGCCGGGGGTCGTCGTTGCGCCACACCTGCGCGGTCACGCCGAGCTGGCCCAGGTACTGGACCAGGTTGAACACGAAGCTGTCGTAGTTGTCGACGACCAGAACCTGCATGCGATCAGGCTACTGGCCCGTGCACGTCAATATCCGACTGGACCGAGCGGTTTGGCGTAGCGCAACCGCACCGGCGCGGTGTGGCCCACCAGCTCGACCTCATCGCGGACCTGCTCGGAGTAGCCGAGCTCGAATCGCAGCACGTATTGCTTGTACAAGGTCACCAGCGGTGCCGCCGCGAGCGCGGCTTGCATGGCCGCCACCCCGCCGACGGCGGTGATCACATAGGGCGGGCTGTAGGTGCGCCCGTTGAGCAGCAGGGTGTTGCCGACGCACAGCGGCGCCGAGGTCGCCATGATGCGTTGATCCTGCATCTGGATGCCCTCGGCGCCGGCGCTCCACAGCGCGTTGAGTACCGCCTGGATGTCCTGTTGGTGCACCACCAGATCGTCGGGCGCGGCATCGATGGGGAAGCGGCCGTCCGCGTCGCGCTGGGCGTCGTTGAGGCTGATCACCAGTCCGGGCCCGCGCAGCGGCTCCAGTCCGGCCTGGTCGGCGAGCGCGTCCGAGCGGCGGGTGATGGCCGCCAGGGCGGCGTCGGCGCCCGGCGAACCGCCGTGGCGATGGTCGATCGCGGAGACCATCTCATCGCGGCGGGCGGTCAGCCGATCCACGCTCCTGCTCGCCTCGCGGACCAGGTCGACCAGCCGGGGCGAGTCACTGCGGCGAATCTCGTCGCCGCCGGAGACACCGTGGGTGGTGGACAGGAGGAGACCGGCGAAGACGCACACCACGGGGACGCCGAATCGCCACAGCGACCTGCGCCGGCCGGAATTCCCGGGCGCGGGCGCGGCTGCGTTAGGCTCAGGTTTCTGTTCCATGTTCGAGTCCCGGCCGTTCTCCATCGTCTTCAAAGGTTAACCATGCCCAAGTCCAAAGTCCGTAAGAAGAACGACTTCACCATCAACCCGGTGAGCCGGACCCCGGTCAAGGTCAAGGCAGGCCCCTCGAGCGTGTGGTTCGTGGTGCTCTTCGTCGGGTTGATGCTGGTGGGCCTGCTGTGGCTGCTGGTGTTCCAGCTCGGCGCGACCGGCCTGAACGCCCCGACGTGGCTCGGCTGGATGGCGGATCTGGGTCCGTGGAACTACGCGATCGCCTTTGCCTTCATGATCACCGGACTGTTGCTCACCATGCGGTGGCGCTGACGCGGCCGTCGCCCATTTTGAATTCAAAATCGCCGTTATGCGTTACCCGCACCGCAACCTGGCCGTAACCCAATCACACCGTTGTGATTCATCCCCATTGGGGATAGCGCCTGTGGATAACCGCAAACCCGCCGGTGAGATGGTGTCCTGACGTGATCCAGCAAACTAGTTGGGCTCCGAAGTCGGTCGGCATTGTGTGGATCGCAATCCTCGGTCTTGCGATGGCCATCATCGTTGTGACCGTGGTCACAGACCTGCCGGGGCGGGTCCTCGGGGGCGTTGCCGCGGTGGGTTTAGTGTTGTTTGCAACAGCTTCGTGGCGGGCCCGCCCGAAGCTGGCAATCACAGAGAACGGTCTCGCGGTCCGCGGTTGGCTGAACACCCGGGTGCTGGGCAAGAACGACATCAGCCTGATCCGGATCACCGAGTTCCGTCGGCTGGCCCGCAAGGTGCGCCTCTTGGAGATCGACACCACCGATGACCGCCTCTATGTGTTCACCCGCTGGGATTTGGGCACCAACCCGCTCGAGGTGCTCGACGCACTGGCCGCCGCCGGCTACACGAAATAGTCCAGTCACGCGAAATGGCTGCTCCCACCGTGGCGGGAGCAGCCATTTCGTGCGTTTCGGGGGAGCTTCCTAGGAGATCGTGACGGACTCGATCACGACCGGCTCGGTGGGCCGGTCACTGCGATCGACCGCCGTGGTGGCGATGGCGTCGACGACCTTCTGCGATTCGGGATCGACGACCTCACCGAAGATGGTGTGCTTGCGGTTCAGGTGCGGGGTCGGGCCGACGGTGATGAAGAACTGCGACCCGTTGGTGCCCGGCCCGGCGTTGGCCATGGCCAGCAGGTAGGGCTTGTCGAACTGCAGTTCGGGGTGGAATTCGTCGGCGAACTGGTAGCCCGGGCCACCGCGGCCGGTGCCGGTCGGGTCACCGCCCTGGATCATGAAGCCCTCGATCACCCGGTGGAAGACCGCGCCGTCGTAGAACGGTCCGGACGTGCTGCCCGAAGCGTTCTCGGTGCTGTAGTCCTTGGTGCCGTTGGACAGGCCGGTGAAGTTGGAGACCGTCTTGGGGGCGTGGTTGCCGAACAGGGCGATCTTGATGTCGCCACGGTTGGTGTGCAGTGTCGCGGTCGCTGTCTGAATGGGGCTCGTCACGCAATCCAGTCTGCCATTCGTGGATCGGGGGCCCACCCGGGCCCCACACGAATAGGCTTGGCGCCATGAGTGCGAAGACGACCACCGTCCGGTTGACCCCCCGAGAGCGGTTCGCCCGCGGCCTGAAGTACTCCACCGTCGGGCCGTACGACATCACCAGGGGAGCGGCCGGCCTGACCGCACAGTCGGTGGGTGCGTCGGCGGGCTGGCTGCGCGACCGCTACCGCAGCGGGAAACTGCGCGAGGACCTCGAGGCCGCCCAGGATGTCGTCGCCTCCGAGCTCGCGGCGGCCCAGGAGGTCATCGCCAACCTGCCGCAGGCGTTCCAGGAGGCTCGGCGCGCCAAGCGTCGCCCGCGCCCGATCGTGCTCGTCGCGGCCGGGATCGGTGTGCTGGCCGTCGGCGCGGTGACGTTCTCCATCGTGCGGCGCTCGATGCGCCCGGAGCCGTCCGCCCTGCCGCCGAGCGTCGAGGTGACCCAGCGGCCGTAGAGCGGCATTCCGTACACCTAGGGAACCTTGCGTGCGCTGAGAGGACCGGCATGACCGAGACCGTGGTAGCTCCAACCCTTCCCGGCGGCGGCGTGCTGCCGTTCCCGCCGGTGCCGTCGGCCAGCGTCGCCGGGCGCACTCTGGACGAGTCCAGCTACGCCCAACGTCAGGTGCTCCGGCGCCTGCACCAGGACGCGCCGAACATCGTGATCGTGCTGATCGACGATGCCGGGCCCGGGCTGCCGTCCGGGCTCGGCGGTGAAGTGAACACCGCGACGCTGGACCGGTTCTGTGCAGAAGGCGTGTCGTACAACAGGTTTCACACCACGGCCATGTGTTCGCCGACGCGCGCCTCGCTGCTGACCGGCCGCAACCACCATGAGATCGGCAACGGGCAGATCGCCGAACTCGCCAACGACTGGGATGGGTATTCCGGCAAGATCCCGCGCTCGGCCGCCACCGTGGCCGAGGTGCTCAAGCAGTACGGCTATGCCACCTCGGCATTCGGCAAGTGGCACAACACCCCGGCCGAGGAGACCACCGCCGCGGGCCCGTTCGAGAACTGGCCCACCGGACTGGGTTTCGAATACTTCTACGGCTTTCTGGCCGGCGAGGCCTCCCAGTACGAACCGCACCTGGTGCGCAACACCACCGTCGTCGCCCCGCCGAAGACCCCCGAGGAGGGCTACCACCTCTCCGAGGACCTGGCCGACGACGCCATCGGCTGGCTGCGCAGACACAAGGCGTTCAACGCCGACAAACCGTTCTTCATGTACTGGGCCAGCGGGTGCCTGCACGGGCCGCACCACATCATGAAGGAGTGGGCAGACAAGTACGCCGGGAAGTTCGACGACGGCTGGGATGCCTACCGGGAGCGGGTGTTCGCGCGCGCCAAAAGCAAGGGCTGGATCCCGCAGGACTGTGAACTGACCGAACGCGATGCCACCCTCGCGGGTTGGGACGATATCCCCGAGGACGAGAAGCCGTTCCAGCGCCGCCTGATGGAGGTGGCCGCCGGCTACGCCGAGCATGTCGATGTGCAGGTCGGCCGGCTCGCCGACGAGCTGGACGATCTCGGGTACGGCGAGAACACGCTGTTCTTCTATATCTGGGGTGATAACGGATCGTCCGGGGAAGGCCAGAACGGCACCATCGCGGAACTGTTGGCGCAGAACGGGATTCCCACCACGGTGCGCCAGCACATCGACGCACTCGAGGAACTGGGCGGGCTGGACGTGCTCGGCTCACCGCTGGTGGACAACCAGTACCACGCCGGGTGGGCGTGGGCGGGCAGCACGCCGTACAAGGGCATGAAGCTGTTGGCCTCCCATCTGGGCGGCACCCGTAACCCGATGGCCGTGCGCTGGCCGGCGAAGATCACCGCTGACCCGACACCGCGGGATGTCTTCCTGCATTGCACCGATGTGGTGCCGACCATCTACGAGGTGGTGGGCATCGAGCCGCCGCGAACGGTGTTGGGGGAGCAGCAGATCCCGATCGCGGGCGCCAGTTTCGCCCGGACGCTCGTCGATCGGTCCGCGCCGGGCGGCAAGCGGACCCAGTACTTCGAGATCATGGGCAGCCGGGCCATCTATGACGACGGGTGGTTGGCCTGCGCGCGCGGACCGCGGTTGCCCTGGGTGCCCGGGGCCCCCGAGGGCATCGCCACCTGGACACCGGATCAGGACCGCTGGGAGCTCTACCACCTCGACGAGGACTGGTCCCAGGCGCGCGACCTGGCCTCGGCGCAGCCGGAGAAGCTGGCCCAGCTACGCGAGTTGTTCGCCATCGAGGCCGCCCGCAACGCCGTGCTGCCGATCGGCGGGGGACTGTGGGTGCCGGTCTATCACCCCGAACTGCGCATCACCCCGCCGTACCGGGAGTGGACGTTCGCCGGCGACATGGTGCGGATGCCGGAGTTCTGCGCCCCGGCGCTGGGCAACAAGAACAACACCGTGACCATCGATGTCGACGTCCCCGACGCCGGTAGCGGCGTGCTGTACGCACTCGGTGCCGGAGCGGGTGGGCTGACCTGTTACCTGGATGACGGCTACCTCTGCTACGAGTACAACCTGTTCATCCTGATGCGCACGAAGGTCCGGTCTGCGGCGCCGGTGCCGGCGGGGCGGCACACGATCGTCGTGCAGACCGCCTACGCCGAGCTGCGGCCGGGTGGACCGCTGGATGTCACGCTGGCCGTCGACGGCTCGACGGTGGCTTCGGGTCAGGTGCCGGTGAGCGCACCCCTGCTGTTCACCGCGAACGACTGCCTGGACATCGGCACCTGCCTGGGTTCACCGGTGTCGTTGGATTACCGCGAGCGCGCGCCGTTCCCGTTCGAGGGGCGGATCCACCGGGTGCACGTGCAATACGACTGAGCGTCGGGATGCTCGGCCGGCTTACCACTCACTCGAAGAACGGATTGTGTTCCGGGAGCGGCTTGATCAGCGGGCCTAGCAACTGTGCTGACTGATCGACGGTCAAGACCTCGGCCCGATCCAACGGGATGATCTCGCGTGCGGTTTCGTCGTACTCCCACACGTCCTCCCCGACCAACCGACCGTGGTCGTAGGGCCAGATCATGTGCTCGGCGGTCTTCACCAGATAGCTGGCTGCGGGGTCCACCGGCACCCCTTCGGCGGCCAGCACGCTGCCCGGCGTCTGCTGGTAGATGAACGACGTCGAGACGATCATGTCGTCACTGACCGCGAGCTTCTCGTCGTCTGAATAGAAGATGCACTGATTGGTGCCCTTCCATCCGCGGTAGAGCGCCTTGACTGCCTCGGTGCCTTCCACGGTGACGCTCTTGCCGAGCATGTTGAAATGGTAGACGGGCTTGTCCACCGTCATGTCCGGCGCGAAGATCTCCTCGTATCGACCGGCCATCTCCAGGTAGCGGTGCCGGTTGTAGGCGTGCAGCAGGTACAGATGGCGCGGATTCTCCGTCGTCTCGATCAACCGCTCCACGGCTCGGTTGGTCTGGGTGATGTCGTAGCGACTCATCTTCGGTTCCTTTCAGGCTGTGGTGAACTGGGTGCGCAATTGGGATTTCTTGAACTTGCCGGTGGCCGTGCAGGGGATCGCCTGCACAAACTCGAAGCGGTCCGGTAACTGCCATCTGGCGAACTCTTGAGCGAGGTGCTCGCGAAGCTCGTCGGCCGACGCGTCGGCGCCGTCGCACAGCGACACCACGGCCAAGGGGCGTTCGCCCCACCGTTCGTCGGGCACCGCGATCACGGCGGCCTGGGCCACGGCGGGGTGCGCCATGAGTTGGTTCTCCAGGTCGACCGAGGAGATCCATTCGCCGCCGGACTTCACCAGATCCTTTGAGCGGTCGCAGATCCGGATGCATCCGTGCGCATCGATCCGCACCACGTCGCCGGTCCGAAACCAGCCGTCGACGGTGAAGTTCTCGGTGCCCCGGCCGCCGTGGTAACTGCCAGCGACCCACGGGCCGCGCACCTCGAGTTCACCCATGGCGGCGTCGTCCCAGGCGATGAGTTCACCGTTGTCGTCGCGGGCCCGGATGTCGAAGAACGGGGTGGCGACGCCCTGCCGGACGCGGAAACCGTACTGCTCGTCGCGTTCGCCTTCGTAGAGTCGCACCGGCAGCCGACACACCGCGCCGAGGGGTGCGGTCTCGGTCATCCCCCAGGCCTGGACGACGGTCAATCCGTGGCGGTCGAACCCTTCGAACATCGACCGTGGCACTGCGGCGCCCCCCACGATCAGACGGTTCAGTTCCGACAGGTCCCACCTGTCCGGTTCGGCGTCCAGCGCGGCGAGCATGCCCATCCATACGGTCGGCACGCCCGCCGTCATGGTGACCCGTTCGTGGGCACACAGGTTGAGCACGCTTTCCGGGTCCAGCCGCGGTCCGGGTAACACCAGGCGTGCCCCCGCCAGCGCCGCGGCGTAGGGCAGTCCCCACGCGTTGGCATGGAACATCGGCACGACGGGAAGCACTGTGTCCCCGGCGGATACGGCTAGTTGGTCGGGCAGCGCCGCCACCAGCGAATGCAACACCAGCGCCCGGTGGGAGTAGACCACGCCTTTGGGTCGGCCCGTCGTGCCGGATGTGTAACACATCGCCGCCGCGTCTCGTTCGTCGAGTTCGGGCCACGTCATGGGCGTGGCATCGGCGATCAGCGCCTCATAGTCCAGCGTGCCGGCGGGCGCCGGTCCGTCCTGAGGGACGACGATGACATGCCTGAAATCGAGTCCGGCCCGGAAGCTTTCGAAGACCTGCAGTAGCGACTCGTCGATGATGATGACGCCGTCCGAGGCGTCGTCGACGATGAACGCGAGCTCATAGGGAAAGAGCCGTGGGTTGAGCGTGTGGATGACAGAGCCCATGGCGGGTACGGCGAAGTACAACTCCAGATGCTCGCGCTGGTTCCACAACAAGGTCGCGACCGGATCGCCCGGACGCACGCCGAGCGCCTCCAGTGCGGTCGCGAGATTGCGCGCGCGGGCGGCACATTCACCGAGCGTGGTGCGCTCGACAGCACCCGACGGGCGCCGCGACACCACCTCTACATCGGCGTGGAACCGCTCGGCGCGCTCAACGATCCTGGTGAGGGTGAGGGGGTAATCGTCCATGCTGTTGCTGAGCATCAGTTGTCCTTTCGCTCGGGTGTCGTTGCGCGCGCGGCGTCACACAGTTCGTCCAGTCCGGCCCGTAAGGCGTCGAGGATCTCCCACGGGTCGTCGGCGAGTTCGCGGTCGACGACGATGCCGAGTTCGAGCTGATCCTGGTAGCTCATCACGGTGATGTTGATGCCGATCCCGTCGAGCACCCCGGACACCGGGAACTGGGCGCGTTGCCGTGCTCCGCCGAGATACAGCGTTGTCGAGGGGCCCGGGACGTTCGAGATCATGACGTTGGCAGGCTGATTCAGCCCACGCACACCGGCGAGCCGGGAGGTGGCCCGCGCCGCCTGTGCGAACAAGGCGGGCGGAATGAAGTGGTTGGCGTCCTGCAGTAACGATGCCGGCAGCGCGCGGTGGCGCTGCTTGACGGGACCCATTTCCTCGTTGATCTTGTGCAGCCGTGCGATGGGGTCGGCGATATCGGTCGGCAGTCGGGTGAGCATCACCGAGACGCGATTGCCGAACGTGCCCCGCTGTTCCGGCGTGCGCACCGACATCGGTATGAAACTGGCGAGCGGTTCGGCCGGCAACTCACCCTGCTTGTTGAGCCAGTTGCGCAACCCGGCGGTACAGATCGCCAGCACGACGTCGTTGACGGTGCAGCCGAAGGTGTTCTTGATCGTCTTGACCTCGGCCAGTGACATCGACCCGAAGGCGACGCGGCGATGCGGTGAGACCCGCGCCTGAAATCGGGTTCTGGGTGCGGTGATATCGCTGCCGCGCAACGCCGCCCGGTTGCCGCCGGCAGCGAGGGCCCGCTTGATCAGCCTGCTGCTGCGGGCAATCGTTTTCACGCCAGGAAGGTGGCGGACGGTGGGTACATCGTCGAGATGTGGCAGCGCCGTAGGTCCTGCCCGCAGCATCCGCAGCGGCTGGCTCATCAGCCCGACCAATCCGCGGCCCAGCATCTGTACTTCGGAGGGGAAGGACTCGGCCGTGATCGCAGGCGCGGGCTCGGACTCGCGCGCGGTGGTGTCGTCGAGCAGAATGCTCATCACTTCGGCGCCGGACACCCCGTCGACCGCCGCGTGGTGCATCTTCGTCAGCACCGCGACGCCGCCGCCCGCCAGGCCGTGGATGACATGGACCTCCCATAGCGGCCGCGACCGGTCGAGTTGGCGACCGATGATGTGCGCCACCTGTTCGGCCAGCTGTCGCTCGGTGCCCGGCGCCGGCAGAGCGAGTTCGCGGACGTGGTACTCGACATCGAAGGTGCCGTCGTCAACCCAGTACGGGTAATCGAGATCGAACGGCACCTGTGCGAGCCGCCAACGGAAGGTGGGCAGCAGATGCAGGCGCTCGCCGATGATCCGGCCGACGAACTTTGCATCAAGGGGTTCGCCGGCTGCAGTGTGCGCGTCGTACACCCCGAGCACGCTGACGTGGCCCTGCACCCGGTCGTTCTCCATGGCCAGGAACTGTGCGTCGAGGCTGGTCAGTTGTCGCATGGGTAGATCGTCCGTCGGCGGTACACCCGTTCTCTTGTCTGCGCGCGCCAACGTTGGGTTCAGCGGTTGTACATTTTGCGCACCGACCTCGACCCACGGCGATACCGTGCAGGCATGGAGCCGGCCTGGACGGGCGCGCAGGGCGATGAACAGCGCCGGGTGTGGTTGACGGTGCTGCGGCCCGCCGCCGCAGGGCTGGCCGAACGCGCCAGTGAGATTGCGCAGGCGGTCAACGAACACACCAGTGAGCGATTGCCCGAACTGCTCGTCAACGAGGAAGCCCTCGAGGTCAGCCGCGCCAGCACCGAGGCCAGTATCCGCGACTTTGCCGAGGCGCTGCTGACCGGAGCCGACCCGAGCGGTGCAACACACCTGCCGGCGCCAACCCTTGCCTATGCCCGCGACGGCGCGCGACATGGCATACCGCTGACGACGCTGATGCGCAGCTATCGCCTGGCCCACGCCGCGACATCTGGGCATTTCGCGGCCATCCTGGAAACCCACGCCGGCGACACCGACGAGCTGCGTCTCGCATCCGAATTGGGTTCGGCGTGGATGTTCGCCTATGTCGACGCCGCGCTGTGTCTGGTGGAGGAGGCGTACACCGCCGAACGCGATCGATGGTTGCGCAGCGCCGCCGCCAGCCAGGCCGAGACGATCGGCACCATCCTGGCCGGAAAGCCCATTGACATCGACGTGGCCACCCGCCGGCTACGCCACGACCTCCGCCGCGTGCAGGTCGCCGTCATCGCCTGGTTGGAGCATCATGAAGAGGGCCGCAACACACAGGCCGTCCTGGAAGCGGCGATCCGCGATATCGCCTCCGCGATCGGTAGTCAGCGGCCCCTTGTTCATCCACTGGGCATCCTGTCCACCGCGGCCTGGATCGGCTCCCACAGCGCCGTGCCGCCGAAGGTGTTGGACGAGTTACGGTTTCGAACGGCCGAGGCGCCTGGGGTGCGGGTCGCGATCGGTGAACCCGAGCGTGGCATCGGCGGTTTTCGTTCCAGCTATCTCGAGGCGGCCGAGGCGCAACGGATCGCCCGCCTGGCCAGCCGCCCGAGCGGCAGCGTCACCCGCTACGACAGCATCTCCCTGCGGGCGATCTCCACCGTGGACGCCGAACAGTCGCGGGTGTTCGTGCAGCGCGAACTGGGCCGGCTGGGGTCCAGGGACGAAACCACGCGCCGGCTGGCGGCCACGCTGCGCACTTTTCTCGACGAGAACTGCAGCCGCGGAAGAACCGCCAAGCGACTGCACATCCACGAGAACACCGTTGCCTATCGGGTCCGCCAGGCCGAGGAACTGCTGGGGCGGCCGTTCGAGAACCGGACGCTGGAACTGCGGGTGGCGCTGGCCCTCGCCGATCTCGTCGGGGAGGCCTCCGACGCGGAGGGAGCGACGACGCCCATCCCGGCGAGCTGACGCACGCCGTATGACCTACTGATTGTGTTGTGGAGCCTAGGAGATTCGAACTCCTGACATCTGCCTTGCAAAGGCGAATCACTCTGCTTTTCAAGAGCTTACAGTACGGACTACGTGCCGAAACTCGTCACTGTGGGTAACGGGATCTGTCTGTAACTGTGGGCAAATTGTGGTCACGAAGGGGGTGGCACCGTGTTCCAGAGAGATAGATCGACCCAGTCGGTTGGGAAACCCATGTCTGCTACCGGGGACTTGTCTGGCAGCTCGGGGAACTTGCGGACGTGACTTTTAAAATCGAGGTGCCATGTTGACGCGGGGTCTATGTGGCGCACCAAGTACGCCAGAATCGCCGAGAGCACGTACATCTTGTCCCGTGTACCCCAGGTAGCCGCGTGCTTCAGCTCGTCCTCGACCTGATGCGGACTGAATTTGGCCGACTGATATGTCAGCACTCGGTTCCAGAGACGACTGTGGTGCGCGCAGAGATTACGTAGGTAGTTCAAGTCTCGCAGCCACTTCTTGAGTAGCGCGCCGCCCTTCAGCCTCATACTGGCCGCGATGGCGTTTTGGTCAGACTTTTCGAGTAGGTTGTAGATTCGGCACAAGGCGCCAAAGTCGAGAAACTCCACCGCAATCCACACTGGAATTGGATCGCCATACTTGGCTCGGTGATGAATCCTGTAGTCCTCGTTCTTGGCCGCGGACTTGAGCTTTTCGTAGCGCTCCATCCAGTCGTCAAACAGATTGATGGCGCCGCCGGCACATGGCTCGTTGCAGGTCGCTCGGTCCAGAGATGACGGCTCGACATGACCGAATATGCTGCGCTGAGCCAGCGTGTGCGCCAGCTCAGACCGGAGGCCGATCTCGACGACTTCAAGCGCATCCATGCACTTGAGCCGCAGTTTTCGGTCAAAGCGCCATAACGACTGAACGTGCTCGAATGTAGCGCCGGCCTTGATGGCGTCCGATCGGTAGTGTGCTGGACTGGACTTTCGCGACGCCTCCGGCGGCAGCATCTCACGGAATGGATAGACATAAGCCGAGAGACGGTAGTAACCGACCTGCTTAAGAAGCTGTACAGCCGCCGCTTCGTCGGCACAGATAAGCCCGCGGCCGACCATGATCTGCACCTGGTCCTCGCGCGACAGGTGGGGCTTGCTGTATGCCGTCATTGTTCCTACATATGAAAACCGACCCTTGATAGCCGAAGCTAACAGCGGGGCCGGTGTTAATGTGTCCAAAGATAGGGAAAACGCCGAGACGCGTCAACGACGCTCGCAGCCCCCACCTGCGAAGATATGCGCCTAAAGGCCTCCATTTAAGCTCTCGAGAGACTTGTGGCACGGACCTACGCGATAACCCTAACCGTGTAATTTAGTCGCCTAGCGGCTTTGTTGGGGCGGTATAACAGCCCGCTGGACTATGCCGTCGGACCACGGCATAGTGTGATTTAGGTCATACTATTTTGGGTACGTCAGCCGATGCGCGTATAACCTCAGCCGGTCTGTCACTAAACCTCATCTACCTCATTTGTCACACTGACTCTGCTGCCGCCCCGCAATTCTCGTGCGCAGCGAGGACCGCTGACCCTGCACTCGCAGACAACGGCCAACGCCCGGACACTAGCGATCCATACATATAAAATTTTATAGTAGGTGCGTGACTGCCAATCGGATCGACGCCATGCTCAGCGCGCCAGTATCTGAGCGCGGGCAACTCATAGCCCAAGCAGTCGAGGATCAGTGGTACGAAAAGAAGGGCGCCCGCGTAAGCGCACAGACACTCGGCCAAGCGCTGGTGGCCTTCGCGAATGCCGAGGGCGGCTTGGTCGTCGTGGGAGTTCAAGGTGGCGTAGTCCAAGGAATGACCCGGCAAGGCATCAGGCAGATCAACAGCCTCCGACAGGCGTCCATCGACCACGCAGTGCCCCCGGTTCGATACAGCTGTTCTGATGTTGGGTGCATCAACGCCGATGGGCATGAGGATTTCCTGCTTGTATTTCGTGTTGATCCAGGTGAACGCGTCCACGAGATGCGGAACGGTGACACGTACCTTCGTGTCGGTGACGAATCGCGGAAACTGAACTACTCGCAGCGTCAAGAGCTCGAGTTCGACAAGGGTCAGGCTCAGTACGACGGGATGGCCGTCAATAACGGCTACGGCGTCGCCGATTTGGATGATCGTCTGCTGGAGAACTACCGCGAGAACACGGGTGCGGAATCGGCGGAGGGCATACTCCGAGCCAGGAGCCTCCTTACGAAGGACGGCTCCCTCACCAACGCTGGCTATCTCTTGTTTGCTGGGCACCCGCAACAGGAGTTCCCCGAGGCGTACATACGGGTGCTTCGATATATGTCAACGGACCGGGGAACCGGAGCTGACCTCAATCTATACGACGACGGCGACGTGAAGATTGAGGGCCCGATCCCGTACGCAATCCAAAGTGCCGCCGAGGTGATCGAACGGTTCGCCCCCAAGCGACGATCGCTTAACGCCACTGGCCTCTTCACTGGCGCTGACATCGTTCCAAGAGACGCATGGCTTGAAGGGCTGGTGAACGCGGTGATCCATAGATCGTACAGCCTTGCTGGCGACCACATCCGCGTCGAGATCTTCCCCGACCGAATTGAGATTGAGAGCCCCGGCAGGTTTCCTGGCCTGGTCGATCCTTCGAAACCCCTTGAGATCAGCCGATTCGCAAGGAATCCGCGAATCGCGAGAGTGTGTGCCGACCTCCGAATTGGGCAGGAGCTGGGCGAAGGCATCAAACGGATCTTCGAGGAGATGCGCAAGGTCGGCCTCACTGACCCTGTCTACAAACAAGGCACTGGCAGTGTGCGCCTCCGCTTGGAGGCGGTTCACCGACTCCGCGCGGAGGTGGCCGCACGTCTTCCGAAGGGCAGCCAAGGCGTTTTAGATCTTCTTCGGGGCGCATCAACGCCGATGGGAACAGGCGAGGTCGCAGATGCTCTGAACATGAGCAGACCAACGGCGACAAACCGGCTGCAAGCCCTTCGGGACGAAGGACTAGTTCGATGGATCGGCAAGTCGCCAAAAGACCCGCGAGCGGCCTGGGCGCTGGCGGATCTGTGAAGCTTCAAGTTTTGGGAGTGATTTTTAGAGTAGATCGCCGACACTTTCAAAACTGCCCGTTTCCGCTGCTAGAGAGGTTTTACTCGACATAGAACCCGCTATTGAGATTTTCTAGCATTTTTAGAGTTGAGCAAATTTATGCAGCCAGCGAAGCCACGGATGAAGATGCGGAGGCGCAGCGTGCATCTTGACTCGCTGAGCTTCTGCCGGTCTGACATCACCCGGTCCAGCTCACCGACGTCCTTGACAGTGCCAGATTGGATGGTGGTGCTGTAGTCGTTTCCATCAACGGGGCGTCCTACGTTTCTTAGCTGATGTACCCGATCAGCGGGTCGCTCGGCGTTCCCGTGGGATGTTGAGCCGCGACTATTTTGGCTAATGATTCGGCCCGGGCAAGGCCAGCAATCAAGTGGACCCTCGGCTCGAGAAGAACGCGGTGGCTGTGACAGCCTGATTTGGCCCCGGGTGGGCGGTCGAAAGTGGCCCCACCTGTGTGGTCGCGGGTGTGCTGTTGTGACGGTCTGAGTTGGCCCCACCTTGACGACACGCCGCGTCGGTTATGACGGCGTGAATTGGCCCCACCTGACAGTGATCACAGGCGGTTCCGGATGGCCCGGATCGCTGGTGAAGGGTTGGTGGCTGGAAAGGTGAGGACACGGGTGGAGCAGTTCGCAGCGATCCGCCGGGATCGTCGGGTTGAGGGTTTGTCGATCCGGGCGCTGGCAGACAAGTACCGGGTGCATCGACGCACAGTGCGCCAAGCGTTGGATTCGGCGGTGCCGCCGCCGCGCAAGACCGGGCCGCGAGCGGCGCCGCGGTTGGAGCCGTTCAAGGCGGCCATCGATGAGATGCTGCGTTCGGATCTCGATGCCCCGAAAAAGCAACGCCATACCGCGCGACGGGTGTTGGCGCGGCTGGTCGATGAGCATGACGCAGCCGGGTTGTCGTATTCGACGGTGCGCGACCACATCCGCAAACGTCGCCCACAGATCGCTGCGGAGGCGGGCCGGGCCTTGGAGGCGGGATTTGTGCCGCAGACCTACCGACCCGGCGCTGAAGCCGAGGTCGACTTCCACGATCTGTGGGTGATGCTGGCCGGGGTGAAGACCAAGACCGCACTGTTTACGATGCGGTTGTCGTTCTCGGGGCGAGCAGCGCATCGGGCGTTCGCCACCCAGGGCCAGGAAGCGTTTCTGGAGGGCCACGTTCACGGGTTCGACCGCCTCGGCGGGGTGCCGGTCGACAAGATCCGTTACGACAATCTCAATAGTGCGGTCAAGCAGGTGTTGTTCGGACGGTCCCGTCAGGAGAATGAACGCTGGATCGCGTTCCGCTCGCACTACGGCTTTGAAGCGTGGTATTGCCAGCCCGGTCACGACGGCAGCCACGAAAAGGGCGGCGTGGAAGGCGAAGGGGGCCGGTTTCGCCGCAATCACTGCGTGCCGATGCCGGTGGTCGACTCCATCGACGAGCTCAACGCCTTCTTGGCCGCTGCTGACGACGCCGACGATCGTCGTCGGATCGCTAACCGCGCCAACACTGTTGGCCAGGACTGGGAAACCGAGCGGCAGTTCCTGCAGCCTGTTGCCGATCAGGGGTTTGAGACGGCGTTGACGCTGACTCCGCGGGTGGATCGGTACGCCCAGATCATGGTGCGCTGCAATCAGTATTCGGTGCCGGCCCGGTTCATCGGGCATCGTGTGCGGGTGAAACTGTCGGCGTCGCATGTCACTGTCTATGACCGCACCACGGTGGTGGCACGTCATCCCCGGGCAGTCGGCAAAGGCACCAAAGTGCTGGACTTGGACCACTATCTGGAGATCCTGGCCCGCAAACCCGGTGCCTTGCCGGGGGCCACCGCACTGGCTCAAGCGCGGGCGGCCAAACTGTTCACCGCTGAACATGACGCGTGGTGGGCCGCAGCCCGGCGGGTTCATGGGGATGCTGGCGGAACCCGTGTGCTGGTTGAAGTCCTGCTGCTGCACCGTCACCTCGACCGCGCTGATGTGCTGGCCGGTATCAGCGCTGCGCTGTCGGTGGGCTCGGTCAATGCCGATGTGGTGGCGCTGGAAGCCCGCCGGGCCGCCGAACAGCGCGCCGGCCTCGGTTCGCCACCCGGCGGCGGTGAGGGCGCCCAGGTGCTCCGGCTCGCTGAGCACCGCCTGATCGCCGACGAGCGGCCGTTGCCGTCGGTGGCCCCCTATGACACGCTGCTGGGGCAGCAGAGCTCATGAACACCACCGCGCGTCACACCGTCACCGATCAGGCCGCGGTCGCGGCAATCGAACAGGGCGCCCGGATGTTGCGGCTGCCCACCATCCGTGACCGCTTCGCCGAGATCGCCGCCGCGGCCGAACGTGAACAGCAGTCCTATCTGGGGTTCTTATCGGAGCTGATGATCGCCGAATGCGAGGACCGGGATCGCCGCCGGGCGCAGCGCCGTATTCATGACGCCGGGTTCCCTCGGCCAAAGCGGCTTGACGAGTTCAGCTTTGAGGCCAACCCCGCGATCAACCCCGCAGTCATCGGCACCCTGGCGACCTGCGCCTGGGTCAAAGCCGGTGAACCCTTGTGCTTGATCGGCGACTCCGGGACCGGCAAGACTCACCTGCTGATCGGGTTGGGAACCACCGCCGCCGAAGCCGGTTACCGCGTCCGCTACACCCTGGCCAGCAAGCTGGTCAATGAACTCGTCGAGGCCGCCGACGAGGCCCACCTGAGCAAGTTGATCACCCGCTACGGTCGGGTGGATCTGCTGCTCATCGATGAGCTGGGCTACCTGCAATTGGACCGCCGCGGTGCGGAGTTGCTGTTCCAGGTGCTCACCGAGCGCGAGGAACGCGCCTCGGTGGCGATCGCGTCCAACGAGCCGTTTTCCGCGTGGACCAAGACCTTCACCGACCCGCGACTGTGTGCGGCCATCGTCGACCGGTTGACCTTCGCCGGGCAGATCATCGAAACCGGCACCACCTCCTACCGACTCGCCCATGCCCGCACCCGCCGCACCAGCACCGCGCAGTAACTCACGCGCCTCTGGCCGGCCTGCAGCCGATACAGTGACCAGGTCATGTTGGTCGCCGATCTGCAGCACTTCCTCGACGTGGGCCCCGAGACCCCCGGGCCGGCCCGTGCGCTCGCCGAGCACCTGGGCGGCATCGTTTCCGCAGCGTCGGCCGGCGACGCTCACACCCGGTGGGAAACCGCGCTGCCGTGTCGGCGCCGACCAACCAACCGCCGCTGCCCGGGCCGCATCACGGTGGTCCGCGGCGATGCTGATCAACCCATCGGCTGGCAATGCAGCCAATGCGGCGACGACGGCACCATCAGCAACTGGGCAGCATCAATCTACGATCTGCGTCGCCAGCAACTGACCGCAGCCCAACCGCGCCGCGACATTCCCATCGACGCTGACACCGCAGCGACCCTGCGCACCCTGCCCTTCCTCGACAACAACTGTCAGAGAGCGGTTTTCGCGATCTGCGCCCACGGCGGCAAGCTTCATCTCACGATGACCGCCGCCGAACTCGACGACCTGATCGATGCTCTGGCTGCCGAGTCCAATCATGAACCCCACCGCCGCCGTCAACGCCAACTCGACACCGCCTACGACACCCTGACCGCCGCCACCGACACGCCCCGGTGGTGACCCAATGGCCCTACCCGAACTCGATATCGCACGCGTGCAACAGTGGTGCGCGGCCAGAGTGCCCGAACACGCGCGTCACCAAGTCCGCGTCGAATGCGACGTCGCTGCCCGGCACCTCACCATCGTCGAACGACGAGCGCCGTGGCGCGAAGACTACGGTCCAGACTGGACCAGTTTCCCGATCGCACGACTGCGCTACACCGCCACCACCAACACCTGGACCCTGTACTGGCGAGACCGACACCTCAAATTTCACCGCTACGACACGATCGACCCCACACCGCACATCCACGATGTGCTCACCGAAATCGATCACAACCCCTCAGGCATCTTCTGGGGCTAGCCACCTCAACGCCAGAAAATCCCAACGCACCGCGAAGGGGGGCCAAAACTAGCCGTCACACTGGGGCCACTTCAAGTTGACATTGCCAACGCGGCCGGCGAGAAGGTCACGGTCTACGAGTTCAAGATCCATGAGTTGCGCCACACGGCAGCATCGTTGGCGATCCAGGCCGGGGCGAATATCAAGAGCCTGCAGAACGTGCTTGGGCACGAGAGCGCGGCCCTGACCCTGGACGGTACGGCCGTCTCTGCGAGTCCGATGTCGAGGCTGTAGGTGTCGCTATCAATCAGCCGTCGACTCGCGACTGTGGGCACGGACGCCGCCCAACGCGAAAGCAGGCCAGACCACACAGGTTTTGACCTACTGATTGTGTTGTGGAGCCTAGGAGATTCGAACTCCTGACATCTGCCTTGCAAAGGCAGCGCTCTACCAACTGAGCTAAGGCCCCCTACGGGGTTATGCGAGCCGGTCCTCGGTGGTGTGCCAGACCTCGACACCGTGCCGCGACCGATAGACGATCACCGCTACGGCCGCTGCCACCGCCACGAACACCCACTTCATGGTGCATACCTTTCCGTGGGCCTAGGAGGACTCGAACCTCCGACCTCTTCGTTATCAGCGAAGCGCTCTAACCACCTGAGCTATAGGCCCGTAGCAACCACCCGAAACTCACTGGCTGGCCGAGCGACGAGATTACCGTAACCACGGCCGATCGCCCAAACCGCGAGGATCAGTCCCGATCCGCCAGGGTCACCTCGACGCCGCCGACCAGATCGGTGATGAGGTTGTAGATGAACGCGCCGGCCGTCGCCATCGCCGTCAGCAGCACGATGTTGACCAGACCGATCAGCGTCGCCCCGCCGAAAATCGTTCCGCTGGAGATCAGTTCGCCGCCGGTGCCGCTGTCACTGGTGAGCAGGTCACCGACATTGCTGTTCAGCTTGGTCCACACGCCCATGCCGCCGAGCACCAGGTACAGGAAGGCCACCGCGATCATCCAGACGAAGAACATCACACCGGAGAGCACCAGTGAGACCTTCAGCGTGCTCCACGGATCGATCCGGCGGATCTGCATGCTGGCCCGGACCGGGCCGTGCGATTTCTTGGCGACCTGCACCCGGCTCGCCGGGGCGGACGGTCGCTGCTCGGCGGTAACGGGCGTATTGGCCGGGCGCGCCGGGCGTGACTGCGCCGACAGATCGGGCAGTTCACTGGCGTAACTCTCCGCCCGCTGGCCCTCCGGGCGCTCCGGGGCGCGGGTCGGGACGACCTCGGTGTCCCGATTGACCGTGCTCGGACCTCCCGCGATGAACTGGCCGATCCGGGCGTCGGCGCCGGGGGAGCGGACCGGCGGCCGCTGCGGCTCGGGCGGACGCTGCCCCTCCGCCGGCCGCTGCCCCTCCGCCGGACGCTGCGCTTCAGCTGGCCGCTGCGCTTCGGTCGGACGCTGGGCATCGGCCGGGCGCGGGGCATCGGCGGGACGCGGGGCGTTGGCGCGGGCGCCCGGACCCCGCTGCCACGGTGGAACGTCACTGGACTCGGCGGCCACCCGCCCCGGCGGCCCGGCAGGCGCTCCATTGGCGCCGCCGGGGCCCTCGCCCGCACGCGGGTGTCCGGGCTCGTTCGGTGAAGTCACCTAGTGGCTCCTTGTCTCAGGCCGTGCCGAGGTGGCAGCGGCGTCGCGTCACGTTGCGTCGGGTTCGGTGCTGTCCGGTTCGGTGGCTTCGGGTTCGGTGCCCTCGGCCTCCGCGCCGTCCGACTCATCGCCGGCTTCGGCGTTCCGCGCAATCGCAATCAGTGTGTCGCCCTCACCCAGGTTCATCAAGCGGACGCCCTTGGTCTGGCGCCCGGCCTTGCGCACCTGGCGAGCGGCCGTCCGGATGACACCGCCGCCGGAGGTGATGGCGTACAGCTCGGTCTCATCATCGACGATCAGCGCCCCGACCAGACTTCCACGCTTGGCGTCGTACTGGATCGTGAGGATGCCCTTGCCGCCGCGGCCCTGCGCGGTGTATTCGTCGATCGCGGTGCGCTTTGCGTAGCCACCCGCCGTCGCCACCAGCAGGTACTTGTCCGGTTCGACGACGTTGAGCGACAGCAGGCGGTCGTCGGTGTTGAACCGCATGCCCTGCACCCCGGAGGTCGCACGGCCCATCGGCCGCAGCGCTTCGTCGGTCGCGGAGAAGCGGATCGACTGCCCCTTGGCGCTCACCAGCAGCAGATCGTCCTCGGCCGAGCAGAGCACCGCCCCGACCAGTTCATCACCGTCGCGCAGGTTCACCGCGACGATGCCGCCGGAGCGGTTGGAGTCGAAGTCGGTCAGCTTGGACTTCTTGACCAGACCGTTGCGGGTGGCCAGCACCAGATATGGCGCGTCCTCGTAGCTCTGGATCTGGATGACCTGGGCGATGCGCTCCTCTGGCTGAAAGGCCAGCAGGTTGGCGACGTGCTGGCCACGTGCGGTGCGCGAGGCCTCCGGCAAGTCGTAGGCCTTGGCCCGGTACACCCGGCCCTGCGTGGTGAAGAACAGGATCCAGTCGTGGGTGGAGCAGACGAAGAAGTGGTTGACGATGTCGTCCTGCTTGAGGCCGGCGCCCTGCACACCCTTACCGCCACGCTTCTGGCTGCGGTACAGGTCGGTCTTGGTGCGCTTGGCGTACCCGGTCTCGGTGATGGTGACGACGACGTCCTCGCGGGCGATCAGATCCTCGTCGCTGACCTCGCCGTCGGCCGGCACGATCCGCGAGCGGCGGTCGTCGCCGTACTTGTCGGCGATCTCCTTGAGCTCGTCGCGGACGATGGCGCGCTGGCGTTCCGGCTTGGCCAGGATGTCCTCGAGGTCGGCGATCTCGGCCTCGATCTTGGCCAGATCATCCACGATCCGCTGGCGCTCGAGGGCGGCCAGGCGGCGCAGCTGCATATCGAGGATGGCCTGGGCCTGGATCTCGTCGACGTCGAGCAGGTCGATCAGGCCCTGGCGGGCGACGTCGGCGTTGGCCGAGGCGCGGATCAAGGCGATCACCTCGTCGAGCGCATCGAGTGCCTTGACCAGACCGCGCAGGATGTGGGCCCGCTCATTGGCCTTGCGCAGCCGGTACCGGGTGCGGCGGATGATCACGTCGAGCTGGTGCTCGACGTAGTAACGGATCATCTGGTCCAGCCGCAGGGTGCGCGGCACCCCGTCGACGATGGACAGCATGTTGGCCCCGAAGCTGGTCTGCAGCTGGGTGTGCTTGTAGAGGTTGTTCAGCACCACCTTGGCCACGGCATCGCGCTTGAGCTCCACCACAATGCGCAGTCCGACGCGATCGCTGGACTGGTCCTCGATATTGGAGATGCCGGTGAGCTTGCCGTCGCGAACCTGCTCGGCGATCGAGGTGATGAAGTTGTCGTGGTTGACCTGATACGGCAGTTCGGTGATGACGATCGAGGTGCGCCCGCGGGAATCTTCCTCGATCTCCACCACACCGCGCATCCGGATGGATCCGCGACCGGTGGTGTAGGTGTCGTTGATGCCCTGGGACCCGACGATCAGACCCGAGGTCGGGAAGTCCGGACCCTTGACCCGCTCGCAGCAAGCAGCCAGCGTGGTTTCCTCGTCGGCCTCATGGTTTTCCAGGCACCAGTACACGGCCTCGGCGAGTTCGCGCAGGTTGTGCGGCGGGATGTTGGTGGCCATGCCGACGGCGATACCGCCGGATCCGTTGGCCAGCAGGTTCGGGAACCGGCTGGGCAGCACGGTCGGTTCCTGCACACGACCGTCATAGTTCGGGATGAAATCGACTGTCTCCTCGTCGATTTCACGCAGCATCTCCATGGCCAACGGGGTCAGCCGCGCCTCTGTGTTGTGGCTGACGAAACCGTTGGTGATGAATGCATGGTCGTCGGTTTGCACTCGCAGGCTGTAGACCGGCTGCACACCGGCTTCGGTGACACTTGCCACCCGTGCGTAGTAGAAACGGCCATCGGTGAGATCGGTTGCCACGGCGCGGACATCCGCGTCCGCGATATGGGAGAGGATCTCCGCACCCCCGGTCCGCCAACGCGACAGCCGGTCGATGTTGTGCTTGCGCAGCCACTCCTTGTCGACCCAGCGACCGCCGCCATGCCTGCGGATGAACTCGCCGAGTCCCGGGACGAAATCGCGATCCAGGCCGGCCGCAACGGTCGGCAAAGTGCTGAGGATCTCGCGGAGCTTCTGCTGCTTGACGCCCCCGAAACCGACCTGGGCGGCGAACGCCTCCGCATGGCCGCGATTGGTGATGACCACCTTGTGCTCGCCGGTCGCATGTCGATAGCGATGTGACACCACACCGAACTCGAGGAGTAGCTGCTGCACGTCGACTGCCAGTTGGCGACTACGCGTCGAGTACGAAATCTGAATGGTGTTCCGTGGCAGGCTGGAGCAGGATCCGTCACCCTCGAACAGCGCCTGCAGGAACGACCGCTTCACCCCGGTGGTCGAATTCCACAACCATTGCGGCACAACCTTGGCCGCGGAACGCTGATTGCACAGCTCACCCAGGCGCGACGCCTTCAAGGCAGAGACGTTGTGGATATCGAGCTCGTGCAACAACGAACCGGACGCAATGGTGCGCGAAGACAGGTACCGCGCACCACCGATGACGGCGTCATAGGCCGCCACTACGACATCGAAGAACTCGCGGTCCAGATTGTTGAATCCGGCCCGAGTTTCGGAGACGAATCCCTCACTGATGAAGGCACCGGCGAGCAGCCCCTCCATCACGGCCAACCAATCGTCGGCTCCAAACTCGGTGGCCGGGGTGCGCTGCAACGCGACCACGTCTCCGGGACGGATCTCCTCGGTCAGCTTCCACAACAGCGTCGGAACCCCGGCTACGTCCACGAGGCAAAGCAAGGGGTGGTTGGCGGTACCGGTCACCGAGAATCCTTCATCGGTGGTCACCGTGAAGGTTTCGTGGTCCCCGGAATGGAAGACGCGGTCCACCGATGCCGGGTTGCCGTGTCGATCCAGAACCTTCAGATCCACCACGGCATCGGTGTTCGGCCGCTGCCCCGCCACGATGCCGTCGATACGGACCGACTGTCCCATCGGCAACCGGACCATGGCATCTCCGGTGACGCAGTAGCGCATCGCGGCCGGCGGATCGTTGCCCGGGGAGCCGAAGTTGCCCTGGCCGTCGACCAGCGGGTAACGCAACGACCACGGCTGGGCCATCCGGACCAGGGTGTCGTAGATCGACGAGTCGCCGTGCGGGTGATAGTTACCCATCGTCTCGGCCACCGACCGTGCCGATTTCGCGTGACCACGGTCGGGCCGGAAACCGGAGTCGAACATGGCGTACAGCACGCGGCGGTGCACGGGCTTGAGACCGTCGCGCACCTCGGGCAGTGCGCGCCCGACGATGACGCTCATGGCGTAGTCGATATAGCTGCGCTGCATCTCCTGCTGGATATCGACAGGTTCGATGCGGTCGCCAGCTTCGTCGCCGGGTGGCAGTGTGGTGTCAGTCATGAATCAGTCCTAAGCCCCGAATAGAGAAGTGCACGTTAAACATCAAGGAAGCGAACGTCTTTGGCGTTGCGGGTGATGAAGCTGCGTCGTGCCTCGACGTCCTCGCCCATCAGGATCGAGAACAGCTCGTCGGCGGCGGCGGCATCATCGAGGGTCACCTGGCGCAGTACCCGCACGCTGGGATCCATGGTGGTCTCCCATAGTTCCTTGGCGTCCATCTCACCCAGACCCTTGTACCGCTGGATACCGTCTTCGGGGTTGATGCGCTTGCCGGCGGCCCGCCCGGTCTCCAGCAGCCCGTCGCGTTCGCGGTCGGAGTAGGCGAATTCCGGTTCGGAGCGTTGCCATTTCAGCTTGTACAGCGGGGGCTGGGCCAAGAAGATGTGGCCGTTCTCGACCAACGGCTTCATGAAACGGAACAGCAGGGTCAGCAGCAGGGTCGAGATGTGCTGGCCGTCGACGTCCGCGTCGGCCATCAGCACGATCTTGTGATAGCGCAGCTTGGCCAGGTCGAACTCGTCGTGGATACCGGTGCCCAGGGCGGTGATGATGGCCTGGACTTCGGTGTTCTTGAGCACCCGGTCGATGCGGGCCTTCTCCACGTTGATGATCTTGCCGCGCAACGGCAGGATGGCCTGGAACATCGAATCGCGGCCACTCTTGGCCGAACCGCCGGCCGAATCGCCCTCCACCACATACAGTTCGGACTTGCTCGGATCGGTGGACCGGCAGTCGGCCAGCTTGCCCGGCAACCCGCCGATATCGGTGGCGCTCTTGCGGCGCACCAACTCACGGGCCTTACGCGCGGCGATGCGGGCCTGCGCCGAGGAGACCGCCTTGTTGACCACGGTCTTGGCTTCGGCCGGGTTGGCGTCGAACCAGTGCTGCAGTTCCTCGTTGCAGATCTTCTGCACGAACGACTTGACCTCGGTGTTGCCCAGCTTGGTCTTGGTCTGGCCCTCGAACTGCGGCTGCGAGACCTTCACCGAGATCACCGCCGCCAGGCCCTCCCGGATATCGTCACCGGTGAGGTTGGGATCCTTGTCCTTGAGCAGCTTCTTGTCCTTGGCGTACTTGTTGACCACCGTGGTCAACGCCGAACGGAAGCCCTCTTCGTGCGTGCCACCCTCATGGGTGTTGATGGTGTTGGCGAACGTGTGCACCGACTCGGAATAGCCGGCGTTCCACTGCATCGCGATCTCGACCTCGTGGCCGGGGCCCTTGCCGTCGAAATCGATGACGCTGGGCTGGATCGCGGTTTTGGTGCGGTTGATGTGCTTCACGAAATCGACCAGACCGCCCGGGTAGTGGAACACCCGGTGCTTGACCTTCTGCGGCGCCGCGGCCTCGGCAGCCTTCGCCTCGGCGGACTTGGGTGCCTCGGCATGGTCGCTGACCACGTCGTCGACCACCTCCTCGGGCGCAACGCGCTCATCGGTGAGTTCGATCGTCAGACCCTTGTTCAGGAATGCCATCTCCTGCAGGCGGCGCGCGATGGTCTCGAAGTCATAGGTCGTGGTCTCGAAGATGTCCGGGTCCGCCCAGAACCGGATCGTGGTACCGGTCTCCTTGGTCTTCTCGCCCTGGCGCAGCGTGCCCGGCACCGATTTGTCGTAGGTCTGGAACCACTCCGAACCATCGGTGCGGACGTCGGCCTCCAGCCGGGTCGACAACGCGTTCACCACCGACACACCGACGCCGTGCAGACCGCCGGACACCTGATAGGCGCCCTCTTCGAACTTTCCACCGGCGTGCAGCACTGTCATGACCACGTCGATGGTGGGAATGCCGGTGGAGTGCATGGCCACCGGGATACCGCGGCCGTCGTCGGTGACCTGGACGCCGCCGTCCTCGAGGATGCGAACGTCGACCTTGGAGGCGAAACCGGCCATCGCCTCGTCAACGGCGTTGTCCACGACCTCCCACACCAGATGGTGCAGGCCACGCTCGCCGGTGGAGCCGATGTACATGCCGGGGCGCTTACGGACCGCTTCCAGGCCCTCGAGGACCTTGATCGACTCGGCACCGTATTGATCTTGGGCAGCCACGTTGGACGCGTCTCCTTGGGGTTCGCGGAAGGCGGTTGCGTCACCGCCTGCAAAGCTCCCCACAGTCTACCGTTAGACACCGTCAGGACTTACTTTGTAGGGGCGTTTTCAGCCAGCTGATCGCGCCGTGCGCGGAATTTCTGGGCCATCGGGACGTCGGGACGCTCCAGCAGCTCGTTTTCCGGCGTCTCGACGGCCTCAGGCCTCCGCTATCCGTAGGTGTCGCGCGGACCGCGGCCGGGCACGCTGCGGTTGCCCTTCCGCCAGGACGGCGCCACCGGCCCCTGGATCTTCAACGACGTGACCACCCCGTCGCCGACCGCGGCCGCGATCTTCGCCAACAACTGGGCCTGCACCATCCGGAGCTGGGTGGCCCACGCCGTGGATTCCGCCGAGACGGTCAGCACACCGTCGCGCAGGCTGGTCGGCACCGCATGGTCGGCGATCTGATCCCCGACCACAGTCGCCCACTGGCCCAGGACCGAGCCCTCGGCAACCTGTTTGGACCAGCCACGGGACTGGGCCAGGTCTCGAGTGGCGGCACTGAACGGCTGCGGATCGCGCACATCGGGGCCGGGGCCGGACCAGCGCCGGCGTCGCCCGGCGGCCGGCGCGCGACGCGCCGGGGCCACCCGGCCACGCCCGACATCCTTACCCTGACTGCGCGCGGCACCGCGGGCCTCCTCGAGCGCGCGGCGCACCATGTCCATTCCGGTCAAGCCCGCCAGATGATCCGGGGGGCCCGCTGTCTCACCATCCGTACTCACCCGATCACCTCCGAAATCCGTCCGCTGTCATCATCGCGCATCCCGACCGTGATACGCCGCACATCCCAATCCGCCGGCAGATCTTCCGGGACCGCGGCGGTCACCAGGACCTGCTCGGCGGACGCCGCGACGCTGGCCAACGCCTGACGCCGTGCGCTGTCCAGTTCGGCGAACACATCGTCGAGCAGCAGCACCGGATCGGTCCCTTCCTGGCGCAACAACTCATAGGCCGCAAGGCGCAAACCCAGTGCCATGGACCAGGATTCACCGTGGCTGGCGAAACCTTTGGCGGGCTGCTGACCGAGGCGCAGCTCCAGATCATCGCGGTGCGGGCCGACCAGGCAGACCCCGCGCTCCAGCTCCGCGGAACGTTTACGACTCAGTTCGTCCAACAGTGCCGCCTCGTAGACCGCCGGGTCGACGGTGCCCGCGCCGGCCTCGGCCTCCACCATCTCGACCGAGCTGCGATAGCCGATGGCTGCGGGACGCGACGCCGGCGCCAACAGCTGGTAGGCCTTCTCCACCTCCGGCGCGAGTTGGTTCACCAGGTCGACGCGTGCCGAAATGAGCTGTGCACCATGGGATGCCAAATGTCCGTCCCAGGACTCCAGGGTGTCGAGCATCGAGGAGTCACCGCGGTGGCGCGCCGGGCCCGCCGACTTGAGCAGCGCGGTGCGCTGACGAACGACCTTGTCGTAGTCGGCACGCACACCGGCGATGCGTGGCCGCCGGGTGGTGGCAACTTCGTCGAGATACCGGCGGCGCTCCGCCGGATCGCCGCGGACCAGCGCCAGATCCTCCGGGGCGAACAACACGGCCCGGAGCACCCCGAGAATCTCGCGGGGACTGCGCACCGGCGAGCGGTTCAACCGGGCCTTGTTGGCCCGACCGGTGGTGACCTCGAGATCCACCCCGAGTTCGCGTCCTTCATTGACGACGATGGTCGAGATGACCGCACGCTCGGTACCGGCCCGGATCAGCGGCGCGTCGGACGCCACCCGGTGCGAGCCCAGGGTAGACGAATACCAGAGTGCCTCAATGAGATTCGTCTTGCCGTATCCATTGGGTGCAACAAATACGGTGTGTCCGGGCTCCAGTTCCAGGTCGACCCGCGGCCACGACCTGAAGTCCGTCAATCCCAGATGGCGTACGTACAAAACTATCCGGATTCCGAAATCCGCTGCACGGCATGCCCACCGAACTGGTTACGCAACGCGGCGACGGCCTTCATCGTCGGCGAATCTTCTTGTCGGGAGAGGAATCTGGCGAACAACGAAGCGGCGATACCCGGTACCGGCACGCGCAGCCGGATCGCTTCCTCCACCGTCCAACGGCCCTCACCGGAATCCTCGGTGTACCCGGTCAGACCGTCCAGACCCGGATCTTCCTTGAGCGCCTTGGCCAGCAGCTGCTGCAGCCAGGACCGCACCACGGTGCCATTGGTCCAGGCCTGGTACACCGCCTGCGGATCCTTCACCAGGTCCTCGGCGGCCAGCAGCTCGTAACCCTCGGCGTAGGCGGTCATCAACGCGTACTCCACACCGTTGTGCACCATCTTGGTGAAATGCCCGGCACCGACCGGGCCCGCATGCACGAAGCCATCGGCCTTGTCGCCGGGGGGACGCAGGGTGTCGAAGATCGGCATCGCGCGCGTCACATCTTCGTCGCTCCCGCCGACCATCAGCCCGTAGCCTTCGGTCAGGCCCCAGATGCCACCGGACACGCCCGCGTCGATGAAAGAAATTCCCTTGTCACCCAACAGTTTTGCGTGCGGGCCGTCTTCGGTGTAACGCGAGTTGCCACCATCGATCACCAGATCTCCGGGCTCGAGGACCTCGGCGAGATCGGCGATCGTGGTACGGGTCACCTCACCGGAGGGCACCATCACCCAGACGACGCGTGGTGCGGGCAACGCCTCGGCGAGGGCCGCCAGTGACGGCACATCCGTCACCTCCGGGCGAGGGTCGTAACCGATCACCTCGTGGCCTCCCGCACGCAGGCGTTCCCGCATGTTGAAACCCATTTTGCCCAGCCCGATCAAACCGAGTTGCATATGCGAGCATCCCTCCGCGACGGTCGGCCGGTCAGCCAGGAAGGCGCACCGGCATCAACAAGTAGACATAGTCGGTCTGCGCGGCGGGGAACGGCCCCGTTGCGCCGGCCTCGACACCATTGTCTCCCGCGGGACGCAACACTGCGGGTCGGCTCGGTGTCGTGAAGCCGAACGTCACCCGCTCCGAGCGCAACGAACCCAGACCGTCGGTCAGATAGGTGGGATTGAAGGCGATGGTCAGCGGATCACCGGCGAAGTCGACCTGCAGGTCTTCCTCCGCGCGGCCGACATCGTCGGCACCGGCCGACAGCCGCACCCCGTCCTCGGTGAATTCCATCCGCACCTGAGCGCCCCGGTCGGCGACCAGTGCCACACGCTTGATCGCTTCGGTCAGTTCGGCGACACCGACCGTCGCGACCGCCGTGTGCTCGGTCGGCAGCAACTGACGGAACTTGGGGAACTCCGCATCCAGCAGCCGGGTCGTCGTGCGCTTGCCGTTGCTGCGGATGCCGAGCAGGCCTTCCTTGCCCACCGCCGCGCCGGCACCCAGCGCCAGGTGAACTTCGGTGCCGTCGGTGCCGGTCTTGGCGGCCTCCGACAAGGTCTTCGCCGGAACCAGGACCGCGGCCTCGACCCCGGCCGAATCCGTGGACCAGGTGAGCTCGCGCACCGCCAACCGGAATCGGTCAGTGGCAGCCAAAACAACCTTGTCCCCGGAAATCTCGACGCGGATACCGGTCAGCATCGGCAACGTGTCATCACGGCCGGCGGCTACGGCGACCTGGCCGATCGCCTCGCCGAACAGATCAGCGGAGACCACCCCGGTCTCGTCGGGCAGCGCGGGCAGCGACGGGTAGTCCTCGACGGCCATGGTGGGCAGCGAGAAACGGGCACTACCGCAGCTCAGCGATACCCGGGTCCCTTCGACGCTGACATCGACCGGTTTGGCCGGCAACGATCGGGTGATGTCCGAAAGCAACCGCCCGGACACCAAAGCGCTACCCGGAGAAGCGATTTCGGCAGCAACACGGACCTCGGCGGAGGTTTCGTAGTCGTAGCCGGAGATGGTCAGACCGTCGTCGGAGCCTGTCAGGAGCACGCCGGCGAGCACCGGAACGGTAGGCCGGGACGGCAGGCTGCGGGCAACCCACGCCACCGCATCGGCAAAATCCTCACGTACCAGACGGAACTTCAAATCGGTGAGACCAACATTCGTCGTCACCACGTCCATAACGTCCCTTCGATCTACCGCGTCAACCAGCATCAACGAGCGGATTCCCGTGTCACTCCGAGCGTAGTCGCGAACTGGTCGACGATCGCACCGGCGTATCGAATCACCACCGTAGAGCGTTCGACGCGAACTTGAAAGCGGTTCGCGCGTCGAGCGCGCAGCGCTGGAGCGTCGGGGATCGGGTGGGTTCGTGCTCTGTCCCCAACAGCCTGCTTTTAAAAGAGGAATCTCCTAGAGATAAAAGCAACAGTAATAGGTCCTGTGGAAGCTGTGGATGACGGCCGCTCGGTGCAGGTGGCGGGCCCGGGAGGGGTGTGTGCAGCCTGTGGAACAAGCCCGGGGTGATCGGGCGGGGTTGTGGATAACAACCTGATTGTGGAGTGGACAGCCGGTTGACCGGAGGTTTCTCCCAGGTTGTGCACAGCGGTATCCACACGGATTTTGTGTGACGAACGGTGCGAACGGGACACAAGTTTTTCGCAAAGATTGTCGCCGGAACGACTCGAGAACGTCGCTCAGCGCTTGGAGCGCTGGCGGATCCGGGTGGTGAGTTCCTTGACGTGATCGAAGATCTCGCGCCGCTCGGCCATTCCGTCGCGGATCTTGCGTTCGGCGTACATCACCGTGGTGTGGTCGCGGCCGAACGCCTCACCGATACGGGGCAGGGATAGATCGGTGAGCTCGCGGCACAGATACATGGCGATCTGGCGGGATTGTGCGAGGGCCCGGGTCTTACCGGGGCCGCGGAGCTCTTCGATGGTGGTCTCGAAGTACTCGGCGGTGGCGGCCATGATGGTCGCGGTACTGATCTGCATGGTGCTGGAGTCGGAGATGAGATCGCGGAGCACGATCTCGGCCAGCGATTTGTCGATCGCGGTCTTGCTCAGGGACGCGAACGCGGTGACCCGGATCAGGGCGCCCTCGAGCTCACGGATATTGCGTTCGATGCGGCTGGCGATCAGCTCGAGAACGTCATCGGGCACGTCGAGACGGTCCATCTGCGCCTTCTTGCGCAGAATGGCGATGCGGGTCTCCAGCTCCGGGGGTTGGACATCGGTGATCAGACCCCACTCGAAACGGGTGCGCAGCCGGTCCTCGAGCGTGGCCAGCTGTTTGGGGGAGCGGTCCGAGGAGATGACGATCTGCTTGTTGGCGTTGTGCAGCGTGTTGAAGGTGTGGAAGAACTCTTCCTGGATACCGTCCTTGCCTTCGATGAACTGAATGTCATCGACGAGCAGGATGTCGACATCGCGGTAACTGCGTTTGAAGGAGGCCTTGCGGTCGTCACGCAACGAGTTGATGAAGTCGTTGGTGAATTCCTCTGTGGAGACGTATTTCACGCGCATGCCGGGAAAGAGGCGTTGCGCATAGTTTCCGGCGGCATGGAGCAAATGGGTTTTGCCGAGGCCGGATTCACCCCAGATGAACAGCGGATTGTAGGCCCGCGCGGGCGCCTCTGAGATGGCCAGTGTGGCGGCATGGGCGAACCGGTTGGACGCACCGATGACGAACGTCTCGAAGGTGTAGCGCCGGTTGAGGCTGACGGCGTTGGCTTCCGGCGGCGCCGGCTGGGCCCGATTGAAGTACGTCGGCCAACTTGCCTCGGCGCTGGCCAGTGCTTCGCCGTCCTCGTCGACCTCTTCGGTATCGGGTGCCGACGGGTATTCGGGCTCGGAGTCGGTCTCGGGCTCGGCGGCATCCTCGGGACCGGGTGTGGCGATTCGAACGCCGAGCTCGATGCGTTGGCCGAGCTGTCGGCTCAGTGCGCTGACGATCGGTTCGCGGAGGCGTTCGATCTCGTTCTGGACGAAGGCCGAGGGCACCGACAGCAGTGCGAATCCCTCGGTGATGACCAGAGGTTTGACGAGTTTGAGCCAGGCTCGCTGCTGGGCGGTGAGAAGTTGCTCACGCGGGCCGCCGTTGACGGTCTCTCCGAACGGGGTTTCCCCGTTGAGTTCGGAAACGACCTTGTTCCAGACCGTGACGAAAGAAGAATCCGGGTCCGCGGTCAACGACGCCTACCCCCTAACGGCTTCCTCGGGATGTCCCGGGGGGCGACGATAACAAGCTGTCCACATAGTTATCCACAGACTGTGGACAGTAATCAGTAGTAATCGTCGCGCTATTTGTGGGCGTGGATCCCTGTCGGAGCTCTACACATACCGATTGTGGTCTGCGGGCTCGCGGCCGGTGTCGTCCTCGCTCTGGTTCCGGCGCCGTTCCATATCGAAACGGCATTGCCAGAAGCTAACAGTTTTCTCTCGGAGTGCCAACCGTTCTGCAACATTGCCGACAGGTTCCATGTCGGGAGGGCAAAGTTGGTGACTGGTGTGGTTTTTGTTGCCGGATGAGGCTCGGTTCGGGCGGGTCGGGAGCGGTCCCGGCCAGGTTTGACCCAGGCAAATCTCGTCAGTACCCTCGAACAGTCGCCCGCACGTGGCGATACGGCTGCGACTCGGTGGTTCTGCGGAACCGCAGAGGTGCCGCGCCGGCAAGATGGATGAGCTTACCAACGGTGGCTGCGTCCTCGGCTGCCATGACGTTCATGGCGACCGAGGGTGTCGACACCAGACCGAACGAGGAGAAAACAGCCGTGGCCAAGGGCAAGCGGACTTTCCAGCCGAACAACCGCCGCCGGGCCCGTGTGCACGGTTTCCGGTTGCGGATGCGTACGCGCGCCGGTCGCGCCATCGTGTCGGGTCGCCGCAGCAAGGGCCGCCGCTCCCTGACTGCGTGATTCGACGCAGGGATCTCCGGCAGTGCTTCCGGCCCGGTACCGGATGACACGGTCTACCGATTTCGGTGTCACGGTTCGCCAAGGCATACGGGCAGTCCAGCCCGATATCGTCGTGCACGCGTTGCACGACGGTTTACCCGACGGTGGTGACGACGGGCCCAAGATCGGCCTGGTGGTGTCCAAGTCGGTTGGTTCGGCGGTACAGCGGCACCGGGTGTCTCGACGGTTGCGCCATGTCGCTTTCCACCTCATCAACGCTGACGCGTCCGATCTCGGACCGCGCGCACGGGTGGTGATCCGTGCGCTGCCCGGCAGCCGAGACGCCATCTCCTCCCGGTTGGAGTCCGAACTGCGGACTGCGTTGAAGAAGACTCGAGCCCAAAAGCAGAGCCGGCCGTGACTCGGTGGGCCGCCAACGGTGCGATCTTCATGATCCAGCTGTACCGGACCATGATTTCTCCGTTGCGGCTGCCGTCGTGCCGATTCACCCCCACCTGTAGTGAGTACGCCGTCGATGCGCTGACCGAGTATGGGTTGGTCCGTGGTGGCTGGCTGGCGGCGGTGAGATTGGCCAAATGCGGTCCGTGGCACCGTGGCGGGTGGGACCCGATACCCGAGCGCGGTGAGAAGACCGGCGATAAGACTTCGGAAGAAGTCGTCAGGAGCGATTCTGTTGTTTAACTGGTTCAGCCTCGACATCATCTATTACCCGGTGTCGGCGATCATGTGGGTTTGGTACAAGGCGTTCGCCTTCATCCTCGGACCCACGAACTTCTTCGCCTGGGCGCTGTCGGTGGTCTTCCTGGTCTTCACCCTGCGCGCGATTCTGTACAAGCCGTTCGTCAAACAGATCCGGACGACCCGGCAGATGCAGGAACTGCAGCCACAGATCAAGGCGCTGCAGAAGAAGTACGGCAAGGACCGCCAGCGCATGGCGCTGGAGATGCAGAAGCTGCAGAAGGAACACGGGTTCAACCCGATCCTCGGATGTCTGCCGATGCTGGCGCAGGTGCCGGTGTTCCTGGGTCTGTTTCATGTGCTGCGGTCCTTCAACAGGACCGGGCACAACTTCGGCGAACTCGGCCTGGATCTCGAGCTGAACAAGCAGCTGCCCAACTATGTGTTCAGCGCCGCGGATGTCCAGCACTTCCTGCAGGCGAACCTGTTCGGCGCTCCGCTCGGCGCGACCATGATCCAGTCGGAGAGCAGCTGGCAGGCGTTCATCGGGTTCGACGTGAGCCGTCTGGCGATCATCGGTGTGGGTGTCCCGCTGATGATCCTGGCCGGTGTCGCGACCTACTTCAACAGCCGCGCGTCGGTGGCCCGGCAGAGTCCCGAGGCCGCGGCCAACCCGCAGACCGCGATGATGAACAAGCTGGCCCTGTATGTGTTCCCGCTCGGCGTCGTCGTGGGTGGCCCGTTCCTGCCGTTGGCGATCATCCTCTACTGGGTGTCCAACAACGTCTGGACGTTCGGCCAGCAGCACTACGTGTTCGGCAAGATCGAGGCGGAAGAAGAGCTGAAGAAGGCCGAGGCGCTCGAACGCCGTTCCGCCAATGCGCCGGCCCCCGGTAAGAAGCCCAACAAGGCGCGCAAGGTGACGCCGGTGGACTCCGCCAAGGAGATCACCGAGCCGGAGATCGCCGACGAGAGCGCCGGCCCACAGACATCTGCCTCGAAGGGCAGAGACATCGATGCACCCGACGCAACGCCGGGGGCGACCCCGCGGCCGGGTGCACGGCCCAAGAAGCGCAAGCGCTAGAAGCCAAGCCGAGAGCCGATCGACCCGGGCACCGACCGGGGGCGGACGTGGCGAAGTAAGGAGAACGAAGATGACCGACGCCGAAACCACCGAGCGCACCGCAGAGGCGCCCGAGGACAGCGAACTGGTGACCGAGGACGCGCCGACCGAGGATCTGGAAGATCGTCTGGTCGCCGAGGGCGAGATCGCCGGCGACTATCTGGAGGAACTGCTCGACCTTCTGGACTTCGACGGTGATATCGATCTGGACGTCGAGGGCGACCGTGCGGTGGTGAGCATCGACGGTGGCAGTGACCTGAACAAGTTGGTCGGCCGCAAGGGCGAGGTGCTCGATGCGCTGCAGGAGCTGACCCGGCTGGCCGTGCACCAGAAGACGGGTGAACGTAGCCGGCTGATGCTGGACATCGCGCGCTGGCGTCGCCGTCGCCGCGACGAGCTGGCGGCACTGGGGGACAAGATCGCGCATCGGGTGCTGGAGTCCGGCGAGCGCGAGGAGCTGTCGCCGATGACCCCCTTCGAGCGCAAGATCGTGCACGACGCCGTCGCGGCCGTGGAGGGTGTGCGCAGCGAGAGCGAGGGCGCGGAGCCGTCCCGCCGCGTCGTCGTGTTGCCCGCGTGACGGATCTAGTTACACGCGTGTAGTTCGAGCGACAAGTTCAGGGCCGTCGGCCTGGAGCGCAAACCGGAGGATGTTTCACGTGAAACATGGCGAACTGAGTCCGGCGCCCCAGTCGGCGGCTCTTTGCTTTGGAGAGAACTTGGCGGTGGCCCAGCGCTACGGCGAGATCCTCGCGGGCGCCGGCATCGAGCGTGGGTTGCTCGGCCCGTCCGAGGTCGACCGGCTGTGGGATCGGCATCTACTCAACAGTGCCGCGATGGCGGAGCTCTTCGGACCCGGAGAGCGCGTGGCCGATATCGGTAGCGGCGCCGGGCTGCCGGGCATCCCGGTCGCCATCGCCCGACCGGATCTGAAAGTCACATTGATCGAACCGTTGCTGCGACGCAGTGAGTTCCTCCGTGAGGTCATCGCCGAACTCGATATCGATGTCACGGTGATTCGCGGGCGCGCGGAGGATCGTGCCGTACGCGAGGCGGCCGGCGAGATGGATGCGGTGGCGTCGAGGGCGGTCGCCTCGCTGGACAAGTTGGCGCGGTGGAGTATGCCGCTGCTGCGTGTCGGGGGACGGATGCTGGCGCTGAAGGGGGAGCGGGCAACCGACGAAGTGGAAGAGCACCGGCGCACATTGAGCTCGCTTGGAGCTACGGAGGTAAAGGTGGTGAGATGTGGCGTGGACTTCTTGCAGCCACCCGCCACCGTGGTGGAGGCACGACGCACGGCGGTCGTCCCGCGCCCAGGCAGGAGGAAACGATGAAGTTCGGCAGAGGTAGTCGCGGCACCGCGAACGGCCAGCCGTCCGAGAGCGCCGATGTTTCACGTGAAACATGGACACCGGCCGCCGGTACCTGGAAGGGCGACGCCGTGGCCGACACCCCCATTGCGGCCGAGGCGGAACGCGCGACCCGGCTGCTGCACAAGCGCCACGGGCAACTGCCACGACCGGATCGCCAGCGTGTGTTCACCATCGCCAACCAGAAGGGCGGGGTCGGCAAGACCACGACGGCGGTCAATGTCGCGGCCGCCCTGGCGCTGCAGGGACTGCAGACTCTGGTGATCGATCTCGACCCGCAGGGCAATGCCAGTACCGCGTTGGGGATCGAACACCGGCAGGGGACGCCGTCCTCCTACGAGGTACTCATCGGAGAGATCCCACTGGAGACCGCACTGCAGCGCAGCCCGCACAACGAGCGCCTCTACTGCGTGCCGGCGACCATCGACCTCGCGGGCGCCGAGATCGAACTCGTCAGCATGGTCGCCCGCGAGGGCCGGCTGCGCAGTGCGCTGGCCGGGCTGAAGGAACACAGCTTCGACTATGTTTTCATCGACTGCCCGCCCTCCCTGGGGCTGTTGACCATCAATGCTCTCGTCGCCGCTCCCGAGGTGTTGATCCCGATCCAATGCGAGTACTACGCGTTGGAGGGGGTCGGCCAGCTGTTGCGCAACATCGAGATGGTCAAGGCCCACCTGAATCCCGAGCTCGACGTCACGACCGTCGTGCTGACCATGTACGACGGACGCACCCGACTCGCGGACCAGGTGGCCGAGGATGTACGCGCGCACTTCGGCGATAAGGTGCTGCGGACCGTCATTCCCCGCAGTGTGAAAGTTTCGGAGGCACCCGGCTACGGGATGACCATCCTCGACTACGACCCGGGGTCCCGCGGCGCCATGAGCTACCTCGACGCGAGCCGCGAGATCGCCGAACGCGGCCGAAACCTGGGTGGTCCGCGGTCATGAGCAGTACCGTTTCGGCGGGCCGGGGACACCAGCGGTGGCACCCGGAACAGCATGTTGGTGACGGACGAATTCAGGCAGGGGGACTGGCAGCGATATGAACCAGGCGAAGAAACGCAGTGGCTTGGGGCGCGGCCTGGCATCGTTGATCCCCACCGGTCCGGCCGACGGCGAAGCGCTGGGCGGCCCCCGGATCGGTGCGGCGACGGCCGACATCCTGATGGGCGGTGCTCCGACACCGGCCGCCGCCACCCCCGCCGCGGAGTCCGAGTCGTCGGAGTTCGGGGCGGTGTACCGCGAGATCGACCCGGGCCAGATCGACCCGAATCCGCGGCAGCCTCGCCAGGTCTTCGACGAGGAGGCGCTGTCCGAGCTCGTGCACTCCATCCGCGAGTTCGGGGTGATGCAGCCGATCGTGGTCCGTGCGGTGCCCGCCGACGATGGATCGACTCGCTACCAGATCGTGATGGGGGAGCGCCGTTGGCGGGCGAGCCAGCAGGCCGGTCTCACGACGATCCCTGCCATCGTTCGCGAGACCGCCGACGACAGCATGTTGCGCGATGCCCTGCTGGAGAACATCCACCGGGCACAGCTGAATCCGTTGGAAGAGGCGGCCGCCTACCAACAGCTGCTCGACGAGTTCGGCGTCACCCACGACGAACTGGCCTCGCGTATCGGTCGTTCCCGGCCGTTGATCTCCAACATGATCCGCCTGCTGCGCCTGCCGATCCCGGTGCAGCGGCGGGTCGCGGCAGGCGTGCTGTCGGCCGGGCATGCCCGAGCGTTGCTGTCCCTGGAGGGGGGACCGGAGAAGCAGGAAGAGCTGGCGGCGCGGATCGTGGCCGAAGGCCTGTCGGTCCGGGCCACCGAGGAGGCCGTCACACTGGCCAATCGCAACGGCCCGACCGAGCCGCCGGCGCCTCGGCGCAAGCCCATTCAGATGCCGGGTCTGCAGGATGTCGCCGAGCAGCTCTCGACAGCGTTCGACACCCGGGTCACGGTCAGTCTGGGTAAGCGCAAAGGCAAGATCGTGGTGGAGTTCGGCTCGGTCGACGATCTGCAGCGGATCGTCGAACTGATGAACTCGGCGACGCAGTAACGGCCGCCGAAATGACCGAATGGGCGCTGCACGTGCGGGACCAGAGACACAGGCGAATTACGTCACTGTGACACTGGATTCACAGCAAGTCGCTGGATCATCGAACCGGAGAGGGGATGTCATGTGTGACAACATGTTTGGCGTCCGAACCCGGATCGGTGAAGTTAGCCGGGCTCGGTGGGCCGCGCGGAGGGCATTCTCCTATCCTGGAGTGGCATCCGTGCGCGCCGGAACCATGTGAAGGTTGGGGTATCGAAGTGTCAGCACGTATCAGCCCGCTGCGGCTCGAGGCTTTCGAGCAGTTGCCCAAGCATGCGAGGCGATGCGTGTTCTGGGAGGTCGATCCGTCGACTCTGGGCGGTGACGATCACCTCGCGGATCCGGAGTTCGAGAAGGAAGCATGGCTGTCCATGGTCATGCTCGAGTGGGGATCGTGCGCACAACTGGCCGTACGCGGCGGGGCGGAGCCGGGGGAGCGGACGGAGGCGACCGAGGTCTTCCACGGCGAATCGTGCCTGGGCTATGTCTTTTATGCTCCGCCCGGAGCGGTCCCGCGGGCCCGCAAATTCCCCACCGGACCGGTCAGCGCGGACGCCGTTCTGCTGACCTCGATCGGCCTCGAATCACCCGACGACGGTGACCATGTCTCACGCGGACTGATCAGTGCGGTGGTCGCGGATCTCGTGCGCCGCGGTGTCCGTGCACTCGAGGCCTTCGGGCGCACCGCGCTGGTTGCCGATCTCTGCCCGGAGTCGGGGGTTCCCGATGACCTTGAACAGGTGATCGAGGTGCTCGGTGACTGTTCGGCGGGACAGTGCATCATCGCCGCCGACCTGCTGATCGATATGGGTTTCGAAGTGGTGGCACCGCATCCGTACTTCCCGCGCCTGAGGCTCGAGCTCGAACAGGGCTTGGGTTGGAAGGCCGATGTGGAGGCCGCTCTCGAGCGCCTGCTGGAGAGCGCCCGGCTGCAGGCACCGCTGGGCGCCACCACCTTTGCCTGAGATCCGATTGCGCGCGGGAGCCACCGCTACCGCGCTCATCCTGGTGGCGGGCTTCTTTCTGGCACCGGCGATCCTGGCCGGCGGCGACTTCGGGCCGCTGACGGATGGTCATCTGGTCGAAGCCGCATTGCGCAGCGAACTGGTCGCATCGTGGCGCACGACCGATCAGGACATGACCGCCGGGTTGGTACACCTCGTCGACTACTGGCGCCGCTACCACGCCATCAAGATCGCCATCGCGACCGCACTACTGGCGGTCCTGGTCGCTCTGGCCACATCGTGTCTGCGCCGCAACGGCGCAGCGGTGGCGGCAATCGTCGCGGCGTTCGCACTGCTCGCCGTCCTGCTGGTGGTGGTGAACATCCAGGCCACCACGGCGCCGCTGGCCGCACTGCTCCAGGGGCTCCCGCCGCCCGACAGCACGGGCTCCGCCCAGGCGTATCTGGAGATACGGCAGAGCCTCGCGGCGCACCGGTCCGCCCCGATTCTCGAGGCCATGACCGACAGCGTGAGCAGGTATCACGCCGTGATGTCCGTCGAAACAGCCATGCTTGCAGTGGTTTTCATGGCGTGTGCGGTATGGGCGTGGAAGGCCGGTCACCGGCCTCGAGCCTGGGCGTGGGTGATGACCTCGGCTCTGATCGGGGCAGGGCTGACGGTCGTCGCGGTGGTCACTGCCCGGATGAGTCTGGGCGCGGCCGCGTTGCTGCCGGCGTACTTCACCGGTGTAGGCGGCTAGCCTCGACATTTCGTGATTTGGCCGGTGACACGGGCCGTTAATGCACGGAAGTGCCTGTCCTGCTTGGAAAACTTGGGATTGCGACGTCCAAAGTAGATCCGAGCCGAAAGGCACTCCGTAGGTGAATCGTAGCTCAGTCGGTGCTTTGGTGGTCGATGCGACCCGTGAGCCGTTGGTGTCCTCGGCCGGTGGAGTTCTGATACGGCAGGCGTTGTGTTGCTCAGGGCTGGATAAGACCATGTCAGCGGCATTGGCGCCGTGGCGGTCGCCGCGCGCGGTGCATGACCCGGCCAAGGTTGTTCTCGATCTGGCCATCGCCGTGGCACTCGGTGGTGACTGTGCCGCTGACCTCGCCGTGGTGCGAGCTCAGCCGCAGTTGTTCGGGGCTGTGGCCTCCGATGCCACGGTGTCGCGACTCATCGCCACCCTCGCCGCAGATGCCGAGACCGCCCTGGCTGCGATTCGCGCCGCGCGGACAGCCGCCCGAACCCACGTCTGGAAGCGCAGACGGCCACTGGCTGGCCTTGCCGGCAGCCAGGTCATCGTCGATCTGGACGCAACTCTGGTCACCGCCCACAGCGACAAACAGGGTGCGACACCGACATTCAAGTACGGCTACGGGTTTCACCCCATGCTGGCCTTCGTTGACCACGGCATACAAGGGTCAGGTGAAGCGCTGGCGGGCTTGCTGCGGCCCGGTTCGGCGGGCTCCAACAGCGCCGCTGACCACATCAGCGTGCTCGATGCGGCCTTGGCGCAGTTACCTGAACATGAACGGGCCCAGGTGGTGGTGCGCGCCGATACCGGTGGCGGGGTCAAGGACTTCCTGCACCACATCACCGACCTGGGATTGCAGTACAGCGTCGGGTTCTACGGGATGCCCCCGATCGTCGAAGCCCTGTCGAAGGTGCCCCGTCAGGCCTGGCGGGCTGCCCTCGACGGTGACGGCCTACCGCGTGAGGGTGCCCAGGTCGCTGAGCTGACCCGCTATCTGCCCGACACGCTGCGCGGCTGGCCTGCCGGGATGCGGGTCATCGCTCGCCGCGAACGCCCTCACCCCGGCGCCCAGCTACGTCTGACCGACGACAACGGGTGGCGGATCACCTGCTTTGCCACCAACACCGTGGGGTGGTCAATCGCGGATCTGGAAGTACGCCACCGGCAACGCGCCCGCGCCGAAGATCGCATCCGCAACCTCAAAGACACCGGCCTGACCAACCTGCCCTTCCATGGTTTCGACCAGAACCAGATCTGGCTCGAGATCACCCTGCTGGCCGCTGACCTGCTGGTCTGGACCCAAGTCCTGGCATTTCACGGCCAACCGGCCCGCCTCTGGGAACCCAAACGGCTACGCCTGCGCCTGTTGGCCGTGGCCGGACGCCTCATCAGGTCCGGACGACGCCACTACCTACGCCTGCCCCGCGGCTGGCCCTGGAGCGACCTCATCGAAACCGGCTGGACCGCACTACAAACCACCTGACCCGCAACCACTGTCACGACGATCAAGGACCAGGAGCGCCGGCGATAACGCAACGCCGGAACCCCACGCCGCCCAACACCAACTTCAGACCTCAGCACCCAGCCAAGACCTCAGATGCAGGCCACACGAAAGATCGAGGCTAGCGCCCGGCCTGTTCCACCGCCAGTTCGTGTGCCAGAAGCTCGGCGAACGTGAAAGTGCCGGTGGGCCTGTCATTCTTGCCCAGCAGGTACAGCCGCTTCACGGCGGCCAGCATGCCTTCGGCGATCGCATCGCGTGACTGGCTGGTGGCCAGCAGTGCCCGGTCCTGCGGGTTCGTCAGGTAACCCAGATCGACCTGAACGGTGGGCATCCGGGTCAACCGCAGCAGATCCCAGGTCCGGCCGTGGACACGGCAATCGCTGGAACCGGTGCGCGCCACCAGTTCTCGTTGGATGAAATCGGCGAGATTGCGGCCGATGGTGGACACCGAGCCGTGGGAGTTCCCGAAATGAAACGATGCCACGCCGTTGGCCGCCGGACTCCGGTGGCTGGTGCAGCGCAGGCTGATCATCAGGTCGGCGCCAACGGTATTCGCGGTCGCGGCGCGCTCGGCATCCGACGGGCTGTGCCCGGCAGGTCGGGACAGAAAGGTGTCCATGCCGATCGCGGTCATCCGGCCTTCGAGCCGACTTGCTAAGTCCCACAAGATATCTGCTTCGCTGAGCGGGCCCTCGGGTCCCTGGATGATGGCGCCGATGTCGTCGCCACCGCGGCCCGGATCGATGATCACGCGCTTGCCGGACAGCCGCGGCCCGGAGCTGCGGACCAGCTCCTCCTCGCGGATCGCGTGCGGCGATCCACCGGTCACCCGGGAACCGAGAAAGTACAGGGACCGCAACGTTTCTGGGCCGCAGATCCCGTCCGGGAACAGCCCGTACTCGCGCTGGAAGAACATCAACGAGTTATGGGTCTGCAGCCCGAAATGACCGTCGACCAGTCCGGTGTAGAAGCCGAGGTCCTGCAGGCGGGCCTGCAGGGTGGCCACATCGTCGCCGTACATCGGGGCGCCGAACTGATGCGACAGCGTGCGGGCACCGAGTTGATAGGACGCCTCGCGCAGTGCGCGCGCAGTCGCCTCGCCGACCATGCCGTCGACCAGGAGCCCGCGCTGCTGTTGGAACGCGCGCACCGCGTGGTCGAGCTCGGCGTCGAAGACGTCCACCGCGACGTGCCTGCCGGTGGACAGCTCGGCATCGGGGCTGCTGAGCAGCCCCAGGCCCGCCAATGCCGACCTGATCTCGATGACCGCGCTTCCCCGGTCGCCGCGACGCAGTATCGACATACCTGCCCTTTCAGACACGCTGCTCCGCCCACAGGACGCTGGCGGTTGCAGTTCGGACTGACAGTATTGTCTCAGATGCCCGCGAAAATCCGGAAAACCCGAGCGTGTGGTTCGGCAGATGGTGCTCCGACGTCAGGCGTGGTCGGCGATCTCCCGCAGCAGGGCGGCCTTGCCCTTGGCACCGACAATACGTTTGACCGGCTGGCCGTCCTTGAACAGGATCAGGGTCGGGATCGACACCACCTGGAAGTCCCGCGCGGTGGCCGGATTGGCGTCCACATCGAGCTTGACCACCTTGAGTTCACCGGCCTTCTCCGCGGCGATCTCTTCGAGGACCGGGGCGATCATCTTGCATGGGCCGCACCAGGTGGCCCAGAAATCGACAAGCACCGGGGTGGAACTGGTCAGCACGTCCTGAGAGAACGAGTCGTCGGTGACGACGGCAGTCGCGGAGTTCTCGGTCATCGCATCTTCCTAACTGGTGTGGGGTCTAATCTTCTGTCGGAGCGGGGAATTCGGTGAGCCAGCGTTCGGTGTCGATGGCCGCCGCACACCCGGATCCGGCCGCGGTGATGGCTTGCCGGTAGGTGTGGTCCACCAAATCCCCGGCGGCGAAGACACCTTCGAGTGACGTTGCGGTGGTGCGGCCCTGGACCTGCACATAGCCGTCCGCATCGACGTCCACCTGGCCGCGGACGAGGTCCGATCGCGGGACATGGCCGATCGCGACGAACACACCCGAGACCGCAAGCTTGGATTCCTCGCCGGTTACGGTGTCCTGCACGCGAATCCCGGTGACCTTCGGGTCACCCTCGATCTCGGTGATGGCGCTGTTGGTCAGGAAGGTGATCTTCTCGTTGGCCTTCGCGCGGTCGAGCATGATCTTGGACGCGCGGAACTCCTCGCGACGGTGGATGAGGGTGACGCTACGGGCGAACTTCGTCAAGAAGATGGCCTCTTCCATCGCCGAGTCACCGCCGCCGACCACCGCGATGTCCTGATCGCGGAAGAAGAACCCGTCGCAGGTGGCACAGGTGCTCACACCGAGCCCGATGCGCTCCATCTCACCGGGAACGCCGAGTTGGCGCGCGGCGGCACCCATGGCCAGGATGACCGACCGGGCGCGGTGAGTTTCGTCACCGACCGTAACGGTCTTGATCGGCCCGGTGAGGTCGACGGCGTCGACGTCTTCCATCCGCAGATCCGCACCGAAGCGCAGCGCCTGCTCGCGCATCTCCTCCATCAGGCTGGGACCGGTGATGCCCTCCCGGAACCCCGGGTAGTTCTCCACCTCGGTGGTGGTCATCAACGCGCCACCGAACTGGATACCTTCGAACACCAACGGATGCAGCTGGGCCCGCGCGGTGTAGACCGCCGCGGTGTAACCGGCCGGGCCTGAGCCGATGATGATCACGTCATGGATGGGGGACGTGACCTCAGTGGTGGTGGACATCCTGGATATCCCAGCCTTTCTGCCGATTGACCGGCCGTGTGTTCAAACATCAGGGTAGGCCGGGGTGTTCCCGGACGCGGCCTAGGGGCGGGCCAACTCGGTGCGGGCCAGTGCGCCCCTGTCGGCGGCCGGACAATCCGGGGCCACCACCACGGCGCTCACCGACGTGGGTTCCGCCGCGGGCAGCACCAGCAGCACGGCGGGCCCGCCGTTCAACGTCACCGGCGCGGCGCCCAGTATCCGGGTTGCGCCGAGTCGGTTCAGGCAGGCTTGCGGGTCCGTCAGCTGCCCTAGGTCCGCGGGGCGTCCGAGGAGCTCGAGGATCTGCGCATCGGGCAGCGGCATCGGGGTCCGACGTGCCGTGATGTGCCTGGCACTGGGGCCGGCGGGCCGGCCGATGTGGTCGCCGTCGGGGTGCTCGGCGGCGCGCAGGGCGACAACGCCGACGCCCCCGCCGAGGACACCGGCGAGCACACCGGCGACGGCGGCGACCCGACGCCAGCGCACCGGCGGGCGATGCCGACGGTGATGCCCGGACGTGGGTGGCACCACCCGGTGGAGTGCATCGTGTGGGGCGAGCGCATCTGAGGGTTCCCCGGAGTCGCTGGGCACGCGAACATCATCGCGCGCCGGCACGGGCCGCGGCGATACCTGCCGGTGCGCCCAGACAGCCCAGCGTGGTCGCCAGCCTGCGCCGGGCCCGGGCCCGGCGGCTCTTCACGGTGCCCTCCGGGATTCCCAGCATCCGCGCCGCCTCGGCCACCGAGAAGCCCTGCATGTCGACGGCGACGACGGCCGCGCGCTGGTCGGCCGGCAGGCACATCAGGGCGCGCTCGACGACGATGGCGGTGTCCACCGCCGCCGCCGGATCACCGATGCTGCCCGCGCAGGCGACACCGTCCAGCGGGGTCGTCGGACGGGCCTTGTGCCGTCGCATCCGGTCCAGGCAGGCGTTCACCACGATGCGGTACAGCCAGCTGCTGACCGAGCAGTCGTGCCGGAACTTCGGTGCGGCGCAGTGCGCCGACAGCATCGCGTCCTGCAGGGCGTCACGGGCATCGTCGGGGCAGCGGGTGGTGATCCGCGCCAGTTGGTACAGCTGGGGGTGGTAGCGGTTGAACAGCTCTTCGAACGCGAAGCGATCACCCGCGACGTGCGCCGCCAGCAACTGTTCGTCGGTGCGATCGTGCCCAGCGGATCCCCCGGAAGTCCCCACCTGCCGAACAGTAGGCCCGCTCCGGCGGCCCCCCACGCACCTCTTCGCGCCGGCCCGGTGACCAGCAGGTACACCGATCTGGGGCTGTGGATAACGTCGTCAGGACGCCGGTTCGAGGGTGATCTCGGAGATGTCCGAACGGCTCTTGCCGTCCACTGTGCCCAGCGTGGAGATCCATACCAGCACATACGGAGTGGCTTCGGGATTGGTGATCTCGATGGTGTTGGCGCCCTTCTTCAACGGCGTCGGATCCGTGAGTGCGGTGGTGTCCTCCAGGGCAGCCGGGTTGGCGGTGTCCGAACCGCGGATCTGGACCGCGGTGCCGACGCTGGAGACGGTCAGGTTGACCGCGCCGATCGCGGTGGGCTGGGGCAGCTGCAGCATCAGACCGACGCCGTTCTTGAAGCCCGGGAAAGGGGCCGGATCGGAGTAGGTGTCCGTCGGCCACACCGTGGACGGGTTCCCGTCGATCGCCAGGCCGGCATCGGCGGGCGCGTCGGCCTCGCCCTCGGGGGAGTAGACCGTGGCGCGCACCGGCTTCACGGTGCTGCCCGCGTCGGCCTGTGCCGAGGTGGTCGGACTGTTCAGGCCGAGTTCATCGCGGTCGAGACCGCCGCCGACATCACCGAAGATGCGGCTGAGCACGGTGGCCAGGATCACCAGGGCGACCACCACGACGACGCCACCAGCGGACAGCCCGATGATCATGCCCTTGCGCCGGCGCGCGGCCGCCTCCGGATCTGCCGCACCGGAACCCGGGCGGCCGGTCGTGGCGGCCGGCGGTTCGTCGAGCGGGGCGATGAACTCGGTGCGGTCGGCGACCGCGGTGGCCTGCTGCAGCAGGTTCAGCAGCGTCGGGGCGCTGCGGATGCCGCCCTCCTCCTGCACGGCGCGGGCGGCGGCGGCCGAGATCTGGAACGGGATGTCCCGATCGACCGACTGCGGCTCCACGGGCTGGCCCGCGGCGTTCAATTCGGCGGCAGCCAGCCCGCTGTGCAGCCCGGAGTCCGGCAGTGGCCACCGGTTGACGAGCAGCGCGTACAGGGCGGCGCCGATCCCGCGGATGTCGTCCTCGGGGGTGGCGCCGGGCATGGTCGCGGGGAAGGCGAGCACGACATCACCCTCGATGCTGACCCGCACCCTGCTCGGGTCGTCGATCGAGAGCGAAACACCGGCCCGGTGGGCGGCCTCGGCGGCCGCGGCCAGCGACTGGATGGCGCGGGCACCACCGATCGGTGACGGCCGGGTCTCGGCGACCTCGGCGAGCGACCCGCCGCGGATCCACTCGGAGACCACCAGGCCGCCGGAACCGGTGCGCGCGACGTCCATGACCCGGGCGATCCCCGGTGTCTCCACCTTGGACAGCCGCATGGTGCGGGTCAGGATCTCCTGCAAATCGGCGTCGGGCAGCACGGCATCGGGGTCGACGAAGGTCAGCGCGACCTGTCGGTCCAGCGCGGTGTCCAGGGCGTGCCAGAACTGCAGATGCGGAGGGCCGCCGTGGAACACCAGCAGCCGGTAGCGGCCGCCGGCGATGGTGGCGCCCGGGATGAGGTGGATGTCCTCATCGGCGGTGGCGGCCTCCAGCGCGGGTTCGCGCGGGGCATCGAAGGCCAGCGGTTCACGGGTCGGGTCGCCGCCGTAGTCGGCGGGCGGCCGGGTGCTGAAGCCACCGGTATCGGGCTGGAAGTCGCCAGCCGCGGCGGGCCGCGAATCTGGTCCCGCGGCGGGCCGCGAATCCGGTCCCGCGGGCGTCAGGGGGATGCGTGTGGTCGCCCCGGGTTCGGGGTCGGTTCCCGGTCGAGCACCCGCCCCGGGCACCGAACTGCTCACGGGTTTATCGCTCACCGCTGGTCCTTTCGGCATCTGCTGCTCCGCAATCCCCGCGTGCGGTCCATACCGGCGGGCAGCCGGGGGGCGTGGGGGCCGCAGCGGATGCGAATTGCTCTGATCAGAGTACGTGACGTGCTGCCCAGCAGGCCTGGAAGTGGGCGGTCCGGCGGCCGTGGCCCGGCCGGGCAGCCGGCGCGCGATCGCGGCCCCCACCGCCAGCGCGTCGGGCACCTTGGCGGCCCACAACACGCCACCGAGGATCGGCAGCATGATGACGCCGAGCACCAGCAGCCGCAGCAGCGACCCGAGGCCGCCGCCGTGTTCGGTCAGCGACTCCAGGCCGAGCAGCTGATCGACGATGTGGGCGGCCAGGCCGGCGATCATCGACGCGGCGATGGTCACCAGGATGGTGCGCAGCACATCCACGCTGATCATCCTGCCGCCGGGCGGGTCCAGATTGGCCCGCAACACCAGGTAGCCGATGCTGGCGCCGGCCAGGAAACCCAGCCCGTTGGCCAGCCCGAGGTATCCGGCGACCATGCCCGGATCCGTGACCAGATGCGGCACCGCGACCGACGCGGCGATCTTCACCGCGGTGATGACCAGGATCAGCACGATCGGTGTCCACGGCTGTTGGCGGGCGTAGAACACCCGCAGCTGCAACAGCACCAGCGCGTAGGGGATCAGCGTGAACGCGGACAGCGTGATCGCCATCCCGAGGTAGCCGGCATCGGTCTGCCCGAAGTTGCCGTAGGAGAACAGCGCGCTACCGATGGCCGGGCCACCGACGGTCATCATCGCGACGATCGGGATGAGCGTCAGCATGGTCAGCCGGGTCGCCAGGTTCAGGTCGGCCAGCACCGCGGGGCCGTCACCGGCGGCGGCGTTGCGCGACAGCCGCGGCATGACCACGGTCAGCACCGTCACCCCGATGATGCCGAACGGCAATTGCAGGATCAGCCAGGTGTAGTTGTAGATGGCCGGGCCGGAGGCGGCCGCGCCGCTGGCGATCTGGTTGCCGACGATCAGCCCGATCTGGCTGATGAGCACGTAGAGCACCATCGCGAGCGCCATCATGCCGAACTGTTTGAGCCGGTCGTCGATGCCCCACAGGGGTCGCAGGCTGATGCGTTCCCGGCGGATCGCCAGCAGCAGCACCATGGCCTGGGCGACCACGCCGAGGGTCGTCCCAATGCCGAGCACCAGCAGTTTGGCGTTGCCCATCTCGACGGGATCGACGGACAGTTCGCCGGGCACCAACAGATAGACCGCGAGGGTGAGGATCGCGACGACGTTGTTGAGCACCGGCGCCCAGGCCGGTGGCCCGAACACGTTGCGGGTGTTCAGGATCGCCATGTACACCGAGGTGAGTCCGTAGAACACGACCTGGGGTAGCAGCAGATAGGCGAAGGCGGTCGTCAGCGGCCGGTTGACCAGGGGGTCACTGCCGAGCATCAGGTCCACCAGCAGCGGGGCGGCCGCCACCGACAGGACGGTCGCCACGATCAGCAGGGCGGTGGCCAGGGTCACCAGGCGCCGCACGAAGGCTGTGCCGCCGTCGGGATCGTCGCGTTCGGCGCGGGCCAGGACCGGCACGAAGATCGCGGTGAAGGTCGCCTCCAGCACCAGGGCGGCGATCAGGTTCGGCAGCTGGTTGGCGACCGTGAACGAGCTGAGCAGCGGGCCGCCGAGGATCAGCGCCAGCAGCACCATCCGGCCGAACCCGGTGAGCCTGCTGACCAGGGTGGCCAGGGCCATCCCCCAGGACCGGGACACCACCGCGGAGTCCGAGAGTTCCTGCTGCGGCTGCCGGGCGGATGGGGTCTGGTCGCGAGGACCCCCGGCCCGGCGCCGGGTGGCGTGCCCGCGCGGTACCCGTTGCGGCGCGTTCATCGCGGCTCGTCGGCGGGTCGGGTGGGCTCGGCGCCGTGGGCCAGGGCGGTGTCCAGTGGATCCGGCCGCCGCGTCGGCGGTATGAGGTCGGCACGGTCGGGTTCGCCGCGGAACCGGTGCCAGAGCCGGCGGCCGACCAGCAGCGCCAGGATCGCCCCACCGGTGAGCGTGATGAAGAACAGCACCTTGCCGTAGGCATTGGAATGCACCGACAGCCGCACCGGATCGCCCAATGCCAGCCCGTCGACGGTGCTCAGGTTCACGTCCACGGCGAACCGCTGGGTGAAGTGCACCTCGATCGGCACCCGCAGCGGCAGGAAGCCCGGCGGCAGTTCGATCTCACCGGGATCGGTCACCGTCATCCCCGGTGGCGCCGTGATGTGCAGCCGCACCCGGATCGGCACCGGTAAGTCGTTGCGCAGCGCCAGCGGCAGCGGGCTGCGTTCGGTGGCCAGCGTGTAGGAGCCGCCGGGATTCACCACGGTGACCGCCCCGAAAAGATCGGCGACGGTACGGCTGACAGTCGAAAGACGTTGCTGGGCAGCCTCATTGCGCGCGTCGGCGGGAACCGTTTGGCTGAGTGCGCGCAGCATGTCCTCGCGCAGCGGGGCGGTGTACTGGGGGCCGGTCAGGCCGGTGCGCTGGTCGACGGTCAACGCCGAGGTCAGCCCCCACAGCCGGCCGGTGACGGCGGCGATGCCGGAGGTGACACCGTTGTCGAAGCGCGCGGTCTCGGCGGGCTCGGGTGCCGGCGCGGGATCGGCCGCCGCGGTGCGCGGGGTCTCGGCGATCACCGCGCGCAGTGGACGTGGGTAGGCCAGGCCGGCACCGATGGACGTGGCCACCGACGTCAGCACCCGCTGCGCCTCGTCGGGATCGAGGTCCCACGCCAACGGTGGCATCACGATCTGCGTGCGGGGTTCGGCCGCGGGTGCCAGTCCGCGCCACAGCAGCGCCCCAATCGCATCCTGCAGCCTGGCCGCCCGCGAATCGTGCTGCAACGGGATGCGCAGCTCCCCATCCAGGTAGGCCGGGGTGATCGGCGCGGCACCGACGCCGGCCAGCGCCGCCGCGACCCCGGGGTCGAACGGGGCGGTGACGACGTCGAGGGAGTTGCGCCGAGGTGCGAGATCGGCAGGTTCGGTGTCCCCGGCGGTCAGCGGCGCGGCGGCCACCGCGACGGTCGGACCCTGGGCGCCGAGCAGGGACACCGCAGGGGTGGTGAGCGGGCCATCGCCGATGAGGGTGGCGCCGCGCACCGAGCGCACCCCCAGGATCTGGTCGACGATATCGGCGGCCCCGCCGGTGGCGACGGCGCTCAGGCCGGTGTCACCGACCCGCTTGAGGGCGTCGAGGTCGGCCTGGGCGTACACGGTCGAGGTGACGCACACCCGCTGCGCCAATGCCTTGAGCCGGCCCAGCCAGGTCACGGCGGCTTCCTGGCCCGCACCCGGACGGGTGGGGGCGTTGAGGCCGCCGGACGGATCGTCGCTGACCACGTAGCCGCCGGTCATGGCGTTGACGGTGATCAGCAGATCGGGGTCCACGGCCAGGCACAGCGCGCCGCTCATGGCGCCGTCCTGATCGACCGCAGCGCTGGTGGCGAAGTCCGCGGCGGACAGCAGGGTGTCCAGCCGGCCCCCCGCGGCCAGCGAGGTCGCCAGGTCGTCGTCGAGCAGGCGTACCGGAGTGGTCCCGCCGGGGATCCCGGCGGCCAGCCTCGGGCGGTCGGCCAGCGGCCACAGCACCGTCATCCCGACCGGCCGGGAGGTGTCCGGTGGCACCACCGCCGAGACCCCGTCGGCATCACCGGTCGCCGGGTCGGGCGGCACCCCCAGGACGGGCAGCAGGAAGCGCGCGTCGTCGAGTCTGGCGGGGGCACCGTAGTCCGGGGTGCCGTTGACATTCACCAGCAGCGGGTAGACCCCCGGCTCGTCGATCTGCAGCGAGGGCTGCTCGGCTCCGCGCACCGGGTAGGACAGCGTGAACGGCACCTGCTCTCCGCGTTGCAGCTCGCTCGACAGGGTCACGAACGGCGCGACCGCGGTGTACTGATCGAGGTTGCCGGACAGATTGGTGCGCAGCCCGGCCGACCCGGTGACCGCGGGTGCGTGCTCGAGGCGCACCACCACGTCGCGGACCGGGCGGTCACCGATATTGCGGACCGTGCCCGTGACGGTGACGACCGCGCCGCTGGTCGTGGTGACGGTGTCGGGGGAGACGCGGTCGATCTGCAGCGTCAGGAAGGTGGTGGCGCCGGGCTCACCGGCCGCGGCGCGCGGCAGCACGGCGGGGGTGGCGAACAGCAGCAGCAGTACGGCGGCGGTGAGGACGCGCAGCACCCGCGCACAACTCACTGGCCCGGACCGCAACCGTTCGCCCGCCGGGGTGGTGAATCCTCGGGGCGACGGTTGCGGGCGTGCGAATGGGTCTGCGGGCGCCGCCGCGGTGAACTGTGCGGCAGCGGCGGCAACGCGCCCTCGCCATCGGTGTGCAGTTTGTCGATGAGTTCGCCGGCCACCACGGCCAGGCGCCGTTCGTCGGCGTAGGCCAGTCGGGCCGGCAGATCCCGCAGCGGCACCCAGGCCACCTCGGTGACCTCCATGTCCTCATCGGAGAGATCACCGCCCAGGAATCGCATCAGGTAATGGTGCACGGTCTTGTGGACGCGGCGGCCCTCGGTCACGAACCAGTAGTCGATGCTGCCCAGTGCGGCCAGCACGCTGCCCTGCACCCCGGTCTCCTCGGCGACCTCCCGGACGGCCGTCTGCTCGGCGGTCTCACCGACCTCGATGTGCCCCTTGGGCAGCGACCACAACATGCGCCCGCGCCGGTCGATCCGGCCGATCAGCGCGGCGACCTGGGTGTCCTTGGGCCCGTCGAGTCCGTCGATGACCAATCCGCCGGCCGAGGTCTCGTGCACGGTGCGCAACCGGTCGGGGGCCCGCCGGGACGGGCGGGGTTTGCGGTTCTGTCCGGGTTTGGCCGGTTGCTGTGCGTTCTGCGCCGGCGCAGGGCTCGACTCACCTGCTGAGGGGGCGCGTTCGGCATTGGCTTCGGGCGGGCCGGCAGCGCGGCGGCCGCGTCGACGCCCTCGGCGCCGTCGCGGCTTGGCGTTATCACCGTCCGACACCCAAGCGATAGTAGTTGCCGCGGGTTTACCTGCTCGCCACACGCGCCGGTCGTGGCCGGGCTGTCGCCGGGTCGTTACCCGGCTGGGAGACCGATTAGGCTCACCGAACGTGCCGACCGACCCGACCCATGAGACCGCCGACGCCGAACTGCTGGCGGGGGCCTGGGTCGCGCTGAACAGCTACGGCGACGTGCTGCGCGATATCGGCGCGGTGTTCGCCGGTGCCGGTCACCAGCTCTACCTGGTCGGTGGCAGCGTGCGCGACGCGCTGCTGGGCCGGCTGTACTCCGACCTCGACTTCACCACCGACGCTCGCCCCGAACAGATGCAGAAACTGTTGCGGGGCTGGGCAGACGCGTTGTGGGACACCGGGATCGAGTTCGGCACCGTCGGAGTGGGCAAGGCCGGGCACCGGTTCGAGATCACCACGTTCCGGGCCGACAGCTATGACCAGGTGTCGCGCAACCCGCAGGTCCGGTTCGGCGACCGGCTGGACGACGACCTGGTGCGCCGCGACTTCACCGTGAACGCGATGGCGGTGCGCGTCACGGCGGCGGGCCCGGCCGAATTCCTCGATCCGCTCGGCGGGTTGGCGGCCCTGCGCGCGCGGGTGCTCGACACCCCGTCGGCCCCGCAGGTGTCCTTCGGGGATGACCCGCTGCGGATGCTGCGCGCCGCGAGATTCGTGTCACAGCTCGGGTTCACGGTCGCACCGCGCGTGCTCGAGGCGCTGCTGGAGATGGCGCCGCAGTTGGGTCGGATCACCCCGGAGCGGGTGTCCGCCGAATTGGACAAGCTACTGCTGGGCGCCGATCCGGTGGCCGGGATCGACCTGATGGTGCAGACCGGTCTGGGCGCGGTGGTGCTGCCCGAGGTCGGTGAGATGCGGATGGCCATCGACGAACACCATCAGCACAAGGACGTGTACTGGCATTCGCTGACGGTGCTCAAGCAGGCCATGGATCTGGAGGCAGAAGGCGAACCCGACCTGGTGCTGCGCTGGGCGGCCCTGCTGCACGACATCGGCAAGCCCGGCACCCGGCGCCACGAGCCGGACGGCGGCGTGAGCTTCCATCACCACGAGGTGGTCGGCGCCAAGATGGTCCGCAAGCGGATGCGGGCGCTGAAATACTCCAAGCAGATGGTCGACGATGTGTCGCAGCTGGTGTACCTGCATCTGCGCTTCCACGGGTACGGCGACGGCCGGTGGACCGACTCGGCGGTGCGCCGCTACGTCACCGACGCCGGCCCGCTGCTGGACCGGCTGCACAAGCTGGTGCGCGCCGACTGCACCACCCGCAACAAGCGTCGGGCGGCGCGGCTGCAGGCCAACTACGACGAGCTCGAAGCGCGCATCGCCGAGCTCGCCGCCAAGGAGGATCTGCAGCGGGTGCGTCCGGACCTGGACGGCAACGCCATCATGGAGATCCTCGGCATTCCGCCGGGCCCGCTGGTCGGCAAGGCGTGGAACCACCTCAAGGAACTTCGGCTGGACCGCGGGCCCCTTGAGCATGACGAGGCGATTGCCGAACTTCACAAATGGTGGAACGCACAGCAGGCCTGATGCGTCTGAACAGGTATGGACTACTGCCTGGGTGACGGGGCGGGTGGCGCGGCGATCTGGTCCGCCGATCCGACCCTGGACGTGGACGGCGACGGGGTGCTCGACGCTTTCCCGCTCGACCTCGACGGGGACGGCCGGGCCGATGATGCGCTGGCCGATCTGGACGCGAGTGGGTTGGCCGATCACGCCGTGCACGACCGTGATGCCCCGGCGCCGGCCTATTTCACCGATGACGGCACGGGCACCTGGGCGGTGGCGCTGGACCGGGCCGGCCAGCTCCGATGGTTCGGCCTCGACGGGGTGGAGGCCGGCCCAGCGTCCGGGGCCGGGCCGATGGTCGATTTCGACGGCGACGGCCTGGTCGACGACCGGCTGCTGGACGTCGACGGTGACGGATTGGCCGACCGGGTACTGAGCGACGGCACCGCCTACGTCGACCGTGACGGCGACGGTGGCTGGGACATGCGGCTCAGCGATGCCGACGCCGACGGCGCCGCGGACTCGGTCACTGATCTGGGCTGAGTAGGTCGGCGGCCTCGTCTTGGTAGGCGTGCTCGGCCCAGCCCCGCGGGGTGGCGTCGAATCGGGTGTCGCGCAGGCTCGGGTCGGCACCGGCGTCGAGCAACCGGCGGATCAGCTCCAGGTCGCCCGCCCAGGCCGCGTGGTGCAGCGCGGTGGCGCCGTCGGCGTCACGGGCGTCGGGATCGTCTGGCAGGCGGGGTATCACGGGATGGGCACCCGAGATGTCGATACCGTGCCGGGCGAGCAGGGCCAGCCGATCGGTGAAGCCGTTCTCGGCGGCCCAGGCCACCTGCCGCTGCCACATCTGCGCACGGGTTTCCATCGCCTCGCCGAGCCGGCGCTCCCACGGGCTGGGTCCGGCGTCGGCCAAGCCGTGCGCGAACAGCAGCTCCAGATGCGAATCATCGGCACGGAACATCCGGTTGTAGAGGGTCTGCTGATCGACCGGGTGGGCGCCGCGGCGCAACAACAGCGCGGCGAGCTCGGTGGCCTGCGGATGGTGGGGCTGGCGGCGCGGCCCCTGTTCGCCGTCGCCGAACACCCCGGTCAGCACCGTGAACGGGGTCGACATCCCGCGCCACAGGTAGCCGGCGTTCGGGTCGGCGCCCGCGTCGAGCAGCATCTCGGCGGCGACCAGGGCATCGTGTTGCGGCGTGCGCGCGTAGGCCAGATACATCAACGGGACCAAGCCGTGCGGACCGCCGGTGGCCCCGGCCAGCGCCGGGTCCTGGCGCAACAGGGCGGACAGCGCCCGCGGATCCGCTGCCGCCGCGGCGGCCCACACATGGTGTTCGGTCAGGCCGGGGTCGGCGCGCAGGAGTTCGGCGGCGGCCTGCCGGCGGGGCGGGGCGTCGGCCTCGTCATAGCGCAGCGTGGCCAGCGCACAGAACCGGTCGGCGGGGTCGGCGGCGGTCTCGTCGGACCGAGCCGGGTCGACGCTCAGTTCCGCGGCGGCCTCGAGGTAGTGCACCAGCGCCGGCCACCCGCTGAAGCCGTACTTGCGGGCCACGGTGAGGTGCGCATCGTGGAGGGCGAAACGATCGCGGCGCAGTGCTGTGTCGGGCTGCGGATGGTGCTCGCGGACCAGGGCCAGTGCCGCCGGGTCGGAGATGCCACGCTGCAGGCGCCGGGCTTCATCGCGCAACCGGGTCAGCGAGGGATTGTCGGGCAGGGAACTGGCCATGACGGCCTCCTCTCGATAGCCCGTCGTCCGCGATGCCGGGCCGAGAAGAGGTCATCGAATGGCAACTGCAGCAGGGAGGCTGAGCCTCTTCGAGCGGACGTCGGGCGGTCCTGCGCGCCCGCCTGCGATGCTACCCGCGGCCCGGCCCGGGAGGCCCGGCGAAGGCCTGCGCGATGGTCAGCCACTTCTGCGCGTCCGGGCCGACGGCGACCACGTCCAGCTCGCGCGGCGCGCGGCGCTGGGTCACCAGCATGCAGAAATCCTCGGCCGGCCCCGTCACGGTCTGGGCGGCGTCCTGCGGCCCCCACGACCACAGCTCGCCGTCCGGACCGCTCAGTTCCACGTGAAACGGCTCCGCGGGTGGGGTGAGCCCGTGCACGGTGAACGCGAAATCTCTTGTGCGCACCCCGATATGGGCGACCGAGCGGAGGCGCGCGGTGGCCGGTCGGCGGATCCCCAGTGCGTCGGCGACGTCCAGCCCGTGCGCCCAGGTCTCCATCAGCCGGGCGGTGGCCATCGACGCTGCGCTCATCGGCGGCCCGAACCAGGGCAGCTTGCGGCCGTCGGGGACGTCGAGCAGCGCCTTGTGCAGCGCGGCCCGGTCCGCGCGCCAGGAGGCCAGCAGCTCTGCCGGCGGGGTGAGGGCGAGCTCCTCGGCGCCGGCGTCGACGAACCCGAGCGGATCCTTGGCGGCCGCGCCGAGCACCAGGTTGAACGCCGCCTCGTCGGTGACGGATTTCAGCGACACCCGGTCGGTCCACCACAGGTGCGCGATCTGGTGCGCGACGGTCCACCCCGGCGCCGGCGTCGGGGTCCGCCACGCCTCGTCGGGCAGCCCAGCCACCAGGGCGTCGAGGGCGTCGCTCTCGGCACGCAGATCGGCCACCATCGGCTCGGCACCAGCCATGGCTGAACTCTAAACCGCGCCGGCGCGCCGTCCGAGCCCGGCGTGTGCCGCCAGGCCCAGCAGGTAGAGCACCGACCCGATCAGCACCAGGGGCACCGACCGCCCGTCGGCCGGGATCAGCGCGGCGGCACCGGCGATGGCGGCAACGAAGGTGAACCAGAACAACGCGTCCTGGACGGTGAAGACGTGACCGCGCAGCGCGTCCTCCACATCGATCTGCATGGCGCTGTCCGCGCACAGCTTCACCACCTGCCCGGCCGCCCCGAGCACGAACCCGCAGCCGATCATCACCGGCAGGTACAACCACGCGGCGAACAGTTGCACCGCCGCGGCGAGCAGAAGCGCACCGTTCGCGGTGCGGTAGCGGCCCCAACGCCCGATCGCCGCCGGGGTGAGCACGGTGGACAGAAACGACCCGGTCCCGGTCGCGGCGACGAACACGACCGCGGTGCCCAGGCCCAGCCCGGCGACCTCGTGGTCGCCGGTGTGCCGGACGATCACCAGCACCAGCAGGGTGTTGATGCCGAACACCATCCGATGCGAGGCCAACCCGCTGAGGGTGGCCGCCACCGTCGGCACCGCGGCCACCGTCCGGATGCCGTGCACCCAACCGGTGGACACCGCATAGGCCGCCGACCCGTGCACCGCGCGAGCGCTGTCGTCGGGGCCCAGCACGTGCGGGCCGAACCGCACCGACAGCACCAACGCGATCGCCACCGGGATGGCGGCCAAGAAGATCACCGCCGAGGCGCCGGCGTCGTCGGATCCGAGCAGCCAGCGGGGCAGCAGCATGAAGTTGGCGCCCACAAAGGTGGCCAGCGCCCCGGTGGCGGTCGCCACCGAATTCATCGTGATCACCTTGTCGCGGGGCACCACATGCGGCAGCGCGGCGGACAGCCCCGACGACACGAAGCGGGTGAATCCGTTGACGATGAGTGCGCCGCAGAGCAGCACCAGGTCACCCGAACTGACCGCCAGCGCCGCCCCGACCGCGAGCACCAGCAACAGCCGGCCGATGTTGGCGCCGACCAGGACGAGGCGGCGGTCCCAGCGGTCCAGCAGCGCCCCCGCGAACGGACCCAGCGCCGAATACGGCAGGAACAACACCGCGAAGGCGCCGGCGATCGCCCACGGGTCGGCGGCCCGGTCGGGGTTGAACAGGATGGCGCCGGCCAGGCCGGCCTGGAACAGCCCGTCACCGAACTGGCTCACCGCACGCAACTCCAGCAGTCGCCGAAACTCCGGCAAACCGCGTACGGCCTGCCAGGTTCCCGGCGGATTGCGGGTGTCAGTCATGAGATCAGATCCTGTCCGGGCCGGGACTGCGATCGGCACCCGAATCAACAGTACAAATATCTCGGCGGGCCGCTTGTTGTTCGCCGCCGCACGGGGCTGCTGGTGACATGATGGACCAGTGGGACAGCCCGAGGAACCGGAGGATCACGTCACGCCGACGGCACCGCGTGTGCGCGCCGGAACCCTGCTGCTCGCCGACACCGATCTGCTCGAACCGACGTTCCGGCGCAGTGTCATCTACATCGTGGAGCACAACGAGGGCGGCACCCTGGGCGTGGTGCTCAACCGGCCCAGCGAGACCGCCGTCTACAACGTGTTGCCGCAGTGGGCGAAGCTGGCGATCAAGCCCAAGAGCATGTTCATCGGCGGCCCGGTGAAGCGCGACTCGGCGTTGTGCCTGGCCACCGTGCGGGCCGGGGTGGATATCACCGGGTTGCCCGGGGTGCGGCACGTGCAGGGGCGCGTCGTGATGGTCGATCTGGACTCAGATCCCGACGAGATCGCCCCGGCGCTCGAAGGGGTGCGGATCTTCGCCGGGTACTCGGGGTGGACCACCGGTCAGCTGGAAGGCGAGATCGAACGCGACGACTGGATCGTGTTGTCGGCGCTGCCCTCGGACGTGCTCGTCGAGCCGCGGGTGGACCTGTGGGCCAGGGTGCTACGCCGTCAGCCGTTACCGCTGTCGATGCTGGCGACCCACCCGATCGACGTCAGCCGCAACTAGAGCGGCCGGCCGAATCGGCGGACGACAGGGTGCACGACACACACGACCCGGCGCAGCCGCCGCCCGTCTCGCGGCGCGCCTCCTGCTCGGCCTCCTTGGCGGCGACCAGCTTCGCGCTCTGCCAGCACCCGGCGGCGACGGTGCCCACCGCACCGATGACGCACACCACCAGCACCAGCACGCCCATCTGAGCGGGCGCCGACAGGGCGACAACACCGCCGGCGGCCAGCATCGCGGCGGCCGCAAACTGGGTGGGTGCCACGGCGCGCAGCACCTGGCGCACCGGGTCGGCCGCGTACGGCCGGTTCAGTGACCACGCGGCGACACCGGCGGTTGCCGCTGCCAGGCACAGGCAGAGCACCGCGGCGATGAGCATCTGCCAAGGATACGAGGCGGCGGTGGCGGGGTTCAGCGGGGGAGGCTGATTCCCGGTGTCACGGCCGGGGCGAGCGCAGCGGCCGGCGATGTGCCCGACATGCTGACCGGAACGGTGGCGCCGGGCGTGGGCGCGGTCGCCGGCGGGATGAGCGCGGCCGGGGCCGGGGCGGGGGCCGCGACGGGAGCGGCGACACGGAAGCCGTTGACGATGGCGTCGACGGCATCGGCGGCCGCCACCGACTGCGATTCGGCGGTCGTCACCGACAGCGACACCAGATAGCGATCGGTCCCCGAGGTGGCGATGATGTGCCGCCGTGACGTGTTGAGCGTCATGTTGTTCTCGCGGTAGGTGCCTTCGATGATCGACGTGGGCACCCCGCCCACATCGGCGATCGAACCGCCGGTGGCCCGCCAGGCGGTGAGCTGCTGGCTGTCGACGAAACCGTGCCGGATCGCCTCGCGGGCGTCGAAATCACCGACCAGCTTGTACACCACCACCTGTGCGTTGGAGGTGTACAGCCCGTCGCCGCCGACCCGGTCGGCGATCACGGCGAACGCGTCCGGCACGTTCGGGTCCGGGACCTGGGTCCAGCCGGTGGGTCGCGGCAGCACGATGTTCAGCGCGGTGAAACCGCCGGGAGTCTGGGCTTCCATCCCGACGTTCCGGCTGGCCAGGTAGTCGCGGATGGTGCCCGTGGGGTTCGGTGACAGCGGGACCGACACCGGGCGCGGCGCGGCGGCCGGCATGGTGGCGGTGGTTGTGGTGCCCGGCGGTACGGCGGCCGGCAGCACACCGGTTCCCGAGGCGGGTACCGCGGCGGGCCCCACCGGCTGCGACGGTCCGGGCACCAGCGGCGCGGCCTGCGGGGTGACGGTCACGGTTTGGGTGACGGTGGCCGGACCGGGCGGCGACGGCTGCGGAGCGAGCGGCTCGGCGGCGGCGCCCGGCGCGGTCAGGCCCACCACACCGGCGAAGCCGGCGGCGGTTCCGGCGAGCAGAATCCGCCAACGGTACGAGGTCTCGTTCATCTGACGCCGGTCCTTCCGAGTTGCGCGTGCCTGGGTCAGGGGCCGACTGTAACCAGCTGCGGCTCAAGGTCACCAGGGCCGGAACAGAGCTGCAACCGTGTGGTGAGCGGGCTGCAACGGAACCGATACCAACCCGTGGCCGAAGCGCGCGCGAGCGGCGCTTATACCCTGATTGGCGTGACAGAACCCTCCGCCGACGCGGCCGCGGCCGACGCTGACGCCCCGAGCCACCGCTACAACGCGCAGCTGGCCGGTGAGATCGAGCAGACCTGGCAGCAGCGCTGGCACGCGCAGGGCACCTTCCATGTGCCCAATCCGGTCGGCTCGCTGGCGCCCGCCGATGGCACGGCGGTGCCCGCCGACAAGATGTTCGTGCAGGACATGTTCCCCTACCCGTCGGGGGAGGGCCTGCACGTCGGGCATCCGCTCGGGTACATCGCCACCGACGTGTATGCGCGCTACTTCCGGATGACCGGACGCAACGTGCTGCATGCGTTGGGCTTCGACGCGTTCGGCCTGCCCGCCGAGCAGTACGCGGTGCAGACCGGCACCCACCCGCGCACCCGCACCGAGGCCAACATCGTCAACTTCCGGCGCCAGTTGGGCCGGTTGGGGCTGGGCCACGACTCGCGGCGCAGCTTCTCCACCACCGACGTGGACTTCTACAAGTGGACGCAGTGGATCTTCCTGCAGATCTACAACGCATGGTTCGACACCGACCTGAAGCGCGCCCGCCCGATCGCCGAGCTGATCGCGGAGTTCACCTCCGGGGCCCGGGCGCTGCCCGACGGCCGCAGCTGGTCGACGCTGTCGGCCGCCGCGCGCGCCGACGTGGTGGATTCCCACCGTCTGGTCTACCGCGCCGACTCGGTGGTCAACTGGTGCCCCGGCCTGGGGACCGTGCTGGCCAACGAGGAGGTCACCTCCGACGGCCGCAGTGACCGCGGCAACTACCCTGTGTTCCGGAAACGGTTGCGGCAGTGGATGATGCGCATCACCGCCTACTCCGACCGGCTGCTCGACGACCTGGACGTGCTGGATTGGCCGGACAAGGTCAAGGCCATGCAGCGCAACTGGATCGGGCGGTCCACCGGTGCCGAGGTGCGCTTCGCCACCGAGGCCGGTCCCATCGAGGTGTTCACCACCCGGCCCGACACCCTGTTCGGGGCCACCTACATGGTGCTGGCCCCCGAACACGAACTGGTCGACTCGCTGACGGCGGACGCCTGGCCTGACGGCACCGATGACCGCTGGACCTACGGTGGCGCCACGCCGGCCGAGGCGATCGCGGCCTACCGGTCCGACATCGCGGCGAAGTCGGACCTGGAGCGCCAGGAGAACAAGTCCAAGACCGGTGTGTTCACCGGGTCGCACGCCACCAATCCGGCGAACGGTCAACAGGTTCCGGTGTTCATTGCCGATTACGTGCTGGCCGGCTACGGCACCGGGGCCATCATGGCGGTGCCCAGCGGTGACCAGCGGGACTGGGAATTCGCGACCGCGTTCGGCTTGCCGATCGTCGAAGTGGTGGCCGGCGGGGACATCAGCGAGGGCGCCTACAGCGGTGACGGCGAGCTGGTGAACAGCGACTACCTCGACGGTCTGAGTGTGCCGGCGGCGAAGGCGGCCATCATCGCGCGGCTGGAGGCCGACGGGGCCGGGCGGGCCCGGGTCGAATACAAGTTGCGGGACTGGCTGTTCGCCCGGCAGCGGTATTGGGGCGAACCGTTCCCGATCGTGTACGACGCCGACGGTCGCGCCCACCCGCTACCCGAATCCGCTCTGCCGGTGGAACTTCCGGATATCCCGGACTATGCGCCGGTGATGTTCGACCCCGACGACGCCGACAGTGAGCCCTCACCGCCGCTGGGTAAGGCCACCGACTGGGTGAACGTCGACCTGGACCTGGGTGACGGGCTGCGGCCCTACACCCGCGACACCAATGTGATGCCGCAATGGGCCGGCAGCTCCTGGTACGAGCTGCGCTACGCCGACCCGCACAACCAAGATGAGTTCTGCGCCAAGGAGAACGAGGCCTACTGGATGGGCCCGCGCCCGCAGATCCACGGGCCTGCGGACCCCGGCGGCGTCGACCTGTACGTCGGTGGGGTGGAACATGCGGTGCTGCATCTGCTGTATTCGCGGTTCTGGCACAAGGTGCTCTTCGACCTCGGCCACGTCAGCTCCAGTGAGCCCTACCGCCGGCTGGTCAACCAGGGCTACATCCAGGCCTTCGCCTACACCGACGCGCGTGGCTCCTATGTGCCCGCCGCCGAGGTCACCGAGAAGGGCGGCAAGTTCTACTACGCGGGCCCCGAGGGTGAGATCGAGGTGAACCAGGAGTTCGGCAAGATCGGCAAGAGTCTGAAGAACTCGGTGTCCCCGGACGAGATCTGCGACGAGTACGGCGCGGACACCCTGCGCGTGTACGAGATGTCGATGGGTCCGCTGGAGGCGTCACGACCGTGGGCCACCAAGGATGTCGTCGGCGCGCACCGTTTCCTGCAGCGGGTGTGGCGCGCGGTCATCGACGAGACCACCGGTACCCAGCGGGTCAGCGATGACGAAGCGGTCTCCGAGGACACGCTGCGCGCGCTGCACAAGACCATCGCGGGGGTGGCCGAGGACTATGCGGCGCTGCGCAACAACACCGCGGCGGCGAAGCTGATCGAGTACACCAACCATCTGACCAAGGAGGGTGTCACCGCCCGGTCGGCGATCGAACCGCTGGTGCTGATGGTCGCCCCGCTGGCCCCGCATCTGGCCGAGGAGCTGTGGCGGCGCCTGGGCCACGAGGGCTCGTTGGCGCACGGACCGTTCCCGGAGGTCGATGAGCGCTACCTGGTGGACGACACCGTCGAGTTGCCGGTCCAGGTCAACGGCAAGGTGCGCGGCAAGATCACCGTCGCTGCCGACGCCGACAAGGCCGCCCTGGAGGCCGCGGCGCTGGCCGACGAGAAGGTGCAGGCCTTCCTGGCCGGGGCCACCCCGAAGAAGGCCATCGTGGTTCCCGGTCGCCTGGTGAACCTGGTCGTCTGACCGCGATTTGTGGAGTGTTGGCCGGACTCATTCCGGCTAACACTCCACAAATCACCCGTGCGGGCGGATGACGACCTCGTGCACGGCGCCGTCGGGCGGGGTGTTCACCGCCTGCGCGACCAGACCGCCCACCGTCTCGGGTCGCAGGAACTTCGCCGGGTCATAGGCCCCGCCCTCGTAGGCGACCAGGTCACGCTGCATCTCCGAGTCGGTGCGGCCCGGGAAGATCGAGGTCACCCGCAGCGCCGGCTCGTCGGCGCGCAGCGAGTCGGCGAAGGCGCGCAGCGCGAACTTGCTCGCCGAGTAGGACGCCATCCCCGCCGACACCTTCTGACCGGCACCGGAATTGACGAACACCACCTGACCGCGGGCGGCGCGCAGGGCGGGCAGCAGCGCCAGCGTCAGCGCGACGGCTCCGGTGACATTGACCTCGAAGCTGGCCCGCCACTCGTCGGCCGAGGACTCGGCGACGGTGCCGGGGTAGAGCACCCCGGCGTTGTGGACCAGCACGTCGAGCTCGGCGAGCGGCTCGGCGGCGGACTCGATGGACTCCTGGTCGGTGAGGTCCAGCGGCCAGGTCGGTGCGCCCAGACGCTGGGCCAGCGCATCCAGACGCGCGGACGGGCGGCCCGCCAGCAGCAGGGTGTGGGTGGGGGCGAGGGCGGCGGCGACGGCGGATCCGATTCCGCCGGCGGCGCCGGTGATCAGCGCGGTGGGCACAACGGAAAACACTACCGACTCTGCACGCCGGGCCGCGACGTCGCATTATTGATGCGATGCCACCGGACCCAAGCTTCGCCCCCACCCAGCTCGCAGCGCGTGCGGCCTACCTGCTGCGCGGTAATGACCTGGGCGTGATGACCACCGCGGCCCCGCTGCTGTACCCGCACATGTGGAGCTGGGACGCGGCCTTCGTCGCGATCGGGCTGGCTCCGCTGAGCGTCGAACGCGCCGTCGTCGAGCTGGACACCCTGCTCTCGGCGCAGTGGAGCAACGGGATGATCCCGCACATCGTGTTCGCCAACGGGGTCGACGGCTACTTCCCCGGCCCGGCTCGATGGGCGACCTCGGCGCTGGCCGAGCACGCCCCACGCACCCGGCACACCTCGGGCATCACGCAACCGCCGGTGCACGCCATCGCCGTGCAGCGGATCCTGGACCGGGCCAAGACCCGCGGCCGCTCCACCCGGGCGGTCGCCGAGGCGTTCCTGGACCGCCGGTGGGATGACCTGGTGTGCTGGCACCGCTGGCTGGCCGAGTGCCGCGATCTGCGCGGCCAGGGCCGCATCACCCTGTACCACGGGTGGGAGTCCGGGATGGACAACTCGCCGCGCTGGGACAGCGCCTACGCCAACGTGATTCCCGGCGCCGTCCCGGAGTACCAGCGCGAGGACAACAAGATCAACACCGACTCCACCCAGCGGCCGTCGGACACCGAGTACGACCGCTACCTGTGGCTGCTGGAGGAGATGAAGGCCGTTCGCTATGACGACGAGCTGCTCGCCAAGACGATGAGCTTCGCGGTCGAGGACGTGTTCGTCTCCGCGATCTTCTCGGTGGCGTGCACGGTGCTCGCCGAGATCGGTGAGGATTACAAGCGACCCTCGGCCGATGTGCGCGACCTGTACGGCTGGGCCGACCGGTTCCGTGCCGGCGTCATCGACGCGACCGACCAAAGGACCGGTGCGGCAAGAGATTTCGATGTCCGTGCGGACAAGTGGGTGGCCACCGAGACGGTCGCGCAGTTCGCGCCGCTGCTGTGTGGCGGGCTCTCGCACGACAAGGAACGGGCGCTGCTCAAGCTGCTGGAGGGCCCGCGCTTCAGCAGTCACCCGGATCTGCGCTACGCCCTGATCCCCACCACGTCTCCGGTCTCGCGCGATTTCCGGCCCCGCGAATACTGGCGCGGCCCGGTGTGGCCGGTCACCACGTGGTTGTTCTCCTGGTGCTTCGCCCGGCGCGGCTGGGCCGAACGCGCCTCGGCGCTGCGCCAGGAAGGGCTGCGCCAAGCCAGCGACGGCTCCTTCGCCGAGTATTACGAACCGTTCACCGGTGAGCCGCTGGGCAGCATGCAGCAGTCCTGGACGGCGGCGGCGGTGCTGGACTGGCTGGGTTAGGCCGGACCGGTCGGCTGATCACCCAGGCGATCCAGCGGGCCCAGCGCCGCACAGAGCGCGGCCTGGTCCTCGGCGCTCAGGTTGGCCAGCATCCCGGACAGGAAGGTTCGCCGCGCCTCCAACGCCTCGCGGTGCTGTACCAGCCCGCGCGGTGTCACCTCGACCAGCACCGCGCGCAGGTCCGACGGATCGCGGGAGCGCTTGACCAGGCCGAGCTTCTCCAGCCGGCGGATGGCCACCGTGGTGGTGGGGGTGCGGACCCGCTCGTGGGCGGCGAGTTCGGTCATCCGGATCGGGCCGGATTCCAGCAGGGTCAGCAGGATGGAGAGCTGAGCCAGGGTGAGGTCGCCACCCGGGGAGCTCTGCGCGCCTCGGGTATCGCCGCGCCGCAGCACCGAAAACAGTTTGGAGAGCACACGTTGCAGCTCTCCAGCCAGCTCGGCGGCCTGCGGTTCGGTCTCACCCATAATTCGCTAGTCTAACCGCTCGGTCCCGGTCCGGTTGGAACGCGGTGAAGATCAAAGAACCTGGGACAGAAAGCGCCGCAGCCGCTCGGTCTCGGCGTTCTCGAAGATCCGCTCGGGCGGCCCGGACTCGACGACCACGCCGTTGTCCATGAAGACCACGGAATCGGCAGCCGAACGGGCAAAGCCCATCTCATGGGTCACCACCACCATCGTCATCCCGGTGGACCCCAGATCGGCGATCAGTTCCAGCACGCCCTTGACCAGTTCCGGATCCAGCGCCGAAGTGGCCTCGTCGAAGAACATCACCTGCGGTGACATGGCCAGCGCCCGCGCGATGGCGACCCTTTGCTGCTGACCGCCCGAGAGCGTGGCCGGCCGGACATCGGCCTTGTGCCGCAGGCCAACCCGATCCAGTTGGGCCAGCCCGAGCTCGCGGGCCGCATCGGCGGTCATCCCCTTGAGCTTGCGTGGGGCCAACGTGACGTTGTCCAGCACGGTGCGGTGGCCGAACAGGTTGAACTGCTGGAACACCATGCCGATGCGCTGCCGCAGCGCGTCCGGGTTGTCGCCGAGCACCGAACGGCCGTCGAGCAGGATGTCGCCCGCATCCGGCTCGTAGAGCCGGTTCAGCGTCCGCAGCAGGGTCGACTTACCCGACCCGGAGGGCCCGATGACGGCGGCGGTGCTCCCGGCGGGCACCTCCAGATCCACCCCGCGCAGCACCTTGTTTGCACCGAAGGACAGGTGAATAGCGTTGGCGGCCAGGGAAACCGGCTCAGCCATCAGATCATCTCCTCTTGGATGGGGGCCGGCTGTTTCCCGGTGCGCAACCGCGCGTCGATCACGTTGACCAGATGCGTCAACGGGATGGTCAGCATCAGGTAGAACAGGCCGGCGGCCACCAGCGGGGACAGGTTACCGGTCTGCGCGTTGAGGTCGCGCCCCACCTGGAAGAGCTCCCGCTGGTTGGCGATCAGGCCCAGGAAGTACACCAGCGAGGAGGCCTTCAGCAGTGAGATGAACTGGTTCACCAGCGCGGGCAGCACCCGCCGGATGCCCTGCGGGATGATCACCAGCCGCATCGAAGACGAGTAGCTGAATCCCAGGGCTCGGGAGGCCTCCATCTGCCCGGTCTCGACGCTCTGGATGCCGGACCGGAAGATCTCGCCGACGTAGGCCGCCGACATCAGTCCCAGCGCGGCGATCCCGAGCGGGTAGGGATTGTTGCCGGTCAGCCCGCCGACGATCGGTCCGATGCCCAGCCCGATGACGAGAATGATCACCACCTCGGGCAGGCCGCGGAAGATGTCGGTGTAGACCCGGGCCGGCCAGCGCAGCAACCGGGAACCCGAGATACCGGCGACGGCCAGCAGCATGCCCAGCGCGACTCCGATCACCGCGGCCCCGGCGGTGAGTATCAACGTGTTCGGCAGACCGGTCGTGAGCAGATCGGGGATGGCCTGCCGGTACAGGTCCCAGTTGAGAAACGAATCCGACAACTGGCCAAGGACCGACCGCGGCTCCGGCGGCGCGCCCTGCTCGATGGCCGCGGGGCGCTCGGCCGCGATCGCCGCGAAGTCCGGAAGTTGTGGCACCGGTGCGGCTTTGGAGCCGGGCTTCCACCCGGGCGGCAGGGCGCGGGGCACCCAGTCGGTGTAGAGCCGGGCCCAGGTGCCATCGGCGATCACCGCGTCCAGTCCGGCGTTGAGCGCGTCGATCAGCGGCGTGTTCTGTTTGGCGACCGCGTAGGCCACGAAATTGTCCAGGCTGAAGGTGTTTTCGATGATGGTGGCCGAATCACCGGGCTGCACGGTGCCGACGGCCTGCTGGGACGGGGCCACCCAGGCGTCGATCTGGCGGGTCTTGAGGCTGCCGTAGACGGTGTTGTAGTCCGGGAACTTCACCGGATCCAGGCCCAGGGTGTCGACGACGTAGGCCTCCTGCACGGTGCCCTGGACGACGCCGATGCGCTGGCCCGCGGTCAGCTGGGAGAAGCTGGTGATCGGCGAGCCCGCCGGCACCACCAGGGAGAAGTAGCCGAAGTCGTAACCGTTGGTGAAACCGACGGTTTGGCGGCGGGCGTCGGTGGTGGTGATCGAGGACGAGCCGACGTCGAACCGTCCCGAGGCCACCTGCGCCAGCAGCCCGGAGAAGTCGGTGCCCACGAAGTTGATCCGCAGCCCCAGCTTCTCGGCGATGGCCCGCAGCACCTCGTTGTCGAAGCCGGTGAACTGGCCTGCCGCGTTGATACAGATGCTCGGCGGCGCATCGGACAGGGTGCCGACGGTCAGCACGCCGGGGGTGCCCAGGCCCAGCGCGGCGGTGTCGACGGAGTCCAGCGGTTGCACCCCGGCGGTGGTGTACTTGTCGGCACCGGGCCCTTGGGCCGCCGCGGCCAGATTGGTGGGCAGCGCGCTGGCACTGTCGATGCCGGGAGGGGCGCACTGGTCGGCCGACGCCGGTGCGGCCAGCCCGATACCGCAGGCCAGCAGGGTGAACAGCAGCGCCAGCACCGGGCGCAGCAACGAGGTCATCCCTGAAAAGCTAGTCGCTGCGGCGCAGCGGCCGAAGCCTTCAGCTCATTTCGAATGCAACGGGTCCCTCCAGCACGCCGCGGCGCACCAGCTCGCTGCACATGATGCGCCCCATCAGGTCGGCCGCCGTGGCGCAGGCCGCGCGCGCCGCCTCCGGGTCCCGACCGGTGATCGCGGCGGTCTCGGCTTGGTACTGGCCGAGCAGTGCGGCCGGCGCGTCGAGATGGGCCGCCCAGAAGGACCTCGGAATGAAGGTCTGGGCCGCGTGGATCGCGGCCTGCAGCCGGGGACCGGCGTGGGCGTCGGTGACCGCTTGCCGGTATTGCCAGGCGGTCTCGTGGAAGCCGCGGGAGTCGCGGGTGTTGCGCAGTCCCGTGGTCAGTGCCCGCAGCGTGGTGTGCAGCTCGGCGTTGCCGTCGGCGGCGGCTCGGGCCGCCGCGATGCCGTTGAGCACACCGTAGAGCTCGTAGTGTTCGCGCAGCACGCCGTCGTCGAAACGGTGCAGGAAGGCGCCGCGGTGGTATCGGGTCGAGACGATCCCGTCGTGCTCGAGCTGGACCACCGCTTCCTGGACGGGCACCCGGCTGATACCGAGGTCCTCGGCGATCTCGTTGCGGTCCAGCCGATCCCCGGACCGGAGCTTGCCGGTCAGGATCAGGTTCGCCACATAGGTGACCACGAGGTCTTTCTCTTTGACCCCATACTTCTTGGGCATAGCGGGTGAAGTGTCTCACGCGCACTGCCGCCGCGGCGGCGCTCGGTCAGCCGGCGGCCCGTTCGTCGCGCCACCTGACCAGCGCTTCGGCGATGTTGAGGTCGTAGTCGGGACCGTTCACTCCGACGGTCAGCAGCGTGACACCGAGGCCGACGAGCGACTCGGCGCCGGCGAGCGCGGCCGCCACGCTCTTCTCCGGCACCCCGGAGGAGCGCTCGATCGCGGACGGGTCGCGGCCCACCTCGGCGCAGTGCCCGTCGAGCACCTCGGCCAGCGCGGGGTAGGTGTCCGCGTCGGTGAAGCCGTGCCAGATGTGTGCGTGCTCGGCGACCAGGCGCAGCGTCTTGCGCTTGCCCTGGCCACCGATCAGGATCGGGATCTCGCGCAGCGCAGCAGGATTCAGCTTCGCCAGCCGCGATTCGATGCGCGGCAGCGCGGCGGCCAGGTCGTCGAGACGCCCGCCCGCGGTGCCGAACTCGTAGCCGTACTCGTCGTAGTCCTTCTCCTTCCAGCCCGACCCGATGCCCAGGATCAGCCGGCCGCCGGAGATGTTGTCGACGGTGCGGGCCATATCGGCGAGCAGCTCGGGGTTGCGGTAGGAGTTGCAGGTGACCAGGGCGCCGATCTCGATGCGTGAGGTCTGCTCGGCCCACGCCGCGAGCATGGTCCAGCACTCGTAGTGCGGGCCGTCGGGATCTCCGTACAGCGGGAAGAAGTGGTCCCAGTTGAACGCGATGTCGACCCCGATGTCCTCGCAGCGGCGCACCGCGTCGCGCACCTGACCGTATTCGGTCATGTGCTGGGGCTGGAGTTGGACACCGATGCGGACGGGCCGGGCAGAGGAGGTCATGTAACCACCAATACCCGGTCCGCAGCCACAATCACAGCCCGATTCACATGCCGATGTTGCCGTTGTCCCGCCACACCGCGACCACCGACGGCTTGGCGGTGCCGTTGCCGCCCTCGGGCCAGCGCGACAGCGGGTCATCGATGCTGTTGTCGTCGTTCTCGCCCGGATGCTGCACGCACACCGTGACGAGGTCATCGGTGACCACCGGTCCGCAGGTCTCCGCACCGAGCGGCACCGTGAGGAACTGCTTGGTCAGGCCGCGGGTCGGGCCGTCCAGCGATACTGCGAACAATCCGTCGTTGGAGTCCAGTGCGTTGCCGTCGGTGGACACCCACAGGTTGCCGTGGCTGTCGAAGGCCAGGTTGTCCGGGCACGAGATCGGGCTGACCTTGGTCTTGTCGAACCCGCCGAAATAGGTGTCGGCGGCCTCGGGGTCACCGCACACCAGCAGGAGCTCCCAGGTGAAGTCGGTGCCGGTGTGGTTGTCGGTGATCTCCAGGACCTGGCCGTTCTTGTTGTCGTTGCGCGGGTTGGCGGCGTCCGGGCCGGCCTTGCCCTCGACGCCGCGCTTGGTGTTGTTGGTCAGTGCCACATAGACCTTGCCGGTCTTGGGGTTGGCCTCGAAGTCCTCGGGCCGGTCCATCTTGGTGGCGCCGGCCTTGTCGCCGGCAAACCGGGTGAACACCGCGACGTCCTGTGCGCTCATCCCGTCGACCAGCGACTCGGCCTGCCCGTTGGGCCCGGAACGCAGCAGCGGGATCCAGCTGCCGGCGCCGGCGAACTTGCCGTCGGCGGGCAGACTGCCCGAACCGTCGATCTGGTCGGCGGGGATGTCGCTGGTGAGTTTGGCGACGTACAGCGTGCCCTCGTCCAGGATGGTCATGTTGTGCGCCATGTTGCCCGGCTGAATCTTCTTGTCCGACACGAACTTGTACATGTAGTCGAAGCGCTCGTCGTCACCGGTGTAGGCGACGACGGTGCCGTCGTCGGCGACGTGGATGGTGGCGGCCTCGTGCTTGAACCGGCCCAGCGCGGTGTGCTTGATGGGCGGTGACGCCGGGTCCCACGGGTTGAGCTCCACGACGTAGCCGAACCTGTTCAACTCGTTGGGTGTCTTGGTGACGTCGAAGCGCGGGTCGAAGTTCTCCCACTTGCGTTCGCTGGGCTCCACGGCGACCCCGTACCGCTCCAGGCGCTCGGCCGCCTCGCCCTCGGGCGCCGGAGTGCCCTCCGGCGCACCGAAGTAGGAGTTGAAGTTCTCTTCCCCGGACAGAATGCTGCCCCAGGGCGTCACGCCGCCGGAACAGTTGTTGACCGTGCCCAGCACGGTGCGTCCGGTGGGGTCGGCGGGCGTCTTGAGCAATTCTGCGCCGGCGGCGGGTCCGACGACGGTGAACGGCGTGTCGGCGGTGATACGGCGGTTGTAGCGCCCCATCACCGGGCGCAGGCCGTCGGGCGTACGCTCGACCTCGACCACCGAAAGCCCGTGTGCAGCAAGGGCAATCTCGAACTGCTCGCGGGTGGGGTTGTCGGCGTCGTAACCGGGGTGCATGAACTGCTCGGTGGTGTATTCGTGATTGGTCACCAGCAGGAACCGGTTCGGGGCGCCTTCGACGGGCAACAGGCCGGCGAAGTCGTTGTTGAACCCGAACTGCTGGCGCTGCGCGGCCGCAGTCTGCCGGTTTACGTCGAACACCGGCGCGCCGGGCAGCACCGGATCACCCCAGCTGATCACCACCGCCTGCCGGTAGCCCTCGGGGATGATCACGGCGTCCTCGCTGTTGGGTGCGACCGCGGTGAAGTTCATTCCGGCCGGCGTGGGCGGGTCGGCCGGCGCCGCGCCGGTCGACGACGTCGCGACCGGATCGGACCCGTCGCTCGAGCAGGCGGCCAACGCTGAACCGGCGCCGACAGCCAGCACGGCGATGCCCGCGGTCTTGAGCGCCGACCGACGCGACACGGCCGCCAACACATCGCCGAAGTACTCGTTGTCACTGGTGTTGGGCACCGGTTTGGAGCACGCATCGCCACACTTGTAGCGGCAGGTGACGTGCTGGCGCGACGACCGACCGGTGTGTGAGACAAAGAGATTCAACGGCATGAGCGCCATGGCTGCGCGGGTCCTTCCCGTGGGGAACACCGGCGTGGGCTGCACGCCGGTTCGGCGGGAAAGCTACGGGAGCCGGGCTAGCAGCAGGCAAGCAGAAGGTTAACGGCGGTCGACGGGCTGCAATGTCCACAATGCGCAATGTTTGCCGTATCACGGAATTTGCTGCCGTCGTCCCGGCGGCGGGCGTACAGTGCCGATCAATCAATTGACTAGGGGGTCAAAATGTCGGTCCGCCGTGCTGAGGGATTCGCCGTGCGCCGTTGGTTGCAACTGGGTGCGGCCTCGGCGGGAATGGGCGCCGCGTTGTGGGGCCTGTCCCTGGCCGGACCCCAGACCGGAGTCGCCGCGGCCGACACCGACGGCACGTCCTCGGCATCCTCGAGTGCGTCATCCTCCGGTGCGTCGGGGTCCGACAGCAGTCGGTCGGTGCGGTCCGTGCGGACGGTTCGGTCGGCGGACAATCCCCGACGCACACAACGCATATCGGATGCCGACGAGCGGGCCGAGATCGCCGAGAGCGGCGATGAGAGCACAGACGACGGCGGCCTGGAAACCGAACAGCCCGATCGCGACGCCACGCAGGCCCCGGCGGCCGGCACCGAGGCGGTGAACGCCGCTGCGGCAGAGCCCGTCTCGGCGCCGGCTGCGGCTCCGTCGCCCACCCGGTCCTGGCAGAGCCCGTATCAGCGCTGGGTGGCCCGGTCGCTGGAGGCCTGGAGCGCCGACAGTCTGGCTTGGATCGCCTCGTTGCCGGCCCCGGAGCAGACCAAGGAGCAGTTGGAGGCATCCTTCTTCGCGATTCGCCGCACGTTCTTCAACCAGGCGCCGACCATCGACCCCGTCCAGATCAGCGGCGTGCTCGACGGTCCGGTGACCGGGACCCTGGGCGGCCACGATCCCGACGGTGACAGGCTGATCTACGTCCTGACCCGCGGACCCAAATCGGGGACCGTGCAGATCAGCCGGGACGGCACCTTCACCTACACCCCGGGCGACGACTTCGACGGCGTCGACGCCTTCCGGGTCACCGCGATCGATATCGGCTTCCATACCAATCTTTTGGAACCGCTGCGGCCGGTGGGCAGCAACCCACTGCGGTCGTTGATCAATCAGGGTGCGATCAGGTTCAGCTTCGACTACACCGAGGGCGCCGAGCACTGGACACCGGAGCGTCGTGAGGCGCTGCAGAACTCGGCCGACGCCCTGATTCTCTACTTCCGGGTGCTGAACCCGGTCGTGCTCGCCTACACCGTCCGCGGTCAGGACAACCCGGACTCGACCACGTTGGCGTCCGCCGGCAGCAGCCTGATCAGCACGGATCCCGGATTCTGGGACACCGTCGTACAGCACAAGTTGGCCACCGGCATCGATGCCAACGGTGCGGCGGCCGACGGGCGGATCACGTGGAACTTCGGCAGCGAGTGGGGTCTGGGGGACAGCGTCGGTGCCGACGAATACGACTTCCAGTCGACGGCCATGCATGAGTTGCTGCACTCGTTCGGGTTTCTGTCCCTGACCGGGGAAGCCGGCAACAACGAGAATGACTACTGGTCGACCCTGGACAGCTTCCTGGTCAACGAGGATGGTGATCGCCCGATCAACCGGCGCTTCGAGTGGGACACCGACTTCGATCCCATCCTCACCGGCCAGGCCGGCAAGCTGTACTTCGGCGGCCGCCAGGCGTCGGCGGCCTACGGCGGGTATGTGCCCTTCTACAGCCCGAATCCGTGGGAAGAGGGCAGTTCGGGCAGTCACACCGATGACGCGACCTTCACCCTCGACGGCGCACTGCTGATGAATGCCCGCACCGGTACCGGGCCCGGTGTCCGGGAGCTCAGTGCGATCGAGGTCGGGATCCTGCGCGATCTCGGCTACATCGTGGTGATCCCGGTCCGCGTGGGTGAGCCGTGATGCCCCGCAGGATCTCGATCAGCTTGCCCGGCTGATCGCCCTGCACCGAATGCCCGGCCCCGTCGACGATGTGGGTCTGCCGGAAACCGGGCGCCCGGTCGGCGAACGCCGCGGCGTCCTCGTCGTTGACGAAGTAGGAGTCGGCGCCGCGCACCAGTGTGGTCGGCATGGTGATGGACACGACGTCGTCCCACAGGCCCAGGAAGGACTCCGGCATGCCCGCACTCTTGTCGGTGACGCCCCTGCGCATCGAGTCGTAACGCCAGGTCCAGCTGCCGTCGTCGAGCCGCTTGGCATTATGGAACACGCCGCGCCGCAACGAGTTCCGGTCGCGGTGCGGCGCGGCCGCGATGGTGACGTCCAGCATCGCGGCAAATGACGGGAACGTTCGCTCGCCCTGCACCAAGGCCACGGCGCCGAGCTGCGCCTTGGACATCTGCTCATGGCGTTCGGGGGCGGACGGAGTCACGTCGACGAGCACCAGTTCAGGTACCAGGGCCGGTTCGGTGGCCGCGATGCGCAACGCGGTCAGCCCGCCCAGCGACATGCCGACCACGAGGCGGGCCTCGGGAGCGTGCTCCCGCAGTACCGGTTTGACGGTCTCGGCGTTGACCTTCGGTCCGTAGTCGCCGTCCTCGCGCCAGGCCGAGCGACCGTGCCCGGGCAGGTCGATGGCCAGTGCCGGCAGCCCGAGCCCGAGGATGACGGTGTCCCAGGTGTGCGCGTTCTGCCCGCCGCCATGCAGGAAGACGACCTGCGGTGACTCCGAACCCCACTTCACCGCGCTGATATCGCCGAGGTCCATCCGCCGGGCCGGCGGAATGTCGGCGACCCCGGCCTGCTCGGCATTCTCGTGCAGCAGGGCGAACTCGTCGAGACCGAGAAGTTCATCGTCGGAGACCATCAATCGACTGTATAGAACCCGGTTCGAGACGAACACCCTCACCCGAACACCGGGCCCGGCGCGGGCGGATCGGCGAATATCGCTGGCATCACGAAGGTCTGCAGGTAGCGGCGCGCCACGTCGGGGGTGTCCGATCCGGGGACGACGCCGAGCAGCAGGGTGAGCGCGGTCGTCATCAGGAAGGTGGCGATGTCGCCGGGGGCGAGCCCTGGGCGGAAGACGGCTCCGGCGTGTTCGGCGATGGCCGCCACCAGCTGTTCGATCTGTTCGGGCAGACCACTCGCATTGGCGATCAGGTGGGCGATGGTGCCGTCCTCGGTCTGCTCGGACAGCGTCATCAGCAGTGGGTCGTGGATCAGCTCTGTCGAGACGATCACCAGGCTCTCTACCAGAAGCGTTGGCAGGTCCGATGTTTCGGGTAGACGCCCGAGGATCTGCGCCTGGTGTACGCCGGTCTTGCGCCGGACCAGCGCTTCCAGCAGCTTCTGCCGGTTCGGGAAGTGTTGGTAGATGGCCGCCCGTGAGTAGCCGGCCCGTGCGGCGATGCTCTCCATCGTCGAGGCCTGGAAGCCGCGCTCCAGGATCAGTTCCTCGGCCGCGTCCATGAGCGCGGTCCTGGCCTGCTCGGCGGTGTTGCCGCCGCCGGCGGGTCGGCCGCGGGGGCGCGGAGAAGAGGCTGGCACGGTCCGTCCTGGGTCGGTGGCGTCCCAGTATGCCGTACGGGCAGGCGCGCGGTACGTATATAGACGCATGGCATAGTTTGTATATATATTGTCGAGGTCCGGCGGCCCCGCCGGCTCAGGAGGGGGAAACGCGTGCGATATCGCGGGGGAGTACTGATCGTGGCCTGCTGGCTGTCGGCGATCGTCATGGCGGGTATCGCCCTGGCGGTCGCGCCGCATGCGGCCGCGGCGCCGGATTCGACATCAGGTCAATCGAATTCGACGGCGACGGGCGCGCGGGACACCAAGCTCGCCGCGCGTGCAGGCGCCCGCGGGGCGCCCAACCTGGCACCCCGCACGAAACCCCGCAGTGCCATGGCGCCGGACCGCAGCGCGACTACGACGCGGACACGGGTGAGCGCCGCCGTCACTCCTGCCGCGGAGGCCGAGATCGATATTCGCAGCCAGCCGGTGCAAGCCACGGCGCCGGATGCCCCGAGGGCCGCCGCGCAGTCCACCCCACCCCGCAAGCGCGCACCCTCGTTGGCCGACCTCATCGGTTCGGTCGTGCTCAATGTGGTGGTGGGCGCGATCCACCTGGCCGACGGCCCACCCGTGCTACCGCCGGGATCCACCGTGACCGTGCGGACTTCGGGCTTGCAGGTGCCGGTGGGCAACGGTCGCACCGTGCAGGCCGACTGGTATTTCCCCGAGGATGCCGACGAATCGACCCGGCTCGTCTATCTGCAGCATGGGTTCCTGGCCAGCGGTCCGATGTACAGCTACACCGCGGCCCGGTTGGCCGAACGCACCAACAGCATCGTGGTCGCGCCGTCACTCTCGTCGAACTTCCTGGATCCCGGTGCGGCGTGGGTGGGCGGTGCGCCGATGCAGCGGGCGGTGGCCGACCTGTTTGTCGGGGACCGGGAAGCCCTGGTGCGCAGCGCAAGTGCGGCCGCGGGCGGCACGGTGGCGTTACCGCAGAAGTTCGTCCTGGTGGGCCACTCGGCGGGGGGCACCTTGGTCACCGCGGCGGCCGGGTACCTCGCCGACAACGGCGGGATCACCGATCTGGCCGGGATCGTCCTGCTCGACGGTGTCGAGCCATCGGGGTCCCGCGCCGTCGAGGAGGCGCTGGCCAAGCTGACCGGCCCCAACGACCGCCCCGTCTATCTGATCTCGTCGCAACGCTACTTCTGGAGCCGTGGCGGCGATATGGCCGACAAGCTGGGCGCGGCGCGCGGGGACCGTTTCAACGGTGTCAGCCTGGAAGGCGGTTGGCACAGCGACTATCTCTACGGCGGCAATCCGCTCATCCAGCGCGCACAGTATCTGATCACCGGGGTCTCCGCCAAGCGTAATGTCGCTGCAGCGCAGGATATTTCGGCCGGCTGGGTCAATGACCTGTTCGCCGGTACCCGCTCTGACGGCATCTACGGCGCCGCCGGGGAGCGGATGTCGATCGTGACCCCGGACGGAACGGCCACGGCGGTCGTGCTGCCGCTGGGTCCGGCGCGACGCACGCCCCTGCAGCGCGTGGTCGACGGATTCTTCACGGTGATCTTCGACTGGGCCGGCCGCAACGTCTTCGTCTACGAGCCACTGCACGTCTGAGGCCGCACCGACGATTGCACCCACCGCCAAGACCTCTCCGGTCCGACGGTGGGTGCAGTCGTGTGTGTCGGGGATCAGCCCTGGATGAAGGCTTCCAGCTGGGTGCGCGCGACGTCGTCGGCCAGCTGCTCCGGCGGGCTCTTCATCAGGTACGCCGAGGCGGGCAGGATCGGGCCACCCAGGCCGCGGTCCTTGGCGATCTTCGCGGCGCGCACGGCGTCGATGATGATGCCCGCCGAGTTCGGCGAGTCCCACACCTCGAGCTTGTATTCCAGGTTCAACGGGACGTCGCCGAAGGCGCGGCCCTCCAGGCGGACGTAGGCCCACTTGCGGTCATCGAGCCAGGCGACGTAGTCCGACGGGCCGATGTGCACGTTCTTGTCGTACACCTTGTCGGCCAGCGAGCCGGTCAGGTTGCTGGTGACGGCCTGGGTCTTGGAGACCTTCTTGGACTCCAGGCGCTCGCGCTCGAGCATGTTCTTGAAGTCCATGTTGCCGCCGACGTTGAGCTGGTAGGTGCGGTCCAGGGTGACACCGCGATCCTCGAACAGCTTGGCCATCACGCGGTGGGTGATGGTGGCGCCGACCTGGCTCTTGATGTCATCGCCCACGATCGGCACACCGGCGTCGGCGAACTTCTTGGCCCACACCGGATCCGAGGCGATGAACACCGGCAGCGCGTTGACGAAGGCGACCTTGGCGTCGATGGCGCACTGGGCGTAGAACTTGTCGGCCTCTTCGGACCCGACCGGCAGGTAGGACACCAGCACGTCGACCTTGGCGTCTTTGAGGACCTTGACGACGTCGACGGGGTCGGCGTCGGAGACCTCGATGGTCTCGGAGTAGTACTTGCCGATGCCGTCGAGGGTGGGGCCGCGCTGCACGATGATGTCGGTCGGCGGCACGTCGGCGATCTTGATGGTGTTGTTCTCCGACGCCCCGATGGCCTCGGACAGGTCGAAGCCGACCTTCTTGGCGTCCACGTCGAACGCGGCGACGAACTTCACGTCGCGGACGTGGTACGGCCCGAACTTCACGTGCATCAGGCCGGGCACGTTGGTGTTCTCATCCGCGTCGCGGTAGTACTGCACACCCTGGACCAAGGAGGACGCGCAGTTGCCGACTCCGACAATCGCGACCCTGACTTCGGTGGACTCAGGCTTCGACATGGTCATTCTCCTTTGGATCCTCGTGCTCGGTGATGTTCACGGCTGTGTTTCCGGGTTGCCCTGTGCGACGCGTTCGGCCGCGATCAGTTCGTTGAGCCATCTGACTTCGCGCTCACTGGACTCCAGGCCCAGCTGGTGCAGTTGGCGCGTGTAGCGGTCCAGCGACGTGCTGGCCCGTGCGACCGCCTCCCGCAGACCCTCCCGGCGTTCCTCCACCTGTCGGCGACGGCCTTCCAGGATGCGCATCCTGGCCTCGGCGGGCGTGCGGTTGAAGAACGCCAGGTGCACGCCGAAGCCGTCGTCGGTGTAGTTCTGCGGTCCGGTGTCGGCCACCAGTTCGGCGAAGCGTGCCTTGCCGGTGTCGCTGAGTTGATAGACGCGTCGGGCGCGGCGCATCTTGGGGGTTCCGTCCGGTGCGGCGTCCTCGACGATGAGACCGTCGGCCTGCATACGCCGCAGCGCCGGGTACAGCGAGCCGTAGGAAAAAGCGCGGAAAGCGCCCAATAACCCCGTCAGGCGCTTGCGAAGTTCGTAGCCGTGCATCGGCGACTCCAGCAGAAGTCCCAGAATGGCGAGCTCCAGCATCGAATCACCTCCCCCGTACGATCTACTGACCGCATCCGTTTGTCGGTCGCTACGACGGACCAACACCTCGGCAAAGTGTATCGCGCCGATATATATGGCGCTAGTTGGCCAGCACACCCCGACGATCGGCACGCGACGCCGGGGTGTCCGGGAGATGAACGTTTCAGGGGCTGGGGTAGTTGATGCGTTTGACGCTGGCGTCGCCGTTGAACTCGATGTAACCGCTGTTCCCGAACTGCGGCGAGACGTAGACGCTGATCTCGATGCTCTCCGGCGGTGCGGTGGTGTCGGAGTTCGGGCCGATGCTGATGTGGATCTGCTTCACCTCGGCCGGATCGATGCCGAGGGTTTCCGGGGCGCCGCGGATCAGGCCGACGAAGGTGGGCACATCGAAGGCGGCCAGGTCGACGACGCGGGCATCGCTGCTGACGCTGGTCTCCGAGGGGTCGTCCCATCCGCCGCGGTAGCTGTAGCGCAGCACCCGGCGCGGCTCGTTCGGGTCGGGCCGTTCCAGGGATGCGTAGTCGTCGAAGATCGTCAGGTCGTAACCCGAGGTGTCACCGAACTTCTGCTTCATCTGCTGGAACAGCCCGTTGAGGCCGCCCAGGGACTGCAGCTGGCGCGGCGCGGTGAGCACCGTGGCGGGAATCCCGTCATCCTTGGCGCCGGGGTCGGTCTGGAAGCTGAACGGAGATGACGTGTTCCCGTACAGGCCCCAGCCGATCGCGATCCCGAAGAGCACCAGGACCGCGGCCGTCGCGATGCGCAGACCCCACCCGGCGCGGGGGCTCATGACGGCCGCGGTGCGCTCCGGCTTGAGGTGGGGCAGCTTGACCGGGGAACTCGTGATCTGCAGATCGGAGACCAGCGACTGCAGATCACCGAGTGTCGCCGCGCGGGTCGCCGCGGCTACCCGCTGCCGATGTTCCTCCATGGACAGCTGGCCCTCACTGAGCGCGCTGTCGAGCACCTTGCAGGTGTCGTCGCGGTCGGAGTCCTTTGCGCGGGTGCTCGCCGTCTGTCGGGTGGCCACGGAACAAGATCGTAGGACGCGGGAGCTCAGCTCGGGTTTTCGACGCGTTTCACGACGCCGGCCGGGTCCAGATAGATGAACCCGTCCAGCCCGGATTTAGTGGTGACCCGGATCAGGGTCTCCAACGCGCCGGGCGTGCCGGGCTCGGCGATGTGGTCGATGTCGAGATAGCTGTCCTGCACATCGCCCGGCGCGATCTGCAGGGTGGCCGGCGCCGATTGCCACGCGGCGACTGTGGCACCGATATCGATCGCACTGAGATCGACCAGGTCGTCGGTATCGGAGCGGGGCGAGGACGACGGGTTTCCCCAGCCCCCGCGATAGGTGTAGATCAGCTTGCGGGTGTCACTGGCGGGATCGGGCAGCGACAGAAACGCCTGGTCGGGCCGAAAGGCCAGTTCATAGCCCATGGTGCTGCCGAAGCGCTTGCGGATCTCGTCGAGCACCCCGGTCATGCCCTCGACAGTGTCCATGTGCCTGGGCAGCTTCAGCACGGCCGGCGGCACGTCGTCCACGGGTGCCGGCGGGCCCTTGGTGATCGCCGCCGGGGGCTCCGGCGTTTCCGGCACCGCGACGCTCGAGGGTTCCGCGGGTGCGTCCGAGTCGGACGCGACACCCCAGCCGACGGCCGCGATCAGCGCCACCAGTCCGGCGGACACCGCAATGACGATCCCGCGGCGACGCTGTTTGGGCGGGAGCGGCTGCGGCAGGGGATCGTCGATCTGCAGGTCGTCGAGCAGTTCGTGCAGCTCGGCGAGGGTGGCGGCCCGGATGGCGGCGTCGATGCGGCGCCGGTGTTCGGCCATCTCGAGCTGGCCTTCGCTGAACGCGCGGTCCAACGCCGTGCACGTGGCGTCGCGGTCGGCGTCACGCGCCCGTGTTCGTGCTGTCTGCCGTCCTGCCACGACGAATGATGGTAGAAGTTCTGCGGTCATCCCGCTGCCGTCGCGCCTCGGTAGCTGAGGGGCCGACGTACTCTGGTGATCGTGCGACTGCAGCGACAGGTGGTGGATTACGCCCTGAGGCGTCGGTCCCTGCTGGCCGAGGTGTACTCCGGGCGGACCGGTGTCACCGAAGTCTGCGATGCCAATCCCTATCTGCTGCGCGCCGCCAAGTACCACGGGAAAACCAGCTCGGTGATGTGCCCGATCTGCCGCAAGGAACAGCTGACGCTGGTGTCCTGGGTGTTCGGCGAGCATCTCGGTGCGGTGTCGGGTTCGGCGCGCACGGCCGAGGAGTTGGTGCTGCTCGCAACCCGTTATGACGAATTCGCCGTCCATGTGGTGGAGGTATGCCGCACTTGCAGTTGGAATCATCTGGTCAAGTCGTACGTGCTCGGCACGCCGCGCCCGAAGAACGGGACGCGCACCAAGAGCACTCGAACGGCGCGTTCCGGCGCGCGTACGGCCAGTGAATAGCGAAGGGCGCCAGAGCAGGTCAGCGGACGAGGGCGGAGACGCGCGGCCCGCTGGCTTGGGTGCCTCCCGCCCGAACCCGCCCGCGCACCGCAAGCCGCCGACGGGTGGCGTTCCCGACGACCGTAAGACCGCGCTGATCCCGCCGGTGCGGCACGAGGTGGCGCCGCACCTGCGCGACCCCATCGATGTCGTCAAGGCCGCTCTCGACGGCGGGCCGCCGCGCCGGCCTCCCACACCCCCGCCGCCGGGCGGGCCCGGCGGGCCGCCCCCGCCGCCGGGGGCCGGGCCGCCCAAGGCCGGCAAGTTCCAGTGGAAGTGGGTGCGCCGAGCGCTGTATGCCGCGCTGGTGCTGTTCGTGGCGCTGCCGATGATCACCTTCGGAATGGCCTACATGATCGTCGATGTGCCCAAACCGGGTGACATCCGCACCGCGCAGGTCTCCACCATTCTGGCCAGCGACGGCAGCGAGCTCGCGAAAATCATTCCGCCCGAAGGGAACCGGGTCGACGTGAAGATCGACCAGATTCCGGTGCAGGTGCGCAACGCGGTGATGGCCGCCGAAGACCGCGACTTCTACTCCAACCCGGGTTTCTCGTTCACCGGGTTTGCGCGGGCCTTCCTGAACAACCTGTTCGGCGGCGGCGGCGGTCTGCAGGGCGGCTCGACGATCACCCAGCAGTACGTCAAGAACGCGCTCGTCGGCGACGAACGGTCCGGTATCGGCGGGCTGGTGCGCAAGGCCAAGGAACTCGTCATCTCCACCAAGATGTCGGGGGAGTGGTCCAAGGACCAGGTGCTCGAGTCCTATCTGAACATCATCTATTTCGGCCGCGGCGCGTACGGCATCTCCGCGGCGGCGCAGGCGTATTTCGGGAAGCCGGTCGAACAACTCAACGTGGCCGAGGGTGCGCTGCTGGCGGCGCTGATTCAGCGGCCGTCCACGCTGGATCCGGCCGTCGACCCGGAGGGCGCGGCCGACCGGTGGAACTGGGTGCTCGACGGCATGGTCGAGATCGGCGCGTTGTCGCCGGCCGACCGGGCTGCGCAGGTGTTCCCGCCCACCGTGGCGCCCGACTTCGCCAGTACCGCCAACCAGACCACCGGACCCAACGGGCTGATCGAGCGGCAGGTCACCAAGGAGCTGCTCGAGCTCTTCGACATCACCGAGCAGACCCTGAACACCGAGGGCCTGAAGATCACCACCACCATCGACCCGCAGGCGCAGAAGGCCGCCGAGGAGGCCGTCGCGGAGACGCTGGATGGCCAGGACCCGGACATGCGGTCGGCGGTGGTGTCCATCGATCCGCGCACCGGCGGGGTGAAGGCCTACTACGGCGGCTCCGACGCCAATGGGTTCGACTTCGCCCAGGCGGGTCTGCCGACCGGCTCCTCGTTCAAGGTGTTCGCTCTGGTGGCGGCGCTGCAGCAGGGCATCGGGCTGGGCTACAACATCGACAGTTCCCCGCTGGAACTCAACGGCGTCAAGATCACCAACGTCGAGGGCGGCGGCTGCGGCACCTGCAATATCGCCGAGGCGCTCAAGCGGTCGCTCAACACCAGCTACTACCGGCTGATGCTCAAGTTGCAGAACGGGCCGCAGGATGTGGCCGATGCCGCGCACGAGGCCGGGATCGCCGAGAGCTTCCCGGGCGTCGAGCACACCCTGAGCGAGGACGGGCAGGGCGGGCCGCCCAACAACGGCATCGTGCTCGGCCAGTACCAGAGCCGGGTCATCGACATGGCCTCCGCGTACGCCACGCTGGCCAATTCCGGGGTCTACCACCGCCCGCATTTCGTGCAGAAGGTGGAGGATTCCCAGGGCAATGTGCTGTTCGACGCCGCCAACGGTGGCGACGAGGGTGAGCAGCGTATCGATTCCGCGGTCGCCGACAACGTGACCGCGGCGATGGCGCCGATCGCCGGGTACTCCAACGGACACAACCTGGCCGGCGGGCGTCCGTCGGCGGCCAAGACCGGCACCAACCAGCTCGGTGACACCGGGGCCAACCGGGATGCCTGGATGGTCGGCTTCACCCCGTCGCTGTCCACCGCGGTCTGGGTGGGCACCACCGGCGGTGACAAGCCGTTGGTCAACCAGTGGGGCGGCCCGGTATACGGCTCGGGTCTGCCGTCGGACATCTGGAAGGCCACCATGGACGGTGCCCTCGAGGGCACCGACAACGAGACGTTCCCGAAGCCCACCGAGATCGGTGGTTACGCCGGCCCGCCCGCCGCACCGCCACCGCCGCCGTCGCCGGACCCGGCCCTCCCGCCGCCGCCGTCGGAGACGGTGATCCAGCCGACGCTGGAGATCGCGCCGGGTATCACCATCCCCTGGGGTCCGCCGACGACGGTGCCGGTCGGCCCGCCGGTGCCACCGGTGCCCGGTGATCCCAACGCACCCCCGCCGCCCCCGGGCGCGCCGATCCCGCCGCCACCGTGACCGAGCGCGACGCGGGTACGGTTTCACCCGCGCCGCTCGCGGGAGATCGGCGCAGCGACGACGGCAGGGATATGCCCAGCCGCAACGACGCGCTCGGCGCGGCGCTCGCCGGGACCATCGGCGGCCCGGTCGGTCGGCACGCCATGATCGGGCGGTCCCGGTTCTGGACGCCGCTGCGGGTGATGCTGTTGATCGGCGTCGTCTTCCTGGCGCTGGGGTACTCCACCAAGGCGGCCTGCCTGCAGTCCACCGACAGCGGCACCGCGGCGCAGCGCGTCGCCAATTGGGAGAACCAGCGCGCCTACTACTCGCTGTGCTACTCGGACACGGTGCCGCTGTACACCGCAGAACTGTTGAACCAGGGCAAGTTTCCGTACAAGTCCAGCTGGATCGAGAAGGACGCCGACGGCGAACCGCATGTCGTGTACGACGGCAGCCCGCCGGTGCGCTACATGGAATACCCGGTGCTGACCGGCATCTACCAGTACCTGTCGATGTCGCTGGCCAAGACCTACTCGGCGCTGACCACGCTGGTGTCGGTGCCGCTGGTGGCCGAGGTGGTGATGTTCTTCAACATCTCGGCGTTCGGGCTGGCGCTGGCCTGGCTGCTGACGGTCTGGGCGACCGCGCTGCTGGCCGGCCGGCGCATCTGGGACGCCGCGCTGGTGGCGGCCTCCCCGCTGCTGATCTTCCAGATATTCACCAACTTCGACGCGCTGGCGGTGGCCTGCGCGACGGCGGCGATGCTGGCGTGGTCGCGACGGCGACCCGTGCTGACCGGAGCGCTGATCGGAATCGGGGTGGCGCTCAAGCTCTATCCGGCGCTGCTGCTCGGCCCGTTGCTGGTGCTGGCGTTGCGCACCGGCCGGATGCGCGAGTTCACCAAGACCGCTGGGTCGGCGTTGCTGGTCTGGGTGCTGGTGAATCTGCCTGTGCTGGTGCTGTTTCCGCGCGGATGGTCGGAGTTCTTCCGGCTGAACTCCCGCCGCGGTGACGATATGGACTCCATCTACAACGTGGTGAAGTCGTTCACCGGCTGGCAGGGATTCGACCCGGGGTTGGGATTCTGGGAGCCACCGACGGTCACCAACACGGTGACCGCGTTGTTGTTCCTGGCCTGCTGCGCGGGTATCGCGTATCTGGCGCTGACGGCGCCGCAGCGTCCGCGGTTGGCCCAGCTGGCCTTCCTGGTGGTGGCGGCGTTCCTGTTGACCAACAAGGTGTGGAGTCCGCAGTTTTCGCTGTGGCTGGTGCCGCTGGCGGTGCTGGCGCTGCCGCACCGGCGCATTCTGCTGGCCTGGATGACCATCGACGCGCTGGTGTGGGTGCCGCGGATGCTCTACCTGTACGGCGAGCAGAACCGGGGGCTGCCCGAGCAGTGGTTCACCGCGACGGTGTTACTGCGCGATATCGCCGTGCTGGCGCTGATCGTGCTGGTGGTCCGCCAGATCCGTCGGCCCGAACTCGACCTGGTCCGCCATCACGGCAGCATCGACGACCCGTCCGGCGGGGTGTTCGACCGGGCGCCGGACAACCCGCCGCGGTGGCTGCCGACGTGGCTGCGGCCGACCGAGTCGGACCCGCTGCCGGCGCCCCCACCCGAGGATGCCCGGAGCGACGATTTCGCAGATCAGCACCCGTTCCGGTAACCTAGCCCGGTTGCCGACGCAGGCGACCCTCCTGCCACGGACACGCCGTGGCCGCAACGACCATAGGAGGTGATGGGTTCCTTATGCGTCCATACGAAGTCATGGTCATCCTTGACCCCACTCTTGACGAGCGCACCGTAGCTCCCTCGCTGGAGACGTTCCTGAACGTCATCCGCAAGGACGGTGGCAGTGTCGACAAGGTCGATATCTGGGGCCGCCGCCGGCTGGCCTACGAGATCGCCAAGCACGCCGAGGGCATTTACGCCGTCGTCGATCTGAAGGCTGAGCCCGCGACCGTCTCTGAGCTGGATCGCCAGCTCAATCTGAACGAGTCGGTGCTGCGCACCAAGGTGATGCGGACCGACAAGCACTAGTCCGTTTCGCGTCGGGGCGACACCTATGTGTACGTCGGTGCGGTTCCGTAGGCTCGCCTGCGACTGCACTTGTACGCATACGCCGCTTTGACTACACGCCCAGGAGGATCTCGTGGCTGGTGACACCGTCATCACTGTTATCGGAAACCTGACCGCTGACCCGGAACTGCGTTTCACGCCGTCCGGTGCCGCGGTTGCGAACTTCACCGTGGCTTCCACGCCGCGGACGTTCGACCGCCAGACCAATGAGTGGAAGGACGGCGAAGCGCTGTTCCTCCGCTGCAACATCTGGCGTGAGGCGGCCGAGAACGTGGCCGAAAGCCTCACCCGCGGTTCGCGGGTGATCGTGTCCGGCCGGCTCAAGCAGCGGTCCTTCGAAACCCGCGAGGGTGAGAAGCGCACCGTTGTGGAACTCGAGGTCGACGAGATCGGCCCCTCGCTGCGTTACGCCACGGCCAAGGTCAACAAGGCCAGCCGCGGCGGCGGAGGCGGCGGGTTCGGTGGCGGTGGTAACAGCGGCGGTGGTGCGCCACGTGGCGGCGGCTCGGACTCCCAGCCCAAGGACGATCCGTGGGGCAGCGCCCCGGCGGCCGGTTCCTACAGCGGCAGCGACGACGAACCGCCCTTCTGACAAGAATTTTCAGCAGGTTTCAAGAAAGAGATTGACCCATGGCCAAGACCAACAAGCGGCGGCCGGCACCGGAAAAGCCGGTCAAGACCCGCAAGTGCGTGTTCTGCTCCAAAAAGGGCAAGAACCAGATCATCGATTACAAGGACACCGGGCTGCTCCGGACCTACATCAGCGAGCGCGGCAAGATCCGTGCCCGTCGGGTGACCGGCAACTGTGTCCAGCACCAGCGCGACGTCGCCGTCGCGGTCAAGAATGCCCGCGAGGTGGCTCTGCTGCCATTCGGTTCGTCGACGCGGTAGGGGAGAGACACACCATGAAGCTGATTCTCACCGCTGAGGTGGAACACCTGGGTATCGCCGGCGATTCGGTAGAGGTGAAGGACGGCTACGGCCGTAACTACCTGCTGCCCCGTGGTCTGGCGATCGTGGCCAGCCGTGGCGCCGAGCGCCAGGCCGAGGAGATCCGTCGGGCCCGCGAGGTCAAGGAAGTTCGCGGCGTCGAGCACGCCAACGAGCTGAAGAACGCGCTGGAGGGTCTGGGCACCGTCGCGCTGCCGGTGAAGGCCGCGGCCGACAGCGGCAAGCTGTTCGGTTCGGTCACCCCGAACTCGGTCGTCACCGCCATCAAGAAGGCCGGCGGACCGAACCTCGACAAGCGCACCGTCGAGCTGCCGAAGGCGCACATCAAGGCCACCGGCACCTACCAGATCAGCGTGAAGTTGCACCCCGGCGTCTCGGCCGCGGTGGCGCTGAACGTCACTGCCGAGTAGCAACAGTTCGTAAAACGCCCGGGTGGGAAGCACGTTGCTTCCCACCCGGGCGTTGCTGTGCCGCCAGCGAACTTGTTGCCGCAACTCGCCCACAGCAACGTCTACCGGCTGTTAACCTGTTCGGCTTCAAAACGCAATCCAACACGCCCGGATGCGCAACCCGGCCCGACACGCCGTGCCAGTTAGTGTCCACAGCGTCAGATAGCGGGAAGCAGCGTCCTACCTGCACCGAGTTCTCGAAACTCGAACTTTGTGCACAGGTTTTCCACAAGGCGTCAACACCGCTGACCGAAGCTGTGCACACGCCATCCACAGGTTCGCTAACAGGGTCCGGTTGCACGGGCTGTAGCAAAGCCTTACGTTTGCCGTCGCGACTGACCGTGCCGAGACGTGTCAGTGCCGCTCGGTACTGTCATGACAGAGCTGATCGAACATGCGTTCGTCTCGTTTCAGAAGGGGGAGGTGGAGCGCTTCGTGGCTGTCGTAGACGATTTCAGTCATTCCGGTGACCCGGGAATCGATGAGCCGCCCCGCGAGGACATCGGGCGCCAGCCGCCCCAGGACATGGCCGCCGAGCAGGCCGTGTTGGGCGGCATGCTGCTCTCCAAGGACGCGATCGCCGACGTCCTGGAGAAGATGCGGCCCAGCGACTTTTACCGCCCCGCGCACCAGGATGTCGCGGAGACGATTCTCGATCTCTACGACCGCGGGGAGCCGGCCGATGCCGTGACCGTCGCCGCCGATCTCGACCGGCGCGGGCTGCTGCGCCGGGTCGGCGGTGCGCCGTACCTGCACACCTTGATCTCCACCGTGCCCACGGCGGCCAACGCCGGGTACTACGCCACCATCGTGGCGGAGAAGGCGCTGCTGCGCCGGCTGGTGGAGGCCGGCACCCGCGTGGTGCAGTACGGCTACGCCGGTGCCGACGGCGCCGATGTGCACGACATCGTCGACCGCGCGCAGGCCGAGATCTACGACGTCTCCGATCGCCGGCAATCCGAGGACTTCGTCGCGCTGGAAGATCTGCTGCAGCCCACCATGGACGAAATCGACGCCATCGCGTCCTCGGGCGGCATCTCGCGCGGGATCCCGACCGGATTCGTCGACCTCGACGAGATCACCAACGGTCTGCACGGCGGGCAGATGATCATCATCGCCGCGCGGCCCGGCGTGGGGAAGGCGCTGGCGCTGGACACCCCGCTGCCGACGCCGACCGGCTGGACCACCATGGGCGACGTCTCGGTGGGCGATGAGCTGCTGGGCGCCGACGGTGAGCCGACCCGCGTCGTGGCCGAGAGCGGCATCCTGCTCGGCCGGCCCTGCTACGAGGTCGAGTTCTCCGACGGCACCGTGATCGTCGCCGACGCGCAGCACCAGTGGCCGACCGGCTACGGGGTGCGCACCACGACGCAGCTGCGCAGTGGGCTGGACAGCGTCGCCCCGGCCGGCGCGCCGGTGGCCTCGGCGCACGGCACCGCAATGGTGCTGGCGCCGCCGCTGCAGATCGTCGAGGTGCGCCGCGTGGACAGTGTCGCGGTGCGTTGTGTGGAGGTGGACAACCACCGCCACCTGTACCTGGCCGGTCGCGGCATGGTGCCGACGCACAACTCGACCCTCGGCCTGGACTTCATGCGGTCCTGCTCGATCAAGCATCGGCAGGCCAGCGTCATCTTTTCGCTGGAAATGAGCAAGTCCGAGATCGTCATGCGCCTGCTCTCGGCCGAGGCGAACATCAAGCTCGGCGATATGCGGGCGGGCCGGATGAACGATGACGACTGGACGCGGCTGGCACGCCGGATGAGCGAGATCAGCGAAGCGCCGCTCTACATCGACGATTCGCCGAACCTGACCATGATGGAGATCCGGGCCAAGGCGCGACGGCTGAAGAAGAAGGCCGATCTGCAGCTCATCGTCGTCGACTACCTGCAGCTGATGAGCTCGGGTAAGAAATACGATTCGCGCCAGCAGGAAGTCTCGGACTTCTCTCGAAGCCTCAAGCTGATGGCCAAGGAACTGCACGTGCCGGTGGTCGCGATCAGCCAGCTGAACCGCGGACCAGAGCAGCGCACCGACAAGCGGCCACAGGTCTCCGACCTTCGTGAATCCGGCTGCATGACCGCCAACACGCGAATCCTGCGGGCCGACAACGGCGCCGAGGTCACCTTCGGTGAGCTGATGGCCACCGGCGAGCGCCCGCTGGTGTGGTCACTGGATGAGCGCAAGCGCATGGTCGCCCGGCCGATGACCAACGTGTTCCCCAGTGGGCACAAGGAAGTTTTTAGGGTCAGGTTGGCCTCTGGGCGCGTCGTCGAGGCGACTGCGAACCACCCATTCCACACGATCGATGGGTGGATCCCGCTGGGTGAGTTGGCAGTTGGTGCCCGAGTCGCTGCGCCGCGTCGAGTGCCGGAGCCGGTACATACCGAGCGCATGGACGAGTCCGAGATCATCATGCTCGCCCATATGATCGGCGATGGCTCCTGCGTGAAGCGCCAGCCGATCCGCTATGCCAGCATCGATGAACAGAACCTGCTGGCGGTCACCAAGGCCGCCAAGCACTTCGGAGTCACCGCAGTGCGCGACGAGTATCCGGCGGCGCGGGTGACGACGTTGCGGATGCCGGCACCGTACCGCTTGACCCACGGCAAGCGGAACCCGATCGCGGCCTGGCTGGACAAGCTGGGTCTGTTCGGCAAGCGCAGCTACGAGAAGTTCGTGCCGCAGGAAATTTTCGCGCTGCCGAATGACCAGATCGCGGTATTCCTGCAGCACCTGTGGGCCACCGATGGGTCGGTGCGCTGGGACGCGAAGTTCGGCCAGGGCCGCATCTACTATGCGTCTACGAGCCGACGTCTTATCGATGACGTGGCACTCTTGTTGCTGCGGATGGGAATCTACGGCCGAATCTACAAGGCGAGAAAAGCTGGATATCGCGACAGCTGGCACCTGCAGGTCCAAGGCGTCGAAAGTCAACGGCGATTCTTGCGGCTCATCGATGCACATGGCGCCAAGTTCTTCGCCGCCAGGGAGGTCTTCAGCAAGCTGCAGGACATCGCTCCGCACCCCTCTTTGGACACCGTGCCCAAAGAGGTTTGGACCAAAGTCCAAGAGACGCTCGTGCGTAAACAGATGACCCATCGAGAATTCGCCGCTGCGATGGGAATCAAGTTTTGTGGGTCCACGATGTGGAAGCACTCGGTCAGCCGTAAGCGATTGCAGCGCGCCGCGACGCTGCTGGACGATCGTGAACTGCAGGAGCTTGCAACGAACCACGTCTACTGGGATTCGATTGTCGCGATCGAAAGCGTTGGAGCGCAGGATGTTTACGACGGAACAGTCGCTGGAACCCATAACTTTGTGGCCAATTTAGTTAGCCTGCATAACAGCCTCGAGCAAGATGCCGATATGGTCATGCTGTTGCACCGCCCGGACGCCTTCGACCGGGAGGACCCGCGCGGTGGCGAGGCCGACATCATCCTCGGCAAGCACCGCAACGGCCCCACCGCGAATATCACCGTGGCGCACCAGCTGCACCTGTCGCGGTTTACGAATATGGCGCGGTAGGCGCTGGGAGCTGTGGCTTCTCAAGTTTGATGTCCATTTCTCAAGTGAAATGTCCACTCGATGTCCAATTGGACATGAAAGTGAGAATTTGGTGAAAGCTAGCGTTCCCACCAACCACGCGTTAGGCACCGGCGCAGTCCGGGCCGCTCGGGGCGTTACTACCGGCGAGTTGACCGGATACCGGCGTCGAGAACCGCCGCACGCTGACGCACTTGGACCACAGCGGTGCCCGGTACAAGCGGGCAACCGTCGTACCCACATTCGAATGTCAGACGTGGCCAATACAGTTCGGATTTGTTCGTGTGGCGTGTGTATACGGGGGTGGAATCGATCACGATGGCAACTGCAACTGCAACTGGGTGGTTGGCGGATCTGACGGATCTTTACACACCGACTCCGTCACAGTTCGACGGTGCCCGCACGCATCGTACGGCCATCGAGTCCCGTTTGGCTCTCCATCTAGGCGTACACGACATGTTCGAGATTGGATCGCTGCGTCACGGCACAGGGGTGTGGCAGTTCAGCGACGCTGACTACTTGGTGTCTTTGTCGGGGCGACGTCCCGAGTCGCCTTGGACGGTGTTGAACAAGGTAAAGGAACAACTGCAAGCACGCTTCATCGGCACCAATGTGGTAGTCCGACGGCCTGCGGTCGTCTGCAGATTCGAGGATGGCGACGTCGAGGTAGTGCCGGCATACCCGAGTGCCTCGGGGTATTGGATAGCTAATCCGGCCGACGGTTGGATGCTGACTCATCCCAGGGAACATAACGTCTACGTCACCCGAGTAAATGCGAAGCATGAAGGCTCCGTCAAAAGGCTGGCACGCCAGGTAAAAGTATGGAAATACCGTCGAAACGTACCGATTTCGTCATGCTATCTCGAGATGCGTACAGCTCAGCACATGGATGGTGAGGCTTCGTATGTACCGCTCTGGGACCTTTACTTGACACTAAAAAAGATGCGCGATGCTGGCTTGGCTTCTTTAAATGATCCCACTGGGCTAGGTTCCCGCTTCGGGGCTTGCTCGTCGGAAGCGAACCGAGTGGCCGCTCTAATTAAACTCGACACTGCAGTAGGTAGAGCGCTGAAAGCGAAAGATTATCAAATCGACGGCGATGAACCGAGCGCCATCGCGCAGTTGAAGCTGCTCTTCGACAGGTGAGAAAGTACGCATGCGCAATCAGCCGCAATACCTGCCACCGACAACGCCAACGATCCTGGCCCGACAGAACGATGTTGATTCACTCCGCCTTTTGATCGCCCAAAGAAAATTGTATAGTCGGGCAAAGCGATGGCTCGCACTACGGTGGACCGGTATGTTATTCATCGGCGTAGGTGCCCCTGTGCTGGCACTTTTCTGGGGTTCATCCGCGCTTTACGTTGGAGCTGCAGCCAGCTTGTGGCTCTTTCTTGGTCGGACACTGCTTGTGCTTATCCAGAACTCGTTGACCACGAAGGCGGCGACAGTGCAGGAGCAGTTCGACATCTTTGTGTTCGATATGCCTGATAACAAAGAGCGTTCGAGCATGCCGTCACTGGAAGACATCGCCAAAATCGTCGGGCCCAGCGATAAAATAGTTGAGACCGCCAAACGGGAAAAGTTGCTTGACTGGTATCCGCTTGACGCGACAGACTCTGGCGCCGTGTCCGTCGCAGTTGCGCAACGCGCCAATGCCTCCTATGCAGACAGCTTGCTCCGCTCGACCGCGATCGTCTGGGGTGTAGCGACGGCATTGTGGGTGGTGATCGTCTCCGTCGTGAGCCTTCTGTCAGATGTGTCTGCGACGACTTTTCTTCTAGGGGTAGTAATCCCACTGCTGCCGGCGTTGCTCGACGTAATTCAATATGACCTTGGTGTATGGAAATCCGCAGGAGAACGCCGAGATTTGGCTAAGATAATCGAGAGTCACCTGAGCCGTGTCGCGGGTGCGGTCGACGGCCAGAACCTTTTGGTTTGGCAGGAAAGGCTGTTCGACCTCCGTCGTTCTGCGCCGGAGGTTCCTGACATGCTTTATAAGATCCGGCGAAAGATTAACGAACGTGCGATGCATGCAGCCGCTCGCCAACTGAGCGCCCGCGCGAAGGATGGCCGTTCCTGATGGCCGCGACCACTGTCCAGGCTTTTAACGAATTCAAGGAAAAACTGCGGTTAACCGATGCGCAGAAAGACCTTGTTAAAGGACGCCGATCATCGGCCGCTAGTTATCTTGGTGACGCTTTTCCGACCACAAGCGATCTGCCACTCGCGTCATCGTACTTAATGGGCTCGGCCGGAAGGGACACGATAATACGACCGCTCGATGATGTCGATGTGTTGGCAGTGTTCACGAATAAAGATGACATCTTCAACAAAATCTACCGCTACGACTCACAGAAGTTTCTTTACCGGGTACGAGATGCAATTAGCAACTACAAAGTTGAGGTTGTCGGCGCAAGAGGTCAAGCCGTGCGCCTATTCTACAAGTCGCAGCCGCACGTAGACATTGCTCCCGTCTTCAAGTGGTCGAGCGGAGGTTACGGCCTACCAAATGGCTCCGGCGGGTGGTTGACGACGGATCCCTACGCTCACAGTGCATGGATAGCCCAACGTCACAAAGATCTTGACTATCGACTGAAGCCAATGGTGCGCATGCTGAAGCGTTGGAATAATGTGCACAGCAAGTACTTGAAGGGGTTTCATTTAGAAGTCATGATCGCAACGTTGTTTTCTAGCTTAAGCGGCGATTCACGTGACGCTTGCGAGAAATTCTTCCAGTGGGCTCAGTACAATCTGACGGTTGCTGATCCGGCCGGTCATGGAGGCGACCTGTCGAGCTACCTGACGCTGGCAAATCGCGCGTCAGTGCTTTCGAATCTGGAAGCGTCGAGAACAAGGGCAGTTAACGCCAACGCAGCTGAAGCTGATGGTGATCACAAAGAGGCAGTACGGCTCTGGCGGATAGTCTTTGGTAGCGAGTTCCCGTCCTTCGGGTAGGACGAACGCTACATCCTTCGCACCGCGCGACGCCGGTGAGCGCGGGCGGACGCCAGCGCTACCGAGCAACTTTGCAAGTCTCTGAGTGGTCCCGGTGGCGATGACGTCGCCTTGCCGGAGTTCCAGTAGCCGGGGCCCGGGTGCTGCCGTCGACATTGTGGACGTCGAAACTGGCCGGTGGGCGCCGCCGATGCCAGTTGATACTGTGCTGCTCGCAACAACATCCGTTCGGCTGCTGGTCCGGCGTCGCTACAAGACGTCGCTGCCCCTATCCCGTTCATCCAGTCAGACAAGATCGCGGCTTCCAGTCCCGCCCGGGCAGAGTGCCCAGCCGTTTCCAGCGCTCTTCGGCCAACGATTCCTTCGCGCGGCTCTGCCGTTGCGTCGCGACCTAGGAGCCGAGCCTGAATCCGGTTGCACTGGTGTAGCTCTCGGGCGGCGGGCGTGGCCGTTCTCGTCGGCGTAATCTGAAGTTGCGCACCGGTGACGGCAGCGACCGCCTCATCAATGCATTGGCCGTTCACGGTGACGTTGCCGAGGTAGCTGTGCTCCGTGCACATCTCGCGCCGGCGCCGATCACGTGCAGATACATCTGATCAGGTGAGAACTCGGCGCCACATCCGTCGCCGATGTTCTGGTGCACGTGTCTCCTTGAAGAGAGGACGGTGTGTCACGATGAACGCATGTCGGGCAGAGTAGAACATCGAACTAATACCGACGAGGAAATCGTCTCGCGAGTACAAGACGAGTTGGATCGCCGAAACTTCGCTGAGCGAATCGCCCACCGAATGACAGGAGCTGGCGCCGGGCCCAGCGTTGTCTTCGGTCTCGCAGGACCCTGGGGCTCGGGCAAGTCTTCAACGCTAAACATGATCCAGGAATGCTTCGAGGAGAAGTTTGATGATGAATGGGCTATTGCGCGGTTAACTCCTTGGTCTGCCACCGACATAGGCACTCTTTTCGACGAGTTTTATAGCTCTGTGGCGGGCGCAATGCCTGACACTGAACCGGGAAGAACTGCGGCGCGGAAGCTGCGGGCGATGGCGCCGGTAGGGGTAGCCGTCGGAAAGGCGGTAGGGCGGGCCCTAATCGACAAGTACGTGGGTGAAGGTGCCTCCGCAGATATCGCTGACGCCGCAGTCGGTTCAATGGCCGATGCTGCAGGGGAGTTCCGCTTCAACGACGATGCGTTCGTCACCAGGTTTATGAAAGTTTCTCAAGCGATCCGTGCGGCAGAACGCAACGTGTTGGTGATGGTCGACGACGTTGATCGTCTCCATGTTGACGAGCTGCTATCGCTGTTTAAAGCAGTGCGACTGCTGGGCCGCTTCGACTGTGTGCACTACGTCCTTTCGTACGACGAGACAACGATTCTCGATGTTCTTGAGAGTTCTGACATCGCCAAGGGGAACCGCGAAAGGGCCGCTGCGTATCTTGAGAAGATTATTCAGTATCCGTTCGTTCTGCCGCCAATCCAGGAGGTGCAACTTCGCGAGCATATTTTGCGTTCACTCACAGAAGTTGCTGGCGTGCATGATGTTTCATTGGACCCTCGCGACGAGGATCGCCCGGCGGGTCCGCTACAAACTATTATTGAGTCCATACCGAAAGCTCAGCGCGCTAGCTTGACGCTGAGAGCCGTTAATCGGCTCGCGAGTCAGGTCGACATCTTCCTGACGCTGGTGGGTCCGCGTGAGGTGGACTTCGTCGACGCCGTCCTTCTCACCTTCCTTCGACTCTACTACCGAGATCTTTATCATCAGCTACCTATCTGGAGAAGCGATTTAACTGGAGCGGCGAGACTGTCGTTCTCGTCCCATGATTCTGTGGACTGGAAGGGGCGGATCACCACCGCGGTGAACCGCAGTGGAACCGAGCCCATCGTCGAAGACCTTTACCAGCTCCTGAGTGCATCCTTCCCGCGCGTACGCAATTTGGTGATGTCGTCAGACCCAGATGGATGCCGGGTCTGCCAAAGCGAGTACTTCCCGCGGTATTTCACGCTCGGCATACCAGTGGGAGACGTATCAGACTCTCAGGTTCGGGCAGAGTTCGAAACGCTCTGCAAAACAGGTGAACTCCAACCAGAATCGGCGATCACGGCGGCTTTGACGCAGCGCGATCGGTGGTCTCCCGTGCTGGGGAAAGCGCGGCGCAATCTCGGCATGATCGACAAGGCAACCCCAGAGACGGCTTTCGCTGCAGCCTTGGCGTTGGGCGGCTTCGTTCTCATCGACATTCCAGCGCTATCAAACTGGCTGCCTGTTGTGGCGCTGTTCCTGGAGCGTGCCGTCAAGTCTGTCGACGACGTCGCGCGATCACAGAGCTTCGTGAACAGATTTAGGCAAGAATTTGGCTTGATCCCGACCGCGCATACCCTGGCCGAGTTTGGGCGTCGTGACGCTGGCACCGACTCCGCCATGATTCTAGCGAGCCAAAGTGTCCGAGACGAGGTCCTAGCAGCGTGCATGCGTGATCTGATGCGTGACGTCAGTTCAGATAATCCCGACGCGCCGACGCTACTCCGCTTTGCCGGATTTCTCGACGATGACTTGCTAGATCGACTGCGTCGCTTCGCAGCACAAGAACTGGCAGAGGGGCGCACGTCAGTGCCGGGGCTGGCCGGTAGGTTCCTTCGCCTGCCACAGCCCCACTTCGAATCAGGCGACCCCTACATTCTCATGTCGCAAGCATTTGCCAGCGTGGTACCACTCGGCGAGTGGCGTCTGGAGATGAATCCGGATGAGATCTCGCACGGTGAGTACCTGGCGGATGGTTCGTTGCCGGACCGCATCAGATTCGCGCAGACGATTCTGAAAGAGGCAGTCGGAGGGGGCGTTAACGCGGATAGCGTCGCGTACGAGAAGGAAGACTAGAGAGTCTTCCTCGTTGTAGGTTTGTGCTTGTAGCTACGTCGGGTGCTCCAAGTGCAAACGTGCTCGGCCTCTACACGGAACCTAAGATGAATAGAGGCCACTTCGCACGCCGAGGACAAGGTCACGCATGACAGCTTGGTCCTCGACATCAAGGTAGGGACTTAAGAGGAGCCTCGCAGCTTCGTCGGTTCCCACAGCCTTCGTGAGTTCTTGGTGGAGGAGCGCACATAGTGTCGGCACTGGGTTGGGAACACCGTCGCCGTGGGCGACTGTCCGCGCCGTCGATGCGCATGCAGCGAGTACTTGGGCGTCGAAGTTCGTAAAGGCAATCGCTGTCGCGGCGAACCCCGCGATCGCTGTGTGGATTCTCGTGGGGTCGTGGGCTGCGGCGATCAGTCCGAGAGCCGCCGCTTCCACCCATGCCGCAACCAAGGGGGGATTCGCGAAGGCGGCCCCGGCGACGAGTTCGGTCCATACCTGGGTGGCTTGCTTATTGTCGGCCCACGCCGCAGCGCGGGTGAAATGAAACGCGACTGCCGTCGGTGCCCAATGGGTCGAAAGGGCAGTGAAACGGAGCCATTCGGTGTCCACGGGGAGGTCAACGGCGTAGGCGTCGCGGAGTGCCCAGAGGCAACGCTGCGCCGAAGGTTGGTCGATGAGCGCTTGCCGTTCGAGAGCAATGAGGAGTGCGACTGTTCCGAAGGTCGGGACTGAGTGGCCTTGCGCGAAGACGCGGAGCCCGAGATCGTCACAGTACAGGGGGAGTTCGCGAACACTCGCCATATCGAGCGATCCCAGCCACGCCAGGTGCACTTGATCAGGATTGCCTTCGAGTGCCTGGAACTGCGGCCAGTCACGAGCCGCCAATTGATTTGCCTCACCGAGGCACCACTCCGACCGGTCCCGCATGAGTTCCTCACCGGGGTCGGGCCGATGCAGACGAACGTCGTCGGTGGTGGGTTCGTAACCCAGGGTCGCTAACGAAGCTAGGCGAAGGCGCGTTGCTGTGGAGGTGAGGTCATTGAGTGCCGCTTGAGTGACCTCCAATCGAGGAAAGCCGGATCGGAGAGCGGGCCACATCTCGGGTATGTAGGAGCCGAGCAGCAGCGAACTCAGGTCAATAACGGCGGGTCGGTTTAAACTACCTGTTGCCGTTTCTATTTCGCGCTCCAGCTGTTCATCGTCCGGAGCCGCGATGGGCAGGCAACCTGCCGCGCGCGCGAGCAGTGATTGGCTGTAGTACGTTCCTGCCCTGGCTGCTAGAAGACCGTAGGGTAGCCCGTGTTTGGCGACGTTTTCGGCCTCGTCAGCGATGGCGGCCGCTCGGGCATGCAGCTCGGGTCTGAGTTGTTCGAACATTTCTGCCGGTGTCCCACGCACCACTTGAGCTGGTGCGTTCCCTCCGGAGCCGTATTCGACGGAATGCTGGGAGACTAAGGCCTGCATCCGACGAATCGTGTCGGGAGGGAGGTCGCCCCAGGGCTCGTCACCCTGGAGATAAAATCCACCGATCGCGACCGAGGCGAGTTCGGTGTCATCGGGATACGCGGCGGTAAGCCGGAGGATTTCAGCGGCGGTTTCTGGCCCGGGAATGTTTCTGGCTGCGAGGAAGGTCCATAAGCGTGCCTGAGCGACGGTCGTGGGTGTGAGCGCGGGAGCGTCTGCCAGAACGTGCCACGCTTTCGCGACTTCCCCGCAGTTGTTCAGGGCGGATGCAAGGTGCCATCGGTTCGTCGAGGTACGGCCTAGATCGGTGATCCACGCGCGGCACCGCGTGACCATCTCGCGCCATGAGCGGGCAACACCTGCCGCCTCCACACGTACAGCGTGGAGGTAGGCGCGATCATCTGTCGATGATGCAGGCACCCCATGCAGTACCTCGCCAGCGAGGTCGGCCGCGTCTGAGAAGTGCTCGTGATTGACCAGCAGGCGGACCGCCTGAAGGTTGAAGGTGTGGTCGTCGAAGCGGTCGGCGGCGAGACGGAGCTGCTCAGCGGCACTTCGAATATCGCCGGCGTTGATGAGCGCTTCTACTAGCAGGTTTGATGAAAGCTGCGTCTGCTTTGCACGCCGCAAGAGTGGGATCGCCGCCGTGTGCTTGTCTTCGGCAACAAGCTTCTGCGCCTCAACAAGAAGGGGCGTGTCGTCGGTCCGAAGCGCCAGTTCCGCGAGCCCTCGAAGCTGCACCCCGACGGTCGCTGCGTTGACCCAGTAGAGAGTGAGCTGGTCTGGACTACTGGCACTCTCCCATACACGGTCGTAAGCAGCCTGGAGCTCGGTCATTGGGGCGCCCTGCTGATGTAGTAGGTCGGCATGAACGACATCTCGCGCGAAGCTCGCCGGCATTGCAGGGATCGTGGAACGTGCGAGCGCCGGTCGGCCCTCAGCGACAGCTGCCTGCGCAACGAGCAGTCGTACCTCGGTTCGGTCAGCCTCGTGCGCAGTCGCGTCGCCTTCAGGAGGAGCACTCCCAAGCCGGATCGCCGTCGAATACTGCCCCATCATGATGGCCGCTTGGCAGGCCATCTCCACTGCGTCCCCTGCGTTGACTCGGAATCGTCGCAGCAGTTCGCGGGCTCGAAGTGCCAGTTCGAATGCATCGGCCTTGAACGCGTGAGCACCGGATGTGGTCGTCTCGCGGCTTATCACCAAGTACGCCCTGGCAAGCTCAATCTGCAGGCCCGCGACCTCTGGGTACCGATCTACCGCGGAGGAAAGGAGAATTACCAGCTCGTCGAGACGGTGCAACCGGTTGAGGGCGTGTAGGCGGAAGCCGAGGAGGAACGGATCTGAAAGTGCGTCGTTCGTCGGCAGCAGCTCCAGAACGCGTTCTGGATCGTCCGATAAGACGGCCGCAATGACGTCAACACTGCGATCCGCCGCGGACGAAGTCTGAGCAGCTTCCCTGCACCGGTCAGACGAAACCTGGTCGCCGGTGCCTGCGTACTCCAAGGCGGCACGCGAGTAGAGGTAGCCGCTATCGTCGGATCGACCTGCCGCCGTTTCGAAGAAGCGTCCAGCACCACGCTGGACTCCGTAGCACCGGCACAACTCGGCGGCGGCAACCAGCGTCGTGAAGGGCGCTTCACCTAACCACTGGGGCGGCTCTGTCGCCATCTGTAACAGCGCTTTGTGCGGGTCTTGCTGTGTTGCCAGCTTGAGGAGGTAACTGCTGTCCCTGCTTGGCCCCAACCGTTTCAGGGGAGGCCTGGAGAGCGCCGGGAGGGTGAGCAACGCGGCTTCGAAGTCGTCGGGCTGTGTGAAGGCGCGTTCGAGGTCCTCAAAGCATGTCTTGAGAAAGCTGATGAGTTGAGACAGCCGACTCTCGGCGTTCGCCTCCGCCTCGACGTGACGCCGTGAGGCGCGATGGTCGGCAACCCCAACGGCCTCTGAAGCGTCTAAACTCGCCATCAGAGACCGTGCCGCGACCTGCACTATTTTCTGAGCCTCCTCGCGGCTAATGCGCCGACTAAACCGTGTTGCGCTGGAATAGTCGACCAGTCGCGTCACCAGCGATTCGTAGAATTGCGCACCACCGGCGATGAGCTCCCGCCAAGTGTCACCGTCGCGGAACCACGTCTTGAAGGCACGACGCGGAAAGCGGCCTACTTCGCTCCGTATGTGGTCGCCGAGTCTCTTCTCGGCGTCGTCAGAAAACACGAAGTTAATCGCTCGTTGGTACGCGTCAGGTGCGATGGCGTTACCGATAAGCCACAGTGCAAACGGATCCACAATCCGATTCTCTATGACTCTGCTGCTGTGTAGCGCGGTGGCTGCGGCCGGGTCACTGAGAGTTCCAGTTGGCATTGCTAACGTAGGCGGGTCTGATCACCGCGCACATTGAGCCGGTAAACAGCCGGGCTCGGACGCCAGGGTATTCGCTCGCGTCGGTCTGGTCAGCAATTTCGCAGGCGTGCCGCTGTCGCCGAACCGCTAGCTTCTGGTCGCAGCAGATTCCTGCGCACGACATTAGGTCGTCTGCTGGTGCTGCACTAATGTGTGGTTGCGCTGGGGAAAGTTGGTTGCGGTACACGTTGCCAAACTGAACGGTTGCAGCAACCGTTCCTACCGGCCGATATGTCGGGCTGCGAACGCGGCCGAGCATCTCGGCAGCGCTGACGGTGCCTCGGGCGTAGTTATCTTGGTCGGGGGGCATCAGTGCTTTGTGAGCCCTCAAGTTCGGTGCTTCGGCGGGCTGCGTGCACCGTCAACTCTCGACGCGAGACCTCCCGGTGCTCATCCAACACTGACACCACCTTCGATCGAGTCCTCTTCGGCGTGAGCGCCGCGCACCGATCCAGGATCACGCACTACCTATTGCGTAGCAACGACCACCGACACCGGGTAAACGCCGTCCGCGTGCCTGCTGCACCGCTTCTGTCTGCGCACAGGTGCGATTCTAAAAGTCTGAGACATGCCGCAGCGGCGCGATCGGAGCGCCTGCAGATCGCTCTGCAGGCGACTGATTCTCAGCACTGAGAATGCCTCCTGTCGCGGCAACATTCTCACGGTTGCGAAAAGTACTGGGGTTGAGAGAAATTCGCGTCACAGAGAAATGCTGACTCGGTAACGCGGCGGTGTCGATCGCGTTCAGGCAGTAGTCACCCCGTACTAAGCATCGCACCATCAGCTCATCTGTCCCCCTTATGAGCGGAGTGCCTACCCGTGACTACCAAACTACGAACAACGTTGTCGTCGTCTGAGCCTGACGATATGACGCTAGACATACGGCTGGAGTCGGGCGACGTTGCCCGCGTCGGCATGTCGAGTGCGAAGCCGGCCATGCTGGATGAGGCGGTGCCGTGGCGAACGTTCCGCATGTACTACGGCCAGCCGCACTATTCGGGCACATATTGGACGGCGACCGAGAACAGTTCGGTCATCTATGAGTCGCGTCTGGAGCTGTCTCGCCTGATTCTCGCCGACTTTGACATGAAGGTGAGCCACATTGTGGCGCAACCTTTTCTCCTGCGTGCCAAAGTCGACGGGGTACGCCGACGGCACATTCCCGACTACTTTCTCAACACCTGTGATGGCCCGGTCGTGGTCGCGGTAAAGCCACGTGACCAACTCGACAAGCCCAAGAACATCGACACATTCGCCTGGGTGCGCTGCGCAATCGAATGCTTGGGTTGGCGTTTCGAGATCGCCAGTGAGCCAGAACCGGTGCTGATGGAGAACGTCCGATTCCTTGCCGGGTACCGACGTTCCCGCTACGTCAATGCCGACGCTTTGAACGAGCTACGCAGCATGAACCTGCGCAACGGGTCGTTCGGCGACGCACTTCGACAGGTGAGGCACGCCCCGCCACCGCTGGCGCGATCAGCGCTGCTGCACATGTTGTGGACCCACGAAGTCTCTACCGATCTCAACGCTGTTCTCACCGACCGAAGCATTCTCATCACTAGGAGCGCATCATGACGGACCCCGCCCGGTGCCGCATCGAGATTGGCACCCGCTGCCGCTACGACGGCCAGAATTACACTGTCACTGAGCTACTTCCGACCGCAGCCGGGACTGACGTTCTTCTCAGCGCGCCCGGCTCAGTAGTCCGACTGTCATTGGTGACTCTGGTCGAAGGCGTCCGGGCGCAGATCATTCCAACAACTACAGGCCCGTCATCCAACGACGACCTCGACCCTGCGTCGGTGATCCTGGCTTCCTTGACTGCAGTACAGACGCGGGAGATCCGCAAACGCTGTGACCATATCCGGGAGATGCTCAGCGGCTACCGCTCCGGTAGTGCCGAACTGAGGCAAGCCGACGAACCGCGACCGGAGTACGCGAGCAGCGAGCCCCTGCTAAGCAGGTACGCCGCGAAGGCCAAGGAGCTCGGATACACGGTTCGGCATGTTCGCCGGTTGGCCAGGGCCTACCAGCAGCACGGCGAAGCGGGCCTGGCCTCAGCGCGGTGGCAGGGCTCCAGCAAGACCGATCAGCGTTGGGTGCAGACGGCGTTGCAGATCATGGTCGAGCACACCAACGAATCCAAACCGTCCCGTAAAGCGATCATCTTGCAGACCGCCAAGCGGCTGGAGCTGTGGTTCGGTCCCGGCGCGGTCGAGTTGCCTTCCCAGGCCACCGCCTACCGGGAGCTGAATTGGCTTGATAAGCAGCACCGCACCTTCGGCGGGACCACGAAACGCAACCGCGACATCGCTGCCCGGTCGAAAAAGCCGCACGGCAAGCTGCGGCCGACGCGGCCGGGGGAGTACCTGATCCTCGACACCACCGCCCTCGACGTGTTCGCCCTCGACCCGAAAACTCTGCGCTGGGTACGGGTCGAGCTCACCGTAGCGATGGACTGGTACACCCGATGCGTCGTCGGACGCCGCATGACGCCAGTGTCGACTAAGGCTGTCGACGCCGCCGCGGTGCTCTACCAGACGATGCGTCCCAAGCCGGCACACGACCGGTGGCCCCCTTATGCGGTGTGGCCAGAACACGGTGTGCCACGGGAAGTCCTGATCGACCCGGACCAGTTCGACCGCGCCGGCAAGGGCGCCTCAGGCCCGGCGATCAACCCCGAGACCATCATCACCGACCACGGCAAGATCTACGTATCCGATCACCTCAACAGCGTCTGCCAGCGGCTGGGTATATCCATTCAACCCGCACGCGTGCGAATGGGCCGAGACAAAGGACCCCTGGAGAGATTCTTCGGCACCGTCCGCGAGAAGCTCCTGCAATACCTACCCGGCTACAAAGGGCCCGACATCAACTCCCGCGGTCTTGATGTGGAAGACCATGCCTGCCTGTACATCGACCAACTGGAAGCGATCTTCGACGAGTGGGTCGCCACGGTCTACCACCACCGCAAGCACGACGGGCTCATCGATCCCGGCCTGCCGACGAAGAAGAGGTTGATCACGCCCTCGATGATGTATTCCCAGGGCCTGGCACGCGCCGGTTACATTGAGGTGCCGCGGGATCCGCAGCTGGCCTACGAGTTCCTCCAGGTAGAACCCCACGTCATTCAGCACTTCGGCATCAAGCGCGCCACCTTGAAGTACGGGGATTGCCAGCACAACATCCTCAACGAGTTGGCCACCATGCCGAGCCCGTATCGGGGAAAGCTGGCCAATAAGTGGCCGATTCACGTCGATCCCGACGATGTGTCGCGTTGCTACATCAAACATCCCGACACGCGGGAATGGCACACGCTGACCTGGGAGCACGCCACCCGGTATCCCATGCCGTTCAGTGATGAGGCATTGCGCTTCACCCGCACGCATGTGCTGCGCCGCGACGGGTTTATCGAGGAGGAGACCGCGCTGGATGAGCTGATGACGCGGTGGAACATCCGCCTGGGCGATAGCCCCGCCGACCGTCGTATCGCACTGCGGATGGCACGCCACGACGCCGACCTGAGCAGGGAAGCAGAGTCTGATGCCGAGGTTGTGGCGGCGTTGACGTCGGTCCCGAAACCTGAGGACCAACCCGCTGTGACGGCACGGGCGCCACGCGAGGTGGAACTCAGCGACGACGACGACCCCGACGACGACGTGGAAGAAGATTTCCTTGACGAGGATCTGGAGTGGTCATGAGCGACATGCAGAACCTCAGTATCGGCACGAAGGAAGGCTGGCAGAGGGTCGTCGCCGCCCCACCGCAGAAACGACCGGCATTGCTGACCATGCGAAAGATCCAGCGGATGAGCGGATCTGAGCTTGCCGACTACAACAAAGAGCGACGGCTGTGGCACGGCAACATGGGCGTGTTGCGCACCCTGGCACTTGAGGCGCTTCACGAGCAGCTGTGGGACACCATCGGCAGCAACGCCCAAGACGGTGCCCGCGCCAAGGGCGCGGTCGCAATCGAAGGTGACTCGAATCTGGGCAAGAGCACCGCGGTGGAACTGTTCGCCAAAGAGTTTCACCAGCGTGAGATTTTGGAGAACGGCGCCCTCACCGACTATGGGCATGAACGGCACCCGGTCGTGCGGGTCACCCTCAGCGGAAATCCGACGGTCCGCGACCTCAACGGGTCGCTGCTGCACTATTTCAATCATGCCGGGCGTCTGCGGGGCAGCGCGGGCGATTTCGCCCGCCGCGCGCTCGATGTTTTTCTCGATTGTGAGGTGCGGCTGCTGATCATCGACGATCTGCACTTCCTGCGGTGGGAGTCCGCCGACGGAACGAAGGTCAGCAATCAATTGAAGTATCTGGCCAACGACTTCCCGATCAGCATGCTGCTGGTCGGGGTGGGGCTGACCGACCTTGGTCTCTACAAGCAGGGCCGCACTTTCGGCAAGGCGGTCCTGGGACCGACTGCTCGGCGTACCACTAGATACGCGCTGAATCCGTTCGGGGACAAGGAACCCGCTCAGCGGCGGGAGTGGCGCACGGTGGTGAAAGCCATTGAGCGCAAGCTGGTGTTGCCCAACCACGTGGACGGGACATTGGCGCGTTCCCTGAGCGATTATTTGTTTGACCGCAGCACCGGGTACATGGGTTCGTTGATCAGCCTGATCACCCGGGGGTGTGCGCGTGCGGTCCGTACCGGTGCGGAGGGACTCACCGAAGGGCTGTTGGACCAGGTGCGGATCGACGTGGCTGCCGAGACCGAGCGCAGGCAGACGGCGAAGCTGTTGCGGGACTGCTACCCCGGCTGAGTGGGGTGCCCGCGCGGTGTCCACGGGTAGCGAAGTTCTCATCGCTGTGCACCGGGCGGGCGTCCCACCGACGGCGGCCGCAGGGAAATGTCGTAGACCCGGGCCAGCCGTCCCACCGTTTGCCGCGAGACACCGACCATCGCACCGATCGTCTTCAGCGACAGCTGTTGATTGAGGTAGAGCTCCGCGAAGTACTCACGGGTCAGGCGCTTTCGGGCGTCGGCCGTGACGGCCCCGGCGGCGCGGCGCTGCGCCGCAGTCTGCACGGGCCGGGGCGCCGGTTGGTCGTTGAGCACTTCCCGGACCAACTCGATGGGCACGCTCAGTCGTTCCGAGACGGCACCGAGACGGCAGTCGCGCGGCTGAACGAGCGTGTGCAGAGCGGCGATATCAAGGGCGGTGTCGACCGGATTGCGGCTCATCCAACCGGGCAGGGCGTGAGCGGGAGGCGACCAGCGCAGCGGCTCATCGCCAAGGCCGTTGTCATCGAGGAACTGGCGCGCGGCGTCGTCGAGCGCGATCACCATCTCCGGATACAGAACCCGAGGCATATCGGCGACGACGGCGCGGAATGCGCTGGTGTTTACCGCTTCGGCGCACAACCGGGCGGGCGAGCCGGTGATCCGTTCATAGAGCCAGCACCGGATGAAGCGGATCCGAAGCCCGCTGCCTGGTGTGAAGCCGATGTCACGGCAGATCCTGTGCCACAGCGATTCCGGCAGCAGAGTGCCGGTCGAAAGGTTCCGGCGGCGTTCGTAGTCGATCGGCGCGGGATGTTCGGCGAGCAGATCGGCCATGGCACCCAGCATCACGGCCGTGTCCGGCCAATCCGGACGCGCCGCCAACGCCTGCAGTACCCGTGAGGCCCGCTTGCCGGTGCTGATTGTGTCCAGGCTGCGGCAGGCCTGATCGAGCTGACGGTGGCCGGCGGCGAGCGCGACGGCCGCGCTGAGACCCAAACGCAGGTGCTCGAAACCGACGGGGGTGTCCGCCACGGGAACGGCCCAGCGGTACCAAAACAACGCCGGCAGCGAGCGGTGCACGGGGGGCACGCACTGCGGGGCGGGCCGCGGGCGAGGGCTGTGACAGCGGAGGCGGACCTGAAGGGCGTGCCCGAGGTGGGGAGTGAGGGCGGCGAGTTGCACGCTGGTGAGGGTGTCACTGGTGCCGTGGGCCCAAGTCATGTTGGTGGGGGAGACGGCGAGTCCCTGCGCGCGCGATGAAGTGATCAGCCACCGGAGGTGTTCGCCGGCTGCGGGCACCGAGTCGGCGGCGAGTACCGGGATTGCGGCGCACGCGGCTACGGCGGTCTGCGCGGCCGTGGGCGGTGAGGGCACGGCGCTATGCAGCCGATCGGCGGCTGACGACTCGACCACCGCGCGCAGCGGGTCCCGGTTGGTGCGGCCGATACCGACGGCCTGCAGGTCGGCTGCTGAGGCATAGCGCAGGGCGCGCATCCCGAGAGCAGTCAGGTCGCGAAGATACTGCGCGGCGGTCACCGGCGCCTCCCGGTAGACGCCCTCGGCGGCGCACCCCGCTGCGACGACGGCAAGGATTGCCTGCTGCGCCTCCAGTGCGGGATGGGCCTTGGGGAGACGCGGTGTTTTCGCGGCGGACAGGTCGGCGCCGCAGCGCGGCGAACTCCGACCGACGCCACCGGGAAGTGCGCACCGCCCGGGCACTGGCACGGCCTCGATCGGTATCGCCCGTGTGCGCTGTTGTCGCTTGCACTGCGGGCAGTCATCGGCGAGCAGGCACCGGTGTGTGGGACAGGCAAAGGCCCACCGCAGGCGCCACCACAACATCCAACGTCCGCCGGTATCGGCTAGGCAGGCCGGGCAGTACCGCGATCCGGGCAGGGTGAAGTCCCGCAATCCCGCATCATCGCCGGCAGCCTGCAGACTGAGGCCCGTGCGCAGCATGGCGCGCAGCACCTCGGTGTCGACACCGGTGGCCGTCGACAGCGACTCCGTCTCCGCCGATGGCATATCGACAGGAAGTCGCGACCGTCCGGTGCCGTCGGGGTGGTCACGCAGGCCAATGGAGTCAAGCAGATCCCCCCAGGCCGCGGGGCTGCGCGCAGCGAGCGCCTCCAACCACGAATCGAGCGCCTCACCCGGCAGAGGTGCGACGCGGACCGGCAGGGTGCGGATCCGGCGCGATGGCGTGGATGGGACGGGAGTCACAGCATCATCTCCTGCCAAGATCACGAATGTCGGGCTTGGCCTACAGACATTCCGGCTGTTATGCCTACTTCTTGTGTAGATGCCGACCCAACCGAGCCGACACGATCCCCGCCGCATCGAGCAATGGGCGCACCACCGCCAGGCTGTCGGGGGAGCCATCCGCCGGTTGCGCAAGGAGCGGGGGCTGACACAGGAGCAGCTGGCCGACCGCAGCGGGGTGGACCGGACGGTGCTGATCGACGTCGAGTTGGGCCGCCAAGGCCTGTTGTACGAGCGGTTGTTCGACATCGCGGAGGCATTGGACCTGCCGGTGGTCGATCTGTTCGCCGACGCATGACAGCGCCGCGGTGACCGTCCGGCACCCGATGTCGGCGCCTGACGGCCCATGATGCGCCGGTGTGGTTCATCGCGGTGGGGGCACGTGTGGACGGAATACGCGGCCAGTATTGGCGGCAACATTCTGGGCGCAGGTGGTGCAGATCGTCTTATGCCACGGTTCCGAGTCATTGGACACCGATAACCGCGCCGGGTTGGCGCACACCTCGCACACCGTGGTGGAGAAGCGTTCCGCGATCTCCAACAAAGTGGAAAAGCGCTGCTGGGCAACGGGATCAGCGATCGAGGAACCTGCGTAGTAGCGCAGCGAGCCGAACTTCTCCTTGACTTGTCGCACGACATAATTGGGGTCGAGCTCCAGCAGCTGTCCGTGCAGTTCGACGATGAGCGGGAACCAACCTGCTTCGCAGTCGATCCACCGTCCCCAATGCGGCGGGATGCGCGACAAGATGTCAATAAGCGCGTCGCGATGATCGCCGGCATCTTCGGGGATTTCCATCCCGGCGAGCTCCAGGTCACCGGGCGGTGCGGGCTGACCGGCGCCGACACCTTCTGCGGTAGTGCTCTCGTCGCCTGCACGTGAGGTCATGGTGGGTGCTCCGGTAATTGGTGGGTCTAGTCGATGATTCGATCGGGCAGGAACTCTCGGGGGGACACGTTGAGCACCCTGGCGAGCTCGTAGACGGTCTCGATGTTCGGCGTGGCCTTTGCCTCGGTAAACCTGTACAGATTGGCCTGCGACAACCCTGTGGGTACCTTCCCGCGGCACCGGCGCTTCAACGCAGCCGCCAACGACGTGCATTTAGCTTTTCGTGTTTGCCCCGTTTCGACATCACGGGCTTCGGTACATCGAAGGAGCTCATTAAATTTCTCTGAAAAGAATATGGTAGCCGGGCCTGGCTCGGACTCCGACGCATTTTTCAGCGGCTTACGTACGAGCTCGTATTCACGCATCGCGACGTCCTTTCTGCCAACGAATAGTCGCTCTGATGCACGAAATGGTAGCCCGGAACAACGTTAGCTCAAAGTCGGGCTTGCACTACATTATGCACCTGATAGCCACGCCGACAACTACGGCTGCGGCCGTGTGTCGCCGAATCGTTACGCCGCGACCTACACGCCTGAATTATGGCTATTGCGCGCGATACACGTCATGCGACATCACGAACTTCGAGCCCGGCTCTTGACGGTCGGCTCGGCGAATCGTAACTACCCGCAGCCGATAAACTTGAATAGACCCAATTTGCTCGAACGTGTCAATTTGTCTCATCAGAATGCAATATCAATCGGTACACTAAATTACCCTTGGGGCTTGACTGAAATAGCCTCAAAATTTGCCAATAAAAGAAATTCCAAAATCACGATCCAATATCCCATGAGCGACGCGTATTTCACAGCGCGGCAGTTTGCGCACGCTGACGTGTCCGGCAGTCATGAATGGTGGGCTATGCGCCATCCGTCGGATCTGATCGTGAAAAGTGTTCGTGGCGAACGCGGTCCAGCCTTCGAGCTATGCTCGCCCCACAACGCTCAGGCTGGCCTCGTTGTGTGGAGGAGCACCGACGTCGCATGCTAGACCGGCCTCATGAAGGCCGCCGAGCCTGGCGACGTGGGTCCGCGGGTGGCCGATTTCGTGGACCGGGCCGCGGCGGGCGAAGAGTCCGTGATCACCGATGCGGGTCCACCCGTCGCCAAACTGTATGTGCAACCGCGGACTGAGATCGCCGGTGTTTGCCGGGGCGGGCGATCCTCACCGGCTCGATCTAGGACCCGCGCGATCGCCTCACCGACAGATAGGCCCGCTCGAAGCTTCGTCCGTCAAGGGTCCGCGAGGCAGCCTGCACGCAAGCGGATCAATGCGGACCAGCGAGAGTACGGGCATTCCGGCCTCGCTGATGCGGAGGGTGGCGCGCCTGCCGACCTGTCTGAGGGTGCTCATCGACACCACCACGTTTGTTCGACGCCCGCGGACGAACCTGGGCGCGTTGTGGAGGCTTTGTGATGGAAGCTGTTTCAGGACGTACCCCGAGCTTATCGGCATGGGGAACATTACCTGTGACGGAAAATATATGCAGCACAGCGCAAATCAAGTCACCATCCCAGCACTCGACCGTCTCACGTTGGTGTCGGTTGCGTGAGGTCACTAGCCGCTCATTCCCCCGGCTAGCACGCTGACCGTGAGGAAGGTCCTAGGAGCGGAGATCATCCAATGCGAACACTGAAAAATGATGATGGCTCGCCCCCGAACGTTTCTGATGTGCGGGTGCACCTCCGGATAAAGGACCAAGAGGCACCGTTGTGCATCCCAATCAGCGAAGCCGAGCCGGAGCTGCTAGCCGATAGTGGACTACCGTGGCGCACCTCGCGATGGCTCTTTGGCTACGAGTACCACTCGGGCGCCTACTATTCGGCGACGACATCAACACAGGTGATCTACGAGTCACGCCTGCAGTTGCGGTGTCTCATCCTCGCCGACTTCGACCCATCAGTGACTTTCATTGTGGCCCAGCCATTTCAGCTTCACGCTACTGTGGATGGTGCGCGCCGACATTACGTCCCCGACTATTTCCTCACGACAACGAGCGGACCTGTAGTGCTCGACGTAGCGCCCTCCGAGCGACGCTCATCACCTCGGTCACGCGACACATACGCCTGGATGCGAATAGCTCTGGCAACTCGCCAATGGACGTTGGACGTGATCAGCGAACCGCCGCCTGCGTTCTTCCACAACGTGCACATGCTTGCCGGGTGCCGAAGGTGCCCGGTAACACTGCACACCGCGTTGACACAGCTACGATCTCTCAACCTCATTGGCATGACCATCGGGGAAGCCATAGCGTGTGTCGACGGCGAGCGTGATATCGCGTACGCCGCTCTGATGCAGCTCCTGTGGACTCACTATGTGTCGGTCGACCTGAACGCGCGCATCCACGACGACACGTTTCTCGTTGCCTCCGACTGCTGCGACGTTGACCTTCCGAGTGGATCAGCAACCGACTGTCCTGCGAGCGAGGGGAAATGCCCATGAATGAGTTGGCACGAAAACCCTGATACTGCGGATGCATCCACCCCACGACCGTGGAGGAACTCGACGCGGCAATGGGTGACGTGCGGCTGGTTGTCCCAAGGCAGCCAACACATGTGGGACCTGGACGCCTTGTCCTGCACGCGAGTCCAGTCTGTGCGAGCCCTTCCGACAAGTTTTCGGTGGACCGTGTATCGATTCCCGGCACTCGTGTCGAGCGATGGTCGCGGGCCGGCTCATGGGGCTGACCCGCCGACCGTGCACCGGTGATCAAACCCGCTCCGCACCCGACGTGGAGCACGGGCAGACCTGCGAGTGTCGCGGGGTGGGGCGCGAGCAGGATGCCGCGGGCTAAAGATGCATGGGAGAGCCCGAGCGCACGAAAGTGCGTATCGGTGCCTCGGATCGGCCGCTCTTGCATGAGTTGGTGTAAGTCCGTTGTCATGACCAGCTTTGGGTGGGCAATCCGTCCGCCATCACATCCCGCCACCGCCGGATTCGTGGTGCGCCAGCGACCAGTCAAGCCGGTAGGAGTAGTCCATGCTGAGGTCCTAGGAGAGTCGCTGATTGAGCTCCGCCGAGCGCTCGGCAACCAACCTGCCGACCTCGTCGACCCGCTTGCACCGCAGATGATTCCGGATGGTGGTGACGATGAACGCCGCCCTCTCCCGCAGGTCTGCGCTGTAGCCCGCCGCGCTGGTTGTTCCGGTGGCAATGATGCCGCCCTCGATGATCTCGTCGAGCCGATAGCGGGTGGTGCCGTCATCATTGGTGCCGTCAACCACGCGCCTGAAGCGTCTGCTCGGGCGCAGGCCAATTTCGATGTCCCATTCGGTGTCGCGCACGCGGAAGGCGAAGTTGTATCCGTCGACTTCACCGCGCCATTGCGCGGGTGCATGGCCGCCGTGGTCGTACACCAAGACACCGGGCTGATCAGCCAGCCACGACTGCAGTTCGGCCTCGTCGGTCTGCTGGGCAGCCCGCAGCCGCTGACCTTCGGTGCTCTGCCAGAACTCGTTCATGTCACCGAGGAACCACCGAAAGGCCTCCGCCGACTTCCACGTCGGATGTATTTCGCGGCGTCTAGCATCGGTGATCACCTCTCCGGGCCGAGCAGGGCGCGGGGCATCTTTGGTCAACAGCGGCATCCGCACGCTGAACGTGAATCATAATCGGAGATCAGATCAGGAGGTGTTTCCGATGGCAAAGGCGCAGATGGTCGCGGCGATCGAAAGCGCCCGCCAAGCAGCGAACCTGTCCCAACGAGCACTTCACGACCGCACCGGAATCTCGCAACCGACCCTTAGCCGCATCCTTTCGGGCGGGCGGCCGGCGAAGACGACCGAGATCATCCAGATTGCCGATGCTCTTGGCTGCACGGTCGCTCAACTGACAGGGACGACCGTCGCCGACCGGGTGCAGTGCGCGGTGCGATCGACGAACGGATCGGCCATGGACACGATGCGCCAACGGCTGCTGCACTTCGTCGAACTCGATGCTTACCTGGACGGCTAAGCAATCCCCGCTGCGCGGTGATGGCCCCGGGAATGGATGTCAGCTGAGTATGAGGACTTCGCGGCAGCGTTCTGCGCGGCGCGCAAGTTCCGCAACACCTAGATCAACGCGCGGGCAGGCGGATTCCGCACGTTGGACACCAGTCGACGCTTGCTCCGAGGGCGGCGGTGATCGCGTCCAGTTTGTCGGCGTGGTGTGTGCAGGACGTCCTTTTGGGGTGATCGCGGATGGTGGTCACGATGAACTGTGCTCGCTGCACGACGGTGGTCCCGTAGCCCTCGGCGTCGATGGTGCCGGTGGCGATGATGTCGCCTTGCTGGACTGCCTGTCGGCGGGTCTGGGTTCTGCCATCGATGTTGTGGCCGTTTAGCACCTCACTGAAGTGGCCGGTGGGGCGTAGGTCGATTTCGATGTGCCAGTCGTCGTGGCGTTCGCGGAAGTAGAAGCTGTGCCCGTCGACGTTGCCGCGCCATTGTTCGGGCATCGAGCCGCCGTGACTGTGAACAGCGACACCGGGGTGCTCGGTCAGCCAGTCCTGAAGCGCGGCCTCGGCAGCCTGGCGGGCGTTACGGGCCTGTTCGCTGTCCGGGGACTGCCAGAGGTCGCGAACCTCGTTGAGCGCTTGTTTGAAGGAGTTGCGCCTGTGTTCGAGAGTTCGCATGCAGATGCAGGCGAATCCGTAGTCATGGTGGTCGTTGTCGGGGAGCTGAGGATGACAGGAGCAGGTGCAGCGCGCACCGCTGTCGATGTAGCGCCACTCGGTCAGAGCATCCAGGACGACGTCGGCCACCGCGTCGGCCTCATCAACACCGCGCTGGCGGGACTGTGCCACGGTGAGGGGCTGAGGGTCGTCGTCCACGAGGAGCCAGCATGGCAGGCCCACAGTGCCGTGTCGTGCGGGGTTCCCGCGATCGGCAATCGCTACGGCCGCGTCGGAGTCGCCGCAGGCGCGGCGGTGGAGCGTGCGCGGGCAAAAAGGTTGCCGATGAGATGTGGCGGGAGACTTCGGTGGTCATCCGAGAAGATGAAGCGCACGCTCACGGACGCCTTCACGGGCACCTAAGCCAGGGAGGTAGACGTCTGAAATGTACTTATTGCGCCAATAGGTCCGATAAGGGACTATATGTGCATGGCGGAGATGACCGCGGCAGACGCTGCTGAGCACCTTCAGGTGTCCCAGCGGCAGGTGCGCCGGCTGGCGAGCAACGGCGTCCTGGCCACCACCCGGGTGGTGGGACGCACGCTACTGCTAGACGCTGCGTCAGTGCACCAGTTGGCCGGGCGTGTGCGCCACAACGGACGGCCGTGGACCGCGGCGACAGCCTGGGCCGCGCTGGCGCTGCTGTCCGGCCAGGACGCCCCATGGATGGACTCAGCCGCGCTATCTCGCCTCCGCCACCGCCTGCGCGGCGCGCGCGCGACCGAGGTGGCGTGGCTGGCCCGCGGGCGTGCCCGCGTGCACCAGATGCGGGGTTGGGGGCAAGACACCGGCCTGATCCCGACCGGTGTGAGCGTGCTCGGCCATCCGCAACTGGCCGCGCTGTTTGATCTGTCCCCGGCCGAGCGGGGAGCCGACGGCTACGTTGCGGCACGGCACTTCAATGACATGGTCACTAGCCTGGGACTGTTCGACGACGTCGAAGGTGACATCACCGTGCGCGTCGTCCCCGACGATGCAGGTTACGCGCTCGATCGCCCGCTCATCGCCGCAGTCGCTGTGGACCTTTCCGAGTCGCTGGACACCAGGGAAGCCGCTGCCGGCGAACGGGTCCTCGACGATCTGCTCGACGCGTTCCGCGACGGCCGCGCAGTCCGCCGACTCGACGAGGCCCGGTGAGCGCGCCGCCGGATTCGCAGAGGATGGTGTGGAAGATCAGCGCACCGCCGGGTGGGTGGCCGCCGCCGTGGCCGCAGCTCGTCGAGATCGTGCAGACCATCCCACACACGCAGTGGACGCTGGTGGGCGGGCTGATGGTGCAGCTGCACGCCGTGCACGCGGGATTGGCGCTCACCCGCCCGACTCGAGACGTCGACATGATCCTGCACATCGAGACCGGGGCGGCGACCTTCGCAGGCGTGCGCGACGAGCTGGAACGGCTCGGGTACGCGCTGCACGAACCGGTTGGCGAAGGTCCGGCGCACCGGTTTGTCCGCGGACCTGACAGCGCCGAGACAGTTGACGTGATGGTCGCAGACCATCTGCCCCCGAAGTGGCACCCGAAGGTGCTGCGGCGAACCGTGTTCGCAGTCCCCGGCGGCACCTCGGCGCTGCGCAAGACGGTGAACTGCGAAATGGACACCGGGGAGACGACGGTGATGCTCAGCGTCCCCGATGTCCTGGGTGCGCTGGTGCTCAAGGGTGCGGCTTATATCGAGGACTCGCGGGATACGAGTCGCCACCTCGACGACGCTGCGGTGCTGGCTTGTGCGGCAACGGATCCGGTCGGTGACCGCGCGCGCATGATCGGCAGCGACCGCCGGCGGGTTACCGCGCTGTGGAAGGTGCTCCAAGACGAAAACCACCGGTCCTGGCTCGCCACCGGACGCAACGCGCGCCGCGGGCGCGCTGCGCTTCGGGTGCTGGTGGGCAGTTGAGGCGCTGTGGTCCTTGAGATCCCTGATCGCTACGAAGTCCTCTGTGGCCTGGCCCGGCCTGGCCATCAGCTATCTGGTGGAAGGTGTTGCGGCGGGCGAACCCGCAAGTAGACATGAAGTTTGAGAAGCCACACGCCCGACAACATCCCGGAACGAGGGCGGACAAACTACGGCCTCACTATTTATGCGTCGACGTAGGGCCCCGTAGTCCCGCATAAAGGACAATCCCCGGTCGGACGGTGTTTTAAGCTGAGACCGGTGTTGATCTCGCCCGACCACTGCTGCGAAAACCGTCATCGGTATCGCCATGATGCGTCACGCATGGTGGGCGCGTCGAGGGCTCCAATGCAACGGGCTCAGCTGTCGCGGGTCGGGTTCTCGTCAACGAGTGAGTCCAGAAGCATGTAGCCGGTGGGGCTCCTAGGTGGGCTGGCCGAATCGGTGGTGGTGATCTGAGTGATTGATTCGATCTGTGAGGATTGCCTGAAGTGCTCGTAATCCAATGGGCGCGTGGGGTCGTCGAAGAACACCAGCGACGTGAAACCGACACGAGGCCATCGCTCCACACGGGTGATGCGCAGGCGCTGACCGTCCATGGCGAACTGACCGGACAGGCTGGCGGGGCCAGGCATCCGCATGTACGTCATCGCATCCAGGTCCCATTCGTGACGGCTACCTTGGGTCACCACCAGCCATGAACCGCCAACGCCCGGCCCGAGTTCATCGAGGCTAACTTGCAGCGGCACGTCGTCGGCGTTTGTCATGGCCGACATTCTCGCAGTCCACACCGACACCTCAGCGCGCGACGGCGCGCGACGATGTGACATGAGGTGTCGCGGCCGCACGCGCTATCGGCGAGGCTTAAGCGATTCGCTGGTGTCGTTGTAGAAACCGGATTGCGTGACATGTTCGCCGAGGCTAATGCCGAACACTCCTGATCCCATGGCCTGGGCCATGCGCATGCAGGTGCTATCCATCCGGTCTGCTCGGGCGATGGCTCCTGTACCGACGTCTTCGTCGCTGCCGTCGAACCTGCTGGTGGCTAAAGGGAATGAGCATGGAGACCATTGTCGCTTCCGGCTCGTCGCTAGCGGGAGCTGAGACAATGCGCGTCAGAAAGCAACCACGGTCGCAAAACGGTCGTCGTCGGCTAACGCACCGCTGCGGCAGCAACCAGAATGTGGTTCCTCTCCTAACCGGCATGAAACCGCAATTGCTTATGGCTGCGGATTCGCGGTGCCATGATTGTGGGAGAGGAGGGCACATGGCCAAAGGGGATGTAAGCACCTACAACGATGATGGTGTGTGGAAGTCCAAGGTAGAGGGCAGCAGTCGCGCCGCGCACGCCGGTGGTACGAAGGCCGAGCAGCAGGCAGTCGGCAAGAAGATGGCCCAAGAGCGCGGGGTGGAACACACCATTCGTAAGCTCGACGGCACCGTCGGTGAGAAGAATTCGTACGGCAACGACCCGAATCCGCCTAGGGGCTAACAGCGGACCATAACATCGAATTTTGTTCGATTGCTCCTAGCGCAGGCGATCTGCACCGCTGTGCGGTCGAGGGTTATCTATCTTCCCTTGTGCCGCCAAAGCTGCTTATGTCGATCGCGGCCGCCAAGCCCCGCGGCCGGAAGCGCTGCACCTCCTGGGCCGCCAGGAACGTCGGGATCGCCCGGAGCACATGCCGTTCCAGCCGGGTCCATACATCGCTGCCGACGCGGACCTCCTCGGCGATGTCTCGACAAGCACCTGCCGCGGCGGGGTCGTCACCGGATTGGGCCGGCAGCAGCAGAAGTTGGCGGTCACGTTCGATCTGGACGCGGATTTGAGTGCGGACATCGTCGAGCCACAGCGGCATGTCTGCCTGCCAGTCGACGGTGCCGACATCGCGCACGGTGTCGGAGAGCCGTTCACGCAGGCTCGCCGAGAGACCGCGTGCGGTGTGGGTGGCCTGACGAGCCGATTCCAGCGCCTTGTCGAATTCACCTGACTGCATCTGAATCTCTACCAATAGCTTTAAGGCCAAGGCACGGTCGGCGACATCGGTGTTGAGGGCTTGTAGATACAGCAGGATGGCTTCGTCGGTGGCGGTGATCGCCGCGCCCGACTCCCCGTCGACTATGCGAATCAGACGGAACCGGAATACGTCGGGTTCAGGGTATTCGCTTGCAACATCGCAGTGCATCCAGGTGGCGTCGTGTGGTCGGCCATCGTTGAAAAGTGCGTTGAACACCAGCCGGGCGACCTTGGTGTAGGGGCGAGCGGGGTCGCTGGGATTCATCCTACGAGCGGCTTGAGCGAGGTGATCGGTAGCTGCGTCGAGACCGACCGTGCCCTCCAAGCTCGCCTGGTTGTGGACGACGTAGTCGACCAGGCGCAGGCCAATTGCGCGAAATCATAACCACGGTGGTCGATATCGGCGCGCGGGCCGGCCCGGTTCAGCAACTCGAACACTGGTCCGAGCAGTTGAAGTATCTTCCACCGGTCCCTGAGATCGGTGCTATTTGCCATTGCCCCCTACCTGCCCTGCTGCCCGATTAGACACCATAGGAGTGACACGTGTGACCTATTGGCCTGAGCGACCCGAACTGGCACCTGGTGCGACCGACAATGAGGTGCTTGTAGCACTCGGACTCATCTTTCTCACTTGTCGGAAATTCTCCATATGCGGCCATACAGGTCAATATGAACGCGAGCTCAAACCGAGCACCGCAGCGCGGTCGAGGCGCATTGATTCTTTATGCGGTGCTCCAAGTCGTCCGACAGGCACGGAGCGGGAGAGCCCGACGTAATACGTTGTTATCGGCGGTGCGGCTGAGCGTCCTAGCGAATGCTTGGATCGAGATGGCCCCTCTTGGCAGGAACCGATTTCGGCTACATCAGCGGGTGAGGGCGTCTGCGAGGTCATCGGGGATCGGCATGGGCGTCATGAGGCCGGCAGCGGCGCGGCCGGTGTTGCCGACGGGGTAACGCCCCATGACTGAGCCGGGGGCGGCAACAATGAGGCGGACCACTTGGCCGAACGCTTCACGGCGGTCACGTTGGCGTAGCGCCAGCGCCAGCATGGCGGCGTGATTGCAGGTGTGGCGCCAGGGATCTGGTTGTGACAGGATATGCGCTCGCTCCAGGTGTTGCCAGCGCGTCGCCGCGTCCGTTGCGCGCATGGCGGCCGCCATTTCGTCTCGGTAGATCCGATCGGCCTGGGGGCTGATCCGTGGCATGGACTCTCCTGTCGGTCGCCGGTTTGCCCGTTACGGCAAGTTGGCGCGGTTGACGGCGGTCGCTGACGTGTCGGGTGCGCAGCAGCCACATCCGTGTACACCGCATGCGGGGTTGTCGGTAAGTTCAAGACTGAGTGCGATTGCTGCGGTTGGTGTGGGAGACACCGGCCCGCAGCAGGTGGCATCGAGGTGGGTGGGCGCTGGCCCGATGTCCACGGAGTGTGCGGTGGATATGTGTGGGGCTGTTGTCACGCCGGGCAGGGTGTGGGTGCGTGCTGCGCGGATGGCGTTGAGGATGACCAGGACTTCGGCGAACTCGTGGATGAAAACCACCGTGGCCAAGCCGAGGATTCCGAGGGCTGCCAGCGGTATGAGGATCGTGATGATGGCCAGGGAGATCGCGATGTTCTGCATCATGATTCGCCGGGCGCGACGTGAGTGCGCGAGTACCTGGGGTAGGTGTCGGAGGTCTTCGCCCATGAGGGCGACGTCGGCGGTTTCAATGGCAACGTCGGTGCCCATCGCTCCCATGGCGATGCCGATGTCGGCGGTGGCCAAGGCGGGTGCATCGTTGACGCCGTCGCCGACCATGGCGATGGGCCGCCCCTTGGCCAAGCCGGACAGCAGGGCGGCCTTGTCTTCGGGCAGTAGTTCTGAATGCACGGCGGTGATGCCGGCATCTGCCGCGACGGCCTCAGCGGTGCGGCTGTTGTCACCGGTGAGCATTGCCACCGTGATACCCAAGTCTTTCAACAGGTTGACGGCCTCGGCGGCTTCGGGTCGCAGCTCATCGCGCACCGCGATTGCGGCGACGGTGAGGTCATCGCGTGCGAGGACCACTACGGTGGCACCGGCGGTCTGCAAACGCGCAATGTCACCGGCGAGTGCGCCGGGCGGGACCCACGACGGCTTACCGAGGCGCAACCGGCGACCGTCGAGGGTGCCGTGCAGGCCGTGCCCGGGCACGGCGATGACGTCGGTGGCGATCTTTGTGTCACCGGCGGCGTTCAGGATCGCCTGTGCCAGTGGGTGTTCGCTGCGGGCCTCCAGTGCTGCGGCGAGGATCAAGGCTTCAGTGCGGCCGACTTCGGGCAGGGTGATGACCTCGACGACTTTGGGCTGATTGCGGGTGAGGGTGCCGGTCTTGTCCAGGGCAATGACTTTGATGCGCCCCAACTCTTCAACGGCCGCACCACCTTTGATGAGAGCACCTTGGCGGCTGGCGGCTCCGATGGCCGCGACCACGGTCAGCGGGACGGCGATCGCCAGGGCGCATGGGGACGCGGCAACCAGCACGACGAGCGCCCGCTCCAGCCACAGCATGGGGTCGCCGAGTACCGCGCCTGCTGCGGCAACCAGGGCGGAGAGGGCCATGATCGCCGGGACCAGTGGGCGGGCGATCCGGTCGGCCAGCCGTTGGCCGGCGCCTTTGCGTTCCTGGGCTTCTTCGACGATGTGGACGATGCGTGCCAGCGAGCTGTCGGCGGCCACGGCACTGACTTCGACTTCGATGGCTCCGCCGCCGTTGATCGCCCCGGCGAACACCGGGCTGGCCGGTCCGGCTTCGACCGGGACTGATTCACCGGTGATCGCCGAGAGATCCAGGCTCGTGTGACCGGACCGGATGGTGCCGTCGGTGGCGGCTCGCTCGCCAGGACGGATTACCATGATGTCGCCGACAACGAGATCATCTGGTGATACTGAGGTTTCGGTGCCGTCGCGGAGCACCGAGACCTTGGGCGGTACCAGCGACAGCAGGGAGCGCAGCCCACGGCGGGTCCGGGCGACGGCGTAGTGTTCCAGGCCTTCGGCGACCGAGAACAAGATGCTCAGCAGCGCGGCCTCGGCGAACTGGCCCAGCGCGACCGCGCCGACCGCGGCGATCGTCATCAACGTGCCCACGCCGATGCGCCCGTGTCTCAGGTTGCGCAGAGCACTGGGCACGAATGTGCTCGCGGCGGCACAGACCGCAGCCAACTCGACTGCCGCGACCACACCGTGAGAAGTGAATTGCCCGATGGCCCATCCCGCGGCCAGTAGGACCGCGCCCAGCGTCGCGAGCTGCAACTCACGGACCTGCCAAAGCTTTTCCGGTTCGGCGTCGGGTTCGGTAGCGGGCTGGGGTCCGCAGCATGCATCAGACACAATCTGTCTCCCTCTCAGCAACCACGCCGGGGAGCACCGCGGCTGTCAGTGCGCGTCCCCGGTCGGTCAGTCGATACATCACCAGCTTGCCCTGGCGGCGCGAGGACACCAGGGCGGCATTTTTGAGCTGGCGCAGGTGATGTGACACCAAGCCTTGCGACAGCCCGATGATCCACGCCATGTCGCAGACACACAGCTCGTCGCCGACCGAGAGCGCGACGGTAAGAGATAGCCGGGTGGGATCAGCCAAGCCGCGGGCTGCGGCTGCGGCCGCTTGCACGGTGGCGCTGTCGGGCACCGTGGCGCGAATCTGCTCGGCGTGAGGCAGGTCTAAGCAGAGAAGATCGCAGGTGTCCACCGGCTCGGTCATAGTCACATAATAAAGTATGTTGATATGAACACGGAAGAGCTGGCGCCCGGCCTTTCTGGCGATCTGCCGCCCGTTGTCGGGCGGGAGTGGTCGGCCCTGGCGTGAACACGCGGCACATGTGGTATGGATTCCGCCGACGGAGGCTGTTTGCGACACTCCTACTAATCTACGTAGTGTCTCAGTAGATAGTTTCACTGATGAGCCTGCGGGCTGATCGGTGCACAGGAAGGTGGCACTCGGATGTTCCAGACCGCAGACATCGCGGGGTCCAGCGCAGCGCCTACTCCGATAGCGGCGCAGCGTCGGTGTGCGGGACTGTCGCCAACGGCAACGATGATCGCTGACCGAACTGACACCGAACCGAGCAGCACTGCGCCCGCGGTGCGACAGCAGGAACTGGGTTGACGGACCACCTGGTGAGCGTGACCGGCGCAGACCTCGCCGTCGGCAACCCAGGGCGCTGAGTCGACATGACGCGAAACCTCCTGGGCCACCTGCGCAGGCTGTGGCGTAGGCTCACCTCGATGGGTACCGCCCTGGTGCTCTTGTTCCTGCTGGCGTTGGCGGCGATACCGGGCGCATTGTGGCCCCAGCGCCCTGTCAACCCGACGACGGTCGCGCGCTATATCGCCGACAACCCCCGGGCCGGGCCCTGGCTGGATCGGTTTCAGGTGTTCGACGTGTTCTCCAGCATGTGGTTCACATCGATCTACCTTCTGCTGTTTGTCTCACTAATCGGTTGCCTGACACCTCGATTGACCGACTACGCCCGCAGTGCGAAAGCAATCCCGGTCCCCGCGCCGCGTAACCTGTCGCGACTGCCCAAGTATCGCAGCGTCCTGGCCGCAGGCGATCCGGGCGACCGCGCACGCGACATTCATGCCGCGTTGCGCGGGTGGCGCAGAGTCATCCGTCGCCGAGGCGACGACACTATCGAGATCGCAGCAGAACGCGGGTACCTGCGCGAAGCCGGGAACCTCGCTTTCCACTTCTCACTGATCGGCCTGCTGGTGTCGCTGGCCGCCGGCAAGCTCTACGGCTACGAGGGCAATGTCATCGTCATCGCCGACGGCGGCCCGGGGTTCTGTTCTGCTTCTGCCGCCGCTTTCGACGCATTCCGGCCGGGCACGACAGTCGACGGCACGGAGCTGTTCCCGATGTGCGTGCGCGTCAATGGCTTCACGGCGGATTTTCTGCCCAACGGCCAGGCCGTGGGATTCGCTGCCGATATCGACTACCAAGCCGAGGATGAACTCACTGCCAACGTCTGGCAGCCCTACCGATTGCAGGTCAATGATCCGCTCCGGGTTGGTGGGGTGCGGTTGTACCTGCTCGGGCACGGATACGCCCCGACGTTCACCGTGACGTTCCCCGACGGGCAGTCGCGCACTCAAACATTGCAGTGGCAGCCCGAGGATCTGCAAACATTGCTGTCTTCGGGTGCGATGCGGTTTGATCCGCCCGCGCGCAGCTTTCCCGATGCCGACGAACGCCGCAAGAATCAGATCGCCATCGAAGGGTTGCTGGCCCCAACAGAGCAACTTGACGGCACGCTTCTCTCGTCGGCATTTCCCGCCGCCAATGACCCCGCGGTGGCGGTGGACATTTACAAAGGTGATACCGGAATGGACTCGGGCAGGCCGCAATCCATCTTCGCGTTGGATCCGCGGATGGTCGGACAGGGACGCCTTGAGCGGATGGAGCGCGTCAACCTGCGTCTCGGTGAGCACGTGCGGCTCCAAGACGGCACCATCGTCCGATTCGATGCGGTGACCGATTTTGTCAGCCTGCAATTGTCCTATGATCCGGCGCAGATCTGGGTCCTGGTCTTCGCGATGACCATGATGACCGGCCTTCTGATCTCGCTCATCATTCGGCGCCGAAGAGTCTGGGTCAAGATCGTGCACTCGGACAGTTCTGGGTTGCTGTGCATCGAACTGGGAGGCTTGGCGCGCACCGACAATGCCGGGTGGGGCGAGGACTTCGACCGATTGGTCACCCGGCTGGTGCCCGATGCGCGCGACGCCGCCCAGGCTGACGCCCACGACGTTGCGGACACGCCGCGATGAGGACCACCGGGGGGCGGCGTCGGGTTGTGGCGGTCACGCTGGTGACGGTGGCGATCGTGGCCGCCGTGACCGCCGCTGCCCTCGGCGCCTGGTCGCTGGGGGCGGTACTGACTGCCACGGGTCTGCCCGATTCCGGGCCTCTGACAACTCTGGGCCTGCCGGCCGTACGTGCGCTGGGGGAGACCGCTGCCGTGATCGCGATCGGCGGGTTCCTGTTCGCGGCCTTTCTCGTACCCGCTCAGCCCAACGGTGTGCTCGATGCGTCCGGCTACCGCGCCATACGATTGGGGGCGGTTGCCTGCGGGATATGGGCAATATGCGCCGCCCTGATGGTTGCCTTATCCGTCTCCGACGTATCCGGACGCCCGGTCACAGATCTCACACCCGCGCAGATTTGGAGTGCCGCCGCGCTGGTGGAGACCACGAACGCGTGGCGATGGACCGCCGCCGTGGCCGCGACCGTTGCGGTCCTCGCAACCACGGTGCTGCGCTGGAAGTGGGCTCCTGTCTTGCTGGGGGCTGCGCTGCTGACCTTGGTGCCGGTGGGTCTGTCCGGGCACGCCTCCTCTGGAGGCGCCCACGACATGGCCACCAACAGTCTGCTGATCCATCTGGGCGCCGGGGCGCTCTGGATGGGTGGTTTGCTCGCCGTGCTCGCTTATGGCATCCGCGGCGGCGAGCATCTTGCCCTGGCAGCTCGGCGTTTCTCGTCGGTTGCGCTGTGGTGTTTTATCGCCATGGCCGTCAGTGGGGTGATCAATGCCGGAATCCGGATGGGATTCAGCGACTTTGGGAGTCGATATGGCCTCCTTGTTGCCGCGAAGCTGACTGCGCTGGCGGTCCTGGGGGTGCTTGGCTGGAGGCAACGACGTTCGGGCGTTCGGGCTTTGCAGTCCGATCCCACCGCGCGTGGCCCTCTGGTTCGACTGGCGCTCTCAGAGGCCGCCGTCTTCGGTGTCGCCGTGGGGGTCGCGGTCGGACTCGGGCGGACACCGCCCCCGCAAGTGGCGCAGTCCGAACCTGGCCCGACTGAGGCGGTGATCGGCTTCGTCCCGGCAGGATCACCGAATGTGTTTCGATTGTTGACAGAGTGGCGCTTCGACCTGTTCTTCGGCACGGCCGCGGTCGTGATGGCCGCGGTGTACCTCATCGCGGTGTGGCGCCTGCGTCGCGGCGGGCGTCGGTGGCTCCGATGGCGCACCGGGTCCTGGATCTCGGGGTGCGCCACGCTGCTGCTGGCGACGTCGTCGGGTCTGGGCACCTACATGCCGGCGATGTTCAGCGTCCACATGATTGTCGTGGTGTTGCTGTCCACGATCGTGCCGATACTGCTGGTTGTCGGTGCGCCGGAGCGTCTGGCGTTGCTCGCGTTGCCCAGGGCTGCTCCGGGAGCGCCGCCCGGGCGCCGGGAATGGTTGGTGGGCGCAGCGCGGTCCTCACTGGCACGCATGTTGCTACGCCCGGTCGTCGCATCGTCCATGTATGGGGCGGGGATCGCGACGCTGCTGATCGGCGGGCTGTTCGATGTCGCGGTCCGCGGGCACGCCACACACCTACTGATGAACGCGTTCGTCCTCGGCAGTGGGTGGCTGTTCTTCGAATCGGTTTCCGGCCAGCGAAACAGGAGCCGGCAGACATCGGTGGTGTCGACCTGGGTTCCGGTGTTCGGCGCACTCGCTGCTTATCTTTGCGCCGGTGTGTTGACGGCGCGCCGCGGCGATGTCATCGCACACGACTTCTACCGGTCGCTGCAACTGCCGTGGCCGGTCGATCTTCTGGCAGACCAACGCCAAGGCGGGTACACCGTCATCGCTGCCGCGGCGATCACGGCAGCGGTGTTGAGTGCGGTGGCGGGGCGGCGCGCAAGCAGGTCCGCATCCCACCCGGCGCTGCAGTGATTCCTGGCGCCGTATCGAAAGTGATTCCCAGCGTTAGCAGCCGCGACTCACACCGAAAGACGCTGCTGGACAGTACTTGTAGTGAAGCGCGGGCCAGCCGGCGCGACGGGAGGCGTACTCGGCTGACGTGGTGCTCACGACTCGATGAGCCGCACAACATGGGTGGTCATGCCGCTGGCTCTCAACGGAGCGATCCGCACCTGGGAACCGGTGAACGGCGATTCGAGCATCTGACCTTGTCCCAGATAGATGGCGACGTGCTGGCTGCCGCCGGGACCCCAGAAGATGAGGTCACCGCGACGCAATTGCGCCACGGGGACACGACGCCCCTGGTCATATTGAGCGCCTGAGTATTTGGGCAAGTTGATGCCGACACCGGCGAAGGCGAACACCATCAGCCCCGAGCAGTCGAAGCCGACCGTCCCGGCGCCTTGATCAATTCCCCGTGTCGGTCCACCGGCATTGCCACCACCCCACGAGTAGGGAACTCCCAGCTGCGACATCCCGCGGCGGATGGCGAACTCCACCGCCTGCTGGCCGTAGAGGCGCGGGATCCGGCCGGGTGTCGCTGCTGTCGGGGGCGACGCGCTCGGGATGAGCCCCAGCTTGACCAGGAACCGACGGCCCAGATCAGTGGTGAGTTGCGCGGACGCGGCGGACACCTGCAGCACCGAGTTGACGATGGCCACCGGATCACTGAGGTCAGCACGCGGAACAGCCGGGGTTGCGGTGTCCCAACCGGTATCGGTCGCGGATGTCGGTTCTCGGGTGTCCCAGTTGCCAGGTGGCTCAGCAGGCGGGGAAGCCTGTTGGGTCGTCGGTGCGGCGGGCCCGCGCACCTGCTGCAGGCGTTCCCGCATAAGGCGCGCCGTATTGGCAGCGGATTCGATCTGCTCTTCCTTGGTGCTGAACGCCGATTCGGTCGCACGCAGGGTCTGCACCGCCTCGTCGTAGCGGGACTGGGCGTCTCGGAGAGCTTGATCTGTACGCTCCTGGGCAATCCGCGCCGACGATTGCGCGTTGGCCTGGTCGACCCGCGCTCGCTGCAGGCCTTCTCGCGCTTCGGAAAACGCCAGCGCCAACGTTTACTGGGTTGCCGCGGTGGAGATCACCTGCTCGGGGTTTGACGGCAGCAGGCTCTGTGGGGACGGTCCGCGCACATACTGGGCCGCAGCGAACTGGTCGAATCGCTGCTGGGCGCGCCCCACCAGATCGGTGGCGTCCTGCGTTTGACGCTTCGCCAAGTCGAGTGCACGTTGGGTGGAATCAGCCGCGTCACGGGCACTTTGGACTTGATGAAGAGCTTTCATGACTGACTCCTGCTAACTGTGGACCTCTGCCTGCAGGGCGGCCAGTTGTTCGTCGGCGCGCGCCACATCGCCGACAAGTCGGGCGATGACTTCCGGTGTCGCGCCATCGGGATTGGCAGCGGCAACCGGCTGCCCGCCCACCGTCAACGCCACTACCAGAGGCACCACCGCTGGCAGGAGTGGTCGTCTCGGTAAACCCATGGGTGCGCCCTCCACCGGTCGCCAGCAGCCATAACTACTGAGTAACTACGTATTACAGTGGAGCGTATAACGCCGATGTCCCACCCGTAACATCTGTCACACAGCTGTGACCTGAGTGCCTGTTGATTCTGGCGGGCTGTGTCTCAGTCCGTAAAGCCCTGCCGTCCAACGACATCGCTCCCGCGCGAAAAGTCTGCGCGCTGGCGGCGATGGCCAATCAGCGGAATGTTCGGGGCCCGATCGACGAGCGTGTCAGGCCGGTGGCTCGGCAGTGGGCGGCGGTTGCGTCGATGCGGCGCGCGCATCGGAACCGGCTGCGCGTCTCCGCTTCCTTGCCTGCCAGGCTGCGATCACACCTCCGGCGGCAATGCCCACGGCGGCGGCCACCAGTATCGCCGTGCTGGTGCTGGTGCTGGTGCTGGTGTCCTCGTCGGCCGGCGCGGGTGCCGGCTGCGCCGTGGCCGCGGTGGGGATATCTGAGCCTGGGGCGGCGGCGGGTGTGGACTGCTGGCTGCCGGGCGCGTTGAGGGTGAAGGCGAATGAACCGGATACCGGGTGCCCGTCGGCGGACAGCACGCGGTAGCCCACGGTGTATTCCCCGTTGGGTAGTAGGTCCGGCCCCAGGTCGACGCGCAACTGCGACCCCTGCACCTGCGGTGAGTTTGTCAGCCAATTGCGCCCACCGGCATCGTTGAGGACGGCGCTGGCGAAGGTCGGATTGATCTCCTCGTTGAAAGTCAACGTAATGCTGACCGGCGCGGCTATCGGCGTGGAGCCTTCTGCTGGATCGGAGGCCGTCATCGCCGTGTGTGCCGCGGCCGTACCGGAACCCAGCGCCAGAAAGGCCCACGTGGCCTCGCATATCAGCAGCAGGCGCATGATCGAGTGCACGTCGTTGGACTCCCGTTCCGGTCGGTCGCGTTCGCGCTACTATACTACGTAGTAAATACGTAGTATTGGCCGTAGGGAGGTCGCTGATGCCCCGAAGTAGCGTGCGCCGCGGTGACCCTGGACGTCCGTTGCGGCGGCGCGTCGACCCCCCGGGGAGGGTGCGCTGGGTGGCGGTGGGCGCCGCGTTGATTGTCGGGTTGTTGCCGGGGTGCTCCACTGGTGCGGGTGCGGTCGCCCAAGGTGGCTCATTTGAATTCGTTGCTCCCGGCGGTCAGGTCGACATCTTCTACAATCCACCGGAAAATCGTTCGCGGCCGGGGCCGATCAGTGGACCCGACCTTCTGGACGTTAGTCGCACAGTGTCGGTGGATGACTTCGCCGGCCAAGTGGTGGTCATCAACGTATGGGGCCAGTGGTGCGCTCCGTGCCGTACCGAGATGCCGGAGCTGCAGCAGGTTTACGACGCAACCCGTGATCAAGGGGTGGCCTTTCTGGGTATCGACGTCCGCGACAACAACCGGCAGGCCGCGGTGGATTTCATCGTCGACCGCAATGTCACATTCCCGTCGATCTATGACCCCTCGATGCGCACGATGATCGCGTTCGGCGGCCGATACCCCACCACGGTGATCCCGTCGACTGTCGTCCTGGACCGTAACCATCGTGTGGCAGCGGTGTTTCTGCGCGCGCTGCTGGCCTCCGATCTTGAGCCTGTAGTGCGTCGCCTTGCCTCAGAACCACCCGGCGGCAGCGGTGGACAGTAGACGCGGCGCTGCGCGCCGGCATACCACGGCAGTGCGCCAAGCCTGCACAGATCGAACCCGGTGCGGTGACCGGAAGCCACCGCCGTGATCGGTGACCTCACGCTACCCACGGAACCACCTTCGGTGCTGCGCATGTTCGACTGGATACCACCCCCGGTTCCCTTGCTCCCACTTGTCGCGGTCGCAATGGCCGGTTGGTACCTGTTCGCCGTGGGCAGATACCAAAGGACAGGTCGGCGGTGGAGTCGGATCCGCACATCGAGCTTTCTGTCGGGCTGCGCGGTGCTCGCGGCGGTGACCGGTCTGGCGATCGACAGCTATGGCTACCGGCTGTTCAGCGCATTCATGTTCCAACATCTGACACTGTCGATTCTCGTGCCACCCCTGCTGGTTTTGGGGTCGCCGGGGCTGTTGTTGCTGCGGTCCACCTCGCACCGAGGTCTCGGGCGCTACGTCCTGGTCGTCGCGTTGGGCGCGTTGCGATGCCGGGCGAGCCGAATGCTGCTGCATCCCGGGTTCACCATTCCGGTGTTTCTGCTGAGTTACTACGGTCTGTATCTGTCTGACCTGTTTGATGCGGCGGCTGCCAGTGTTGGCGGGCACCTTGCGTTGCAGGTGTTCTTCCTCGCCAGCGGGATGTTGTTCATCATCCCGATTCTGGCCACCGGCCCGCTGCCGGTGCGGCAGAGCAACCTCGGACGATTCTTCGACATCTTCGTCGAGATGCCACTGCACGTCTTCATCGGAGTGATCCTGATGATGGCGCCCCGAACGCTGACCGAAACCTTCGCCCAGCCCCCCGCGCACTGGAATGTCAATCCCGTTGCCGATCAGGCGGTGGCCGGCGCGCTGGCATGGTCCTACGGCGAGCCGGTCGCACTCTTGATCGTGCTGGTGTTTGCCATCCGATGGCGTCGCGACGAGCAGTCGCAGTCAGAGAAGTCCGAGGCCGACATCGAAGGCCGTGATGCCGATCTGGCGGCCTACAACGCATTTCTGCGACAGCTGCATGGACAGCCTCGTGGTGTGCCCGGCTCAGCGGATCCACGGGACGGGGGATGAGTGCATCGGACTGGTCAGGCGAAACACATCAAGGCGCCAGAGAGTGCGAGCAGCCCGATCGCGACAGGTGTGGCGGCGATCGCGGCAACGGCGCCGCCCAAGGTGATCCGGTGTCGGATCTGCGCCAGCGTCTTGGGAGGGTCGGTGAGACGCTTGGCGCGAGCCAAGACGGCCACACTGGCCGCGGCCAGACCATGTGCCGGTGCCACCGCACCCGATAACGTCAGCAGGCCGGCAAGCAGTGGCTGGCGGCCGTGCCGTCGTGCGGCGGCATCATCGGCGCACATTTCCAGCAGGGCGCAGATCTCGGTGGCGGCAACAGTCAAGAAGCGGATTCTGGGCAGCGCCGCGGCGATACCGCGCACTGCTGCCACAATATGGGCGTGCCGGCCGGCGAGGTGCGCTCGTTCGTGGGCGATGACTGCGGCCAGCTGCTGTTGGTTCAGCGCTGCGATGGCCGCCGAGGTCACGACGATCGCGGCCGGGCGTCCGGCGACACAGTAGGCAGCCGGCTCGGGGGCTTCGATGACGACCAGGTCGCTGCCATCGGATCGGCCGACCAGGCGCACTGCATCGGCATGATCGAGTGTGTGGGCGCGCATTCGGCGCAGAGCCCGCAGTCCGCGCAGGCACACCACGGCCAGACCGCTCAGCGTGCCGGCCACCGCGAGAATCGCCACGATTTGCGCCGGCCACCCGGAGTGGCCCACCAGAATGGCGTTGAGGCGTTCGATGCAGGAGGCGAGTAGGGCATCCGGGCTGTCCCAGTGGCCCGCCGCCTCGATCAGTGTCATCGCCACCGCAGCGACAGCGGACCCGAGTACTGTCACCACCGCCGCAAGCCAAGCGGTGATCGCCAGCCGGGGTGCGAAACCGTCGGCGATGATTCGGCGCAGAAGTCGTGGCCCCGCGACGAGGACCGTCGCGACGTAGAGGGCCAATGCTGCCGCGACGGTCATCGTCGGCCGGCTTTGCGTGCCAGTCTGCGCAGTGCGGCCCGTAGATCCGCCGACTCCGCGGCGTCGATCTGTGCGACAAAATGGCTCAGCACGGCCTCGGAGCGGCCACCGCCGCTCAGTGCTTCGAGCATGAGCCGGGCGCTGTGTTCTTCACGGGTCAGGGTGGGCCGGTAGCGGTAGGCCCTGCCTTCACGTTCGCGCGTGAGCCAGCCCTTGCCGTGCAGATTGTCCATTGTCGACATGACCGTCGTGTAGGCAATGTCGCGCTCGGTGAGTAGTTCGTCGAGGATCTCGCGGACTGTGGCGCCCGAATCTGCGGCGCGGCTCCACAGACGATCCATGATCGTCGCCTCTAGTTCTCCGAAACCACGCACCCGCGCCATACCCGAACCTCCTGACTAAGTCCGTAGACAGCTTACGGTGTGCGGGGCAGCGCCGGGATCTCGGCGCTGCCACCGTCGCCTGCGTGGCGCACCCTCTCAACCGACGGTCACGCCGCGCACCCGCAACCACGTCGCCGGGTCGATCTTCTGCGATCCGTTGGCGTGTACTTCGAAATGCAGGTGGGGACCGGTGGAATTGCCCCGGTTGCCCATGGTGGCGACCTGATCGCCGGCGATCACGCGATCGCCGACCTCCACCGTGGTCGTGTCGATATGTCCGTAGAGCGTCACGGTGCCGTCTGCGCCCCGGATTTTGACCCACATGCCGTAGCCGGGCGTGGGCCCCGACGCGATGACCACACCGTCTGCGGCGGCGTACACGGGGGTTCCGACCGCGTTGGCGATGTCCAGTCCTGCGTGCAGGGTGCCCCAGCGCGTTCCGAATGCCGAGGTCAAGATGCCGTTGGTCGGATACACGAACTGTGGACGGCGCAGCGCTGCTTCTCGCGCAGCGCGTTCGCGGGCGAAAGCCGCACCGCGGGTGACTTCCTCGGTATGGATCGCCGACTCGGCGGCGTTGATGACCGGCACGATTTGGATCCCCGAGGCGGCAACCGACGGGCCGGCGGAGGCCAATGTCGGGGTCGAATCCGGCCCGGGTTGGGCCGCATTGGTCGCGGCATTGGCCGCAGCGGCCACCGCCCCGGCCGCGACACCGGCGATGATCAGTCTGCTGCGGACCGGGCCAACGGCTGCGGGAGTCTTGCGATGCGACGTGGGTCGGTGTTGACGCGCAGGAGGTGTCCGTCGCGTCGTGCGGGCAGCGGGCCTCGGGTGCTCCGGGGCCGAGCGGCGGAATTCTTCGCGTGCCGAGCGTTGTCGTGTCACCGCGTCGGGCCGGGGCCCCAGCAACAGCAGGGGCCACTGCTCGATCAGATCGTTGGTGTCGTCGAGTTCGGGAGCTCGCAGGACCGCCAAGTCTTTGGCGAACGGGGTGCGCGCGACAGCCGGTGCCGCCGCGATGATATCCGGCGCGTAGACGGGCAGGATCTCAGTGGGGTCGGTGGCTCGCTGGTGCGCGGCGCGCGCACCTGGTCGAGCTCCCGGTCGCTGCACCACCAAATCGAACTTCCCCTGCCGTTACCGTTCTGTTATCTGATGGCGAGACGCTAACTGAGCGAAAGCGATTCGGCAACCGTCACAGGGTCGTCGCGCGTCGTGAAGCTCCGCGGCCAAGGTGGCGCTTCGATGGCCAGCGCCAACGTCCGGCGCCCTCTGCGTAAAACTACTTGAATTAGTACTGATCTACTCAGTAGGTTAATCTACGGGTCTACCTAGTAGATGACACGGTCTGCGAGGGACACGCGGCAGCAGGAGGATTCGTTGGTAGCCGAAGCGCCCCCGGCAGGAGAACTCGAGGCACGGCGGCCGTTCCCGCAGCGCATGGGCCCCAAGGGCAACATTATCTACAAGATGATCACCACGACCGATCACAAGCTGATCGGCATGATGTACGTGGTGACCTGCTTCGGGTTCTTCATGGCCGGCGGGCTGATGGCCCTGCTGATGCGCACCGAGTTGACCTTGCCGGGCCTGCAGTTCCTGTCCAATGAGCAGTACAACCAGCTGTTCACCATGCACGGCACGGTGATGCTGCTGTTCTACGCGACCCCGATCGTGTTCGGCTTCGCCAACCTGGTGCTGCCCCTGCAAATCGGTGCCCCAGATGTCGCGTTCCCACGGCTGAACGCGCTGTCGTTCTGGCTGTTCCTGTTCGGTGCGCTCATCGCCATGGGCGGCTTCATCACCCCCGGTGGCGCCGCCGACTTCGGCTGGACCGCCTACACGCCGCTCTCAAACGTCATCCATAGCCCTGGTGCGGGGGCGGATCTATGGATCGTCGGATTGATAGTCGGTGGTTTGGGCACCATCCTGGGTGCGGTCAACATGATCACCACGGTGGTCTGCATGCGTGCCCCCGGTATGACGATGTTCCGGATGCCGATCTTCACCTGGAACATCCTGGTGACCTCGATCCTGGTGCTGCTGGCCTTCCCGCTGCTGACCGCGGCGCTCTTTGCATTGCTCGCGGACCGACATCTCGGATCGCTCATCTATGACCCCGCCAATGGTGGTGTGTTGTTGTGGCAGCACCTGTTCTGGTTCTTCGGTCACCCCGAGGTGTACATCATCGCGCTGCCGTTCTTCGGCATCGTCTCGGAGATCTTCCCGGTGTTCAGCCGGAAACCGATCTTCGGGTATACCACCCTGATCTACGCGACGCTGGGTATCGCGGCACTGTCGGTCGCGGTGTGGGCGCACCATATGTACGCCACCGGCGCGGTACTGCTGCCGTTCTTCTCGTTCATGACATTCCTGATCGCGGTGCCGACCGGTATCAAGTTTTTCAACTGGATCGGCACGATGTGGAAGGGGCAGTTGACCTTCGAGACGCCGATGCTGTTCTCGGTGGGCTTCCTGATCACCTTCCTGCTCGGTGGCCTGTCGGGCGTGCTGCTGGCCAGCCCCCCCATCGATTTCCAGGTGAGCGAAACCTACTTCGTCATCGCACATTTCCATTACGTGCTCTTCGGCACCATCGTGTTCGCCACCTACGCGGGCATCTACTTTTGGTTCCCGAAGATGACGGGCCGCCTGCTCGACGAGCGCCTGGGCAAGCTGCACTTCTGGCTGACCTTCCTGGGCTTTCACGCCACGTTCCTGGTCCAGCATTGGCTCGGCAACGACGGGATGCCGCGTCGTTACGCGGACTACCTGCCCAGCGACGGTTTCACCACGCTGAACGTCATCTCTACCATCGGTGCACTCGTGTTGGGGATCTCGACGTTGCCGTTCGTCTGGAACGTGTTCAAGAGCTGGCGTTACGGCGAACCGGTGACTGTCGACGATCCGTGGGGTTACGGCAACTCGCTGGAGTGGGCGACGTCCTGCCCGCCGCCGCGGCACAACTTCACCGAACTGCCCCGGATCCGTTCGGAGCGGCCGGCATTCGAGCTGCACTACCCGCACATGGTGGAGCGAATGCGTGCCGAGGCCCATATCGGCCGAGCGCACGGACCCGATGACGGCGACGTGACCCGGCTTGATGACGAGCACGTCCGCACCTGAGCATTGACGACCCACATGCATACATGCGTATAATTGCATGTGTGACCGATCGAGACTGCGGCGCATCTGACCGCAACACGTCGCCGGCGATCAAAACTCTGGCGCTCGAACTTGCCGACCTCCTTCCCAGTAGCGACGAGCGCTGTGCAGACCGGCTGACTTACGGCCTCGCTGCCGACGCGATCATCAAGGAAGCACATCTCATTGCGGGGGCCAGCCCCACACCTCGTCTATGCGTGCACTACGACCCGGGCACGGTGAGCTCGGTCGACGTGCAACGGCGGGCACGTCAGGCGGCCGAAACCATCACCACCCAGTACGGCCACCTGAGCTGGTCGCCGACCGACATCGACAACGACCAGACCATCCTCGCCGCCGTGATCGAAAAGCTGCGTGCGCTGCCGGGAGTCGTTGCTGCACAGCAGACACCGCGCTCGGTCGAAGTCGAATTCGAGCGCTCAGCAGTCACCGGACAGGAGATCGTCGACGCCATCGCTGAATGGAGTCGCGCTCAACCGCCGGCATCCGATGTCGAAGGCGATCACACGCACCCCGAGGACCCCTCGGACGATGAGCATCGCCATGGCGGAATCTTGGGGGAGCGTAGCGAACTCGTCTTCGCGGGTCTGTCTGGCGCATTGCTGCTGACCGGGTGGTTACTGGCCGCCTTCGCCGGCACCCCCCGGGCTGTCGAGGTGGTGGTTTACTGCCTGGCGTTCTTCTTCGGTGCGTACTTCACCGTGCAAGAGGCCTATGCCAGTGTCCGGCACGGGAGGTTCGAGATCGACTTCCTCATGCTGGTGTCGGCGGCCGGTGCCGCCGCGCTCGGTGAAATCGCCGAAGGCGCGCTGTTGCTGTTTCTGTTCAGCGTCGGTCATGCGCTGGAGGGATACGCGATGGGCCGCGCCCGCCGAGCGATCGAGGCGCTCGCCGAGCTAGCGCCCAAGACTGCCCTCGTGCGGCGTGGGAGAACCGGCGACACCATCGAGATACCCGTTGCGGACCTGCGTGTCGGGGATATCGTCGTGGTGCGGCCCAATATGCGACTTGCCGCCGATGGCTTCGTCGTCGCCGGCGCCAGCAGCATCGACCAGGCTCCGGTCACCGGTGAGAGCGTGCCCGTCGACAAGCGACCCGTACCCGATGTCGCTGCGGCAACAGCCGCACCGGAACTCCTGGACGCGACATCGCGGGTGTTCGCCGGCACGATCAACGGGTCCGGTGCCCTCGAAATCCAGGTGACCAGATTGGCTGCCGACTCGACGTTGGCGCGGGTCGTCCGGCTGGTCGCGCAGGCTCAGACCAAGACCACCTCGACTCAGCGCTTCACGGACAGATTCCAACGCATCTTCGTGCCGACAATCCTTGTGGGGGTGGTGCTGTTGCTGTTCGCCGGCCTGGTGGTGGATGAGCCATTTACCGCCACCGTCTACCGGGCACTGGCCGTGCTGGTGGCCGCAAGCCCCTGCGCGCTGGCCATCGCCACCCCGAGCGCGGTGTTGTCGGCGGTGGCCCGGGCGGCCCGGGCCGGCGTGTTGGTCAAAGGTGGTGCCGCACTGGAGGAACTTGGCCGCGTTCAGGTGTTGGCGTTCGACAAGACCGGAACGCTGACCGAGGGCCGGCCGCAGATCGCCGACGTGATCGCCACGACAGGTTCCGGTGATGCCGAATTGCTCAGTGTCGCCGTGGCTGTTGAGGAGCAAAGCGATCACCCGCTCGCGCGCGCCATCGTCCGCTACGGTCGTGCCCGGCTGGACGGGGCCGGGGTGCCCAGAGCGACCAACGTCCGCACGTTCATCGGTCGCGGCATCGCGGCCTCCGTGGGGGGCGTCGAAGTCCTGATCGGGAAACGCGAACTCTTCACCGAAGCTGGATTACCGCTGCCCAGCCAACTGGCCGCAGATGTCGACTTTCTGGAACAGGCGGGCCGCACCACCATGGTGGTGCGCGCGGGTGAGCGCTGGTTGGGTGCGATCGGATTGATGGATGTGCCCAGGCCCGAGGCCGCGGCGGTGATCACGCGTCTGGGTGATCTCGGAATCGAGCACACCGTCATGTTGTCCGGTGACAACCAACGGGTGGCCGATGCCGTCGCGGCCCAGGTGGGTGTCGGGTTCGCGCGCGGCGACCTGATGCCCGAGGACAAGGTGTCCGAGATCGCGGCGCTGCGGTTGCGCCACGGACGAGTTGGTATGGTCGGCGACGGTGTCAACGATGCGCCTGCGATGGCCAGCGCGAGCGTCGGCATCGCCATGGGGGCGGCCGGGTCCGACGTGGCGCTGGAGACCGCCGACATCGCTTTGATGGCCGATGACCTCACGGCGCTGCCGTTCGCGGTGGATCTGAGCAGGCGGTCCTCACGCATCATCAAGCAGAACCTCTGGGCGAGCCTGGGTATCGTCGCACTGCTGATCCCGGCGACGGTTCTGGGCTTGGGCATCGGGCCGGCGGTGCTCATCCATGAGGGGTCGACGCTCATCGTCGTGGTCAACGCGTTGCGTCTGCTCGCGACGCCGGTACGGCCGCTGACCACGCCGCCGACCCTGAACGCGAGGTAGCTGCAGCGATGTCCGGTCTGCCGGTCGGTTTCGAGCACGACGACGTCGACACGGTCGTCGTGTTCGTCGACATGGCGGGCTTCACGGCGTTGACCAATGTGCACGGCGACCATCACGCCGCCCGCCTGGCGAGCGACTTCGCCGAAATCGCCGAGACACTGCTCGGGCCGGGCGACCAGGTGGTCAAAAGCATCGGTGACGCTCTCATGATCACCAGCACAGACGCCGCAAGCGCGCTCCGATTGCTGCGCCGCCTCAACGACGTAACCCGGGGAAGTTCCGGATTCCCGTTGCTGCGTGCGGGGATGAGCGCGGGTACGGTCGTCCAACGCCGGGGCGATGTCTTCGGAGCGACTGTCAATATCGCAGCCAGGCTTGCCGACATCGCCGAGTCCGGTCAGATCGTTGCCAGTATCACCGCAGTCTCGCAGCTGCGGGACGGAGCCGGACCCGAAGCGGTAGCGTTGGGCCCGTTGCCTTTACGCAACATCGAGATGCCGGTCGAGGCGTTCGTCCTCGACGTCGGGAGCAGCCACCGGGACCACGTCGATCCGGTATGCCGGATGCACGTCAGCTCCGGTACCCCGAAATGGGCGATCTCAGTGGGGGGCGTGTCGTATCGCTTCTGTTCGTTGGCGTGTCTACGCCAGTACGAACGGCGCACGTCGCCTGCCTGAATGGGTCAGATCTGCCAGTCCTGTGCACCGTCGTTCTCGGTGTAGGTGCCGACCGAGTTCTTGACCACGACCGGGTCTCCGCTGCCGAAGTTGTCGAAGAACCACTGAGCGTCCGCAGGACTCAGGTTCGGGCAGCCGTGACTGACGTTGCGCTTGCCTTGGTCGGCGACCGACCAGGGCGCCCCGTGCACGAAGATCCCCGCGTTGTTGATACGGACCGCGTCCTGAACTTTCAACCGGTAGCCCTCGGCGGAATCGATCGGAACTCCGTAGGTCGAGGAGTCCATGACCATGTCGGCGAACTTCTCCAGCACGTAGTAAGTGCCGTTAGGGGTTTCATACCCCGGTTTACCCAGAGAGACCGGGATCGTCTTGACGAGCTCGCCGTTGCGCATGACCTCCATCTGGTGAGTCGCGTCGTCGATGGTTGCCACCAGCGCGTCGCCGGTGCGAAAGCTCGACTTCGTGCCGCCGGCATCGATGTTGACGATCGTGTTGGCGGGCCAGAAGTCCACAGGGCGCCAGCGCAGCTGAGTGTCGGTCATCCAGTAGAACTTCCCGGGCACCGGAGGGTTCGAGGAGATGCGGACGGCTTGTTCGGCCATCGGGCGGTTGGCGATCGGACGTTGAAAATTGATGATGATGGGCTTGGCCACGCCGACCAAGGAGCCGTTGAGCGGATTGAAGGTGGGCGGCGCGAAAACCGGCTCGCCGACATAAGGTGCTGTGTTCTGCCCCGCGGGTGTTGCGCCGGGCACAACCGGTGTCGCGAACGGTTCGCTGGGGACGGTAGGGGTCGGCACCGTCGGTTCGGCAGATGCTGTCGCATCTGTGGAGAGCGCGATGACCGCCGATCCGGCGGCGACGATCACGGCGAGCGAACGATACATGGGATCCATTGATTGCCTGATGCTTCCGCTACTTCGCCAGTGCCTTATCGACCGCTGCCGACATGTCCTCATAGGTTCTGAACTCCAGTTGCTGACCGTCCAGGAAGATCGTCGGAGTGCCCTTGACGCCCAAAGCTTCGCCGTCTGCGACATCAATATTGATGCGGTCGAGGGTGGCGGGATCGTTGTAGGCGGTGTCGAACGCGAGGGTGTCGATGCCCAGTTCGATGGCGAATCCGCGGAAGGTCGCATCCGCGGGCTCTTGCTGTTCACCCCACTGGCTCTGCGTCTCGAACATCTTCTTGTACATCGGCTCGAACTTGCCCTGCTGGGCGGCGGCCTCGACGGCCCGTGCCGCCCGCTCGGCGTTGAAGTGCGATTGGATGGGGAAGTAGCGGACCACAAAGTTGACCCGGTCGGCATACTCGGTGCGTAGCTGCTCGACGAGTGGGAACGCTGCCCGGCAAGCTTCACATTCGAAGTCCAGAAACTCGACGAAGGTGACATCGCTGTCGGGCGCGGTGCTGAGGCGATGACTGTTGTCTCGAACGAGCTGCCCGGCGTCTTCGACCTGCCCTTGGGCAGTGACGGTGGATGCATCCCGCACGGACAGGTACACGCCCGCGCCGATGACGGCGGTGATGACCACAAATGCGGTCAACAGAAGTCGTGTGAGAGGGGCCACCAGTGCACATCCTTTTGCCTATAGCGGCTGTTGTCGCCACGTGTTCCTGGACGTGCAGCCGTAAGATCAATTATATACGTAGTAAGGCAGTAGATAGTTCAACGGTTACGCAGTGGGCATAAGCGCCACGGCAACAGTCGGTTACGTCTGCGGCTCATCGGTCGGAGGGCCACCCCGCGCCAGATGTACTCGGGGTGGGCGCCCCGCGCGAAACATGATGGTGGCGATGATTATCAGGCCGATGGCCGCGGCTCCCAAAATCCAGAAGGCCGGATTTGATCCGGACTCCTGCTGATCGGGGTGCGAGTCGTCGTAGCTGTGGGTGGTGGGGGTCGTGATGGTCGGTGAGGGTGTCGACGACGTCGAGGCAACCGCTTGGGCCGTAGCCGGCAGTGCTGCGAAGAGGACAAAGACCGTCACGGCGATCGCCGAAAATAATGCGACCAGACGGGGGGTCATCGCACGAAATAGATCACGGCGAACAGTGCGATCCAGACGATGTCCACGAAGTGCCAGTAATACGAGACGACGATTGCCGCTGTTGCCTGGGCGGGGGTGAACTTACTCATTCTCGTACGCACCAACAGCATTGCGAAGGCCACCAGTCCACCGATCACGTGCAGTCCGTGAAACCCGGTGGCCAAGTAAAAGACCGATCCGTAGGCGCTGCTGGCGATGGTGGTCCCTTCGCCGACGAGTTTGATGTACTCATAGCCTTGGCCCAGGACGAAGAACAGGCCCATGACCAGGGTGACGGCATACCATCGGCGTAGGCCGAAGACATCGCCGCGTTCGGCGGCGAACACCCCCATCTGGCAGGTCAGCGAGGACGCGACCAGCACCAGCGTCACGGGTACTGCCAGTGCCAGATTCAACTCGGTGGGCTCTGGAGGCCACGTATCGGCCTGCGCGCGCGCCGTGAAGTACATCGCGAACAAACCGGCGAAGAACATCAGTTCACTTGAAAGCCACACGATGGTGCCCACGGCGACCATGTTCGGCCGATTCAGGGAGTGGACCTTCGCCGTGATGGCGGTTCCGCTTGTCATCGTGTTCCTCACGGTGTGGCCTACTGCGCGATCTACGTATTAAGTACGTACTATTGCACACGGTGGAGGGTGTTCCAACTGCGACGGCCCCAGGTTTGAATATCAGCCGGTCGGCACCAAGATATTCGCTTGGTTTATAACAGTATTGAGATGTGCCGCTCGTGTGTGCGCGTGGATTGCGCGGGCGTCACGGCGCTCTCGATCGCCGCGCATGGACATATGGCCCAAATTTCCGTAATCTTCCTGTGATCTACGTAGTTAGTACGTAAATTCTGGTGATGTCATGTAAGGAGCCCACGTGCGCTACAGCTACGGGCAGGCGACGTCGCGTAGGGCCTGGCGTAGGACGGTCGTCTGTGCTCTGGTGTCTGCTGTAGTCCTCGCCGGCGCGAGTCCGGTCAGCGCCGATCCCGCCGCCGACGCTCTTGTGCGGATGAACGAACTTTCCCGCGAGGCCGAGCGATTGACCGAGCAGATGTACAGCGCGGAGATTGATCTCGAATCGAAGTCGGTCGCTCAGCGCGCCGCCGAGGAACGCCACCTCGCCAACCTCGCCGCGTCAGCGGCAGCGGGCAGCGAGCTTGCGGGCTATCAGGCGGCGGTGGACGACGCCGCAGCTGCCGCCTATATGGCCGGATCGACGAGCACGCTCGGTGCCGTCCTGGTCGCGCCTTCGCCCCAGCGGTTGATTGAGGACCTGGCGCTGCGAACGTCGATGGCGCGCCAAATGACCGCAAGGATGGCCGGATATCGCAACGCCACACTGAGAGCCCAAGCTGCCGGCCGGTCGTCGCAAGCCTCCGCGGACCAGGCGCGGGCCGCCGCGGCGCAAGCCGCCGCGGTCCGGGCCGATCTGCAGGCCAAACAGAGCCTCCTCAAAGACCAGATCAGTTCCGTCGAGGAGCAGTATCGAGCCTTGACCCCAGAGCAGCGAGTCGTGCTGGCAGACCCCGGACCTGTCGCGGCGCCCCCCGCGCCTACGCCGGATCCCGCGATCCTCGCAATGCCTGATGCCGCGCCCCCGGTCGCCGGTTCCGGGGGCGGCACGGTCGCGGTGCAGGCCGCCATGAGTCGCATCGGCTCGCCGTACTCATGGGGGGCCACCGGCCCGGCGTCGTTTGACTGTTCCGGGCTGATCAAGTGGGCGTTCTTGCAGGAAGGAAAGTCGCTTCCGCGCTCCAGTCAGGCACTCGCTGCCGGCGGGCAGGACGTTGCCGTCGACGCCCTGCAACCCGGCGATATCGTGACGTTCTACGCAGATGCATCCCACGCGGGCATCTACATCGGCGACGGCAACATGGTGCATGCCTCCACGTATGGCACACCGGTGAAGGTCGCTCCGATATCGTCGGCGCCAATCTACAACGCGCGGCGATACTAGTCCGCAGGGTTGGGCGAGACGATCAGCGTGCAGTTTGCAGGATTGGGTGAGTTGGAAGCCACGGTCATGGATCGTGTGTGGGCCAATGCGCAGGGTGTGACGGTGCGCGCGGTGTTTGAAGAGCTCTGCGTAACGCGCCAGATCGCCTACACAACAGTACTTTCCACCCTCGACAACCTGCATCGCAAAGGCTGGGTGCGGCGCGACCGTGAACACAAGGCCTACCGCTACTGGGCGACAATGACCCGCGAGGAGCGTTCTGCGAACCTGATGCGCGCAGCGCTGGAGGCCGGCGGAAATCCCGACGCGGTCTTCGCCTCACTCTTTGAACAGATGTCATCCGATGAGTCCGCACTGTTGCGCGAGGCGCTGCGTCAGGTGGATTCGCGATACCGCTAGGCCGCAGCGTTGCCGGCCTTCCACTGCTCCCACGGGATGTTCCAGTCGCCGAGACCGTCGATGCCTGGCAGCATCGGTCCGACGGTGTTGACGACCTCGACGATGTCACCGCGTTTGGTGTTGTCGTAGAACCATTTCGCGTTCTCGGTGCTCGCGTTGAGGCAACCGTGGCTGACATTGGTGCGGCCCTGACTGCCGACCGACCAAGGTGCCGCGTGCACGAAGATCCCACTGTAGGACATCCGGGTGGCCCACTTGACCTCGGTGCGATACCCGTCGGGTGAGTTCACCGCAACCCCGTAGGTCGAGGAATCCATCACCATGTCCGCAAGGCGTTCGGCCACGATATAGGTGCCGTTGTCGGTCGGCGTGCTGTCCTTGCCCATCGAGATCGGCATCGACTTAGCGACCTCACCGTTGACCCGCACCGTCAGCGTCTTGGTGGCGTCATCGGCGGTGGCGATGACCTCATCACCGATGGTGAACCCGGTGGTGACATCATCCTGGCCGAACAAGCCGTCGCCCAAATCAACACCGTAGGTGTTCACCCGAACGTCGACTTTGGTGCCGGGCTTCCAGTACTGCGCAGGACGCCACCGCATCTCACGGCCGCTGAGCCAGTAGAACGCACCCTCCACCTCAGGTGTGGTGGTGACGGTGACGGCACGCTGTGCGGCCAACCGGTCCGGGATCACTTCGTCGAAAGTCACCGAAATTGGCTGGCCGACACCGACCACCGCGCCGTCGTCGGGCATGACATAAGGCATCGTCAGGTTCTGCGGGGAATGCGTCTCGAAGGTGGCGCTGGTGTGCGTCACCCCGCCCAATCCGAGGGCGTCGGCGTTAAGCGTGTATTCCTTGTTGTAGCCCAGTGGTTCGGCCGAGCGCCAGGAGACACCGTCTGCGCTCAGTTCGCCGGCGACCATCCGGCCCTGCGCATTAACCAAGGTCACCTCGCCGAGGACGCCGGCCTCGACGCTGACAGTCACCGGTTCCTCGACGGTGACCCCGATATCGCCATCGGCGACCGAAGCCTGCAGTTTAGGGACGAGCAGGTCACCGTAGGGTGTGCCCTTCTCAATCGGTTGTGCCTCGGGCGTCCGCGGTGACGAACTGCAGGCGCCCAAACCCAAGACCAGCGCTACCAGAGTGACCAGTGTCAGCGTCGTGGTCCGCACGGTGCCTTGCATGCGTACCGTTGATGTCGCCCGCCTCATCAATGCCGTCCTGTCCGTCGCCGAGAATCTGTTGCGCTACCATCCTACGTAGCTGCTACGTATATGCACGTCAGCGCGTGACCGCGCCGGATTATCGACCCCACAGGGAAGTGAACTGTTGTTGAAGACACGCGCCGGCCGTGCCTGGCTGACCGCTTTTGCCGTCGTCACCATCGTGGCGGTGGCAGTGGTTCTGCTGATCACCCGCGGGGACAACGACGATCGCCGGGCTGCGCCGGCGCCCTCCGGCACCGCCGACACCGGCGCCGCGCAGGTGGTGCGCGACAGCAGCCACCGCCTCACCGATCCGCCGGACCCCGAGGCCACCCTCGTGGAGTTCCTCGACTTCGAGTGCGAGGGCTGCCGCGCCGCCTACCCGCTCGTCGAGGAGCTGCGCACCGAATACGGCGACCGCGTCGAGTTCGTGCTGCGCTACTTCCCGTTGTCGGGGCACTTCAACGGTGAGCGTGCCGCGCGCGCCGTGGAGGCCGCCGCGCAGCAGGGCCAACTCGAAGCGATGTACCGGAAGATGTTCGACACCCAGGCCGAATGGGGTGAGCAACGGGTACCCGCCGACGACGTTTTCCGAGGGTTCGCCGCCGACCTCGGTCTGGACATGACGGCCTTCGAGGCCGCCTACAACGACCCGGCGACACTGGAACGCATCCGTGTCGATCAGCGCGACGGCGAAATGCTCGGTGTGATGGGCACACCCACCTTCTTCGTCAACGGCCAGCAGATCGCGCTGCGCCGCGCCGAGGACCTGCGCGCCGCCGTCGAGGACGCGCTGCGGTGAACAGGATCGCCGTCCTGGTCGGCGTTCTGATGGTGTGCGCCGGCCTGATCAGCGCACCGTCCGCCGCGGCGAACTGCGGTGCCGCCGATCCGCAATGCGTACTGCAGCAGCGCATCGCCGCGGCCGAGAAGTACGTCGCGACCCGCCCGGGAACGGTCGGCTATGTGTTGCGGGACCGGGTCACCGGCGCGCGTTACCGCAATGCCGCTGCCGGGACGCCGATCTGGACGGCGTCGACGATCAAACTTGCGATGGTGGCCGATCTGCTCAGCCGCGAACAGGCCGGATCGCTGCGCCTCACCGCAGCCGACCGCGAGCAGATGGTCGCGATGCTGCGCCGCTCGGACAATGACGCCGCCGACGCGCTGTGGTCGCGTTACGGCGGGACGGGCAATGTGTTCAACACCAACTTTGCCCGGTACGGCATGAAAAGTGTGCAACCACAATCGGGATTCGGGGATGTGTACCCGTATTGGGGATTTCAGAAGGGCACCGCCGATGATTTCGATGCGCTGATGAACTATGTGCTGACCGGACTCAGCGCCGCCAATGCGGCCGGGGTGGTCGCCGAGATGCAGCGGGTGGACAGCTCGCAGCAGTGGGGTGTGTGGGGTGCCGGTCCTGCGATGAGCCCGGGGAACAAGAACGGGTGGTCGCAGGAGGAGGGCGGCTGGGTGGTCAACTCGGTTGGCTTCGCCGGTCCGGGCCAGCGCTACACCCTGGCGATCATGAACGGTCTCGACGGCGCGGGCGGATACGACGACGGGGTCGAGACGACGACCGAGCTGGCCCGAATCCTGCTGGGACCATAGCGGAAAGGCCTGCCCAGCGCCTGCCTGTGTCGGTGCTAAGCGCAGGACGTAATCGATGCGTGGACGTCGCTATCGCGCGCTTCGCGTAGGGGCCGGCTCCAAGAGCTGGTCGACGGGCGCGTAGTCGTCGGAGAGCGTCTCCGCGTCACCGATCCACCGCCGCAACGCCTCACCTTGCACGACCGTCCACTGCGTTTCCCGAGCGTCCAGAGCAGTCTTGATGGCCTCAAAGTCCAGGGCTCGGTGGGAAGCGGCGACGACAAAGTTGCCGCCATCGGGTGCGAACGCCGCATCCAGGCCGAGATCGCGGGGTTCGCCGACGAGCAGGATGTGATCGAACGCTTGGCTCAGGGTGGCGACTTCAGCACGTGCAAAGGACAGTTGGCCGTAATCGATAAGGTTGGCGACGTACACCCCCGTGCCGTTGAGTGCACGGCGTATATCGGCGATCGCCTCTGTTGTCGTGAGATGCCACGGCACACTGACGCCTCCGAAGGCGTCGCCGACTATCAGATCTCGGCTGCCGGGATCCAGGCTTGCGAGCCCGAGCCTGCCGTCTTCGACACGGACCTCGATACCGGCGTCGGATTGCAGACCGAGCTCGTCCCGGTCGGTGCGCACCACGCCTCCGTCGATCTCGGAGACCAGGCTGCGTGTCCCAGGCCGGGTGGCCGCCAGATACCGCGGGAAAGTGAGCCCGCCGCCGCCGAGGTGATAGGCCGCCAGCGGGCGACCCGTGGGGAACGCGGTATCGACCACCGAGGCGAGCCCGCGGACATAAGCGAACTGCAGATGGGTGGGGTCGTTGAGGTCGAGGTAGGAGTGCTTCAGACCGTCCAAGACCAGTGTGCGACCAGTGTCACGTTCAGCGTCGGCCACCACCCGCAGGCAGTGGTATTTGGTCTCCGCATCGCAGCCCCCCGGCGCCATGTAGTCGGCCAGACCGCCGACGAGAAGGATCAGAGCAAGCCCGATGGCATTGACGCGTTTCCAGCGGCGCATTCGCCACTCGACAACGGCTCCGGCCACGACAAGTAGCGTTCCGAGTCCGATCAGGATGGCGCTGACCGGCAATCGCGAGATCAGGACGAAGCCAGTAAGGACAGTGCCGGCGATGGCGCCCACAGTGCTGAGCCCAGAAAGCTGTCCGACGACCGTCCCGGTCTGGTCCAGCGTAGTCAGGCGCAGCTTGGTCACCATCGGTGTCACCGCGGACAGCAGGGCGCCCGGAATGAGAATGGTCAGTGAGGCCACGATGAGTAGCAGCGGAGGCGCCCACTCCGCCGCCATCCGCAGCGCGGCCGGCGTGAGCGCGACGACGGCGCCTGACCCGCCGAAAGCGGATCCGATGAGTTGTCGCGGGTCCGTGCGATCGGACAGACGACCTCCCGCCCAGGAGCCGAGAGCTATTGCTGCGAGCGCGATTCCGATGACCAGAGTGCTGGTCTCCAGTGTCAGGCCGAGGTACGGGGCCAGTAAACGCAAGGCGGTGATCTCCACGACCAACACTGCGGCCGACGAAAAGGCCACCAGCGCTGCCGCGGCACGTGGGCCCAAAATTGGCGGTTGCGAAGTCCGGGGCTGCTCGTCGGGCGGAGAGATCGGTCCGGTCACGTGTCCATCCTCGCAAACGCGAGCAAGCTAAAAAGCGACAAGCTCGACACCGTCGCGCGCTGTCGCTGAGCGAAGCGCTGAACCCGCCGTCGGGTCCGCACGGCGGGCGGCAAGCAGCGTCAAATCGCCGCCCGGGGGCAGCGATGGACCCATCTACTGTCTCGGGTACGGAGATAGTAGATGCCGATTGCCCCGAGCAGTGTGTGCGCCCGGGTCGCGGTGATGGCCGGGTGGGTGACGGGTTGGCGGCACTGTGTCGGACGAAATCTTCTGGCGACAGTTCGACTACGCAACGAGCTTGAACCCTTCCATTTCAGAATCGAGGGGTGAGCGAGCGGGGGACTTAGCTTTCGAAGACGAGTCCGCTGACCAGTATGAAGACGCCTAGGGCGATCAGAACGATCGGGAAGAGTATGTGTTCCCAGCGTTCGAGGACTTCGGCGATCGGCTGGCGGGTGGCGACGAATCGGGCGGCGATGACGAGGACCGCGACGAGCACGAGGAAGACGGTGCAGTAAGCCGCTACGGCCGCAGGTTCCACGCTCAAGAAGACCGGAACGTAAACGCCAATGTTGTCCCCGCCGTTGGCGAAGGTGACTGCTGCGACGGTCCACACACCGACGTTCTTGTCGGCAACCTTGGCATTGTCGTCATCCTCGTGGTTCCCCCGCCAGGCTTGGAATGCTACCCACAGTCCCAGGGCCAGGGGTATGAGCCCGAAGTACGGGATGACTTGCCGGGGGAGGAATGCTCCCGCGCCCAATGTTGCGAGCACTGCCGCGCCCAGGATCCCCGTAAATCCCAGGTACTGGCCTGCGGTGATCCGGGCCGTTGTCCCGCGTTGCCCTGCACCGCGGGCGAAGAACAGCGATAGCACGATGATGTCGTCGATGTTCGTGACGACGAACAGGCCTATCGCAGGTAAGACCGACGACAAGATCATGCACCGGTCCCCGTGTGTGCGGCGTCGCGTGCGGGCCATCTGGTGAGAGCGAGGACGGATGCGCCTACGTCAGCGCCGCGGAGTTGCTCGTTGCCGCAGTCAAGAGCGTCGCTCATCGGCGAGTCTTCTCGGCATCAGCTGTTTCGCCAGTGCGGGAACGGGTTTCGTAGTTAGGGCACAGCGCGACGGCGTTGCCAGTGGCGGTCAGCAGTGTTTCGGCTGAGGCGAGCAGGTCGAGCAGCTCGGGGCGGGTCAGCGAGTAGAACACCTGCCGACCTTCGGGGCGGCCGGTGACCAGGCCGCAGTTTCGCAGGCACGCCACATGCGCTGACACGGTGGATTGGGCCAGGCCCAGCTCCCCGATCAGATCGGCCACGCGGGCCTCCCCGTCAGCGAGGCGGCGCAGGATCGCCAACCGGGCCGCATCGGAGAGGCTGTGAAACAGCGCCACCGCCGCATCCAGATTCGAAGAGTTTCTTGGGGTGCCGCCGGCCAGGCAGCCATCCCGTTCTATCATCGCCATAAGGCGATGATAGCTGGTTAGCAGCGATACTTTCCGCTGGGGTCGGGCGTCGCCGTCTCGGTGCCGTTCGTCGCCGCGGTGGTGGTGGGTGTGAGGGTGCATCCACCGCCGCGGGTAAACGGGTAAATCATCTGGCGCAGATAGCTGCTGGGGTAGTCGGGTTTGGCGGCCATGCCCAGCTGGTTGGAGTCGAATCGTCGGGCGGGATCGTAGGAGTAGGTGCGCAGCAGGTGATCCCATATTAGGGTGAACAGCCCGAAGTTGACGTCACCGACGCCGGCCCATTTGAGGTGATGGAAGCGGTGACCTTCGTTGAGGGCCAGGACGTACTTGGCGGGGCCGACGCGGTAGTCGGCGTTGGAGTGCTGCAGCAGCAGCTGGATCCCCACGGCCAGCGCCAGCACGGAGGCCACGTCGACCGGTAAGCCGATCAGGATCAGCGGTGCGACACCGGCAGCCATCTCCACCGTTTGGTGCACGGGGTGCTTCATCAGGCCGTTGAGGCCGTAGAAGCGGGTGATGCTGTGGTGCACCGCGTGAAAGCGCCACAGTACGCCGATCTTGTGGCTGGCCAGGTGCACCACGGTGATGCCAAAATCCGCGACCAAGATCGCCGCAAGCACCTGTACGACGAACGGCCAACTGTGCGGCCACAACTGGGGTGCAAGCACGATCGCGGCCAGGAGCGGGATGGCGGCGACGCTGGCCAGGATGAGGGTTTCGTTGACCGCGACGTAGATGCGGTCGCGGGTGCCATCGGCGCGGTCGTGGTTCCACTGCGGGTCATACGGGATGATCTGTTCGACCAGAAACGCCGTCGCGATCGCGATGACCAGAATGGCCAGCAGCCAGAACTTCGGGGCGCCGGCCGCGGCCACGGCGATACCCGCGCCGTTGAGGCCGATCAGCATGAACGGCACGTAGCCATAGCGGGCCGCCGCCTGGACCACGCCGGTGGCCAGCGATGTCGTCGAAGTCGTACTCATGCCGTCAATCGTCGCCGCCACCGCCACGGCGGGGCTTGAACGATTCGGCTACATGCCTGCGTCGAGGTCCCAGGACACGTGCCGGCTCAACACCGAGGGCGCCAAGCCGAACATCTCGCGGGTCGTGCGAGTCAGGTGCGCGCTGTCGGCGAACCCCGCACCGTGCGCCGCCCCGGTCAGGTCATCCCCGGCCTGCACGCGGGTGATCGCGATCCGCAGCCGCGTCCACAACACGTAGCGGCGCAGCGGAATCCCGACCTGCTCGGTGAACAAATGCGTGAGCCGACTCGCCGAGATCCCCACCCGTGCGGCCAGTTCCGTACCGCTGACCGGGCCCGCCGCCACCAGGTCGGGCAGCAGCCGCAACGCGTCGACGACGGCGGGATGGCGCGCCATGTCGTCTCCGGTCGGCTCGGGCGCCAGGTGCGCGATCAGCTCGTCGACCACCGTTGCCAGCGCACGCTGGCGGGTGAACGTCAGCACTGGGGCAACAGTCCATCCGGAGTGGACCGCACGCAGGTGTGCGGCCCGTCCCGGCGGGGACTCCGGTTCCAGGAACACCACCGTGCCCTCCTGCGCGCCGACCTCGACCTGATGTGACGCGTCGGCGGGCACGACCACCTTCGTGCCGCGGTGTCGCGCGCCGTGCTCGTCGAGCACAGTGAACGCCGTTGTCGCGGTAATGATCTGCACGCCGTGGTGGGCGTGGGCATCGGTGGTGCCGATCGACCCGGTGAACGCCAACACCCCTGGCCGCAGCAGTGCCGCGCCGCCCCAGCGCGGTTCCACGCTGAGATCAACGCCGGACCTATTTATCGCCACAGAACGATGATAGCGTCCATTATTGATCGCTTGAGGGCGTTGCCACCCATGAAACCCGATGGATCGGGGCACCTATGGCCGTCGTCCGCCGAGGGAAAGGGGTCTGCAGTGCTGATGAATCGGGCGGAGACAGCCCTGATCAACTCGCCACCGCGGCGGTGGCTTCAACGTCTCTACGAGGTGCTGGTACTGCTGCGCTTCGGCGGCCGGCTCCTCCCGGGCAGCAGAGCCCTCGAAATCGGCTGCGGATCGGGCTACGGCTCTGAGCTGGTGTTGCAGCGATTCGGCGCCACCCGGATCGACGCGATCGACCTGGACCCGGCGATGATCCACTGGGCCAGCGAGCGGCTCGCCTTCTAGGGTGACCGGGTCACCCTGTTCCAGGGCAGCGCCACTGACCTTCGGGCCGCGCTGAACGCCGACGACGACAGCTACGACGCGGTGTTCGACTTCGGGATCATTCATCACATCCCGGACTGGCGCGCCGCGGTGGCCGAAGCCGCCAGGGTGCTCACCCCCGGTGGACGGTTTTACTTCGAAGAAGTCACCTCCCACGCCCTGGAACGCCTCACCTACCGGAGGTTGTTCGACCACCCCACCGGCGACCGGCATCTACGGCCTGCCCGGACCGGTGCGGGTCAAGCGACTGCGCGGCGTGGCCACCGCCGATGATCTGGTCAACCGCAAGTTCCACCGGCTCGCACCAAATGAGGTGTGGGACAACGAAATCACGCAACACCGTACGCGTGAAGGGTGGCTGTACTGCTGCGCAGTGCTTGATGCGTTCAGCCGCAGGATTGTGGGCTGGTCGATAGATTCGAAGGCCGAGGCCACACTTGTGGTCGACGCGTTGGGTATGACCATTCGCAATCGCCGGCCCACTTCTGGTGGCATCGTCCACGCCGACCACGGAACTCATTTCACCTCATGCGTTTTCGGGGAGAAGATCCGACTGTATCCGTCGTTCGGATCGACTGCTGACGGCCCAGATAATGCTATGACGGAGAGCTTCAGGTCCTCGATGCAAGATCGAGCTCCTTGATCGCCAGAAGTGGAAGACCCGCGTCGAGCTGGCCAACGCGATCTTCGACTACATTGTGAGATCTTCCACCATCGGCAGCGCCGCCACTCAGCCTTGGGCTACCGCACCCCGATCGAGTACGAACTATCCTTCACCAACGACACCCTTACCGCCGTCAGTTACCCACCGCGACTGGAACCCAACAGGTAGGGCAGATCAAGATGTCACCCCTTCGTGCAGCAGATCCGCCATTGAAGTCTCCAGCGCCACAACACCCAGATCTTTAGGCCGGCGAGTATCTTCGAATCTCCCTCACGACATCATTGTGCGGCGTGAACGAAGCAGCGCGACTAGATCATCTACTATCTCGGTACAGAGATAGTAGGTGGATGCTAAATGCCCCAGTCACTGCACAGTCCAGTGGACACAGCAGCAAGGTCGAAGGAGCAGATGTGCGCAGATTTGGTTTGGTGACGGTGCTGGCGTCGGTAATAGCGATGGTGAGCTTCGGATTCTCAGGAGTGGCCGCTGCAGAGCGTGGTGTGCATCGCTTCGAAGTCTCACCAACAGGTCGTCGATGGCGGCGGCCTGCTTGACTGGTCGGTGACGGGCCTCAAGGTAAGTGCCGATAAGGCCCCTGGCTATCCGCTGGCCGGGCAACTCTGGGAGGCAACTGCAACCGTCACAGCGGCCTCTGGCACCGCTACGCCGGTCATCCCGAATTTTTGGGCAACCTCTAAAGGCACCAGATACCCAGTGCTGTGGCAAGTAGCGACCGCGCAGGGCATTTCCGGGGCAACGTTGGCTCAGGGTCAGACCTCGGCCGGCAAGATTTACTTCGATGTCACCGGCGCTGCCCCCATGGCTGTCACCTATACGGCTGGCGGCGCGGAGCCGTTGATGTGGTGTTGCGGTGACGCCATGATGGCGATGCCGATGGACAAATGCCCGTGCTGCGTCGGTATGCAGGAACCGTGTCCTTGCTGCGTTGGTATGAAGGAACCATGCCCGTGCTGTTCTGCGAAGATGTGACCGAACTCCCGATGGGTTGAGTGGCTCACCCGTCGTCGATGTTGGCGACGACTAATAGCGCGATCATGGAAGGGGCTGACGTCAGGAGCGTTGGGTCGCCCCTGCGGCTGCCCTGCGTCCGCGTCGTTGCTAAGAAGCGTAGCAAGAACGTCCGCGCCTGCACCGATGCCGGTCTCAGCGATGTCAACGTTTGTGCAGGTGCGCCAAGTCTCGTCGCTGCCGAATTGGCACTTATCACTCACCGGGCCGCCGCCTTCCCAGAGCCGTTGCCGAGGGGTACTTGCCATGGAGGAACGCAGTTTCAACAGGAGAGACCTGTCAAGAACTTGTCCCGCGCAAACCCTAGGGTTGCTGAGACGTTCGATTGACCCAACCCCAACATCCCGATCCGGCTGATCGCACATCCTTGGTCATCCGTGGCGCTGCACAAGCCCTGGCCTGGCCCGGCCGCTGTCGGAGAACCGCCGAACAGAGCCATACATCGCGGTTGCGGCGAGGCGTTGCCGCCCGTTAGGCGGCGATCTGGCCGGGTGCTGCGAAGGGTATCGAAGGGCCGAGAAGGCCCTTAATCAAATCTTCATCAGAACACGAACCGGCGCATACACGGCTTATTGAGGCTGGACTGAGGCGGTGATAGAGCTTGCCGCATCGACGCGTGGCGTCGCGATGCTCTATAAGAAAGGATGTGCGATGCAGCACAAGAGAAATGGTCTAGGGATTGCGGCGTTAGCGGTGTCGGCCCTGTTTCTCGGCGCGTGTTCGAATGCGGCAACAGGCTCTCAGTCATCGACCAGCAGTACCTCGGCGGCAGCATCGGCATCGCCGAGCGCTGCGAACAGCGACGCTACCCACAACGACGCTGACGTGACGTTCGCCCAAGGCATGATTCCTCATCACCAGCAGGCGATCGAGATGAGCGACATGCTCCTCGGTAAGCAAGGCATCGATCCCGAGGTCATCTCACTGGCGAATGAAATCAAGAACGCACAAGGCCCTGAGATCGAGACGATGCAGGGCTGGCTCCAGGAGTGGGGAGCGTCGTCCTCGCCTGCACCTGTGCCGACCAGCACCGCAATGCCTGGCCACAACATGCCCGGCCACCAGATGCCTAGCGGAGACATGCCTGGTATGGGCAGCGCCGGCCACGGCATGATGTCGGAAGCCGACATGGCTGCGCTGCAGAACGCGCAGGGTGCGGAGGCGAGCCGACTTTTCTTGACGCAGATGATCGCCCATCACAAGGGCGCAATCATGATGGCGCAGCAGGAGATCGACAACGGCCGGTTCCCGGCGGCGGTCGAGATGGCGCGAAACATCGTCTCCTCTCAACAAACAGAGATCGACACGATGCAGGCAATGCTGGATAAGTGACAGGTCAGAGGCACGATGGTCAGGTCCGCGCTGGGGCACCCGTAACAGGGAACTCGTCGGCGCGTACCTGAGCAGCGGGTAAGTCGACGGTGAATGTTGCACCGGCGCCAAGTCCTGGGCTCGCTACGGAGATGGATCCGCCGTGGGCCTGGACCAGCGCTTTGGCGATGGCGAGCCCTAGACCGGCGCCGCCGTGCTCGCGGTCGCGGGCGGCATCTGCCCGATAGAACCGCTCGAACAGTCGGGCGAGGTGCTCGGGGGCAATTCCTTCACCGGTGTCGGCGACGGCGATGCTCAACCGGTCGCCGTCGCGGACACAGCTGAGGTCAACCTGTCCGCCGGGCGGCGTGTGCCGCAGCGCATTGTCCAGCAGATTTCCCAGCACTTGGGAGAGCCTTTGCTCATCGGCCCACAGCGGCGGCAGCGCCTGCTGGAGGTGTACGCGGAGCGCAACCCCTTTGATGTCGTAGCGTTCCTGGACCGCGGCCACGGATTGGCGCGTCAAACGGTCGACGTCAATGGTGGCGTATGACATGGAAACCGAGCTCTCCTCGGCCTTGGCCAGCGCCGCGACATCATCGGAGAACCGCACCAGCCGGCGGGTCTGGTCGCGCAGCATGGCCGCCGTCTGCGGCGTCAACGTGCGCACCCCGTCTTCGAGGGCTTCGATATAGGCCTCCAGCACCGCGACCGGTGTGCGGATCTCGTGCGCCAAGTCTCCGAACAGTCGCTGTCGTGTCGAATCAACCGCTTGGAGCCGGGAAGCCATCTGATTGAAGGCGGTCGAGAGCGCGTCGAAATCGTCGCCGAGGCGTGGCGATGACACACGAATCTCGTAGTTTCCTTGAGCGACATCGGTGGCGGCGGAGGCGACCTCGGTGATGGAGCGTTGGAGTCGTCGACTGACGTAGAAGCTGACGGCGAGCGCGGCCAGTGCCGACACCGCTAGGGCGCCCCCGATGGACATGACCGTGGCGTAGCCGTAGGCCTCCTCGGCATGCACTTCCTCTGGCGAGTTCATCGGCACCCCCGCGAGGTGAAGATGCTCGCGAAACAGGGGAGGGCCGACGACGGCGGCCACCACTGCGGTCGTCGCGGCCCCGGCGACCAACACGATGGCTTGGGCTGCCAGCAGCCGCAGGCCGATACCGGGACGACCCCACCGTCGACGTCGGCGAGGAGTGGGGGCAGGCGGGGGAGTCACTGTCCGGTTCCCATCCGGTATCCGACTCCCCGCACGGTGGCGATGTAGCGGGGAGAGGCTGCGTCGTCGCCCAATTTGCGCCGCAGATGGCCGATGTGGACATCGACGAGATGCTCGTTGCCGACCCAGGGTCCGTCGCGCACGATTTCGAGTAGTTGTCGCCGGCTGAGCACATTGCCCGGCCGGCCGGAGAGAGCTTCGAGAATGTCGAATTCTGTACGAGTCAACAAGATTTGTTCGTCGTCGATGCGTACCTCGCGGGCGGCGACGTCGATGCTCAGCGCGCCGAAGCGACGAGGTGGCGTGACGTCAGTCTCGGCGGTTGTGGCGGCTGATTGCAGGACGCGGGGTCGACGCAGCATGGCGCGAATGCGCGCGACGAGTTCGCGCGGGCTGAAGGGTTTGGTGATGTAGTCGTCGGCGCCGACGGTGAGGCCAAGGACTGTGTCGATTTCGGTGTCGCGGGCGGTGAGCATGACGATGTAGGCGTCGGAGAATGTACGCAGCTGCCTGCAGACTTCCAATCCATCGATGCCGGGCAATCCGATGTCGAGGATGACGACATCGGGGTCGAGGTCGCGTGCGACGGCGATCGCGTCGACGCCGTTGGCGGCCACGACTGCCTCGAACTGCTCGCGTTCCAGATAGCTGGCCACCACTTCGGCCAGGGGCAGTTCGTCGTCGACGACCAGGGCGCGGTATCCCTTCGCCTTGTCAGGCGGTGTACCCGGAGGGTGCTCCATGGTCATCATGGTGCCTGCTGATGCGGGTGCGGCGGCGCGCGACTGCCGGAGCGGCGGCGATCTTCAGCAGATCTTTATCAGACTCATACCGATTGCGTCCTGGGGGCGGGAGACGCTCACTGTGGAGGTGGGCCTGACATGCGCTGGCTGATGGACGTCTGCCCGGACAGTCTGGGATGGGAAGCGTGGCTGATCCTGTGCGCCGTCATTGTCGTGCTGTGGGCCGCCGCTATCGCCGGCGCAACGGCACTGTTTCACGCTTCCGCGCGGCCGCGCCACGGCGACCGGCGTGAGGCACTGAAGGAACGTTTTCCACCAGCGGCCTCTCCGGAGAGGACTGACCCGTCAGAGGCGCACCCTGCCCACGGCTCGCCGCGAGGTGTTAGTACTCGATCAAGCGCGTGACGTAGGGCGTCATGCCGGAGGTGCGTACGGGGGAGATTTTGACCACTGATCCCGTGTAGGGAGCTTCGATCATCATGCCGTCGCCGAGGTACATGGCTTCGTGCTGGCTGGCGTTGGGGCCATAGAAGATGAGGTCACCGCGTTGCATCTGCGATGACGGTACTTTGCGGCCGGCGTTGTATTGAGATCCGGAGTAGTGGTCGAGTTTGATGCCCACGCCGGCGAAGGCGTAGAGCATGAGGCCGGAGCAGTCGAAGCCGACGGTGCCGGCTCCTTGATCGATTCCCCGAGCGGGTCCGTTGGCGTTGCCACCGCCCCATGAGTAAGGAACGCCGAGCTGGGACATGGCGCGCCGGATCACGAACTCAGAGGCTTGGCGGCCGTACAGGCGGGGGATGCGTCCGTTGGTGATGCCGGGATCGGCGGCGGCGGTCGCCGGGGAGAGGATGCCCAGTTTGACGAGGAAGCTTCGGCCCATGTCGGCGGTGAGTTGCAGCGAGGTCGCCATGATTTTGAGGATCGTGTTGATGATGGCTATGGGGTCGCCGGTCACATTGGCGCTGGGCACCATCGGCAGCGTGGTGTCCCACTGGCCGGTGCCCGCGCTGTCTGCCGGTGCCGGGGTGGAGCGGTCCCATTGGCCGCTCGGCGGGATTGTGGCGCTGGGTTGCGCGGCGCCGGGCTGCTGAGCGGTAGCTGCGCCTGGTCGGGCAGCATTGAGTCGGGTTTGGGCGGCGTCGCGTTCGCCGGCCAGCCGTTCGAGGTCGGACTGTTGATCGGTGAATGCGCGTTGCGTGGCAACGAGTTCGGCGACTGCGTCGTCTTGTCGTCGTTGAGCGTCGGCTGCTGCTGCGTCGGCGTCCAGGCGGGCCTGCTTGGCGGCTGAGAGTTTGTTGGCGCGTTCGGTCTGGCTTTGGCGAAGATCGTCTTTGACCCTGCTGAAGGCGATGAGATAGGTCTGCTGCGTCGATGCTGCTGAGAGGATGTCTTCGGGGCTAGTTGCCAGCGGCAGTGCGCGGGAGGGACCGTTCATGTAGGTGGAGGCGGCGAACTCGTCGAAACGCTGCTGCGTGGCGTCGATGGCGGTCTGGCTGTCGGCGAGTGCTTTTTCGCTGTCGGCGAGTCTGCGGTGCGCCTCGGAGACCGCCTCGCGGGCGGACGCAAGCTCCACCAGGGCCCGATTGACGCTCTCCTGTCGGTGTTGGATGTCCGCGCCGATGTCGGCGACGTGCTGGTTGGCTTCGGCGACGGCGGCGACAAGTTCTGCGACCGTTTCGTTGCCACCATCACGATCGCTTCCGTGCCTGGCCGTGGCGATGCCCGAGGGGTGAAGCACCAGCATTGACGCCAGCGCCCCGGCGGTGAGAAGTGACGTGAAGCGCTGCATCAGTTCTCCTGTGGGGTGGCTGCCGGTGGCCGCGAGTCTGGTCGGGGGCAGTGCGCCGAGGTGACATGTCCCACAGCTTTCTAGCGCTGTATCTACGTAGTTGCTTAGTACGTAGTTGGAACATACATCACTGCAGCATCAGGAGAAACGCCTGTCACAGTCTCAACTCGGTAACACCTGAGCGGGCGGCAGCATGTGCTCTTGGGTCCGATAGGGCCGGGGCCTTGGACTGATTTCGATGGCGCACGCATGAGCGGATCGACATCGGTGGCGCAGCCGCAGGGAGGTCCCGGCATCTGAGCTGTTGGCGTCTACATTAGGAAGCTGCAGGTGCCGCGCTGTGCGAATCGGCCACCTCGTCAGAGCGGGCAGGAGATGCGGCGGATGGAACAGCGAGCTTTCGGCGATCTCGAAGCGGTGGTCATGGACTGGGTGTGGGACCACCAGGAGCCGGCCACCGTGCGTGACGTGTTCGAGGACTTGTCTCAGCAGCGACCCATCGCGTACACCACCGTGTTGTCGACCATGGACAACCTGTATCGCAAGCGGTGGCTCAAACGGCAGCGCAACGGCAAGGCCTACGTGTACCGGGCGGCGATGACTCGTGAGGAGCGGTCAGCGCGTCTGATGAAAGCCGCATTCGACTCCGGTGGCGATACCAACACCGTGCTGGCATTTTTCCTTGAGCAGATGAGCGCAGAGCAATCCGCGCAGCTGAAGGCGGCCCTGCGTAAAGGCCGGCGGTCATGACGACGGCTCTGTGGCTGGTGCTCTACGGCGCCGTGCTGGCGTGGCTTGCTCCACCGGTACTGCGGCGCCTCACCGGTGGCGGAGTGAGTCCGTCTATGGGGGTGGCCGCCTGGCTGGCCACGGTTGCCGCCGTGCTTGCGGCGTGGCTGGCGGCAGTGGTGCTGGTGGTCAACGCGACGTCGAACAGCGTGCTGGACGGCTCGGTCGTGACCCTCTGCCTGGAACTGTTCGGGTTCTCCGATCACACCCCGCTGGCGGGGCGCCTGGGGTCCATCGCTCTTATCGGTGGGGGACTGCTGACCTCGGCGGTCGTGGCGCTGCGACTGGGACGCTGCCTGGCCAGACTGCGAACCCGAAGCCATGAGCACGCACAGGCCGCGCGGATCGTCGGTCGGCCCACCGACCATCCTCACGTCGTTGTCGTCGAGGCCGACCTTCCTGCCGCCTATTGTGTCATCGGCCGCCCCCATGCGATCGTCGTGACCTCGGCGGCCGTGAAATCGTTGAACCGGGCGCAACTGAAAGCGGTTCTTGCGCACGAGGATGCCCACCTGTCAGGGCATCATCACCACATTCTCATGGTGCTACGTGCCCTCGCAGCCACCCTTCCTCGCCTTCCTCTGTTCGCCAGCGCGCATCAGGCTGTGGCGGAACTGCTGGAGATGTGTGCCGATGACACCGCCGCTCGCCGCGTCGGGACTCGTCCTTTACTCACGGGGTTGCTTGCGCTGGCCGGTCACCGACCTCCCGTGGCTGAAGGTCTGGCCGCTGCGGCAACGGCGGTCATCGTCCGAGCTGAGCGACTGGTCACCCCGAGCCGTCGGCACGTGCGGTGGAGTCACCGCGCGCTCCTGGTCGCCGCCATCACCACCATGCTCGCCACGCCGGCATTCATTCAGGTGCTCTGCCACCACTAGGTGCCGGTCGAACCCATCCGATCTGGGTGCGGGCCGATGATGCGCACCTGGACGGGCGAGGACCCTCAGCGGTCAGGTATCTGCCCAGTCAGCAAATCTCTCCGTGGCTGCGTGATGCGTGAGTGTGCATTGCTAATTATCTCCGTAGTCAAACCGTAGATGACCAGTGCAAAGGCCGATGTCACCGAGGGTCAGGTAATGGCATGCGCAGCGTCGAAACAGGCGGTAACGCAACGTTATCGGGCGAATCATGTGACTGCGCTGATCGCTTCGCGCGGGGGCCGCTGACGATGACTGTCGCGGGCAGGTCACGACACGGCGTCAACTGCATGGCCGCCACTCCGTTCGGCGATCCGCTGCTACAGTCGGCAACATCGTGAGCTACATCGACGGGAGTTCCTCGCAGCGGCGACGCGCAGTCGTCGCAGTGTTCCTCGCGTTCTGGACCATCATTGTGGCTGCGGAATGGGCGCTGCCGGGGACCGAGGCGGCGCCAGCCCACGGACCTCACCCCCTTGCAAGCGCGGTGGGCGCGCCGGTGGCTGTCCAGCTCGACCATCCGCACATCTCCCAGGGCGGAAGTGCGCCGTCACCGGAGTCTTTTGCTGAAGCCGTTCTGCCGCGGGGAACCATCACACTGATCGCCCTGGCCTTGGTCAGCGCTCTGGCTGTGTTGCCGGCGCTCTGGCGCTACGCGCCGCGTGCTCCTATTCGCGGTCCTCCGCGCTCACCCGTCGCGCAGACCGGACGCGACGTGCTTGTCCGGCTGTGCATCGCGCGTCGCTGATCGGCTAGCGTCAGGCCCCGTCTTCTGGACCGGTGCCGGTGACCGCTGCCCGCCACCAGCAGCCGCGCGACAGTCGCGGCGTCAACAGAAGCGACATCCCCGACATGAATCACGCCGTTTCGATCAACCATGCCCACGACACAGACCAATTCGAGCACCTCCGGCTGGGCCGCTTTGAGCGGCCGGCCACGATGGTCGGTCAGACGCCCGTCCTGAGGATCGGCGCGCCGTTCACCACCGCAGGGCAGGGCTTTTGGGCCAAACTTGAAGGCTTCAACCCGGGCGGAATGAAGGACCGGCCCGCGCTGCATATGGTCGAACGCGCGCGCACCCGCGGGGTGCTCGCTCCGGGCGATCGTATCGTCGAATCAACAAGTGGAACATTAGGATTGGGGCTCGCTCTTGCGGGCACTGTGTACGGTCACCCCGTCACATTGGTCACTGACCCAGGCATGGAACCGATCATCCAACACATGCTCGCCGCGTTCGGCGCGCACATCGAACTGGTGACCGAGCCCCACGAGCGCGGCGGCTGGCAGCAGGCCCGCACGCAACGCGTGCAGGAGATTCTGGCCACCGATCCGCACGCGTGGCATCCCGACCAGTACAACAATCCGGACAACGTGGAGGCCTACCGCGGGCTGGCGATCGAATTGAATGAGCAGCTGGGATCGGTGGATGTGTTGGTGTGTTCGGTCGGCACCGGGGGACACTCGGCAGGCGTGGCCCGGGTCTTGCGGGAATTCAATCCCGGCCTGCGGCTGATCGGCGTCGACACGGTGGGCTCCACCATCTTTGGGCAGCGCGCCACCACTCGGCTCATGCGCGGCCTCGGCTCAAGCATCTTCCCGGGCAACGTCGATTACGGCGCTTTCAATGAAGTGCATTGGGTCGCGCCGGCGGATGCGGTTTGGGCCTGCCGAACCCTGGCGGCCACTCACTATGCCAGTGGCGGGTGGAGTGTCGGCGCGGTCGCGTTGGTGGCAGGGTGGGCTGCGCGCAATAGCGATCCGGGCACCACGGTCGCCGCCATCTTCCCCGACGGTCCGCAGCGCTATTTCGACACCGTCTATAACGACGACTATTGCCGCACCCATGGTCTGTTGGACAAGGTTCCGTCCGACGAACCAGCCACCATTGACGACCCGTTGGCACACGCGGTCACGACCTGGACGCGGTGCCCCGTGGTTGTTGACCCCATGCAGGTGGTGCCGCGATGACACTGCTGTCCGGGTTCCGCAGCTTCGGCTGGCCGAGCCGCATGCTGATGATTAACCAGTTCGGGATCAACCTCGGTTTCTACATGCTCATGCCCTATCTGGCCGGCTATCTGGCTGGGCCGCTGGGCTTGGCGGCATGGGCCATCGGGCTGGTTCTCGGGGTCCGCAATTTCTCCCAGCAGGGCATGTTCATCATCGGTGGCACGCTGGCCGATCGCCTGGGGTTCAAGCCCCTCATCGTGAGCGGATGTGTGCTGCGCACTGCAGGATTCGGGCTTCTGGTGGTCGCCGACTCGTTACCGGCAGTGTTGGTCGCCTCGGCGGCAACGGGTTTCGCCGGAGCGCTTTTCAACCCGGCTGTGCGTGCGTACGTGGCCGCCGACGCGGGTCCCCGACGGGTCGAAGCGTTCGCGTTGTTCAACGTGTTCTATCAGGCGGGCATCCTCGCGGGGCCGTTGGTGGGCCTAGCCTTGATGTTCGTTGACTTCAAGATGACTGCTGCGGCCGCGGCGCTGGTCTTCGCGGGGCTGACCGTGGCGCAGTTGTTCGCACTGCCGCAACGCGCTGTGACTCCAGCGCAGGAGAAGACCTCGGTGCTTGAGGACTGGCGGGCAGTCGCGGCCAATCGCTGGTTCCTGTTATTCGCCGCGGCGATGATCGGGTCCTATGTGCTGTCGTTCCAGGTGTACCTTGCGATGCCGCTGCAGGCGCGATACCTGTTTCCGCAAAGCGATTCGGTTGTCACCGCAATGATTTTCGTTGTCTCCGGAGTGGTGGCGGTGATCGGGCAGATGCGCATCACACGGTGGTTTGCGCGGCGTTGGGGTTCGGGGCGGTCGCTGGCGATCGGCATGCTGATTCTGGCGTTGTCGTTTCTGCCGCTGATCGTGTTGCCTGATGATCAGCGAGCCGGCCGTGTTGCTGCGGCGACAGCGCTGCTCATCGCGGCGGCCGTGCTGGCGGTCGGCTCGGCTGCGGTGTTCCCGTTCGAAATGGATACCGTCGTCTCCTTGGCCGGCAACCGGCTGGTCGGAACACATTACGGCTTCTACAACACGATCGTCGGCGTCGGCATCCTCGTCGGCAACCTGGCAACAGGCTCGTTGATGCATTTCACCCGAGAGGCGGGGCGGCCGGAACTTCTGTGGGTGCTGTTGACAGTCATCGGATTACTGTCGGCGGTTGCGCTGTACCGACTCGATGTGCGAGGACGGCTGGGGTCAGCGCCGGAGGCCGTCACTGAAGCGAACCAACGTTGAGCTTTCCGGTCGGCGCGCCATCTACGTAGTAACTACATAGATGGCGGTAGGCTGTCTCGTGAGCGGCGCAGTAAGGAATGCGGGCGCGTTGGTTTTCTTGAGCGGCGAGGAGAGTGCCACGACCATCGAGTCGCACCGTTTCGTCGCTGACTCCATACCTCCAGCGGCGGGTGCCGGCCGCATCCGTGTGCTACTGGTGGAGCCTCGACGCATCTACGCGACCACCGTGGCGCGACACCTACTCGCCGGCGATTTCGCCGTGGAGGTGGTCTACTCGCCCGGTGCTGCACTCACAGCACTGCGCGAGCGTGATCCCGACGTGGTTGTCGTGTGCCTCGGCACTCAGGGGCCGGGGACAACCATGCTTGACCGCATCCGTCAGGAAACTCAGGTCGGCGTGGTTGCTCTCAGCGACGGCGATGTCACCCCGCTGCTCCTTACCTCCGGGGCCGTCTCTGTGGACGACATCGAGGCGCTGAACGTGCGCATTCGGTTGGCGCTGAGGCAGTGCCATGTCCACGGCGAAGGACTTGACGACAGCCACCGTAACGAGAGGCATCGCCGTGAAATCGGAGATCTCCTTATCGATCTGGCCGGGCGTCGGGTGTTCCTCCGCGGCGAGGCGCTGCCACTCACCCGCACAGAGTTTGAAGTTCTCTGCACGCTGGCGGAAAGTCCGGGTGAACCGGTGACCTGTCGCCAATTGCAGCTGAGCCTGTGGGGGAATGCGTCTGCCGGCGGCCGGAACAGTCTGGGGGTGCATGTGGGTCATCTTCGGCGCAAGCTGGGTGACGATCCGGCATCACCGCGGTACCTCCGTACGGTGCGCGGGACCGGTTACTGCCTCACAGCCGACGTGGGGCAGCGAGTGCCGGGTGCCTTGTAGCGATCCAACCGGTGACCGGTTGCGGCGAGTAGTCAGCTTTCGATGATGCGAACGACGTACGGAGTCATCCCTGACATGCGCACCGGGGAGATTTTGATCGGGACGCCCGTCTGCTGCGCCTCGAGCATCTGCCCGCCGCCCAAATAGATTGCTTCGTGCTGGCTGCCGCCCGGCCCCCAGAACAGCAAATCGCCTCGCTTCGCCTGGGCGGGTGGCACTTTGCGGCCGGCGTTGTATTGGTCGCCGGACCAGCGCGGGAGCAGCACTCCGACGCCGGCGAACGCGAACCGTGTCAGACCAGAACAGTCAAATCCCACGGTGCCTGCTCCCTGGTCGACGCCGCGGCTTGGACCGGTGAGGCTTCCGCCACCCCAGGAGTAGGGAACACCGATTTGTGTTCCCGCTCTGCGAATCACGTACTCGATCGCTTGCGCACCGTTGACCCGATTTCCGCGTACGCTCGTCGACGGATCTGCGGCGGGGCTGACGATTCCCAGGCTGCTGAGGAAGTTGCGACCCATGTTCATGGCCGTCTGCGTCGCCATGGCCGTTGCCTGCAGGGATGCGTTCGCGATGGCGACCGGATCGCCGGGAGCGCCCGCGCTCGGCATCTTAGGCAGCAGTGGGTCCCACGGGCCGGCGGCAGGTTGGGCCGACGCGACTGGTGCGCACGCGAGGAGGAGCAAGACGACGAAGGCGATCACACCGGGGAGCCGTCGAACGCGTCCCATAATAGGGATTGCCGGGTCGCAGCGGTCAGCGCGGGCAATTGCCGCACCCTTGCTGCGGACGTGTAATCCCATGTCTTCTCCTCGGTGCGCTATCGCACGCAGCAATAGCTGGGCTGAATCGCATTCTGCTGGCGCAGCAACAAAATACGTAGCTCGTACGTAGGAAAGCCTAACTCACAAAAGCCCCACTAGTAACAGCAGCCACATAATTACAATGGTGAAATTCGGTGTGGCAGTTCGGTTTGAATGCCTCAATTACTGGACTCAAACCGTTTCACGGTCGGGAAGACGCGCGTGAATAGCATGCGGATCAACGCAAATTGTGCGAGCTTCGTGGAGGAGGAGGCACCACGAGCTGTCGGGGGCGAGCAATAACGCTTCTCGCGGCGGGCCATATATAGAGCCAGTCAGGGGTAGTGCGACGCCATCGGCCATCGGCCATCGGCCATCGGCCATCGGCCATCGGGTGTCGGTGGCTGCAGTGACGTCGGCAACGGTGCGCGCGGCAGCGGCGTCTACGGAGTGATCCGAATGCACTGCGGCGACTAAGGTTTCAGCGTCGCGCGGCGCTAGAAGCCGGGTCGGCGCGGTGTCAGGAACTTCCGTTGCTCAGAGGTTGGCGTTTCCGGTCTTCCATTGCTCCCAGGGGATGTTCCAGTCGCCGAGACCGTCGGTTCCTGACAGGGTTGGGCCGGTCGTGTTGATCACTTCCACGATGTCGCCGCGTCGGGTGTTGTCGTAGAACCAGCGGGCATTGGTTGGATTGACGTTGAGGCACCCGTGGCTGACATTGGCGATGCCTTGGCTACCCACCGACCATGGGGCCGAGTGCACGTAGATGCCGCTGTATGACATTTGGGTGGCCCATTCGACTTCGGTGCGGTACCCGTCGGGTGAGTTGACGGGGACTCCGTAGGTGGACGAATCCATCACCAGGAATGAGTAGCGGTCGCCGATGATGTAGGCGCCGTTGTCGGTGGGCGTTGTGGTTTTGCCCATGGAGAGGGGCATGGTTTTGACGACTTCGCCGTTGCGCCGCACGGTCATCATCTTCGTGGCGTCATCGGCGGTGGCGATGATCTGGTCGCCGATGGTGAAGCGCGTGGTGACGTCATCCTGGCCGAACAGCCCGTCGCCGAAGTCGACACCGTAAGCCTTGACTGACACCTCAACCTTCGTGCCGGGCTCCCAGTACTCGGCGGGCCGCCAGCGAACCTCGCGATTGCTGAGCCAGTAGAAGGCGCCCTCAACCGGTGGGTTCGTGGTCACAGTGATCGCCTGCTGCGCCGCAACCCGGTTCGTGATGTTTTCGTCGAAGCGAACCGCAATGGGTTGACCCACGCCCACCGTCTCGCCGTCATTGGGCAAGACGTAGGGCATCGTCAGGTTTTCAGGGGAATGTGTTTCGAATGTTGCGCTGGTGCTTGTGGTTCCGCCAAGTCCTTGTGCGTGCGCCTGCAACGTGTACTTCTTGTTGTAACCCAGCGGCTCCGCCGAGGACCAGGTAACGCCGTCGGGGCTTACTTGCCCATCAACAAGTGCGCCCGCCTCGTTGATCAGCGACACGTCGCCGAGAACACCGTCGCCGGCGGAAACGGTGATGGGGGAATCGACAGCGACGCCGATAGCACCATCAGTGACGGACGCTTCCCGTTTCGGTACGAGCAAGTCTGCGTAGGGCGTGCCCTTGTCGGTGATGACGTCGGACGTGGGCGTCGCCGCCGGGGACGAGGTGCAGGCGGTCGCGATCAGCAGCACCACCACCGCGAGGACGATCGTGCGCAGCCAGTGCGTCGTCGATCGCAACGCTGGAAGGCAGCCTGTCTGCGGCATGAGTGGGGCCCTCCGTATCGGGTTGTCGTCATCGGCTAACGGGCGGGCCACCGCCCGGTGCGCCGCGGGGGCCGGTCGGGGGCGACGGTGCACCGTTCACAGGTATACCTGCCAGTGTGCTGATGAGTCGTTTGGCTTTCTTAGTCCTTCGATGAAGATTCGATAAAGGCGACGCTAAGAGCTAGCTCCTCGGGTGTGCAGAACCGCGAAATTCGGAGGTACGTCCGTCAGTTGATTCCAGCTGACGGCGGTGGAGTCGGCTGTCGTTGCCGTGAACCTCAGCGAAGAGGGCGGCCGGGTCGAGCGTCGCTGCACCGGTGAATGCGGGGGCGACGGCACAGACGGTACGAGACTCGTACCTCGGCGTTTGTCAACAGCGGTCGGCGAGCGACATCTGAAAAGGACGCACATTGTGCGTGGATACCCCCGAGGGGTACTTTGCGATGGTATCCACGCAGGATACGTTGTCGACTGGGAAGGCCTGTAGCTCATGACGGCACAAGAGAATTTCCGGCGGCTCATCGAGAGTTCAACCACGAGGTCGATCGCCAAGTGCATCGTGCTGTGTACGTTTACCCAGATCACCGGCGGGCGAGGCTCCATTAAGGCCGATGAGGGGAAATCTTGCTGCAGCTGACGGCGGGAGCGGCGGCACTGTTTCGATGCCGCTAGGTATCCGGGTCCAACGTGGTGGCGAGGAATAGTTCGATCTCCGGGCCGAAGGCGTGCGCCAGGTCGTCAGCGGCGACCAACCGGTCGGACATTGTGGCCTCGGCGAGCACTCCGTGCGGCAGGACGTCGGCGAGAGTGCGTGCGAGCTGCGTGGGGTGACGTGGGTCATCGCCGGCGATGATGAGCGTCGGGGTGTCGATGCGCCGGAGTTCCTCGACTACGGCGAAGGCGCGGTCGTGACCGATTGCCGCTGCAGCAGCCGCGCTTTGGGCGTCAGTGCGGGGTAAGGCCTCGGTGACGAGGTTGACAATGAGTGGCTGAAGATGAGGAAAAAACAGCTCCCAGGCGGCTTGTAGGCCGCGGGAACGGGCGCGATCGGCGAAGCGGTCCATCAGCTCTGCGTCTGCGGCTTTGTCCTGGTCGTCCTCGATGGCTTCAGCGCTGATGACGACAGCCGACCGGGTGAGTTGCGGGTGTTGGAGGCATGTCCGCAAGGCGATCGTGCCGCCGAGGCCGGCGCCGACAAGGTGGGTGGACGTGGCGTCGAGCGCGTGCATGATCGCGATGGTGTCGGTGACGTACTGATCCCAGCGGTGCAACGTCGGGTCGGGGCATCGCGATGCTCCATATCCTCGAATGTCCGGCAGCGCAACGCAATACCGGCCTGCAAGTCGGTCGGCAAGCGGCCGCATGCTGTAGTGATCGGGCCCACCGCCGTGCAGCATGATGATCAGCTCGCCGCGGCCGAGGACCTCGCCCATGAGCGGCCAGCCGTCATCCCCGACGTGCAACGTGCGCATCGCCATCTGAGTCCCCCTTCGTCGGGGATACCTCGACCTACGTCGAGGCGGCATAAGCGAGAGTTCAGAGAAGCCCGCCCTTGAAAAATACCCTCTGGGGGTATATATTGATGTACGCATACCCGGTAGGGGTATACTGGTAGTTGACGAGGGGAGTTCGGTCATGAGCACGATCACGTACGCCGTCACAGGAATGACCTGCGGGCACTGCGAGCTGTCAGTGCAGGAAGAAGTCAGCGAGGTTGCCGGTGTTCAAGACGTCGAGGTCAGCGCCACGACGGGCACTTTGATCGTGACCTCCAGCGGTCCCGTCGATGACACCCAGATCCTGCGTGCGGTCGACGAGGCCGGCTATTCGGCAGTGCGTGTCGCATGAACGCCGCGGGACGGTTGGCCGCTTTCGGTGCCGGACTGGTAGTGGCGTTCACGGCTGCGTACGTCACCGCCGCGGCGGTCGTCCCCGACACCGCGGTGACGGCCACTCAGAACGTGGGCGCTGAGCCCGCGGCTGATCACAGCGCCCCAACCGAGCAGGCGTTGCCGGTATCTCCTCTGTCTGCTGATCCGCCAGGGTTGTCGCTCGCCCAAGACGGATACACGCTCAGCCCGGTACGGGCACCCGGCAGGCCTGGCGATCGGGCCACGTTGAGCTTCACCATTGCTGATCCCAGCGGCACGCCGCTGCTGGACTACGCAACCGTGCACGACAAGCAACTGCATCTCATCATCGTCCGCTCCGATGGTCAGCATTTCGCGCACGTACACCCGGTCCTGGATCAGGCAACCGGCATATGGTCGACGCCCTGGGTGTGGAAGTCCGCAGGGAGCTACCGGGTGTTCGCGGACTTTCAACCTGCCCAGGCCGGCAGTACCAAACTCACGCTCACCCGCACAGTCGACGTGGCCGGCGAGTTCTCCCCGTCGATGCCGGTGACCACACGCACCGTGGACGAAATTGCCGGGTACACCGTGGAACTCGACGGTTCGCTCACCGCGGGCGTCTCGACACAAGTCACAGCGAAGATCACCCGTGACGGCGAACCGGTGACCACATTGCAGCCCTACCTGGGCGCATACGGGCACCTCGTCGCGCTACGCGAAGGTGACCTGGCGTACCTGCACGTGCACCCTGAGGGCGCTGAGCCAGTGGGGGACCGCACCGGTGGGCCTTCGGTGTCGTTCGCGGCGACCGCACCCACCGCCGGTCGCTACCTGCTCTACCTCGACTTCAAGGTCGACGGCACCGTGCACACCGCCACGTTCGTCATCGACGCAGCACGCGGCGACATCGATCAACCAGTGACAGAGCCTTCGCGCGACGCCGGCCATGCCGGCGGGCACTGACGACCTCCGTCCGACCCTCAAGCTGAAAGGCAGTGGCTCATGACGACATCGACACCGGTGTCCGGCCCGAGCATTGAACTACGCATCGGAGGAATGACCTGCGCCTCGTGCGCCAATCGCATCGAACGCAAGCTCAACAAGATCGATGGCGTCGCGGCAACGGTGAACTACGCGACCGAGAAGGCCACCGTCACGGTGCCTGACGGATACGATCCCGCACTACTGATCGCTGAGGTGGAAAGCGCCGGCTACAGGGCCGTGTTACCCACACCGGAGAAGCCCGCGACGCCTGAGGTGACAGGCGAAACTGATGACCCCGACATGGTGGCCCTGCGCCACCGGCTGACCGGTTCGGTGCTGTTGTCGGTGCCGGTCATCGCGATGGCGATGATCCCCGCGCTGCAGTTCACCTACTGGCAGTGGGCATCGTTGGTGCTGGCTGCGCCGGTGATCGTCTGGGCGGCGTGGCCGTTTCACCGCGCCGCCTGGACCAATCTGCGCCACGCCACAGCGACGATGGACACGCTCATCTCCCTGGGTACCTTGTCGGCCTTCCTGTGGTCGCTATATGCGCTGTTCTTCGGGACCGCCGGCACCCCAGGAATGACGCATCCGTTCGAGTTGACACTGGCACCGTCTCACGGCGCCGCCAACATCTACCTCGAAGTCGCCGCCGGGGTAACGACATTCATCCTGGCGGGGCGCTATTTCGAGAAGCGGTCCAAACGGCAGGCCGGGGCAGCGCTGCGCGCCCTTCTGGAGATGGGCGCCAAGGAAGTGTCCGTGCTGCGCGACGGCGCGGAATCAAAGATCGCCGTCGAGGACCTGATGGTGGGCGATGAGTTCGTCGTGCGCCCGGGGGAGAAGATCGCCACCGACGGGGTGGTGGTAACGGGGACATCGGCGGTCGATGCTTCGATGCTGACCGGCGAATCGGTCCCCGTGGAGGTCGGCCCAGGTGACACCGTGGTCGGTGCAACCGTCAACGCCGGCGGGCGGCTGGTGGTGCGCGCCACCCGCATCGGTTCCGACACCCAGCTGGCGCAGATGGCCCAACTGGTGGAGAACGCACAAACCGGCAAAGCCCAGGTCCAGCGGCTGGCCGATCGCATCTCCGGAGTCTTCGTGCCGATCGTCCTGGTGATCGCGGTAGTGACACTCGGCGCGTGGCTGGGCGCGGGCTTCCCGGTCGCGGCGGCCTTCACCGCCGCGGTGGCGGTCCTGGTCATCGCCTGCCCCTGCGCGCTCGGTTTGGCCACACCGACGGCACTGCTGGTGGGCACCGGCCGTGGCGCGCAAATGGGCGTGTTGATCAAGGGCCCGGAGGTGCTGGAGTCCACCCGCAAGGTCGATACCGTGGTGCTGGACAAGACCGGCACCGTCACCACCGGCAAGATGACCCTGGTCGACGTCGTTACCGCCCAGGGAACAGAACGCGCAGACCTGCTCCGGCTGGCCGGCGCATTAGAGAACGCCTCAGAGCACCCGATCGCCCAGGCCATCGCCACCGCCGCCACCGAAGAACTCGGGACGCTACCCACCCCTGAGGATTTCGCCAATGCAGAAGGCAAGGGTGTGCAGGGCGTCGTCGACGGCCACGCCGTCGTCGTGGGGCGCGAATCACTGCTCGCCGACTGGTCCCAACACTTGAGCCCAGAGTTGGTGCAGGCGAAAACAGCAGCGCAAGCGCAGGGCAAGACGGTGGTCGCGGTCGGCTGGGACGGTCAGGCTCGTGGCATACTCATCGTCGCAGATACCGTGAAATTCACCAGTGCCCAGGCAATCTCACAGATGCGCCAGATGGGCCTGACGCCGGTGCTGCTCACCGGGGACAACGAAGCAGTCGCCCGGCAGATCGCCGCAGAGGTCGGCATCGACACCGTGATCGCCGAGGTCATGCCGAAAGACAAAGTCGACGTCATCGCCCGGCTGCAATCCGAGGGCAAGACAGTGGCCATGGTCGGCGATGGCGTCAACGATGCGCCCGCCCTCGCCCAAGCCGACCTCGGCCTGGCCATGGGTACCGGAACCGATGTCGCGATTGAAGCCTCCGACATCACCCTGGTGCGCGGTGACCTGCGCAGCGCCGTCGACGCAATCCGGCTGTCCCGCACAACGCTTTCGACGATCAAGACGAACCTGTTCTGGGCGTTCGCCTACAACGTCGCCGCCATACCGGTCGCAGCACTGGGCATGCTCAACCCCATGCTCGCTGGCGCGGCCATGGCATTCTCCAGCGTTTTCGTCGTGGGCAACAGCCTGCGGTTGCGCGGCTTCACCTCCACCGCCTCTACCCCTACCCGCTAAGCCCAACTGCACTAAGGAGAACCATGTCCGACAACAAGAACCTGACGTCGAGCTGCTGCTGCAGCGGCTCAACGCAAGACTTCGACGCGACGGTCATCAATCCTGCGGCCACGAACCTCCTCGACCCCGCAACGGGCCAGGCAACCTGCCCGGTGATGCCTGGCACGGCAGTGGACAAGGCGGCCGCCGAAGCCGCGGGCCTGTTCCGCGACTACCGCGGCCGACGGTATTGGTTCTGCTGCAAGGGATGTGGACCGCGGTTTGACCGTGACCCCGACAACTACGCAGGCGCGGCGTGACTGACATCCCACGCACCGGCCGCCGAGCGCCCGGCGGCGGTGCCCCCGCTCGCCGGAACGAAGGATCTGCCATGACTCACGTCGACGACGCTGATGACTGCCCGGCATCGGGTTCGGTGAACCACGGCTACATCACCGATAAAGACAAGTACCTCAAACGCTTGAAACGCATTGAGGGCCAAGCCCGCGGCATTAGCCGGATGATTGAGGACGAACGCTATTGCATCGACATCCTCACTCAAGCTGACGCGTTGACCAAAGCCCTGCAGAGCGTCGCGCTGGCCCTGCTCGACGACCATCTCCGACACTGCGTTCGAGACGCTGCAGCCGCCGGGGGACCGGCCGCTGACGCCAAACTCACCGAAGCATCCGAAGCCATCGCCCGACTCGTGCGGTCATGACCCCGCAACGGCGGTGCACCGGCGCCGCCAACTCGCTGCCACACAGCCCCGCGAACACACACGTGAGACTCCTCAAGGACACAACATGACTGACCACGACGAGCACGCGATGGCGACATCGCACACCGGCGTGCACGCCGACCACGCCGACCACCACGGCGGCGAGCACGGCGTTCACGACACCAGCGTCCACCACGACAGCCATGCTGACCACGGGGGCCATGCCGGCCACGGCGCCGATCATGTTGCTCAGTTCAGGAAGCTGTTCTGGATCAACCTGATCATCGCTGTCCCGGTCATCGCGTTCTCGACCATGTTCGCCATGCTGCTCGGCTACGCAGTACCCGACGTCCCCGGCGGCCGCTGGATCGCGCCACTGCTGGGCACGGTCATGTACGTTGTCGGCGGTCGACCCTTCCTCACCGGCGCGATCAGCGAAATCCGTTCCCGCACCCCGGGAATGATGCTGCTCATCGGGCTAGCGATCACCGTCGCCTTCTTCGCCTCCTGGGGTGCGAGCCTGGGTCTGCTGCACCATGAACTGGAGTTCTGGTGGGAACTGGCGCTGCTGATCGTGATCATGCTGCTCGGCCATTGGGTCGAGATGCGCTCGCTGGCTCAGACCACCTCCGCACTGGACTCCCTGGCCGCCCTGCTTCCCGACGAGGCCGAGAAGGTCGACGGCGAGCGCATCATCACCGTCTCACCCGCCGACCTGCAGGTGGGGGATCTGGTGGTTGTGCGACCCGGTGGCAGCGTCCCCGCTGACGGCAGAATCGTCGACGGACGTGCGGACATGGACGAGTCGATGGTGACCGGTGAATCGCGGCCGGTGGCCCGCGGCGTCGGAGATGCGGTGACGGCCGGAACCGTGGCCACCGATTCCGGGTTGCGGGTCGAAATCACCGCCACCGGCGATGACACCGCCCTGGCGGGAATCCAGCGCCTGGTCACCGAGGCGCAGAATTCGTCCTCGCGAGCCCAGCGCCTCGCCGACCGAGCGGCCGGCTGGTTGTTCTGGTTTGCCCTGGGCACCGCCGCCATCACCGCCGTGGCGTGGGCGATTGTCGGAGACCCGGATGCGTCCGTCGTGCGGGCGATCACCGTGCTCGTCATCGCTTGCCCGCATGCGTTGGGATTAGCAATACCACTGGTGGTGTCGATCGCGACCGAGCGCGCCGCGCGGGGCGGCGTGCTGATCAAGGATCGCCTCGCGCTAGAAGGCATGCGCACCGTTAACGCCGTGCTCTTCGACAAAACCGGCACCCTGACCAAGGGGGAACCCACCGTGACCGCGATCGAGGCCAGCGGCGACCTCGACGACAACACCGTGCTCGCCTTGGCCGCCGCCGCCGAGGCCGACAGTGAACACCCCCTGGCACGGGCCATCGTGAAAGCCGCCGAGGAGCGGGGACTCAGCCTGCCGCGTGCCAGCGGCTTCTCATCGTCCCCGGCGGTGGGTGTGACCGCGACGGTGGAGGGCCACGAGATCCGGGTGGGCGGCCCCCGCCTGCTCGACGAGATCGGCGGACAGGAAGTTCACGCGGCGACCTCGTGGCGCGACGAGGGCGCGATCATCTTGCACGTCGTCCGCGACGGCGCTGTGCTCGGCGGCCTCCGCCTGGCCGACGAGATTCGCCCCGAGTCGCGCGAAGCGGTCGATGCGTTGCACAAGCTTGGCGTTGAAGTGGTCATGATCACCGGTGACGCTGAAGCGGTCGCTCTGGCGGTAGGTCACGAACTCGGCATAGATCGGGTGTTCGCCGGAGTACGCCCGGAAGATAAGGCATCGAAAGTTGCTGCGCTGCAACAGGAAGGCAAGAAGGTCGCCATGGTCGGCGATGGTGTCAACGATGCCCCCGCGTTGGCGCAAGCCGACGTTGGCATTGCGATCGGCGCCGGCACCGACGTCGCCATCGCCTCTGCCGGTGTCATCCTGGCCAGTTCCGACCCGCGCTCGGTGCTGTCGGTGATCGAACTGTCCCGTGCCAGCTACCGCAAGATGCAGCAGAACCTGTGGTGGGGGGCGGGCTACAACCTCATCGCAGTGCCCTTGGCTGCCGGTGTGCTCGCACCGATCGGGTTTGTACTGCCGATGTCAGTCGGCGCGATCCTGATGTCTCTGTCCACGATCGTCGTGGCGCTCAACGCGCAGCTGCTGCGCCGCCTCGACCTGAGCCCTGCGGCCAGCACACGCGCAGTCCTGGATCGCTGACACGACCCGCGGCGCTCGTGGGCGACCCTGGCCTATTCCGGCCACGGCACTTCGAGTTTCGGGCGGGCGGCGCCACCGACGAGGCACCTGCCGAGCGTTACGCAGCCCACCAGCAGAGAGATCAGCTGGCTACTTGCCGTGATCGTGATCGCTGTGGTCGTCATGCAGCGCCACCGCGGGTGGGGCCGGAACTTCTGCTAACACTGGAACTTCCGCCGGTGCCGCCGATTCGCCGACAGGCTCGTTCACCGGCGGCGGGGCGGCCGGCTCGTGGTTGCTGTCAGGGCTATGGACATGCTCGCCGGTCGTCCCAGGGTCATTGTCTTCCTCGGGCTTGACTTCAGCGCCGTGGTGATCACTCTGCGCGTCCTCGGGGGCCGCCCCGTGGTGACCACCGTCTGCGTTCGCTGGCCCATGATCACCGTGCTGCAGACCTGAAGCAACACCCACCGTGGACGCCAGCGCCACGACACCGACTGCGCCCATGAGCACTACTGCGCTGCCGAACACCTATACCGGCTCTCCCCGCAGGCCGCGGTACCACACCCAGCTGGCGCCCATCACGACGTAGATTTGAAGCAACAGTGCACACAGGTCCGCGGCTTGGATCAGTTCCGCTGCCCCGGCGTGGGGGCCGAACGGGGCCCCCGCGGTCCTGGACACGACCCACAAAGCGATGGCTCCAAGGTTGAGCATGATGCCGGCAGCAAGCACAGGAGTCGTGGTTCGTGTGAGAACCAGCCGCGCCCACAGCAGTTGGACGAGGGCGATTGATGTGAAGAAGACGCTAGCGGGCATCCACTCCTGCCAGTGGAAGGGTACGACGGCGAAGTGGATAACCGAAGCGCCCAGAGAGGCGAGCGCGGCTAGCCGCGCCGCCAACCGGCTGTCGGTTTCTTCGCTGTCCTTGGCGCCATCGAATTAGGATGACAGCGTCATCCGCGACAGCGGTTGCATGACAACACATCTCAACCCGACCGAGATTCATCCGCCATTAACTACTGTCTCCCTACGTAGATGCCGCCCTTAGTCCGCCGAGTTTCAACAGCCGTTGTTCGGGTGCGAACAACGCCAGCTCGCCCCGAGGCTTCAGCGCATGTAGCGATTTCGCGTGTTGTTGCTGGCGGTTGAGGACCGTGCCAACGTTCGTCCGTTATGCCGTGTCAGCGGGTCCTGGTGCGCAGTCGGACTTGCAATTGCTGCCGTACTTCTTGGTGCATATTGGCTCTGATGGTCGGGGCAACCTCAAGCGTCGCCGCCAGCCCGTAGCGGACCGGTGCCGCCAAGCGGCCGGCGTCTACGCGGCAGTCAACGTTGATCTCCAGCGCATCGCCCGCTGCAAACGCGACGGCCCGTTGCCCTTCGAGTATCTCGTGTTGCACGGTACCGTTGCGGGACACACGTGCCTCAGCTTCGAGGCGATCGACCCCCAGTGGTTGGCGCGGGGGTTCAAATGACAAGCGCGCCATGTGATGTCGCCGCGCCGCGGTAATCCGGGATAGGCCACACCAACGTGATCGTCAGCCGCCGCCAGTCGGTCACGGTGCCGCCATGACGCAAACAGCTCCTCCAAGAAGGTGTGCAAAAACTTCGGGGAGGGTTCAGGCGGGCATTTCCATGCTAGCGAGCTTGGTGGACTACATGGCTTCGCGTCACGTGACAGAACGCGGTGACAGTTGACCGAGGCTCGATCCGAATCATCGTCCGCCTAAAGGGGTGTCGTTTGGGGGTGGACATGAAAGTGAGAATCTCGGCTGTGGATATCAGATGAGAACGCCGCAATCAGCACAGCTCAGCGAAGAGCGAGTGGACACAAAACTTGAGAAGCCACAGGAGCGTTCCACCGGTTCGACATCGGCAGTGCGAAGCGCTGCTAGCGGCGCTCGAAGGCTGACTCGGGCAGGAGCATCGCAGAGGGCTGCGGAATCACGACAAACTTCACACCGAAGCCTGCACTTCCGAGATCTTCGGTGGGATGACGGACTGTGATCCCGAGCGCGGTGTCAACCTCGCATATTCCAGGCAAGCGGAGCCCGGTGGATCCAGCTGCCCTGTTCGACGGCATCCACGAGGAAAGCAGCGAGGTCGGCACGGTTGATCCGCATACCCGGCTTTTCGGTGCCGGCTTCCGCGGCCCGCACGGGGCCGTTGGCCGGCTTGTCGGTGAGCGCGACTGCCCGGACGAGCGTCCAGTCGGTGTCGGAGGCACGCACCATGGCATCGACGGCGCTGTGGTCGACGAAGCCGGCCTTGATGTTGGACATGTTGATGAAAAGCCTTGCCATCACGCCGATGCGGGCCCAGTCGTCGCCGGCGCCCATGGTCGAGTTGATCACGATGCGACGGATGTTCTGCTCGCCCATCACTGTCAGGACGTTGCGGGTCGGGTCGGTCATGAACATCGGCGGGCTGATCGGTTTGGCCCAGGGATTGTTCGAGGCGCGCGCATTGTTGAGGGTACTGATCACCGCCTCGGTACCCAGGGCGGCCGCGCGAATGTCGTTGATACGCGCGGGTGTGCCCGCGATCAGTTCCACGCCCATTTCGGGCCGCACGGGGCGAACCTGCACCGCTTCCTGACCAACGGCCGAAGGCCTGTGGTGGTTCCGCCACCGCCAGAGGCCCGTTGGCAACGCGCTGGGTCAGGGTTGCCGTGGCGGGACTCGACTACTAGTGGCCCAAACTCCGTCGGTAGTCGGCCACCTCGGACTCGGCAGCAAGCAACGCACCCAATTCGCCCTCCTGCTGGGCGACAAACACACCGATCACCTGGCGGCACACCTCCGGCACGCTCACCCCACGCAGATCAGCGATGCGTTTCAACCCGATCAGCATCGACGTGGATACGTGAAACTGCACTGCGAATTGCCCGCACGAACCATCCTCGGGCGCCAACCCAGGACCCACCACGACGGGATCATTCGCACCGAGTTCGTCCACCTCGGTACGGCGCGCCCGCTCGACGACCCCACTATCAGCGCCGCCCGCAGCGCGGCCGGCCGGTTCCGGGAACTCCTCGTGGCTGAACAAACCCATTCCGCCAACGTTAGACCCGACGGGGTTTGCCGTGGAACTTTCGCTGCATTGCTTCGCGGGTAGCCTCGTCACATGCCGCGCAAACTCACCGACGACGAAATCACGGCGCTGCTCGACAGCCGTCCGGGCTGGGCGATCCTGACCACCATCGATACCGACGGATTTCCACACACCGTGCCGCTGGGATACTTCCGGCTGGGCGGCGACATCGTCATGGGTGTGCGAGATAGCACCCGCAAAGTGGCCAACGTCGAGCGCAATCCGACCGTGAGCGTCATGCTCGAAGACGGCTCCACCATGGCGGATATCCGCGGGGTGATGTTCCAAGGTCACGCCCGCATCGTTCGGGAAGCCGCCGAAACGCTGGAGCTCGCACGGCACGGTGCCCGGTCGCGTGGCGTGCCGGAGTCCGAGTGGCCGACCGCCCCGCGACCGGGCGCCACCTACATCTACGTGACCCCCGTACGAACCCTGTCCTGGCATTACGGCGACTCGACGTCGGACGAGGCCTAGCCCCGGCGGATCGCCACGGCGCCTGAGGGCATCATTCACCCCGCGCTCGACCGTTCTGGGAAATCCGCACTACGAGAAAGCGTTTCGTTCTTCCGGATATCGGCGAGGCTCTGCTCCAGAGTATCGACCACGGCGTCATATCCGCCATTGCCCAGGACCAGGCGTCGCGGCGGGGAGTCGTGTCCCATCGCCGCGATGACCGCACGGGCGCCGCGGCGCGGATCGCCGGGCTGCGCCCCGCCCATCTGCACGAAAGTGGCCTGGACCTGCTTCAGCATGTCGTGGTACTCCGAAATCGGCTCCGAAACCGGCTCGTCGGCGAAGCCGGCGTAGGCGTTGGTGCGGAACGCGCCCGGTTCGACCGTCAGTACGGAAATGCCCTGTGCGGCTACCTCGTCGCGCAGCGCGTCGGTGACGGCTTCGATGGCGAACTTCGTCGCGCTGTAGTAGCCGAATCCGACTGCCGACACGAGCCCGGCCACCGAGGACACGTTGACGATCCACCCGGTGCCGCGGGCACGCATCCCCGGCAGCACCGCCCGGGTCACCGACAGCACCGCGAAGAAGTTCAGCTCGAACATCGACCGCACCGCGGGCTCATCCATGCCCTCGATCGATCCGAACCAACCGCGGCCGGCATTGTTGACCAGCACGTCGATACCGCCGAAGCGCTCCTCGGCGGCCCGCACCGCCTCGGCGACCTGCGCGGTGTCGGTCACATCGAGCGGGACCACCAGCACGCGGTCGCCGTACTGCTGAGCCCAGGTCGCGAATTCCTGCGGCCGCCGGGAGGTCAGCACCACGAGGTCACCCGCCTCAAGTGCAGCCTCGGCGAACGCCATCCCGAAGTTGCCGGGCGTGCCACCGGTGACGAACCACCGCCTGCTCATGGCTCGATCACCACCCGACTGATCGCGGCGCCGTCGAGGGTGAACCGGTAGTGCAGGTCGGCCACTCCGCCGGGGAAGTTGCCCTCCAGGTGCTGCCCGACGTCGACGCCGGCGTCGGTGGGGGTCGCGCCGGTGAATTCGGTGGTGTAGGTGTACTCGCTGGCTGCGGTGGCCACCCAGGCCCCGATCTCCTCGGCGCCCGTGTAGTCGTGGCCCTCGTCCGTCACGACGGCATCGGGTGTCAGTGTGGCGAGCACCCGGCCCGCCTCTCGGGCATCGAGTGCGGTCATGAAGGTCTTCACTGTCTCCGGGAGTGTTTCCCATGCTGTGTTGGTCATGGCACCACGATGGAGGTTCCCGTTAGGGGAAGGTCAACCACTGATTCAGCTCAGGTCGCGGTGTTGACCTTGCCCCAGGGGGAGACTTCAGGATGGACTTGTTCGATGTAGGCAACGCAGGGGAGGACGCCATGGGCGCACAGGTCTCGATCGGGGACTTCGCGGTGATGACTAGCCTGAGCAGAAAGGCGCTACGCCACTACCACGACATCGGCATTCTCGAACCCGCCCACATCGACCCCTACACCGGCTACCGCTTCTACGACACCAGCCAGGTCGACCATGCGCACATCATTCGTCGGTTCCGCTCCCTGGGCATGTCCATTCCCGACATCAAGGCGCTGCTGAGCACCGACGACGCCGGCGCCCGCACCGACATCATCACCACCCATCTCGAACAGATGGAGGCACAGCTGCAGCAGACCCGGGACACCGTGGGTGCGCTGCGCGAATTGCTTTCCCCCGTCAGCACTCCCGCTTCCGTCACGGTGCGCCACGAACCGGAACTAGCCGTGTGGTCGGTCAGCGCCACCATCGATGTCTCCGCGATCGACGACTGGTTCATGGCGTCACTGCAGACCCTGCACCAGGCCATCGCCACGGCCACAGGCACACCGACCGCGGTGGTACCGGGCGGCCTCTACGAGCGCGGGCTCTTTCTCGAACAGCACGGCAGCGCAACCATGTTCGTCGCAGCACCACCGTCGGCGGACGCCCCCGAGGGCATCCACGCCGAGGTCTTCCCCAAGGCTGAGTTCGCGGTGCTCACCCATCCCGGCGGTCACGACGGCATCGACCGCAGTTACGCGGCGCTGGGGATCTATGTCAACGAGCACCTGATCAGCAGCCAGGGACCCATCCGCGAACACTACCTGGGCGGAACGGCAACAGATCCGGGAAGGTTCACCGCCACCGAGATCTGCTGGCCGATCTTCAACACCATCGCGTCGCCAGAACGACAGCAGTAAGCGAAAACGCCCGGCGAAGCCCTCAGCCGGTGGGCGCGCGAGGACATGAATCGCGCCCGCCGGGGGAGCCCGCGGTCATCAGCGGCAGCCTGCGATTGTCGCTCGAGGCCACCGCAGACGGCGATATCGGCGGACCGTCACTGCAACGGCTCGGGCGTGAAGCTGACGTCGACCCCGCCCACGGTCATCGTCACCTGGCTCTCGATCACCATCACCTGCGCGGAGAACCGTCGGTCAACGGTCTGGGCCAGTTCTTGCACGGGCGCGTGCGGAATCTGCAGCACCGACAGGTTGGGCAGCCCCGCCACTTTGGGGCCGACAGTGCGCCACCAGGTGCTCACGCCGGCGGCGAACGGGAAAAGCACCACCTGGTCGGCTTGGCCGGCCGCCTTGCCCAAGACGCGTTCGTCGGGCTGGCCGACGTTGATCCACTCCAGCATCCGGCCCGTGTAGTCGGCAAGCCGCAGATCCGGGACCCCCGGGGTGGACAGGCCGGCGCCGAACGCCAACTCACCGTCGACGTCGCTGAGCCGGTGCGCGCGCAGCCCGAACGCCAACAACCGCACCACCATCCGCTCGTCGGTCTCGCTGGGATGACGGGCGACCGTCAGCGTGTGATCGGCGTAGTAGCCGTGGTCGACATCGGAGACGCCGAGTTCGACTTTGAACACTGTTGCAGAAAGGGCCACGTCATAGTGTCCACCCGGGTGGCACTCCCCGGGTAGTCGGGCCGCCGCAGAAACCCTGCCCCGCTCGTGGCGGGCTCAGATCTTTTCCGCCTCGACGAGGTCGTGCGGCACCACCGAGAACGTGCGTCCGGTGGGGCGCAGGCCGGCGCTGGTGAGCAATTCCGACAGTTCGTCCGACGAGCGCAGGCGTCCGCCGTCCCGTTGGGTCAAGGTGTGCAGGTCGAGAAGCGGTGAAAACGGGTTGGGGCGATTGCGCGGCTGCAGATACTCGATCACCACCAGCTTGCTGCCCCGCGGCATGCTCGCAGCGACCGTGGCGAGGATCTCCGCGCAGCGTTGGTCGTCCCAGTCGTGCAGCACATCCTTGAGCAGGTAGACATCCGCGGTGGCGGGAACGGCGCGGAAGATATCGCCCGCGACCCGCTCGACCCGGCCGGCAACGCCGCGCTCGGTGAGTACGCGTTGCGCCTCGCTGACCATGGCCGCGCTGTCGACCAGAATCCCGCGCAGGTTTGCGCCGGACTCGGACACGATGACCGACAGCAGCGTCCCGATGCCGCCGGCCACGTCACACACCACCGCGCCGTCCGGCCACGGATACACCCCCGCGATGGCTCGGGCACTGATCTCGGTGGCCTGGCGCATGGTCGCGGCGAACACGCTGTGCTCATCGGGGTGCTCGGCGTACCAGTCCCACACCGACATCCCGTGCACCGACTCGAACGCGCTCCGGCCGGTGCGCACGCTGTCGGCCAGGCCACTCCAGGCGTCGACGGTCGATCGCATCCCCTTGTAGCGCATCCAGGCGCGCAGCGACGCCGGATGGTCGCTGCGCAACACCGCGCCCATCCGGGTCAGCGTCACCGCACCGGTGTGGTCGTCCATGGTGCACAGGTCACACGCGACGGCCCCGCGCAACAGCCGGTGCGTGGTCTCTTCGTCGCAGCCGACCCGGGCGGCGATCTGCGATGCGGTCATCGACCCGTCGGCGAGCACGTCGGCGATCCCGAGTTCGGCTATCGCAGCGGCGATCTGGACCCCACCGACACCTTCCCCAAGGTCCAGCATCGCGATCTGCGGCGGCACCAGCCTGTCGGCGAGCCGCTTGAGCTTGCGTCGGAGGGCGAGCGTGGCCAGTACCACCGGGAGCGGCGTCGTTGCCATCCGTGCCAGGTTACTACTCGGCTGGATGTCGCCAGGTTGGCCTGACCAAAGTGCCCCTGCGGGAGGTACTTTCAGGCAACGGCATCGATCGAGCTGACGGTGATTTCGAAGGGGCCCTGCTGTTTGTCCAGAATGTACAACGCCACTTCGTCGATGAGCGCGGGGTCTAACGCTCGCGGAGCATCGGGCGCAGGTGTGAGGCGCATACCGACCGGTTCGAAACCCGCAATGGGCAGTTCGTAGACCCGCGGGATACCGGCCTCGGTACGGAACCGCTGAATGTAGGACCACGGCTGCCCGTCGATGCCCACCTTCACCAGGTAGGTCTTGCCATCACCGCGCGCGTGCACCCGCAGCGATGTCGCACCTGCCGCCCGGGCGCCGAGGCCGGGATCTTGCGGGCCGCGGGCCGAGGCGAACCCGCCGTTGTTCTGCAGTGAGACGGTGCCCGAGAACACGAGACCACCGTCGCCGACGGTCACGCTCGAGGTGGACACGCCGCCCATGACCGGGTCGTTGACGGTCGTCCAGCCGGCCGCCGCGCCGGGATCGTCGAAGTCGAGCAGGACCACGTCGGGGCGTTCGGCGGCCCCGCACGACACGGCCAGGATCGCCACGGCGGCGACCGCGACGCCGGTGAGGGCGCGCCGCATTTGCCGGGGGCCGAACCCCTGGGCCAGGGGACGTCTCATGAGGTCAATGTATTGAGCTCTGCCACCGTGTCAACCTTGGTCGGTCGGGGGATCTCGCCAACGCCGGTCTGGTCCACCGCACGGTCGAGGACGCGCCTCGCTCCAGCGCCCGGCTCGCGGCGTTATGGCTGACCGGGCTGCTGTCCCAAGAGGTTCCGGTCGAGGTGCCACCGGCTCCCACTGATCCGCAGATCCGCCGCGCGCTTTACCACTAAGCATTCCGGTCGGGCGTGACGCCTGCGATCCGACTGCCACGGCCCGCGTCAAGTATTTGTTGACGATGCCGGATTAGTCAAGATAGGATTAACGCATGTCCGGCTCATTCATGGCGGTCGCCCAACAGCTGCACCGCAAGCTGGGCGGCATCCTCGCCGCTCCCGTTCTGCGGAGTGAGGACGAGCCGCTGGAATCCGTGCGCGCAGCGCGCGATATTCAAAGCGGGGCCGAGGCGTTGATGGCCGCAGCAGTTCGGCAGGCTCGTGAGGGCGGCCGGACATGGCAGGAGATTGGAGATGTGCTCGGTGTTTCGCGTCAGGCTGCGTTTCAGAAATATGGCAAGGTCATCGATCCCCGTACCGGAGAGATCATGAATACCACTCCACTGCCGGAAGCCATCGAGTTGGCCCGAGCGGTCATCGACGACCATGCTCACGGCCGGTGGGCCGACATTGCCGCACGCTTCGACGACACGATGCGCGCGGGGCTCACCGAAGAGGGGCTTGCCGAAGCCTGGGCATATCTGGCAGGGATGGCAGGGGCCTACGAAAGTCACGGTGACACCGAGGCCGTGCGCGCCGGCGATTTCACCATCACCAACACGCCGCTGCGCTTCGAGGCGGGCGACTTCGTCGCTCGGATCACCTTCCGCGACGACCGATCAATCGCCGGACTCTACATCCTCAATCCCGAGGTGGCCGGCTTAGTGGATGGTCCAGCCGCCGACTGAGTCGGCGGGTTCGCGGGTTCGTCCAGGCGACTTATCGTGCCGTGTAGGGAGAATGCCATGGCCACAGCAGAGCCGCGCCGCCGAGGTCTGCTCGACGTCGGTGACGGCAACAAGCTGTATTGGGAGTCCCGGGGTAACCCGCTGGGGCAAACCGTCTTGCTGGTGCACGGCGGCCCGGGCAGCGGTCGGTCCCGCACCGCCCATAAAGCGTTCGACCCGAACCTTTTTCACGTCGTCTCGTTCGATCAACGCGGATGCGGGGACAGCGTCCCCAGCGCCGCCGATCCGAGTACAGACATGTCCGTCAACACCACCGAGCATCTGCTGGCCGATATGGAAGCCTTACGCGACCACCTGGGGGTGCGGCGCTGGCTGCTGCATGGGGGATCGTGGGCGTCCACGTTGATCCTCGCCTACGCGCAACGCCATCCCCAGTTTGTCGATGGAATCATCCTGATCGGGGTCACGATGACCCGAGCGCGTGAGATCGATTGGCTCTATCGAGGTTTGCGATTACTCCTCCCTGACGAGTGGGAGCGCTTCCACAACGGTCTTCCCGAACCGCTGCGCAACGGCGACCCCGTTCAGGGCTATTGGCAGCTCATGAACGATCCAGACCCGCAGGTGGTCGAGAATGCCGCGCGTGACTGGTGCGCCTGGGAGGACGCCGTGATCGCCCACGAGACCCATGGCGCGCCAGGACAGTACAGTGCCAGGGTCGGTGCGGAGCGTATGGCATTCGTCCGGATCTGCACGCATTACTTCGCTCACCTTGCCTGGCTAGGCGAGGACGAACTACTGCGCGGCGCACCCGCGCTTGCCGGTATTCCCGGCATCCTCATCCACGGCCGGCTCGATCTCTCGGCTCCGTTGCTGACCGCGTGGGAGCTCGCCCGGGCCTGGCCCGACGCGGAACTCGTCGTAGTGGAGGACTCCGGACACACCGGCAGCTCGACCATGCACGCGGCGCTCACCGACGCGATCGCGCGTTTTGCCGGCACTGCCCTGCCGACCTCAAATCGCCCCGGAACGGGCACGCCGCGGTGGTCGTAGCTGCGGGGGATCAGCCGCACCGGTCGATCTACCCGCGACCCGGGCCAGGATGTCGAGCATGGCGGTGATCGTGGGTCGAGTCGCGGTACCGGTGCGGGTGATGGCTTCGACACGGCGTGCGACGTTGACGCCGTCGATGCGTCTGCGGATGAGTTCACGAACCGTGGGGGCATAGCGGGGGAGTAGGGCGATGCCGACCCCCGACAACACGAGTTCTTCCACGACGCGAAAGTCGTTGATGCGCTGCACTATCCGTGGCTGAACCCCGGAGATGGCGGCGAGGGAGCGCATCACATCGTCGGCCATACGCCCGATCTGGACACTGATCCACGGACAATGCGCGAGGTCCTGCAACGCGATGGACTCGTTGTCGGCCAGATGGTGATCCGGGCGCAGCAGGAGGTCCAGTGGCTCGCGCATCAGGAATGTCGACATGTACCTGGGGCCCCATCACGAAGCGTCGCGTTCATCGCGGTCGATGATCACGATGTCGTGCTCGCCGAGGAGCTCGGGGCTCCGGTCGGCGGAGTGGTCGATATCGTGGGCGATCACCTCGACCCCGATATCGGACGCCTCGGCAATGACGCCGGGAAGAAGCATCGCCGCCGCAGATGGCACCATCGCCACCCGCACGACGCCCCGCGGCGTGGTCCGGAAGCCTTCCATTTCGGCATGCGCGCGCTCCAAGGCGGCGAGGATGTCATCGGCGCGCGCCACGAGTGCCTTGCCGGCTTCGGTGAGGCGCACGCGTCGACCTACGGGCTCGAGCAATTCGACGCCGGCCTCCCGTTGAAGTCGCTTGAGCTGTTGGGATACCGCGGACGGCGTCAAGGACAGCGCCTCGGCGGTGGCGTGCACGGTGCCGTGTTCGGCGAAGTGGCGCAGTAGGCGCAGGCGCTCCACATCCATGAAGTGAACTCTAAACAATCGATCCACAATAAGTTGCTTGTGTGAACGATGCCCAGCGGCGAGGCTGAGCATGCCCAAGGCGGGCAGGCTTGTTCGACACCGTTCCGGCGGAGCCGGACGATGATGCGGGAGTCATTGCGGTGGAAGAAGTTGTGGTCTGCGCGGCGGCGCTGCTGTGGACATGGGCAATCGGCGACGTGATGGCAGTTGATCACCAGCCACTGCGCCCGGGGGAGAAGGCGGCATGGATCGCGGCCGTCATGCTGTTGCCCGCAGCCGGGGCATTGATGTGGCTGCTGGTTGGCCGGCCCGCGACCCACACGGAAGAGGCGCCGGCCACGCATCCAGTGAGCCCCAGACCCGACGTGCACCGAAAATGACTTGGCCGGTTGATGTTTGGCTGCGACGATGGTGCAGGAACGGGTCGAACAGGGTATTCGGGGTGGACATGATCGAGATCAGGCCGGCGACGCCGGACGATGCCACGGGCGTCGCGCGGGCGCATGTGCGGTCCTGGCAGGTTGGCTATCGGGGACTCATCGCGCAGGAATATCTCGATGCCCTGCGCCCGGAAGATCGTGCCCAGCGCTACGGTTTCGACCGGATGCCGCTGCGCGGTCCGTACACACAGGTGGCGGTGGACGGTGATGCGATCTGCGGGCACGTCACCACCGGTCTGAGCCGAGACGACGACCTGCGCGGCCAGGGTGAGATCTGGGCGATCTACGTCGACCCGGTGCGGTGGGGAACCGGCATCGGGCAGCGGCTACTGACCGCCGGTTGCGAGCAGCTTCGCGGCCAAGGCGTTGCCATCGCCGGTCTTTGGGTGCTCGACGGCAACGTCCGGGCCCGGCGCTTCTACGAATCGGCGAGATGGCGGTGGCACGGGACGCGGCGGACCGACACCATTGGCGACGATGTGGTGGACGAAGTCCGCTATCAGCGCACGCTGCGCCCGACCGACGGCCGCCCCTGATTTCGGTCACTCACCGGCCTCCGAGGCCATTCCCGCCGTCGGCGGTGATGTCCTACGTCCCAGCAGCAGGATCGGCACCAGGGTGGCGGCGGTGACCGCGCCGAGAATCGCCAGCGTGGGATAGCTGGTGCGCGCGACGATCAGTCCGGACAGTAGCCCACCGACCGCACCTGCCACGGCGATGAACAGGTCAACGGTGCCTTGGGTTTTGGCGCGTGTGGTCACCGGGGTGGAGGTGGTGATGACGGTGGTACCGGCCACCAGGCCAAGGCTCCATCCGAAGCCGAGCAGGGCGAGGGCAGCCGCGAGCGCGGCCACGGAGTGCGCGGGTGCGACACTCGCCAGCACCCCCGCACCGATGAGGGTGAGTGCGGCCAACGCGGCGGTGACAGCAGTGCCGTAACGGTCGACCAGATATCCGGAGATGGGTGCGGGCAGGAACATGGCCGCGACATGGATGGAGATGACCAGTCCCGCCGCGGCGAGTTCGTGGTGGTGATGCTGCATATAGACCGGTGTCATGGTCATGATGGCAACCATCACCAGTTGAGTGATGATCATGACCGCCGTCCCCGCGAGTACGGCACGGTTCCACGTCGAGACGGGGGCCGGTGCGTCGCCGTCCATCGCTGGCTGCGGCTCGGGCAGGCTGGCGGCGAGTTGTAAAGGGTCGGGGCGCAACAGGATCCAGATGACGATCCCGGCCGCCCCGTACGCAACTGCGGCGAGCAGGAATGGCCCCGCGAGGCGGGGAACACCTATGGTGTCGGCGAGCTCGCCGAGGGTGCCCACGAGATTGGGACCGATGACCGCTCCCACGGTGGTGGCGACCAGGACGGTGCTGATGGCGCGGGCACGACGCTCGCGGTGGGCGAGGTCGGCACCGGCGTAGCGGGCCTGCAGGTTGGTTGCGGTGCCGGCACCGTAGATGAACAGCGCGATGAACAGCAGGGGCACGTTGTCGGCGACGGCAGCGGCGACGATGCCGATGCTGCCCACGGTGCCGGTGGCGTATCCGGCGGCCAGGCCGATGCGTCGCCCGAAGCGCTGTGAGAGCCGTCCGACGCCGGCGGCGGCGGCCGCCGAACCGATGGTGAACAGCGCGCTGGGCAGACCGGCCAACCCCGTGGAGCCGAGCATCTCCTGGGCCAGCAGGGCACCGACGGTGATGCCGGCAGCAAGTCCGGCGCCGCTGAATATCTGAGCACCGACGAGCACCCGCAGAGTGCGTCGCTGCACAGCCTGAATCTCGTCGGTGGCGGGTGCGCCGTTGGCCGCGGTCACTGGAGGGTCGTTTTCGTCGCGGGGTGGGCACCGGATGAGCCGGTGCGGTTCTCGGTGATCCAGTACGCGGCGAGCAGACCGGAACCGGCGGTCAGGACGGCGGCGGCGACGATGGTGGCTTCGAGGTTCAGCACGTCGGCGATGATGCCGGCCACCAATGCGCCGGCCGCATAGCCGATATCGCGCCAGAACCGGTACGTGCCGAGCGCGTTGGCTCGCCAGGTGGGGTGAGCGTGATCGGAGATGGATGCGATCAGTGCGGGGTAGACCATGGCGGTACCGATGCCGAGCAGGATCGCCGAGGCGATGCCGGCCAGTAGCGGCGACTGCAGCAGGCCCAGGGCGACGACGAAGGCGAGCGCTTGGACGAGCATGCCGGCGACGATGAGCGGTTTGCGGCCGACGCGGTCGGCAAGGTGGCCGGTCGGGATCTGCCCGAGTCCCCACAGCAGTGGATAAAGCCCCTTGATGAGACCGACTGCGGCCAGGCCCAGCCCGTGTTCGGTGAACAGCAGCGGAAACACACCCCAGGTGAGTCCGTCATTGAGGTTGTTCACCAGGCCCGCCTGACTGGCGCCCCGCAGGCTGCGGTCGCGCCACGACGTGCGGGCGGATATTGCCCAAAACCCGGTTCGCTCTGCCGGGTTCGGCGCGGGATGGCGGGAGAGCTCCAGCGCGAGGTGGGCGGCGGTATCGCGCACGACCAGCGACAGCCCGAGCCCGGCAACGACGAACACCACGCCGATCAGTTCGGGCACCGGCCGCAGTCCGTAGGAAGTGGCTAGGAATCCGGTGAGCAAGGCGGTGGCGCCGACGGCGACGTAACCGGCGGCCTCGTTGAGGCCGGTCGCCAGACCGCGGCGCTCGGGACCGACCAGATCGATCTTCATGTTGACGGTCATCGACCAGGTGAGGCCCTGGTTGAGGCCGAGCAGGACGTTGGCGGCGATGATCCACCACCAGGACGGGGCCCAGGCCAACATGAACGGCACCGGTATGCCGAGCGCCCACCCGGTCAGCAGGAGTTGTTTGCGGGTGAAGCGTCCGGTCAGGGCCCCGGCGGCGAGATTGGTCAGGGCCTTGGTGACGCCGAAGGCCATGATGAACGCGAACACCGCGAGATCGTTTGTCAGCCCGAACACCTCGGTACCGATCAAGGGCACGGTGGTGCGTTCCAGTCCGACCAGTGCGCCGACGCAGATGTTGACGATGACCAGGAACGCGAACTGCACCCAGTTTTCCCGTAGCCCGAGCTGCACGCCGCGACCGGTCAGGCCGGCGTTGCGCGACCGCTCGGTGGATGGCATCGGTGTCTCCCTGACGCATACCGGGTGTTCCGGGGACCGCTTACGACGACACAGTACATTAATCCATGGAATAGTGGAATACTAAGTCCGTGGAGAGATCGCCGGACAAGACGCGGCTGTATGAGGCGTTCGCAGCCAGCGGAAAAGCCCTGTCCAACGCCAGTCGGCTGGAATTGTTGGATCTGCTCGCTCAGGGCGAGCGCACCGTCGATGCGCTGGCCAAGGGGGCCGGTCTGAACGTGACGACGGCCTCGGCGCATCTGCAGACCCTCAAGGCGGCCGGGTTCGTCGCGACCCGACGCGACGGGGTGCGGATCTTCTACCGACTCGCCGGTGAAGACGTCGCGCAGCTCTTCGCGTTGTTCCGTAAGGTCGCCGAGCGCCATCAGGCCGAAGTTCCCGCCGCCCGCGATGCGTACCTGCTCGGCGATGGGCACCCGGTCGACGCGTTGGACCGAGCCGAACTGGCCGCGCGGTCGGCGAGCGGCGCAGTAGTGGTCCTCGATGTCCGCCCACGCGAGGAACACGCCGCCGGGCACATCCCAGGGTCGGTGTCGATTCCGATCGACGAACTCGCCGATCGCATCGACGAGTTGCCCACCGACCGTGAGGTCGTCGTGTACTGCCGCGGCGAATACTGTTCCTTCGCTTATGACGCCGTGCGGCTACTGAGCAGCGCGGGCCGTCGTGCCATCCGGCTCAGCGACGGCATGCTCGAATGGCGCTTGGCCGACCAGCCGGTGGCATTCGGCGACCAGTGAGGTCCGCTGGCTCTCAACAGGTGAGCTGTCGGAGGCCGAACGCCGAACACCATGAGGTCTTCCGGCCCTCGGCCGGGGCCCATCGCGGGCCTACGGTCACGAAACATGAGCGACAGCGCCGTGATTGCCTTGTCGGACCCGGACGCCACCAAGGCCGCGTTGACCGGAGGCAAGGGCGCCCATCTTGCGACCATGGTGCTGGCGGGGCTGCCCGTGCCCGGAGGCTTCGTGGTCGCCACTGCGGCGTATCGCCAGGTGATTCGAGACCACGGGATCGAGGACGTGATCCACCGCGAGATGGCCGGCCTCGTCGACGGGTCCGTGGCGTTGGATGTCGTCTCGGCGAGGTTGCGTGACGCGGTGGAATCCGCGCCGATGCCCGCCGCGCTGCGGGAGGCGATCGGTGCGGCCTACACCGCGCTCGGTGAAGGGGCGGTGGCCGTGCGGTCCTCGGCAACCGCAGAGGACCTGCCGGAGGCCAGTTTCGCCGGCCAGCAGGAGACCGTGCTCAACGTCGTGGGTCGCGAGAGTCTGTGCGACGCAGTGCGCCGGTGCTGGTCGTCGCTCTGGACGGCGCGGGCGATCAGCTACCGCGGTCGGCAGGGAATCGGATCAGGCGATATCGCGGTGGCCGTCGTCGTCCAGAAGATGGTGCCCGCCGAGGCGGCAGGTGTGCTGTTCACCGCGGACCCGGTATCGGGACGGCGAGACCGCATCGTCGTCGAGGCCACGGCCGGGCTCGGCGAAGCGGTGGTGAGTGGACGCCTGACACCGCAGCGGTGGACGATCGATGCCGACACTGCCGCGGTGCTCTCCGGGCCCGCTCACGGTGTGTTGAGCGCCGACCAGAGCAGGATGCTGGTCGAGCTCGGGGCCCGGAGAGCCAGAATCTTCGGCGCCCCACAGGATATTGAATGGGCTGTGTCACAAGGGCGGTGCTGGCTCTTGCAGTCACGGGCGATCACCTCGCTGTACCCGTTGCCCCCGGCGCGGCCGGGGTTGCGTGCCTACATCCCGGCGATGCTCATCGCCCAGGGGATCAGCGAGCCCTTCACCCCGGCAGGCAATGCGTACTTTCGCTCGCTGACCACCGCGTGGATCACCTACCTCACCACGGGAGCGGTACCGCGCGCGGGCACAGCGCCCCCGCCGTGGCTGCCCGTCGTGGCGGGCCGAATCTTCATCGATGTCACCGAGCTGCTGCAACGTCCCCGGTTGGCTGCCAGAGTGCTCTTCAGCGTGCGCGCGAAGGATCCGACGGCCGCTGCGGCCCTGCAGGAATGGCTCGGGGAGAACGCCGTTCGACTACCCCGACCTCGCCGTTGGCTGCCGCCTTTCGGCGCGGCCGCCACGGTGGCGAGGATCGTTTGGGCTGCCGGAGTCGCCGTCGCGGCCCCAGGCCGGCGCAGACGCCGTCTGGTGAGCTCCGCGGAGACCGAGTTGACGCAGCTCGGGAGACAGGCAGCCACCCGAGCTACACCCGCGGAACTCGTCGACTTTGTGCTGCGCGACCTGCCGGCCAGGACCTGCCGGGTGATCACCGAACAGCTACCCGCCGTGTACGCCGAGGAGATCCTCAAGGTCCTCATCCAACGGCTACTGATGCGCTGGTTGGGCAGCTCGTCGGGCTGGGAACCCGTCATGCGCTGGCTGCCGAACGACCCCACCATGGCCATGGGCGCAGAACTCGCGCACCTGGCCGACCTGTATGCACGAGCTGGTACCGAACCTCTCGCGAACAGCACTGCGGTCACCGATTTCCTGTCCCGCTACGGGCATCGCGCTCCCGACCGCGAAATAGACATGGGACTACCACGTTTCAACGACAACCCGACGTACGTCGTGGAAATGATCCACGGATATCTGGGCTCGGGGGTGGCCGGTGAGGCCGCGACCCGGTTCGACACAGGTGCGGCTGAGGCCCGCGAGGCGGCCCAACAGTTGGTTGCCCGCGTGCGCAAGGTCAAGGGACGAACCCGGGCAGCGCTGCTGCACGATCTGCTGAATCGGTACCGCGCTCTCGGCGGGATGCGTGAGCAACCCAAATTCGACATCGTGCGGGCCATAGCGCTGGGGCGACGCACACTGCAACGGGCGGGTGCCGCCCTGGTAGCCGACGGCAGGCTCGCCGCCGTCGACGACATCTTCTTTGTGGACGACGGCGGTCTGCGTGCTGTAGTGGCCGGACACACCGGGGATCTCACTGCGCTGGCTGCGGCGGGACGGCACGAGTTCGAACGGGAGATGCGCCGACGCACCGTTCCGCGCCTGCTGGTCAGTGACGGCGAGACCGTCTATGGCCCTAGGCATTCCGGCAAAGCGGGGCCGGATGCGTTGGTGGGCACCGCGGTGTCACCGGGCGTGCACGAAGGTGTGGTGCGCATCCTCGATTCACCGGTCGGCGCCGAACTGCAACGCGGGGAGATCCTGGTCGCCGACACCACCGACCCGGGTTGGACGCCACTGTTTCTGATCGCCGGAGCCCTCGTCATGGAGGTCGGGGGTGTCGTATCGCATGGCGCGGTGGTCGCGCGGGAATACGGAATTCCGGCGGTGGCGGGGATCCCCGGTGTGACCGACCGGCTCCGCACCGGTCAGCGGGTACGGGTCGACGGTGGCAGCGGCACCGTCACCATCCTCGAGGATGTCGCGGCCGCAGCGGTGACAACCCGCGACTGACCGCACACATCGTCGGACCGTTTGCCGCTCCGGCCGGCCGGGCACCCATGCCGGAACGGCGATACCAAGGAGATCTCATGACCATCTGCGATACCTGCGGCAACGACTACGACAAGGCGTTCTCGGTGACCTTCCCGGACGGGCGTTCGGCCACGTTCGACAGCGTCGAATGTGCGGCCGTTCAACTCGCACCCGAATGCGCGCACTGCGGGTGCCGAATCCTCGGCCACGGTATCGAAGCGGACGAGGGCATCTTCTGCTGCGCGCACTGTGCCCGCAAGGCGTCCAATGCCGACGTCAACGACCGCTACCCGGTGCCCTCCGGCGCCTGATCGGCGCACATCTGTGAGCCGGTGCGGCCGAGATCAGTGAAGTTACCTACGCATCGGAATGTATCGCGCGCACCGTAGCGCGGGTGGCGAGGTCGGTTGGGTGCCTCCGGGCGGCTGGCGCTGCCGACATTCCCCGCCCGTAAGTCTCTGTCCGGCTTGGCACCTTGGCGTGGCGCCAAACTGTGCCGTGCACAGGTCGGTAACCGCGGGGTCGGCAGTGTCGCTCAGCGCTGCAGGCACTGAGCATTGACCCAATACATTCCGGTCTGTATGTTACTGACGTCAGCGTCAACGCGCGTCACCACCCGATCGGATCCAGGACATTGGCTGCTCACCAGGAACCCGCGCCGGAGAACCCGGCCGCCGCTCACGCCGCACCGACAGCGTCCGACGACGGTCACCCGCGCACGGCGCCGCCGCCCCTCGCCACCGTCGCGCACATCGGTAAGCGTGCCGCACAGGTCGGCGGGGTGGCGGTCGCTGCCTATGTCATCGCGGCCGTCGCGTCCGGACAAGCGGTAGCCGACGCCGACACCGCGAGTCAATCCGACTCCGTCTCGTCCTCCGCATCGCGGGATGCCGGGTCGCCCGACGATGACGACGCCACCCGCCCGTCGCCTCCCGAACGGGACGGCACGGATCGGTCCGAGCGGGCAGAACTGTCAGCGGACCGCGCGGACATCGACGACGCGGATACCGACGACGAGAACATCGCCTCCGACGATGCGCCGACACTGACCGGCGATCGCGACGACGACGAGGAGATCGGCGACGACACATCCGATACCGACGACCTCGCAAGCGAATTGGCCTCGCCCACCGCCCTCGACCAGGTGGCGGGACCGGCACCGACCGCGGGGTCGGATACGCCGGCGACCGCCGAGGACGTCGAACCAGCACTGTCCGCCGATCCGGATCCGCTGCCGGCCGCATCATCGCCGGTCCTGACCGCCGTCACCGACGTGGACAGCGCCGTCGCCAACCCCGCCCCCGCGATCCCGAGCGCCGCGGCCACGGCGACGCCACCCGCGCCGCCGCAGGCCGACGTGGATTGGACCCTGCTCGGCTGGATCCGTCGCACGCTGTTCAACCGATCGCCGGTGATCGAGTACAGCACCAGCCTCAATCTGCAGGACGCGAGCAGCGGCGTCATCACCGGCAATATCGGGGCGGTGGACCCCGAGGGTGACCGGCTGACGTACACACTGGTGACCGGCCCGCGTTCGGGCACCATCGTCATCGACGAGCTCACCGGGAACTTCACGTTCACGCCGGCCCCGGACCTCGCCGACTCCGGTGGCGTCGATTTCTTCACCGTCAAGGTCAGTGACGGCAAGGACCATCTGCTGTCGACGCTGTTCGCCCGTGATCGCGGCGTTCCGACCGCCCGGATTCCCGTCGTCGTCGCCGCGCTGTCGAGCACCGAATCGTCGGCACCCCCGCTGGAGACGTTCGAGGTGGAGAAGGTGATCACCTTCGATGTGCCGGAGGGCCACACCGTCACCGGCGCGGACCTGACGCCGGACGGCGAACACCTCCTCCTTGAGGTGAAGGTGGGCGGCAACACCCACATCGGCGTGTCGAATCTGGACGGCGGCGAGTACCAATGCCTTTCCTGCGGCCTGGTGCCCAACGCCACCAAGGCCCGGGTGCTGGAGGACAACAAGAGGATCTGGTTCGCCAACACCTCCGGACAGCAATCCGCCGATGATCCGCTCGGAGGTGCCGGAGCGATCACCTACGCCGTGTTGGAGTGCGAAGGGTCGATCACGTCGTGCGGTGAGCGCACTGTCAAGAAGGTCGAGTTCCCCTCGGACGGGCGCTGGTTCGGCCTGCTGCCGACGCAGAACCGGGAGGCCAAGCCCGACCCGTTCGGTGAGTACGTCACCTGGACCGAGAACACCATCTTCACCGGGCCGCGGATGAGCATCGCCAATCTGGTCGCCACCGAGAAGGGCTACACGCTCAAGGAACAGCGGATCTTCAGTCCGCAGTGGGACGAAGGCACCGACTATGCGCTGGACTTCGCCAACGCCACCCGCTTCTACGAGGGCGCGAGCTGGCATGCGGGCGGGCGCTATCTGAAGTACCAGACGACCACCACCGGCCTCAACTACGACATCTACCTGCTGGACACCCTCACCGGCGAGCGGCGCCAACTGACCAGCGACCTGGACTACAACGAATCCGGCGACGTCTCGCCGGACGGAAACTGGGTGTACTACAGCTCGGCGCGCGGCCTGGACCGCATGGATGTGTTCACCGCTCTGCAGCGGCCCTCGCTGCTCGACAGTGCGGCCTTCCCCCAGATCGGCAGGGTCAGCCTCTGGAACAACCGGCGCTCGATGAACGAGCCCTGGATGATGGACCTCTCTGCCGGTCAGCAACTGGGCGGCTACGCGGGCCAACCGATCGTCGTCGACCCCGACTGGACGATCCGCGGGTGGAGCTGGTTCCCCGACTCCACCCGTGCGGTGATCAACGAGCAGCAACGCCCCGACGGCGCCACCCCCGGAGCTCCGGACACCCCGTGGCGCATCAGCATCATCAGCTTCCCCTCCCGCACGCCGACGGCGGCGCTGGAACCCGTGCACCAGGATCCCGCCGCCATCGCCACGTGGTCGGTTCCGGTCAAGGACTACCACCCGATGATGGGGCGCCAAGTGGGGTCCCGGGAGCTCAAGGGCGCCTATTCGGGGACCGCGACGCTGCGCTACGGCGGCATCTTCGCGTGGGGCAAGTATTCGGTGACCTATGAGAACTACTCCGACGACGGTAAGACCTTCATCAACGGCACCGAGAAGGTCACTGTCTTCAACCCGATGGGCAACTCCGTGTGGCAAGCCGATCTGACCAGCACGGGTGAGCGCACCGGCTATCTGGCGGGCACCATCAAGGTCGGCAAGTCCAACGCGTTCTCCGGTGAGGTGACCTCCGAGATCAACGGCGTGACCTACAGCGGCGTGCCCACCCAGGCCGAACTCCCCGCCATTACCCAGCCTCAGCTCGCGATCTCGGTGGCCGGCGACAGCGTTCGCGTCACCGCGTCCGTGGCGGAGGACGGTCAGCCCCGGCCGGTGCGCGGCGCCACCGTGACCGTCGGCGGGGTGACGACGACCACCGACGAGAACGGCTACGCCCACGTCGCATTCGTCCCCGGCGACACCATCACCGCGGTCGGAGGAGGGTTCCGCTCGGCCAGTCAGCTCGTGTCGCCCCTCTAGGCGAGCGCGGCTCACCGGCGGCCGCCTCACCTGGTCGGGTGGACATCGCCACCGCCAGTTCGTAGCCTGTCCGAGACGTCGAAGCCGGGCCGGGATCGGTCCTTGACCGCGAAGGGCCGTGACTAGCCGTATGACCCGGGTGCGCCACACACTCCGGCGAATGACGGTCGGATCAGCGGCAACCCTGCTGGCACTGGCCGTGACGATGAGCGATGTCAACGCCGACCCGGCGGCTGACGCGCTGGCCGAACTCCGCGAGTTGTCCGCGCAGGCGGTGCAGAGTCGCGAGGCGGTCACCAGCGCCCAACGCCAGGTGGATGCCACCCTGGCCACCCAGATCGCGGCCGACAACCGTCACCGCGCCGACCTGGCCACCCTGGAAGCGGCGACCGCGCAGCTGGCGCCCTATCAGGACGCCGCGGATCGCGTCGCCGCCATGACCTATATGAACGGTGGTACCGGGCAGCTGGCGGCCGTGCTGACCGCCGGCTCACCGCAACAGTTGATCGACAAGATGGCACTGCACCGAGCGGTGGCCGCTCAGACCGCCGACCAGATGGCGGCGTTGAAACCGGCACGGGAGCGCGCGGCCGCCGCGGTCCAGGCCTCGGAGCGTTCCGCCGCCGGTGCACGGGCCGCGGCCGAACAGGCCGCCGCCGTGCGCGCCGAACTGCAGGCCAAGCTCAGCGAGATGTTGAAGCAGATCGCGGCCGCGGAGGCGCAGTATGCGGCGTTGACCCCGCAACAGCAGGCCGTGGTCGACAACGCCCCGCCGCCGCCGGCGGCCCCAGCTCCGGCCCCGACCGATCCGGCCATCGTCGCGATGCCCCCCGCACCGTCCCTCGCGGCCGCCGTCATGGATATCCCGGAGGCGGCGTTGCCCGTGGGCGTCGCCAACGAGGCGGGTCTGCAGCCCAATGCGATCCTGGCGGCCCGGGCCGTCAGTGCACAGTTCCCGCAGATCGGCGAGATCGGCGGCGTCCGGCCGGACTCGAAGCCCTGGCATCCGAGCGGCCTGGCGATCGACATCATGATCCCGAACTCCGGGAGCCCCGAGGGCATCGCGCTCGGTGATCAGATCATGGCGTTCGCGATGAACAACGCGGCCCGGTTCGGGCTCCAGGATGTGATCTGGCGCGGCACCTACTACACGCCGGCCGGTCCGCAGGCCTCGGGATACGGCCACTTCGACCATGTGCACATCACGGTGACGCCCCGCCGCTGATTCAGGGGTGCTTGTTCCATTGGCCGCAGTCCTGGGCCAGCACATCGTTGACGTCCACGCGGATGCCGCCGACAACCGGCCCCGGATTCGAGGCCGTGTCGATGACGCGTTGGTAGAGCACGGCGGCCGGATGGATCTGGCCCTTGGACCAGGACCGGGTCTGCCAGATCCAGGCCTTGCCGGGCGAGCTCGACCTGCCGATGACGCCGTCTTCGATGGCCCACTGGCAGGGGTTCACACCGGCGTAGATGCCGGTACGCATTTCGCCGATCACCGCGTTGATCCCGCGAAACCACGGCAGTGCCAGGTTGTTCCAGGTGCCGCGGTCGATATCGTCATCGACGCTGAAGAAGATCGGTGCGCTCTTTCCGCCACCTGCCGCGGTGTGCAATGCCCAGGCGGTCTTGGCGTCGGCGACGCCGCCGGCGTACCCGCGGGTGAAATCCGAAGGCGCTGTCCCCCCGGGCTTTCCGTACTGGTAGTTGCTCACGATGATCAACCCGGCCGCGGTCAACTGCTGGGCATAGGGCAGCGTGATGGGTTTGGCTCCGAACGACGAGCCCGGGCGTGAGGTGGACACGTAGTTGATCACCCCGGCATGCCCGGCCGCCCGGATGTCCTGGGCCGGAATCTGGCGCATCGCATAGTCGATCAGCGTGGGTGCCGCGGCCGCGGCGGTGGGCGCGTGGGCCAGCGATGCCGCGCCGAGACCGGCGGCTGCGGACACCGCTGCGGCATAGCGCAGGGCGTCACGGCGGGAGACCGCGCGCGAATCCGGCATGGCCGGATGTTAACAGAGTGATCGTTGTGAAGAATGTGACCTGGCCGGGGTGGTCGCGGCGAATTTACGCGTGCGACAGCCCGGTGCGAGCCTCAGCGACGGGACGCATTGGTGGTCACCGGCCTGCGGACAGCCGCGCCGACGAGGTGGCGGCGCAGGCGGCCGTCCGCGATCCGGAACAGGCGGGCCATGGCCACGGCGGTCCCGCGGACATCGTCGCGCGCGGTCAGGTAGGTCCACCGGTGCTCGGCCGGGAGAGCGAAGAACGTCTCGAAGAACGCAGGCACATCCGCGGGGGGCATCTGCAACAGCGCCTCCAAGCCGATCCGGCGGAAGCGGTGGATCGCGCGCGCCGAGCGCGACCAGACGATGTCGCGCGCCGCAGCCAGCGCGGCATCCGGGCCGGCCGGCAGCCCGGTGGCGAGCGCCGTGGCCACCCGTGGGGCCAGCCTCAGCGACGCGGCGACACTGAATCCGGTCGCCGGGTGGATCAGCGGCGCGGCCGCGCCGAATCCGAGTGCGCCCGCACCGCGGTACCGCGGCTGATCGAGCGGAAACGAAACCCTCTCGCTGCGTGCGCCTTCCGGTACGGGCACGCCGTGCCGGGCCAGCCGGGCATGCAACCGGCTGCGCAGCGCCGACAACGGCAACCCCGGTCGGCGGGCCAGCGAGGTCTCCTCCACCAGCACCTGCCCGCCGCCCAGCGGCACGGCGTACAGGAAGGTCGGCCAACCGGTCTCGCCGTGGTCGGCACGCCAGTCCATGAACAGCGCCGTCCCGGGCTCGGTGAACGGCGCCGCCACCGCCTCGTCGACCACCAGACCGTACGCCGTCTGTTCGGCAGGCACCCGGCGCGCCCCGGCGGGATCGAGGGGTCGAGCCCGACCCCCCGCATCGACGACCACCGCGGCGCGCAGCTCGGATCCGTCGGCCAGGGCGACCACACCAGGGCGCGGCGAGCCGACCGCCCGCCCGGTGCTGATGTGCACCCCGGTGAGCCGGTCGGCGAGATGCCGGTGCAGGGCGGGCACATCGAGAACGGCGTACTCCCAACCCAAGCGGTGCTCGGTCAGCGCGATCACCCGGCCCGCCGCCCGTGCCGACACCACGGATTCCGGCAGGTCCGGCGGTAGTTCCTGACTCCACATCCCGTAGGTGGCCGTCCACGGCCGGTCGGGGGAGGGGTCCAGCAACCCGGTGTCCAGCCCCAGTCGCGCGCATTCCGCCGCCAACGCCATGCCTGCGGGTCCGCCGCCCACGACCAGGATGTCCATCGCGGGCAGCCGTGGTCCGAAGGTCACAGTCGAACCCTACGCACGCAGCGTTCGCGTGAACATAATGTGCGCAACCTGGCGGCGCGGCGTCCGGGCCTCGACGATGGAACCGAGCAATCGTCGAGGGAGAGGTCGTGAGCGTGGTCTCAGCGCAGGTCGCCGAACGCATCCGCAAACCACACTGGTCGTTGGCCCGGACGTGGTTGTTGCAGCCGGGCACCCCGGGCGGGGAGGCGGTGTTCGACACCGTGGTCGAGGGCAACGCCGATGTCGTGGTCCTCGACATCGAGGACGGATTGCCCGATGCGCAGAAGCCGGCGGGCCGCCGCGCTGTCGCGCAGTGGCTGTCCGGCACCGGGCGGGCGTGGGTTCGGATCAACGCCGTCGATACCCCGTTCTGGGCGGCTGATCTGGATGCCCTGGGCGGCGTCCCTGGCGTGGCCGGGGTGATGCTGGCCAAGACCGAGTCCGCCGCGGACATCGCCGCCACCGTGCAGCGGTTGCCGGCGGACACGCCGGTGGTGGCGTTGATCGAGTCCGCTCTCGGTATCGAGTCGGCGTTCGACATCGCGCGGGCCCCGGGATGTAGTCGTATCGCGTTCGGTGTCGGCGATTTCCGCCGCGACACCGGGATGAGCGATGACCCCGCGGTGCTGGCCTACCCCAGGGCCAGGCTGGTCATCGGCAGCCGGGCCGCGGGGCTGCCGGCACCGATCGACGGGCCCACGCTGCGCACCGCGGCCAACCGGCTGGCCCGGGAGACGGCGGTGGCCAAGGCCGCCGGGATGACGGGGCGGCTGTGCCTGGATCTCGCCCACGCCGAGACGATCAACCGGCTGCTCAGCCCGTCGCCGCTGGAGATCGACGAGGCGCGCGGCACGCTCGACCGGCTGGACGCACCCAACGGCCCCTATGACGGCAGCGTCGGGCCTACCCGGGCGCGCGCCGAAGCCGTGCTCGACCTCGCCTGCAAGCTCGGCCTCATCCCGCGCCGAGCCTGACCGGCTGCCCGAGCAAGAAGCCCTGACCGCACTGAATGCCCAGCGCCTGCAATGCGCGCATCTGCTCGGGGTTCTCGATCGCCTCGGCGATCGTGGCTGAGCCCAGCTCGCCCGCGAGTTGCACGATGGAGGTGGCCAGCGCCCGTTTGACGGGATCGTTCTCGATATCGGCGGTGAGCTCGCCGTCGATCTTGATCATGTCGGGTCGGAGCCGCAGGAGCTGGGTGAAACTGGCGAAACCGGCCCCGGCATCGTCGATGGCCAGGCGGATGCCTTTGTCCCGCAACGGTTTCAATCGGGCGGCGAAGTCCTCGGGAAACGGCTCGTGTTCGGTGATCTCCACCACGAGGCGATGCTCGGCGGATGTGAGGATCTCTTGCACCGTCGGGTCGAGAACGGTCAGCGGACTCAGATTGACCGCGACAAAACAATCGTTCGGGATGGTCCGCGCGTCGGAGAGGATCCGCCGAAGGGCCAACAGTTCCAGTGGATAGCTGCGGCCGAGCTGGCGTGCGGTGTCGAACCAACGGGCGGGGTTGGGCTCTGGCTGCGCCGGAAAACGGGACAGCCCCTCGAATCCGAGCGTCTCGCCGGTGGCCAGGTCGATGATCGGTTGGAAGACCGGTAGCAGCTCGGACGGCGTTGCCAGCACCGCGTCGAGCTGATCGTGCAAGTGATCCTGGCGCAGGGCCTCGGGCAGCAACACCGACGCCAGGAACCGCGCGGCCGTGTCGGCGTTCGGCGTGCGGGGGTCGCCGAGCAGGTCGTCGAGCAGCCGCGACAGCTCCGCGTGGGAGTCGATCAAGGCCGAGACGAACTCGCTGATCGAGGTGATGGCGAGAATGTCGGCGTCGTTGAACCGGTTGGCCTCGGTGGCCGTAACGGATAGGGCGCCGACCGCGGCGCCGTTGTGCATCAACGGGATCACCACCAGCGAGTGAATACCCAGCCGGTTGCCGATTTCGCGGACCTGGGGGGTCAGCGACATATCGGTCGAGGTTTCGTGGCTGACCTGGGGTTGCCCGGTGGCGATCGCTCGGCCCTGGAAGGTGTCCTCGGCGGGAAGCACCAGGCCGAGCAGGGACGCCACCAGCCCGTGCGCCGACACGACGACGAATTTCTCGTCCTGGGTGTAGATGCTGATGGCCGCGCCGTCGGCCTTGGGAGTGAACAGGCAGGTCTGCTCGGCGATCCTGCTCATCAGCGACACCGGATCCAGAGAGTCCGCAAGGACTGTCGCCAGCTTGTGCATCGAGCCCCATCTCGACGGCATCGTGTGTCCCGCTATTTCACATCACGTTCGGGCCTGCGGCGCGGTGAAACGCTAAAACCGGCGCGCACCGAGACAAACCGGCGCATTTTGCGAAAGCGCATGCGCAAGCGCTTGCGTCCCTTATGCTCCTCCTCACCGCGTGATGCGATCCGCGTCACACCGAGGACAAGGGAGTCCGCATGTTCGCAAAGCGCAGCACGCACGCCGTCGGGATGGTCCTGCTGGCCGGTTCACTGGTTCTGGGGATGACCGCCTGTGGTGGGTCGGATTCGGACAGCATCAAGGTCGGGCTGATCACCAAGACCGATTCGAACCCGTTCTTCGTGAAACTGCGCGAAGCCGCCCAGGCCCAGGCCGACAAGGACGGCGCCGAGCTGATCGCGCTGGCCGGAGCCTTCGACGGCGACAACGAAGGCCAGGTCGCGGCGATCGAGAACATGGTCGGCCAGGGCGTCAAGGGCATCCTGATCACGCCGAACTCCTCCACCGGTGTGCTCGACGCGATCAAGAAGGCCCGCGATGCCGGCGTCGTCGTCATCGCCCTCGACACCGCGACCGACCCCGAAGACGCCGTCGACGCGACCTTCGCCACCGACAATCTGGCCGCCGGGGTCAGCCAGGGCAAGTGGGTGAAAGCCGCGCTCGGCAACGTGCCGGCGCAGATCGTGATGCTGGACGGCACCCCCGGCGGGACGGTGGACACCTTCCGCCACGACGGCTTCCTGGAGGGCTTCGGTATCACCGAGGGTTCACCGGAGATCGTCGGCCAGGAGAACACCAACGGCGACCAGACCAAGGCGCAGACCGCGATGGAGAACATCCTTCAGCGCGCTCCGGGCATCAACGCCCTCTACACCATCAACGAGCCGGCGGCCGCAGGCGCCTACCAGGCCATCCAATCCGCGGGCCGGGCCGACCAGATCACCATCGGGTCCATCGACGGCAGCTGCACCGGTGTGGCCGACGTGAAGTCCGGAAAGATCGGCGCGACGGTGATGCAGTTCCCGGCCAAGATGGCCGAACAGGGCGTGCAGGCCGTGGTCAAGTTCGCCAAGGACGGCACCAAGCCGAGCGGGTTCAACGACACCGGCTCGGAGCTGATCACCGACAAGCCGGTTCCCGGGCTCGAGTCCAAGGACACCGCCTGGGGCGAGCAGAACTGCTGGGGCTGAACCGTCCCATGAGCACCGACGCTCCGACAACGGCGAGGCCATCGGTATCGAGCCGGTTCAACGTGGACAGCATCCTGCGTGAACCGTTGCTCGGTCCGGTGGTGGCGCTCGTCCTGGCCATCGTCATCTTCAGCTCGATCTCGAACTCGTTCCTCAACCCGCAGAACGTGTCGCTGATCCTGCAGCAATCGGTGGTCATCGGCATCCTCGCCGTCGGCCAGACGCTGATCATCCTGACCGCCGGCATCGACCTCTCGATCGGCGCGATCGCCGTCTTCGGAAGTATCGTGCTGGCCCAGAGCGCCGGAGCCGGAGGACCTTTCGTGGCGCTGGGTTCGACCCTGCTGGTGTGCGTGGTGTTCGGCGCCGTCAACGGGGGCCTGGTCACCGCGCTGCGGCTGCCCCCCTTCATCGTGACGTTGGGCACGTTCACCGCCATCCAGGCGGCGACCCGCCTGCTGGCCGGATCGCAGACCTACCGCGTGGAACAGGGCCCGCTCACCTTCCTGGGCACGTCCTTTCGCATCGGATCCTTCGCGACGACGTACGGTGTGGTCGCGATGCTGCTGGTGTACCTGGCCGCCTGGTACGCGTTGAGTCAAACCGCTTGGGGTAAGCACGTTTACGCCGTCGGTGGGAACCGGCAAGCGGCGGATCTCTCCGGCATCAAGTCCGGGCGGGTGTTGCTGTCGGTCTACATCACCACCGGGGTGATCGCGGCCATCGCCGCCTGGGCCGCCCTGGGACGGATCCCGAACGCCGACCCGAACGCCTATCAGAACGCCAATCTGGAATCCATCACCGCGGTCGTCATCGGCGGCACCAGTCTGTTCGGCGGGCGCGGCGGTGTGGGTGGCACGCTGGTCGGCACGCTCATCGTCGGAGTGCTCCGCAACGGCCTGACCCAGGCCGGCGTCGACAATCTGTACCAGAACATCGCCACCGGAATTCTCGTGATCGTCGCGGTGGCGGTGGATCAGTTCGCCCGCAGGAGGTCGCAATGACGATGGGGATGAATGCCACCCCGGTGCTGGAGGCCCGCGGCCTGGTCAAGAAATACGGCAGCGTCACCGCGATCGACGGTGCCGACTTCGCCCTGCGCGCGGGCGAGGTACTGGCGGTCATCGGTGACAACGGTGCGGGCAAGTCCAGCCTGATCAAGGCGCTGGCCGGCGCCGTGGTGCCCGACGCGGGTGAGATCCTGATGAACGGAACACCGGTGTCGTTCCGCAACACCCGAGACGCCCGCGCGGCCGGGATCGAGACGGTGTATCAGGACCTGGCAGTGGTGGCCGCCTTGGATATCGCGTCGAACCTGTACCTCGGTCGCGAGGTGCGACGGAAAGGTCTCGCGGGCAGTATGTTCCGACGGCTCGACATGCCGAGAATGCGCCAGGACGCGTCTCAGCATCTCGCGGATCTCAAGATCGGCATCAAGTCGGTGAACCAGGCTGTCGAGACGCTGTCCGGCGGCCAGCGACAGGGCGTCGCGGTGGCGCGGGCCGCCGCATTCGGTCGCGGCGTGATCATCATGGACGAACCGACGGCCGCGCTCGGCGTCCGGGAATCGGGGCAGGTGATCGACCTCATCCGATCGATCCGCGACCGCGGCATCCCGGTGGTGCTCATCAGCCATGACATGCCGCACGTGTTCGAGGTGGCCGACCGGATCCACATCCACCGGCTCGGCAAACGGGCCGGTGTCGTCGACCCGAAGAAGCGTTCGATGTCCGAGGTGGTAGCCCTCATGACCGGTGCGGAGGAGCCGACCGATGAGGAACGCGCCGGACTCTGAGAAGGCCCCGATCGGGGTCTTCGTGGGATTGGCAACACTGGACGTGGTGCACCGCGTCGCGAAAGCGCCGGCGGCGAACCAGAAGATCACCGCGACGGCGCAATTCGTCGCCGCCGGTGGACCCGCCGCGAACGCGGCCGTCACCTTCGCGGCGCTGGGCGGCGATGCGATGCTGGTGACCGCGCTCGGCGAGGACCCGGTCGCCGCTTTGATCCGTGCCGATCTCGCGCGCTACGGCGTCAACGTCGTCGACGCCGCGGCGGGTGCCACCCGTGCGGTCCCCGTGTCGGCGGCCGCGGTGACCGAATCCACTGGCGACCGATCGGTCGTCTCGCTGGACGCAGTGCACTCCGACGCACAGCCTCCGGGCAACCTGGCCGACCTGATCGCGGACGCCGATGTGGTGCTCATCGATGGGCACCACCCGTTGCTCGCCCGGGCCGCCGCCCGGCACGCCGGTGGCAGGGGCACCACCGTGGTCGTGGATGCCGGCAGATGGAAGCCGGTGATGGCCGATCTGCTCGCCGATGTCACCGACATGGTGTGCTCCAACGACTTCCGGATGCCCGGGGCCGACACCCCGGAGTCCTCCGCCGCGGCCTTGGTGCGCAGCGGTGTCCGGACCGTCGTTACCACGCACGGCGGCGAGCCCGTGCGGTGGTGGTCGCAAGGTGACCAGGGATCGGTGCCGGTGCCGCCGGTGGCCGTGGTCGACACCCTCGGTGCCGGCGACGTGTTCCACGGCGCGTACGCATACTTCTCGACCCGGGGCGAGACCGGGATCGCCGAGCGCATCGATCGCTGCGCCCGGGTGGCCGCACTACGGTGTTCGGTAGTCGGGCCCCGGGCGTGGCTGGACGAACTCCCCATTGATCTCACTCGAAAGCGGGCACGGTGACCGTGGAGCTGGACGCGCAGGACACCACACTCGACGAGTTGGTCGAGTCGGCCAGGGCGCTCGTCGTACCGGGCGAACGCCGCATCCTCGGCCTCACCGGAGCGCCGGGCGCCGGGAAGTCCACGGTCGCCGAGCAACTCGTCGATGCGCTGGGGCCCGAGGTCGCCGTGCTCGTGCCCATGGACGGGTTCCATCTGGCCAATGAGGTCCTCATCGAGCTGGGCCGGCTGGACCGCAAAGGTGCGCACGACACCTTCGACGACGGTGGATATGCGCGGCTGATCGCCACCCTGGCGACCCAGCGGGTGGACGATCCGGTGGTGTACGCGCCTCGGTTCCGGCGCGAGATCGAGGAGTCGATCGGCTCGTCCATCCCGGTGCCCCCGACGGTCCCGCTGGTCGTCACCGAGGGCAACTACCTGCTGCTGGACGTCGATGCGTGGCCCACGGCGCGGTCGCACATCGATGCGGTGTGGTTCCTCGCCCCCGACACCGACGTTCGGCATGCGCGGCTGGTGCGCCGCCACGAGGCGTACGGGAAGTCCGCGGAGGAGGCGGCGTTGTGGGCGCTCGGGTCCGACGAGCGCAACGCCCGGCTGATCGAGTCGACCGCCGGCCGCGCCGACCGCATCGTGCGCCTCCGATGACCACGATGGGCGATGTCGCCCGCCTGGCCGGGGTGTCCGCCTCGACGGTGTCGCACGTGCTCAACGGCACCCGCAAGGTCAACACCGCCACCCGGCTGCGGGTGGAGGCGGCCATCGAGGAAGTCGGCTACCGTCGCAACGGGGTCGCCCGATCGCTCGCGGCGGGGCGCACCCACACGGTGGGACTGTCGATTTCGGCGTTGACCAATCCGTATTTCGGCAGCCTGGTGCACGCCGTCGAACGGGCGCTGTCCGACGCCGGGTATGTCCTGATCGTGGGGGACTCCCATGACGACGTGGTCTCCGAGCAGCGGGTCACCGGGTCGCTGCTGGACCGGCAGGTCGACGGGATGATCGTGGCGCCCGCCGCCGGGTCTGAACGCTTCACATTGCCCGAAATCACCCGTACTGCTACACCTCTGGTACTCATCGACCGAGGCGTGGCGGCCGGGTGTGATCAGGTCGGACCGGAGAACTTCGAGGCGGCGAAGTCGCTGACCGAGCACCTGCTGGACCGGGGTCACCGACGGGTCGCCGTGGTGCGCGGTATCGCCGGGATCTCCTCCACGATCGAGCGATTCGAGGGATACTGCGCGGCACTGGCCGGCCGGGGCATCGCCATCGACCCGGCGCTCGTCCTCGACGGTGAATCGAGCACCGACGCGGCCGAACGCGTGGTGTACGCGCTGATGTCGGATGTGGACCGGCCGGCCGCGCTGGTCTCGCTCAACAATGCGATGACCATCGGGACGCTCAAAGCTCTTCGCGGACTGGGGTTATCGATCCCCAACGATGTGGCGTTCGCCTGCTATGACGACTTCGAATGGTCTGATCTGTTCGAGCCCAGGCTCACCGCGGCGGCGCAGGACGTCGATACCATCGGCACCACCGCGGTGGAACTGCTCCTGGCGCGGATGCGGGGAAATGCCGATGCACCCCAACAGATTCGCGTGCCGACAACCTTCCACCACCGCAATTCGTGCGGATGTTCGTGACGCCCAGCCCAACCCCTGCGGATAAGGACTCGCCACCGTGCCGATAGCTACCCCTGATCACTACGTGGCAATGCTCGACCGCGCCAAGGACGGCGGCTTCGCGTACCCGGCGATCAACGTGACCAGCTCTCAGACGCTCAACGCCGCCCTGCAGGGGTTCGCCGAGGCCGAGAGCGACGGCATCATCCAGGTGTCCCTGGGAACCGCGCTCTACCTGTCCGGGAACAGCGTGCAGAACCGGTTCGCCGGGTCGAAGGCGCTCGCGTTGTACGCACACGAGGTCGCGCGGCACTATCCGGTCAGCGTGGCTCTGCACACCGACCACTGCCCGGCCGAGAACCTCGACGACTGGGTGCGGCCGCTGATCGCCGATTCCGTCGAGCGCCGCGGTCGCGGGCTGGAGCCGCTGTATCAATCACACATGTGGGACGGATCCGCGGTCCCGTTGGCCGAGAACCTGCGCATCGCCGAAGGCCTGCTGGAGGCGTCGGTGCAAGCGAACACCCTGCTGGAAATCGAGGTCGGGGTGATCGGCGGCGAAGAGGACGGTATCTCGCACGAGATCAACGAGCAGCTGTACTCCACCGTCGAGGATGCTCGCGCCACCGTCGCGGCGCTGGGCACCGGAGAGCGCGGTCGCTACCTCACCGCGCTGACCTTCGGCAATGTGCACGGTGTCTACCATCCGGACTCGGTACACCTGCGCCCGGAGATCCTGGAGGAGATCCAGATCGTCATCGGTGGTGAAACCGGCAGGGTCAAGCCGTTCGACCTCGTCTTCCACGGTGGGTCGGGGTCGAGCGCTGAGGACATCGCGTCCGCCGTCGCCAGCGGCGTCGTCAAGATGAACGTCGATACCGACACTCAATACGCGTTCACCCGGTCCATCGCCGGCCACATGCTCTCCCATTACGACCAGGTGCTCAAGGTCGACGGCGGTTACGGTAACAAGAAGGCCTACGACCCGAGATCCTGGGGTAAGCCGGCCGAGAATGCCATGGCGGCAAGGGTTGTCGAGGCCGCACAGATGCTGGGTTCGGCGGGACGGGCGATGCGTTAGGCCGGAGTCACGTCGGTCCCGGACCCCTTGACCGAAGCCTTGGCGCGCTTCTCCGCCCGCACCGACCGCTTCCCGCGGACGAATCCGGTCGGCGACACGGTCGCGGACACCAGCGTCGCCTCACCGTTGACGAACGGGTGGAACCCGACACCGGCGCCCCCGCGTCCCTTGACCGGGATATCGGGCACCTCGGTGACCTTCCATCCTCGTTCCGAGATCGACAGAATGGCCTCGTCGTTACCACAGGTGAGCGGGAACGCGGCGATGACCGCGTCCGCCGGGTCGCCCGCCGCGAGCTTCACCCCGGCCACGCCGTTGCCGGCAGCCCCCTGCGGGTTCACCGCGGCCGGATCGATGCGCAGGATCTTTCCGCGCCGGGTCACCAGCGCCAGATGCGAACCGGGGGCCAGCACGCCCGAGCACAGCAGCCCGGTGATATCCGGTGCGACCGGGATATCGCGGATCTTGAAGGGCAAACCACCGCCGGTGGTGAACTTGATGCGGCCGTCGGTCCACACCGCCCAGCCCAGTCCCGAGCTGAGCAGCTCGCCGTGGCTGTCGGAGAACACCCCGCGGTCATCGAGACGCCACGCGGCGTTGACCTTTCGCTCCCGTGGGCCGTCATCGTCACCGGCCGCCGACACCGGAGTGGCGTCGAAATCCAGCACGGTACGGCGGTCGAACTCGGCGTCCTTGAACAGCTTCGCGGTTTCCACCAGTTCCTGGTCGATCACCTTACGGCGCGCGTCGGGGTTGCCGACCAGCTCGGTGAGCTCGGCGAACTCGGCGTCCAGCTTCTCCGCTTCGGCTTGAAGTTCGATCACGTCGAGTTTGGTCAGGCGTCGAAGTTGCAGCCCGAGAACGTAATCGGCCTGTTCGGCGTCGATGGCGAACCGCTCCTGCAGGCCCTGGCGGGCCTCGTCCACGGTGTCCGAACCGCGGATCACCGCGACCGCGGCATCGATGTCGAGGTGGATGGTCATCAGACCGGCCACCAGGTGGCGCCGAGCGCTCACCTTCTCCAACCGGTATTCACTGCGGTGCAGCACCACAGAGTCGCGCAGCGACAGGAACGCGCCGATCAGCTCGCGCACCGACCACCAGCGCGGTACCCGGTTCTCGTCGAGCGCAACCAGACTCGCGGCGAACGTCCCCTCCAGGGGAGTCAGGGCCAGTAGTTGCTCACGGATGGTCTCTGCGCTGTGCCCGCGTTTGGCGGTGACGACGATGCGCAAGCCGTTGCGCCGGTCGGTCAGATCCGACAGGTCCGCCACACCGGCGAGCTCCCCGGACTCCACCAGCGCCCGGATACGGTCCTGCACGGTGTTGCTGGCCACTCCGGGCGGAAGCTCGGTGATGATCACGTTCTTGCCGTCGACGGACACCGTGCCGCGGACGGTGAACGCGCCGCGGCCGGTGGTGATGTAGTCGCGCAGCCCACCCTCGCCGACAACCGTTGCCCCGCAGCCCCAGTCGGGTCCGGGAATGAGCTTCATCAACGTGTCGTCGGTCGTGTTGGGCCGAGCCAGCAGTGCACGGCACGCGGCCATGATCTCGCGGGGGTTGTGCGCGGGCACCTTGGTGGCCCAGCCCTCGGCGATGCCGACCGCGCCGTTGCACAACAACACCGGCCAGCGGGCCGGCAGCACCGTGGGTTCGGTCCATTCCCCGTCGAAGGTCGCCACCATCGGCACGGCGTGGTCGTCGAGTTCGGCGGTCAGCGCCGCCCCGGGCGCCGACAGCCGCATCTCGGTGTAGCGGTCCGCGGCGGGGATGTCGCCCTGGATGCGTGGGAAGGCGCCCTGCCCGTCGATGACTTTCACGCGCTGGAAGTCGGCCGCCATCAGCGCGGCCGCCCCGTACATCGACGCGCCACCGTGCGGGTGCAGGTTGCCGGTGACCGCCGAGCAGACCTTCGAGGATTTCTGCGGTTTGTTGCCGGGCAGCAGCCGCGACTCGTGCATCTGGTACAGCAGGCGCCGCTGTCCGGGCTTGAGCCCGTCGAAAGCGGACGGGATGGCGCGGTCGCTGACGCTGTAGAGCGCGAAGGTCAGCTGGTACTGGTTCCAGTAGTCGTCGGCGCTCTGGTCGAGCACCAGATCGGGGTTCTGTTCGGGAACGTCCAAGGTGGCGGTCACAGTGAGTACTTCCTACGTCAGGTCGAGGGCGAGGGTGTCGACGCGGGACGCGACTTCGGCCATCCACGCGCGCCGGCCCTCCGGCGGTCCGCCGAACAGAGTGTGGTGCAGCTTGGCCGCACTGTCGTCGGGATGGACCCGAATCACCGTGCGCCGCTGGGGATCGAGCACCGTGTTCCAAAAGTCGTCGGCGTCCATCTCACCGAGACCCTTGTTGCGCTGCACCTCGACCCGGCGTTTCGAGGTCGCCTTCAGTTGCGCCACCGCGGCATCGCGTTCGGATTCGTCCTGGCAGTAGATCCGCTGCTGGCCGTCCTTGACCACGAACAGTGGCGGCAGCGTGACATACACCATCCCGGCCTCGACGAGCGGCCGGTAGAAGTCCAGGAACATCGAGATCAGGCTGGAGTTGATGTTGCCGCCGTCGGGGTCGGCGTCGGAGGCGAACAGGATCCGGTCATAGCGGCACTGTTCGGGATCGCAACTGTCCCGCACCCCACAGCCCAGGATCCGTTCGATCGAGTCGAACTCGTCCTTGACCCGCGCCTTGCTCAACGCGAACCCATACACGTTGGGCGGCTTGCCTTTCAGCGGGAAGGCGGCCTGGAAGGTGGCGTCGCGTGCGGCCTTGATGGTGCCCAGCGCCGAGTCGCCCTCACACAGGAACAGCTCCGCACCGGATCCGCGGCCGGTCTCCCGGCTGGGCAGCAGCTTGGGCGGCAGAGACAGGTTGGTGCCCAGCCCCTTGGCCTTGGACGCCGCGCGCGAGCGGGCCTTGGCCCCCTCGGCGCTGCGCCGCGCCCGCGCCGACTCCAAGGCCAGTTTGGTCCACAACGACACGGCATCACCGTTGGCCGGGTTGGCGGCCCAGATGGTGACACTGCGCGCCACGTCCGGGGCCATCGCCACGTTCAGCGATCGCGAGGACACCGCGGTCTTGGCTTGGGAGTCCCACGCCACATCGGGGGCCCGGGTATCGACGGCCAGCGCGCTCACCGCGACGAAGTCCTGCGGCTCCGGTCCGTCCTCACCCTTGGCCAGGCCGAGGTCGCGGATCCGTGACGCCCGATCGGCCAGCGCCTCCGACAAACCTTTCATGGCGGCGCTCAGGTGCGATCCCCCGCCCGGGGTGCGCACCGTGTTGCAGAATGCGGCGACGGTGGCCGGTTCGGCGGGTCCGGCGGTCAGCGACCAGCGGAACGGGGTGGGGCCCCGCCCGGTGGTGTATTCACCCCGGCCCTCCACCACGGCGCGCACCGCGGGTAGCGGGGTGCCGGCCGCGGTGCACATCAGGTCCAGCAGCGTGTCGCTGCCCCACGGGCCGTCGAACGGTTCGAGCAGGGCCGCCGGCACCTGCTCACCCGGCCAGCCTTCATCGATGACGACCAGGTGCACGCCGGGGGACATCCGGGCCGCGGCGTGGGCGCGCAGCAGCACCTCACCGACATCGATGGTGGAATCCGGCACCACGGCAGGATCGAAGAGGATGCGCACCGTGGTGCCGTGCGCATCGGGCTTGCGGTTGCCGGTGCCGCGCAGCTTCTGGGTGTCGGCGCGGGTGAACGGGGCATCCGGGTCGAAATCCTTGCCCTCGAACGACCCGGGGTAGCCGGCGCCGAAGCTTTGCAGGTAGGTCTTACCGGCCCGGCGCACCGTCACATCCGTGCGTGCGGAGATGAAAACGGCTGCCGCGGCGCCGATTCCGTTCAGTCCGGCGCCGGTGCTGGAGGCATCCGAATGCGCAGAGAACTTGCCACCGGCGCGCGCGGTGCCGAGGGTCTTGACGATGCCGTTCTTTCCGGTCACCGGGTCGGAGTCGACGGGCAGGCCGCGGCCGTCGTCGGCGACACTGACCGATCCGTCGGCATGCAGCGTGATGGTGACCGTCGACCCGCCGTGGCCGGGGTCGGCGACCTCCTCGATCGCGTTGTCGACGAGCTCACGCAGGGCGGTGTTGAGCACATCGAGGCCCAGGTTCACCGCCGGCCGCAGGCGCGTGTGCTGGACATCGTCGAGCTCGGTGATGTCTGCGGCGTTGTAACTCACTGGTCGTTCTTCTCCATAAAAGCGGGGGCTGCCGGGGAAATCGTAGACGGTCGAACCGACAACGTCCCGCATCACTGCGTGCGGCCGGCGACACACAGCCGGTCGGGCGTCCTGGTCGGGATTGATCGCCCGAGACTAGAGTCACCCGGTTGGCACGTAGCAGACGCCGGGATGCCGACATGGATGACGAGGATCGGATATGCCAGGTTGGCTGGAAGCCGCATGGTGGGGGTTTGTCGCCGGCGGCGCGCTGTTGGTGGGCGCCGCGGTGGGGTGGTACGTGGCCGTGCCGGCGCGAATCATCGCCTGGGTGATGGCATTCGGTGCCGGCGTCCTGATCTCAGCATTGTCGTTCGACTTGATGGACGAGGCCGAGCGCACCGGCGGGCTGGCCGCCACGGCCGTCGGATTCATCGGCGGCGCCAGCGCCTACGTGGCGGCCAACGCCGTGCTGGCCCGCCGCGGTGCCGCGCACCGCAAGCGATCCGGTGACCAGCAACCCTCCGAAGCGCAGAGCAAGGGATCGGGTGCGGCCATCGCCATCGGTGCGTTGCTCGACGGCATCCCGGAATCGGTGGTGCTCGGCGTCACGCTCATCGACGGTTCCGGGGTGGGTGTCGCGGTGCTGGCGGCGGTGTTCATTTCGAACCTGCCCGAAGGCCTTTCCAGTGCCGCGGGCATGAAGACGGCCGGCCGTGGAAGGGGATACGTCTTCGGCGTGTGGGGGACGATCACCGTGCTGAGCAGTATGGCCGCGATGATCGGCTACCTGACGCTGGATGGGGCATCACCGTTCCTTGTCGCGGTCATCACTGCTGTCGCCGCAGGCGCGATCCTGGCCATGGTCGCCGACACCATGGTGCCCGAGGCGTTCCAACGGACCCACCTGCTCACCGGTCTCATCACGACGCTGGGGTTCTTGGTCGCGTTCGCCATCGAGCGGGCGGCGTGAGCGACACGGCATGTCCTGTGGACCGGCCTCGGCAGGTGGTCAGTCGCCCTCGGCCTCGGCTTCGGCACGCTCCTGCGCAAGGCGGTCCTTACTGCGCACCAGCCGTAGCAGCGTGACGAGCCCGAGTCCGCCGACGATGTTGCCGACGAGGACGTACCCGAACCAGCCGAACCAGTCCAGATACCCGAACGGCACCTCGCCGGTGCTGAGCGCCCCAAAGATCAACAGCGAGTCCAGGATCGAATGGAACATCTGTAGACCTGCGAGCAGGAACGCCCCGGCGACCGCGGCGGCGATCTTGCCGAACACCGAATCGGTGCCGTGCTGCATGCGGGTCATCAGGGTGATCGCCATACCGCCGAGCAGGGACAGCGTGACCGTTTCAGCCGAAATCGGTGCGGTCACGAAGTGGGACGCCGATTCGACGGTCTGCTCGTGCAACTTCGGGAACGCCCGCATGATCAACCACATCAACACCCACCCGCCGGCGAGGTTGGCCACCAAGGTGCCACCCCACAACGTGAGGAGCTGGCGGCCACTGGCGCGCTTGGCGGCGACCGTCGTGATGGGGATGAGAAACCCCTCGGTGAACAGCTCGCTGCGACCGAGCAGGAGCGCAAGAAAGCCGATGGAGAACGCCAGGCCGGCCAACAGCTGATCGCCCGTGGCATGGAGGACGGACAGGTACGCCAACACTCCCATCGCCACCTCGGTACCGCCGAAGAATCCGGTCACCAGCACCTCGCGCCAACTGCGGTGCAGACGCTGGGTGCCTTCGTCGACCATGCGGTTGAAGGCGTCCTCCAACTCGTCCTCGATCGGGCTGCCAGAACTACCCAGCTCGCGTTGGCTCGTCTTGCCCATCAGAAGGTCCTCATGACGCGGTCGAATCTGTGCACTGTCGACTGCCTGGCTAGGTCTCGTCGGCGATCTGGTGGCGGTCCTGGTGGCGCCCGGGAGCATCCGGGTCGTCATCCTTGGCCTCGAGCCGTCGCTGCATCGCGGCCTGCTCGTCGGTGACCTTGGTGGCGTCCTCGGGGATGGGCGACGGGCTGTGTTGTTCGGCCATGTCAGCTCGCCGCGTCGCGATGCTTCTCGACGAGGTCCGGGGCGACCTCTCGGGTGGCCATCCCCCCGGTCCGCCCCTGATCGGTCGGCCCGGTCGGCTTCGGGGTCGCACTGGTGCTCGTGTCGGGGTCAGCGGTGTGGGCATCGTCGGTCATGGATGGGGGATGCCCCGACCCGGCGGTTTCCACGCGTGGTTGCCGGGATTGAGCGGACACCGCTGCGGCGCAGCATCGACAGCGAGGCCCTCACGCCTGCGGGGACCCGAGTTCGAACAGTGAATGCGCGAATTGGGCGCTGAGGAAAACACGGGCCCGCTCTTCAGTCCAGCCGAGCACGCTGACGGTGAAGTGATAGCCGTTCTGGGGGCCGTAGTGGTAGAGCGTGATATCGGCGAAGTCGTCGTCGCTGAACGAACCCGCGAATGCGCCCAGTTCCCTTATTCGCTGCGCGATTTCGTGGAGAGCGGTCCGATGGCGGATGACTGCCTGAGTCAGCGATTGCGTCGCTTCGGCATCGTGTGCGGCGGTCGCGGCGACGAGCTGGACGATATCGTCGAACTGGCGCCAGAACTCCAGATATGAATCCGCGAGCACCCGCAATGCCTCGTCGAGGCTGTCGGCGGCATGCACCGCGTCGAGTGTCTGCTGCACCAGGGGCGCGGTGGTCCAGAGGTCCATCAGCGTGCGGAGTAGCCCCTGCTTGCCGCCGCACTGCTGATACACCGTCCCTGCCGACACCCGGGCCGCCGCGGCGATGTCACTGACCGTGGTCGCGAAGTAGCCGCGCTGAGCGAACAACGTCCGTGCGGCGTCGACGACATCTCGTCGTGTCTGCTCGGCGTACTCGTCACGGCGGGACCGGCGTGGGCCCGTCACCGGAGCTCATCCTCGCAGTTCATCGCCCACCAAACTACCAGAGGGCTGTATAGACACTCTTGCAACTTGAGTAACACATCAGTTGGTGTAGACAAAGATATTCGCTATAGTCTCGCTACAGTGAGTCTGTCGGCTCAGTGTCGCAACGCGGAGGACTGGACGGAGCGGGCCGGGACATGACAGGCGTCAGTGCCACCCAGTGCCAGGGCGCCATCCAGGACCGGGGCGCCATGGCGGATCTGGTCACCGAACTGGCCGCCAACGCGCCCGCGGAAGGTGCCAACCCCAGCGCATGGCCGGGCCTCACGTTCTATCGCTTCACGCGGACGACCTCACCCGACTGGGGCAGCACAAGTGCGATCGCCGTCGGCATCGTGGCCCATGGCGATGACGCTTTTGATTGTGTGGTGATCGGTCAGGGGACCGACGGTGGATGTCGGCCCTTCGCGGCTTCGCCCGACCGACCGTGCCTGTGCCTCAGGCTGGATGTCGACCCCGCGCTCGTGGGACAGGTGGCGGCCGACATGATGTTGTGCAACAGCTCCCTTGAACATGACGATCACGGCGAGCGCTGCGTCGTGACATCGCTCGACGGTGTGCTGGTGAGCAGTGTCGTCCGGTTTCTGCGCGCGCTGTCGCTGGCCTCGGATCGACAGATCCTTGCTCCCCTGTATCTGCAAGAGATGGTCTACCGGGTCTTGCAGCGCGACACGACGGTGAGTCTGGTGCGCATCGCCGACTGCCAAATCGCCGCCGGATCGATCGCGGTGGCCACCGACTACATCGCCGAGCACCTTGCCGAGCCGTTGACGGTCGCCGATCTGGCCAGACTTCTCAGCCTGAGTCCGTCCGCGTTCTCCCGTCAATTCCGTGAGGTCACGGGACGCTCGCCCTACCAGTTCGTCAAGGAACAGCGGATGATCCGGGCGCGTGATCTGCTTGCACAGCGCAGACTCGGCGTGGCGGCCGTGGCGCGCACCGTCGGCTACCCGAGCCTCTCGCATTTCATCAAGGCGTTCCGGACCCGGTTCGGCTGCACCCCGGGCGAGTACGGCCAGGCGCACAGTCCCCGCCGTCGCCTGGTAGCACCGCGGACAGGAACTTCCTGATCAACGCGGTGGTCTCCGCGAGTGCGCTCTCCAACAAAAAGTGGCCGCCATCGACGAGATGTATTTCGGCGTGCGGTAGATCGGTGGCGAATGCTTGCGCTCCGGCGGGTCCGAAGACCGGGTCGCCACGACCCCAGACCGCGAGCAGCGGCACCTGTGATTGGCGAAAGTACCGCTGGACAGCCGGATACAGGGCCAGATTCGTCGCGTAGTCGCCGAACAAGGCGAGCTGGACGAGATCATTGCCCGGCCGAGACAGCAGGGCGTGATCCAACACCCAGGTCGACGGATCGATCAGCGTCTCGTCGCCGACACCCGCGATGTACTGCCAGCGCGTCGCTTCCACGGTGAGAGCTTGACGGACGCCGCGCTCGGTGGCCGCCGACTTCTTCTCCCAGTAGGCGAGAACCGGCGCGAAGAACTCCTGCTGCAAGCCGATCTGGTAGGCGTTGCCACTCTGGCTGATGATTGCCGAAATGGCCGACGGGTCGTGCAGCGCCAGCCGCCACCCGATCGGCGCGCCATAGTCGTGCACATACATGGCGTAGCGGGTCACGCAGAGCTGCTCGAGCAGCCCCGCCGTCAGCGACGACAGCGCGTCAAAGCTGTATCCGAAATCGCCGGCCGCGGGTGCATCCGAATGGCCGAAACCCAAGTGGTCGGGGGCGAGAAGATGCCACCGATCGGCAAGCAGCGGTAGAAGCCCACGAAACATCGACGAGCTCGATGGAAAGCCATGGAGCAGAAGCAGTGTCGGTGCGTCACGGGGACCCGCCTCCCGATAGAAGATCCGGTGCCCATCGACGTCGGCATAGCGGTGGTGGATCGTGGACCGCACCGCTCAGTCGCCGATGTCGTTGCGCTGCAGGAAGTCGCGAATGTAGCGACTGATCTCGTCACCGTGGGTCTCCAACGCGAAATGCCCGGTGTCGAGCAGGTGGTACTCCCCGTCGGGAAGGTCGCGGCGAAACGCCTCCGCGCCCGCTGCGCCGAAGATCTCGTCGTTCTTGCCCCACGTCACGAGCAGGGGTGGCTGGTGGGATCGGAAGTACTCCTGGAATGCGGGGTAGCCGTCGAGGTTGAACTGATAGTCCCAGAACAGCTGCAACTGGATCGCGTCGTTGCCGTCGCGGTCGAGTCCGGCCTGGTCGAGCAGCCAGGCCTCTGGTGCGATCCGGTCGAGCCGGTCGGCCGGGACCCCGTGGGTGTACTGCCAGCGTGTGGTTGCGGCAGTGAAGTATTCGCGAACGCCGGCCTCATTCGCGGCACGGTCCTTGGCATGCGCGAACAGGATGTCCCAGAACGGGGTGAAGCCCTCCAGGTAGGCATTCCCGCTCTGGGAGATGATGGCGGTTATCCGTTCGGGAGTCCGGCTGGCAATGCGCAACCCGATCGGTGCGCCGTAGTCGTGAACGTAGAGCGCGAACCGACTCAGGCCGAGCTCACCGATCAACGCCTCGGTAACCTCGGTCAGCCGGTCGAAGCTGTAGGTGAACTCCTGCACGGAGGGTGCCGCGGATCGCCCGAACCCGATGTGGTCGGGCGCCACCAGATGGAATCGGTCACTCAGCGAGCTGATCAGATTTCGGAACATATGCGAGCTGGACGGAAATCCATGCAGTAGAAGGATTGTCGGATTGGCGGGGTCACCGGCCTCGCGATAGAAGACGTCCAGACCGTCGATGGTGGTGGTGTGATAGCGGGTGGCAAAGGCATTCATCGGGACCTCGAATCATGGGGGAGCCCCGAGCCTATGAGGCTGACGCACGGACGCAGTAGCGCAATCCTGCTTGCCAGGTGTCCATTCCGCGCCAATGAATTTGGCGGCGGTGGTCCTGCCCGTCGGCGTGCTTTCATGAAACCGTGAGCAAGCACTACGCGGCGATGGCGTTCACCGAGGGTGTCCGGGCGGTTCAGCACCAGTACGGTAGCGACGCCTTCTACGACCGTAAACGCGTCCAGGGGATCGCTGCCCCCGGCCCGGACGCGCTGACCGACGACGAGAAGGAATACCTGTCCGAGCGGGACAGCTTCTACCTGGCATCGGTCGGCGAAACCGGCTGGCCCTACGTCCAGTTCCGTGGTGGGCCCGCAGGTTTCCTTCGTGTGGTGGACGACAACACGATCGGATGGGCCGACTACCGTGGAAATCTTCAGTACATCAGTACCGGGAACGTCGCAGGGAACGATCACGTCGCGCTCATTGCCGTGGACTATCTGCACCGGCGCCGACTCAAGATTTTCGGTCACGTGCGGGTGGTCACCGCCGAGTCCGACCCCGCGCTGATCGAGAGCTTCTCGGATCCGGGCTACGATGCGGTCGTCGAACGTGTGCTTCTTGTGGCCGTCCAGTCCTACGATTGGAACTGCCCCCAGCACATCACGGTGCGCTTCAGCGCGGCGGATCTCGAACCGCATCTCGCCACCCTGCGTGAGGAAGCCGAGGTGCTTCGGCGGCAGAACATCGAGCTTCGGGAACAGCTGGCCCGTTTGACGATGCCGGAGAACGGGCAGTCAACGTAGCGCACAGGAACCCCTGGGCCGTCGTCTGGTTCAACCGTTCGGGGAGATCATGTCCAGCCATCCCACCTTCGGTGTGGAAGAGGAATTTCTGCTCGTCGATGCGGATTCGGGTGACCCCGTGCCGTCGAACACCCGGGTCGCCGAGCTTGCCTCCGCGCACGGTGTCGAACTTGCACGCGAACTCACCAGCTGTCAGGTCGAGACGGCCACCGAAGTCGCCGACTCGGTCGAGGACGTTCACGCCCAGCTGGTCCGGCTGCGGCGGGTCACCGGCGAGGCGGCCCACCGGGCCGGGGCCCGGCTACTGGCGGTTGCGCTGCCACCCACGGTGCCCCAACACTTTCCGATCACCGATACCGAACGCTACGGGCAGATCGCGCAGCGGTTCGGGATGATCGCGCACGAACAGGGCATCAGCGGCTGCCACGTGCATGTCGCGGTGCCCGATCGGGACGCGGCCATCAAGGTGAGCAATCGGCTGCGGCCCTGGCTGCCGTTGCTGCTGGCGTTGACGGCCAACTCGGCCATATACCGCAATGCCGACAGTGGCCACGCCAGCTGGCGGCACGTGCTGTGGTCGCGGTGGCCCAGTGCCGGTCCGACCCCATATTTCGAGGCGGCCCGGGACTATGACGCTGCGGTGCAGTCGATGGTGGAAGCCGGCGCGATGGTCGACGAGGGGATGGTCTACTGGGACGTCCGCCCGTCGGCGAACTTCCCCACCGTGGAGGTGCGGGTCTCCGACGTTCCGGCCACGGTCGCGGAGTCGGTATTGCTCGCCGCGCTCACCCGGGGTGCGGTGATGACCGCGCTGGAGGCCGAGCGGCGCGGCGCGCCGTCGCTGCGCCTGGAACCGCACGTGCTGGCGGCGGCCTACTGGCGATCCGCCCATGACGGGCTGGACGGACAGGCCGTGGATCTGGGCGGTCACGGTTGCGCCCCCGTCGTCGACCTGCTGCGGGCGTTCGTCGGCGCGATCGCACCGGCGTTGCGGGAGGTCGGCGACTTCGAGTTCGTCACCGACGAGCTGGCCCGCATCATCGAACAGGGCAACGGCGCGCGGCGCCAGCGCGCCGCCTGGAACCGTCGCGGTCAGGTGTCCGATGTGATCGAGGCGTCCGCGGCGGCCACTGTGGAGGGCTGTTGATCCGGCAGTGTGACCAGTCCGCGGTCACCGTCGACATGCACGCGGTCCCCGGTGCGCAGCACCCGGCTCGCCACCAATGTATTGACGACACACGGTAATCCGTACTCGCGGGCCACGACCGCGCCGTGGGAGACCGAGCTGCCGATATCGGTGACCAGGGCCGAGATCACGGCGAAGTAGGGCGTCCACCCCACATCGGTCACCGGCGCCACCAGGATCTCGCCAGGTTGCAGACCGCCCGCCTCGGTGACCGAACGAGCCACCCGGACAATGCCTTCGACCGATCCGCGGCCGGCCGGCCGGCCGACGAGACGACCGTCCGGTGCGGCGTGCGCGACCCGGACCGCCGGTGTCGGCCGGCCCACAGACACATCGTCGAACTCCAGCGCGGCCTGGAAGGGCAGCGCTTCGCGACGGCCCACCGCGCGGGCCACCAGGTCGGCCGGATCATCGGCGTGCACCAGTTCGTGCAACTCGTGGCGGTCGAAGAAGAACACCAGATCGGCGTCGGGGAGCCGGCCGGCGCCGCAGAGGACTTCGCCGAGATGGCGGTAGCCGCGTTTGAGCAGGTGCGCCACCAAGGCCATTCGCGATTTGGTCTCCTCGCGGCCTCGTGCCCCGCCTTGGGCGAGGCGGGCCAGCACGCGCAGTGTCGGTGACTGGGTCGCGGCGTCGCCGGGGACCGTGGCGTCGCCGTGCCCGGGCGCGCGCAGCATCACCTGCATCAATGCGCCGAGTCCCGCGGGGTCATCCGCCCAGGACGGGTCCCGCATGCACAGTTCGCGGTAACCACGGTGACCGTGGACGTCCAGGAACCGGCGCAGTGCCGCCGCGCTCGCGCCGTTGCCCGCACACATCCGGATGACGGCCTCACCCGGGTCGACCGACAGGAACTCCTCGACGGCAGCCGGATCGGCCGCGATCATCTGCACGACGTCATCGAGTTGGCGGACCATCAGCGCACTCTCCACACCGGCGCCGGTCATCAGGCGGATCGCCTCGGCGCTACCCGCGGTTTCGCCGTCACCCCGCTTGAGCGCCTGCCGAATGAGCTGGCTTTCCAGCACATTCGCCGCGACCGCCGCTCGTGACGAGGACCGCACGTGGGTGAGGGTGACGTCGCGGTAGATCTCCAGCCCGGCCTGAAGCTGTGTCAGGATCACCCGCGGGTCGTTGCTGGTGAACACCGGGAAACGCGCGATCGTGGCGGGCATGCGCCTGATCGCCGGGCCCGCGCTCAGCGCGAACGAACTCAGCCGGATCGTATTGATGAGCCTGCGGAGCACAGGTTTGGGGGGTCCGGGTTCCAGCTCGTCGATCACACGGCCACAGATCGACAGCGAGAACTGCTCCCGCGAATTGCCCAGGATCCCCGAACTCAACGCGGTTCCCTCGGTCATGTTGAGGAACATGTGGCCATAGAAGTAGCCGACCTGCCGCCAGCGGTCCTCGTAGTGTTCCTGAACGCCGCCCGCCACCTGGACCATCTGCATGGCGTAGTCGATGGCGTGTCCGCTGACCGACGCGGTGAGCGGGCAGAACGCGCCGGGCATCATCTCGCCGATATTGCACCGGGTGTAGACGTGCGTGGGACCGGTTACCGCAGAGTCCATTTCGTTGAGATCGCCGGGCAGGGTCGTGATGGGTCGAGCCTGCAGCCACCACAGCGTGCCGGACTGGTCGATGGCCCATTCGAGATCCAGCGGTCGCCCCCAATGCCGGGCCGCGGCCAGCGCGCCTTCGTGAACCCGGGCAATTTCGTCGTCGGTCAGCGCCGGCAGCGGGCCGGACTCGGCGACGACCGGGACGCCGGCGTGGGTCAACACGTGATGATCCGATGACGTCGAGCCGTCGACCAGTACGTCGCCGAGTCCCCGGACCGCATCGATCACCACCAGGTCTCGACGCCCGGAGGCCGGGTCGGCGGTGAAGACCACTCCGGCGGCGCGGGCGTCGACCATGTGCTGGACCACCAGGTGCATGTCGGCGCGCGAATCGCCGTAGGACGTTGCGCGCTCGGAGGTTACCGACCCGAGGCACCGGGCGATCGCCGCGGCGAGGCTTTCGATGGAGTCGACGCCCAGCACGGTGTCGTATTGACCCGCGTAGGACTGGTCGGCGCCGTCCTCACCGGACGCCGAGGAGCGCACCGCGACCGGCGTCGAGCCGGCGGCCCGCATGCGTGAGAATCGTTCGATGATCTCGTCACTGAGCGGCCCGTCGGCGGGGTGGCCGATCACGAAGCCCGGGGGCACCGGTACGCCGAGCCGGGCGAGTTCGGCGAGTCCGAACGCCTTGCCGCCGAAGCTTTCGTCCACCACGTCGGTGAGGTCGCGGACGGTCGACATTGCAGCTGCCACCGCAGTAACGTTACATGTGTCACGTATATGACGGCAGAGAACGGACGACCCCGCGACGCGCGCATCGATGCGGCGGTGCTGGACGCCGCGGCGGCGCTGTTGTCGGAGGTCGGTTACGCCGACCTGACGGTCGCCGCGATCGCCGACCGCGCCGGCACCTCCCGGCCCGCGGTGTACCGACGCTGGCCGGGTAAGGCACACCTGGTGCATGAGGCGGTCTTCCGGGATGCGGACACCTCGGTCATCCAGTCGACGGGCAGCCTGGATCAGGATCTCCGCAGTATTGTCGCGCGCACCGCCACGTTGTTGACCTCGCCGCTGGCACGGCTGGCCGTTCCCGGTCTGATCGGCGAGGCGGCGGTCGATCCGTCGCTGAACCAGCGCCTGCTCGACCGTTTTGTGGGACGTGGCTGGAGCGGGTTGGACGACTACCTCGCCGAGGCCACCGCGCGTGGCGACCTGAAGCCGGGTTTCGACGCGGCCATCCTGCTGGAGATGGTGATCGGTGCGGCGCTGGCGGCCATCCTGGTCCGCGGGCCCGGCGGCCTGACCGAGGCGTGGGTGGACACCATCAGCCGGATCCTGCTGGACGGTGTGAACGCACGGCGCTGAGGGCATACTCGCGGCATGGATAAAGCAACACCGGTCCTGTTGTACGACGGGGTATGCGGCGTATGCAACGGCGCGGTGCGCACGATCCTGCGGTTCGATCGGCATGGGTCACTGCGCTTCGCCGCGCTCGACAGCGACTTCGCCCGCGACATCATCGCGCGGCATCCGCGGTTGGCGGGATTGGATTCGGTTGTCTTCGTGCGTGACCCGGGCCTACCGGGCGAGACGGTGAGCACGGAGTCTGCAGCGCTGCTGCAGGTGGCCGATTATCTCGGTGGCCCGTGGAGGCTGGCGCTCGCGGCCCGCGTGATCCCCGGCTTCCTGCGCGACCGCTTGTATGCGGCCTTCGCCGCGGTCCGCTACCGCGTCGGCGGTAGGTACGAGGCTTGCCCGGTTCCGTCGCCCGAGGTACGCGGCCGCTTCCTCGACGCGACGTACGGCTGAGGGAATCAATCCCCCGCAGTGCCCGTTACATCGCATGTCGCCGGGCGATTGCCCCCGACAGAGGCAAGAGGCAAGAGGCGAGAGCGATGATGAACTTCACGATGGCAGGACTGGTCGCCGGGGCGTTCACGGCTGCCGTGGTCGGCTTCGCCGCACCGGCGCAGGCCGCGGTGACCCTGCAGGACGTCACTGCGCTCGGCAATGGCGCGGGCGTGTACGACATCTACGACAACGACAGCAATTACCCCTGGCTGGACCAGCTGGTCCCGCGGGTGCACGTGCCGCACGTGGACACATCCGTACGCAACTGATTCCCGGGGAGCCACGACATCCCCGACAATCGCGAAGGGCGCCCACACCGTGGGCGCCCTTCGTCGTTGCGGATGCGGTCGGCTACAGGATGCCGATGCCGCCGTAGCCGCCGTAGCCCCACGGCCACATGCCCCACTGGCTCTCACCGAGCTGGCCGGGCGAGCTGGTGATCTGTGCGTTGCCCGGGCTCGTGCAGACGTTGCTCGTGCCGGACACGATGTTTCCGGTGTTGGTGCAGTTGGTGGGTTCGGCCGACGCCATCGGCGCGGCGACGATGGCACCGGCGGCGCCGGCGGCAGCGAGAAGTGCGGCGGCGGTCCAGCGTGACTTGATCACAAGGGTCCCTTTCATTGGATGGGTGAAGCGGAGTGGTCGGAGTGCCGCGGGTCAGAGAATGTCGACATCGCCATCGCCGTCGGTGTCACCGCAGCGAAGTCGAATGTCCTGCAGCGGCTTCCGAATGCCCTTGAGCTCGGCGCCGGTCTGCGGATTGGCCTCGAAGTACTCGTTGACCTTCGCCTCCATCTCACTGTGCGGCAGGCCGTGCAGGCTGGTGAAGAAGGTGTTCACCTCGGGGTGGGTGAAAAGATAGGCCGAGGTGGCCGCGGAGACGCCGGAGGCCACGCCGGCCAGGTCGGCGGCGGTGCAGTTCGGTGGCGGCACCGGCTCGGCGAAAGCGGTGGGGATGGCGGCGAAAAGCGTCGCTCCGGTGAATGCGCCGGCTCCCAGGATTCCGGCGACCGTGCGACGGACGTTGAGCGACATGTGATCGGCTCCTTCTGATTGGTGGTCCTGACCTGCAAAGCTAACCAGATTCCGACAGGAGATTCTCGGCTTGCGCACAGACTGCTGAGACCCGGCTCGCAGCCGTACGCGTCTAGCACAGTTCGGACAACAAACAACTTTTACGCATATGTCTATTTGCGAACACTGGGGCAATAGCGCACCTAACAAGGGTTATCCGGAATGCTGCATTAGCTGTGTGCTTGAAATCGGAAATGCGTCCGTCAATATCGCTACGCGAGGAGCGTAATTACCTTAGGGTCTCGTTGTTCCCAAGTGGGAGAAATCAACGCTCGGCCGCCCGGGCATGAACACCAACGATGGAGAGAACCCCCATGCGCGCAGCTCCCGCCCGCCATCGTGTCACCCGCGGGGGAGAGCCCCGCGACGCCCATCAGGGGTGGCCGGCCAGCGATCTGCTGACGTCGGCCGGTGCCGGCAAGCCGGGGCGCCACGCGCGCAAGGATGCCGGCATCCGCAGTCCCGGGAACTACGCCCTGCACGTCGGCCGCGTCGGTGCACTCGCGGTCTCACTCGGCGTCGGCTTCGCGATCGCCAGCGCCGCGCAGCCGGCCTACGCGGACACCGGGACGACATCGGGTGGTGAGTCGTCGGCAGCATCGAACGACTCGACCGATCGCCCCGGCGTCAACCGCAAGCGCGGCCCCAGGACGGCCACCAAGCCGAGTGTCACCGAAAAGGCCGACGAGACAGTCGAGGAGCCCGAACTCGCCGAACCCGGTACGCCGGAGCCGGTGCAGGACCCCGCCGAGGCGGTCGCCGAAGAGCCGACCGACACCACCGAGGGGCGTAAGGATCGGCCCCGCATCCAGATCGACAAGCCCCTCGAGGTCCAGAAGGCCGTCACCGTCGCGCTGCAGGCGGCACCGGAACTGTCGGCCGAATCCGTCGCGCCGGTGGTGACCGATACCGACGAGGCACCTGAGCAGACTCCGGTGATCGAGGTGGCGCCGGCGCCGGCCATCGAGGATGCCAAGCCGGCCGTCGGCACCGTGACGCCGAAGATGACGGCGGCCAGCGCCGCGCTCGGCACCCAGTCGGCCACCCCGCCGAACCCGCTCGATGTCCTGGTGAACACCATGATGGCCTGGGTCGCGCGTCAGATCAGCCACACCTTTGTCAACAGGACGCCGGTCGCCGGACCGATCGTCTACGAACAGAATGTGCTGGGTCAGGTCTACATCGATCTGAATGCCACCGACCCCAACGGCGATGTCCTCAGCTACGAGATCATCCAGCCCGAAAAGGGTTGGGTCTACCGGGATCTGATCAGCGGGAAGTTCGTCTACACACCGTGGGCGCTGGTCACCGGGCAGCCTCTCGTCGACAGCTTCAAGATCGTCATCCACGATGACACCGAGCACCTTCCCGGTGTGCTCGGTCAGATCCAGACCCTGGTGGAAACCGTGACCCGCTTCCTCGGGATCGCGCAGGCCGACAATCTGACCGTCTCCATCCCGGTCACGGTCGACCCGGTCTACCAGGCGCCCCCGCTGGTCACCCCGATCGCCGGCGGCGGTCACACCATCGGTGGCGAACCGGCGCACATCGTGTCCACTGTCGACATCGTCGACGGCGACTCCGTCGGGTTGAAGCGCGTCGTCATCAAGATCGCCACGCTGGCTCAGGTCGGGGATGCGCTGGCCTACACCGCACCCGCGGACAACCCGGTCGTCGGCTCATGGGATCCCGAGACTCTCACCCTCACCCTGTCCGGGTCGGGAACGCTTGCACAGTACGAGGAGGCGATCAAGGCGGTGACCTTCTCGGCCACCCAGGGAGCACTTCTGGTGCGCGGTCTGTCCATCTCGGCCACCGACGAAGACGATGTGGACAACATCGCGCCCGGGTTCGTCACCGTCGGCGTCTGGCCCGCTCCGACCTTGCCGCCCTTGGTCACCCCGATCGCCGGCGGCGGATTCACCATCGGCGGCAGCCCGGCCGAGATCGTATCCGCGGTCGATATCGTCGACGGTGATTCAGGCAGACTCTCCAAGTTGACCGTCAAGATCGTGACCTTCGCCCAGAGCGGTGATGTGCTGGACTACGTTGCCCCACAGGGCAATCCAATCACCGCCACCTGGAACGCGGCGGATTTCACGCTGACGTTGAGCGGAGCCGGCACACTCGCGCAGTATGAGGAGGCGCTCAAGGCGGTGACGTTCACCGCCACCCAGGGGGCCGCACTGGTACGCGGACTGTCCATCGCGGCGGTCGACGAACACGGAATCGCGAATATCGCGCCGGGCTTTGTGACACTGGGTGTTTCGTCACCGACCCGCTACGTGCCGTTGGTGACTCCGATCGGTGGCCGTTCGTACACCATCGGCGAATCGCCGGTGAAGCCGGTCGCCTCGGTCAGCATCGTCGACGCCGATTCCAGTCATCTGCAGAAGGTCACGATAAGTGTCACAACCTTCGGCAAGTCCGGGGACACGCTGAGCTTTGCCGGCCTGCCCGGCAACCCGATCACGGCGACTTACGACGCCGGGACCAGAACGCTGACACTGTCCGGCGTCGCGACGAAGCAACAGTACGAGGACGCACTGGAAGCCGTCACCTTCACCGCCACCCAGGGCGGGTGGACAACCCGCACCATCCTGATCGTGGCCACCGACACCGACGGGGTGAACAGCTCCGCCGGCGCGCTGACTGTGTCGGTGTGGTGACCGGGCCGGGTCAGCTGAACCGGACGGTCAACGTCGCGAGACCGAAAATCTTGCGGCCCTGCGATTTCGCGCCGACGATGACGACGCCGGAGCGGGTCTCGGGATCCAGCGACTTGATGCGGCCGCTGTACTCGATATCCGCTCCGCCGTCGGCGGGAACGATCGCGGGCTGCGACAGCCGCACCGCGTAGCGGGTCACCGATCCCGGGTCGTCGGTCCAGGACGTGCCGAAGCTCGCGCCCAGGCCCATCGTCAGCATGCCGTGCGCCAAGACGTCTTCCTGCCCGGCCAGCTTGGCGACGTTGTCGTCCCAATGCAGCGGGTTGGCATCACCGGCCACCCCGGCATAGTTCACCAGATCCCCGCGGGAGAGCCGGGTGTGGTGCACCGGTAGCTCGTCTCCGACGTTCAGCCCGTCGAACGAGGGCGACGCGGGGGTGCGCGTTGCGCCGGCGTCCGCGATGCGCTGGGCCACCTCCGGCCGGACCGTCTTCTGGTAGCCCGTGCCGGTGTCCTCGGCGCCGAGCATGTTGATGCCGTGCATCATCACGCCCGCCACCGCCGGGCGGATCGCCGGGTCGACGTCGTCACTGCCGACGCCGACGACGGTGGTGTGCAGGGTGTGCACCACTTCGCCGGCGGTGTCGGTGAAGGTGTTGGTGACGGTGATCAGATCCCGCCCGGCGATCCTGCGCACCGAGGTCAGTTCGACGTCGATGGTCAGTTCGTCACCCTCGACGATCGGGCGGTGCTGCTCGAAGACCTCTTCGGTCTGCAGGTACATGTCGTAGCCGACCACCACCTGCTCGAACATCCGCTGGTTACACGCCATGGCCGGCGCCGACGTGAACGTCAGCGGGGCCACCAGGCCGGTGTAGCCGAGCTTCTGCGCGGCAGCGATGTTCCAGTGGGCGGGGTGCTTGTCCTGCACGGCCCGAGCGAACTCGCGGATCTTCTCGCGTCCCACCAGGTAGGTGTCTTCCATCTGGTACCAGTGGCCGACCCGATCTTCGAGTGTCGACGTTTCTGCTGCTGCGGTCATGACTGTGCTCAACTCTTCTGTCTGCTCGTTGGCTGAGGCCGATACAGCAGATTAACGCGCTGTGCTCTGCAGCAAAAAACGGCGACGGCCCTAGGGTGCCGGAATGCGCGGGTCGACGGTGTAGCGCCCGCCGGGGTCCTGGCAGAAGAACAGCCCGCAGTTGAACGGCGGTCGCGTCAGATTCTCCAGCGGGATCTCCGCCGGCGGCAGGGCGCCTTCCCAGACGGATTCGGCCACGTTGCCGCCCGGCTCCCCGTACACCCACCAGTAGGTGTGGCAGGTGTTCCAGTCCCAGTTGGGGCGGCCGGGACCGGACCCCGCAAAGCCCTGGTGCTGGCCCGGACACCAGGTGAAGGGCCCGGTCGCGCGGCCCGGTTCGGCGTGGGCGGTGGCCGGTGTGAGAACCAGGCCGGTCAGTGCGGCGGTGCCGGCCAACAGGGCGGCGGCCGCGGTGCGCTTGATGCTGTGCGGGGTGGAGTTCATGGCGCAAGTCGACTACGGCCGAGTGGCTACCGGTCCCAAACTCGGATCGCTGCCGAACGACCCCACGAACTCCCGCAGCGCCCGGACCATGGCCTCCGGTTGGTCCTCCGGGATCAGCGTCCACGAATCCTCGACGATCACCTTGGTGGCGTCGGGGTACAGCTCGACCAGCCGGTCGGCGTGCGCCAACGGCATCATCCGGTCCTCGCGTGCCCAGATGACCAGCACCGGTCGGGTGAAGCCGCGCATCCGCTCGGACAGCTCGAGCAGCCGGCGCCGGGACGGCGCGCCGGTGACGAACTTGACCAGATCGCGACGCACCGCACGATTCTCGGCGGCGGGGGCGAACCAGGTGTCGAACAAGGCATCGGGAAGCCCGTACTTGGTCAGCGCCCCGTAGGCGCGATTGCTGTGCCGAAAGAACCGGGTGCCCAGCAGTTTGGTGATCACCCATCCGCCGCCGGGCAGCCGGCACAGCAGGGCGGCCGGGCGGGCAGGCTTGGGTGGGTAGTTGTCGAACGCGGTGCACGACGCCAGCACCAGCCGGCCCAGCCGCGCGTCTCTGCCGTCGGCGATCATGAATTGACCGCCGCCCCAGTCGTTGAGTACCAGGGTGACGTCCTCCAGGTCGAGTGCGTCCAGGAAGTCGGCCAGAATCCCGGCGACCCCCTGCTCGGTCAGGTCGGCGTCCGGGCGCATCGGCTCGGTGTGGGCCCCCATCGGCAATGTCGGTGTGATGCACCGGTATCCGGATAGCTGCGGGATGACCTTGCGCCACTGACTGCCGTCCATCAGCAGGCCGTGGCCGAACACCAGGACGGGCCCGTCGCCGCCGGTGTCCTCGTAGGAGATGCGCCCCGCGGGTACGTCGACGGTGAGCATCCGACCTCCTAGATAGATCGTTCTATTGGGGCTAACGATATGCTGAGGTTCGCACACGCGCAAGGAGGACCTGTCATGGCGGAGCCCGGCACCCGGGATCGGATCCTGGACGCGACGGCCGAGCTCTACCGGCATCAGGGGATGGCGGCCACCGGCCTCAAACAGATCTCCGCGGCGGCCAGGGCGCCCTTCGGGTCGATCTATCACCACTTCCCCGGGGGCAAGGAAGCGATCACCGCCGAGGTGATCCGATGCGAAGGGGTCCGGTACGGCGCGTTTGTGGGAGCGCAGTTGGCCGGCACCGACCCCGCCACCGGCATCCCGCAACTCTTCGAGAATGCCGGCGCGCTGATGGCGTCGCAGGACTATCGCGAGGCCTGCTCGATCGAGACCATCGCCCTGGAAGTGGCCAGCACGAATGAGGCGCTGCGCCAGGAATCCGCGGCGGTCTTTGAAAGTTGGCTGGCCGGGCTCGCGGCATGGTTCGGGCAGCTCGACATCACCGAGGAACAGTGCCGGCAGCTCGCCGTGATCACCCTGACCGCGCTGGAAGGGGCCTTCGTGCTGTGTCGCACGCTGCGCTCGGTGGAACCGATCGTGATCGCCGGACGCGGCGTGCAGGCCGCCGTGTCGGCGATCATCGCCGATGGCGCCGCCACGGGGTAGCAGCACCGACGCGTGCCCGCGGTGAAGACCTAGGTGCGCGGTGCGATCGTCAAAGGCGAATTCGCCGTGTCAAGGTGCTCGAAGACGCGATCCAGCGAGCGGGCGACAGTCGGCTCGTCGCCGGCGGCCCAGCGCCGCCACGCGAGATCGAGCCCGGCAAGCGCGGTGGTGACGACCGCGCGGGCGGCCTCCGGTGCGTCCATGCGTCCCGCCAGAACCGGGGTCAGCGCATCCTCGAGAGCGAAACGCCGCTGCGCCATCCGGGTGCGCAGCGACACGGTGGAGTTGATCATCAGCGCGCGGGAGCGTTCCAGGTCGGAGTGTTCGCCCTGCTCGGCGATGGCGTCCTTGAAGGCGCGCAGCAACAGCTGCCAGGGGGTTTCGCCATCGAGTGGGGGCAGGCTCTGCAGGTGTGCCGCATAGTCGATCGACGATGCCTCGACGGCGGCCAGAACGGCGTCTTCCTTGGACCCGAAGTACCGGAAGAACGTGGCCCGCGAGATGCCGACCTGGCCGGCGGCCTCCTCAACGGTCACCGCGTCGAAGCCGCGCGCGGCGAACAGATCGCTCATGGCCTGGGCGATCTCGGTGCGCAATGCGAGTCGTGCCCGCTCACGTACTCCTACCGCCATCGCCTCAGGATAGCCGAATGCGACTCTGGGTGTCAGAAGCGATACATCGACTTCATTTTGATACTGAGTCTCATTGGCCGGTACGGTGGGCGAGAACAGACGAAGGGTGGTTGATGACAGTCGAAACCCGGACGGCGCTCGATCGGTCGGCCGGCCCATCGGAGCGTCGTGTGCACACCGGCGCCGTGGTGTCGGTGCTGGCCTTCGCCGGCATGTGTGCCGCGTTCACCCAGACCATCCTCATCCCCATCCAGGGTGAACTGCCGCAGCTGCTGAACACGTCCGCCTCGAACACGGCGTGGGTCATCACCATCACGTTGCTGGTGGCCGCGATCTGCACCCCGATCTCCGGCAAGTTGGGCGACATGTACGGCAAACGCCGTGTCGCGCTGATCCTGCTCGCGGTGTTGATGCTCGGTTCCGCGGTGGCCGCGTTGTCGCCGACGGTGCTGCCGCTGATCATCGGACGCGGCCTGCAGGGGGTGGGGATGGGGGTCATCCCATTGGGCATCGCCATCCTTCGCGACACTCTTCCGGCGGACCGCCTGGGCTCGGCCATCGCCTTGGTCAGCGCGACGCTGGGCGTCGGCGGCGCGCTCGGACTGCCGGTCAGTGCCCTCGTCAGTGAGCATTTCGACTGGCACGTGCTGTTCTGGGTGGCGGCGGGCCTGGGCGCCACCGCGTTCGCCTTGATGGCCAGCTTCGTGCCGGAGAGCGCGCTGCGCGTCGGCGGCCGCGTGGACAAGGCCGGCATCGCCGGCCTGGCCGTCGGCTTGTCGGGTGTCCTGCTGGCGATCTCGCGGGGCAACGACTGGGGGTGGACGTCGACCCGCACGCTGGGTTTCCTGGTCGGCGGCACCGTGGTGCTGTTGGCATGGGGCTGGCTGGAATTGCGCCGCCGTGAGCCGCTGGTCGATCTGCGGGTCAGCGCCCGTGGTCCGGTGCTCTTGACCAACCTGGCCTCGATCGCGATGGGGTTCGCGCTGTTCTCATCGCAGATCGCCTTTCCGCAGCTGCTCGAACTTCCCAGCGCGGCAGGCGGACTGGGCATGCCGCTGCTGCAAGCCAGCCTGTTCCTGATGCCCGCGGGTTTGGCGATGCTGGTGATGTCGCCGGTGGCCGGTCGGCTGGAACGACGATGGGGACCCAAACCGCTGTTGATCGCCGGTGCCGCGATCATGGGAAGCGGCTATGTCGTGGCGTTGCTGTCCGAATTGCGCGCCGGGCACATCCTGGTCATCAACATCCTGATCGGGATCGGCATCGGACTCGGTTACGCCGCGATGCCCACGCTGATCATGCGGGCCGTTCCGGCCTCGGAGACCGGGGCCGCCAACGGTCTCAACACGCTGATGCGATCGCTGGGAACGGCCACCGCGGCGGCGGTCATCGCCGCGGTGCTGACCCGATCCACGGTGCAGGTGGGTGGAATGCCCGTTCCGAGCACCGACGGATTCCACGCGGCGTTCCTGTTCGGTCTCGGTGCCGCGGCGCTGTGCACCGTCATCGCCGTCTTCATCCCCCGTTCGCCTTTGAGATGACCTCCCCGCCGGGTGGGTGTGCGGCGATCCAGGCCCGGATCGCCTCCACCGCTGGTTTGGCGACCCAATTCCGGTCGAACACTCCCCACGGTGTCTCGTTCGGCCGATCGACCAGTGAGTAGATGAACATCGGGCCGACCCCATCCAGGGTGGACCAGGTGGTGGCGAAATCGGTGATCCAGGCGGCCTGGGTCGCCCCGCTGACCGATGAGGTCGGTATGCCGTATTCCGTTGTCCAGATCTTCTTCTCGCCGTCACCCGCGCCGGCCATCAGCTGGCGCAGCGACAGCAGCTGCCGGTAAGGGGTGTTGGCGTACGGCGCGCCCGCCGAGAAACTGCTGGACGAGTTGTAGGGGTGGAACGACAACGCGTCGAAATATCCCTGGGCACCGGACGCGTACATCTGGGTCAGATAGGTGACCGGATTGATCGTCCAGGTCCCGAACGTGAGACCGGCGCCCAACACGCCGCCGACCACCGTCGCGGTGGGTTCCACGGCCTTGATGGCGGTGTAGGCCGCTTTGAGCAATGCGGTGTACCCCGCGACGTTCGGCTGCGGAGACCAACCGATATTGGCGTTGGGCTCGTTCCATATCTCGTAGGCCGCGATCCGGGGTCGTGCGCTGCCGGATCCGTAGCGCTGGGCCAGTCGGGCCATGAAGTCGGCGTAGGTCCCCGGGTCGTCGGGTGCCGCGTTGGGCAGCCAGAATCCGTTGCGTGAGGCCCAGATCGGGGTGCTGGTGACGGCGCCGACGACGGCGATGCCCTTGTCGGCGGCGGCGTCCAGGATCCGGTCGGCGATCGTCCAGTTGGGCGCACCCCTGGACGCCTCGATGGCCCGCCAGGGCAGGAAGATCCGGATCTGCCGCACCCCCATCTCTTCGAAGGCCTGCATGGCCGTGGCCAATTCGTCGACGGTCATGAAGTACAGATTCGATTCGGCCATCCCCAAGGACGCCGACGACGTGTTGATGGATGTGGGCGGGGCGGCCACCGCCGGCACCGTCAGCGGAAAGAGAAGCTGCGCGGACAGCACACACAGCGCGGCCGCGATGGCCGCGCCGGCCCGCGCCCAGCGGGCGAGGATGCGTGACAAGGGGGCGGACATCACGGCCTTTCTGGCGGTCCGATGCTGAGCAACATGTGACGCGCTCAATGTAGGCACGGGAACGGCGTTGCCGCACGGCAAGATTCGCCAAGACACTGCCCGGAATCGGCGTTGCTACGCCGTGCTCGCCCGGGGGTGAGCCGGCAACGCCGTGCCGCAGCAGGCCGGTCGCAGCAAACACCTCCGGGGTCGCTGGCGGCGGCGTCGGTGTGCCCGTTCGGGCGGCGGCCACATTGTTTGCCCCCGTAAACGTTCCTTCCGCAAGGAATTTGCCGGAGGGTAAAAATGTGCGCAGGTGGCCGCGGGTAACGGCGCGTGCCACCCGCGCCGTTGTTGCGCGAGCCGGATGGACGGTGCGGAAAATGGCCCGGATGGCGATCCGGTGGGGCGCGGAAACGTCATCCAAATGTGATGGCCCCGAGTGCTTTCCGAGACCGCGGCGGGGCAGGACTCAGCTGCCGAGCCAGGCCTTTGCCGGCGCGCAGGTGAGTCCGACATCTTTGAGGGTGAGGATGCCGGCGGGCGCGCCGACGACATCGATGACGGCATTGACCGCAGGCATCGCGGTCATGGTGTCCCACTCGTGGTTGCCCCACGACTCGGGCGCCACGAACCGGATCCGGGTGCGCACTTCGGGTTCCCCGTGGATCACGATGTTGTAGTGGTCCTTGTCCAGGTCCCAGTCGGCATTGAGCTTCGTGGTCAGGTGCCAGACGACGGCAGTGCGCAGAATGGTCTTGCCGCCCAGGGTCGCGCTCCATCCGCCGCGCAGTGCGGCGATGGTGTCTTTCTCGATGCGCATCCAGCCGAGGTCGACGGTTTCGGCGGCGGTGGCGAACTCGATATCGAAGTCGATGCTGTCGAACTCGTCGAAACCCAGTGCGACGCCCATCCGTTCGACCGAGTCGCGGAAGCTGATCATGCCGAGCTTGGCGATCTCGATGACATCCGGGGAGGCCTCGCGCTTGGAGATACCGAGCATCTCCCACGTCTCGACCGATTCGTACACCGAGACGTCCGCCGCCTCGACGATCGTTATCGACTGCACATCGCGGCAGACCGCGGTGAGGGCTGTGGTGATCGAGTTGGCCCAGCCCGGATGGATCCCGGTGATGTAGAGCGAGCTGTTGCCGCGCGCGCATGCGGCCGCGAGCGCCTCGCGGGTCTGGCCCGCGACGCCGCCGACATTGAGGAACAGGTTGGTGCTCAGGACGTTGAGGCCGCTCTCCAATAGCTTCACGACGTGGTCGAGGTCGGCCATGAACGGGGTGTAGAGCACGGCGTCGGCGCCCAGGGCGATCAGCGCGTCGATGTCGGTGGTGGCGGCGATCCCGGTGTCCGGACGGCCGCACAACTGGCCGGCGTCGACACCGGCCTTCTGCTCGGAGTAGGCATACACGCCGGCGAGCTCAAGGCGGGGATCGTCGAGAATGCCACGCAGGCTTAGCTTTCCGACCTTTCCGGTGGTCCACTGGATGACGCGCACGGCCGAGCCCCTCTGTTCGAGCAATATTTTTCACGTTCGTGGAAAATTAACATGGCAACAGCCGCTATGTTCGTGAAATGGCGACGGGCGGTCCGAAAGAGTCAGCGGGAGCGCTGCGTCGTCGGCGCGGACGCCCGCCCCGTATCGACCGGGCCCGCATCGTGGAGGCGGCCCGGGCCATCGCGCCACAGGATCTGACCATGCAGGCGGTCGCGGACGCCCTCGGCGTGGACCGCAGCTCGCTGAACTACTACGTCGGTGACCGCGTCGGGCTGCTCGAGCTGATCGTGACCGACCTGTTCGAAGCGGAGCTGCGGGACTTCGTGCTACCCGACGACGCCGCGTGGGCCGACGTGCTGCGTGCCTACGGCAAGGCCGTGCACCGGGGCGTCGTGCACCTGCAGGCGACCGCCACGCATGTCCAGCTGCGCGGGACATACAGCCTGGCGCTGGCCGAACGGGTGCTGGGAGCGCTGACGGCGGCCGGCTTCACCGTCGCCGAGGGCGGGCACATCCTGTCGCTGGTGTCCGGGGTGGCCTACACCGCCGCGCGCGATCTCTTGGGCGGAGATCAGTCCAGGAGTCAGCACACCTCCGAGGTGACCCGGATCCTCGCTGACGCGCCGGCCGGTCAGTTCGCGCTGCTCGGAGAGGTCATCGCCGACCGCGCCGTCGCGGGCACCGCCGATGATTTCGACTTCAGTCTCGACGTGGTGATCGACGGGTTGCGACTACGGCTCGACCGCAAAGGCTGAGGTGTTGCTGGCTGGCCATGACCCGGTGACCGGCCGCTCGAAAGGTGTTTGCCCAGCACATTTCGGGGCGGTGACCTGCCGTTTCGCGATTGGCGTTGCACATTGAGGCGCACTAACTTTCCTAGGGTGAAGTCTTCCGTTGCTGGCACCGCCGCGCGGTGGCTGGCCCCCTTCCTCGCCGTCGCGGCCGTCGTCGCAGGCGTTGCGTCCCCGGTTCCGGCCCCGCGGATCCAGTTGGCCAGTGAGGCCAACCCGCTGATCGGTAAGCCCTTCTACGTCGACCCGATCTCCAAGGCGATGCGGGCCGCGCAGAGCGCGCCGAGCCCACAACTCGAGTACGTCGCCAACACACCGCAGGCCTACTGGCTGGATCAGGCGTTCCCGGCGTCCAGCGTCGGGGGCACGGTGAGCAAGCTCGTCGGCGCCGCCCAGGCCGCCGGCGCCACACCGGTGCTGTCGATCTATGCGCTGCCGCATCGCGACTGCTACAGCTACGCCGCCGGCGGCTTCGGCTCCGCCGACGGTTACCGGGCTTGGATCGACGCCATCTCGGCTGGTCTGGGCGGCGCGCCCGCGGCGATCATCCTGGAGCCCGATGCGCTGGCGATGGCCGACTGTCTGACCGCCGACCAGCGTGCCGAACGCTTCGACCTGATCCGCTACGCGGTCGACACCCTGACCCGCGACCCGGCCGCCGCGGTGTACATCGACGCCGGGCACTCGCGCTGGGTGAGTGCGGACAAGATGGCCGCGATGCTCAACGATGTCGGCATCGCCCGCGCGCAGGGGTTCGCCCTGAACACCACGAACTACTACACCACCGAAGAGCAGATGGGCTACGGCGATGCCATCTCCGCCATGACCGGTGGCTCGCACTACGTCATCGACACCTCACGCAACGGCCTCGGTCCCGAAAGCGACAGCGACACCGCGTGGTGCAACCCCAAGGGCCGGGCGCTGGGTGTGCCGCCGACGACGGCCACCGGAAATCCGAACGTCGATGCGTTCCTGTGGGTCAAACGCGTCGGTGAGTCCGACGGGTCGTGCGGGCGCGGCGAGCCCGGCGCGGGCACGTTCGTCAACCAGTACGCGATCGATCTGGCGCTCAACGCGGGGAAGTAGGTCCGCCGAACCGTCCGTTGGTGGCATCGCGCACGGCGCGGTCGATCAGCGCGAGGGCTTCCTGCTGGCTGACCGTCTCCTTGTCGACGATGACCCGCCGGCCGACATCCTCGTCGATGACCCGGAACGCGCCGACCACCGCCGCCGCGCAGAGCCGTGCGGTCAGATCACCCTCCGGCAACCCCAGTCGCTGGGCGACCACCGGTACGAACAGGCGCTCCATCTCGTCGTGCACCATCAGATAGGCCGTCCGCAGCGCGGGTTCCTCGCCCGACATGGTGGCGATGCGAAGCGCGCTGACCTCGTCGGCAAGCTCCGCGTCGGTGAGTGGATGCGCGACCATATCCGCCTCCATGTGCTCAGCCAGCGAGAGTTCTGCCGGCCAGCGCCGGGCCTGGGCGATGAAACGCTGCGCCGACAGGGACAGCACCGGCTCGACGCAGCTCTCCTTGGTCCGGAAGTACCGCCAGATCGTCCGGGTGGAAAGCCCTGCCGCGGCGGCGATATCGTCCCCGCTGGTGGCCGAGACGCCACGCTCCCAGAACAGCGCGCAGGCGTGCCGTGATACCTCGAGGCGGGCCTGCAACTGCTTCGTCTTGGTGGCGCCGCGGATATCCTGGCTGGCGATGGTGCGAACCTCCTGGCGGGTGATGCCATCACTGTGTCACTAAGTGACAGGGCGTGCAAGCGGGGCGAGGTGAAATGGCGAGCACGGCGGACCGGATACTGGTCGCGGGCCGAACCTGCTGGCAGGTGCCCACCGCGGACCGTTTCGCCGTCATCATCGACGGCGCGGACTACCTGCGGCATGTCAAGGCGGCGATGTTGCGCGCCCAGCGCCGGATCATCCTCGTCGGATGGGACTTCGACGCGGGCACCACGTTCGAACAGGGCCAGACCACGCTGCCCGGGCCCAACCAACTGGGGGCGTTTCTCTACTGGTTGCTGTGGAAGCGCGCCGGGCTGCAGATCTACGTGCTGAAATCCAACCTGCGGCTGCTGCCGCTGTTCGACGATCTGTGGTACGGAATCACGCCGGTCTCGCTCTTGAATCGCTTCAGCGGCAGGAGAATCCGCTTCGCGGTCGACGGTGCGCACCCCGCCGGGGCGGTCCATCACCAGAAGATCATCGTCATCGATGACGCGGTCGCGTTCTGTGGCGGCATCGATCTGACCATCGGGCGCTGGGACACCTCGGATCACCTCGATGACAACCCGCTACGCACCGCCTACGGTCCTCGGCACGAGGTCGCCACCGCGATGGACGGCGCCGCTGCCGGTGCGCTCGGCGAGTTGGCGAGGGATCGCTGGCGAGCGGCCACCGGGCAGAACATGCCCGCACTGGATGTCGCGCACTCGCCGTGGCCGCGCGGACTGGAACCGCAGCTGCGCGACGTCGAGGTGGGGATCGCCCGCACCCTTCCCGCGCTCCCGGAAAACGACGAGGTGCGTGAGGTGGAGGCGCTGAACCTGGCGGCCATCGAAGCCGCCGAACACACCATCTATCTGGAGAATCAGTACCTTGCTTCGCGCACGCTGGTCGAGGCGCTGATCCGGCGTCTGGGTGAGCGTGGCGGCCCGGAAATCGTCATCATCCTGCCGCGCCGCTCGGAAAGCGCACTGGAGATCCAGTCGATGGACAGCGCCCGCAGCGCGCTGATCGCCGAATTGTGGTCGGCCGACACCCACGGTCACCTGGGCATCTACTGGCCGGTGACCGGGAACGGGACACCGATCTACGTCCACTCCAAGGTCATCGTGGTCGACGACCGCCTGCTCCGGATCGGATCGTCGAACCTCAACAACCGGTCCATGGGCTTCGACAGCGAATGTGACGTCGCCATCGAGGCCGATTCCGACGCCGGACGCGAGCTCATCGCGCAGATCCGGCGGGTACTGATCAGTGAGCACCTCGGTGTTCCAGTCGCGGACTTCTACGCCGCGGTGCCCGACAACGGGTCATTCCTGACGGCGGTGGAGACACTGCGCGGTGACGGCCGCACGCTCGAACCGATGACGGCCGACGTTGTGGCCGACGAAGCGGGTCCGCTGGCGGAGAATGACCTGATGGATCCCGATCATGTGCCGAGTTCGCTGACCGGCAGCGTGCGCCGGCTACTCAACGAGCTGGCCGGGTGGCAATGACGCCGCGCGGTCGTCTCCCGTCGAGGAACACGGGGTGAAGTCGGGCACCGTCTGGATCTGCACCGTCGCGGTCCTGGCCGGCATCGTGATCGGCTTCGTCGGCGGCGCCTTTCGGTGGTGCCTGCAGCTCGCTGACCGCGGGCGGGTCGAGCTGGTCGACTGGTCGCACCACCTACCGGGGCCCGGCTGGCTGGTCCCGATCGCGGTGGCCGCCGCCGGAGCGACGCTGGCGGCCCTGGTGGTCCGCTGGATGCCGCTGGCGGCGGGCAGCGGCATCCAACATGTCGAGGCCGTCTACCGCGGCGCGGCGCGTCCGCCCGGGCTCCTGCTGCTGCCGGCCAAGTTCGTCGGTGGTGTGCTGGCCATCGGCTCGGGCTTGGTGCTGGGCAGGGAAGGCCCGACGGTGCACATGGGGGCGGCGATCGGAGCGCAGGCGGCGCGGTATGGCGGTCTGTCCGATCCCGACGTCCGCATGATGCAGACGGCCCTCGGTGGTGCCGGGCTGGCGGTGGCGTTCAACGCGCCGATCGGCGGGGCGCTGTTCACCATCGAAGAGGCGACCAAATCCGTACGGCTCAAAACGGTGCTGGCGACGCTGTGCGCCACCGCGACCGCGGTGGCCTGTGCCCGGCTGATCCTCGGCGATCGGCCGGACTTCCTGGTCGATCCGGTCGCGCCGCTGTCGACGGTGTGGATCCCGGTGTTCGTCGTGTTCGGTCTGATCACCGGATGCCTCGGTGCGTTCTACAGCCGACTCGTTCTGAGCATGCTCGACGCCGTCGCAGCGGTGCCCAGGATCCCAGCGGTTGCCAAGGCCTCGATCATCGGCGCCATCGTCGGGTTGATGGCCTTTGTGGATCCGCATGCCGTCGGTGGGGGCGATGCCCTGACCCAGTTGATCGTCGGAGGCGGGGCGTTGGCGTTGCCGTTGGCGCTGGGGTATTTGGCGGTCCGCGTGTTCGCGGGGCCGTTGTCCTACGCGGCCGCGGTTCCCGGCGGGCTGTTCGCTCCGCTGCTGGCCGTCGGGGCACTGTGGGGGGTGCTGTTCGTCGGTGTGCTGAATCTCCTGTGGCCCAACGACGGTCACTCGCTTGCCGTGCCGATGGCGATCGTCGGGATGGCGGCGTTCTTCGGTGCGGTCGTGCGCGCACCGCTGACGGCGGTGGTGCTGGTGATCGAGATGACGGGGATCACCGCGCTGGCCGTGCCGATGCTGGCCGCCACCGCGGCAGCGGTGCTGACCGCCGAACTGCTGAAATCGCCGCCCATCTATGACAGCCTGCGTGAGCGGATGCAACCTGACGGAAACAGGGACACGCTATATTCGGACGAGCGCCGAAACCGCGGGGGTCAGTGAAAGGGCACCAGCGACACGTGGCCGACGACGAACCCAGCCGGGAGAGGGCTCCAGCACGGACCGTCGTGTTCGCCCTGTACAACAAGGTGACTCTGCAGGACGTCGCAGCGCCCTTGGAAATCTTCGCCCGCGCCAACGACTTCGGGGCGAACTACCACGTTCTGCTGGCCTCGCCGAACGGCGAGTCGGTGGGGACGACGGCTTACGCACGGCTGGACGTGAACCTGGCGCTGGCCGATGTGCCCGCAACGATCGACACATTGCTGGTGCCCGGCGGTGTCCCGGCGGATTTCGCATTCACTCCGGGCCTGCACGACATTCCGGAAGAGCCGACACCGGATACGGTGCCGGACGCGCTGGAAATGGTGCGCCGGCTCGCGCCCCGGGCCCGTCGGGTGGCTTCGGTGTGCACCGGCGCCTTCGTGCTGGCCGCCCTCGGGCTGCTGGAGGGGCGGCGCGCGACCACTCATTGGGCGCACTGCCAGACACTGGCGCGCCGTTATCCCCATGTCCGGGTGGACCCGGACTCACTGTTCGTCCAGGATGGACCGTTTATCACGGGAGCCGGCATCACCGCCGGGATAGACCTGGCGCTGGCGCTGGTCGAAAGCGACTACGGTCCGGCCGTCGCACGCAGGGTGGCACGCTGGATGGTGGTCTTCCTCCAACGCCCCGGTGGCCAAGCACAATTCAGCGTGTGGGCGGAATCGGCGCTACCGGTTTCGGGTGGCCTGCGCGATATCGTCGACTCGGTGATCGGCGATCCCGGCGCGGACCACTCCATTGCATCCATGGCGATCAAGGCGGCCGTGAGCGAGCGCCACCTCGCCCGGATGTTCCACGAGCAGATCGGGATGACACCGGCGCGATTCGTCGAACAGGCCCGGCTGGAGGCCGCCAAAGTGCTACTGGCAACCGGCGATCAGAGCCAGGACACCATTGCCCGGCGCGCCGGGTTCGGGACCACCGACACCATGCGACGGACGTTCCGGCGCAACCTGGGTGTATCACCCGGCGTATACCGTAACCGCTTCCGCACCACCGGGATCGACCAGTAGCGGAGAATTGGGAATCGGCTCCGCAACCACCCGGTGGGCCTCCAGGTGATCGCGGATGCGGGCACCGTATCGCAGCCCGCTGCGCCGTGCCGCGGCGTGGAACGACTCACCAGCCAGCACCAGGCCCACGGCATTCTCCAGCCGCACCTCGTGCACATACTGCCGTAGCGTCATCCCGACCTGTGCCTTGAACAGTCGAGCCAGGTGCCGCGGACTCAAACCGATCTGGGCGGCAACGGTATCCAGCTCGTAATGGCCGGCCGGATCGACGCCTATCGTCGCCATCAACCGTTGCAGTCCGGCATGTTTGGGCCGCGGTGTCCGGGCGGCTGCCGAGATCTGCGGATGACCTTCCATTCGCCTGCTGAGGACCACCAGTTCTTTGGTGATCTCGTGGGCGACCTCGGGTCCGTGATCGTCTGCCACCAAGGCGAGAGCCAGGTCGATACCGGCCGCCGAACCTGCCGACGTCCAGATATCACCGTCGCGGCTGTACACCGACTCGCGGTCGACGATGGCGGTCGGATGACGGGTGGCGAACGCCTCCAGGTGTCGCCAATGGGTGGTGGCGCGCCGGCCGTCGAGCAGGCCGGCCGCGCCCAGGGCGAACGTCCCGGTGCCGATCGCGGCGATCCGCCGTGCGCGCGATACCTTGGCCGCGATGACCTGTTCAAGGTCTCGCGGAACACCCTCGTGGACAAGGCTTTCACCACCGAACACGATGACCGTGTCAACCGCATCAGTTAGCGCCGAGGCCGGGGTGGCGGCCAGAGCCAGACCTGATGAACAGCGCACGGTCGAGGAACTCCCGCAGCCGTAGAGGGCCACCGAATAGTCGTGGCCCAGCGCGCGGGCCGCATCGAACACCTCCAGTGGGCCGGTGACATCCAAGGTGCGGACACCGTCGGCCATCAGCATCGCGATGCGCCGCGATCGGCGTTCGGCGTAGTGACACATGTACCAAGCGTGCGAGCACCGTCGCACCGGCGTGCGCCGATGTCCGGATTTTCGCGGCTCCTGTCCGTGTCGGTCGGCCCTGCCCGACGAGGTCCGGTTTCGCGCAGAACATGTCCACCTCGGCGACCAACCGATAACGGGCCTTTACCAATCGGAAACACCATCGGCTCAACGTTGTTGCCAAGAACCACATCTCGATATCAAAACGACAAGGTGGCCGTTATGGATTCACGATCAGCTCTGACACTGAGCATCGGTGTGCTCGGCGGGGTCGCGGTGGCGCTCACCGCGACCGTGATCACCGTCCCCATCTGGGTGGTGTTCCTGGCCTGGGCTTCCTTCTTCTTCGTGGGCGGAGGGACCGCCGGGTGGGTGCGCTCGGTGGCCTCGAATCTGGCAGGTGTCGTCATCGCCGCCGCAAGCCTGTACGCCGCGCACCTTCTCGGTGGCAGCCTGACCGCCACCGCGATCGCCGTCGGCGTCGGAAGTGCGGTGATGGTGCAGGCATCCTGGATCGGATTGCTCTCCACGACACCGGCCGTGGTGGTGGGCTTCGCCTCCACCGTGTCGACCGTGGCGGGCACCGGCCAGTTGGTCACCGCAACCACGATCTCCCATCCAGGACTCGTGGCGGCGTGCGCCTGCGTACTGGGTGCCACGTTCGGGATCGCCTCGGAGTTACTGGCCGATGTCATGACACGTACGGCTCCGGCCGGCCGTACCGGAACGGAAGGTGCACCCGCATGAAACTGCAGCACTACCTGGGCGGGTTGGAAGGCCTACCCGCGCCGCTCACCCTGGAAAAGCGGGTGTTCGTCGAGGAGTGGGAGAAACGGATCTTCGGCATCCACGTCGCGATGATGGGTCTCAGTACGCACCTGGACTCCGCGTTGCCCGCATACCCGATTTCTGAGGTGCCCACCGAGTTCCGGGACGAATGGACCTGGGCCTCGCTGCGCACCGGTGCTGAAGCGATGAATCCGTTCGACTACTTCAAATTCCGCTACTACGAGAAGTGGCTCGGCGGGATCAGCCAGTTCTTCGTCGACCAGGGATACGTGACGGAGCAGGAGATCAGCGCGTTGATCGGGGACCCTGCACCGGCACCGGTCGGCGGAGATCCGGCGATCGACGACCAGGTGATCGCTTATCTCCGCCGCGGAGACAGCCCGCGCCGCGATATCGCCCACCCGAAGTTCTCGGTCGGGGATCAGGTCTGCATCGCCGACCTTCCTGCCGGATCCCATACCCGGCTGCCCGGCTACCTCCGGGCTCGGACTGGCACCGTCACCCGGATCTTCGAGGGCGACTACGGCTACTTCGTGCACACCGGTGACGGTATCGGCGACCCGATGCCGATCTACATCGTGGAGTTCACCCCCGAAGAACTCTGGGGTGTCCGGGCCGAACCGGGCGCCAACACCCTGTACGCCGAACTGTTCGAGGCGTATCTGCAACCCATCGAGGAGGCCAAGTGAGCGAGCAGTTTGCGTACCCGTCCGACCGTGAGCAGTCCAGCGCCGATCGGGTCGCCGCCCTGGAGCGGCTGCTGATCGAGAAGGGGGTGATCACCGGCGAGACCGTCGACAAGGTACTGGCCTACTTCGAATCCGAGATGACCCCGCTGAACGGACAGAAGATCGTCGTGAAGGCCTGGACCGACCCGGATTTCGCGGCCCGCGTCGTTGTCGATACCCCGGCCGCGCTGTCCGAGCTGGACCTGCCCGAAGGCATGGCTGGAGCCGAAGGCGAGCATCTGCAGGCGGTGGCCAACGAACCCGGCGTGCACAACCTGGTCATCTGCACACTGTGCTCGTGCTTTCCATGGCCGGTACTCGGACTGCCGCCGTACTGGTACAAGGATCCGGTGTTCCGGGCGCGTGCTGCCCGGGAACCGCGCACGGTGCTCACCGAGGTCGGGGTGCAGTTGGCTGATGACACCGAGATCAAGGTGTGGGACTCCAGCGGGCACTCCCGGTGGTTCGTCATTCCCGAAAGGCCAGCCGGTACCGAGCATTTCACTGAGAAGGAGCTGATGAGTCTGGTCACCACGGAGTCGATGATGGGCGTGGCACTGGCGGGACAACCGGTATGAAACTCCACCAGACGTGCACCACGGATCAGGCGGCCCCGTCATTCGACCATGATTGGCAGCGAAGGGCTTTCGGGCTCGCCCTGGCACTCTCCGAGTTCGGGCACTACCCGTGGAGTGAATTTCAGCAGAGCCTGATCGACACGATCGGCGCGTGGGAGTCCGCACCGCCTCCCGCCCGTGGGGAGTGGGAGTACTACGACCACTGGGTCGCAGCACTGGAACACGTTGTGGACCATCGGAAAATCCTCACCGCTCCACTAATCACCGACGACGGCGACCACGCTGTCCACGATGACCACCACTGACCCTCGCGAAAGGAACCCGATATGCACATCGAGCCAGGAATTGTGGACGGCGCAAAAATCGTCCTGAGTTACGCCACCGCCGCCGGCGCCGGCGGCTACGCGCTGACATCGGCGTGGAGACACCTCAAGGAGCGTGGGCCGGGTTCGTTGCTGCTGGGTACGTCCGTGACCACCGCACTGGTTCTGGTGTTCTTCGAGATCCTGCCGCACTTCCCGGTCGGTGTCTCCGAGGTGCACCTGATCCTCGGCTCTACTCTGTTCCTGTTGTTCGGCGTCGCGCCCGCGGCGTTCGGCCTGGCGCTGGGTCTGCTGATCCAGGGGTTGTTCCTGTCGCCCGTCGATCTTCCGCAGTACGGCATGAATCTCACGACATTGCTGGTGCCCTTGTTCGCATTGCAGTACGTGGCGGGCCGCACGATCACGCCGCAGACCCGCTATACCGCACTGACGTACCGACAGGCCCTGACCCTGTCGATGACCTACCAGGCCGGCATCGTCTCGTGGGTCGGGTTCTGGGCGCTCTACGGTGAGGGATTCAGCGGACAGACAGTGGCCGCTGTTGCGACCTTCGGTGTCGCGTACATGCTGGTGATTGTCGTCGAACCGGTGGCGGATCTGGCCGTACTGGCCGGGGCGAAGACCCTGCAGCGGTATCGGAACGAAGGGTGGCTGGAGCCGCGCCTGTTCAACCCGGCCTGATCCGTTGATGTGATGATGAGGCCATGACCGCAACGCTTGTCGCGAAGGATGTGGCCGGCGGATACGCCCATCGCACACTGTTCGAGAACGTCGATCTGACCGTGGCGCCCGGCGATGTGATCGGTGTCGTCGGGGCCAACGGTGCCGGGAAGAGCACCCTGCTGCGCATCCTGGCCGGTGATCTCGAACCGCTGGCCGGGACGGTGAGCGCCGCCCCGGCGGACGCGTTCGTCGGCTGGCTGCCCCAGGAGCACGAACGGGTCCCGGGGGAGACCGTGGCCGGCTACATCGCGCGGCGCACCGGGTGCGCGGCCGCGACATCGGCGATGGAGACTGCCGCCGAGGCGCTCTCCGATTCCGATGCCGCCGCGGACGCCTACTCCGCGGCGCTGGACCATTGGCTGGCCACCGGCGCGGCGGACCTCCAGGAGCGGTTACCCGCCGTGCTGGCCGACCTGGGGTTGGATTGCGAGGCGCCGGACGCGACCCAGATGACCGCGCTCTCGGGTGGGCAGGCGGCGCGGGTGGGTCTGGCCGCGCTGCTGCTGTCGCGTTTCGACATCGTGCTGCTCGACGAACCGACCAATGATCTCGACCTGGACGGGCTGGCCCGGCTGGAGCGTTTCGTCACCGAACTGCGTGGCGGCGTGGTGTTGGTGAGCCACGATCGAGAGTTCCTCTCCCGCAGCGTGACCCGTGTCCTGGAGCTGGATCTGGCGCAGAACACCAGCACCGTTTTCGGCGGTGGGTACGACAGTTATCTCGAAGAGCGCGCGGTCAACCGCCGGCACAAGCGCGAACAGTACGAGGAGTTCGCCGACAAGAAGGCCGATCTGGTGGCGCGCGCCCGCACCCAGCGTGAATGGTCCAGCCAGGGGGTGCGTAACGCCATGCGCAAGGCTCCCGACAACGACAAGGTTCGCCGCCGCGCCCAAACCGAGTCCAGCGAGAAGCAAGCGCAGAAGGTGCGCCAGATGGAGAGCCGGATCGCGCGGCTCGAAGAAGTCGAGGAGCCCCGCAAGGAATGGACGCTGCAGTTCACCATCGGGTCGGCGCCGCGGTCGAGCGCAGTGGTGGCGACGCTCGACCGGGCCGTGGTCCGGCACGGGGATTTCGTCCTGGGGCCGGTGTCGCTGCAGGTGGACGCGGGGGAGCGGATCGGTATCACCGGACCCAATGGTGCGGGCAAGTCGACCCTGCTGGGGTTGCTGCTCGGCCGGAGCCGGCCCGACGAGGGCAGGGCCGGTCTGGGCGCCAGCATCGCCGTCGGCGAGATCGACCAGGCCCGTGCGGAATTCGACGGTCCGGGGCGACTGGTGGACCGCTTCGAAGCACACGTCCCGGACTGGCCCACCGCCGAGGTGCGGACGCTGCTGGCGAAGTTCGGCCTGGGCGCCGACCATGTCGAACGCGCGGTCGGGGAGCTTTCCCCCGGTGAGCGCACCCGCGCCGGGTTGGCGCTGCTGCAGGCGCGCGGCGTCAATGTGCTCGTCCTCGACGAACCGACCAACCATCTGGACCTGCCCGCCATCGAGCAGCTGGAACAGGCGTTGGAGAGCTATGACGGCGCGCTACTGCTGGTCACCCATGACCGCCGGATGCTGCAGAACGTCCGCCTCGATCGGACCTGGCGCGTCGAGAACGGCCGGGTTCACGGGGTGTAGCGGGCCACCTTCTGCGGGTTGATGACCAGCCGCAGCAGCTCGGCGCCCAGCATCTGCTCCAGTTCGGTGCTGCGCCCGCGGTCGCCGAGGTCCCAGTAGCGGGCGGCCAGTCGAGCCGCGAGTTCCTGGGCCCCTTGGCTTTCCAGTGTCACGGTGCCGGCCACCGATACCCAGTGTTCGGGTTCACCGACCGGGGCGGCCACCACCAGGGACGCGCGCGGGTCGGTGCGCAAACGCCGGACCTTCGCCGCGTCGGCAAGGGTGAACAGTTCGATGGTGCCGATGTCGGTGGCCTCGAACCACACCGGGCGTGGCTGGGGTTCCTCGGCGCCGGCGGCCACCGTGAAGAATCCGTAGAGCGGGCGGCGCAGGAATGCCAGGTCTTCGGATGTGAGCTTCACCGGGACCACACCCCGGTGGCGGCGGTGCGCAGCACATAATCCTGGAAGGACCGGGGCGGGCGGCCCAGCACGGACGCCACCGTGTCGGTGGTGGTGGCGAGCGAACCGTTCTCCATCAGCACGAACATCTCGGTGACGTGTTCGGCATCCTGGGCATCGACGCCCTGCTCGACCAGCAGCGCGGTGTACTCGGCCGCGCTGATCTGCTTGTAGGTGATGAACTGGCCCGATGCCCGGGAGATCATCTCCACGGCGGTGCCGAAGGTGAGAGCGTCGGGGCCGGTGAGTTCATAGGTCGCCCCGATGTGACCGCTTGGGCGGGTCAGCACCTCGGCTGCGACGTCGGCGACATCCTCGAGATCGATGAACGGTTCGGGGGTTTCACCGGCCGGCAACGCCAGCTCCCCGCTGCGCAACGGCGCCAAGAACAGGTCTTCGTCGAAGTTCTGCGCGAAGTTGTTGGGCCGCAGGACGGTCCACTCCAACGCCGAGGAGCGTACGGCGCTCTCGGCGGCGCGCATGTCCAGCCCGAACGTCGAGTCTCCCCAACTGTCGGCGCCGCGTCCGGACAACAGCACGACCCGCCGCACCCCGGCGCTCTGCGCCGAGGCGACGAACTCGTCGGCCGGGCCCACCGTGGCGGGCGCCACCATGTACACCGCGGTGGCGCCGTCCAGCGCCGCATCCCAGCCGGTCGGATCGGACCAGTCGAAGGGGGTCGGGCTGGACCGCGAGGCGAGCCGGGTGGCGACACCGCGCAGCCGTAGCCGGGCGGCCACGCGGCGGCCGCTCTTTCCGCTCGCACCCAGGATGAGGATTGTGTCTGTAGCCATGAGCCCATTCAAGTTTCCGCCGTCGGACGATTCCATGGGTGTGACGCCTGATCACATGTGAATTCGTCTAGCCTCGATATATGGACGTGTTCGGTGACCTGTGCCGCGGCGTGCGCGCCCACGGCTCCCTGTTCGGCAGCTCGCAGCTGTCGCCACCGTGGGCGCTGCAGTTCGTGGACGGTGCACCGCTGACGCTGTGCACCGTGCTGGACGGGCAGGGCTGGTTGCTGCCCGAACATGGTGCGCCCGTGCAGATGCGCGATCGCGACACGGTGGTGGTGAAGGGGCCGGACACCTTCACCTTCGTCGACGACCTCGCGACCACGGCGGAACCGATCGCCTGCGGGGAGATGTGTGCGAAACCCGAGTACGGCGGCACCCGGCACCGGATCGGGTGGACCGACAGCGGGTCCGGGGAAACGACCTTGGTCGTCGGCGCCTACCCGGTGCGCGGCGAGATCAGCCGCCGCCTGTTGGACGCACTGCCTGCGGTGCTGCACCTCGCCGGCGGCGGCGACGGAGATGCGGTGCTGGACCACCTGGCCGCCGAGGCCGCCCTCGACATCCCGGGCCAACAGGTGGTGCTGGACCGCCTGTTGGACTGGATGCTGGTGTGCACGCTGCGCACCTGGTTCGACAGCCCCGAGGGCCATCCGCCGACGTGGTGGACCGCCCAGCGGGATCCGGTGGTCGGGGATGCGCTGCGACTGCTGCACACCGATCCCGCCGCTTCGTGGACGGTTTCGTCGTTGGCGGCCGGAGCGGGCGTGTCCCGGTCGACGCTGGCCAAACGGTTCAACGACCTGGTCGGCGAACCGCCGCTGACCTACCTGACCAAATGGCGGATGACCGTGGCGATGGACCTGCTGATCGAACAGGAGACGGCAACGGTCTCCGAGGTCGCCCGCGCGGTGGGGTACGCCGATCCGTTCACCTTCAGCGCGGCCTTCAAACGGGTCCGCGGGATGAGCCCCAGCGAGTTCCGGCGCATCAACACCGCGGCGGTGCTGACCGCCGGCCAGGGGTGAGCGACCTCACCCGCGGTAACAACGGGCGGTGCCGCCGGCGATGTACCCAGCATGATCTTTCGGTTGGGTATGGCGGTCACGGTCGCGGCGACGGCCCTGGTCGGGCTGGCCGGCGGCACCGCCGCCGCGGCACCGGGGTGCGCGGACTTCCACTGGATCGGCGCCGCCGGATCCGGCCAACGCGACGGGGCCGGCTTGACCGCCAACGGCGGGATGGGCGATGTGGTGTACCAGTCCTACCAGCAGTTGAGCTCCGAGCTGGCGGCGACTGGCCGAACCATCACCGCCGAGGCTGTGCAATACCCGGCCGCACCCGTCCCGCTGGGCGGCGGGCTCGGCGGTTGGATGGATTTCATGGACAGTGTGGAAGACGGCACCGACGCCACCGCCGATCAACTGGAGGCGTTCACGGCGCGCTGCCCGCTGACCAAGGTGGTGCTTGCCGGCTACTCCCAGGGCGCGATGGTCATCCACCGCAATCTGCATGATCTGGCCGACGACCCGCATGTGGCGGCCGCCCTGCTGGTCGCCGACGGGGACCGGCTGCCCGCGGACACCACCATCAACATGGGGTCGACGGCGGTGCTGCCGGGCGCAGGCAAGGGCGTCGCCCAGGAGCACTCCTTCCTCGCCTCGACCGACACCTCGCCGCTGCCGCCGGCCATCGGCGCCCGCACCGTCAGCGTCTGCGATGTGGGCGACCCGGTCTGCGATTACGACGCCGAGGCCGAGGAGGTGCCGGCTTCGGCCATCGCCATCCACACCGCGTACGCACCCGCCGCCAGCGGCCCGCATGCGTGGGGCGGCCCGCTGTACAACCTCGTGATGAGTGCGGCTCCGCTGGCGGGGGTGGCCGACGCGACAGCGTGAAGTTCACCGAACGCGTCGCCGGTGTGCGGCCGCCCGGATAGGGTCGGGCCAGCATGAATACTTCAGAAACGTTGCGCCGCTTCACCAAAGTAGTGTCCGTCGCCGCGACCGCAGCGCTGTTTGCTGCTTGCGCAGCCCCCGACGATTCCGCGACGCAACCGGATCCCGGCGTGCCGGGGGCCAATGTGCCCACTACCACCGTGGCGCCCATCGTGAACCCCGCCCTGCTCGACGCCGGCACATACCCGACGGCAGTGCGTCCGCCGCTGGGGACCGCCGGTGATCCCCGCGTCGGCGCGATCACCGACGCGCAGAACCTGGCCGGCTTCGTGGTCGGGCCATGGGAGGCCGACGAGGCGCTGGTGACCCCGTATCTGGCCACGTACTACCTGCTCGACTCCGCGGGTTCGCTGATGCAACTCGCGCCCGAGGGCGTCGCGCAGCAGGCCGAAACCCACGGTTTGGTCAACGGATTCGCCTCCGCCCGGCAGGTCGCCGACAAGACGGTGATGATCAATGCGGTGTTCCGTTTTCCGGACGCGGCGGCCGCCGCATCAGCCACGGTGGACATGAACACGAGCGCGGCCGCTCAGGCGATCCGCGGTGTCACCCCGACACCTGCGGTGATTCCCGGCCACCCCGAAGCCGCCGCCTCCACCTACCCCTTCACCCCGCACGAATCGGAGCGGGAGTGGACGGTCATCCGGTCGTTCGCACCTCACGGTCCCTACGTGTTCATGCAACTCGTCCAGTCCGTCGACGGCTTCGACGCGGCGGCTGCCTTGGTGCGCAAGGCGATCGAGGTACAGGGCCCGCGGATCGACGGATTCGCCCCCGCCCCGGCCGATGCCCTGGCCGACGTTCCGCTGGACCCGTCGGGGCTGCTGGCCAAGGCACTGCCTTTGCCGGGCAGCGCCGCACCGACGAAGAATGCCGTCTACAGCCGGGGCGGCGCGGTGCATTTCCAGAGCAACCCGATCGCCTCCAAGACGTTGTTCACCGACACCGGTGTGACGGCGGTGGCGATGGCACTGACCAACGTGTACGAGGCGAAGAGCCCCGGTCTGGCGTCCATGGTGGTCGGGTCCTTCAGCAAAGAGGTCACCGCCCAGGGTGCGGCGCCGGCCGATTCGGTACCCGCGCTGCCGGACAGCCACTGCTCGGCGCGCGGGAAGGCCTTCTACTGTGTCGCCGCGGCGGGTCGCTACGCCGTCGAGGTCAACGCGGAGACGTTGCCGGAAGCGCACCAGCAGATGGCGGCGCAGTACATCCTGCTGACCGCGCCCTGAACGTTCCCCCGATCGGGGGACAGCGGCTTCATCCGGTGCGGGGCCCGGTCGACGGACAGACGCGGCCGGCTGCCGGAGGCATTCTTGAGTCATCGCCGGAGAACACCGGACATGAACTCTCACAAAGGATTACGACATGAACACCGCCACCCGCCGCTTCGCCGCCGGAATCGTCATGGCAGCCGCACCCGCGATCATCGCCGTCGGCGGTGCCACCGCCGCCCACGCCACGGCCACCACCGCCACCAACACCGGACCGACCACATCGCAGGGACCCGCGGCCCACCAGGGCCAGGGTGCGCAGGACGGAGTCACCAGCCTGGCCCGCCGTCACCACCGTCACCACGGCTACTACCACCGCAGCCGCTGACCTTGGATGTGCACGCACCGGATTAGTCCGTGTCCAACTCGGGTAATGGTGTTCTCGACAGCGAGAACGCCACTACGTGAGGACAGCACACGTGACATCCCAGGACCCCAAGCCGACCGAAGTCCACGCCGACGAGGACGAGGTGCTGGCGCCGGCGACACCCGGTGCCGAGGCGCTACCGACCGAGGAACCCGGCGAGCTCACCGAAAACCCGTAGTTCCCCCGGACCCCAGGGGGACTACGGGTTTTCCGTGATTCGGGGACCCCTCGCTCGGTGCGATCGTCACGAGTACCAGCCGCACCGAGAGAGGAAAGCCCATGTCGGATGTACTCGAGAAGCTCACCAAGGCGATGACGGTCATCCAGGGGGTGCGGCCGCCGTTCATTCCTGCAGGCGCACACGCCATGACCGCGGTCATCGAATGGGGGCCGGGGGACACCGGTGCACCGCCGCATCGCCACCCCGGGGGCCCCTGCTTCGGTTACGTGCTGGAAGGCGAGATGCTCTTCGAGCTCGAAGGCGAGGCGCCCCGCGTCATCAAGGCCGGCGAGGCGTTCTGGGAGCCCGGCGGTGATGTCATCCATTACTCGGACGGCAACCACCGCGACGATGTTCCACTGCGCTTCCTGGTCACCATGCTGTGCTCGCCGGAACAGCAGATGTTCGTCCTCGTCGACGACGCCGAACTCGAAGCGCGCCGTGATCGTCGGGTGCCCGCAGAACTGCGGTTCCCCCGATTGGGGGACACGTGAATCCCCCGGTACGGGGTCCGGCTGGCCGACAGACCGCGCGGGCCCCGCCTGCCATTGTTGAACCATGGCCGGAACGTACCGGCCGGAAGTTCAAAACACCAGTGGCACAGGAGATTACGAAATGAAGAGCATCGGCCACCACTTCGCTGCCGGATTCGCGCTGCTCGGCGCGACAGCCATCCTGGCAATCGGCGCCATCACCACCAACCAGGCCATGGCCGCCACCGCCGTCGCCCCCGATGCGAGTGTGGTCCAGACCGTCTCGACCCATGCCAGCGGTGACACCGGTGAACACAACTTCTTGTACGGGCGGTGATCGCGCCGATAGCTCGTCAGGAAAAGTGCTGATCCGCGCGTCGGCAGATCTGCAACATGCGGCCGACGAGCGCACCCGGAACGACCGTGAATTCGATCTCGGCCACCGCACAGCGCGCCTCGAGGGTCTTGAGCATCCAGTAGCCTTCGCTTGCGAAGAACCCGACCCGGCTGAGATCGAGGATCATCCGCCTGCTCAGCAGGACCTTGCCCAGCGTGTAGTCAAGGAGTTGGTGGGTGTTCGCGGCGTCCACGTCGCCCGCGACCGTGATCACCGCCAGATCGATATCGCGCCACTCGGTGCAGAGTTCGAGCCGAGACGACGACGTCGGTCGGGCGTGGGCGTCGTAGAAGAGCATTTCTGTCATGGCAACCTCCATCGATCGCGACGGTTACGGCTGCTGCTGAACCAGCCTTAACGGTACTCGCGGTCCGGGTCCACAAACCGACGTTCACTGGCCGGCAAACGCAACGTGGCCGCGGGTCAGCGTCGCAGCGTCTCGTGCGGACTCTCCCCGAACGTGCGCCGGTACAGGACCGCGAAGCGTCCGGTGTGGGCAAAGCCCCACCGGGCGGCGGTCGCGGCGACCGTGGTGATGCTGCGGTCGCCGGCGATCAGTTCCTCACGGGCCCGGGCCAGTCTGACTTCGCGCAGGTAGGCCGTCGGGGTGGTGTCGAGGTGCCGGCGGAACATGTACTGCACGGTGCGCGGCGACAGGTACAGCGCGGAGGCGACGTCGCCGACCCCGACGTCGTGGGCCGCGTTGTCCCGGATGAACTCGACGGCCTGGCGAAGCAGCGCGGGATAGGCGTCCCCGCCCCCCTCGGGTGCACCGTCGGTGGGTAGATCGTTGGGGAACCCCGCCAAGATGGCGCTGGCCACCATGCGCGCCGTCGACGTCAACAGCAGCCGGTTCGCCGGTGGCTCGGGAGCAGTGAGAATGCGGTTGAGGAACTGTTCGGTGGCCGCCAGGGTGTGGCCCGCAGCCGCCGTCACCGGGGCGAGCCCGGTGAAGCGCGGCACCGTGGAGGTGTCGGTGTCCATCGCGGCGACCTCGGTCAACAGGGTGCGGGAGACCACCAGGGAACGCAGCGTCGCATCGCGGACCCGGACCTGGACACTGCCCACTCCGGTGGACGCGAGCAGCCATTCGCCGGGACCGGCGGATCCGGTGAGCCGGCCGTGCTCCACCTCGACCCGGCCGTCCTGTACGTACAACGCGATGACCGCGGGCACGCGGTCGGTCCGCAACAGCACATCGCCGGTCTGCTGGATCTCTTCGACCGCGAAGCTACCGGCGTCTGTTCGCGAGTGGTTGCACGAGCAACTGCCGGTTCGGGTGATGGTGAACCGAGCGGAGTAGGTCTGCTCGAGATGCTTTTGCGTCAGATCCGCGTCGTTGGACTCGATGTGCGAGCGCTCGGGATAGACGTCAATGGGGTCGGGCATCATCAGGGCTCCAAAAAGACAGCACCGGATGGGCATCGACCTGAACCCACTTTCACACCGAGTCTAACCCGGCGACGAGGCGGTCAACCGGCGGGCCGCCCGGTGATTCGCTCACCTGGGATCGGGTACTACATGGCATTGGCCCGATTGTGTGAGGAAGGAGCGTCGATGACGCACCCGAAGGAAGTCGACAGCTCCCTGACCGTGGAGCGTGAGACCACCGCCTCCCGCCCACAGGTGTGGGCCGTGATCGCCGACGGCTGGACGTACTCGCAATGGGTGGTCGGTAACAGCCGGATGCGCGCGGTCGACCCGCGCTGGCCCGAGGAGTCCAGCACCATCGAGCACTCGATCGGCGTGTGGCCGCTTCTGCTCGATGACCAGACGGTGGTCGAGTCTTGCGACCCGCTGCGTGAGCTGGTGCTGCTGGCCAAGGGCCGCCCGTTCGGCAAGGCGCGGGTCACCATCCGGCTCTCGGATACCGCCGACGGGGGTTGCCACATCACCATGGCCGAGGTGCCGGTGGGCTTTCCGATGGGATGGTTTCCCGAGCGGCTCGCGCTCGCGGCGGCCATTCCCCGCAACCGGGAGTGCACGCGGCGACTTGCCGCCATCGCCGAGCGCCGATCGCCGCAGGGCTGATTCGGCGCGGGCGCAGGGCCGATTCAGCGCGAGTGGGCGTGTGACACGGTGGCCCGCGTCGGTGTGGCCGCAGGGACGCCGGCTCGGCGTAGGTGCCGCTCGGCACGAACGATGCGCCGGGTGAGCAGACGGTCATCGCGCTTGGTCAGAGCGCGGCTGCGCGTCGCCAGCAGATCGAGTTGCTGCCAGCTGAGACCGTCGAGGTCACCGTCGCAGTCGTGAGTGGCGATCACCACCGCGCCACGGAGCAGCGGCACCGATTTCGCATCCAGCGTGGTGGTGGCGAGCAAGAGTTCGGTGGCGTTGCGGTTGACGCGGCGCTGGCAACCATGGGTGGAAGGGCTGAACCAGAAATCGAACTGCCGGTCGGCGCTGGTCAAGGACTGCAGGCCCTGGTCTTGTATCAACCGGGTGATATCGGCGGGGCTATAGGCGCGGGTTTCGTAAACGGCGCCCTTGGCGCTGAAGTACAGGACGGTGTTCATTGCGATGATCCATTCGGCTCTCTTGTCGTGTTCCGGGGCGGCGCCACCGAGCTCGGCGCTGTGACCAAAGTTACCCGTGTGACAAACGGGGTAAACCTGGATAACGATTCAGCCTCGAGGAAGATCGCCGGACAGCCGGGACGGACGGCACCACAGCGCCACCGCGAGGGTGAGCGCCGCGGCGACCGCGAACGCCACCTGCACATTCGTCAGATCGGCGGTGCCGCCGAGCAGGGCTGCGGCGATGGGGCGTGAACCCAGGAAGCCGACCAGCCACAGCGCCATGATGCGGCCCCGCAGCTCCTGCGGGGCGCGTTCCTGCACGACGGTGCTCAATCCGGTGAGCGCCCAGCCGAAGCCCAGGCCGGCCAGCGCGAAACCCGCCAACGCCAGCCCCGGGTTGATGCTGGCGGCCAGCACCGCGCAGCCGAGGCCCAGCCCCAAGAGCCCGATCCACGACACCCGGGCGGCCGCCATCCGACCACGCATGAGAGCCAGCGCGGCCATCCCGGCCGCGGCGCCGATTCCGAAGATCGCCGAGAGGGCGCCGACGAGCGTGGTGTCGCCGCCCAGCGCGTCGGCCAGCGACGGTGCCAACGTGATGGATGGGTCGGCCGCGATGCCGACGGTGGCCACCGCGACCAGCGCGAGGAACAGGGGACGGTCACGCCAGACGTACGCGACGGCGGCCCGCACCCGGTAATCGGTGCCGGCAACACGGTCCGGCGGCGCCGGCAGTCGAACCACCAGGAGAAAGATCGCGAACACCACGTGCAGGCCGGCACTGATCGCAAAGCCGACGGCCGCGCCGAAATGCGCGGCCAGGTAGGCGCCCGCGGCGGGGCCGAGAATTCGGCCGATCGTCATCGGGATGCTGTTGAGCGCCATGGCGGTCGACAGCTCACCGTCCCGGATGAGGTCCGGCACGATCGACTGCATGGCCGGCCCGCCGACCACGAAACCGAAGCCGACCAAAGTCGAGCCGAGTAATACCGGGACGGCGGCCGAGAAACCCTGGAGCTCCGGTTCGACGAACATCCAGGCCGCCACCAAGCCGGAACCGGCGACACACAACAGGCGCCCGAGCAGAATCTGTCTGCCCGGATTGCCGCTGTCGGCCCATTTTCCGCTGATCGGACTCAGGATCAGCTGGGGTCCGAATTGCACGACGCCCACCAGGCCGACCATCAGGGCCGAACCGGTCGCGTCGTACATGACGACCGCGGCGATGATGCTGTGCGTCCACACCGCGACGACGGAAAACATCTTGCCCCAGAACAGCGCGCCGAAGACGGGGTCGAACATCAGCGCCAATGCCCCGCGGGGCCGCGTCGCGACGGTGCTCACCGGCAACCAGCCTCTTCGAATCGTCGGGTCAGGCGATCGAGCAGGGCGACGAGCCGGTCGACATCCGCAGGATCCCAGTCGGCGACGGTTTCGGCGACCAGTTCGCGTCGACGGTCGGTCACCGCGGCGAGGGCTTTGACGCCGATATCGGTGAGCACCAGGACGCTGCGGCGTTGATCCTCGGCGGCCGATGACTTGGTGATCAGCCCCGCCGCCGCCACCGCGGACACCGTTCGACTGGCGGTGGAATGTTCGACCGCCAGGTAGTCCGCGACGTCGCCGATCGACGCGCCGGCACCGTTGCGTTGATGATGCTCGACCGCGCGCAGCGTGCGCAGTGTGGAGACGCTGGTCACCGGGTCGGCGTCAGCGAGCAGACGTCGACGCCAGGACGGGCGCTGCCGCGCCACATTGATCCGGGTGAGCAGGTCATCCAACTGGTCGAAGGGCGTCGAATGCACAAAATATGTTTAGCACATACAAATTTATCCGCTAAGCGGGCCTCCGGCGGCCCGCCACTGGATGGGCCGGCCGGTGCAGGTAATGCCGGAACTTCATGGGGTGACCGATCCGGGCCGAACGATCATCAGCACCACGACGGCCGCCCACAGCAGGTTGAAGACGCCGGTCAGCATGCCCAGTCTGCGTAGACCGGCGGCACTGCCCGGGCTGTCGAGTTCGGCCCGTTGGCGCGGCGCGATCTGCAGCGCGAGAACGCCGCCGGCCACGGCGGTCAGCAGTATGGCGACCAGCACCCACACCTCGGTCGTTCGGTTCTGTGCGAAGGCCAGCATCAGACCCGCGACGGGCACGATCAGGGCCAGCAGTCCGTACACCCGGGTGATGCGGTGCAGCACCCGGGCCGCTTCCCCGCCCGCCGCTGCGTACCGGGGAAACAGGCTGGCGGACACGGCCACCGGACCGACGAACAGGATGCCGGCCACGACGTGCACCGACAGCAGAAAGGGCTCCATAACCTTCAGCTTAACTGAAGGTTATGGAGTTCGGGCCGCCATATCGGACATCAGCGCCCGCAGCGCCACAGTCAGGTCCGGATGCTGGAGGGCGAACGCGTCATCCAGGCGCGCCAGTGCCCGGGCGGCCTCCGTCAACAACGCCTCACCCCGCTCGGTGACCCGCAGCGTCGACGCCGATCCGGCGTGAGCGGTCCCGTCGTCCACCAGGCCCGCCTCGGTGAAGGAGGTCACGGCCGTGTGCACACTCTGCACGGTGACGCGGGAGCGCCGGGCCAGCTCGCTGAACGAGATTCCCGGCGCACCGCGAATATGCCCGAGCAGTCCGTACTTTCGCGTGGTCAGACCGAGCGGCTTCAGTGCCTCGGCGAGTGCGGCGTCCCAGATCCGGCTGACCGTCAGCAGCCCGATGGTCGGGCTGAACGGCGGCGGCTCGGACATGGAGGCAGGTTACCCGGCACCCCGTGCTTCGCCTGCGCGAAATCGGGGTACCCGAAACCGGCAGCGCACCGACCGGAAGGACCCATGACAGCCCCTACCAGCGATGTCGTCGGTGCGGTGGCAACCGCGTACTCGGCGAAGGTGGTGGGCCAGATCCACCTCCGCGAGTCCATCCTGCTCGTCCTGCTCTCAGGGGGCCATCTGCTGATCGAGAGCGTGCCCGGGCTGGCCAAGACCACCGCCGCCCGAGTGGTCGCCGAAGCCATCGACGGCAGCTTCCGCCGCATTCAGTGCACGCCGGACCTGCTGCCCAGCGACATCATCGGCACCCAGATCTACGAGGCGGCCGGCAACACCTTCACCACCCAATTGGGGCCGGTGCACGCCAATATCGTGCTGCTCGACGAGATCAACCGGTCCAGCGCCAAGACCCAGAGCGCGATGCTGGAGGCGATGGAGGAACGCCAAACCACCATCGCCGGTGTCGAATACCCGATCCCCGAGCCATTTCTGGTGATCGCCACCCAGAACCCGGTGGACCAAGAGGGCACTTATCCGCTCTCGGAGGCGCAGACCGACCGCTTCATGCTCAAGGACCTGGTGCAGTATCCGTCCGTCGATGAGGAAGTCGAGATCATCGACCGGATGGGCGCCGGACTGTACGACCGTGACCACCGGGCGGCCCCGGTGGTCACCACCGCCGATGTCCGGCGTGCCCAGCAGATCGTGCGGTCCGTGCACATGGATCGGGCGTTGGTCGAGTACGCCAGCCGGCTGGTCAGCGTGACCCGGGACCCCGAGCGTCACCTGCCCGCGAGTATGGCGCGGCTCATCGAATACGGCGCCAGCCCGCGTGCGACCATCGCATTCTGCCGCACCGCAAGGGCTTTGGCGGTGCTGCGTGGGCGCAACCACGTCCTGCCCGACGATATCGCGCGACTCGCACACCGCGTCCTGCGCCACCGCCTCGTCCTCGGATTCGAGGCGGCCAGCGCGCGGATCACGCCGGACGTCGTGATCGACGCGGTGCTCCAGACAGTTCCGGTGCCGTGAGGCCGGCATGGGCAAATACCTCGACGCCGCGAAGGCGTACGTAACCCGCGACGCCGCGGGACTGCTGGCCGGTGGTCGCTATGCGCTGGTGCACACCCGCAGCATGGAATTCGACGAGCTGCGCCCCTACGTACCCGGCGACGATGTGCGCGACATCGATTGGAAGGCGTCGGCCCGCTCCGGGCACACCCTGATCAAGCAGTTCGTCTCCGAAAAGCACCACAAGATCCTGATCGTCGCCGACACCGGCCGCAACACGGCCGCGCCCACCCCCACTGGCGAATCGAAAAGCGAAGTAGCAGCCCACATCATCGGCGCAGTGGGGCTCATGACCCTGCCACGCTCCGATGAGATCGGCATGGTCGCCGGGGATCGCCGCGGGTGTGTCGATATCAGGCTGCGCCGCGGTGAGACCCATGTCGAGCGAATCCTGCATCGTTACGTCGCGCAGACCAGCACCAACCCCGGTGCCAGCGATATCGTCACCCAGCTCGAGTGGGTGGCCCGCCACTACCGGCACCCGCTGCTCATCGTGATCGTGTCGGATGAACCCGACATCAGCGAGCGTCTGCGTGCCGTGCTGGCGCCCTTGACCGCGCGCCACGACGTGCTCTGGGCCATGGTCACCGACATGCCGGCGATCGGTACGGAGGCCACCGGTGTGGGCTACGACGTGGCCGACGGGCGGACCCTGCTGGGTGCGGACGTTATGGGCGAGCGAGTCGTCGCAGCGTATCGACGCTCGGAGGAAGAACGTCGTCGGGAGCTGTCGGAGCTGCTCACCGCGCAGCGGATCCCGCACGCACGGATCGCCTCCAGTCGCGGCATCATGTCCGCACTGGTGGCGATGACGGGGGTGTACGCCCGTGCCGGATGACCTGGTGGACAACCTGATCGGCCCGACGCCGTACTCGTCGGTGTGGCTGTGGCTCGCCGTGGCGCTCGCCGGGCTGACGGTGTGCTGGTACGCCGGGGTGTTCTGGTGGACGGCCGCCGGGCGCACGCGTGGTGAGCGGGCGTTGATCGGCGCGGCCCGCGTCGCCCTGCACCGCCGGCGTGCCCTGCGGGCCATGCAGACCATCCAGAGTGCGTACCGCGCAGGCGAACTGACGGCCAACCGGGCCGGCGCGGCACTCAACGAGGAAGTTCGCCGCTTCCTGTCTGCCGCCACCGGCCTGCGCGTCGAGTACATGCAGGTCCCCGACATCGCGACGGTCGCGGCTGGTGCGCTCGCGCCGGCCGCGCCGGTGCTCACCGACCTGGCGGACGCCCAGTTCAATGCCGCATCCGCCGTCGGCATCGACGCCGTGAGCCGCGCCGCGCAGGACCTGGTGCGCGAATGGACGTGATCTGGTGGGGCATCCCGATCGTCGGCTGCCTGGCGCTGGCGGGATGTATCGCCGCTGCGCTGCTGCCGCCCCGCCGGGATCGGGCCGATGCTCTACGGCCGCTGGCCAACACCCGCCGACTGACCGGCCTTGCCGAATATGCCCGCGCCGCCCGGCGGCACACCATCACCGCCGTCGCGGCGGTGGCTCTGCTGCTGTTCGCCTTTGTCACTGCCGCGCTGGCGGCGGCACGGCCGACGGGGTTGCCCGCATTGAGCCGGGCCGCCGACACCGAACAGCCGGAGGACATCATGGTCTGCGCGGGTGGCTCCGCCGAGGACCCCGCCGTCAATGCCACCCTGCGCCATTTCGCCACCGCGGTCGGTCAGTTCGGCGCCGAGCGCATCGGGCTGACCTCACCGGACCGCCGACTGATTCCGCTGACGCGCGACTATCAGTTTGCGGCGGGACGATTCGCCGCCTATGCGCAGCCACAGCCGCTGATCTCATCGGTGACCTATGCCGACTACACCACCACCGTGGAGGACGTCATCGCGATGTGTCTGACCGGGTTTGCCGATTTCGACAGCAGGGTCCCCGTGCGGCGTTCGCTCATCTACGTCGGACCCGCCACATTGGGGGCCGGCCGCGCGCTGTTCTCTGCGCAACAGGTGCGCGATATGGCGTCCGCGGGCGACGTCCAGGTCAATGCGATCAGCGAGGTCGACGGTCTGCCCGGCGAGTTGGCACGCGACACCGGCGGGCGCGTCGCCACCGATATCCGCGACATCCGCAGCCATCCGCCGCCTGCGCGACCGGCGGACGTCACCGCGGCGCCATCGGCGGAGACACCGGATGCCGTGCTGATCGCGGCGCTGCTGGCGGTGCTCACGCTTCTCGCCTGGCCGTGGGTGGTGCGCCGATGACACCGCGCAGGGCAATGCTGGTACTGGCGGCCGTGCTGTTGGTCGTCGCGGTCTTCCGGCCTACGCTGGGCGGCGCACCGGCGGTGACCAGAATCGCCGGAGCGCTTGAGCCCAGCATCTTCCTGATCGTGGATCGCTCCGCAGCGATGGCACCCCACCTGCCGGCGGTGCGCGATGACATCGATGCGGTCATCGACCGGTATCCCGATGCCCGATTCGCGATGATCACCTTCGATGCGCGCCCGGCACTGGACTGGCCGCTCTCGGCGGATTCTTGGAGTCTGCGGCCGGTCGTGTCGGCGATGTCCGCCTATCCGGCGGGCGCCGAGAGCACCACCAACTCCGGAGCCGCCAGTACCGTCTTGCGTTACCAGCTGATCAGCGCCGTGCAGCAATTCCCGAAGGCACCGAACCTGGTGTTCTATTTCGGTGCGGGAGCCCCGGACTCGACGGTGCCGCAACGCGCCTTCCAGGTTCCGGAGAACGCCGTAGCGGGCGGGGCGGTGATCGGGTACGGCACCGGCGCGACGCCGGTGCTGCAGCCCGTTGCCGGGCAACTCGGTGTGCCATACCGCGAACGGACCGACCTCCAATCGGTGGACGAGGCCGTGCCGGCGGCCGTGGAGTCCGGCCAGGGCTCCGAAAACGCCAAGACTGCAGTGGGATTCGAACTGTACTGGGGGATGGCCGGCGTCGCGGCGCTGCTGATCCTGGTCGAGCTCTACCGCGCGCTGCGGCAGCTGCGGCGCACCCGCTTGGACCGGATAGTGGTGGGGCGATGAAGCTACGGCGTCGATTGTTGATCTATTCCGCGCCGGTGGTGGTGGCTGTGCTGATCCTGGTGGTCAAGCTGGCATCCGTGGCGGTGGCCGGTAATGCGGCGGTGCGGCACTTCGCGCAGGGCGACGTCGCCGCGCTGGCCGGCGACGTCGATACGCTACGGGTGCTCAATATCGTCGAGCCGGCCAAGGCGCACTACGCCGCGGGCACGCTGGCGGTATTGCAGAACAGGCTCGATGCCGCCGACCGCGAGTTCACCGAAGCGCTCCAGCGCACCGAGCACGCGCAATCGTGTGCTGTTCGCGTCAACCTTGCCCTGGTACGGGAATCCCGCGGGGATGCCGCCGCGGCGGTGTTCGAGGCACCGGCCGCGGTCGATCACTACCTGGGGGCCAAACAGGTCATCGAGGAGGCACCCGCCGGTTGTGTCGGCGACGATACTGCGGCGCGGCTGGAGGCCAAGATCGCCGCCGTGTCGGCGCCGGTACCGCCGTCTGCTCCGGCACCGCCGGTGTCGGCGCCGCTGCCGCCGATATCGGGGAGCGCACCGTCCGCCCGAGCGCCCCGGATCCTGGAACCCGGCCGGGGCGATCCCCTGGAGAAACTGCAACAGATTCTGCGCGACGCCGCGACCCGCTGAGGATTGCTAGCTAGGCTTCATATACGGTCGATGGCATGAGTGACGTGACGGTGATCACAGGTGGTGCCGGTGGGATGGGTGTGGAGACGGCCAAGATCGTCGGCCGGGACCACACGGTGGTGCTCTGCGATGTCCGGCAGGACCGCCTCGACCGGGCATCCGCGACACTGGGTGAGCTCGGTATCAGCGCGACCACGGTGAACTGTGATGTCACCGATCGCTTGGCCGTCGACGAATTGTTCGGCGCCGCACAAGAGCTCGGGACCGTCACCGCGGTCGTGCATACCGCGGGGGTCAGTCCGGCCATGGGGGACGCCGAGTACGTCATGCGGACGAACGCGATCGGGACGCTCAACGTCAACGAGGTGTTCTACGCGACGGTCGGCGATGGTGGCGCGATCGTCAATGTGGCGTCGATGGCCGCCCATATCCTGCCTGAGGAACTGATCCCCGTCTCGGCGTTCCCACAAGCCCTGACCGACGAGGCTGCGTTCCTGGCCGCCACGCTGGCCGGTTGCGATATCGCCGGGGAACAGCAGCGTTCGGGGATCGCGTACGCGATCAGCAAGAATTTCGTCAAGTGGTACAGCAGTTCGCAGGCCGAGCGTTTCAACGGCCGTGGGCTACGGATCGTTTCGGTATCACCGGGCTCCGTGGACACCGAGATGGGCCGGCTGGAAGAGGCCGGTGGCGCGGGTGCGCTCGTCGCGGATGCGGCGGTCCCGCGGTGGGGCCGGCCCGAGGAGATGGCCGAACTGTTCGCCTTCTGTGTCAGTGACAAGGCCGGCTACCTCACCGGCACCGACATCCTCAACGACGGCGGTGTGGTCGCGTCCATCCGGGAGCGGGCCAGAGCTGGTTCGAATCCCTGACCAACGGGCATAGATAGCGTGTTCCTGGATTGCCGGAGGACACGATGCGATTGCGGCGAAGCAACCTCGACAGCGCCGGGATAGCCCGCCGCCGAGCTGGTAAGGGATTCACCTACTGGGACCCGGAAGGCAAGCGTCTCGACGATCCCGACACACTGGCGCGGATCAAGGATCTCGTCATCCCCCCTGCATGGCAAAAAGTGTGGATCTGCCCCCATCCCAACGGCCATATCCAGGCCGTGGGCACCGATGCGGCCGGGCGCCGGCAGTATCTCTATCACCAGGCGTGGCAGCAGGAGCGGGCCGAGGAGAAGTTCGACCGGGTGCTCGAGCTGTCCACCCACCTCCCGGCGTGGCGGAAACGCATCGCCCGGGACCTGGCCGGACGTGGCCTCTCCCGGGACCGGGTACTCGCGCTCGCCCTGCAGCTGCTCGACCGCGGCTACTTCCGGGCTGGTGGCGACCAGTACGCCGAGGAACACGAATCCTACGGCCTGGCGACCCTGCAGTGCGAGCACGTGACGGTGCGCAACGGAGCGGTGATCTTCGACTATCCGGCCAAGAGCGGGGTGCGTCGCACCCTGGAGGTGGCGGACGCCGAGGTGGTGCGCGCCGTCCGGGCACTGTTGCGTCGCGACGGGCGAACCGACCGTCTACTGGTGTGCCGCGATGGTTCCGGCTGGTCCGATATCCACGCCGCCGATCTGAACGCCCGGTTCAAGGAGCTGGTCGGCGCTGAATACAGCGTGAAGGACCTGCGGACCTGGCACGGAACCGTGCTCGCCGCAACGGCATTCGCCGAGGCAGCGGCACCTCTTTCCGAACGGATCGTGAAACGAGAGACCGCCGGGGTCATGAAACAGGTTTCCGAGGAGTTGGGTAACACCCCGGCGGTGGCTCGCAACTCGTATGTGGATCCCCGAGTGGTCGCCGGCTACCGACAGGGCGTCACCATCGCCGTCGCCGCCAGGCGCGCTGCACAGCAGAAGAACCCCGCGGACGCCGCCGGCACGCTGGAGAGGGCGACCCGCACCTTGGTGCGCAAGGTCGCCAAACACTGACGCCGACCGCGTTTCGTACGGACGCACCGCGGGCACCCTTGATCAATCCCGTCTATCGGAGGTGGTGATGATGCCGAACTCATCGATCAAGAACGAAAAGATGTACGAGGACCTGCGTGAGCAGGGCAACTCCAAGGAGAAGGCGGCCCGGATCTCCAACGCAGCTGCCGCCCGCGGCAAATCCGCGGTCGGACGCAAAGGCGGCAGGTCCGGGTCCTACGAGGCTTGGACCTTGGCCGATCTCAAGAAGCGAGCCAAGGAACTGGGCATGCGAGGTTACTCCGGCCTGACCAAGGACAAGCTCGTCGACAAACTCCGCCATCACTGACCGCTGCGGCCATGAATGTTCCGCGCCGGCCGGTGCACGACAACGGCCTGTTACTGGCGTGCCTGGCATTGTTCGCCATCTTTGTCGCCGGCATGGTGGTGTCGGGCGCCGCGGTGCTGGAGCAAGAGCAACGCGCGCACGGCGTGGCGCAGGCCGTTTCGGTGTTCGACTACCTGCGCACCGGGGATTTCGTGGAAGCCATGTTCGAGAACTGGGAGTCCGAGTTCCTGCAGATGGGGATGTATGTGGTGCTCACCGCATTCCTCGTCCAGCGCGGCTCCTCGGAGTCCAAACCGATCGACCACACTGCACCTCAGGACGCGGACCCGCGCGTCGCCCCGCTCGCCGCCACGACGCCGTGGCCGGTCCGGCGCGGCGGTTGGCCCCTGAAGGTCTACGAGAACTCGCTGGCCCTGGCGTTTTTCGCGCTGTTCTTCGCCTCCTGGGCATTGCATGCGCTCGGGGGTGTGGCCGCGTTCAACAAGGAACAGCTGCAGCATGGTGAGCCCCTCCTCTCGGTCTGGCAATACCTCGCGACGGCCCAATTCTGGTTCGAGTCCATGCAGAACTGGCAGAGCGAGTTCATCGCCGTCGCCGCCATCGTGGGGCTGTCCATCTTTCTGCGCCAGCGCGGCTCGGCCGAATCCAAGCCCGTCGCCGATCCGCATCGGCAGACCAGCGCCTGAACTGTTACGCGCTGATATCGAGCCGATCGGCGAGGGTCAAGAACGCGACCGCGAAGTCGTTGTCCGCGGTATCCGCCCGTAGTGCCTCCCAATCCACTCGCTCCCGGACCGCCCGCGCGGCCGGTAGCAACGAGGAAAAGTCGCAGTGGTGTTCGTTGAGCGCCCTCAGCTTCTGTGTCAAGACGCAGGTGACCGGCAACACGGGCATTCTGATGGCGATGACGTCGTGTTCCTCGGCGTCGCCCAGAGTTGCCGGCGTCACCGGTACGCCGTTGAGCCGATGGAGTACATCCACGAGCACCTCCCCGCTGTGCGCCTTGAACAGCCAGTCCTCGGGGGGTCGCTCGATCCGGAAGCCGGCCTCGCCGAGGGTGCTCGCGGCGGTCTCGGTGTCGGCCTCGGCCACCACGAAGTCGACATCGTGGATCGGTTCGGGCCCGCCGTGGACCCACAGCGCGTAGCTGCCGGCCAGAGCAAAGGGCGGGCCGTACTCCTTGAGCGCGGACGCGGCGGTGCGTAAAGCGGCCCGGAGCTCCTCGTGTGTCGACATCGTCACCTCCAGTTGTCCCCACGCCCATGCTGGGTACCCACCCGGCATGCGCATTGCGACCTTCAACATTCTGCACGGACGCACCGTCGGCGACGGTGTCCATCCCGCGCGCCTGACGGAGTGCATACGCGAACTCGCGCCCGACATCTTGGCGTTGCAGGAGGTCGATCTCGATCAGCACCGTTCCGGGCGCAGCGATCTGACCGCAGTGGCCGCAGCGGCTATGGGCGCCGCCGCGCACCGGTTTGTCGCGGCCATCTCGGGCACACCGGGTGCCACCTGGATGGCGGCCACCGGCGAGGAGCAACCGGGCACCGCCGCCTACGGTATCGCGCTGCTGTCCCGATTCCCCGTGGCCAGCTGGCAAGTGGTGAGGTTGCCTCGCATCCCGGTGCGGTTCCCGATGTACCTGCCTGGCCCGCGTCGCGTCAAAATCGTCGACGAGGAACCGCGGGCGGCGGTGATCGCCCAGCTGGACACCCCGTTGGGTCCGATGTCGGTGGCGAACACCCATCTTTCATTCGTGCCGGGCTGGAATCGTATGCAGTTGCGTCGCTTGGTACGAGATCTCAAGGGTCTGCCCGGGCCGCACATCCTGGCCGGTGACCTCAACCTCACACCACAAGCCGCCGCCCGGTGGTCGGGCCTGCGTCCGCTGGCCACCGCGCCGACCTTCCCGGCCGACGAGCCCACCCGCCAGTTGGACCATATCCTCACCGATGATCCGGCGCTGTGCGCCCGCCACTGCCGTGCACCGGTGGCCGCGCTGTCGGATCATCGCCCGCTGGTCGTGGACATCGAGCTGGATTAATCGCCGCCTTGGCGGGCGCGTGCTTCGGCTCCGGTCTCACCAGCGTCGAAATCGTCGTCGGAGAACGTGCGTCCGACATACGAGCCGTATTCCTGCTCACTGGCTCGTGAGGCAGCGACGGCGGGGTCGTCCTCGACATCGGGTTCATTCTTCTTCTTGGACTCTGGACCACTCATCGCATGCGGTTACCCCTGCCGGGGCCCTCCCAATCTTGCCCGGGCGGCGCCGGGGACAGGATTAGCGATCGCGAAAACGGGAAGACCGTTCCCATGGCTACATATCGAGTGATCAATCCGCACGGGGACGTCGTCGACACCAAAGACATCGACAGCGCCGGCGACGCTCACGCATGGTTCGTCGACCAGAAGGCGGACAACTCGGAGCTGGGTTGGCGCATGGAGGTCAGGTCCGACGACGGCTGGGCGTTCTTCGATGACAGCGAGGGGTCGACGTGACGTCCTTGTGGCTGGATGGCCGGGGCGAGAGTTCTTCCCCCGCAACGGAAATCCCCGATACCCGTTTCGATGTGGCGGTGATCGGAGCCGGTATCACCGGTCTGTGCACGGCCCTGCTGCTGGCGAGGTCGGGCAAACGGGTGATTGTGGTGGAGGCACGCGATATCGGCGCCGGCACCACGGGCAACACCACCGGCAAGCTGAGTCTGCTGCAAGGCACCAAACTGTCCCGTATTCGGTCCAAACACAGCGACCGGATCCTGCGCGCCTACGTGGCGGGAAATACCGAAGCTCGCGACTGGGTCATCCGCTATTGCGAGCAGCACGGCATCGACGTGCAACGTGAGGATGCCTACAGCTACGCGCAGGCCGCTGCCGGGATCGGTGACGCGCGGGCTGAACTGGCGGCGTGCCGCGCCGCGGGCCTGCCCGCAGACTGGGTCGAGGACGCCGACGTGCCGTTTCCGTATCGGGGCGGGGTTCGCCTGCCTGAGCAGGCCCAAATCGACCCGCTGCCACTCCTGGATAGCTTTGCCGCTGAGCTAAAGCGTCATGGCGGCACCATTGTGCGGGGTAGCCGCGTCGAGAAGGTATCGCTGGGTACGCCCCTGCGGCTGAGCCTGGAGCGCGGTACTGGACAAATCGCCGCCGAGCACTGCGTGCTCGCCACCGGAGTGCCGATCCTGGACCGCGGCGGCTTCTTCGCCAAGGTGAGCCCGCACCGGTCCTACTGTGTGGCATTCGACGTGCCCGGCGACATCACCCGCGCGATGTTCCTGTCCACCGACTCGCCGACCCGTTCCGTTCGTTACGCACCGACGGCCGACGGTGAGCGCCTGATCGTCGGCGGAGCCGGTCATCCGGTGGGCCGTTCCTCGGATCCCGCCGATTCGGTGCAGGAGTTGGTCAGGTGGACCACGCTGCATTTCCCCGGTGCCGTACGGACGCACTACTGGTCCGCCCAGGACTACTCGCCGATCGCCGAACTGCCGTACGCGGGTCCGATTCTTCCTGGGGTACAGCACATCTGGGTGGCCACCGGATTCGACAAGTGGGGAATGACCAACGGCGTCGCCGCAGCCCTGACCATCACTGCGAAGATGCTCGGCGGCCACATGCCGTGGGCTGAGGCATTCGCCGCGTGGAGTCCGCACGAACTGTCCGGCCTGAGCTCGGCATTGCAGACCAATCTCTCCGTGGGTTACCACATGGCCAAGGGCTGGGTGGCTCCGTCGGTATGCCACGAGGACCCGGTGGAGGGCCAGGGCGTCGTCACGGGACCACCGTGGCACCTGCGCGCAGACAGCGTCGTCGGCGGGGTGAAGCGCACGGTGTCGCCGGTGTGTCCGCACCTGGGCGGAATCGTGAACTGGAATGACGCCGACCTGGCGTGGGAATGCCCGCTGCACGGATCCCGCTTTGCGCCGGACGGCGCAGTGCTCGAGGGGCCGGCCACCCGAGGCCTCACCCCGTCGGACCGCACCAACAACTGAGGAGTACCGCACCATGAAGGCAGTGACCTGGCACGGCAAGCGCGACGTCCGAGTAGAGCAGGTGCCCGATCCGAGGGTCGAGGAGCCCACCGACGCGATCATCGAGGTGACCTCGACCAACATCTGCGGATCGGACCTGCACCTGTACGAGGTGCTGGGCGCATTCATGAACCCGGGCGACATCCTCGGCCACGAACCGATGGGCATCGTTCGCGAAATCGGTTCCGGTGTGACCGATCTGGCAGTAGGCGACCGGGTGGTCATTCCGTTCCAGATCTCCTGTGGCAGTTGCTTCATGTGCGACCACGAGCTCTACACCCAGTGCGAAACCACACAGGTTCGCGACCAGGGGATGGGCGCGGCGCTTTTCGGTTACTCCGAACTGTACGGTCAGGTGCCGGGCGGGCAAGCCGAATTGCTCCGGGTGCCGCAGGCACAGTTCACCCACATCAAAGTCCCCGACGGCCCACCGGATTCACGCTTCGTCTACCTTTCCGATGTGCTGCCCACCGCCTGGCAGGCGGTGGCCTACGCGGACATCCCGGCCGGTGGATCGGTGACCGTGCTGGGCCTGGGGCCGATCGGTGACATGGCGGCGCGTATCGCGGCCCACCTCGGTTATGACGTCATCGCCGTCGACCGGGTACCGGCCCGTCTCGATCGGGCCCAGGCCCGCGGCATCCGGACCATCGACCTGGCCGCCCAGGAGAATCCCATCGGTGACGTCATCCGCGAGTTGACCGGCGGCCGCGGCACGGATTCGGTCATCGACGCCGTCGGCATGGAGGCGCACGGATCGCCCATCACCAAGGCGGCCCAGCAGCTCACCGGGTTACTCCCGGACTTTCTGGCGAAGCCGTTCATGGAGAAGGCCGGCGTCGACCGGTTGGACGCGCTGTACTCGGCGATCGACATCGTTCGGCGCGGCGGCACCATATCGCTGATCGGTGTCTACGGCGGTATGGCCGATCCGCTGCCGATGCTCACCCTGTTCGACAAGCAGGTGCAGCTGCGGATGGGACAGGCGAATGTCAAGAAATGGGTGCCCGACATCATGCCGTTGCTCACCGACGAGGATCCGCTCGGTGTCGATGATTTCGCCACCCACACATTGCCACTCGATGAGGCGCCGCACGCGTACGACATCTTCCAACGCAAGGCCGACGGCGCCGTGAAGGTCATCTTGAAACCGTGACGGGGGTGAGCAAACTGAATCTGCGTCGCAGAACCGTACTCAAGCTCCCACTACTCACACCGCCGGCGGCGGCACTGACCACCGCCCCCCACGCCAACGCCGCCTCGGCGCGTTGGTCCTCGGACCGCGCACATCGCTGGTTTCGGGGCCAGGGTTGGCTGGTCGGTGCGAACTACATCACCTCGAATGCGATCAATCAGCTCGAGATGTTCCAGCACAACACTTTTGACCCGCAGCGGATCGACGGCGAGTTGCGGATCGCGCGCTTCATGGGTATGAACACGGTGCGCGTGTTCCTGCATGATCAGCTCTGGACGCAGGACCGGGTGGGCTTTCAGCGCAGGCTCGGCCAGTTCGTCGACATCGCGGCGCGCAACGGCATCAAACCTCTTCTGGTGCTTTTTGATTCATGCTGGGATCCGCTGCCCAAGAGTGGGCCGCAGCGCGCACCACGGCCGGGGGTGCACAACTCGGGCTGGGTGCAGAGCCCCGGTGCCGAGCGGCTCGACGACCGCCGTTACCGGCAGGTGCTGCAGGAATACGTGGTGCGCATCCTGACCCAATTCCGCAACGACCCGCGGGTGCTCGGCTGGGACCTGTGGAACGAGCCGGACAACCCCGCTGCGGTCTACAGATCGGTGGAGCGGGCGGACAAACCGCAGCTGGTCGCCGACCTGCTGCCGCAGGTATTTCGCTGGGCCCGCACCGTGGACCCGGTGCAACCGTTGACCACCGGCGTATGGGAGGGCCAGTGGGGCGACCGGTCGCGGCGCAGTGAGATGGCGAGCATCCAACTCGACATGGCCGACGTGATCACCTTCCACAGCTATGACAACCCGGCCGGGTTCGAGGCGAGGATCGACGAACTGCAGCCGTGGGGGCGGCCGCTCATGTGCACCGAGTATCTGGCGCGCACCGAGGGCAGCACCATCGAAGGCGTGCTCCCGGTGGCCAAACGCCGCCATGTCGGGGCGTACACCTGGGGGTTGATCGCAGGCAAGACGCAGACCTGGCTGCCGTGGGATTCGTGGGACCGCCCCTATCTGAAGCCGCCCAGGGAATGGTTCCACGATCTCGCGTTCGCCGACGGACGGCCCTACCGCGGGCGCGAGATCGACACCATCAGGAAGCTGACTGGATCTGGATGAGATTGATTCTCACGGGATATCCCTTCCGGCATCTACCAGACGCAGCACCGCGGCACCCTCCTCGTCGGAGGCCTCCAGGTCGACTTCGGCGACGAAGCCCCAATCATGATGTCCGGCGGGGTCATCCAGGATCTGGCGCACCCGCCACTGCCCGGGGTGGCGCTCGATGATGAGCAGGGCCGGGCCGCGGGCATCCGGGCCGATGCCGACATCGGCATGCTCGTCGAAGTACTCCTCGCCGATCTCCTGCCAACGCTGGGCGGACCAGCCGGAGCCGCCGTCCAGCTCGCCGAGGTCGGCCCAGCGGCGACGCGCGAACAGCTCCACCCGGCGGAAGAGGGCGTTGCGCACCATCGCCGTGAACGCCCGTTCGTTGCCGGTCAGCGGCCGCGGCCGGGTCGGTACGGCCACCGGCACGTCGTGCGGCTGGTCGGGGCTGGTCAACTGCTCCCATTCGTCGAGCAGGCTCGAATCAACCTGCCGGACAAGCTCGCCGATCCACTCGACGATATCGTTGAGCTCCTCGGTGCGCGCCGCCGCCGGCACACCGGAACGCAGCGCCTTGTAGGTATCGGAGAGGTAGCGCAGCACCGCACCTTCCGAGCGGGTCAGGCCGTACTGGCTGACATACTCCCGGAACGTCATGGCGCGCTCCCACATCTCACGCACCACGGATTTGGGTGACAAGCGCCCGTCGGCTGCCCACGGATTGGTCTGTAGATAGACCTGGTAGGTGTGCTCGAGGAGCTCCTGCAGCGGTTTGGGGTAGGTCACCTCGTCGAGGAGTTCGATGCGCTCGTCGTACTCGATGCCCTCGGCTTTCATGGCCGCCACCGCCTCCCCGCGGGCCTTGTTCAGCTGGGCGGCCAGGATCTGTCGGGGATCCTCCAAGGTGGCCTCGATGACCGAGACCACATCCAGCGCATAGGTGTCCGAGGCGGGGTCGAGGGCGTCGACGGCCGCCAGGGCGAAGGTCGACAGCGGCTGGTTGAGTGCGAAGTCGGGCGGCAGGTCGACGGTCAGCCGGTACCGCCTCCCGTCCGGCTCGGGTTCGGGCAACCGTTCCAGGACCCCGGCCTGCAGCAGCGAGCGCGCGATACCCACCGCCTCGCGGATCAACCGCAGTTGCCGTTTGCGCGGCTCGTGGTTCTCGGTGAGCAGTCGGCGCATGGCGATGAAGGGATCCCCTGGCCGGTCGACGACGTCGAGGATCATCGCCGTCGTCACCTTCATATTGCTGGTCAGCGGTTCCGGGGTGGCCTCGACCAGGCGGGTCATGGTCGTCTCGCTCCAGGGGACCATGCCCTCGGGAACCTTGCGCCGCACCAGCTTCCGACGCTTCTTGGGATCATCGGCCACCTTGGCGAACTGTTTGAGGTTCTCCACCTCGTGGTCGGGGGCCTGCACGACCACGCTGCCGATGGTGTCGAATCCGGCCCGGCCGGCCCGGCCGGCGATCTGATGGAACTCGCGGGCATTGAGCAGCCGGGTGCGCACACCGTCGTACTTCGACAGTGCCGAGAACACCACGGTGCGGATCGGGACGTTGATGCCGACGCCGAGGGTGTCGGTGCCGCAGATGACCTTCAACAGGCCCGCCTGCGCGAGTTGTTCGACCAGGCGGCGGTACTTGGGCAGCATCCCGGCGTGGTGCACGCCGATCCCGTGCCGGACCAGACGGGACAACGTGTTGCCGAATGCGGTCGAGAAGCGGAAGCCGCCGATCAGGTCGGCGATCGCGGCCTTCTCCTCCTTGGTGCTGACGTTGACGCTCATCAGCGCCTGTGCCCGTTCCAGTGCCGAGGCCTGGGTGAAGTGCACGACGTAGATCGGCGCCTGCTTGGTGTCAAGCAGGTCGCCGATGGTCTCATGCATCGCGGTGGTGGCATAGGAGTAGAACAGCGGTACCGGACGTTCGGCGCCGGTGACCAGGGCGGTGTCGCGGCCGGTGCGGCGGGTGAGGTCCTCCCGGAGGAAGGTCACGTCACCCAGGGTGGCCGACATCAGCAAGAACTGGGCGTGCGGCAGTTCGAGCAGCGGTACCTGCCAGGCCCAGCCGCGGTCCGGGTCGCCATAGAAGTGGAACTCGTCCATCACCACCAGGCCGATGTCGGCTTCGGCGCCCTCGCGCAGCGCGACGTTGGCGAGGATCTCCGCGGTGCAGGCGATGATCGGGGCATCGGCGTTCACCGATGCGTCACCGGTGAGCATGCCGACATTGGCTGCGCCGAATATCTCGCAGAGTGCGAAGAACTTCTCGCTGACCAGCGCCTTGATCGGTGCGGTGTAGAAGCTGACGCGGTTGGTGGCCAGGGCGGCATAGACCGCGCCGGTGGCGACCAGCGACTTACCCGAACCCGTCGGGGTGGCCAGGATGACGTTCGCGCCGCTGACCAGTTCGATCAAGGCCTCTTCTTGCGCCGGGTAGAGCGCGGTCCCCGCCGCGGCTGCCCACTCGCCGAAGGCGGCGAAGAGTTCGTCGGGGTCGTCGGTGCGCGGTTGCAGGGCCATCGTGTGTTCAGCCTGCCATGACAGCCGAGTATCAACTACTTGTCATTCGGCTTCGGCGGCGTTACCGTCGAAGCCATGGCGAGGTTTCCCAAACCGGCAGAGGGCAGTTGGACGCAGCACTACCCCGAACTGGGCACCGGGCCGGTGTCCTATGAAGACTCCATCAGTCCCGAGATCTACGAACTGGAGCGGCAGGCGATCTTCAAGCGTGCCTGGCTCAACGTCGGGCGGGTCGAGCTGTTGCCCCGCAAAGGCAGTTACTACACCAAGGAAATGAAGGCTGCCAACACCTCGATCATCGTGTGCCGCAACACCAAAGGCGAGGTGAAGGCGTATCACAACGTCTGCCGCCACCGCGGCAACAAGCTGGTGTGGAACGACATGCCGCTGGAGGACACCAGCGGCACCTGTCGACAGTTCATCTGCAAATACCACGCCTGGCGCTATGACCTGGACGGCACGCTGACCTACGTCCAGCAGGAAGACGAGTTCTTCGATCTGGACAAGAACCGCTACGGACTGGTTCCGGTGCATTGCGAGGTGTGGGAAGGCTTCATCTTCGTCAACTTCGCCAGTCACACTGAAGAGCCGGAACAGACGCTCACCGAGTTCCTAGGACCCATGATCACCAATCTGGCCGGGTACCCGTTCGGCACGATGACCTCGCGGTTCACCTATCGCTCGGAGGTCAAGGCGAACTGGAAGCTCTACATGGACGCGTTCCAGGAGTTCTATCACGCACCCGTACTGCATGCGAACCAGACGCCGACCGCCTATTCCAAAGCGGCGGCGCAGGCCGGGTTCGAGGCGCCGCACTACCGTATCGAGGGTCCGCACCGGTTGGTGAGCACCTCCGGGGTGCGGGTCTGGGAAATGGCCGACGAGATGCGCAAGCCGATCGAGGACATCTGCCGCAGTGGGCTTTTCGGTCCATGGGATGCCCCGGACCTGGGCCAGATGCCCGTGGGGTTGAACCCGGCCAAATGCGATCCGTGGGGCCTGGACTCGTTCCAGCTGTTCCCCAATTTCGTCATCCTGTTCTGGGGGCAGGGCTGGTACCTCACCTACCACTACTGGCCGACGTCGTTCAACACCCACACGTTCGAATGCACGCTGTACTTCCCGCAGCCGCGCACTCCGCGGGAGCGCCTCGGTCAGGAACTCGCCGCCGCATCGTTCAAGGAGTACGGCCTGCAGGACGCGAACACGCTGGAGGCCACCCAGACCAGTATCGAATCCCGGGCGGTCGAGGAATTCCTGCTCTGCGATCAAGAGATTCTGCTGCGCCACCTGCACAAGGAGACGGCGTCCTGGATCGACGAATACCAGCGCAAGACCGCAGGGGTGTGAAGGCCGTGCTGCCAGAAGAATTCGCCGATCTCGAATGCTTCTCGGACTGGTGTCTGCCCAATGAGGCGGCCCGCTACAGCAAGCGGCTCGGTAGCACCATGGTGGAGATGCAGGCCTTCTACGACGCCATCACCGCGCGTGCGGAGGAGGCGATCTCCTACTGCGACAAGTTCTCGCTCGACGACATGCCCGAGGATGTGCTGAACCTGATGCGGATGCTGTATGCGATGGTGACGGTGTCGTTCCCGGTCGAATGCTGGAAACAACCTCGGGTGCCCGATTCCGGGGCGACCAGCCTGGACTGCGTCTACGAGCCCGTTCCGTGATTGTCCTGAAAGCCGCCCGCTGGGCCGACGTCGACACCGGTGAGATCCACTCGCCCGCGGTCATCGTGGTCGAGGGAAACCGCATTACCGCGGTGAATCCCGTAGGCCTGCTGCTGGATTCGTCCAGTGTGATCGACCTGGGTGAGGTGACGTTGCTGCCGGGCCTGATGGACATGGAACTGAACCTGCTCATCGGCGGCCCGGGGAGTCCGGAGGGCCTGCCCACCCCGATGCACGGGGTGCAGGACGACCCGGCCTACCGGACGCTACGTGGCGCGGTCAACGCAAAGACCACCTTGGATGCCGGGTTCACCACGGTGCGCAATCTCGGCCTGATGGTGAAGACGGGCGGTTACCTGCTCGACGTGGCCCTGCAGCGCGCGATCGATCAGGGCTGGCATCCCGGGCCACGAATCTATCCGGCCGGTCACGCCGTCACCCCGTATGGCGGGCATCTGGACCCCACGGTGTTCCAGCGGCTGGCGCCGGGCGTGATGCCGCTGTCGGTGGCCGAGGGGATCGCCAACGGGGTGCCCGATGTCATCGCCTGTGTGCGCTACCAGATCCGGCACGGCGCCAAGCTCATCAAGGTGTCCGCCTCGGGCGGGGTGATGTCGCACAGCACCGCCCCGGGCGCGCAGCAGTACTCGGACGCGGAGTTCGAGGCGATCGCGGACGAGGCGCACCGTGCCGGCGTCCGGGTGGCCGCGCACGCGGTGGGCGACAGCGCCATTCGGGCGTGTATCCGCGCAGGCATCGACTGCATCGAGCACGGCTTCTTGGCCAGCGACGAGACGATCCAGATGATGGTCGATCACGGCACCTTCCTGGTGTCGACGACATACCTCACCGACGCCATGGCCATCGACCGGATCGCACCCGAACTGCGCGCGAAGGCGCTGGAGGTGTTTCCGCGGGCTAAAGCCATGCTGCCCAAAGCTATTGCGGCCGGGGTGCGCATTGCCTGCGGTACCGATGCCCCGGCGATCCCGCACGGCCACAACGCCAAGGAGCTCGGGGCGCTGGTGCAGCGCGGTATGACCCCGATGCAGGCGATCAAGGCCGCGACGGTGGTCAGTGCCGAACTGATCGACGCCGAACATGAGTTGGGGCGCCTCGCCGCGGGCTATCTGGCCGATATCATCGCCGTACCGGGCGACGTGTCCCGAGATATCGCCACCACGCTGGACGTGCGGTTCGTCATGAAGGACGGCGTGGTGGTCAAGAGCTAGAAGGTAGGCGGCGGAATATGGGTGACGAGCTGAGCGTGGAACTCACCGACAACATTCTGTGGCATCTCAAACAGGCCTTCTACTTCTCCCTGACATCGGTCAACGACGCGGTGAAACCGCACGGTGTGAGCACCGCCCAGATCGGTGTACTGCGCCAGCTCGCCAACCAGCCCGGCCTGTCCGGCGCCGAACTGGCGCGCCGGCTGCTGATCAGCCCGCAGGGCGTGCAGCTCGCGCTGACCGCCCTGGAGCGCCGAGGTCTGGTCGAGCGGAAGCAGGACCCGCAACACGGCCGCATCCTGCAGGCCTTCCTGAGCGACGAGGGGCGCGAGGTGGCCGCCGCGGTGGTCAGCGACGCGGTCGCCGCGCACGACAAGGTGTTCGGCGTGCTGAGCCCCGAGGAGCAGCAGCAATTACGGCTGCTGCTCAGTCGGGTCGTCGAGCAGGGTACGGGGCACACGCTCTACGCCGATCACATCGATCCCTAGTATCTACTACTTGAGAACTATCACAAGTACTTGATATCTTTGAGGGGATGAACACCCCGGAGGGCTTCGTACCGCTGCGCATCAAGGATGTGGTGCGTGAGACCGGCGACGCGATGTCGCTCGTGCTCGACGTTCCCACCGGCCAGGAGAGCCGGTTCAGCTACCGCGCCGGTCAGTATCTGACCCTGCGGGTGTCGGTGGACGGGCAGGAGTTCCGCCGGTGCTACTCCATGTCGTCATCGCCGGTGCTGCAACGGGATCTGCGGGTGACCGTCAAGCGCGACGGGCGCGGCGTGGTGTCCAACTGGCTCAACGACCACGCCGCGCCGGGCGATCACGTCGACGTCGGCACGCCGGAAGGGCGGTTCGTCCGGTCCGAGAGCAGCCGTGAGCTGGTGGCGTTCGCCGGCGGAAGCGGAATCACCCCGGTGTTCTCGCTCATCCAAACGGCACTGGCGGCCGGCAGTGGCCGGGTCCGGCTGTTGTACGCCAACCGGGCAGCCGGGACGATCATCTTCAAAGACGCCCTCGGGGGATTGGCCGCCTCCCACGCCGACCGGCTCACAGTGCGCCACCACCTCGACGACGAACGCGGGGTTGTCACCGAGCGGGTGGTGCGGGACTTCATCGCCGATATCGTCGACGTCACTGCCGCAGACTACTTCGTGTGCGGTCCGGGGCCCTTCATGGATACCGTGGAGACCGCGCTGCTGGCCGCCGGCATCCCCGCCGATCAGCTGTACCTTGAGCGTTTCACTGCCGCACCGGTGCCCACCGACGAGCCCTCGATCACGGAATCGGTGACGATCGAACTGGATCGTCAGACCGTCACCGTCGACTACCGTCCGGGGCACACCCTGCTGCAGATGGCCCGGATGGCCGGGCTGAAGGCGCCGTCGTCGTGTGAGACCGGTTCCTGCGGAACGTGTATCGCGCAGGTGACCGAGGGCAGCGCGCGGCTGCTGAACAACGACGCGCTCGACGACGACGAAGTCGCCGAGGGGTTCGTCGTCACCTGCCAGGCGTTGCCGACCAGTCGCACGGTCCGGTTCGTCTACGAGTGAAGGAGATTCGATGAGTCGGGTTGCGGTGGTGACCGGCGGCGCGTCCGGGATGGGCGAGGCCACCTGCCACGAATTGGGCAGGCGTGGGCACAAGGTGGCCGTCTTCGATGTGAACGGCGATGCAGCACAGCGGGTCACCGACGACCTACGGGCCGAAGGAATCACCGCGCTGGCGGTCACCGGGGATGTCTCCGACCGCGCCGCGGTCGAGGATGCGTTCGCCAAGGTCCGCGGCGAACTCGGCCCGGTCCAGATTCTGGTGACCAGCGCGGGACTGTTCGACTACGCCTCCTTCGCCGAGATCACGGTCGAATCATGGTCGCGCATCGTCGATGTCAACCTGACCGGCACGTTCCACTGCTGTCAGGTGGCGCTGCCGGACATGGTGGCGGCCGGGTGGGGACGCATCGTGATGATCTCCTCCTCCAGCGCTCAACGCGGCACACCGTTCGCCGCGCACTACGCCTCGTCGAAGGGCGCGCTGTTGACGCTCACCAAATCGCTGGCGCGCGAATACGCCGCGCAGGGGATCACCGTCAACAACATCCCGCCCTCGGGCATCGAGACACCGATGCAGCACGACGGCCAGGCCGCCGGGTACCTGCCGAGCAATGAACAGATCGCCGCCAACATCCCGGTCGGTCACCTCGGCACCGCGCACGACATCGCCGCGGCGGTCGGCTTCCTCTGTTCGGAGGACGCCGGATTCATCACCGGGCAGACGCTCGGGGTCAACGGAGGGTCGGTGATGTAGATGACGACGCAATGGGTGAAGCCGCCGGAAGGATCCTGGACCGAGCACTATCCGGAGCTCGGCACCGGGCCGATCTCCTTCCGCGACTCCATCTCCCCGGAGTTCTACGCACTCGAGCGCGACGCCGTGTTCACGCGCGCATGGCTGAATCTGTGCCGCGTGGAGGAGTTGCCGGAAGTCGGGAGCTATCTGACCAAGGACATCGAGGTCACGAACTCCTCGCTGATACTGGTGCACGGCGAGGACGGCCGTATCCGGGCCTTCCACAATCAATGCCGGCACCGCGGTGCGAAGGTGGCGGACGGGTCCGGTCGCGAACCGGAGTTGGTGTGCGCCCGGTCCGGTTGGCGCTACGCCCTCGACGGGACGCTGCGGCATGTACCCAACCAGGACAGCTACTTCGATTTCGACACCGCCGACTACGGACTGGTGCCGGTGCACTGCGATGTCTGGGCCGGTTTCGTCTTCGTCAACCTCGATGCACAGCCCCGCCAGACCCTGCGCGAGTTTCTCGGGCCGATGGTGACCGGGCTCGACGACTATCCCTTCGGCACGCTCACCGAACGCTATGACTGGGTCGCGCACAACAACAGCAACTGGAAGATCTTCGCCGATGCCTTCCAGGAGTACTACCACGTGCCCTCGCTGCACACCCAGCAGGTGCCGGCCGAGGTGCGCAATCCCGCAGCGGGATTCACCTGTGGGCACTTCCAACTCGACGGCCCGCATCGGCTGGTCTCCACGGCCGGCACCCGGCGCTGGCTGCTGGCGCCGGAGTACATGTACCCCATCGAACGGGCCACCCAGAGCGGCCTGGTGGGGCCTTGGCGCACACCGGATATCGGAGACCTGCCCGCCGGCCTCAATCCGGGCGGTATCGAGCCGTGGGGGATCAGCAATTTTCAGATCTTCCCCAATCTGGAGATCCTGATCTACGGCGGCTGGTACCTGCTGTACCGGTACTGGCCGACCTCCCACAACACCCACCGGTTCGAGGCGTACACCTATTTCCACCCCGCGCGGACGGTGCGGGAGCGCATCGAGCATGAGGTGGCCGCGGTGGTGCTCAAGGAGTTCGCCCTGCAGGACGCAGGGATGCTGGGCGGCACCCAGGCGGCGCTGGAGTACGACGTGGTCGACGAGTTCCCGGTCAACGACCAGGAGATCCTGGTGCGCCATCTGCACAAGGTAACCCTGGATTGGGTGCAGGAGTACCAGAACCGATGACCGACAAGCGATTACCCAGTGCGTTCGCCGAGCTGGAACCGTTCGCGCAGACCTGGTGCCTGCCCACCGAGACCGAACGGTGGGACCAGCGGCTGTCGAGTTCGATGGCCGAGATGCAGTCGTTCTACGACGCCTTCTTCCCCCGGTTGGAGGAGGCCATCGAGTACTGCGACAAGTTCTCCCTCGACGATCTGCCCGACGATGCCACCAACCTGCTGCACCTCATCTATTCCCTGGTGATGGTCGCCATGTCGATCGAGATCATGCACCAGCCCGCGCCCGTGGATGCCGCCGATGCGGTGATGATCCGCACCGGCGAGCCGAAACCCTGAAGAGAGGACGCACCATGAGTGTGCTCACCATCAACAAGCTCACCGCGTCGGTGGGAGCCGAAGTCACCGGCGTCGACCCGGAGCGGTTGGCCACCGATGACGGACTGGCATCGGCGGTGCTGGAGGCGCTGGAGGACAACGGGGTACTGGTCTTTCACGACCTGCATCTGAATCCCGAAGCGCAGGTGGCGTTCTGTGAGCGGCTCGGGGAGATCGACCGGTCCGCCGACGGGCACCATCCGGTGTCCGGGATCTACCCGATCACCTTGGACAAGACGAAGAACAAGGCCGCCGAGTACCTCAAGGCGACCTTCGACTGGCATATCGACGGTTGCACACCGTCGGCGCCCGACGAATGCCCGCAGAAGGCCACGGTGCTGTCGGCGATCCAGGTGGCCGCCCGCGGCGGTGAGACCGAGTTCGCGAATTCCTATGCCGCATACGAGACGTTGAGCGACGGAGAGAAGGAGCGGTACGCCTCGTTGCGGGTGGTGCATTCCCTGGAGGCCTCGCAGCGCCGGGTCTACCCCGATCCGTCCCCGGAACAGTTGGTGCGCTGGAAGGCTCGCCCCACCCATGAGAATCCGTTGGTGTGGACCCACCGCAATGGCCGCAAGTCGCTGGTGCTCGGCGCCTCCGCGGACTACATCGTGGGTATGGACCGGGACGAGGGCCGCGCGCTGCTCGCCGAGCTGCTGGAGCACTCCACGACACCCGACAAGGTCTACAGCCACACGTGGTCGGTGGGCGACACCGTGATCTGGGACAACCAGGGCGTGTTGCATCGTGCCGCGCCGTACGAGCCGAACTCGCCCCGAGAGATGTTGCGCACCACGGTGCTCGGGGACGAACCCATCGTCTAGAAGGGTGCGGGTTCGTCGTGGGCGGCGAGCCAGGCCTGGTGGTCTCGTTCTTGTTGTTCCAGCCGCGTTCGGTTGCTGTGGCGCTCGGCGTTGAGGCGTCGGCGGGTGTCCTCGTGGCGCGGCCGTTCCCGGGTGGGCATCTTCATGCACCGTCGGGCGAGGGCCGGCACGATATCCTTCACGGTGGGTTCGCCGGTGGGCTCTCCGAGCCCGGCGAACCATTGTGCACCTTCGGGTTCGGTGGTGTACACGTGCCCGGTCGGCGAGGTCCAGACGACGGTGCCGTTGGCCAGCTGCACGTCGTTCCAGTCGTCGAAGAACGTCTTCAGAAGATGATGCGTTCGGCATAGGCATTTGAGGTTGGTGACAAGTCGTTAATACGTCCCAGTCCCGTGGGTTCGTTCGGACTGAAGGGGTTTCATCGGGAGCCCACGGTGTTTTGGTGTTGCGGGCCTGGCTATGGGGTGTGTTCGGGCAGTGTGAACCGTCTGTAAGTATTTGCATGGCTGGCCCTGTGCTGGCTGACAGGATCGCTGTCGCCCTCCTGATTGGGTGTGACTCGTGAATCGTCGGGCCCCCGTGAAGGGTGCTCTTCCGAGGATCTGTCCATCCGATCGGGGGCGGCAACGCCGGCCCGGTCCTGCTTCGGTGGCTTGATTGGAATCCTGCCCGACTCGTTGCCGCGGGTCGCACCCCTGTGTTACTAGTGAACGGCTGCTGGCCTCATCATCCGTTGTGTGACCTTCAGCATGACCCGTCTTGGCATAAAGCGGTAACAGCAGGCAAGTAAACTGTTCCGTGCACCCGATACAACGGTAGGGGTGGACTTAGAAACAGCACTAAGGGCAGCGTCTACAACTTGTTTTGGCGTCTGTCGCGCTTCCGACATGAACTGCTCACCCGAGCGTGCGAAAAACTCGGTCTCGGTTGGTCCCGGGCATACGGTCAACACACGGACGCCGGCTTCGCGGGTTTCCTGCCATAGAGCCTCGGTGAAAGAGAGGACAAACGCCTTCGTTGCTCCATACACCGCCATGCTGGGAGTTGGTTGGAACGCGGCGGTCGAAGCGATGTTGATGACAAGGTCGTGGCCTGCCTTCACCATTCCCGGAAGGAACCGCGCAGTCAGGTCTACTACAGTTATACTATTAAGTTGAATTTGCGCTAAATGCGTTTCAATATTCTGAGTCAAAAATCACCATGAATACCTGCGCCCGCGTTATTTATCAGAACATCGATATGCCGGTCGAGTAAGGCTACTTGCCGAGAAATCTCCGCTCCCGATTGAGGAGTCGACAAATCGGCTTCTATCAAATCAATACGGACGCGAGGTTTGCGCTTGTTGAGCACGTCGCGGACTTCAGCGAGCCTATCGGTATTACGTGCCACCAAGACGAGGTCGACCTCTCGATCAGCGAGCTGTGCTGCGAACTCTGCGCCTATGCCGCCGCTTGCTCCCGTAATTAGTGCAGTAGTTCCGGGTCGTATCATTTGCGTCTCCTTATATAACTAATGGCTTGCTTCTATTCGCCCGTGTCAACTTGTTGATGGCGCTCAGGATGATCAGCTCAGTGACTGCCACAACGAGCGGTAGGTCACGCGAGTCCCACCAGGCCAAGTTTCCTCAGGTCCGCTATCGTATTTCGCGACGAGGCCCGGAGTAATGTGCGGGATGGACGAGGTGCCATTACCCGATTCTCGGAGAGCTGTGGCAAATTTATCCGCCGGGACGGCTGAGCCGCTCAGCGCAGTTTGCGGTTGCCGGTAGCCGTCCATCAGTGTGTAGACGGAGTACTTCCGTAATGATTCTGGCAGTCCGCGGACAGCAGTATCGAACCGCATAAACCGGCTCTTCATGATTGAGGGTGTAGAACGGTCAGCTGCTGTCGGCCTGTGATTGGGGTGTCTGGTTGGCTGGGTGTGTGCCGGAGGAGAAGCGGAAGAGTAAGAGGAAGAGCGCGGTGTCCGGGGGTGGTGTGGACCTGTCGATGCTGCAACAGCTGATGGCCGATGCTGGCCGGGATTTGTTCGCGGGAGTGTTCGATGAACCGACACCCGAGGTGGGAGCTGTGCCGGAGCGTGTGCGGGGTTTCCGGGTGCGGGTCGACCTGATGTACGCCAAGCCGCCGATCTGGCGTCGTCTGGTCCTGCCGGGTGACCTCGTGCTCGATGAGCTGCATGACGTGCTGCAGGTTGCGATGGGCTGGCAGGACGGTCATCTGCATAAGTTCGGTGTCGGGGCGGACCGGCGTACCCGTGCCTACTTCGTCACCAGATTTGATCTCAGCGAAGGCGACGACGGTCTCGTCGAGGACGGTGTGCGCCTGGATCAGGTGGTCTCCGGTAAGGGCGACCGGTTGTTCTATGACTACGACTTCGGCGACGGATGGGAGCACGTGCTGGTGGTCGAAGACGTTCTCGATGATCCACCTTCGGCTCCGGTGTGCCTGGCGGGCAAGATGGCCTGCCCGCCGGAGGATTGTGGTGGCTTGGGCGGCTATGAGGAATTGGCTGCGTGGGTTCGTGGCGGGTACGACCCGCGGGCAACACCGATGGGGCTGGGTGCGCAGGAGATGCGCGACTGGCTGCCCCGAGGCTGGCACCCCGATCGTTTCTCGGTGACCGAGACCAATGACGCTCTGGCCGCGTCGAATATGCGTTGAGGACTCTTCACTGCCGAGGTGCAAGGAGCTGAGTTCGGAAGCCTCCGGTCTCGAGCAGTGACCGGGCGATGTAGTTGGTGAGGTTGCGGAAGCCCAGCGCGGATCCGCGCAGGTGTTCGAGGCGGCCGTTGATCGCTTCGGTGGGCCCGTTGGAGGTGCCGGGGCGGTCGAAGTAGGCCAGCACGTCGGCGGCACGCTTCTTCAGGGTCCGTCCCAGGGTGATCAGTTCGGTCAGCGGCTTGGGAACGCCGGTGCTCAGCGTGGTGATCAGCGCCGCCATCATCGTGCGGCCTTTCGTGCGGTCGGGTTCACGATACGCGGCCACGGTGCGCTGATACATCTGCCAGGTGGCCTCGACTTCTGCGTGGGCGTCGGCGGCGAACAAGGCGGCCAGCCGGGTGCGCTGGCGGTCGGTGAGCAGATCGGCACCGGTGTGCAGGGTGCGTCGGCAGGTGTAGAGCGGGTCGGACTTGCGGCCGCGGTGCCCACATGTCGCCAGCTGCACCCGGCGGCGGCACTCATCGAGGGCGTTGCCAGCCAGGCGCACCACGTGGAAAGGGTCCATCACCGTCGCCGCCTCGGGCAGTTCCTCGGCGGTAGCGGTCTTGAACCCGGAGAAGCCATCCATAGCAACAACGTCCACGCCGTCACGCCAGTCCTGCGGCCGCTCGGCCAACCAGTCCTGAAACGCCTTTTTTGAGCGACCCTCGACCATGTCGAGCAGCCGAGCCGGACCGGTCCCGTCACGCACAGGGGTGAGATCGATGATGACGGTGACGTACCTGTCACCGCGACGGGTGTGCCGCCAGACGTGCTCATCGACGCCGATCACCGCCACGCCGTCGAAACGGGCCGGATCGGCGATCAGCACCCGTCGGCCTTCTGCCAGCACCGCGTTGTTGGCGGTGTTCCACGACACCGCGAGCGCTTCGGCGATGCGAGCCACGGATAGATGCTGGCAGACAATGGCTTCCAGCGCCCACCGCAGAGCACGCCGCGACAGCTTGGCACGTGGTTCGGCCATCCTGGTGGTGTCTTGTCGCCACACGTGGGCGCAGCCGGCGCACCGGTAGCGACGGATGGTCACCAGCAGTGTGGTGGGGCGCCACCCGAACGGCTCATGGGCCAGAGTACGGGTGAGGCTGTCGCGTGGGATGCCTTCTTCGCCGCAGCGACGACACCACCGGTCCTCGTCGGTCACCCGGCACGCCAGCACAGCACGGCCGGGCTCAAGGCGTTGTCCGGTCACCTGCAGCCCAAGTTCGTCGAGGCGGCAGAAAGTCGTCAGGTCAGCGCAGGCGAAGCCCGCCCGACCGGTAGCGTCAGGCACGTCGAGGTCTTTCGGATGAGGAGTGTAGGAACCCTCATTTTCGAGAGACCTCGACCTCTATCCCGGCAACGACGCGCCAACCACCTCTACACCCTCATCTGTGAAGAGCCCATAAACCAATCACCATAGTGGTCGATGCGTCGGATCGGCTCGCCCGCTTCAATGAGCCAGTCGACGATGACATCCAACGATACGGCGTCTTCATGCGGGTTGACGACGTTGTACGAATGAAACCCTTCTTCGAACTGTGAGCCAAGTGCTGCAACTGCCGCAGCGACGAAATCTGCCGGCAGGCCGTCAAAGTGAGCGGTAATCCTGGATTCTGCGTTTTCGGCGGAATAGAAGGAGCGCGGTGCGATACCGGTCGCCAGGAGGCTCAAGATTAGCCGGGTAAAGGGGCTCTTCGCAGTTGAGGGTGTAGAGGTGATCGGCGCGTCGCTGCCGGATAGGGGTCGAGGTCTCTCGAAGATGAAGGTTCCTACACGCCTCATCCGAAAGACCTCGACGTGCCCAACGCTACCGGTCGAGCGGGCTTCGCCTGCGCTGACCTGACCACTTTCTGCCGCCTCGACGACCTCGGGTTGGAGGTGACCGGCCAGCAGGTCCACCCCGATCACGCGGTACTGGCGTGCCGAGTCACCGACGAGGACCGCTGGTCCGCCGCTGCGGCGAGGAAGGCCGTGCCCGTGACAGCCTCACCCGAGAACTGGCTCATGAGCCGTTCGGGCGCCCCACCACACTGCTGGTCACGATCCGTTGCTACCGCTGCGCCGGCTGTGCCCGTGTGTGGCGCCAAGACCTCAGCAACGCCGCCGAACCACGCGCCAAGCTATCCCGGAGCGCTCTGCAGTGGGCGCTCAAAGCCATTGTCTGCCAACACCTGACCGTCACCGGCGTCGCCGAAGCCTTGGCAGTATCGTGGAACACCGCCAACAACGCCGTCCTGGCCGAAGGCCAGCGAGTGCTGATCGCCGACCCGGCCCGCTTCGACGGCGTGCGCGTGATAAGGCAGCGTGAGATTCATCGACTTCACGCCAGCGCCGGTTCGGGCGCTTCAAAGCGATTCAGGCTGGTCATGTCGCCCCGACTAGGGAACTATGACGTCATGCCGACACTGATGGATGTGTGGGATTCCACACGGATGAGGTTGCTGATCGAACTGGATCGGGCTTCGAGCCTCTCCGCAGCGGCTGCTGCCATCGGAATCAGCCAGCCTTCGGCCAGCGAGCATTTACGTCTGTTGAACTCGGCAGCCGGCGAGCCCGTAGCCGAACGTTCTGGTCGGTCACTGGTACTGACCCCCGCGGGCCAGATCCTGGCACGCTGCGCTTCGCAGGCACTGGCCAGCCTCGCTGCAGGTGAATCAACGCTGGCCGCGCGCGCCGGATTGCGATCGGGAGTGTTATCCGTCGGCGCGTCGTCGGTGCCAGGTACTTACATCTTGCCCGCTGTCGTCGCGTCTTTCATCGCCCGCTGCCCAGACGTCGCCGTGAGGGTCTCCGTCGGTTCGACTGAAGCCGTGATGGAGTGGCTACACAAGGGGCGGATTACTCTTGCCATCATCTGCAGTGAGTCCAAGTTGCCCGGTCTTCGCTCCGAGAGCATCGGCGCTGACGAGATCGTCGGCATCTGCAGTCCCGGCGCAGTCGACATCTCCTCCGATGGCTGCGTTTCCCTCGACCAGTTGAAGTCTCGAACACTGTTGGTTCAGGAACATGGTTCGAGCACCCGTGCGCAAGCCCTGCGGCTGCACACGGCAGATCCGGGTTGGGGTGCGGTGTGGGAGATGGGCTCGATCGACGCGATCAAGCGCGTAGCTCGCCAGAGCACCGGAATCGGGTTCGTTTCCATTTATGCCATTACGGATGAGCGACGGCGCGGTGAGCTCGTCGACTTCACGGTCTCGGGGGTCGATTGGGGCCAGCGGGATGTCCGTGCGGTGACATTGCGGAACGTAGTCCAGGCACCCGCTGATCGATACTTCCAGGCGCTGCTCACCGAAGCGATCGCCAAGGGATCTGGAACCTGAGGCGTCGCCAGCCCGTAGCTGGCCACCGCTTCACCCTGCCCGCTGTGAATGTGCGCGTTGGCTACCGTCCACCTATTGGTAATTCCGAGGTCCGATCTCGGTCATATGCCATTTGCATATATACGACGCCGTTTCCTTGGCCTTTGATATCGGCTAATCCTATTCTTCGGTGGACGTCCAAATGGGCAGTGGGTGGACCAAGATTTAATCGAATGAGGTGCCAGATTGTCGTTGCGAGACAACGCTGTTGACGTCTTGATCATCGGCGCAGGGGTGGTGGGAACATCGATCGCGCGGGAGCTCTCGCTCCTCGACATCGACGTCGCCGTGGTTGAGCGATGGCACGACGTCGGAGAAGAGACGTCCAAAGCCAATAGTGGTGTGGCCAACTGCGGATGGTCGGCTGCCCCGGGCAGCCTGGAAGCGCAGCTGATCCTGGCTTCGGCGCCCCAGTGGGAGAAGATCGCGGAAGATCTCGGTGTCGCCTTCCGTCGTGTGGGAATCACGATGCTCGCATTGACCGAGGACGAGGTCAAAGAGTTGCCGAAGTGGGCCGAACGTGCCCAGAAAAACGGGGTCGACGCCCATCTCCTGACTGGGGACGAGGTGTCTCAGGAGGCACCGCACGCGTCCACCAAAACGCTCGCGGGCCTCCACATCCCCGACGAAGGCGTGGTCGACTCGGTGCGCCTATCGGTGGCCTATGCCGAGCAGGCTGCGCTCAACGGTGTCCGTTTCTACTTCTCGGAACCGGTCAAGAGCGCGAAGAACGACGACGGCCGGGTGTTGTCCGTCGAGACTTCACGACGAACCTTCCGGCCCAGGTTCGTGGTGAACGCCGCCGGGCTCGGTGCCGACCAGGTGTCGCGCGCACTCGGCGGCGAAGAGTTCACGGTCACGCCGCGACGCGGACAGTGGGCGTTGCTCGACCGCGAATTCGGCGCCCAGGTCCCGGGCATGCTGACCGGGGTCCCGGGGAAGCTTGGGCACGGCCCGATGGTGCTGCCCACCGCGCACGGCTCGGTGTTGTTGGGACCGACAGCCGAAGACCAAGACGACAAGCTCGACCGGTCAACGGATGAGGACGGGCTCGACGCCGTCCTGCGTCGGTGCATGGACATGATGCCGTCTATCGACTTGAGCTATGTGACCAAACGTTTTGCCGGCGTGCGCGCCAATTCCGATCCGACCTATCGCATCGGATGGTCGGAGTCTGCCGAGAATCTCTTGCAAGTCGCCGGAATTCGCTCCACTGGCGTCTCGGCTTCGCCGGGGATTGGCCCGTACGTGACCACCCTGCTCTGGGAACGAGGCCTTAGCACCCATGCGGCGCCGAATCCTGTTCGCACCCTGAGTTACTCTAGCCCGCTCTGGCAGGACCTGGATTGTGCACGCGCAGCCGCCGACCCGCTCGGGCGCACCGTCATCTGCGCGTGCGAGAAGGTCACTGCGGCTGATATTCACCAAGCGCTGTCATCGCCTTTGCCCGCGACGTCGATCGCCGGCGTCGCCCGCCGAACACACGCAACATGGGGCCGGTGCCAAGGTTCAGCGTGTCTGTCCGGTGTTTCGTTCATCACCTCGCTCTACACGGGCCATGAGCCCTGGCAGATCCCATATCACGAAGAAGGCTCCGACTTGGGGGTGGGAAACACCAATGACTGACGTGATGGTGGCCGGCGGTGGCCGCTGTGGACTTCACGCGTCCCGGATGCTGGCCGAACGAGGGTTGACGGTGACTCTGGTGGAACGACTCCCACAGGCCGGGGGGCAGGAGCCTGAGCGCGATGCGGCGACACTGGTCAAAGCGGCACAAGCCGCGGGTGTCAAGCTGGTCTTGGGCACGCTGGCAGTCGAATACCGTAACGGAAGCCTGTCGACACTGGGTATCGACGGCGCCACCAGCACCGCTATCACAGCGCTCGTTCTCGCGACTGGAACGCGACCCCGAACCCGAGCTGAGCTCAACATCGGTGGTGAGCGAGGAAGTGGCGTGTTGCCGGGATCAGCAGCCCTTCACTTTCTGGACGCCGGCTTACTGCCTGGCCGTCGACCCGTCGTTATCGGTGCCGGCGAGTTGGCGCATCACCTGAGCAGCAAGCTGCTGAGCAAGGGTGCTGAGCGAGTGACCGTGGTGACTGCCGGGCCGGGAACAGGTGTATGGCAAGCAGGCGTGCAGGTATACGACCAGGCGACTCCCAAAGCCGTGCTTGGCTTTCCGCGCCTTCACACTCTCGTGATCGAGACTGCGGACGGTCCTGTAGAGCTTCACGCGGACTCGGTGATCCTGGCCGCCGGGCGAATTCCTATGCGCAACATCGAGGGAGCCGTGTTCTCCGACGCTCCGACGGTCTACGAGTGCTTTTCAACGGCGGATCCAAAGACAGATCACGAGTCGCTGGCTGTGGCGACCGAAACCGTCCGTCAAATAGACAGCCGCCTCCGCTGAGGCACGAACACTGGAGAAGATCATGCAAGTCTTGTCGCCCGTAGGGAGATTCCCCGTAACCGTCGACGGTGTCCATATCCAAGACCGCCGTATTGTCGTGAAGGCCTCGCTGGGTGCGTGGCGATCCGAGGTCACGCTAGAGAGATCCGATCTACCACTGGTGTCCGTCGTTCTGGCAGTTCTGGGCGTTGTACCGCTGGCCGCCTTCGGTATCGGACGCTGGTCAACCTCCTCGAAACGGACGAAATAAATTGGCAAGCAACATTTTCAACGAGATCGTCAGTGCGGCGCTGGCCGGTCACTACGGCGTCCTGGGGCTCAATGTCTTTGATGAGTTGACATTGCGAACCGCCGTTGAGGCTGCAGAGGCAGAGAAAGCGCCGATCATCATCCAGACATCTGTGAAGACAGTGAAATCCATTGGCGCAAGGCGCCTATCGGATCATTTCAAGCTGGTATCCTCAGCTTCCGGATCGCCGGTGTCACTGCACCTGGACCACTGCCCGGACCGGGGTGTCATCTCAGAATGCATCCGCGAGGGCTGGGATTCGGTGTTGTTCGATGCATCCCACTTGTCGTTGGGCGAGGCGACTGCCCAGACCAAAGAGGTGGTGGAGGAAGCTCACGCCCGCGGGGTGAACGTCGAAGGCGAGGTCGAGGGAATCCAAGGCGTCGAGGACGGCATCGGCAGCGACGACGCTCCTACTCTGTACCCGCTCGAGAAGGTCATCGAGTTCATCAATGTCACCGGGATCGACTGTTTCGCACCAGCCATCGGAAACGCACACGGCCTCTATAAGCAAGAGCCCCAGCTGGATATCCAGCGGGTCCGGGATCTCGTCGCCGCCACAAACATCCCTATGGCCTTGCACGGCGGATCGGGACTCTCTGCAGAACAATTCGGCGAACTGATCGCCGCGGGGTGTGCAAAGGTCAACATTTCGACCGCATTGAAGCGTGCCTTTATCGAGGGATACCGAAATTATCTCACTGCGCACCCCTCGGCCGCGGAACCGCTGACAGTAATCGCGCAAGTACGGCAAGACCTTCAACAGATCGTGGTCCACTACATCCGACAGTTCGGCAGTGCCGGCTCGGTGTCGTCGTGAAAGCGCTTATTCTCGACTGCGATGGTGTTCTTGCCGACACCGAACGGGACGGCCATCGAGTCGCGTTCAATAGGGTTTTTGCGGAAAACAAAGTCGCATTCCAGTGGACCGACGAGACTTACCGGCAGGCTCTGCAGGTCGGCGGCGGCAAGGAGCGGCTACGCGCTCTCCTATCCCGAGAATTCCTCGAGCAACACGAACTCACCAATGGAATCGAACTCGAAACCCTGATCGCGACATGGCATCGGCGAAAGACCGAACTATATGTCGAATTGCTCGACTCTGGTGCAATTAAGGCTCGCTCCGGCGTTCGACGGTTGTCTCGCGAAGCGCTTCGACAAGGTTGGCTACTCGCAGTCGCGTCGACCTCTGCGCACGAATCAGTCCGTGCGGTCCTGAACAAGGTGATGGGAGCGGACCTGGCCGGCCACTTCACTGTGTGCGCGGGCGATGATGTTCAGCTGAAGAAGCCTGCACCGGACATTTATCTGCTTGCCCTCAATCGGTTGGGCGTCAAGGCCGGGGACGCAGTTGTTGTCGAGGACTCCGCGATAGGTGTACAGGCGGCGCTCACAGCCGGCATCACTGCTGTAATCGCGACACCAAGCACTTACACGATCCATGAAGATCTCAGCGCTGCAGCAGTGGTCGTCAGCGAGCTCGGAGACCCGGGCCAACCGATACAGAACGCTGGGAAAGGTTTGGACGAGAGCATGACTGACGGAGTAGTCGAATACAGACATCTATTAGAACTCCTGAACGTCAAGGCTCCGCATACAGAAGTGAGGGGTCATGCAAATAGTCAGTAACATAGTTCTCTACACCATGATGGCGTTCGTCCTCATCGGTGCTGCATTTGCGATACGTAACAGTGATTCCGGAATTGGGAAGGAATTTCTTCAAGGTATTCATTCCATCGGCCACTTGTTCGTCCCGGTAGCGGGGATCATGGCGTCCATCCCATACCTGACCACCGCGGTCGAGAAGGGCGCCGGGCCGATCTGGCAAGCATTGGGGGCCGACCCTTCGATCGCGGCAACCACATTCATCGCTTCCGATATGGGCGGGTATCAACTTGCCTTCGCTACGGCGGGTGATAGCGGAGCGTGGATCACGGCAATGGTGACAGGGTTCATGGCCGGTGCGACGATTGTGTTCACCGTCCCCGTTGGTCTCGCGATGCTACAGAAGACCGACCAGCGATACATGGCATTGGGCATCATGTCGGGCGTGCTCACAATCCCGATCGGGGTCTTGGTGACCATGGTGATCATAATGATCACGCGTCCGCTCATCCGTGGAGATGTGCGAACAACCGGGCCTTCGGAGACTGTGATTGACGGCCTCAACATTCAAGAGCTACTCGCCAATCTGCTCCCCCTGCTGCTGATCGTCGTAGCCATCGCCGCCGGACTGAAGTTCGCACCGGGATTTATGATCAAGGCGTTCATCATCTTTGGCCGCCTGATCGATGCGGCCGTGAAGATAATCCTCGCACTGTCGATCGTCGAGTACTTCACCGGTATCTTCACGAAGATGTTCGGAGCGTGGGGATTCGAGCCGATCATTGCCACGGCGGATGACCACTTCCGTGCCCTCGAGGTCGTCGGTGCGGTCGGAATCATGCTCGCAGGTGCGTTTCCCATGGTCTACGCGATCAACAAATTTCTCGCCGGGCCACTGAGCCGCCTGGGGAATCGGGTAGGAATCGGCGAAACCGGAGTCACCGGAATGCTCGGCGGTGCTGCAAATGCGCTCGCGCTCTTCCACGTCGTCAAGAACATGTCGCCGCGGGATAAGGTGATATCGATCGCGTTCGTGGTATGTGGTGGCTTCTTGCTGGGCGATCACCTGTCATTCACGGCCAACTTCCAGCCAAACTTGATCGGCGCTGTGCTCGTAGGAAAGCTGACTGCGGCCATTCTCGCCATCGTCCTGGCACGCTACATCGCGGTACCCACCGCTGAGCGATTGGCTCAGAAGGACGAACCGTTCCTCGACTCCGGCACACACGCGTAGCGGCCAGGGCGACCCATGACTAACTCAGATTCCACCGCACAGCGTGACTTGGAAACCGTCGTTCGAGCGCAATGGCCGAGCCGACCCTGGAAGTCGGTCGCGCTAGACGGCGGCATGACGAATCGTAATTGGCGGGTCACCGTCGAATCAGATTCCAGTGGCGCACAAGAGGATTTCGCCGTTCAACTGTTGCTCTCCAACGAGCTCGCAGCGCGTATCGGAATCAACCGCCACACTCAGAAGCAGGTAATGCCGATTGTCGAAGAACTGAAGCTGGGCCCGAAACTCGTGGCATGGCGACAAGGCGATCCATGTGCTCTGATCACTGACTTCCTCGAGAACGCCGGCGCATCCGGACCCGAAGACCGCTCGCGGGTAATCACCCTGGCTGCCGCCGCATTGTCTCGACTGCATAAGAACACCCGCGGGACTCGGTTGCGAAACTACATCTCGGACCCGTTCGATGGCGCTGAGTGGCTATTCCGGAGGGTCGAGGAATTGATCCCGCAGGCGTCCGCTCCCTTCACGTGGGCGATCGAATTGAGTAGGCGCTGCCAGCGGGCTCGAGGCACGTACGAACCCTGCTTGCTACACGCAGACCTTTCGGTTGGCAACGTGCTGGTCTCGCAGTCGGGCGTAAGCCTCATCGATTGGGAGTATGCGGGCGGCGGAGACAGGTTCTTCGATTGTGGTGATTTTGCCGAGAAGTGGGAGTTGAGTGCCGTCGAGGAACGCCAATTCGCCGACGAGTACAACTCGACGGGGGATTCACTCGAATATCTGCTCGCGGCTCTGCGAATGTATCGCTTCCACAGCCGCTTGCGCGAGGCGCTATGGGCGGCGGCGGCCAGCACCACGCACTTCACCGAGTTCGACCATTCCGCCTATAGCCGCGCCTGTATGACGCGCCTGGACGACATCGCCGCCAGCAAAGCGTTCCAAGACAGCCTAAGTCTGGTAAAAGCCACCACTGAGATAAAGGAAGTGCAGTGCTCGTAACATCCCTTCACCCAAACCTCGACTCCGCCACAGTGATCAGGGAACGACAGTTGCGGGTCGAGTCGGGGGCCTCGGAATACGTTCACGCAGTTCACCCCTCGATCCTGGCGCAGGTCGAGACTGGTTCGGCGGTGAATGTCTCTGCTCGCTTCCGCGAGGTTGTTGATCTGTTCGAGCCGAAGCGAGAATCCACACCAGCCGGTTTCCGTGTGGAGACCACCGGGACACACTCTGTCACCCTGGATCTCGTTCGCGATATCGGCTATGCCCGGGATGGGCAACGTAGGCCGACGTCATTGCTGTTCTCGGCAGACTCTGCCAACCCGTACGAAATCGCCGAATGTCGCGATCTGATTGCCAATGTGACCTGCAATCCGGGGATCGTCTACGACCTTTTTCTCAACAACCCGGAGGCCAACGTTGGCGGCCAATTCTCTGATCTCAACGAAGTGTTACAGGCAATAGGAGACGAGGTCGGCCCCGGGTGTGACATCTCCGTCGAACTCCACGATCCGTACGAACAGGACTTCGCCAAGATACTCGACGAGATTCAGATGTACGAGGATATCCTGTCGCGCTACCGCCTGGTGGTCAAAGTCCCTCATACAGGAGCGATCTCACCCTCAGCTTCGAGTCAGCTCCTGACTGGCGATGGTCTACTGAACAACCGATACTATGACGGATCTCCCGAGGATCTCCTACGCGGACATTCCTTGGCGCACAAGCTGCATGAGTTGGGTCACCGCGTCAACTTCACGCTTATGTTCGAGCCGTATCAGACACCTCTCGCATTGCAGATCCGGCCATATTTCATCAACGCTTTCATACGTAACCGGCTCAGTGCCACGCGTCGTATATCGGGGTTGCTGGCCGCATTCGAAGCCACTGAGGATTCCTGGTTCATCAGAGAACTTCGGCAGTACTTGATTGCGAACCACTACTTGGGTAAGGGCGACGCTGAACTCGACCTCCTTGAAACCCTGTCTCAGGCCAAGCGGATGGTGGCTTATCGCCACAATGAAAGCAGCGATGGCTTGGACAGCGCTCGTGCCTCAGTGCGCTGGCTGCGCGCATCAAATCTGCCTGATTCACGATTGATCGTCTGTTCTCTCGACGGAGACACGCTGTTCCCGATGGTGATGTCGATGCTGGTCGAGCCAGAGTTCATCGATCTCCAGGATCGCGTGTTACTCACGACTGATCCACGCTATTTGGCGCGCTGGGCGAGCAGCCCCCATGTCATCAGCTATCAACAGAGATTTTTGAAGGCGTGCGAAGGAAGTGTGTCACGAGTGCCTTCTTCCGCGAGTTGAGTGGCGAGAAGGGCGGGGTTTGACCCCGGGCACCGGATAGGTGTGGAGTCGTAAACAACTCTCCACGTGTTCCGCCGCGCTGCACTTTTCTGGGGAACCCCAGTTGGCTACGGGGCAGAACACCTGCCCGTCCGCTTGCGGCGTGCCCGGTGCCACTGGTCTTCGACACCTGACCTCACCGAATGTTTCATAGCCGTGACGAGTCCCCGTTACTGAGTCCACCCGGTTTTGGAGTCGGGTTGGTGTAATCCGTTCTCAGTTGATGCTGCAGGCCACCGGGGTATGGGTGCACCTGCACGCCGCAGCGTACTCGGCCGGTGTGCGGTAGCCCAGGGCCGAGTGGCGGTGTCGATGGTTGTGTTCGTGCTTGAAGTCGCCGATGACCACGCGGGCCTCGAACAGCGTGTTCCAGTAGTTGCGGTTGAGGCATTCCTTCCGGAGTCGGTTGTTGAACGATTCGATGTAGCCGTTGTCCCACGGGCAACCCGGCGGGATGTACACCATTCCGGTCTTGTTTTCGCAGAACCGTTGCAGCGCTTGAGAAACCATCTCCGGTCCATTGTCCATCCGAAGCACCTTCGGTGGGCCGCCACGAGCGGCGAACACCTTCGTGAGTTCCTCGACCAGCCGCTCGCCAGTGATCGAGCGCTCCACCACATTCAGTAGCGATTCGCGGGTGTGCTCGTCGATCATCGACGCGATCTTGATGGCCTTACCGTCGATGGTGGAGTCGAACTGGAAGTCGATCGCCCACACCACCTTCGGCGCATCGGCGAGGATCGGCGGCACTGAGGACACCCCGGCCCGCTTGCGGGGCGAGACGACCTTGACCTGTAGGCCTTCTTCGCGCCAGAGCCGGTGGATCTTCTTCTTATTGACCTCACGGCGCTCGTCGTAGCGCAACGCCGCCCAAGCACGCCGAAACCCGTGGCACGGGTGTTTGGTGGCGTAGCCGCGCAGCCAAGCCCTCATGTCGGCATCCGGATCGGTCGGAGTCTGCGCCAACGGCAGGCGACGGTAGGTAGAGCGGGCCAGCCCAACAGCTTTGCACGCCAACCGTTCCGACATGCCCAAGGTCTCCTTGAGCATGTCCACGGCGCGGCGCTTGGCAGCTGGGCTCAGAATTTTCCCTTAGCGACCTCCCGCAGGGCGTCCTTCTCAAGTTCGGCGTCGGCCAGCAGCCGCTTGAGGCGGGCGTTCTGATCGCGCAGCTCCTTGAGTTCCTTGGCGGCGTCGGTGTCCATGCCGCCGTACGTGCGCCGCCAGTTGTACAGCGTCGCCGGCGAGACCTGCAGCTCGGCGGCGATCTCCTCACCGGTCTTACCTTCGGCAGCCAACTCATCTGCCCGGCGCAGCTTGCGCACGATGTCCTCCGCGGAATTCCGCTTCCGACCAGCCATGTGTTCATCGTCCCTTCTGGCCCGACATCGGGCCACAGGACTCTAAAACTGGTCGGACTCATTCAGCGGGAACACGCCAGCCGGATCGTAAGCTGCCGTGCGTGGTCGCTGCGTAGCAGAGGGATTCAGCGTCCATATATCGCGTGGTGAATAGCGGTGGGACGAGTTGGCCTGTAAGCCGGATTCTGTACCTCGCCGGGATCTTCCGGCGAGGTGGCGACCATCCATCTGGACACACCGTCGCCGGGTGCCTCAAGCGGCCTACCCGCAAACTCGGGCGAGCAGCCCTTGAACGCTTGCGCAGCCACAACCAGGTTGCGGCCTTCTTGGCCTTGCTTCGGGTGGGGTTTACCTAGTGTCCTGAGTCATTAATTCGGGTGCAGTAGTTGGCGATGTTGGCCAGGATTTGGTCGGCGGTCTTGGTCCAGACGTAGGGCCGGGGGTTGTTGTTCCAGTGCTGGATCCAGGCGCGGATGTCGGCGTTGAGTTGGCGTACCGAGGTGTGGGTTCCGCGGCGCAGTTTCTTGGTAGTCAGTTCCGCGATCCAGCGTTCGACGAGGTTGAGCCAGCTGGAGCTTGTCGGTGTGAAGTGCAGGACGAACCGGGGATGGTTTGTCAGCCAACGCTTTACCGCCGGCGTCTTGTGGGTGGAGGCGTTGTCGAGGACGACGTGGCAGTCCAGATCGGCGGGGACTTCGGCGTCGATCTTTTTGAGGAAGGCCAGGAATTCCTGGCTACGGTGCCGGGCGTGAAGCGAGCCGATGACCTGGCCGGTGGCCAGATCCAACGCCGCGTACAGGCTCGACGTACCGTGACGGACGTAGTCGTGGCTGGCACGCGCCGGGGTGCCTGGCAGCATCGGGAACACCGGCGCGGTGCGATTGAGTGCCTGGATCTGGGTTTTCTCATCCACACACAGCACCACCGCGCGTTCGGGCGGGTCGAGGTAGAGCCCGACGACGTCACGGACCTTCTCCACGAACAAGGGATCTTTCGACAGCTTCCACGAGTCCTGTTTGTGCGGCGCCAATCCGAACGCCCGCCAGACACGGGAGACCATCGATTGACTCAACCCGAGATGCTCGGCCATCGACCGCGTCGACCAGTGCGTAGCGTCCTTGGGAGCAGACTCCAGCGTCTGGGTGATCAACGCCTTGATCTGCTCGTCACCCACGACCCGCGGCCGGCCTGGACGCGGTTCGTCGAGCAGGCCGTCACAGCGCAACTCCACGAACCGATTGCGCCACCGTTTCACCGTTGACCGCGAGACCCCCAGGTTGGCCGCCAACTCTGTGTTGGACCCGCCGTCGGCAGCCGCCAACACAATTCGCGACCGCAGTGCCAACCCCGCCGCACTGCTCCGACGCCGCGCCCACCCCTCCAACTCGGCACGTTCAGTATCGGTCAACACGATCGCAGCAGCCTGAGGAGTGGGCATGACCCAGTCTAACAACTGAGCCGTAATTAATGACTCAGGACACTAGCCATCCCGGTCACCCGGGATGCTGGTGCGCTCTTACCGCACCGTTTCACCCTTACCTCCCTTGCGGGTGGCGGTCTACTTTCTGTGGCACTGTCCCGCGGGTTTCCCCGGATTGCCGTTGACAAGCACACTGCTCTGTGACGTCCGGACTTTCCTCGATACCAGTAAAGAAAGTTCTCACATTGCAGGTCAGAGACGTTCTTTTATCCGCGACTTGATGGTTGGCGTCGGCTCGTGTTGCCACTGCCGGGCGGGCTGTCGACTGGGTTGCCGGTGGCGGTTGTCGTGCTGGCGGACGCGATGAGGCTGTGGATCGTCGCGGTGGCTGTTGATCTGCGGGCGTCGGATGATTGTCCTGGCTGCTTGGTCGTACGGGCGGCGGACGGAGGGTGAAGCGTAGCGACCGGCGCGGACGGGAGCGCCAGCGGACGGGAGCACAGGGAGCGAAGCGAAGCCCGCAGGGAGCCGCCAAAGTGACGGAACCGTGGTCAGAGATGAGGTGATGGCGTGCGTGGGCGACGACGTGCCAGTGCGGTGGTGGACACGACTGCCGAGAGCGTTCGGTGATTCGGCCCGGTGTCGGTGGCTGTGAGGTCGTCGGCACAGGTCCGTGCGCTGGCTGCGGTGTGTTGACGGCGCTGCCGTGGTGTGGGGATGCTGGTGGGTGATGAGTGCGGTGGCCGAGCAGACGCTACTGATGGAGATCACGGGCACGCTGGTGCAGGATTTTCCTGGCACTACCCGCGTGGACATTGATGCTGCGGTGCGGCGGGCGTATGCGCGGTTCGATGCGAGTCGGATCCGGGATTTCGTTCCGCTGTTTGTCGAGAAACGCGCGCGCCGCGATCCTCGGGAGCGGTGTTCGGCCGCTTTAGTCTGAGGCTTGTCTGAAGTCGCCCCCTGTCGTTAAGGCTGGGGGCGACGCCTCGTTTCGGGATACACCAGGGGCTGTTTCGGTTCGTGGCAGTGCTGTGTTCCGGCAGGTGGCGGGGGCCTTGCTGCGCTGCGGTGCCTAGGTTCGGCGCACCATGGTGAGGAGGTCGATGAGGGTGGCGGCGTGGCAGCCGAGGTGGTCGAGGGCGGCGTGCCCTTTGGCTTCGGTCGCCAGTGAGGGGTAGCCGATGACGCCGGTGGTGGTGTAGGCGCTGATGCCGAGGGTGGTCAGGTGGCGCCGGTCGGTGGCGGTGTGATCGGTCTGTGCCCAGCCGTCGCGCAGGTAGTCGGGGTGGCTGGCGAGGAGGATGGAGGTTTCGAGTTCGCCGGCGTGCATATCGTCGTGGTTGCTGCTGGTGATGGCGGCGGCAGTGCGGGCCTCGGTCCAGTCTTCACGACTCGGATACAGGCCCACGTTCAGCGGGCCGGCGGGCTGGTTGGCTTGCTGCACGACATTGGTGAGCACGGCGTTGCCGCCGTGCGCGTTCACCACAATCAACCCACGCATGCCCTGGCCGGTCAGGGACTGGCCGATATCGGCGATGATCGCGGCCAGGGTGGTGGCGCTGATACTGATGGTGCCGGGGTAGGCAGCGTGTTCATGTGAGCAGCCGAACGTGATCGGCGGCAGCGCTAGAACCTGGTGGTGCTCGGTGATGGCTGCGGTGATCGCGCAGGCGATCAGGGTGTCGGTGCCCAACGGTAGGTGGGGGCCGTGCTGCTCGAAGGCCCCCACCGGCAGCACCGCGACCGCGCTGGTCGCGGCGGGGTCGGTGGTGGTGAGGTCGGGGATGATGTCGTGGCTCACGACGGGTCTCCTTGGGTGGCGTTTCGGATGCGTGCACCGAGTGCTTGTAGCAGCGGGTCGGCGTCGTTGCGGCGGCGGTTACGCACGAGCGTGTGTGCCCGGGCAAGATGTCGGTGCGCGCGTTGTGAGGGTGCTGATTGGTAGGCGGGGATCGCGGTGTCGGCCAACACCAGCGCGAGGCGGTATTCGCGCACAGCGATGTAGGCGTGCAGCAGCCGCATATCGGCCACGGCGCGGTCGCGATGCTGCTGGGAGGTCCACTGCGCGTGATGACCGGTGAGCAGTTCCAGCGCCTTGTCGTTGTTGCCGAGCCGTAGATGCCCGGCGGCGATGTCGCTGGCCACATAGGCGGCGTGGGCATAGGGGGCCCGATCACCAGGCACCGGGTCGATATCACCGAGATCGAGTGCGGCGGCAGCGTGCCGGTAGAAACTGCGTTCATCACCATTGTGCAGCGCGGCCAGGGCCTGCTGGCGGGCAATGCTGGCCTTCAAGCGCCCCGCTTCGCGGCCCTCGACGAGTTCGGCGGCGTCGGCGGCCAGATCGACGGCCAGACTCGCCTCACTGTGGGCCAGAATGTTGGATTGGCGCATCAAGATCATCGCCTGCACCTCGGGGCTGGCCATCCGCAGGTGCAGAAACGCCTTATGCGTCAAAGTTTGGGCGGCGGCGTGATCACCGAGGTCTTGGGCGATCCAGCCGGCCACCTCGGCGATCGTTCCGGCCGCCTCAGTCACCGCGCGTTTGAGCCGTCGCGGCGCCGTTTTGATGAGGGCTTCGACGGTATCGAGATCACGTTCCACCAACGGGCGGGCGTGCTGCGGGCCGAGAGCATGTTCGGCCTCAATATGCGCCGAGCGTTGCGCCGTGATCACCGCCAGGATGTCCTCGTCGACAGGCAGCCGCAACAACAACGGGTGCGGCAGCGGTGAGGCGATCGGCACGCTGAACAATTCATCAGGCTCGCGGCCAAACACCGCGGCCAAATCGGCGCGCCACATGTCGCCGAACGCACCGCCACGCTCGATACTCAGAATCATCTGACGCAACGATTCCCGCTGCGGGATCTCGGTATCGCCGCGTAGCCGGCGAACGTTCTGCACCTCCACAGCCAGCTCATTGAGGCTGAACCCGTACTCGGCGCGCGCATCGCGAAGCCGCTGCGCGTTGCGCGCACGGTTCGGATCGGCGGCGGCCATCTTTCGATCATGCCTGACACATCAGCGCAGCTCAGCACTGCCGTGCGCGTGTCGGGGTGCTACCGGCTGTTACTGGCTGTCACTTCCGGCGACCACCACCCGAGGGCTGTCCTGGGATCGCGGCACACACGACCGCACACCACAACCCAGTAAAGGACAGCAGAACAATGCGTTTGAGAATCGATACCTCCGGGACACGGTTCATCGTCACCCGGGCGGCCGAGCCGCGACTCAACTTCGAGACGGGCAGCCCCAAAATCGACACCTCCACCGGCCTGCCCCAGCATTCGGTGCAGCTGCTGGCATTGGACGACACCGGCGGCGAAGTGTTGAACGTGACGGTAGCCGGAGACCCGAACGTCACGGTCACCCAACCGGTGTCGGTGACCAGCCTGGTCGCCATCCCCTGGGCGCAAGGTGATCGCAGCGGCGTGGCCTTCCGCGCCGATGCCATCACCGGCGCCACGACAGGTGAGCAGGGGTCGCGCACCCAGAAATAACACCCCGCGGCCGAGGCGCGGCACCAAGAGCGTGTCACGCCCGGCCCCGGGTCTGTCGTCGACCACTTCGCTCACGAAGGGCACCTGCAATGACTTCAAACAATAAGAACACCAACAACACTCAATCTGACAATGACGACTGGCTCGGGGATCTGGTCATGTCACTCTTCACCGCCGCGGGATACTTGCTGTGGTGGGCGGTGCTGTTCCCCGCCATCAGTCTCCCGATCATCGCCAGCCTGGCGCTCGGCATCACCCACGGACCCCGCGGCGGGATCGTCTGTGCGATCGTGTTCTGCGCCGGGTATGCGGGGTGGGCGTGGCTGGACCCGCGGTCGTTTCGCTCGTGGGTGACCGAACCGGTACGGCGCCGCTGGTTGACCTGGTCGCGCTACACCCGCGCCTGGGAATCGACATGCACCCTGCACGGACTGACCGCAAAACTCGGTGACCGCACCCTCACACCAACCCTGCGCACCGTAACGATCGGAAGAACCACCGATGTGCTGGCGGTGCGGATCGTCACCGGCCACTCCCCGACAGATTGGCACAAACAATCCGAGGCGCTGGCCGCGGCCTGGCGCGCCGACCGGATCACCATCACCGCCACCGCGCCCGGCGAACTGCGGATCACGCTGATGCGCGGGGATGTGCTGGCCGACCCGATCGCCCTACCGATGCCCACCCCGGCCACACCGGTGGATCTGGAGTCAGTGCGGGTCGGGATCACCGAAACCCGCCACCCCTGGCACATGCCGCTGTTGGGGCATCACCTCCTGGTCGCGGGCGCGACCGGCGCGGGTAAAGGCAGCGTGTTGTGGTCGCTGATCGCCGGGATCGCGCCCGGGATCAAGACCGGCCTGGTCCGGTTGTGTGTCATCGACCCCAAAGGCGGCATGGAACTGGGCGCCGGCGCACCCATGTTCACGGTATTCAGCCACGACGCCACCGACACCACCCTCGAACTCCTGCGCACGCTCGTCACGGTGATGCACGAGCGGGCCAATCGGCTGCGCGGCCACACCCGGCTGCACACCCCGACCCCATCTGAGCCGTTGTTTGTGGTGGTGATCGATGAGATCGCCGCACTCACCGCCTATGTGACCGACCGCAAGATCCGCACCGAAATCGAACAACTGCTCGGGCTACTGCTCTCCCAAGGCCGGGCGGTGGGGATTTCGGTGGTGGCCGCGGTGCAAGACCCCGCCAAAGACACTCTCCCGGTGCGGCAGCTGTTCACCGTCCGGATCGGGCTGCGGCTGACCGAAGCCACCCAAACCACCATGGTCCTCGGACAAGGCGCCCGCGATGCCGGGGCGGAATGCGACCGCATCTCCGACGCCACCCCGGGCGTGGGCTACATGCTCATCGACGGAACCACCCAACCCGTGCGGGTACGGGCCTTCCACGTCACCGACCACGACATCACCACCCTCGCCACACAGTTCCCGCGCCCCGCTCGGCGGCCGACACACAACCAGCGGCCACGCAGCACCGACAGCGGCCGGACGCCGAACGAGGGCACTGGTGAATAACCCCACACCACCACAACTCGCCCTGCCCGGCATTCCGGATACGGTCGACACCGCCACAGTGATCGATGAGATGGTGCGCCGCGCGGCCTCGATGGGGTACGAATCATGGTGGCGGCGTGCGGAATCGGTCGGCTTCTGCGCCCACCCCATCCAACTGGTCGGCGCCGATGAATACGGGCGGCAGCGGGTGGTATGGACGCGGTGCAACAACCGCCGCGCCCACATCTGCCCCTCCTGCTCGGACCTCTACGCCCGCGACACCTGGCAACTCGTGCACGCCGGTGCCGCCGGCGGCCACCACGACATGCCCATCACGGTGGCCGATCGCCCGCAAGTGTTCCTCACGCTGACCGCGCCCAGCTTCGGCCCCGTCCACACCACAGGCGATAGCGCGCACAAGCAGCGGGTGTGTCGGGACCACCATCGCACCGGTGGCTATCAGCGCTGCCGCCACGGAAAACCGTTGTGGTGCAGCACTGTCCATGACGATGATGACGACCAGGTCGGTCAGCCATTGTGTGCCGAATGCTATGACTATGTCGGGCACGTGCTGTTCACCTGGCACCTGCCCGAACTGTGGCGACGATTCACCATCGCCCTGCGCCGCGCACTCCGCAAGAACCTAAAAGCCGTCGGGGTCGACCCCGACTGGATCCGGGTGAGCTTCCTCAAAGTCGTTGAACTGCAAGCCCGCGCCATCCCACACATCCACACCCTGATCCGGCTGGACCCCCACGACGACAGTCAGCAGAGTGACTGGGAATCACCCGTGGGCGCAACCGAGCTCGCCGCGATCATCCAGCACGCCGCCCGCAGCGTCAGCCTGACCGTCAACGACCCCTGCGCGGACGATGGCGTGCGGGTGATCCTCTTCGGCGGCCAAATCGACACCCGCCCCATCACACCCACCGATCCGGTGAAGAAGGTGTCACCAGAGCAGGATTCGTCGACCGGTCGGTCACTGTCTGGCCGGCGGGTAGCGCGCTACCTCGCCAAATACGTCACCAAATCCCTAGCCGACCTCGGCATCAGCGCCCGCCGCCTGTCCACCGAAGCCATACCCGACCTGGACGTGTCCGAGCATGTGCGCGCAATCCTGACCACCATCAGCGATCTCGCCGACAGAGGACTCAGCGGCGTCAGGCGCTGGCTGCACACCCTCGGGTTCCGAGGTCACATCACCAGCAAATCCCGCCGCTACTCGACCACAATGACCGCACTACGCCAACATCGCGCCACCTGGACCCGCGAACAGAACGCGAAAAATACTGCACACCAGCACAACCCGGTCACCCAAGACGGGGACGGCGATGAACTGGTGGCGTGGGAGTTCGACCGCGCCGGCCACACCAGCCTCGGTGAGCGCACCCTGACCATCACCGCCGCACTACACCGCATCCAGCAACGACGCACTGCGTGCGAAGCGCTACAGAACCAGCGTCGTGACATGCAGGGCGAGGTGCCCGATGGCTAACCCACAGGCGCACGTGAGCAACCACCAAAGTGAAAAGTCCTACAGTCGTGAAGAATTCACCGCCTGGCTTGTGCAGTCTTGTGAGCGGCAACAGCTCGCGGTCACCATCACCAACCCGGCTGTTCTCGCCGATATCGCCACCCTGCTGCGCAGCACCTGACCGAACGTGGGCGAGCACTACCGATAGGTTGCCCGGTCAAGCATTGTTTTCGGTCTCTGGGCGCATCACGACACTTTGCGGTGGGCGGGGGCTGATGTCCAGGCCACAGCTGCAACGCGGGCGAACCCCGGTTCGCGCCTTGACGCCAGCCCCTGGCCGCCGCGCACCATCAGTCGCGGCCAGAAAACCCCCCGGCCAACGGCCCGCCGGCGACCGCATTGGTGTGGCGGTCGCTGGTGGGATTCCCTGCTCACGGTGTCCGAAGATCGCCACAACATGACCACGCGTCCCTTCGCTACGGCAGGACACGGCGCGTCGCACCCACGGTGGGCGCCGCACCGTCAGAATTGATCTCATGACTGGTTGGCATCGCCACGCAGCAGCAACGCTGCGCAGATTGTGGCAGCGCCCCGGCCGCACGGCCGACATCCACATGTGGCATCTCGACGCTGTCGCCACTTCCCGCGTCCAGGCGTTCCGCGACGAACGGGGACACGGCCTGGCACTGATCACCTTGCGCGACGGTGACCGCGGCGCCAGTCACGTTAACGCCGCCGAAGCCTACCGACGCACCATCTGGGCGGAGTTCTTCGGCAAGCACACAGCGCCGCCGACCCTCATCTTCAACCTGCTCAACCCGCGTCTTCGCTACAAGGGCTGGCCGAACGTCGTCGCGATCGACTACGACACCCAGGGTAGGTTCGCGCATTGCCGGGAGGTCGACGCCGAGGAACTGGCAACACTGCACCGTCTGGGCGCCCAGTGGGATCATGGCGGGGGATACGTCCCTTACACCCCGCCGCCTCCCACCCATGCCGTCGTGCTCCGGCGTATCCCGGTGCGTGAACTCCCCGGCAGCCAGCCGTTCCGAGACATGGGGCGTTACCTGGCCGTCGACTGGGCCGCAGCCAGCATCGCTGCCCTGCAGGGCAGCAGCGAACACGATCTGCCCGCGGACCTGCCGGCAGATATCGCTGAGGCCGCGCGGTCGTTGTGGTGGGACCCGATCAGCCTCATCCGCGAACCGGGCGAGCCCTTGAGGTTCATGAACGGTCAGCACCGCGCGGAGGCGATGCGCCAACAAGGCGCAGTCGAGACGATCGTCGAAGAACTGCGGCCGGTCGACGCCCGACCACTGCCGGGGGAGCTTCAGACAATCAGTGAGTGCTGAAGCCGCTTGGCTGATGCGGCATGGCGCCCTCTGGCCCAGCGAAGGCGTGCCGTTCACCTTCTTCACCCTGCCCCCACGAGCACGGCACCGTTTCCTCGGTCGGGATGGCTGTCCGACCCGGTCCTATGCGGGCCATATCGAGTGACAGCAAACCCGTCGACGCTGGCGAACAGTGTGGTGGTCAGGTGATACTGTGCTGGATAGCTATCTGTGGTCGAGGGGGATGTGGTGACAGATCGGCTGGCCGTTGACGCGGCGGGGCTCGATAAGGCTGCGGTCGGCAGTGCGGAGATCGCGCAAGGACTTGCCACCGACTCCGGTGGTAACGCAGGAGGGAGCCAGCCAAGCCATGCTGGTGTGGCGGCGCTGGACCGCGCGCTGGCCGCGCTGCGGGTTGGCCAATCCCGACGGGTCGCGGGCCAGGGCAGTGATCTGCGGACCGCGGCGACGGTGTACACCCACAGCGACGAGGCCGCCGCCGAGAACGTGACGAGGACTATATGAGCGCGGTGACAACACCAGTAGGTGCGCTACTGACGCGCTCACAGATCGAAACCTGGGACAGGACCCACCTTGAGCACGCGGCAGCGCGATGGCGAATATCAGCCAGTGAATCTGAGGAACTGTTCGAACAGCACCGCCGCAACATCGCCGCGCCCGGTGGCACCGACTGGGAAGGCACCGCCAAAGACGCCGCACTCGACCGGGTCACACAGGACACCAACGTCGTACGCGCGGCCGGTGACACCGTGCGCGCCGCTGCCGACCTAGCGCAGGCCGGCGCCGACGATCTGCGGGCGGCCCAGCGGGCTGCGCTGGAAGCGATCGCCGAAGCCGAAGCCGACGGGTTTCGGGTCGGCGACGACTTGAGCGTGACCGATACTCGGCGCCTCGATTTGTCGACCATCGCCGCCCGCCACACTGCCGCCGCCGAGCACACCGAGAACATCCGGTGGAACACTGAACAACTCGTAGCCACCGACACCCTAATCGGCCGGCGGATCACCGCCAAAGCCACCGAACTCGACGGAATCACCTTCGTCGAGGAGAACGGTGGCCACGACGGCACCGTCCAGCTCGTCGACAGCGAAACCCGCGATCGGGACGCCCGCCATCCCGACGGACGCGAACGCGATCCCGACGGCGAGTACGGGCGGCGGGTGCGCGACGATGGCTTGTTCCGGCGACCCGAAGGCGGAGACAGCGGCGGCGCTGACTGGCTCGACAGCGACTGGGCGGGACGGGCCATCCTCGATCGCTACCTGGTTGGCGGTGGCCGTGACTGGACCATCCAGGACAACCCCGAATGGTCGCAGTACATGATGGACCACAACGGGCTGGCCCGAGAACTCGACGGCCAGGTACGTGGCCAGGCGCAACAGTCACTCAACGAGTACTTGGCCGGCCACGGGGCGCAGCGTGACTACTCTGCGCAGTTCGCGGCGACAACGCAGAACGGCGAATCCATCACCGGATACCAGTACCTCAACGGCACCAACGATGACGCGGGCGGCTTCAGAATCAACGGGACAACCCACGTGGAACCGCTATCCGCCGGCACGTACAAGGTGACGGTCGACGGCGGCTATCAGTGGAACGACATCATCGATGCCAACGCTCAGTATGCGACGGACACGTTCAAAGACCGAATCGCCGAGATCATCACCCTCGGTCAGGCGCACCCTTACCAGATTCACATCGGCTGGCACAGTCAAACCGAGTTTGTCCTCGACCAAAGCGGAGCTTTGGTCACCGCGAAAGGCTACCCGTACCAATGACATTCCGAATCGTCACCACTGTGACGCTGGTACTCGCCGTAGCTGCGGCCGTTGTGGGCTGCGGCCTCTTCGGTCGCGACAGCGAGACCGATGAGCGCGCCGTGCGCCCCGGCGAACCGAAACCCTCGCCATCAGGGCTCTATACCGCCTACGCCGAGGACGGCGCTCCTCAGAACACCGTGAAAACGTTGGTCGATGTCATCCGCGACAAAGACGGCAACGAGGTCTACCGCGACGATGCCGCCTACAGCACCCGCCACGGCGTGCTGTTCACCTGGCTATCGACAGAACCTAATCAGCTGTGGATCCTGTCCAGCGACGTAGGAACCTTCCACGTCGCGCCCGACAACGACGGCACCTGGACAAAACAGCACGCAACCAACGTTCCCCCGGAGATCAAAGATCTACGTGGATACTGATCCCGAACGGGGGCGCACACCACCATCTCGCGCAGGCTGTCTATCGGCTAGGCACGCTGGCCGCCGCGTGCTTGCCTCGTGCGTCTGAGAACGGTCTCGGCGGATCACGTTCCGGCGTGAAGATGCCCAGCAACGCACCGTTCGCTGTGACCACGTCGCGACTGCTCGGGCAGACGGGGTCGTCCCCATTGCTAGTCCCGCCGCTGGCCGGGCAGACCCCTCGGTCGGCACACGGTTACCCGAGCGATGACGTCGTATCTGCCCCCGACGTTCGTCGGCCCCGACGCTCAACTGGTGGGCATCGGAACACCGACCTCATCAGGCATTTCGATGCATACGAACGGTCAACAGCGGGTAACCTCCCCGACATACTGTGATCTACAGTGGTGAACATCGCGATGCACGGGCAGTTTTCATTGTCGCCAAAGTCGTGTAGGTTGTAGTTAACAGACCCCGCCAGGGCTAGAGCGCAAGCTTCCCCAACCAGGCGGGGCTTTTTATTGGCTAGTATCCCCGGAATGGCCAAACCCGCACTGCCGATTGACAAGCAGATCGAGCTGCTGGTCCAACGAGGACTGCCCATCCCGCTGCCACCGGACGACGATTACGAGCAGCGCAAGGCCGAGTACCACGCAGCGGTACGCCTGCTGATCGACAACAACTACTACCGACTCTCGGGTTACTGGAGATACTTCCAGGTCCGGCCCGGACACGGGGACAACCGGTTCACCGCCGGCGGCACCGTGGCACAGATCACTGCGACCTACACTTTCGACCACGAACTTCGCTGCATCCTGATGGAGGGACTGTCGATCCTGGAAGTGACCTTCCGTTCGCGCTTTGCCTACTACATCGCAATGCATATGCCGGTGGATAGCTATCTGGAACCGGCGTCCTACATCGACAGGCGAGACCGCTACGGCAACGTTCTTCGCGATTTGCTGATCGCCGACATCCACGACGAACTCACCCGCTCAAAAGAGAAATTCGTGGCGCATCACACCGCAAAGAACGAGACGCCGCCGGTATGGGCAGCGGTGGAGGTGTTCAGCTTCGGAACACTGTCGAAGATGTATGGACTGCTCGATCAGCACACCGTGCGCACCGCCGTGTGCAAAACCTTCGGGTTTCCCCACTCCGGATTTACCGCATCACTCATGAGATCGATGGTCGTCCTGCGCAACATCTGCGCTCACCACTCACGTGTATGGCATCGCGTTCCCGACGTCCCGCCACCAGTACTCAACAAATTCAAGCACGTCGAGCCGCAGCTATATCAGACAGCCTCACCATGGGCATGGCTGGTGATGCTCGCCGACCTCGTCGACACCATCCGCAGGGACAAAACGTACTCGTCAAAGTTGTGGGCACACATCGACTCTCGGCCCGATCTCCGCGACGGGTACCAATATCCACGACACACCTGAAACGTTCGGCAAGCGGAGGGTTCCCAGTGGAGTGTTTCTGGGGCGCAAGCAAAGCCGCACGAGAAGCGCGTCGATACGTGTCAATCGTCGCCGACCTGGCCAGCCGCTCGCTCGGTGGGCGCGTCCCCGGGCGAACTGGCGATCGACCGACGCTGGCTCAAATCCGAGAAGCCAACGGCACGCCGAACGACATCTAGATGCGCCACGCTGGCTGGACGCGATTGATGTCGAGGCTGCGCGAGCCGGGGTTGCCGGGTGCGATGACGGCGTGATCGAGCACTGATTTGATGATGGCTTGTTGGCGGTCGATGTCGAGGTCGTCCCATTGGCCGCGCAGCACCTCGCCGCAGCCAGCCAGATCCACCACCGAGCTAGTGTCGGTAGCGTGCGCGATGTCGCGGCGAGCCTGGGCGATCCGCTCGGTGATGGGGTCGCGGGCGGCAATCCATTCCCGCGCAGACACCGCGCCGGCGGCATACAGTCCGGCAAGCTCATCCAAGCGGGCCTGGTCGGCTTCCAGCTGGGTCGCCAATGCGGCGACATCAGCATCCACACTGGACTTACCTGCCAATGCCTCCGCGAGCTGCGGGGAGTCCAACCGGGTCAACACAGCATCAGTGAGCAGTTCCTCGACCGGCGACGCCACCACCGTCAGACGGCCGCAGCCGCCGTGATCGGGGCCTTTCAAACACACGTAGCGGCGGACCCGGTTGTCTGGATTGCTGTGGCGTGCTTGGGAAAACAATCGATTCCCGCAGCGCCCGCAGCGCAACATGCCCGACAGAAGGTAGGTGCGTGGGGCGCGGGTTTTGGTCAGTGCCCGGGTCGCCATGCGGGCCAAGATGCGGTCGCGTTCGGCCGGAGTGATGATCGCTGTCCAGGTCGCGGGGCCGATCACCTCGCCGTGGTGCTCGCGCAGGCCAGCGATACGCCCGGAGGTAAGGATTTGGCGTACCGCGGAGGTCTGCCACGACTTCGCGACGGCCGGGGCAATGCCGGCATCGTTGAGCCAGATGGTCAATGACCGGATCGAGGCGCCGGCCAGGTAGCGGTCGACCATCTCGCGAATGACCTTGGCCTCAGCGTCGCGCAGGGTGATCTTGTCGGACTCGTACCCGAATGGGCGTACCGAGCCGTGCGGCAGTCCTTGTTCGGCGTTCTGCAACAGCTTGCGACGCACGCGGGCGGATTTGCGCCCGGATTCTTTGGCAGCAAACGCGGCAAAGATGCGGGCCATGAACAGCCCGTCATCATTACCCAGGTCAATGTCGGCGGTCACGGTAGCGACATCGCGCACGCCCGACGATTCACACAGCGTCACGAATTCTTCCAGTTCGACTGGCCGGCGGTGCAGCCGATCGAGGTTGTACACGATCACCGCATCCCGGGCACCGGATGTCAGGTCGGCCAACATGCGGGCATACTCGCGGCGCGGCTTACCGGAGTAGGCCGAAACGTCGTTGTCGACATATTCATCGCCGATCGGCCAGCCCCGATCGGCGGCGAGCTTGCGGCAATCTTCCAACTGCCGCGCCACCCCGAGCCCGGTGCCCTCCACATCCGCCGAAATTCGGGCATAGATCGCCACTGACCGCACCCCGACGCGCTGACCTGGACTCTTTACCTTCGCCATGAGGGTAGTTTACTAGCACCTAAGCTTCGACGGATGGGTGGGGCCGGCGGGCCAGGCCACAGTGTGGTCGATATCGGTGTCCCAGGCCGGGACGTCGCAGCCGGGGAAGCGGCAGGTGAGATCGCGGCAACGGATGAATTCGGCGAGCCTGGCGGACGGGAAGCGGCCCTGCTCCAGGGTGACGGTGCCGGGGTCGACCTCGCGCACGGTGGCGTGTTCGACGGCGGCCGCGAGGGCTTCGGCGTCGATCCGGTCGAGGCTGCCCGTCAGGGCGGTGGTGCCGGCACGGTCGGCGATGAGGTGCACCACCAATTTCGCGGCGGGTGCGGTACCTGAGACGGTGAGCGGTTCGGCGGGGCAGTCGGACTGTCCGCACCGACACGACAGGGCTTTCCCGGCGAACACGGCGAAGAATGCATCCGAGCGCCGGGCGTCTTTGGACCGCGGGTCTGCGCGACACACACTGCCGGCCATGGCGTCCAGGACCGCATTCATCGCGGCCAGTGCGGCGACGTCGATGCGGCCCCAGATCTCGGCGGTGCCGTCGCCATTGGCGCACCCTCCGACCTCGCGGTCGCGACGGAGTTGTTCGCGGATGCGCACCGCTTCGGGATCTTGCGCGGCGATGACTGCGTTGATCCGGGCCTCGATCTTCGGTTCGGACAGCCGTGCCCATTTCGGGGCTCTCTGCGCCAACCGGTCATCGACACGTTCCAGCACGTCCCGATCGACGATCAGCTCGGTGCGGGACACGATGGCTGCGAGCATGCGGTAGTCCAACCAGCCGCTCTTCGCGGTGCGGAGGACCCGTGGAAGCTTCGTGTAGAGAGCGATTGCCATCTTGACCTGAGCGGCGGCCCGACAGCGGCTCACCCCTAGTGCGGTGGCCACTTCAGCCACCAGGCTGGTGTGCCCGTCGATGGCCCAGCACAATTTCTCGGTGTCATCCTCAGGAGCCCGGGCGTCATAGAGCTGCCCGATCGCAAACAGCCGACGGGCCCCGCAGGCGTTCTCCTCGCGGGCTTCGGCGCCGATGTTGTCGACCGCCAGGGCCGCGCGACGTTCCTCTTCTTCGTATGCCAAACCTTCGTCCACCATGATTCGAACACTAGTGCGATGTTCTGACGTGTTCTCGGTGGTGAGACGTGGTGGCGCCATCCCTGTCGATTAGCGCGACTAATCGAAAGACGGTGTGAGGGAGAGGTTTTAGTAGATCACCTAATCGACGAGGACTACGTGCGTGCCGGTCCACCCCGGATGGTGAACGACCCGGCGTCATCGATGGCGTCGATCTCCGCGGCGAAGGCCTCCGCGGTCGGAGCCTCCAGATCCACCCCGGCGGTCTCGGCGATGAAGACCCGCGACACGTGCTTGCCGCCGACCCGGTAGATGTTGGCGGTCCGCTCGCAGCTCTCGTGCGCCAGGTAGACCACCACGGGGGTGACGTCCTCGGGATCGAGATCCTTCACCAACTCGGTCATCGTGTTCTCCGTCATCCGCGTCCTGGCGATGGGGGAGATGGCGTTGACCCGAATGTTGTTGCGCTGTCCCTCGATCGCCAGCACATTCATCAACCCGACCAGGCCGGTCTTGGCTGCCCCGTAGTTGGACTGGCCAAAGGTGCCGAACAGGCCGGACCCGGAGGTGGTCATGACGATGCGCCCGTAGTCCTGCTCGCGGAACACCGGCCACACCGCGCGGGTGACATTGAAGGCGCCGCGTAGATGCACATCGAGAACGGCATCCACCTGATCGGCGGTCATGTTCTTGAACGCGGCGTCCCGCAGGATGCCCGCATTGTTGATCAGCACATCCACCCGGCCGAAGGCCTCGGTCGCGGTGCCGACGATGGCTTTGCCGCCCTCGTCGGTGGCCACCGAATCGGTATTCGCGATCGCCGAACCGCCGGCGGCGGTGATCTCGTCGACCACGGCCTGCGCCGCGGACGTCGCGGGACCGGTACCGTCCACCGCGGCACCGACATCGTTGACCACCACATGGGCACCGCGGCGGGCGAACTCAAGGGCATGGCAACGACCGAGACCGCCACCGGCACCGGTCACCACGACGACCCGGCCGTCAAAGCTCAACTCAGACAAAGTTTCACACTCCTGCCGCGACGGCGATCGACTTGGTATCGAGGTAGCCTTCCAGACCCTCGCGGCCGAGTTCACGGCCGTACCCACTGTCCTTGACACCACCAAACGGTGCGAAGGGGTCCATCGTGTAGCCCTGGTTGACGCCGAAGGTCCCGGTCTTGACCTGGGCGGCGATGCCCAGCCCACGGTCGGTGTCCGCCGTCCACACCGAACCCGCCAGTCCGTACCCGGAATCGTTGGCCAGTGCCACGGCCTCCCGCTCGTCGCGGTAGCCGATCACCGTCAGGACCGGCCCGAAGATCTCCTCCTGCGCGATCCGCATCGAGTTCCGGGCATCGGTGAACAAGGTGGGACGCACGTAATAGCCGTGGTCGACTCCCTCGGGCCGCTCGGTACCGCCGACGACCACCCGCGCGCCCTCCTCCGTTCCGATCCGGATGTAGTCGAGCACCCGCTGCTGCTGACGCCGATTCACCAGCGGCCCGAGCTGGGTCTGCGGATCCGTCGGGTCGCCGACCGTGATCGCGGCGATCTCCGCGGCGAGGGCGTCGACGAACTGCTGCTGACGGGCGGCCGGCACGAGGATGCGGGTCAGCGCATTGCAGATCTGGCCGCTGTTGGACAGGCTGGCCGAGCGCACCCCGGCCGCGACCGTGGCGGGGTCGGCATCGTCGAGGATGATGGCCGCCGACTTGCCGCCGAGTTCCAGGCTGACCTTGGTGAGGTTGGCCGCACACGCGGCGGCGACCGCTCTGCCGACCGCGGTGGACCCGGTGAAGGAAACCTTGTCGATCCCGGGATGGCCGACCAGGTGCGCGCCCACCGTGTGGTCGCCGGGCAGCACCGACACCACCCCGGGTGGCAGTCCCACCTCCTCGAACAGCTTCACCAGAAACAGCGCGTCCAACGAGGTTTCCGGCGCGGGCTTCGCGATGACGGCACAGCCTGCCAGCAGCGCGGGCACCAGCTTGGCCATGGTCAGGAACTGCGGCATGTTCCACGGCACGATCGCGGCCACCACACCGACGGGTTCCTTGCGGACGTGGATGTCGGCGCCGAAGAAGCCGGGCCGGACCTCCTGCCAGTCGTAACCCTGCGCGGTATCGCAGAATGCGCCGATCATCATCGCGGGCAGGCCGACCTGGGCGCGCTGCGCGAAGGTGATCGGCGCGCCGATCTCGGCCGTGATCAGCTGGGCGATCTCCTTGCCGTGCGCGCGATAGACGTCGGCGAACCGGCGCAGCACCTCGACACGCGCACCCGGGGCCATCCGCGGCCAGGGGCCAGTGTCGACGGCGGCGCGCGCCGCAGCCACGGCGGCGTCGATATCTGCGGGAGTTGAGCTCGGGACCTCGGCGAGCAGTTCCTCGGTGTGCGGAGAAACCAGTTCGAGCACGCCAGCCCCCTCGGGTATCAACTACTTGGCATTGACGGCCCCGAGCATACGTCAGTCCAATTTGATGGCCGACATGTACATCTCCACGATGGGCCGGTAGAGGTCGACGTCGTCGAGTTGGCTGCCGAGGATCACCGAGTCGCTGGTCGCGACGAGCACCTGGGCGAACGTGAGCGGGGGAATGAGCAATGTCGCGCCGAGGCGTTCCATCCCCTGGCTGATGAATCCACTCAGTGCCTCGACGACTTCGGAACGCTTGCCGGCCACCCGCTCGCGCGCCTCGGGGTTGCGCAACAGGTAGAGGGTGAACTCGTGCCCCAGCGCGGCGTGCTCGGCGCCACGGTCCAGGCTGAGCTGCCGCCACCGGGCCGCGATGGCATCGAGTTCGCGGGCTCCGACCTCGGTCGCCGAGGACAGCACCTCGGCGAAGTTGTCGAAGTAGCGCCGCCAGTACCGATCGCTGACCGCGAAGAACAGGTCTTCCTTGGTGGCGAAGTGCTTGTAGATCGCACCCTTGGTGTAGCCGGCGGCCCTGGCGATGTCGTCCAGGCTGGCCGGCGCGAAACCCTTGTCGGCGAATACTTCTTCGGCGGCGTCGAGGAGTAGCGAACGGGTGCGCTCGAGGCGTCTTTCCCGCGTCCACTGCTCGACCATCGGCCCAGTGTGACACAGAATCCAAGAAACTCTTGAGTTACTCAGATACTCATGAGTATCTTCATTGGGTGAGTACCGAATCGCTCAGTGAGGCAGCACTACCCATCGAGCCGGGGCCGCGATCCTCCAACCGGGTCAAGGTTCTGGCGGGCGTCGGCGGTGTGATCCTGACGCTGCAGATCTACGTGTGGGTCCGGTGGATCACCGGCCCCTACTTCGAGCGGGTGCCGCAGGGTCCTAGTGAGCCACCCCTGTACATGAAGATCCCGCTGATCGCCAACGCGGTGATCCTCTGGCTGGCATTGCCTTTCGCGCTGTGGTTCTTCTTCATCAAGCCCTGGCGCCAGGAGCGGCGGATCACCCTCGACGGAATGCTGCTCATCTCGATGGGCCTGATGTTCTTCCAGGATCCGTTCCTGAACTACTTCAATACCTGGTGTACGTACAACACCTGGCTGTGGAACCGCGGATCCTGGGCGCCGTATCTGCCCGGAACCACGGCCTCGGAAGAACCGGGAGCGATGGTCGCCGAGCCGCTGCTGACCAACGCGCCCGGCTACGCGTACGGGGTCCTGCTCATCACGATCATCGGCTGCGCCATCATGCGCAAGATCAAGGCGCGCCGGCCGAACATCAGCAACCTGAGGCTGATTCTGATCACCTATGCCATCGCCTTCGTCTTCGACTTCGTGATGGAGGCACTGGTCCTGCTGCCCACCGGTCTGTACACCTATCCCGGCGCCATCCAGGCGGTGTCGTTCAACGCCGGCACCTACTACCAGTGGCCCGTCTACGAGGGGCTGATGTGGGGCGGGGTGCAGACCGCCCTGTGCTGCCTGCGTTACTTCACCGATGACCGGGGCCGAACTGTCATGGAACGTGGATTGGATGGCGTACGAGGAGGATTCGTGCGGCAGCAGTTCACCCGGTTCCTGGCCATCTTCGCCGGCGTGAGCGCCTGTTTCTTCTTCTTCTACAACGTCCCGGCCATCTACCTGGGCATGCACGCCGACCCGTGGCCGGAGGATCACCAGAAGCGGTCCTACTTCAACGGCGGTATCTGTGGCGAGGGAACTGACAAACCCTGCCCGCACCCCGATCTGCCGATGCACCGCAACCACACCGGCTACATCAACACCGACGGGCAGCTCGTGCTGCCCGAGGGGGCGACGATGCCCACCGTCGTGCCGTTCGATCGGCCGGCCGGATGACCGAAACCGCATTGTGCGCGCCGTACTACCGCGCGGTCGGGGAGGAAGCGCACGTCTTCCGAGCCGCTGCGCGACGCGGCTCGCCGATCCTGCTCAAAGGTCCGACCGGGTGCGGCAAAACCCGATTCGTCGAAGCCATGGCGCACGACCTGGGCCGGGAACTCATCACCGTGGCGGGCCACGAGGACATGACATCGGCTGACCTGGTCGGCCGCTTCCTGCTCAAGGGCGGTGAAACCGTCTGGGTGGACGGTCCGCTGACGCGAGCGGTGCGCGGCGGCGCCATTTTCTACCTCGACGAGGTCGTCGAGGCCAGACAGGACACCACCGTGGTGATCCATCCCCTTGCCGATCACCGCCGCGAGCTCCCCGTCGACCGGCTCGGCCTGACCCTGCCTGCAGCGCCGGGGTTCCAACTGGTGATCTCGTACAACCCCGGTTATCAGAGTGTGCTCAAGAGCCTGAAGGAATCCACCCGGCAGCGGTTCATCGCCATCGAACTCGGCTTCCCGCCCGCCGATATCGAGACCGAGGTCGTCGGTTACGAGGCCGGCATCGATGTGGACACCGCGCGCATCCTGGTCACCCTCGCCGGCAGGATTCGCAACCTGGACGGATCGCCGTTGCGCGAGGTGGCATCCACGCGCATGCTCATCCTCGCCGGTGGGCTGGTGGCCGAAGGTCTGAGCCTGCGCAGCGCGGTGCAGGCCGCCATGGTCCAGGTGCTCTCCGACGACGGCGATCTCGTGCGTGCCCTCGGCGAGCTCGTCGACGCGACGCTGCCGCAGACGTGACCGATCCGGCCCGGTTGCGGCTGCTCGCAAGCTCCGTTGCGGGTAGGGCCGTCGAGGTGGCAGCGGCGCCCGCCGGTCGGCCGGCTCACACCGACGGGCACACCGTCTTCGTCTCCGCCGCGGCTTCCGCCGACGCGCAGCGACGCGAAATGCTGCTGCAGAGTGCGCTTCTCGCGGCCGGCAGCCTCGACAGACGTCACCTGAGCGCGCTGCGCGGGCGCCCGGCGGCGATGCGGCGCTATCTGGCGCTCGAAGGTCACCGGGTGCTCGCCGAGGTGTCGGCGCAACTGCCGCTCGCCGCCGCTCTGTGCCCGGACGGGCGGCCGCCGACCAGGACCATCGCGCAGTCACTGGACATGGCCCGCGGCCGGCAGCCGGTGCCCGAGCCGCCGGATTGGTTCGGCGTGATCGTCTGCGCGGCACCTCGGCAGGGCGTGCCGTTGAATGTCGACACCACCGGGGACATCGAGTCGGACGACGACGATGACGAGCACGGCAGGCAGAGCACCATCCTCAAACTGTTCGAGGCACCCATCAATTCGCGGGCGCTGTCGAACTTGCTGCGCAAGCTGTTCGGCGCGGCGAAGGCGTCGGCCGAGGACGAAGCCGGTGGCGAGCTGCGGGTGGGATCGGTGCGCCGCGCCAAGGACGCGGGCCCCCAGGCCCGGCCCTTGGCGACCCGTATCAGGTTCACCGATCGCGGCAGGCCCGGTGCCACCGTCGGCATCGGCGCAGCGCTGTATCCGGAGTGGGATGTGCACAACGACCGTTACCGGCCCCACTGGTGCCGGGTCATCGACTTCCCGCTGCTGACCGCCGCTGACGTGTCCGCCGCCGACGTCCCCCAGGATCCCGCACTGCGCCAGCGCCTGGCCCGGGTCAGCTTGGGCCCCAAACTGTTTCGTGGTCGGGCCGACGGTGACGACGTGGATGTCGACGCACTGATCTCGCTGAGCGTCGATCTGCGGTCTGGGTTCTCCCCGCCCGAACACGTCTACCTCGAACGCCGCAAACTCGAACGCCATCTCGGGGTCCTGATCCTGCTCGATGCGTCCGGCTCGGCCACCGATGCCGACCCGCACGGTCGGGCCGTGCACGATCATCAGCGCCGCGCTGCGGCAACCATGGCGGCCACCTTGGAGGAACTCGGCGACCGGGTGGCCGTCTACGCGTTCCGCTCCCAGGGGCGCAACGCGGTGTATCTGCCCGCCATCAAGACGTTCGGCCAGCGATTCGGGGCCGCCGGGCGAGCCCGGCTCAACGGGCTCCAGCCGTCCGGCTACACCCGCCTCGGCGCCGGCATCCGCGGGGCGGGGGAGATCCTCAAGACCCAGGCGGGTACCCCGAACAGGTTGCTGGTCGTGCTGTCCGACGGCTACCCCTACGACAACGGCTACGAGGGCCGCTACGCCGAGGCCGATACAGGCAAGGCGTTGGAGGAACTGCGTGCCGACGGGGTGGCTTGTCTGTGCCTGACGATCGGTGCGGAGGTCGGCGGTGCCGTCACCGAGCAGGTCTTCGGGTCGGCATGCCACGCCGGAGGCGCCTCGCTGAGCGAGCTGAGTCCACGGATGGATGAGCTGTTCCTGTCGGCACTGCACGAACTCGCCGCAGCACGGTAGGACTACGGACTGTCAAGGGTTCCCCCGGGTGCCGTCGGCGACCACGCTGGGGGAGACAGGTCGAACACCGTGGAAAGGCATGGACATGTTGGTCGTCGTTATCGGCGGAACCGGGCTGATCGGCTCGAAGGTCATCGCCAACCTCACCGCACTTGGTCATGACGCGGTGGCCGCATCGCCGCGTTCCGGCGTGGACACCATCTCCGGCGAGGGGGTGTCCGCGGCACTGGCCGGAGCCGATGTCGTCGTCGACGTCACCAATTCGCCGTCCTTCGCCGACGACGATGTGCTCGCCTTCTTCACCACCTCGACGCAAAACCTGCTGACCGCCGAACGTGAGCAGGGGGTCGGGCACCACGTGGCGCTGTCGGTCGTGGGTGCCGCCGGCGTCCCGGACAGCGGCTACATGCGCGCCAAGGTGGCCCAGGAAAAGCTGATCGCCGAATCGGGGATCCCGTACACTATCGTGCGCGCCACTCAGTTCTACGAGTTCGTCGAGGCCATCGCGGGATCGGCCGACGCCGGGGGCACCGTGCGGCTGCCGCACGCCGCCATGCAGCCGATCGCCGCCGCGGATGTGGCCACCGGCGTGACCCGCGCTGCCGTCGGCGACCCCGTCAACGGAGCGGTGGAGATCGCCGGACCGGAGAGGGTTGGCATGGACGACTTCGTGCGCACCGGGCTGGCCGCCAAGGGCGATCCGCGAACGGTCGTCACCGATCCCGCCGCGCCCTACTTCGGCGCGGTCATCGACGACAGCAGCATCGTGCCTGCCGGCCCGGCGACGCTGTTCGAGACCACCTTCGCGCAATGGTTGTCCGCGCAACCCGTGTAGCCGGTGGCTAACATGCTCAGGCATGCCGGGTGAGTTGCACGGGCGCGACCGAGAATGTAAGGCGCTGCGCACTCTTCTTGCCACGGCCCGTTCCGGAACCGGTCAGGCACTGGTGGTGCGCGGCGAGGCGGGCGTCGGCAAGACGGCACTGCTGCACTACCTGGTGGACCAGGCTGAGGGATACCACATCACCCGGGTGTCGGGAATCGAATCCGATATGGAACTGGCCTTCGCCGGCCTGCACCAGTTGTGCCTGCCACTGCTGGAACATCGCGACGAACTGCCCGCCCCGCAGCGGGCGGCGCTGGACGTGGCCTTCGGCCTGGGCGCCGGCCCGGCCCCGGACCGCTTCCTGGTCGGCCTTGCCGTATTGAGCCTGCTGGCGGCCGCCGCCGATGACCAGCCGGTGCTGTGCGTGATCGATGACGTGCAGTGGCTTGACGAAGTGTCCATGCAGACACTGGGATTCGCGGCACGCCGGCTGCTGGCCGAGCCCGTGGCGATCGTGTTCGCCATCCGGGACGGATACGCCGAGATGCTGCCCGGCCTGCCCGAACTGCCCATCACCGGGCTCGCCGACGCCGACGCCCGGGAACTGCTGGAGTCGGTGATGGTCGGGGGGATCGACCCGCTGGTGCGTGACCGCATCGTGGCCGAGACGCGGGGCTTGCCGTTGGCCCTGGTCGACGTGCCCCGCACCGCGACCGCGCACGAACTGGCCGGTGGCTTCTGGATCTCCGGTACCCGGTCGTCGACCGCGGCGATCGAAGCGGACTTCGGGCAGCGGATCTCCGCCCTGCCGGCCGACACCCGGCGCCTGCTCCTGGTCGCCGCCGCCGAACCGGTGGGCGACTCCGCGTTGTTCCTGCGGGCTGCCGCGCTGCTCGGCATCCCGGTCGATGCGCTCGCGCCGGCCGAAGCAGCGGGCATCATCGAGTTCGGTTCGCGGATGCGTTTTCACCACCCGCTGATGCGGTCGGCGGTCTACCGGGTGGCCGATCTCGCCGATCGCCGGTCGGTACATCAGGCCCTCGCGGCGGCCACCGACCCCCATGCCGATCCGGACCGGCGGGCCTGGCACGCGGCCGGCGCCGCGGCCGGACCCGATGACGCGGTGGCCGCCGAGCTGGAAGACTCCGCCGGGCGTGCCCAGAGCAGGGGTGGAATGGCGGCCGCCGCAGCGTTTCTGGAGCGATCGGCAATCCTGACCCGCGATCCTGTGCTGCGCGGATCCAGGGCGGTCGCGGCGGCTCAGGCCAAACGTGAGGCGGCCGCGCCCGCCGCCGCCTACGAGCTGCTGTCACTGGCGGAGTCGAGCCCACTGTCGGCGCTGCAGCGCGCCCAGGTGGCCCGGATCCGGGCCCAGACCGATTTCGTCCGCAGCCGGGCGACGTCGACCGGCGCCCCATCGGTCGGTGAGTCCGCCGCACAGTTACTCGAAGCGGCGCGCGGCCTGGAAGGCCTCGACGACGACCTGGCCAGGGAGACCTTCCTGGAGGCGCTGACCGCGGCGATGTACGCGGGGCGCCTGGGCGATCACGGCTTGCTTGCCGAGATCGCCGCAGCCGGACGGGCGGCCGTCGACCGTCTGCCCGCACTGCACCGCCCGATCGATTTTCTGCTGGCGGGCATGTGCAGCCGGATTGTCGACGGTCCCGGGACCGGATCCGGGGATCTGCACACCGCGCTGGAGCTCTGGAACGCGCACGCTCAACAGCACGCGGGTCAGTGGTTGTACTGGCCGTTTCCGATCGCTCAGGAATCCGCGGCACACGAGATGTGGGACGACGACGTGCTGGAGCGGATCGCCACCGACACCGTGCAGCGGGCCCGCGATGCGGGCGCGCTGGCGGCGCTGCCCCCGGCCCTCGGCTACCGCGCCGGTGTGCATTTCTACCGGGGCGAATTCGATTCGGCGACAAGGCTGATCGAGGAATCGAAGGCTGTCACCGCGTCGATGGGCTACGCGCCCGTGCGATATCACACACTGATGCTGGCGGCCTGGCGCGGCGCGGTGTCCGAGGCCGAGGACATCTGTGCGGCGGCGGCATCCGATGGTGCGGCCCGAGGCGAGGGCAGGTTGCTCGGTCTGTCCAGCTTCAGTCGCGCGGTCCTCTACAACGGCCTCGGCCGCTATCACGAGGCGCTGGCCGAAGCCCGTCGCTGCTGCGAGTACGAGGATCTCGGGTTCTACGGGTGGTGCCTGTACGAACTGATCGAAGCCGCCGTCCACGCCGGAGACTACGAGGCGGCCGCGGCTGCCTTCCCACAGTTCGAGGCCCGCGCCGGTGCCAGCGGCACCGACTGGGGTCGGGGAGCGGTGGCCGCGGCACAGGCCCTGCTCGCCGACAACGACGAGGCAGAAAGCGCCTTCCTGGAGGCGATCGAACGGCTTGAGCGAGCCGATATCGCGCTGCATCTGTCGCGGGTGCGGTTGTCCTACGGCGAGTGGCTGCGCCGCGCGAACCGGCGCACCGATGCACGTCGGCACCTCGGCGACGCCCATCAGATGTTCACCACCATGGGCGCCCAGGGCTTCGCCGAGCGGGCCCGCCGAGAACTGGTGGCCATCGGCGCGAAGGTACGCAAACAACCGGTGGCCACCGGTGACGGCCTTACCCCGCAGGAGGCGCAGATCGCCCGCCTGGCGGCCGACGGGTTGACCAACCAAGAGATCGGTGCGCAACTCTTCATCAGCACGCACACCGTGGAATGGCACCTGCGAAAGGTGTTCGTCAAGCTCGACATCAGCTCGCGCCGTCAGCTGCGCACCGCAGCCCTGCCCGACTGACCACGCCCTGTCAAGGGTTCGCCTGGCCTGCGGCGCTGCCAGGCTGAGACGATGTCGACAATCCTGCTCCAGACGACCATCACCGAGAACCCGGATGACTGGGATATCCGTCGCTTCGCACTGCTGGCGGCAGAACTGCGCGACGCCGGGCATCGGGTCGTCGCGCGCAACCGGGAGCCCGGCGTGGACGATGCCGTTCTCAGCCGGGTCGATGAACTCGGCTTTGATCAGGTGTGGTTGATGGCGGTCGACGTCGGTGACGGACTCAGCGCATCCGATGCCGCGGCGATCATCCGGTTCCGGTGCCGCGGCGGCGGAGTGCTCACCGCCCGCGATCACCAGGACCTGGGATGCTCGTTGCTGCAACTGGGTTCGCTCGGGGCGGTCAACCAATTCCACTGCACCACCGACGATCCGGTGACACTCTGCGATGACCGGGGCAACCCCGATATCGCCTGGCCCAATTATCATTCCGGCGCCAACGGTGATTACCAGCCGGTGTTTGTCGGTGACACCGTGCACGAGTTGCTGCGCACCGCACGGACTCGCAGTGGGCATGTCGAGTGGTTCCCCGCCCATCCGCATGAGGGCGCGGTGTCCGCGGCCGGCCCGCACGCCCGAGTGCTGGCCCAGGGCCGCAGTGCGCACACCGGGCGGCGGTTCAACCTCGCCATCCTGCTGGACGGGGAACGGACGGTCGACGGCCGGCAGATGGGCCGGGCGCTGGCGGCGTCCACCTTTCACCACTTCGCGGACTACAACTGGGATATCCGGTCAGGGGCACCGAGCTTCGTGACCGAGGCGCCGGGCACCGGCGTGGGCATGGATCCGCACCCGCTGCCGACCTTCAAGGACTACGTGCGCAATATCGCCGCGTGGCTGTCGCCCTCGCCGCCGATCAGCAGCAGTTCGTCGCCGGTCGCGAAGATGTCGTCGGGTTTCGGGATCAACACGGAGTCGCCCCGCAGCAATGTCACCAGTGCGGTATTGGACGGCAGCTCCAATTGATCGATCCGCTGGCCCACAAGCCAATTATCCTCGGGCAGGGTCAGTTTGGTCAGGCTGACGTGACCCTCACGTAGGCCCATCAACCGTACGAGATGGCCGACGTCGATGGCGCCCTCGATGCCGGCGGCCAGCGCACCGGGCGTCGACACGGCCACGTCGATACCCCAGGCCTGGCTGAACAGCCACTGGTTGTCGACATCGTTGATGCGCGCGACCACCCGTGGCACCCCGAACTCGGTCTTGGCGAGCAGCCCCACGACCAGATTGGCCTTGTCATCGCCGGTCGCGGCGATCATCACATCACAGGTCTGCGCGCCGGCCTCCTGCAGCGCGGACAGCTCGCATGCATCGGCGAGCAACCAGTCCGCGCCCTCGACGGTCTGGGGTTCGAACCGCCGCCGTGCACGTTCGATCAGCAGCACCTTGTGGCCGTATCCGAGCAGCTCCCGCGCGACGGAACGGCCGACGTTGCCGGCGCCCGCTATGCCGATCCGCATCTTGCGCACTGCCACCCGGCTATCTTGACTTAATCCCATGACCTTGCACCAGCTGTACCTGGCGATGCTGATCGGTGGCCTCGTGCTGCTCGCGAGCATCGTCGGTACCCGAGTGGCAACCCGGGTCGGGTTTCCGGCGCTGTTGTTCTTCCTGCTGGTCGGCGTGGTGCTCGGCGAGGACGGGTTGGGCCTGGACTTCGACAGCGTCGAGGTAGCCCGGAACGTGTGCACCGCCGCACTGGCCGTGATCCTGGTCGAAGGCGGATTGACCACCCGGTTCTCCGATATCCGCAAGGTGCTCGCGCCGGCCGCGGCGCTGGCAACCGTCGGCGTGGTGGTGAGCACGCTGGTCACCGCTGCCGGTGCGCACTTCCTGCTCGGCTTCGACTGGCAGCTGTCACTGCTGCTCGGTGCGATCGTGTCCTCGACCGACGCGGCGGCGGTGTTCTCGGTCCTGCGGGTGCTGCCGCTGCCCCGGCGCCTGGCGGGCCTGTTGGAAGCCGAGTCCGGCTTCAACGACGCACCCGCGGTGATTCTGGTGTTGATGTTCAGCGCGGTGCCCTTTGTGTTCGAACCGGCCGGTGCGGTGACCGAGATCGTCGTGGAGTTGGCGGTCGGTGCCGTGATCGGTTTGGCCGTGGGGTTTCTCGGGGCGCTCACCCTGCGCAGCATCGCGCTGCCGGCATCCGGGCTATACCCCATCGCGACCTTCGGGCTGGGGGTGGTGGCCTTCGCCACCGCGGGCAGCGTGCACGGCAGCGGGTTCCTGGCCGCCTACCTGGCCGCGGTGGTGCTGGCCAATTCCGGTCTGCCGCATCGGTCGACGACCCGATCATTCGCCGAAGGACTCGGTTGGCTGGCCCAGATCGGTCTGTTCGTCCTGCTCGGTCTGCTCGTCGATCCGAGTGAACTGGCCGGTGACATCGTGCCGGCCATCGTCATCGGGCTGGTGCTGTTGCTCGTGGCCCGGCCGGTCTCGGTGGCGGCTTCTCTGGTCGGGTTCGGTATCGCGTTGCGCGAGCAGCTCTTCCTGTCCTGGGCCGGCCTGCGTGGCGCCGTCCCCATCGTGCTGGCGACGTTTCCGATCGTCGCCGGGGTGTCGGGCAGCTCGCGACTGCTCAATATCGTCTTCATCTTGGTCGTCATCTTCACGCTGATCCAAGCGCCGAGCCTGCGCCGGATGGCGAGGCTGCTGAGACTGACCGGCCGTGAGGCCACCCGCGAGATCCAGGTGGAGGCCGCTCCGCTGGATGTGCTCGACGCCGAACTGCTCACCATGAAGGTGCAGCCCCACTCCCGCCTGCACAACGTGACCATCGTGGAGCTCCGGCTGCCGGACCCCGCGGTGATCACCCTGATCATTCGGGACGGGCACACCTTCGTTCCGCTGCCCGATACCCGGCTGGCCACCGGCGACGAATTGCTGATCGTCACCACCAGCACGATGCGGGCCGCCGCCGAGGCGCGGCTGCGCGCCGTCAGCCGGCGGGAAAACTGGCCTATTGGTTCGACGAATACGGCGACCCGGAATAGCGGGGAGCTAACGATTTCGTTGTGGGTCGGCATCACCGGTGGCAGAACGCGGCTGCTCGTGTTCAGCTGGAACCGATGTCTTCCCCCGGATCTCCCACCGCCCACCCGTCGCGCCGCCTGGTGGTCGGTCTGGCCGTGGCCGCCGCGGCGGGCGCCACCGTGCTCGTGATGTCCGCCTCCGCGGACGCCGCGCCGGAATCCGACAGCCAGGGCTACCTGGAATCCACCGCGCGCTGCGCGTCCCCGGCCACCGCCGTCATCTTCGGAAGTACCGAGACATCGCGGGTGGCGATCTGCGAACAGGCCGACGGCAGCTACCAGTACCGCGGAGTCCGGGTGCGTGACGGGGCGCGGTTGGTGCTGCCGGCCACCCCGTCCGGCGATGGCTATGTGGCCTTCAACGACGGCCAGTCCTACACCGTGACCCCGGATTCACTGGTGGTCAGCGTCGGCGATGACGTCGTGCGTGAGGAGGAGCTGATCGACGTGCACGAGTCGTCGACCGGGGTGACGTCCACCCCGGCCACGACGACCACACCGACGACCACATCCACGACGCCCACATCCACGACGCCGCTGCCGCCTCCGCTACCCGCCGAGGTGGGCGGCGGCTGATCGCGGCGACCGCAGCAGGCTCTGGGCGCAGTCGAGCAACACCCGGTGCAGGTCGGCGTCGGAGACGTCCTGCAGGTGTGGTTCGGCCGTGCTGCCGAACACCCCCGCGGTGATCATCGCGATGGCGACCCGGGTCCCGATATCGTGCGTCCCGCCGACGAGCAGTTCGCGCAGGTTGTCGGCGATCTCCTCGAACTCCTGATGCGCTTGCACCAGCGCGATGACCGCCGGATCGCCGTAGAACAACGAGCCGATGCGGCGATGGCGCACGGCGAGTTCGACGAAACCGCTGATGGTGGCGTCGCGGCGGGAATCGGGGGACGAGATGGACTCCGCGATGCGCACCAGCCGCGCCATATCGTCGAAGACCGGGCCCAACACCGCCAGCACGATGTCGTCCTTGGTGTGGAACTGGTAGTAGATCGCGGCCTTCCGGACACCGAGGTGGTCGGCGATCATCTGCAGGGAGGTGCCGTTGACGCCGCGTTCGGCGAACAGGGACAACGCGGCCTCGATCACCCGTTCGCGCGCGAACCCGCGCTGCGATACCGGCTTGGCCATCGTCTCCGTTCCTTTCCCACCGTTGTCATCACCGCATGACATCCCGGACACTGTGACATGTCCGGGGCTGCAATGCGGCCGGTAAGTTGCCCGCGTCACATTTTCTAGCCGTACGACTTGTACTAGCTTAGCCGTATGGCTAACCTGACCGCAGTCGGTTAGCGGGGCTATGTGAAAGGCCAAACAAGCGATATGGCGTCCAAGCGGTGAACGTGCTCAAGCGGATCTGGATCCCTCTGGTCATCGTGGCGGTGGTGCTGGTCGCGACGTTCACCGTGATGCGGGTGCGGACCTTTTTTGGAACCGGTCCCGGGTACATCTCGACGGAGAACAGCGCCTCCGATGACACCGAGCCGTTCGACCCGAAGGTCGTCAAGTACGAGGTGTGGGGTGAGCCCGGCGCCACGGCCAACGTCAACTACATGGATCTCGATGCCCGTCCGGTGCGCGCCGACAATGTGACCCTGCCGTGGGAGATCACGCTGAGTACCACCGCGCCCTCGGTGTTCCCGACCATCTCGGGTCAAGGTGATGGCAGCACGTTGTCGTGCCGGATCACCGTCGATGACGAGGTGAAGGACGAACGCACCGTCAACGGCGTCGGCGCCCACACCTACTGCTTGGTCAAGAGCGCATGAGCGAGCGCAGCGAGCCGCGCACCGACGCGATCCCGGTCGCCGAACCCCAGCACCGCGGCGGCATCGCCAAGTGGGTGCGCACACTGGCTCTGCCGATCATCATCGGCTGGGTCGTGATCATCGGATTCCTCAACGTCTCGGTGCCCCAGCTCGAAGAGGTCGGGCAGATGCGCTCGGTCTCCATGAGCCCGTCGAACGCGCCATCGGTGATCGCCACCAAGCGGGTCGGCACCGTCTTCGAGGAGTTCACCTCCGACAGCTCGATCATGATCGTGCTGGAAGCCGATCACAAACTCGACGAAGCCGACCGCGACTTCTACAAGGCGATGATCGCCAAGCTGGAGACCGATCCGATCCACGTCCAGCACATCCAGGATTTCTGGGGTGATCCACTGACCGCGTCCGGTGCGCAGAGCGCCGACGGGCAGTCCACCTACGTGCAGGTCTACACCGCGGGTAACCAGGGCGAGGCGCTGGCCAACGAGTCCATCGAGGCCGTCCAGGACATCGTCTACGGCATGCAGGCGCCGCCCGGCCTGAAGGTCTATGTCACCGGACCCGCTGCGCTGCAAGCGGATCAGCAGATCGCCGGTGACCGCAGTATGCGGATGATCGAGGCGCTGACATTCACCGTCATCATCGTGATGCTGCTCCTCATCTACCGGTCGTTCATCACCATGCTCGTCACCATCGTCATGGTGATGTTCTCCCTGCTGGCCGCCCGCGGCGTGGTGGCCTTCCTGGGCTATCACGAGATCATCGGTCTCTCGACATTCGCCACCAGTCTGCTGGTGACCTTGGCCATCGCCGCCTCCACCGACTACGCGATCTTCCTGCTGGGCCGATATCAAGAGGCACGTGGCGACGGTGAAGACCGGGAATCCGCGTACTACACCATGTTCCACGGCACCGCGCACGTCGTACTCGGCTCGGGTCTGACCATCGCCGGCGCCACGTTCTGCCTGCACTTCACGAACATGCCGTACTTCGTGACCCTGGGCATCCCACTGGCCGTCGGCATGACCGTCGTGGTGCTCGTCGCGCTGACCATGGGCCCGGCCATCATCTCCGTGGTCACCCGGTTCGGGAAGGTCCTGGAGCCCAAGCGCGCCATGCGGACCCGCGGCTGGCGCAAGCTCGGGGCGGCCGTCGTCCGCTGGCCCGGCCCCATCCTGGTCAGCACCATCGCCATCACCATGGTCGGTCTGCTGGCCCTGCCCGGGTATCACACGAACTACAACGACCGCGAGTATCTGCCCGCGGACCTGCCGGCGAACGAGGGCTACGCGGCCGCGGACCGGCATTTCTCTCAGGCCCGGATGAACCCGGAACTGCTGCTGGTGGAAAGCGATCACGATCTGCGCAACTCCGCGGACTTCCTGGTGATCGACAAGATCGCCAAGGCGATCTTCCGGACCGAAGGTGTGGGCCGCGTGCAGGCGATCACCCGCCCGCAGGGGACCCCGATCGAGCACACCTCGATCCCGTTCCAGATCAGCATGCAGGGCACCACGCAGAAAATGAACGAGAAGTACCAGCAGGACATGATGGCCAACATGCTCAAGCAGGCCGACGACATGCTGACGACCATCACCAACATGGAAAAGATGAGCGCCATCACCGTACAGATGGCCGCGGTGACGAATTCCATGGTCACCAAGATGAAGGCGATGACTCTCGATATCGCCGAATTGCGGGACAACATCAGCAATTTCGACGATTTCTTCCGGCCGATCCGCAACTACTTCTACTGGGAACCGCACTGCTTCAACATTCCCGGCTGCTGGGCGCTGCGCTCCATCTTCGACACCCTCGACGGTATCGACGTCATGACCGACGGCATTCAGGACATCATCCCGGACATGGAGCGGCTCAACGCGTTGATGCCGCAGATGGTGGCATTGATGCCGTCGATGATCGCGACGATGAAGAACATGCGCACCTACATGCTGACCATGTATCAGACCCAGAAGGGCATCCAGGATCAGATGTCGGCGATGCAGGACAACTCGTCGGCCATGGGTGAGGCCTTCGACGCCGCGCAGAACGACGATTCCTTCTACCTGCCGCCGGAGACCTTCGAGAACGAAGACTTCAAGCGCGGGATGAAGAACTTCCTGTCCCCCAACGGGCACGCCGTCCGATTCATCATCAGCCATGACGGAGATCCGTTGAGCCCGGAGGGCATCCAGCGCATCGACGCGATCAAGCAGGCCGCCAAGGAAGCCATCAAGGGCACCCCGCTGGAAGGTTCGAAGATCTACCTCGGTGGTACCGCGGCCACCTTCAAGGACATGCAGGACGGCGCGAACTGGGATCTGATCATCGCCGGAATCGCCTCCATCGGGCTGATTTTCATCATCATGCTGATCATCACCCGAAGCGTGGTGGCGGCCGCGGTCATCGTCGGCACGGTCACGATCTCGCTTGGTTCGGCGTTCGGAATCTCGGTGCTCATCTGGCAGCACCTGATCGGGATCCCGCTGCACTGGATGGTGTTGCCGATGGCGGTGATCATCCTGCTGGCCGTCGGCGCGGACTACAACCTGCTGCTGGTCGCGCGACTGAAAGAAGAGATACACGCCGGCCTGAACACCGGCATCATCCGCGCGATGGGCGGCAGCGGTTCGGTGGTCACCGCCGCGGGTCTGGTGTTCGCGTTCACGATGATCTCGATGGCGGTCAGTGAGTTGACGGTGATCGGACAGGTGGGCACCACGATCGGTCTGGGTCTGCTGTTCGACACGTTGGTGATCCGGGCGTTCATGACACCGTCCATCGCGGCGCTGTTGGGTAAATGGTTCTGGTGGCCGACCACGGTGCGCAAACGACCGGTGCCGGTGCCGTGGCCCAAGCCGGAACCGGTCCCGGCCGGCGGCCCCTCCCAGGAAACGAGTTCATGATGGTGAAGAAGACCTGGACCGCCGTGCTGATCGCCAGTGCGGCCGCGCTCACGTTCGCGACTCCCGCTCACGCGGACCCGGACAGTGATTTCGCCAGGGAGCTACACACCTACGGGATCTACGGGCAGAAGGACTTCAACGCCTGGATCGGCAAGATCGCCTGCAAACGCCTGGACCGCGGCGTCGACGTCACCGCCCAGGACTCGGCGAAGTTCGTCTCCGATCAGCTGCTGCGCGGCTCCAGCACCGAACAGGCCTACCAATTCCTCGGCGCGGCAATGAACTACTACTGCCCCGACAAACGCGTCCTGCTCACCCAGTAGAAGGAGCACCCATGAAAAAGCTCACACTGGCCGGACTCGCGGCCGCCGCCGCACTCACCCTGGCCCCGGTCGCCGGCGCCGATGCCACCGAGGACTACCCCATCCCGCGCAAGATCCTGCACACCCCGTGCACCGCCGAGCAGATCCTGGCCGCCACCCGCGATACCGACCCGGTCTACTACGAGCGCTACATGATCGACTACAACAACAAGTCCCCCGAGGTGCACCGCGCCGTGCAGGACCGCATCCACTGGTTCTTCTCCATGGACTACGCCGGGCGGCGCCAATACTCCGAAGACACCGCCACCAACGCCTTCTACGAACAGCTGGCCTGGAACTGGCCCAACTGGGCCAAGATCTTCTTCAACAACAAGGGCGTCGTCGCCCACTCCACCGCGGTCTGCATGAACTACCCACCCGACGACATGTCCGTCTGGGTCTGGTGACGCTATAGATTGACCCGGTGCACAAGCATCGGAGCACCGCGGCCACCGCACTGACCCTGGTAGGCGCACTCCTGTGCGCAGCGGCGATCGGCGGATTCGTGGCGTACCGCTTCTACCTGCTGCGCCCGTATCTGTTCCACCCGTTGCTGTTCGGGGTCACCGGTGGCCTCGCGCTGGCGCTGGCCTGCGGCCTAGGGCTGCGCAGGCCGGTGGCGCGTTGGCTCGGCGTGGCGGTCTGCACCGCCGGTGCCGCCGCGATCGGCTTCCTGGGCTGGTTCGCTTCGGCGTTTGCACCCGACCTGACCACCGAGTCACGCCTGGAATCCGCCGACGGCTCGTTGGAACTGGTGGTCTACGGCGGCAGTGCCTCCATGGCCCCGGACCCGCTGTGGGAACTGCGATTACACACCCGCGACGGCTTGCTCTCCCGGGAGTACGACCTCGGCTGCGTCAACGCGGATGTGCTGTCGCTCAACGGTATCGACTGGACCGGACCGCGCACCCTGCGGGTCACGTTGTCCAGTGGCGTCGTCGACATCGCCGTCGACGGTGCCGGCCGCCCGGACCGCACCGTCGACGGTGGATGCTGACTCAGGACAGGTGGTGCACCTCCTGCAGCCCGTACACCGGCGTCGGCAATCCGAGGTGGCGGGCCTTCAACTGCAGCGCCAGGTACAGCGAATAGTGCCGCGACTGGTGGAGATTCCCGCCGTGGAACCACAGGTTGGGTTGGCGGGTGGGCTTCCACATGTTGCGCTGCTCGCCCTCCCACGGCCCGGGGTCCTTGGTGGTGTCGCTGCCCAGGCCCCAGACCTTGCCCACCCGGTCGGCGACGTCCTGGCCGATGAGGTCGGCGGCCCAACCGTTCATCGAGCCGAACCCGGTGGCGTACACCACCACATCGGCGGGCAACTCGGTGCCGTCGGCCAGCACCACGGCGTCCGCGGTCAGGTGCGACACATCCCCGTGTGCGAGCTTGATGCTCCCATCGGCGATCAGATCGCAGGCACCGACGTCGATGTAATAGCCGGATCCGCGGCGCAGGTACTTCATGAACAACCCGGAACCGTCGCCGCCCCAGTCCAGGTCGAAACCGGCGGCCTCGAGTCGATCGTAAAAGTCCTTGTCCCGCTCCCGGATTGCGTCATAGATCGGAATCTGGAACTGGTGCATGATCCGGTAGGGCAGTGAGGCGAACGTCAGATCCGCCTTTTCGGTGGTCATTCCGGCGGCCAGCGCCCGCTCGGAATAGAGGTCGCCGAGCCCGAGATCCATCAGCGAGTCCGATTTGACGATGTGCGTCGATGAGCGCTGCACCATCGTCACGTCGACGCCGTTCTCCACCAGCGCCTTGCAGATGTCATGAGCGGAGTTGTTGGATCCGATGACCACGGCGCGCTTGCCGACGTACTGATCCGGCCCGGGGTGGTGGCTGGAATGGTGTTGGTCCCCGGCGAATACGTCCTGGCCGGGGAACGTCGGCACATTGGGCTTACCGGACATGCCGGTGGCCAGCACGAGCTGGGTGGGGTGCAGGGTGAGCCGCTCACCGTCGCGGTCCACCTCGACGGTCCAGCGCTGCTCGGACTCGTCGAAGGCCGCGGACAGGCAGGTGGTCTTGGACCAGTAGGGCACCTCCATGACCTTGGTGTAGAACTCCAGCCAGTCGCCGATCTTGTCCTTCGGCGCGAACACCGGCCAGTTCTGCGGGAACGGCAGGTAGGGCAGGTGGTCGTACCAGACCGGGTCGTGCAGGCACAGCGACTTGTAGCGCTTGCGCCACTGATCGCCGGGGCGTTCGTGCTTGTCGACCACGATGGCCGGCACCCCGAGCTGACGTAGCCTGGCGCCCAACGCGATTCCGCCCTGCCCGCCGCCGATCACCAGGATGTAGGGTTGTTCGGAGTAGCCGAGAGCACGATCTTCGTCGGCCTTGCGTTCCGCCCACGAACGGGTGTCCGGATCGGATCCGTGCACCGCGCCGAGCACCCGCGTCGGCCCTTTGCGTTCCTCGTGGCCCTTGAGTTCCTGCAGCGCGGTCAGCAGTGTCCAGGCGGTGTCCGCACCGTCGTCGCTTCTTTTCAGGCGCAGGTGCCCGGTGCCGCGGCCCACCGCGGTCTCGAACTCGATGAACGCCGAGACGACACCGTCACCGTCACCGTCATCGGTGGCGGGCTCGCGGGTCCGGAACCCCGACGGGTCCGTGCCGGCCAGTCGGTTCTCCAACATGTCGCCGATGGCGTCGCGGCCCTCCATCGTCTTGAGATTCCAGGTGAACGACACCAGGTCGCGCCAGAAGCTGTCGACGGCGAACATGCCGGTGACCCGCGCGATATCGCGGGTGGCCAGGGCCGTCTCGAACTCGGAGAGCCAGGCGTCCGCACGTTCCTGGGCAGAGATGCGCGAGGCGGGGGCAACGGGAAGATCAGCGATCTGTGTCATGTGAGCCAGCACACACCCGGGTTCGACGGCCGCGCAAGGCCTGCAACCCCCTGCAACTCTTTTGCGCTGTGCGCCAGCTCACATACAACTGGGGCATGAAAGCAGCTGTGTACTACGGGCCGAACAAGGTCGACGTGACGGAGGTACCCGAGCCGGAACCGGGGCCGGGCACCGTCAAGGTGCGGGTGGGGTTCAACGGCATCTGCGGCACTGACCTGCACGAATACTATGCCGGACCGATCTTCGTGCCGACCGAACCGCATCCGCTGACCGGGCAGCAGCTGCCGGTCGTGATGGGTCACGAGTTCTCCGGGACCATCACCGCGCTCGGCGCCGGCGTCCGGGGCTGGGCCGAAGGCGACCGGGTGGCGATCGAACCGATCTACCGCTGTGGCAGGTGCGGGCCCTGTCAGGCCGGCAACTACAACATCTGCGCACAGATCGGCTTTCACGGTTTGATGTCCGACGGCGGGATGGCCGAGTACACCGTGGTACCCACCGACATGCTGCACAAGCTGCCCGACAATGTGTCGCTGGAATTGGGCGCCTTGGTCGAGCCGATGTCGGTGGCCTACCACGCGGCGACGCTCGGCGATGCGCATCCCGGCGACACCGCCATGGTGTTCGGTGCGGGACCGATCGGAATCGGCTTGTGGTTTGCGTTGCGCGGCAAGGGGATCGAGGACACCTTTGTGGTGGAGCCGTCTGCCACGCGCCGCGCCGCCATCGAGACGCTGGGTGCCCGCACCCTCGATCCGGCGGCGATCGACGTGCCGTCCTTCATTGCCGATCACACCGGCGGGCGGGGCGCCGGTGCGGTGTACGACGCCGCCGGGGTGGCCCCCGCGGTGGAAACCGCGCTGGCCTGCGTCGGTGCACGAAAGGCCATGGTGAGCGTCGCGATCTACGAGAAGCCGCTGACCACCCCACTGCTCAATCTGGTGATGAACGAATCCCGGATCCAGGGCTCATTGTGTTACACCGCAGCAGATTTCGAAGCCGTCATCGGTCTGATGGCGCGCGGCGCCTACGACACCACCGGGTGGGTTACCGCCATCGGCATCGATGACGTCGTCGACGAGGGCTTCGAGGCCCTGCATGCCGGAGCCAAAATGAAGGTTCTGGTCGATCCAGCCAACTGAGAGGACCAGTCATGACACGCTCGATCCCCGCCCCATTGCTCGGCAAGGTGGCCCTGGTGACCGGCGCGGGCCGCGGTATCGGCCGCGGCATCGCCCACGAACTCGCCGGCCAGGGTGCCGACCTGGCGCTGGTGGACACCGATGCCGGTGCACTCGCCCAGGTCTGCGATGAGATCACCGAAATCGGTTCCAAATCCGCGGTATTCGTCGCTGACGTGTCCGACCGCGCCGCCGTCTTCGCCGCCGTCGATCACGCGGCGAGTGCACTCGGCGGATTCGACATCATGGTGAACAATGCCGGCATCGCCCTGGTGGGACCCATCGCCGAGGTGACTGCCGAACAGCTGTCCACACTGTGGGCCGTCAACGTCGACGGTGTGCTGTGGGGCATCCAGGCCGCGGTTGCCAAGTTCCGGCAGCTGGGGACCCGTGGCAAGATCATCAACGCCTCCTCCATCGCTGGGCACGAGGGGTTCGCGATGCTGGGCCCATACAGTGCCACCAAGTTCGCGGTCCGCGCGCTGACCCAGGCGGCGGCCAAGGAGCACGCCGCGGACGGCATCACCGTGAATGCGTACTGCCCGGGTGTCGTCGGCACCGACATGTGGGTCGAGATCGACAAGCGGTTCGCCGAACTGACCGGTGCGGCCGAAGGGGAGACGTTCGAGAAGTTCTCCTCGACCATCGCACTGGGCAGGCCGGAGACGCCGGAGGATGTAGCCGGGTTCGTCGCCTACCTGGCGGGTCCGGGTGCGGACTACATGACGGGACAGGCGGGCCTGATCGACGGGGGCATGGTGTACCGGTGACCCGCACGTGACAGCACGTGTGACGGGGAGCACAATCGAGGCAATGGCCGGCTCCTCGATCCCCGAGCCCGCGGTCGCCGTCGGTGAGGACCCGCGTCGATACGCCATGTTGCTGTCCGAGGTGTATGACGCCACGATGGCCGGCTCCCGCGCCCCGGCGAGACCGCGCCCGGTGATCGCCGACTCGTGGAATCGGCTGCTGGGCAGTGGGATCGACCCGGAGCATCACGCGCCGCCGGATGTGGACCGCAGCGGGCTGGATCTGCTGCGGCAGTCCTCCGGCCTGGCCGCGGTGCTCGAGGACATCTCGCGTGGCCTGGAGTCGGTGATCGCCGATGGCAGCAACATCTTGGTGGTGGCCGATGCGCGGGGGCGGGTGCTGTGGCGTTCCGGTACCCCCAGGGTGCTTTCGCAGGCCGACCGGTTGGGTTTTGTGGAGGGCGCGAACTGGGGTGAGCCCGCCGTGGGGACCAATGCCATCGGCACCGCCCTGGTGTCCCGGCGTGCGGTGCAGATCTTCTCCGCCGAGCATTTCCTGCGCAGTCATCACACCTGGACGTGCGCGGGTGCCCCGATCAGGGATCCACGCACCGGGCACGTCATCGGCGCCGTCGACGTGTCCGGGCCGGCCTCGACGGTGCACCCCACCACCATCGCCCTGGTGGATCTGGTCGCCCGACTGGCGGAATCCCGGCTGCGGGAGGCCCACGAACGCATGCTGAATCAGTTGCGGGCAGTGGCCGCGCCGATGCTGGCGCGGATGGGTTCGCCGGCGTTGGCGGTCGACCCCGAAGGGTGGGTGGCCGCGGTGGATTCACTGCCGCCGCACAACCGAATCCTGTTGCCGCAGAACGTCAATTCCGGGCGTGCATGGATTCCCGCGCTCGGTGCCTGCGAGCTGGAGCCGCTGTCGGGTGGCTGGCTGGTACGCCCGGTCGAGGAGATGTCCGCCGACGGCCCGGTGGGGCGCGCGACGCTGGATCTGCGCACCCACAGTGCACCGAGCCTGTCCATGACGGGGCAGTCGGGCACGTGGCGGCGCGACATCTCGCCGCGGCACGCCGAGATCCTGCTGGTGCTCGCCACCCACCCCGAGGGCCGCAGTGCACCGGAACTGGCCGCCGATCTGTACGGCGACCGTTCCCGGGTGGTCACCGTGCGCGCCGAGGTGTCACGGCTGCGTCGACAACTCGTCGGGCTGATCGCCGCCCAGCCCTACCGCTTCGCCGACGGCGTGGTGGTGGACGTGTGCAGGCCGAGCGACCCGCGCTCGTTGTTGCCGGGGTCGACGGCGCCCGCGGTCCGCGCGATCCGCGATCAGAGCGTGTAGGACGTCATCGACAGCGATCCGTAGGTGTAGCCCTGCACCAGTACGTCGGCGGGGCGGTCCGCGGCCAGTCCGGCGACGTACAGCAGCGGGATGAAATGGTCGGCGGTCGGCACGGCGAGACCGAAGTCGGGGTGTTCGCGCAGCTTGAGCACGTCGGCCGGCGCGGAGGTGAGCAGCTCGCGCGCCGCATCGTCGAATCGGGTGGCCCAGTCGAAGCCGCGGTCGGGGCGTTCCGCGGACATCGTGCGCAGATTGTGCACGATATTGCCGCTGCCGAGCACCAGGATGCCGCGTTGCCGAAGCGGCGCCAGCCGGGCGCCCAGCTCGAGGTGGTACTCCAAGGTCTGCTCGGCGTTGATGGACAGCTGCACCACCGGAATGTCGGCGTCGGGAAAGGCGTGCACCAACACCGACCATGCGCCGTGGTCGATACCCCAGCTGTCCCGGTCGGCGCCGACCCACGTCGGCGCCACGATCTCGGCGATCTCATCGACGAGCTCCGGTAGACCCGGTGCGGGATAGTCGATCTCGTACAACTCCGACGGGAAGCCGTAGAAGTCGTGGATGGTGCGCGGCAGTGCCATCGCGGTGACGGCGGTGGCGTTGATGTACCAGTGCGCACTGATCACCAGAATGGCGCGTGGCCGTGGCGCCGACCGTCCGAACGCGCGCCACGCCGCGGTATAGCGGTTGTCGTCGATCGCATTCATCGGGCTGCCATGGCCGATGAACGCCGCGGGCATGGCGTTCACGAGTCCACGTTACCCGTGTGATCGGGATCTCTGAGGGAAAGTCTTGCGGCACCCGCGTACCAAGTTAGGGTCACCTTACCTACGGTTGGAGTGAGGTTCTCATGCGAAAGATCCGGGTTGCGGTCATCGGGGCCGGTCCCGCCGGCATCTATGCCTCGGACATCCTGACCAGCGAGTACGAGGCCGCCAGAGTTGATCTGTTCGATCGGCTGCCGGCGCCGTACGGGCTGGTCCGCTACGGTGTCGCGCCGGACCATCCGCGGATCAAGGAGATCATCAAGGCGTTGCGCCGGGTGTTGTCCCGTCCCGAGATCAGGTTCATCGGCAACGTGCACTACGGCACCGACCTCACGCTGACCGAGCTGCGCCGCCACTACGACGCCGTGATCTTCTCCACCGGTGCGCGCCGCGACCGGCCACTGGACATCCCCGGGATCGACCTACCCGGCAGCTACGGTGCCGCGGATTTCGTGTCCTGGTACGACGGACATCCCGATGCGCCGCGCAGCTGGCCGCTGGAAGCCCGCGACGTCGCCGTGCTCGGTGCCGGCAACGTCGCCCTCGACATCGCCCGGATGCTGGCCAAACCCGCCGATGAGCAACTCGGCACCGAGATCGCCGGCAACGTCTACCGGGGGCTGGCGTTGAACAAGGCGACCGACATCCACGTCTTCGCCCGGCGGGGCCCGGCCCAGATCAAGTTCTCGCCCATGGAGTTCCGGGAGCTGTCGCACTCCCCGAGCGTGGACGTCATCGTGCATCCGGAAGGTTTCGAGATCGACGAGGCCAGCCAGAAGGCCATCAACTCGACCAAGTCGATCAAGCTCGTCGTCGACACCATGATGAAGTACATGGACCGCGAGCCCACCGGCGCAGCGCACCGAATCCACATCCACCTGTGCCAGTCGCCGGTCGCCGTGCTCGGCACCGATGCCGTCGCGGGGTTGCGCACCGAACGTACCGAGCTGATGGGCGACGGGAATGTCAGGGGGACAGGGGAATTCACCGACTGGCCGGTGCAGGCCGTCTACCGTGCGGTCGGATACCAGTCCTCGCACCTGGCCGACCTGCCGTTCGACCACCACGCCGCAGTGGTGCCCAACGACGCAGGCCGGGTGCTGGACTCGGACTGGACGGTGATCGAGGCCACCTACGTCACCGGATGGGTCAAGCGCGGTCCGATCGGACTGATCGGGCACACCAAATCCGATGCGGCCGAGACGATCGCCAGCCTGTTGGCCGACCTGCCCAATATCCCCGGACCGGAGGTCGGCGACCCGGACGCCATCCTGGCGCACCTGGCGGGCAGCGGGGTGGACTACACCACCTGGGCCGAGTGGGAACGCCTGGACGCGCACGAGGTCGCCCTCGGCGCCGAGCAGGGCCGCGACCGGGTCAAGGTGGTGCCCCGCGACGAGATGATCAGCGCAGGTAGGCGTCCGCCCATGCCCCGATGATGCGGCCGGCGCGTTTGGCCTGACCGGGCCCGGTCAGCAGATGCTCCGAACCCTCCAGTGAGACGAAACTGCGCGGATGCCGCGCGGTCCGGAAGATCTCGCTGGCGTTCTCGATGCCCACGGTGTTGTCCGTCGGCGAATGCAGGATCAACAGTGGAAGCCGGAGGCCCTTGATCTTGTCGTCCAGCTTGGCGCGCCGCACGTCCTCGACGAACGCTCGCTTGAGCGTCAGGGTCCGGCCGCCCACCATCCACTGCCCGCTGCCCTCGGCGAACACCTGATCCAGGCAGGCGTCGTACTGGTGCTCGACATGGGTCGGATCGAACGGTGCGCCCACCGTCACCACCGCGCGCACCCCGGCGCAGTCCCGCGCGCAGGCCAGCACCGCCGCGCCGCCCCACGAGTGGCCCACCAGCAGGTCGGCGGGAGTACCGCGGGCGGTCATGAACTGGCAGGCGGCGATCACATCGTTGACCTTGCAGGTGAACGACCCGTCACCCCAGTCACCCTCGGAGCCGCCGAGGCCGAGCGCGTCGAAACGCAGCATGCCGATCCCATCGGCGGCGAGCTGCTTGCAGATGCGCGCCGCGGCCGGCGAGTCCTTGCCGAGGGTGAAGCCGTGCGAGAAGACGCCCCAACCACGCACCGGGCCCTCGGGGAGGTCGATCAGACCGGCCAGCGCGGGACCGGTTGCGCTGGGAAATGTGACGCGTTCAGCCATGCCCGAGGTTTACCACGCGGCGAGAGTCAATAAGGTGTCGTTCGTGCCGCTCAACACCGTCGCGCTCGAACTCGTCCCACCGAATGTGGAGCGGGGGGCGCAGTACGCCATCGATGAGGCGATCAAGGTCCGCACGTTGTCGCAGCAGACGGGCGTCGATATCGGCCACATCATGATCCCCGGGATGATCGACGAGGACGATGATCGTCCCATCGAGATGAAGCCCAAGATGGATGTCTTGGAGTACTGGTCGCTGATCCGCCCCGAACTTCCCGGCTCCCGCGGGCTGTGCACCCAGGTCACGTCGTTTCTGGACGAGCCGGCCCTGCGCACCAGGCTCACCGCACTGAACGCGGCGAACTTCGACGGTATCGCCTTCGTCGGGGTGCCGCGCACGTTGCAGGACGGCGAGGGCGGCGGGGTGGCCCCCACCGACGCCTTGTCCGTCTTCGAGGCACTGGTCCCCAACCGCGGGGTCATCCTGATTCCCACCCGGGACGGTGAGCAGGGCCGCTTCAACTTCAAATGCGACCAGGGCGCCACCTACGGCATGACCCAGCTGCTGTACTCCGATGCCATCGTCGGCTTCCTCTCCGAATTCGCGGACACCACCGAGCACCGTCCGGAGATCCTGCTGTCCTTCGGATTCGTGCCCAAGATGGAGTCCCAGGTCGGGCTGATCAACTGGCTGATCCAGGACCCCGGCAATGCGGCCGTCGCGGCCGAGCAGGAATTCGTCAGCAGATTGGCGCCGCTGGATCCCGACGCCAAACGCCGCGAGATGCTCGACCTGTACAAGCGGGTGATCGACGGGGTCGGTGAGCTCGGCTTCCCGCTGAGCGTGCACTTCGAGGCCGCCTACGGGCCCTCCCGGCCCGCGTTCGACACCTTCGCCGCGATGCTCGACTACTGGACGCCGGAGAGTTCCAGCTCGAACGCAGGATAGTCGTCGAGCATCCGGCGCAAGGCCGACTCGAACTGCCACATCGAGGTCAGATCGTGGTTCAGCCGGCAGTCCACCGCGGCGACCGAGCCACCCGCCGGCGGCCCGTAGTGCACCCGGTCGGCGACCCGATCGAACAGCGACCGGGGCACCGCGAGGTAATGCCAGGGGTCTCCGTGTGGGGTCGCCACCACCGCCGCATAGAGCAGGCCGTGCTCGGTGGCCACGATATGGGTGGCGGTGACGATCACCGGGGCGTGCGCCTCGGCGTGTGCCCATTCCGCCGCCGCCACCCGGCCCGCGACGACGTGCAGCCGCACATCATCGGTGAGCAGTGCCGGGAAGTCCGAACGGGCAATCTGCGGGCTGGAGCGGCTCCCGACGTCGAGGCAGTCGCGAAGCATGGTGCCGAAGTAGTCGTTCATGGACACCTCCCAGACCTCGAGCGTGCACCCGGACGAGGGTGGCGGTCAACCGCCTATCCTTGGGTAAATGTCCGTCCGTGAGCTCCATGCCCGTCTGGACGGCCTGACCTACCGTGATGCGTCCCGGCTCGGCCGCCGGCTCAAGGGACTGCGCGGCGATCCGCCGGGTTCGCTGATCGAGCAGTTCGCCACCGCCGAGGCGCTGGTACTCACCCGGCAGGCCGCCGTCCCCGAGATCAGCTACCCCGACCTGCCGGTCACCGACAGCCGCGCCGAGTTGGCCGACGCCATCACCAACAATCAGGTGGTGATCGTCGCCGGGGCCACCGGCTCGGGCAAGACCACCCAGCTACCCAAGATCTGCCTGGAACTGGGCCGGGGGATCCGCGGCACCATCGGGCACACCCAGCCGCGCCGGCTGGCGGCGCGCACCGTGGCCCAGCGCATCGCCGACGAACTCGGCACCCCGCTCGGTGCCACCGTCGGCTACACCGTGCGGTTCACCGATCAGGCCAGCGACTCGACGCTGATCAAACTGATGACCGACGGCATCCTGCTCGCCGAGATCCAACGCGACCGCCGGCTGCTGCGCTACGACACCCTGATCCTCGATGAGGCGCACGAGCGCAGCCTCAACATCGACTTCCTGCTCGGCTATCTGCGTGAGTTGCTGCCCCGCCGGCCCGACCTCAAGGTGATCGTCACCTCGGCGACCATCGAGCCCGAGCGGTTCGCCGAACACTTCGGCGGTGCCCCCATCGTGGAGGTGTCGGGGCGGACATATCCGGTGGAGATCCGGTACCGGCCGCTGGAAGTGCCGGTCGCTGCCTCCGATGACGAGGATCCCGACGACCCCGATCACGAGATCGTGCGCACCGAGGTCCGCGATCCGACCGAGGCCATCGTCGACGCGATCGGCGAATTGGAGGCCGAACCCTCCGGCGATGTGCTGGTGTTCCTGTCCGGGGAACGCGAGATCCGCGACACCGCGGAGGCGCTGCGCTCCCTGGTGGATCAGGGCACCGAGGTGCTCCCGCTCTACGCCCGGCTGTCCACCGCCGAGCAACAGAAGGTATTCATGCCCAGCACCTCGCGCAGGCGAATCGTGTTGGCCACCAACGTCGCCGAGACCTCGTTGACGGTCCCGGGCATCCGGTACGTGGTGGACCCGGGCACCGCGCGCATCTCCCGGTACAGCCGGCGCACCAAGGTGCAGCGACTGCCCATCGAACCGATCTCGCAGGCCTCGGCCGCGCAACGGGCCGGGCGGTCGGGTCGCACCGCCCCCGGTATCTGCATCCGGCTGTACTCGGAGCAGGACTTCGAGTCCCGGCCCCGCTACACCGATCCAGAGATCCTGCGCACCAACCTCGCCGCGGTGATCCTGCAGATGGCGGCACTGAAACTCGGTGCCATCGAGGACTTTCCGTTTCTGGACCCGCCCGACGCGCGCAGTATCCGCGACGGCGTGCAGCTGTTGCAGGAACTCGGGGCCTTCGACACCGCTGCCGGAGGAGGTGCCCTGACCGAGGTGGGCCGGCGGCTGGCCCGGCTGCCGCTGGACCCGCGCATCGGCCGGATGATCCTGGCCGCCGAAAGCGAGAACTGCGTACGCGAGGTACTGGTGCTCGCAGCGGCCCTGTCCATCCCGGACCCGCGCGAACGCCCGGTGGACCGCGAAGAGGCCGCCCGGCAGAAGCATGCGCGGTTCGCCGACGAGCACTCGGATTTCATCTCCTACCTGAACCTGTGGCGCTATCTGCGCGAGCAGCGCAAAGAGCGTTCCGGCAGCGCCTTTCGCCGGATGTGCCGGGATGAGTTCCTGCACTACCTGCGGATTCGGGAGTGGCAGGACCTGACCGGCCAGCTGCGCAGCATCGCCGGTGACCTGGGGATCCGGGAATCGGGCGAGGACGCCGACCCGGCGCGCGTGCATGCCGCGTTGGCGGCCGGCCTGCTGTCCCATATCGGACTGCGGGAAGGGGATTCCCGTGACTACACGGGTGCGCGCAACACCAAGTTCGTGTTGGCCCCGGGTTCGGTGCTGTCCAAGAAGCCGCCGCGCTGGATCGTGGTGGCCGATCTGGTGGAGACCAGCCGGCTGTTCGGCCGTACCGCCGCCCGCATCGACCCGGAGTCCGTCGAACGGATGGCCGGTCACCTGGTTCAGCGCACGTACAGTGAGCCGCACTGGAATGCGCAGCGCGGCGCGGTGCTGGCCTTCGAACGGGTGACGCTCTACGGGCTGCCGCTGGTGCCGCGCCGGACCGTCAACTACGGACAGATCGACCCGGAGGTGGCGCGCGACCTGTTCATCCGGCACGCGCTGGTCGAAGGGGACTGGCAGACCCGGCACCACTTCTTCGCCGATAACGCCCGGTTGCGCGCCGAGCTCGAGCAGATGGAGGAGCGGGCCCGCCGGCGTGATCTGCTGATCGGCGACGAGGAGCTGTTCGCCCTGTACGACGCCCGCATCCCGCCGGAGGCGGTGTCGGCCAGGCACTTCGACGCCTGGTGGAAGAAGCAGCGGCACAAGACCCCCGACCTGCTGACGTTCACCCGCACCGAACTACTGCGCTCGGATGCCGGCGACGAGCATCCCGACACGTGGCGCACCGAGGATTTGGCGCTGCCGCTGACCTACCGGTTCGAGCCGGGCGCCGCCGATGACGGTGTGACGGTGCACATCCCGGTCGAGGTGCTCACGCGCATCGGCGGCGACGGCTTCGCCTGGCAGGTGCCCGCCCTGCGGGAGGAACTGGTGACGGCACTGATCAAGTCGCTGCCGAAAGAGCTGCGCCGCAACTTCGTGCCTGCGCCGGATACCGCGCGCGCCATCCTCGACGACCTGAACCCGGGCAGCGGATCTCTGCTGACCGAGATCCAGCGGGAGTTGCGCAGGCGCAGCGGTGTGGTGGTGCCGGTGGAGGCATTCGATCTGAGCAAGGTTCCCGACCACCTGCGGGTCACCTTCGCCGTCGAGACGACCGACGGAACCGAGATGGCCCGTGGCAAAGACCTTGCCGGGCTGCAGGACCGGCTGGCCGCGCCGGTGCAGCGCGCCGTCGCCGACGCGGTCGCCGGTAAGTGGCAGCGCACCGGTCTGACATCCTGGCCCGCCGATCTGACCGAGCTGCCGCGCACCATCGAACAGCGCAGCGGTGCGCACACGGTGCGCGGATTCCCGGCCTTCGTCGCCGCCGGGGCCACGGTGGACGTGCGGGTGTTCGCCACCGCTGCCGAACAGTCCGCGGCGATGAAACCCGGCATGCGCCGGCTGCTGCGGTTGACGGCACCCTCGCCGGTCAAGGCGGTGGAGCGCGGACTGGACACCCGGACCCGGCTCGTGTTGAACGCGAACCCCGACGGCACGCTGGCCGCCCTGCTGGAGGATTGCGCCGATGCCGCTGTCGATGCACTCTCCCGCGATATCGTGTGGACCAAAGCGGATTTCGATGCTCTCGCGGTACGGGTGACCGGCGGTCTGGCCGCGACGACCGCCGATATCGCCGCCCGCGTGGCCAAGGTCCTGGCCGCGGCGCACGAGGCGCAGGTCGGGATACCGGACCGGCCGCCGCCGGCGCACGCGGAGGCCATCGCCGATATCCGTGGCCAGCTGGATCGGCTGCTGGACAAGGGATTCGTCACCGCCACCGGCGCCACCCGGCTGGCGGACCTGACCCGCTACCTGATGGCGATCGGGCGCCGTCTGGAGCGGCTACCGCATGCGCTCGGCGCAGACCGGGAGCGGATGGACCGGGTGCACGCCGTCGAGGACGCCTATGACGATTTGCGGCGCGCGCTGTCCCCGGCCCGCGCGGCCGGATCCGATATCGCCGATATCGGTTGGCAGATAGAGGAATTGCGGGTCAGTCTGTGGGCTCAGCAGCTGGGAACCCCACGCCCGGTCAGCGAGGCGCGGATCTACAAGGCGATCGCGGCGATCAGCTAGCGACGCCCCGCCGAAACAGCATTCCAAAAGGTGTCCACTCGCTGTTTGCCCTCTGGAATGCTGTTTCGGCGTATAGAAAGAGAGCTATGCAACGTGTTGTCATCGCCGGGCTCGGCGACACCGGGGTGCTCACGGCGCTCAAGTTGGCGAAGCGTTTCCAGGTCACCGGAATCTCGGCCAAGCCCGGACTACTCAGTGGGCAGGAACTCGGGGTGCGGGTGGCCCGTCCGCACGAGTGGGCCCGTGACTATTGGACCGGCTTCGACCGCTTCCGCGGACTGGACCGGGTGCACACCGTGCACGGCACCCTGACCGGACTCGACATGGCCGCCCGGACCGTCGCTGTCGACCGTGCCGGCGCCGTCGAGCAGGTGCCCTACGACATCCTGGTCATCTCCACCGGCGTCACGAACGGATTCTGGCGCCGGCCGCACCTGCAGTCCGCCGCCGAGATCGACGCGGACCTGCAGGCGGTGCACCGGCGGCTGGCCGCTGCGACGTCGATCGCGGTCATCGGGGGAGGGGCCGCGGCCGTGAGCGCGGCCGCCAACCTCGCGATCGCGCTGCCCGCCGCGCAGATCGGTCTGTACTACCCCGGCGATCATGCGCTGCCCCAGCACCATCGCCGCGTGTGGCAGCGGATCGAATCGCGGCTCACCGCATCCGGAGTGGCGCTCCATCCTGGGCACCGTGCCGTCATCCCCGAGCACCATGACGAGATCACCGGCGAACCGGTGCACTGGAGCACCGGGCAGCCCGCGGTCACCGCCGACGCGGTGCTGTGGGCGATCGGCCGGGTCAGCCCGAACACCGGCTGGCTGCCCGCCGAGCTGCTCGACGCCGGCGGATTCGTCCGGGTCACCCCGCAGTTGCAGAGCCCGGGCCACCCGGAGATCTTCGCGATAGGCGATGTCGCGGCCACCGATCCGCTGCGCGCCTCGGCACGCAGCCGCGCCGACGGTCTGCTCGCCCGCAATATCGCGGCCTACGTCGCGGGCAAGCCGCTGCGTGCCTACCGACCGCCGAAGGCGCGCTGGGGATCGGTGCTCGGCGCCCAGGCCGACGGCCTGGAGGTGTTCGCGCCGTCCGGCCAGGCGATCCGGTTCCCGGCCTGGTCGGTGCGCAACGTCCTGCAGCCGTGGATCGTCAAGCGGGGGATATACCGAGGCGTGCGGTCAGACTGACCAGCTGATCCAGCAGCGTGTCGAGTTCACCCGCGCGACGCTCCTGCGGGGTGAATCCGTCCGCGCCGAACTCCTGGAACAGGGACAGTGCGACCTGGGCCCGGACATCGAACATCTGAAAGTTCGCCACGATCTGGCGCCACTGCTCGACGGCGCGCACACCGCCGTCCGCCCCGTAGGACACGAACCCGACCGCCTTGCCGGTCCATTCGGGTCCCAGACTGTCGACCGCGTTCTTCAGCGCACCGGGCACACCGTGGTTGTACTCGGGGGTGACGAAGACGAATCCCTTGCAGGCATCGATCGCCCGGCTCCACCGCCGTACGCTCTCCGAGTCGTAGTCACGGTTCGCCGCTGCTGGCGGCAGCGGCGCGGTCAGCAGGGGAACGTCGAACTCCTTGAGGTCGATGACCTCGAATTCGGTGGCGTCCCGGCGTGCCGCCCGCTCGGCGACCCACTGCGCGACGGAGGCGCCCACGCGGCCCTCCCGTATCGATCCGATGATGATGCCGATGGTCATATTCACGTTCTCCCTTCGGTAGGTGCATCGTCTGCCGTCGGCCCAAGTCTTCCCGAAGCGCGCCGATATCTACCGTCGTCGATACGGTACGGTCGGCGGTATGAGCAAGGTCATGGAGGGCGTGCGCGTCCTGGAGGTCGCACAGTTCACCTTCGTCCCCGCCGCCGGCGCCATCCTCGCCGACTGGGGTGCCGATGTCATCAAGGTCGAACATCCGGTGCGCGGCGACACCCAGCGCGGGTTCATCAACATGGGCGGGTTCGCGCTCGACCCGAACCGCCATCCCCTCATCGAGCACCCCAACCGCGGTAAACGCAGCGTCGGCGTCGACGTCTCCACCCCGGGCGGCCAGGAGGTGCTCTACGAGATCGCCAAGACCGCCGACGTGTTCCTGACCAACTATCTGCCTGCCCAGCGGCAGAAGAACAAATTCGACATCGAGCACATCCGGGCGGTCAACCCGAACATCATCTACGCCCGTGGCAGCGCCTACGGCGACAAGGGTGCCGAACGCGACACCGGCGGCTTCGACGGCACCGCGTTCTGGACCCGCAGCGGTGTCGGGCACGCACTGACCCCCGAAGAACTCGGCGGCGCACTCTCGCAGGGCATCCCGGCCTTCGGTGACTCGATCGGCGGGATGAACATCGCCGGTGGCATCGCCGCGGCGCTGTTCCACCGCGAGCGCACCGGCGAGCCCTCCGAGATCGATGTCTCCCTGCTGAGCACGGCATGGTGGGCGGCCGGCGCCAGCGTCACCCAGGGCATGGAGACCGGCGAGACCATGCGCTCGGTGATGCCCAATTCCGTTGGCCCGACGGTCAACCCGTTCCTGGGCAACTACCTGACCTCCGACGGTGGCACCATCAACCTGTGCATCGTCAGCCCGACCGGGTATATCCGGGACGCCTTCGAGCACCTGGGACTGCCGGAGCTGGCCGACGATCCGCGTTTCTGCGACGTGCTCCCGCTGATCGAGAATGCCGCGGCCGCCGTCGAACTGATCACCGAATCGGTGCGCAGCAGACCGTTCGACTACTGGCGCGAGCACCTCAAGACCATGAAGGGTCAGTGGGCGCCGTTCCAGAGCCTGGTGGACCTTGGCCACGACGATCAGGCGCTGGCCAACGACATGGTCGCCGAGGTCGAGGGCGCCGATGGCCGACCGTTCAAGGTGGTCCGCGGGCCGGTCCAGTTCAACCACGAACCGCTGCAGACCACCCGCGCGCCGCAGGCCTCCGAGCACACCGAGCTGGTGTTGATGGAGATCGGCCTGGAATGGGATCGCATCGAGGAGCTCAAGGACGCCGGCGCGATAGCCTGAGCTACCCGGTAGCCACCCGTGGCGCGCGGTCGGCCGGCGCGGTGTCGAGCACCATCCGGGCCACCCGGTCACGGTGAGCCTCGGCACTACCCAGCAAGGCGGCATCGGTGGTGGCCCGTTTGAAGTACAGGTGCGCCTGGTGCTCCCAGGTGAAGCCGATCCCGCCGTGCACCTGGATGGTGTCGGTGGCGATGCGGGAGAACGCCGTCGAGGACAGCGCCTGCGCGATGGCGGTCGCCAGCGCCGGGTCGTCGGAGCCGTCGCTGAGTGCCCACACCGCGTGATAGGTGGCCGAGCGGGCATGCTCCAGATCGACCATGCCCTCCGCCAGCCGGTGCTTGACGGCCTGGAAGGACCCGATCGGGCGTCCGAACTGCAGCCGTGACTTCGCGTACTCCACCGACAGACCCAGCAGATGCTGTGCGGCACCGATCTGTTCGGCCGCCAGCAGCGCCGAGCCGATCTGCAGCGCGTGGGTGATCACCCGGTCGGCCTCATCGGCGCCGGCCAGTAGCCGGGCCGGCGCATCGGACAGCTCGATGGTGGCCTGCGGCCGGGTGAGGTCGAGGGTGACCAACGGCGTGCGGTGCACGCCGGGGCCGTTGGCGTCCACGGCATACAGGGCCACACCCTCGGGACCCATTGCGGCGACCAGCAACTCGTCGGCTGCGTCGGCATCGACCACCCGCGCGACGGCGCCGGTGAGACTATCGGAACCGGTCACGGTGACCGCGGCCGCGTCGAAGGCGCCCGCAGAGTCGGGGACCGCGAACGCCGCGGTGCGGGTGCCCTCGACCAGGGCGCCCAGCAGCTCGTCACGGTCGTCGCCGCCGGACGCGGCGACCAACGCGGGAATGGCGAGGAACACCGTGCCGAACAGCGGCCCGGTTGCCAAGGCGGCGCCCAGTTCTTCGACCGCGATGGCCTGGTCGACCAGGGTGCCGCCGACGCCACCATCGCTCTCGGGCACCGACAGACCCAGCACTCCGAGCTCGGAACCCAACCGCTGCCAGACCCTCCGATCGAAGCGCGGCTCGGACTCCATCTGGATGCGGGCCTTGGCCTCACCGAAGTGCTCGGCGCTGAACTTGCGCACCGCATCCCGGAGTTGGGCCTGCTCGGACGTGAACACGAACTCACTCTCAGCCAGCCTGTCGGGCTGATCCGTAAACTCCTCAGCCACGCGGGATCTCCTTCCACGGCATACCGGCATCGGCCCGCAGATCGCCGGGCAGGCCCAGGATCCGCTCGGCCAGGATGTTGCGCATCACTTCCGATGTCCCGCCTTCGATGGTGTTGGCCTTGCTGCGCAGGAAGCGCTGCTGGATGGGCCCCCGCCAATCCGTCTCATCGTCACTGTCGTGCATCCCGTAGCCGTGATACAAAATGCCCTCGGCGCCGAGCAGATCCATGCACCACGTGTAGATGTGCTGGTTGAGTTCGGCGCCGACCAGCTTGCCGATCGATCCCTCCGGGCCCGGCCCGCCGACGGTGGCGGTGGCGCGCGAGCGCTGTGCGGTGAGCCGCTGGGCCTCCGAACGCAGCCACAGCTGGGTGAGCCGGTCCCGCAGCACCGGGGTCTGCAGATCCGGCCGCGAGGCCCACAGCCCGACGGCTTCGGCGATGGTGCCCGCGCCGCGCCTGGCACCGCTGCCGCCGAGCGCACTGCGCTCGTTCATCAACGTCGTCATCGCCACACCCCAGCCGTTGCCGACCTCACCGAGTCGGTGTGCATCGGGGATGCGGGCGTCGGTCATGTAGACCTCGTTGAATTCGGCCTGTCCGGTGAGCTGGCGCAGCGGCCGCGTCTCGACGCCGGGGGCGTGCATGTCCAGCACGAAGTACGTCAGCCCCTTGTGCTTGGCCACATCGGGATTCGTGCGCGCCAGCAGCAGCCCCCACCGCGCCCGGTGGGCCAGGCTGGTCCACACCTTCTGTCCGTTGATCACCCAGTCGTCCCCGTCGCGGACCGCCGACGTGGCCAGGCCGGCCAGATCGGATCCCGCGCCGGGCTCGGAGAACAACTGACACCAGATGTCCTCGGTGCTGGCCAGCGGCCGCAGCCAGAATTTCTTGAGCTCCTCGGACTGCGCGTGTTCGCGCACCGTCGGCGCGGCCATCCCGTAGCCCATCGGATTGAGCCCCAGCGGCATCGGACCACCGGCGCCCTGCAGGATGCCGTCCGCGACGGCCTGCAGCCCGCGGGAGACCCCCAGACCACCGAGTCCCACCGGGAAGTGCACCCAGGACAGTCCCGCGTCATAGCTGGCCGTCAGGAACTCCGGGATGGGGACCTTCTTGGGGTCATGCTCCGCCACAACCTGCCGGGCCAGTTCGGCGACCCGGTCCGCATCGGCTTTCGCGCTCATCCCGCCACCATAGGGAAGAGTGATCGACGTCACGTAGGCGGGTCTACCAACCGGTGGGGCAGGATGTGTCCATGCACGTCACAGCGAACGCCACCGTCAACGCCCCGATCGACACGGTGTGGGCCACCCTCACCGATCACGTCGGGATGGCCAGCTGGGGTCCGGGGGTCAGTGTCAGCCTCGGCAAGCCCGGCACCCCCGATCCGAACGGGCTCGGCGCGGTTCGACGGATCAGCACCCCCGGCCCCGGACCGGACATCGTCGAAGAGGTGGTCACCTTCGATGCGCCGCATCTGTTCGGGTACAAGGCGCTTTCGGGTACTCCGTTCCCCGGCTACACCGGTGAAGTGCGACTGACGGAGGCGGGAACCGGCACCCGCATCGAGTACACGATCGCGTCGACGGCGTCGTTCCCGCTGGTGAAGCTGCCGCTCGCGGCGATCGCGCAGGTCCTGCTGCGATTGCTGGTGCGGGCCGCCACGCGCGCCTGACCGACCAGCCGAGCGCCGCGACCGTCACCTCGATCACGGTCGCAGGCTGCGCGCACGCTGCGACATTCATTGCACCGCAGACAGTTCGGTAGGCATCCCGCAGGGTGCTCCCTGCGCCCGCCCTCCAGCATCGAATCCCCGAACCGATGTGTCTGAAAAGACATAACCATCGGCATGGGTGTGTAACTGGCGACATTGCCTCGTCGGTCGGATCACGAGCATCGTGTCCTCGTGATCACCGTCACAACACACCGTTCGAGGAGAGTGCCGATGCGCCGAACCGCCAAAGCTCTGGTGGCCCTGATGACCGCCGCGTTCCTGGTGTCGACCACGGCATGCTCGGCGGGCCTCGGCGGCCCCGCATCGTCGCGGTCCGCTCAGGACGGTGTCATCCGATTCACCTTCGCACCCGACCCGATCTGGGACTACATGCACGACGCCGGCATCGTCGACGAGTGGCAGCGCGAGACCGGCTACACCATCGAGACCAGCGCCACCTGGGACGAATTCGGCCTCTTCGCCGGCGGGCACGCCGACATCATCTCCTCGGCCTCCTTCGAGGTGCCCGGCCTGGAGGAACAGACCCGGCGCGAGACCGTCATCATCGGGCGCTACAACGCCGAACGCAGCCGCATCATGGTCCGCGCCGACGACCCCGCACAGAACCTGGAAGACCTGCGCGGCCGACGACTCGGGGTGTTCACCACGGTCTCGGGCACGCTGGTGTGGAGTGGACTGGTCAAACAGATGCACGATATGCAGCTGCTCGACGGAGACTTCGACATCGTGGTCGCCGACATCCAGAACCTGTCGAACCTGTTGGCGCGCGGCGAGATTGACGCCTGCATCTGCTATCCGGACCTGTCCGCCCGGGAGCTGCGCAACGGGGCGGTGCGACCGCTGTATGACGGCAAGTCCTCGGCGGACCTGTTCGCCGAACTCAATGCGCCGGGCCACGACGGCCCGATGGGCAACGTGTTCGTCGCCCGCAAGGACTGGGTCGACGGCCATCCCGGTGAGGTGTCGGCATTCCTGGACCTGTGGGACCGCGGCCTACGGGAATGGCAGACCCATCGCGACGTGATGATCGAGCGCTACCCGCAGCACTTCGCCGTCGCCACCGTCGAGGACATCGAGTTCATGAAGGACTATGTGGCCGCACATGACTGGGTGGTCGACGAGGTGCGTTTCGACCAGAAATGGGCCGACGACGAGAGTTCGATCTTCGACCTGATGCGCACCACCGGCGTGATCGGCGACGAGATCACCGACCCGAAGTTCCTGCCAGCAGAAGGAGTCCACCAGTGACCCAGACCATCACGGCCCGGCCGGCCGAGCGCGAACCGCGCGACAAGCCGTCACGCGCCGCCGTCCCCCGCCCCTGGGGTAGCCGCCGCTGGCTGGTGTCCGGGCTGGCACTGATCGCCGCGGTCGGACTGTGGGCGCTGGCCGCCGTCATCGTCGACGACCCCATCCTGCCGAACCCCGCCGACGTCGCCGACCGCGTGCTCGCGATCATCGTCTCCGGTGCGGCGGTGACCAACTTCGCGGCCAGCATCTGCAAGATCGCCGCCGGTTTTGCCATCGCCATGGTGGCCGGGTTGATCATCGGATTCGCCATGGGCCGTTCGACGTTCATGACGTCCTACTTCTCGCTGCCGTTGTTCGTGCTCGGCAACATGCCCGGTCTGACCTATGCGGTCTTCGGCCTGCTGATCTTCGGGGTGGGCGCCGGCGGGCCGATCGTGGTCTCCGCGCTGGTGGCCACCCCGTTCATCGCGATCAACGTGGCCGAGGGGGTGCGGTCGGTGGACGGCAACCTGCTGGCGATGTGCCATGCCTTCGAGCGCCGGCGGTCCGATATTCTGCGACACCTCTACCTGCCGGCGGTCACGACCTTCGTATTCGCCGGTGTACGTTACGGATTCGCGATGGCATGGAAGGTCGAGGCGCTCACCGAGGTGTTCGGCGCCAGTAGCGGCGTCGGGTTCATGATCCGCAAGGCCTATCAGGAGTTCCAGGTCGGCGACATGCTCGCCTGGACCGCGCTGTTCATCGTCGCCATGGTGCTGATCGAGCGCGCGCTGGCCCATCTGGAGAGCCGTTTCTTCGCCTGGCGGAAGGAAATCGCATGACCGTCCTCACCTCCTGGCAGCGCCAACTGCGCAGCCAGGGCACCTCCGCCGCGGCCGTCCTGGCCGCGCTGGCCACCGTGATCGGGGCCTGGCAGCTCGCGGTGATCGTCGGCAACCGGGTGCCGTCCCTGGCCGAGACCATCGGCAGGCTCGGCGCCGAAGCCGCCATCGGCGAGCTCTGGGGAAATCTGGCCATCAGCATGAACCGATTCCTGCTCGGGCTGGTTGCGGCGCTGGTGGTCGGGGCGGTGATCGGCGTCCTGATGGGATTGTCCAAGCTCGCCGACCTCGCCTTCTCCGACCTGAACGCGGCGGCGCTGGCCATCCCGGCGGTGATCTGGGCACTGCTGACCACCATGTGGTTCGGTTTCGGCTGGCTGACCCCGGTGGTCACGGTGTTCCTGTCCGGGTTGCCGTTCGTGGTCGTCAACATCGCCAAGGCGACCAGAGCGGTGCCCGCCGACCTGATCCTGATGGCCCGGGCGTTCGGTATCCCGCGCAGCCGGGTGTTGCGGGAGATCGTTGCTCCTGCCGTCGCCGGGTCCACTGTGGCCGCAGTGCGTTTCGCGATCATGAGTGCCTGGAACGGGCTGCTGCTCGCGGAATGGTTCGGTTCCACCTCCGGTGTCGGGTGGCGGTCGCGCTACTGGTACGACGCCAACCAGCTCGACGGCTTCCTGGCCTGGGTGCTGGTATTCATCCTGCTGCTGGTCATCGCCGACCTGCTCATCCTCGGCCCCATCGAGCGCTACGCCACCCGCTGGCGCACCGCCTAGAAAGAGAGCGACACCATGGCTTCCATCGAAATCAAGAACCTGGTCAAGGAATTCACCGACCGGCGCGGCGACGTCACCCGCGTGATCGACGGGATCGACCTGAACATCACCGGCGAGACCTTCGTCTCGGTCGTCGGACCGTCGGGCAGCGGTAAGACCACTCTGCTCAACATCGTGTCGGGCATCGAGACCCACACCTCCGGCACTGTGCGGCTGCGCTCCGGCGGGCGCGATGCGCGGGTCGGCTACGTCTTCCAGGATCCCCGGCTGCTGCCGTGGCGCACCGTGACGGCCAACCTGGGCTTCGTGCAACACGAACGCGACGGCTGGCAGCAGCGCGCCGAGCACTATCTGGACCTGGTCGGCCTGAGCCACTGCGCCAACCGGTTTCCCGCGCAGCTGTCCGGTGGGCAGCAGCAGCGGATCGGGATCGCGCGGGCGTTCGCCGTGGAACCCGATGTGCTGCTGATGGATGAACCGTTCAGCCATCTGGACGCGATGACCTCGCGGACCCTGCGCGAACACCTGGAACGCATCTGGCTGGAGTCGCGGCGCACCGTCATGTTCGTGACCCACGACGTGACCGAGGCGGTGCAGCTGTCCGACCGCATCGTGGTGCTGGCGCCCGGCGGCCGGGTGCACGAGATCATCGACGTGGACCTGCCCCGGCCGCGGCGCGCCTCCGATCCCGCCGTCGCGGTGCTGCAGGCCGAGGTGCTGGCCCGCTTCGAGGCGCTCGAAGCCATGGGTGTGGCGTCATGAGCCCACGCCCGGGACCCATCGACGTGCACGCCCACTGGTTGCCGCAGGAACTGTTCGGGCTGGCACCCGGTTCACCGCTGCCCGCGTTGGCCGACCGCGACGGCGAGTTGTATCTCGGTGAGCTGCCGCTGTCCATCGCGACCGAGGCGATGAGCGACGTGAACCGGGTACTGGCCGACACCGACACCGCCGGGCTGGGTTCCCGGGTGCTGTCGGCGCCGCCGTTCGCGTTCCCCGTCGCCTCCGCCGACGGCGTCGACGATTTCGTCGGTGAGTTCAACGAGGCGCTGGAGAAGGTGTGCCGCGACAACACTGACCGCCTGCTCGGTCTGGGGCTGGTGTCGCTGCACGACCCGGCGACCGCCCGCAAACAGATCGAGGCGATGGCATCCTCGTCGGTGATCCGCGGTATCGCGGTACCGCCACTGCTCGGCGCGACGTCATTCGACACCGATCCGATGCGTGAGATCCTCACCGCCGCAGCGCAGAACAACCTGGCTGTGCTGGTGCATCCGATGCAGCTGCCGCGCCCGGAATGGACCTCGTACTATCTGGCCAATCTGATCGGCAATCCGGTGGAGTCCGCGACGGCGGCGGCGGCCCTCACCCTGGGCGGCGTGCTCGACGCGCTGCCCGCACTGCGCATCGTGCTGGTGCACGGCGGGGGATGTGCCCCATCGATCGTCGGCCGCTGGCAGCATGGCTGGGATCGGCGTGCCGACGTGCGTTCCGGCAACGGCCGACCACCGCGGGAGGCATTCGCCGACCTGTGGTTCGACACCCTCACCCACGATGTGGCCGCGCTCGAGTTGCTGCGCGCCCAGTCCGACCCCACCCACCTGATGTGCGGCAGCGACTATCCGTTCGACATGGGAACCCATGACCCGCTGTGGCTTCCGCGCGCGGCCGGCATCGATGACACCGCACTGGAGAGCAACGCCCGGGCGTTCCTCGGGCTCGATCCGCCGGCTGACTACGCCCTTGACGCAGCGTCGCCGTCTCGGATCAGTTGGTGAACGTGTCCTTGATGTTCACGCCGACCTTCTTGACGCCGGAGACGCCCTGATCCTTCTTGCCTTCGGCCTTCAGTTCGCTGACAGGACGTTGTTCAGGAGATCCTGGGTATCTCCGCGTTGATCGTGTTCAACAGTGCCGGATAGCGTTTGGCCTCCGGATGTCCGCTCGGCTTGCCGCTGCTGATCACCGCGACCGACAGTGCGCGCTGCGGATCGGCCCACATGGCGATATCGGTCAGCCCGGTATGCCCGAATGCACCAGCTGCGTCGCGACCGAACGGACCGAAACGCTTGGACCCCAGCATGTATCCGGTGCCCCAGCGCATCGGCGCCAGCCCGGTCGCCAGGTCGGGGCGCAGCCGGCGGGCTTGTTTGGTGGCGGCGCGCAACGTCTCCGGCGACAGCACCCGCACACCATCGAGTTCGCCGCCACGGCAGAGAATTTCGGCGAACCGGGACAGCTCGTGGGCGTTGGACACGGTGTTCGAGGACGGGACGACGCCGGTCAGGAATTCACGTGTATTCGAGAACGGGATGATCTGTTGCGGGGTACCGCCCACTGCGGTCTTGAACGCCTTGGCGATCGGGGCGGGCAGCGGCTTGCCGGTGACGTGGCTCGGGGCGACCAGTGGGACATCCTCGGGCGCAACACCGTAATTGGTCCAGCGGAATCCCAGCGGGCCGAGGATCTCGTCGGCGAGGATGTCGCGGATGCTGCGTCCCGTTGCCGCCGAGATGATCTCACGCATCAGCGGACCCCACGTCACACCGTGGTAGATGTGCACCAGGCCGGGCCGGTAGACCGGCTTCATCCGGCTCAGCATGTCGCGGGCGTACTCACTGTCGTCCATCCGTTTGAGATCGGGCTTGGGCCCCGTCGCGAACGGGATGCCCGCACTGTGGGTCACCACATGACGAATGGTGGTGCGGTCCTTACCGTGGCTGGTGTAATTCGGCAGGTAGTCACACACCCGGTCTTCCAGCGAGAAGGCGCCGCGCTCGGCCAGCATGTGGGTCACCGTGGTGGTGATCGCCTTGGCCGCTGAGTACACGCAGAACGGGGTGCTGGTGCGGACCGGGATCTGTTCGGCATCAACGGGATCGGCGGGTCCGGTGCCCCAGCCGTGGCCGATGGCACGATCGAGGATCACCTTTCCGTTGCGACGCAGGCAGACCTGGATGGCCGGCTGCATGCCGGCGGCGTACCAGTGCCGCGCGGCATCCCAGATCCGCTCCACGGCAACGGAATCGACCTCGGAGTGATCTTCGTCGGCGCGATCGGTGACGGCTTCCAGGTCGGCGGGCACACGGATGCGGCGCTCGTCGGTCACGGTTGTTCCTTTCGCAGCACGGCGGCCAGATGGTGTTGCAGCGGTTGGCCGACGGCCGCCATCTGCACCGTGTAGCTCAGGCGGTCACCGCTCACGGCGATGCTGCGGGTCAGGGCGGTGACCTCCTTGGCCGAGGCGGAGCGCGCGATGGTGGAGCTGAGTTCCATGCTCACCGAACCGTCGGCGCCGATGTCGCAGGTGCCCTCCAGTATTTCGACGATGCCGGTGGGATGGGCCAGCAGCCACTCCACCCGTCCCGGTCCGGGAACCCGGATGTATCCGGTCTCGGCGTGTAGCGGCCGGCCGTCGTCGACCGCGGCGGTGCGCTGGGTATAGGTCAGGAATGGCTTGCCGATGTGACCGAAGGTGACCGTCTCCGAGTAGCCGAATGTCGCGATGGTGGGGTATTCGCCGGTGCCGGATCCGGTCCAGGTGCCCAGTAGCGGAGCGAGGACCGCGACCGCGGGGTGCAGGTCGACCATGCCCGCCAATGTACTTCCGTGATGTACTGGCGCCGTCATGACATCTGAAATTGCACTCGTCCCGGTCACCGAACGACCGCATCCGGCCCGGCTGTCCAAGTCGCTCTACCCGGTCAGCGGGCTGGCGCTCGCGCGGTACGGCGATATGGATGCCAACGGGCATGTGAACAACCTGGCGCTGGAATCGATGCACGAGAACGCCCGCGCGGAGTTCAACGAACGCATCTTCCCCGGGATCTATGATCCCGCGGTCCGGACCATTCGGCTGGTGACGGCCAACAACGTGGTGCACTTTCTGGCGGAGGTGCACTGGCCGGCCCGGATCGAAACCGGCCTGGGCATCGGGCGCCTGGGCCGGACGTCGTATGTGGTGTCGACCGCGTTGTTCGTCGGGGAGGACTGCGTCGGCCTGTGCGACACGGTCCTGGTCATGCTCGGCGACGACGGGCCCCTGCCGGTCCCCGAGGATGCGCGAGCGCGCCTCGGCGACTACCTGCTGGGCTGACGCAGGCGCGAAATGCGCGTAATGGTCGCGAACCCGGTGCGGTTCACGACCATTACGCGCAATTCGGTGAACTAGAGGGCGGAGTCGGCCGCGTCCAATGCGGTGTCCAGGATGGCCAGGCCCTCGCGGACCTCGTCATCGGCGATGTTGCACGCCGGGACCGCGTGAATGCGGTTGAAGTTCGCGAACGGCAACAGACCGCCGGACTTGCAGGCCGCGATCACAGCGTTCATCGCCGGGCTCGACCCGCCGTAGGGCGCCAACGGTTCCCGCGTCTGCTGATCGGCCACCAGCTCGACCGCCCAGAACACTCCCAACCCGCGCACCTCGCCGACACAGCGATGCTTGGCGGCCAACTCGCGCAGCCCGGGGCCCAGCACGTCGGCGCCGATGCGCTTGGCATTGGCGACCATGGCCTCGTCCTCCATCGCATTGATGGTCGCGACCGCCGCCGCGCAGGCCAGCGGGTGCCCGGAGTACGTCAGACCACCCGGGTAGGCGCGGTCGGCGAACGTCGCGGCGATCTTCTCGCTGATCGCCACCCCGCCGAGCGGGACATAGCCGGAGGTGACGCCCTTGGCGAAGGTGATCAGATCCGGTGTCACGTCGAAGTTCTGGATGGCGAACCACTCACCGGTGCGGCCGAACCCGGCCATCACCTCGTCGGCGATCATCACGATGCCGTACTTGTCGCAGATCTCCCGAACGCCGGCCATGTACCCGGGCGGGGGCACCATGATGCCCGCGGTGCCGGGCACCGATTCCAGAATGATCGCCGCGAACGATGTCGCGCCCTCGTGCTGGATGAGGCGCTCGAGGTATTCCAGCGCCCGCTCGGATTCCTGCTGCTCGTTCTCGGCGTGGAACGACGAGCGGTACAGGAACGGGCCGTTGAAGTGCACCACGCCGGCGCTGGCGTAATCGTTGGGGTAGCGGCGTGGGTCACCGGTCAGATTGATTGCGGTGTCGGTACCGCCGTGGTAGGAGCGGTAGCGCGAGAGCACCTTGTACCGGCCGGTGTGCAGCCGGGCCATCCGCACGGCATGTTCGACGGCGTCGGCGCCACCATTGGTGAAGAACACCTTGTTCAGATCACCGGGGGTGCGCTCGGCGATCAGGCGGGCCGCCTCCGACCGCGCGTCGTTGGCATGCTGCGGCGCGATCGTGCACAGCTTGGCGGCCTGGGCCTGAATCGCTGCGACCACCTTCGGGTGCTGATGCCCGATATTGGTGAACACCAGCTGGCCCGAGAAGTCGAGCAGCTTGTTGCCCTCGCCGTCCCACACGTAGGACCCCTCCGACGCCACGATCGTCATCGGCTTGATCTGCGCCTGGGCTGACCAGGAATGGAACACATGCGCCCGGTCGAGTTCGTAGGTGCGGGCGGCTTCGGTACGCGCCGCGTCGACGGTCAAACCGTTGGGCAGCAAGGTCGACTCTTCAGTCACAGTCATATCGCTCAGTCTCTCACTTGTTCCCGGGGAAGCCGAGGTCGATGCCGCCGTGGGAGGGGTCCAGCCAGCGGCTGGTGATGGCTTTTTGGCGGGTGTAGAAGTTGACGCCGTCGGTGCCGTGGGCGTGGCTGTCGCCGAACAGTGAGGCTTTCCAGCCGCCGAAGCTGTAGTAGGCCATCGGGACCGGGATGGGGACGTTGATGCCGACCATGCCGACTTCGACTTCGTTTTGGAAGCGTCGGGCGGCGCCGCCGTCGTTGGTGAAGATGGCGGTGCCGTTGCCGTAGGGGTTGGTGTTGATCAGTTCCAGGGCTTCGTCGTAGGTGTCCACGCGTAGCACTGAGAGGACGGGGCCGAAGATCTCGTCGGTGTAGACGCTCATGGTGGGGGTGACGTTGTCGAGCAGGGTGGGGCCGAGCCAGAAGCCGTCTTCTGCCCCGTCGGGGGTGACGGTGCGGCCGTCGACGACGACCTTGGCGCCGTCGGCTTCGCCGGCGTCGATGTAGGAGGCCACCTTGTCGCGGTGGGCCTTGGTGACCAGGGGCCCCATATCGGCGTCGCGGGTGCCGTCACCGGTTTTGAGGCCGACGGTGCGTTCGGTGATCTTGGCGATCAGGTCGTCGGCGATGGGGCCGACGGCGACGCAGGCGCTGATGGCCATGCAGCGTTCCCCGGCGGAGCCGAATCCGGCGTTGACCATGGCGTCGGCGGCCAGGTCCAGGTCGGCGTCGGGGAGGATGACGGCGTGGTTTTTGGCGCCGCCGAGGGCTTGGACGCGTTTGCCGGTGGCGGTGGCGGTGGCGTAGACGTATTGGGCGATCGGGGTGGATCCGACGAAGGACACGGCCTTGATGGTGGGGTTGGTGAGCAGTTCGTCGACGACGGTCTTGTCGCCCTGGAGCACGTTGAACACGCCGTCGGGTAGGCCGGCTTCCTTCCACAGGGCGGCCAGCCACAGGGAGGCGGAGGGGTCTTTTTCCGAGGGTTTGAGGACCACGGTGTTGCCGGCGGCGATGGCGACGGGGAAGAACCACATCGGGACCATGGCGGGGAAGTTGAACGGGGAGATGATCGCGACGGGGCCCAGGGGTTGGCGGATGGAGTAGACGTCGACCTTGGTGGAGGCGTTTTCGGTGTAGCCGCCCTTGAGCAGGTGGGGGATGCCGCAGGCGAATTCGACGACTTCCTGGCCGCGGCTGACTTCGCCGAGGGCGTCGGAGACGACTTTGCCGTGTTCGCTGGTGATGATTTCGGCGAGTTCGCCTTTGCGTTCGTTGAGCAGTTCGCGGAAGGCGAAGAGGACCTGGGTGCGTTTGGCCAGTGAGGCGTCGCGCCAGGCCGGGAACGCGGCGGCGGCGGCGGCGATGACGGCCTGGGCGTCGGCGGTGCTGCCCAGGGCGACCTGCCCGGTCACCTGGCCGGTCGCCGGATTCGTCACCGGCGCCGTCGCACCGGAGGTGCCTTCGAAGAACGTGCCATTGCACCAGTGCTGAACGGTGGCCTGCATCGCGTTGCGCTCACTTTCTGTTGGTTACCTCCCATCCTGGTGCCGTTCCCGCGCACACGGGAGTGACGAAATGTATGCGGATTACAACCCCTGATTACACTGTGTAAATGCCGCTGACCATCGCCGAGGTGATCGAGCTGCCGGTCATCCAGGCCGGCAACCCCGAGGTGCTCAGCGCGCACCGCCTCGGAGAAACCATCCGGTGGGTGCACGTCAGCGATATGCCCGACCTGTCCGCTCTCGTCCAGGGTGGTGAGCTTGTGCTGACCACCGGTGCGGCGCTGCGCGCGTCACCCCGCAGGTACCTGCGCGGCATGGCCGAGGCGGGGGTTCTCGGGGTGGTTGTGGAGATCGGTGAGGTGGCGTTGCCCGCCGGGCTCGGTGCCGTCGCCGCCGAATTCGACCTGGCGTTGGTGGCACTGCGCCGCCAGGTGCGGTTCGTCGAGGTGACCGAGGCCGTGCATCGGCTGATCGTCGCCGACCAGTTCGAACGGGTGGCCTTCGACCGGCGCGTGCACGAGACCTTCACCGAGCTCAGCCTCAAACGCCCGTCCGCGGCCGGCATCGTCGAGGCCGCGGCGGCGATTCTCGATGAGCCGGTGGTGCTGGAGGACCTGACGCACCGGGCGCTGGCCGTAGCGCTGCGCGGGCGGCCGGCGGATCTGCTGCGCGACTGGGAGCGGCGTTCGCGGCTGCACGCGACGACGGAACGGTGGGCGGTCACCGCGGTGGGGCCACGCGCCGAACAGTGGGGCCGGCTGATCGTCCCGCAACCCGCGCACGACCCGGATCGCACCCGGATGGTGCTGGAACGCGCCGCGGTGGCACTCGCGTTGCACCGGATGATCGAGCGTGACCGCACCGGGCTGCACCATCAGGCGCAGAGCGGGCTGATCGATGATGTGCTGCGCGGGCGCGTCACCGACGAACGCGAGGCAGCGGCCCGTGCGCATGCCCTCGGCTTGCGCTCGGCGGCCCGCTACACCCCCGTGGTGGTGCGGGTGGATCGCACCGCCTCGACCTCGGATCCCGTTGTCGCGCAGCGGCGCAACGTCCTGCTGGTCGACACGGTGCTGCACACCGTCAACGCCTGCGGTCACACCGGGCTGTGCGCGCTGCGCCGCGACGGCGAGGTCGGCGCGGTACTGGCGCTCGGCGTGACCAGACCTGACGGGGAGGCGCTGGCCGCGCTGGGCGCCGCGCTGGGAACCGAGATCGAACGGGTGGACCACAGCGCAGGCGCGGTGCTGGCCGTCGGCCCGACCGGAAACGGACTGATCGATGCCGTCACCGGACTGGGCGAAGCCGCGCACATCGCCGAGGTGGCGCTGGCGATGCGCGGCGCCAGACGCCCGTTCTATCGGGCGGCCGACGTGCGCCTACACGGCCTGGTCTCGTTGCTGCGTGACGACCCACGGGTGCAGACCTTCGCCGAGACCGAACTGCGGGCGCTGCTGGCCGGGGACCCGGCGCAGCTGGATCTGTTGCGCGAGTATCTGAAGCTGGCGGGGAACAAGGCCGCGGTGGCCGCCCGCCTGCATCTCAGCAGGCCCGCGCTGTACAAGCGGCTCGGCGCGATCCGCGCCGCGCTCGGGGTGGATCTCGACGACGGCGAATCGATGACCTCGCTGCATGTCGCGCTGATGGTGCTCGACGCGCGCAGCCGGGCCGGGATCGACATCCCGAAGACGTGAGTGGCCCGGGTGCCCGCGCGGTACTGTCTGCCCATGGTGCGCCGGGTACTCGGCTACGAGATGCGGATCTCGGTGTGGATAGGCCTGGCGATCCTGCTTGCCATCCCCTACCTGGTCATCGGAATGGTTTGGGGGTTCACACATTCCGGTCCGTTCCTCGGATCGGTGCTGGCCTGGCCGCTGCTGCTGCTCTACAGCTTCTGTGGGCTGTGAACACGGTGCTGAGCCGGCCGGTCGCGGTCGAGGCGATGATCGAGATCCTGATGTGGCTGGCCGTGCCCTATATCGTCATCGGTCTCGTCTTCAGTGTCACCCATCCCGATGACGTGCGGTCCCTGGAGAAACAGGTGCAGACCCAGTTGCCGGCCGGTGCGGATGCCTTGTCGTTCGGCGCGGCTACCCTGTTGTGGCCGATGATGCTGATCACCGGACCCGTAGAGGAGCATTGCGATGTCGGATGACGACCTGGCAGATTTCGAGCAGACCGAGTTCACTCACGACGGGAAGACCCGCGCGGTCTATCGCAAGGGCAGCGGTCCGGCGGTCATCGTGATCGCCGAGATGCCCGGCATCACGCCGAAGGTACTGGCCTTCGCGCGGCAGGTCGCCGAGATCGGATGTACCGCGGTGTTGCCGCACCTGTTCGGCACGCCCGGCCGGGATCCCAACGCCAGCAAGCTGTTCGCCGTCAAGACCCTGGCGTCCTCGATGGTGCCGGCCTGCATCAGCAAGGAGTTCGTCACGCTGGCGACCGGGCGCACCTCCCCGGTTATCGGGTGGTTGCGCGCATTGGCGCGCGCCGAGCACGCCCGGTGCGGTGGGCCCGGTGTCGGCGCCGTCGGCATGTGCTTCACCGGTGGATACGCGCTGGCGATGGCCGCCGATGACGTGTTGCTGGCACCGGTACTGTCCCAGCCGTCGATGCCGGTCGGCCTGACTAAGGCGCAGCGGCGGTCCATCGATATCTCGCCCGCGGACCTGGAGATCGTGAAGGGCCGCTGTGCCCGCGGACTGACCGTGCTCGGTTTGCGTTTCGAGTCCGACAAGTTCGTGCCCGCCGAGCGGTTCGACTTTCTGCGCGAGCAACTCGGAGAGGCTTTCGTTGCGGTGGAACTGACCGACGCCGATGCCAATCCCGAGGCGCTGATGCCCCCGCATTCGGTGCTCACCGAGCACCTGATCGACGAACCGGGCCAGCCCACCAGGGCCGCCCTCGACCAGGTGCTGGACCTGTTTCGCAGTCGCCTGCTCGTCACCGCCTGAACCTGGCCGGCGCATGTGGCGGAATGAGATCGCCGCCGCGCGATGTTGTCACGAACATGCTCAGCACAAGACGATTCATGCAGTCGGTCGTCGCCTCAGCGGTCGCGCTGGCGGCCATCGCCATCCCGACCGTCGCGCTCTTACAGGACGGGCCTGCGCAGTTCCCGATCCAGATCACCATCGGCGACACACTGCCCTGAAACGACGGGTCAGGCGGACCGGTTGACGTCGGGGTGGTCGTCGGGGCCGTCGTCGTCCACGGTGGCCAGCGCGGGTGACAGCAGCAGCCGCATCTGGTTCCCCCCGGACTTGCGTGCCTCGTACATCGCGTTGGTGCCGATGGTGACGAGTTCGTCGAGCACGTCGTGGGAGCCCTGACCGGTCAGCGGTTTCAGCGGGGTACTGACCACGCCGAGACTCGCCGTCAACTGGAACGGTGCGGACTTGATGGTGCCCAGGATCCGCTCGGCGAGCGGCGTCGGGTCCGGCGTGGTGAACACATCGGCCACCAGGTACTCGGCCTCCCCGAGGGCGCCTATGACCGCGTCGCCGCGCACCGTTTCGCGCAGCCGCTGCCCGATCGCCACCCGCGCCTTGTTGCCGCCTGCCCGTCCCGACATGGCGGTCAGCAGCGAGAAGCTGTCCAGATTCACCACGATCAGAATCAGGTAGCGGTCATCGCGCCGGCTGCGGGAACCGATCAGGGTGGCCACGCTGTCATAGAAGGACTGCCGATTCGGCAGACCGGTCAGCGGCTCGATTTCGCCGTGTGGCTTTTCCGAACCGATGATCCGCAGGACCAACTCGCACGCGAGGGCGACAAACGAATTGATCACGACGACGAAGGCCACGCTGGCCAGGGCGAGCGCCTGATCGGCGGATACCAGGCGCCAGGCCAGCACCACCAACGTTGCGGTCTGTACAGCCCAGATCGGCGCGAGCCACACACGGGAATGGAAGATCATCGCGTAGGCCGTCGTAACGGTGAACGCCGTGGCACTGAGCAGCGCCAGGACCGGGTCGCGCTCCAGCAGGCACACCGTCGCGATCAAGACGGTACCCAGGATCAGACAGAACTGGGACTGCCGCCGAGTCGGCCAGTCCGAGCGCAGCCACACAAAGGACATCACCGCGCAGGCGACGAACAACAGCGCCGCGATGACCGGCCGGTGGGGCAGTTGGGAAGTGGTGGACGCGATGATCACCAACACCGACATCACGCCGAGGCTGCCGATGATCCAGGCGACCATCCGGCACGTCGCGACCTGCAGTTCGCGGGCGGCCAGGAAGGACGTCAACCATTCGTAATGGTCGCCGCCGTGTCGCCACCGGGAAGGGATCACCACGGCCCCGCGCTCCCGGCGCCGGGCCGTGCACTTCTACGCCCCCACAGCATCAGCGAACGGTACCAGCACCAAGGCCGCTAGCCTGGCCCAATGGCATCCCCATGGACCCCGGCACGCCTCGGCGACATGACCGACCGCACCGTGATCGTGACAGGCGCGACCAACGGCGTCGGACTGGCGACGGCGGCGGCGCTCAGCCGGGCCGGGGCACACGTGGTGATGGCGGTGCGCAACACCGATCTCGGGGCGCAACGCGCCGCCGAGATCGGCGGACGCACCTCGGTGCTCCGGCTCGATCTGGCCGACCTGTCCTCGGTGCGCGCGTTCCCGGGACTGCTCGACGACGCGGGTATCGGCACGGTCGACATCCTGATCAACAACGCCGGAACGCTCACCGACAAGCGCGTCGACACGGTGGACGGCTTCGAGGCAACCATCGCGACCAACATGCTCGGCCCGTTCGCCCTGACCAACCTGCTGTTGGACCGGGTGCGCGGGCAGATCGTCAACGTCGGCTCGCAGGCCCACGAGTCGGCGACGTTGCGACTCGACGATATGCACCTCAGCGCCCACAAGTGGACGAGGATGGGCGCCTACGCCCGGTCCAAGCTGGCGGTCATGCTGTGGGGACTGGAATTGGACCGCCGACTGCGCGCGGCGAACTCGCCGGTCATCAGCCACCTCACCCACCCGGGCTGGGTGGATTCCAATCTGCCGCAATTGTCGGACGCACCGCTGATGGGCGTCGTGGCGCGCGGGGTCAAATTGGTGGCCGGTGTGCTGGCCAACGATCCGGCGGCCGGGGCCGCCACCACGCTGTACTGCCTCACCGAACCCATCCCGCCGGGCAGCTACGTCGGCGTGGAAGGCCGGTTCGGCCTGCGGGGCGGCCCGGTGCTGATCGGGCGGTCGGCGCTGGCATGTGACTACGCGACCGCGGCGCGGGTCGTCCAATTCGCCGAGCAGGAAACCGGCACAGCGCTCGCCATCGGTTAGCCGCGTCGTCAGCCGGGCATCACGCGGCCGTCACCTGATGGTGAGACAGTCTCACGGTGACCGTCCGAACGACTCCGAGCGGGCGCGTCGAACGGTTCCACCTGTTCTGCGAGCGGGTCGTGGCGCGCCTGCCCTTCGGCCTGAAATCGATTGTCGCCCCGACCTTCCTGGGTTTCGTGCTGATCAACAGCTTCACCTTCGGACTGGACATGGCGCTGCTGACGATGCTGCACGGCGGTTTCGCGGTGCCGCTGCCGATCGCGTTCACCGCGGGCTACGTATGCGCGTTCACGCTGGCGTTCTTCCTGAACCGGACCCTGAACTTCCGCTCACATGCCACCGTCGGTCCGCAGTTGGTCACCTACGTGGCGGTGGTCGCCGTCAACTACGCGGCGTTCATCGTCGTGCTGCCGACCTTCCTGGCCGCCACGGGGCTGCAGTACCACCTGGCCCGGCTGGTGGCCGGCGGGTGCGAGGCGGTCTACATGTACACCGCGATGCGGCTGGTGGTGTTCCGGCGCTGAAACGCCAACAATGAACCGATGACCATTCAGCCGGACCGCAGGGACGTGCTCGTCGGGGCGGGCGCCGCCATCGGAACCGTGGTGCTGGCGGGCTGCGCCGCCGAGAAGACCGAACCCGCGGCGACCCCGGCACCGCCGGAGGTTCTTGCGCGCACCGCCGAGGTGCCGGTGGGCTCCGCCCTGGTGGTCGACGGCATCGTGCTGACCCAACCGAGGCCCGGCGAGTTCACCGGGTTCTCGGCGGTCTGCTCGCACGCCGGGTGCACGGTGTCCAAGGTCGACGGTGCCCAGGTCATCTGCCCGTGCCACGGCAGTACCTTCGGCCTCGACGGCGCCGTGCTGTCCGGACCCGCGCGGGCACCGCTGACGCCGGCGCCGATCACAGTCCGTGGTGATTCGATCGTGGCCGGCTGAAAGCTGGTTACGATCATCGGCTGTGGTGGACGACCAGCCCGGTGAATCGGTGCCGATGCCGACCGAGATGCCGTGGTACGAGGAATCGTGGGCAGTCGTCACCGCGGGGGTGGCCGGAGTGCTGGCCATCGTCGTGCTGATCTACGCCGTGGTGCAGACCGCGGAGAACTCGGTGCAACCCTCCTACGGTCCGCAGCACTACACCGGCTACACCACCTCGACGACCGGTTCCACCTCGAGCACGACCACCACACGGACCACCAGGTCGACGACCACCACCACGGAGACGACCACCACCACGGAGACGAGCACCGAGGAGTCGAGCACCGAGGAGACGACCCCGTCGCTGGACGAGGACAACCCGTTCATCCTGAATCCGTTCGCCACCACCACGGAGTCGACCACAGGGGAACCGTGACGGGCGTTTAGCCAGCCGATTCGCTGGGGATGTGATCGTCTGACACAATCAGCTCCGAGGGGAGTACTCCTGCGCTGCGGTGTCGTCATCACGTCGTCCGTCATCGGACGACCGGTGCTGCAGGCCCGCGTGACGTATGCGCGGGCGGAAGAGACCTCGGCCGTTGATCGACGACCGGAGGCTCCAACCATATGAACGTGTCCGCACTCGAGTGGGGGATCACCCTCGCCGTCACCCTGGGCGTCCTGCTCGTGGATGTCCTGGTGTTCGGCAGGCGGCCGCATGAGCCGTCGACCCGGGAAACCTCCATCGCGCTGACCTTCTACGTCGGCCTCGCGATCGCCTTCGGCATCTGGACCTGGACCTTCCACGGCAGCCAATACGGCGTGGAGTTCTTCGCCGGCTGGCTCACCGAGTACAGCCTCTCGGTGGACAACCTGTTCATCTTCCTGATCATCATGGCCAGCTTCAAGGTGCCCAGGATCTACCAGCAGCAGGCGCTGCTCGTCGGCATCATCCTTGCGCTGATCTTCCGCGGCATTTTCATCGCCCTCGGCGCGGTGGCCATCGAACAGTTCTCCTGGGTGTTCTACATCTTCGGCGCCTTCCTGATCTACACCGCCTGGAAGCTGGCCCGCGACACCGACCACGACGACGACGCCGAGAACGGAGTCGTCCGGTTCGCTCGCAACTACCTGAACACCACCGACAAATGGCACGGCCTGAAGCTCACGGTCAAAGAGGGCTCCAAGCGCGTCATGACGCCGATGTTCCTGGTGATCGTCGCGCTGGGCACCACCGACCTGCTGTTCGCCCTGGACTCCATTCCGGCCATCTATGGGCTCACCCAGGAGCCCTACCTGGTGTTCACCGCCAACGTGTTCGCGCTGATGGGCCTGCGTCAGCTGTACTTCCTACTCGGGGATCTGCTCAAGCGGCTGGTCTACCTGTCGCAGGGCCTGTCCTTCATCCTCGGCTTCATCGGCGTCAAACTGGTGCTGCACGCCCTGCACGAGAACGAGCTGCCGTTCATCAACGGCGGCGAGCCGGTGCACGTGCCGACCATCCCGACGCTGGCCAGCCTGGGCGTCATCATCGTCACCCTGGTCATCACCACCGTCGCCAGCCTGTACAAGACCCGGGTGGTCGACAAGAAGGACGGCGCCACAGCCGAGGACACCGCCGACGGGGAAGCCCCGGCCAAGCCGGCCGAATAGCTTGCCGAGCGGGGCGCTTTGTAAGCGCCTCGCTCAAACCCGTTATCCCGCCGGACAATTCGTTAACGTAGGGCGGCATGCCGTCCGCTGAAGTGTTCCCCCGTCGCTCCGCTCGCCCCGAACCCGCTGCGGTTCGTAAGGCCGTTATCGGAGCCTCCATCGGCAACGCCGTGGAATGGTTCGATTTCGCCATCTACGGATTCCTGGCGGTCTACATCGCCGCCAATTTCTTTCCTTCCGACGATGACACCGCGGCATTGCTGAACACGTTCGCGATCTTCGCGGCGGCGTTCTTCATGCGCCCGTTGGGCGGGTTCGTGTTCGGTCCGCTCGGGGATCGCATCGGCCGGCAGCGGGTGCTGGCACTGGTGATCCTGCTGATGTCGGCGGCCACCTTGCTCATCGGGCTGTTGCCGACCTACTCGGCGGTCGGCGTCGCGGCCCCGCTGATGCTGCTGGTGCTGCGCTGTCTGCAGGGGTTCTCGGCCGGCGGCGAATACGGTGGCGGAGCGGTGTATCTGGCCGAGTACGCGCCGGACAGACGACGCGGCCTCGTGGTCACCTTCATGGTGTGGTCGGGGGTGCTCGGTTTCCTGCTCGGATCGCTCACGGTCACCCTGTTGCAGACCGGGCTGTCGGCCGCCGCGATGGACAGCTACGGCTGGCGGATACCGTTCCTGCTCGCCGCACCGCTGGGCCTGGTCGGGCTGTACATCCGGCTGCGGTTGGACGACACCCCCGAGTTCACCGACCTCAGTACCGCCGACAAGGTCGCCGATCGGCCCCTGCGCGAGGCCACGCGTACATCGTGGCGGCCGATTCTGCAGGTCATCGGCATGTTCTTGATCTTCAACGTCGGCTACTACGTGGTGTTCACCTTCTTACCGACCTACCTGATCAAGACGCTGGAGTTCTCCAAGGCCGCATCGTTTCTCTCCATCACGCTGGCCAGCCTGGTCGCCCTCGTGCTGACGTTGCCGTTCGCGGTGCTCTCGGACCGGATCGGGCGCAAGCCGATGCTGATCGCCGGCTCAGCGGCTTTCGCGCTGTTGAGCTATCCGATTTTCCTGCTGCTGACCTCGGGGTCGCTGGCCGCCGCCGTGACCGCGCACTGCCTGCTGGCCGCGATCGAATCGATCTACATCTCGACGGCCGTGACCGCAGGTGTGGAACTGTTCGCCACCCGGGTGCGCTACAGCGGCTTCGCCGTCGGCTACAACATCTGCGTCGCGGCGTTCGGCGGCACCACCCCGTACGCGGTGACCTGGCTGACGGCCGAGACCGGCAACCCCCGGGCGGCCGCCTTCTATCTGGTGATCGCCGCGGTGCTGTCCCTGGGCACGGTGCTGACGCTGCGGGAATCGGCGGGTAAACCGCTGGCGGCCACCTGAGGGCGGGTCACCCTGCGATGATGTCGGCATGAGACCGGGAACCAGGCCCACGAAGGCGGATGTGGCGCGGCTGGCCAATGTCTCACCGGCGACCGTCAGCTATGTGCTCAACAACGTCAAGGGACAGACCATCTCGGCGCAGACCCGCGCGGCCGTGCAGGATGCGGCCAAGTCTCTCGGTTACCGGCCAAACCTCGCCGCCCGCAATCTTGCCCGCGGCGGCAGCGGCGTGGTGCTGTATATCGTTCCGCGAATTTCGTTGGGCGAGTTGCTCCTTGAGGTCGGCAGCAGGCTGACCACCGAGTTGGCCCGGCACGGCGTGGTGTTGTCACTGCAGTTCGAGACCGATGACGGCCGCAATGTGGTGGACGCGGTGGCCGACCTGAACCCGATCGCGGTGACCAGTGTGTTCCCGCTCGGCGGTGCCGCGCTGGAGGCGGTGACGGCTGCGGGCATCCCGCAGATCTATCTGGGCAGCGCGCAATTGCACGCGATGGGTGAGCTACATCTGTCGATCGGTCGGCTGCGGGTCGAGCATCTGGTGGCCCGGGGGCACCAGCGGCTGGCGTTCGCTTACGCCGGCGACGAGACGCTACGGCCGCTCGGCGACTACTGGCTGACCGGCTTGCGGGCGGCCGCCGCGGAGCTGCCCGAGATCGCCACCGCGACCGTCGCCGCCGACGGCTCCGATGCCGCGGACGTGGTGCGTGACTGGATCGCGGCGGGTGTGACGGCGGTGTGCGCGCAGAGCGACGAGACCGCCATGGTGGTGTTGCACGGCATCAGGGAGGCCGGGCTGCGTTGCCCGCAGGATCTGGCGGTGATGGGAGTGGACGCGATCCCGCTGGGCGCGGTGAGCGGTCCACCGCTGACCTCGGTCGGCTTGGATGCCAAGACGATCGTCGAGGTGTCGGTGGCGGCGATGATGACCGAGCTCGGATTTCCCAGCGCTGGTGAGCCCAGCAGCGCAAATGTCGCGCAGCTGATTCAGCGCGCGTCCACCTGACGAGACACTTCGCGGTCGATTTGTCACGGTGCGCGCTTGCCCTCGGGGGAGTGACCCGCGTAACTTACGCGAGTAAGTGCCAGCCCCCGGAGAGGTGAACAGGTGACCATCGAGGCCAACCCAGGACGAATTGACGGCACCGCCGTCGGCGACGTGTACTTCGACCCGTACAACGTCGAGATCAACGCCAACCCGTACCCGGCGTTCGCCCGCCTGCGCGAAGAAGCGCCGCTGTACTACAACGAGGAGTTCGACTTCTACGCGTTGAGCCGGTTCGCCGATGTGAACAAGGCGTTGATCGACCACGAGACATTCAGCTCGGCGCGCGGCGCGATCATCGAACTGATCAAGGCCAATATCGAGATCCCCTCGGGCGCACTGATCTTCGAGGATCCGCCGATCCACACCACACACCGCAAACTGCTGGCCCGGATGTTCACCCCGCGCAAGATCGCCGCGCTGGAACCCAAGATCCGCGAGTTCTGCGCACAGGCGCTGGACCCCTTGGTCGGCTCCGGCAAGGTCGACTTCATCACCGATTTCGGCGCCATCATGCCGATGCGGGTGATCAGCACGCTGCTCGGCATCCCCGAGGACGACCAGGAGATGATCCGCGACCACGGCAACGATCAGATGCGCACCGAGGACGGCAAGCCGATGAAGGCCGCCAGTGAAGGCCTGATCGACGGGTCGATCTTCGAGACCTATATCGACTGGCGCAAGGACAACCCGTCCGACGACATCATGACCGACCTGCTCAACGTCGAGTTCACCGATGAGCAGGGCGTGACCCGCCACCTCACCCGCGAAGAGCTGCTGATCTACATCAACGTCGTCGCCGGCGCCGGGAATGAGACCACCACCCGCCTGATCGGCTGGGCGGCCAAGGTGCTCGCCGAGCATCCCGACCAGCGCCGCCAGCTCGTCGAGAACCCGGCCCTGATCCCGCAGGCGATCGAGGAACTGCTGCGTTTCGAACCGCCCGCCCCGCACGTCGCCCGCTACGTCACCCGCGATGTCGAGTACTACGGCCAGACGGTGCCCGAGGGTGCGGCGATGATGATGTTGATCGGATCGGCCGTGCGTGACAGCCGCCAATTCCCGCCCGACGGTGAGGTTTTCGACATCCACCGCGAACAGCGCCAGCATCTGGCATTCAGCGTCGGCACGCACTTCTGCCTGGGCTCGGCGCTGGCCCGCCTGGAGGGTCGGATCGCGCTGGAGGAGATGCTCAAGCGCTTTCCGGAGTGGGAGGTCGATCTGCCCAACGCGAAGCTGTCACCGACGTCGACCGTGCGCGGCTGGGATTCGATGCCGGCGTTCGTCCCGTGACCGTTGGGTTGTCGGTCCCGAAATCGTGGGACGAGGTCACCCCCGACTGGATGACCGCGGCATTGGCCATGGACTTCCCCGACGCGGTCGTCGATACCGTCACCGTCGCCATGCGCGATGACGGCACCAACCGGCGGGCCCGGCTGGCGCTGACCTACCGACCCGGTCCGGCCGGTCCGGACCGGGTGTTCGTCAAGGCCGTCGATCCTGGACACCGGGAGCTGATCAAGATGACCAGCGGGCTGCTACACGAGCCGCGGCTGTTCGCCTCCGGTGTCGAGCTGCCGCTGGAGCATCCGCGGGTGCACGCCGCCCCGGTCGACGAAACCGCCGAGGACTTCCTGTTGGTGATGGAGGACCTCACCGCCCGGGATGCCGATCCCCGCGATGCCACCCGGCCGCTCACCGTCGAGCAGGCCGCCGACGCGGTGCGTGGTCTCGGCCGGCTGCACGGGGAATTCTGGGGTGAGCGGCTCACACGGCCCGGTCTGGGCTGGCTGGAACCGTTTCTGCCCTGGGACGGCATGCAGTACGCACCGCTGCCTGCGGCGCTGCAACGCCTCGGCGATGACGCCCCGGCCTCGGTGCAGGCGCTGACCATCGATGCGCTGGTGGAAGGCATCTGGAAACCGTTCATCCGGACCTTGACCGCACCGGGTGTGCCGGTGACCCTGCTGCACGGTGACCCGCACATCGGCAATACCTATGTGGTCACCGGGACCGGGTCGGGAGACACCGTCGGCTTCCTGGACTGGCAGGTGGCCCGGCGGGGTAACTTCTCCGTCGACCTCGGCTACTTCCTGCAGGGCGCGCTGGTCACCGAGGACCGACGCGCGCACGAGCGTGAACTGCTCGGCGAGTACCGGGACAGCCTGGGCCTGCCCGCCCACGAACTGCCCTCGGCCGAGGAGATCTGGCTGCGCTACCGCGCGTCGGTGGCGCACGGCCTGACGACGTGGCTGGCCACCGCCAGTGCCGGGGAACTCTGGCAGCGCCCGGACATCGCGCTGGCGTTGGCGCAGCGTTACAGCGCCGCCTACGAGGACCTGCAAACCGCACAAGCGTTGGCGGACCTGACCACCTAGGGTGGTGGCGTGACAAGGGCGCGCCGACTGTGATCGATCACGTGCTTGTCGTCATCTTCGCCCTGTGCGCAGCCATTTTCGCGGCCATTGGCATCGTGGTGCGCCAGCGGGCGACGATCGATGTGCCCGAGGAGCACGGTGTCAGCACCGTCATGCTGGCAACGCTGCTGCGCCGCCCGCTGTGGTGGGGCGGAACTGCCGCAGCGGTGGCGGGTTTCGTCTTCCAGGCTTTGGCCCTGGACAACGGTTCGCTGATCGTGGTGCAGCCGCTGCTGGTGTCCGCGCTGTTGTTCGCGCTGCCGCTGAGCGCCCGGCTGGCGCACCGCCGGGTCAACCGGGGCGACTGGTTGTGGGCCGTGCTGTTGACGGTCTCGCTGGCGATCTTCGTGCTGCTCGCCCATCCCCGGGTCAGTGACCAGGTTGCGCCGGTGAGCACCATTGCCGTGGTCGCGGGTGTGTGTACGGCGGTGGTGCTCGGCTGTGTGCTGGTCGCGGTGCGCCGCTCCGGCTGGCAACGGGCGGTCCCGTTGGCTGTCGCCGTGGGCGTGCTGTTCGGTCTCGTCGCGGTGCTGACCAAGATGCTGATGCACGCGCTGGATCGCCATACCGTCGCCGAGGTGCTGGCGACTCCGCTGCCGTATGCGCTGGTACTGCTCGGTGTGTTGGCCACCCTGCTGCAGCAGTCCGCCTTCCATGCCGGTTCGCTGCAGACCTCCGTCCCCACCATGCTGGTCGTCGAGCCGATGGCGGCCGTGCTGCTGGGTGTGTTCCTGCTCGGCGAGACCCTCACCGCGAATCGGTGGGAGGCGGTGGTGCTGACCGTCACGGTGCTCGCCATGACCGCGGCCACCATCGCGCTCGGGCGTGACGAAGGCGCCTATGAGGCCCAGCTGGAAGCCACGTCACGCGCGACCTGACGACCGTTCTCACAGGGAACCGGCAGGTCGCAGCGCCGCGGGCATATCTTTAGTTTTGCTAACGTTGTGAGGTGCGTCGGTGTGGACGACGAGGTCCGCCGAGCGATTTCCCGTCGCTCCGCTCGCCCCGGCCTACGAATAGCGATAGAGAACTGAAGGACTACTCATGTCGAACGAGAACTTTGACGACCGCCTTGCGCGGCTGTACGCCACAGACCCGGAGTTCGCCGCCGCCAGGCCCGACCCGGCCGTCGTCGCCGCGGTGAACGAACCCGGGTTGACCCTTCCCGATATCGTGCGCACCGTCCTGACCGGTTACGCCGACCGGCCCGCGTTGGGCGCCCGCGCCGTCGAGTTCGTCACCGACGAAACCGGCCGCACCGTCGCCGAACTGCAGCCGCGTTTCGAGACCATCACCCACGGGCAGCTCTGGGAGCGGGTCCGGCGGGTCGCCGACGCCTGGCGCGCCAACCCCGTGCACCCCGGTGACCGGGTCGCCCTGCTCGGCTTCACCAGCGTCGACTACACCGTGGTCGATATCGCGCTCACGCAGCTCGGCGCCGTCTCGGTGCCGCTGCAGACCAGCGTGTCGGCGGCCGCACTCGCCCCCATCGTCGCCGAGACCGAGCCGGTGCTCATCGCGGCGAGCATCGACTATCTCGATGACGCGGTCGAGTTGGCCCTCGGATCAGATGTGGTGCGGCTCGCGGTGTTCGACTACCGGCCCCAGGTCGATGACCAGCGTGACGCGCTGGTCGTCGCGACCGCCAGGCTCGGTGACCGGGTCACCATCGAGACCCTCGACGATCTGCTGGTGCGTCCGGCCTCCACCGTCGAACCCGTTGCCGTACAAGAGGAATCCGATCCGCTGTCGCTGCTGATCTACACCTCCGGCAGCACCGGAGCGCCCAAGGGAGCGATGTACCCAGCGAGCAAGGTCGCCGACATCTGGCGGCCCGCGGCCAACTCGCACTGGGATGAGAGCCAGGGCGTGGTGCCGTCGGTCGTGCTGAGCTTCATGCCGATGAGCCACGTGATGGGCCGCGGCATCCTCTACAGCGCGCTGGCCAGCGGCGGCTCGGTGAACTTCGCGGCCCGCGCCGACCTGTCGACCTTCCTGGAGGACCTGGCACTGACCCGGCCCACCCAGCTGAACTTCGTGCCGCGCATCTGGGACATGCTGTTCGGTGAATACCAGAGCCGGATCGCACACACCGGCGCCACCGACGCCGAGAAAGAAGCGGTGCTGGCGGACATGCGGCAGAACCTCCTCGGCGGTCGCTTCGTCAGCGCGCTGACCGGTTCGGCGCCCATCTCGCCGGAGCTGAAAGCCTGGGTGGAGAAGCTGCTCGACATGCACCTGCTGGAGGGCTACGGCTCGACCGAGGCCGGCGCGGTGTTCGTGGACGGCAAGATCGCTCGGCCGCCGGTGCTGGAGTACAAGCTGGTCGACGTGCCCGAACTCGGTTACCACCTGACCGACCGCCCGCACCCGCGCGGTGAGCTGCTGGTGCGTTCCGAGCAGCTGTTCCCCGGCTACTACAAGCGCCCCGAGGTCACCGCCCAGGTCTTCGACGCGGACGGTTTCTACCGGACCGGCGATATCGTCGCCGAACTCGGACCCGATCAGGTCGCCTATGTCGACCGGCGCAACAACGTGCTCAAGCTCTCCCAGGGCGAATTCGTCACGGTGTCCAAGCTGGAGGCCGCATTCAACACCGCACCGCTGGTGCACCAGATCTACATCTACGGCAACAGCGCCAGGCCCTATCTGCTGGCCGTGGTGGTGCCCACCGACGCGGACGCGTCCAAGGCGGATATCGCCGCATCGTTGAAGGATGCCGCTCGCGCCGCGGATCTGCAGTCCTATGAACTGCCGAGGGACTTCCTGATCGAGACGACACCGTTCACGGTGGAAAACGGTCTGCTGACCGGTATCCGGAAGTTGGCCTGGCCGAAGCTCAAGGAGCGCTACGGCGCCGAACTCGAGCAGCTCTACACCGACCTGGCCGACGGCCAGGCCAACGAACTGCTGGCGCTACGGTCCGCCGGGGCCACCGCGCCGGTGCTGGAGACCGTCAGCCGGGCCGTCGCCGCGCTGCTGGGTGCGGCGAGCTCCGATATCGCCCCCGATGTGCACTTCACCGATCTGGGCGGAGATTCGTTGTCGGCGTTGACCTTCGGCAACCTGCTGGCCGATATCTTCGACGTCGAGGTGCCGGTCTCGGTGATCGTCAGCCCGGCCTCGGACCTGCAGACCATTGCCGAACACATCGAGACCCAGCGCGCCGGCGGTACCGGACGGCCCACCTTCGCGTCCGTGCACGGTGCCGGCGCGACGGCGGTGCACGCCGCCGACCTGACCCTGGACAAGTTCATCGACGCGGCGACTCTGGCTGCCGCACCGTCCCTTCCGGGTCCGGTCAGCGAGATCCGTACCGTGCTGCTGACCGGAGCCACCGGTTTCCTGGGCCGCTATCTGGCATTGGACTGGCTGGAGCGGATGGACCTCGTCGACGGCAAGGTGATCTGCCTGGTCCGCGCGAAGAACGACGATGAGGCCCGGGCCCGGCTGGACAAGACCTTCGAGACCGGTGACCCGAAACTCGTTGCGCACTATCGTGAGCTGGCCGACCGTCACCTCGAGGTGATCGCCGGCGACAAGGGCGAGGCCGACCTCGGCCTGGATCCGGCGGTCTGGCAGCGCCTCGCCGACACCGTCGACCTCATCGTGGACCCGGCGGCACTGGTCAACCACGTGCTGCCGTACAGCGAACTGTTCGGGCCCAACGCACTCGGTACCGCCGAGTTGATCCGGATCGCACTCACCACCAAGATCAAACCGTTCGCCTACGTGTCCACCATCGGCGTGGGCTGGGGGATCGAACCGGGCAGGTTCGTCGAGGACGCCGACATCCGGACCATCTCCGCCACCCGGGTCGTCGACGAGAGCTACGCCAACGGTTACGGCACCAGCAAGTGGGCCGGTGAGGTGCTGCTGCGGGAGGCCCACGACCTGGTCGGTCTGCCGGTGTCGGTGTTCCGCTGCGACATGATCCTGGCCGACACCACCTACGCCGGTCAGCTGAACCTGCCCGACATGTTCACCCGGATGATGCTCAGCCTGGTGGCCGCCGGTATCGCACCCGGATCGTTCAATCAGCTTGACGCCGAGGGCAACCCGCAGCGCAGCCACTATGACGGGTTGCCGGTCGAGTTCATCGCGGAGGCCATCTCGACTTTGGGCACCCAGGTGGCTCTCGACCCCGCGCGCACGTTCGAGACCTACCACGTGATGAACCCGTACGACGATGGCATCAGCATGGACACCTTCGTCGACTGGCTGGTCGAGGCCGGCTACCCGATCGAGCGCGTCGCCGACTACGACCAGTGGCTGGCCCGGTTCGAGACCGCGCTGCGGGCCCTGCCGGACCGGCAGCGTCAGGCGTCACTGCTGCCGCTGCTGCACAACTACACGGTTCCGGGGACGCCGGTGAACGGCGCGATGGCGCCGACAGAGGTGTTCCGGGCCGCGGTGCAGGAGGCAAAGATCGGGCCGGACAAGGACATTCCGCATGTCAGCCGGGAGGTCATCGTCAAGTACGCGACCGATCTGGAGCTGCTCGGGCTGCTCTAGACCACAACGCCGTTTCGCGTTGTGCGGTACTAGTTCACGTCGACGTAGATCGTTTGCACCGCGAGCGCGTTGTACACGTAGTCGCGGTCCTCGTCGTCGACGATCCAGTTCTGGCTGAAATCCTGGCCGTGGCGCACCCCGACCACATTCGCCTCCGCGAGTGGTTTGCTGCTCAAGCGGCTGACGATCACCCGGTAGCCCTGCGCGCGCAGATCGTCGATGGTCTGCTGCGCGTTGCCGGTGACGTCCGGTGCGGCAGCAGCGGGTGCGCCCGATCCGATGAGACCTGCGGCCAGGCCGGCGGTGACCGCCACGGCGATTGCGTGCTTGTTCATGTGTGCCTCTTTTCTGCCTTCCGATCCTAGGTCGGGAACCGGCAGTTCGGCAGTGTGATTCCACGCCGTCCCGGACATCAGGCGTGCCAGGACGCCCAGTGCGACACCGCAATGGCCACCACCGGACCGTCCAGGGCGGTGCGCTCGTATTGCTCGTACTTGGCGCGGAGCAGGCCGTATCCGATGGCCATCTGTTCACCGTCGTGGTGCACGGTGGCCAGCCCGTCTGCGCGCACCCACCACAGCTGCTCCCAGTCCTCGCTGTAGTGGTCGGCCAGCAGGCTGACCCGCGGGTTGGCCGCGATGTTGGTCAACCGGCGTAGCCGTCGGGTGGACTTACGTTTCGCGTCGACGGCGGTGTAGACGGTGTCTCCCGCCACGGCGAAGACGACCGGGACCAGATGCGGTGCGGCGTCGGCTCCGGCGGTGGCGAGCGCCGCGACCGGGGCGCCGGCGAACAGGTCGACGGGATCGGTTTCGGGCACGCGTCCGATGTTATGCGCCCGCAGACAGCAAGATTGCCGGTAGCGTCGGATCCCGTTCACTGCGATGTCACCGACAGGTCACCGTCCGGCCGCCTGTCCATCGGAAGGTTCGGCAATGAAGAATTCGCTCCTGGGTCTGGCTGCCACCGCACTGCTGACCGCCGGGCTTGTCGCCTGCGCCCCGCCGACCAAGGACGAGCCTGCCGCCGAGGGGAACGCGCGCACCGCCACATCGGCCGCGGACTTCGGTGGGATGGACGGCCTGATCGAGGCGGCGAAGGCCGAGGGCGAACTCAATGTCATCGCGTTGCCCGACGACTGGGCCAACTACGGACAGATCATCAAGACGTTCGGTGACAAGTACGGCATCAAGGTCAATTCGGCGCAGCCCGGCGCCAGTAGCCAGGAGGAGATCAACGCCGCGGTGCAGCAGAAGGGCCGTAGTACCGCGCCGGACGTCTTCGATCTGGGCCAATCCGTCGCACTGGCCAACACCGACATGTTCGCGCCCTACAAGGTGGAGCATTTCGACGAGATCTCCGAGGCGTTCAAGGACCCGGACGGCAAGTGGGTCAACGACTACGGCGGCTACATGTCCATCGGCTACGACTCCGCCAAGGTGCCGACGATCGCCGGTGTGGACGACCTGCTCAAGCCCGAGTTCGCGGGCAAGGTCGCGCTCAACGGTGACCCGACCCAGGCCGGCGCCGCGTTCTCCGGAGTGATGATGGTGTCGGTGGCCCAAGGCGGCTCTCCCGATGACATCGCGCCCGGTGTCGAGTTCTTTCGCAAGCTCAGCGAGGCGGGCAACTTCCTGCCCGTCGATCCGACCCCGGCCACCATCGCCTCCGGGCAGACACCCGTGGTCATCGACTGGGACTACCTGAATGTCGAACAGTCCAAGAAAGTTCCGGGCTGGAAGGTCATCATCCCGCACAACGCCGCGGTTGCCGGCTACTACTTCCAGGCCATCAACGCCGACGCGCCGCACCCGGCCGCGGCCCGGCTGTGGCAGGAGTTCCTGTACAGCGACGAGGGGCAGAACCTGTACCTGCGCGGCGGTGCACGACCGGTGCGGGCCGACTCGATGGTGACCCGCGGCAGCATCGACCGGGTGGTCTACGGCGGCCTGCCGCCGGTCGACGGCGCGGCGACGTTCGTCACGGTGGCACAGAACGAGGCCGCGACCAAGTATCTGGAAGCCAACTGGGCCAAGGCCATCGGCTGATTTCCGTGCGCCGTCTCCGGCAGGCTCTGCCGCTGCTGCCGTTCGTGGCGGTGGTGTCGATCTTCCTCCTCATCCCGACCGGCACCGTGATCGTGAACGCGTTCGTGGTGGACGGCCGCTTCTCTCTGGACCTGATCGCCGCGCTGTTCACCGAGGCCCCGCTGGCGGCGCTGCTGCGCAGCGTGGTGCTCTCGGCGAGCAGCGCGCTGATCGGCGCGGCGCTCGGTGCGGTGCTGGCTTGGCTGATCCTGAGCAGCGCGCCGACCTCGCTGCTGCGCCGGGCGGTGCTGTCCTTGGCCAGTGTGCTGGCCCAGTTCGGTGGTGTGGCATTGGCTTTCGCTTTCCTGGCGACCATCGGTCTGAACGGCGTACTTACCCTGTGGCTGCAGCAGCTGCTCGGCATCGACGTGGCCTCCGGCGGCTGGCTGTACAGCGTGGGCGGGCTGGTGCTGGTGTACACCTACTTCCAGATCCCGCTGATGGTCATCGTGTTCCTGCCCGCACTGGAGGGGTTGCGCAGCCAGTGGCGCGAGGCCGCGGTCAGCCTGGGAGCGAGCACCTGGCAGTACTGGCGTGAGGTGGCGTTGCCGCTGCTGACGCCGGCGTTCCTGGGATCACTGCTGCTGTTGTTCGCCAACGCTTTTGCCGCCTACGCCACCGCGGCCGCACTGGTCAGCCAGGGGAGTCCCATTGTGCCGCTGCTGATCCGGTCGGCGTTGACCAGCGAGGTGGTGCTGGGCCGGGCCGGGCTGGCGTATGCGCTGGCACTCGAGATGATCGTGGTGGTGGCCGTGGTGATGGTCGCCTACAACCTGTTGGTGCGCCGCACCGCCCGGTGGCTGCGATGAAGACCCTTCGGATCCTGCTGTGGCTGTTGTTCGCGGCCTTCTTCCTCTTCCCGCTCTATGCGATGGCCGATTTCGCGACCCGTGACCTGCACGCCGGCGGCCGCACCATATCGGCCTGGGTCAACCTGTTCGCCGACGACGCGCTGTTCGCCGCGATCGTGGCCTCGCTGCTGCTCGCGGTGCTGACGGTGGCGGCGATGCTGGCGCTGCTGGTGCCGACGATGATCTGGGTCCGGCTGCGCGCGCCGTGGGCCAACCGACTCGTGGAGTTCCTGTGCCTGCTGCCGTTGACGATCCCGGCACTGGTGGTCGTCGTGGGGCTGCGCAACGTCTACCTGTGGGTGACCTATCTGCTCGGTGAGTCGGCGCTGACGCTCACCTTCGTCTACGTGGTGCTGGTGCTGCCGTTCGCCTACCGGGCGCTGGACGCCGCGCTGTCGGCGATCGATCTACAGACCCTGGCCGAGGCGGCACGGTCGCTGGGCGCGGGCTGGACCGCGACGATCGTGGCGGTGATCGTGCCGAATATCCGGGCCGGCGTCATGTCCGCGGCGTTCATCTCGATCGCGGTGGTGCTCGGTGAGTACACCGTCGCGTCGCTGTCCGGTTTCCAGACGCTGCCGGTGCAGATCGTCGAGATCGGCAAGAGCGACGGCCCGACTTCGGTGGCGGCCTCGCTGGCCACCCTGATCTTCGGGTTCGTGCTGTTGTTCGTGTTGTCGCTGGTGACCAGGAGGAGACGGCCGTGACCGGGGCGAGCGAAGCGACGGGGGATATGCAGGGCGTAGAGGTTGAGCTGAGCGGCCTGACCCGCAGCTACGGTGCGGTGCGCGCCCTGGACGGGTTGACGCTGCAGATCCAGCCCGGCGAGTTGGTGGCGCTGCTGGGGCCGTCGGGCTGCGGCAAGACCACTGCGCTGCGCATCTTGGCCGGCCTCGACGAGGCCGACGCCGGATCGGTGACGATCGACGGGCGCGAGATCAGCCGGGTACCGGCCAACAAGCGCGATATCGGCCTGGTGTTCCAGTCCTATAGCCTGTTTCCGCACCTGACGGTTCTCGACAACGTCGCCTTCGGACTCAAGATGCGCGGCGTCGGCGCCCGGGAGCGCGCCGGGCGGGCCGCCGAGATGCTGGACCTGGTGGGGCTGGCCACGCAGTCCGGGCGGTATGCCGATGAGCTGTCCGGTGGTCAGCAGCAGCGGGTGGCGTTGGCCCGCGCGCTGGCGATCCGGCCGCGGGTGTTGCTGCTCGACGAGCCGCTGTCGGCACTGGACGCCCAGGTGCGCGGCCAGCTGCGTGACGAGATCCGCCGGGTCCAGCTGGAGGTGGGCACCACGACACTGTTCGTCACCCACGATCAGGAGGAGGCGCTGGCGGTGGCCGACCGGGTCGGGGTGATGAACGGCGGACGGCTCGAACAGCTCGCGGCCCCGGCCGAGCTGTACACCCGGCCCGCGACCCCGTTCGTCGCCGAATTCGTCGGCCTGCACAACCGGGTGCCCGCCCGGGTGATCGACGGGTGGGTGCGGTTGTGGGGACAGTCGGTGGCGGCGCTGCCGGGTTCGGTGACCGAGGGCACCGCCCTGGTGCGGCCCGAGGCGATCCGGCTGACCGCCGATCCGGCCGGCGCGGACACCGTGCAGTCGGTGGCCTTCCTCGGCGCGGTCTCCCGTGTCACGGTGGCGCTCGATGACGGCTCGACCGTCATCGCCCAGGTCAGCGGTCAGACCTTCGAGCCGGGCGACCGGGCGCACCTCAGCGTCGAGAGCCCCGGGGTACTCGTCGTCGGCGGGTAGTCAGGGTCAGACGGCCTTGACGGGCTCGATGCCCAGATCCTTGTAGGTCACCAGCGCGACGAACGGCACGCCCATTCGACCGAACAAGTCGGCCGCGACATCGCCGCGGTCGACCATCGGGATCACCCCGGTCACCACGGCACCGGCCGCGGTGACGCGGTCGTAGGCCTTGGCGGTGGAGCCCCCGGTGCTGATCACGTCGTCGACCAGCAGCACGCGGGTGCCCGGCTCGATGCGGGTGCCCTCGATCCACTGCTCACGACCCCGGGCCTTCTGCTCCTTGCGCACCGAGAACCAGGCGGCGCCGGTCACCATCGCCACGCCGTGGGCCAGCGGGTCGGCCCCCATGGTGAGCCCGCCCACGGCATCGAACTCGATGCCGTTCATCGTCGCCAGGTCGGCGACCGCGCGGCTGACCGTGGACAGTCGCTCCCCGTTGTCGATGGCGTACTTGCCGTCGATGTAGTCGTGGCTGAGCTGCCCGCTGACGAGCTTGAACGGCTCCTCGCGATGCTCATAACCGCGCGTCTTGATCAGCTCGAAAGCCGCTTGCCAGGTCTGCGGGCGCTGCATACCCGGAATCGTATTGCACGACCTCCGGTGCGATCAGCCCTGCCGTGCCCTCCGGGTCAGCTCGACTGCGGCCGAGCGCAATTCATCGATGCCGTTGATCGGTGCCAGGTATCCGGCCCGGGTGTAGGCGATGCCACGCGGTGTGGTGACCCTCAGGTCGAGTCCGTACCGGTCGGCCCCGGTGCACGTCGCGGCGCTGGCGTCGGGGAAACCGCCGAGGGTTTGGGCCATCGCGACCAGCGCGTCGGCGTGATCGGCGTTGAGGTGTTGCACGGCACCCGCGGAGTGCGGGGCCACCGGGTCGGGTGCGGCTGCGAGGTAGTCGGCACCCGACGTCGAATCCATCCGCCCGTACCCGCCGACCCAGCGGACCCGCTGCACCTGCAGCACCCACAGGGTGAAGTCGCTGTAGTCGATGTAGTACTTGGCGGCGGGCACGGCCGCCAGGTGAGCCGCCCGGGCACCGTCCAGGGCGTCCCCGGTGGGCCGCACGACGGCTCCCGCCAACGTGACGCGGCCCGAGGCCAGCGGATCATCCGGCGCCTCGGGCGCCACGATCGCAATGCTGGCGCGCTGGTCGGCGGCGAGGTTGCGGCCGTGCTCGGCCATATTGGACACGCACAGCACCGGCGCGCCGTCGAGCAGCCCGTAGGTGACGAAGGAGGCCCACGGATCACCGTCGGCGGTCAGCGTGGCCAGCGTGCCCGCGTTGGTGGACGCCGCGATGGTGCGGGCCTCCTCGGCGGCCGACGGACGGGTGGCGTTGAGCACCGGCGCCAGCGGTGGCGGCACCGACGGAGCATCGCCGGGGTCACCGTGATCACGCAATTCAGCCACTTCGGCACTGTAACCGAGCCGCCGTCACGTGTACGAGCGCGCGCTGTCGGGTACGGGGAGAATCATGAGCGTGACCATGGATCTGCCGTTCGACCGCTGGCTGCCCGCACAGCGCTGGTACTCCGGTCGGGGACGGGAGATCGCGGAGGTCCGTCCCGTCGTGGTGGAGGCGCTGCGGTCCGATCTGGACCTGGTGCTGCTGGAGGTGGCCTACATCGACGGACCGACCGAGGACTACCAGGTGCTGGTCCGCTGGGATGCCGGCGCACCGGCGGCGCTGATCGGCACCGACGGGACGCGTGCGGGGTTCGACGCGCTGGCTGACCCGGAGGCCGCCGGTGCCTTGTTGTCGTTCATCGAGGCGTCCACGCAGATCGGGCCGGTCCGGTTCCTGCGCGAACCGGGAGCCGATCTCGGGCCCGGCGCCCCGGTCCGCGTGCTCGGCGGTGAACAGTCCAACACCAGTGTGGTCTTCGGTGACCGGACCATCTTCAAGGTGTTCCGCCGGGTCACCCCGGGGATCAATCCCGATATCGAGCTGACCCGGGCGCTGGCCGGTAACCCGTACGTCACGGCGCTCTACGGCTCGTATGAGATTGACTGGGGCGCAGAACAATACATGCTGGGCATGGCCAGCGCCTTCGCGCCCGACTCGGTGGACGGTTGGCAGTTGGCGATCACCGGCGCCGGTGACGACTTCGTCGAGGAGTCTCGCCGGCTCGGCGAGGCGGTGGGCTCGGTGCACCATGCCCTCGCCGAGACGCTCGGCCGCCGGGTCGGCGCGTTCCCGGCGCCGACCATGACCGAACGGTTACATGCGGTGGCGGCACGGGTACCCGAGCTGGCCGGTTACGTTCCCGCGATCGAGCGGAACTACCGCGAGGTGGCCGAGGAATCGTCGACCGAACACCGGATCCATGGCGATCTGCATCTCGGGCAGGTGCTGCACACCCCGCAGGGCTGGCTGGTGATCGACTTCGAGGGCGAACCCGGACAACCGCTGCAGGAGCGCCGGCGGCCGGATTCGCCGTTGCGTGACGTCGCGGGCATGTTGCGGTCCTACGACTACGCCGCGCACCAGCGGCAGCTGACGACCGGCGGAGACGCCGACGCGCAGCGGCGGTGGGCCGAGGACAACGGCACCGCCTTCTGCGCGGGCTACGCCGCGGCCGGTGACACGGACCCGCGGGCGGCCGCCGCCGTGCTGCGTGCCTACGAACTGGACAAGGCCGTCTACGAGGCCGGATACGAGGCGCGCTACCGGCCCGACTGGTTGCCCATTCCGCTTAATGCAGTCGGCCGTCTGTTGAGTGCCTAGCGAACCAGCCTGCGCAGCAGCGCCGCCGCCGTCAGCACCCCGAGCACCGCGGCCACCACGAGCACCGCGATGTCCAGGGCGGCGTTGGTGGGTGTGCCGATCAGCAGTCCGCGCAAGGCATTCACCTCGTAGCTCAGTGGATTGATCGCCGACAACCAGCGCAGCCATTGCGGCATCAACTCCACCGGGTAGAGCGCGTTGGAGGCGAAGAACAGCGGCATGGTGATGGCCTGCCCGATACCCATCAACCGGTCGCGGTTGCGGACCAGGCCGGCCAGCGACATCGACAGGCAGGCGAAGAACGCCGATCCGAGCAGCACCACGCCCATCGCCCCCAGGATCCGCAGCGGATTCGTCGTCATGTGCACGCCGAGTAGATAGGCCAGTGCGACGACACCGATCACCTGGACGACCGAACGGACGCCGGCGGCAAAGGCTTTCCCGGTGATGAGCGCGGTGGGCGGGGCTGGTGTCACCATCAGTTTGGCGAGGATGCCGGCATCGCGGTCCCAGATGATCTGGATGCCGTAGAAGATCGAGATGAACAGGGCGGACTGGGCGATGATGCCCGGCGCGAGGAACGCAAGGTAGGGCACGTCGCCGGTGTCGATCACGTCGAGCGCCGAGAAGGTCTGGCCGAAGATCAGCAGCCACAGCGCCGGTTGCACCAGCCGGGTGAACAGTTCGGTGCGGTCGTGACGCAGTTTCTGCAGCTCGACGAGCGCGAATGCGCCGATCCGGGTGCCGATTCCGGGGATCCGCCGCAATCCGCGGGGAGCCCGGATCAGGGTGGGGCCGATGTCATCCGACACGGCGGGCCGTCCGTCGTGCGGCGCGGACCTCGCGCAGTCCCGCGGGGGTGGCCGCGTCGAGATCGGAACCGGCGTGGTGGCGGAACACGTCCTCCAGGGTGGCGTGCGGACCGACGTCCCGCTTCAGGTCCGCCGGGGTGCCCTGCGCCCGCAGTTCGCCGTGGTGCATGAGCGCCACCCGGTCGCACAGCGCATCGGCCTCACCCATGTAGTGGGTGGTGAGCAGCACGGCCATGCCGAACTCGGCCTGCATGCGGTCGACCTGATCCCAGACGCCATCGCGCGCAATGGGATCCAACCCGACGGTGGGCTCGTCGAGCAGCAGCAGTGACGGCCGGTTGACCAGGGCCTGGGCGAGTTCCAGGCGCCGCACCATCCCGCCGGAATAGGTGCCCGCCGTCCTGTCGGCAACATCGCCGAGCTGCATCGAGCTCAGTGCCTGGGCGACCCGCTCGGCGCGTTCCCGGCGCGGTACGTCATAGAGCCGCGCGAACAATTCGACATTCTGCCGGCCGGTCAACGCGGCCTCGATGGAAAGCTGTTGCGGCACATAACCGATGTTGTACCGGATGTCCATTGTGTCGCACCGCGCGTCGAGTCCGAAGATCCGTACCTCGCCCTGCTGTACCGGGGTGAGGGTGGCCAGCACCCGGATCACGGTGGTCTTGCCCGCGCCGTTGGGGCCGAGCAGGCCCACCGTTTCACCGGCGGCCACCGTGAGGTCGAAACCGGACACGGCGGTGAACTTGCCGTAGCGGTGTGACAGGCCGCGGCAATCGACGGCCGGTGGCCGGCTCACTTCCGGTCCTCCTGCAGCAGCCGGGTCAGTTCGGCGATGACGGCCAACCCCTTTGTCAGATCCTCGATCTGGGTATCGTCGAGTGACTCCAGCGCGCCGGCCAGCGCCGCGCGTCTTTCGCGGCGGGATTGGTCGGCGATGTGCTGTGCGGCAGTGGTGAGACGCAGCCGTCCGACCCGCCGGTCGGCGCTGTCGACGGTCCGGTTCACCAGGTTCTCGGCGGCCAGCCGGGATACCAGCGTGGATGCGGTGTTGGCGGCCAGTCCGAGTTCGTGGGCCGCTTCGCGGACCGAGATATCGGGCCGGCGTCCGACGAGACGCAGCAGTTCGGCCTGGGACTGGGTCAGTCCGGTGCGATCGAACCCCCCTGCAGTGCAACGGCGCAGTTGTCGCCGGAACCGGCCGACCACGCCGAACAGTTCGCCGGCCAGATCGGTGCGGGTGTCCATCCCGAAATAATACCTCTGCTACAGATATATTGGCGGTGAGCGAAAGGACCGCCTGTGCTGCCCGAGTACCGAACGCTGCTGACCACCGTGCACGCCGGGGTGGCCACCGTCACGCTGAACCGACCCGAACGACGCAATGCCGTGGGCGACGGGATGCGTGCGGAACTGGCCGACGCGCTGACACGCTGCGATGTCACCGACGAGATCCGCGCGATCGTGCTGACCGGCACTGGGCCGGCCTTCTGTGCGGGGGCTGATCTGGGCGCCGGTGCCAACACGTTCAGCACGCCCGGCGACGGGTTCAGCGCGGCCGGCTTCGCGGTGCCGGTGTGGGCACTGAGCAAACCCGTGATCGCCGCGATCAACGGACATGCGATCGGCCTCGGCCTGACGCTGGCCCTGCAGTGCGATATCCGGTTCTTCGCCGCCGACGCCAGGTACGGCATCGTGCAGGTCCGTCGCGGCGTGGTGGGTGATGCCTATGCACACTGGGTGCTGCCCCGATTGGTAGGGATCGCGAATGCCGCCGAGATCCTTTTGACCGGAGCGACATTCGACGGTGACCGGGCCGTGGCGCTCGGCCTGGGGAGCCGGGTGTTGCCGGCCGAGGAGGTGTTGCCGACCGCACTGCAGGTCGCCCGCGATATCGCCGCGAACACCGCACCGATGTCGGTGGCGGCCAGCAAGCGGCTGTTGTGGGATTCGTTCGATCTCACCCGCGAGCAGGTCGGCACGCGCGAGACCGAGATCCACCTCAAGCTGATGGCCCACGAGGATGCCGCCGAAGGGGTGCGCGCGTACCTACAGCGTCGCGCTCCGCGATGGACCGGCCGGCCGGTGGACCCCACCCAGGACTGATCTACACGACCTCGACGCCACGGGCCCGCAGCAGCGCCACCGCCTCGGCCGTCGAATCGGCGGCCACCCCGGCGCACAGCGGCAGCAACACGCGGGTCTTCAATCCGGCCGCCACCGCGTCGAGGGCGGTGGCCCGCACGCAGTAATCGGTGGCGATACCCACCACGTCGACGCTGTTGACCCCGCGCTGGGCGAGCCAGTCCGTCAACGTCGTCCCGTCGGCATCGGTCCCCTCGAAACCGCTGTAGGCGGCCGAGAATTCGCCCTTGGTGAACACCGCCTGCACCGCTGCAGGATCGAGGTTCTCGTGGAAGTCCACGCCGGGGGTGCCCACCACACAGTGGCGGGGCCACGACACCCGGTAGTCGGGAGTATCGGAAAAATGCTCACCGGGGTCGATGTGGAAATCCATGGTGGCCACCACGTGGTCGTAGTCGTGGTCGGCCAGCATCTCGGTGATTCCCCGCGCCACGGCGGCGCCGCCGTCCACCGCCAGGGACCCGCCCTCGCAGAAGTCCTTCTGCACATCGACCACGATCAGCGCACGCATGGCTCAACCGTAGTCCTCAACCACCGAAGAGCAGGTACAGCCCGGTGAATGTGTAGCCGACCATCACCAGCATCATCGCGAGCTGCCCGGTCATCTGATGGCCCTTGGGCAGGACGCGCAGGGCGCGGTCGTGCGCGGCGATGACCCCGGCCACGTGGCCGAGGAGCACGAATCCGACCTTGATCGACGCCAGTACCGACGGATGCATGGACAGCAGGTAATACACCGGCGCGTCGGGGGATCCGATGAGTGCGTGAAAGGTCTGCTGGCCCTTCTCGACCAGATAGGTGAGGTAATGCGCGAAGGCGTAGCCGATGACGATGGGGATCAACGAATGTGCCATCAGGCCGGGGAGTGCCCGACGGCCCTCGCGGTCGACCCCGCCGGTCGCTGCGGCGGCCAGGCTGAAACTCGCCGCGACCGTCACCACGAAGACCAGCAGCCCCGCCGTCTTGAGCGCGGTGGCGTCCCACCCGCCCGTGGTGTGGGTGTCGACGAGGTTCCGCCACGCCGGGAGCGCCGAGAAGCTGTCGAACGCCGTCGATCCCAGCAGTACCGCCAGCACGGTCACGGTGCCGGGGCGGACCGGCAGCGACAGCAGATGGTGGAACGGATTACCGATCGCGATGCGGCCGTCGGCATTGCGGCGCCACGGCGCACACCGCGACGCGATCATGCTGTACACCTCGAACGGATCGGCATGCGCACACCAACGCGGCCCGACCACCACGGCGCCGGTGAGTGTCACCAGCAGGTAGATCAGTAGCCAGACCTTCACCGCGGTCAGCGATCCCGGGTCCGGGCTGGCCAGCTCCAGCCAGACGAAGGCGAACAGTCCCGCGGCGGCCGGCCAGTAGCCCAGCCGGCGGGGGTAACCGCGACCGCGGGTGATGCGCAGCAGGCGCGCGAGTGTGCGCACCGGCGACAGCACCCGCCACACCGGTCCGAGGAGCAGCGACAGCGCCACCAGGCCCACCCACAGCAGGACGTAGAAGACACCGGGCAGCGCATTGCCCGAATCCTGCGGTCCGGTCACTGCCGCTACGGCCACCCACGCGGTGAAGATCAGCCCCGCCGCGCCGACCAGCCACCGGGTCACCGGCGCGTCGACGGCGGCGGTCACCCAGCGCGGCAGCGGACGGCCGGGCGTGTCGGGATCGAAACGGGCTGTGCGCCAGGCCAACACCACCACCGCGAAGGTGGCGGTCAGCGTCCATGCCGCGCCGACGACCGCATAGGTGAACGGAATCGGCAGATCCGCCGAGCCACCCAGGCCGTGCGCGAGCACCGCTGTGGCGGTCACTGCACCGTGATGGTCGCGACGACGCGGTGCAGGCGGTGTAACTCGACGTCGACCTTGCCGGGCACCTCGACCTCGAACTGAAAGGACTGCAGCGGTCCGGGTTTCACCGTGAAGGTGTGTTCGGGGCTGGCGTGCACGTGCAATTCGTCGTCGGTGTCACTGGTGACCCGGATGATGATCGGCTGCCGCACCGCGGCCTGCATCTGTTGGTTGACCGGTGCCACCTTCCCGTCGGCGATGGTGACGTCGATGACCACCCGTTGCGGAGGCGCCTGCTGATCGGAGAGTGACGGCGCCGCGGTGATCGCGGGAGCGCCGGTCTGGGCGGCCGGCTGCTCGACGGGATCCGAGCAGCCCGCGCCGGCCAGGGTGGCTGCGGACAACACCACGAGCGTCGTGATCTGTTTCCTCAATCTGTGTCCTCGGTGAGATTTTCGTCGGCGGGATCGGGGCGGCGCCGGTCCCGGATGGCCACCCACGCCACCACGGCGGCGACCACCACCGCGGGAGCGAATGCGGGCAGCGCCAGCAGCAGAGAGTGGTCGGCCTGATAGGTCACGTCAGTGGAACGGGTTGCTTGGCCTGCGTACCGCTGTGGGCGCGCATCTCCCGGTCGTTGATCCGGCCGGCTCCCCAACTCAGCGCCGCGATCAGGATCAGTGAGCACACCAGGACCACGAACGAGGCCGCGGTGAACAACCAGCCCGGTACGTCCAGATTGCGTTCACGCTGCAGGATTTCGATCTCCTGGGTGAAGGCCCGGTTCATCGACGCCTCGGCGGGCAACTCGGTGGCGCCGATGCCCGGGTCGGCGGGCAGGAACACCGGCACTGCGGTCATGGTGCGGCCGTCCTGCACGCGCACGAGTGTTTTCCAGGTGCCCCACACCGGTATCGGCCGGGTGGTGCGGTAGTGACCGGGCCCGAGGCGGTCCAGCTTGTCCACGATCAGCCCGCGCTCGTTGTCCAGGCCGCCCTGCCAGGACAGCATCGAAACCCATTGGGGGTCAGCGCTGATCAGGTCGCTGGGGGTGATCCGGATGTCGGCGCCGACCAACCGCTGCCCGGCGGGGCCCGGCAACTCCGTCAGGGTGATCTGGGCGGTGGCGTTCACTGGCACCGAGATGTTCAGGCCGTTGCCGACCGCAGCGCCGATCGTCAGCACCGTCAGCACCACGATGCCGATGCTCGCGCCGCGCCGCGGCAACGGGCGCCCGGTGAGCACGGTGGCGAGCAGCCCACCGCACATGCCCATCAGGACGGCCACCGGCACCGAGGTGACCAGGGTTTCGACCCACATGGAGGCCGGCCACGGGTACATGAAGACCGCGTCGATCCAGAACGACTCCAGCCACAAGCCGACCGTGCCGATACCGGCGCCGGCAGCGGCACCGAACAGGATGGGTCGGCGCAGAAGCGGTGTGAGCGCCAGCAATTCGACGACCACGGCCGGGCCGAGGTACAGCGCGAACCAGCTGTAGGGAGCGCCGAGCACCGGGCCCACCGCGGCCGCGACGAGCCCGCGGATCAGCAGCGCGAACAGCACGGCAGCCAGCGCGGCGCCCTTTCCGAGGGTGATCCGGGCGGCCACCAGGGCCAACGCCGCGGCGGCCGCGATCAGCATCGGGTGCAGCACCAGCCGGAACTGCTCGATACCGAAGTCGTACTCGACGGGGAACACCGACATGCCGATGACCAGACCGCCGAAGGCGAAGTAGCGCAGGATCTTCCGTGGGGCGATATCGGCATCCGGGCCCATCGCGATGCGGCCCTCGTGCTCCAGGAGCAGCACGGCCACCAGAGAAAGGCCCGCGCCACCGATCAGCATCAGGTGCGTGGGTCCCCAGAGTGTGACGTCCTGGCCGAAGATGCGATGCCACACGTCGTCGAGCGGGAAACCGATGAGCGCGTACAGGCCGCATGCCGCCATCAGCACCCCGCCCACGGGCGCGTACCAGGTTCTGGTGATCTTCAACGCGGCCGGACCGGGCTTCTCGTAGGGCAGGATGATGGCCAACGAGCCGGCGATGAACAGCAGGAACAGCCCGACCAGGATGAAGTAGTGCGCCGGGTTGGCCAGTGGGCCGGAGTCGCGGCCCTTGCCGATGTGCAGGCTGACGTCCCAGATGAACCCGAACATCGCGCAGATGATGGTCGAGGTGAACAGCAGGGTCGGCAGCGCCACCCAGGGCGGCCGGTTCATCTTGGTGCCGACCTTGTTGGCGAGCGTGTCCAACCAGGTGATGCGGCGGGTGCGATGCAGGATGCCGATCCACAACAGCCCGGCGGTGATGATGCCGGTGGCGATCGAGACGCCGATGATCTGATCGAGGTCTGCCCCGCCCCCCTCGGTGCCGGCCTCGGCCACCAGCACGGTCCCTGCCGACAAGAACGACGTACCCACCATGTCCCACCCCGTTTCGACGCCCTGCGGCTTACTGGCCGGTAATGTTGCCAGAAACAGATACCCGATACCAGGGGTACCAGGCGCGGGGGATCGCCAGGCCGGTGAAGTTGGCCGGTCCGCAACCATGGCGGCGCGACGAAGTCGGCGCGGGTCCCCCCGGCGCTGCGCGGAAGCAGCGTTGCTGCAGAACGGACACTGGGCGCAGGACCGGTCCACGCCGCGACGGGGTGACCCCCGCATGCGTGCGGCCGACCGGTCCGGGCACAGCCGCGTTGCGCCCCCTAGTCGGTCGAACTATAGTCTGGACACATGTCCAGTATGCTTGCGCTGCAGTTCAGCGGATCGAGCTGACGTGCGCATAGCTCTTCTCTCCTATCGCAGTAAGACCCATTGCGGTGGTCAGGGTGTCTATGTCCGATACCTCTCTGCCGGTCTCGCCGAGCTCGGTCACGATGTCGAGGTGTTCTCCGGGCAGCCCTACCCGGAGGGCCTGGACCCGCGGGTCCGGCTGACGAAGGTGCCGAGTCTGGACCTCTATCGTGAGCCCGACCCGTTCCGGGTTCCGCATCCGCGCGAGATCAGGGACCGGATCGACCTCCTCGAGCTGGCCACCATGTGGACGGCCGGGTTCCCGGAGCCCAAGACGTTCTGCCTGCGGGTCGCGCGCATCATGGCCGAACGTGGCGAGGAATTCGACATCGTCCATGACAACCAGAGCCTGGGATCGGCGCTGCTGACGATCGCCAGGCGCGGACTGCCGGTGGTCGCCACCGTGCATCACCCCATCACCCGGGACCGCGTGCTGGAGGTGGCCGCGGCCACCTGGTGGCGCAAGCCGCTGGTGCGGCGCTGGTACGCGTTCGCCGAGACGCAGAAGAAAGTGGCCCGGGCGCTCCCGGACCTGTTGACGGTCTCGTCGACGTCCGGCGCCGATATCGCCGAGGACTTCGGGGTGCGCGACGACCAGCTGCATGTGGTCCCGCTCGGGGTGGACACCGAACTGTTCAAGCCTGCCGCACAGCGGGTGCCGGGTCGCATCATCGCGATCGCCAGCGCCGATGTGCCGCTCAAGGGTGTCGGCAACCTGCTGCAGGCGGTGGCGCGTCTGCGGGCCCACCACAATCTGGATGTGCAGCTGGTGTCCAAGCTGGAACCCAACGGCCCGACCGAGAAGCTGATCGCCGAACTCGGCATCTCCGATATCGTCAACGTCTCCAGTGGATTGTCCGACGAGGCGCTCGCCGATCTGCTCGCCTCAGCCGAAATTGCCTGCATTCCTTCGCTTTACGAGGGCTTCTCATTGCCCGCGGTGGAGGCGATGGCCAGCGGCACGCCCATCGTGGCGAGCAGAGCCGGGGCGCTGCCGGAGGTGCTCGGCGAAGAGGGTGAATGCGCCAGGTTGGTGCGTCCCGCAGATGTCGACGAGTTGACCGGTGTGCTCGGACAGCTGCTGGACTCGCCGACCGAACGGCACCGGCTCGGCGCCGCCGGGCGTCGCCGCGCGCTCGACGTCTTCAGTTGGGAATCCGTTGCGGCACAGACTGTTACCGTGTACGAGCGGGCGATCGAGAGAACCGCGGAAAATGCGAGGAAAGGGCGGACAGCGTGCTGACCGTTGACTACGACCGGCTCGGCGTCGGGCCCGGGACATCGGTCATCGATGTGGGTTGTGGTGCCGGCCGGCACTCCTTCGAGGCCTACCGGCGTGGTGCCGACGTCATCGCCTTCGACCAGAGCGTCGAGGATCTCAACGATGTCGATGCCATCCTGACCGCGATGAAGGAGCAGGGTGAAGCCCCGGCCTCGGCCCGCGCCGAAGTGGTCAAGGGTGATGCTCTTGCCCTCCCTTATGCCGACGACAGTTTCGACTGTGTGATCGCATCGGAGATCCTCGAGCATGTTCCCGCGGATGACGCGGCGATCGGCGAGCTGGTCCGGGTGCTCAAACCCGGCGGCGCTCTTGCTGTTACGGTGCCTCGCTGGCTGCCGGAGAAGGTGTGCTGGTTGCTCTCGGACGAATACCACGCCAACGAGGGCGGGCACATCCGCATCTACCGTGCCGATGAACTGCGCGACAAGATCGTGAGCCGTGGCCTGCGATTCACGCATCGCGAGCACGCGCATTCGCTGCATGCGCCGTTCTGGTGGCTCAAGTGCGCGGTCGGCGTGGACAAGCCGGACCATCCGGCGGTGACCGCGTATCACAAGCTACTGGTGTGGGACATGATGAGCCGGCCCTGGGTGACACGTCAGGCGGAGGCCGCGCTGAACCCGTTGATCGGGAAGAGCGTGGCCCTCTATTTCACGAAGCCGGCCGCGTAGGACGCTATGCGCCGCCACGAGATTCCGGGTGTACCAGGTGTATTGACCCCTCAGCAGTGTGTGCAGACTGCGCAGTCCATCGCCGACACCCAGGAATCCGATGGCGCCATCCCGTGGTCGGTCGGAGGCCACACCGATCCGTGGGACCACGTCGAGAACCTGATGGCATTGACCGCCGCGGGACTGCTGGAGCCGGCCCGCGCCGGATTCGACTGGTGCCGCAACACGCAGCGGGCGGACGGTTCCTGGCCCATCCAGACGCGTAACGGTGTCATCGAGGATGCCAATACCGACAGCAACTTCTGTGCCTATATCGCGACGGGGGTGTGGCACCACGTGCTCATCACCGGGGATAGGCGGTTCGCGGCACAGATGTGGCCGACGGTCAGCCGGGCAATCGAGCTCGTGCTCAGCATGCAGCTGGCCGACGGTCAGATCAGTTGGGCCAGAAGCGATGCCGGGATGATGGACGACGCGCTGCTCACCGGATGCGCGAGCATCTACCACAGCATCCGATGCGGTCTGGCATTGGCGAACTATCTCGACGATCCGCAGCCGGAATGGGAAGTAGCGGTTGGCCAGCTCGGACATGCGATTGCTGAGCATCCGGAACTGTTCAACGCCAAGGACACTCATGCGATGGAGTGGTACTACCCGGTGCTCACCGGTGCCGTCCAGGGTGCGGCGGCCCATGCCCGCATCGCGTCACGCTGGGATGAATTCGTGGTTCCGGGCCTGGGTATCCGCTGTGTCGATCATCGGCCGTGGGTGACCGGTGCGGAGACCTGCGAGCTGGTGATGGCCTTGGATGCGGTCGGCGACCGTACCCGTGCGCTGGAGCAGTTCACCGCCATGCAGCACCTGCGTGAGTCGGATGGATCCTATTGGACTGGGCTGGTTTTCACCGATGGCAAGCGTTGGCCGGTGGAGCGCACCACCTGGACCGGTGCGGCGATGATCCTGGCCGCCGATGCGCTGTCCCGGACCACCCCGGCCGGCAGCATCTTCCACGGTGTCGACTTGCCGCGCGGTCTGGAAGGCGAGTTCGACTGCGCGTGTGACCGGGTCTAGACGCGTTCCAGCAGGCGCAGTGAACCGGTCGCCGAGATCTCCTTGAAGTCTCCGGAATCGACTGCGCGGCGGTAGATGTGGAATGGAGCCTGGCCACCGTCGTTCGGGTCGGGGAAGACGTCGTGGATGACCAGTCCGCCACCGGGCGCGACCCATTTGGCCCAGCCGTCGTAGTCACGCTGGGCGGCCTCTTCGGTGTGGCCGCCATCGATGAACAGGAACTGCACCGGGGTGCCCCATACCCGGGCGACGGTGGGGGACTTGCCGACGATCGCCACCACGTGGTCCTCCAGACCGGCCAGGTCCAGGGTGTGGCGCATGGTGGGCAGGGTGTCGAAGCGCTTGGTGACCGGATCGACGAGACCGCTGTCGTGGTACTCCCAGCCCGGCTGGTGTTCCTCGGAGCCGTGATGGTGATCGACGGTGAAGATGACGCCGTCGACCTGTGCCGCGGCCGCGCCCAATAGCACGGTGGACTTACCGCAGTAGGTGCCGATCTCGACCCCGACGCCCCCGGCCAGATAGTGCACTGCGGCGTCGTAGAGCGCGCGGCCCTCGTCGGCGGGCATGAAGCCGATGACCTGCTCGGCGAACTCGAACAGACGGGCGGCGTCGGCGGGCAGAGTGGTGTCGGCGGTGCTCATGGCAGCTAAACCTACCGTTGCTGGTACTGAGGGGTTGCAGTAGTGTCTGGACACGTGTCCGATACGGCCCTGGAGTCGACGCGCCGTCGGTTGAGCGCCAAGCAGGCCGATACCGTGGACCGGCTGGGCAAGGCTGCGCTCGATCTGCTGGGCCGCGAGGGTTTCTCGGCACTGACCGTGCGGCGGGTGGCCGCGCAGGCCGGTGTCGGAGCCGCCACCGCCTACACCTACTTCTCCTCCAAGGAACACCTCGTCGCCGAGGTGTTCTGGCGCAGGCTCGTCGAGTCGCCGCTGGCCGAACACGAGTCGCCGGATCCGGCGACCCGCGTGCTCGAGGTGCTGGAGCAGATCTCGTCGCTGGTGGCCGGTGAACCCGAGTTCGCGGGTGCGGTGACCAACGCGCTGCTCGGCAAGGACCCCGACGTGGACGTGCTGCGCGGGCGCATCGGCGCGGATATCCGGGCTCGCCTGGTCGCGGCGCTGGGGGCGGCGGTGGATCCCGATGTCATCGAGGCGCTCGAACTGCTCTACACCGGCACGCTGGTGTGGGCCGGGATGGGATATGAGGCCTACCCCGAGATTTCCCTGCGGTTGCTCAAATCGGCGCGGCTGATCCTGCGCTGAGCAATGCCTCGGCGGCGAGCACCGCGGGCTCCAGGATGGATTCGGCGGGCAACTCGTCTTCCACCGTGAGCGCCGTCAGCTCCCGCAGCCCGCCGAGCAGGACGACGGCGAGTTCCCGGCGGACCGGGGCCAGCTCGGCACGCCGGAAGCCCGGACTGTCGGACAGGTCGATGAGCAGATCGGTGAGATCGCTCATGGCCGCTCGTTGAATGGACCGCACGGTGGTGCCGAGCGCGGGCAGTTCCCGGATCCAGCTCAGCGTGATCCCCGGACGCGCGCCGATATGGTCGACATAGGCGGTGGCGGCCTGTCGCACCTGCTCCCGCCAATCCGATTCGGGGTTCACGGCGGTCCGGATCGCCAGCAGCAATTGTTCGTGGTCGGCTCGTAGCAGCTCGACGAAACACTCTTCCTTGTCGGTGAATTCGCTGTAGAACGTGCGCTTGGAGGTCCGGGCGTGCCGCACGATATCGGCCACCGTGGTGGCGCGGTAGCCGTGCTCGGCGATGGACGACGCCAGACCGTCGAACAGGCGGGTGCGAAAGGGCCGGCTTTCGTGCATCGCGTCATCCTTGCCGATAACCCTTGCCTACCGGTGGTACCGCGGAGTACCGTACCTGCATACCCTGCGGTACAGCGCAGTACCAATACCCGGTCTGGAGTGCGTCCCATGAGCGAAGCGACCATCACCGAAGTTCCCGCCGTGCGCCTTCCACCGGGCCCGACCGTCAGCCGGGCGCTGATGGGCATCGGGTTCGCGCTGTTCCGCCGCCCCGTGGTGGCGCGGCTGGCCGACAAGTACGGGTCGGCATTCACCATGGCGCTACCGGTCTTCGGGCCCACCGTGATCGTCACCGATTCGCAGCTGGCCAAGCAGCTGTTCACCGCCAGCCCCGACGACGTGGGCAACATCCAGCCGAACCTGTCCAGGATCCTCGGGCCCGGCTCGGTATTCGCGCTCGACCGCGGGGAACACAAGCGACGGCGCCGGCTGCTCACACCGCCCTTCCACGGAAAGAGCATCAAGAACTACGAGCGGATCTTCGAGGAAGAGACGCTCCGCGAATCCGCGAATTGGCCGGTCGGTCAGGAGTTCGCGACGCTGGAGCCGATGATGCGGATCACCCTGAACGCGATCCTGCGGGCGGTGTTCGGCGCTGACGGCGCACACCTGGACGAGCTGCGCAGGATCATCCCCCCGTGGGTGACGTTGGGTTCCCGCTGCGCGACATTGCCCACCCCCAAGCGGGAATACGGTCGGTGGCACCCATGGGGCCGACTGGCCGACTACCGCCGCCGCTATGACGACGTCGTGGGCCGATTGATCGACGACGTGGCCGCCGATCCCGGGCTCGACGAACGTGACGACGTGCTGGCGTTGCTGCTGCGCAGTACCTACGAGGACGGCTCGGCGATGTCACGCCAGGACATCGCCGACGAATTGCTGACCCTGCTCGCCGCCGGGCACGAGACCACGGCGTCAACCATGGGTTGGGTGTTCGAGCGGATCAGCCGCCATCCCGAGGTGCTGGCCAGGCTGGTCGAGGAAGCTGCTGGTGACGACAACGAGTACCGCCAGGCCGTCATCCTGGAGACCCAGCGTGTCAGGACCGTCATCGACTTCTCCGGCAGGCACGTCTACGCGCCGACCTTCGAACTCGGTGAATGGGTGATCCCGCAGGGGCATTCCATCGTCGTCAGCCTGTCCCAGCTGCACGAGCGTGAATTCGACGATGCCGCACGGTTCGACCCGCAACGGTTCGTCGGCAACCGCCCGCCGTTGGCCTGGGTGCCCTACGGTGGCGGAACCCGCCGGTGCGTCGGCGCGGTGTTCGCGAACGTCGAGATGGACATCGTGCTGCGGACGGTGCTGCGGCACTTCACCATCGCCACCACCACCGCGCCGGGGGAGAAGGTGCACTCGCGAGGAGTGGCCTTCACGCCCAAGCGCGGCGGCCGGGTGGTGCTGCACCGGCGCTAGGCCGGTGCCTACCTAGACCTCGGCGCGCTTGGGGAGCTTCCAGCCCGGGCGCGGGAAGTGGCAGGTGTACCCGGTGGGATAGCGCACCAGATAGTCCTGATGCTCGGGCTCGGCCTCCCAGAAGGGAGCTTCGGGTACGACCTCGGTGACGACCTTGCCGGGCCACAGACCGGATGCGTCGACATCGGCGATGGTGTCCAGCGCCACCGCCTTCTGATCCTCATCGACGTAGAAGATCGCCGAACGGTAGCTGGATCCGACATCGTTGCCCTGACGGTTCTTGGTGGACGGATCGTGGATCTGGAAGAAGAACTCCAACAACGACCGGTAGTCGGTCTGGGTCGGATCGAACAGGATCTCGATGGCCTCCGCGTGACCGGGGTGGTTGCGGTAGGTGGCATGGTCGTTCTGCCCGCCGGTGTAGCCCACCCGGGTGGAGACCACACCGGGCTGCTTGCGGATCAGGTCCTGCATACCCCAGAAGCAGCCGCCGGCCAGGATCGCCTTCTGGTTGTCGCTCATGCGCCATCACTCCTTCAGCAGTCACATAGTCGGTCAGCATCCATTGTGCTCCGCCGCTACGGTGGAGCCCATGCGTAGAGCTGTAACCGCAGCACACGCCGGGTTAATCCTGGTCGGCGGATTTCTGACCACCGCGGTGCCGTCGGCCTCCGCCGATCCGCCGGTACCCCCCGTCGACACCCCACCCGAGGTACCCGCCGACCAGTGGCGCACGGTGTTCGCCGGGAATCCGATGATCCTCAATCCGCATGTCACCGCGGTCGAGTCGTGGTCGCGCACCGGCGACGGGCTGTCCGTCAACTTCACCGCGGGGCCCGCGGAATGCTTCGGCGTGCACGCCACTGTGCAGGAGACCGCCGAGGATGTCATGGTCAATCTCGACGGTGGTGTGCCGCCGGAGGCCATCGGGCGGATGTGCATCACGCTCGCCGTGCCGGGCACGCTGGACATCGCGCTGGACGAACCGCTCGGTGACCGAGTGGTACTGGCCGCGGGTTCGACCCTCGACAAACCCAGGTAGAACGTGTTCTAGTTTGTGTCGTGACGAGCAGGCTGTTCACCCGGGATGAATTGGCAGATGCATTCGCGACATTCGAGCAGACGGTCGCCGAGGCGGCCCGCACCCGGAACTGGGATCCCTGGGTGGACCAGTACACCGTCGATGTCGAATATGTGGAGCACGCGGCGGGCACGATGCACGGCCGCGACGAGGTGCGTCCGTGGATCTGGAAGACCATGGAGAGCTTCCCCGGAAATCACATGACGGCGTTCCCGGCGCTGTGGACGGTCATCGACGAATCCACGTCGCGGGTGATCTGTGAGCTCGACAACCCGATGCGCGATCCCGGCGACGGCACCATCATCAGCGCCACCAACATATCGATCCTCACCTACGCCGGTGACGGGCTCTGGCGGCGGCAGGAGGACGTTTACAACCCGTTGAGGTTCCTGTCCGCGGCGATGAAATGGTGCAAGAAGGCGCAGGAACTCGGCACACTCGACGACGAAGCGGCGGAGTGGATGAAGGGCATGGCCCGATGAGGGCCCTCGTCGTAGGCGCCAACGGTTACCTCGGTTCGCACGTGGTGCGCCAGTTGGTGGCCGATGGGCAAGACGTCCGGGTGATGGTGCGTGAGGGCGCCAACACCATCGGCATCGACGATCTCGACGTGCAGCGCTTCATCGGCGATATCTGGGACGACGAGGTACTGACCGCGGCGATGACCGGCGTCGATGTCATCTACTACTGCGTGGTGGACACCCGCGGTTGGCTGCGCGATCCGGCACCGCTGTTCCACACCAATGTCGAGGGCACCCGGCACGTGCTGGACATCGCGGTACGCCCCGAGATCCTTTCGGGTCTAAAGAAATTTGTCTTCACCAGCAGCTACGCCACCGTGGGCCGCCGGCGCGGCCGGGTGTCCACCGAGGAGGACATCGCCGACGAGCGGAAGCTGACACCCTACGTGCGGTCCCGCGTGCAGGCCGAGAAGATGGTGTTGCAGTACGCACGGGAACGTGGCCTGCCGGCAGTCGCGATGTGCGTGTCGACCACCTACGGCGGCACCGATTGGGGCCGTACTCCGCACGGCGCGATCATCGCCGGCGCCGCCTTCGGCAAGCTGCCATTCGTGATGCGTGGTATCGAACTGGAAGCGGTGGGTGTCAACGATGCCGCCCGGGCGCTGATCCTGGCCGCCGAGAAGGGACGGGTGGGGCAGCGATACCTGATCTCGGACAAGATGATCAGCAACGCCGAGGTGGCCCGCATCGCGGCCGAGACGGCCGGTGTTCCGGCGCCGGCCCGGTCGATACCCTTACCGGTGACCTACCTGCTCGCCGCGATGGGCACGATCAAGGGACGGCTGCGCCGCACGGACGAGCGGCTGTCCCTGGCGTCACTGCGGCTGATGCGCGCGGAAGCGCCGGTCGATCACGGCAAGGCGATGCGCGAACTCGGTTGGCACCCAACCCCGGTCGAAGAGAGCATTCGAGAGGCGGCCCGGTTCTGGGTGGGGCTGCGCAAGTCCAAACGCAAAACCGTGGGCTGAACACCACGCCCCGCGGCGTTCAACGACCGGCGCGTGCGGGTTGTCGGACTACCGTGGTGATGCATGACCGCTGATGACCATGTGCGCGTGGACCTCACGGGCGCACCGCAAACCATGCTGGCGACGCTGTACGCGAGGGCCCTGGACGCTGATCTGCCGCATCCGATCCTCAACGACCGCTGGGCCAAGGACACCGTGGCCGGTATCGACTTCGACTGGACACAGACCACCATCACTGCGCGGAGGTCCCCGGCCGTCACCACCCGGTCGGCACATTTCGACACCTGGGTCCGTCAGTTTCTGGCGCTCCACCCGAAAGCCACTGTGCTGCATCTCGGTTGTGGCCTGGACAGTAGATATCTCCGGGTGGCGCCGGGACCGGACGTGCAGTGGTACGACATCGACTACCCGGAGGTCGCCGAGTTGCGCGGGCGGCTGCTTCCGGGAGGTGGCGAAGGCCATCACGTGGTGGCGGCCTCGGTCACCGATCCGGCTTGGCTGCACGACATCCCGATCGGTGCGCCGGTACTGGCCCTTGGTGAGGGTTTGACGATGTACCTGTCCGAGGCTGATGGTCTCGATCTGCTGAACAGAATCGTCGAGCACTGCGGCACAGGGGAATTGCAATTCGATGCGTTCAATTCGCTGGGCATCAGATCCCAGTGGACCAATTCGGTGGTGCGACGTTCGGGTGCCACCCTGCGCTGGGCGATCAACGGTCCCGATGACATCCTCTCTGCCGTGCCCGGCACCCGGCTGCTGGCGTGGATGTCGCCGTTCGACACTGTGGCCTTCGATCTGGTGCGCCCGGCCTATCGGCTGCTGGCCAACGCCATGTCGAGGGTGCCGGCATTGCGTTATATGGCGCAGTACCATCGCTATTCGTTTTGAGGCAGTCACGGGGCGTTACCGTCGGCTTGTGGTGGGAAGAGTTCGTCGCCGGTGGAAGTGGTGGTTGAGGGTGTCGCCGCCGGTGTTCATCAGGGGTGGCGGGTGCCAGTGCACGCGGCTGGTCTCTTTGTCGATGGTGTTGGTCCAGCCGAGTTGCACCGCCTCCCGACCTTCGGCCACATCGCTGTCCATGCATCGAACATATGAGCGGTCACCGACGAAACAGCCCAGAAAGTGACACCAGTGGTCAAAGAGTCCAAAGAAAATTGTGGGACTCAGCCGTCGCTCGAAAGTCGCTCATAGGTGAGCTCTTCGGACGTCGAACCGTCAGGTGTCGACCGGTCCCCGCGTCCCGAGAACCGGCTGCCGCCGACCCCCGCTGTTGAAGTCGGGGCACCACGGCGAGTGTCCGCGTTCGTCTCGCCAGGCGATCTGCAGTCCCCGGATCGGGCCGCTGCGGAACGCCACCGCCCATCCCATGTGGACGTCCGGGTGGGTCACCTCGACGAACTCGGCACCCGAACCGTCCGGAAACGTCATGGTGTCGCCGGGCGCGGGCTCGACCTCGTGCACCATGTAGTGCGCCATCTCGTTGAGCAGCAGCATGGACCGGGCGGGCGGAAGGCCGGTGATGAGCAGTTCGGGCAGGCCGGCCCCGCTGAGCCCGACCGTGTACGCGAATGGCGGGTCGGCTTCGACGTACTGCACCGCCCAGCCGTTCTTCATGACCAGTCCCCGCAGCTCGTCGAGGTAGTCCTGCCGGGTGGCCCCCGGGTGATCGCATTGCCAGCACATGGTGTGCTCCTTTCGTCGGTACTTGGCACCACCATGCGCCGCACCACCGACATGCCGACCTGACAGAATCGCCGGGTGTCCACCATCAACGGTCGTGTCTCGCACTGGTTCGACAAAATGCCCTCGCTGCGGCCGCGGCTGCCCGGCGACCGTGACGCCGATGTCTGCATCGTCGGTGCCGGATACACCGGTCTGTGGACGGCCTACTACCTCAAGAAGGCCGACCCATCGTTGCGGATCACCGTCCTTGAGGCGCGCTTCGCCGGCTTCGGCGCGTCCGGCCGCAACGGCGGATGGCTGTCCGGGCTCGTTCCCGGCGACCGCAACCGGATGGCGAAAACCTATGGCCGCGACAAGGTTCTCGCCTGGCAGCGGGCACTCAACCAGTCCGTCGACGAGGTCATCGCGGTGGCTGAGAGTGAAGGTATCGACGCGGGCGCGGTCAAGGGCGGCAACCTGGAGATCGCCCGCAACCCCGCGCAGGCGGCGCGGCTGGCAGCCAGTGTCGCCGAGGAGCGCCGCTGGTGCAACGACGTCACCGAACTGACCAAAGAGCAAGCTGCGCAACGGATCAACATCGACGGCCTGGTCTCGGCCTATCACAGCAGGGACTGCGCACGGATCCAGCCGGCAGCCCTGGCCGCAGGGCTGGCCGAGGCTGTCGAGCGCCTTGGCGTCACCATCCACGAACAGTCCGCGGTCGTCGAGATCCAGCCGGGCAGGGCCGTCACCAGGACGGGTACCGTGCGCGCACCTATCGTGCTGCGGGCCACCGAGGGTTTCACCCCGGCGCTGCCCGGCCTGCGCAGGCGCTGGCTGCCGATGAACAGCTCGATGATCGCCACCGACCCGATTCCCGCTCGAATCTGGGACGAAATCGGTTGGCAGGGCCGTGAAACCATCGGCGACACGGCGCACGGATTCTTCTATGCGCAGCGCACCGTCGATGATCGCATCGCCATCGGCGGGCGCAGTGTGCCGTACCGGTTCGGGTCACGCACCGATCGGGACGGGCAGGTGCCCGCGCGCACCATCCGCCTGTTGACCGAGGTCCTGCATTCGATATTGCCGCAGGTGCGCGACATCCCCATCGCGCACGGCTGGTGCGGCGTGCTGGCGGTGCCGCGCGACTGGGAAGCCGGTGTCGCCCTGGACCGCACCACCGGTCTGGGCTGGGCCGGCGGCTACGTCGGGCACGGAGTGACCGCGACGAACCTCGCCGGCCGAACCCTGGCCGATCTGGTCCTGGCTCGGAACACTCCGATCACCGAACTGCCGTGGGTCGGTCACCAGTCGCGGAATTGGGAACCCGAACCGATGCGCTGGCTCGGGGTGCGCGGCCTCTATATCGCCTACAAGCTCGCCGATCGCCACGAAGCCAACGGCCGCCGCACAACCTCACCCATCGCCAGGGTCGCGGACGTCATCACGCGCAAGCCCTGAGCGGACCCGCCTAACTTTCGGCGCGTGCCTTGAGCCGCTCGAGCGTGGCCTGGATGTGCTGGGCGTTGGCGCTGTCGCGGTCGCTGACCCCGGTGGCCAGGCCCGCGATCTTCTTGAACCAACCGGCACGGCGGTCCCACGTCGACTCGGTCACGGTGCATCCACCGTCGGTCGGGGTGATGTCGTAGCGCCAGTGCGCGACCGGGAAGACCGCCGATTTCACGTCGAATGCGAAGGTCGACGGCGGCACCGCGTCGGTGACGGTGCAGGTGGTGGTCCAGGACTTCGAGCCGTTGCGGTTCTCGCCCTTGAACACCGCTCCGGGCGCGGCCGACGTGCCCTTCGTCCACCGCATGGCGTGAGCTTCCTCGGCCAGCGATGCCATCGTTGGCAGATCGGTGATCAGCGCGTACACCTGCGCCGGGTCGGCTGCGACGGTCACGGATGCGGTAATGGGAGCGTTCATGGGCCGATCGTAGCGACCAGGAGGTGTCGGGAATCACTGGATCTGGGACGGCGTTGCATCCCGCATGAGCGAGCGCCCCGTCCGCCAGCCGACCGCCGAACATCCGATCACCGTGACCCCGACCGGCGGGAAGGTCACGGTCACGGTGAACGGGCTGATCGTCGCCGAATCGGACCGCGCGGTGACCCTGCAGGAAAGCACGTATCCGCCGGTGTACTACATCCCGCTGGCCGACGTGCTGGCGTCGGCCCTTCAGCGCAGCGAGACGACCACATACTGCCCGTACAAGGGTGAGGCGAGTTACTACCAAGTCGCCGATGTGCCGGACGCGATCTGGACCTATGAGCGGCCCTACCCCGCCGTCGCCGATATCGCCGGCAAAGTCGCCTTCTACCCGGACAAGGCACACATCTCGTTGGCCTAGATTGGTCGGATGCCCACCGCGTCGGTGACCTTCGGCGGACCCGTGAGTCCCGGGCTCACGTTGTCCCCGTTGCGCCGCGGCGGGGGTGACCCGTGCTTCCAGGTGGTCGCCGGGGACACCTGGCGCACCTCCATGACGCGCACCGGTGCGGTAACCGCGCGGATTCGCAAGACGGCACCCGACACCGTGGAATGCGAGGCGTGGGGTCCCGGCGCCGCCGAGTTCTTGGACGGATTCGCTGCACTGCTGGGCAGCGAGGACGACCCGTCGGGTTTCGCCCCGGCCGAACCGACAATCGCCGAAGCCCATCGGCGGGTGCCCCACCTGCGTCTGGGCCGCACCGGCCGGGTGCTGGAGGCGTTGATACCGGCGGTGCTCGAGCAGCGGGTATACGGCAAGGACGCGTTCCGGGCGTGGCGGTTACTCACCACCAAATACGGTGCACCCGCACCCGGTCCGGCGCCGGCGGGCATGCGCGTGCCGCCGACGGCCGAGGTGTGGCGGCGCATTCCGTCCTGGGAGTTCCATCTCGCCAACGTCGATCCCGGCCGGGCGCGCACCGTGGTCGGCTGCGCGCAACGCGCCGACGCACTGGAGCGGTTGCAGCCGGCCACAGCGGCCGCAGGTCTGACATCGCTGCCCGGGGTCGGGGTATGGACGGCGGCCGAAACGATGCAGCGTGCGTTCGGTGACGCCGATGCGCTCTCGGTCGGCGACTATCACCTGGCCAAGGTGGTCGGGTTGAGCGTGCTGGGCCGACCGATCGATGACGCCGAGATGGTGGAGTTGCTGGAGCCGGTGCGCCCGCACCGGCACCGGGCGGTCCGCTTACTGGAAGTCAGCGGGCTCGCGATACGCCAACGTCGCGGCCCGCGTCAGGCGATACCGAACCTGCGTGCGCTCTGAGTTGATTACCGATCGGCGTCCCTGGGTATGGATCGGGTTGAGTCAGACGACGCAAAGACGGCGATACACAAGGAGCCACCATGACCACCTTCACCATCCCCGGCCTCTCCGACAAGCAGGGTGCCGAGGTCGCCGAGTTGCTGCAGAAGCAGCTGAGCCGCTACAACGACCTGCATCTGACGCTCAAGCACGTGCACTGGAACGTGGTCGGGCCCAACTTCATCGGCGTGCACGAGATGATCGACCCGCAGGTCGACCTCGTCCGTGGCTACGCCGATGAGGTCGCCGAACGCATTGCGGCACTGGGCGCTTCCCCGCTGGGCACGCCCGGCGCGATCATCAACGACCGGACATGGGATGACTACTCGGTCGGGCGCGACAACGTTCAGGCACACCTGGCCGCACTCGATCTGGTCTACACCGGCATCATCGAGGACACCCGCAAGTCCATCGAGCGGCTCGACGATATCGACCTCGTGTCCCAGGACATGCTCATCGGGCATGCCGGCGAGATGGAAAAGTTCCAGTGGTTCGTCCGGGCGCACCTGGAGAGCGCGGGAGGCCAGCTTGCCCACGAGGGAGCGACCACCGAGAAGGGCGCCGCCAACGAGGCTCGAAACTGACTCAGTCCGTGCGCGATTCCAACGCGTCATCGCGCACGGGGCGGTCGGCGAGTTCTTCGGCGCTGCCGAACAGGAACGGGTAGACGACACCGGCGACGGCGGCACCGACCAGTGGGGCAATCCAGAACAGCCACAGCTGGATCGGTGCACCGTCGCCGTTGAAGAACGCGACCCCGGTGGATCGGGCCGGGTTGACCGAGGTGTTCGAGATCGGAATCGAGACCAAGTGGATCAGGGTGAGGGTGAGCCCGATCGACAAGCCCGCGAAGCCTTTCGGCGCCCGGTCGTCCGTGGAGCCGAGGATCACCAGCAGGAAGATGAAGGTGAGCACGATCTCGGTGATGAGCACTGCGAGCAGTGAGTAACCCCCGGGGGAGTGCTCACCGAATCCGTTGGCCGCCATGTTCCCGGTGGCCGTCCAGCCCTCCTTGCCGCCGGCGACCATGTAGATCACCGCGCCGGCGACGATGCCGCCGATCACCTGGATGATCCAGTACGGCAGCACAGCGGACCATTCGACGCGTTTGGCCAGCGCGGCGCCCAGCGTGACGGCCGGGTTGAAGTGACCGCCCGAGATGGTGCCGAAGGCGTACACACCGGTGAGCACCGTCAAGCCGAAAGCCAGTGAGACGCCGAGGAATCCGATCCCGAGAGACACGCCCTCATCGGTGACGAACTTGGCCGCGAAGACCGCGCTGCCGCACCCGCCGAGGACAAGCCAGAATGTGCCGATGAATTCGGCGGCCAACCTGTGCGACAACGTGGGAGTCTTCATGGTGCTGCCCTTCGCCGGAGGCGTGCTTGCCAGCTGAGAGTCCCACGATTCGCCGGTCGGAAACGGCCACGGGAATTCTTGTCACCGAATTTTGGCCCAACGGTGACGCAGAAGTTGTCAGCGGTACGCGGTGATGCGGGCCGTCAACGCCAGCTTGCCGTCGTCGCCGATGCCGTGGGCCTCGGCGACGCCGCTGCTGCGCCCGGCATGCAGTGGTGTCGCCGTGTAATGCGCGTGACCGCCACCGGTGAGCCGGCGCAGGTAATTGACCCGCAGCGATGCGGTGAGCAGCGGTGTGTCGGGCCGGTCGGCGTTCAACGCGGCCGAGGCGGCCAACTCCAGTCCGGCGGCGGCCACGCCGCCGTGGACGGCGCCCAGGGTGTTGTTCACCGCGGAGTGCTCGTTCTGACACAGCACGACGGCGGTCCCGCCGGATTCGGCAACCTCCACGGCCATCAGCTCGGCGAGGTCCGTGGGTAGTGGTTCGACCGGTTCGACGGGTTGCTCGAAGGCACCCGGTACATGGACGGCCGCGGTGATGTAGAACGTGCGCACCGTCGCCAGCCCGATCTCGATGCCGCGGTGGGTCAGCAGGCACTCCGACAGCGAGGTCGCGCCGGCGGCGCCGACGGGCCGGCTCACCGCGAGCACCGGGGCCGCCGGTTCCTCGGCGATGGTCGACTGTGCGCCCGGCGCGAACTCCATGGCGAGCTCGCTGGACACCGTCCAATGGTCCTGCGGGCGCCGGTCGTGGTTGGCGAAGCCGGCGATGTGGTCGACGAGGATCGCCAGCGGCGCCAGGGTGGGCGCACCGGTGACCGGGTTGCGCAGGCCGTCGAGCGGCATGGTGGCGGCATATCGGGACGGTCCGCTCTCGACATTGATGATGCCGAAGCGTCCGGGCGGGGTGGTCTGCGGATATGCCATCGGGTCCAGCTTCGTGCCATTGCCGCGGGCGTGTACCCCCGCGGGGTATCCAACATGGGAAAAGTGTGGTCTCTAAGAATCTGACTAGGCTTTCAGCAAACTATTGAACGTTCGTAGTACCAGTTCATTGCCGTGCCGAGCAACATATGGCAAATCAATGTGACGAGGGTCTCGTTTGGCGGTGCTGAGCCGGGCTGCCGACATCGCGGTTGCAGGTGCGCGAAACTGGTTCGCCGACAACGACATTGCCCAGGTGTGGGCACCGGGGTGCCCGGATCGGCAACGGCGCCGGGGGTGGTCTAGTTAGGTGTGGCTAAGTTGGCACGTCACCCGGTGTTTGTCATATCGTTTTGGGCACTTGTGGCGAGCGGGACAAATCCGTCGTTCAGTGCTGCACGAAGGCACCGCGATCGCCGAGCCGGTGACCGCCGGGTGCCGCTGGTGACAGCAGGCAGTAGACGAAGCTGCACGCAGGCTTGAGAGTAAAGGGTCAGGTGCGAATGGCGCCCAAGCAGGGGATGTACAACCCCGTATACGAGCACGACTCCTGTGGTGTGGCCATGGTCGCCGATATCCACGGCCGGCGCAGCCGCGACATCGTCGACAAGGCGATCACCGCGCTGTTGAACCTGGAGCACCGCGGTGCCGCGGGCGCCGAGCCGAACACCGGCGACGGCGCGGGAATTCTGCTCCAGGTGCCCGACGCGTTCCTGCGTGCGGTGGTGGACTTCGAACTGCCCCCAGAGGGCAGCTATGCCACCGGCATCGCCTTCCTGCCGCAGTCCGCCCGCGACGCCACTCTGGCCTGTGAGGCGGTCGCCAAGATCGTCGAGGCCGAGGGGCTGCAGCTGCTCGGGTGGCGTGATGTCCCGCACGACGACTCGTCGTTGGGTGCGCTGGCCCGCGACGCGATGCCGACCCTGCGGCAGGTGTTCATCGCCGGTGCGTCGGGCATGGACCTGGAACGCCGTGCCTTCGTGATCCGCAAGCGTGCCGAGCACGAACTGGGCACCAAGGGTCCCGGCCAGGATGGACCGGGTCGGGAAACCGTCTACTTCCCAAGCCTTTCCGGTCAGACTTTCGTCTTCAAGGGCATGCTGACGACCCCGCAGCTGCGGGCGTTCTACCTCGACCTGCAGGACGAGCGCCTGACCAGCGCGCTCGGCATCGTGCACTCGCGGTTCTCGACGAACACCTTCCCGTCCTGGCCGCTGGCGCACCCGTTCCGCCGCGTGGCACATAACGGTGAGATCAACACGGTCACCGGCAACGAGAACTGGATGAAGGCCCGCGAGGCGCTCATCCACACCGACGTGTTCGGCTACCACAACGACCTGAACAAGATCTTCCCCGTCTGCACCCCGGGCGCCTCGGACACCGCGCGATTCGACGAGGTCCTGGAACTGCTGCACCTGGGCGGGCGCAGCATCGCGCATGCGGTGCTGATGATGATCCCGGAGGCGTGGGAGCGCAACGAGGACATGGACCCCGCGCTGCGGGCGTTCTACCAGTACCACGGGTCGTTGATGGAGCCCTGGGACGGACCGGCCTCGGTGTGCTTCACCGACGGCACCGTGATCGGCGCCGTGCTGGACCGAAACGGACTACGCCCCTCCCGGGTGTGGGTCACCAGCGACGGGCTGGTCGTGATGGCGTCGGAGGCCGGGGTGCTCGACCTGGATCCGTCCACCGTCGTGCAGCGCATCCGCCTGCAGCCCGGCCGGATGTTCCTGGTGGACACCGCGCAGGGCCGCATCGTCTCCGACGAGGAGATCAAATCCGAGCTGGCCGCAGCCCATCCCTATCAGGAATGGCTCGACGGTGGGCTGTTCCACGTCGATGAGCTGCCGCCGGGCAAGTACGTCAAGATGCCGCACCACCGGGTGGTGGCGCGTCAGCAGGCGTTCGGCTACACCTACGAGGAGCTCAACCTGCTGGTCGCGCCGATGGCGCGCAGCGGCGCCGAGGCGCTCGGCTCGATGGGCACCGACACCCCGATCGCCGTGCTGTCCCAGCGGCCCCGGATGCTCTACGACTACTTCCAGCAGCTCTTCGCCCAGGTGACCAACCCGCCGCTGGACGCCATCCGGGAAGAGGTGGTGACCAGCCTGCAGGGCACCGTCGGCCCCGAGGGTGACCTGCTCAACCCGGACGAGAACTCGTGCCGCCAGATCGTGCTTCCGCAGCCGATCCTGCGCAACGCCGACCTGTCCAAGCTCATCGACGTCGATCCCGACCACGAGATCCGCGGGCGCAAGCACGGTATGCGCGCCGCCGTGGTCAGCTGTCTGTTCCCGGTGGCCGACGGCGGTGCCGGCCTGCGCCGCGCCCTTGAGGACGTCCGCACCAAGGTGTCCCAGGCCATCCGCAACGGTGCCCGCATCATCGTGCTGAGTGACCGCGAGTCCAACGAGTGGCTGGCGCCGATCCCGTCGCTGCTCTCGGTGGCGGCGGTGCACCATCACCTGGTCCGCGAGCGCACCCGCACCCAGGTCGGTCTCGTCGTCGAATCCGGGGATGCCCGCGAGGTGCACCACATGGCGATGCTGTGTGGCTTCGGCGCGGCGGCGATCAACCCGTACATGGCCTTCGAGTCCATCGACGACATGATCGACCGCGGCGTGATCACCGGTTTGTCCAGCGACCAGGCCAAGGCCAACTACGTCAAGGCCGCCGGCAAGGGTGTACTGAAGGTGATGTCCAAGATGGGCATCTCGACCCTGGCCTCCTACACCGGCGCCCAGTTGTTCCAGGCGATCGGAATCAACCAGCGGGTGCTCGACGAGTACTTCTCCGGATTGCACTGTCCGACCGGCGGAATAGACCTCGACGACATCGCCGCCGATGTGGCGGCCCGTCACGATCTCGCCTACCTGGACCGGCCCGACGAGTGGGCGCATCGCGAGCTCGAGGTCGGTGGCGAGTACCAGTGGCGCCGTGAGGGCGAGTACCACCTGTTCAACCCGGACACCGTGTTCAAGTTGCAGCACTCCACCCGGACCGGGCAGTACTCGATCTTCAAGGAGTACACCAAGCTGGTCGATGACCAGAGCGAGCGGATGGCGTCGCTGCGCGGTCTGCTGAAATTCAAAGAGCGCGAGTCGATTCCGCTCGACGAGGTCGAACCGGCGAGTGAGATCGTCAAGCGCTTCTCGACCGGTGCGATGAGCTACGGCTCGATTTCCGCCGAGGCGCACGAGACGCTGGCCATCGCCATGAACCGGCTCGGTGGCCGGTCCAACTCCGGTGAGGGCGGCGAGAGCGTCGACCGCTTCGAGCCCGATGCGAACGGCGACTGGCGCCGCAGCGCCATCAAGCAGGTGGCGTCCGGCCGCTTCGGTGTCACCAGCCACTACCTGTCGAACTGCACCGACATCCAGATCAAGATGGCCCAGGGCGCCAAACCCGGTGAGGGCGGTCAGCTTCCGGGACACAAGGTGTACCCGTGGGTGGCGGAGGTCCGTCACTCCACCCCCGGAGTCGGATTGATCTCGCCGCCGCCGCACCATGACATCTACTCGATCGAGGACCTGGCGCAGCTGATCCACGATCTGAAGAACGCGAATCCGAGCGCACGCATCCACGTGAAGCTGGTGTCGGAAAATGGTGTCGGAACCGTGGCGGCCGGCGTCTCCAAGGCGCACGCCGACGTGGTGCTCATCTCCGGGCATGACGGCGGCACCGGTGCCACCCCGCTGACCTCGCAGAAGCACGCCGGCGCTCCCTGGGAGCTGGGACTGGCCGAAACTCAGCAGACCCTGCTGCTCAACGGGCTGCGCGACCGCATCGTCGTCCAGGTCGACGGCCAGCTCAAGACCGGTCGCGATGTCGTCATCGCCGCGCTGCTCGGCGGCGAGGAGTTCGGTTTCGCCACCGCACCGCTGGTGGTGTCGGGCTGCATCATGATGCGGGTATGCCACCTCGACACCTGCCCGGTGGGCGTGGCCACCCAGAACCCGGTGCTGCGTCAGCGTTTCAACGGCAAGCCCGAGTTCGTGGAGAACTTCTTCATGTTCATCGCAGAAGAAGTCCGGGAACTGATGGCGCAGTTGGGTTTCCGTACTGTCAACGAGATGGTGGGCCAGGTGGGTGTGCTGGACACCGCCCGGGCGGCCGAGCACTGGAAGGCGCACAAGCTCGATCTCGCCCCAGTACTGCACGAACCCGAGTCGGCATTCATGAACCAGGACCTGTACTGCAGTTCGCGGCAGGACCATGGCCTGGACAAGGCGCTGGATCAGCAGTTGATCGTGCAGTGCCGCGAGGCGCTGGATTCCGGCACCCCGGTCCGGTTCACCACCAAGATCGCCAACGTGAATCGCACCGTGGGAACGATGCTCGGTCACGAAGTCACCAAAGCCTATGGCGGCCAGGGGCTTCCGGACGGAACCATCGACATCACGTTCGAGGGGTCGGCCGGTAACAGCTTCGGCGCATTCGTGCCGCGCGGTATCACGCTGCGCGTGTACGGCGATGCCAACGACTATGTGGGCAAGGGGCTCTCCGGAGGCCGCATCGTGGTGCGCCCCTCGGACAAGGCCCCGGCCGACTATGTCGCCGAGGACAACATCATCGGGGGCAACGTCATCCTGTTCGGCGCCACCAGCGGACAGGCCTACCTGCGCGGTGTGGTGGGCGAGCGGTTCGCGGTCCGTAACTCCGGTGCCCATGCGGTCGTCGAAGGTGTGGGCGACCACGGCTGCGAATACATGACCGGTGGCCGGGTGGTGATTCTCGGCCGGACCGGCCGCAACTTCGCCGCGGGTATGTCCGGTGGCGTCGCCTATGTGTACGACCCGGACCATAAACTGCCGGGCAACGTCAACGGAGAGATGGTCGATCTTGACGCACTGGATGACGAGGACCTCGAAGGGTTGCGGGAGTTGATCGTGGCACATGTGGACGCCACCGATTCGGCGGTCGGCCGGCGGATCCTGGCGGATTGGCCGACGCAGCAGGCGCACTTCGTGAAGGTGATGCCCCGTGACTACAAGCGGGTGCTGACGGCGATCTCGGACGCCGAGGCCACCGGTCAGGACGTCAGCGAAGCGATCATGGCGGCCGCTCGTGGCTGATCCGAATGGCTTCCTCAAGCACACCGTCCGCCAGACCCCGGCCCGCCGGCCGGTGGACCTTCGCCTGAAGGACTGGAAAGAGGTCTACGAGGAGTTCCCCGAGGAGACCCTCAAGGTCCAGGCCTCCCGTTGCATGGATTGCGGTATTCCGTTCTGCCACAACGGCTGCCCCCTGGGAAACCTCATCCCGGAGTGGAACGACCTGGTGTACCGGGACCGCTGGCGCGATGCCATCGAACGGCTGCACGCCACCAACAACTTCCCGGAGTTCACCGGGCGGCTGTGCCCGGCGCCGTGCGAGGCGTCCTGTGTGCTGGGAATCAACCAGGATGCGGTGACCATCAAGCAGGTCGAGGTCGAGATCATCGACCACGCGTGGGACAACGGCTGGGTCACGCCGATGATCCCGACGGTGCGCACCATGAAGAAGGTTGCGGTCGTCGGATCCGGGCCCGCCGGGCTCGCCGCCGCCCAGCAGCTGACCAGGGCCGGCCACTCGGTCACCGTGTTCGAGCGTGCCGACCGCATCGGTGGGCTGCTGCGGTACGGCATCCCCGAGTTCAAGATGGAGAAGCGCCACATCGACCGTCGTCTGGAGCAGATGACGGCCGAGGGCACCCAGTTCCGCACCGGCGTCAACGTCGGCGTCGACGTCACCGTCGAGCAACTGAACGAGGACTTCGACGCTGTCGTGCTGGCCGGCGGCGCGACCGCCTGGCGCGATCTGCCGATTCCGGGGCGCGAGCTCGACGGGATCCATCAGGCCATGGAGTACCTGCCCTGGGCCAACCGGATGCAGCAGGGCGATGACGTGGCGGGCCCGGACGGCGAGCCGCCGATCACCGCCAAGGGCAAGAAGGTCGTCATCATCGGCGGTGGCGATACCGGCGCGGACTGCCTGGGCACCGCACACCGCCAGGGGGCGGCGAGCGTGCACCAGTTCGAGATCATGCCGCGCCCGCCGGAGCACCGTGCGGACTCCACCCCGTGGCCGACCTACCCGCTGATGTTCCGGGTGGCCTCGGCGCACGAAGAGGGCGGCGAACGGGTGTTCTCGGTGAACACCGAGCAGTTCGTCGGGTCCGATGGCCACCTGACCTCGTTGAAGGTGCACGAGGTCGAGATGAAGGCCGGCAAGTTCGAGAAGGTGCAGGGTTCGGATTTCGATCTCGACGCCGATATCGTCTTCCTGGCCATGGGCTTCGTCGGACCGGAACGGGAAGGTCTGCTGACCGACCTCGGCGTCGAGTTCACCGAACGCGGCAACGTCGCGCGGGACAAGGACTTCCAGACCACCATCCCCGGCGTCTTCGTCGCCGGTGACATGGGCCGGGGCCAGTCGCTGATCGTATGGGCCATCGCGGAGGGCCGGGCAGCGGCCGCCGGGGTGGATCGCTACCTGATGGGGCAGTCGGCGCTGCCCCGCCCGATCGAGCCGACGGCGGCACCCCAGCGGTAGGCACACCAGCAACTTAAGTCACACCAGAAACATCCGATTTTTAATCGGCGTGGCTGGTGGTGTTAGCCGCGTCACAGGTGTCTAATGATTGCGGCGGGGTCGTACGGTAATGTGGCCCCACGGTGCAGCTATTCGCCGACCGCAGGAGTTCTCACCGTGTACAACAATCCCATTTCACGGTCCCGAGTGAGTCGAATTGCCTGGTCATGGCTCCGTCATCCGGTCAGGTGCCGTGAATTCCCAGCTAAGCACGAGCGCCTGATCACCCCCGACGAGTTACTCCGCTTCGGCTACTGACCTTGCGCGTCGCCGCGCGGATCCCGGTTCGGAATCCGCGCGACGCACGTTTGCCAGATCGTAATAATTTCGTGACCGTCAGTTTTAAGCGCTGGTCAGCAGCCCGGAATCCCGGATGGCCTCCGCGAGTGGCTCCAGCACCGCGGTGTCATACGGCGGCGGCAGATAGATGATCGCCAGGTCCAATCCCTCGGCTCCCAGGGCGATGGCGTCCTCGATCACCCGGCGGTAGTTCCGGTCCTCGCCGAGGCGGATATGCGCCGACAGGGTGATCTCCTTCGGGTCCCGGCCGATATCGGCGCAGTGTGCGGCGAGCACGTCGCGCTTGCGGGCGAACTCCTCCGGCGGCCCGCCGACGAAGTTCCAGTGATCGGCGTACTTCGCGGTGATCTTCAAGGTGCGCTTCTCGCCGCTGCCGCCGATGCAGAATGGCGGGTGCGGCTGCTGCGGGCCCTTGGGTTCGTTGCGCGCGTCCTTGAGCTGGTAGAACTTCCCGTCGAAGGTGGTCGTCTCCTGGCTGAGCAGATTCTTGAGGATCTCGCAGGCCTCCTCGAAACGGTCGAAGCGTTCCTTGATGCTGCCCAGCTCGATGCCGTAGGCGCCGGACTCCTCCTCGTTCCAGCCGGCGCCGATCCCGAGCTCGAGCCGGCCATTCGAGATGATGTCCAGCGCGGCGGCCATATTGGCCAGCACCGCGGGGTGCCGATAGTGAATACCGGTTACCAGCACACCGACGCGCAGCCGCTCGGTGGCCTGGGCCAACGCCGTCAGCGTGGTCCAACCCTCCAGACACGGGCCGGTGGAGTCGGAGAAAATCGGATAGAAGTGGTCGAAGGTCCAGCCGGACTGAAAGACGTCGATGGTGTCCGCCGCTTTCCAGATGGCCAGCATGTCGGACCAGGTCGTGTTCTGCGGTGAGGTTTTGAAGGCAAAGTCCACACTGGGGAAACGAGTGCCGCCGGTCGATAATTCCTGCATGCCGGGTACGGCCCGATGCGATGAATCTGGTGGGCGGCGCCGGTCGGTATGTCCATGATCGACATGACGACAGCAAGTGCGCGCACCGCCGCGGTGCTCAGCGGCGTGCGCGAGGATCAACTGGACGCTCCGACGCCGTGCACGGCACTGTCCGTGCGTGAAGTGGTTGCCCACGTCGGGCAACTGGCACCGGCTTTCGGGGCCGCGGCGGCCAAGGATCTCGGTGACCTCACCGACAGCCCGCCCGGTGTGGGCGGCTATGTGCTCGACGAAGGCTGGCGCGGGGACTATCCCGCCCGGCTCGCCGCCTTGGCCGAGGCGTGGCAGACGCCGCAGGCCTGGGCGGGGATGACCCGCGTCGGCGCGGTCGACCTACCCGGCGAGGTGTGCGGGCTGGTAGCACTGACCGAGGTGCTGGTGCACGGCTGGGACATTGCGGTCGCCACCGGCCAGGCCTACTCCGTGGATGACGACACCGCCGCGGTGCTGCTGGACCACCTGGTCACGTTCACCGCAGGTGGCCCGGTCGAGGGGTTGTTCGGCCCGCCGGTGACCGTCGGGGCCGACGTGGGTGCCTTTGATCGTGCGCTCGCCGTGAGTGGACGCGACCCGGCATGGCGCCGGGTGTGAGCGGGCGTCACCACGGGCACACTTGACCCATGGAACCCGTCGACCCCGTGCATGCGCTGCGTCGCATCGCCTATTACAAGGACCGGGCCCGGGAGGACTCGCGCCGGGTGATGGCCTACCGCAAGGCGGCCGATGTGGTGGAGGCGATGACCCCCGAGCACCGGGAGAAGGTCGGCAAGGCCAACAGCTGGCAGTCGCTGCCGGGCATCGGGCCGAAGACCGCGAAGGTGATCGCCCAGGCCTGGGCGGGACAGGAGCCCGACACCCTGGTCCAATTGCGCGCGGCGGCAGCCGATCTCGGCGGCGGGGAGATTCGAGCGGCGATCAAGGGTGACCTGCATCTGCACTCGAACTGGTCCGACGGATCCGCCCCCATCGAGGAGATGATGGCGACCGCACAATCGCTCGGTCACGAATACTGCGCGCTGACCGATCATTCACCGCGGCTGACCATCGCCAACGGGCTCTCACCGGAGCGCCTGCGTCGACAGCTCGATGTCATCGACGAACTGCGCGAACGATTTAGGCCAATGCGCATCTTGACCGGGATCGAGGTCGACATCCTCGACGACGGGACCCTGGACCAGGAACCGGAACTGCTCGAGCGGCTCGACATCGTGGTGGCCAGCGTGCACTCGAAGCTGAAGATGGACGCTGCGGCCATGACCCGCCGCATGGTGCGGGCAGTGTCCGGCGGCCAGGCCGACGTACTCGGTCACTGCACCGGCCGGCTGGTGGAAGGGGGTCGGGGGACGCGCCCTGAATCCGCATTCGACGCCGAGGCGGTGTTCACGGCCTGTCGCGACAACGGTGTTGCGGTGGAGATCAACTCGCGTCCCGAGCGGCGTGATCCACCGTCGCGGCTGCTGGACCTGGCGCTGCAGATCGGCTGCGATTTCTCGATCGACACCGATGCCCATGCTCCCGGCCAGCTGGACTTCCTCGGCTACGGCGCGCAACGTGCGTTGGACGCCGGGGTGCCGGCCGACCGCATCGTCAACACCTGGTCGGCCGACCGGCTGCTGGAGTGGGCGCATTGAATTCACGTCGATGACGTGAACGAACTCAATCGGGCAGCATCGGCATCTCCAGTCCCGGATCGCGACCCAACAGCACCCCGCGGGTCACCGCGGCGGTGCCGAACCGCTGCCGGACCTCGTCGACGGCGGCGTCGAGCGCGATCGGGTCCCCCGCGTCGAAGGGCAGTTCCAGCTGTGCGGCGCCATCGCGGTCGATATTGGACACCGCGAACCCCACCAGGGTCAGTCCGCGTTCGGCGATCAGTGGGGTGGCCTCGGCCATCAGCCCGCGGGCGGCACTCAACACGGCTTCGGTCGATGCGGTGGCCCGCGCCAAGGTGTGCGAGCGGGAGGCGCGCCCGAAATCGTCGAAGCGCAGCCGCAGCACCACGGTGCGCCCGGTGCGTCCGGCGGCACGCATCCGGCGGGTGATGCGGTCGACGAGATTGACCACCACGGCGTCGATCTCGGAGGCGGACATCGTGTTTCCGGCGCGACCGAGCGCGCGCTGGGCGCCGACGGAACGGCGTCGGACCCCGGTCGCCACCGCGCGGCGGTCGATGTTGTGGGCCAGCGCATACAGCTGTCTGCCCATGGCCGGGCCGACCATCGCACCCAACGATGTCGCGCTGAGCTCGGCCACATCGGCCACCGTGTGAATGCCGTGCACCCGCAGCTTGTCGGCGGTTTTGGCGCCGACACCCCAGAGTCGGCGCACGGGCAGCGGGTGCAGGAACGCCAGCTCGCGATCCGGTTCCACCAGCAGCAGACCGTCGGGCTTGGCCTCCTGGCTGGCGACCTTGGCCAGGAACTTGGTGCGCGCGATCCCGACGGTGATCGGCAATCCGACGTCCACCCGCACACGTTCACGCAACCGGGTGCCGATCTGCACCGGCGTGCCGGAGACCCGGCCGAGGCCGCCGACATCGAGGAACGCCTCGTCCACCGATACCGGCTCGACGAGGGGAGTGGTGTCCCGAAACACCTCGAAGACCGCCCGGCTGGCCTCGGTGTACGCGCGCATCCGCGGCGGTACGACGATCACCTGCGGGCACAGCCGCCGGGCCTGACCGCCGCCCATCGCCGTGCGTACCCCGTAGGCCTTCGCCTCGTAGCTCGCCGCCAGCACGACCCCGCCACCGACGACGACCGGCCGGCCCCGCAGCGTGGGGTCATCGCGCTGCTCCACCGAGGCATAGAACGAGTCGAGATCGGCGTGCAGGATATCCGCCTGCCCGGAACTGGACACGAACGTATGTTCGCATGCTGGTCCGACATCGGACCGGGGTGAACTAGGGTGCGCTGCCGTAGATGCTGGTCAGCCAGATGTGGGTGAGGGTGTCGACGACGCGGTCGTGGTCGACCGCGGGCCGATCGCCGGCCAGCGTCGCCATCATCATCTTCTCGTTCATCAGGTTCAGCGAGGTGGCCAGGTCGAGCGCGGGGAGGGTCTCCGGCGCCGCTCCGCGTTGGCGTTCGGCGGTGATCAGTGCCGCGGTCAGGCCGATCCACTTCTGCATCAGCGCGGCCCAGATCGCGCGGAACTCCGGGCTGCTGTTCACTGCTTCCGCGCCGGCCCGCGCGGTGGCCGGATGGGACCCGAAGGAACTGAAGAAGATCTCGATGCCACGCCGGATGGCCTGGTGCGGCTCGGCGGGCATGGTGTCCATCGCGTGGTCGAAGCCGGTGTCGGCGCGCTTGATCAGTGGGTCCATCAGGGACAGCAGGACCGCTTCCTTGGAGGCGAAGTAGAAGTAGAACGTGGGGCGTGAGATGCCCGCGCCCTTGGCCAGGTCATCGACGGAGATATCGGCGAAGGATCGCTGCTGGATGAGCCGTGCGGCGGTGTCCAGGATCGCCTGCTGTCGCTCGTCGCCGGAGGGGCGGGCGGCCCGGCGGCCGCGACTCGGGCTGGCGGTGGTCACGCCCGCAGCCTAACACCGTGTCGACTTTCTCAACACACCGTTGACTCGCTCAACACCATGTTGATACCGTCGGTACCATGACCGAACACCTCGACGTTGTGATCGTCGGCGCCGGCATCTCCGGCATCAGCACCGCCTGGCATCTGCAGGACCGTTGCCCGACCAAGAGCTACGCCATCCTGGAACGCCGCGAGAACATCGGCGGTACCTGGGACCTGTTCAAGTACCCGGGCATCCGCTCGGACTCCGATATGTTCACCCTCGGGTTCCGCTTCAAGCCATGGACCTCGTCGCGGGCGATCGCCGACGGACAGTCGATCTGGAACTACATCAACGAGGCCGCCGTCGAGAACGGCATCGACAAGCACATCCGCACCGGACACCGCGTCACCTCGGTGGACTGGTCCGACGCCGACAATCGCTGGACCATCAACATCGAAACCGCCGGTGAGCAGCAGCAGCTCACCGCGTCCTTCCTCTCGGTGTGCAGCGGCTACTACAACTACGACGAGGGCTACTCGCCGGAGTTCCCGGGTGCCGCGGACTTCAAGGGTCAGATCATCCATCCGCAGCACTGGCCCGAGGGGCTGGACTACGCCGGCAAGAAGATCGTCGTCATCGGTTCGGGCGCCACCGCGATCACCCTCATCCCGTCACTGGTGAACGAGGGCGCGGGTCACGTCACCATGCTGCAGCGCTCGCCGACCTACATCGGAGCGTTGCCGCTGGACGATCCCATTGCCGCGCAGGCCAACAAGTACCTGCCCAAGAACGTCGCCCACATGGTCAACCGGTGGAAGGCGATCGCGATGGCCACCGGCCAGTATCAGGTGGCGCGCCGATTCCCGAAGGTGTTCAAGAAGGCGTTGCGCGACATGGCGACCCGGCGGCTGCCGGAAGGCTTCGACTACGACAAGCACTTCAGCCCGCGCTACAACCCCTGGGACGAGCGAGTCTGCCTGGCCCCCAACGGGGATTTCTTCAAGACCATCAAGGCGGGCAAGGCCGACGTCGTCACCGACACCATCGAGACATTCACCGAAACCGGTATCAAGCTGACCTCCGGCGCCGAGTTACAGGCCGATATCATCATCACCGCAACGGGTTTGAACATGCAGCTGTTCGGTGGGGCCACCGCGACCCGCAACGGTGAGCCGATCGACCTCACCAAGTCGATGACCTACAAAGGCCTGATGCTGTCCGGTGTCCCGAACATGGCCATCACCTTCGGCTACACCAACGCCTCGTGGACCTTGAAGGCCGACCTGGTCTCCGAGTTCATCTGCCGCGTACTGAACTACATGGACGCCAACGGTTTCGATCGTGTCGAGCCGCAACATCCGGGCGACGCGATCGACGAACAGCCTTTCATGGACTTCACCCCGGGCTACTTCCGCCGCGCCATGGACACGCTGCCCAAGTCCGGGTCCGAGGCGCCCTGGAAGCTCAAGCAGAACTACTTCTTCGATCTGCGGCTCATCCGGCACGGCAAGGTGGACGAAGAGTCACTGCACTTCACCAAACACCGGGCCCCGGTCAACGCCTGATACCCCAGTGACGGGGGCGGGAGGCGTCGTCAGCCCGAGACGACGACGATCCCGTCCTCGTCGCTGTAGGCGATGTCTCCCGGCACGAACGTGACGCCGCCGAAGCTGACCTCGATATCACGTTCTCCCGCACCAGTTTTGGTGCCCTTGCGCGGGTTGGTGCCCAGCGCCTTGATGCCGACCGCGATGGTGCGCAGCGCCGCCGCATCGCGCACCACACCGTGCACGATGATCCCCGCCCAGCCGTTCTGGGCCGCCAGTCCGGCGATGATGTCACCCACCAACGCGGTGTGCATCGACCCGCCGCCGTCGACCACCAGCACCCCGCCTTCTCCCGGCGTGGACAGGATCGACTTCAGCAGGGCGTTGTCCTGGAAGCAGCGCACCGTGGTGATGCGCCCGGCGAAGGCCGGGACGGCGCCGTAATTACGCAGTTGCAGGTCGCAACTGCGCACCTCGGGGTAGATCTCGTCGACCAGGTCAGCGGTGGCGCGGGGTTCGATGCTCACCTCATGATGCTAGCGATCACCACATCGTGCACGAACTGGGCCAGGCCGGGTTCCACGTCGTCGTAGTAGGCGGTGAACCGCGGGTCGGCCAGGTACATCTCGACCAGCCCGCGGTGCATCTCGCCGCCGCACGGGTAGAAACGCTCGATCGCCGCGCGGTGGCGGGCGGCCAGCGCGGCGGCCTCGGCAGACCCGGGGCGCACGCCGGAACGCTTGGCGGCGGCCAGATCCTGGAGCAGCGCGTCGCCCTCGGCTGCGATGTCGATCCAGTCCTGTTTGGTCAGCTGCGCGGCCCGTCGCTGGGACTGCTTCCATGCATCGGTGTCGCCCCAGCGTTGCTCGGCCTCGACGGCGTACTCCTCGCCGAATGCGGTGGTGCCGAAGATCTCGACCTGTTCCTGCGCGGTCAGTTGAATACCGCTGCGATGTGCGTCCATCAGTGCCTCCAGTGCCTCGATGGTGTGCTGCAGGTCATCGGCCCGCTCAAGCAGTAGGGCGTGCTGGCGCTGCAGCCTGGTCAGCTCGTCGACCTCTGGATCGTCGAGCAGGACGCCGATCTCGTCCAAACCGAGCCCCGCCGCGCGGTACGCCAGCACCAGGTGCAGGCGCTCGATATCGGCGTCGGTGTAGCCTCGGTAACCCGCTGAGGTCCGCACACTGGGCACCACCAGCCCGATGTGGTCATAGTGATGCAGGGTGCGCACGGACAGCCCGGTCAACGCGGCGACGCTACCGACGGTTCGCACGTCCATGGCTTCACTATCGACCCTGACGTCGCGTCAGGGTCAAGACCCAAGCGGTGCGAAAAGTCAGTCCTCGCCGGAACCGCGGCGGGCCAGCAGCACGACCACGACCGCCAGCAGGCCGACGGCGATGGCGGCCACCAGCGGCAGCCGGGACTGGTCAGGACCGAGCGCCGGCACCGCAGACGGCGGGGGCACCGCAGATGCGACCGCGGATTTCGCTTGTGCAGCCACCTCTTTGGCGGCCTCTTTGGTGATCGCCGTGGGCTCGGCCTGGTGTGCGGAGACCGGCGCCGGCTCGACCGGTGTGGCCTTGACCGGAGGTGCCTTCTTCGCCGGCGCGGCCTTCTTGGCCGGTACGGCCTTCTTTACCGGCGCCTTCTTGGCGGGCACAGCCTTCTTGACCGGCGCGGCCTTCTTTACCGGCGCCTTCTTGGCCGGTGCCTTCTTCGCGGGAGCCTTGGCGGCGGGAGGCGCAGCAGGTGGGTCAGCCGGGACCTGCTCAGCGGGGGCCTTCTGTTCGGGAAGGTCCTGCTCGTCGGCCATGGTGCTGCTCCTTTGCAGTGTCGTCCAGCAGTGAAACCCATCATGCCAGTCCGGCTGCGGCGTCAGCCGCTGACCGCCAGCGCGGCGGGCACCGCAAGCACGAGTGCGCCCAGGCGTCCCCGCCGGGTACGCGTCACGTCCGGCGTCGGCTCCACCCCACGCCCGCACCGACGAGTACCACGGCCGCGACCACGAACGGCCACACCGGCATGCCGTCGTCGGCCGCAGCGGCGGGCGCGGCGGGTGCCGGCGTCGGCGCTACCGATGAGCCGGGCGTCCCGGTCGCCGACACGGTCAGGTCAAATGACCAGGAGCCGGTGATCACATGGCCGTCGGCGGAGGTGACGCGGTAGTTGGCGGTATAGGTGCCCGACGGTCCCAGTGGGCGCACGTCGACTTCGGCGACGGCCCCGTCGACCCGGACATCGCCGGTGGACCACAGGTTGCCGTCGGGGCCGACCACCGTCATCGCCGCGAATCCGGCCTGCAGTTCTTCGCTGAAGGTGGCACTGACCGTCGTCGGCGCCACGGTCAGTGCGGTTCCGGGAGCGGGATCCGAGGCGATTAGGGTGGCATGTGCGGCCGCGACACCGGCTCCGGCGAGTGCCAGCACCGCCAGGACCAGGGTCAGCATGGGCGCCAGAATGCGCGCCGGGAATGTCATCAGACCAGGCCGAGCCGGGCCATCACGTCGGCGTCGATGCCGTCGAGCTGAGCGCCGATGGCCGCGTGGGCGGCCTTGCGCCGGGCGGCGGGCATGTTCTCCGCGGCGGTGACGGCGGCGGCGAGATCGCTCAGCCGGTCGTTGATGGCGGCCACGAACTGCTTGGTCTCGACATCCTTGGGGTTTTTCTCGGCGACCCGGCGGGTGGCCTGCTCGGCGCCGTTGATGCGAGCCGACAGCACCGCCCCGTGCCCGGAGAACTGGCCGATCTGGGCCAGCGGCACCCCGAGCTGGTCGGCACGGCGCTGGTCGAGCATGCCGCGCACGGCGATGGCGCCGCGGTAAGCCAGCGGCACCAGCACCGGCGCCAGCAGCCGGGACACGGTCAGTGTCCGGCGGATCTTCATCGGCGAGAGCAGTTTGCCCTCGCGGACCGCCTTGAGCTCGGTCTCAGCAACCTTCAGGGCCGCGCGGTCGCTGTCCCGCTGCGCCTTGAGCTGGGCCTTGAGCGCCTGCGCCTGTGCCTTGCGGTCGGCCTTCATGCGCCGCGCCTCGTTACGGGCCGCGAGTTTGACCTCCATCTTGGCCTTGGTCTTGGTCGCGCGCCTGATCGCCCGAGCCTCGGCACGACGGACCGAACGGCTCTTACGTTGCGTGAACAGGCCCATCGGCATTGCCTCCCGGTCATCTCCTCCGAGTCGCCACCATCACGGCGCCACGATGAGGCCAACACTATCGTTCTGTCGGTTCGGCCACGCCCCGGCGCCCGGACGCCGGCGGGATCGCTCACGACAGCAAACAAGCCCAAGGGTATATGCGACAATTGCCGAAACGATTGCCGGTGCGCCGTGAGACGCCATGAGGGGTGGTGACGACGTGGGTTCGCGCATGCGAGTCGCCGCGGTTACCTGCCTGGTGTCATCGGGGCTGTTCGTCGGCGGTGCGTGCGGCGCGGTGGCGTTAGCCGAGCCCGACAGTGAGGGCGCCTCGACGACTGCCGACTCGCCAGGTCGGACGGCCCAGGACCGCGCCGACCAGCCGCGTCGCACGGGCCCCCGCGGCGTCACCACCGTGACCCGGGCCGGAGCCGGTTCGCCGGGACAGCGGACCGCGTCCCCACCAGTGCCGACCGGGTTGCCCCTCGCACCCGCGCCCGCGGATCCGGCAACGCTCCCCGATGCCGCCGCCACGACCGACGCCAGCAAACTCCCCGTCGACCCCGAGCCGGTAGTGTCCGGTGTCGACGATGACGCAGACGATGACGACGAGTGTGGCTGGGGCTGGTGGCCCCTGCCGCCGAATACACAGTCGTCGGCACCGAACGGTGGAGACGGGTACGGCGGGGGAGCACCGTCGGCGGCGCGGCCCCCGGCCGGCCGTCCCGGTGTGCCGCCCGGGACGAACATCCCGCCGCGTGAACTGCTGCCGGAGTCCCCGGTGCTACCGGTGATCCCGGACCTCGCGGGACCGCTGCCCGCCATCGTGGTGCCTCCGGGGGTGCCCGGGATCGCCGGCAGCGTAGGCAATTCCGAGCTGACCACCCCGGCCCCGGAAAGCCCACCGCCACCCGCGCCGGCCCGGGTCGCGCCCGCCGAGCGTCCCGCCGCGCCGCGCACCGGTGACGGCCAGGTCGTGGCCTCGTCCTACCGCGCCGGCTACGGCGAGTACCTGCGGACCGCCGGCATGTACGAGGTCGCCGCCGTCGCGGTCCCCGGGGCCACCGGCATCATGCTGCTCACCGGCGCCGGTGGGTTCATCGGCTACCGGCAGGCCCGGGCGGGCCTGGTTATCCGGTCACGTGGAGCGGCGAGGTTCTCGAGTTGACCGGAATCACCGTCCTGCGCGCGTCGGCGCGCCATAGTGGACTCAGGGAAAGGGGAGGGCAATGCCAGCAAGTCGCCGCGTGACACGCGCCGTCAGTTCCGTGCTGGATCTTGCGCCGCGCCAGGGTGAGGTGTCGTTGCCGCGTCTGGTCGACGCGGTCGCCGAGGACCAGGGCCGTCCGATCCAGATCAAGATGGCTGATCTGCCGTCCGGTGTCTGCGGGCAGTGGCGGCAGTACGGTGACCACGACGTCTTCCTGATTCAGAAGGGCCTGCCTGCCTGGGATCGCACCCTGGCCCACGAACTCGGTCACCTGGTGCTCGGCCACGCGGGCACCCCGGTGGTGGAGGCCGCCCGCGAGGCCATGGAGTTGGCCGGGTCGGATCTGATCGGATACATGCTCAACCAGCGGACCGGGTGCATGGGTCCTGCGGGTGAGGAGGCCGAGCAGGAGGCCGAGGACTTCGCCGCGCTGCTCATCTACCGTCTGGGTCGGCTGCCGTCGGATCGCTCGTCGATCGTGCAGGTGCGGCTCGGTGAGGCGTTTGGTTGATCGTCTGGGTGATTGCCGGTCTCCTCGGATTGGCGACCGGCTTGCGTATCGGGTGGGCGCTGGTCAACAAGCAATCCCTGGTGAGCACCGCGATGATCCTCGCCCTGGGCAGTCTCGGTATCGTCGCCGCGCTCAACTGGCAGCCGCTGACGCTGCTGATCGACACCGCCCTGCGGTGGCCGAACATCGCGGTCGCGCTCAGCCAGGTCGCATTGATCGGGTGCGCGGCGGGCAGCTGCGTGATGATCACGACGGTGGCCTCGAACCGTAAGCCGGCGACCATCCGCCGCATCGCCATTGCGCAGTACGTCGTTGCCGCCGCCATCGCGGTCGTGACGCTGGTGGCGTTTTTCCGGGCCGAGCAGATGCCGGAGGTTGCACCGCAGGAGTACCTACGGCGCACCTTGGCGCCGGGCGGCTCCTCGTCGTGGCTGCTGCCGATGCTCTACGTGCTGCTCGCGCTGACCCTCGTCGCGTGGGCGGGGATGCGCCACTCCAACCGAACCCGCCGGGGCCGTGCGCTTTTCGTCTTCAGCATCGGGATGGTGCTGATGGTGTTGGCCAGCGCGTTCTTCCTGCTTCGGGCGGTGGGTAACACCGATGTCCTCGGCGTCGGTGCGGCGGCGACACTGTTGGGTTGCGCGATGCTGGTGGTGGCCGGCGGCGCGCTGCTGCCCAGCGTGGAGGACTGGTTCGGTGCGCGCCGCGAGCTGCGGACCATCGCGCCGCTGCTGGCCGAGCTGCACACCCGGCACCCGGACGTCGGCATCGGCGTGCGTCCCCGTGGGCCGTTGCTGTTCCGGGTTGCCGAGCAGATGTCACTGATCTCGGACTCGCTGTACCTGGAGGCCATCGCCGCCGAGGGGGCGCGCCGCCGCACGGTCGACGCGACCGCCGGCACACGCGACAGCGAGCAGTCGTTGAACATCGCCGATATCGCGGACCTCGACTCGCCCCCGGTGCCGGCGGACGTGCAGGCCAAGGGGATAGCCCAATGGATCTTCGCCGGCCGAGACACCGCGGCGGACCACAGCACGGCACATGCCGCGTTCCCTGGCCTGAACTGGCTGCGTCAGCCGACGACGTTCTCGGACCGGGAGTGGATTCTCGCGATCGCCGAACAGTTCCGGCAGTTGGAGTCCGGCGCGAGGACCTGACGACCACCACCGGAAACACGAACGGTGCCGTCACGCTAGCGCGCGACGACACCGTTGGGTGGCGGTGATCCGGAGTGGATCAGCCGTCGAGGTTCTCCCGGCGACGAAGCTCGTCGACCTTGAGGGCCAGATCCTGCTGGGACTCCGCGGACAGGCCCACGGTCCTGGCGGCGATGCGGCGAACGCCCTCATCGCGCATGCTCGCCAGCCAGGTCAGCTCCTTGTCCAGCTTCTCGTAATACTCATCGTCGGTGAAGTACGCCGGCTTGATGCGGAAGAAGTTGGCCAGGGCCGTCATGGTGGTCGCGGACGGGTTGGTGCGGTTACCGGAACGCAGTTGCGACAGATATGGAGCGGACATCGTCACACCCTCGGCCTTGAGTGCGCCGATGACCTCGGCCGAGGTGTGCGGCCCGCGCCCGGGAGGGTAAACCGTGTCGAAGAGGCGGTTCAGTCGGGCGGCGAACGTCTTGCTCATCTAACTTTCCTCCACATGGCTGACATGCTGTCTGCAATAGGTTCGTATTTGCTGATCATCGTAGCGAGTGTTGCCGCAACAACCAAGTGCAAACCACTGAAAAGTAACACTACCCTGGGCTGGAGGTCGCTGCAGGGTGCCGTAGCAGCACGGCAGCCCGGCCGGCACGCTGCGACGTTGTTACCTGGCGAACCGAAATTTAACGGGGGCGTTGTTTTGCCCAGATCAGTTGATCTTGACTCTTTGTCACAGTAACCCCATCCCGAACCAGTAGCCGACAGCTGTCGCACAGCAAATCCGCACTTCACCTTTGCTGTCGGTGCCGGCGAAGTGCGGGACGGGTAGCCATCGGCGGGTTCGGCGGTGGCGGCACAATTGCTGGGTCCCGCACATGCCAAACGCGGCATTGTGGCCGAACCGTTTCCGAACCGTTACCAAGCGCTTTGCTGAATTGCGGCAGGTAGTACCCACCCGAAAAATCTGGGTGCTCGCGGAGTCCGGTCGCTACGCGGCCAGCAGCATGGCGAGGATGGCGGTGTCCGGATGGCTGATCGGGTCCACCCCGACGCGGCTCACCATCGACGTGATGGTGCCGTCGGCCTCGGCCTCCACCCAGGCGGCACGGTGTTCCAGGCCCAGGTGCGGGATGCCCGGCAACAACACGCACCCGGACGCCGCTCCGGCGCATTCGGGCAGGGACGGCGTGGTCTCCGACGGCGGGTGTAGCATCAGCAGTGCCGCCGGTTGGTGCTCGGCGAAAAACCCTGGCGGAACCGCGGATTCACCGACCACGGGTCCCTCCGCCAGCACCAGGCCCACGGTGCCGGGCTCGGGCTGCTCGGGGAGTTCCTCGCGGACGCCGAAAATGGTTGTGGTGGAAAGCAGGCCGGGCAGCGATGCCACCCGCACCGCCACGATCAGCAGCTGCGCCCATTCCTTGGTCGAATCCGGCCAGCGGCCCGACACCACGAAACCCTTCAGGGTGCCCCGGGAGTGGAAGGGGGCGATCTCGACCGCTCTACCGGCTCCGCTGTCCATCTGGCCTCCCGACAGTGCTTGTGCGATCACTACCTTCGACACTGCTGTGGGTCGTTGTGCACAGGATGCGGTAGGTCGGTGCTAGCACGCAAGAGGAACCGAGTGCCAGAAACGGCGGGTGACGGAAAAGTGAAGGGCCCCGCCTGCCGAAGCAACGCGGGGCCCTTGACTCGGGTAGCGAGGACTCAGCCGAAGATCAGTCCGCTGGTCTTGGCGGTGGCCTTGGCGTAGCGGTCGGAGACGTCGGCCCAGTTGACGACGTTCCAGAAGGCCTTGACGTAGTCGGCCTTGACGTTCTTGTACTGCAGGTAGAAGGCGTGCTCCCACATGTCGACCTGCAGCAGCGGGATGATGCCGAGTGGGACGTTGGCCTGCTGGTCGTAGAGCTGGAAGGTCAGCAGGCGGTCGCCGAGGCTGTCGTAGCCCAGGACGGCCCAGCCGGAGCCCTGCAGTCCGTTGGCCGCGGCGGTGAACTGGGCGCGGAACTTGTCGAACGATCCGAATTGGTCGTCGATGGCGGCGGCCAGTTCGCCTTCGGGCTTGTCGCCGCCGTTGGGGGACAGGTTCTTCCACCAGATGCTGTGGTTGACGTGTCCGCCGAGGTGGAAGGCGAGGTTCTTCTCGTTGAGGAAGATCGCGGACTGGTCGTCACCGGCGCGGGCTTCTTCGAGTTTGGCCAGGGCGTCGTTGAGGCCCTTGACGTAGGCGGCGTGGTGCTTGCTGTGGTGGATCTCGTTGATCTGCCCGGAAATGTGGGGCTCCAGCGCGCCATAGTCGTAATCGAGTTCTGGCAGTGAGTATTCAGCCACTGGGTTCCTTCCTAAATTATGGATCGCGAGGGAGTTCGGCGTCGCGTGTATCGACAACAAGCTCGAGCTCAACCTTGGTCCATACCCGCGTGCACCGCAAGGACCCGGATTCCCGGCGGGCACCCGCCGAAACCTGCAAGACGGTCAGAACAACACGATGGCAGCCAGGACTCCCAGCAGCACGAGCGCGATGGCGCCGGCGCGGATGAGGGCAACGACCTGGTTATTGGTGTACTGGGGTGAGGGCTGCCAATCAGACGACGCCCCCGAACCCGGACCAAGCGGGTGTGCTCCCATCACAAGCTCCTGACCTGCACGATCAAGTCATCCCCCAGTGAGATCTGTCACACGGTTTGTTGTGACGCCGATCATAGACCTTTGTTCGCCGGTAGAAAAATCGGGTCCGCCCCGCCCGCGGCGATGCAATCCGGGTGAACCGAAGTCGCGGTTGTCGGCCGCGCGTGGCCGCAGCTGTTTTGCTCCGGGGGGTTCGCGCAGCTGTTGATCGTCGCGTTTGGTGAGGCTTGGTTATCCACAGGAACTGGACAGAAGTCCAGGCAAAGGGACCGCCGCGGGGGTGCCGGGCCTGTGGATGAACCTGTGGAAACTGTGGATAGCCTAGAAATTGCTGCCGCCTCGCGGACACCGCCACACGGCAGGGATCCGGTGCGTCCGCATCCGGTGCATGCCAGCATGGACGGCATGACCGGATGGAACGACCATGGCTGACGGCGATATCCCACAGATCGAGGTCAGCGCGCTGCCGGTGACATTCGACGACTCGGTGGTGCTGCTCGACGTGCGGGAGCCCGACGAATGGCAGCGCGGGCATGTGGCCGGAGCCCAGCACATTCCGCTGGGTGACGTCCCTGCCCGGATTGACGAGATCGACCGGGACGCCACGCTGTATGTCATCTGCCACGCCGGTGGGCGCTCCCAGCGCGTCGCGCAGTATCTGGTCCGCAACGGATTCGAACCGACCAATGTGACCGGCGGAATGCTGTCCTGGGTGCAGGCCGGGCGACCGGTGTGTACCGACGACGGCAACACCGGCACGGTCTGAGCGCGTCGTAGGCTGGTCCGGTGATCCAGGTCTGTGCCCAATGCGGGACGCGATGGAATGTGCGCGACCGCCAACGGGTCTGGTGCCCACGGTGCCGCGGCACGTTGCTCGCCCCCGGGGCCACGGGAGCCCCCGGGGCGCCGCCGAGCCCCGGCAGGCCTGCCGCCGGCCGGCCGGGCAGCGCCCCCGCCGGCTACCGCTGGATCGCGGTGCGCCCCGGTGCACCGCCGGCTCCCCGGCGTAAACGCGCCCCCCTGGGCCCGACCCCGCGCTACGCCTACATTCCGCGCTGGGGCCTCTACGACCGCTTCGACGACGGCGACACGGCCGGCCAGGTCATCGCCGAACGCAGCGCCCCGGCGCCGGCCGCGGTGCGCCGCATGATCGTCGTGACCTTGGTGCTGCTGGGTGCGGCCGCGGTGCTGCACGTGCTCCGGTATGGACTGCTGTTGATCAACCGCAGCGTGCTGCTCGATCCGATCGTCGCGGCGCTGGGAACCTGGCTGCCGGTGGCGGCCAGCGCGGCGGCGTTCTTCGCCGTGGTGGCCACCGCACTGGTCCTGACCAACTGGCTGATCGCCCGCCGAGCGGCGGCGTACGCGCACGTGGGCAGCCCCGATCCCCGGTCGGCGCGCGAACTGTGGGCCGGCTGTCTGATCCCGTTCGTGAACCTGGTGCTGGCCCCGGTGTTCGTGATCGAACTGGCCCGGACCGAGCGGCGCACCGGCCTGCGCATCGTCAGCTGGTGGATCACTTGGTTCTTCAGCTATGTGCTGTCGGTGGCGTCCATCGTGACCACGGTGCTCACGATCTTCTACGACGGTGCCCAGCGCATCGCCGACAACACCGTCATCACCACCGTCGCCTATCTGGTCGCGATGGCCGCGCTGCTGCTGATGCTGCAGGTGTACGAGGGTTTCGAGCGGCAGCCGGTGGACCGGCCGTCGCGGCGCTGGGTGATGGTCGCGGTCGGGGCGGCCGGTGCCGAGCGACCGGACACCGGCGGCGAATCCGGCGTTCCGGTTGAGGCCGAGGACCGGAACCCGGCAGCATAGCCATATGACCGCCGGGGACGCTGAGACTGCCGGACCGGCCACGACGGGCCACCCGTTCGTCGTGGCGCACCGCGGGGCCTCCGCCGACCGGCCCGAGCACACCGTCGCGGCCTACGAACTCGCCCTTCAGGAGGGCGCGGACGCCGTCGAGTGCGACGTCCGGCTGACCCGCGACGGCCACCTCGTCTGCGTGCACGATCGCCGCGTCGACCGGACCTCGAACGGGTCCGGGCTGGTCTCGGAGATGACGCTCGCACAGCTGCGCGAATTGGATTACGGCTCGTGGCACTCCGGCTGGCGGGACGGCGGAGCCGGCGGTGATACCGGGTTGCTGACACTGGACACCCTGGTGGGGCTGGTGCTGGACACGAAGCGGCCGGTGAAGATCTTCATCGAGACCAAACACCCGGTGCGCTACGGCGCATTGGTGGAGAGCAAGGTGCTGGCTCTGCTGCACCGCTACGGCATCGCCGCGCCGGCGTCCGCGGACCTGGCCAGGGCGGTGGTCATGTCGTTCTCGGCCGCCGCGGTGTGGCGGATCCGGCGGGCGGCGCCCATGCTGCCGACCGTCCTACTGGGCGAGACGTCGCGCTTTCTGGGCGGTGGCGCCGCCACCACGGTCGGGGCGACGGCGGTGGGCCCCTCCATTGCGACCCTGCGCGAACACCCCGAACTGGTGGACAAGGCGGCCGCCCAGGGGCGTGCGCTGTACTGCTGGACCGTCGACCACTACGAGGATGTCCGGTACTGCCGGGATGTCGGGGTGGCGTGGGTGGCCACCAATCATCCCGGCCGTACCAAGGACTGGTTGGAGAACGGCCTCACCGGGGCCGGGCGGGACTGACCGAAGCGAGTCAGAGATTGCCGCCGGCGGCCTTCGGGGCCGTCGGGTCGGCGCCTGCCGCGGCGAGCTCGCGGGCGACGAAGTCCTCCAGATGGAACAGGTTCGCCCCGGCCCGCTCGGAGATGCGCACCAGCGTCGTGATGGTCGCGACCTCTTCGATCTGTTCCTTGAGGAACCACTGCATGAACTGCTCGCCCAGGTAGTCGCCCTCTTCGCGGGCCACACTGGCCAGCCGGGTCACCTGCTCGGTAACGGTGCGCTCCTGGTCGAGGGACAGCCGCAGGGCCTGCGCGGGGGTGTCGAACTGGTTCTGCACGGAATCGATGCCGGGGATCTCGACGTCGATATCGCGGTCGAGCAGGTACTGCACGAGCATCATGGCGTGATTGCGTTCCTCGACGGCCTGGGCGTAGAAGTGCGCGGCCAGCTGCGGCAGGTCCGCACCGTCGAAGTAGACAGCGATGGCGACATACTGCTGCGACGCACTGAACTCACTGCGGATTTGCTCGCGGAGCAGTGCGTTGAATTTGGTGTCCGGTGTGTTGACATCGCTCATGCCGACCACAATAGGCCAGGTCAGGCGGCGTGTCATACAAGGTGACCCTTAATCAGGGTAGCCACCCCTAACCGTTGTGACGGTCGTTACGGCGTCGCCGAATAGTTTGCTGTGTGTGCGGGTTCCGGTGCGGTTCAGGGCTGGTCGGTATCGAGCACGTCGGCCGGCACCGGTTCGTCGCGGGCCAATGCGCCGAACAGTCTCCCGGCGGCTTCGCTGTCCCACACCACAACCGATCCGACGTCGCTGGTGGTGTACTCCGCGATCGGGACGGTCGTCGCGGTCGGATCGTCTTGCAGCGCCCAGGCCAGCCGGGCCAGGTCCCAGATGTGACCGCCCTGATCGAGGGTGACCGCACCGGTGGCGGCGGCCGCCATCGGGTACCAGCGCAGCGGATTGAGCAGTACGGACGGGCTGGTCGCCCGTTTGAGCAGGGCGGACATGAAGGCCCGTTGATGTGTCATGCGGTCCAGATCGGCGCGGGCGGTGGCGCGCGAGCGGACGAAGCCGAGGGCATTGCGGCCGTCGAGTTCCTGGCAGCCCGCCGGCAGGGCGATGCCGGCAAGCGGATCGTCGATCGGCTCCTGCGGGCACATCGTCACCCCGCCGACGGCGTCGACGAGCTCGGCGAAACCGCCGAAGCCGATCTCGGCGTAGTGGTCGAGCCGGATCCCGGTCGCCTGCTCGACGGTTTGGACCAACAGCGCCGCGCCCCCGAAGGCGTACGCCGCGTTGATCTTGTCCTCGCCGTAGCCGGGGATCGGCACGTACGAGTCGCGGGGCAGCGACACCAGTGTGGGTCGGGTCCCGGCGAACAACCCGCCGATGTGCAGCAACATCACGGTGTCGGTGCGGCCGTTGCCGGTGTCGCCGCCGGTGGCCAGCTCGCCCTGTTCGGCGTCGGACAGTCCCGCTCGGCTGTCGGATCCGACCAGCAACCAGGTGGTGCCGCTGCCCGCCGGTGGCCGGTCCGGGTAGTTGCCGAGCACGGCGGCGCGCTGCAGGGTCGAGTCGAGCCACCACGCGCCGGCCACGCCGGCACTGAGCAACAGCAGCCCGGCGGCCAGCACCATCGACAGGAACCGGCGCAGCCGGCGCGGTCGTTTGGCCGATGGCCTGGGCGGTGGCGGCGCCGGAGTGGGCGCGACCGGTCGTCGTGGTGGTGGAGGTGGCGGTGGAGGCGGTACGGGCCGACGCTGGACGGGGGGCCGGCGCGGCGCAGCGGTGGGCGGTGTCGGCGGATTGGGTGGCCACACCGGTGGCGGGCGGTGGCGGGGGTCGCGGCGGATCTGCGGTGCCGGTTCCCGCCGGGGTGTCCCCCGACCATGCGGCGGGTTCTCGGTCACACCTGCGAATGTACTGCTTGGCGGCGGGTTCTCAGCTCAACCAGTCCAGCTCGCCGGCCGCCAGCGAATAGCCGACGAAGGCCACCGCGTCGATCAGGCCGTGCGCCACGATCAACGGCCAGAGTCTGCCGGTGCGCATCCACACGTAGCCGAACACCAGGCCCATCACGATGTTGCCCAGCCCGGCGCTGTAGCCCTGGTAGAGGTGGTAGCCGCCGCGCAGCAATGCCGACATCAGCACCGCGACACCCGCGCCGACCTGCAGCTGACGCAACCTGGTGATGAGAAATGCGACGACGATGATCTCCTCGGCCCAGCCGTTGGCGAACGCGAGCAGCAGCAGCAGCGGGATCCGCCACCAGGTGTCGTTGAGTTCGGCGGGTTCCACCGCGGCACTGAGCCCCAGCAGGCGTGCGGCCACATACAGGGCTAGGCCGGGCACACCGATCAGTGCGGCCAGTCCGAGTCCGCCGGTCAGGTCGGGGTGCAGCCTGAACCGGCCGAGGCCGATCTGGGCGGGTCCGGTACCGGTGCGCGACAACAGGTAGAGACCGAGCGCGCCCCAGGCCAGCAGTTGGATGACCGAGGCGACGTTGAGGCCGAGGTCGATCAGGTCGAACGGGGAGCGGCGCTCGTTGAGTGCCACGGTCTGGCCGCCCAGCCCCAGCAGTACCGCCTCGATGAGGCGCAACAGCGCCACGTAGGCGCTCAGGCCGAACGTGACCGCCAGCACGACGGCGATCTCGATCCGCAGCGTGCGAGCCGACGGCAGCGGCCCCGGGGAAGCGGTCACCGCCGCCAGGCTAATAGGCGGATCAGATACGCCGCGCGCGCAGCCCGTTGAGGAACGGGCAACCCATCAGCAAGCGGATGGCCTGGCTGAGACCGGTGACATCGTCGACGGGCTTGGCGAAGGGCAGCCGCACATCGTGATCGCCGGACTCGTCCTCGACCCGCAGCTGTACGCCGTAGCGGTCCAGGCCGAGCGGTCGGACCCGGCCGCTGCGCAGGGTCTGGGGCAGCCGGGTGGCCAGTCGGTCCACGACGTCGCGGTGCGCGGATTCCAGGTGCCGCAGCCAGCACGACTCCAGCCCGCAGAAGGGATCGGGCCGCGCCGCCAGCAGTGCGCCCACGCCCACGGACTCCGCGCCGGTGGAATCGGCGACCACCACCGATTCGATCTCCAGCCGCGCCAGCGCGTACCGGGTGTCCCCGCGGGAGGCGTCGGCGCTACCGGTATTCACCTGTAGCAGAGCAGGATTCGGGTTATCGGCGGCCACCATGTCGAGCATCCCGGCGATCTCGCCGTCCGGCACCAGGAACATCCGGCCCTGGATCCAGACCAGCGAGCGCACCGGCTCGCGTAACGGCAGCGGCGCGTAATCGGTCATCTCCAACACGGCCTGCGCACCCGCGGAGCCGGCCGAGACCACCATGGCGGCCAGCAGACCGTCGGCGGGGATGGTGATGGCGAAAGAGCCGTCGTCGAGCAGATGGTGGACCGGCGTGGTGGCGGGTTCGAGGCCCTCCACGGCCAGCATCGCGCCGCCGGCGCGGGCGCACGCGCTGCGGATCCGCTCGGCTGTCGTCGGTGCCGTCACAGACATCTGACCACCTTCCGGTTAGTGAGGTAAGCCTTACTTAACTACATCCGGGGTGGGATGTGCAAGGTTTCCTCCGTCGGTGCACGGGTGGGCAGGCGCCGAGCCACTAGGGTTGAGGGCGTGCCGCGTATCGCCTACCTCGGGCCGGAGGGGACCTTCACCGAGGCGGCGCTGCTGCAGATGGTGGCCGGTGACATGGTGCCGCCCGGCGGTGCGGCCGGCGAGGTCGTCCCGCTGCCCTACGACAGTGCCGGCGGCGCGCTGGAGGCGATCCGCACCGGTGACACCGACTACGCGTGCGTACCGATCGAGAATTCGATCGACGGCTCGGTGATCCCCACTCTCGACGGCCTGGCCGACGGTTCCGCGCTGCAGATCTATGCCGAGCACACCCTGGATGTCGCGTTCACCATCGTCACCCGGGCCGGGCTGGCCGCGGCCGATATCGACACCGTCGCCGCCTTCCCCGTCGCGGCCGCGCAGGTCCGCAAGTGGCTGGCCGCCGAACTGCCGCAGGCCCGCATCGTGCCGGCCTACTCCAATGCCGCCGCGGCCCAGGATGTCGCCGGCGGTGGCGCCGACGCCGGGGTGAGCACGGCGCTGGCCGCGCAGCGCTACGGACTGACCGTGCTGGCCGCCGATATCGTCGACGAGGCCAGCGCGCGCACCCGCTTCGTCCTGGTCGGCGCGCCGGGTACCCCGCCGGCCCGTACCGGTGCCGACCGCACCTCGGTCGTGTTGCGCCTGGACAATGTGCCCGGGGCGCTGGTGTCGGCGATGACCGAACTGTCCATCCGCGGTATCGATCTGACCCGCATCGAATCACGGCCCACCCGAACGGAATTGGGCACCTACAAGTTCTTCCTCGACTGGGCCGGTCACATCGACGACGAAGCCGTGGGCGAGGCGCTCAAGGCGCTGCACCGGCGCTGCGCCGATGTGCGCTACCTGGGTTCGTGGCCGACCGGCGCGGCGATCGGGGCGCTACCGCCGCCGGTTGACGAGGCGGCACGCTGGTTGCAGGCGACACGGACAGGAGGATCGGCATGACGGGGCGGCTGGTGCTGGTGCGGCACGGACAGTCTTACGGCAACGTCGAGCGCCGACTGGACACCCGGCCGCCGGGCGCCGCCCTGACCGACCTGGGCCATCACCAGGCACGCACCTTCGCCCGTGGCTGGACGACCCCGATCGCCATGGTGGCGCACTCGGTGGCGATCCGGGCCCGCGAGACGGCCGCCGGTATCGCCGGACACCACGACCTGGCGACCCATGAGTTCGAGGGCATCCACGAGGTCCAGGTCGGCGAGCTGGAGAACCGCAACGACGACGAGGCGATCGAGGCCTTCGAGGCGGTCTACCGCAGCTGGCACCAGGGCGACCTGGACGTACCGGTGCCCGGCGGCGAGACCGGACAACAGGTGCTCGACCGGGTGGTGCCGGTACTGACGGAGCTACGGCTGCGTCACCTCGATGACCACCGCTGGCCCGGGGATATCGTCGTGGTCAGCCACGGCGCGGCGATCCGGTTGGTGGCGTCCGTGCTCGCCGGCGTCGACGGTGCGTTCGCGCTGGACCACCATCTCAACAACACCGAATCGGTGATCCTCAGCCCGATCACCGACGGGCGGTGGAGTTGCGTGCGCTGGGGCCCGCTGACCCCGCCGTTCTATCCCGACGCCGCCGAGCGGGACGCCGCGGACACCGCCGGGCCGATGGGCTGATCCAGCGCGCAGCCACACCCCACCGCGTAGCAGTCGATGGTGTAGCGGTGCACGGCCTCCGGTGTGCTGCAATCGGGCTCGGTGCATTCTGGGCGCTGTCCGATGTGCACGATGACCGTGCCGTGGCAGTGGTCGTGCTCGACATCGGCCCCGCACTCCCGACATGTCGCGCTCATGGCTGCCATTGTGGCACCACCCACCGACACCGCTGGGTTCCCACGCTGTCGGCGGGACTGCTTTCAGGCCCAGCCCAATTCGTGCAGACGCTCGTCGTCGATCCCGAAATGATGCGCCAGTTCGTGCACCACGGTGATGGCCACCTCGTCGACCACCTCATCCTCGGTCGCGCACATGTCCAGCAGCGCGTCCCGGTAGATCGTGATGGTGTCGGGCAGCGCACCGGCGTAGGTCGAGTCCCGGTCGGTCAGCGCGATGCCCTCGTAGAGCCCGAGCAGGTCGGGCTCGTCGGGATGGCGCGCCTCGACCAGGAAGACCACGTTGTTCGCGGCGGCGGCGAGTCCGGACGGGATCAGATCGAGCGCATCGGCGACCAGTTCCTCGAACCGCTGCGCGCTCATGAGGACCGGCACGCGATTACGGGAGTGGCGGCGGAACGGGCTCGACGGGAGCGGGACCCGGCGGAGGCGGTGGTGCGGCCTCCGGGGCCGGCGGTGCGGCCGGCGGCGGGAGTCCTTCCATGGGGGGCCCGGCGGCCGGTGGTGGCGGCGGCGGCAACGGCGGACCGTTGAGGAACGTGTTGCCGCCGGTCGGGGTCTCGGTCGCGGTCGCCTGTTCGGTGCTCTGGCTGGACTGCCCGGGCAGGTGTTCGTTGGACTCGGTCTGCTGGCTACTGCTGCTCCCGCTGCTGCTGCTACTACCGCTGCTGTAGGACTCGTCGTAGGTGATCTGCGACGAGGTGTCGATCGGGGGCAGCGGGATGGCCGGGATGTTCAGGCGCTCGTCGGGGATGTCCGGCGGCGGGACCGGCGGACGACCGTTGATCATCAGCGGGCCCTTGGCGCTGTTGAGCAGGGTCGACCAGCCACCGTTGCCGAGGGTGGCGCCGATGCTGCAGGACACCTGGTGGCTGCCCGCCGACCAACTCGGCAGCGCGACGGTGCTGTACACCAGCGTCAGCGTCGTGGTGCGCAATTCCAGCGGCGCCAGGTAGGCGTCGGTGACCCGGGAGCAGTTCTCCTTGACGAAGGTGTCCTGGTCGGCCTCGGCTGGCAGGCCGCCGGGGAATTTGTCGGCCAGGTTCACCGAACCGGTGACCTCCAGGGAATGCGGCCCGGCGCAGTCCACCGGGATGTCGGTGGGTTGGTTGGTCGCCGGGTCGATACCCAGGCAGGTCCCCGCAGGCCAGACCTTGGACTGATCGATATCGGCGACCTTGCCCTGGAACGCCTGCTGTTGGTTGTTGGCCCCCGGCAGCTGCAGGCCGCACAGCATGCGTCGCTCACCGGCCTGGCGCCAGGTCTTCTCGCCGGACCACAGCAGGCTGACACTGAATCGCCCGTTGGGGTCGTACCGGTCACCGAGGTAACGCTGTACGGCGCTCTGGCATTGTTCCTGGCTGATCTGCTGGATGCGGGCCGGCGACGGGGGCGCGGCGTCCGGGCCGTACTCGGTGCCCGGGAAGGTGCGCATGTCGATCGACTCGGCGACCTCGAACCGGTGCTCGGTGGTGCAATCCACGATCTGCGCGGCGTCGGGGGTGCGTTCCGGCCAGTTCAGGCAGTCGCCGCCCTTGGCGCTGTCGAAGGTGCTGTTGCTGCGCAGTCCCAGCGCACCGGCCCCGGAGTTCAGCCCGGCCAGGCGCCCGCCGGCCGCGGTATCGGGCAACACCGTGATGACGCCGGCGATCAGCAGCCCGCCCAGCGCGGTGAGCAGCAAAGCGCGACGGGTGGGGCTCAGCGGGCCGCTCATCGGCTGCCACGACGACACCGCCGCGCGCCACCGAGACACCGGCTTCTGCGAGGTCTGTGCCTCGTTCAGAAACGGTTCCTGGCCATCGGGTGCGTCCAACATCGCCTCCCATTGTGACAGGCGTGTCACGATGTGTGACAAGTGATGCACTTGTAATGTTATGTGGTTGTGGCCCGCGGGCTGCGGCCCTTCGCCGCGCAAGTAGGGTTACCGCCGTGATCGACCTCAAGCTGCTCCGCGACGAGCCCGATCGGGTGCGCGCCTCTCAACGCGCCCGCGGCGAGGATCCCGGCCGGGTGGACGCGCTGCTGGCCGCCGATACGGCCCGCCGATCGGCCATCTCCACCGCCGACACCCTGCGCGCCGAGCAGCGGGCCGCCAGCAAGCTCGTCGGCAAGGCCGCCCCGGACGAGCGGCCGGCGCTGCTGGCCCGCGCCAAGGAACTCGCCGAGGCCGTCAAGGCCGCCGAGACCGAACAGTCCGACGCCGAGGCCGCATTCACCGCGGCGCACATGGCGGTCTCGAATGTCATCGTCGACGGTGTGCCCGCCGGCGGCGAGGACGATTTCGCGCTGCTCGACACCGTCGGTACGCCCCCGGCCATCGAGAATCCGCGCGACCATCTGGAACTCGGTGAAGCCCTCGGCCTGATCGATATGGAACGCGGGGCCAAGGTCTCGGGTTCGCGGTTCTATTTCCTGACCGGCCGAGGCGCACTGCTGCAGCTTGGCCTGCTGCAACTGGCGGTCCGGCTGGCCACCACCAACGGCTTCACGCTGATGATCCCGCCGGTGCTGGTGCGCCCGGAGGTGATGGCCGGCACCGGATTCCTGGGTGCGCACGCCGACGAGATCTATCACCTCGACGACGACGACCTCTATCTGGTCGGCACGTCGGAGGTACCGCTGGCGGGCTATCACAGCGACGAGATCCTCGACCTGACCGACGGTCCCAAGCGCTACGCCGGCTGGTCGTCGTGCTTCCGCCGCGAGGCCGGCAGCTACGGCAAGGACACCCGCGGCATCATCCGGGTGCATCAGTTCGACAAGGTCGAGGCCTTCGTCTACTGCAGACCCGAGGATGCCGAGGCCGAACATCAGCGGTTGCTCGGATGGCAGCGCGAGATGCTGGCGGCCATCGAGGTGCCCTACCGCGTGATCGACGTCGCCGCAGGCGATCTCGGTTCGTCGGCGGCCCGCAAGTACGACTGCGAGGCATGGGTGCCGACCCAGGGCACCTACCGCGAACTGACCTCGACGTCGAACTGCACCACATTCCAGGCCCGCCGGCTGTCCACCCGGTATCGCGACGAGAACGGCAAGCCGCAGATCGCGGCGACCCTGAACGGCACCCTGGCGACCACCCGCTGGCTGGTCGCGATCCTGGAGAACCACCAGCAGCCCGACGGCAGTGTCGGGGTGCCCGCCGCGCTGGTGCCCTACGTCGGCGCCGAGGTGCTCGAGCCCGGCAGCTAGCGCCAGCGGGTTTGTCGGATGGCGACGGAATACCCGGTGCGGGTGTCGGTGCTCGGCGCGGTGCAGGCCTGGACCGGTGGCACCCCGGTGGCCCTGGGATCACGGCTGCAGCGCGCCCTGTTGGCGCGGTTGGTTGCCGCACAGGGCCATCCGGTCTCGGTCGACCGGCTCATCGACGACCTGTGGGAAGGCGAACCGCCACCCAAGGCGCTCTCGGCGTTGCAGGTCTACGTCTCGCACCTGCGGCGCGGTATCGAACCGGGCCGTCCACCGCGCACACCCGCCCGCATCCTGGTCAGTGCCGCACCCGGGTACCGCCTGCGGCTGCCCGTGGACGCCGTCGACGCGTGGCGGGTGGAGGCCAGAATCGCTGCCGCATACGACGAAACGGATCCCCATCGCCGACTGCAACTCCTCGATGAGGCGCTTGCCGAGTGGTCGGGCGACCCGTTCGCGGAGTTCGGCGACACCCTGTGGGCGGTACCGGAAGTGGCTCGTCTGAGCGAACTCCGGCTGGCCGCGGTGGAGTACCGCGCCGCGGCACTGGTGGAGCTCGGCCGCTACACCACGGCGGTGGCCGCGCTGGAGCGACACGTCGGCGCCCGGCCCGAGCGGGAAACGGCCGCCGCCGTGCTGGCCACCGCCCTGTATCTGGCCGGTCGTCAAGTCGATGCGTTGGATGTGTTGCGGCACAACAGAAAACGTCTTGCCGATGAGCTCGGGCTGGAGCCCGGAAAGGCCCTGCGGGAGCTCGAACGCGATATCTTGCGGCACGCCGAGCACCTCGATCCGTCGCCACCCCGACCGCGTCCACCGTCGGTGCCGCCGGCGGTGCCGCCGGCGGTGATCGTCGGTGGCGAGCAGGTGGCGTACGGACGCGCCGCCGAACTCGCGGTCATCGACGCCGCCGCGCGTTCGGCCACCTCCGGCGGTGTCGTGCTGTGGATCGGTGGCGAGGCAGGCTCCGGCAAGACCACGCTGGCGGGAGCGGCGGCAAGCCGGCTGCGGGCGGCGGGCTGGCGCATCGTGCATGGACGGTGCCCGGAGGTCGACGGCGCACCCGCGGGCTGGGCGTGGACCGAAGTGCTGCGTGAACTGGTCGGCCCGGATGTGCCGGCGGCCGATCGCCACGCCCTGGCCCCGTTGCTGCATGACGGCGCCGCCACCGAGGCGGGCACCTTCTGGCTGGGACAGGCGGTCGCCGACGTGCTGGGCACGGTTGCCCGCCACCAACCGTTGGCGGTCGTGCTCGACGACCTGCACCGCACCGACGGGCTCACCCTCGAACTGTTGCGGCTGGTGGTCGACCGTATCGAGGGCGGTCGCGTGCTGGTGATCGGCACATACCGACCGTCGGAGGATCGCGGTGAGCTCGAGGTGGCGCGGGCCGCACTGACGGTGCGGACCGCGGCGCACCTGGTGCTCGACGGACTGGACGCCGCGGCCACCGCCGCGCTGGCCGGCGACTGCGGTTTGACCACCGCCAGCGGGGAGGTGTTGCGGCTGCTCCGCGAGCGGACCGGCGGCAACCCGCTGTTCGTCCGGGAACTGGCCCGGCTGATGGCCGCCGAGGGACCCGAAGCGGTGTGGGCCTCGGTGCCGGCCGGGGTGCGTGACGTGCTCCGCCGCCGGTTGGCCCGGTTGCCCGCACCGACGGTGGCCGCGCTGAGCCGGGCGGCGGTACTGGGCCGCGATATCGATGTCGACCTGCTTGCCGAGCTGGGCCGCTGCGATCCCGATGAGTTGCTCGACGCTCTGGAACCGGCCGTCCTGCTGGGATTGCTCGATGAACCCGAGCCCGGTCGGCTGAGGTTCGCGCACGGGCTGATTCGCGACACCCTCTACGAGGACATCTCGAAGCTGCGCCGGTGCCGGTTGCACGCCGCCGCGCTGCAGCTGCTGCTCGCCCCGGGCCGTTCGGCTGATCCGGCTACCCTGGCCCACCACGCCGTTGCCGGGGCGGGCGAGCAAACCGCTTCGTCGGCAGCATCATTCGCGATGGCCGCGGCGTTGGAGGCGGATTCGGTGGGCGCCCACGCCGAGGCGGCCCGGCAGTGGCGCGCGACGGTGCAGATGCTCGAACTCTCCGCCGAGGCCGGCGGATTGGACCGCGAGATCGAGGCGCGCTGCGGACTGATAGCGGCCCTGGCGCAGTCGGGTGACGCGGTGGCCGCCCGGATCGAGCTGAAGAACGCGCTGGCGCTGTTGTCCGGCACGGCCCGCGACGACCTGACGGTGCGGGTGCTCACCGCGTGGGACACCCCGCTGGTGTGGCGCGACCGCGAATACGACGGATCCGATGCGCAGATGATCGCCCTGCTGCGGCGGGTCCTGGCGGCCGACGCGGGGATCGGGCTGACCGTGGCCGACCGGGTCAAGCTGCTCAAGGCGCTGTTCGTCGAACTGGAGGGCGCCGATCCCGATGGCGCACTTGAGGTCAGCACCGAGTTGCTCGCCGTGGCCAGACGTGCTTACGCCGAGCATCCCGCGTCATCGGGTCGCCTGCTGTGCACGGCGCTCAATGTCCGGGCGTACTGCGCGTTGGGGCCAGATCTGGACGCCGAGCGCGAAACGGTCGCCGCCGAACTGCTGGTGACCGCGGAAGCCGCCGAACAGGCCGACTATCAGGCGGTGGCGCACTGGTTGCTGTCCCTGGCGGCAGGGCACCGCAATGATCTGGCGACGGCCAAACGCCACGCCGATCTGGCGGTGGCCCGGGCCGGCACCGGACAGCTCGTGCACCTTCTCGGCGTGCTCGGACTGTTCCAGGCGCGCATGTACCTGTTGGCCGGCCGGTTGGACGAAGCCGTGCGCAGCTACACCGATCTGGCGGCCCGCATGGTGGAGAGCGGTGCCGCCAACGGGGCCAAGCTGGCGATGGTCGGGCGGGTGACGGGCGAGTTCTGCCTCGGTGATCTGGGCCTGCTGGCCGACGAGTTGCTCTACTTCTACCGGGAGGTGTCGGTCGCGGCGCTGGACGCCGCGGTGCTGGCGCTGGTGGCCCGGGACCGCGAGGCGCAGGCCCGGGAGTTGTGGCGGCACCGCCACCCCATCGAACGCGCATACTTCTGGCTGCCGTTCACCGTGCTGCGGGTGCACGCCGCGGTGGCTCTCGGCGATACGGAGGAGGCCGACGCACGGGCGGCCGAGCTGGTTCCGTATTCCGGCCGGATCGCCGGGCTCGGCGTGGACGGGTTGATGGTGGGCCCCGTCGACGACGCGCTGGCCGTGGCCGCTGACGCGCTGGGACGCCCGGACCAGGCGCGCGCCTACCGCGCGGCGGCCGCGGCGCTGCGGGACAGGTTGGCCGCGCAGGCGCGCAGCTTCATCGACTGACCTGTCATGTCGCCGACCCCTGCGCAGTAGGGTTTGACACCATGATGGATATCGAGCTCGCCGAACTCCGGAACTGGTTCGGCTTCGGGGTCGCCGGCAACTTCGCGGGTCATCTCGAACAGGCAGGTGAGGCAGCCGATTTCGTGAACGTGGCGGACCCGACGGGGTCGGAAGGCCCCGCGCCGAAGGGGATCTTCCCCTGGTACGCCCCGGGCAGCGACAGCTTCCTCGGGGAGTTCCCGCTGTCCCACGACACGATCACCCTGCCGGCCAGCGACACCCCGCTGAACCTGCAGATCGAGCCCGAGGTGGGTCTGGCTTGCCGGGTGGTGTGGCGGGGGGACACCGTGGCGTCGCTGGAACCCTTCGCGCTCGGCGCCTTCAACGACTGCTCGATCCGAAGGCCCAATGCCCCCAAGATCAGTCACAAGAAGAATTGGGGCCCGGCCTCCAAAGGGGTTGCCCGTCAGTTCTTCGACATCAGCGACCTGACGCCGGACGGTCCGACCGCGACCCTGCGGCTGGTCTGCTACCTGCACGGTGCCGACGGGCGGCAGCACGAGTACGGGGTGGACAGTCCGCTGCTGGGCTACTCCTACTACGGTGAGGTGCTGCTGGACTGGATCACCGAGCGGCTGGCCAATCAGAAGGGCTCGCCGGAGACGCCGCTGGAGGATGTCGGTGCGCTGATGGTGGCCGCCGGACATCCCGAGCACGTGCTCATCGGTATCGGCGCGACGCGCTACACCGCGCTGGGGGAGTCGACCTACCTGTCACCCGGTGACGAGGCGATCGTCCGGGTATACGACACCGCATCGGAGGCGGCTTCCGAACTGCGGCAGACGGTGTCGGGGAGCTAGCCGAGATGTCGCCCACCGTGCGCGAGCTGTGGCGTTTCCCGGTCAAATCGATGGGCGGCGGCCGCGTCGACCGGGTGCGCATGGATCGCCGTGGTGTGCACGCCGACCGGCTCTGGGCGGTCCGCGATGTCGAGAAGGGGGTGACCGCCTCGGCGCGCCGGGTGCCGGTGCTGTTGGGCTGCTCGGCGCGCTATCTCACCGAACCCGGCGCGGACGCCGGTCCGGGCAACGTCCCGGCGGTAGTGGTGACCTTCCCCGACGGCCGCGAGCTGACCGATGACGACCCGGCGATGAACTCGGCGCTGTCCGAGCTGGTCGGACGGGAGATGCGGCTGGTGGCGCTGCCCCCGGTCGAGGACACCAGCCAGCACCGGATGTCGGTGTCGGACTCGCTGGCCAACTTCCGGGCCGCCCAGGTGCGCAAGGATTTCGGGCTCGCCGAGGACGAGGCGCTGCCGGACACCTCGGTGTTCTCGACCAAGGACATCATCACGCTGGCCCGGTTCTCCACACCACCGGGTAGTTTCGCCGATCTGAGCCCGGTGCACCTGATCAGCACCGCGAGCCTGCGCCAGCTCGCCCCGGGGGTCGAACCCTACGATGTGCGCCGGTTCCGGCCCAATGTGCTCGTCGACACCGGTGCGGACGACCGGGAGTTCCCCGAGTCGTCATGGGTCGGTGGCGAGCTGGGTATCGGGACGGCACGGCTGCAGGTGAGCATCCCGACCATCCGCTGCGTGGTACCGACCCGTGCGCAGCCCGGGATCGACGTGGACCGGGCGATCACCCGTCAGCTGGCTCAACGCACCGATCGTTTCCTCGGGGTGTACGCCGATGTGTCGGCTCCCGGGCTGGTGCGGGTAGGTGATCCCGTCGACGTGACGTTCCCCAAACCGCCCAACGCTTTCCAGCGTGCGACGACGGCACTGAACAAGTCGGCGACCCGCGGTGTCCAGCGACTGTTGGAAGCCACCGTGCTGCGCGCCCGCTAGTCGGCCAGCAGCTCCTGCAGTACGGACAGGAAGTCCTTGACCCGCAGCGGGGTGAACGCCGGGCTGGGGCGGGTACCCGGCACGTCGAGCACCACCAGCGTCGACTTGATCGGACGCCACACGTCCAGCGGCAACCATCGGCGCGGATCGTCGGCAGGCCCCCAGACCCGGAAACGATCGAATGCCAGACCCATCGTCTCGGTCCGATAGCCGCGGATCGCCTGCAGCGGAATAATTTTCGATGTCCCGGACGGAAAGTGATACCGACGCAGCGTCAACGCCTGGCGATCCAGCTGGATCAGGCCGTCGTCGTAGGACGCCGTCGTGGTCATGACGTTCGCGCGCTCCGCAGCGGATGTCCCTTGGCGGTCAGGCAACGGCCGGTGTCGAGGTTCCACTGCCAACCGTGCAGATTGCAGGTCAGCGTGGAACCTTCGACCACACCGAATGTGGAGAGATCGGCCTTGAGGTGCGGGCATCGGCGCTGGATCTCCCAGCCGTCCAGCACCGTCGAGGAGCTGTCATCGTGCGCCTCGGCGAACCAGCCGTCGGCATAGGCGATCCGCTCGTCGGTCAGGCATTTGAAGAAGGTGTACAGGTACTCGTTGTAGCCGCCCACCCGCCAGGCCTTGAACCGGGTGGACAGGAAGATGGTGTTCACCCAGTCCGGTTCGTTGTCGCGCACCACGGTGCGCACCAACTGTGCCGGGATCTCGAACCCGTAACGGAACTTCTCGTCGGGAACAGGCTCCCGCACAGCACGTTTCGGGAAGTCGATCACCACGGTCTCGGAGGTCTTGTCGCCGGGCAGCCGAAGCTCGACGGGGTACCCGATACCGTCACAGATCTGATCGGAGGCCAGCATGATCGGCTCGAACAGCGTGCGCAGCGGCCCCAGCAGCGAGTCGCCGTCGGCCGGCGCCCACGCCGCCTTCTCGGCGGCCAGCACCGGGGCCTGGCGTCGTGCGTAATCCTCGATGTACGCGGCCTTGCCGGTGGTGAAGATGGTCTCCGGATCCTCGATCGGGTGGATCAGTGAATTGAGTTGTGCACCACTGAAATCCGCGGTCGACCCGGGGATCATCAGCAGGCCGCCGTGGTGTCCGTGGCGGCGCAGCTGATCCAGGAACACGATCTGGTCGGGGAAGATGTTGGCCGGATCGCCGTGGTCGTCGTTGAGATCACGCAGGGCCGGGTCCAGGAAGCACGGCGGACCCGCCGAGGGCACCACCCAGCTGGCCCCGACCTGCGCGATGTACTGGCGGCAGCGATCCATCTGGCGTTGGCGCTTCTGGGTGCCGAACGCCTCCTTGGCTCGTGCCGGCATGTCGTAGACCATCGGGTACCAGATGGCTCCGGAGTACTGCAGCATGTGCACGTCGATGTGCCCGAACTCGGCGGCCAGCATGTCGAGGTCGACCGGCCGGGCGTCGTTCATGTTGAAAGCGGTTGTCCGACCGTCGCTCACCACCAGGCCGGAGTCACCGATGGGGCCGTCGGCGGGAGCGCGCAGCGCGATGATCATCACGTCGAGATCGCCCTTGGGACCGCTGACCCGATGCTTCACCGAATCGGTGGTCTCGAAGAAGGTGTGGAAGCCCAGCGCCTCCAGTTCGCGGCGCAGATCCGGGACCGGAAAGTCCGGCAGCAGCACCACGGCGTCCTTGTTGACGTGCGCACGCAGCAGCGCCGGGTCGAAGTGATCCTTGTGCAGATGGCTGACGTAGAGGTAATCGCAGTCCCCGAGGCGGTCCCAGTCCAGTTCACTGTTGTCCGGGAACGGGAACCAGGATGCGAAGTAGGCCGGATTGACCCAGGGGTCGCACAGGATGCTGCCCGCTTCCGTATCGATCCGGAAACCGGCGTGTCCGATGCTTGTGACCTGCACGAATGACCTTCCTGGTGGCTGATGCTCGGTCCCGAGTTTAGCGTCAGCCCGGGCGCTCTTGGGCCGCGGCGGGCCGGTGGAACTAGGCTGGGCCGTGTGGAACCGGTATACGGGACAGTCATCCAAGCCGCCCGGCTGGTGTGGCGGCTGCAGGGGCTGAAGTTCACCGTGACCGGTGTGGAGAACCTGCCGGTCACCGGCGGCGCCGTGATCGCGGTCAATCACACCAGCTACTTCGACTTCACCTTCGCCGGCCTGCCGGCCTACCAGCAGGGCCGCGGTCGCAAGGTCCGGTTCATGGCAAAGAAGGAAGTCTTCGATCACAAGATCGGCGGCCCGCTGATGCGCAAGCTGCGCCATATCGAAGTGGACCGGGCCAGCGGCGCCGACTCCTTCGCCGCGGCCTGCGCGGCGCTGAAGGCGGGGGAGCTGGTCGGCGTCTACCCCGAGGCGACCATCAGCCGCAGCTTCGAGATCAAGGGGTTCAAGTCCGGTGCGGCGCGGATGGCCATCGCCGCCGACGTGCCGATCGTCCCGCACATCATCTGGGGTGCGCAGCGGGTCTGGACCAAGGGGCACCCGCGCAATATGCGCAGGCCCAAGGTGCCGATCTCGATCGCGGTCGGTGAACCGATCTATCCGACGCTGCCACCGGCCGAACTCACCGAACTGCTGCACCACCGGATGCAGCATCTGCTGGAGAAGGTGCAGGATGCCTACGGGCCGCACCCCAAGGGCGAGTTCTGGGTTCCGCACCGGCTCGGCGGTGGCGCCCCCACGCTGGCCGAGGCCAACCGGATGGACATGGAGGAGGCCGCGCAGAAGGCGGCCAAGCGTGCGGCCGAGCGCCCCGGTGAGGCGCCGGCGTGACACCGAAGGACGGCTGATGCTGCCCACACTGATCGCCACCGACGTCGACGGCACGCTGCTCGACGAGCACGAGCGGGTGACACCGCGCACCGCGGCGGCCGTCCGCGCCGCGGTGGCCGCCGGCGCCCACTTCGTGCTGGCCACCGGCAGACCGCCGCGTTGGGTGCCGCCGGTCGTCGAACAACTCGGGTTCGCGCCGATGTCGGTGTGCGCCAACGGCGCGGTGGTCTATGACCCGGAAACCGACCGCATCATCTCGGCCCGCACCCTGTCGGTGCCGGAGTTGAGCACGCTGGCCGAGATCGCGGCGCGGGTGATCCCGGGGGCCGGCCTTGCGGTCGAGCGCGTCGGCCGGAGCGCCCACGATGCGGCGACCCCGCAGTTCGTCAGCTCACCCGGCTACGAACATGCCTGGCTCAACCCGGACAACACCGAGGTGTCACTGGAAGACCTGTTGAGCGCGCCTGCGGTCAAGCTGTTGATCCGCAAGGCCGGTGCGCGCAGCGGGGACATGGCCGCCGCGCTCGCCCCGCACGTCGGCACCGTGGGGGACCTGACCTACTCGACCAACAACGGGCTCATCGAGGTCCTGCCGCGCGGACTGAGCAAGGCCACGGGGATCGCCGAGGTGGCCGGGCCGCTCGGCGTCGAGGCCGGCGATATCGTCGCCTTCGGCGATATGCCCAACGACATCCCGATGTTGCGCTGGGCCGGGCTGGGAGTGGCCATGGGCAATGCGCATCCGGAAGCGCGCGCGGCCGCCGACGAGGTCACCGCTCCGAACACCGATGACGGTCTGGCCCGGGTGCTCGAACGGTGGTGGCTGTAGCCGGGCGACCGATCGAGCGGCGGCTCTAGGCCCGATTGTTGATCGGGGTGAACCGCTCCAGCTGCACGGGCGAGTGGTCGGGGCGCGGAAGCTCTACCGGCACACCGTCGATGACACGGGTGACCAGACCGGTCTCCCGGTCGAAGTTCAACGTGCCGTGCTGGAAGTTCTGTTTGATCCACAGCGGTTCGTGAATTTCGGCGCTGGTCGGCAATCCGAGCGCTCCGCGCTCGAATCCCAATGTGCCCCAGGCCTCATAGATCGCACCGGTGACGGGCTGGGCACCGGTCTCCGGTGACCAGTACATGGCGCCGCGGTCGAAGGTGACATACCGGGTGGCCCCGAAACCGGAGGCCTCCGGTGAGGTCGGCATGCCCAGTGGCCCGGCCTCGCTGCGCAATGTCTGCCATTTGGTGAAGATGGCGCCGCCGCGCAGGGTGTCCACGAGATCCTGCGGGCCCGGGGGCTGGTTGAACCGGGCGGCGATATCGCGCAGCAGGTCCATTTGCGCGTAGGCGGCATCACCTGGGCAATCGGTGTTGCCGACGTCGCGGTGGGTGAAGATATTGGGCAGCGTCGGGGTGGCGCCGCGCGGGAATAGGGTGAAGCTGCCGCCGGCGGAGGTGAGCGCGACGCTGCCGCGCGGGTCGACGTGATCCAGCCCGAGCCGCCAGCCGAGCAGCCTTCCGGTGGTGCGCAGCTGGATCGGGGTGGGGGGCACGGCGTTGAAATCGCCGAGCATCGCCACCCCCCAGGTGTCGGAGTTGAATCCGCCGGTGTGCGCGCCCTGCACGGCGCGGCTCATGCCGCCGGCGCGGCCTTCGAAGACCTGTCCGTACTTGTCGACCATCGCGTTGTAGGCGATATCGCACCAGCCCAGCGTGCGCGCGTGGTACTCGTAGATCGACCGGACGATGGCGGGCGAGTCCTGTGGCGTGTAATCGTTGCTGCCCGCGGTGTGGTGCACGACGGCGGCGCGGACGCCCCGGTCGTAGATGGGATCTCCGCACTTCATCGATTCGTTGGCGCCCCATTGGGCGCGGGTGATGATCTGTGGCGCCTGGCCCGGCACGGTGGCGGCGGTGGGCGGCGGGAACTGGACGTCGACCGGCGCCTGGGGCGGGCTGATGAGCACCGCATTGACGTTCTGCGGCAGCGGATGTTCGACATTTGCCGGGATATAGCCCAGCCCCGGGCCGGGCGTGGGTGCGGTGGGCGCGGGCGCAGCGGCGCGGGTGACCGCGATCTGCACGGTGTTGGTGCGTCCGACGAACACCGGCTCGGTGCCGTGGGTGCCGGTTCGCTCCGGTCCCACGCCCTCGAGGGTCTCGGCGTCATACCAGGGTCCCCAGCTGCCGTCGGCGCGCTGGGCGCGAACGCGGGCGGTGGTGCCGTCCAGGCTGTCGGCGGTCAACGCCACCATCGAGAACGGGGTGTCCTGATGGATTTCGCGCACCGTTTCGCCGCCGCCGAGTGCCGTCAGTGGCTGCTGGGTGATGGCGGTCTCGGTCGGTGCGTCGTCAGTGGGGAGCCCGCTGATGGCCCACGGCAGGATCGCGACCGTGCCCAGCACCGCGGACAGCAGTATGGAGGGTGCAGGGCGACGACGTGGCACGAACCGATGTTACGTATGTGCTTGCTGTTACCAGTGTTGCGACACGGACGCGTGGTGCCAAAGTTTTCACCCGGTCGCGGCCGCCGGTAAACCTGTAACGGCACCGCAGAGCCGACGCTGGCTTCTGCGGTGCCGTTCGGTGACAGGACTATCGGGTCAGGCCCCGGCTCCCGATACCGCCGCGGCGGCGGCACCGGTGGCGGCCTCGGCAGCACCGAGGCCGGCCTGGGCGGCGCCGGCTGCGGCCGGAGCGGCCGCTGCCGCGGGTGCGGCGGCAGGCGCGGCACTCTTGACCGCCGACATGATCGCCGGCATCACCATGCCCTTGAGCAGATCGATCGCCTGGCCGGCGCCGAGCTGCTCGGCGGCGCTGTTGATGGTGCCCAGCAGTCCGCCGCCGCCGGTGGAGGCCGGCATGGCCAGCGACGGGTCGGCACCCAGGATCGGGTAGGTCCCCGCCATCGGATCCAGGCCGATCGGCGCGGCGATCGGCACCTCACCGGGGAAGCCGGTGCCCAGGCCCGGGTCGGTCAGGCCCGGGGTCAGGCCGGCCAGGCCCGGATCGGTCAGCGAACCCGGCGACAGCGATGCCGGCGACAGCGACGGACCCGCCGCGCCCACCGGGGGGATGCTCAGTCCGGGGGTCGTCAGCTCCGGTGTGCTCAGTCCGGGGGTGGTGAGCTCGGGGGTGGACAGGCCCGGCGTGGTGAGCCCGGGAGCCGTCAGCCCGGGCGTGGTGAGCTCGGGGGTGGACAGGCCCGGCGTGGTCAACCCCGGTGCCGTCAGCCCGGGCGTGGTCAGCCCCGGTGAGGTCAGTCCGGGCGAGGTGAGCCCGGGTGAGGTCAGGCCGGTGGCGCCCAGTCCGGGCGAGACGAGCGTCGGGCTGGCGGCCGGCGATCCCGTCAGCAGGCCGGTCGGCATCGGCGGCATGTTGACGCCGAACTGTGACAGGCCCTGGGACAGCGCGTTGAGCAATTCGCCGGGCAGATCGGTGATCATGGCGGCGTGGACGAATTCGCGATGCTGGGGCTCGTTGGCCTCGGACATCTCGGAAACGGCGGCAATGGCGACAGGACTTGCGACGGCCAGGGCGGCGACTGCGCTCATGGCTGTCGAGAGCTTGCGTCGACGTCGGTTCGGCACGGAAGTCTCCTCAATACATGGACTACGTGTTTTCGGGTGTGTTGCGGATGAATCGCATCGCCAGACCGCGGTTCTCGTGCCCGGGTTACCGCCGTCTGCCAACGTGATTGATGGTACTGCTGTGACTCATGCGTCTAGAGTGACGATGCGGAATCGTGAGCTAATTGCGACCTGTCGCGAATCGTGCCGACAGCCCACGCGAGACCGGCCACATCACACGTTTCGAGCGGGCAGGCCACGGTCGGATACCCTTGCTGCCGATGTCCGCTGAATCTCATCGCGCAGATCTGCTTGTCGTCGGCTCCGGATTCTTCGGCCTGACGATCGCCGAGCGCGTGGCCAATGAACTGGGCAAGCGTGTGCTCGTCGTGGAGCGCCGCTCCCATCTCGGAGGCAACGCCTACTCCGAACCCGACCCGGAGACCGGTATCGAGGTACACCGCTACGGCGCGCACCTGTTCCACACCTCCAACCAGCGGGTCTGGGACTACGTCCGACGGTTCACCGAGTTCACCGGCTACCAACACCGGGTCTTCGCGCTGCACAAGGGGCAGGCCTACCAGTTCCCGATGGGGCTGGGGCTGGTGTCGCAGTTCTTCGGGCGGTACTTCACCCCGGACGAAGCACGGGCCCTGATCGCCGAGCAGGCCAGCGAGATCGACACCGCGCAGGCGCGCAACCTCGAAGAGAAGGCCATCTCGCTGATCGGCCGGCCGCTGTATGAGGCCTTCGTCAAGCACTACACCGCCAAGCAGTGGCAGACCGACCCGACCGACCTGCCCGCGGCCGTCATCAGCCGGCTGCCGGTGCGCTACACGTTCGACAACCGGTACTTCAACGACACCTATGAGGGTCTGCCGGTGCACGGGTACACCGCCTGGCTGCAGAACATGGCCGATCACGAGAACATCGAGGTCCGCCTCGACACCGACTGGTTCGCCGTCCGCGACGAACTCCGCGCGGCGAACCCGGGTGCGCCGGTGGTCTACACCGGACCGCTGGACCGCTACTTCGACTACGTCGACGGGCGGCTGGGCTGGCGGACGCTGGACTTCGAGACCGAGGTGGTGGCGACCGGTGACTTCCAGGGCACCCCGGTGATGAACTACAACGACCCCGACGTGCCGTTCACCCGCATCCACGAATTCCGGCACTTCCACCCAGAGCGCGACTACCCCACCGACAAGACGGTCATCATGCGGGAGTACTCCCGCTTCGCCGAGGCCGATGACGAGCCGTACTACCCGATCAACACCGACGCCGACCGGGCGCTGCTGGCCGGATACCGGGACCGGGCCAAGGCCGAGACCGCGGTCGCCGGCGTGCTCTTCGGCGGCCGGCTGGGCACCTACCAATACCTCGACATGCACATGGCCATCGCCAGTGCGCTGAACATGTACGACAACATCCTGGCGCCGCATCTGCGTGACGGTGCGGCCCTGGCTGTCCAAGACGAAGGCAACTCATGAGCGACATCCCGTCCGGAGCACTCGACTCGACGGAGTCCAAGGCGGTGAGCCTGCTGTCGCGGGTGATCCTGCCGCGTCCCGGTGAACCACTCGACGTCCGCAAGCTCTACATCGAGGAATCCGACACCAATGCGCGACGGGCGCACGCCCCGAGCCGCACGACGCTGGAGATCGGCGCCGAATCCGAGGTGTCGTTCGCCACCTACTTCAACGCCTTTCCGGCCAGTTACTGGCGACGCTGGTCGATCCTTGAGTCGGTGGTGCTGCGGGTGGAACTCACCGGCACCGCGCGGGTGGACCTGTACCGCTCCAAGGCGACCGGCGCGCGGATCACCGTCGGCGGCACCGAGGCGGCGAGCGCTGAGGACGGCGCCCCCGCGGTGGTGGAGTTCGAGGTCGACCTCGGCCCGTTCGAGGACGGCGGGTGGATCTGGTTCGACATCACCACCGATACGAAGGTCACGGTGCACAGCGCCGGCTGGTACGCCCAGCAGCCGGCGCCGGGCCGGGCCGATGTGGCCGTGGGTATCCCGACCTTCAACCGGCCCGCGGACGCGGTGAGCGCTTTGGCGGCGCTGACGTCGGATCCGCTGGTGGACGCGGTGATCACCAAGGTGATCGTCTCCGACCAGGGCACCAGCAAGGCCAAGGACCATCCGGGCTTCGGCGATGCCGCCGCGGCATTGGGTGAGCGCCTCTCCATTCACAACCAGCCCAATCTGGGCGGCTCCGGTGGTTACAGCCGGGTGATGTACGAGGCGCTCAAACACACCGACTGCGAACAGATCCTGTTCATGGACGACGACATCCGGGTCGAGCCGGATTCGATCCTGCGGGCGCTGGCGTTCAGCCGTTTCGCCAAGAAGCCGACGCTGGTCGGCGGGCAGATGCTCAACCTGCAGGAGCCCTCGCATCTGCACGTGATGGGCGAGATGGTCGACTCGGAGAACTTCATGTGGACCGGGGCGGTCAACACCGAGTACGACCACAACTTCGCCAAGTACCCGCTCAACGACGAAGAGCACGAACGCAGCCGGCTGCTGCACCGCCGCATCGACGTGGACTACAACGGCTGGTGGATGTGCATGATCCCGCGCCGGGTGGCCGAGGAACTCGGCCAGCCGCTGCCGCTGTTCATCAAGTGGGATGACTCCGAGTACGGGCTGCGTGCCGGCGAGCACGGCTATCCCACGGTGACCCTGCCGGGTGCGGCGATCTGGCACATGGCCTGGAGCGACAAAGACGACGCCATCGACTGGCAGGCCTACTTCCACCTGCGCAACCGCTTGGTCGTCGCGGCGCTGCACTGGGACGGCAAGATCAGCGGGCTGATCGCCAGCCATCTCAAGGCGACACTCAAACACCTTCTGTGCCTGGAATATTCGACTGTCGCCATCCAGAACAAGGCGATGGACGACTTCTTGGCCGGACCCGACCACATCTTCTCCATCCTGGAGTCGGCGCTACCCGAGGTGCGCAAGATGCGCTCGCAGTTCCCCGACGCGGTGGTGCTGGAGAGCGCGTCCGCACTGCCGGCGCCGTCGGACAAGCGCTGGCGCCGCAAGGTCAAGATCCCCACCAACCCGGTGTCGATCGCGGTGCGGTTGACCCGCGGTGTGGCCCACCAGCTTTCGGCGCACAATCCGGAGCATCACGTTCGTCCGCAGATCAACGTCGCGACCCAGGATGCCCGCTGGTTCTCGCTGTGCAACGTCGACGGCGTCACCGTTACCACGGCCGACGGCCGCGGAGTGGTCTATCGCCAGCGGGACCGCGCGAAGATGTTCGCGCTGTTGCGTGAGTCGCTGACCCGCCAGGTGCAGTTGGGTCGTAAGTTCAACAAGATGCGCAAGGTGTACCGCAAAGCGCTGCCGCAACTGACCAGCACCGAGAGCTGGGAAGCCGTGCTGGAGCCGGCGGGCTCGGTGCCCCCGGCGCTGGAAAAGGCCTGACGTGGCCGACGATCTGGCGCCCGAAGAGGCGGCGCTGGTATTTGTGCAGGCCACGCTGGCCGGCCGCCCGGGGGTCCTGACGACCGCGCGCGTCCTGTCGCACTTCGGCGAGCACAGCGCCGGCTGGGTCGGTGTGGCCGCGATCGGTGCCACGGTGGCACCCCGGCAGCGCCGGCAGTGGCTGGCCGTCGGCGTCGGGGCCTTCCTGGCCCACGCGGCCGCCGTGGTGATCAAACGGATCGTCAAGCGACAGCGCCCGCACCACCCGGCCATCGCGGTGAACGTCGGCACGCCCAGCAGACTGAGCTTCCCGTCGGCGCACGCGACGTCGACGACGGCGGCGGCCATTCTGTTGGCCCGGGTCACCGGGAGCCGACTGCCCCTGCTGCTGATCCCGGTGATGGCACTGTCTCGTCTGGTGCTCGGAGTGCACTATCCGACCGACGTATTGACCGGTGTCGCGGTCGGTGCGGCGGTCGCCAAGACCGTCGGCGCGGCCACCCAGAAAGAGGCAGTCCTGTGAGCGAAGAGCCCGTGGCGACCGCAGGCCCGCCGAAGAACCTGGCGTCGGGCATCGTCAAGGCGCTGCGGCCGCGGCAGTGGGTGAAGAACGTGCTGGTCTTCGCCGCGCCGGTGGCCGCCCTCGGCGACGACCGCTACGACTACGACATCCGCGAAGTCCTGGTGAAGGTGCTGATCGCGTTCGTGGTCTTCAGCCTGGCGGCGTCCTCGGTCTACCTGGTCAACGATGCTCGCGATGTCGAGGCCGACCGGGCGCACCCCACCAAGCGGTTCCGCCCGATCGCGGCCGGGGTGGTGCCCGAGTCGCTGGCCTACGCGATGGCCGTGCTGTTGGGCGTTGCCGCGCTGGTCATCTCGTGGCTGGTGTCACCGAATCTGGCCGCGGTGATCGGTGTCTACATCGCCATCCAGCTGGCCTACTGCTTCGGGCTGAAACACCAGCCGGTCATCGACATCTGCATCGTGTCCTCGGGTTTCCTCATCCGCGCCATCGCCGGCGGTGTCGCCGCCGGCGTGCCGCTGTCGCAGTGGTTCCTGCTGACCATGGCGTTCGGCTCGCTGTTCATGGCGGCCGGCAAGCGCTACGCCGAGTTGCAGCTCGCCGAACGCACCGGGGCCAAGATCCGCAAATCGCTGGAGAGCTACACCAGCTCCTATCTGCGGTTCGTCTGGACGCTGTCGGCGACCGCCCTGGTCCTCTGTTACGGACTGTGGGCCTTCGAACGCGACGGCAGTGAGGGCTCCTGGTTCGCCATCTCGATGATTCCCTTCACCGTCGCGATCCTGCGCTACGCCGTCGACGTGGACGGCGGGCATGCCGGGGAACCCGAGGAGATCGCGTTGGGGGACCGCGTGCTGCAGCTGCTCGCGGTGGCATGGATCGGAACCGTCTGTGCGGCTGCAATCCTCAGTTGATCGCCTGGGTGCCGCGGTCGCGGCGCGCCTGAGCGACTGGCCGGCCTACCGTTACGGGGTGTCGGCACGGATCAGCCTGTGGCTGTCGGTGCTGGTGGTCGCCGGGTTGTTCGGCTGGGGGGCCTGGCAACGGCGGTGGATGGCCGATGACGGTCTGATCGTGCTGCGCACCGTGCGCAATCTGCTGGCCGGCAACGGTCCGGTGTTCAACGCCGGCGAGCGGGTGGAATCCAACACCTCCACCCTGTGGACCTACCTGATCACCGCGGCGAGCTGGCTCGCCGGACCGCTGCGGGTGGAGTACGTCACGCTGGCGCTGACGCTCGCGCTCAGCGTGGCCGGGGTGGTCTTCGTCATGCTGGGTGCCGCGCGGTTGTATGCGCCGGGCCTGCTGGGCCGCCGTGCGCTGCTGCTCCCGGCGGGCGCGCTGGTCTACATCGCCATCCCGCCGGCGCGCGACTTCGCTTCCTCGGGACTGGAAAACGGTCTGGTGCTGGCCTATGTCGGCCTGCTGTGGTGGCTGATGGTGTGCTGGTCGCAGGCGCCGCGCACCGGGCGCGGGCGGGCCGGCCGCTACCTGACCGCCGCCTTGGCCTTCGTCGCCGGCCTGAGCGTGCTGGTCCGGCCCGAGCTGGCACTCGTCGGTGGCCTGGCACTGGTGATGATGGTGCTCGCGGAGCGGGGCTGGCGGCGACGCCTGCTGATCGTGGCCGCGGGCGGCGCGCTGCCGGTGGCCTACCAGATCTTCCGGATGGGGTATTACGGACTGCTGGTGCCCCAGACGGCCATCGCCAAGGACGCCTCCGGCGCCAAGTGGTCTCAGGGGTTCACCTACCTCGGCAATTTCAACGCGCCGTATCTGCTGTGGATACCGGCGGTGCTGCTGATCGTCGTGGCGGTGTTGCTGGCGGTATCGCGCCGTCGCCCGAATGCCCCGCAACGCCCCCGCGGATGGACCCGCGCACTCCAGAGTCCCACCGCGGCAGTGGTTTTCATCGTCCTCAGTGGCGCACTACAGGCCGTGTACTGGATCCGGCAGGGCGGCGACTTCATGCACGGCCGGGTGCTGCTGACCGCGCTGTTCTTGATGTTGGCACCGGTGGCGGTGGTGCCGATCGCGATCCCGGACGCCGCCGCGTCCAGCCGGCGCGCCGGCTATCTGCTGACCGGCGCGACGAGCGTGCTGTGGCTCTCGTTGGCGGGATGGTCGCTGTGGGCGGCGAATTCGCCGGGCATGGGGGCCGATGCCACCCGGGTCACCTATACCGGCATCGTCGATGAGCGGCGGTTCTACGCGCAGGCAACGGGCCATGCGCATCCGCTGACGGCAGCCGATTACCTGGACTACCCGCGCATGCGTGCCGTGCTCGTCGCACTGCGCAACACCCCGGACGGGGCGCTGCTGCTCCCGTCGGGCAACTACGACATGTGGGATGTCGTACCGGCCATCCCCGCACCACCGGACAAGCCGCGTCCCCCCGGTGAAAATGGGCCGCACACAGTGTTTTTCACCAATATGGGCATGCTCGGGATGAATGTCGGTCTCGATGTCCGGGTCATCGACCAGATCGGGTTGACCAATCCGCTGGCGGCGCACACCGCGCGCTTGGAGGATGCCCGTATCGGCCATGATAAGAACCTGTTCCCCGACTGGGCGGTGGCCGAGGGCCCGTTCCTCAAGGAGCGGCCGTTCATCCCGCCATATCTGGACGAAGACTGGATCATCCAGGCCGAAGCGGCCCTGAAATGTCCTGACACCGAGGCGAAGCTGAACGCGGTTCGGGCCCCGTTGGGTCCCCGGCGTTTCCTATCGAATTTCGTGCACGCGCTCGATTTCGGTCAGTACCGGATCGACCGGGTTCCCCTCTACGAGCTGCGCAGATGCGGTTTGGCGGTGCCGCCGCCCAGAACGCCGGAATACACCGGGCTGCCCGCCACCGGGCCGTGAGCAACGTCACGGTGGTTTTGCGGCGGCGGTAACGGCGCGGCTATGTTGTGGCGATACACAAGCGTGGCCACAGATGCCCGCCGCGGATTTCCGCGTGGCAAAGCGCTACATCGCGTTGCCTATGAGATGGATGGATAGACAACACATGCGTAGAACCCTTGGTGTGGTCGCCCGGCGACTGCTGCAGACCGCGGTGGTGGCCATCGCGGCCGCGGCGACCATCGTCGTGACCCCGGCGCCCACCGCCGCCGCCTTCTCCCGTGAGGGTCTGCCGGTGGAGTACCTCGACGTCTTTTCCACGGCGATGAATCGCAATATCCGGGTGCAATTCCAGCCAGGAGGCCCCAAAGCCGTCTATCTCCTCGACGGCCTGCGCGCCCAGGACGACTACAGCGGCTGGGACATCAACACCGCGGCCTTCGAGTGGTTCTACGAGTCCGGCGTGTCGGTCGTCATGCCGGTCGGCGGGCAGTCCAGCTTCTACAGCGACTGGTACTCGCCGTCGACCTTCAACAGCCAGGCCTACACCTACAAGTGGGAAACGTTTCTCAGCAACGAATTACCGCAGTGGCTGGCCGCCAACAAGCAGATCTCGCCCACCGGCAACGGGGTGGTCGGACTGTCCATGGCCGGCGGAGCGGCGCTCATTCTGGCTGCCTATCACCCAGCGCAGTTCACCTATGCCGCAGCGCTTTCCGGTTTCCTCAACCCGTCCACACCGTTCATGAAGCAGGCCATCCGGGTCGCCATGCTCGACGCCGGTGGTTACAACGTGGACAACATGTGGGGCCCGCCGTGGGATCCGGCCTGGAAGCGCAACGACCCGGTCGAGCAGGTCGGCAAGCTGGTGGCAGCTGGCACTCGGCTGTGGATCTACTGTGCGCCAGGGGGTTCCACGCCGCTGGATGAGAACGCCGATCCGGGCCAGAAGTTCAATGCCGACAGCCTGGAGGGTCTGGCGATCGGCAGCAACAAGAAGTTCCAGGATCGTTACACCTCCGCCGGCGGGCGCAATGCGACCTTCAATTTCCCGGCCGCCGGCAACCATTCGTGGGCGTACTGGGGAGCCCAATTGCAGGCTCTGAAGCCAGATCTGATCGCCACTCTGAATCGCTAGCACGGGATTCGCCGCAGAGAGAACTCGTGCCGGGTTGTGGTTGACTACATGACAGTGACCGGCTGTGGTCGCAAAACGATGGGATTGACATACGGATGAGTTTCGTTTCGAAGTTGCGCGGTGCCACGCGCCGAGTGGTGGTCGCGACCGCAGCTGTCGCGGTGCTGCCCGGTCTGGTGAGCGCCGTCGGCGGCTCGGCGACAGCTGGAGCTTTCTCGCGGCCGGGTCTGCCGGTCGAATACCTTGAGGTCCCGTCGGCCGGGATGGGCCGCGACATCCGCGTCCAGTTCCAGAGCGGCGGGGAGAACTCGCCCGGGCTCTACCTGCTCGACGGTCTGCGCGCCCAGGACGACTTCAACGGCTGGGACATCAACACCGCGGCCTTCGAGTGGTACGACGGCTCGGGCCTGTCGGTGATCATGCCGGTCGGCGGCCAGTCCAGCTTCTACTCCGACTGGTACAAGCCCGCCTGCGGCAAGGCCGGTTGCTCCACCTACAAGTGGGAGACCTTCCTCACCCAGGAGCTGCCGGCATTCCTGGAGACCAAGGGCGTGGACCGAACCCGATCGGCCGCCGTCGGTCTGTCGATGGCCGGATCGGCCGCGCTGACCCTGGCCATCTGGCATCCCGCGCAGTTCCAGTACGCCGCCTCGCTGTCGGGCTACCTGAACCCCTCCGAGGGGTGGTGGCCGTTCCTGATCAACGTCTCCATGGGTGACGCGGGCGGCTACAAGGCCAACGACATGTGGGGCAAGACCGAGGACGAGAGCAGCGCCTGGAAGCGCAACGACCCGATGGTCAACATGGACCGTCTCGTCGCCAACAACACCCGCGTCTGGCTCTTCTGCGGGAATGGCAAGCCGGCCGAGGTCAACGGCACCGTGGCGGGAGACAACCTGCCCGCGAAGTTCCTGGAGAGCTTGACGCTGCGCACCAACAAGACGTTCAAGGACGAGTACGTTGCCGCGGGCGGCACCAACGGTGTCTTCAACTTCCCGTCGGGTGGAACGCACGACTGGCCGTACTGGGGCGCGCAGTTGCAGGCCATGAAGCCGGACATCCAGCGCGTGCTGGGTGCGACGCCGGCCGCGGCGCAGTAGCGCCGACCCACGATCGATGACCGGCGGCGGTGATCCCCTCGGGGTCACCGCCGTCGGTCGTTTCCGGCGCGTGTCGTCGCGGTGATGTGATTCACTACAACCCGTTGGTGGGGATTCGGCGCCGGGTCATTCGGCCAGACAAGAGGTGGGACATGAGGCTGCACGCAATGGTGTGCGCGGTGTTGCTGGCGATGGGTCTGTGGACGGTGTCGGCCGCGGCCGACACCCCGGCCAAGGCCGACGGCGTGGAGTACCTGATGGTCCCGTCGGCGGCGATGGGCCGCGATATCCCGGTCGCGTTCCAGGCCGGCGGCCCGCATGCGGTCTACCTGCTCGACGCCTTCAACGCCGCCCCGGACGTCAGCAACTGGGTCACCGCGGGCAACGCGATGAACACCCTGGCCGGGTCCGGTGTCTCGGTGGCCGCCCCGGCCGGCGGGGCCTGGAGCCTCTACACGAACTGGGAGCAGGACGGCAGCAAGCAGTGGGAGACATTCCTGGCCACCGAGTTGCCGAACTGGCTGGCGGCGAACAAGGGGCTGGCCCCCGGCGGGCACGGCGTTGTCGGGGCGTCCCAGGGCGGCACCGGCGCGCTGATGCTGGCCACCTTCCACCCCGACCGGTTCCGGTACGCGGGTTCGCTGTCGGGCTTCCTGACCCCGTCGCGGACCTTCGAGAACGGCGCGATCACCGCCGGCATGGCGCAATTCGGCGGTGTCGACACCCACAACATGTGGGGCCCGGTGCAATTCGGCCGGTGGAAGTGGCACGACCCCGATGTGCATGCGCAGTTGCTGGTGGACAACAACACCCGGCTGTGGATCTTCAGCCCGCAGACCACCACCTGCAGTGATCCGGTCGCCATGATCAACGACTGCGCGCAGGCACAGGGCAGCAACCGCACCTTCTATTCGCATTACCGGGGGATCGGCGGCCGCAACGGGCACTTCGACTTCCCCACCGGCGGCCAGCACGACTGGGGTAGCTGGTCGGCCCAGCTCGGCGCGCTGCGCGGTGACCTGGTGGCGGCCATCGCCTGACCAGGCGTCGGTGCGATAACGGTCACAGTCAGCTTCGGGGCCGGGTGCCGGGCAGCCGGTACCGTGGAATCGTGCAGCACGACCGACGGTGGACCGCAACCCTGGCAAAGTGGCCGGCGGTTCCCACGTCATTCGCGATGCTGACTCCGGTCCTGCTGGCTTCCATCGCGATGATGACGAGTGGTTGTTCGCTCGGTGACAGCACCCTGACCACCATCGGCCAGCCCGCAGCGCAGTCCACCGACGCGCGCGCCCAGGGCATGCAGGGCATCATCCGTGACGGCGAACGCCCCGAGGATCACTTCGCGGCGACACCGCATCAACAGGCCTACCTCAAGGCACTCGCCGACGCCGGGGTGCAGCCCTCGGACGAACTGATGGCGCTGAGCATCGGCGCCTACGTCTGTCAGGCGCGCGCGGCCAAACAGTCCGAACAGGCGGTGTGGGATTTCGTGTTGCCTCTGGTCCGCAACGATGTCGACGATGCGCACGCCACCTCGATCGCCCCGGAGGCCGGGGAGGTCAACTCGAGGACCGCTGACTACATTCGCATCGCAACCGAACGGCTCTGCTAGCCCGACGGCACACTCGCAGGGCTGACAGGACGGAACACGAAGGACTCATGGCGACCAAGAACAGCAGACGGAAACGGCATCGCATACTGGCCCTGGCCGCGGCCGCCGCGGTCGCGGTGCTGGTGGCGGTGCTCGTCGCCGGCGTGGTGGTGTTCATGCGCCAGCCCGACACCCCGCCGATCGCCACCCCGCCCGGTGCCCCGACCGAGGTGCCCTCGGGGGTGCCGACAACCGGCAAACCGCGGCCGGAGTTCCAGGACGCGAGCTGCCCGGATGTGCAGCTGGTCTCGATCCCGGGCACCTGGGAGTCCTCGCCGCAACTCGATCCGCTCAACCCGACACAGTTCCCGATCGCCCTGCTGCTGAACGTCACCAATCCGCTGCGCGCCGAGTTCGGCACCGACCGGTTGGAGATCTACACCGTTCCCTACACCGCGCAGTTCCACAATCCGTTCTCCGCCGACGGGCAGATGTCCTACAACGACAGCCGCACCGAGGGCTTCAACGCCACGGTGCGGGCGATGACCGATATGAACAACCGGTGCCCTTTGACCAGCTATGTGCTGGTGGGCTTCTCGCAGGGCGCGGTGATCGCCGGTGACGTCGCCAGCGATATCGGCAACGGACGTGGCCCGGTGGATCAGGACCTGGTCCTCGGCGCGATGCTGATCGCCGATGGCCGCCGGCAGGACGGCGTCGGCCAGAATCTCACCGCCAACCCGCCGGGGCAGGGCGCCGAGATCACCCTGCACGAACTGCCGATGCTGTCGGCGTTGGGGCTGTCGATGACCGGCCCGCGCGACGGTGGGTTCGGTGCGCTCGATGCCCGCACCTACCAGATCTGCGGTGCCGGTGACCTGATCTGCGCGGCGCCCGAGTCGGCGTTCTCGGTCGGTAATCTGCCCGCCACCCTGGACACGCTGCTGGGCAGCACCGCCGGTCCGGTGCACGCGTTGTACAACACCCCACAGTTCTGGACCATGGACGGCAAGACCACCACCCAGTGGACCCTGGACTGGGCCCGCAACCTCATCGAGAACGCACCGCATCCCAAACACGGCTGAGACCGGCGCGCGTCAAGGCGACTCGCCGGTAACCAGATTTGGCCTGCGCGAATCGAACACTTAACATTAAGAGAAAACTAAGAGCGATGAGTATCGGCCGGTGGTTTGTTCAGGGGCGGAGATCCGCGCGCCCGGTACGATTCCGGGGGCTCGCGACGACCGTGCGATGAGTCTGTGCTGTGACAGGAGTATTTGATGCCGTTTCATAACCCGTTCATCAAGAACGGCCAGATCAAGTTTCCCGACGGCGCCAGCATCGTCTCTCACGTCGAGCGGTGGGCCAAGGTCCGCGGCGACAAGCTCGCCTATCGTTTCCTGGACTACTCCACCGAGCGCGACGGTGTCGAATGCGAGTTGACCTGGTCGCAGTTCAGCGCCCGCAACCGCGCCGTCGCGGCCCGTCTGCAACAGGTCACCGAACTTGGCGACCGCGTCGCCATCCTGTGCCCGCAGAACCTGGACTACCTGGTCGCCATGTACGGCGCCATCTACGCCGGCCGCATCGCCGTGCCGCTGTTCGACCCGTCCGAGCCCGGCCACGTCGGCCGGCTGCACGCGGTGCTCGACGACTGCCGGCCTTCGGCCATCCTGACCACCACCGCTGCCGCCGAGGGCGTGCGCAAGTTCTTCCGCAGCCGACCGGCCAACCAGCGCCCGCGCGTCATCGCCGTGGACGCGGTGCCCGCCGAGGTGGCCTCCACCTGGGAGCCGGTGGAGGTGACCATCGAGACGGTCGCCTACCTGCAGTACACCTCCGGGTCGACCCGCATCCCGACCGGCGTGCAGATCACGCATCTGAACCTGGCCACCAACATCGTGCAGATCATCGAGGCGCTGGAGGCCGAGGAGGGCGACCGGGGCCTGTCCTGGCTGCCGTTCTTCCACGACATGGGGCTGATCACCGCGCTGCTGTCCCCGATGATCGGGCACAACTTCACGTTCATGACCCCGGCGGCCTTCGTGCGCCGGCCGGGCCGCTGGATCCGGGAGATGGCCCGTAAGCCCGGTGACACCGGCGGTGTCATCTCGGTGGCTCCGAACTTCGCGTTCGACCACGCCGCGGCCCGTGGCCTGCCCAAGGACGGCGAGCCGCCGCTGGACCTGTCCAATGTCAAGGCGGTCCTCAACGGCAGCGAGCCGATCTCGGCGGCCACCGTGCGCCGCTTCAACGAGGCCTTCGGCCCCTACGGATTCCCGGCCAAGGCCATCAAGCCGTCCTACGGACTGGCCGAGGCGACGCTCTTCGTGTCGACCACTCCGTCGTCGGAAGAGCCCAAGATCATCCACGTCGACCGCGATGCGCTGAACTCCAACAGCATCGTCGAGGTCGACGCCGATTCCCCGAAGGCCGTCGCGCAAGCGTCGGCGGGCAAGGTGGGCGTCTCCGAGTGGGCCGTCATCGTCGACGCCGAGTCGGCCACCGAGCTGCCCGACGGCCAGATCGGCGAGATCTGGATCAGCGGCCAGAACATGGGCACCGGCTACTGGAACAAGCCCGAAGAGACGATCGCCACGTTCCAGAACCTCCTGAAGTCGCGCACCGAGCCGTCGCATGCCGAGGGTGCCGCCGATGACGCGACCTGGGTACGTACCGGCGACTACGGCGCCTTCTACGACGGTGACCTCTACATCACCGGCCGGGTGAAGGATCTGGTCATCATCGACGGCCGCAACCACTACCCGCAGGATCTGGAGTACTCGGCGCAGGAGGCCACCAAGGCGGTGCGCACCGGTTTCGTCGCGGCGTTCTCGGTACCGGCCAACCAACTGCCCGCCGAGGTGTTCGAGGACACCCATGCCGGACTCAAGCGTGATCCCGAAGACACCTCCGAGCAGCTCGTCATCGTGGCCGAGCGTGCGCCGGGTTCGCACAAGATGGAGCTGGGCCCGGTCGTCGACGACATCCGGGCCGCCATCGCCGTGCGCCACGGGGTGACCGTGCGCGATGTCCTGCTCACCCCGGCCGGTGCGATCCCGCGTACCTCCAGCGGAAAGATCGGCCGCCGTGCCTGCCGTGCGGGCTACCTCGACGGCAGCCTGCGCAGCGGCAAGATCGCCAACGACTTCCCCGACGAGACCGACTGAGACCGCCTGGTTTCCGGCCGCATCACCAAAGGCCGCACGGCGGCGAAAGTGAACAGTGGAAATGACTGAAGCACAAGATAATTCACTCCAGCCCGCGGCAGCCGACGACCTGCCGGCCGTGTCCGGGTCCGCATCGGAGGCGGTGTCGCCGGCGCGTGGCGACATGACCGTGGCCGAGATGCGGGAATGGCTGCGCAACTGGGTCGCCAACGCCACCAACCAGTCGCCGGACACCATCAACGAGTCGGCTCCGGTGGTGGAGCTCGGATTGTCCTCGCGTGACGCGGTCGCGATGGCCAGCGATATCGAGGATCTGACCGGCGTCACCCTGACGGCCACCGTCGTCTTCCGCAACCCGACCATCGAGGCGCTGGCCACCGTCATCGTCGAGGGCGAACCCGAGCCGGTGGTCGACGCCGACGAGGACTGGACCCGCCCGGCCGACGTCGAGGATATTGCGATCGTCGGGCTGGCCACCCGGTTCCCCGGTGAGATGAACAGCGCCGACGAGATGTGGGCGGCACTGCTGGAGGGCCGTGACGGGAGCTCGGATCTGCCGGAGGGCCGCTGGTCGGAGTTCCTCGGCGAGCCGCGCATCGCCGAGCGGGTGGCCAAGGCGCACACCCGCGGTGGCTACCTGTCCGATATCAAGGGTTTCGACTCCGAGTTCTTCGCGCTGTCGAAGATGGAGGCCGACAACCTGGACCCGCAGCAGCGGATGGCTCTCGAGCTCACCTGGGAAGCCCTTGAGCACGCCCGCATCCCGGCGTCGAGCCTGCGTGGTGGCGATGTCGGCGTGTACGTGGGCAGTTCGAACAACGACTACATGTTCCTGGCCGTCGCCGACCCCACCACGGCGCACCCCTACGCCATCACCGGAACGGCCAGTTCCATCATCGCCAACCGGGTCTCCTACTTCTTCGACTTCCGCGGACCGTCCGAGTCCATCGACACCGCCTGCTCGAGCTCGCTGGTCGCTGCCCATCAGGGTGTCCGCGCGCTGCGCAGCAAAGAGATCGACGTGGCGATCGTCGGCGGGGTGAACGCCATGGTGACGCCACTGGTCACCATCGGTTTCGACGAGGTCGGCGGGGTGCTCGCCCCGGACGGCCGGTGTAAGTCGTTCTCCTCCGATGCCAATGGCTACGCCCGCTCCGAAGGTGGCGGCATGCTGGTGCTCAAGCGGGTCGCCGATGCGCGGCGCGACGGCGACGAGATCATCGCCGTCATCGCCGGCAGCGCGGTCAACCACGACGGGCGCTCCAACGGCATGCTCGCGCCCAACCCCGAGGCACAGGCGGCGGTGTTGCGCAAGGCCTACAAGGACGCCGGCATCAACCCCCGCGATGTGGATTACATCGAGGCGCACGGCACCGGCACCATCCTGGGGGACCCGATCGAGGCCGACGCGCTCGGCCGGGTGGTCGGCCTGGGTCGCGCAGCCGACCGGCCCGCACTCTTGGGTGCGGTGAAATCCAATGTGGGACACCTCGAGTCGGCGGCCGGTGCGGCGAGCCTGGCGAAGATGGCGCTCTCGCTGCAGCACGACAAGCTGCCGCCGTCGATCAACTACGCCGGACCGAACCCGTACATCGATTTCGACAAGGAACACCTGCGGGTCAACGACACCGTCGCTGACTGGCCGCGTTACAGCGGCCGCGCCATCGCCGGTGTCTCCGGTTTCGGTTTCGGCGGCGCCAACGCCCACCTGGTGCTGCGCGAGGTGCTGGCCTCCGACCTGGTCGAACCGGAACCGGAAGCGCCTGTCGCCGAGGAGAAGCCGGCCGCCGAAGCGACTTCCGTCGGTGGGGTCCGGATGGACGAGTACGGCGAGTTCGTCGATTCGGACGCCGGGGACGGCTACCCGAGCTACGACGAGGACAGCTACGAACTGCCCGGGCTCACCGACGAAGCCAAGCGCCTGATCGACGCGGCCCGCGCCGAGCTGGAGGCCGGGGAACAACCGACACCTGTTGTTCCGCTGTTCGTCTCGGGATTCCTGACCTCGCGCAAGCGGACCGCGGCCGGGGAGCTTGCGGACTGGATCGATAGCGAAACGGGCCGCGCCTCGTCGTTGGAGTCGATCGGCCGCTCGCTGTCGCGCCGCAACCATGGCCGCTCGCGTGCGGTGGTGCTGGCCCATGACCACGATGAGGCCGTCAAGGGTCTGCGCGCCCTCGCTGACGGCAAGCCCAGCCCGCTGGTGCTGGCCGCCGACGGCCCGGTCACCAACGGACCGGTCTGGGTGCTCGCCGGTTTCGGTGCCCAGCACCGCAAGATGGGCAAGAGCCTGTACCTGCGCAACGACATCTTCGCCGAGTGGATCAACAAGGTCGACGCCTATGTGCAGGATGAGCGCGGGTACTCCGTGGTCGAGCTGATCCTCGACGACGCCATCGACTACACCGACGAGACCTGCGAATACCCCATCGAAGTGGTCCAGACGGTGATCTTCGCCATCCAGATCGCGCTCGGTGAGCTGCTCAAGGCGCACGGCGCCAAACCCGGTGCGCTGGTGGGACAGTCACTCGGTGAGGCGGCGGCTGCCTACTTCTCCGGGGGGCTGAGCCTGGCCGATGCCACCCGCACCATCTGCTCGCGGGCCCACCTGATGGGTGAGGGCGAGGCGATGCTGTTCGGTGAGTACATCCGGCTGATGGCGCTGGTCGAATACTCGGCCGACGAGATCAAGACCGTGTTCTCCGACTACCCGGGGCTGGAGGTGTGCGTCTACGCCGCCCCCAGCCAGACCGTCATCGGCGGCCCGCCCGAGCAGATCGACGCGATCATCGCCCGGGCCGAATCCGAGGGCAAGTTCGCCCGCAAGTTCCAGACCAAGGGCGCCAGCCACACCCAGCAGATGGATCCGCTGCTCGGTGAACTCGCCGCGGAAATTCAAGGGATCCAGGCGCTTCCGACGCAGGTCCCGTACTACTCGACGGTGCACGAGGGACAGCTGATCCGCGTCGGTGCGGACCCCATCCACGATGTGGACTACTGGAAGAAGGGGCTGCGGCACAGCGTCTACTTCACCCACGGCATCCGTAACGCCGTGGACAACGGGCACACCACCTTCCTGGAGCTGGCGCCGAACCCGGTGGCACTCATGCAGGTCGGGCTGACCACCGCCTCGGCGGGTCTGCACGACGCGCAGCTGATCGCGACGCTGGCCCGCAAGCAGGACGAGGTCGACTCGATGACGGTGGCGATGGCCAACCTGTTCGTGCACGGCCACGATCTGGACCCGCGCACGCTGTTCCCGCGGCGGGCTCGCGGACTGGCCGGGGCGCTGGACTACGCGGACATCCCGCGCACCCGTTTCCGGCGTAAGCAGCACTGGCTGGACGCCCGGTTCACCGGGGACAGCTCGGTGCTCATGCCGGGCACCCATGTGGCCACCCCGGACGGCCGGCACGTCTGGGAGTACGCACCCGACGGTGCCGCGGACCTGTCCGCACTGGTGAAAGCCGCAGCCGCACAAGTCCTTCCCGATGCCCAGCTGACGGCGTTCGAGCAGCGCGCGGTCCCGGCCGACAAGGCCCGCCTGGTCACCACGCTGACCCGGCATCCCGGCGGTGCCACGGTGCAGGTGCATGCGCGGATCGACGAGTCCTTCACCCTGGTCTACGACGCCATCGTCACCCGCGGCGGGCAGCCGGCCGTGCTGCCGACGGCGGTCGGCGCCGGCGCGGTCGCCGAGATTGCCGCCGCCCCGTCAGTGGTGGAGGAGGAGCCGGCGACGCCGGCGTTCGAGGCCGATAACCTCACCGCCGGAGCGAATATCGGGGCGAACTTCGCCAAGTGGTCCCCGGACACCGGTGAGACGGTGGCCGACCGGCTGGGCACCATCGTCGGCAGTGCCATGGGCTACGAACCCGAGGATCTGCCCTGGGAGGTGCCGCTGATCGAACTCGGCCTGGATTCCCTGATGGCCGTGCGCATCAAGAACCGCGTCGAGTACGACTTCGACCTGCCGCCGATCCAGCTGACCGCCGTGCGTGATGCGAACCTGTACGCGGTGGAGAAGCTGATCCAGTACGCCATCGAGCACCGTGACGAGGTCGGGGAACTGGCCGAGGCACAGAAGGGGCAGACGGCCGAGGAGATCGCCGCGGCCCAGGCCGAGCTGATGGGTGGCGCGACCACGGTCGCCGAGCTGGAGGCCAAGCTGGCCGAGGCGGGGCATCCGATCGCGGCCGAGAACACCGACGGGACCGCCGCCGATGCATTGGCCGAGGCGGGTATCGAGATCCCGCCGCCGCCAACGGATCCGAGCGGACCGGCTCAGGCCGATCCCGCGAAGCCGAGCGGCACCGCGGCCGCGGCGGCAGCCAAGGTGCTCACCCAGGAGGCCGTCACCGAGGCGCTCGGGGCCGATATCCCGCCGCGTGATGCGGCCGAGCGGGTCACCTTCGCCACCTGGGCGATCGTGACCGGCAAGTCGCCGGGCGGCATCTTCAACGAGTTGCCTGCGCTGGACGCCGCCGCCGCCGAGAAGATGGCCGGCCGACTGTCCGAGCGTGCCGAGGGCATCATCACCGTCGAGAACGTGACATCGGCCAGGACCATCGAGGAACTGGCCACCCACGTCCGCAACCAGCTCGAAGACGGCGTGGTGGACGGCTTCGTGCGCACCCTGCGCGCCGCGCCCGAAGGCTCGAATGCGGTCCCGCTGTTCGTCTTCCACCCGGCCGGCGGGTCCACCGTGGTCTACGAGCCACTGATCAAGCGGCTGCCCGCCGATACGCCGGTGTACGGAATCGAGCGGGTGGAGGGTTCCATCGAGGAACGCGCCGCCGAGTACGTGCCCAAACTGCTGGAACTGCACAGCGGTCCGTTCGTGCTGGCCGGCTGGTCTCTCGGTGGTGCGCTGGCCTACGCCTGCGCCATCGGGCTCAAGCAGGCCGGTGCCGATGTGCGGTTCGTCGGACTGATCGATCTTGCCCTGCCCGGCGAGCCGATCGACAAGTCGCAGGCCGGGATGCGGGCCCGCTGGGACCGCTACGCGCTGTTCGCCCAGCGCACCTTCAACGTCGAGATTCCCGAGATTCCTTACGAGGAACTGGAGAAGCTCGACGACGAGGGTCAGGTCAAGTACGTGCTGGATCTGGTGTCGCAGAGCGGTGTGCAGATCCCCGGCGGGATCATCGAGCACCAGCGCACCTCGTACCTGGACAATCGGGCGCTGGACACCATCGAGATCCGGCCCTACGACGGACACGTCGCGCTCTATCTGGCCGACCGGTACCACGATGACGCCATCGTCTTCGAGCCGGCGTACGCCACCCGCAAGCCCGACGGCGGCTGGGGTGACTATGTCGCCGACCTGGAAGTGGTGCCGATCGGCGGTGAGCATATCCAGGCCATCGACGAGCCCTATATCGCGAAGGTCGGCGCTCACATGAGCGAGGCCATCAACCGCATCGAAGCTGAGAAGGACTCCAAGTGACGGAAACCCCCGTGCAGCCCACCTCGCACACCACCGCCGAGAAGCTGGCCGAGCTCCGCGAAAAGTTGGAGCTGGCAAAGGATCCCGGCGATGAGAAGGCGAAGGCCCGGCGGGACAAGAAGGGCATCCCGAGCGCGCGCGCCCGGATCCATGCGCTGCTGGACCCGGGCAGCTTCCTGGAGATCGGTGCGCTGGCCAAGACCCCGGGCGACCCGAACGCCTTCTTCGGCGATGGTGTGGTGACCGGTCACGGCACCATCGACGGCCGGCCCGTCGGCGTGTTCAGCCACGACCAGACGGTTTTCCAGGGTTCGGTCGGCGAGATGTTCGGCCGCAAGGTGGCCAAGCTGATGGAGTGGGTGGCCATGGTCGGCTGCCCGATCATCGGCATCAACGACTCGGCGGGCGCCCGCATCCAGGACACCGCCACCTCACTGGCCTGGTACGCCGAACTCGGCCGCCGCCACGAGATGTTGCGCGGCCTGGTCCCGGAGATCTCGCTCATCTTCGGCAAGTGTGCCGGTGGCGCCGTATATTCGCCGATCCAGACGGATCTGGTTGTCGCGGTGCGCGATCAGGGCTACATGTTCATCACCGGCCCGGATGTCATCAAGGATGTCACCGGCGAGGACGTCACCTTCGACGAGCTCGGTGGCGCCGATGTGCAGGCACAGCGCGGCAACATCCACAAGGTGGTGGAGTCCGAGGCGGCCGCCTATCAGTACGTCCGGGACTACCTGAGCTTCCTGCCGTCCAACCACTTCGACGATGTGCCGATCGTCAACCCGGGCTTGGAGCCGGAGATCACCGCGTCCGATCTGGAGCTCGACACGATCGTGCCGGATTCGGACAACCAGGCCTACGACATGCATGAGATCCTGCTCCGGATCTTCGATGACGGCGATGTATTCGAGATCGCCGATCAGCGCAGCCCGTCGATGATCACCGCGTTCGCGCGCGTGGACGGCCGGCCCGTCGGAGTGGTCGCCAACCAGCCGATGCACATGTCGGGCGCGGTCGGCAACGAGGCGTCGGACAAGGCGGCCGGGTTCATCCGGTTCTGTGACTCGTTCAATCTGCCACTGGTTTTCGTCGTCGATACCCCCGGGGCGATGCCGGGCCTCGAGGAGGAGCGGGGCGGCATCATCAAGCGCGGCGGACGGTTCTTCAACGCCATCGTCGAGGCGGATGTGCCCAAGGTGACCATCGTGGTGCGCAAGGCCTACGGCGGCGGGTACGCGGTGATGGGTTCCAAGCAGCTCTCCGCGGACCTGAACTACGCCTGGCCGACGGCGCGTATCGCGGTGATCGGCGCCGAGGGCGCCGCCCAGCTACTGGTGAAGCGGTTCCCCGATCCCACCGCACCCGAGGTGCAGAAGATCCGGGCCGATTTCATCGAGGGCTACAACGCCAACCTGGCCACCCCGTGGATCGCCGCCGAACGTGGCTATATCGACGGGGTCATCGAACCGCACCAGACCCGGCTGCTGATCCGTCGGTCGTTGCGGCTGCTGCGGGACAAGCAGCCCGTCAACAAGGTGCTGCGCAAGCACGGCCTGACCCCGCTGTAGCGGAAGCTCGGGGCGCTCCGAACCTTCCTGCGAAGCGGGCGACCAGCACCCCCGGCAGCCCACTACGATGCAACGATGTCGGACAAGGCGTTGCCGCCTGCGGTCACCGTGGCACTCGGGGCCGTCGCCGGCGTCGCGGACGGTGTCGCCGTGCTCTACCGGGGTGCCGAGGGGCTGCCGGTGCTGGGCTCCTGGCTGCGGCGCACCCGGGTGGAGTTGCAGGCCCGCGGTGAGCGGGTGTTGGCCGCCGGCATCGAGGTCATTCTCGACGAACTCGACCTGAACACCCTGGCCCGTCAACGTCTCGACCTCATCGGCCTGGCCAATGAGGTGGTGGACGGGATCGACCTGCCCGCGATCATCAGGCAGTCCACCGACTCGGTGACCGCCGAGGTGATGACCGACGTGCGCACCCAGGGTGAGCGCGGCGACGATCTGGTGTCGGGATTCGTCGACCGGCTGCTCGGGCGGGAACGGGACCAGCGGTGAACGCGCCCGCCGCGCGACGGGTCGCCGGCATCGTCAGCCGCGGGGTGGCGGCCGTCATCGACCTGGTGTTCGTCGGTGTGGTGCTGGCCGGGTTGTATGTCGGTCTCATCCTGGTTCGGCTGATGCTGCACCCGTCATCGTTCAGCTTCCCGACCGTGGGGGTGGTGTTCTCCACGGCGGTGATGTTCGGTGTCGCGGTGCTCTACCTGACGGCTTGCTGGTCGGTCTCGGGCTGCACCGTGGGTGCGGTCACCATGGGGTTGCGGGTGACCGGTCGTCACGGCGCCCGGATCGCACCGGCCCGCGCCCTGATCCGCGCGGTGGCCTGTGTGCTGTTCCCGGTGGGTCTGCTGTGGGTGGCTGTCGACGCGCACCGGCGGTCGGTACAGGACATCGTGCTGGGCAGTCGGGTCGTCTACGTCAAGCCCTAGATCGGTTCGAGCTCCAGCCAGCCGTCGACCTGGAACGCATCCCCGCGAGCGACCAGGGTGGCCCCGCCGTGGCCGGGATAGTGCGCCGGGATGACGGCGGCACGGCGGCGGGCGGCCTCGGTGAACACCCGCTTGCGGGTCGCCGCGGCGGCCGCGGCATCGACGTCGAAGGCGCACGGATCCGACGGCCGCGGGATCTGGATGGGGCAGTGGGTCAGATCGCCCACGAACACCGCGGGCCTACCGGCATCCAGCCACAGCACCGATGAGCCCGGTGTGTGTCCGGCCGCGGGCCGCAACCACACCGAATCGCTCAACTGGTGCTCGCCGCTGAACAATTCGACCTGTCCGGCCTCCAGCACCGGCGCCACGCTGTCGTCGAACACCAGGCGTGCCGCGTCATCGCAACCCGGACCGTCGGGGCAGAAATACCGGAAATCGGCCTCCGGCAGCAGATAACGCGCGTTGGGAAAGGTGGGCACCCAGGCGCCGCCGGAGGCCATCGTGTTCCAGCCGACGTGATCGCTGTGCAGGTGGGTGTTGAGCACCACATCGACACTGTCGGGGCTGACGCCGGCGGCGGTGAGCGCCTGGAGGAAGCCGGTGTCGAGGTGGTGCAGCACCGGGATGGCCGGACGCTCCCGGCCATTGCCCACCCCGGTGTCGATCAGCACCCGCAGCCCGTCCACATCGATGACCCAGGTCTGGATGGCCACCCGCCATCGCCGGGTGTCCGGGTTGACGAACGTGGGCACCAGCAGGTCGGCATGGTCCGACCACGCCCGCTCCGGCGTGTGGCCGAACATCTCGACACCCGGCTCGAACGAGGTCTCCACCACCCGGGTCAGGACGGCGTTCCCGAGGCGCATGTCAGGGTCCGATGCGGATCTCGCCGGGCGAGTACAACCCGGAGTGGGTGGAGCTGCCCAAGTCGATCTGGGCGGGCTCGGCGTCGACGATGGTGTCGAATCGGCGCAGCGAACCCCAATCCTGGCCCCAGTCCTCGGACAGATAGGTCGACATCACCGAGGCCCGCAGCAGCAGATCGGTGATCCCCAGCAGGCCGCCTTCCAGGCCGTTCTGCCAGGTGTCGGTGCTCTGCAGTTTGGCGAAGTAGTCCGGTGAGATGCGGAACTTCGGGATCTCGGTGACGCCGTTTGCGTGCAGCATCGGTTGCTGGCACGGGAAGGCCAGGCCGACCGCCCAGTCCAGCAGCACGGGTTGGCGCGAGCCGACGTACTCCTGCACCGAACGCACCTCGGGGACCCGGGGCGGGGTCACCGCGATCCAATCACCTTGGCCCAGCGACAGATCCTCGGCGACGACCCGGACGGCCACCGCGTCGGCCGGGACCTGCTCGCGCGGGTAACGCAGGTTGCGCCACGACGGTGTCGGACCGATGTCGTAGGGGCGCACCCGGCCTGCGGGCTGCGGGGAGCCGTCCGGACCGGCGACCGCGTATTCGAGTTCCACTGTCTGCCCGGTGGTTTCACCGTCGGCGACGCTCATCCCGGAGATCGTGCCCGCCGCGGTGATGGTGATCAGCGGGTGCGCGTCATCGGCCGCGGGTAGCTCGTACCAGGCCGAGGTGAGCCGGCTCTCTTGTTGCGCCCCGGTCGAATACGTTCCGGCCACCGGCACCCGTGCCGGGTCGAGCCCGTACGGCAGGGGCACCCGGGACCCGTTGACTCCGGGCCGCGGCAGCCGGATCGGGCGGTTCCAGTCGTAATCGGTGCCGGGCTGCGGATTGTTCAGGCGGATGGCCTCGGCGATGATCCGGTCGGGTACCCCGTTCGGGGAGAACCCGGGCGCCGCGGCTCCGCCCAGCGGCCCCAGCGGACCGTAGTCGCCGGGCAGTGGCCGCAGGAAGCCGGCGTTGGAATCCGGTTCGACCAGGACGTCATCGGCCATGCCGCAGCCACCGGCGAAGGCGCGAATGTTGGCCCAGCCGTTGGAGTAGGTCGGGTATTGACGTACCACACCGATGCTCATGGACGCCACGAACACCACCACCATGAAGCCGGCGGCGATCGGGATCGGTGCGGCGGTGAGTCGGTCGACGACGCGTGAGCCCTGCCGGCCCGACACGTGTAACCAGAACGCCCACAGTGCGGCGATCGCGAAGAGCGCGAAGAACACGGTGCTGACCGTCACCGGACCCAGCTTGGGCACCGAATTATTGAACGGCACGCCGAAGTTCGACACGTACCACCACCCGTTGACCGAGGCGAAGCACAGTGCCAGCACGAAGAACACCAGCGACAGGAACGCCATCCGGTTGCGGGCCGACCGCAGCACCGCCGGCGACACCATCACCGTGGCCAGCGCGGCCATCGCGCCCGCTACCGCCGCGAAGAGTCCGAAGTGGTGAATCCACTTGGTGGGGGTGAACATCAGGAAGAAGATCGTCGCGAAGATGATGCCCATCAGCCGCCACGCGGGTCCGCGGGCGATCCCGGCGATCCGCTTGCGGCGCAACATCATGAACAGTGCGGGGAACATGCACATCGCGGTGAACAGGAAGGCGAACCGACGCGAGATGGCGCCGTCGACGGTCGGCAGCACCAGGTAGTAGTAGCGCAGGTTCTCGGTGTACCACTCCTGGCTGGGGCCGATCGCGGTGCGAATCCGGGTGGCCTCCAGCACCGTCGCCAGAGTCTGGTCGGCGAACACCACCGCCAGGATGACGGTGCCGGCGGCCAGCAGCGGGGCCAGCAGCGCGAGCGTGCCCACCTGGGCGCGACGGCGCATGATGATCCGCAGGATGGGCCGGCCGCCGGCCACCAGTGCGGCCACCGCGATCAGGCCGGTGGGCTGGATGCCGAGGGTGAAGGCGGCCGAGATGATGGCCAGCGCCGCCGGTGTGAGCCGCCCGGAGCTGACCGCGCGCTCGATCAGCACGTAGGTGATCAGCGCGCCGGTGGCGATCTGACCCTCGGGCCGCAGCCCGTTGTTGAACGGCATCCAGGCGCCGAGCAGCACCAGGCCCGCCGCCCACAGCGCGGGACGGCTGGCGACCACGGCGGGCCCGAGCCGGGGCAGGACCTCGCGGGACAACAGCAGCCAGCACACCAGCGCGCAGATCAGATCGGGCAGCCGGATCCAGATGCTGGCGTCGCTCACCCGGGTCATCAGCGCCAGCACGTTGTAGTACCAGCCGAAGGGGTCCTCGGGGCTGCCGAACCAGCGGAAGTAGTTGGCCATGTAGCCGCCGTGATCGGCGACCCGGGCCATCTGCAGGATGTAGCCGTCGTCGGATGAGTTGGTGCCCAGGACATACCAGAGCGCGAAACCGCCCACCACGACACCGTCGACCGGGGTCGCCGTCTTCCAGCGGGTGGGAATCAGCCGGTGCATGCGACGGCCGTCGAGGCGGTCCAGACGCCACAGCGCCAGCACCGCGATGACCGTCGACAGGATCGCCAGCACGATCGCGGTGAGTTTGACTGCCGTCGGGTGCGTGGTGAACCTGGTGTCGATATCTGCCGACAGTGACAACCCCTGGGGTGCGGGGCCGGTCAGGTCGGTGAACACGCCGACCACCGCCGGGCGCAGGTTCGGGTCCGGGAACCCGGAGCGCTGCGGGCTGCCGTCCGGTTTGGTCAGCCCGACGAACTCGGCGTAGGTGCCGTCATGGTCGGAGGTGATCTCGATCTGCGAACAACGGTCCATGCGGTCGCGTTCGACGCTGGCCACCACCACATTGCGGACGATGACATCGACCCGGGCCGGGCTGCCCGCGCTCGGCTCGGTGACGTTGACCAGCATCGCGTTCAATGCGGCGTCTCTGCCCTCGGCGGGTGCGGTGCCCATCACCAGGCCCCCGTCGGCGGGCATGTCCCGGATCACCGAGCAGGGCACCGTGGCGGTCAAACTCACCGGTGCCTGGGAGATCAGCGGTGCCGTGACATTCGAGAGCTGGCCCGCCTGCGGCCAATTCAACGTCGCGGTGGTCTGAGTGACCGGCAGCAGTGGCACCGCGACCGCCATCACGAAGCCGAGCAGGCCGGCGATGATGGCGACCCAGCGGGCGATCTTCACATCACTCATCGCGTTCACGGGAGGGCCCTGATCGGTCCGCCGCGACTCCAGCCGAACACGTTTTCGGTCCCTTCTTCGATGACTGCGTCGGGCGCGATATCGCGTGGCACCACCCGGATGTACCGTTCGATCGAACCCCAGTCCCGATACCAGTCGTCGCGCAGATAGGTCGGGATGGTCGAGGTGCGCAGCAACGCCTGGATGAACAGGAACGGCCCGCCGTCGTCGGCGGACTGCCACTGATTCGACGAAACCACCATCTGCTTGAAGTTCGGGATGATCCGGTAATCGGGCAGTTCGGCGACACCGAGGTGTTCGGTGAACGGTCGCTGGCAGGGGAAGTTGGCCGCGGTCGCGATGTCCATCAGTACCGGGGTTTGTGCGCCGAGGTACTGCTGCGCGGTCTGCAGCACCGGCACCCGCGGCGGCGTGAACCCGAACCACTGATCCTCGGACAGGTTCGGGTCATCGGCCACGATCCGGGCCACATTGGCCTCCGGCGGCGCCCACGCGAGCGGGAAACGCAGGTTGCGCCAAGCCTTCTGCTGGAAGATGTCGATCGGCTGCACCTCCGCCAGCGCCTGGTAGCTGCCGTCCGGGCGGTGCACCCCCCACTGCAGTTTCAGGGACTGCCCGTAGTTGAAGGAGCCGTCCTCCTCGTAGAACCAGATGGCACCCACCGCGGCGACGGTCACCAGCGGCCGGTCCGGGCTGCGTGGGGGCAGTTGGTACCAGGCCGACGTCGCCTTGGCGGCAACGGTGTTCTCGTCGAAACTGCCCATCACCGGCGTGCGCTGCGGGTCCAGCCCGAACGGTAGGTACACCCGTGAGCCGTTCACCCCCTCGGGGCCGTAGCCGCCCCCGGTGCCCGCGGCGTAGCCGACCCCGATATTGGGTTTGTCGACGGGGCCGTCGGAGTTCGGGGTGCCCGGGTTGGCGGCCACCGGTTCGGCGGGCTCCAGGGTGTCGCTGACGCCGTTGGGGGTGAACCCGACGGGCTTTTCCCCACCGAGCGGGCCGTACTCACCGTAGCGTTGACCCGGAACCGGTTGCAGCAGGCCGGCATTGGGGTCGGCTTCGACGAGCACAGCATCGGCCATCGCGCAGCTGTCAGCGCCCAGCCCGGACCGCAGCGCGGACAGGCTGGCCGACCCGGTGGTGTACACGGGGTAGCGGCTCGCGGTGGCCTTGAGCATCGAGCCGAGCTCGAGCACGACCATGATGACCGCGACGATCAACAGCGGGGTGGACGCCAGCGCCCGGTTGCGGCCGGTGTCGGCAACCTCGGTGTGCCCGGCGTAGTCGATGCGGAAGTGCAGCCAGGCCGTCAGCAGGCCGCCGGCGATCGCCAGCACCAAGAAGATGGTGGTCACCGGGAAGCCGACGATGACGGGCTGCTTGTCGAACCACGGCACCCCGTAGTTGCCGGTGTAGAACCAGCCGTTGAGGCCCGAGGTGGCCCACGCCAGCACGAACAGCAGCGCGGTGACGTACAGCGCGAGATTGCGCCTGCTGTGCAATCCGACCCGGGCCAGTGCGAAGGCCGTCACCCCGCCCAGGGCGCCGGCCAGACCGGCGAATGCGCCGAACTGGATGGCCCATTTCGTCGGGGTGAACGTCAGCAGCAGCAGCCCGATACCGGTACTGCCGATCAACCGCCACACCGGGCCGTTCATCGCGCCGGGCACGGTGCCCCGGCGCAGCATCACCATCAGCAGGCCGAACAGGCACAGCAGCAGGATCAGCACCGCGAACCGACGGGTCAGCGATCCGTCGACGCTGTCCTCCACGGTCAGGAAGTAGTACCGCAGGAATTCCTGGTACCAGGGGATCGTCGGGCCGACCACGTATTTGATGCGCGCCGACTCGGCGACCGAGGCCAGCGTCTGATCGCGGAAGACGATGACGAAGATCAGCGAGGCGGCCGCGGCCAGCGGGGCCAGCTGGGCGGCCAGGCCGAGTTGGGGGCGACGCTCGGCGATGACCCGGGTGATCGTGCGGGCACCGACCAGCAGGGGCGCGAGGGCGATGAGGCCCTGCGGAGCCAACGTGATGCAGAACGCGGCGACGACGATCGCGGCCGCCGTCGGCCACAACCAGCGCCGGCCGACCGACCATTCGACCAGCACCCAGATCAGCACGACGCCGAAGGCGATGAGCGGTTCCGGGCGCAGACCGTTGTTGAACGGCAGCCAGGCCGCCAGGAAGACCGCAGCCGCCGTCCATACGGCCGCCCGGTTGCGGGCCAGCCGGGTGCCCAGTCGCGGCAGCACGACGTGGCTCAGCAGCAGCCAGGTGCCGATCGCGGCGGCGGTGGCGGGCAGCCGCATCCAGACCCCGGCGGTGCTGATCGACGCCAGCTGGGCGAGCACGCTCTGGTACCAGTCGAACGGCGCTTCCGGCGCCCCGAAATAGCGGAAGTAGTTGGTGAAGTACCCGGCATCGCCGGACACCCTCGCGATCGTCAGGTTGTAGCCGTCATCCGATGACGGCGGCCCGACGATATGCCAGGCCAGCAACCCACCCAGCACCCCGACGTCGGCGATCCAGACCGCCAGGGGCGGGCGGCGCCTGCCGCCGGGCGGCGCGCGCCGGCCGGCGGCGCGGTCCAGCCAGGCCAGCGCGAGGATCGAGGCCAGCACGGCGGCAACCCCGAGCACCATCACCGCGGTCTTGAGCACGGTCGGCGATGTGATGAAGCGGGTGTCGACGTCCACGCGGGCGTTCAGGCCGGCATCCGGTGCGACGCGCAGGTCGGTGAACAGGCCCGCCACCTGTGGGCGCTTGTCGAGACCGAGAGTGCCGGTGGCGCCGGGGATGCCGACGAAGTCCGCGCCGACCGCGCCGACATCGGCCCAGATACGCAGTTCACTGCACGCGCCGGAATCGACGGCAGCGCGTGGCGCGACGGCGGCGACGGTGTTGCGGAACGCGACGTAGACGACGTCGGCGTTGGCGTTGACGAACAGGCCGTTGCGCCCGGCATCGATACCGTCCGCCGGGATGGTGGAGAACACCAGGCCGCCCTCGGCGGGCAGGCTGGCCACCGCCCGGCACGGGATGGTCACGGCCAGTGACTTGGGCGCACCGGAGACCAGCGGCGCGGTCACGTCACCGGCGTAGCCGTCGGCGTTGGCGGCCTGCGGCCATTGGATCGTCGCGGTGCTCTGCCGCACCGGGAGCAGCGGGGCAAGCGCACAGAGCAGGAACCCAACGAGGCCCGTGATGACGGCGAGCAGGCGGACTGTCCTATCGGGCACGAGGCTCAAGGGTAAGCGACATCCGGGCCGGCACCGCCGGACGACCCGCTCTAGCGCCGAACGGGTCGCAGCGCCGCCAGCCGGATATCGCCGCCGTAGTGCGCCAACACCCGGGGATTCATCACCCGGCGCCACAGCGGCGGGCACCAGGCCAGCACCAGCATGCTGCCGTACCCGGTGGGCAGCTGCGGTGCCTGATCGGAGTGCTGCAGGGTCTGGTAGCGCTTCTGCGGGTTGGCGTGATGGTCGGAGTGCCGCTGCAGGTGGTACAGGAACACGTTGGCGATCAGGGTGTCGCTGTTCCAGCTGTGCCGCTGACCGACCCGCTCGTAGCGGCCGTCGGCCAGGCGCTGCCGGCGCAGGCCGTAATGCTCGAGGTAGTTCACCGTCTCCAGCAGGCAGACGCCGATGATCGCCTGCCCGATGAGCCACGGGATGATGACGGCGCCGAACCAGGCGACCAGCCCGGCGAAGATGGCCGCCGACAGCAACCAGGCGTTGAGGATGTCGTTGTGCAGACTCCAGCGCGATCGGCCGGCCTGAGCCAGCCGCACGCTTTCCAGGTGCCACGCCGAGCGCAGCCCGCCCAGCACGGACCGCGGGATGAAGTGATAGACGCTCTCGTCCAGGCGCGCGCTGGCGGGATCCTCGGGCGTCGCCACCCGCAGATGGTGCCCGCGATTGTGTTCGACGAAGAAATGACCATATCCAGTTTGCGCGAGAGCGATCTTGCTGAGTCGTTTTTCGGCACTTGCGCGCCGGTGGCCCAATTCGTGTGCGGCATTGATCGCGATTCCGCCGACAATTCCGACGGTCACCATCAAGCCGATCTTGTCGACGGTGGACATCGTCAGCCAGCCGCCGCCGCTGAACAGCCAGCACGCGAAGATCAGCGAAAGGTACTGGTTGGGCAGGTAAAGATAGTTGACCCAACGGTAGAACGGGTCGTTTTCCAGATCTTCGGCAATGTCCCCGGAGGCCGAAGTGTCGTCTGCGCCAATTAGCTGGTCAAGCACCGGAATCACGACGAATGCCAGCATCGGGCCGACCCACCAGAACACCTGCTGGCCGGTCAGGTGAACCAGCAACCAGGCCAATCCCACCATCCCCGGAACGATCGCACCGAGCATCCACAGATACCGCTTTACAGGCCGCCACGTGGGCGTTCTGCCGGTCTGTGCGTCAGTCACTTCGTATCCTTGCGGGGGATGGAGCGAACAAGTTCCTGGTGCCTATTTAACCTGGTTGTGCGAGCAGTGCAAACACGGAGCCGTAACGAATGAGGATTTTGCTGTGAGGTTGGTGAACGGGTGCCCAAGATCGAGCTGACACGACGGCGATTCCTCGGTGCCGCGGCCGGTGCCGCAGCCGGTGCCTTCGGGGTGGCTGCCTGTTCGTCGGGGCGACCCGAGTCCCGGGCGTTTCACCAGGCCATCGTCGTCGGCAGCGGTTACGGCGGCGGGGTGAGCGCGTTGCGCCTGGGCGAGGCGGGGGTGGACACCCTGATCCTGGAACGTGGACGGCTGTGGGACACCCCCGACGAGGACGGCACACGCTTCACCAAGATGTTGCCGGCCGACACCCGTGCGGGCTGGTTCCGCGATGTCCCGCCGAGCCTGGTGCCGTCCTTCCGCGGGATCTCGGTGAACGCGGTGGCGGCGCAGAATCCGGGGGCCCAGCCGATCCAGGCCGGGATCTGCGACAAGGTGACCTACGGCGCCCACGATGTGTTCCGCGGGATCGCGGTCGGGGGCGGTTCGATGGTCAATGCGGCCATCGCGGCGATACCGACCCCCGAGCAGGTGCGGGCGGCGTTCCCGGATATCGACCCGAACGAGTTCCTGGGCACCTATGTCGAGCGCGCCAGGACCGCGCTGCAGATCAGCTACCGTGATCCGGGCTGGTTCGAAGAGACGCCGTGGTTCCAGTACGCCCGGGTCGGGCGGCGCTACGCCGAGACCGCCGGTTATGGCGTCGACATCAACGGCAGCGCCTACTCCTTCGATTACATGATGCGCGAGGCCGCCGGGGAGGTGCCGCGGTCGGCGCTGGACTGGGAGTGCCAGTACGGCAACAACCACGGGCGGCTCGGCAGCGTCGATCAAACCTATGTGGCCGCCGCGCTCAAGACCGGGAAGGTCGCGCTGCGGCCGCTGACCGAGGTGACCGGGATCCGCCAGGAATCTTCGGGCGAGTACGTGGTGTCCACCCGCGAGATCGACCGCTGGGGCAAGGAAGTCGGCCGTGACGAGATCGGTTGTGAGCAACTCTATCTGGCCGCCGGGGTGTTGGGCACGACACACCTGCTGCTGCGCGCCCGCGAGACCGGGGACTTGGCCAATCTGCACGACGAGATCGGCAACGGGTACGGCAACAACGGCGACATCATGGTCTCGCACAACACCGCCGAGCCGGTGGGCACCCAGCAGTCACTGTTGGGCATGATCAACCTGGACGGCCGCGGCGATCCCGATAATCCGGTGTACGCCAGCATGTTCTCGTTGCCGTTGCCGGTGGAGACGAACGCGTTGGGCTACTACGCGATGGTGCGCACCGGCGATCGGGCGGTGATCAGCTATGACCGCCAGTCGGACACCATCGGTATCGACTGGCCGCAGAGCCACACCGACCATCTCATCGAGCGTGCGCGGATGGTGTTCGACCGGGTCACCGGCGCCAACGGTGTCGACTACCGGGATGACCTCTTCGAGGGAAAGGTGTTCGCACCCAACACCGTGCACCCGCTGGGCGGTTGCGTACGGGGTGCGGCGACGGATCTGTTCGGGCGGGTCAACGGTCACGACAAGCTTTACGTCAACGATGCGTCGCTGATCCCCGGCTACATCGGCTGCAACCCGTTCATGTCGATCACCGCGCTGGCGGAGCGCAATATCGAGGCGATCCTGGCCGGGCGCCGCTAGCCGATTAGGCGGGTCTACCTCATTTCAGTCTTCGTCGTTGATCTTCCCGCCCGGCTGACATGAGGTACGTCCGGACGCCCTGATCCGTACCTGGTGTCAGTCGAGAGGGCCAACGGTGCCACGCGGCTGAAACCTGGTAGCTAAGCCGCTAGCTGGGCCGTAGCGGCGCCGGGCTCCACAGCCCACTGCGGGTCGCGGTGCCGAGTTCCAGTTCGGCGGGTTTGGCGTTCGGATAGAACTGCCGGAGTTGCTGCAGCGAACCCCAGTCGCGGAACCAGTCGCCCTGCAGGTACGTCGGCACCGGGATGGCGCGCAGCAGCAGCTCGGTGATGCCCAGCGGTCCACCGCCCAGGTAGTCCATCACCGGCGAGTTGGCCTCGGCGCCGAACCGGTCGGGCAGGATGCGCCACTTGGGCACCTCGGTCACGCCGTACCGGTGGAAGAACGGCCGCTGGCATGGGAACGCCAGCCCCACAAGCCAATCCAGCATGACCGGATCGGTCGATCCCACGACGTCCTGCAGGCTGCGCAGCTGCGGGATGCGGGGCGGGGTGACCGCGATCCAGTGCTGGGGTGCCAGATCGTCATCGGTGGCGACCAGCCGCACCCGGGTGGCCGCTTCGGGGATCGCGGACATCGGGGCGCGCAGGTTACGCCAGGCGGGCACCGCGCCGACATCGGCGAAACCGATGGTTCCGCCCGGCTTTCCGTCGGCCGCCTGCTCCTCGGTGGCCCACTGCACCAGCACCTCACCGGCATCGAAACGCCCGGCCGCCGCCACCACCAGCAGCGGACCGCGCTGCCCGCTCGGCGGCAGCCGATACCAGGCCGAGCGCAGGGTGGCGGGCTGCTGCGCACCGGCACGCCAGCTGCCCAGCACGGGGGTGCGGGCCGGGTCGAGGTTGTAGGGCAGCCGCGCCTGCGACCCGTTCACGCCGGCCGCCGCGGTCGTGCCGCCCTCGGTCCCGGGTTCGCTGCCGGTCTCGTCGCTGTTCTCGGAATCGGCGAAGTTACTGGAGCCGGGCTGCTCGGACACCGAGTCCGCCGAGATGTCCGACGGTATCCCGTCCGGACGGAAGTTCTGTGCGGTGCCGGCGCCGAGCGCGGCGCCGACCGGCACATCGATCGGGGTCAGCATGCCGACGTTGGGATCCTGTTCGACCATCACATCGGTGGCCAGTCCACAGGTCTTGCCGCGCAACGCATCCAGGTTGGAGCGCCCCACCGACCAGGCCGGGTATTGCGCGGTGACCGCGAGTGTCAGTGAGATCACCTCGAAGAGCACCACCGCCCAGGTCACCACCGCCAGCGGCGCGCCGGTGAAGCGGCTCCACGGTCGGTCCCCCGAGTCGCGGCCGGCGAAATGTAGCCAGGCCGCCACCAGCAGGGCCAGCACCGAGAGTCCCAGCAGCATGGTGGTGAAGCCGAAATGCCACTCCGGGAACGCGTTCGACCAGGGCACGCCGAAGTTGGATACGTACCACCACCCGTTGACGGTGGCGAACGACAGCGCCGTCACGAACAGGATCACCGCGGTCACGATGGTGCGGTTGCGCTTGGACTTCATCGCCGCCGCGGCGATGGCCACCGCGGCCAGCGCGCCGATCGAGCCCGCCAGGCCGGCGAACACTCCGAAGTGGTGCGTCCACTTGGTCGGGGTGAACATCAGCGACAGGAACGAGATGATGGTGATGCCGATCATCCGCTGGGCCGGGCCGATCGCGGTCCCCGGGATGCGCCCCTTGCGCAGCGTCACCGCGACCGAGATGGCCACCGCCAGTAGCAGTGTCAGCACCGCGAAACGCCGGGCCACCGAGCCGTCGGGACTGGTGGTGAACAGGCGCGAGTAGCGGATGTGCTCGTCGAACCAGGCCAGGCTGGGCCCGATGGTCGACTTGAACGAGCTGGCCTGCAGCTCGCCGACCAACGTCTGGTCCCGGAAGATCAAGAAGATGGTGACGGTGCCCGCGGCGGCGATGGGCGCCAGCAGTGCGGCGTAGCCGAAGCGTGAAACATGGGCGGCCACAATGGTTCTCAACGGGCCGATGGCGACCAGCAGGGCGCCGATCGCGGCGATGCCGGTGGGCCCGGAGAACAGCGTCAGCGCGCCGATGATGATGGCCACCGCGACCGGCAGCAGCCGGCTGGTCGCCACCCCGCGCTCCACCGAGCACCAGGTCAGCAGGATGCCGACGGCGATGATCGGCTCGGGCCGCAGCCCGTTGTTGAGCGGCAGCCAGAACGCCAGGAACATCGCGGCCGCGGTCCACGCGGCGGGGCGGCTGCGCTTGACCGCCGCCCCGAGTCGCGGGATGACCTCGCGGCTGATGACCCACCAGCACGCCAAACCCATCACCAGGGTCGGCAGCCGCACCCAGATGCTGGCCGTGGAGACCTGGGCCCACAGCGCGAGCAGGTCGTAATACCAGCCGAACGGCGCTTCCGGGGTGCCGAACCAGCGGTAGTAGTTGGCCATGTAGCCGGCGTGCTCGGAGACCCGAGCCATCGTCAGGATGTAGCCGTCGTCGGCGGTGTTGGCGCCGACGAAATGCCACCACACCAGCAGCGCGGTCACCAGGGCGTCGAGCTTGGTCATCGACCACCAGCGCTGCGGCAGGAAACGGCGGTGCCGCATGCCGTCGGCGACGTCGAGTCGGTGCAGGGCGGCCAGCGATGCGATCGTCATCACCACACCGAGCACCATCACCAGCGTCTTGAGAAGGGTCGGAGAGCTGCTGTACCGGGTGTCGATGGTCGCGGAGAGTTCCAGGCCGGGCGGCGCCGGGCCGGCCAGGTCGGTGTACACGCCGACGATCTGTGGGCGGAAGTCGTAGCCACCGCGTTCACCGCGCAGCGGTTCGCCGGGATTTTCGTCATCGGGCCCCGCCGTGAGCCCGACGAACTCGCCGGTCACCTTGTCGGCGTGCGCGGTGAAGGTCAGTTCCCGGCATTCGGGGCTGAGCACTTCACTCAGCGGGGCGCTGACCACCGGGGTGTTGCGGACGATGACCAGCAGTTCGTCGTTGACCCGTTCGATGAGCAGTCCGCGGTCGACGGCCTTGGGCGCCTGCTTGGGCACGGTGGACAGCAGCACGTTGCGCGCACCGGTGAGTTCCGCGGCCGCGCTGCACGGGATGGTGATGTTCAGGTCGGTGGCCACATAGCCGATCAGCGGTGCGTCGACGCTGTCGAGGCGCCCGTTCTGCGGCCAGTTCAGGGTCGCGGTGGTCTCGGTGACGGGCAGGAACGGGGTGGCGAGGGCCAGGATGGTGCCCAGCAGACCGGCCACCACAGCGACCAGTCGGGTGGTGCGGTGATTGGCCGGCGCGTCGTTCACGGAGCTAGATGCTAGTTGTCCGGCCATCAACCACCGGCCTGCGGTTTACGGATGGCCAGCACGAACGGTCCTTCGGTGGACACATCCCAGCGCGGATCGTCGAACAGCGCGGCATTCAACTCGACCTGATAGCGCTTGACGTTGGGCTGATTCGGGTACACATCGGCGGCCAGTCGCAGCGTGTAGCTGTCCGGTCCGCCGCGGCGCATCAGGAACACCGTCGGGGCCTGCCAGGGCAGCTGGTCCAGGGCGGTGACGAACTGGTCGGGCGTGGTCAGCAGCGCCCAGCTCTCGATGGCTGCCGAGCGGGCCTCGAACTGCGCCAACGGGTTTGCGTAGTGCGAGGTGAGGCCCTGGAAGCCGTAGTACGGGTAGAAGGACAGGAAGCTGTAGTCCGCGGTCAGCACGACCGTCTCGGTGCGCGGCACGCCGGTCACCGCCAGGATGCGCTCGTCGAGTGCCCGGTAGTACTGCTCGGCGCCGGGTGGACGCCGGTCGGCGCGCTCCCCGTAGCCGTCGGTGTCGGTGTAGGCGACGGTGATATCGGTGTGCAGCACATCGGGGATGTCCTGGCTGAAGGTGACCGCGCCGACGGCGCCGATGGTCGCGGCGACCGCGAAGATGTGCCGGCCCGGGTGCTGGTAGCGGGCCATCACGGCCTGGACCACCCAGATGAACCCGAAAGTGCCCGCGGCGGCCAACAGCACCGACAGGGTGGGCTGCAGGCGGAAGGACAGCAGCGTGGTGCCGACCAGGGTGGTCAGCATGGACAGCAGCGACCAGGCGTAGACGGCCAGCACCGCGACGGTCAACGCCCCGGCTCTGGTGCCGCTGCGGGCGTGCACCACCAGCCACACGGTGCCCAGCATGCACAGCGCGCCGAGCAGGGTGAAGTCCAGCATCGGGAAGGTCAGCTCGGCGCCGTCGATCGGCAGGTAGTGCTGGGCGGTGCCGCTGTCGGCCGGTTCGCCGCGGGCGGCGGCCAGCAGGTAGGGGCCCCAGGTGAGCAGCGCCAGCGCGCCGGCGATGACGCCCATGACCGCCAGGCGCAGCAGCGGCGCGATGCTGCGCCGCGAGACGGCCAGCAGCAGCGCCATCAGGGTGACGGTGAACGCGGCATAGCCGAGCAGCAGGGTGTAGAACAGGGCGGCCACGCCGAGGAAGAGCCCCACGCCGACGATCGCGCCCCACGCACCGGATCTCTTGAGCCCCGACCACGCCAGCACGAAGATCGGCGGCAGCAGCACCGTGATCACCGCGGCGTACGGCTCGGCCGACGTGTAGGCCAGCGTCACCGCCGCGGTGGCGGTGGACACCGCGAGCGCGATCTCGAAACGCAGCATCGCCGACCACAGCACCAGTGCGACCGCGATCGCGGCGGTGATCGAGATGATGGCCCACGGCTTGAACATCTCCCAGGCCGGCATGCCGGTCAGATCGGCGAGCCGGCCGCCGATCCAGAACCAGCCCGCGGGGTAGAACGGCGGCAGGCCGATGTAGGTCATATCGTGCAGCGCCGGGCTGTCGGTCAGCCTGGTCAGGTACTCGGTACGGAACTGCTGGTCCACCGAGATGCCGAACAGGTAGAGCCGGGTGGCGCCGAGCGGCATCGCCAGGGTGACCACCGAGAACGCCGAAAGGAACACCACCGACGCGATGCGTGCCAACACTCGCCGTCCGTGCCGCCACAGTGCGCCGGCGGCGAAAATACCTGCCAGACAGGCGAACTGGCCGACGGTGGTGAGCGCATGCAGCTGGTTGGACGAGTTGTAGGCGGGCCATTCCACGCGGGCGATCGCCAGCAGGGCGACAACGGTCAGCACTGCCGCCGTGGCGACCGCGGCCACCATCTGGCCGGTGACGGCCAGACTCGTGCGCATCAGAAGGGCAGCTTGCGGAAGATCGGCCGCGGGATGTGCCGCAGCACCGACATCAGCACCCGCACCTGCCCCGGCGCCCACACCAGGTCCTTGCCCTTGGCCGCCGAGGTGACCGCCAGTTCGGCGACGTCCTCCTTGTCGACGGTGAAGGGCGCCTCCTTGGCGCCGGTGGCCTTCCAGTGCTCCAGCGTGGTGGTGGTGCGCACCTGCCCAGGGCGGATCACCAGCACATTGACCCCGAACTCCCGCAACGCCTCCCCGAGACCGAGGTAGAAGCCGTCGAGGCCGGCCTTGGTCGAGCCGTACACAAAGTTCGAGCGGCGCACCCGCTCCCCGGCCACCGAGGACATCGCGATGATCTGCCCGAAGCCCTGGGCGCGCAGCTTCTCACCGATCAGCACGCCGACCGAGACCGCCGCGACGTAGTTGATCTGCGCGGTCAGCACGGCCTTGGCCTGGTTCTGCCACAGCTCCTCGGCGTCACCGAGCACTCCGAAGGCCACCACTGCCACGTCGACATCGCCATCGGCCCAGGCGGATTCGATGACGGCGGGATGCGATGCCGGGTCGAGCGCGTCAAAATCGAGGTACTGGACCTCCTTGGCGCCGGCGGCCTGCAGCTGCGCGATGGCGGCGTCCTTCTTGGGCGCACCGGGCAGGTCGGCCAGGATGATCCGGGCCTTTGCGTTGCGCAGGTACCGCTCGGCGATGGCCAGGGCGATCTCGGACGTTCCGCCCAGCAGCAGGATGGTCTGCGGGTTACCGGTGGCGTCGATCATGTTCGCGGGGTTGCCTTTCTACAGCAATTCGAGGCTAGAGCAGTTCAAGACGACGGGCCATATCGGAGGCGAACACGCCGTCCGGGTCGGCCTTGCGGCGGGTGGCGATCCATTCGTCGATGCGCGGATACATCCGGTGGAACTTTTCCGCGCTGACCCGGGAGTCCTTGGCGGTGTACACCCGGCCACCGAATTCCATTGCGCGATCATCGAGCTCGTTGAGGAACTCGTTGACACCGGCCTTGATGGGGAAGTCCATCGCGACGTTCCAGCCGGCCATCGGGAAGCTCAGCGGGGCCTTGTTGCCGGGGCCGAAAAGCTTGAACACGTTCAGCGCCGAGTACTGGCCACTGGTCTGGATCCAGCGGATGATGGCCTTGAACTCGTCGAGAGCATCCGGCGGAACCAGGAACTGGTGCTGAGCAAAACCCTTTGGGCCGTAGGCATTGTTCCAGCCGCTGACCAGGTCGAGCATGTGGTAGAACTGCGACAGGTTCATGATCTTGCCGCTGTAGGTGCCGCCGAGGCGGTAGTAGACCTCGCCGATGGCGGTGAAGGACAACTTGTTCATCGCGCTGACCGGAAAGATGTCTGGGACCTTCAACAGTTGCGGCGCATCGAATTTCAGCGGGTTCTTGGCAAGCTTGGCGGGCAGTTGATCCAGCTTGGCCAGGCTACCCCGGCTGACGGCGGCGCGGCCCAGCTTCGGCGGCGGGCTGATGAGGTCGAACCACGCGCTGGAGTAGGTGAAGTTGTCCTCGCTGCCGTCGGTGTGCACGGCAATGGTCTCGTCGAGGTCGGCCGTGGCGATACCGTCGGCGATGAAATACGCCGTCTCGGTGCGGGTCATGGCGATCCGGGCGCGGATCACGATGCCGGTCAGGCCGTTTCCGCCGATCGTGGCCCAGTACAACTCGCTGTCCGCGCCGTCAGGCGTGAGGGTGCGCACCTGCCCGTCGGCCATCAGCAGGTCCAGTGACAGCACGTGATTGCCGAAGCTTCCGGCGCTGTGGTGATTCTTGCCGTGGATGTCCGAGCCGATGGCGCCACCGACGGTCACCTGCCGGGTGCCCGGCAGTACCGGCACCCAGAGCCCGAATGGCAGCGCCGTCTTCATCAACTGGTCCAGGCTGACCCCGGCGTCCACATCGGCGATCGCGGTCTCCGAGGACAGCGAATGGATGCGGTTGAGTCGGGTCATGTCGACGACGATGCCGCCGCCGTTGCAGGCATGGTCCCCGTAGGACCGGCCCAGGCCGCGGGCCACGATGCCGCGGCGCAGGTAGGACGGACTGGCCGCCGAGGCGTCGGCCACCTGCCGGACTGCGGCAGCGATCACCTCGACATCGGGGGTGGACAGCACCTGCGCCACGCTGGGCGCAGTCTGGCCGAACCCGGTGAGGGATCGGGGCGTGAGGGGGAGGTCGGTAGGCATATCAGTGCCAAAGGTTACCGCCCATGGTCAGCGCAACCGGAATATCACGGCCCGCTGCACCACGAAGTTGATCACCGTCGCGGTGCCCTGTGCGATGACGAACGCCACCGGGACCTGCCACGACTTGCCGGCGAACTGCAGGTAGAACAGGTAATTGATACCCACCTGCACGGCATAGGTGAGCGCATAGAGCGCCATCACCGCGATGAACCGGGCCCTGCTGGGCGCGGCCTGGAAGGTCCACCGCCGGTTGATCAGGTACGCGGTGGTGGTACCGGCGACGAAGCTGAGGGTCTTGGCCACGTTGACGTGCAGCCCGAGGGTGAGCAACAGCACGTACAGCCCGAAGTCCACAATCGCCGACAGACCGCCGGTGATGATGAAACGTGTCGCCTGGGTCTTGAGGCTCAGGGGCACGTAATCCGGGGTGTCGGTCACGCGGGCAGCATACGGGGCGAGAATGGGCGCGTGACCGATCTGCTCCACGAGTGGCGTGCACTGCTTACGCGCCACAGCGTGTCGCCGGATATCGCCGCCGTCGGTGCGGCGCTGCTGGCCCGTTGGTCCGAACCGCACCGCCACTACCACGATGTGGCTCATCTGCTGGGCGTCCTGGACGCCGTCGACGACCTGGCCGGATTCGCCGACGATCCCGATGCGGTGCGGCTGGCCGCCTGGTATCACGACGCGGTCTACGCGGGCGCCCCCGATGACGAGGAGAACAGCGCGGTGCTGGCCGAGGCCGATCTGAGTGCCCTCGGGCTGCCTGCCGAGCTGGTGGATGAGGTGGCGCGGCTGGTCCGATTGACCGTCGAGCATGATCCGGGGCCCTCCGACCGCAACGGACAGGTGCTCTCCGATGCGGATCTGGCGGTGCTGGCGCTGGAGCCCGCGGAGTACCGGCGCAACTCGGCGCGGGTGCGCGCCGAGTACGGGCACGTCCCGGATGCGGACTTCCGGGCCGGCCGGGCCCGTGTCATCGCCGCCCTGCTGGCCGCGCCGTCGCTGTACCGCACTCCGGACGCACGCCGGCTGTGGGAGGACGCGGCGCGGCGCAATCTGACCGCGGAGTTGCGGACCCTCAGCGAGTGAGGCCGCCGAGCACCCGGCACAGCGCGTCGACCGCCGGACCGAACGCGTGATCGGCAGGGGTGCCGAAGCTGACCACCACACCGTCGGCGCCGGGTGTCTGCGGGCCCGCATCGGGGTGGCGCAGCAGCCGTAACCCGGACAGGGCGATACCCGCCTCGCCGGCGCGCCGCATCACCTCGGCTTCGGTGCCCTCGGGCAGGGTGAGTTGCAGATGCAGACCGGCCGACAGTCCGCGCAGGCCGACATCGAAGGGTTCCAGCGCCTGGACCAGAAGATCGCGGCGGCGTCGATAGCTGATGCGCATGCGGCGGATGTGCTTGTCGTAGCTGCCTTTTGCGATGAAGTCGGCCATGGTCAGCTGTGCCACGGCATTCACATAGAACTGCTGGCCGCCCAGTGCCGTGACCACCCGGTCGACCAGGGCGGCCGGGAGCACCATCCAGCCCAGCCGCAGCACCGGGGACAGGCTCTTGCTGGCCGAACCGAGGTAGACCACCCGGTCGGGGTCGAGCCCCTGCACCGATCCGATCGGTTGGCGGTCATAGCGGAATTCGCCGTCGTAGTCGTCTTCCAGCAGGTAGCCGTCGGTGCGATGGGCCCAGTCCAGCACCGCCTTGCGGCGGGCCGGGTGCAGCGGCACGCCGTGCGGGAAGTGGTGGGCGGGGGTCAACAGCGCCGCGCCGGCGGCGGTGCGGTCCAGGTCGGCGATCACCGCCCCGTCGTCGTCGACGTCGATCGGGACGCTGCGCACGCCCATCGCGGCCAGCGCCTCGCGGAACAGGAACAGTCCGTAGGCCTCGACAGCGACGGGTTTGTCGGGTCCGCCCAGCACACGCGCCAGGATCTCGACGGCGTGTCGGGTGCCCGCGCAGATCACGATCTCGTCCGGGGTGGTGCGGACGCCACGGGCCCGTCCCAGGTACTCGGCGAGGGCAAGGCGTAATTCGATGCGTCCCATCGGATCGCCCATCCGCAGTGCTTCGTTGGGCGCGGCGGTCAGCGCTCGCTTGGTCGACGCCAGCCATGCGCTGCGGGGAAACTGGGAGACGTCGGGGGAGCCCGGCATCAGGTTGTGGGTCGGGGTGGTGGTGACACCGCGCGGGCGGGGCGGCGGTGGCCCGGTCCGGGAGTTGATCACCCAGGTGCCCGCACCCTGCCGGGAACACAGCCACCCCTCGGCGACGAGATCGGCATAGGCGTCGGCGACGGTGTTGCGGGACAGCCCGAGGTCGGCGGCCAGGGTGCGCGAGGGTGGCAGCATGGTCTCGGGGGTGAGGCGACCGGAGCGGATGGCGGCACGCAGCGCTTCGACCAGCGCATCCCGGGCGCCCCGCGAGCCCGGTCGGATGGCGTGCCGCAGGTCCAGATGCAGATCCCGCGAGCCAGAATTGGCCCATGAACTCACATAGGAATTGAACCATGTAAATGGTTCTTTAACCGCCTAGCGTTGCTGGCATGACGCAGACACTGCAGCACCCCGCCGCCATCGACCGCCTGAACATCTACAAGGTGTCCCCGGAGCTCTATGACGCGATGATGAAGCTGTCCACCGCATCGGCCAAGGACATCGACCCGACCATCGGCGAGCTGGTCAAGATCCGCGCCTCGCAGATCAATCACTGTGCGTTCTGCCTGGACATGCATGTCGCCGACGCCCGCAAGCAGGGTGAGACCGAGCAGCGACTGGCGCTCGTCGCGGCGTGGGAAGAGGCCGGCGACCTGTTCACCGAGCGGGAGCGGGCGGCCCTGGAACTGACCGAGGCCATCACCGAGCTGCACCACGGCCACGTGTCCGACGAGGTCTACGCCAAGGCCGCCGCGGTGTTCGGTGAGAAGGAACTCGCCCAGGTGATCGCCATGGCGGTCACCATCAATGCATGGAACCGGTTCAACGTCGCCACCCGGATGCCGGCACCGCGTCGCTAGTCACCAAGCTTCATCTGCCGGGCACCGACCCGTGGGCGCTCCGTGAGCGCCTGCGGGTCGCCGCGCGTTGCCCGGAGCTGTTGTCACCGCTGAGCACCGAACCCGAAGCGGTGGGGGACCGGTGGCTCACCCGGTGGCCGCGCATCGAGATGGTCGAGCAGGACCCCATCGGGCTGCCCTGGGCGCAGGCCGGTGCACTGCTCGCGCGGCTGCACCGGGAACCGTTGGACGGCTTCGCGGTTGCGCACGGTGCACCCGCGCGGTTGGCTCGCGGTGTGGACCGGCTGGACCGGGGTGCCGTCGCCGGTGTCATCCGCCGTGCGGCCGCACTTCTGACGTTCCCGGTCGGCCCGGTCACGCTGGCGCACGGCGACTTTCATCTCGGACAGCTCGGTCGCGACGCCGGCCGCTATGTGCTCATCGATATCGATGATCTGGGCGTCGGGGATCCCCGTTGGGATCTGGCCCGGCCGGCCGGCTTCTGGGCCGCCGGGATGGTGCCCGACGGCGACTGGCAGGCCTTTGTGCGGGGCTACCGCCAGGCCGGTGGCCCGGCGCTGCCCGACGGCGACCCGTGGCCGGCGCTGGATCCGTTCGCCCGCGCCGCGGTGATCACCGCGGCAGCCAACCATCCCGACGACGACCTGCTGGTTGCGGCCTGCGCGAGGATGGGCTGAGTGCCACCGGAACTGAATTGTTCGAGTTCTCGAACTTTCACTGTGGGTCATTGAAAACTATTGATACGTAACATCTTTCAACCCTCCACGGTTTGCGATACCGGTTGCGGTGTGTCAAGCTGGTGGCACGAAGGGGAGTAGCCCCCAAATCGGTTGATCGACATACTGGCGTCGCGGTGTACGCGAAGCCCGGTCATCGAACCGGCAGTTGCCGGTGGGCGAGACCTTCGGCCGTTGCAGACCGTATTGGTTACCGGCCGGAGGCAGCTTTTGATCCTCGCCGGAAGCCACTGATCGAGGAGTTGTTCCGTGATCTCCGCGCTCCTGTTGAGCTTCGCCGTGATCTTCGTGGCGGAGCTGGGCGACAAGACCCAGCTGGTGGCCATGACCTTCGCGCTGCGTTACCGCTGGTGGGTGGTGCTGGGTGCGATCACCGCCGCGACGACGCTGGTGCACGTGCTGTCCGTCGCCATCGGTCACTACCTGGGCGCGGCCCTACCCGGACATCTGCTCGGCATCATCGCCGGGGCGATGTTCGTCTTCTTCGGGCTGTGGACGCTGCGCGGGGACAGCCTCAGCGATGAGGAGAAGAGCCGGGTGCAGCGCGCGTCCGGGATTGCCTTCTTCGTGGTCACCTCGGCGTTCTTCCTCGCCGAGCTCGGCGACAAGACCATGCTCGCCACCATCACGCTGGCCGCCGACAACGACTGGCTGGGCGTCTGGATCGGGTCGACGCTGGGCATGGTGGCCGCCGACGGGCTGGCGATCGTGGTGGGCGCCGTCGCCGGCAAACACCTCCCGGAGCGCGCGATCCAGATCGGTGCGGCGGCGCTGTTCCTGCTGTTCGGTGTCTTCATGCTGCTGGAGAACGTGTTCACCGGACTGCCCTTCTGGGGCGTCGCCCTGGGCACCGCCACCATCCTGGCGGTCGTCGCCGTGGGTCTGCGGGCGCTTCCCGAGCGCTACCGCCCGGCGGTGCTGAAGCCTGCGCCGTCCGAGCCCGCGGTCCCGCAGCCCTAACTGGAGAAGAACAGCCGCCCGAAGCCCTGCTTGCGGTAGTGCTTGTTGCCGCGATGGCCCCAGCCCGGCCCGTAGTTGTAGTCATGTCCGTACTGGGCGGGTGGTGGGGGCGGCGGCGACTGCACGAACCGGTTCTCCATCTGGGTCAGCGATTCCAGCTCACCGAAATCGAGGAAGATGCCGCGGCACGAATCGCACTGCTCCAGGTGGATGCCGTTACGTTCATAGGTCTTCATCACCCCCGCGCATTTGGGGCACAGCAGGGTGTTGCCGGCTCCGGTGGTCGGTGGCAGGGGCGGCTGGTATGGCGGGATGCTCATATGCGCACAACGTACTACCGGCGCCCGAAGTGCCCGGTTCAGAACGGTGGCGGGTTGGCTTCGTAGTCGGCGCGGTTCAGCGCCCGTTCGTGGGCTATTCGGTAGGCGCGGTTCTGCGCCCGGGTGCGCGTGCGTTTGGGGGCGGCCAGTTCACGGTGTCGGCTCGGCGGTGGTGCCGGTGGCAGCACCAGCGTCGCGGTGGGGGTGTCGAGCTGGGGGAAGAACAGCGCGCCGTCGGGCTTGGTGGTGTACACCCGGCCGTTGGGGGCGGTGATGGTGATGGTGCCGTCCGGGTGTTGCTGATCGCGCCAACCGTGCGGCCCGCAATGAAATGTCTTGATCAAGTGATGGATTCGGCAGTACAACTTGGTGTTCGACGGATGTGTGGGTCCGTAGGGCCACGCGATGGTGTGGTCGATATCGCAACGCGCAACCGGGATAGTGCAGCCGGGCCAGCGACACGTCAGATCACGGCACCCGATGAACTCGGTGAGCTTGCGGGATGGCTGGTAGCCACCCTCGGTTCCCAGATCGGCCGCTGCCGGCACGGGCCGAACCTCGGCCCGCGGGACCATCCTGCGGACCTGCTCGGCCGGAATCGGCCCATACCCGGGCAGCAGGGCCGGACGATCCGAGCGGCCTTCGGCAGTGTCGCGGTCACCGTGCAGGTGAAGGACGATATGGCCGGTGGGTGCCTCGTTGCCCGCGGCTGGGCAGGTGTCCTTACCGCACTCACACGGCAACGCGGTGGCACCCAGGGCCGGCAGATCGACGGCATCGGCGCGGCGCTCATCGAACGTGCGGGGGTCATCGGGGCAGGTGGTGCGGGCCAGTTCATCGAGGCGCTGATCGAAGATCGCGCCCTTGGCGGCGTCGACGCGGCCGTGGATCTCGACCATGCCCTCGCCGACGGGTTCGACGCTCACCCTGCGGGACTGGCGGGCGCTACGGGCGCGGCGCACCGCCTCAGGGTCGACATCAATGACCAGCCAGTCGACCAGTTCGGTGATGCGCTCATCCGAGCGCGCATTCCATGCCGGTGCTGCCTGGGCCAGGTGCGCGTCGATGACCGACATGACGTCGGGATCGGTGATCAGGGCGGTGCGGTGCAGGATGACCCGCAGCACGCGCAGGTCCACGGTGCCGGTGGCGAAGGTGTCGGCGAACTTCGGCAACCGGGTGAGCAGGTCCCGGCCCTGGCTGATCAGGGTGCAGGCCCGCCCGCGGCTGATCCCCAGTTCAGCACCCAGCTCCGCGGCCACCAGTTCCCAGTCATCGACGATCATGTCCTCGAACGCGTGCCCCAACTCGGCCATCCTGGCCAGGGCGAACCTGCCCGCCTCCAGAATCTTCGCGGCCACCGCTGTGCGTTCGGCGCGCAACTGGTCGCGCGCGGAGTCGAGGTGCGTCAGGACCGTCGACTCTTCGAACATACATGCGATTTTACGTCGACCCACTGACACGGGAATCGAGGAACGTCTGCAGCGCTGCCGCCACCAGATCGGGCGCCGTCACGGTGGCGAAATGGGACTGATCGGGCCAGCTGACGCGCTCGGCCCGCGGCAGCGCCGCGGCCAGCAGATCCATGCCCTCGGGCAGCGGCGCCCAGCTCCGGCCCCCCTGCATCAGCAGGACCGGCACCCCGATGGACGCCCAACGCCCGGTGTCGGTGTCATCGCCGGCCATCGCCTCCAGGTCGGCGAGCGCGGCCATCGCCGCCACCGGGTCATCCGGGATCGGCGGCCCGTCGGCCAGCACTTCGGCCGGCATGCGGGCGACCTCACGCAGGAACAGTTCGAGCGCGTCGGCGTACCGCACCGTGGTGAACAGCCGCTGGTACTGCTCGATGACCGGCGCCAGGTGCGGCCCGGACAGCAGCAGTGGCGGCTCGAACAGCGCCAGTGACGCGATGCGCTCGGCGTCGGCGCGCGCGGCGTGTAGCGCGACGGTCGCCCCGTAGGAACCGCCCACCACATGAGCGCGTCCCACGGCGGTGAGCACCGTCTGCAGATCGCCGGCCTCGGCGGCGAAACCGTTGGGGGCCGGTCCGACCCCGCTGGGCTGGTGATTGCGGCGCGCGTACCGCACGATGCGATAGCCCGCCAGGCGATCGCCGATATCGGTCCACGAGTCCAGCCCGCCGTTGGATCCGTGCACGAACACCACCGGTGGGCCCGTGCCCGTCACCTCGGCGACGAGTTCGGTGCCGTCCGGTGCTGCCAGAGAGATGCCCACCAGGGGCACGTTAAGCGATGGCGTCCTGGATGGACTGTCGGGCCGCCGAGATACGGGTTTCGACGGCATCGCGCCACTCCACCGCGGTGGCGTTGAACTCGCTCCACTCGCGATCGATGGCATCGCGGACATCACCGCGACGGGTGGCGGTGATGGCCACGGCCAACGCCCCGTCGACGGCGCACGAGGCCAGCTCACCCTGGGCCCGCATCAGCGCACCGGCCACCTCGGCGGTGCCGGCGATCACGGCGTTGGGCAGCGTCGCCTGCCGGCCGACGTATTCGCCGACGGCCGTGCGGATCTGGCTGCCCGCCGCGGCGACGGAATCCGAGACGGCGTCACCGGTCTCGCTGAGCGCGGCCGGCAGGGTGGCACCGCTGCGAATCGCGGCGATCACCCGGGCCGGGGACTCCACCACGGCGACGCCGGCGTCGGTGGTGGCGCCGAGCAACTGCTCGCTCAGATCCCCGCCGGCGCCGAGTTGGCGTTCCAGGGCTTCGCGAAGGGCGTTGGCGCGGCGCCGAATACCGGCTTCCACTGCGGCGGCCTCCTCGACGGCCGGCACGATCTCGGCATCGATGAAGCTGTCCGTGGCGGGCGTGGCGGTGGGCACGGTGTTCTCGGGAGTGACGGTCTCGGTCATGGGATCCCATTGAACGCGCCGGATCCGAATCGTCGGTGTCAGCCGGGTGACCGCCCGGTGACACCGACGAAGCCGTCGGTCACGCTTACACCCAGTACGCCACGCGCGCTCGGTACTGACGCATGGCGAACGCGGCGGCCAGCCAGCCGATCGCGGTGCACACCAGCACGACAATCCAGTGCCGCAGTTCCTGGTCGGCGCCCAGCAGCGGCGCCCGGACGATGTCGACATAGTGCAGCAGCGGGTTGAACTCGATGATCTTGGCCCAGCCGCCGGCGCCCTGGTCGCGCAGCGTCTGGTCGTTCCAGATGATCGGGGTCATGTAGAACAGCAACTGCACCAGGCTGAACAGCAGCGGGCTGATATCGCGGTAACGGGTGGCCAGGATGCCGAAAACCAGGGCGACCCAGACACAATTGAGCACGATCAACAACAGCGCCGGGATGAACGTCAGATCGGTCCACTTCCACGGCTGCGGGAAGATGATCGCGATCACCACGAAGATGATGATGTTGTGCGCGAACAGCAGCACCTGCCGCCACACCAGTCGGTACACGTGCACGCTCAACGGGGTGGGCAGCTGTTTGATCAGACCTTCGTTGGCGACGAACACATCGGCGCCCTCGATGATGGCGGCGTTGATCAGGTTCCAGATGATCAGGCCGAGGGTGACATAGGGCAGGTGTTCGGAGAGCTCGAGCTTGAACAGCTTGGAGTACAGCCCACCCAGCGCCACGGCCATGGTGCCGGTGGCGATGGTGATCCAGATCGGGCCGAGCACCGAGCGGCGATACCGCTGCTTGATGTCCTGCCAGCCCAGATGCAGCCACAGTTCGCGCTTACCGAACCCGGCCGTCAGATCGCCCCAGGCGCGGGCGAATGTCTTGGAATCGGCTGCCGCGTCAACGAAAGTCATGGGGTGCTGCTCCTCTGAAACCTCTCGAACTTCTCGTGCCGCCCCAGCTTTCGCAGCCGTAGCCACTCCCGCAGACCGGCCGGGTCGCGGCGGGTCACCAGGAAGAACCAGCCGAAACGCAGCCATTCCTGGGGGACCAGGCGCCGCAGGCCGCGCTGCGCCTGCAGATATCCCCGGTTGCGGTAGGTGTAGAAACGTTTGGCGGCGTTGTCCGGGTACTGGGTGTGCATGCGTCCGCCGAGGATCGGCTTGAACTCATCGGCACCGTGTGGGTGCAGGTAGGCCGCGTCCAGGCAGGTGCCGAAGGGCAGGCCGGACTGAACCAGGCGGCGATGCACATCGGTCTCGTCACCACGGATGAACAACCGCAGATCCGGCACGCCGACGGATTCCAGGGTGGTCGCGGCGAACAGGGCGCCGTTGAACAGCGAGGCGATCCCGGGTAGCAGGTCGTCGGATGCATCGACCTTCAGTTCCGAGACGTGCCGGCGCCATGCGAGCCCCCGCCGCAGCGGGAACGCCAGCCGCTGCGGATCGTCCAGATCGCACACCATCGGGGACACCGCGGCCAGCGAATACTTTGCCGCACAAGCCAACAGCGTGGCCAGCACGGAGTCGTCGGCGGGCCGGCCGTCATCGTCGGCCAACCATACCCAGTCCGCACCCAGAGACAGCGCGTGCAACATGCCGAGCGCGAAACCACCTGCGCCGCCGAGGTTCCGGTGCGACCCGAGATAGGTCGACGGCACCGGCTGGGATGCCAACAGATCGTGCACACGCGGGTCGTTGTCGTTGTCGACCACGATCACGTGCTCGGGTGGCCGGGTCTGCGTGCACACCGCCGCCAGCGACACCGCGAGCGCCTCGACCCGGCGATGGGTGACGATGACCGCGATCACCGTCTCAGACATTGTGGTCATCGCGCGCATTCTCGGCCAACACCTCGCGCACGTGGCGGGCGGCGTCGGGACCCTCGTAGGCGCCGACGACCTCTTCGATACCGCCGGTCATCCTGATGGTGCCGTGATCCACCCACATCGCGGTCTTGCACAACTGGGCCAGGAACTCGTTGGAATGGCTGGCGAACACCAGGATTCCGGATCTGGCGACCAGGCTCTGCAGGCGGGTGCGGGCCTTCTTCATGAATTCCGCGTCGACGGCGCCGATGCCCTCGTCGAGCAACAGGATCTCGGGATCGATACTGGTGACCACGCCCATCGCCAGCCGCACCCGCATACCGGTGGAATAGGTGCGCAGCGGCATCGACAGGTAGTCGCCCAGCTCGGTGAAGTCGGCGATCTCGTCGACCTTGGCCAGCATCTGCTTGCGGGTCTGGCCGAGGAACAACCCGCGGATGATGATGTTCTCGAATCCGGAGATCTCCGGATCCATACCGACGCCGAGGTCGAACACCGGCGCCACCCGGCCGCGCACCGTGGCCGAACCGCGGGTCGGCTCGTAGATACCCGACAGCAGCCGCAGCAGGGTCGATTTGCCCGCGCCGTTGTGGCCGACCAGGCCGACCCGGTCGCCCATCTGCAGGGACATGGTGATGTCGCGCAACGCCTCGATGACCACGACGTTGGACTCGTTGCGGCCGATGGTGCCGCCGGCCTTGCCCAGGAACGCCTTCTTCAGCGACCGTGACTTGGCATCGAAGATCGGGAACTCCACCCAGGCGTTTTCGGTGGAGATGAACGGACTGTTCGACACGGGCGGCTACAGGTACTGCCCGGTGCCCGGGTGGCCGGGTCCGCGCTGCCCCTGCGGCACCATCCCTGGGGGCAGTTGACGCATTTGTTCCAGCTGTGCGCGGGCGGCCATCTGCTGGGCGAACAGGGCGGTCTGGATGCCGTGGAAGAGGCCCTCGAGCCAGCCGACCAGCTGGGCCTGCGCGATGCGCAGTTCGCCGTCGCTGGGCACGGCGTCATCGCTGAAGGGCAGGGTCAGGCGCTCCAGTTCTTCCCGCAGCTCGGGGGCAAGGCCCTCTTCGAGCTCGCGGATGCTGCTGCGGTGAATGGTGGCCAGCTTGCTGCGGCTCGCCTCGTCCAGCGGCGCCGCGCGCACCTCTTCGAGCAGCTGCTTGATCATCGTGCCGATCCGCATGACCTTGGCCGGCTGTTCGATCAGGTCGGTCAACGCCTTGTCGTCGTCCGCGTCGGACGGGGCGGCGTCACCGGTGAGGATCTCGACGTTGTCGTCTTCTTCGGGGGTGATCGTCATTGCTTTCCTGTCGTCTTGTCTGCTTCGGGTGGGGCACCGCGCCACTCGTAGATGCGGGACGCACCGTTGTCATAGATCTTCGTCCACGACCGTGAGCTGTCTAGCGACACTAGTCCGTCCGGCATCACGAACCCGCGGACCACCGGTGTGCTGGTGATGACATAGCGGATGTTGAGCGCGTGCACCGCCTCGGCGACCCGGGGATCAGTATCGGCGTCATCGGCGTACGCCCAGAACACGAAGCGGTGTTCACCGGGGCCCTGCTGCACCGGATAGTCGTAATGCGTCCACAGCGGGTGTAGTCCGGCGACGGCATACATCCAGGCGGTGCCGTCGGTGTTGGCGTTGCCGATCAGGGTGTCGCGAGCGCCGGGGAGCGCGGCCAGATGCGCGAACGCTTCCTGATCCAACGCGTCGACCATCACGCTGTCATACTTCTCGCCCAGCAGGAAACGGTGTCTCGGGAAGTACTGCCAGGCCAGTCCCAGCACCGCCGCAACCAGCAGCACCGCGGCCAACACCCGGCGCGCACGCGTCAGCGCCAGCACCAGCGCGGCCAGCGCGATACCCGCCATCGGCGTGTAGAGCAGCGTCACCACCGCCGACAACCGGCGCGGGTCGCTGTAGAACAGGTCACTGAATTTGCCGGTGAGAACACCGAGCGGCCCGCCAAACGGTGCATCGGAGTGCACGATCGAGGCGATCAGCAGCGCCCAGACGGCCAGCGGCCACCAGATGCGGCGGATCAACAGCAGCACCGCGCCGGCGCCGGCCAGCGCGATCAGCATGTTCTGGATCGGGAAATCGTTGAGGTGGCGGGTGTGCTGGACGACCGCGGCGAACAGCGCCCGGCGGCGGCCCAGCTGGTCGGTGTAGGCGTGCCCGGCGATGATCTCGGCCTGGCCGAGGACAGCGAGGAATTGCGGAAGCAGCACCAGCACCGCGGGCGCTGCGATACCGAGCAGGGTCGCTAAATCGGACCGGCGCCCGTGCACGGGCCGGCGCAACGCCTCCAGTAGCCACCACGCGGCGACGAACAACACCACGACGACACCGCCGGTGAGGTGCACCGAGAACACTCCGACCAACGCGAGCACCGCCACCGGGATCCGGTCGCGGTGGCGTACCGCGGAGATGACCAGGACCGCTGTCGGCCCGGCAAGGCCGTAGGCGACCAGATTGGGCATGGCCGCGACGTCGAACTCGACATAGGGCACCGCGGTGAACGAGGCCGCCAGCGCGGCGGCGGTGCCGGCGGCGGCCGCGGTCTGCCAGCGGGTGCCGCAGGTGCCGACCATCTGCCGGGTCAGTACCGCGGCGCTGACCGGGAACAACCAGATCGCGGCGGTCAGAGCGCCGACGGTGTAGGACGTGGTCGCTGCCACACCGGTGAGCTGGCTGTAGACCGCGGCCAGCGCATGGAATGCCGACGGGTAGTAGAGGGTGGCGTGGGTCTCGACATTGCGCAGTTCGCCCATGTGGGTGGGAGAGGCCTGGCCGGTCTCGAGGATCCAGCGAATGGTGTTGGCGTGCCAGACGGAGTCCCAGTTGCTCGGGATGGATTGCCAGTCGGCCGGCTCGGACAACGCCGCGCACGCGATGAGCACGGCGCCGATCAGGACACCCGCGGCAACCGCCAGTACCGGACCGTCGATGCCGGCCCGCCAACCGCGGGGGCGCGGGGCGGGCTCGGTGAAACGGCTCGTGGCGAACACCAGCGCCGCCGCGGCGGTGATCACGATCGCCAACGCCGCGAGGGCCGTCCAGCCGTTCCACGGGATGCCCACGGCGCCCAACGGCACGATCGCCAACGCCACGACGCCGTATGTCAGCGCAGGTCCCACCGCAAAGGCGACCGGCCAGCTCAGGTTCGCGGCACGAGCAACCATGGCTCCGGGGCATACCAACAGCAACAGGGCTATTAGCACCCCGAATGACAAGCCCACTGCATTAGTATGGCTGCCGATGTGATCGCGGCCCTTACCGTGCGGTGCGGCCGGATCCTTTACCCAATGCGTGTTCGTCTGTGTGTTTCACGGACGTTCTAAGGTGGCTGACATGGCGTACGACGTTGCCCGGGTGCGGGGGTTGCACCCGTCGCTGGGCGACGGCTGGGTGCACCTCGACGCGCAGAACGGGATGCTGCTGCCGGACTCGGTGGCCACCACGGTCTCGACCGCGTTCCGCGGCTCCAAGCCGATCGCCACGGGGCCGCATCCGTCGGCTCGGCGCAGCGCGACGGTGCTGGCCGCCGCGCGGCAGGCGATCGCCGATTTCGTCGGTGCTCGCCCCGAGGGCGTGGTGCTCGGCGCCGACCGGGCGGCGCTGCTGACATCGCTGGCCGACGCCGCGTCGGTGCGGGTGGGCCTCGGCTACGAGATCGTGCTCTCCCGACTCGACGACGAGGCGAACATCGCGCCCTGGTTGCGGGCCGCGAACCGCTACGGCGCCAAGGTGAAATGGGCCGAGGTCGACATCGAGTCCGGCGAGCTGCCGCCCTGGCAGTGGGAGGGCCTGATCACGGCGCCCACCCGGCTGGTGGCGATCACGTCGGCGTCGGCGACGCTAGGCACCGTCACGGATCTGACCCCGGTGACCAAGCTGGTGCACGAGAACAGCGGCCTGGTGATCGTGGATCACTCCGCCGCCGCGCCCTACCGGATGATCGATATCGACGACATCGACGCCGATGTGGTGGCGTTGAACGCCGTGGCCTGGGGCGGGCCGCCGATCGGGGCCCTGGTGTTCCGTGACCCCGCGGTGATCGAGCAGTTCAGTTCGGTGTCACTGAACCCGTACGCCACCGGCCCGGCACGGCTGGAAACCGGTATCCACCAATACGGTCTGCTCGGCGGTGTGGTGGCCAGCATCGAATACCTCGCCAATCTGGACGAGGCGGCGTCCGGGTCCCGCCGGGAGCGGCTGGCGGTCTCCATGGAATCGGCTGCGCTGTACCTGGATCGGCTGTTCAGCTACCTGGTGTCGTCGCTGCGGTCGCTGCCGCTGGTGCTGGTGCTGGGCAACCCGGGCGAACGCATCCCGGTCCTGAGCCTGGCCGTCGAGGGTGTGCCCGCCGAGCGGGTCATCCAGCGACTGGCCGACAACGGGATCCTGGTGGGTCGCAGCGAACATTCCCGTGTGTTGGATGCGCTGGGCGTCAACGACATCGGAGGTGCGGTGACGATCGGCCTTTCGCATTACAGCACCGCCGCCGAGGTGGACCAGCTGGTCCGGGTGCTCGCTTCGCTGGGCTGATCAGCCGACCCGCAGCAGCACCTTGCCGGTGACCTCGCCGGCCTTCAGCAGCCGGTGCGCTTCGGCGGCCTCTTGGACGGGCAGTTCCGCCCCGACGATGGGTAGCACCGTGCCCGCCGCGACGAGTGGCCACACATTGGTGGTGACCTGCTCGACGATCGCGCCCTTGCCGTCCGGACCGTCGACCGGTCGTGACCGCAGCGCCGTGGCGATGACCCCGGCGCGTTTGCCGAGCAACGTGGCAATGTTGAGTTCGGCCTTGATGCCGCCCTGCATCCCGATGATCACCAGGCGCCCGCCGTCGGCCAGTGCCTCGATGTTCCGGTCGAGGTACTTGGCCCCGATGATGTCGAAGATGACGTCGGCGCCGCCGGCCTCGCGGATCCGCTCGGCGAAGTCCTCTGCGCGATAGTTGATCAGGATCTCCGCACCCAGTTCGGAGCACGTCGCCAGCTTCGCGGCCGACCCCGCGGTCACCGCGACCCGGGTGCCGAGCGCGCGGGCCAGCTGGATGGCGTGGGTGCCGATTCCGCTGGCACCGCCGTGGATCAGCAGCAGCCCGCCCGGCCGCAGCCGCGCGGTCATCATCAGGTTGGACCACACCGTGCACGCCACTTCGGGCAGCGCCGCCGCCGCCACCAGGTCGACGCCGGCGGGCACCGGCAGCAACTGCGCCGCGGGCACCGCAACGTACTCGGCGTAGCCGCCGCCGGCCAGCAAAGCGCACACCGATTGACCGACCGACCAGCCGGTGACGCCGGGGCCGATCTCGGCGATGGTCCCGGAGACCTCCAGCCCGAGGATGTCGCTGGCCCCGGGCGGCGGCGGGTAGCTACCTCCGGCCTGTAGCAGATCCGCGCGATTGACTCCCGCCGCGGCCACCTTGATCACGACTTCACCCGCGTGAGCTGCGACGTCAGGAACTTCTTGCCATGTCATACGTTCGGTTGAAACCGCAATGATGGCTCGCATTGGGCCTACGCTACTACTCGCTTCAGCCGTACGATTGCGCGATGGAAGCGATTATTGGGGGGCGTACGGCAAGCACCATGCCGGGGCTGGATATCGCTGAGCAGAAATCTTGGCAAAACTTTCTGGACTCGGCGTTGCGCATTTATGCCACATTGAACAGGTCGCTGGCCGACGCCCACGGGCTGGCGCTGAACGACGTCCGATTGCTAGACATCCTGGACAGTTCCGACAGTGGGTCGGCGCGGATGGGCGACCTCGCCGAAGGCCTGATGTCCTTGCCCAGCCGGGTGACCCGTCAGATCCATCGGCTGGAGAAGCTGAATCTGGTGACCCGGGTCGCCAGCCCGGATGACCGCCGCGGCGTGCTGGCCACGATCACCGATGACGGTCGCGCCGTGCTGGCCGAGGCGATGCAGACCTACAGCGCCGGTGTGCGTAACCACTACCTGGGCCGGCTGTCCCGATCGCAGATCACCGCGACGGGGGAGAACTGCCGCCGGATCAGTGCCGGATTGCAGGCCGACGGGCGGCCCGCGAAACTCGGCCGGGTGTAGACCGCTTAGGCTTGTCCGCGGTGGCGTGGCAGAGCGGCCTAATGCACTCGCCTTGAAAGCGAGAGACGGCTAACACCGTCCGGGGGTTCAAATCCCTCCGCCACCGCCAACGTTCGTCGCCGGTGCGCGGTCGCCACGGTTAGGGGCCGGTGAACTCAGGTGCCCTCGCCGGTGGGGGCATCGGCGTCTGTCAACCGACTGTGGAGTTCGGCGTTGATCGCCTGAGCTTCGGCGAGTTGGTCTTCGAGAATGATGATTCGGCACGCTGCGTCCAGGGTAGTGCCCTGGTCGACCAGCTCACGGGCCCGCGCGGCGATGCGGAGTTGATAGCGGGAGTACCTGCGGTGTCCGCCTTCGGATCGCTGCGGGGTCAGTAACTTTGCCTCGTCGAGGCTGCGCAGGAACCCCGGCGTGGTTCCCAGCATCTGCGCGGCGCTACCCATGCTGTAAGCGGGGTAGTCCTCGTCATCGAACCTGTCGCCGGAGGTCGTGCCGGGGGTGTTCTTCGGGGCTACCACAGCGCCTTCCAGGGCCTTACCGGAGGAACCATTCAACGCCTGGAATTTACCGCAGGAAAGAGAAGGGCCGGCAACCCGGCCGTGTGACGCGCCGGGCCGCCGGCCCTGAGGAGATGGTTACCATCTGTCGACACTGCTTCGTAGCTGCGGTATCGGCCCGATGCGACTTCTACGGGCGATCCGACGGTAGCTCCTCCTTTCTTGCCGCCGAGTGAATCGATCCCCTCGGCACTTCCTCTTTCACACTGCAGTGGCCCGGACCGGTGTGGAGTGACCGGTGGATACTGCTGGGCCACTGTCGATCTCCTGCTTCGCGGGTAGTTCGTCATCTCCCGCGCCGATCGCCTCTTTGTTGTTGACTCCCTCAATGTAACGTGGGTGCGTGCGAATGTCTACCTTTGCCACCATAGATTTTGATGTGCAGTGGATGTAGAAATTCTGTGCACCGGCCGGTTCGTCTCGTCGATTTCCACGGTGTGTGCCGGACCATATTGACGTGACCGCAGCTCACATGTAATGGTCCTAGGTAACGATCTTGATATGTGCTCGGCAACTACGGCTGGACCCCACCTCGGTGCAAGGTCCGCAGTTCAAGTCGCTTCGGTGGGACGGTGGGATGTCATCAGCAATAACAGATGAATTGCTGTTGGCGATGGCAGCAATGTCGGCCGCGGCGGTCCTGCTCAGCGGTGCGCTGCCGCAGCATCGGCGCGGCGACCGCGGGGATTCTCCGGCCCGTGGGGCGTGCGAATGTACCCGCGGGGACTGTGCGAACTGCCCGGCACGATGGTCGCTGTGAACCGCACCGGGACGGTCGCTGGATAGGCTGTCTGCCATGTGCACCCGTGTGATCTGGCCGGAGGCCGGCGGCGCTGTTCTGGTGGGCCGCAACATGGATTTCCACAAGGATCTGATGACCAACCTGTGGAAACAGCCCCGCGGTATCACCAGAGACGACGGCGTCACCGGCAAGCTGCGCTGGACGTCGAAGTACGGCAGCGTGATCGCCACCGCCTTCGACATCATCTCCGTCGACGGCCTCAACGAAGCCGGGCTGGCCGGGCATGTGTTGTGGCTCGCCGAATCCACCTACGGCACCCCGGACGCCAACCGGACCCAATTGAGTCAGGCCGTCTGGCTGCAGTACTTCCTGGACAACTTCGTCACGGTGGCCGATGCCGTGGCGTGGATCGCCGAGACCGATGTGCAGGTCGTGCAGATGGACGATCCCACCGGGGGTGGCCCACCGGCCATCCACCTGGCACTCGACGATGCGTCCGGGGACTCGGCGATCATCGAGTACGTCGACGGCACGGCGAAGGTGTACCACGACCGGTCCTACCGGGTCATGACCAACTCCCCGACCTTCGACCAACAGCTGGAACTGGTGAAAACGTTCACCGGGCTCGGCGGCTCGCAACCGCTGCCCGGTTCGACGCTGGCCGCCGACCGGTTCGCTCGGGCCAGCTACTACGTTTCCCGACTACCCGAGCCCGCAAGCCAGGTCGAGGCCATCGCATCGATGTTCTCGGTGATCCGCAATGCGGCACAGCCGTTCCGCATCCCCGACCCCGGGAAACCCGATGCCTCCCAGACGATCTGGCAGGTGGTGCTGGATCTGACGAACAAGCGCTACGTCTATGAGTCCACCACCAGGCCCAACATCGTGTGGGTGGATCTGGCCGATCTTGACTTCGCCGAGGGCAGCCCACAGCTCAAGTTGGACCTATTGAGTCAGCTTGCCGTGCACGGCGGGATCGCGGGCAACGTGTCGGGCCAGTTCGAGGACAAGGGGCCGATGACATTCCTGTCGCTGGAGTTGTTGCAGCAACTGAAAGCGCAAGCACCCGAATAGAACTCGGCGGAGCAATTACTCCCCGGTGAACTGCGGCGGGCGTTTCTGGAACATCGCGGTGACCGCCTCGCCGAGATCCTTCGACGGCAGGAACGCCGAGTTCCATGCCGCCACATAGCGCAGGCTCTCCGACACACGGCCGATGCGCTGCTGATCCAGCACATCCTTGACCCCGTGCACGGTCAACGGCGGGTTGGCCGCAATCTCGGCGGCGGTGGCGTACGCGGCGGCCAGGGCCGCATCGGCATCGGCATGGACATCGTTGACCAGACCGATCTTCTCGGCGCGCGCGGCGTCGATATCCTTACCGGTCAGCACCAGTTCACGCAGATGTCCGTCGGACAGGATCAGCGGCAGCCGAGCCAGCGAGCCGACGTCGGCGACGATGGCCAGCTTCACCTCGCGCACCGAGAACTTGGCGTCGGCGCTGGCGTAGCGGATGTCCACGGCACTGATCAGATCCACCCCGCCGCCAATGCACCAGCCGTGTACGGAGGCGATGGTGGGGGTGCGGCAGTCGGCGACCGCGTTGATGGCGCCCTGCATCTTGGTCAGCTTCTGGTGGAAGTCGAGGCGGCCCTTGGCGCCGGCGTCCAGGCCCGGCAGCGTGGCGCCCATGGCGGCCAGGTCCAGGCCGTAGCTGAAGTTCTTACCCGAGCCGGTCAGCACGATGGCGCGCACCTCGGGGTCGGCGTCCAGCGTGCCGAACACCTCGGGCAGCTCGGCCCAGAACGCGGGGCCCATCGCGTTACCCTTGCCGGGGCCGATCAGGGTCACCCGGGCGATATGGTCGGCGATCTCCACCGTCACGGATTCATATGCCATGGGGTGAAGGCTAACCCGCTACGGAACGGGCCCGCCGAGCAGCACCTCGCTGACCGTGCTGTCGGTCAGGAACTGGCACACCGCCTCGGCGAGCGAGCGGGCGATATCCACATTGTCCGGACCGAGGACCGAATCCTCCTGTTCGAGGATCGCGTTGACAACGGCCTTCTTGGTCGCGGCGTCGAGATCGTTGAACTCCGAGCATTTCATGGTCAGGGCATCGGGTGGGGCCGGCACGTCCGGGACGTCGGACCCCTGGCCGGGCATCGGGAAGTTCGGGATGGTGATATCCGGGAGCCCGGGAATCTGCGGCAATCCGGGGATGCCGCGGTTACCGGTGGTCGTCGGCTCCGAGCTCAGCGGCGGGCCCGGTTCGGTGGTCATCGCGACGGTGCCGTCGGTGCTGCGCCCGCATCCGGTCAGCAGACCCAGCGCCACCAGGCCGGTCGCGACGGCGACTCCGGTGCGCATCACGACTCCTCCCGGATCCACTTTTCGGCGAAGCTGAGAAAGGCGTCGTTCTCGTGCGGGGCGGCGACGGTGACCCGCACCCCGTCCTGCCCGTACGGCCGCACCAACAGCCGGTCGTCGGCGGCGGCGTTGGTGAACTCGTCGGTGCGCCCCGGGAGCACCAGCCAGACGAAGTTGGCCTGCGAGGAGGGCAGTTCGTAGCCCATGGCACGCAATGCCGCACTCACCCGGACGCGTTCGGCGACGACGGCATCGGTGCGGGCCAGCAGTTCGTCGGCGGCGTCGATGGACGCGATCGCGGCGGCCTGCGAAATGGTCGTCGCGGTGAACGGGACGTACACCTTGCCCAGCGCGGTGACGATGTCCGGATCGGCCACCGCGTAACCGATGCGCAGCCCCGCCAACCCGTAGGCCTTCGAGAAGGTGCGCAGTACAACGACATTGGGGTGCCGACGGACCAGGCCCAGGCTGTCGGGCAGCAGACCGTCCCGGATGTACTCGACGTAGGCCTCGTCGATGACGACCAGGACGTCGGAGGGGACCGCGGCGACGAACGCCTCCAGGGCGGCCGGTTCGACGACGGTCGAGGTGGGGTTGTTGGGGTTGCAGACGAAGATCAGCCGGGTGCGATCGGTGACGGCGGCCAGCATGGCGTCCAGATCATGGGTCTGATCCTTGAGCGGCACCGCCACCGGGGTCGCCCCGGCGGTGCGCACCTGCAGGGGGTAGATCTCGAAACTGCGCCAGCCGAACATCACCTCGTCGCCCACCGTGGAGGTGATCTGGATGAGCTGCTGGCACAGACTCACCGAGCCCGAGCCCACCGAGATGTTCTCCGGCGCGAAGTCCACATGCTTGGCCAGGTGCTCACGCAGATCGCGGTAGCCGTTGTCGGGGTACCGGTTGATGGTCTGGGCGGATGCGGTGATGGCGGCCAGCACGCTGGGCAGCGGCGCGTGCACGGTCTCATTGCTGGCGATCTTGATGGCGCCGGGCACGGTGCGGCCCGGCGTGTAGGCCGGTAGGTCGGCCAGTTCGGGTCGCAGACGGGCGGTCACCCAGCCATTCTAGGGGTGCGCGATGACGCGCTTTGCCTTCCGCCGTCCAGCCTGTGTAATCTGTGCGCTCGGCGGTTCCGGGGGTCCGGTACCCTCAGATCGTTCAGGAGGCGTGCCAGAGCGGCCGAATGGGACTCACTGCTAATGAGTTGTCCGCCTTAAAGCGGACCGGAGGTTCAAATCCTCTCGCCTCCGCTGCATAACTGAATAGTTCGACCAGCAAGACAAAGCTCCACCAGCAAGACCCGAGCGCCCGTAGCTCAACGGATAGAGCATCTGACTACGGATCAGAAGGTTAGGGGTTCGAATCCCTTCGGGCGCACACCAGCACCACCACGACTCCCGCGGCATGAGCGTTACGCCCGGGAGTCGTTGCTTCTGCGCACCGCGTCCCGCCGACGGCCGCACGCCTTGAACGAATCTTGACCGCACCGACACCAAACCCGTCGGCGACCCGGCGCACAGTCGAGGGACAACGTCGGCGGCGGGAGGACCGGGATGACCAGAAAGGCACGTGCCGGCACGGCGCTGAGCCGGCGCGGCTTCCTCGCCGCCGGCCTGCTCGGGGGCGCCGCCGTGGTCGCCTGCGGCCGTTCCACCCCCGCCCCGAACGGCGGCACCCCCGCCGACGCGATCGCCGCGGCCGAAGCCGCCCGACCGCACACCGGGAAGACGGTCAGCGCGCGGCTCGCCCCCGGACCGGCGGTCCTCGATCTGGGCGCGATCACGGCGCCCACCCAGGCCTACAACGACCAGCTTCCCGGGCCGCTGATCCGAGCCAACGTCGGCGACGAGATCGCCGTCACCGTGGACAACGCCCTGGACCGCCCGACGTCGGTGCACTGGCACGGACTCGCGCTGCGCAACGACATGGACGGCGCCGCGCCGGCCACCCCCGAGATCGCCCCCGGGGGGAGCTTCACCTATCGATTCACCTCGCCCGTGCCGGGCACCTACTGGGCCCATCCGCACACCGGCCTGGACACCGACGTCGGGCTGTACGTGCCGGTCATCATCGACGACCCCGCCGAGCCGGGCCGCTACGACGCCGAGTGGATCGTCATGCTCGACGACTGGACCTCCGGAGTCGGCAGCAGCCCCGAACAGATCTACGCGGGGCTGCGGTCCCCGGGCATGTCGGGCAGGGGCCACATGGGGCATATGCCGGGAATGGGCGGCGAGTCCGCCAGCGACCTGCTCGGAGGTGACGGCGGCGACGTCAGCTACCCGTACTACCTCGTCAACGGACGAGTCCCGGCCGCGGCGACGACGTTCACCGCCAAGCCGGGCCAGCGCATCCGCCTGCGCATCATCAATGCCGCCGCCGACACCGCGTTCCGGGTCGCGCTGGCCGGGCACCGGATGACGGTCATCGGGACCGACGGCTTCCCGGTGGTGCCCACCGATGTCGACGCCCTGCTACTCGGCATGGGGGAGCGCTACGACGTCATCGTGACCGCCGGGGACGGCGTGTTCCCCTTGGTCGCGTCGGCGGAGGGCAAGAACGCGGTTGCCCGCGCTCTGCTGTCCACCGCGGCGGGTAGCTCCCCGCCCCCCGACTACCGGCCGGCGGAACTGAACCGCCGGGTGGGCACGGTCGATACCTTCGCGGCCACAACGGAAGTCCAGCTGCCCTCGACCAGCGACCTCGCCCTGCACGCCCGGTTGTCGGGCGCCATGATGCGCTACGACTGGGCGATCAACGGCCGGCCCTATGACCAGCACGTCCCGTTGACGATCCAGCGGGGCCAGCGCGCCACCCTCACCTTCGCCAACGCCAGCATGATGTTCCATCCCATGCACCTGCACGGCCATACCTTCCAGGTGATCAAGGCCGACGGCAGTGCCGGCCCCCGCAAGGACACCGTGATCGTCAGGCCCATGCAGACCGTCACCGTCAGATTCGTCGCCGACAACTGGGGCGTATGGATGCTGCACTGCCACAACGGATACCACATGGACGCCGGGATGATGACCACCCTGGAATACACCGGCTGAATCCTGTGGGCGGCCCGGGTCTGCCCGAGCGGGGACGCCCGACTGGCAGGATGGGCACGATGACCCCGCAGGTGATCCAGCGCTGGATCGACTACATCGGTGACCACGACCCGACCCAACTCGACGAGCTGCTCGCCGAGGACGCGGTCTTCTACTCCCCGGCGGTCTTCACCCCGCAGCAGGGCAAGGCCACCACGGCCAAGTACCTGAATGCGGCCGCAAAACTCTTCGGTGGCACCGACTTCCACTACGTCGAACAGTGGTACGGCGAGCACTCGGCGATCCTGGAATTCCAGGCCACACTCGACGGTGTCGTCGTCGACGGAATCGACATGATCCACTGGGATGCCGACGGCAGGATCGTCTCGTTTAAGGTGATGATCCGGCCGTTCAAGGGGCTGCAGGCGGTCATACCGCGGATGGCGGAGCTGCTCTCCGCTCCTTGATGTCGGGTGCCGTGACATCCAGCTTGTCCTGCAGCGCAGTGGTGAACGACGGCTCGGCGAAATAGCTGCCCTGGGCCGCGGTGCAGCCGTACCCGCGCAGCAGTTCGGCGGTCGCGGCATCCTCCACACCCTCGGCGACGCTGGTGATCCCCAGCGTGTGGGTCAGTTTGATCACCGAATGCACGATCGCTGCCGCCCTCGGGTTCAGCAGCATCGGCGCCACGAAATTGCGGTCCAGCTTCAGTTCGTCGATCGGCAGATCCCGCAGGTAGCTCATGGTGGCGTAGCCGCTGCCGAAATCGTCGATGGAGACCCGGAATCCGGCATCGCGTAGTTGCTCGATGACATGGCGGGCCTGGCGCACATTGGCGAGCAGATAGTGCTCGGTGATCTCGATGGTCACCGCAGCCGGCGGCAGGCCGTGACCGGCCAGCACCGCTCCGATCCGCTCCGGCAGCGTGGCGTCGTTGAACGACGGCGCGAACAGGTTGATGGCCACCGGCACCTCCCGGATCCCGGGCCGGTACCAGGCGGCGGCATCGCGGGCCGCCTGCTCCAGCACCAGATCGGTCACCGCGCCCATCAATCCGTTGCGCCGGAGCAGGGGCAGGAACTGATGGGGCGTCAGCACCCCGAGATCGGGATGCGGCCAGCGCACCAGCGCCTCCACCCCGACGATGTCGCCGGTCGCCAGCGAGATCTGCGGTTGATAGGCCAGTCGCAGGTCGCCGCCGTCGACCACCCGGCGTAGCTCGCCGAGCAACCGGATCTCCGAGACCGGTGGGAGGCGAATCTGCCCGCTGTCACCCCACGCCGGTGTGGTGCCCACCTCGCCGATCTGCATGCCGGGAACGAACACCTGAACCCCGCCCACCCCGGAGCGCTTCGCCACGTACATCGCCACATCGGCACGCTTGAGCAGTTCTTCGGTGCTGATGGGCGGTTCGTCGAGTCCGGGCGCTTCGGCCAGCCCGATACTCGGGTGCATGTAGACGTCCTCACCGTCGAGGTGGAACGGCTCGTCGAAGGCGCACATCACGCGGCCCGCGATGTCCTCGGGTGTCTCCGGGCCGGCCTCGATGATGATCGCGAACTCGTCGCCACCGAGCCGGGCAACGGTGTGTCCCGGGGGGACACTGGGCACCAACCGGTCGGCGATCTCGCGCAGCAGCGCGTCCCCACTGTGGTGGCCGAGGTTGTCGTTGACGAGTTTGAAGTCGTCGAGGTCCAGCGACAGCACCGCCACCGGACGTCCGTCGCGGTGCTGCAGCGCGATCGCGTGGTCGAGGCGATCGGTGAACAGCAGCCGGTTCGCGAGCCCGGTGAGCGGATCACGGAACGCATGCTTGGCGACCTGCTCGAGCAGCCGCCGGTTCTCGACGAGAACGGTGAGTTGGCGGATCAACGTGGCGATCACCAGGACCGCCGCACCCAACACCACCGGGCGGATATCGGCGTCGGGCCACAGGTGGGCCACGGCGGCGACGACCGCGAACGGCATCGGCGCGTACGGCAGCCACATGAGGGTTGTCGGCATCGTCCGGCTGCCCGCGGCGGACCGGCCGCGTCTCACGGTGGCCGACATGGTCGCCGCCGCGGCGATCATCAGCAACCCGGTGACCTTGCTGATCATCGGGAAGCCGCCGGTTGGGTAGTCGCCGTCCAGCTGCATGTACAGCGCCGCGATATCACCCATGGCGATGGCGATGATGCCCGTGGTGAAGACACCGAGAATGTAGCGCCGGCCCGCCGGCACGGTGGTCAGCACCAACACCGACATGGTGACCATGGTCAGCGCGGCGATCGGGTAGACCGCGCCAAGCGCGGCGTGCACGGTACCGAAACGGTGGTCGGTGAACAGGCGCTGTAATACGGCCACCCAGACCAGCAGGAACAGCGCGGCGGCGATCACCGTGCCATCGAGCAGCTGCCGGACGACCGACAGTCGGCCTTTCGCGGCACGCAACATCCAGACCACGCCGACGGCGACGGGCAGCGCGAGGAAGCCGATATCGGCGACCGACGGGAACGGTGGCACGGCACCGACGACCACCTCGTGGTACGCCCGTATCGACCCGCCGACCACCCAGCCGAGGAAGCCGAACGCGATGGCGGTCCATCCGATCGCGATGGCGCCCCGGCCGGCGCGCGCGGCCATCGCCGCACACGCGCAGGTGAGTGCGCTGAACGCAACGAGGCCGACCGAGCTGACGATGGCCGTCACCTGCGCACCGCCCCAGCCGACAAGCAACCAGCAAACGAACGCCAGGTAAACCGCCGCGCCGGCGGCGTAGCCTGGGTTCCATCTGATCATGGGCATTACATGCAGCTTAAGACCACCACACGACGCGAAGACCACTTATTCGCCCAGCCGGTCCAGCAACATCGAGTGCTTGCGATAGCCTGCCAGGAATGCGGCTTTTGCTGATTTCCGATACCCACGTGCCGAAGCGGGCGAAGGACATGCCGGCACGGGTGTGGGATGCGGTCGACGAGGCCGACGTCGTGCTACATGCCGGGGACTGGATGGCGCCCGACCTGCTGGACCGGCTGCACGATCGTGCGCGGTTGCTGGTGGCGTGCTGGGGCAACAACGACGGTGAACAATTGCGTGCGCGGCTGCCCGAACGTGCCGATGTGACCCTGGGCGGGCTGCGCTTCACCGTCACGCACGAGACGGGGGCGGCCGCGGGACGGGACGAACGCATGGCGCTGCGCTACCCGGACACCGATGTGCTGGTGTTCGGGCACAGTCACATCCCCTGGGATACGACGGCATCGACCGGCCTGCGGCTGCTGAACCCGGGCTCACCGACCGATCGACGGCGCCAGCCCTTCTGCACCTACATGACCGCCACGGTCGAGGGCGGGGCGCTCGGCGCGGTCACCCTGCATCGGCTGTAGCCGCAGCGCAGCCGCCGGATTCGAGCGGCGCGTGCCGCCGCCGTTTGCGCCGCGCGCAGCGGCTCTGCATGGCAGGGTTTTCTCCCATGCAGCAGAAGCCGCCCACCGCCACCATCGCCGCCGCCAACCACGCCCACCGCGAGGACCTGCCGTTCACGGACACCCGGGATTTCGAGGACGCCGACCGCGGCTTCCTGGGGGCGCTGCAGCCGGGTGTGGTGACCGCCGCGGACGGCCGCGTGGTGTGGGACAACGACTCCTACGGCTTCCTGGACGGCGAGGCACCCGACAGCGTGCACCCCAGTCTGTGGCGCCAGTCCCAGCTGTGCGCCAAGCAGGGGCTCTATGAGGTGGTCAGGGCGAGCGGAGCGACGGGTGACGATGCGCCGGGCATCTATCAGGTCCGCGGTCTGGACCTGTCCAATATCAGCTTCATCGAGGGTGACACCGGCATCATCGTCATCGACCCACTGGTCTCCACCGAGACCGCGGCGGCGGCACTGGCGCTGTACCGGACCCACCGCGGAGACCGCCCCGTCGTCGCGGTGATCTACACCCACAGCCACGTCGATCACTTCGGCGGCGTGCTCGGCGTGACATCCCAGGCCGAGGTCGATGCGGGCAAGGTGGCGATCATCGCCCCGGAGGGCTTCACCGAGCACGCCGTCCAGGAGAACGTGTACGCCGGAACCGCGATGGCCCGTCGCGCCTCCTACATGTACGGGGCGGTGCTGGCTCGCGGCGCGCAGGGGCAGGTCGGTTGTGGCCTGGGGCAGTACCCGTCACTCGGTGAGGTGGCGCTGATCGTGCCCACCGTGGACATCAAGCGGACCGGCGAGACCCATGTCGTCGACGGGGTCGATATCGAGTTCCAGATGGCGCCCGGTACGGAAGCTCCCGCCGAGATGCATTTCTACTTCCCGAAGTTCCGGGCGCTGTGCATGGCCGAGAACGCCACCCACAACCTGCACAATCTGCTGACCCTGCGCGGTGCGCTGGTACGCGACCCGCACGGCTGGGCGGGCTACCTGACCGAGGCCATCGATACCTTCACCGATCGCACCGATGTGGTGTTCGCCTCGCACCATTGGCCGACCTGGGGACGGGATAACATCGTCGAATACCTTTCGCTGCAACGGGATCTGTATGCCTATCTGCACGATCAGACGCTGCGCCAGCTCAACCAGGGATTCACCGGGATCGAGATCGCCGAGAACTTCCAGATGCCGCCCGCGCTGGAGAAGGCCTGGCACACCCACGGCTACTACGGGTCGGTGAGCCACAACGTCAAGGCCGTCTACCAGCGTTACATGGGCTGGTTCGACGGCAACCCCGGCCGGCTGTGGCAGCACCCGCCGCAAGCACTCGGCCCGCGCTACGTCGCGGCGATCGGCGGTATCGACCGGGTGGTGGAACTCGCCAAGGACGCCTTCGATGACGGTGACTACCGTTGGGCGGCAACGCTGCTCGACCATGCGATCTTCACCGACGAGAATCATCAGGGTGCCCGCGAGTTGTACGGCGACACCTTGGAGCAACTGGCCTACGGCGCGGAGAACGCGGTGTGGCGCAACTTCTTCCTGTCCGGGGCCACCGAACTGCGGGACGGCAGTTTCGGCACCCCGACCCAGACGACCTCCCCGTCGCTGATGAGCCAGCTGACGCCGGAGCAGATCTTCGACACGCTGGCGATCAACATCAACGGTCCCCGCGCGTGGGATCTGGACCTGACGATCGACGTGCGCTTCGTCGACACCGCGACCGACTACCGGCTGACATTGCGCAACGGCGTGCTGGTGCACCGCAAGATCGCGAACCCGGCGAGCGAAGCGACGGCCACCGTCACGTTCGCGTCCAAGCTGCGGCTGTTGGCGTTCGCCGCCGGTGACCGCGACTCGCCGGGCGTGCAGTTCACCGGTGACGCCGCGGCCCTGCCCACGCTGCTCGGTGTGGTGGACCGGCCCGACCCCGGGTTCGCGATCATCACGCCGTAGTGGGGCCGGCGGAGCGAACTACGGCATGCCGCCGTCGACGCGCAGAATCGAACCGCTGGTGTAGCTCGACGCATCTGATGCCAGAAACAGTGCGGCGCCGATGATCTCGGGAGGATTGCCGAGTCGCTTCAGTGCGAAGTGCCGCGCTCCGGCCTGGGTCGCTTCGAGGTCCCAGGCGTCACTGATATCGGTCAGGAAGGGCCCGGGCATCAGGGTGTTGACCCGCACCGTCGGTCCGTAGGCAAGGGCGAACCCCTCGGTCAGTGCATTGAGCCCGGCCTTGGAGGCCGCGTAGGGCAGGAAAGCCGGATCGGGTTTGCGAGAGCCGCTGGTGCTGACGTTGATGATCGAACCGCCACCGTCGGCGACCATGCGTTCCCCGACCAACGCCGAGAGCCGAAACGGGCCCTTGAAATTCAGGTTCATCACCGAGTCGAACAACTTCTCCGACACCGACGTCAGCGAGTCGTACAGCGGTGACATGCCGGCGTTGTTGACCAGGACGTCGACCTTGCCGAACCGGTCGTACGCCGCGTCGACCAGCCCGTCGAGCTGATCCCACCGCCCGACGTGCACCTGGTAGGGAAAGGCGGCGCGGCCGGTGGCCGCGGTGATCTGTTCGGCGGTGGCCACGCACGTCTCGTAGTTACGGCTGGCGATGACCACGTCGGCGCCGCATGCGGCCATCGCGAAGGCCATCTCACGGCCCAGCCCTCGACTGCCGCCGGTGATCAGCGCCACCCGCCCGGTCAGGTCGAACAGTCTGTCGGCGTAACCCATGTCCGGTCCTCCTCGGTGTGCCGCCATATGGTGTCACGGTGCAGCTTCTTCTGGTCCGACACGCGTTGCCGTTACGGAGCGAGCCCGGTGAGGGGTCCGATCCGCACCTGTCCGAGCAGGGATTGGCGCAAGCCGCCCGGCTGCCCGACGCGCTGTCCCGTTTCTCGATCACCCGACTGGTGAGCAGCCCGCAGCGCCGCGCCATTCAGACCGCGGGCCCCCTGGCCGACAAGCTCGGCCTGGAGGTCGGCGTCGACGAACGCCTCGCCGAGTACGACCGCGACCTCGGTCACTACATCCCGATCGAGCAGATCGCCAAGGAGAACCCGCAGGAGCTGGCTCGGCTGATCTCGGGGCGGCTGCCCAGCACGGTGGACGAGACGGCGTTCCGGGATCGGGTGGTCGCCGCCGTGGGCGACCTGGCCACCGTCACCCCCCACGAGGAGACCGTCGCGGTGTTCAGCCACGGCGGTGTCATCAACGTGCTGCTGCACCACATCCTGGGCACCGAGCGGTTGTTGTCCTTCCATGTCGATTACGCCTCGGTGACCCGGCTGCTGGTCTCACGCAGCGGCAAGCTGTCCGTCGCGGCGGTCAACGGCACCGAACACGTATGGGATCTGCTACCGAGAAACACGCAATGGTAGAAAAGCCCGGTGAACTCTCTGGCCGGACTTGATCTCGACGCCCTGGACGCCCACCTACGCGCCGAGGGCATCGCCCGCACCGGTGAACTGCGCGCCGAGCTGATCTCCGGTGGCCGCTCCAACCTGACCTTCCGGGTGTTCGACGACGCGTCCACATGGGTGCTGCGCCGCCCGCCGCTGCACGGGCTGACCCCGTCGGCGCACGACATGGCCCGTGAGTACACGGTGGTCGCGGCACTGGCCGACACCGCGGTGCCGGTGGCCCGCGCGGTCACCATGCGCAACGACGACTCCGTGCTCGGAGCGCCGTTCCAGATGGTCGAGAACGTCGAGGGCCGCGTGGTTCGCAGCGCCGACGAGCTGGCCGAACTCGGCACCGCGGCGGTCATCGAGGCGTGTGCCGACGCCCTGATCAAGGTATTGGCCGACCTGCACGCCGTCGATCCGCAGGCGGTCGGGCTCGGCGATTTCGGCAGGGCGGACGGCTACCTGGAGCGTCAGGTACGCCGCTGGGGTTCGCAGTGGGATCACGTGCGGCTGCCCGAGGATTCCCGCGATGCCGATATCACGCGGCTGCATTCGGCTCTGGCGGAACGGATTCCGGTAAGCCCGCGGGCCTCGATCGTGCACGGCGACTACCGCATCGACAACACCATCCTGGACACCGACGACCCGACGATGGTGCGCGCGGTGCTGGACTGGGAACTGTCCACTCTCGGTGACCCGCTCTCGGATGCGGCGCTGATGTGTGTCTACCGCGACCCGAACTTCGACGATGTGCTCGGTATGCGGGCGGCCTGGACATCCGAGCTGCTGCCGCCGGCCGATGACCTGGCACAGCGGTATGCGGTGGCCAGTGGCCAGGAGCTGCAGAACTGGGACTTCTACATGGCGTTGGCCTATTTCAAGCTGGCCATCATCGCCGCCGGGATCGATTTCCGCGCCCGCGAGGGTGGCGAGGCGTCCGCGGCGGTCGGTGAGGCCGTGGCCCCGTTGATCGCCGAGGGACTCAAGCTCGTCTAGACGGCGCGCCGCGCCGCCTTCAGGTTCTTGCGCGCCGCGATGCGCAGCTGGACGATGCGGGCCGCGCCGACGAGCACCGTGAGCAGACCCCCGCCGACCGCGGCCAGCAGCAGCGCCACGCCCAGCGGCAGCGTCCAGTTCCAGCCGAGGAAGTGGAAGGTGCCGGCGTCGGTGTTCTGGGCGATGAAGATCAGCAACACGATCAGGATCAGGAATCCGATGATCAGTGACGACCACAGCGCGGCGGCCCTGGTGAACTTGACCGCGTCCTCCGGCGGGGGCGGCGGCTCCGCGCCACCGTGTGGTTCGAAAGGCTGCTCCGGCTCGGCCGGCAGCGCGTAGGGGTCGGTCGTCATGGTCTCATCTTGCCCGTTCGGGCGGGATTGCAAACCATCTCACGCTGAGTTAAAGCCCGGCATGTCGCTGCGGCGCCCGTTACTGTCGAGCAACTGGCACGCGTCACACAGCATCGGGCCGAGGGGACGGTATGCGCTGCATCAAGACTCTGGTGATCGCCTGTACCGCCGCGCTGGCGGTGCTGAGCGCGGGTTGTGGAAGTTCCAACCCGCTCGGTGGGGGAGAGATATCGGGTGACCTGAAATCGATCACCGTCGGCTCGGCGGACTTCACCGAGTCCAAGATCATCGCTGAACTCTATGCCCAGGCGCTGGAGGCCAACGGCTTCACCATCAAACGACAGTTCGGCATCGGCAGCCGGGAGACCTATATCCCTGCGGTGCAGGACCATTCCATCGACCTGATCCCCGAGTACACCGGGAATCTGCTGCAGTATTTCGACCCGCAGGCGACCGCGACCACCTCCGATGCCGTGCTGCTGGCGTTGCTGAAGGCGCTGCCGGGTGACCTGTCGATCCTGTATCCCTCGCCTGCCGAGGACAAAGACACCCTGGCGGTATCCGAGGCGACCGCGCGGGAGTGGAACCTGACGTCCATCGCCGATCTGGCGGCGCGCTCGCCGGAGGTGAAAATCGGTGCGCCATCGGAATTTCAGACCAGGCAGACCGGTCTGGTGGGCCTGAAGGAAAAGTACGGCCTGGACATCGCGCCGGCGAACTTCGTCTCGATCAGTGACGGAGGTGGTCCAGCGACCGTGCAGGCGTTGACCGGTGGCACCGTCACCGCCGCCAATATCTTCAGCACATCGCCGGCCATCGAGAAGAACAATCTGGTGGTTCTCGAAGATCCCGAGAATGCGTTCCTGGCCGCGAACGTGGTGCCGCTGGTCGCATCGCAGAAGATGTCGGACGAGCTCAAGTCCGTTCTGGATGCCGTCAGCGCCAAGCTGACCACCGAGGCGCTGATCCAGCTGAACACCTCGGTCGAGGGCAATGACGGTGTGGACCCCGACGAGGCGGCCGCACAGTGGATCACGGACAACGGTTTCGACCAACCACTGCCGGGTAAGTGAGAGCGCGATGATCACCTTCACGAACGTCACCAAGAAGTACCCGGATGGCACCGTCGCCGTCGATGACCTCACGCTCGAGGTACCCGAGGGCACGCTGGCGGCGTTCGTCGGGCCGTCGGGCTGCGGTAAGACGACCTCGATGCGGATGATCAACCGGATGATCGAGCCGACCTCGGGCACCCTCACCGTCAACGGCGAGGACGTGACCCAGGTCGACCCGGTCAAACTGCGGCTCGGTATCGGCTATGTGATCCAGAGCGCCGGACTGATGCCGCATCAGCGGGTCGTCGACAACGTCGCCACGGTGCCGGTGCTCAAGGGGGAGTCGCGGCGCAGCGCGCGCAAGGCCGCCCTCGAGGTGCTCGAGCGCGTCGGCCTGGATCCCAAACTGGCGCAACGTTATCCGTCTCAGCTTTCCGGCGGTCAGCAGCAGCGGGTGGGGGTGGCCCGCGCGCTGGCCGCCGACCCGCCGATCCTGCTGATGGACGAGCCGTTCAGCGCGGTGGACCCGGTGGTGCGTGAGGAGCTGCAGGCCGAGATCCTGCGGCTGCAAAGCGAACTGCGCAAGACCATCGTCTTCGTCACCCACGATATCGACGAGGCGGTCAAGCTGGGGGACAAGGTCGCTGTGTTCGGGAGGGGCGGGGTGTTGCAGCAGTACGCCGAGCCGGCCTTCGTGTTGTCCAACCCGGCCAACGAACTGGTGTCCGGGTTCGTCGGCGCCGACCGCGGCTATCGCGGACTGCAGTTCTTCGACGCGACCGGGCTGCCGCTGCACGATATCCGCACCGTCGCCGAGGACGATATCGACCGGCTGGAGCTGGCGCCCGGCGAGTGGGCGCTGGTGATCCGCGGTGAGGGTGACGGCGCGGGCAAACCGTTCGCCTGGATCAATGTCGAGGGGGTGCAGGTGCATCGCAATGGAAGTGCGTTGTACGACAGCACTATCGGCGGTGGATCCTTCTTCCGGCCCGGCGGCTCGCTGCGGCTGGCGTTGGACGCGGCGCTGTCCTCGCCGTCCGGCCTCGGGGTGGCCGTCGACGAGGACGGCGGCCTGCTGGGTGGCGTGCAGGCCGATGACGTGCTCGCGGCGCTGAAACAACAGCGCCAGGTCCCGAAGGTCGGGTAGGCCTTGAACTATCTGCTGACCCACCTCGACGACGCCTGGTCGCTGGCGCTGATCCATCTGCGGCTGTCGCTGGTGCCGATCGTGCTGGGATTGCTCATCGCGGTACCGATCGGGGCCGCGGTGCAGCGCACCACCCTGACGCGGCGCGCCGTCACCGTGCTCGCCAGCATCATCTTCACCATTCCGTCGCTGGCGTTGTTCGTGGTGCTGCCGTTGGTCATCCCGACCCGCATCCTCGACGAGGCGAACGTCATCGTCGCCCTCACCCTGTACACCACCGCACTGCTGGTGCGCGCCGTGCCCGAGGCGCTGGACGCTGTCCCGCCGGACGTGCTCGACGCGGCCACCGCGGTGGGCTACCGGCCGCTCACCCGGATCGTCAAAGTCGAACTGCCACTTGCTATCCCCGTGCTCATCGCGAGCCTTCGGGTGGTCGCGGTGACCAATATCTCGATGGTGTCGGTCGGTTCGGTGATCGGCATCGGTGGCCTGGGTACCTGGTTCACCGAGGGCTACCAGGCCAACAAGAGCGGCCAGATCATCGCCGGCATCATCGCGATCTTCGTGCTGGCGGTGGTGATCGACACGCTGATCCTGCTGGCGGGTAAGGCGCTGACCCCCTGGGACAGCGGCGCTCGGGCCAAGGCGGGTGCGCGATGAACTTCCTGCAGGAAGCGCTGTCCTACATCGTCACCGCGGCGAACTGGTCCGGGCCGGCCGGTCTCGGCATCCGGATCGCCGAACACCTGCAGTACACCGCGATCGCGGTCGTGTGCTCGGCGTTGATCGCCATCCCGGTCGGACTCGTCATCGGGCACACCGGCCGGGGCACCTTCGCGGTGGTCACGGCCGTCAACGGACTGCGGGCGCTGCCCACCCTCGGGGTGCTGCTGCTCGGCGTGCTGCTGTGGGGGCTGGGTCTGATCCCACCGACGGTCGCGCTGATGCTGCTGGGAATTCCACCGCTGCTGGCCGGTACCTATTCGGGCATCGCGAACGTCGACCGCGCCGTCGTCGACGCGGCCCGGGCGATGGGCATGACCGAGCGGCAGGTGCTGCTGCGGGTCGAGGTACCCAACGCGCTCCCGCTGATCCTCGGTGGCCTGCGCACCGCGACCCTGCAGATCGTGGCCACCGCCACCGTCGCCGCCTATGCCAGCCTGGGCGGGCTGGGGCGCTACCTGATCGACGGCATCAAGGTCCGCGAGTTCTATCTGGCGCTGGTCGGTGCGCTGATGGTGACCGCGCTCGCCCTCGTCCTCGACGCGGCGCTGGCCCTGGTGGTGTGGCTGTCCCAACCGGGTGGCGACCGTTTCGGTGGACGGGCGCACCGGTTACCGCAGCCACTGCTCGATGACGAAGTGGTACTCGAATCCCCCAACGCGGCTACGAAGCCCGGCGACGTTCGCATACGGTATGAGGGTGACTGAACCAGCCCCACAACCAGGCACGGGAGCCGCGATCGACGCTGGCGGCTCCTGGCCGGCGATCCTGACCTGGCGCGCGCACGATGTGCCCCGGATGGAGTCGGTGCGCGTGCAGCTCTCGGGCAACCGCATCAAGGCCTACGGCCGCATCGTCTCGGCCGCGACGTCCTCGGATCCCGCGTTCAGTGCGTCCTATGACCTGGTCACCGATGAGACGGGGGCGACCAAGCGGTTGTCGCTGACCATGACGCTCGCCGAACGCGAACGACAGCTGTCCATCGCTCGTGACGAAGAGGGCATGTGGCTGGTGCGCGATCACCAGAACCAGACCACCCGGGCCGCATTCGACGGGGCACTGGATGTGGACGTCGTCTTCAGCCCGTTCTTCAATGCACTGCCGATTCGCCGCACCGGGCTCCACCAGCGGACGGACTCCCTGCAACTGCCCGTGGTCTATGTGCGGCTGCCCGAACTGAGCGTGCGGCTGGAGACGATCAGCTACAGCAGCGCCGGCGCGAACGGGATCGAGCTGAAGTCCCCGGTCGCCGAGACCACCATCACCGTCGACGACGACGGCTTCATCCTCGACTATCCCGGACTGGCAACGCGGATCTGATCACCCCGCCGGCCCGGCCGGCAGCGGCGAGTTCGTCCCGCCAGCCCGGGGCGCCGATGGTGACGGCGAGGATGTCGGGCCTGCTGAAGCTGTCGTAGCGCATCCTGGCCGCGTGGCCCGCCTCCACCAGATCGGCCACCGAGCTGTGCGCGGCCAGCCGGTCGCGCGCCCCGGCGAGCAACGCGATGGCGCGGTCCAGGCCGGTCAGCAGCTGTTCTGAGTTCGCCTCACACATGGCGCGCACCAGATCGGGGGCGGTGGCCGCGACCCGGGTGCCGTCGCGGAACGAGCCGGCGGCCAGCGCGAAGGCCAGCGGGACATCGCCTGCGGTCACCGCCAGCGTCTCGGCCAGCAGATGGGGAAGATGCGAGATCGCGGCGGCCGCGCCGTCGTGCTCGTCGGAGCGCGCGGGAACCACGAACGCGCGGCAGTCCAGCGCCAGCCGCATCACGCTCGCCCAGACGGCGGCGTCGACACCGTCGTCCACGCTGACCACCCAGGGGGTCCCGGCGAACAGGTCCTGCTCGCCTGCGGCCCACCCGGAGTGCGCGGTCCCCGTCATCGGGTGCCCGCCGACGAAGTTGGGTCGCAGTCCGGCGGCCTCGACCTGGGCCAGCACCGGGCCCTTCACGCTGATGACATCGGTGAGCGGACAGTCCGGGGCGATGGCGCGGATGCGCTCGAGCATGGCGCCCAGCGCCGGCATCGGGACGGCGAGCACGATCAGCGATTCGGTCTGTGTGGCGCGAGACAGTGCCTCGTCGAGGGAGTCGGTGGCGTCGAACCCGTCGAACTGTGCGGCCTTCACACCGTCCACCGAGCGGTTGTAGCCGAACACCTCGCGACCGGCGGCGGTCGCCGCCCGCATCAGGGATCCGCCGATCAGTCCCAGTCCCAGCACGCATACCGGAGTCGAGGTCACGGTCCTAGGTTGGCACACGGACGGGGCCCCGGTGAATAGGTGGTCAAAGGTCCCGGCCGGGGACTACCGTTAGCGCTCATGGGAGCACAGCGTGCGCCGGCGCAGGAGGCTGCCAGCCTGCCCGGCGGATTCGGAGTCGCGGTCGTCCGGGAGGACGGCAAATGGCGGTGTACTCCGTTGCGCAGGGGTGCGCTCAACAGCCTCACGGTGGCCGAGACCGAGTTGCGGGAGCTGCGCAGTGCGGGCGCCGTTTTCGGGTTGCTCGACGTCGACGAGGAATTCTTCGTCATCGTGCGGCCGGCCCCGGCGGGCACTCGGCTGCTGCTCTCGGATGCCACCGCGGCGCTGGACTACGACATCGCCGCCGAGGTGCTCGACAAGCTGGACTCCGATATCGACGACGAGGATCTCGAGGACGAGGACCCGTTCGAGGAGGGCGATCTCGGGGTGCTCGCCGATATCGGCCTGCCCGCGGGCGTGCTCGGGGTGATCATCGCCGACGACGAGATGGAGATCGACGAGCAGATCGCCGCGATCGCCGAGCGGATGGGCTTCGACAGTGAACTGAGCTCGGTGCTCGACAAACTGGGTCGGTGAAGCCGGATCAGGAGCTGATCCGGCTCGCCCTGCAGGCCGCCCGCGCCGCGCCCGTCGACGAGGTGCCGATCGGCGCGGTGGTGTTCGCACCCGACGGCTCCGAACTGGCCCGCGCCGCCAATGCCCGTGAAGCCCTGGGTGATCCGACCGCGCACGCCGAGATCCTGGCGATGCGGGAAGCTGCCGCCCGGCTCGGTGACGGGTGGCGGCTGGAGGGCTGCACGCTGGCCGTCACCGTCGAGCCGTGCACCATGTGCGCGGGCGCGCTGGTGCTGGCGCGGATCGGGCTGCTGGTGTTCGGGGCGTGGGAACCCAAGACCGGCGCGGTGGGCTCGCTGTGGGATGTGGTGCGCGATCGCCGCCTCGTGCACCGGCCGCAGGTGCGCGGTGGGGTGCTGGAGCAGGAGTGCGCGGGGCTGTTGGAGGAGTTCTTCGCGCGGCGACGCTGAGCGCCTCCGTTTTCTACGTGGTGGTCGTTCTCGGAGTGCGATCGCAGCCCTCACGTAGAAAACGACGCGCGATTATGGCCAACCGGCTGTGCCCGGTAAGCTGCCTCCCGGTGGCGTGTCCGAGCGGCCTAAGGAGCACGCCTCGAAAGCGTGTGACGGGTAACCCCCGTCCGAGGGTTCAAATCCCTCCGCCACCGCCACAGCTCCCCATCGGTAACCACTGGTGGGGAGCTTTTTGGTCACCGGCTACTCGCCGAGTGCCCGCTCCAGGCGTTGCACCTTCGCGCTGAGCTGGCCGGTGTGCCCGGGGCGGATGTCGGCCTTGAGCACCAGGCCGACCCGCGGCGACACGGCCGCCACCGCGTCCACGGCCTGTTTGACCACGGCCATCACCTCGTCCCACTCGCCCTCGATATTGGTGAACATCGCGTTCGTCTCGTTGGGCAGACCGGACGCCCGCACGATGCGGACGGCTTCGGCGACCGCACGGTGCACGCCACCGTCGTCATCGGCGGCGGACGGGGTCAGGCTGAACGCGACGATCATGGCGTCCAGCCTGGCACAGCCCGTCAGACCGCGATGGTGACGAACCGGGCCGCGGGCAGCGCCGCACCGATCACCGTGCCCTGGGCCGTCCCGTTGGGGGTGGCGATCGGCAGCGTCGATCCGGGGGCCAGGTCATCGCCGTTGTCGGTGTCCCCGGCGAACCAGTCGTTGAACCACTCGGCGGACAGCTGGGCGACCGCCGGCGGGTTCTGCGGCTGCGGGAAGCCCGCGATCAGGTAGGCGCCGAACTGGATGAGCGCGTTGCCGCCCTTCATCGAGTCCATGTGCACTCCGCCGGACAGCACCACCCCGTTGAACCGTCCGGGCCGCGCCGCGTTCAGATCTGCTTTGAGGGTGCTGATGAAGTTGAAGGCGTTGCGGGGTGCGCCGATCTCGCGGACCGGGATGTAGCGGCCGGTGGCGTCCTCATAGGCCGCCAACTTGGCCAGTGCGACCGCCATGGTGTTGCCGGTGGGCACGCCGTCCAGGGTGATCACCCCGACCAGATCGTCGGCGGCACCCTTGTCCACGAGGTAACCGGCCACCGCCGACACCAGCCCCGCGCCCGCCGAGTGCCCGGCCAGGCCGAACTTCTCCGGCAACTGCGCCTGGGCTGGGTCCAGCCCGTACCGGGTGGCGAAGCCGGCGGCCAGCGCGCTGTCGGTCAACGCCTGCCGGTCGCCGACGAACAGGTCGGCGATGGCGGCGGCCATCCCGGAGCCGTTGATCCAGTTGTCGTCACCGCCGAAGGGATTCGACGAGATCGTCGGTGTGACGACGATCGCGCCCGTCGACTCGGCGAGATTCGCCGCGGTGAAGCTGTACATCGGGCCGAGCGCGAAGAAGCCGTGCTGCAACACGATCAGCTTCTCCGGCACCTCCTCGCCCTCGGGGTAGTACCAATTCGCCCGTACCCGCTGTCCGGTGGACAGCAGGATGGTGGAGTTGCGGACCGTCACCGTGCTGTTCGGCGGCAGCACCGGCGGTCCGGTGAGCAGCGCCTCCAATGCCTGCAGCGAATTGAACGCCAGCGAGCCGATGCCGTTGGTGCCCCTGCCCACCACGCCCTGCAACCAGCGGATCAGGTTCGGCGGTGATGCCGCAGCGGCCTGCACGGGTGCCGGCGCCGGTGGGGCGGCCAGAGCCAGCGACGCGCCCGGTTGCGCGGCGATCCTGGCGACCGCGGCCGCGCCGCCACCGCCGATATCGGTCACCGCGGGCGTCGCGACGGTGAGCGCGGGCAGTGCGGTGTCGGCTGCGACGGGCACCGCGCGCTCGGGTGCGCTCGCGCTGACCGGCCCCGAACGCGGTTTGAGCGCCGTCATCGCGTCGGTCCGCGCGGTCAGGTTGCGCTTCTTTTTCTTCGGGGTCTCGCTGACGGGGTCGTCGGCCGGTTCATCGGGGGCCGCCGCTTCGGGTTCGGCCTCGGCCGAGGAGTCCGGTGCGGTACCGGACGTGGGGCCGGCGGGGCCGTCGGTCTGGGTGCTGGTCGTCGACTCCGACGCACCCGATTCAGACCCCGACGACGACGTCGAATCGTCGGCCGTTGCTACGCCCGCGCCCGCCAGGACCGCGGCTGACACCCCGGCAGACAACAGTCCTGCACTGACCCACGTGGCAAGCCGCTCCATAAAATCCCCTGACGATTGAAACAAGCAAACTCCATCCTGCCCGATTATTGACATCAGCGAAAGATCCGCGCGTGGTTTTGCCCACCCGGCCATACTCGGATACTGACGAAGGGAAATACCGATGAAGGCTGTCAGCTGTGTATCCGGCGAGTTGTCCGTGGTCGACATCCCCGCGCCGCGCCCGGCGCCCGGGCAGTTGCTGCTCGACGTGCGGCGATGCGGGATCTGTGGGTCCGATCTGCACGCCAAGGACCACGCCGACGAATTGACCGAGGTGATGGAGGCCGTCGGATACCCCGATTTCATGCGGGGGGACACCCCCACCGTCATGGGTCACGAATTCTGCGGGGCGGTGGCCGAGCGCGGCAAAGGCGTGGCCAAGGAATTCAAGGTCGGCACCACCGTGGTGTCGTTCCCGCTGCTGCGGGCAAACGGCGGCGTGCACTTGACGGGCCTCTCGCCGCTGGCCCCGGGCGGTTATGCCGAACAGGTACTTGGCGAGGCCGCCATGAGCTTCGTGGTACCCAACGGGCTCGACGTGGACACTGCCGCGCTCACCGAACCGATGGCGGTCGCGCTGCACGCGGTACGGCGCAGCGAGATCGCGCGTCGCGACACCGCGATCGTGATCGGCTGCGGCCCGGTCGGGTTGGCCGTCATCTGCCACCTCAAGGCCAAGGGGGTGGCCACCATCATCGCCAGCGACTATTCACCGACCCGCCGCGCGCTTGCCGCGCGCTGCGGCGCCCATGTGGTGGTCGATCCCGCGCAGGATTCGCCATACGACCGGGCCGCCGCGAAGAAGGGGGTCATCACCGCCGCCCCCGATCTGTATGAACTCGGTATGGGCTCGATGGAGAAGTTGCGCAAGGTTCCGGGCTGGGCCCATCTCTACCGGCTGGCCGACAAGCTGGGGGCGGCCGGCCCCAAGAGCCCGGTGATCTTCGAGTGCGTCGGGGTGCCGGGCATGATCGACGGCGCCGTCGCCGCCGCGCCGGTGGCCAGCAAGGTGATCGTGGTCGGGGTCTGCATGGGCGATGACCGGTTGCGCCCGGCGATGGCCAACGGCAAGGAGATCGATCTGCGATTCGTCTTCGGTTACACCCCGCTGGAGTTCCGGGACACCCTGTACCTGCTGGCCGACGGCAAGGTCGACGCCTCGGCGCTGGTCACCGGCACGGTCGGCCTGAACGGGGTGGCGGCCGCGTTCCGGGCGCTGGGGGACCCGGAGTCGCAGGCCAAGATCCTGATCGATCCGCGCAGTGCGGCCGTTGAGCCGGCTTCGCCTGCTGCTTGAAAGCTGTTCACCGGCAGTTCTTTTCGGTCGTGACTTTGGTCAAATGCGGCGTGTGCCAACCACGTTGGTGCGCGCCGTATGCGACAGTCGAGACATCATGGCGAGCAGAGTGGGGCGCAACATGACATGGCGTGACCCGTTGTCATTGTCGTTCGAGGTGCATCGCCGGGTGTTGTTGGCCCGCCTGCGCCGCCACCAGCGGCGTCAGGCGGCCTCGGCGCCGCCGTCGCGGCTGTCCTGAGCGGAGTCCGCCGACCGGGCCGGTGACTGGGCCGTCTTCGGGCCGGTCCGGTTGCCGCCGAACGCAGCACGCGGGGAGTCGCGCAACGTCACGACGGGACCGGGTGTTCGCCGGATGGACCTCGGTGCCGGGACATCCTCTGGCTCGGACAGCGCGCCCGCGTCGACGGACTCGGCCTCGGCCTGCGGCACCGCCTCGGCCTGCGGCACCGCCGCGGCCTGCGGCACCGCCGCGGCCTGTGTCGCCGCTGCGGTGGCCGGCGGCGCCACCGGGGCAGGGGCCGCCGGGCGCGTGATGCCCAGCAGGTTTTCCAGGCCTTCGCGCACGGCCCCGGGGACGGCGTTGAGCGCCTCGATGATCTTGCGCGGCGGGGTGAACAGTGAGAACGGTGTGCGCACTTCGGGATTCAGGTTCAACCGGTCGGTGTAGCCCATGTCCACGATGACCCGCAGCAGCGGTTCGACCAGCCCGAGCAGGCGTTCCGCCGGGCCGGACACCCCCAGGTGGTAGGCGATATCGCGCAGCGGGCCCAGCAGCGGAAGACGCGAGGCCGGCACCAGGATGTAGGTCTCGGTACCGCCGCTGACCGGGTCGGTCACCGACTTGACCAGGTTGTCCGGGTCGGTGGGGTCGGCCGCGTCATACCAGTTGTCGACATGGGCGTACTTGTGCCCCAGCACGGCGTTCAGGATCGCCACCGGATTGAAGTAGGCGGGAAAATCGCCCCACAGGTCGTACTCGTTGACGATGTAGGTGGTGTCGTACTGGCTCGGCTGTCCCGGGCCCATCGCGGACACCACATTGGGGATGGCGATACCGGGAAACCGCGCGAAGATGCCGCCGTTGGGGACGAACGGCGTGGCGATCTGCAGGAAGCTCAGATCCAGTGGCGACGGCGGATCGTCGGCCGCCGCGACATCGCGCTTGAGCTGTTCGACGAGCAGGGCGCCCAGCGAGTAGCCGGCGACCAGCACCGTGCCGGAGGTCGTTGCCAGCTGCTGGTGCAACACCGGCATCCCCACGCGGACGCTGCGATCGAGGTTCAGCGAGGCCGGATACTCGACACCGATGTAGCTGTACCCGGGGGGCACGGCGGTCTGGTTCAGCTTGACCGGTACCCGTTCGGAGAGCGGGTCGCTGCTCCCGCCGACACCGATCACGGTGTTGACCAGCGCCACCACCGGCCGCCAACCCCCGGACCCGAGCGCCTGCCCGCCGACGAGCGCGATCGTCACCGCGACCGCGAGCAGCGTTGCGGAAAGTGCTCGGTGTCGTGCTCCGGTCATGTACGTCCCCCCTCGACGAACAGGACGGTACATCGGTATGGACATCCGCAACCGGGATTTGCGACGTCTGCATCGCCGGGAGATTAGAGTCAGGCCGCATGAAGGTGCTACGGGGATTGGTCGCGGCCGCCGCGATCACGGTGGGATTCGGTGGACTGTCCACGACGACGGCCCCCGCGGCCGACGCCGATGTGGTGGCCTATCTGGTGAACGTGCACGTGCGGCCGGGCTACAACTTTCCCAATGGCGATGTCGCCATCGCCTACGGGCGCACCGTCTGTGACCGGGTCGCGGCCAAGATGCCGTATGCCCAGCTGGTCGACCAGCTCAAGGCCGACTTCCACACGAGCGACTATTACCAGGCCGGTTACCTGATCAATCAAGCCGTCAACGAGCTGTGCCCGGCGCAGATCTGGCAGCTGCGCGAATCGGCCGCCGGGTACACGGCCTGACACGAGAACGGCGGCACCCCCGGACAAGGATGCCGCCGTCGTCCCGCTGCGCCCTGGATCAGGGGCAGGTGACCTCGATCTCGAAGGGCTTGCTCACCGGGGTCATCGGGTTGGCCATGTCCACACCGGTGGCGGTTCCGGTGATCTTGTAGGTGTTGCCGTCCTTCTCCGCCTTCGCCTCGCCACCGGCGCCTGCGGCGTAGCCGAGGGTCACACCGTTGACGTTGCCCAGCCCGACCGAGGTGACGGTGGGGCTGTCACCCTCGCTGACGACGGCGGCGATGCCGGTGGTGGCCTCGCCGATGGCGATGTTCACGTTGCCGCCCATGGCGGCGCACACGATGCTGCCGTTGACGGCCTGTTCCTGGCCGTCGATGACGACCTTGGTGGTGCCCGAGCCGGTGGCCGCGGTGGGCGACTCCGAGGCTGCTGATGTCTCCGAGGCCGAGGATGCCGCGGCGCTCGTCTCAGAAGAGCTGGATGCCGATGAGGACTTGTCGTCGGATGAACAGCCGGACAGGCCGGCGATGAGGAGCGCCGCACCACTCACGGCAACTACGAAGCCACGCTTCACCACTGATCTCCTTTGGTTGTGCGATCAATCAAGATCGCCGGATGAACCCCCAGCAGTATGTGCGCCGGTGGGCGCGTCGTCATCGGATTGCGCGAAAATCTTGTCTGACTGCGACACATCAGCAGGACACCCGGAGGGTGAACTTTCCGTCGGTGGTGAAACTGGGTGCGTCGGTGCGAAATCCCGTCGCCGTTCCGGAGATGACGAACGTCGGGCCCACCATGGAGACCTCGGCGTCCGCCTCGCCGAGCCCGGTGTTGTAGTTGCCGGTGAATCCGGCCAGGTCACGGATGGCGACGGAGTCGGCGGTGAGGTCATCGCCGGCGGACACCAACGCCGTCGTCCCCGATGTGTCGTTGCCGGTGGTGATGGCGGTCTGGAAGCCCATCGGCGAGCATTGCACCTGGTGGGTGGTGCCGCCGTCGCGGCCGTCGATGGTGATCTGCGCGGTGCCCGCGGCGAGCGCCCCGTCGGGCAATGCGGCGGCGTCAGGTTCCGACGAGCATGCCGCGCAGGTCGCCACGGCCGCCGCGATCAGGGTCAACGCTGCGATTCTCATGGACCCGAATGTACGGCCGAGCGGGGCCGGACGTGCCGGAGTTGGTTGAATGTCCGGGTGAATGAGCAGTTCTTCGAGGTGCGGGCCGACCTGCCCGGGCGGGCCGGACGGGTGGGCACCATCCACACCCCCCACGGCGATATCCAGACTCCGGCGTTCATCGCTGTCGGCACCGCGGCCACCGTCAAGGCGGTGCTGCCCGATACCATGAAAGACCTTGGTGCACAGGCGGTTCTGTCCAATGCCTATCACCTCTACCTGCAGCCCGGTCCGGATGTGGTGGACGAGGCGGGTGGCCTGGGAGCCTTCATGAACTGGCCGGGGCCGACCTTCACCGACAGCGGCGGCTTCCAGGTGATGTCCCTGGGGGTCGGGTTCAAGAAGGTGCTCGCCATGGATGCCAGCCGGGTACAGGCCGACGATGTCATCGCTGCGGGTAAGGAACGTCTCGCCCATGTCGACGAGGACGGGGTGACGTTCCGCTCGCATCGCGACGGGACCACGCACCGCTTCACCCCGGAGGTGTCCATCGGCATCCAGCACCAACTGGGCGCCGACATCATCTTCGCCTTCGACGAGCTGACCACCCTGGTGAACACCCGCAGCTATCAGGAGCAGTCGGTGCGGCGCACCCACGACTGGGCCGTGCGCTGCGTGGCCGAGCATCGCCGGCTCACCGAGGTGCGCCGTGACAAGCCCTATCAGGCGCTGTTCGGCGTGGTCCAGGGCGCGCAGTACGAGGATCTGCGCCGCCAGGCCGCACGCGGCCTGGCGGAGATCGGGTTCGACGGGTTCGGCATCGGCGGTGCACTGGAGAAGCAGAATCTGGCGACCATCGTCGGCTGGGTGACCGAGGAACTGCCCGACGACAAGCCACGGCATCTGCTCGGCATCAGCGAGCCCGACGATCTGTTCGCCGCGGTGGCCGCCGGTGCGGATACCTTCGACTGCGTGTCCCCGTCCCGGGTGGCCCGCAATGCGGCGGTGTATTCGGCCACCGGGCGTTTCAACATCACCGGGGCGCGCTTCAAACGCGATTTCACCCCGATCGACGACGAATGTGACTGTTACACCTGCGCCAACTACACCAGGGCCTATATCCATCACCTGTTCAAGGCCAAGGAGATGTTGTCCTCGACGTTGTGCACCATCCACAACGAGCGTTTCATCATCTCGCTGGTGGACCGGATTCGTCAGTCGATCCTCGACGGCCGCTTCGACGAGCTGCAAACCGAGGTCCTGGGTCGCTATTACGGCAGCTCGGCGGCGTCGTAGATGTTGGGAGCATGAGCCGATGACGAGCGACGGCGCCACGGACGCGCGGCTGCTGCTGATGCAGCTGCTCGACCCGGCGAACCGGGCGGACCCCTACCCACTGTTCGCGCGGATCCGCCGGCTCGGACCACTGTCCATGCCGGAATCGCGCATGACGGTGTTCTCCAGCTTCGCCGATTGCGATGCGGTGCTGCGCCACCCGCAGTCGTGCAGCGACAGTATGAAATCCTCTGTTGTGCAACAACATTTGGCATCAGGCGCGATGCCGCCGCGTGGCAACACCCCGGGATTTCTGTTCCTGGACCCGCCGGATCACACCCGGCTGCGCAAGCTCGCGCAGCAGGCGTTCGCGCCGCGGGTGGTACGTGCGCTGGAACCCGAGATCGACGCCATGGTCGACCGCCTGCTCGACGCGATGGCCGAGGTGGGCTCGGCGGACCTGATCGCCGATCTGGCCTATCCGCTGCCGGTGGCGGTCATCTGCCGACTGCTCGGGGTTCCGGTCCGCGACGAACCCCGGTTCAGCAGCGCCGCTGCGCTGGTGGCCCAGGCGCTGGACCCGATCATGTCGATCACCGGTGCGCCCGATCCGCAGGCCGACGTGCGGCTACAGGCCGGTGCCTGGCTGCGCGAGTACCTCGGCGAACTCGTCGAGCGGCGGCGCGCGGAGCCCGAGGAGGATCTGATCTCGGCGCTGATCGCCGCCGAGGAGGACGGTGATCAGCTGACGGCGGACGAGATCGTGGCGACCTGCAACCTGCTGCTCATCGCCGGGCACGAGACGACGGTCAACCTGATCGCCAACGCCGCCCAGGAGATGTTGCGGACCCCGGCGCACTGGGCGGCCTTGGCCGCCGATCCGAGTCTGGCCGCGTCAATCGTCGAGGAGACGCTGCGTTTCGACCCGCCGGTGCAGTTGGTCATGCGCATCGCCGGGGCGGACCTGCGCATCGGTGCCATCGACATCCCCCGGGGTGACACCATGCTGCTGCTGTTGGCGGCTGCTCAGCGTGATCCCGCCATGTATGACCGGGCGGGAGAGTTCCGACTCGACCGCGAGTCGGCACGGCATCTGTCCTTCGGGCTCGGTCCGCACTTCTGCCTGGGTGCCCCGCTGGCCCGGCTCGAGGCCCGGCTGGCGCTGGCCAAGCTGACCGCACGGTTCCCGAAGGCGCGGTTGAATGCGGATCCGGTCTACAAACCAAATGTCACTCTCCGCGGTTTGGCGACGCTTTCCGTCGCCTTGTAGTGTCCGGCTGAACCCCCGAAACCGTGTCTGATGTCCTGGTAGATCCACTTGCGCGAGTGAGGCGACAGGCGTAGCATCGAACACAAGTTCGAATGCGACGTTGCTCCCATCGCCACTCGGTGAGCACAGACCGCGACTTCGGTCGCCGCGAGGTTCGATGGCCCCTTGGGGGCTGTGTGGACCGTTGTGACTGATCGTGCCCCGTGGGCACCTTCTGTGAAAGCCGGTATCCCTATGGACGCCACTGATCTCGACACGTTCATTGACGCGCTGATCGATGACCTCACCCCGGTGCCTGCGCGGGATGAGGATCGCACTCTGTTTCATCTGCTGGACTGCCCGCGCCGGATCGTCGATGAACAGGCACTGCTGGCGGTGCTGGCCGCTGCGGTGGTGGCCCGCAATTTGGTCGACCATGTCATCGCCCAGGCGGTCGCGGCCGCCGAACGTGTGGGCGTACCGGCACGGAAACACCTGCGCACGGGCGCTGATCTGTTGACCAGTCTGGGGGTGGCGCCCGGTGCGGCGCACCGGGCCGCACGGGTGGGGCGGGCGGCGCACATGCTGCCGGCGTTGACTCGGGCCCAGCGCCTCGGTGGGGTCGGAATCGAGTTCGCCGACGCGGTCGGCAAAGGGGTCACCCACATCCACAACCGGGTGTCGTTGTCCGATGAGGACCGGGCTGCGGTGGTGACGACGTTGATGATCCAGACGACCCCCTCCGGTGTCGATACGAAGGCCCGCGAGATCGCCATCGGCAAAGCCCAATCTCAGCCACCCGACGACGGGGTGGTGCCGGTCGCCGAGAACAGCGATCTCAACGAGATGACCGTGGTGCAGACCGAGGACGGGCGGGTCTCGGCCAGCCTGGACCTCGACATACTCACCGGGGAAGAACTGCTCGCCGCCTTGGATCCGTTGTGCCGGCCGGTGCCGCTGCCGGACGGGTCCCCGGACCCCCGCCCGACTGGGCGGCGCCGCGCGGACGCGTTCGGGCAGCTGTTGCGCACCCACCTGTCACACTCGCAGCGCCCGATGAGCGGCGGGGTGCTCCCGCACGTCACCCTCATCAGGCCCACCCCGGTGGGTGTGGACTGCCTGGGGTTCACCGGGCCGGTCAGCACGCGCACCGCTGAGCTCATCACCTGCGACAGCACCCTGACCTCGGTGTTCGTCGATGGGGCCGGCGCACCGCTGGACGTGGGGCGCGCCGAACGATTGTTCACGCCGCTGATCCGCAAAGGCCTGGCCGTCCGCGACGGTGGCTGTGCGCATCCAGGGTGCGGGCGCCCGGTGTCGTGGTGCGACGCCCACCACATCCAACCCTGGAGCAACGGCGGGCACACCAGCAGCGACAACGGGGTGCTGCTGTGCCGACTGCACCACAGCGCGATCCACCACGGCGGCTGGCAGGTCTACCTCGGCCCGGATCGCCACCCCTGGTTCATCCCACCCCACGACCCGGCCGGCCCACAACCGGCACATCTGCGCTCCCACGCCCGACGCACCATGACCGACCTACCCACCGCCGCATAACCGAATCTCACACGGCACCTTGACAACTGAACAGTGAACCGCGCGGCCGACACTCAGGTGAGCGCCGCGATGACTTCGGCGGCGGCGCGTTCACCGGACTCGACGGCACCCTCCATATAGGCACTCCACTGTGTCGCGGTGTCGGTGGACGCCCAGTGGATGAGGCCGATCGGTTCGGCCAGCGCGGGTCCGTAAGTGGTCCACACCAGCGGGCCGCAGTTGGCGTTGTAACAGCCTCGGGTCCACTGCCGGTTGCCCCACTCCCCGTCGATGTAGTGCAGCGGCTTTGCCGCCCGATCGCCGAAATGCCGCACCAGTTCGGTGGTCAGCGCCTCGCGGCGCTCGGCTTCTGACCAGTGGGTGTGCGTGCGGGCCTGCTCGCCCTCAAGGAAGAGCAGGATCACACCATGCCCGTCACCCGGGACACAGGTGTCATTCGACATCCGGGCGGGCCCGATATCGGAGATCAGCTGCCCGTTGAGTCCTTCTGTCCGCCAGAAGGGTTCGTCGTATACGAAGAACGCCTTCATGGCGGCTGAATTCGGCATTCGCTGAGTCAGTTGATCGCGATACCCGGACAGTGGCGGGTCGTACATGATGCGCCCCGCCAGCATCGGTGACAGCGCCACGATCACGCGGCGCCCGCGCGCGGTGCGCCCGCCCCGGCAGTGCACCGTCACGGAATCGGTGCCGTGCTCGATCAGTTGCACCGGGGCGTCGAACACCAGGTGGTCGGTGACCAGCGCCGCCAGCCGCTGGGGTATCTCGGCGGTCCCGCCGACGAACCGGGTGGTCTGCGCGCCACCCTCGGACTCGGCGAACAATTCGGCGGTCACCCCGCAGGTCTGGATGGTGAACAGCAGATGCAGGAAGGAGACTTCGACCGTCGGCACGGCGAGGATCCCGACGGTGCAGATCTCCAGCAGCGTGCGCGCGACCGGTGACAGACCCTGTGCGTCGTACCAGGCGCCCGCGGTGATGGCGTCCCACTCGGCGGCGTGCGGTGCGGTCCATGGAGTCGCCGGTGATACCTCGGCGGACAGCTCGTCCAGACGCCGTAGCACCGTCTCCAGCTCTGCCAGTTCATCGCCGAATCGGTCGTGAAAATCGTTGCCGCGCAGAACTCCTGTGCCGGCAAGCTCGTAGGACGTCTCACCCTCGTCGTACTGCTGATATGTCTCGACCCCGAGTTCTGCGGCCAACGCGAACATGCGGTGATGCGTATCGCCGATCCACTGCGCGCCCAATTCCATCGGAAGACCGGCCAGATCCTCGGTGAGGATGCGTCCGCCGACGCGGGTGTCCGCCTCCAGGATCAGCGGTGTGAACCCGGCCGCCAGCACCGTGCGGGCCGCGATCAGACCGGACAACCCGGCACCGATAATCAGGACGTCCGCTTCATCGCTTGCCATGAACGACACCCTCTCACGATGATCGCGTAGCGTCGCGCGTATGCCGACCGAGCTCACCGCCGAGCAGGCCGCCGCGCGGCTGCAGGCGACCGACACATTGGGAATTCCGCTGGGCCCCGGCCAGCCGCCGGCCTTCCTGCGGGCGCTGGGCGAGCGTGACGACTGGACGGATCTGCGGGTCTACGGTGCCCTGCTCGCGGTGCTCACCGAACTGTTCAATCGTCCGGGCGTGCACTATCTGTCCGGCTTCTACGGTCCGCTGGACCGGGCGCTGCGCGATGGCGGGGCCGATGTCGATTTCGTGCCTGCGGACTTCCGGCGATTCGGACCCCTGCTGCGGCGGCAGTCGCCGCGGGTCATGGCGACGGTCACCGCGGCCCCCGACGCCGACGGCTGGTGCTCGCTGGCCCTGCATGCCGGTGGCACCGTCGACGAATTGCGTCGTGCCGGAGCGGATCCCGACCGGTTGCTGATCGTCGAGGCCTCCGATGCGTTCCCCCGAACTTACGGTCTGGGCGAGCACCGTCACGCCCTGCACGTCGACGAGATCGACATCTTGGTGCGGTCTTCGGAGGCGCCGCTCGCACTGCCCGGTGGGGAGGCGCCGCCCAGCGATGTCGACCGGGCGATCGCCGAGAACGCGGTGGCCTATATGCCTTCCGGGGTGACCCTGCAGACCGGTATCGGCTCGATCCCCAACCAGATCGCCACCCTGCTCGCCGAGGGCGAGGGTGGCGACTTCGGCTTACACAGCGAGATGTTCACCGACGGCTGCATGCGCCTGCACCGGGCGGGCAAGATCGCCAACGCGCACAAAGGCCAGTTCCACGGTGTCAGCGTGACCACCTTCGCGTTCGGGTCGGCCGAGCTCTACGAGTGGCTCGATGACAACCGAGAGGTGGCCTTCCTGCCGGTCGAGGTGGTCAACGCCCCGCACGTGATCGCCGACAACGAGCGCATGGTCACCATCAACGGCGCGCTGGCCATCGACATCCACGGTCAGGTGGTTGCCGACACCATCGACGGCGGCCAGTTCAGCGGGATCGGCGGAGCCGAGGACTTCGTCGCCGGCGCCGGGCTGGAGCTGTCCGACCGCTCGCTGATCTGCCTGCCGTCGACCTATACCAAGGATGGCGAATTGCGTTCGCGGATCGTGCCGTGGTTCGGACCCGGCGCGGTGATCACCACGCCGCGCCATCACGTCGATGTCATCGTCACCGAACACGGCACCGCCGAACTGGAAGGTCTCACGGTGCGCGAGCGGGGCGAGGCGCTGGCCGCCATCGCGGATCCGCGGTTCCGCGACGGCCTGCTGGCGGCCGCCGAGCGGGCGGCCAAGGGCCGGTCGCCGGTCGCGGACCGCACTATTCTCTTGTAACTAACAAAATGTAAGTTATGGTCGTCGAATGGGAGACGACGCGCGCCGCTTCGTGGTCATCGGTGGCGGACTGGCCGGGCTGGCCTCGGCGGTCTGGCTGGCCGAAGCCGGGCGCACGGTGACTCTGCTGGAGCGCCGCGGCAGCCTGGGCGGTCGAACCCACGCCATGCGCGCCGAGGCCGTCAGCAATGGCCCGGGCGACGTGCCCGACAACGGCCAGCACGTCATCGCCAGCGGATATCAGCACCTGTACCGGTATCTCACCAGCGTCGGCACCCGCGAACACATCGCCTTCCCGAAATCCTCCACCCTGCGCTGGCCCGACGGTCGCAAGGTCACCATGCAGACCACCGGGCTCGGCGCGATCCGCACCCTGTTCGGGGTACACCCGGATGCGAGCTGGGCCGACCGGCTGCGCGCGGCCCGCGCCACCGCGCTGCTGGGCTGGCAGGCGCTGCGGCAACCGGCCGACCTCGCCGACCTGTCCACCGAACAGTGGTTCGACCGGGTCGGGATGCCGGCCCCGGCCCGAGAAGCGTTGTGGGACTGGCTGGCTCTGGGCATCGCCGCCGAACCGGTCGCGCAGGAGTCGGCGAAGGTGTTCGCCAACGTGCTGGGCACCGGCATCCGCCTCGGTATCAGACACCGCACGCCGGTCACCATCGGTTACCCCACCGTCGACCTGGACACCCTCTACATCGACGGTGCCCTGAAGGTGTTCGAGGAGCGCGGCGTGGACGTGCGTTACCGGGCGGTGGCCCGGCGAATCGTGATCACCGACGGTCGGGTGACCGGCGTGCTGCTGGCCGACGGTACCGAGATCCCCGCGGACGCGGTGGTGTGCGCCGTGCCGAACGGCAGCATCGCCGGCCTGCTCGATGACCTGCCCGAGCATCCGGAGATCTATGCCGCCGCAGACAAACTGGGCCACACACCGATCGTCAGCACCAACCTGTATCTGGACCGGCCGTTGGGCACCGAGTCCGCCTTCGAGGGCCTGATCGGCGGCACCGGCGTCATCGACGAGGTCTTCGACCGGCAGATCATGCACGGCCGCAGCACCGAACAGTCGTGGCTGTACTGTCTGACCACCAGCGGCGCCTACGAGCAGATCCACAAGAGCAACGACGAGATCGTCGACGAGCAGTTGGCGTTGCTGCGCCGCTACTATCCGGCCGCAGCGCAGGCGAAAGTGCTTGAGGCCCAAGTAGTCAAGATGCCCCGGGCCACCTTCTCCCAGGTCGTCGGCACCGATGCGCTGCGGCCACCGCAACGCACCTCGGTGCCCTCACTGGTGCTGGCCGGGGACTGGACCGCCACCGACTGGTCGGCCACCATGGAGAGCGCCGTGCAGAGCGCCGCCAACGCGGTCGACCTATTACTGAAATGACCAGGCGCCGGCTCAGCGGTGCCGACCGTCGGGCCCAGTTGCTCGACGCGGCCCGCGATATCGTCGCCGAAAGCGGTTACCCGGCGCTCACCATCGACCGAGTCGCCGGCGCGTCCGGGGTCACCAGGGCGGTCGTGTACCAACAGTTCACCGATCTGGCCGGATTGGTGACGGCACTGCTGGACCGCGAATCCGCGGTGGCGTTCGCCGGGATCGGCAGCGTGCAGAGCGCCCGCGACATCGACGGACTGGGCCGTGGCATTTTGGCGTATCTGCATGCTGCCCCGACGAGTTGGCGCATCATCCTGCGGCCGCCGGACGGTGCGCCGCCGCAGGTGCGGGTGCGTATCGAACTGGGCCGCGCCTACGCCAGGTCGGTGGCCGCTCGGCACCTGCGGATCGATCCGGACAGCACGGCGGTGCGAATCCTGTTGGCCGCCATCGAAGAGCTGGCCCGGCTGCATCTCGACGATCCGGCCGCGCACCCCGAAGCGGAGATGCTGTCCTACCTCGGGTCGCTGGTGGACTGGGCTGCAGGCGTCACAGCGGGTTGAGAATCCGGTCCAGGAACTGCCGGGTGCGGTCCTGTTTGGGGTTGCCGATGACCTCGTCGGGCGTGCCCCGCTCCAGGATGATGCCCCGGTCGGTGAACAACACCTGACTGGAAACCTGTCGGGCGAACTGGATCTCGTGGGTGACGATCACCAGCGTCCATCCCTCGACGGCGAGATCTTTGATGACCGAGAGCACCTCACCGACCAGTTCCGGGTCCAGCGCAGAGGTCGGCTCGTCGAACAACACGACCTTTGGCTTGAGTGCCAGCGCACGGGCGATCCCGACCCGCTGCTGCTGCCCGCCGGACAGCTGGTAGGGGTACTGGTCGCGCTTGTCGGCCAGCCCCACCCGCTCGAGCAGTTCGACGGCCTCGGCGACAGCCTGCTCCTTGGGGCGCTTCTGCACCATCACCGGACCTTCGGTGATGTTCTCCAGCACCGTCTTGTGCGGGAACAAGTTGTGCCCCTGGAAGACGAACCCGCTGCGCGACTGGAACCGGCGCACCTCGGCTTTCGGTGTGGGGGTGGCGAAGTCGATCTGCACATCGTCGACCCGGATCACCCCGGCGTCGGCCCGGTCGAGTGCGTTCAGGGTGCGCAGCAGCGTCGTCTTACCCGACCCGGACGGGCCGATGATCGCGGTGGCGGTACCGGTGGCGACCTTGAAGGACACCCCGCGCAGCACCTTGTTCTCGCCGAAGGCCTTCTCGATGCCCTCGGCCTCGACGCGATATTCGGTCATCTCGCCACGTACCTTTCCAGTCGGTGCTCGGCGCGGGCCTGCCCGAAGGACAGCGCCAGGCAGATCACCCAGTAGTAGATCGCCGCCGTGCCGTAGAGGGCGAAGAACTCGAACGTCGGCGCCGCCACGATCTGGGCCTGGCGCAGCAGCTCGGTCACCAGGATCGTCGAGGCCAGCGAGGTGTCCTTCACCAGGGAGATCAACGTGTTCGACAGCGGCGGTACGGCGACCCGGGTGGCCTGCGGGAGGATGATGCGCCGCAACGCCCCCGCGTAGTGGTAGCCGATCGTCTCCGCAGCCTCCCACTGCCCCTTCGGAACACTCAGAATGGCCGAACGGATGATCTCGGCGGCGTAGCCGCCGACGTTGAGGCTGAAGGCGATCACCGCCGCGGGGAACGGATCGATCCGCACCCCGAACTCCGGCAGCGCGTAGAACACGATGAACAACTGCACCAGCAGCGGGGTCCCCCGGATGATCGAAATGTAGAACCGGGCCGCATTGCTGAGCACCACATTCGACGACAGCCGGGCCAGCGCCACCGCGAGCGCGATCACCAGCCCGATCACGAAGCTGATGAGCGTCAGCGGGATCGTCATCGTCAGTGCGGCCTTGGCCAGCGGCCACAGATTGTCGAGCACCAGCTGCACCGTCGAACGTACCGGGGGCTGCTGCCCGGTCGCTGCGGGGGTGGCGCCGGTCGCGTCGGCCTTCAGGTACTTCTCCGAGATCGCGGTGAGCGTCCCGTCGGCGCGCAGATCGTCGAGCGCGCCGTTGAGTTCGGGCAGCAGCCCGCTGTCCTTGCGCGCCGCGAACCCCTGTTCACTCTTCTCGCCCACGGTCCCGGCGATCTTGACGCTGGTGTCGCCGGTCTCGGCGAGGTAGGCGTAGACGGCGATGCTGTCGTTGACGACGACATCGACGCGGCCCTGGGTGAGCAGGGTGATGGCCTGGGTGAAGCCCTCCACCGCCTCGACCTTCGCGCCGGCGTCCTTGGCGATCTGGGACCAGTTGCTGGTGGCGTTCTCTGCGGCGGTCTTGCCCCTGATATCGGCGAGGGTCTTGATCGAGTCGTCATCTGCCCGGGTCACGATGACGCCCTCACCGACGGTGTAGGGCTGCGACAGGTCGTACTTGGCCTTGCGTTCGGGGTTGATCGTCACCTGGTTGGCGACGATGTCGAAGCGGTCGGCCTCCAGTGCGGCGAAGATGGAATCCCACGGCGTCTCCACGAACTCGACACGCACGCCGAGCTTCTCACCGACCGCCTTGGCCACGTCCACGTCGTAGCCGACCAGATCGCCGGTGGCGGGGTCGTGATAGCTGAACGGGGCATAGACGCCCTCGGTACCGACCCGCAGCACCCCGGCCGACCTGACCGGGTCCGCGGGCCGCTCGCCGGCGGAGCCGCAGCCGACGGCGCCGAGGATCACCGCGGCCACCGCGACGATGGCGAGCAACACCCGCCGAGGGTTTCCGAACACGGGCGGACCGTAACAACGGTTGCCCCACGCGCACAGGGTTTCGCTCACACGGGCCGGTATACCCAGGGTTCGTGCGGCAAACCGGCCGGATCGAACTCGGTGAGCATGCCCGCCAGCGTGGTGGAGCGATAACCGAGCGAATCGGCGATGCGCCGCAGCGCCGGGGCCACCCCGATCTCGGCCAGCGTCACCGCGCCGTCGCGTTTGGCCAACCGCTTTCCCTCGGCATTGAGCACCAGCGGCACATGCGCGTAGGTCACCGGTGGATATCCCAGCAGTGCGGCGAGGTAGGCCTGTCGCGGCGACGACGACAGCAGGTCGTCACCGCGTACCACCTGGTCGACGCGCTGTGCGGCATCGTCGACCACCACCGCCAGGTTGTAGGCGGTCACCCCGTCACCGCGGCGCAGCACGAAATCGTCCACCACACCGGTGAATTCGCCGTGCAGCAGATCGGTGACGGTGTAGGTGAAGGTATCGGTGCGCAACCGCAGGGCCGGCGGGCGCGCCGGATCGGCCGGTGGTTCACGATCGCGGCAGGTGCCCGGGTAGGCGCCCTCCGGCGCGTGCGGTGCGCGCGGTGCGCTCAGGATATCCTTTCTGCTGCAATAGCATTCGTACACCAGGCCGCGCCCGGCGAGTTCCGCGATGACGCTGTCGTAGCGGTCCGCGTGCGCGGACTGATACTCGGGCGGTTCGTCGGAGAGCACGCCGATGGCGCTCAGGTCGGCCAGTTGCCGGGCGGCCACATCGCTGAACGTACGGTCGTCGAGGTCTTCGACGCGGATCAGGAATCGGCGCCCGGATGAGCGGGCGAACAACCAGGCCAGGACCGCGGTGCGCAGATTGCCGATGTGCAGGTCGGCCGACGGGCTGGGCGCGAACCGGCCCGAACCTCTCCCGTCGCTGCGCTCGCCCGAACCTCTCCCGTCGCTGCGCTCGCCCCGGCCCGGCATAGCCCGTCAGGCTACCTGCGCCAGCCGATCACGGGCCTGCCCGGTGCACTGCGCCCACCGCGGACCCGGAACCTGCACAGCGGACTCCGACGCGAAGGCGCTGGAGATCACCAGATCGGGACGCAATGTGCCCAGCACCTGCAGGCTGTTCCGCAACTGCCCGGCATCGCTGATACCGGGCAGGTGGCCGGCGGCCCAGACGCCGTCCTCGCCCAGGAAGATGGTGTCGCCGGTGAACAGGTACTCCTGGCCGTTGGCGCCCGGCACCAGGTAACAGGTGCTGCCGGGCGAATGCCCGGGTGTGGGGATCACCTCGATCCCGTTGGCGTCGACATGCCTGCTGCCGATCGGGACGTCGACGCGGGTGTGCCTGCCGATATCGGCCAACTCGGCGACCGGGGCGTGCAGGCGGGCACCGAACTGTGCGGCGATCCGGCCCAGCATCGGTCCCGCCTCGTCGCGGTGGGACAGATACTGGTGCGCGACACCACCGAGCCGCTGCAGGTCGGCGAAGTCGGCGTCGGTCTGGGTGCTGTAGAACAGCACGTTGCCGCACCTGCCACCGGTCCACAGGTAGGCATGGGTGCTCAGCCCGGGGAAAGGACTGTCCCGCCGGGTCTCCCACAGGTCGGAGCGGATCTGTCGCATGGGGGCCTCCTCATCGGTTGCCCCCAGCCTTCAACATCAACCATGGTTGAGGTCAACCGGTTTTCGGCGGCGCGACAGTGTCAGTTGCAGCCGCCCGCGCTGACCCATCGCCCGTTGTAGCCGATGCAGCCGCTGACGTTCGAGCCGGGCGGCGGCGGAGGGGGCGGAGGCGGAGGCGGGTCCTCGGGCAGCGGGGCGTAATAGGCCGGTGGCGGGACATAGGGGGCCACCGCATCGGCGATGTTGACGCACCCGCCCACCGTGATCCGCCGTCCCGCGCTGGCGCACACGTCGGCACCGGCGGTGCCGGCGGGCGCGGCCACCACGATGACACCGGGCAGCGTCGCCAGGGCGAGCGCGATCGTCAGGAACCGGGCCCGCACCGACCGGCGTGATCTGGTCACGGCTGTTGTCCTCCCGCGGAATCGGGCTCGCTGTAGCCGCACCGGTTGCGGAAGTCGACCAGCGGCTGGCGGATGCCCCGCAGCTCTGCGTACTCGGTCGGATGGGCGTCGAAATAGACCCTGGTGGATTCGGGCACCTCCTCGCGAGGGCGGCCGTGCAGGTCGGTGAAGAACTCGTTGAGCTCCGGGTGGGTGAACAGGTACGCCGATGACGCGGCGGCGACTCCGGCGGCGATGCCGGCCAGATCAGCGGCGGAGCAGTTCGGTGGGCGCGGCGGCTCGGCGGGCGGTTCGGCCCGGGCCACGGTGGCGCTCAACAGGGCGCCGGCGGCAAGCGTGAGCGCCCCGGCACCCCGGAGCAGGTTCGGTGTCAGCCTCATCGGTCAATCCCCTTCTGCAGTTCGGCACTGGCGGGCCAGTGCCAGGCGGTTCGGGTCGTACGGTGCCACCAGATGATTGTCGGCTCGAGCGGCATCGGGGACCGCCGATTGCCGATCTTCGACGCGATTGTGGCAGCCGGTCAGCCGTGCGGTGCGCCCAGCCCGGGGATGATCTCGGCGAGCTCGAAGGTGGCCGGGCGTTCCAGTTGCGCGTAGGTGCACGAGTGCGGCTCGCGATCGGGACGCCAACGGTGGAACTGGGCCGTGTGGCGAAACCGCCTGCCCTCCATGTGGTCATAGCGGACCTCGACCACACGCTCCGGTCGCAGCGGGACGAAAGACAGGCTCTTGTCGGGGTTCCACCGCGAGTTCGCGGTGCGGCGTAGCGACGGCTCGACCGGGATGTGCGCCGCCCAGTTCCACGGGTGATTGTCGAAAGTTGTCACCAGCGACTGCAATTCGGTGAACAGTTCGCGTCGTCGTGCCATGGTGAAGGCGCCGATGACGCCGACCGAGGCCAGCGACCCGTCATCGGCGTAGAGCCCGAGCATGAGCGATCCGACCGCCTCGTCGCCGGACTTGTGCAGCCGGTAACCGGCCACCACACAGTCGGCGGTGCGCGCGTGCTTGATCTTGAACATCGTCCGCTTGTCGGGTTGGTAGGTGCCATCGAGCGGTTTGGCGATCACCCCGTCCAGCCCGGCGCCCTCGAATTCGGAGAACCAGCGCTGCGCAGTGCCGGGATCCGTGGTCGCCGGGGTGACGTGGAAGGTCGGGCCGCATCCGTCCAGCGCCTCGACGAGTGCCGCCCGGCGCTCCAGGTGAGGTCGCGAGGTGTAATCGAGGTCGTCGAGGGCGAGCAGGTCGAAAGCGATGAAGGACGCCGGAGTCTCGGCCGCCAGCTTCGCCACCCGCGATGCCGCCGGATGTAGACGCAGCTGCAGGGCCTCGAAATCGAGCCCACTGCCGGTCGCGATCACGATCTCACCGTCGATCACACAGCGCGGCGGCAACTCGGCCAGCGCCGCGTCGACGAGCTCGGGGAAATAGCGGGTCAGCGGACGTTCGTTGCGGCTGCCGAGCTCCACCTCGGCACCGTCGCGAAACAGGATGGACCGGAAGCCATCCCACTTGGGTTCATACGAGGCGCCGCCCGGGATGGCCGGCACGGACTTGGACAACATCGGGGAGACCGGCGGCATGACGGGCAGCCTCATCGGGCCAGCTCTTCGCCGATCACGGTGACGAAGTGGTCGACGTCCGCGGCAGTGGTGTCCCACGCCGTCATCCAACGCACCTCACCGCGGGCCCGGTCCCAGTCGTAGAACCGCACCCGTGCACGGATGCGGTCCGCGGCGTCATTGGGCAGCGTCGCGAAGATCGCGTTGGCCGGGCTGGGCTGACTGAACGCCAGCCCGGGCAGCGATCCGTCGGCCAGCCCGGCTTCCAGTGCGGCGCGCAGCCGCTGTGCCATCGCATTGGCGTGCGCCGCGCTGCGCAATCCCAGGTCGTCCTCGAACAGGCTGAGCAACTGCGCCGAGACGAAGCGCATCTTGCTGGCCAGCTGCATGGTCAGCTTGCGCAGATAGACGAGTCCGGTCACCCGGGCCGGGTCCAGCACCACCACCGCCTCCGCACCGAGCAAGCCGTTCTTGGTGCCGCCCAGGCTCAACACGTCGACACCCACGTCGGTGGTGAGCGCCCGCAACGGCAGGTTCAGTGCCGCCGCCGCGTTCCACAGTCGTGCCCCGTCCAGGTGCAGCGCCATGCCGTGGGAGTGCGCGAACTCGGCCACCGCGCGGATCTGGGCGGGGGTGTACAGCGTGCCCAGTTCGGTGGTCTGGGTGATGCTCACCGCCAGCGGCTGGGCGCGGTGCTCGTCACCCCAGCCGTACGCCTCGCGGGCCACCAGCTCGGGGGTCAGCTTGCCGTCCGGGGTGGGCACGGTGAGCAATTTGAGGCCGGTCATCCGTTCCGGCGCCCCGGCCTCATCGGTGTTGATGTGGGCGGTCTCCGCCGTGATGACCGCACCCCAGCGCGGCAGCATGCTGGTCAGCCCGACGACATTGGCGCCGGTGCCGTTGAAGACGGGAAATGTCTCGGCGTCCGTCCCGAATTGTTGCCGCATGACCTCGCGCAGCCGCGCGGTGTAGGCGTCCTCGCCGTAGGCGATCTCATGACCACCGTTGGCGGCGGCGATCGCGGCGAGCGCCTCCGGGTGCACGCCGGCGTAGTTGTCGCTGGCGAAGGCACGCCGGCCGGGATCGTGGAGGGTCTGCACGGGCACGGGTCGATCCTTCCAGTGAGCGCGACCGATCAGCCAGCCGACGGGACGGCGGCCACCAGGAGGTCGGCGAGCTCGGCCGGATGCGACAGCATCGCCATATGCCCACCGGGCATCACCGCGGGGACGACGCCCAGGCGTTGCGCCACCACCGCGCGCATGAACGGCTCGGGGAAGAACCGGTCATCGCCGAACAGCACGAACCGTGTCGGGAGATCCGGCAGTGCGTCGCCGGGCCACGGGGCGAGCATCGGGGTGTCGGACTGCGCCCGCTCCACGACGCCGGCCACCAGCGCCGCGTCGACATCGTTGTAGAACAACGCGTTCGGGTCGTCGGCGTCGTAGCCACCGGCTTCGGCCGCCGCGCGTTGGGCCTCCTCGCACCCGGTGGCCTCCCACCACTGGCCGGGACGCTCACCGGGGCGCGGGATCATCCCCGACACGTAGACCAGCGCGGCGGCATCCACCCGCGCGCAGGCGAGCGGACCGGTGAACCCACCCAGGGAATGCGCGACCACGACGGGCCGAGTGCCGTCGCGGGGGTTCTGCGCGACCACCGCATCGGCGTAGTCGCTCAGATCGGCGGCGTCGTCCTCGCAGGGCAGGTCGACGGGGATTCCGCGATGCCCACGCGCGGCCAGCGCGCCCACCACCAACCGCCAGTACGACGGATCGCAGCCGCCGCCGGGTATCAGCAGGAAGTTGGTCACACCGTCGACGGTGCCACATCCGTGCCGCGATAACCGCGATGACATTGTGGGGGTACCCGGGTCTACGTGACTATGGAACCCATGGGACTGCCCGTGCAACCCCCGCTGGAGCCGATGCTGGCCAAGGCCGCCACCGCGGTCCCCGCCGAGGCGGGGGTGTGGTCCTACGAACCCAAATGGGACGGCTTTCGCGCGTTGGTCTTCCGCGACGACGATGACGTCGTGTTGCTGTCCCGCAGCGGTAAGGATCTGGGCCGCTACTTCCCGGAGGTCCTCGACGCGGTCCGCGACGAGCTGGCCCCGCGCTGCGTGCTGGACGGCGAAATCGTGGTGCCGCGGGAGACGGCCGGTCGGACCCGGCTGGACTGGGAAACGCTGAGCCAGCGCATCCACCCGGCACAAAGCCGTATCGCCAAGCTGTCGGTCGAGACCCCGGCGCACTTCATCGGTTTCGACGCGTTGGCCCTCGGGGACCGGTCACTGCTGAGCGAACCTTTCCGTGGCCGCAGGGCGGCCTTGCTGGACGCGGTCCACGAGAAGCGGTGGTGCCACGTCACCCGCACCACCGAAGATCCCGCCCTCGGCACCCAGTGGCTGCAGCAGTTCGAGGGCGCCGGACTCGACGGGGTGATCGCCAAACGCCTCGACGGCACGTATCTGCCGGGCAAGCGCGAGATGGTCAAGGTGAAACACCACCGCGATGCCGACTGTGTGGCGATCGGCTATCGCATCCACAAGAGCGGTGCGGGTATCGGGTCGATTCTGCTGGGCCTCTACCGCGAGGACGGTGAGCTGCAGATGGTCGGCGGCGCGGCATCGTTCACCGCGAAGGCCCGGCTCTCGCTGCTGGCCGATCTGGAGCCGCTGCGCGAGGGCGATGACGTGCGCGACGGTGAGCCGAGCCGGTGGAATTCCGCTGCCGACAAGCGCTGGATCCCGGTCCGCCCGGAACGGGTGTGCGAGGTGGCCTATGACCAGATGGAAGGCAGCGGCGGGGCGCAGCGGTTCCGGCACGCGGTGAAGTTCCTGCGCTGGCGACCCGATCGCGATCCGGCCGGCTGCACGTTCGACCAGCTCGAGGTGCCGTTGACCTACGACCTGTCCGATGTGCTGGAGTCATGAGCACCCGCGTCGTCTACGTGCCCTTCAACGCCGCCGGCGTCGCCGCTGGTGTGGCGGGCATGCCGGCGGCGCTGCAGGCCGCAGGTGTCGAGGCCCGGCTGCCGGGGCCGGTCGTGACGACCTGGGTCGACACCGACACGATGCAACCCACCCGCGGACCATCGGGGCTGCGTGCCGAGCACGCCCTGGCATCGATGGTCGCGGATACCGCTGCCGCGCTGGACGATGCGTGGGGCTCGGGCCAGGTGCCGGTCGTGATCGCGGGGGACTGCCCGGTGTTACTCGCTCCGCTCATCGCCGCGAGCAGAGCCGGCGCAGCGGGTCTGGTGTTCATCGACGGCCACGAGGACGCCTGGGATCCCCATGCCGGGCCCACCGGCGAGGCCGCGGATTCCGAGATCGGGCTGGCATTGGGTCTCTTCGCCGGCCCGCGCGCACTGTCCGGGTTGCCGTGCCTGCTGCCCGAACATCTCGTGATGCTCGGACCGCGGGATCAGGACGAGATCGCCGATGCGGACCAGCCCAGCATCCGCGGTCGCGTTGCGCACTATCGCAGCGCGGCGCAACTCGCGCGGGAAGTCAACTCCCACAACTATTCCGAGATCTCCGACCTCGTGGTCTCCGGTGCCGCGGCAGCCCCGGCCGGCTGGTGGTGCCATGTCGATCTCGACGTCCTGGCGACATCGGAACTGGCGGCCGTCGACTATCCGCAGCCGGGCGGGTTGTCCTGGGACGAGCTGGAACTGGTCACCGCGGCGTGCCTGCGGGTGCCGGGCTGCCTGGGCGCCAGTGTTGTCATCTACAACCCTGAACTCGACGACGGTCACGCTGCGGCGCGCATCGCCGACTATGTCGCGTTCCTGCGAACCCACCTCGAGACAAGGGAGTCCTGACATGCCGAGCGAGGCCGAAGTGATCGATGTCGACGGGGTGGCCGTGCGGTTCACCAACCGTGACAAACCCTACTTTCCGGCCCTCGGCGCGAAGGGCACCAAGGGCGCACTGTTCGACTACTATCTGGCCGTCGCGGACCGAATGGTAGAACTGTTGCGCGACAGGCCCGTTCATCTGCAGCGCTTTCCCGACGGCATCGAGGGCGAGGAGATCTACCAGAAACGGGTTCCGCAGAAGCACCCCGATTATCTGCAGACCTGCACCGTCACCTTCCCGTCCGGGCGCACCGCCGACGCGCTGAAGATCACCCACCCGGCCGCCATCGCGTGGGCGGCGCAGATGGGTTCGGTGACGCTGCACCCGTGGCAGGTGCGCTGCCCGGACACCGAGCATCCCGACGAACTGCGCATCGATCTCGACCCGCAGCCGGGAACCGGGTTCGTGCAGGCCCGCGAGGTCGCCGTGGAGGTGCTCAAGCCACTGCTCGACGAGCTCGGCCTGGTCGGCTACCCGAAGACGTCCGGTGGCCGCGGCGTACACGTCTTCCTGCGGATCGCCACCGACTGGGATTTCATCGCGGTGCGCCGCGCCGGTATTGCGCTGGCCCGCGAGGTCGAGCGCCGGGCTCCGCAAGCGGTCACCACGTCGTGGTGGAAGGAGGAGCGCGGGCAACGGTTGTTCATCGATTACAACCAGAACGCCCGCGACCGCACGTTCGCCTCGGCCTACTCGGCGCGCAAGACACCGATAGCGACGGTGTCGACGCCGTTGACGTGGGAGGAGTTGCGCGACGCCGACCCCGACGACTACACGATCGCCACGGTGCCCGAGTTCATTGCCGGCCGCCCCGATCCGTGGGCGGGTATCGACGACGATTCCCAGTCGATCGAGTTGCTACTGGACATGGTGAAGGCCGACGAGGAGCGCGGGCTGGGAGACCTGCCGTACCCGCCCAGCTATCCGAAGATGCCCGGGGAGCCGCCGCGGGTGCAGCCGAGCAAGAAGGTCGCCGAGAACTGGGACGCGGAGGGGAACCGGATCGCCGACTGAAGCGGCTCAGCGCAGCGGCACGACGCCGGCGCCGACGAGCTCGGGGGCTTCGCTCTTGAGGTGCGCGGCCGCACTGGAACAGGCCATCAACGAACTGAACTCGACAGCGCCCAGCAGCAGCATCGGCCACAGCGCGCCGGCCACCGCGCTGAGGATCAGCACGTGCGGTGCGGGGTTGCGGGGATCGTTGAGACGTCGGCTGGCCACGTACACGACGGCGGTGCCGACGACCCAGCCGATCAGGTACGCGATGGCGGTTGTCTGGACCACGGTGTCTCCCCACTTCATCGGCAGCGGGGCGTGTGATGCACAGGCCTGGGCGCGATGTTCAGCTAAATGTAACCTCCGGCTGATCTTGGCGGAAGCCCCCACGCGGCCCACGGTTTGCCGGAACTTGCCAGGTCAAAGACCTGATGAGCCCTCCAGCAACCTCACAGTCCGTTGCCAGGAGCATCGTGGAATCGGCCCGGTTCCGCTGCCGGGAGCCGGGTGTGTCGGCCGCGTCCTCGGCCCGGACGAGCGGCGCGTGCACGCGACCGTGCCAGGTGCCGACCGGCGCCGGGCGGCGGTGGTCACACGTCACGGCGCTGTGGGTGCCCGGTCCGTCGATCTGGGCCGACCCAGGGTTGACAAGCGTTGTGCCACTGTGGATTAACGCACTGAATCGATTGCCGTGGCGACGCGACCAGGGCCCGGACCGGGCCCGGGAGATGTCGCACCGGCCGGCCCGGTGTATTTCGGTCGGCCGTGTGGCACCGGACCGGCGGATCCCGAGGTGGGGCAGACGGCGGCCGCGCCAGCGCGTCGGCGCGCCGCGACGGCAGTGTCCGAGGCGGCACTGCAGGCACGATGTAAGACCGGTCACATGGATCGCCGACGCGTTGCCGAGCAACGTCGGAGACAGGCAACTGACGCCCGCGCAGAAAATTGGTGAATTCCCGCGCCGCGGGACGTTCGCGCCTCAGGACCCGGGTGTCAGGACCGCCTTGCCGGTGCGGTGCTGGCCGGCCCGGTCGACCCACGTCAAACCGATGACATCGCCGGGATAGTGCCGGTCCAGTACCCGGGTGAGGTCGGCGGCCGACTCGATCGGGGTCTCGTCGATGGTCAGGATCACGTCCCCGTTGGCCAGTCCGGCCTGCTCGGCGGGGCCGCCGCGGAGAACTTCGCGGACGAGGACGCCGGGAAAAGCCTCGTGCTGTTCGGCACTGCTCACGCCCACCCCGAGCAGGGTCGGCGGGCCGATGTGCACGGTGTCCGACGGTATCCGTGACCGGATCTGGTTGGCGATCGCCATGGCGTCATTGATCGGGATGGCGAAGCCCTCCCCACCCGGGTCGGTCTGAAAGTTCACCGTCGCCGCGGTCGTCACGCCGATGACCTGCCCGGCGGCGTTGACCACCGGGCCACCCGAATCGCCCGCCCGCACGGGTGCGGCGATCTCGAACAGCCCGGTCATCTGGGTCTTGGCGCCGGTCAGTTCGTCTTCGGCGCTGATGGTGCGACCGAGTGCGGTCACGGTGCCGGATTCCCGGGTCAACGGGCTGTTGCTGCCCCGGGCGTTGCCGATGGCGATGACCGGTTCGCCGACCACGATGCCGGTGGAGTCGCCCAGTGCGACGGTGGGCGCACCGCCGCCGCCGCGCAGCTGCAGCACCGCGATATCGCGGCCGCGGTCGAAGCCGACGATATCGGCGCCGAAGGAACGGCCCCCGACCACGGCGGTGATCACGTCGGCGCCCTGCACGACGTGATAGTTCGTCAGCACCTGGCCGGCACCGTCGATCACGAAGCCGGTGCCGGTGCCCATCACGTGCTGGTAGTCCACGACGGTGTCCAGGCGCACCACCGCAGGCTCGACCTGATCGGCGGCCCAGCCGAGATCTCCCGGCTCGGCGGCAGCGGTGGCCGGGAAGACCAGCAGGACGGCGGCGATGGCGGTGAACAGGGCGGTGAGCCACCGCCGGGTGTGGACCGTGCGCATTCGCCGCCTTCCGAGCGCCAGTGGATTCCCCTCAATACTGACTGGACGGAGGCGAACTGTCGACGTGATTGGCGTCGGGTGCGTCAATTCTCGGTGGCGACGCCGCCGCGGGTGCGGCCCCGACGGGACTTGCCCGACGGTCGGTGATTGCGCAGTTTGGCGTCGTCAGAGGTGGTTTCCGCGGCCGACTCGGTGTCCTCGGCGGGGTCCGATTCGTCCTTGGTCCCGGTGGTTTCCTCGGACTCGGCAGTTTCGTCGGACTCGGCGGTCTCGTCGGATTCTGCGGGAGCTTCGGATTCCGTGGTGGCGGCGTCTTCCGTGGCTTCCGGGGCGTCCGTGGCGGCGGGTTCCTGCGAGCGGCGTCCCCGCCTGCTCGGCTTCTCGGCTTTCACCTTCAGCGGTTTGGGCGGCGGGGGCGGCAACTCGGCCACGAAGGCCAGATAGAACGCGAAGGCGGCGAGCAGCGCGATCGCCGCCGCGGCGCCGTAGATACCGAAAAGCCACTGGCCTGCGGTGTCCAGATCCAGCCAGATCTCGCTGATGGCGGCTCCGGTGATCAGCACGCCGGCCGCGATGTGCCCGACGATCGACCACACCCGCAGCGACAACGCCAGCGCCGGGGTGCCCAGTTCGGGCTTACGGGTGCGCGCCAGCGTCAGCACCACCGGTAGCGCCGTCAGCCCGACCAGCACACCGCATACGATGCGCAGCACGGTGCCCAGGGTGCCCGGCCACTGGCCGGTCAGCTCGAACCAGCGCGGAAGCACGAACAGGAAGAACAGGGCTCCGGCGAGGATCAGTGAGGACGCGTGCCACAACGATGCGATACCGCGCCGCATACTCCTCCTAGAACGAGTTCGTGGTCCCGGGGCGTGACCGGATCATCTCCGGCCACGCCCCGGACCAACTGCGGAGGATAGGGGATTTGAACCCCTGAGGGCTATTAACCCAACCCGCGTTCCAGGCGAGCGCCATAGGCCACTAGGCGAATCCTCCGTCGGCCATGGTAGCCGACCGCCGGACCACGCCCGACCACCCTCCTGCCCGCCGAGGCCGGGTACTACACTCGATCACCGGACCCCGCGCGGCGTCCATCCTGTGAACTCCCCCAGGGCCGGAAGGCAGCAAGGGTCAATGGGCTCTGGCGGGTGCGCGGGGTCCCCTTACGTTTTTGAGGCAAACCCGCCCCCCTTCGAGCAACCTGTGTTCGCGGCTTCGCGTGAAAGGTCCGCCGTGTCGTTTGAATCACTGAGCCGCGACGAACTGACGGCTCAGCACGAACTGCAGCAGCGCAACTACGCCGAGCTGCAGGCCAAGGGCCTGGCACTGGATCTGACCCGGGGCAAGCCGTCGGCGGCGCAACTGGACCTGTCCAATGACCTGCTCGAACTTCCGGGCCGGGATGCCTACCGGGACGCCGAGGGCACCGACACCCGCAACTACGGCGGCCTGCACGGCCTGCCGGAGCTACGCGCGATCTTCGGTGAGCTGCTCGACATCCCGGTGCAGAACTTGATCGCCGGCAACAACGCCAGCCTGGAGTTCATGCACGACACGGTGGTCTACTCGCTGCTGCACGGCGGTGTCGACTCCCCGCGACCCTGGTCGGCGGAGCCCGGCGTGAAGTTCCTCTGCCCGTCACCGGGCTATGACCGGCATTTCGCGATCTCCGAGAGCTTCGGTATCGAGATGCTCCCGGTGCCCCTGCGCGAGGACGGCCCGGACGTCGACCTCATCGAAGAACTGGTCGCCGCCGACCCGGCGGTGCGGGGCATGTGGTGCGTGCCGGTGTACTCGAACCCGACCGGCACCACCTATTCGCGGGAGACCATCACTCGGCTGCTGCAGATGCGCACCGCCGCCCCGGACTTCCGGCTGTTCTGGGACAACGCCTACGCCGTGCACACCATCACGGGCGAGTTCGTCGAGCCGGTCAATGTGCTGGCGCTGGCCGAAGCCGCGGGCAACCCGAACCGGCCGCTGGTGTTCGCCTCCACCTCGAAGATGACCTTCGCCGGTGCCGGGGTGAGTTTCTTCGGCGCCTCGGCGGACAACATCGCCTGGTATCTGCGGCACGCCGGTAAGAAATCGATCGGCCCGGACAAGGTGAACCAGCTGCGGCACCTGCGCTTCTTCGGCGACGCCGAGGGTGTCCGGCGGCATATGCAGCGCCACCGTGACCTCCTGGCCCCCAAGTTCGCCCTCGTGGCCGAGATCCTGTCCGACCGGCTGGACGCCGCGAAGATCGCCTCGTGGACCGATCCCCAGGGCGGCTACTTCGTCAGCCTGGACGTCTGGCCCGGTACGGCGCGCCGCACCATCGCACTGGCCAAGGACGCCGGTATCGCCGTCACCGCGGCCGGCGCGGCCTTCCCGTACGGAAAAGACCCGGAGGACAAGAACATCCGGATTGCCCCGAGTTTCCCGCCGGAGTCCGACCTGCGCGCGGCCATCGACGGACTGTCGACCTGCGCACTACTGGCGGCCACCGAGTCGCTGCTGGCTCGTGATTAGTCGCCCCCGCTCGGTACCCTGCTGACCGTGGCGCTCTACCGGAAGTACCGACCCGCAAGCTTCGCCGAGGTCGTCGGCCAGGAGCATGTCACCGCACCACTGTCAACGGCGCTGTCCGCCGGCCGTATCAACCACGCGTACCTGTTCTCCGGTCCGCGCGGCTGCGGCAAGACCTCGTCGGCGCGCATCCTGGCCCGTTCGTTGAACTGCGAACAGGGGCCCACCCCGACACCGTGCGGGGTCTGCGACTCCTGTGTGGCGCTCGCCCCCAACGGCCCGGGCAATGTCGACGTCGTGGAGCTCGACGCCGCCAGCCACGGCGGTGTGGACGACACCCGCGAGCTACGCGACCGCGCGTTCTACGCGCCGGCGCAGTCGCGGTACCGCATCTTCATCGTCGACGAGGCCCACATGGTCACCACCGCGGGCTTCAACGCGCTGCTCAAGATCGTCGAGGAGCCACCGGACCACCTGATCTTCGTGTTCGCCACCACCGAACCGGAGAAGGTGCTGCCGACCATCCGGTCCCGGACGCATCACTACCCGTTCCGGTTGCTGGCACCCAAGACGATGCGCACTCTGCTGGAACGCATCTGCCGCGATGAGGGCGTCACGGTGGAGGACGCCGTCTATCCGCTGGTGATCCGCGCCGGCGGCGGTTCGCCGCGCGACAGTCTGTCGGTGCTCGACCAGCTGGTCGCCGGCGCCGACGGCAACCGGGTGCTCTACCAGCGGGCGTTGTCGCTGCTGGGTGCCACCGATGTCGCCCTGATCGACGACGCGGTGGACGCGCTGGCCGCCGGCGATGCCGCCGCGTTGTTCGGAGCGGTCGAATCGGTGATCGATGCCGGCCACGACCCGCGCCGCTTCGCCGTCGACCTGCTGGAACGATTCCGCGATCTCATTGTGCTGCAAGCAGTTCCGGATGCCGCCGATCGCGGCGTGGTCGATGCCCCGGACGGCGTGCTGGACCGGATGCGCGAGCAGGCCGCCAAGGTGGGATCGGCGACGTTGGCGCGGTACGCCGAGGCGGTGCATGCCGGTCTCGGCGAGATGCGCGGCGCAACGGCGCCGCGACTGCTGCTGGAGGTGGTCTGCGCCCGGCTGTTGCTGCCGTCGGCCCACGACACCGAATCAGCTCTGCTGCAACGGATCGAGCGCATCGAGACCCGCCTCGACATGGCCCTTCCGGGTGACGGGTCCGCCCCGGTGCCCGCTGCGTCGCCGACCCCGGCCAAACAGTTCGTCCGGGCCAGCCGCGCCCAGGCGGCGGCCGAGGCCACACCCGAGCCGGTGCCCCAGCCCAGGCCGTTGCCGACCCCCGAGCCGACCCCCGAACCCGAACCGGCACCCGAACCCGTACCGGTGCCGCGGCCTGCGCCGGCCCCCGAACCGGTCGCCCCGCCGGTCCCCGAGCCGGCTCCGGCACCCGTGCCGCCGCCCCGACCGGCGCCGGTCCCCGAACCCGAACCGGCACCCGCCGCGCCGCCGGCGGCTGCCGCCGTCGGCCAGCCCGATGCCGCCGCGGTGCGCTCGATGTGGGACACCGTGCGGGAGAAGGTGAATGCCCGCAGCAAGCCGGTCAACGCGATGCTGGCCGATGCCATCGTGCGAGCGGTCGACGGTGACACGCTGGTGCTCAGCCACCGGGCGCCCCCACTGGCCAAGCGGCTCAGCGAGCAGCGCAATGTGGAGGTCATCCGGGAGGCGCTCAAAGATGCGCTCGGGGTGAACTGGCAGGTCCGGTGTGTGCCGGACTCCGGCGAGCCGGCGCCCTCCGACGCCGGGCCCGCCCCGCGTCAGGATCAGCGGGCCGAAGAGGAACGCATGCTGGCCGAGGCCAACAGTGACACCTCGGAGGTGGTACGCCGCGACCCGGAGGAAGTGGCGATCGAATTGCTGCAGACCGAGTTGGGTGCCAAGCGGATCGACCGGGGCTGACCCAGCCTCACGGAGTCCACCAGGGCCGCATCGGCAGACCGCCGTCACCGCCGCGATCATCCAACTTGACCGCCAGAACTTGGTGCAGCTGAACGACATTGGATTCGAAGCCGAGCCGGGAGCCGGCCATGTAGAGGCCCCACACCCTGGCGGTGGGCAGGCCGACCTCGGCGACGGCTTCGTCCCAGTGGGTGACGAGGTTGGCGCACCAGTCGCGCAGCGTCAACGCGTAATGGTGGCGCAGGTTCTCCTCGTGCAGTACCTCCAGGCCGACATCCTGCGCTGCGGCGATGATGCGCCCCGACCCGGTCAGCTCCCCATCGGGGAACACATAGCGATCGATGAAGAAGCTCGCCGTTGCGCCGGCCCGGTTGTTCGGGCGGGTGATGCAGTGGTTGAGCAGCAATGCGCCGGTACGCATCTTCGCCTGCAGGAAGGCGAAATACGCCGGATAGTTGGCCACGCCGATGTGTTCGGTCAGGCCGATCGAGGACACCGCGTCGAAACCGGATTCGCGGACATCGCGGTAGTCGCCGTGTCGCACCTCGGCCAGTGCGGACAGGCCCTCGTCGGCGATGGCGCGCTGCGCCCACGCGGCCTGCTCCGCGGACAACGTGACACCCACTGCCCGCACTCCGCGCCGGGCGGCGTAGCGCACCATGCTGCCCCAGCCGCAGCCGACGTCGAGCAACCGGTCCCCGGGCTTGAGCCGCAACTTCTCGAACACCAACCGGTACTTGTTGTCCTGCGCTTCCTCCAGCGTCGCCTGCCCATCCGGATAGCACGCGCAGGTGTAGGTCATCGACGCCCCGAGCACCCGCTCGTAAAAGGCGTTCGACACGTCGTAGTGGTGGTGGATCGCTTCGGCGTCACGGTTGCGGCTGTGCCGCAGGCCTTCTGCGATACGCCGCCAGCGGGGCAGTGCCTCCTGCGGGGGCGGTGCGATCGGGACAAGGTGCTCCAAGCCGATCGATCCGATGACATTGGCAAGGACGCGTGCGGGCGGGCGCTTGATCGCCGTCTTGTCCGCGAGTGCGCGCAGCAGGTCATAGGGGTCGCCGGGATGCACACCCAGCGGCTCGATGTCGCCCGCCACGTAGGCGCGCGCCAGACCCAGCTCGCCCGGCGCGGTCGCCAGGTAGGTGGTGCCGCGTGGCGACGCCAATCTCAGGCCGACCGCGGCGTCCTCCGGGCCCGACGTGCTGCCGTCATAGGCGGTGAACTTCACGGGGAGCCGGCCGGAGGTGAAGGCCTGCAGCACCTCGGCGAGACTGAGCTTGCCCGGCTCGGTGCGGTCTCTGAACGTAGTCACCGGTTCTGCACCGCCTTCGCGTAGAGATCGAGCAGTCGCCCATCGGGGTCGTAGACCGTCTTCACCGCCCGGTAGGCCTCACCGCCGTAGCGGGCGTCGAACTCGTCGGCACTGTAGAAGGACTCCGAATACAGCGACTTGTGACCGTCCAGTTCGGAGACCTTGCGCTCGATGAGCCGGTTGGTGTGGCCGGGTGCCGGTCCGGCGGGCACCGAGGACCAGAACCCGATGTTCACGTAGCTGTGGTGCGGGCGCAGCGGGTACAGCGGCCATTGGGCACCCTGGTCGCGTAGCCGCAACGGGCACAGCCAGATCGGCTCGATGGGGACGTTGTCGAGGAACCAGTTCAGGAACGCGCCGCAGTTTTCCAGCGGCACCTCGACATCCTGCACGACCCGCTCCCTGGGCGGGCGCCCGTTGCGCTTCTCGATCCGGTCGGCGATACCGAAACGCCGGTCGTAACCGATGAGCTTCCAATAGAAGCTGCTGCGCCGGTAGCGCCGCGGCCACAGCCGGCGCAGCACCGGATGCTGGGCACCGAAAGCCCTTGAACACCAGAACCAGTCGGTGTCCCAGCGCCACAGGTAATCGGCGATGGTGAGGCGGTCGTGACGTTCGCCGTGGTCGTGCTGAATGGACCGGTAGTAGATCTCACGGCCGGTGTAATCGCTGACCGGGCCCGCCGTGTCGGTCTGAAACCCCAGGCAGAGGTAGCTCTCGTCGGCGCTGAACACCACACCGTCGAGGTAATGCACGGGCACACCCTGGTAACCGCGGGTCTCGATGATGCGGTCCATCGCCGCCACCAGCTCGTCGAGCGAGTGGAAGCGCAGATGACGCAGCGCAACGTAGGGCGCCACCGGCTCCAGTTCGATACGCAACCGCACCGCATAGCCGAGCGTGCCGTAGGAGTTGGGGAAGGCACGGAACAAGTCCGAGTGCAGATCTCGATTTGCGGTGACGATTTCACCGGCGCCGGTGAGGATGTCGAGCTCGAGCACCGACTCGTGGGGTAGCCCGTTACGGAACGACGCCGACTCGATCCCCAGCCCGGTGACCGCGCCGCCGAGGGTGATGGTCTTGAGTTGGGGCACCACCAGCGGGGACAGGCCGTAGGGCAGGGTGGCCGCCACCAGCTCCTCATAGGTGCACATGCCCGAGACATCGGCGGTGCGCGTGTGCGCGTCCACCGAGATGACGCCGGTGAGCCCCGAGGTGTCCAGTCCGGGGGCAGCGTTGCGTTCCCGCGCCCGGAACAAGTTCGACGTGGGTTTGCGCAGCCGCACGGTCGCTGCCGGGGGGACGGCTCGATAGCTTGCCAGTAGTCGCTGCACGCCCGCCCCGTGCACAGCTTGTGCGTCAGTTGCAACAACAGACACACATATACGCTAGTCCTCGGTCGCCGAAGCCGCGACCGTACCGATATGTGACGACAGGAGTTTTGCACTCATGGGACAGGTCAGCGCTTCCAGCACCGTATTGATCGATGCCGCACCGGAAGCTGTGCTCGCCGCGGTCTCCGACTATCAGACGGTACGGCCCAAGATCCTCTCCGCGCACTACAGCAACTACTCCGTGCTCGAGGGCGGGCAGGGCGCAGGCACGGTTGTCACGTGGAAGCTGCAGGCCACCAAGTCCCGCTCCCGCGACGTGAAGGCCGACGTCGACGTCGCCGGCAAGACCGTCATCGAGAAGGATGCCAACTCGACCCTGGTCACGAATTGGACGGTCGCACCGGCCGGAACCGGTTCGACCGTCACCGTGAAGACGTCGTGGAAGGGCGCCGGCGGCGTCAAGGGCTTCTTCGAGAAGACCTTCGCCCCGCTCGGGCTGCGCAAGATCCAGGACGAGGTGCTGGCCAACCTGAAGCAGGAACTCGAAAGCTAACCCTTGTTGGCCAGCCAGGTCGCGATGCCCCGGGCCACCGCCTCGGCGAGCTTCTGGCGCCCGGCCTCGGACTCCATCAGCGCCGAGTCGGCGGGGTTCTTCATGTTGCCCAGTTCGACCAGCACCGAGGGGAATTGCGCATGGTTGAGCCCGGCGATGTCCGAGCGCGGATCCAGGCCGTTGGAACCGATGTAGTTGGCCGGCGGGATGCCCGAACCCTGAAGTTGGTCGCGCATGATCTGGGCGAACTGGATGGAGGGTCCGGCCTGCACGGTGTTCAGCGGGGGTGAGGAGTACAGGACGTGGAAGCCGCGCCCCGTGGCCGGACCGCCGTCGGCGTGGACGCTGACGATGGCGTCGGGCCGCAGTGCGTTGGCCATCGCGGCGCGCTCGTCCACGCAGGGACCCAGCGCGTCGTCGTTACCGCGCGACATCGCGGTCCGGACCCCGTTGGCGTCCAGGATTGCCCGCAGACGCAGGGTCACGTCCCAGTTGAAAGTGTGCTCGGGATAACCGGAGTTCGTGGAGGTGCCGCTGGCCTGGCAATCCTTGGTGCCGCCGCGACCGGTGGGCACCTGGCGGCTGATGGAGGCGTCGTTGGCGCCGTTGTGGCCGGGGTCGAGGAACACGATCTTTCCGGCGATGCTGTTGGGCGCGGCGCCGGCCGGCGGCGCGGCCGAGGCGGACATACCGGCGGCGACGAGCATGGCCGCCGCCGCGATGGCGCCGACACGCAAGGTGGAGGGGACGTGCACGCCGCCACGGTAGCCGCGGTGGCGGCTACTGTTGAAGAGCAAATCGTCTCGGTCTTGTGAGTGCAATGAAGTCGAGACCAGGTCGCAACCAAGAGGGGACAGTCCCATGCAGCCCGGTGGTGGTCAGCCCGATATGTCCGCGTTGCTCGCGCAGGCTCAGCAGGTGCAGCAGCAGCTCATGGAGGCGCAGGAGGCGCTGGCCAATGCCGAGGTGCACGGTCAGGGCGGTGGCGGCCTGGTCCAGGTCACCATGAAGGGCAGCGGAGAGGTCGTCGCGGTGGCCATCGATCCGAAGGTCATCGACCCGTCCGATCCCGAGACGTTGCAGGATCTCATCGTCGGTGCCCTCGCCGACGCCGCCAAGCAGGTGACCATCCTCGCCCAGACCCGGCTCGGGCCGCTGGCCGGCGGGCTGGGTGGTTTCGGACTGCCGGGTACCTGAGTTGTTCGAGGGACCGGTACAGGATCTGATCGACGAACTCGGCAAGCTGCCGGGTATCGGGCCCAAGAGTGCCCAACGCATCGCGTTTCATCTGCTGTCGGTGGAGCCGCCGGATATTGATCGGCTGACAGCGGTGCTCGGTCGAATTCGCGATGGTGTCACCTTCTGCGCGGTGTGCGGCAACGTCTCCGATGACGTGCGCTGCCGGATCTGCAACGATGCCCGCCGCGACGCTTCCCTGGTGTGCGTCGTCGAGGAGCCCAAGGACATCCAGGCCGTGGAACGGACCCGCGAGTTCCGGGGCCGCTACCACGTGCTGGGCGGGGCGCTGGATCCGCTGTCCGGCGTGGGCCCGGACCAGCTGCGCATCCGCGAGCTGCTGAACCGGATCGGGGAGCGCGTCGACGGTGTCGACGTCGCCGAGGTGATCATTGCCACCGACCCGAACACCGAGGGTGAGGCGACAGCGACGTACCTCATGCGGATGCTGCGGGATATCCCCGGCCTCACCGTCAGCCGGATCGCGTCGGGCCTGCCGATGGGCGGTGACCTGGAGTTTGCCGACGAATTGACGTTAGGCCGTGCGCTCGCCGGTCGTCGCGCTATGGTCTAGATGACAGATTCGTCAATAAATGAAGCATCGCCCGGGTGGAGGGTTGTTTGCTGATTTCCCACGGCGGTGCAGTGTTCGCGAAGGGCGGTGACGGTGACTCGCGTCTTCCTCTCGACCTGGGGGCAAAGTGACAACATCGGCGATTCGATCCTGCGCCGCGGTCAACTACGCACCTTCCAGAACATCGACGGCGCGCAGCTCCACGTTCACGTGGGCCGTAAGGACTTCGATCCCAACGCCGAGGACTATGTGTCCGCGATCGGGCTGGACGGCACCGAGAAGCAGTACGACACGGCGGCCGGCTGGTTGTTCCGCGCGCTGAGCAGCCCGGCGGCGGGCCGCACGATCCTGGTCATGCCGACCGGCGAGATCCTCATGCCGGAGCGCTTCCGCCGCTACTGGGGCTGGTGGACGCTGGCGGGGGCGCTGGGAGCCAAGAGCCGCGGCGGTGCGATGGTCCAAGTCGGCGCCGGGGTGCGGATGTCGACGGTCGGCAAGAACGCAACAGGGGACACCCGCATCGTTCGCGACCAGGTGGACGTCCCTCCGCTGGAACGGTTGGCGCGGCGCAAGATGCCGGTGGTGGCGTGGCGCGACGCCAACACCCGCGACTCGTTCCAGGTCGGTGATGTGGCCCCGGACTGGGCGTTCGGGGAGGGACCCGACCCGGCCGACGGCCTCGGACCACCGCCGTCGGCCCGCAAGGTGCTGGCGGTGACCATGCGTTCGGATCGGGATGTGCTGACCGAGGACAAGATTGCGTTGATCCGAGAGATCGCGCACATGTATGGACTGCGTATCCAGGTGTACAGCCAGGTGCGCCGTGACCGCGCCGTCATGGAGAAACTCGCCGAGATCCTGCACCCGGGCACACCGGCGATCCTGATGCGTGATGAGTCCCACGACGAGTGGGAAGCCGTGATGCGCACCATGTATCGGGATTCGGCCATTGTGGTCAGTGATCGTCTGCACGCGCTGATCATCGCCGCGACCGAGGGCGCCATTCCCGTGGCGCTGTCGAACTGGACCACCGAGAAGGCCGTGCGGATGCTCAAACCCGGCGGGTTCGACCTGCCGCCGCAGGATCCGGGCGCCATCAAGAGCTACCTCAGCGAGATGTTCGCCGATCCGCAGGCCGTCAGTCGCCGGATCATGGGTGCGCGCGCCGAGATCGACGGTGTGCGTGCCCGGTTGCGCGACCTCGTAGCGGGCTAGACCCGCCGCGGCGCCGCTAATCGCTCGGCGCGCAGCAGATCCACCTCGGCCATGTGCAGCGGGGGAAGTTCGCCGACGACCTGGCTCAGTAGGTGATCGGCGAGTTCGGGATTGCGTGCCAGGCAGGGCCCGTGGAGGTAGGTGGCCAGCACGCTGCCCTGCACCGCCCCGTCATACCCGTCGCCGGCCCGGTTTCCCGCGCCCTTGGTGACCGCGCCGAGTGGCTGGGCGTCGTGGCCGAGAACCGTTCCGCCCCGGTGATTTTCGAATCCGGTCAGCGGCTGGGTGAGCCCGCCGTGCAAGGGTGTCGAGGACACCTCCCCGATGGTGCGGGTCTGCTGCGGGGCGGTGGTGACGTCGAGCAGTCCGACGCCGTCGACACGCTCACCGGCCGAGGTCTCATACCAATGACCGAGCACCTGGATGGCCGCGCAGATCGCCAGCACCGGGGCGCCGCGTACGGCGGCGCGCTGCAGACCCGGGTAACGGATGAGGTGTTTGGTGGCCAGGCGCTGCGCGTAGTCCTCGGCGCCGCCAAGGGTGTAGATGTCCAATGAGTCCGGCACCGGGTCGGCCAGCGTGATCTCGACGATCTCGGCGTCGATCCCGCGCAGCCGCAGGCGCTGTCGCAGCACCACGGCGTTGCCGCTGTCGCCGTAGGTGCCCATCACGTCGGGCAGTACCAGCCCGATCCGCACCGTCATGACACCCGCCGGTTCAGTTGCAGGAACGCGGTGTAGTTGGCGATCACCTCGACGTGACCGGGCGGGCACGACTCGATGGCGGCCAGGGTGTCGTGCACCAATGTGTGCTCGACCCCGGCGTAGCCCAGTCGCACCGCCAGATCGGTACCGCGTTCGCCGGCGGCCACCACCTGGGTGCGCTCGAAATGCTCGAAGCGGACATCCCACAACCAGGACAGATCCTCCCCGTCGGGAACCTGCCCGTTGACCGAGATGACCACCCCCGCAGCGTCTTTGTCGATCATCGACAGTGCCTCCTGCCAGCCGGCCGGGTTCTTGGCAAGCAACAGCCGGGCGGTGTGATCGCCGATCGTGACCGTCCGGTACCGGCCGGCGACCTCGTCGACGGTCGACACCGCGGCCACCGCCCGCGCGGGGTCGGCGCCCAGCGCCACCGCCGCGGCGACCGCCTGGGTGGCGTTACCGCGATTGACCGCACCCGGCAGGGCGAGCGTCATCGGCAGCGTGAAACCGTCGGGACCGTGGATGTCGGTGTCGTCGTAGGTCCACTGCGGGGTCGGTCTCTTGAAATCCGTACCGGTGGAATACCAATGGCTGCCGTCGCGGACGATGATCTCCCCGGAGCGTGGACAGCTCACCGAGTCCCCGGCCCAGCTGCCGCCGGCGGCCACCCACACCACGTTCGGGCAATCGTAGGCGGCCGAGGTCATCAGCACGTCATCGCAGTTGGCGATCACGACGGCATCCGGGTGGCGCGCCAGCCCGGCGCGCAGGGTGCGCTCGATGTGGTTGATCTCACCGACCCGATCGAGCTGATCGCGGGACAGGTTCAGCAGCACGATCACTGCCGGGGACACCGCGTCGCTGACGTGCGGCACGTGCATCTCGTCGACTTCCAGCGCGGCCAGCTCGGCCCGGCGCGCGCCCGCCAGCGCGGCCACCAGACCGGCGTCCATATTGGCGCCCTCGGCGTTGGTGGCCACCGGACCCAGCGTGGCCAGTGCCGCCGCGGTCATCCTGGTGGTGGTGGACTTGCCGTTCGTGCCGGTCACGATGACCGAGCGGCGGCCCTTGCCGAGTTGGCCGAGGATCGACTTGTCGATCGACATCGCCACCAGGCCGCCGATCATCGCCCCGGCACCGCGCCCGGTGACCCGCGAGGCCCAGCGTGCGGCGGACCCGGCGCCCAGCGCCAGCCGCCCTCGCAGGGACACCCCCGAGTCGCTGCGCTCCTGCCCGCCGGTTGAGACCATCCTGCGAATTTTAGGCACCCGACACGCACCTCTGCGATCCGGTCTTGTCAGACCACCGTGCCATCCTCGGGATATGAGCCAGTGCTGGGGCCGACCGGCGGCCGAAGCGGGCACCGGGTGGGCCGTCGTCGACGTGGAGACCACCGGGTTCCGTCCCGGCCAGGCCCGCGTCGTCAGCGTCGCCGCCCTGGCCGTCGGGGACGACGGCAGCGTCGAGCACAGCGTCTCCTCCCTGCTGAACCCCGGCGTCGACCCGGGCCCCACCCACGTGCACGGACTGACCGCCGAGATGCTGGCCGGCCAGCCCACCTTCGCCGATATCGCGCCGCGGCTCATGGAGGTGCTGCACGGGCGGACCCTCGTCGCTCACAATGTGGCGTTCGACTACGCCTTCCTGGCCGCCGAGGCCGAACTTGTCGGGGCCCAGCTGCCGGTCGACACCGTCATGTGCACGGTCGAGTTGGCCCGCCGGCTGGACCTGGGCACCGAGAACCTGCGTCTGGAGACGCTGGCGCGGCATTGGGGCGCCACCCAGCTGCGCCCGCACGACGCGCTGGACGACGCCCTGGTGCTCGCGCAGATCCTCAAGCCCGCGCTGGTCCAGGCGCGTGAGCGCAAATCGTGGCTGCCGATCCGTTCGGTGAGCCGGCGGATCTGGCCCAACGGCCACATCACCCACGACGAGCTGCGCCCGCTCAAGGTGCTGGCCGCGCGGTTGCCGTGCGATCACCTGAATCCGGGGCTGTACGTCGCGGGGCGGCCGCTGGTGCAGGGCATGCGGATCGCGCTGTCGGCGGAGATGACACACACCCACGAAGAAGTCATCGAGCGGATCCTCGACGCCGGACTGGCCTACGCGGAGAACGTCGACCAGCAGACCTCCCTGGTGGTGTGCAACGACGCCGCGCCCGCACAGGGCAAGGGCTACCAAGCGGTCGAGCAGGGCATCCCGTTGATGGGCGACGCCGAGTTCATGGCCCTGATCGGGCAGGCCGTCGGCGGCACCGATGTCGAGCAGTTCGCCGACACCACCGGCGACGGTGACCAGTACGCGTTGTTCTGAACGAGGCAGAGGTGTTTCACCCCGGCCTGGCGCCCGCGCGCCAACGGCGCGGCGCGACCCCGTGTTCCCTGCGGAACAAGCGCGCAAAGTAGGCGGGGTCGCGAAGACCGACACGGCGCGCGACGTCGGCGATCGGCAGGTCGGTCTCGGCGAGCAGCACCCGCGCCGCGGACATTCTGCGGTCGAGGATCCAGTCGACGACGGTGCGTCCGGTGCGGCGGCGCACCACCGTGGTCAGGTGGCCAGGCGTCAGGCCCAGTTCGTCGGCCACATCCCGCAGGGACAGCGGTTCGGCAAGGCGGCGCTCGACCACGGCGAGGACTTCGGTCACCACCGACGTGCCGCCGCGAGGTCGGTCGGCGATGACATCGTCGGCGAGGCGGGCCAGATCGATCAACAGCAAGGTCAGATGCGCCAGTACCGCTGGGCGGTAGCCGTCGCGGCGGGAGGTGAGCTCCGTGCCGATCGACTCGACGGCAGCGTTCCAGAATGGTCGCCGCTGCACGGGCACGTGCAGCTCGAGCATGCCGCCGCGGTGCTCATGCTGAAACGGGAACAACAGTGGGGGGCCCCGCCAGGTGGGCCACGGTGAGCGAGCCTGCACACCGAGCGCCGCGGGGTCGAAGAAGATCCCGATCGCGTCGAACCGGGATCCCATCCGGGTGGGGTCCACGGCCTCGCCGGCGGCGGCGACGATGACGGCGCCGCTGTCCGGGACATACGTCAGGACCGGGAAATCGTGGATATGCGGGCGGGACTCCGGCAGTTCGCCGGCCCGGAGCCGGATCAGCGATACCGGGGGCGTATCGAGTCCGACGGCGTAGTCGTAGACCGGGATACCGTCCCGATGCCGAACGATTCGGGCCGGAGCTGCCATGACCAAAGATAATCCTACTTTTGCCCAAAATCGGTCAACACCTATGTCGGGGCCGGTCACACGATGGAGGTATGGCGAAAGATCATCCAAATTCCATCACGGCGAGGATGGGAAACAAGCACGACTACCTGCCCGCCAACGGCAACGATCTGCTGCTGCCGGCCTACGACATGATCACCCGGGTGCTCGGCATGTCGCCGGGCTACGACACGCTGGCCGGTCAGGCCAGCCTGTTCGATGACGTGGAAGTCCTCGAAATCGGCTGCGGCACCGGCAATCTCACCACGCGTATCGTGGGTCTACAGCCCACCGCCCACGTGACAGCCACCGACCCCGACCCTCGGGCGCTGGCGCGGGCGCAGCGAAAAATAGCACCGTCGGCCGATGTTCGGTTCGATCGGGTGTACGCGCAACGGCTGCCCTACGCCGACGCGTCGTTCGACCGCGTGCTGAGTTCGATGATGCTGCACCATCTGGACGATGCAGCGAAGACCGAGGCCTTGGCCGAGGCGTACCGGGTGCTCAGGCCGGGCGGCAGCATGCACATCGTGGATGTACACGACGCTGACCTACCGGACCTGTTGCGCAGCATCGGGTTCGAGGTGACCGGACTGGGCACCCGGACGCTTCGGTTCGCCGGACGGGCGAGCTTCTACCGCGCCGCCCGGTTCACTGCGGAGACCACGGCACGCAGCGAGGCGGTCGTGATGGACGTGGCGATACCCACACCCCATACCGTCTTGCCGCCGATGGACGCCTCCACGTAGGCGGCCGCCTGCGCCTCCTCGCCGGCCGACAGCGCGTGCTCGGAATAGTCCAGCACGTTCACCTGGAAACCGACCGCCCCGATGGCGTCCACGAACGCGGCCAGCGGACCGTTACCGGCGCCGACGATCTCGCGTTCCGCACCGTCGATCTTGACGATCGCGGTGATGGTGTCGGTGCCACCGTCGACCTCGGCAGCGTCGACCTTCTGGCGGATCCGTTCCAGCGGCCGGATGGGCGCCAGGTACTCCTCGGAAAAGACCTCCCAGATCTCCTTCGGTGACACCTCGCCGCCCTCGCCGTCGGTGATCTGCTGGATGACCTGGCTGAACTCGATCTGCAGTCGGCGCGGCAACACCAGACCGTGATCGGCCTTCATGATGTAGGCCACGCCGCCCTTGCCGGACTGCGAGTTGACCCGGATGACGGCCTCGTAGGTGCGTCCGACGTCCTTGGGGTCGATCGGCAGATACGGCACCTGCCACAGGATGTCGTCGACATCGGAGTCCTGCTCGTCGGCAGCGACTTTCATCGCGTCCAGACCCTTGTTGATGGCGTCCTGATGGCTGCCCGAGAACGCGGTGTACACCAGATCGCCGCCGTAGGGATGGCGTTCGTGCACGGGCAGCTGGTTGCAGTACTCGACGGTGCGGCGGATCTCGTCGATGTTGGAGAAGTCGATCTGCGGATCGACACCGCGGCTGAACAGGTTCAGGCCCAGCGTGACCAGGCAGACGTTGCCGGTGCGCTCGCCGTTGCCGAACAGGCAGCCTTCGATCCGGTCGGCGCCGGCCTGATAGCCAAGTTCTGCTGCGGCGACCGCGGTTCCGCGGTCATTGTGCGGGTGCAGGCTCAAGATGATGCTGTCCCGTGGTGTCAGGTGCCGGTTCATCCACTCGATGGAATCGGCGTACACGTTGGGGGTGGCCATCTCGACGGTGGCCGGCAGATTGACGATCAGAGGCACTTCGGGAGTGGGCGCCACGATCTCGGCGACGGCGTTGCAGACCTCGACGGCGTATTCCAGCTCGGTACCCGTGTAGGACTCCGGGCTGTACTCGAAGCGCCACTGGGTCTGCGGGTACTTCTTGGCTTCCTCGACACACATCCGGGCCCCGTCGGTGGCGATCGCCTTCACGGCCTCGCGGTCGGCACGGAAGACCACCCGGCGCTGCAGGATCGAGGTCGAGTTGTAGAAGTGCACGATCGCCTGCGGTGCACCGGCACACGCCTCGAAGGTCTTGGCGATCAATTCGGGGCGGCACTGGGTCAGCACCTGGATGGTGACATCGTCGGGGATGGCGCCCTGCTCGATGATCTCGCGGACGAAGTCGAAATCGGTCTGGCTGGCCGACGGGAAGCCGACCTCGATCTCCTTGTAACCCATCCGTACCAACAGGTCGAACATGCGGCGTTTGCGCGCGGGACTCATCGGGTCGATCAGCGCCTGGTTGCCGTCGCGCAGGTCCACCGCGCACCACTGGGGTGCGGTGGCGATGACCTTGTCCGGCCAGGTGCGGTCGGCCAGGGTGACGTTCTCGACCTCTTCGGCGAAGGTGCGGTAGCGGTTCACCGGCATGGCGGACGCGCGCTGGGTGTTCCAGGACGGCTGTCCGGGGTTGCGCGGACCGGCCGGTGTGGTGATCGTGCGGACCGACGAGAAGGCGTCAGATGAGATCTCAGGGGTGGTCATGATGTTGGCTCCGGGGTCTTGTGTGGATTTCAGACCGGCGCATCGCGAAAACCCGCGACGGGAGGCCAGTCTGGATCAGACCCCGTCGCGGCGTCCGAGAAGGAGCACCCGCTGCACGCAGGCAACTGTACTCCGGGTGCGCCGAAGGCCAAAACGGCTACCCGGAATTGGTGCGCACCGGGGCCGCTTCCCCGGCTTAGGGTGCTAAGGAAGCGACGATTTTCGGGGGACGGATGGGTGAGTCGGTCGAGGTTGTGACCTCGGAGCTGCACGTGGCCGCGAACCGTCTGCAGGCGGCGGGGCAGCGGCTGCAGGACGGCTTGTCCGCGGTGGATCTGGAGACCAGCAACCTGCTCGCCTCCGGTTGGAAGGGCGAGGCGGCGACGGCCTTCGACAAGTACTGGGAGCAGTGGCACAACGGTGCAGGCCAGGTGGTGCGGGCGCTGCAGACCATGTCGCAGGCCCTAGACGCGGCGGCCAGGAGCTATGACGCCGCCGATGAGCAGGCCGGTGGTGCGCTCGACACGACCATGCAGGGCGGTGGGGGCGGCGCCCCGGCCGGTGGTGGCGCTCCCGCCTCCGCTGCCTCCGGTGCCCACTCCGCCTCCGCGGGCGGTCACACCGGCGGTTCTGGCGGTTCGTCGCCCGGGTTGGCCGAGCAGATGAACCTCGGCCAGGCGATGGCCCCGCTGTCACAGGCGGCCGGAATCCCGGCGCAGGTTGCCGGCCAGTTGGCGGGCGGGCTGATGCAGGCCGGGCAGATGGCGGCCGGGGCGGCCCAGCAGGCGGTGCAGATGGCGACGCAGATTGCCCAGGAGGCGCAAGCCGAGGCGACAACCGACGATGATGCCGGGGATGCACCGGGTGGTGCGTCCGGAGGCGAAGCGCCGACGGGTGGGGCACCGGTCGAGCCGCCGTCGGCGGACTCGGCGGAGTCTGAGCCGTCGCCCGGGGAACTCTGATGACGAAGCTGGTGGTGGACTTCCCGCAACTGCAGGGTGCCATCGATCACATGGAGCAGTTCGGCCGCGAGGTCGCCGAGACCCTCGACGAGATCGACCAGGCGATGGCCGCCCTGCGGGCCAACTGGGAAGGGCAGGCCTCGGACACGCAGGCGCAGTCCCAGCAGCAGTGGGAGGACGGCGCCGAGCAGATGAAGACGGCGCTGGAGGCGTTGCGCAAGGTCGCCGAGAACGCGCACAAGAATTACACCGACGCCGTCGACAAGAACGAGAAGATGTGGGCGGGCTGATCGGGTGCGGATCGAGGTAGAACCGCAGGCACTCATCGATGCGGGTAAACAAGTCGGCGCTCTCGGCGCCCAACTCGGCGCGCTGTCGGACGCGATGGGGCAGATGTTGGCCGGCGGTATCGCGTCGGGGACCGATCCGGCGGGGTTGAACTTCGGTATCAGCTATGGCCGGCAGGCAGATGATGTCGCCAATTATCTTGCGCAACTGGCCAACGCCTATAAGGGTGTCGGGCGCATGTTGGAGGCCACGGGCTTCAACTATCAGCATGCCGATCAGGCGTCGGCGGCCGGCGGGTCGGGACCCAGCGGCGCAGTGAGTGGTGAGCAGGCAGAGACGAAGCCGGGTGACACCCCGTACACCTCGGTCACGGGTTATGTGCCGCCGCCGCCGGGATGGGCGGTCATCCAGCCGTTTCTGACCATGGTCCCATTTCTTGGGGTAGCGCTGACGTGGCCGTCCGGTAACTCCGGGATGATGAATGTCACTGCGGCGCAGTGGGCCAACATCGCGCGTGGTCTGAGGATCTTCGAACCCGCGTTGCAGTCGGCGGCGATGGCGGCCGGGGCGCAGGACGTCCCCGAGGCTGGTCAGATGACGAAGGCTCTGAAGGATTTGGGAGATGGGGCCAACACGCTAGCTGGCATTGCTGGCGACATATCCACTGCGATAACGGATTTTGCGAAAGGCGTGCAGGAAACGCAGGACGCAATCCGGGATCTGCTGGATCGGCTTTCCTTCGGCGGCATCTGGGACTCGGTGACCGGGATGCTGAGCGGTGAGGGCGGGAACATACTGCGAGAGATCGCAGATGACGTCGGTACCGTTCTGGAGAACTTCCAGAATCAGGTCCAGGGTGTTCTCGGGTTGCTCTCCGAGCTGCAGAACCTGCTCCGGGAGGCCGCCGAGGGCTTCCAGAAGTGGATACGCCCGGTCCTGGTGGGGGCTTTCGGCGACAGCGTGGGCAATGAGCTGGCCGACGCCGTGAGGATTTCTACCAGTCTGCAGGCAGGCCTGGGGGTCGCCGTGATCGGCCTCGTATCGGGCACCGTGGCCCTCGCCGATCCCGACACCTGGAAGGGCCTGGCGGACACCGCCATCATTATTGCCAAGGACCCGACGAAGATCGACGACGTCCTCAAGCAGTCCGGTAGCGAGTTCATCGCATGGGATGTGATCACCGGTGACAACCCGGCACTGGGGGTAGGTGAGGCGCTCGGCAACATCGGATCGCTGTTCATTCCCGGTGGCGCACTGGCCAAGGGTGGGTCAGTGGCCAAGGGGCTGGCAGCGACTCGCCGTCTGCTCGACGGCGAGGGCCTGGAGGGGCTCGGTCGGATTCCGGGGCTGGGCGGCAACCGGACGCCGGATATGCCCGAGCTTCCGGATGCGCCTGGCGCGCCCAATATTCCGGAGTTCACCCCGCCACCGGGCATTCCCGGCTCGGTGCTGGGACCCGGTGGTCCGACGGGCTCCACGGCATCTGCCCCGTCGTCTCCGGGGTCCGGCTCGGGTGGCGGTCCTGCGGCAACCGTGCCGTCGCCCAATGGCTCTGGACCGAGCCAGCCCGGCGGGCGCGCCGGGCCCGGCAGTCCGTCATCCAGCGGCCCCGCTCCTACTGGCGGATCGCCCAATCCGGGTGGGAGCAGCGGTGGTCCGTCGTCCGGTGGCACTGTCCCGACGGGTGGTTCGCCCAGTCCCGACGGCGGCGACGGCCCGAGCAGGCCGTCGGGTGGGGGACCGTTGTCCCCGTCGATTAGCTCGTCTACCGATTCGCAGGGTTCGCCGGGGGCGAGCCAGTCGACTTCGGGACCGAGCCCTGCAGGTGGCGGCGATGGTCCGGGTAGCCAGACTCTGAACGGTGGGGGGTCCAGTCACACCAGTGGTTCACCGAATTCCGAAGGTTCTTCGAACTCGAGCAGCGATGACCGATTGTCGCCTGAACCCGATGCTGGGCAAAAGAACCCAGATTTTGAAGCCTCATCTAGCAGTCAATCGGGCGGTGGCGCCGGCTCGTCCGGGACTGGCAGCGGCAGCGGCAGCGGTTCAGAGGACGGCGGCAGTGATGCCGGAGGCGCCAGTGGAACGCACGAGGGGAAGTCTGAGGCGACAGGCGCTGACAGCGACGGATCGAACGATAGGGATCTTTCTGATCCTCCATCTAGCGATGACACACCTCCTGCGCTCGACACACAGCCCAAAGTCGCTGGTATCGATTATGCACTTCCGGCGGAAGACGCAATACGTATTCTCTCGGATCCCGCGGCCGAGATTCAGCGGCTAGCGGACGGAGGTGTCCCCGCTAGTGTGCTGGATGGATACGATCCGCTCGCAGGCCGTGAACCGGCAGACTTTCGGAGTGAATTCGGAACTACGGACCAGAACGGCAATCTTGCTTGGGACTGGCAGAATCAAGCACCTAACAACGGATTCGCCGGGGATCCGGTGGAGTCTGACAGCATCCCAAGTGGCCATCAACTCGACCGTCTCGGTTTTAACGGCGGGGGATTCATGGCCGATGAGGGAGCGCCTATGGCTGAACGAGCGATGGCACCAGGAGCAGCGGCTCAGTATCACACTTTCGAGGGCACCGGTCGGCCTGTTCCCGACGGCAAGGATTGGGTGGTCCAGCATGGTCCGGCGAAGTCTGCCTTCGGGCAGCCGGGCGGAGCGGAGCAATGGGTTGTGATCGACAACAAGACAGGCTATCCAGTAAAGGTGGAGGATCTGATCCGCGCCAGGATGCTAAGAGAGACAACGCCATGAGGTTGTGGGTGAGGCGGGCCGGTGCATGACTGAAACAATGGACTTTCAGGGCGCCGATATCTTGATTGGCCAATACAACGCGTGGCGCGGTATCTATGCGCGCATGGGTAAAGCATCTCGCGACGAACCCGACTGGGAGGGCGACGAACTCTGGTTCAGAGACGGTTACCCTCACCCCGACTGGTCTGCCTTTGTGATTGTGAAACGCGGTGAAGGATTCGATCTTCTACAAGCGTCAACTGAACGGCGAAGCGACCCGGTGATGAGTCACCAGGGATTCTTCTCGCGCCTTGAAGATGCTGGGAAGTTCATCATCGCCGCCATCGGGGACTATCTGCGCATTGACCTCCGAATGGAGCCCGTGAGTTGGACCTGGATGGATCTAGGCCTGGCTCCGAACGTCGAGGAGACCATTGTCAGCGACAGCGAGGTGACGTACCGAGTGCGTGACAATCACGAGGTGTACAGCGTCATGGCGCTTGGCGATCGACCGTACAGCCACCTACTAACTTTGTCCTACAGCGAGCTCAATCAGATTCTTCTCGAAGGGTTTCCAGATGAGGTAAAGCCCTCGGCTTGACCAAAGTGAGCATCGAAGCACAGGTGGCGAACGGTGCAGTACTCCAAAGCCAAAGCCAAAGCCAAAGCGTCTCGGCGCGGCGCGGCGCGGCTCACGCGTACTTTTGGGCCGATACCCGTCGATCCCGGTTCGCAGTGCCGCATTGGACTACGAGGAGTACTACGAGATCACGCCCACGCAGTACGAGTAGCTGTTGGCTGACGCCTTAGCTGCGGTCGAGTTCGCCGGGTCTTGCTGATCCCGCGAACAAGATGATCGACTGGTCCAGGAGCCGGGCTGGAACCGCGGCACACCTCGGTGAACCCGACCTACACCTGCGAGTCCGGGAACGCGATCACCGACAGGAACCGGATGGGCAGCTCGACCAGGTCCACCGGCCCGTGCGCGCCCTCGCCGTCGATCTGCAGTGAGTCCCCGGCGTGCAGCCGGTACACCGACCGGCTGTGGCTGTAGTCCATGACGCCTTCGAGCATGTAGATGAACTCGGTGCCGGGATGCTGGAACAGCGGGTAGGTCTGACTCTTCTCGGTCAGGGTGACGTGCAGGCACTCCAGGCGCTTGTGCTCCCCGCGCAGTGAGCTCAGCAGCTGGTACTCATGGCCCTGTTTGGTGCCGTTGCGTACGATCTCCGCACCCGTCCCGGCCTTGACGAACGCGGCCGGGCGTTCCACGTCCGCGCCGCGGAACAGGCTGGTCACCGGCACGTCCAGGCCGCGCGCCAGCAGTGCCAGGGTGGACAGGCTGCACGAGGTCTGTGCGTTCTCGATCTTGGACATCATTGCCTTGGAGATGCCGACCCGGGCCGCCATCTCGGCGACGGTCAGCCCGTGCTGCTGGCGCAGCTGGCGCACATTGCGGCCGATCGCGGCCTCGAACTCCAGTTCCTCGACCGGCTCGTGCGGGTCCCGCTCGCGTGCCGTTCCGGACTGGTTGCGCAGCAGCGGAACGTCACTCACGGCCGGCCCCCTGTCGTCTAACGCATCTCCCCGGCACCCACATACGGATACGGGCTTCTGAGCAGTGTGCCATCGGTGAACCGGGAGAGCGCAAAGTCGGTCTCCGGAATCCGCGCGTCGGCGCTTCTACCCTCGGTCACCAGGTCGGCGACCAGGCGCCCGACCGCAGGCGCGATCTTGAAGCCGTGCCCGCTGAATCCGGCAGCCACGATCAGACCGTCCGGGCCGGCAGCAGAGATCACCGGGTTCCAGTCCGGGGTGACGTCATAGCAGCCCGCGTAGCTGCCGGTGATCGAGGCGTCGGTCAACCCCGGGAACCGGGTACCGACCTTGTCGACCGTCATCTCCACGAAGCTGTCGGTCGCGCGGTTCAGGTAGTCGTCGGGGTCGGCGTCCTCGCAGTGCGCGAGGTCGCTGTTGCCGAACAGGATCTCCCCGCCGAGTTCCGGGCGGACGTATTGCAGCGAGACCAGATCGGAGAACACCGGCACCGGCCCGAGATCCAGCCCGGGGGAGATGGTGACGATCTGCTCGCGGACCACCCGGATCGGCACGTCGATGCCGTAACGGACCAGGAAGGGGTGCGTCCAGGCGCCGGTGGCGACCACGACGGTGCCGGCCGCGACCTCGGTGCCGTCGGTCATCCTGATCCCGGTGACGCGGTCACCGTCGACCAGCAGCTCGGTCACGTTGGCGCCCTGCCGGATTCGGACCCCGGCGGCGCGCGCCGACACCGCGAACGCCTGCGCGGTCTGGTAGGCGTCGCCGTACCCGCCGCGGGCCTCCCAACCGAACGCCGCGAACGGGCTCAGATCGGCGGTTGGCCACATCCGTGCGACCTCGTCGGCGTCGATCTCCTCGGTCTGCACCCCGACGGCGCGTTGCGCCGCAAGGCTCTTGCGCATCGCCTCGACGTTGGGGGCGCCGACGCCGACGACGTAGCCGGTCTGCCGGAACCCGATATCGCTGGCGTGATCGCCGAGGAACTGCTGCGGCTTCTCGAACACCTCCAGGCTGGACGCCGCCATCGCGGCCAGCGAGCTGACCCCGTAGTGGCAGCGCACGATGCCGCTGGACTTGCCGGTCATCCCGGACCCGACGGTGTTACGTTCGGCGACAAGCACATCGGTGACGCCGCGCTGGCTCAGTGCCCAGGCCGCCGCGGCGCCCTCCAGCCCGCCGCCGACGATGACGACGTCCGCGGTCTGGCTCACAACCCTGCTCCCGGGCCCCGGCCTGGAATCCACTCAGTGCCGGCCAACGGTACCCGGGCCATGGCGGCGGCTTCGATGGTGACCGCGACCAGGTCCTCGGGTTCCAGATGGGTGACGTGCGCCTTGCCGCAGGCCCGGGCGATGGTCTGGGCCTCCATGGTCAGCACGCGCAGGTAGTTGGCCAGCCGGCGTCCCCCCTCGACCGGGTCGAAGCGGGCCGCCAACTCGGGGTCCTGGGTGGTGATACCGGCAGGGTCGCGCCCGTCCTGGAAGTCGTCGTAGAAACCGGCTGCGCTGCCCAGCTTCTGGTACTCGGCCTCATAGCGGGGATGGTTGTCGCCGAGCGCGATGAGTGCCGCGGTGCCGATCGCGACGGCGTCGGCACCCAGGGCGAGGGCCTTGGCCACGTCGGCGCCGGTGCGGATGCCCCCGGAGACGATCAGCTGGACTCCACCGTTTCCCGTCGCTCCGCCAGCTCCGCTCGCCCCGGCCCGGTGGACTCCCAGTTCCTGCAGCGCCTGGACGGCCTGCGGGACCGCGGCCAGGGTCGGAATGCCGACATGCTCGATGAAGACATCCTGGGTGGCGGCGGTGCCGCCCTGCATCCCGTCGACCACCACGACATCGGCGCCGGCGTGCACCGCGAGCTTGACGTCGTAGTAGGTGCGGGTCGCGCCGACCTTCACGTAGATGGGCTTTTCCCAGTCGGTGATCTCGCGCAGCTCGTTGATCTTGATGGTCAGGTCGTCGGGCCCGGTCCAGTCGGGGTGGCGGCAGGCGCTGCGCTGGTCGATACCCTCGGGCAGCGTGCGCATCTGCGCGACGCGCGGCGAGATCTTCTGCCCCAGTAGCATTCCGCCGCCGCCGGGTTTGGCGCCCTGTCCGAGCACGATCTCGATGGCGTCGGCCTTGCGCAGGTCATCGGGGTTCATCCCGTAGCGGGACGGAAGGTACTGATAGACAAGGTGCTTGCTCTGACCGCGTTCCTCGGGAGTCATGCCGCCGTCGCCGGTGGTCGTCGAGGTGCCGGCCTCGCTCGCGCCGCGGCCCAGGGCCTCCTTGGCCGGCCCGGACAGCGCGCCGAAGCTCATCCCGGCGATGGTGACCGGGATATCGAGGTGCAGCGGGTGTTTGGCGTGACGACTACCGAGCACCACATCGGTGCCGCACCGTTCGCGGTAGCCCTCCAGTGGGTAGCGGGACATCGACGCGCCGAGGAACAGCAGGTCGTCGAAATGCGGCAGCGGGCGTTTCGCGCCCCATCCGCGGATGTCGTAGATGCCGGTTTCGGCGGCGCGCTGGATATCGGCGATCGTGTTTCGATCGAAGGTGGCGGATTCACGCATCAGTAGGCACTCGCATTGTCGACGTGGAAGTGGTAGAGGTTGCGCGCCGATCCGTACCGGGTGTATTCCGTGGTATCATCGGAATATCCTGCCGCGGTGAGGAGTTCGGCCAGTTCGGCGTGGTGCTCGGGCCGCATGTCCTTCTTGACGCAGTCCGCGCCGAGTGAGGAGACCGCGCCACGCACGTAGATGCGCGCCTCGTAGATCGAATCCCCCAGAGCCTCACCGGCATTACCGCGGACCACCAGGCGCCCGGCCTGGGCCATGAACGCGCTCATGTGGCCGATGTCGCCGCCCACCACGATGTCGATGCCCTTCATCGAGATCCCGCAGCGCGCGGCCGCGTCTCCCTGAATGACCAGCAGGCCGCCGTGGGCGGTGGCCCCGGCGGATTGGGAGGCGTTGCCGTTGACCCGCACGGTGCCGCTCATCATGTTCTCGGCGACGCCGGTTCCGGCGTTGCCGTTGATGACGATCTCGGCGTGCTGGTTCATGCCGGCCGCGTAGTAGCCGACGTGACCGTTGACCGTGACGCGCACCGGCGCGTTCACCCCCACCGCGACATTGTGTGCGCCGTCGGGATGGTCGATGGCGTACTCGCCGGTGATGCCGGTCTTGTGCAGGGCCGCGTTGACCTCGCGCAGAGGCGTTGTGGCCAAATCGTATTGGACTAGCGTGTCCATGCGTACACCACCTCCGGTTCGGGTTCCCAGATCCTGGCCGATTCGACACCGGGCAACTCGGAGAGCGCGCGGTACTCGCTGGCCATCGCCACCCAGTCGGCGGTCTCGGCGATGACGGCGGGCTTGCAGGCGATGGCGTCGCGGACCACGGCGAAGGAATCGTGGTTGGAGACCAGCAGGGTGTAGAAACCGTCGAAGGTCGCGCAGAGCTCCTTCAACGCGGTCTCGACATCACGGCCGGCGGCCAGTTGCTGCGCGACGAAGCGCGCACCGACCTCCGTGTCGTTCTCACTGTCGAAAACCACCCCGGCCCGGCGCAGGTCGCGGCGGATGGTGGCGTGGTTGGCGAAGGATCCGTTGTGCACCAGGCACTGTTGCGGGCCGACGGTATAGGGATGGCAGCCCGACGGCGTCACCGCCGACTCGGTGGCCATCCGGGTGTGCCCGACACCCTGCCAGCCCTGAGCCTTGGACAGGCCCCACGCGTCGGTCAGCGCCCGCGGATGCCCGACCCCCTTGAGCACTGCCAGGTCGGCGCCGAAACCGGCGATCAGCGCCCCCGGGTAGGACAGCCGCACCCGTTCCAGCAGTGCCTCGGAGGGCATGTCGGCCGACAGCAGGTAGCTCGAATCCACCTGCACCACATCGACATCGGCTCCGAGATCCGGTACCACTTCGATATCGGTCACCGACACGCAACCGCGTCCCGGCGGCGACCACATGGGGTCCCCGTAGACCGCGACCCCGGCCGAATCAGCCCCCCGGTCCGACATTTCACCGAGCATCCCGCTGAGCAGTTCTCCCAGCCGGGGATAGAGCTCAGGTGTGCGCAGGTGCAAACCCACGATCCCGCACATAGCGTTCCTTTCTAGAAGGCGGTCAGGTACTGATCGACCTCCCACGGCGTGACGGTGCCGTGGTAGGTGAAGAACTCCTCGCGCTTGATGCCGGCGAAGTAGGTGGCCACCCCGTCACCGGCGGCGTCGAGCACCCCGGACACCACCGGGTCGGCGTCCAGCTCGTCGATGGCGTGCAACAGGGTGGGTGGCAGGTTCGCCGGCCCCTGGGCACCGACCGCGCCGGGGTTCAGACTGCGCTTGATGCCGTCGAGGCCGGCCCCGAGTGCGGCGGCGATCGCCAGATAGGGATTGGCAGAGCCGTCCCCGCCGCGCAGTTCGACACGCTGGTTGTCGGGCACCCGGATGTAATGGGTGCGGTCGTTGCCGCCATAGCTGGGCTTGCGCGGTGCCCACGATGCGCCCGACGCCGTGGTGGTGGCGCCGGTTCGCTTGTAGGAGTTGACCGTCGGTGCGATGACGGATTGCAGTGCGCACGCGTGCTCGAGGATCCCGGCGATGAACGCATACGCCGTCTCGGACAGGCCCAGCCCGCGGTCGTCGGCTTCGGCGGGGAACACCGGGTTGCCGGCACTGGTGAGCGAGAGGTGGAAGTGCAGGCCGCTGCCGGTGCGGTCGGCGAACGGTTTGGGCATGAAAGTGGCCACCATGTCCCGTTCGGCGGCGATCATGGACAGCAGGTAGCGCAGGGTGACCACCCGGTCGGCGGTGACCAGAGCTTCGGCGAAGGCGAAGTTCTGCTCGAACTGGCCGTTGCCGTCCTCGTGGTCGTTGGCGTAGTTCGACCAACCCAGCGAATTCATCGCCGTCGAGATCGCGGTGAGGTGGTCATACATCCGGGTGACGCCGCGGGCGTCGTAACACGGTTGGGCGGCGGTGTCGTCGGCGTCGGCGGTGACCAGCGAGCCATCGGCGGCGCGGCGGAGCAGGAAATACTCCACCTCGGCGCCGACCCAGGGCTCGAAGCCGGCGTCGGCGGCTTGCTGGATCAGGTTCTTGAGAATCACCCGCGGCGCGTACGGCCACGGCTTGCCCGCCACGTGCGGGTCGCAGTGCACCAGTGCCAGTCCCTCTTTGATGAACGGAATCGGGGTGAACGAGGCGGGATCCGGTACGGCGATCAGGTCGGGATCCTTGGGTTCCTGGCCCATCGCACCGACGGCGTAGCCGGCGAAGCCGACGCCCTCGGTGGCCAGCTGGTCGACGGCTTCGACGGGAACCAGCTTGGCGCAGGGCTTTCCGCGCAGGTCGACGAACAGCGCGAGGATGAATCGGGTGCCGGACTGCTCGGCGAGGGTGGCGAGATCGGTGGTCATGGTTACCAGAACTTTCGTCATCTTGTTATGACTCGTCTCTTTGTAAGAAACAGAGTATCACGTCATGAAACACTTGCAAGCCGAGGAAACCCCGGCGGCCGACGGCCACCGGGGAATCGTCGTGGATCAGGAGAATTCGAGCTCGTACGCCGAATCACGGTGGAACTTGGCGTCGATGCCCTTCTCCTCCTCGTCCGGGGAGATGCGGATGCCCATCGTCTTCTTGATGGCGAACGCGATCGCGAAGGCGATGACGAACGAGTACGCCATCACCGCGCCGGCAGCGACCGCCTGCTTCCACAGCTGATCGATGCCGCCGCCGTAGAACAGGCCGTTGATCCCGTTGGGCATGCCCTCGCTGGCGAAGAACCCGATCAGCAGGGTGCCGATGACGCCGCCGACCAGGTGCACGCCGACCACGTCCAGCGAATCGTCGTAGCCGAACTTGTCTTTCAGGCCCACCGCGTACACGCAGATCGCCCCGGCGATACCGCCGACGAAGATCGCGCCGATCGGGGTGACCGCGCCGCAGGCGGGGGTGATGGCGACCAAGCCGGTGATGGCGCCGGACGCCGCGCCGACGCCGGTGACGTGGCCGGTCTTGATCTTCTCGACCGCCAGCCAGGCCAGCACCGCCGCGCAGGTCGCCACAAACGTGGTCACCATGACGATCGATGCCGAATTGCCCGCCGCCAGTGCCGATCCGCCGTTGAAGGCGTACCAACCGGCCCACAGCATGCCCGCACCCAGCAGGGTGAGCGGCACGTTGTGCGGCTTGCGCAGCTGCCCGAACATCGCGGACTTGCCCAGCACGATGGCCACCGCCAGGGCGGCCGCTCCCGCGTTGATGTGCACCGCGGTGCCGCCGGCGAAGTCGACCGCACCCAGGGTGTTGGCGATCCAGCCACCCACCGAGTTCTCGGTGACGACCCCGTCGAATGCGAACACCCAGTGCGCCACCGGGAAGTAGACCAGCACCGCCCAGATCGCCGCGAACACCATCCAGGCGCCGAACTTCATCCGGTCGGCCACCGCACCGGAGATCAGGGCGACCGTGATGGCCGCGAACAGCGCCTGGAACAACGCGAACAGACTGATCGGCAGGCCGTCGATGGTCGTCATCGGTTCGAGTAGATCCGTCATGCCGGCGAATTCGGTGATGCTGCCGACGAAGCCGCCCATCGACGTCCCGAAGACCATCGAGAAGCCGAACAGCACCCAGAGCAGGCCGACGATCGCGACCGCGCCGAAGGTCATCATCATCATGTTGGTCGAACTCTTGACCGAGACCATGCCGCCGTAGAAGAGCGCCAGGCCGGGAATCATCAGCGTGAGGCCGATGATGCAACAGAGTATGAAGGCCGTGGTTCCTGTATCCATCAATATCTCCTGCAGATGTGCGGCCCGACGGGCCGACCACTGGCAGTAACCTCCGTTTCTGTTACGTGGACGGCATCGTGGCGTTGCCGATGGGTAAACGGTTTCGCCGCCGGCGGAGGCCCCCGGAGGTGGAGGAGTAAAAGCGCGCGCGTCGACCCCTTATCCTTGTCAGGACATCCCCGGCTGGTTGAGAGGTTCACAGTGGCGCTCGTCGTGCAGAAATACGGCGGATCATCGGTCGCGGACGCCGACCGGATCCGGCGCGTCGCCGAGCGCATCGTCGAGACCAAGAAGGCCGGCAATGACGTCGTGGTGGTCTGTTCGGCGATGGGTGACACCACCGACGACCTGCTGGACCTGGCCCGCCAGGTGTCCCCGGCCCCGCCGGCCCGCGAGATGGACATGCTGCTGACCGCCGGTGAGCGGATCTCCAATGCGCTGGTCGCGATGGCCATCGAGTCCCTGGGTGCGCAGGCCCGCTCGTTCACCGGTTCGCAGGCCGGCATCGTCACCACCGGCACCCACGGCAACGCCAAGATCATCGACGTCACCCCGGGCCGCCTGCGCGATGCGCTGGACGAGGGCGTCATCGTGCTGGTCGCCGGATTCCAGGGCGTCAGCCAGGACAGCAAGGACGTCACCACGATGGGCCGCGGCGGCTCGGATACCACCGCGGTCGCGCTGGCCGCCGCGCTGGACGCCGACGTTTGCGAGATCTACACCGACGTCGACGGCATCTTCACCGCCGACCCGCGCATCGTGCCCAACGCCCGTCACCTGGACCACGTCTCCTTCGAGGAGATGCTGGAGATGGCCGCCTGCGGAGCCAAGGTATTGATGCTGCGCTGCGTGGAATACGCACGCCGCTACAACGTTCCGATACACGTCCGCTCGTCGTACTCGGATAAGCCCGGAACCATCGTCAACGGATCGATCGAGGACATCCCCATGGAAGACGCCATTCTGACCGGAGTCGCCCACGACCGCAGCGAGGCCAAGGTCACCGTCGTCGGGCTGCCCGACGTACCCGGATACGCCGCCAAGGTGTTCCGCGCGGTCGCCGATGTCGACGTGAACATCGACATGGTGCTGCAGAACATCAGCAAGATCGAGGACGGCAAGACCGACATCACCTTCACCTGCTCGCGGGAGAACGGCCCGGGTGCGGTGCAGAAACTGACCTCGCTGCAGAGCGAGATCGGCTTCACCCAGGTGCTCTACGACGACCACATCGGCAAGGTGTCCCTGGTCGGCGCGGGTATGCGTAGTCACCCCGGCGTCACCGCCACGTTCTGCGAGACGCTGGCCGAGGCCGGTATCAACATCGATCTGATCTCCACCTCCGAGATCCGCATCTCGGTGCTGATCAAGGACACCGATCTGGACAAGGCCGTCGCGGTGCTGCATGAGGCCTTCGGTCTCGGTGGTGACGAGGAAGCCGTTGTGTACGCGGGATCGGGGATCTAGTAATCATGGTCAACATTGGTGTGGTCGGCGCGACCGGTCAGGTCGGCCAGGTGATGCGCACACTGCTCGAGGAACGCAACTTCCCGGCGAGCTCGGTGCGGTTCTTCGCCTCGCCGCGCTCGGAGGGCAAGAAGCTGACCTTCCGCGGCCAGGAGATCGAGGTCGAGAACGCCGAGACCGCCGACCCGTCGGGCCTTGATATCGCGCTGTTCTCCGCGGGCGCGACCATGTCGCGCGTGCAGGCACCGCGGTTCGCCGCGGCCGGTGCGGTCGTGGTGGACAACTCCTCGGCCTGGCGCAAGGATCCGGATGTCCCGCTGGTGGTCAGCGAGGTCAACTTCGACCGGGATGCCGGTGTACGCCCCAAGGGCATCATCGCCAACCCGAACTGCACCACCATGGCCGCCATGCCGGTGCTCAAGCCGCTGCACGAGGAGGCCGGCCTGACCCGGCTGATCGTGTCGAGCTATCAGGCCGTGTCCGGCAGCGGGCTGGCCGGCGTGGAAGAACTCGCGTCACAGGCGCGGGCGGTCATCGACGGGGTCGAGCAGCTGGTGCACGATGGTTCGGCCCTGAACTACCCGGCGCCGGTGAAGTACGTCGCCCCCATCGCGTTCAACGTGGTGCCGCTGGCCGGTGCGCTCGTCGACGACGGATCCGGCGAGACCGACGAAGACCAGAAGCTGCGCAACGAGAGCCGCAAGATCCTCGGCATCCCGGAGCTGCTGGTATCGGGCACCTGCGTCCGGGTCCCGGTGTTCACCGGGCACTCGCTGTCCATCAACGCCGAGTTCGCCGCACCGCTGTCGGTGGCGCGAGCCCAGGAGCTGCTGGCCGCCGCGCCCGGCGTGACGCTGGTGGACGTGCCGACCCCGCTGGCCGCCGCCGGTGCCGACGATTCCCTGGTCGGCCGGATCCGGCAGGATCCGGGCGTGCCCGACGGTCGCGGTCTTGCACTGTTCGTTTCCGGCGACAACCTGCGCAAGGGTGCCGCACTGAACACCATTCAGATAGCCGAGCTGCTCGCCGCCCAACTCTGACCCACGCCGAAACCGCATTCCAGAAGGCAAAGTGCGAGTGACCATCTTCCGGAACGCGGTTTCTGCGGTGATGGTGGCGGCGATGGCCTTCCCAGCACCCGCGCACGCCGATCTGACATTGCAGCCCGGCCAGGTGCTGATGCTCGGGCCGGTCGCCGGAACGGGTACCGCAACCGGTGACTACGGGATCGGCGCCACCGATCTGTGCGAGTTCATGGAGTTCCCGAGCAGGCTGCTGCAGGTCTGTGGCGACAGCTTCGCCGGGCAGGGCGTCGGCTTCGGCGGCTGGTACTCACCGATCGCGCTGCACGTCGATCCCGATTCGATCACCGCGCCCGACGGTATCCGCGTCACGGGGGTGTCCGGCGTGGCGGCGCCGCTGCTGGCCGACCCCGCGCCGGCGGGTGCGTCGCAACTTCCCACCGGGGTCGTGTCGATCAACCGGGAGAACTACCTGCTGGTCACCACCACGTTCAACCTGCGACCCGCCACCTCGCGGTTGGTGAAAGCCAATGCCGCGGAGGATAATTGGCCGACGGTGCCGGGATCGGTGCGCGACGTCGCGGATGGCGGCGGCGGGCAGTCCCAGATCAGCGGTTACTACGACCCGATCCCGACGCCGGACTCCGAGCGCGGCTGGGTGTACATCGTCGCCGACAACTTCGACCGCAGCGCACCCGTGACGCTCTATCGCGTTGCGCCACAGAACTTCACCGATCGTGCGGCCTGGCAAGGCTGGTCGGCGATAGACGGTTGGGACAGTCAGCCGACCCCGTTGTGGCCGGACCGGGTGGGTGAGATGAGTGTTCGCCAGATCGACGGCAGGACCGTGCTGTCGTACTTCAATGCCAGCACCGGCAACATGGAGGTCCGAGTGGCGGCTGACCCGACCCAGCTCGGTGCCGCTCCGGTGACGACGGTGGTGGTGGGCTCGCCGTGGCCGCAACGCCCCGAGGAATTGCCCGCGCCGCAGGACAATCGGCTGGCCCAGCCCTACGGCGGCTACATCTCGCCGGCCTCGACTCTCGACGAGGTGCGGGTGTTCGTCAGCCAGTGGAACACCACGCCCCGTGGCGGCACGCCGTACCGGGTGATCCAGTACGCGGTGCACCCATTGCAGCCGTGACGGCCGATCAGTCGACGGCGGTCTTGAGGTATGCCACCATCGCCACCGCCGCTTCCCTGATCAGGACCGGGTCCCCTTCGGGGTCCTTACGGAACGCGAATCTCAGCAGATAGTCCAGGATCTCGATGGCCACCGAGCAATGGTGGAGCTCCAGCCGGGTGGACTGAGCCGGGGCGACCCGCACGATCGCATCGCGTAGTCGGCCGGCGATGTACAGATTGGCCTGCGCGTCGGCCGCCACGGCCACCGCCGACAGATGGCCGTTGAGCCACAGCTCGCGCACGGCCGGGGAACGGTAGTAGTCGCTGTAGCACTCGATGGCACGTTCGGCCACCTGCTCCCAGCGGTCGTAGTCGGCGGCGGCGAACTCGTCGGCCATCTCGGTAGACCGTTCCATATAGCCGAGAGCCACGGTCTCCATCGCCATTTCGGGGCTGTGGAAGTACGCGTAGAACGAGCCCTTGCTCACGCCGGCGGCCTCGACCAGAACCATCGGAGAGGCCACCGCGCGCTCGTAGCCCACCGTGACGAGCAGCTGTTCGGCCGCATCGAGGATGCGCTGCACGGTCTCCCGGCTGCGCTGCTGAGCGGGCAATCTGCGCATCGTCTCCGCCATCGATCCGACTCTAGTCGGGTTTTACCCGGCGGTTACCTGCGAGCCCTCGCCAGAAACAGACTGAAGTTCAGACTTGAGTCGCATTTAGCATCGTTTCGAGCCAGAGGAGCCCCTCCCATGACCGAGTTGAACCACCTGCCGCCGACGGCGACCGCGGAACAGATCACCGCTTGCCTGCGCCGGGACGGCTATGTGATCATCGACAACCTGGTCGATCCGGACACCATGGATCGGATCAACGAGGAACTCACGCCCTACATCGAGAGCACCGAGTACGGCGGCGACAACTTCCTGGGCCTGCGCACTCGGCGTACCGGTTCGTTGATCGCGCGTTCGCAGACGTCCCGGAGCCTCATCGCCCACCCGGCCATCCTCGAGGTGGCCGGCGACTATCTCAGCCACGCCTCGACCTTCCAGCTGCACCTGACGCAGGTGATCTCGATCGGCCCGGGATCGCCGGCCCAAGCGATCCACCGCGACGAATTGGCTTGGGATTTCTTCCATTTCCCTGCCGACTACCAAGTGCAGTGCAACACCTTGTGGGCCATGAGCGACTACACCGCCGAGATGGGCGCCACCCGGGTGGTGCCGGGCAGTCATCTGCTGGGGCCCGATGAGAAGTTCAGCCAGGAGGACTCACTGCCCGCCGAGATGGAGAAGGGTTCGGTCCTGCTGTACAACGGCAAGATCTACCACGGCGGCGGCGCCAACACGACCGAAGACAAGGTGCGTCAAGCTCTCAACATCACCTACGCCGTCGGATGGGTGCGCCAGGAGGAGAACCAGTACCTGTCCACCCCGATCGAGGTGGCCCGGACCCTCGACGATGATCTGTTGAAGTTGATGGGATACCAGTTGGGCTGCTTCGCCATCGGCTACGTCGGTGACGTCAAGGACCCGATGTCGGTGATCCGTGCGGAAGCTACCGGTTCGCTGTCGATCGACAGCATGCAGGATGCCGCCGGGCGTACGGGATCGGCCAACACCCTGATGAACCTGATCACCGACGCCTCGAGCGTCTCGGCATGAGCGCGCCGGATTCGTCTGGGCTGGCGCGCAACAGCGTCACCCTTCCGGAGGCGACCTTTGTCTCGATCGCCACCATGGCCCCTGGCGTCGGGGCTGCCTTCGCGGTGATCGGCGGCGCGGCATTCGCCGGCGGGGCGCTCCCGGCGTCGGTGGTGTTCGCCATGCTCGGCTGCGTGTGCGTCGCGGTCGCGATCGGCCAGCTGGCCAAGCGGATCACCTCCGCCGCGGGCATGTCGTCGTATCTGGCCGCGGCGTTTCACGGCGGCGCGGGGTTCCTGTCCGGATGGGGCACGCTGCTGGTGTACGCGGCGGCGCTGCCGTACCTCGCGTTGCTGGTCGGCAATATGGTCGGTGGTGCCGTCGATGGGGCGCTCGGTCTCGGTTACACCGGGTGGTGGGTCATCGGTGCACTGGGGTGTATCGGCCTGGCGCTGGTGATGAACTATCTGGGCGCGCAGTTCGGGACTCGGGCCGGGATGCTCCTTGGAGCGTTAGAAATCATTGTGATGCTGGTGATTTCGGTGTGGATGATTGTGGCCGCGGGGGATCGCAACACGCTCTCGGTGTTCTGGACCGAGCATGCCACCGTCGAAGGATTCACTGGTGTCAGCGGCATCCTCGCCGGCGCCGTGTACGCCTTCCTCGCATTCATCGGGTTCGACGCGGCCGCACCGCTGGCGGAAGAAGCCAAGGATCCCAAGCGCACCATCAAGTGGGCGGTGATCGGATCCGTGGTGCTGGTGGGTACCTTCTTCGTCGTCACCACCTACGCGTCGGCGGTCTACTTCGGTCCCGGACAGTACGCGGGGTTCCTCGCCCACGGCGACGGCGACCCGTGGATGGAGATCACCAGGACGTTCTGGGGTGTCGGGTGGGTGATCCTGCTCGTCACCCTGCTGAGCTCGGGATTGGCGTCGGCCAACGGCGCGGGCATGGCCGCCACCAGAGTGGCGTGGGCGTTGGGGCGTGCGGGCACGCTGCCGAAAGCGTTGACCCGCCTGCACTCTCGGTTCCGTTCGCCGGTGGTGGCCATCGCCGTCATCTTCACCCTGGCCACCGCGGTCACGCTGGCGGTCGGCCTGGCCTTTGGTCCGGTGACCGGATTCATGGTCACCGGCACCGTGCTGACGGTCGGGGTGCTGCCGATCTACATGGCCGTGTGTGTGGCTTGCCCGGTGTACTACCTGCGTTACCGCCGCTCGGAGTTCCGGGTGCTGCCGCATCTGGTCGTGCCGCTGGTGGGCCTGGTGTTCCTGTTTCCGACGTTCTGTGCGGGCGCGGGCATCACGGCCTTCAGTTTCGTCGCGCCGCTGTCATATCCGCTCGACATGGCGGGCTACTTCGTCGCGTTGTGGTGGTGCGTCGGCATCGTCTTGCTGGCGGTCATCGCGGTACGCCACCCCGAACGGCTGGCTCCCGACCGTATCCTTGCTGCGCCTTCACTGGACGACGAGCTCGCGGCCCTGCCCCACACCACCATCATCGACGACAAGAAGGAACTTGCGCTGTGACAACAGATTCCAACGGCGAGCACATCCAGCGTGGCGTCCCCGACATCGGATACCTCGACCCGGGCGTGTTCGACGATCTCGGCATCGTGCAGACCGCGGTGGTGCGTGACACCGTATACGTCTCGGGTATTGCCCCGCTGACTGGTGGTGCGCAAGGGATGGACATCGTGGGTGTGACGTTCGCCGAGCAACTCGCCTACACCCTCGAGGTGCTCGATCGGTCCCTGCAGTCCGTCGGTGCCGGCCGGTGCGATCTGGTCGCGTGGACGATCTACACCACCGATATGCAGGCACTGGCGGACAGCGCCGCGGCGCTCAAGCAATGGGTCGGCCCGCACCCGCCGACGAGCACCTGGGTGACGGTGGCGGGGCTGATCCATCCGGCGCAGCTGCTGGAGCTGACGGCCATCGCGGCGCACAGCACGGTTCACAGCTGATTCATAAGCTCTAACCAGCCGGCACATTGGCACGCCTCTGCATCATGGCTGCATGAGCGAAGAATCCGACAACTCCACCAGCGCCACGACACCCGTGGCCACCGCAACCCCGCCGGTCGCAAGCCCGCCAGCCGTGGTGGTGCCACCGGCCGAGCCGTCCCGGCACAGCCGGGTCAGTCAGGTCGCGGCGTGGGTGGGCATCGTCGCCGGGGTCACCTTCGTCGTCGCTGTCGTGTTCTTCTCCGGCTTCATCCTGGGGAAGGCCACCGACGGTGGCGGCCACCATCGCGGCGGTCCCGATCGGGAGATCGGCATGTTCCACCGGGGCGGACCCCCGATGGGACCGCCGCACATCTTCTTCCCGGGCGGGCCGACGGCCCAGGGTGGCCCCGGTTTAGGCCCCGGCGCGCAGGGCCCCCAACAGGGCCAGGGCCCGGGTCCCGGCAACATGCCGCCCGCTCCGACGCGTCCCTGAGTCTAAGAGGACACTCGCAGGCGCGTTAGGAATCATCAGTAACTCTTGGCACTCTGACCTCATTCGTGAGAGTGTCGCTAACCATGACACGCCGACCGCTGCGCATTGCCGCACTTGTCGCCGCGCTCGTGGTAATGGCGGGACTGGCGGGGTGCGGGGTGCGCACCGTTGATCCGGATGTCGCCGCGTCCACCGTGTTCGCCGTCGGTGACTGTGTGGAGATCGACTCCGGCATAGCTCCCTCGCCGGACCCGGCGCGTGCCACCGAGGTGTCCTGCACAGAGGATCCGAGCTACACCGTCGGTGCCACCACCAACGCCGCCGGGGACTGCCCGACCAGCGAGTACCAGCACCTGCCGACTGCGTACGCCGAACCATCGACAGCCCGGTTGTGCCTGGTGCCCAACCTGGTCGCCAACCAGTGCTATCTGATGGAGATGCCGATCGGCCTGGTCGAGAAGGTGTCCTGCAACCCGCGTGACGACGGTGTACTGGTGCAGGTCACGCAGCGCCTCGACGTCCGGGACCAATCCGCCTGCCCGGCCGCCGCCGGGTCCTACGCCTGGCCCTATCCCGCTCCGGCCCGGACCTACTGCACCCGGACGCTCTTCTAGGTCTGGCGAGTCCGCCGCGTTTGGCATGATCGAACCATGCGGCTGATTGCACTGGCTGCCGGGGTGGGTGTGGCTCTGGCCTCGGCTGGATCACTACAAGCCGCGCCGGCCGTGGCCCGACCGTCGGATCCCGGCGTCGTCAACTACGCGGTGCTGCCAAAGGGGTCGGTCAGCAATATCGTCGGGGCCTCGCTGACCTGGGAGGCCGAGTTCGCCAACCCGGTCCAGACGTTCTACGTCGACAACCCGGTCTGCAACAACTGGGCCGATATCGGACTGCCCGACGTGTACGCCGATACCGACCTGGCGTCGTTCAACGGAGCGGTCGCGCAGACCTCCGCCACCGACTCCACCCGCCTGGTCAAACAGGCCGTCGGTGTCTTCGCCACCAACGAGGCGGCCACCCGCGCCTACCACCGGGTCACCGACCGCACCGCCGGCTGCGCCGGGCAGACCACCACGATGCATCTGGAAAATCTCGCCAACCAGGTGTGGACCTTCTCCGGTGGCGCGGCCGCCCCGAACGATGCGGTGTGGGTGAAACAGGAGGGCGGCACCGACCGGCGGTGTTTCACCCAGACCCGGTTGCGGGAAAACGTTCTGCTGCAGGCGAAAGTCTGTCAACCCGGCAACGGTGGCCCCGCGGTCAACGTGCTGGCCGGGGCCATGCAGAACACGCTCGGGCAATGACGGCGCACAATCCCTCGGGAATATGTCGGACCCGTCTGGAAGATTGAATAGCAGGAGTTCGTAGCGTCCAGATCCGGGGGAGGAGTGGCTCGCATGACGACCGCTGCCGCGCGGGATGTGGAGTGCGCGTCCGAACGGGTGGCTGCCGCCCTCGCGCAGACCTGTCTGCACGACGGACCGGTAGGCCTGGTCGGTCTGGAGATCGAGGCGCATTGTTTCGACATCGCCGACCCGCTGCGCCGCCCCGGCTGGGACGAACTCAGCGATGTCATCGCCACGGTGCCCGCGCTGCCCGGCGGCAGCGCCATCACCGTCGAACCCGGCGGAGCCGTCGAACTGTCCGGACCGCCGGCCCACGGAGTCGCGGACGCGATCGTCGGCATCACCGCCGACCGAACGGTGCTCAAACAGCACTTCGCCGCGCACGGACTGGCCCTGGTCCTCCTGGGTGCCGATCCGCTGCGGCCGGCGCAGCGCGTCAATCCCGGGGCGCGCTACCAGGCGATGGAGAGCTTCTTCGCCGCGACGGGTTCCGCCGAAGCCGGCGCGGCGATGATGACGTCGACGGCATCGGTCCAGATCAACATCGAGGCCGGCCCGCGTGCGGGCTGGGCGGACCGGGTCCGGTTGGCGCACGCGCTCGGCCCGACCATGATCGCGCTATCGGCCAACTCGCCGCTGTTGAGCGGGCATTTCACCGGTTGGCGCAGCTCCCGGCAGCGTGTCTGGGGGCAGCTCGACTCGGCCCGGTGCGGTCCGATTCTGTGCGACAACGGTGACGACCCGGCCGCCGACTGGGCGCACTATGCACTGCGCGCCCCGGTGATGCTGGTCCGCACACCCGAGGCGGTGCCGATGACCGAGTTCGTCTCATTCGCCGACTGGGCGGACGGGCGGGTTTCCCTGGACAACCGGACGCCCGGCGAAGCCGACCTCGAATACCACCTGACCACACTGTTCCCGCCGGTGCGGCCCCGCCGATGGCTGGAGATCCGTTACCTGGACAGCATGCCCGATCACCGCTGGCCGGCGGTGGTCTTCACCCTGGCGACACTGCTGGACAATCCGGCGGCGGCGCAGATCGCCGCCGACGCCACCGCTGCGGTGGGTGGTGAATGGGATCTCGCGGCCCGGGCGGGGCTGGCCGATCCGCGCCTGCGGGCCGCCGCGGTGACCTGCGTGACCGCGGCCGCCGAGCACGCCCCGGCCGAACTGACCGATGCGATGGCCGGGCTGCTCGCCGATGTCGAGGCCGGCCGATGCCCGGGAGACGACTTCTCCGATCGTGTTGTGGAACATGGGATACCGACCGCGCTGACCCAACTTGCGAGGAGCCAGGCGTGACTTCACCGCAGGTGCTGGCCACCGAACTGACGCGTGCTCGGGAGCGCACACTGTCCCTCGTCGACTTCGACGATGCCGAATTGCATCGGCAGTATGACCCGCTGATGAGCCCACTGGTGTGGGACCTCGCCCACATCGGTCAACAGGAGGAATTCTGGCTGCTGCGCGACGGTGACCCCCACATCCCGGGCCTGCTCGCACCCGAGATCGACTCGCTCTACGACGCGTTCGTGCACAGCCGTGCCAGCCGCGTCGACCTCCCGTTGCTCCCACCCGCCGATGCCCGCAGTTACTGCCGCACCGTCCGTGACCGCGTGCTCGACGTGCTGGCACGCGCTGAGGGCGCGGAGGCGTTGTTCCGCTTCGGTTTGGTGATCTCGCATGAGCACCAGCACGACGAGACGATGCTGCAGGCGCTCAATCTGCGCGGCGGTCCTGCGCTGCTGAGTCCGGGCGCGGTGCTGCCGGACGGTCGCGGCGGTGTGGCGGGGACCTCGGTGCTGGTGCCCGCCGGGCCTTTCACGTTGGGCGTCGACGCCGCCGAGGAGCCGTACTCGCTGGACAACGAACGCCCGGGCCACACCGTCGAGGTGGACGCGTTCCGGATCGGGCGGGTGCCGGTCACCAATGCGCAATGGCGCGACTTCATCGACGACGGCGGATACCGGACACCGCACTGGTGGTCCGAACGCGGGTGGGCGCACCGGGAACAGTTCGGCTTGACCGCACCCGCATTCTGGAACGCCGACGGTAGCCGCACCCGCTTCGGCCACCGGGAGAGCATCCCGGGCGACGAACCCGTGCAACACATCACCTACTTCGAGGCGGAGGCGTTCGCGACCTGGTCGGGGGCGCGGCTGCCGACCGAGGTGGAGTGGGAGAAGGCGTGCGCATGGGACCCGGTGGCGGGCGCCCGGCGCCGGTTCCCTTGGGGGGATGCCGAACCCACGCCCGCGCTGGCCAACCTGGGCGGCGACGCGTTGCGCCCGGCGCCGGTGGGCGCCTACCCGGCCGGCGCGTCGGCCTACGGCGCCGAACAGATGCTCGGTGATGTGTGGGAGTGGACGACGTCGGCGCTGCGCCCGTGGCCGGGATTCACGCCGATGATCTACGACCGGTATTCGGTTCCGTTCTTCGCCGAATCCGGCTCGAGCGACGACTACCGGGTGCTGCGCGGTGGGTCGTGGGCGGTGGCGGCCGGAATCCTGCGTCCGAGCTTCCGTAATTGGGACCATCCGATCCGGCGGCAGATCTTCTCCGGTGTCCGCCTGGCGTGGGACGCCTGATGTGTCGTCACCTGGGCTGGTTGGGCGCGTCCGTGTCGGCGTCGTCGCTGGTTTTGGATCCGCCGAGTGGCCTTTTGGTGCAGTCATATTCGCCGCGCAGGCAGAAGCACGGCACCATCAACGCCGACGGTTGGGGTGTCGGGTTCTTCGACCGGGGCGTTCGGCGCTGGCGCAGCGACAAACCACTGTGGGGTGACACCTCGTTCGCATCGGTGGCGCCCACGCTGCACAGCGGCTGCTTCGTCGCCGCGGTGCGATCCGCGACGGTCGGCATGCCCATCGAGCCCTCGGCCTCGGCACCGTTCAGCGACGGTACCTGGCTGCTGTCGCACAACGGCGTCGTCGACCGTGCCGTGCTGCCGGCCGCCGCGGCAGCCGAATCCACCGTCGACAGCGCGGTGCTGGCGGCGCACATCTTCGAGCGCGGGCTGCACGCTCTGGGAGACACCGTCGCACGGGTCGGCGCCCGCGATCCCGGTGCCCGGCTGAACATCCTGGCCGCCGATGGTGCCACCCTGCTCGCCACCACCTGGGGCGACACCCTGTTCGCGTTGCAGCGCGATGACGGCATCGTGCTGGCCAGCGAGCCCTACGACGATGACCCGTCCTGGCGTGACATCCCCGACCGCCACCTCGTCGAGGTGTCGGGCGCACGGCTCACGCTCACTCCACTGGAAGGATCGTAATGACCACCGGCACGGCATCGGATCTGTCCACGGCACTGCGCCGTGACGTCCTGCACGGACTACGGCAATCACCGAAAACGCTGCCACCCAAATGGTTTTACGACGCGACCGGCAGCGACCTCTTCGACCGGATCACCCGGCTTCCGGAGTACTACCCGACCCGCACGGAGGCCTCGATCCTGCGGGACAGGGCGACCGATATCGTGGCCGCGTCGGGCGCGGACACCCTCGTGGAACTGGGCAGCGGCACCTCCGAGAAGACGCGCCTGCTACTCGATGCCATGCGCGATTGCGGCACGTTGAAGCGATTCATCCCGTTCGACGTCGACCCGAGCGTGTTGGCCGACGCCGCGGCGGCGCTGCACACCGAATATCCCGATATCGAGATCGAGGTGGTCTGCGGAGATTTCGAACACGACCTGGGCGCCGTCCCGAAGACCGGCCGGCGGATGGTGGTGTTCCTCGGATCCACCATCGGCAACCTGACCCCGGGTCCGCGCGCGGAATTTCTTGCCGCACTCGCCGCTACGATGCAGACCGGTGATTCCTTGCTGCTGGGTACCGACCTGGTCAAGGATGTCGGCCGGTTGGTGCGCGCCTATGACGACAGCGCCGGGGTCACCGCCGCGTTCAACCGTAACGTGCTGGCCGTGATGAACCGCGAACTCGGTGCCGATTTCGACCTGCAATCCTTCGACCATGTGGCGCAGTGGAATCCGGACGAAGAACGTATCGAGATGTGGCTGCGATCGAACACCGACCAGCAGGTCCGGATCGCGCAGCTGGATCTCACCGTCGACTTCGCCGCCGGCGAGCAGATGCTGACCGAGGTGTCCTGCAAGTTCCGCCCCGAAGGGGTGGCTGCCGAACTGGCCGCCGCCGGGTTACGCCGTACCCACTGGTGGTCGGACGGTGCAGGCGATTTCGGTCTCTCGCTGGCAGTGAAGTGACCCTCGCGCAGACGTGGCGTTCGGGCCGGGTGCCGGTGGCAGGCATTCACCTGGACAGTGCGGCCTGTTCACGGCAGAGCAACGCGGTGATCGAGGCGGCCGCCCGCCATGCCCGCCACGAGGCCGAGGTGGGCGGTTACGTGGCGGCGGAGGCTGCCACGCCGGCGCTCGATGCCGGGCGGGCCGCCGTGCGGGCGCTGGCCGGCATGCCCGATGCCGAGGTCATCTTCACCACCGGCTCCAACCACGCGCTGGATCTGCTGCTGAGCAGCTGGACGGGGCCGCGCACCGTGGCGTGCCCGCCCGGCGAGTACGGTCCGAACCTGGCCATCATGGCCGCCAACGGTTTTGACGTGCGCTGGTTACCCGTCGACGCGGCGGGCCGACTGCTCGTCGACGAGGCCGCCGCAGTGCTGGAGGCCGATCCGCCGGCGCTGGTGCATCTGACCGTGCTGGGCAGCCACCGCGGGGTGTCGCAGCCGCTGGCCGAGGCGGTGTCGATGTGCCGGTCGCTCGGACTCCTGCTGGTGCTCGACGCGGCCCAAGCGCTCGGGCATCTGGACTGCGCGGTCGGCGCCGATGTGCTCTATTCGTCCTCGCGCAAATGGGTGGCCGGCCCGCGCGGTGTCGGCACGCTGGCGGTACGCCCCGAGTTGTACGACCGGCTCACGCCGCGGTGGGCGCCGCTGGAAATGCACGAGGCGAACATCGCTGCACGCCTGGGCTTTTCGTTGGCGTTGGGCGAGCACCTGGCGGCCGGACCGGACCGGGTGCGGGCCAGGCTGGCCGAGGTCGGCCGCGTGACCCGCACGATGCTGGCCGGTGTGTCCGGCTGGGAGGTGGTCGAGCCGGTCGACGAGCCGACCGCCATCACCACGCTGCGGCCGACCGGCGGCGCCGTGCCGGCATCGGTGCGCGCCACGCTGATCGCCGAGCATCGGATCGTCACCACGGCCTGTGAGGTGGTGCGGGCGCCCCATGAGCTGGCGGCCGCGGTGCTGCGGGTGTCGCCGCATGTGGACGTCGAGACCGCGGATCTGGAGCTTTTCGTCGAGGCGCTCGCCGCGGTCACCTGAAGGTCAGTGGTTGTGCCGTCCGATACCGCGCCAGCACCTCCGGTGTCGCCTCGGCGACATAGCGGGCGGATTCCCCGACCGTCCATGGCGGTGGCGCCGCCTGACCGGACAGGGCCCACGCCGCCTGGCGGGCCGCTCCCAGCGCGACGTATTCCGCCGGTGCCGGCACGTGCACCGCGGTGTTGAAGACGGCGGGCGCGATACGGCGGACGGCCTCCGATCGAGCACCACCACCCACCATGACGATGCGTTGCACATCGACGCCGTGCTCGGTGATCTTGTCGATGCAGTAGGCGATGGCGCTGAGCAGGCCTTCCACGGCTGCCCGGGCGATGTTCGCGGAGTTCAGGTTCTGGGTCGTCATCCCGTGCAACGCACCGGCCGCCCCGGGCAGGTTCGGCGACCGTTCCCTGTCGAAGTACGGAACCAGTACCAGGCCTGCGGCCCCCGCGGACGCTGACAACGCCAGCCGATCGAACTCGTCGAAGTCCACCCCCAGCATCCTCGCGACCGAGGCCAGCACCGGTGCCCCGTTGAGCGTGCACACCAGCGGAAGATGACGTCCGGTCGCATCGGCGAAACCCGCCACGATGCCTTCCGGGTCGTGCGGGGCCGCGGCTCCGACAGCGCTCACCACTCCCGAGGTTCCCAACGACACGACACAGTCACCGGGTTCGGCGCCCAGCCCCAGCGCGGCGGCGGCGTTGTCACCGGCGCCGGCCCCCAGCAGAGTTCCCTGCGGTGTCTCGCCCGCGGGGTCGCGGGGTCCGAGCACCTTCGGAACGCTGGGCCGCCGGCCTCTACAGGCAAGCTCGAGCAGATCGGTCTGATAGCTGTCGCTGTCGGCCGAGAAGTAGCCGGTGCCGCTCGCATCGCTGCGGTCGGTACGCAGGTCGGCGATCGCGGAGCAGCCGCCGAGGCGCCAGGTCAGCCAGTCGTGGGGTAGACAGACCGCCGCGGTCGCGTCGGCATGGCCCGGTTCGTGGTCGGCCAGCCACCGCAGTTTGGTGGCGGTGATCGACGCGACGGGGACCACGCCGACGCGATCGGCCCATACTTCGCGACCGCCGAGGTCGTCGATCAGTTGTTCGGCGGCCTTCGCGGAGCGAGTATCGTTCCAGAGCAGCGCATTTCGGACCACCCGTCCGGCGGAGTCCAGGCACACCATGCCGTGCTGTTGGCCCCCCACCGCGATCGCCGACACATCGTCGACTCCGCCGGCCAGGGCGAGCGTGCGCTGCAGCGCGTCCCACCACAGCTGCGGGTCGACCTCGGTACCGGCCGGGTGCGGCGATGCCGCCGAGCGCACGACATGGCCGGTTTCGGCGTCGCAGATCACGACCTTGCAGGACTGCGTGGACGAGTCGATGCCCGCAACGAGTGTCACGCTCAGAACCTCCCGGGATCGGTCAGCACGGGTGCGAGGGCCAACTCGGCCGCCCCGATCACCAACGTATCGGCGCCGAGGGTTGCCGGAACCACGCGCACCAGTTCGCGCGGCGCCCGCATGCTTCGGCGCGCCAATTCGGTACGCAGCGCCGCCGCGGCGCAGGCGGGAAAGACCCGCAGGAATCCGCCGAGCACGATCAGCCGAGGATTCAACATGTTGACGGCATTGCCGAGGGTGATGGCCAGCGCGCGTGCCTGGCGGTCGAGCACATCGGTCTCCGCGGAGTTGGGGCAGGCCTCGGCGTCGCCGGATGCGCTGTCGAGCTCGGCGAGCAGTCGTGCCAACGGTGGCTGGGTCACCTCGGTCTCCAGGCAGCCGACGCTGCCGCAGTGGCATTTCTCGCGGCCTCCGACGTAGGTGTGGCCCAGTTCGCCCGCGTACCCCGCGACGCCCTCGAGGAGCCGGCCGGCAACGATGACGCCGGCGCCGATGCCGCTCGGTCCGCCGTTGACGTAGATCAGGTGGTCGGCATCGACATGGTTGCCGAACCGGTGTTCGGCAATGGCCCCGACATTGGCGTCGTTGGCCGCGTACACCGGCAAATCTGTTGCTGTGCTGAGCATCTGGCCGATCTCGACGTCATGCCAGTCGAGGTTGGGTGCCAGCTGCACGGCTGAGTCGCGGCCGTGTACGAGCCCGGGCACCGCCACGCCGATCGCCGTCAGTAGCTGACCGTCGGCCAGGCCGGCGCGGATCCGCCCCACCGCCTCGCCGGTGATGGCGACCGTCTCCGCCGCGGTCGGCACGCGTTCGGTCGGGTAACGCACCACGTCGAGTACCGTGCCCCCCATCGCCACCACTCCTACGGTGACGGCGTCGACCTCCGGGCTGACCGTCACCGCGAGCGCCCGATTGCCGGGGCGCACAATGGGACTGGGCCGCCCGACCTGTGATACCGAGGGTGCCGGTGTCTCCTCGACGAGGCCCCGTGTCACCAGTTCCTCGACCAGATCTTTGGTGGTCGAGCGGGACAGTCCGGTGTGGCGGGTCAAGTCGGCGCGGCTGAGCGCCCGGTGGCGGTGCACCAGGGTGAGAACGCCGGACAGATTGCGTCGCCGAACGTCGTCGCTGCTCGTTCCCACCCGGACGGCTCGTCGGGCCTGCGATCCGTTCACCGCCACATTCATCCCCTCACTTTCCGCCTTGACAGTGTCACAGGCCACATCTTATGTTCGCACAGAGAACAAATGCGGGTATCCCCGCATGCACCGCACCGACAGGTGCCATGATCCCCGAGGAGGACCGCATGACCGTCCTGGAGGCCGGTGTCCCGACATCGGAGGGTTTGATGCCGAGCCCGTCCGACAAGTTCTCGTTCGGACTGTGGACCGTCGGTTGGCCGGGCGTCGACCCGTTCGGTGTCGCCACCCGCCCCGCGCTGGATGTCGTCGAGGCCGTCGAGCGGCTGGCCGCGTTGGGGGCGTACGGGCTGACCCTGCATGACGACGACCTGTTCGCGTTCGGCAGCTCCGATGCCGAGCGACGGCGGATGATCGACAGATTGACCGCGGCGCTGAGTGCCTGCGGACTGGTCGTGCCCATGGTGACCACCAACCTGTTCACCCAGCCGGTGTTCAAGGACGGCGGGTTCACCAGCAACGACCGCGGCGTGCGTCGCTTCGCGTTGCGCAAGGTCCTGCGCAATATCGACCTGGCCACCGAGCTCGGTGCGCACACCTTCGTGATGTGGGGCGGCCGGGAGGGCAGCGAGTACGACTGCGCCAAAGACGTCCAGGCCGCCCTGGCGCGCTACCGCGAGGCGCTGGACATGTTGTGCCAGTACGTGATCGACCAGGGCAGCGAACTGCGGTTCGCGATCGAGCCCAAGCCCAATGAACCACGCGGTGACATCCTGCTGCCCACGGTGGGGCACGCACTGGCCTTCATCGAGACCCTCGCCCATCCGGAGATGGTCGGCGTCAATCCGGAGACCGGTCATGAGCAGATGGCGGGTCTGAACTTTGTGCACGGCATCGCCCAAGCCCTTTACAGCGGCAAGCTGTTCCACATCGACCTGAACGGTCAGCGCGGCATCAAATTCGACCAGGACCTGGTGTTCGGTCACGGCGATCTGGCCAACGCATTTGCGTTGGTCGATCTGCTCGAACATGGCGGCCCCGGCGGCGGCCCGGCCTATGATGGGCCGCGGCACTTCGACTACAAGCCCAGTCGCACCGAGGACGCCGACGGGGTGTGGGCATCGGCGGCGGCCAATATGCGGATGTACCTGTTGCTGCGCCAGCGCGCCGCGGCGTTCCGCGCCGACCCGGCGGTGCAGGCGGCGATGGCGGCGGCCAAGGTATCCGAGCTGCGCGAACCCACTCTGGCGGCCGGCGAGACCTACGCCGACCTGCTGGCGGACCCGTCCGCCTACGAACAGTTCGACACCGGTGCCTATTTCGGTGGAAAGGGTTGCGGTTTCGTGGCTCTCAACCAATTGGCGATCGAGCACCTGATGGGCGCGCGGTGATGCGGCGGCGAGGCGAATATCGGCGATACCGTCTTGCACGTGACCTGAATCACCGATTATGTAATCACAGACAACAAATCCACGCCCCTTGGGAGGGATCCTCGTGAAACGAATCAGCACCGTGCTCGTCGCGGCCGTCGTCGGCGCCGGTCTGACGCTGAGCGCTTGCGGATCGGATTCCGGTTCGAGTTCGGAGTCGACGGGCTCGGCGTCGGGCAAGATCGGCGTGATCCTGCCGGACACCAAATCGTCGGTGCGCTGGGAGACCAAGGACCGTCCGGCGCTGGAAGCGGCGTTCAAGGCGGCCGGGGTCGACTACACCATCCAGAACGCGGAAGGATCCGCCGACACGATGGCCACCATCGCCGACGGCATGATCGCCGATGGTGTCACCGTGCTGGCGATCGTCAACCTCGACTCCGACAGTGGCGCCTCGATCCAGCAGAAGGCCGCCACCCAGGGCGTGAAGACCATCGACTACGACCGCCTCACCCTGGGCGGTTCCGCCGATGTCTACGTGTCGTTCGACAACACCACAGTCGGTGAGCTCCAGGGGCAGGGGCTCGTCGACTGCCTCGGCGGGAAACCAGCGAACGTGGTGTTCCTCAACGGTTCTCCCACCGACAACAATGCGACATTGTTCAGCGCCGGGGCCCATTCGGCGATCGATGCGACGCCGACCATCACGGTCGTCGGCGAGCAGGCGGTGCCGGACTGGGACACCGACGCGGCGGTCACCATCTTCGAGCAGCTCTATACCGCGGCCGACGGACGCGTGGACGGGGTTTACGCGGCCAACGACGGTCTGGCCGGCTCGGTCATCTCGATCCTGGAGAAGAATCGGCGCGCCGGCCAGGTCCCGGTCACCGGCCAGGATGCCACCGTCGAGGGCCTGCAGAACATCCTCGCCGGAACGCAGTGCATGACCGTCTACAAGTCGGCGACCGAGGAGGCCAACGCGCTTGCCGAAGTGGCGATCGCGCTCGCCAACGGCGAGCAACCGAAGACCACCAGCACCTCGCGCGACGATACGGGCAACCGCGACGTCCCGTCGGTGCTGCTGACACCGAAGTCGATCACCAAGGACACCGTGGGCGTGGTCTTCGAAGACGGCGGTCAGTCCAGAGACGAGGTGTGCGCGGGACAGTTCGCACCCATGTGCGCGGCCGCGGGGACCTGAGCGCCGATGCCGCCTACCGTGCCCTCGACCGAGCCGATACTCGAATTACGAGGTGTCAACAAGAGTTTCGGTGTCGTCCACGTGCTCCACGACGTCGACTTCCGCGTCTACCCCGGTCAGGTGACGGCCCTGGTCGGCGATAACGGCGCCGGGAAGTCGACCTTGGTCAAGGCGATCGCGGGGATCCACCCCGTCGACACCGGCAGCTATGTGTTCGAGGGACGGCCGGTGACGGTGCACGGTCCGAACGAGGTTGCGGCCCTCGGAGTCGAGGTCGTCTACCAGGACCTGGCGCTGTGCGACAACCTCGACATCGTCGAGAACATGTTCCTGGGACGGGAACTTACGAGCCGAGGGCTGCTCGACGAGGCCCGCATGGAGACGATGGCCCGCGACGCGCTGACCTCGCTGTCGGTGCGGACCGTCAAATCCGTACGGCAGACGGTGTCGAGTCTGTCCGGCGGCCAGCGCCAGACCGTGGCGATCGCCAAGTCCGTGCTGTGGAACTCCAAGGTGGTTCTGCTCGACGAGCCGACCGCCGCGCTGGGCGTCGCGCAGACCCGCCAGGTGATCGAACTGGTGCGCCGGCTCGCCGATCAGGGGGTCGGGGTGGTGCTCATCTCACACAACATGGTCGACGTATTCGAGGTTGCCGACCGGATCTGCGCGCTCTACCTCGGGCGGGTGGCCGCCGATGTCAAGGCGTCCGAGGTCACCCACGGCCAGGTCGTCGAACTCATCACCGCCGGGCGTTCCGGCAGCCTCGGTCTGGCGCCGGCGCAGACCGCCGAGTCGATGTGAGCGCCGACGTGCACGACGAAACGAAAAGCGTGAGGGAAACCGCCATGGCCCCGGAAATCAGCACCGTCGGTTCCCGATCCGGCGGCTCCCTTGCCGAGGCGGACTTCGCCGGCGACACCAGCTCCGATCAGACATTCGGCGAGGCGGTACGCGCTTACCTGCGGCGGGTGCGCGGCGGTGACATGGGTTCACTGCCCGCCATCCTCGGTCTCGTCGTGCTCTTCGTGGTGTTCGGGTTGGCGAATGACCGCTTCCTGTCGGCACTGAATCTCGCCAACCTGGTCACCCAGGCCGGCTCCATCTGCGTGCTGGCAATGGGGCTGGTGTTCGTCCTGCTGCTCGGTGACATCGATCTGTCGGCGGGCGTCGCCGGCGGCGTGGCCGCCTGCGCGATGGGGCTGACCGTCGTCAACCTGGACTGGCCGTGGTGGGCCGCCGTCGCGACCGGCATCGCCTGCGGTGCGTTGATCGGCCTGGCCATCGGCGTGCTGCGCGCCAAGCTCGGGATTCCGTCATTTGTGGTGACGTTGGCGTTCTTCCTCGGCCTGCAGGGCGTCACACTGAAACTGATCGGCGAGGGCGGATCGGTCCGCGTCGACGATCCGGTGATCCGCGGCCTGACGATCAGCAATCTGCCCGTTCCCGCGGGCTGGTCGATCGCACTGGCGGTGGTCTTCGGATTTGCCGGCCTCGAGGTCTACCAGCATCGGCGCAAGAAGGCCCTGCAGCTCTCGCATGCCCCGGTGGGCGTGGTCATCGCGCGGGTATGTGCGGTGACCGCCGTCGTCGTCGGTGTCACGTTCGTGCTCAGCGTCAACCGCAGCGTCAACCCCAACGTGGACATCAGCGGCATCCCGTACGTGCTGCCGTTGATCCTGGTCCTCCTGATCGCCATGACGGTGGTGCTGCGGCGCACGGCATACGGCAGGCACATCTACGCCGTCGGCGGTAACGCCGAGGCCGCCCGCGCGGGTATCTCCGTTGACCGCATCCGGATCTCGGTGTTCGTCGTCTGCTCGTCGCTGGCGGCGTTGAGCGGCATCATCGCGGCGTCCTACGCCGGGAAGGTGTCGGCATCCTCGGGCGCGGGCAACGTGCTGCTGTATGCGGTCGGCGCGGCCGTGATCGGCGGCACCAGTCTCTTCGGCGGCAAGGGCCGCGCTCTGGACGCCGTGATCGGTGGCGTGGTGGTCGCGACGATCGCGAATGGACTGGGTCTGCTGAATCAGTCGTCCTATATCAACTTCCTGGTCACGGGCGGCGTGCTGCTGCTGGCGGCCAGCGTGGACGCGATCTCCCGCCGGCGGCGCTCCTCCGCCGGCCTGGGGTGAGGCGCTCGCCGGCAACCACCGGTGGCCGTCCTTCTAGTCTGAGTCGATGGCCCCGCTCAGCGATGAAGAGACCTTCCTGATCCAGACGGTGCGCGACTTCGTCGACCGGGAGGTCAAACCGAGCGTGCAGCAGGTCGAGCACGCGAACGAGTACCCCGAACGCTGGATCGAGCAGATGAAGCGGATCGGGATCTACGGGCTCGCGGTGCCGGAGGCCTACGGCGGCTCCCCGGTCTCCATGCCCTGCTACGCGCAGGTCACTCAGGAACTCGCGCGCGGTTGGATGAGCCTGGCCGGCGCGATGGGTGGGCACACCGTGGTGGCCAAACTGCTGACCCTGTTCGGCACCGACGAGCAGAAGCAGACCTACCTGCCGCGGATGGCCACCGGGGAGATCCGCGCCACCATGGCACTCACCGAACCCGGCGGCGGCTCCGATCTGCAGGCCATGACCACCGTCGCCAAGACCGACGGCGCGGACCTGGTCATCTCCGGCGCCAAGACCTGGATCTCCAATGCCCGTCGCTCGGATCTCATTGCGCTGCTGTGTAAGACGGACCCGAGCGCCGAACCCAAGCACCGGGGCATCTCCATCGTGCTCGTCGAGCACGGCCCGGGCCTGACCGTCTCGCGTGATCTGCCCAAGCTCGGGTACAAGGGTGTCGAATCCTGCGAGCTGTCCTTCGACAACTACCGCATCCCGGCGACCGCCATCCTCGGCGCCGCCCCGGGCCGGGGTTTCGCACAGATGATGAAGGGCTTGGAGACCGGTCGCATCCAGGTCGCGTCGCGGGCGTTGGGGGTGGCCACCGCGGCCCTGGAGGACTCGCTGGCCTACGCCCAGCAGCGCGAGAGCTTCGGCACACCTATCTGGCGCCACCAGGCAATAGGCAACTACCTGGCCGATATGGCCACCAAACTCACCGCCGCCCGCCAACTGACCTGGTATGCGGCCGAAAAATACGACAGCGCCGCCGAGAACGAGGGGGAGCGCTGCGATATGGAGGCCGGCATGGCCAAACTGTTCGCCTCCGAGGTGGCGATGGAGATCGCGCTCAACGCGGTCCGCATCCACGGCGGCTACGGCTACTCGACCGAATACGACGTGGAGCGCTACTTCCGCGACGCGCCGCTGATGATCGTCGGTGAGGGCACCAACGAGATCCAGCGCAACGTCATCGCTGCCCAGTTGGTGGCCCGCGGCGGGCTGTGACACCTGCCCGATCGGGCAGTTTCGCGGTTCCAGACGGCGGGTAACGACCGAAGCGCATTGTGACGCGGGCCACGTGGGTCCACGGTGGTGTCCAGGAGGGTGTTCCGCCCGTCCGATACCCCGAGGAGTCGACCGATGGCCATTGAGCTGAACCAGATTTGGGACTTTCCGATCAAGGAGTTCCATCCCTTCCCGCGCGCACTGCTCGGTGTGGGCGCGCACGACATCATCGGCGTGGAAGCCAAGAACCTCGGCTTCAAACGCACCCTGCTGATGACCACCGGCCTGCGCGGCTCGGGGATCATCGAGGAACTCACCGGCAAGATCGAGTACCAGGGTGTGGAGGTCGTGCTCTACGACAAGGTGGAGTCCAACCCCAAGGACTACAACGTCATGGAGGCCGCCGCCCTCTACCAGCAGGAGAAATGCGACAGCATCATCTCCATCGGCGGCGGCTCCAGCCATGACGCCGCCAAGGGCGCCCGTGTGGTGATCGCCCACGACGGCCGCAACATCAACGAGTTCGAGGGCTTCGCCAAGTCCACCAACAAGCAGAACCCGCCGCATATCGCGGTATCCACCACGGCCGGAACGGGTTCGGAGACGTCGTGGGCCTACGTCATCACCGACACCTCGGATATGGATCATCCGCACAAGTGGGTCGGTTTCGACGAGGCCACCATCGTCACCCTGGCCATCGACGACCCGCTGTTGTACTACACCTGCCCGCAGCACTTCACCGCCTACTGCGGTTTCGACGTGCTCGCCCACGGCAGCGAACCGTTCGTGTCCCGCCTGGATTTCGCCCCGTCACTCGGAAACGCCCTGTACTCGGTGGAACTCGTCGCCAAGCATCTGCGCGAGGCCGTGTTCGAGCCGCGTAACCTCAAGGCGCGCGAGGGCATGATGAATGCCCAGTACATCGCCGGGCAGGCGTTCAACTCCGGCGGCCTGGGCATCGTGCACTCGATCAGCCACGCCGTCAGCGCGTTCTTCGACAGCCACCACGGCCTGAACAACGCCATCGCGCTGCCCCGGGTGTGGGAGTACAACCTGCCCTCGCGCTACGAGCGGTACGCGCAGCTGGCCACCGCGATGGGTGTCGACACCCGCAACATGACCACGGTGCAGGCCGCCGACGCCGCCGTCGAAGCGGCCATCCGGCTCTCGCAGGACGTCGGCATCCCGGACAACTTCTCCGCCGTGCGCACCGACTCGTACGAGAAGAACCGGATGAACACCGGGAAGTACTCCGGTCGCGGTGACGTGATCTCCGGTGACGACAAGACGGTGCTGGCGATCTCGGAGCACATCCAGGGCGACTGGTGCACACCGGGCAACCCGCGCGAGGTGACCGTCGGCTCGATGATCCCGGTCGTCGGCCACGCGATCAACGAAACCTACTGACCCAGTTCCGGTGTCACGGCAGGGGCGCTCCGCCCACCTCGGTACGCCCCTGCCGTGCCACCTCACCCGGAGGCCGCCGTGACCACTGCCCACATCCCCGTCCGTGACGAGCCGATGACGTTCGCCACCGCGGCGCAACTCGCGGATTCGCTGCGCGAGCAGGACTACGTCGTCGACGACGAGCTGGCCACGGTGGTGCACCTGGCCACCGCACTGGACCGCCCCCTGCTGCTGGAGGGTCCTGCCGGTGTCGGCAAGACCGAACTGGCCAAGGCGCTGGCCGCGGCGGGCGGGCGGCGGCTGATCCGGCTGCAATGCTACGAGGGGCTTGACGACAACCGGGTGCTCTACGAGTGGGACTACGCCAAACAGCTGCTGCACGTGCAGATGATGCGGGACAAGGCGATCGAGGCGGCCGATCTCTACACCGAGGAATTCCTTTCGGTGCGTCCACTGCTGGAATCGGTGCTCTCCGAGCAGCCGGTGGTGCTGCTCATCGACGAGGTGGACCGCACCGAAGAGGCGATGGAGGCGTTGCTGCTGGAGGTGCTGGCCGAGCGTCAGGTCACCATCCCCGAAATCGGCACGTTCACCGCGCGTTCGGTGCCGTGGGTGGTGCTCACCTCCAATGACACCCGGGAGCTGTCCGCCGCCCTCAAGCGCCGGTGCCTGCACTACCACCTGGGTTTCCCCACCCCGCAACGGGAACGCGAGATCGTGGCGGTGCGGGCACCCCAGGTGGAGCCGGCAATCGTCGCCGACGTCGTCGAACTCGCGCGCACGTTGAGGGATCTGCCGCTGCGGAAGAGCCCGTCGATCTCCGAGGTGATCGACGGAGCCAGAGCGGCGGCGCTGCTCGGACACAACGTCAACGACGCGGTGCTGCTCTCCACGCTGGTGAAGTTCACCAGTGACCGCGATATCGCGTTGCGCCACCTCACCGATGTGCCCACAGCGGCCGCCGAAACCGTGTCCCCGCAACGGGTCACGGTCGCTGCACGGCCTGCCAACACGACGACCTCGGCGTTCCGGGGACGGGGAGGACGGTGAACGCCGCACAGATCCTGGACGGGGTCGCCGCGGCGTTCGGGGCGCTGCTGCGGCGCGCCGGGGTCGCCGCCTCACCGGCCGAGGTGATCGAGGTGCGCCGGGTGCTCGGGCTGCTCGGCGCTGCCGACCACCGTGGCCTGCGCGCCGCGCTGCGGGCCACCTGCGCGAAATATCAACGCGAACAACTCGGTTTCGACCGCGCCTTCGACGCCATGTTCGGCCCCCGCGGCGCGGCGGATCAGGAACAGGGGGCGGGCCCGAGTCGTGCGCACACCGGCTCGGGCCTGCCCGACCAACTCGACGTGGACGAGGACCTGGAGATCGGCAGGTACGCGGAGTACAACGAGCGGGCCGCCGAGGTCGGTGAGCACTTCGACACCCCGGCAGCGGACAAAGGCTTCAACCCGCACAAGGACGATGACGATTTCAGTGTGACCGGTGCCGACGACCAGTTGACGGTGTCCGCCGAGGCCGACGCCGGCCGCCGGGGCATGCGCTACACCGTCGAGGTGGACCGGGCCACCTCCAGCGTGGCCGGTGACCTCGCCGACTCGGTGGCACCCGTGGTGGCCGGTTCGCTGAGTTTCGAGCACCCGGACTCCATCCTGGCGTGGCTGGACGCCTACGACCCGACCCGCACCTACGGCGACACCGGCGAGGACCCGCTCACCGCCGAGCAGCTCAGTCAGTTGACGCAGGCGGTCGAGGGGTTCGTCGCGGCGCTGGCCCAGCGCAGCGGCCTGACCGCCGACGGTACGAGCCCGGACGCCGGTGCCGAGATGGAACCGGCCGCCGATGTCGACCTGGCCTGCCACGAGATCCTGCGCCGGATGCGGGGAGCGCCGCGGCCCCGCCCCCGCGAGCGTGGCCGTGGCCGCCTGGATATGCGGCGCACCGTCCGGGCCGGTATGCGCACCGACGGCGTGCCCTTCCGGCTGATCACCAAGACCCCGGTACCGGACCGGATCAGGCTGCTCGTCATCGCGGACGTGTCCCTGTCGGTGCGTCCGGTGACCGCGTTCACGCTGCGACTGGCCCAGGCCATGCACCGCCGTGCCCACCGATGCCGGGTGATGGCATTCGTCGATCGCCCCGTCGATGTCACCGAGATTCTGCTGCGGGGCGGCGGCGACGATGCCCTGGCCTCGGTGCTGGCCGAGGGGCAGCTCGATCTGCAGGCCAGCAGCGACTACGGGCAGGTGTTCGATGAGATGCTGCGCGGGCAGGCCGACGCCCTGGATTCGCGCACCGCGGTGCTCATCGTCGGGGACGGACGCAGCGGCGGCCTACCCGCCGGCGTCGAGCGGCTCCGGGAGCTGCGGCGCCGGGTGCACCGGCTGGCCTGGGTGACCCCCGAACCGCACCGGTACTGGCGGCAGGCCACCTGTGCCATGCCGGACTACGCCCAGGTGTGTGATCGCGTCGTGGTGGCCGCCGACGCCGCCGCCCTGTCGGCGCGCGCGGCGGAACTGGCGCACGCGCTGTCCTGAGCGATCCGCGACGACCTACCCGATCGGGTAGGTCGAAACCTGCCCACCTGCACATTGGCGGTACTCCGCCGGCCACGTAGGGTGGGGATGTTACGTGGATCACATCGCAGGGAGGTGGTGTCATGCCCACTCGGCTGCTCAAATTCCACGCTCCCGAGATCGTCTTCGGTATCGACTCGATGGCCGAGGCGGCGCACGCGGCGCTGCGGTTGGGTGGTCAGCGTCCGCTGCTGGTCACCGATCCCGGCCTGATCGAAGCGGGTTGGGTCGACGAGCTGGTCGGACATCTGCGCGATCAGGGCGTGCAGGCGCACGTGTGGAGCGCACTGACGCCCAATCCCAAGGACCACGAGATCACCGCCGGGCACGAGTTCTACCGCTCGCACGGCTGCGATGTGCTGATCGCGCTGGGAGGTGGCTCGGTCATCGACGCCGCGAAGGGAATCGCGGTGCTCTCGGCCAACGGCGGCGACATCCTCGACTACGCCGGGGTGGACAAGGCGACCATGCCGATTCCGCCCCTTGTGGTGTTGCCCTCGACCTCGGGCACCGGCGCCGATGTCTCGCAGTTCTGCATCGTCACCGACACCATCCGTAACACCAAGGTCACCATCCTGGGACGCGCGCTGGTACCCGATATCACCGTCATCGACCCGCGCCTGCTCACCACCATGCCGGAGTGGCTCAATGCCGCAACGGGTTTGGACGCGCTGACGCACGGGATCGAGGCCTTCGTGTCACTCGGTCACAATCAGCTCACCGATCATCACGCGCTGCGCGCGGTGGTGATGGTGAGCGAGAACCTGGTCACGACCATCGAAGCGCCCCGCGAGATGGGCGCCCGGGTACTGATGGCCCAGGCCGCGCTGGAGGCCGGACTCGCCTTCACCAACGCCATTCTGGGTGCCGCGCACGCGATGAGCCATCAGGTCGGCGGGTTGCTCGATCTGCCGCACGGGGTGATCAACGGTGTGCTGCTGCCGCATGTGGTCCGGTTCAATGCCGAAGCCGACCCGGCTCCGTTCGCGACCATCGCCGCCAGTCTCGGCATCGCCGACAAGCGCGCTCCCGAGCTGGAATCCGCCCTGGCCCTTGCCGATCACCTACAGGAGCTAGCCCGCACGGTCGGTGTGCCGCGCGGCTTGGCCGATCTCGGCGTGCAGGATTCCGACGTTGCGGTGCTGGCCAGAAACGCCATGGCCGACGCGTGCATCACGACCAATCCCCGGGCGGCGGACGAGGCGCAGCTGCAGGCGCTGTTCCGGGCCGCGCTGTGAGAGCCCAGCCGATGCGCCGCCCCGCACCCGATCTGGAGCGCCTCACCGGGGTGCGCTCCGGCAAGCCGACGTTCTACCCCGAGTTCCGGGTGGCCGCGCAGCGCACCGAACGCGTCATCGCGGCGCTGGACGCGATCTCGCGGGCGCTGGTCCAGACCGTGAACGGTCCGGAGAAGCTGGTGCGGGCGGCCGCCGAGGCGGCCCGGGTGCATCTGGGCGCCGAATGGGTGCTGCTGGCGCTCGCCGACGGGGCGCTGCCGGAGGCCCGGCCCCGTCACCTCATCCTGGATGCCGAGGGCAGTCCGTATTCGTTCGAGGGTCTCTCCGGGACCAAGCACCCGGTACCGCACCTGCCCGACGCGGTGCTCAACCGGCTCAACGACATCCTGCGCGGCCAGCTGGCCCAGTTCCGGTTGCCGGTGATCGAACCCCACCACGCCCACGTGCCGATCGAGCTCGACGGTGGCGTGATCGGCGCCTTCGCGGCGTGGACGCCCACCCACCGCACCCTGGACGGTACCGACGAGACGGTGATGCGGATCCTGTCCAGCCAGACCGCTGTCGCTCTGCACAACTGCGAACTGTTCCAGCGGTCGCAGGCGTTGCTGGCCCAGTCGCAGGCGCGCAACGCCGAGCTGCAGGCCACCCAACGTGAACTCGGTGCCGCCCAACGACATCAGGTACTCGACAACGAGCGCCACCGCATCGCCCGCGAATTGCATGACAGCGTCACCCAGACCGTGTTGTCGGCCGGAATGCAGATCGAGGTGTGCCGCAGCGAGATCGGGGCGGCCGGCGGCAACGCCGACCTCGTCGAACGCCTCGACATGGCCAAGACGCTCACCCGTTCGGCGACCGAGCAGCTGCGGTCGGCGATCTATGCGCTCAACCATCCCGAGGATGCCGGCCGCTCCAGCCTGCCGGAGCTGCTGGCCCAGCTGGCCACCGTGCACATGCCCGAGGATCTGCGCGTCACACTCAAAGTCGAAGGGCCGGTGGCCGAGTTACCCAGTGCCGTCGAGCATGCGTTGTTGCGGGTGGCCGGCGAGGCACTGTTCAATACGGCGATGCACGGCAACGGAAGCCGGGCGATCCTGCGGCTGCAGTATCGGGCCGCGGCCGTCACGTTGTCCATCGCCGACGACGGCTGCGGCGACCCGGAGAAGCTGCGGCTGATGCTCAGGTTGGCCGACGCCACCGATGTCGACGGTCACCACCGCGGCCTGGCCAATATGCTCGCCCGTTGCCGCGAGCACGGTGGATCGCTGACGGTGCATCGCTCCCGGATCGGCGGGGTCCGCGTGGTTGCGACCATTCCCAGGGAGGGGAACCCACGATGACGATCCAACTGGCCCTGGTCGACGACCACGCCATCCTGCGACAGGGACTGCGCTCGTTGCTGGAGCGCGAGGACGATTTGACGGTCGTCGGGGAGGCCTCCACCGAACCGGAAGCCGAGGCGATGGTGTCGGCGGTGCACCCCGATGTCGTCCTGCTGGATCTCAAGCTCTCGGCCGGCTCCGATTTCGAGGGACTGTCGTTGTGCACCAAGCTTTCCGCCGCGCACCCCGAGCTGGGCCTGCTGGTGTTGACGACGTTCCTCGACGAGGACCTGGTGGTCCGTGCCGTGCATGCCGGGGCCCGCGGGTATGTGGTCAAGGACGTGGACACCACCGAACTGGTCCGGGCGATCCGGGCCATTTCGGCGGGGGAGAGCGCCTTCGATTCGCGCAGCGCGGCCGCGGTGGTGCGCTCGCTGAGCGGCCGCACCCAACCACGTGAACAACTGACCGATCGTGAGCTGGAGGTGCTGCGGCTACTGGCGACCGGGCTGTCCAACAGCAAGATCGGCGAGAAGCTGTTCATCTCCGCGACGACCGCGAAATTCCACGTCAGCAACATCATGCGCAAACTCGAGGTGAGCCGCCGCGCTGAAGCGGTGTACGCGGCCAGTAAACGCGGGCTGATCTAGACCCTGTCCAACACCAGCCAGCCACCGTGATACTCGAAGACGTTGGCGCGCATCCCGGTACAACGAGCGCCCAGCTCACGCAGGATGGCCAGATCAAACGTGCGGACGTGTCCGTAGCAGGCCTGCGGTTCTTGCTCGAACGGCACCGCCACCACCACGCGGCGACGGGCCAGCCGGACGGCCTCGAAGAGCACGGCATCGCCGGTGCCGGGATCGAGGTGCTCCAGCAGGTGCAGGGCGGTGACGGTATCGGCGGCACCGTCGGGACGCGGCACTCGCGCGGCGTCGCAGGCGACGGTGCGCAACGGCCGCTCCAGTCGTGCGCTCACCCGCGCCAACAGATCCATCGTCGGCGCGCTCAGGTCGGTCGCGGTCACCTCATGCCCGAGCCGGCTCATGCGGAGCGGGAAGAATCCGAAACACGAACCCAGATCCAGCAGCCACGGCCCGGTCACCAGTTCGGCGGCGCGTTGGTGCACCGCCGCGAAGCTGCTCCGGCCCGATTCCAGCAGCCCCAGTGAGTTGCGGTAGAAGCGCGTCCAGGCCGCCAGCCCACCCGGCACGGTGGTGCGCACCACCCCGGTGAACACCGACTCGAAGTCCTGCTGTCCGAGCAGAATCCCGTCCAGTTGCTCGGTGAGCAGAACGGCCAGGGTGTCCGACAGTTCGTCGGGAGTCAGGTCGTGCTCGACGGTCAGGGTGCCGTCGCGGCGAATGGCGCGGAACCGCGGTGTGTGCAACGCGCCCGAACGTTCGGTGGGTGGGCCGCTGCGGCGTCGCACCCGAACGCCGGGCCCACGCCACACGCCGCCGGACAACGGGCCCAGCGGGTCCACCTCGGCCGGCCGGAGGGCGGTGACTGTCATGGTAGACAACGCTATTGGGCATGGACCGGTCGGCGCGCGAGCCGAACGGGTGGTAGTTCACTGCCCGATCGGCCAGTGTCGCGGCCGTTCGCGACGCTACTTGTGGGCGGTCAGCAGGAAGGCCGGTAGCATCATCCGGCCCTTCCCGTCGTGATCGTGCGGCGGCATCTCGAACGGGGCACCCGGCCCCGATGGCATATTGGCATGGATGAAGGCGGGCCGGATGTCGTCGACGGTCCAGTGCGCGGCCACGGCATCGCGCAGTTCGTACTCGCTGACGGCGTTGGGCGTGTTCTCCAGCGCGGCGGGAAACGCGCCGTCGGCGAACACCAGCACGTAGTAGCGGGCGCCCGGAGCGGCCGCGCGCTGCACGGCATGCAGGTAGTCGTGCCGGACATCCACCGGCAGCGAATGGAACAGGGTGGAGTCGACGACGGTGTTGAACCTGCCGTCGTAGCCGGTGAACGACGTGATATCGGCCTGGGCAAAGCTGGCAGTGCGCAGATTACGTTGCTGTGCTGCACGATTCGCCACGGCGATGGCGGTCGGCGAAATATCCAGACCGACCACGGTGTAACCGTCCGAGGCCAGCGACAGTGACAGTTCGGCATGTCCGCAGCCGGCGTCGAGGACATCGCTGCGTATCTTGCCCGCCGAGATCAGCGCCGCCAGTTCGGGTTGCGGTTCGCCGATGTTCCACGGCGGTGGACCCGGAAACTCGCTGTCATTGCGGTATGCGCTGTCCCAGTCCAGTACCTCAGATGCCATGACATCCAACGTACGCGCGCTCAGGGGTCGGGGGTCTCCCACGTGTGGACCGGTGCGTTCGTGTGCATGTGCTCGCAGTAGCGCCGCAGCATCTCGGCCAGCGCGGCGGGCCGCGCCAGGCCGCGCTGCTGCAGGGCACGCACGGTGGCGGTCTGCCAGGCGGCACCATTGCGCCCGGTCTTGGCGCGTGCCTCGATGACCCCGAGGAAGCGGTCCCGCACCTCGGCGGCGACCCCCCAGCGCCGCAGACCGTCATGGGCCAGCGGGAGCAACTCGCGCAGCACCAGCTCGTCGGCGGTCACCTCGCCCAGACCCGGCCAATACAGCCGGGCATCCATTCCGCGGCGTGCCGCGGTGAAGAAGTTATGTTGTGCCGCAGCGAAGCTCATCTTGCTCCACAGCGGTCGGTCCTCGTCGGTCAGTGCCCGCAACGTGCCGTAGTAGAACGCCGAGTTGGCGAGCATGTCGAGCACCGTCGGCCCGGCGGGCAGGACCCGGTTCTCCACGCGCAGGTGCGGCTTACCGTCCACCACGTCGTAGACGGGCCGGTTCCAGCGGTAGATGGTGCCGTTGTGCAGGCGTAACTCCGAGAGTCGCGGGGTGCGTCCGGCGGCGAGTTCGGCCATCGGGTCCTCGTCGGAGATCTCGGGCAGCAGCGCGGGGAAGTACCGCACATTCTCTTCGAACAGGTCGAAGATCGAGGTGATCCAGCGTTCGCCGAACCAGACCCGCGGGCGCACACCCTGGGTCTTGAGTTCCTCGGGGCGGGTGTCGGTGGCCTGACCGAAGAGTTCGATGCGGGTTTCGGCCCACAGCTCGTGGCCGAAGAAGTACGGGGAGTTGGCGCCCAGCGCCAGTTGCGGCCCGGCCAGCACCTGTGCGGCGTTCCAGTTCTGGGCGAATGCTGCCGGCGACACCTGCAAATGTAATTGCATACTGGTGCAGGCGGATTCAGGTGCGATATCGGCCGATTGCAGGGACAGGCGTTCGGGTCCGGCGATCTCGATGTCGATATCTTCCCCGCGGGCGGTGAAGATGGAGTCGTTGAGCGCCTGATAGCGGGTCGAGTCGCTCATCCACCCCGCCCCCAGATGCTCGGGCATGAGCGTGGGCAGGATCCCGATCATCACGATATGCGCGCCGTCCTCGGTGGCCTTGGCCTCGGCGGCGTTCAGGCTGGCCCGCACCTCGGCCTCCAGTTCCAGCGCCGACCGACCGGGCAGTGGCCGGGGCGGAACATTGAATTCGATGTTGTAGGCGCCCAGTTCGGTTTGATAGGCCGGGTCGGCGATGGAGGCCAGCACCTCCTGATTGCGCAACGCGGGCTGATAGTCGGCGTCGACCAGGTTGCACTCGATCTCCATGCCGGTCAGCGGCCGGTCGAACTCGAAACTGGACTGGGACAGCATCGTTTCGAACACGTCCAGGCACAGCTGGACCTTGCGCCGGTATTCGCGGCGCTGCGCGCGGCTGAACTCCGTGCGGGAAACCTCTTCGCCCACGGTGTCGACCCTAGCGCCGAACGGCCACCACAACCTGTGGTCTGAGCAGACCGCCGCGCAGCACGATATCCACACCGGCATGATCGGCCAGCGCCCGCAACGCCGACGGGCTGTAGCTGCGCAGTGAACTGATCAGCCCGTCGTGGACGAACGGCACGAATGGGGCCAGCGGCGCCATCGTGGCCAGCCGCAGGACATGCAGCGGCGCCGGTGGCCGGGGCAGGTCGATGATCAGCAGTTTGTCTGCGACACGGGTGCCCTCGGCGAGCACCGCTGCCGCCGTCGGCGGCGGCAGGTGGTGAAACGACAGCGCGAAGACCGCCAGCGCGAAATGAGAATCGGGCGCGTCGATGGCCGTGGCATCCATCTCCCGCACCGCCGCACGGGGATGACTGCCCAGTTCGCCGGCGGCCATCGCGGCGACCGAATCCGGTTCGATATCGGTCACGGTGACCGTCGCGGTCGGGTGAGCGTCGAGGATCAGCGCCGAGAGCGCCCCGTGCCCGGCACCGAGCTCGAGGATTCTGGGGTCCGGAACCTCGGCCACCTCGTCGAGGACCAGCTGCGCACACGCCTCGTGGTTGCCGAACACCCGGCCGGTCCACTCCAGTGCGTCGACCACGCTGCGCTTGACCGCGGGATCGATATCGGCACGGTCCAGATATTCGGGCCGGTCGGTTTCGAGCAGCCGGTCCAGACACGAGGCGTCGGGTCCACCGCGGGGCATGCGCTCCAGATCGGTCACGTCCGTCAGGCTACAAGTCGGCCAGCTCCCGGGGCTTGAGCAAAAGCGTCGCCACCACGCTGATGACCGCCGTGGCCACCAGGTAACCGCAGGCCAGCCACGGGGCGCCAGCCCCGACGGCGATGAGCGCGGTCAGGATCAGGGGCGTCAGCCCCGAGGCGTACACGCCGGAGAGCTGATAGACGGTGGACAGGCCGGTATAGCGAATCCGGGTCGGGAACAGCGAGGCGTACAGGGTGCCCTGCGCACCGTAGAACCCGGCATGGATGATGCCGAACACGATGATGATGCCGATCGCGAACGACCCCGGTGTGCCGGTGTTGAACAATGCGAACACCGGGAACACCGCCACCGCGTAGGCGGCGATACCGACGGCGTAGACCGGTCGCGGTCCGAAACGGTCGGCGAGCAGACCGGAGACCGGCAACAGCGCCGCCATCAGCAGGGCGGCCGCGGTGACGACGACCAGCACGTCGACCTTGTCCAGGTGCAGCGGGCCGGACGGGCTGGTCGCGTAGGCGATGGCGAACACACCCCAGGTGTTGAACGCCGCGCCCTCACCCCAGCGGCTCAACATCCCCAACAGGGTGGGGCGCAGCGTCGGCGGTGCGAACAGTTCGCGCAGCGGCCTCGACGCCACCTCGTCGTCACGCTTGAGCTCCACGAATGCCGGGGTCTCGGCGGCCTTGAGCCGCACCACAACACCGAACACCACCAGCACGACGCTGAACAGGAAGGCGATCCGCCAGCCGTAGGCCAGGAAGGCCTGCGCCGACATCACCGTCTGCAGCAGGGCGAACACACCGGTGCCCAGCGCCAGGCCGAGCGCGAGGCCCACCTGCGGGATGCTGCCGGCGAAGCCGCGCCGTTTCGGCGTGCTGTGTTCGACGGCGAGCAGCACCGCACCCGCCCATTCGCCGCCGAGGGCGAACCCCTGCACGATGCGCAGCGCCAGTAGCAGGATCGGGGCGAGGACGCCGATCTGTGCGGCGGTGGGCAGCAGTCCCATCAGTGCGGTGGCGCCGCCCATCAGGAACATCGTCCACGCGAGGGTGCGCTTGCGGCCGATGCGATCCCCGATGTGCCCGAAGACGAATCCGCCGATGGGCCGGACCACGAATCCGACGGCGAAGGTGGCAAAGGCCATCAGGGTGCCGACCAACGAGCTCTGGTCGGGGAAGAACGTGGTGTTGAACACCAGGCTCGCCGCGGTGGCGTACAGGAAGAAGTCGTACCACTCGATGGTGGTGCCCACCAGACTGGCCAGCAGCGCCGTGCGGACGGTGGAACGATCCGCGGCGGTCTGGGCGGGCGGCGGGCTGTCGGTGACGGTCACCGGTGCGAATATGGCGGGCTGCCGGCGCTGCCGCCAGGGTTGGACTTACCGTGATCCGAAGCTAGGCGCCCAGACCGATCCGGCACGTGCGCATGATGGGCTTCAGTTCTTCGTAGTACTGGGCGCCCAACAAGGCGTGCTGGGCGGTGTCGTCATTGCGGACCGCGAAGGCGATCTGGCCGGCCAGATCGGCCAGTCTGCCGGCATGTTCGGCGATCTCGCCGGGTGCGATCTGACGTGCCTGGTCCCGGATCGCCCGCGCGCGTTCCTCGAAGTCGCCGGGTGTCGGCCCTTGCTCGGTGGAGAAGCTCGGCATCACGAATGACTGGGCGCTCAGCGCGACCAGTGGTGCGACCTGACGGCAGGCCTTTCCGTCCACATAACTCCACGACACCGCGGCGATGATGACGGCAACAGCGAGCCCGGTGGCCAGCGTCGCCCGCGTGACCGTGCTCCGCTCGGTGTCGAAAACGACTCTGCGCCAGAGCACATGGGCACCGATGGCGGCGGCGACGGCAGCGGCGGCCAGGCCGGTCGCCTCCAGGATGCTCCCGCCCGCGGAGGTGGAGTCGAGCGCGGCGTAGGTGGCGATCGCCGACACCGCGACCAACATCAGCAGCCAGATGCCGCGGCGGCGCCCGTAGGAATCCGCGTCGCGGAACTTCATGCCGACCACGCTGCCGGCCGCGGCGAGTGCCGCGACCAGCAGCGGGATCAGAACGTCGAGATAATTACCGGTGAGCATCGTCTGGCAATGCTACGGGCGTCACTCCTCGCCGAGAATTTGGTAGATCTCGCGGCGCGCGGTGTTGACGATATCGAGGATGCGCTGCTGCTGGTCGGACGACGCGGCGTGCGCCGCCTGCCCGACGGCCCCGAAGAGCTGGCCGAGTGCGGCCCGCAGGTTCACCGCGTTGGGGTCGGCGTCCTCGGCGATCTCGTCCCATGGCGCCGTCTCGATCGCGGCGGCCGCGGTGCGCCCCTCCGCGGTCAGCTCGAAGGTCTTCTTGCTTCCTTCGCTTTCGGTCGGGGTGATCAGGCCCTCGTCCACCAGCAGTTGCAGCGTGGGGTAGACCGAGCCGGGGCTCGGCTTCCACAGATCGTTACTGCGGGCGGCGATCTCCTGGGTCATCTCGTACCCGTGCATGGGGCGCTCGGTGAGCAGGGTCAGGATCGCGGCGCGGACATCGCCGCGCTTGCCGCGACCCCGCGGGCCGCGACCGCCGCGGCCGCGAGGCCCGCCGGGGCCGAACCCGAAACCGGGTCCGAAACCGGGTCCGAACCCTCGACCGAAGCCGGGGCCGAACGGGCCTTGCTGTCCGGCCGCCTGTGCACGGACGTGGTCACGGAACTCGCGGCGGCCATGTCGCCGGTCGAACCCGGTGGGGCCGAACGCTGCCGGGCCGAATCCGAACGGTAGACCGGGGGGTGTGAATGGGGTGTCCATAGGGGTGCCTCTTTCTGATGAGGAAGCCCGATGCGAGCTTCCGATACGTTTACGATATATCGAAACCTATCGCGATGCAACACCTAGTCCGCGCGGTCGTCGATTGCGGTCAGCAGCCACCTGGCCCATTCCGCCTGCATGGCCTCGAAACGTAGGCCGAACTCCAGGGCGGCGTGTCCATAGAAGGAGTCGTCGGAATCGTCGAACTGCAGGCTCTCGCGCAGCGCCCGCAAGCGGTGCAGCTCGGACTCGGCGTGCTCGACGAGTGCCTGCACATGCTTGGCGGCATCGGGTCGGGGGAGTTCGCCGAGCAGGAAGATCCGTAGTAGTTCCGGGCTGCGCCCGGGCGGGTCGTCCTGCGGATTGGTCACCCAGCGCAGCAGTTCGGCGTGCCCGGAGGCGGTCACGCGGTACACCTTGCGGCCGCGCGCCCCGATCTCGGCCACCTCGATCAATCCGTTGTCGGCCAACCGGTTCAGCTCGCCGTACAGCTGGCTCTGGGTGGCCGGCCAGACGTTGGCCATCGACTTCTCGAAACGGCGCATCAGGTCGTAACCGCTGCCGGGGTGCTGGGCGAGTAAACCGAGGGCCGCGATCCGCAAGCTCATGGCCGAACAGCCTACATTCCACTCTTGACATGTCACTAGTGGAATGTCAGGGTGATGCCATGACTGACGCCTCCGCGCTGCCCGCCGAGGGCGCCTTCTTCCTGCGGGGCAACTACGCCCCCGTCGTCGATGAGCTCACCGAATACAACCTGCCCGTGCACGGCGTGATCCCGCCCGAGATCGACGGGTGGTACCTGCGCAACGGACCCAACCCACGCCAGGCCACGGCGCATTGGTTCGCCGGGGACGGCATGATCCACGGTGTCCGAATCGAGGATGGGGCCGCGAAGTGGTATCGCAACCGGTGGGTGCGTACCGACAGCTTCGTCGAAGCATTCCCGCTCTACAACGACGACGGATCCCGCAATCTGCGTGCCGCGGTGGCCAACACCCACGTCGTCAGCCATGCGGGCAAGACGCTCGCACTGGTCGAGTCGTCGTTTCCCTACCAGATCAGCAATGAGCTGGAAACGTTGGGCGCCTACGATTTCGGCGGCAAGCTGACCAACTCCATGACGGCGCATCCCAAGATCTGTCCGGCCACCGGCGAGATGCACTTCTTCGGGTATGGCAGCCTTTTCGAACCGTATGTCACCTATCACCGGGTGGCCGAGGACGGCGAGCTGGTCCTCAACAGACCGGTGGATGTCAAGGCACACACCATGATGCACGACTTCGCGATGACCGCCGATCACGTGATCTTCATGGACCTGCCGATCGTCTTCGATATGGAGATGGCCGCCAGTGGCTCCGGTGATATGCCCTATCGCTGGAGTGACAGCTACGGTGCCCGGTTCGGGGTGCTGCGCCGCGATCAGCCGGACGCCGCGATCCGCTGGTTCGACATCGAACCGTGTTACATATTCCATGTCGCGAACGCGTTCGACGACGGGAATTCGATTGTGCTGCAGGCCGCGCGGTACCCCGAGCTGTGGCGCAACGACGGTGGCTTCGGTGAGCAGGCGATGCTGTGGGAGTGGCGGATCGATCTGGCAAGTGGGACGGTGCGCGAGCGCCAACTCGACGACCGTGCCATCGAGTTTCCGCGAATCGATGATCGGCTGGCCGGCCTGCCCGCGCGCTACTCGGTCTCGGTGGGCGACGCCGAGTTGGTGCGCCACGACCTGTCCACGGGGGAAGCCAGCACCCACTCCTTCGGGGCGGGGGTCTCCGGCGAGGCGGTGTTCGTGCCGGCCGCCGGTCCGGCCGATGAGAGTCGCGGTTGGTACCTGAGCTATGTCTACGACCCGACGCGTGACGGCAGTGATCTGGTGATCCTCGACGCGTCCGATTTCGGCGGGGAGCCGGTGGCGACCATCGCGCTGCCGCAGCGGGTGCCGTTCGGTTTTCACGGCAACTGGATCAACCGCTGAACGTCGCCGTCTCAGCATGTGGACGGCAGAGGTCCGCATCCCTCGTGTCGGTACCGGGGGTTGCGGCAACCGAATGCGTCGGTGTCTGTTCTGTTGCTGAAACTTCCGTTCGGTGTGTGCCACCGCGGCGCCCGGCCGCGGCACCCGGATGACGGCGCACCCGGTGGCGCAAACCACATCCAACCGGTGATGTGGGTGAGATCACGCAGGTCGTACTGGCCGGTAGCTTCTGCTCAGCAAACTGGCTGCCGGCATCTCAAGTCCTTGTGAAGGCAACAGGATAGTTTGCAGCAGTAACTATTGAATGTGCATCATCGCCTGTTTGCCAGTTTGTAGCCGTTGGCGAAAAATACCGTTCACCAGTTACGTTACGAAACCGCAATGTGCGGGTTTCGGAAATTTGACCGCCACTGCAACTTTACAAATCGCTCTTGACGTCAACTTACTGCTGGGTAAGTTCTGTCCGGTCCGGGGGAAACGCCTGAAGGGATGGCAAAGAGAACATGTCCATGCAATTGACGATGAAGCCCTACGTCACAGTGGGGGTCGCGCTCGTCGGAGCCAGCGTCATCGCGGTGGCGCCGATCGCCCCGCGCGCCGATCTGCACATGCCGTCGGTCAACCTGGCGGCCTCGATCGAGAACCCCATCACGGTCTTCAAGCCGGTCGTCAATGCCGCCGGGGACCTGATCCGGGAGACGCTGCAGAGCGAGCTGGCCGATCCGTTCCCGATCTTGCGTCAGATTTTCGCCAACCAGCAGTACACCGTGTCGAAGCTGCTCTCGGCCATCCACGGGGGCGGTGCCGCGCTGACCGAACTGGTGCAGGGTCTGCCGGCGGCGCTCAACGCCGCCGGCGCCATCCTGCGCACCGGCAATGTGAACGGCGCGATCGACAGTCTGGTGGCCAGCGGCCTGGGGCCGATCCTGAACTTCATCACCGGGGTCACCGTGCCGTTGCAGGATGCGTTCGAGCGCCCGTTCGCGGTCGGTCAGCAATTGGTCGCGGCGGCGTTCGAGACCGGGCTCGCGCTCACGGTGGCCCTGGCGCAGACGTTCATCGGTATCGGGTTCCCGGTCGGGACCACGCCGGTTCTGCAGAACCTGGTCACCGTCACCGAGTCGGTGCTCAAGTCGATCGGGACCCTGAACCCGATCAACGTCATCAACGCCGTCCAGAACGGGGTCGCCGATGTGTTGTTGAATGCGATCACCCATATCAGCGACTTCATGACGCAGTCGGTGCCCTACATCCGTGGGGTGATCGTCGATGCGCTCAAGGCGGGCCAGTCGACGACGGCCACCGCGACGGCCACCGCGACGGCCACCGCGACGGCTGCGGTAGCGACCGTCCCGGCCGCCGACGCGCCGACCGTCACGATCAGCATCCCGGGTGCCGAAACCGATGGCGGCGCACCGGCGGTCACCCCGGTGACGGACGCCGAGCAGCCCGCTGCCGAGGAGCAGGTGCAGGCGCCCGCCGACGACGTCGTCACGGAGGTGCCGGTCGACGACACCCCGGTTGACGAAGCCCCGGTCGAAGAGGTCGAGACCGAAGAGCCCGAGGAAGCCGCCGCGCCGGCCGTTCGGCCCAGCCTCAAACAGGCCGGCTCCGGAAAGACCTCGCCCAAGCGGGCGGGTAACCCGCGCGCCGCGGCCTGACCCACGAGAACGGTTGGCCTCCTGCGTCGTTCAGGGCAGGGGGCCAACCGCGCGGTCAGTGATCCGTCGGTGGCGCCGCGACCGCTGATCGCCGGAAGGCGACGATGACGATCACCGCAGCGGCCAGCACCAGCGTCGCCGCCAAAGTGGCGGTCGGCGCGATTCCCGAGTCGAACGCGGTATGCGCCGATGCGAGCAGCTTCTCGGCGATGGGCGCGGGTAGCTCGCCGGCGACCGCAGTCGCACCGCCGATGCTCTCGGCGGCGTCACCGGCCTGGGCGGGGGTCAGCCCGTCGGGCACCTGCACGTTGGCGCGGTAGAACGCGGTGAAGATGGTGCCCAGCGTCGCCGCGCCCACCACCGCGCCCAACTCGTAGGCGGTCTCCGACACCGCCGATGCGGCACCGGCTTTCGCCGCCGGCACCGATGCCACGATGGTGTCGTTCGAGATCGTCTGCGAGACGCCGACACCGAGCTCGAGCACGATGAACGACACGATGATCGCGGCGACGGACAGGTCGTGGCGGAACAGCAGGATCAAGATGAAACCGGCCGCGACGAACACCAGGCCGAACACGATCAGCGTCTGTGCGCTGAACCGCTTGGCCGCCTTGACCACTGAGATGCCGGCGATCATGGATACCACCGCACCGGGCAGGGTCACCAGCCCGGCCTCCAGCGGGCTCAACCCCAGCACCAGCTGCAGGTGCTGGGACACGAAGAAGATGAACCCGATCAGCCCGACGATCGACAGGAAGTTCGCCAGCACCGATGAGGTGAACGGCCCGTAGCGGAACAGTTCCATGTCGAGCATCGGGATCGGCCTGCGGTTCTGGCGCCGCACGAACAACACACCGGCACTGAGCCCCACCACGACTGCGATGACCACGAGCGCCGACAACCCGTCATGCGCGGCGGTCTTGATGGCCCAGACCAAGGGCAGCATCGCCACGAACGAGAGCGCCACGCTGACCAGATCCAACGGGCCCGGGTTCGGGTCACGGGACTCCGGCACCAGCTTCGGGGCCAGGATCAGCAGCGGCAGCAGTATCGGGACGGCGATCAGAAAGACCGAGCCCCAATGGAAATGCTCGAGCAGGGCGCCGCCGACGATCGGGCCGAGAGTCGAGCCGGCGGTGAAACAGGAGGCCCAGATGGCGATGGCCAACCGGCGTGCCGAGGCTTCGGTGAAGATATTGCGGATCAACGACAGTGTCGACGGCATCAGCATGGCGCCGAAGAATCCGAGCACCGCGCGGGCCAACACCAACATCTCGGCGGTGGGCGCGAAGGCCGCGACCGCGGACACGATCGCGAAGCCGCCGGCACCGATCAGCAGCAACCGTCGCCTGCCGATTCGGTCACCGAGGCTGCCCATGGCCACCAGCAGGGCGGCCAGCACCAGCGAGTACACGTCGACGATCCAGAGCTGGGTGGATGCCGCGGGCCGGAAGTCCTCGGCGATCGCCGGGAGCGCGAAGGCGAGCACGGTGTTGTCGATCGCGATCAGCATCACCGGCAGGGTGAGCACCGCGAGCGCGACCCAGGAGCGTCGGGGTGTGGTGGTCGGCGGTGTGGCCGATCGGGTGGTCATGTGATGGTTCCCTCGGTAAGGCTGTTCATGATGGCGTCGACGACCTGGTGTCGTGGTGTGTGGTCTTGTTTCATGGCTTCGTAGCCCGACAGCAGCAGTGACCAGAACACGCGTCGCGACCAGCCGGGCGGGTATTCCGGCTTGTCGGCGCTTGCGCGCGCGAGGATTTCGGCGATGGCCTCGTCGCCGGTGTCGAGATGGGCGGCCAGCTCCGGATCGGCCAGGATGGTCGGCTCGGTGTAGACGTAGAGCACGATCGGGCCGAGGTCGAGCTGGCATTCCACGACTCGGCGCAGCGCGGCGTGGATGGGTCCGCTGGTGGGATCGGCCGCTTCGATGGCGGCATTGCTGGCGGCGTGCACGTGCAGGGCGACCGCGCGGAGCAGGTCGCTGCGCTCGGGGAAATGGCGGTGCAAGGTGCTGCGCCCGACACCGGCGACCTCGGCGATATCGGACAGGGTGGCCGCCGGGTTGTCGGTGATCACCGAGATCGCGGCCTCGATGATGGCGCGGCGGGTGCGGGCGCGCGCACCGGATTCGCCCACGTCGAGGACACTCATGGCGCTAACTGTAGCACTGGCATCCCAAAACGGGACAGCCGTGTCCCATTTTGACTCAGGTGGGTGGCCGAACCTGCAGGCGGGCCAGTTCACGACGGTGGCGTTCGGCGAGGACCGCGGCCAGCACGCGTTCCGGTGCCGCGCCCGGCGGCGGTGGCGGCGCGATGCGCGGGATCACCTCGGCGGCGATCCGTTGCCCCATCTGGGCGCGCATCACCGGGTCCAGCTGCTCGGCCCGGGACAGGAACTGCCGTGCCATCTCGGCCTGTGCGGCGTCCAGTCCGGCCAGCTGCAGCGTCGCGGCCCACCAGGCCAGCTCGGGCGGCATCATCGGCGGCGGGTTCAGCTTCGGGGCGCGCTCGCTGATCACCATGGTGCCGGCGAACACGTCCCCGAGGCGTTTGCCCCGCGGGGAGAGCATGCTGCAGATGACCGCGGGGCCCCCGGTCAGCATCCAGATCTCGATGACACTGGAGAGTGCGCGAAATACCGCCTGACGCAATCGCTCTGGGCCTCCGTCATCGGAGACCACCCGGAGCCCCAGGGCCATCTTGCCCAGTGACCTGCCGCGGGTGGCGGATTCGAACACCACCGGATAACCGACCAGAACCAGCACCATGACGATGAGCAACACCGCCGCCGAGAGCGCCTGATCGAACTCCGAGACGGTCAACACCCACCCCATGGCCAGCACCGCATAGCCGGTGGCCATCACCGCCACGTCGATGAGGGCGGCCGCGGCGCGCACCGGTAGCTGGGCGATGGAGACGTTGAGCTCGACGGCATCACCGGTCACCACGGGATCTGGCTGGAACACCATGCCCACAAACGCTACTAGGATCGCGGCCGTGGATGTCGATGCGTTCGTGCTCGCCCACAGTCCGGCATGGGACCGTCTTGAGCAGCTGGTCAAGCGGCGCCGCACACTCACCGGAGTGGAGGTCGACGAGCTTGTCGACCTGTATCAGCGGGTCTCGACCCATCTTTCGGTGGCTCGCAGCGCGACCGGTGACGCCGTCCTGATCGGCAGGCTCTCGGGCCTGGTTGCACGGGCGCGCGCCGCCGTCACCGGGGCGCACGCGCCGCTGGGCCAGGAGTTCGTGCGGTTGTGGACCGTCTCGTTCCCGGTGGTCGCCTACGAGTGCCGCCGGTGGTGGCTGGCCTCGGCGCTGAGCTTCCTCGTCGTCGCCGTGGTGATCGGATTCTGGGTGGCCGGCAGCCCCGAGGTCCGTGCCACCCTGGGCACCCCCGCCGAGTTGGAGCAGCTGATCAACCACGACTTCGAGTCGTACTACAGCGAGAATCCGGCCGGATCGTTCGCGCTGCGGGTGTGGGTCAACAACGCCTGGGTGGCCGCCCAGTGCATCGGATTCGCCATCTTGCTGGGACTGCCGATTCCGTGGGTGTTGTTCCAGAACGCGGCCAATGTCGGGGTGTCCGGGGGGCTGATGTTCGGCGCCGGCAAGGGCGATCTGTTCCTGGGTCTGCTCACCCCGCACGGACTGCTGGAGTTGACGGCGGTGTTCCTGGCGGCGGCGGCCGGGATGCGGCTGGGCTGGTCGGTGATCGCGCCGGGGAACCGGCCGCGCGGGCAGGTGCTGGCCGAACGCGGTCGCGCCGTCATCTCCGTGGCCGGCGGACTGGTGGTGGTGCTGCTCATCTCGGGCCTGATCGAGGCGCTGGTGACGCCCTCACCGCTGCCGACGTATGCCCGGATCGCCATCGGTGTCACCGCCGAGGTCGCTTTCCTGGCCTATGTGGTGCACTTCGGGCGCAGGGCCGCGAGAGCCGGTGAGACCGGTGATATCGCGGACGCACCGGATGTGGTGCCCACCACCTAGAGCTTGCCGGCGGCCTTCATGGCCAAATACCGATCCGCCAGCGCGGGTGCCAACTGCTCTGGGAGGGCATCGATCACACCGACGCCATGGTTGCGCAGCCGGGCGGCGATCGCGTGCCGGTCATTGCGCGATCGCTCCGCCGCCGCGGCGTCGTACACCTGCGCCGCATCGCTGCGTCCCGCGGCCAGCGCGTCGACCCGTGGATCGGAGACCGCCGCCAGCAGCACCTGGTGTTTCGCCGCCAACTGCGCCACCACACCCATCAGTCCCTCGTCCAGGGCCGACGCATTCAGATCGGTGAGCAGGACGACCAGGGCGCGGCGGCGCACCCGGCGCTGGACCGCGGCCACCATGGCCGCGGCGTCGGACTCCAGCAGCGCGGGCTGCAGGGGTGCCATCGCGGCCACCAACTGGGCGAGCAGGTCGCGCCGGGAGGCATGGAACAGTCCGGCGCGGGTGACCCGGTCGTGGGCAAGGAAGTCCACGTGGTCTCCGGCGCGGGCGGCCAACGCGGCCAGCAGCAGTGCCGCGTCCATCGACCAGTCCAGCCGGGGCCAGCCGGTGGGATCCGAGGACAACGGATCCACCCCGATCCGGCCCGCCGACGTCCGGCCGGTGTCGAGCACGATGACCACCCGCCGGTCGCGCTCGGGACGCCAGGTGCGGACCACCACATCGGCTCGTCGCGCGGTGGCGCGCCAGTCGATGGAGCGCACATCGTCACCGTCGACATACTCACGCAGCGAATCGAATTCGGTGCCCTGGCCCCGGATCAGCACCGGAACCATACCGTCGAGCTCGCGCAGCTTGGCCAATCGGGACGGCAGGTGTTTGCGGGACAAAAACGGCGGCAGGATGCGTACCCGCCACGGCGCGTCGTGGGAGTACTGCCGCCCGGCGAGCCCCAGCGGTCCGAGTGTGCGCACGGTGACCTGTGCGCCGTCGAGGTCACCTCGCCGCAGCGGTGCCAGGGTGGTGTGCAGGCGGGTTCGCCCGCCGGCCGGGATGTCCACCGGTCCGCTGCGGGGTTGCGCACGGGCGCTCGGCGCCCAGGCGTCCCGCATCTCGCCACGCAGTCGCCGCGCGCCCGGATGGTGCACCTCCACGACGATGTCGACGGGCTGTCCCAACCGTGCCGAGGTGTCACCCGAGCGGGTCACCCTCAGCCGCCTGGGGCTGGCCGCCAGGGCGGTGTCGACGCTCAAGACCGCCACGATCGCCGCCACCACGACGACGAAAGTTGTGGCGGGCCAGGGTGATACCGCGATCGGCAGAATGCCGATCAGTGCCAGCAGGCCGGCCCGGCCGGTGAGGATCACCAGCGCGGCACCGGCACGGTCGCCAGGATGCCGTCGAGCACACCGTCCGGGTCGGCGCCCTCCAGCTCGGCCTCCGGCCGCAACGCGATCCGGTGCCGCAGCGTCGGCCGGGCCATCGCCTTCACATCGTCGGGGGTTACGTAGTCGCGGCCGGACAGCCACGCCCAGGACCGCGCGGTGGCCAGTAGTGCTGTCGCGCCGCGCGGTGACACCCCGAGCTGCAGGGCGGGCGAATGCCGGGTGGCACCGGCGATGTCGACGATGTAGCCCAGTATCTCGTTGGCCACCAATACGTTGCGCACCGCGTCGCGGCCGGCCGCCAAATCGGCGGCCCCGGCCACCGGCGTCAGTCCGGACAGATCGCGGGGATCGAAACCGCCGGCGTGCCGACCGAGGATCGCGATCTCCTGATCGCGGGGTGGCAGCGGCACATTCAGTTTGAGCAGGAACCGGTCCAGCTGAGCCTCGGGAAGCTGGTAGGTGCCCTCGTACTCGATGGGATTCTGGGTGGCCGCCACGATGAACGGGTCGGGCAGCGCGCGGGGCTCGCCGTCGACGGTGACCTGGCGTTCCTCCATCGCCTCCAGCAGCGCCGCCTGGGTTTTCGGTGGGGTGCGGTTGATCTCGTCGGCCAACAGCAGATTGGCGAACACCGGGCCGGCGCGGAACTCGAACTCCGCGGTGCGGGCGTCATAGACCAGCGAGCCGGTGACATCGCCGGGCATCAGATCCGGGGTGAACTGCACCCGCTTGAAATCCAACTGCAAGGCGGCCGCCAGGCTGCGCACCAGCAGCGTCTTCGCCACGCCCGGAACACCTTCGAGCAATACGTGGCCACGGCAGAGCAGCGCGATGACCAGACCGCTGACCACCGCCTCCTGCCCGATGACGGCCTTGGATATCTCGGTGCGCAGGGCGAGCAGTGCCTCCCGGGCGGCGTCCGGGTGCGAGGGTGGCGTCACGACTGGGTGACCTGCCTTTCGAGATCGTCGAGTTGGTGTGCCAGTTCGAGAAGTTCGGCATCGGTGCCCGGTGCGGGCCCGTACAGCACGGCCTCGCAGTCACGGCCGATGCGCTGGGCGAGGGCCGCGGTGACCGCCGACGGCGACGGGTTGTGCCCGAGTCCGAGACGGGGGAGCAGCCGGGCTCGTGCCGCGGTGCGCAGCGCGTCCGCCGCCCTATCGCGCGCGCGGTGCGCACGATAGAGCCGGGCCCGGCCCTCCACCGTCTCCGAGGCTCGCACCACGACGGGCAACTGCTCGGCGACCAGGGGTCCCAGCCGGCGACCGCGCCACCATGCGACCAGCACCACTGCGAGACACAGCTGAAGGACCATCCACCTTATCTGGCGTGGAGCCAGGTCGAGCAGCGATGCCTCTCCGGCGGATCCGCCCTCGAGCCGCTGGGGCGCGTACCAGATCACCCGGCCGTGGGTACCCGCCAGATTCATCGCCAGCGCGGCGCTGCCCTGGCCCAGCAGGCCGGCGTTGGTCATGAACTCCGAACTGCCGACCACGGTGGTGGTGCGCCCGGATTCGGTGTAGCGCACCAGGGCGCCGTCATAGCAGCGGGTGACCGGGGTGTCGCCGTCGCCTCGGTAGCTCTCGCTGAGGCCGAAGTGCACGTCACCGGCGCTTACCGCCTCCCGCAGCTCACACATCGGCTGGCCGCCGAACTGGATCGAGCCGTCGAGACGGATCGATGGTGCCAGTCGTTCCCGGGTCCGTGCGGACGGGGCGACCAACAGCCGGTCTCCGGGCAGTGCGGCCAGCGTGTTCAGCCCCTCGTCGTCGAGCAGGAAGAAGGTCTGCGCGACGAGGATCAGAGTGTCCGGCCGGGCCGCGGCGATGACGTCGTCGAGATCCTCGGCGACATCGACGGCGACGCCGTGGTCGCGCAGCAGCGTGACCAGCGCATGGGCGCCGTCGGGTGACGTCGAGTCGGCCTCCATCAACCCACCCGGCCGCGGGGCGGTCAGATAGGCGCCGAGCGCGGAGACCAGTGCGATCATCAGCAGCGCCAGGAAGACCCAGCGCGCGGTACGCAAGCGCTGTTTCGTCACGTCGACACCGCCGTGCGCACACTGCGGTCCAGCGCGACGATCCGGCGGTACTCGTCCTCGGTGCCGCACTGGGCGCCGTAGGTCACCGCATTAAAGGTATTTGCAGCGTAATGGAACTCGGCAGTCAGGCCGGGTCGGGCGGCACCGGCGTCGCGGGCCAGTTCGGTCGCGGTGCGGCCCGGTACGGGGTCCAGGGTGCCGGCCTGCTCGAGCTCACGCGCCACCGCGCGCAACCGATGGCCGATCGCCATGGCCCAATCACCCTGCGCGGCAGACCGTTCGGCCTCAGCTCGGTGCTGCTCGGCGCTGAGTTCCCGGGACCCGAACAGGGCCGCGGCGGATCCGCGATCGGTGCGCATCGTGCGCCGGGCGATTCTGACCACCAGGTAGCCGGCGATGGCGAGCAGCGTCAGCAGCAGCCCGAGGGTGATCCAACCACCCGGCAGCCACGAGCCGTCGGTGAACACCTTGTAGAGGATGTCGTCGAACCAGGCCATCAGCTGTTCGGTCAGCGAGGGCCGCGGATAGATGGGCTTGCCGAGTTCGCGCTGCGCAGCATCGTGCGCGGCGTCGCCGTCGATATCGAGACCGGTCACGTCAGGGCCGGCGGGTCAGCCACAGGTCGTCGGTGGATTCGGCGGGCGAGGCGGGCGCCCGTCCGGCGCCCGTCTGTAGCACCAGGTCGAACGCCTCGGAGCGGATCCGGCGGTCGGTGTACTGCAGCACCACGACCCCGGCGGTGAACGGCGCGGTGAGAATCTGCCCGATCGAGCTGCCGACGGCGGCCAGCACCAGTCCGGCCAGCGCCGTGCCGGCCGAGCCGCCCATGATGATCAGGGCTTGAGATCCGAGGCTGAAGGGCATGGAGACGGCTCCGGAGATCAGTCCGGCAACCAGCACGGCCAGCAACCGGATGCCGAACACCCGCCAGAAGTCGTGGCGCACCAGGGCGAAGGACCGCTCGATCGCCGCGATGACGGGCAGTCGCTCCAACACGATCAGGGTCGGCGCGAAGCTGAGCTTGGTGAACACGAAGGCCAGCGCGACCACCGTTCCGAGCACCAGCGGCACGCCCACGGCGAAGGCCAGCCAGCCGTTGAGGACGAACGCCACCACCGCGATCACACCCGCAACCGCTGCCACCAGGAGCACGACTCCGAGTGATTCCAGGGCGGTGTAGCCCAGCAAGGCCGGTAGCCGGCCTTTCACCCGTTGCCAGGCCTCGCCGATGGTGATGGCGGAACCGAACACCGCCCGGCCCACGATCACCGTGAGCAGTCCGCTGAGCAGGATCATCGAGATCCAGGTGGCCAGACCGCCGGCCAGGCCGCCGAGCACGGAACCGACCAGGACGGAAACGTCCGGGTCGGGCCCGGTCAGGTTGGGGGGCTCCAGGATGCCGCTGGTCGCCAGCGGCCCGAACTGCAGCAGCAGGGCCAGTGACTGGGCGATGAGGACCACGATGGTCGTCACGCCGAGGGTGGTCTTGGGGTTGGCCCGGATATAGCCGAAGGCGCCGTTGAAGATATCGGACAGGTTCAGTGGGCGCAGTGCGATGATGCCGGGCTGGATCGGCAGGTGGTAGGGCGGCGGGGGATAGTACGAGTGGTACCCGCCGGCATCGCTACGCATGGCTCCATCCTGTCATTGGCGTAGCGTCGCAGCCATGGCGGAATTGAAGGACAGGTTGCGTGCCGACCTGACGTCGGCGATGAAGGCGCAGGACAAGCTGCGCACTGCGACGCTGCGCATGTTGCTGGCATCGATCCAGTCCGAGGAGGTTTCGGGTAGGGCTGCCCGTGAGTTGTCCGACGAGGATGTGCTCAAGGTGCTGGCACGGGAGGCGAAGAAGCGCGGCGAGGCGGCCGAGATCTACACCCAGAACGGCCGCGGTGAGTTGGCGGCCAATGAGCATGCCGAGGCCCGCATCATCGACGAGTACCTGCCCACCCCGCTGACCGATGCCGAGTTGGTCGACGTGGTGGACACCGCGCTGGCCCAGGTTGCCGAGGAACTCGGTGAGCGCCCCGGAGTCCGGCAGATGGGTCAGGTGATGAAGGCGGCCAACGCGATTGCGGCGGGCAAGGCCGACGGGGCGCGGTTATCCGCGGCCGTGAAGGCCCGCCTGTAGTTCGGCGCGCGCGCGGCGTTCGACGAGCAGCGCGACATAGTCGCGGACGGTGCTGGTGATGAAGTGCTTGTGCGCCGCGGCGACGGTGGCGGTGACGCGCTCCGCAGGAACCTCGGTGAAACGTTTCATCAGGCGGCTCTCGACGCTCGCGATTTGTTCACCCTCATCGATCTTCAGCACGAGTGGATCCTCGTTGAGAGCCGACTCGCCGGTCAACTCGGCACGGCGAGTTCTTGCTCACAACCGCCAGAGCGCCTGTTGGGCGGTGTTGGCGATGAGCGAGCCCGACGTGTCGTAGAGCCCGCCGGCGACCAGTCCGCGGGAGTGGCTGTTGCCCAGGGAATCGACCTCATAGCGGTGCCAGGCGTGCGGCACGAACGGCCGGTGAAACCACACCGAGTGGTCCAGGCTGGCGGCGTACCCGATGTTCTCGGCGACCGGGGTGCCCGGCGGGCGGGCCGCGGGAACCGGCCCGAGATCGGACATGTAGGTGAGCGTGCAGGCGCGGATGAGCGGGTCGTCCTCGATCGGGTCGCGGGTGCGGATCCAGAACGGGGGCACCGCGAACGGTGAATCGTCGTCGGGATTGCAGCGCAGTTCGAAGCGGTCCACCACATCGAGATCGGGGTTCTTCGGCACGGCATCGTCGAGTGCGACGCTGGGGGTCCGCGGTGGGAACCAGTCCGCGCCCGGCTCGTCGATCTGGAACGACGCGATCATCTCCAGGATCACCTTGCCCTGCTGGCGGGCGGTGACCCGGCGGGTGTCGAAGGAGCGCCCGTCGCGGGTGCGTTCGACCTGCAGTTCGACATCGACTCCGTGCTGGCCGCCGCGCACGAAGTAGGCGTGTAGCGACTGGGGGTGCTTGTCCGGGTCGACCGTGGCCCCGGCGGCGCCCAGCGACTGGGCGGCGATCAGCCCGCCGAACAGCCGCGCTCCCGGCCCGTCCCACTGCGGCGCGAGGAACACATCGCGGTCGCGGTCGAAATCGAGCAGTGCGGCGACCCAGCTGTTGGTGGTCATCTCCGGACCGTATCAACCGCTCGGTTGGGCGCGGGTGCCGGTGCCCAGTCGCCTAGGGTCGGGTTGACACCGCGGCGGCGACGCGGTCCAGAGCTTCGGCATTGACCCGGTAGTAGGCCCACTTGCCGCGCTGATCGCGACTCACCAGGCCGGCGTCGACCAGCATTCTCATGTGATGCGACACGGTGGGCTGGCTCAATCCCAGTGGTTCGGTGAGGTCGCAGATGCAGGCTTCGGCGCCTTCCGAGGCCGCGATGAGGGACACCAACTTGACCCGCGCCGGGTCGGCGAGCGCCTTGAACACCGACGCGAGCCGTTCGGCGGCGGCGGTATCGAGTGCGCCGCCGGTCAGCGGTGAGCAGCACGCGGCCGCGTCGACGGCGATCTCGGGTGCGATGGCGTGCGGCATGCGATCCATCATGACACACGCATTGACAAACATCGATACGTCGCGCACGATCGGACCCATCGATGATTGTCAATGGACGGAGTGGGGCATGTCGGATCTGCCAGTAGTCGTGATCGGTGCCGGCCCATTGGGTCTGGCCGCCGCCGCGCACCTCGTGGAGCGGGGCCTCGTGCCGCTGGTGCTGGAGGCCGGTGACGGTCCCGGGACGGCGGTCGACCAGTGGGCCCACGTGCGCACGTTCTCGCCGTGGCCGGAACTGATCGACCCGGCCGCCGCCCGGCTGTTGGCGCCGACGGGGTGGACGCCATCCGAGGCGGGGTATCCGACCGGTCGGGAGTGGATCGACGACTACCTCGCGCCGCTGGCCGCAGTGCTGGGGTCGCGCGTGCGGTATCGGACTCGGGTGGCTGCGGTGTCCCGGCTGGGACGAGACAGGTTGGTCAGCGCCGGCCGCTCCGATGCTCCCTTCGTCGTGCACGTCACGCAGCCGGACGGGACCGAGGCCCGGGTCCACGCGCGGGCGGTTATCGACTGCTCCGGGACGTGGGGCCAGCCCAATCCGGCCGGCGCCGACGGAGTTCCGGCTCTCGGGGAACGGCTGGCCGCAGATTCCGGGGTGCTGTCCTTTGTGCCGCCCACGCCGACAGAGGCCTCGGATGCGGCGGGTAAGCACGTCGTGGTGATCGGCAGTGGGCATTCGGCGATGACTGCGGTGATCCAGTTGGACGAGGTTGCGCGCCGCGACCCGTCGACAACGGTGACATGGGTGCTGCGTCGTGGGGTGGTCGGTGACACGTTCGGCGGTGGTGGCGCCGACGAGCTTCCGCAGCGCGGCGCGCTGGGTACGCGTTCCAAGGAGGCCGTCGATGCCGGCCGTGTCTCGCTGGTGACCGGTTTCCGTACCGAGCGCGTGGACCTTCTGCACGGACGCGCGGTGGTGTCAGCGGAGGACGGCCGCACGCTGGACCCCGCAGATCACGTCGTGGTGCTCACGGGTTTCCGGCCGGATCTGTCCTTCCTGTCGGAGATGCGTCTGGAACTGGACGCGATCCTGCAAGCGCCCGTCAAGCTGGCCCCGTCGATCGATCCGAACGAACACTCCTGCGGGAGCGTGGCGCCGCACGGCGCCGCCGAGTTGGCCCACCCGGAGCCGGACCTGTACATCGCGGGGATGAAGTCCTATGGCCGCGCCCCCACCTTTCTGGCCATGACCGGCTACGAGCAGGTCCGCAGCATCGCCGCCGCACTGGCCGGTGACCATGAGGCCGCGCGCCGGGTGGAGCTGACGCTGCCCGACACCGGGGTGTGCAACGGAGCTGGTCTGTTCGACGCCCCCGAGACCGAGGCCGCCGGTGGTGGATGCTGCGCTCCGGCGCCCGCAGCGGATCCGTTGGCCTTGTCGCTGCACCCACTTGGCGGATGACCGAGACGATCCGTCCCGGTCCGGGGTTGCGCGGGTTGCTCGTCGCCCTGTGCGTCACCGAGATCACCAGCTGGGGGGTGCTGTATTACGCGTTCACGGTGCTGTCGCCGGCGATCAGCGCCGACACCGGATGGTCCGCGCCGGCGGTGACCGCGGCGTTCTCCGCCGGTCTGGTGACATCGGCGCTCGCCGGTATTCCGATCGGGCGGTGGCTGGACCGGGTCGGCCCGCGCTGGATCATGACGGCCGGGTCGCTGCTGGGCGTCTGCGCGGTGGTCGCGGTGGCGACCGCACCGAATTTCGGCTGGTTCGTCGCCGCGTGGGTGTTCGCCGGAGTCGCGATGAGCATGGTGTTCTACGCGCCCGCATTTGCCGCGCTGACGCGGTTCTTCGGGGCGGTGGCGGTGCGGGCGTTGACAGTGCTGACGTTGGTGGCCGGTTTCGCCAGTACCGTATTCGCGCCGCTGACTGCGGTGCTGTCCGGTCACATGGACTGGCGGCAGACCTATCTGGTGCTGGCTGTGATCATGGGGTCGATCACCGTGCCTGCGCACTTCTTCGGGCTGCGCCGACCCTGGCCGGCGTCGTCGGCCACCCACCACGCGGAGTCGCCGACCCGGACCGCGCGGAGCGGGGCGTTCCTGGCATTGGTGGCCGCGTTCGCCCTGTCCGGGCTGGCCTCTTACGCGGTGATCGCCAACCTGGTGCCGTTGATGGCACAGCGCGGGATCGGCACCGGCGCCGCGGCGCTCGCGCTCGGCCTCGGTGGTGCCGGACAGGTACTCGGCCGGCTCGGCTATGAAACCCTGACGCGACGTGTCGGCGTGGTGCCCCGGACGGTGATCATCATGGCGGGTGTCGCCGCCACCACCGTGCTGCTGGGAGCGTTCGGCAGCTACGTGGCACTGCTGGTCGTGGCCATCGGTGCGGGTGTCATGCGGGGCATCATGACGCTTCTACAAGCCACCGCCGTCACCGAACGTTGGGGCCCAACCCATTACGGGCATCTCAGCGGCATCTTGAACGCGCCGATCATGATCGCCACCGCCGTCGGTCCGTTCGTCGGTGCCGCGCTGGCCAGCCTGCTCGGCGGCTACTCCGCGATGTTCGTGGCGCTGGGGGTGATCGCCGGCGTCGGGGCGGTGCTGGCGGTGGTAACCCAGCCGCGGGTCGGTCGGGTCCGATGAGTTCGTGGCGGTGGGCTTCGTCCTCCCCCCATGCCGACTGTGGTCTTCGGTTCGGTGCGGCCGGAGCGACCTCAGCTCACGGCGGCGGCGTTGGTGTCATCCTGTTTGCGGATACCGTCTCGCAGGAGTTGGTGTGCCGACTGTGCGTCTGTGGTGAGCCATAACCGAAGCAGATGTCGTCGCAGGGCGAGGTCCGTATGGTCGGTGTACTCCTCGCGCGAGTGCAGCACGGTCGTGTTGTTGAGCAGCTGGATGTCGCCTGGCTGGAAGCTCATCTCGATATGGAATGCCGGATCGTTGGCGATACGCTCGACCAAGCTCAACGCTTCGCGCTGGTCGTCGGTGAGGCGCGGCGCATCGGGGTGGCGTTGTGAGTCACGGATATACCAGGCAATGAAGAAGATTCGTGGTATCCCGTTGATATCGGAGATGGGCGCCAGTTCGAAGAATGGCGCCTCGCCCTGGCCTTGTTCCTCGTTGCGGTCCCACGGCATCGGCAGATACATGACATCGACAAGATGCGGGGCGCGGCGCAACATCTCGTTGTAGACGGCGTGCGCGCTGACTATCCGGGATTCGCCGCCGGTTTTTGCCGGCTGCAGGCACAGCAATCCGACGAGGTCGGAACCGTCGCTATGGAAGTCCTGACGCAAATTGGTCCGGTACTTGCGCACTCCTGGCTCTGCGGGCACCCGTTCGTCGCGGATATGCGTAATGAAGTTCGCGTCGCGGTCTTGCCCGACCGGTCGGCCCAACAGTGCACCCAGTCCTAGGTAGGCGCGCTCGATCTGGTGGTCGGTCAGCACGTCGATCGGGAAATGGCGCAGCCGCACAAATCCCGGGCCGTTGTTGAGAAGGTTCACCCAATGCGCTGCGCCAGTTCGGAAATGGGACTCCAGATCAGCGGCGGCTCCACCATGGCCGTAGGCGATGAGGGCCTTCTGGTCGTCGGCGGAGAGATCGAACGACCATGCGGCCTCGTCGGGGAAGGTTGCCGGGGTCCATACCGACGGCAAACCTGAGTCAACTGGTGATTTCACGAAACTGCTCCTCTCGATGGTGGTCGGTACGTGATCAAGCGCGCCGGTGTCAGCAGCAGGACGACAAGGCTCCGCGCAGCGCCTCCAAGGCCTCGACCTGTGCTCGGTAGTAGACGTTCGTCCCGCGCCGCTCCGAGGCCACCAACCCCGCCCTCTTCAATTGGCCCAGGTGGTGGCTCACGGTTCCGTCGGACAATCCGATCGCCGCCGCGAGGTCGCAGGTACACACTCCGTTGCCCCTGGCGGTGAGCAGGATCGACATCAACCTGATCCGTGCTGGATCGGCTAATGCCTTGAGACGCAACGCCAATTGCAGTGCCGTGTCCTCGTCCATCGGTGCCGCCGCGATCGGCGCACAACAGATGGGGGCGCTGACATCGATGACGGGCAACGCTTTGGGCATACCCTGCACTCTACGAACAATTTGATATATGTCAAATAGCTGTGCCCGGCGGATTCACCCGCGGGGTGTGGCTGGATGTACAGCAGCGCAGATGAGGCGGCGCCAGATGAAGCAATAACCGTGACCGCTCACGGGCGGACTGTTGGACCGGCAGAGCGCCCGCCGCTGCGGGCCGGGCCTTATCGGTCTCGACCCGGCGGACTCCGATGGGTGCGGCCGGGCGGGGATACCGGCCGCGCGGCGATGGGGTCACCCCCGTCACACTCGACGGTGCGCCGAAGGTGATCCGGGCAGTCCAATGCTGCATCCACTGGGGCGGCCAAGAGGTTGCCGACCTACTGCCTACCCGGTGTAGCAGAAGGGTCTCATCGGATCGACCGATGAGACCCTTCTGGCCAGCACTTCCGCTGTCGGGGTGGCGGGATTTGAACCCACGACCTCTTCGTCCCGAACCACGCCACCTGGGGTTTTGATGACGTTGGGTACGTTGGCCCGCGTAAGTTTTCCCAGCTCAGCTGCATTGGGTGGGTTGGCGCGCGCAGGAGTCGCGAAAATCTACTGCGGACTGCCTGCGGACTGAGACACCTTGGTGGTCAAGGCCGCCTTTGATTTACCGAGAGCGGGAACCTTGAAATCAGGATGTCAGTTTGGACGCTTACTCGACGGGCTTGCAACACCAGATCACGACGGATCCGCAACCAAAGATCACGTCTGCGAATGGACCTCGCGTTCCTCGCATTCCTCGCTTCCACTAGTAGTGCGTTGCTCCTTATTTCTGCGTGGCGGTGTCAGCTACTGGGGTCCGCGTTGCTTTGGAAGGCCACCAGCTGGCTTCGCGTAGAAGTGTGGCGATGGCGGGCACGGTGAGGGTGCGCACGAGGAAGGTATCGAGCAGCAATCCGAAGCCGATGATGAGGCCGGCTTGGATCATGATTGCGACTGAGCCGACCATGAGGCCGAACATGCTGGCGGCGAATATCAGACCAGCTGAGGTGATGACGGCTCCGGTGTTTGCCACGGTGCGCAGGACGCCGACGCGGATGTTGGTCCCGGATTCTTCGCGGAGCCGTGAGACGAGCAGCATGTTGTAGTCGGCGCCGACGGCGACGAGGATGATGAATGCCAGTAATGGTACGGGCCAAGCGATTTCGTAGCCCAGTCCCCATTGGAATACCACAACGCCGATGCCGAGCGAGGCGAGGTAGTTGAGCACGACGGTGCCTAAGAGGTAGAGCGGTGCCAGGAGTGCGCGCAGCAGTAGGACCAGGATGACGCCGACGATGATTATGGTGGCGACGGCCAGTTGTGCGAAGTCGGCCCATAGGAATCGTTGGATATCGGAGTTGACGGCGGGGAAGCCGGCGACGGATACGGTGGCGTCGGCGAGCGACGTGTTGGGTCGTGCGGTGTTGGCGGTGTCGGTGATGCGGCTGGCGAGCTCCATGGCTTCGACGCTGTAAGGGTCGTGGCTGCTTTCGATCATGAACCGCGCGGTCTTGCCGTCCGGTGAGAGGAATTGCTTGGCAACATCGGTGAATTGCCGGTTCTCGAATGCATTAGCGGGCAAGTAGAAACCGCTCGAGGAGTCGGAGTCCGCCGCTGCGCGTGAGGAATTCTGTAGTTGGGTGGCGATCTGGCTCATACCGGACAGCATTTCGATGTTGCTGTCGGCGAGGGTGCGGACACCGGTCGCGAGTGCTTGAGCGCCGGAGGCGAGCTGTCCGATTCCCTCCTGCAATCGGCGGAGATTGGTGGCTAGGTCGGCGGGGTCACCGAGGGCTCCGAATGCCTTGTCCAGCGAGGCGACTGCGTTCTGGACGTTGGAGAGGGTGCCACCAACGGTGGCATTGGTCGCGGGATCGTAGCGGTCCCCGAGGTCGGCGATCTGGTCGAAGAATCCGCTGTCGCGCAGGCTGACCAAAATCTTCACCTGGTCACGAATTTGGGCGCACTGCGGGGTGGCGGCACACCACGGTGAGGTGTTGAGCGCGCCCACGAGTGGATCGAGCTGGGTGATCGCGTTCTGCGCCTGGTTGGCCAGCGGTCGCAGTCCTGGGCCGGATTGGATGGCTTGGTCGACGGCGGGGGCGGTGGCGGAAAGTTGTTGCAGCAGTGGGCGGAACTGGTTGACCTGAGTTCCCGCGGATTGAGCTTGGGTGAGGATTCCGGCCAGTGGCGCGAGGGCGGTGCGCACCGTGCCATCGAGTTGGGCGAGGCCGTCGGCGAGCTGGTCGGCGCCGCCGGTGAGTTTGGCGAGGTCGTCCTTGCGTGAGTTGCCCTCGGCGACCGCGCCGGCCATTTTCTCGCCGATCTGGCCGTTCTGCCAGGCCAGTTCTGCTTGGTCGAGGCGCTCCCCGGTGGGGCGGGTGACTCCGGACACCCTGGTGACGCCGGGGATCTGGGAGACGCGAGAGGCCATCTCGTCGAGATCGGCCAGCCCCCTCCCGGTCCGCATGTCGGTCGGGTTCTCTACGACGAGGAACTCGCTGATGACGACGTCCTTGCGGAAGTGGCGGTCCAGAAGTTGGTAGCCCTGGTTGCTGGCCGTGGTGTCTGGTTGTCCCTTGCGGTCGTCGTAGCTGATTTTGATGGTCGCAGCGGCTGCCGACAGGGCGAGCAGGATGGCCAGGCTGACGATCAGCAGTGGCACCGGACGGCGGACCACGGCGACGGCGACGCTGTTCCAGTAGCGGCGGGTGCGATCGGATTTGGGTTCACCGATGCCGCGTTTGGCGGCTAGCGACAGCACGGGTGGCAGCAGGGTGACGGTCGCCAGAAATCCGAACAGCACGGCGATGGCACACGCGGGGCCCAGGGCGGCGAAGACGCTGAGCCGCGCGAAGACCATGGCCAAGAACGCGAGTGCCACGGTGGCGGCGGACGCCAGGATGACGCGCCCGATGCTGGCGGTGGCGTGGATGATCGCCTGATCGGCGGGTACTTGGGCGCGGCGCTGCTCGTGGTACCGGCTGATCAGAAAAACTGTGTAATCAGTTCCGGCGCCGAGCAGGATCGCCGTCATGAATGCGACGGTGAACTGGGAGACCGGCATGCCCATCTCGCCGAGGGCGGATAGCACGCCGCGCCCAACCGCCAGGCTCAACCCGATTACCAGCAGTGGCAACAGCGCGGTGAACACTGACCGGTAGACGATCAGCAAGATCAGGGCGATCACGCCGGCGGTAGCGATCGAGATCAACAGCAGGTCGTGCTCGGCGGAGGCGATCATGTCGCTGAAGGTCGCCGGTGGTCCCGTCACTTGGACGGTCGTGGTCGATCCGGTGAACACCTCCGCGGCGATGTCGCGCACCGCGTTCAAGGATTCGGCTGCCGTGGGGTCTCCGAGGGTGCCGGTGACACCGACGGGCAGATACCAGGCTTTGCGGTCGGCGCTGACTGCCTGAGCTTCGGTAATCGGATCGGCCAGCAGGTCCTGCACCAGCAGGACGTGGTCGCCCTCGGCCTGCAACCGGCGCACGAGTTCGCCGTAGCGCTGCCGTGCAGTTGGAGTCAAGCCAGTGGGGTCTTCCATGGCGACGAACACCATGGTTTTCGAGCCTTCTTCGCCGAACGCGGCGCTCATGCGGTCAACCGTCTGCAAGGACGGGGCGTCGCGAGGAATGAGGTCCACCGACTGTTGGCGCACCACGGTTTCCAGCTGTGGGAACAGCAGCGCGAGAACCACCGCGGCGCCTAGCCATACCCCGATGACGAGCGCTTTGTGTCGGAGGGTGAACCGGGCCAGGGTCGCCAACCGTTCGCTGTACTCGCGAGTGTCGGCCGGGTCGGTGGATCCGTTGGCGCGCCGACCAGGCCGCTTGGCCTGGCTTGGGGCATCTGCACTGCCGTCGGTCACTTGGCCTCCACTGGTAGCGATACTGCCGGTATCGGTACGCTACCGCACGTAGTGCAAGTGGTGACGGCGACCGGTGGGGGCCTCGCTCAAGAGCGTCATGAGTCGACTCCCTACGGGATTGCGGCGGGCCAGTCGGCCGCGAATACCTGCACGGCGTGCAGGGCGCCTCCTACCGCCACCGTCGCCAGTGCCGCACGATCACTGCTGGGGGCGGGAATGACGACAGCCGCTGCCACGTCTCTGAGAACTCGAAGTTTGAGCGTTCTGATCGTCAATCGCTGCCCTCCGCGGAGTCCTATGGTGGCACGCGCCCCCATTGGGGGCGGATGCTACCAAAGTGTTGCGACCTACTGTGGCTTGCCAAGATGGACATGTGCGGACGCGGTCGAAGAGATGGGGCGGGCGTACCGGTGCTGAACGCCGGGCGGAGCGCCGTCAGCGCCTCATTGATGCCGCGACGGAAATCTGGAGTGAAAGCGGTTGGGCAGCAGTCACGATGAGAGGAGTGTGCGCCAAAACCGGCCTGAACGACCGTTACTTCTACGAAGACTTCAAGACCCGCGACGAGTTACTTGTCGCTGCATGGGACGGCGTGCGCAACGAGATGCTCGGTGAGGTTTCTGCGACGCTCGCAGAACGCATCGGGCAGCCGCCGATGGAGACCATCCGCGTGACCATCGCCGCGGTGGTCGACCGGATTGCAGAGGATCCGGGCAGGGCGAAGATTCTACTGGCTCAACACGTGGGCAGTTCCCCGCTTCAGGATCGGCGCGCTGTCGCACTGCAGGAGGCGACACACCTGGTGATCGCAGCCAGTGAGCCACACCTGAGGCCGGAAGCCGATGAAACCGCCCTTCGGATGGACACACTGGTGGCCGTTGGTGGCTTCGTCGAATTGATCACCGCATGGCATGCAGGTTTGCTTGACGTCATCCAGGGGGAGATCGTGGAGCACACGAGTCGGCTTGCCGAGACGCTCGCCGAACGTTATTTGGTCGACGACGCTGGCCTCTAATGTTGTACAGCGGCGTTCATGTGTTCAGTCCGGAATGAAGCAAGCGGAGGCACCTCGACATTCGCGAAGCGCGGCCGGGAGGCGCCAGAAGCTAACTCTGAGGTTTGGCTTTGGTCGTGGCCGACTCGACTGCGTTCTGCAGCAGCACATAGCTGCCGAGGCTGCCCAGGAAACCTGCGCAGTGCTGAACGAGTTCATCGGTGGTGAACTCGAGTTCTCCGTCGAGCCAGCGGCGCAAGACTTCGAATAACCCACCCACACCCAATGTCGAGGCCAAATGGGCAACGCCCACTGCGGAGTCGGCGATGTCAAGGTGAAGTCTGGCCTCACGCAATACGAGGTCGGTGAAACCGGTCATCATGTCGCTGCGTAACTCCCGAAGCAGCGGCTCCGTTGCAGATTCCACGAACAAGATCCGACCCAGTCGAGGATCATTGTTGATCATGCTGACCAGCCCGCGGATCGGCGCGTACGCGAGCACCTCGGGTGGGGCGCCGGCATCGGGGATCGCGTCAACTATCACCTCCTGGAAGGTTGCGTAGAGCTGCTGGTAGACAGCTCGCAAGAGGGCGTCTCTGTCAGGGAAATGCTGATAGAAGTAGCGTGACGTCACGCCGGACTCAGCGCATACGGCAGTCACCGTGGCGGCGGCAACGCCGTGCGTGCCGATCAACTCCATCGCGGCCTCGATGAGACGCGTGCGCCTGTTCCGGTGACGCTCCTCGGCGGACATCCCGCTGTACACCCGCACCGATCGCACAACGCATAGCTTGCCATCTAATTCTGACTAGGCGTAAAGTCAGATCATCAGTGCCCATGACAACAGGAGAACAACATGAGCGACGATTCGTCCACACGGCCCACCACGCGGGTCGTCCCGAAGCCCCGCCGTGTCCGATTCGACATGCCTGCTGAGACCAGTCGGCAGCACTTCGTCGATGGCGACTTGGTGATGAGCCACTTTGTGTCCACCTTGTCGGCCACGTTCCCCGAAGGCGAAGACTTCTTCATCCGGTCAGTCCGCGAGTACCGGGACCACATCAGCGACGCTGACCTGAAGGAGGCGGTCAAGGGATTCATCGCTCAAGAGGCCACCCACCGGCACCAGCATCGGCTGCTCAACGATCGCCTTCAAGCGATGGGCTATCCCACCGAGGGGATCGATCGGCATATCAAGAAGTTGGTTGGCCGACTCGAGAAGCGTTTTTCTCCCAAGATGCGCCTGGCTGTGACGGCAGCCCTCGAGCACTACACGGCGACATTCGCCGAGATCATTCTCACCAGCGACGAAGCTCAAGAACTGATCGGCTACACCGAGGTGCGGCCGATTCTGCTTTGGCACGCACTGGAGGAATGCGAGCACAAGGCCGTCGCTTTCGATGTCTACGAGACGGTCGGTGGAAGCGAACGCACCAGGGTCTGGGGAATGCGGATCGCCAGTCTCCTATTGTTCACCGAGTTGGTCATCCAGACCACCCGCTCTCTGGCCGGCGATCGTGCCGCCTACAACCCGGTGCGGTTGCTGCGCAGCCTTCGAGCCTTCCGTCATAACCCGCTGTTCAGCCGAGCAGCGATTGAGCGCTTCCGTTCCTACACCCACGCCGGGTTCCATCCCGACGACTGGGATAGCGCAGAAATCCTCGAACGTTGGACCAAGGAACTCTTCGACGCCGATGGCGGCCAACAGCTACGGAGTAACGTGTAGGTCGACAAGTACTTTTGTGGTGAAAGCCGCCATATGGAACGACCTCTTCACGAAGAAGTGCGTTGCGCCGTGGCCGCATCGCGCGTTCAGGCATTCCGCTGATGCGGGCGGAAGGGCCATTACCGCCGTCCCGTCAGCGTCCGAAGACGTCCCGGCAAATCTGCACACAAGTTGGCGCCGTGTCAGCGAGCGCGCATGTCTTCTACGAATTGCTGTCCGGAGTTGCGATGCCGTTCGCGTCGGTGATTGGTCCGGTGCCGGCAGCGACGGGTTGGGGCATGAGCACCGCAGTAGTACTTCGCATGGCGGAACGTGCCGATAAGCGTCACGAGGCTGTCCTCGGTGTTGTGAACGGCCTGTTCCTGACGACCGTGTTGGCTCACTTCATACACTGGCCGAAGCGCTGGAGATTTGGTGTGCCAAGCCTGTCCGAGTGCGAAGGACTATGCGGCCCAATCCTGGTGCCTTACAACGGTATTCTTTACATTTCGGGGCTCAGTGCTGTAGCCGGATTGCTGGAGAATGGTCGCCGAGGTGCGGTCCGTGGTGCGATCGTCCCGCTGCTGGGTGTTCCAGTTCTCCTTCGACTGCAGCGGATGGAATTCCGTCGGCTCAGTCTTCAGGCCCGGCGCAATCCTCGGTGGTGGAATCGCCGTCTGCAGATGCAACCGCCCGACCGTTCGACATCGTCAGATCCCGACCAACAGGTGCTAGGGGCAGAGTCATAGCACGGAGTCGACATGGCGAGCCGATCACCCTTCAGTCAACGGAGGGTCGAACTCCGTCAGGGGGCCATCCTTCGAGGCCGTCTTCTAGCGGCACGTGCAAGGACCGCAGCAGCGCTGAGAACAATCTCCAATTCCCGATCGCGGCGACGAGTTCGACGAGGACGGCCGGGTCCCCGTGCAACGCGCGCTGACACTCAGCCCAGGTTTCATCCGAGATGGTGCCGTCACGCAACGTCTCGTCTGTCGCCGCCAGTACCGCCCGCTCGGCTTCGCCGAAGTGGCCGGCGTTCTGCCAGTCGCGCACCCCGAGCAGGTCGCGTTCGGGCACATCGAGCAAGCGGGCAACCCTCCAGTGTTGCGTCCACTCATAGACCGAATCAGTGACCCAGCCGATTCGCATGATGATCAGCTCCCGTAGCCGCGCATCCAGCGCGCCTTTCCACAGCAACGCCTCCAGCATTCCATGCAATGCGACGGCTACAGGGGGCTGATGAAGCGCGATCCTGAAAACAGACAGTTCAGCCATGGCGTCCGGAATCCCGCATTGAGCGGCGCGCTCGCGGGCATCTGTCAGGGCAAGCATGTCAACCCGGCTTTGGCTGCTCACGGTGGATCCTTCCGGTTGGGCGCTAGTTGGCGCTGTCAGGCGATCGGCACAAAGACGTTGTGCAGAGCGGGGACCCGGTCCGGCTCGTTGCCGGCCAGAAGGTCGAGCAGCCCGGGCAGGCCGGCGAAACCGGTGATCTCGCGGTGCAATTCTTCGAAGGGCCAACGCCTAGAGACCAGCAGCTCGATGGCGCTCTGGTAGGCGGGGTAGTCGACCCCCAACGAACCGAAGATGCGTAGTTCCTTGAATACGAGCAGGTCTGGCTCGAAGCCCGGCGCTCCGCCGCCGCCGCGTGTGCCCGCGACCACCACGCGTCCGCCGGGCTGCGCGAGTCCGACGGCGTCCGCGAATGCGGCTGGCGCCTTCGCGGTGACGTCGACGACGACATCTGCGAGCCGGCCGGTCGCCATTTGCAGGGCCTGCGCCGGGTCGTCTTCGGTGACGTCGATGGTCAGGTCCACGCCGAACTGGTGGGCTGCGGCTAGCCGAGTTCGGTCGCGAGGGCCGACCCCGGTCATCGCGACGAATGCCGCTCCGGCCTCCTTGGCGGCTACGGCAGCACAAATCCCGCGGATCCCTGGTCCGAGGACCGCGACGACGTCGCCCGGGCTTGTCTCGGGCAACATGGCAGCCCATTTGATCCCTGCCCCAAGCGGATTGAACAACGTCGCGACGATCGGGTCGAGTCCGTCCGGGACCGGCAACGGCATGGAATCGAACGGCAGATGCAGGTGGGTTGCATAGCCTCCCCACAGGCCGGGCGGGATGTTCACGTCGACGAAGCCGAACATGGTGGCGAGGCCGTTGCTCGAGCACCTGCGATACTCGCCGCGGCCGCACGAGTCGCACTCCCGACACGATCGGAACACCTCGACGGCGACTCGCTGACCCACCGAGACGCCCCAACGCTCGCGCGCGGCGTCACCGATTCCCTCGATGACGCCGATGATCTCGTGTCCGGGGATGAAGGCGAACCCCGTCGGCAGGTGTCCGCTGAACTGCTCGTGGTCGGTTCCGCAGAGCCCGCACGCCTCGATCCGCAGGAGACCGGACTCGTCGTCGATGCGCGGCACCGGAAGATGCCGCCGTTCAAGGGTGCGCGGCTTGGTCAGCACGAGCGCGTCGGCGTTCACGACAGTTCGAATTCGACGTGTCCGTCCGCCTGCCGCACGGCGACTTGGTGTCCGACGCACATGTCTCGTGACATTGCCACCGCCACCTCGGCATCGTCACTGCGCGCCGCGACGCGGCGGCCGTCGGTCATGCGCGCGAAAATCGGCACCCAGGAGGGGCCTTGGTCACGGTCGTGCACGACCGTGTATCCATCTATGGTCGCCTCTCCGGATGCGTCGGCGGGAGAAGCGACCGGGAGGGAGGTGCCGTCGATCGCAGACTGCGCATCGGCCATGTCCGGAGTCTGCCATCCCGTTGGCGGTGGAGTCGCCGACCACAGACCCAGCGAGTGCTTTGTGATGTACCAGCCCAGTCCGGACACGAGCCCGACGGCGTCCGGGTCGCTCCTGCAGCGTCGCACCATCTCGACGATCGAATGGCTGACATAGTTGTTACCCGGCCCTCCGTGGTAGGGCAGTCCGCCGGTCACCGTGAACCCGCGGTCATCCGCCGGGTCGAGATCCAAGGCGTCGATCGCCGCCTCGACCGCGGAAGGAAAGCAAGAGTAGAAATCAAACCATCTAATGTCGTCGATGTGAAGTCCACTGGCCGCCAATACCGCCTTGCCGGCGGCCCTTATTCCGGCGGAACGACCCAGATCAGGCCGCTGAACCGGGAAATACACGTCGTTGCATGTGGCCGACGACCACGGGAAGACCCAACGATCACTGGGCACTCCGAGTTCCTCGGCGACTTCGGCGGCCATGATCACGAAAGCGGCAGCCATATCCACGGCGATGATGCTGTTGAGCAGCTTCGGATACGGCTCGCACACCATCCGGTTAGCCGGGGAGACCGTGCTGAGCTCGTCTGCGCTACGGGCACGCGGAAACCAGGCCTGCTCGAGATGTCGGGACGCCTCAACCGTGAACGGAGCCATCAAGTCACCCAGCCAGCGGCGCTGTTCGTCGAATGTGCGGCCTGATCGGGCCGCGATCGCGGATTCGAAGATCGGGTACACCTCGTGCGGCCAATGTAACCCGGCGCCCACCTCGGCTTCGCTCAGTCCCGGGCGGGTGTCACCGAGTGACTCGTCCTGTGCTGCGATGGGTTTGGGCTCCAAAAGTGCGCTACCGGATGCGACTTTGCGTGCTGACGCGCCGCTTTCCGCTCCGACGATCAGAGCCCCGTCGCTGACGCCGCGCCAAATGCGGCGGCCGAGGACCTCGACCAGATACTGGGGGGTGTTGCCGCCGACCGGACAACTGATGCGATGATCCGGCGTCAGCCCAGTCGCTTCGGCAATCCTCGACGCGGGGTTGTCGCGTGGGATCATCAAGATTCCGGGCGTCGCCACGGTATCGATGCGATGCCCGATCGCGGCCGAAGCATCATGCAGCGCTCGACGCGCGGCCTCGGCGGCCAAATCGATGGGATCGACGGTGCCTTCACCGCGATGTGTCAGTTCACCGACGCCGACGACAACCGGAGTGCGTGGTGGGATGGCCAACGGTCAGATCACGCTCATCGTCGAGGTCTTCTATGCGACACGACTGCGATATTGTCACATCCGTTTCCATGCGACAACCGCGGGTGTTCGACAGAGCGGGTCCCTTGACAGGGCATACTCGTACCCGTGACGAAGAGATCGTTGCGGCGGGGCGACGCGACTCCTGGGCGAAACCGCGATATGGCGCGCGATCGCCTACTCGACGCCGCCGAAACGTGCCTGCAAGGCAAGGGGCTGTCGGGCACCACGATGGAGGATATCGCCAGGCATGCGGGCGTATCGCGCGCCACGGTCTATCGCTACTTCGCTAGTCGCGAATCCGTCGTATCCGGTGTCATCGTCCGCGCAGCGGAACGCTACCTGCACCGCACCAGCGGACGGATCTTGGCGCACACCGACTTGGGCTCTGCCATATTGGACTTCGTTGCAGTCACGGTGCGCGCGGCACGCCGCGAACCGATAATCGGCATGCTCTTCGCCAGCGACGATGAACTCGCCGGCGTGGGACTGGCCGAGGGAACGTCGGTGGCGCTGTTCGAACTCGTCGCCGAGTTTCTGCGACCCGTGTTCGCCGCACACTGGCATCAACTCGAAGCCGGCGTTTCGGTCGATGACGCCGCCGAATGGATTTTGCGCATCATCCTCAGCTTGCTCGCGGTTCGCGGCCCCCGGCACCGCAGCCCCGAAGGAATCGATGCTTTCTTGCGCCGATTCCTGCTTCCCGCGCTACTGGCCGACACTCACAGTTGCATTGCTGCGACAACTGCGGAGTAGTGTCTCAGCGATGGCATCGGTATCGCTGAACGAAACGAGGCGCTGACCATGGACTTCCCCCAGTTCAACAAGCAAATAGCCGAGGAGCTCCAGCACGCGGGGGAACCTCGGGAGGGCTCGCCAAGTACTTGGACTTCCGCCACATCGAGTTCTCCGCCGGGAGACTGGTAGTGGAAATGGACGCCCGAGCCGATTTGTTGACTCCTTTCGGCACTCTGCATGGCGGATGCCTGTCAGCGATGGTCGACCACTGCTTGGGCGTGGTGTTCTATCCGGTGATCCCACCTGGGTCATGGGTGGCCACAACCGAATTCAAACTGAACCTCCTACGTCCGGTGTCCAGTGGAGTCTGCGTTGCGGTCGCCGACATCATCGCGCTGGGGAAGCGTAGCGGCGTCGCCAGGATCGACATCACCAATACGGGACGCCCGGTATGCGCCGCACAGGGAACAGTGACCGTCGTCGCCCAGAGCGCCTCGTGATCCGGTCGCGGAACGAGAACGCTGCCCAAGGCGACCATCGAGGACACAGCAAATGACCTCAACGTTCGAGCGCGTCCGCAACGAAGACGGAACCGCCCTTGCAGCCGATGTCTACCGACACGAATCCGCCCGCGCGGTCGTCATACTGCTGCACGGCGGTGGACAGAACCGCCATGCCTGGGCGACTACCGCGCGCCGCTTACACGCGCGCGGGTATACCGTCGTCGCTTACGACGCCCGCGGTCACGGCGACAGCGAGTGGGACCCCGATGGTCGATACGATCTCGACCGACTTGCATCCGACCTGCTGTCGATTCGCCGATATGCCAGCGATGGCCGCCCGCCAGCTGTCGTTGGCGCATCCTTGGGCGGCATGACGGTGTTGGGAACGCATTTGGTGGCGCCTGCCGATCTGTGGGGAGCCGTCGTACTGGTCGACATAACTCCGCGAATGGAGTTTCACGGAGCACGCCGCGTCGTGTCTTTCATGGGCGCCCATCCCGACGGATTCGATACGCTCGACGCGGCCGCGGACGTCATTGCCCAGTACAACCGGCATCGCGCTCGGCCCAAGAACTTGGACGGTCTCCGAAAGGTCTTGCAGCAGCGCGACGACGGTCGGTGGATCTGGCGATGGGATCCGGCGTTCATAGCTTCCAACTTCGAGTTCCTGCAGGGCGACCCAGCAACTGGTGCCAAAGAATTCGGCGCCATAAGCGACCTTCTCATCGAAGGGGCCCGCCGCGTGCGAGCACCAACGCTTCTCATTCGCGGCGTTCACTCCGACGTGACGTCGCAGCAGTCGGTCGAGGAGTTCCTCGAAGTCGTACCGCACGCCGAGGCTGTCGACGTTTCGGGCACGGGCCACATGGTTGCGGGCGACGACAACGACGCCTTCACTTCGGCAGTCGCAGATTTTCTCGACCGCACGCTGAACGACTCGTCGGACTGAGCGTCTTTCAGGGCCCTGCGATGGCCGCGGCCCGGCCACTCTGGTTCGTTGTCGAGGTGTCAGAACTACCTCCATGAACGGAACCCCGGCGGCGCAGTATCGGCGCATCCGAAGGCAGCGATGCCAAACCGTATGGTTCGACCATCGCCTGGGCCGAATTATCATTCGAACCGAAGCATTTTGCTGGTGGGCGCTGTCCAGGTCGGATCGAGCGGTCGGAGTTCTCCGAACCAGTGCCCGCACACCTTGACGAACACACCCGCCGCCGGGGCGACCCGGATCAGATCGGCGCTGCTGTTGGGATCTTGGAGTCAGTCGACGGCCGGGGGCGAGTCCAGAGGACAGCCTACTGCTATCCAGGCTTCAGCTTCGGTATGCGGGAGGCGGGCGGGCATATCCGGCGCCCGATTCGACCACCTCGTCAGAGCGGCGGGCGTTCCTTCGCATGAGCAGTTCCGGAAACTTCGTGGCCGAAACGATCGAGAAAGTCGTCTATTGCGGCCAGGGCGGTGCTGATCGTTCCTCGCAATGGGGCTGCTCCGGCCGCGAAGGCCGCAAACAAGGTTATTGCGAGCAGACAACTCATGCCTCCGCCTTCCTCTTCACGCGCATCCGTTCGCCGTGGCCCACAGCAATGCCTCGTTCGGCTGCTGAAATGGTAAAACGTGGCTCACCGCTCCTTAACAGCGTAGATACCCGGATCCGCGATCGGTATGTCTCGAAGGGTCGAACCTGCGGGCGTCTGTTGTCTCGCAAAGACAAGTAATCGAGTACGGTCGCAGCTGTGCTTGATTCATCCGAAGTTCAAGACACCCCCGGTCACGCGGTTCATCACCTATTCCGAGACCTCGGCGACCTCGTCAGAGAATTGCCCGAGTCCATACATGGCCTTCTGATTGAGCAAGTTGCCGAACTCGCTGCCGATCAACAGCTCAAAGAGCTACTGAGTGACACCGTCGCCGCGAACGTAGACACTTGGTTCTCCGTCGTCCGTCACTCGATCCCGTTCGACCGCATGGAGTCACCGACGGCCGCCCTTGAACACGCCCGGAGGATGGCGCAACGCGAGGTACCCGTCAACGCGCTGCTGCGGGCATACAGGCTCGGGCACCAGTATGGATTGAACCTCATCATCGCTGGCCTTCGGAGCGCGGACCTACCGCCCGAGGAGAAATTGGCGCTCATTGAACACATCACCCGTGTGTCTTTCCGCTACATCGACTGGATGTCTGAGCAGGTCTTGGAGACATATCAGACTGAACGCGCGGAGTGGGACGAGCGCCGACGAAGTTTGCGTGCACAAGCCATTCGAGACATCCTCAACGGACGCGACGTAGACCTGACCGAAGCGTCGTCGGCTATGAGGTACTTCTTGGGCGCAACGCATGTGGCTCTCATGGTATGGCTCGACCGAGATGCGGGCGCCGACACCGACGAGTTCATCGCCATGGAGCGCTTCATGCAACACGCGGTCTCCGCCACTGGAGCGAAGCAATCGGTCTACTTCTCCATCGACCGCCTCGTCGGATGCGCATGGATGACGGTTCACCGCCCGTCGGACTATTTATCGCAGCTGCGCGACTTCGTCCGGGCTCAACCTGACGGCCCAAGACTTTCCGTCGGTGAACCACTTCCGGGGATTGAAGGCTTCCGCCGCACCTACCGACAGGCTGAGCAGGCCCGTGTGGTCGCGGTGGCAGCCGACGGCTCCTCACGGCACCGGATCGTCGCTGCACGAGATCCCGGTGTGGCCCTGGCCTCGATGCTGATGACCGATGACGCGACTCTGAAGGAATGGATTTACGATGTGCTGGGCCCGTTGGCTCAGAACACTGCATCGGACCAGCGTCTACGAGACACGTTGAGGGTGTTCTTGCGTGCCGGTTCCAGCTTCAAAGCCGCCGCCAACGAATTGCAGATACACGCCAATACCGTCAAGTATCGCGTAAATCGAGCACTCGAGCGCCGCGGTCGCCCGATCGCCGCGGAACGATTAGACGTCGAGGTCGCCCTACTGATGTGCTATTGGCTCGGCGAAGTAGCACTGAACCCAACACAAGCCTTGGGGCGGTCCTAGTCGTTCGTGTCCCGCGAACGCCCTTGCTGCGTAACTGTGCCGTCTACTGACGAACACGCCGAATCTGAGGATGGTCAGCGCGACGATCCGGCGCCGCCCGGCCTGATAATCCGAGTTCGATTCATGTTTCGACGCTGCCGCGGGGCTCTGCTGCGGGCAGGCTGATCGAGTGGAGTCGTCGATCGCCGCCGTACGGAGCTGAAGCAACCCATTCACCGAAGCTCATCGACGTCAGACACGCTCAAGCACCCATCGCGCAAGGCGACAGGCGAGTCGTGGCGCAGGTTGCGACTTGTCGGCCCAGACAACCAGGAGGCATAAGCCTTGATCCACCGATGAGCTGTCGTGGCTGAGGCTGGAATGGTTTGGTGGTCGCTTGCTGGCTGTGAGCAGGGGGTATCGGCTGGTCTGTCCAGCTTTTTCCTGTGTGCTCCGGTCGTGGCCTTTCGGCGGATTGGTCAGGTGGGGGCGGTTGCTGGCGGGCTGTGGCCGATGGTGTTGCGCCACAATCGGAGCCAGTGCGTCGCCCACGGCCAGTGGGCTGGTAGGTGCAGGATGGGTCGGCGTTGGGGGCGGGCCAGTCGGGCCGGGATGGTGATGAGGCGTCGGCGCAGGGTGGCGCCGCGAGCCACCGCGTGTGCACCGCCGGCCAGGATGCCGGCGGCGCGCTGCAGGTTGTGGGCGATGGCCGCGCACAGTATCCAGGCAGAGTTCGCCCCGAAACGTCCCGAGGGCATGTGGGCCAGGGGTCCGTCGATGAGGTCGGCGAACACGGTTTCGATGATCGCGTGGCGGCGGTGAGTGATGTCAGCGACGTCGACGGGTTCGTCGGTGTCGGTGAAGAACGGGTGATATCGCCAGACCGGGAACAGGGCGTCGGGGTATCGGGCGTCTTTGACCCGGCGCACGATCAACCGTGCCGTGATCGGAGTCTTCGTGGAACTGAAAGCGGTGCAGGTGGTTTCGGCGACTTCGGCATCGGAGATCCAGGCACCGGTGTCGGGATCCCGGCGGGATAGCACACCGGGATCCACGCGGTGTCATTGATGTCGGCGATGGCCGCGACGACTGCGGCGGTCTTGGTCAGCACCAGCGAGAACCGGGCACCGGCGCGGCGGCAGGCGGTGACCACGCTGCTGTTGCCGTAGGCCGAGTCGCCGCGCACCAGGATGCGCCCGGTGACACCGGCGCCGCGGGCGGTGGCGACGGCTTGGGCGATCATGCGGGCCGCGCCTTTGCCCGAGTTGGTCTTGCCCGCCCGCAGTCGTGCTCCGGTGATCACCGGAGCGCAGTGTTCGGTGCTGATGGTGGTCACCAACGGGGAAAGACCCTTGCGCAGGATCTGCTTGCCGGCGATTTTGGTGTGGCCGTAGCTCGCACCTTGTTTGGCCTGGCCGTAGACCGGGCGCAGCAGTGAGTCGATGTCGATGAACACCCGCCCGTCGGCGCCGGGCAACAGATCGACACGCTCGCACAGAGCGCCCACGTGCTCACTGAGCACCGACTCCAGTTGCCGGGCATGGCCGAAGGTGAACTCCCGCAACAAGGTTCCGATGGTCGACGGGGCGTACACCTCGCCGAACAGGGTCTTCATCCCGCCGCTACGAACTACGTCGAGGTCGTCGATGCTGTCCGCGCCGGTGCACATCCCGGCGATCAGCGTGGTCAGCTTCGGCGACGGATTGGCCGCACCGGACTTGACCCGCTCGCAGCTGAACCGAACTTTGTCGGCCAATGACGATGACAGTCCGGTCTGCTCGGCAAGGGCCATCACCGGTACCAGGCCTGCGCACGACACCAGACGCTCATCATCGAAGACCGCCGACGATGCGGCGAACCTATGGGACACTTGCACCGGAAGTGCCTTTCCGAGTTGTGCCGATAAGTGCGTAGAGAACACTCATCATCGCAGCTCAGAGGGCACTTTCCTCATTCCGACACCCCACGACCAGCCAATTCATCGGTGGATCGAGGATAAGAACATCCGACAAGTGGCGCGCGTGGTCTTGCCACGCGCTAGACGTTAGCGACGATTAACATCTTCAGCTATTTGCAGCGGCGACCGTGGCTACTCGTCGTGACAACACTTCCCAAACCCGCGCTCCGCCTCCGGTGTCGTGCCTCAGCGCTGGACGACGCCGCCCTCGACGCCGGTGAATCGCTTGCGCAGCTCGGTCTTGAGGAGCTTGCCGGTGGCGTTGCGGGGCAGCTCGGGAAGGAGGTGCACTTCGCGGGGGCACTTGAAATGCGCCAGCCGTTCGCGGCACCAGGCGATCAGTTCGTCGGCGCTGGGTTCCTGCTCGGCGGCTGGGTCGGCCACCACCACCGCGACGACGCGCTCACCCCACTTGTCGTCCGGACCGCCGACCACCGCGGCGTCGAGCACACCGGGGTGACGGAACAGCACCTGCTCGACCTCGATGGGGTAGACATTTTCCCCGCCCGAGATGATCATGTCCTTCTTGCGGTCGACGAGCGTGATGTAGCCGTCGGCGTCGATCCGGCCGAGGTCGCCGGTGTGGAACCAGCCGCCCCGGAAGGCCTCGGCGGTGGTCGCCGGCTTCATCCAGTACCCGACGAACACGTTGGGTCCGCGCACCAGGAGTTCGCCGACGGTGTCGGCCGGGACGTCCCGGTCGTCGGCGTCCACGATGCGGGCATCGACGTGCATGGCGACCCGGCCGATTGATCCGGCCCGCGTCGTGATGTTGGCGGCGTCCAAGACCGAGACCATGGGTGCAGTCTCGGTCATCCCAAATCCCTCGGTGAAGGGGACGCCACGTTGCTGCATGAAGTCGATGACAGTCAGCGGCATCGGTGCGCCGCCGCCCATGGCCAGACGCAACGCGGAGAGATCGTAGGAGTCGAAGTCGGGCACCTGGGTCAGCGCCGACCACATCGCCGGCACCATGAACTGGACGGTGGCGCGGCTTTCGGCCATCGCCTTGAGCGTGCTCACCGGGTTGAACGACGGGAGGATCACGCTGGTCCCGCCGACGTAGAGCAATGGCAGCGTATGTACCCCGAGCCCGCCGATGTGGAACATGGGGGCGACTGCAACAGTCACGTCGCTGCCGGTCAGGCCTTGTTCGGCGCCCAGCACGTTGATGGCGTTCCACAGTAGGTTGTCGTGGGTGAGGATGGCGCCCTTCGGGCGGCCGGTGGTGCCCGAGGTGTACATGATGAACGCGGCGTCGCGGCCCTCGACGTCGCTGTCGAGAGGCTCGGGGGCGCCGCCGGAGAGCAGGTCTGGGTAGGCGATCTCGCCGTCGGCCGGGGCGCCCCCGGCCCGGACCGTGTGGCGGACCCGGACCCCCGGCTCGGCCAGCGCGCTGACCGCCGCCGCCGCGAGCGGCTCGTGGAACACGAACACGTCGGCGCCGGAGTCGGCGAGGATGTAGCCGATCTCCGGGCCTGCGAGTCGGACGTTGATCGGGATGGTGATGGCGCCGATCTTCGCGCAGCCGAGGAGGACCTCCATGAACTCGACCGAGTTCACCAGCAGTATGGCCACCCGGTCCCCCTTGCGGACGCCGAGACGCAACAGGTTCGAAGCGACCTGGTTGGTGCGCCGATCGAAGTCGGAGTACGTGAAGCTGGTGTCACCGCAGACGAACGCCGTGCGCTGCCCGTTGAGGAAGGCCCGTTTGGTGACCCACTGACCGATACCGCGATCCATGTTGATTTGCCTCCTCGGCAGTTTTGGTTGACAAATGCTCGGTAAGGCAGGACCCGGCCCCGGCGGGCGACCGATCACCACCGTCCGTCTTGTAGACCGAAGCGGACACGAACGGATGAAGGATGCTCAGTATGAGCGGGGCAGGTTCAGGCTGTGCTGAGCCACATAGTTGAGGATCATCTCTCGGCTGATCGGCGCGGTGCGCATCAGCCGCACCGGGCCCCAGAGAGTGGCCAGCCCGTACTCGGTGGCCAACCCGTTGCCGCCGTGGGTCTGGATCGCCTGGTCGAGGGCCAGGATGCCGGCCTCCGCCGCAGCGTATTTGGCCATGTTCGACGCCTCCGCGGAACCGGGGTCGCCGGCGTCGTGCAGTGAGGCCGCCCGCTGGGTCATCAGCCGGGCCAGCTCCAGCTGGATCTTGGCGTGCGCAAGCGGGTGGGACAGGCCCTGGTGGGCTCCGATCGGCACGTCCCAGACCTTGCGCTCGCGCGCGTAGGCCGACGCCTTGTCCAGCGCGTAGCGGCCGATGCCGTTGCCCAGGGCGGCGCCCATGATGCGTTCGGGGTTGAGGCCCATGAACACCTGACGCAGACCGTCGTTTTCCGCGCCGATCAGGTTCTCGGCCGGCACCCGCACGTCGTCGAAGAACAGCGTGAACTGCTTCTCCGGTGTCACCGCCTGCACCGGGATGAGGGTCTTGGTCAACCCGGGCGCGTCGGTCGGGACCACCAGCAGGCTCAGCCGTCCGCGGCCGCGGTCGTCGGTCGCGGTGCGGGTGACGACCAGGATGGCCTCCGCCTCGTCGACGCCGGAAATGTAGTACTTGGTGCCGTTGAGCACCCAATCCCCACCGACGCGCTTGGCGTGGGTGGAGATGTTGTGAGAGTTCGAGCCCGCATCCGGCTCGGTGATCGCGAACGCCATGATGATCTCGCCGCTGGCGATGCCCGGCAGCCAGCGCGCCTTTAGCTCGTCGCTGCCGAAAGCCTCGATGATCGTGCCGCAGATGGTGGGGGAGACCACCGTCATCAGCAGCGGGCAGCCGGCCGCAGCCAGTTCCTCACCGACGATCTGCATGTCGTAGATGCCGCCGCCACCGCCGCCGTACTGCTCGGCGATGTTGACCCCGAGGAACCCCTGCTTGCCCACGGCCTGCCAGAGTTCCGAACTCTTCTCCCCGCCGAGCGACTTGGCCACGTAGTAGTCGTGCCCGAAGTCCTTGGCGATCTCGGACACGGCCTTGCGCAGCGCTCGCCGTTCCTCGGTCTCGTGCAGTTCCATACCGCTCTCCTACTTCGAAGTCACCCGCCACCGGGGCCGGTGACGGGTCTGATGGTGCTCAATCCTCGTCTGCACTGTCGGCCGCTCCGACCACCGCGAGGGCATCGCCGGTGGACACCTGCTGACCCACCTCGACCGAGAGTTCGGCGACGATCCCGTCGATCGGGCTGGCGATGGTGTGTTCCATCTTCATCGCCTCCACCACGACCAAGGCCTGCCCGGCCGTCACGACGTCGCCCGCGGCGACGGGCAGCCGGATCACCGAACCCGGCATAGGCGCCGTCAGCGAGCCCGCCGGCTTGAGCGTGCTGGGGTCCAGGAACCGCGGTACCTGGGTGAACGCAGTGGACCCGGCAGGGCTGTCAACGTAGGCGATGTCGCCGTCGAGGACGACGTCGTAGCCGCGCCGTACCCCGCCGGTCTCCAGGACCACCCGGTCCGGCCGCTGCACGAGCACCCTGACGTCCTCGACCGGTTTGCCGTCGACTTCGACCTCGACGCCGTCGCGGAGCAGCGCATAGCCCACCCGACGCTCGCGGCCGTCGGCGGTCAGCCATCCGGTGGACTGCAGTTGGGACGGGTTGTTGCGCCACCCGGCAGGCAGCGTCGGCTGGACGGGGGCCGCCGCGCGGCGTCCCGCGACCTGGGCGAGTGTGGCCGCGATGGCGTGCAAGCCCTCCCCGTCGCGGTCGATGAGGGCTGCGCCGAGGTCGGCCACGTCGTGGCGGTCGAGGAACCCGGTGTCGGTGCCGCGTCCGGCGAACTCGTCGTGGCGCAGAACGCGAACCAGCAGATCCCGGTTGGTGGTGAGTCCGTGGATCCGGGCGCCGGCGAGCGCGGCGGACAGCGCGCCGAGCGCCTCGGCGCGGGTGGGCGCCCAGGCGATCACCTTGGCCAGCATGGCGTCATAGTGGTGGCTGACCACCGAGCCGTCGCGCACGCCGGAGTCCACCCGGACCCCGACGTGGTCGGGGATCTGCATCGTGCGCAGCGTTCCGGTCTGCGGCAGGTAGCCCTTCGTGGGGTCCTCGGCGTAGAGCCGGGCCTCGACCGCGTGGCCGGTGATCCGCGGCTTGCTCACCTCGGCAGGCAGTGGCCGACCCATCGCCACCAGCAACTGCAGGCGCACGAGGTCGAGCCCGGTGACGAGTTCGGTGACCGGGTGCTCGACCTGCAGCCGGGTGTTCATCTCCAGGAAGGCGAACGTCCCGTCGTCATCGCCGCCGTTCGCGTCGAGGACGAACTCGACCGTTCCGGCCCCGACGTAACCCACGGCCTGTGCCGCCGCGACCGCCGCCGCGCCCATCCGGGCGCGCAGGTCGTCGTCGACGACGGGCGAGGGCGCCTCCTCGATGACCTTTTGGTGGCGGCGCTGCACCGAGCACTCCCGCTCGAACAGCGAGACAACCGTGCCGTGCATGTCGGCCAACAGCTGGATCTCAACGTGGCGGGGACGCTGCACGTACCGCTCGAGGAACACCGTGCCGTCCGAGAACGCCGACATCGCCTCGCGCGAGGCCGAGGCCACGGCTCCGTCGAGGTCGTCGGCCGACTCGACAACCCGCATGCCGCGCCCGCCGCCACCCGCGCTCGCCTTGACCAGCAGCGGGTAGCCGATCTCGGCGCCGAGCTTGCGCAGCTTGTCGGGGTCCAGGCCGGTCGCGTCGCCGCCCGGGAGAACCGGCACGCCCGCATCGGCCATCATCGCCTTGGCCGTCAGCTTGGAACCCATCGCGTCGATGGCATCCGGCGGCGGGCCGACGAACACGAGCCCGGCGTCGGCGCAGGCCCGCGCGAAGCCGGCGTTCTCCGACATGAAGCCGTAGCCGGGATGCACGGCGTCGGCGCCGGTGAGGAGGGCGGCGGCGATCACCCGGTCACCGTCGAGGTAGGTCTCCGCCGGCGAGGAACCCGGTAGCCGGACGGCCTCGTCGGCATCGTCCACGTGCCAGGCGTCGGCGTCGGCGTCGGAGTACACGGCGACGGTCGCGATGCCGAGTTCGCGACAGGTGCGAAACACGCGTCGGGCGATCTCTCCCCGGTTGGCCACCAGCAGCTTCTTGATCACGGGCATCGCCATCACATCCGGAACACGCCGTAGCCACGCTGGCCACGGATCTCGCTGTTGTGGACCACGGAAAGGCAGAACCCGAGAACGGTACGGGTGTCGCGCGGGTCGATGATCCCGTCGTCGTAGAGCCTGCCGCTGTTGGCCAGCGCCAACGACTCACGCTCGATCTGGCCCTCGACGGCAGCGCGCATCTGGGCGTCGGCCTCCTCGTCGAACGGGAGCCCCCGGTCGGCGGCCGACTCGCGGGCCACGATCGACAGCACGCCCGCGAGCTGGGCCGGGCCCATGACGGCCGAACGCGAGTTGGGCCAGGTGAACAGGAAGCGGGGAAAGTAGGACCGCCCGCACATCCCGTAATTGCCCGCACCGTAGGACGCGCCCATCACGATCGTCAGGTGTGGGACAGCGCTGTTGGAGACGGCGTTGATCATCTTCGCGCCGTCCTTGATGATGCCACCCTGCTCGTACTCCGCGCCGACCATGTAGCCGGTGGTGTTCTGCAGAAACACCAGTGGCGTGTCGATCTGGTTCGCCAGCTGAATAAACTGGGCGGCCTTCTCCGCCTCCTCGCTGAACAGGATTCCGCGCGCGTTGGCAAGGATCCCTACCGGGTATCCGTGGATCGAGGCCCAACCGGTGACCAGCGAGGTGCCGTATAGCGGCTTGAACTCGTCGAAGGCGGACCCGTCCACGATTCGGGCGATGACATCACGTGGGTCGAAGGGAACCTTCGGGTCCACCGAAGCGATCCCGAGGAGTTGGTCGGGGTCTCGCAGCGGGGGGGTCGGTGGCTGTGTCGGGCCGGGCCCGAGCTTGCGCCAGTTCAGTCTGGCCATGATGCGCCGCCCGATCCGGATGGCGTCCTGCTCGTCCTCGGCCATGTAGTCGGCCAGCCCGGAGGTGCGGGCGTGCATGTCGGCGCCGCCGAGCGACTCGTCGTCGGACACTTCGCCGGTCGCCATCTTCACCAGCGGCGGACCACCGAGGAAGACCTTGGACCGGTTGCGGACCATCACCACGTAATCACACATGCCGGGGATGTACGCGCCGCCTGCCGTCGAGTTACCGAATACCAGCGCCAGTGTCGGCAGGCCCTGCGCGCTGTGCTGGGTGAGGTCGTTGAATAGCTGGCCCCCGGGCACGAAGATCTCGGCCTGCGTGGGCAGGTCCGCCCCGCCCGACTCGACGACGTTGATGATGGGCAGCCGGTTCTCGCGGGCGACTGCCATGCCCCGGAACACTTTTCGGAAGGTGTAGGGGTTCGAGGCTCCGCCGCGCACGGTCGGGTCGTGCGCGATGATCATCGACTCGACGCCTTCGACGATGCCGATGCCGACCACAACGCTGCCGCCCACCGGAAACTTCGTGCCCCACGCCGCGAACGGACAGAGTTCCAGGAAGGCCGTGTCGGGGTCGATGAGCAGCTCGACGCGCTCCCGAGCCAGCATCTTGCCGCGGCTACGGTGCCGGGCGACGTACTTCTCGCCGCCGCCACCGTTGGCCAGCGCCAGCTGTTCGGCGAGCGCATGGAGCTGCGCGATGAGTCCCTCGCGATTCTCGAGGTATACCGGCGCGCGGGTGTCGACCCGGTCGGGCAGGACGTCAATCAACTTTCCTCCAGGTGACATCAACGTCGATCTCCTGACACGCTACGTTATCGGTCATTAACATTCGACGACAATGGGGTCGACGTGGCAATCGTGCCGTCCCCGAGTGATCACAGCAGGAGCAACTCACATGAAACAGCCGGATCAGCGGGAAGCGGAGGCGGCCGCAGCCGACCCGTGGATGACGCCCGAGCGCATCTCGTTGCGCAACCTCGCGATGTCGTTCACCCAGAAGGAGATCGTTCCTCACCTGCAAGACTGGGAGGACGCCGGAGAGCTCCCTAGAGAACTCCACCGCCGCGCAGCCGCAGCGGGGTTGCTGGGCATCGGGTTCGCCGAAGAGATCGGTGGCTCCGGCGGTGACCTGCGCGACCTGGTGCTGCTCACCGAGGCCGTGATGGAGGCCGGCGGCTCGTCGGGCTTACTGGCCAGCCTACTTACGCATCACATCGCAGTGCCCCATATGGCCGCGCAGGGCGATCCCGAGCAGATCCGCAGCTTCGTGGCGCCGACCCTGGCCGGGGAGAAGATCGGCAGCCTTGGCATCACCGAACCCGACACCGGTTCTGACGTCGCCGGCATCCGCACTACCGCACGGCGCGACGGCGACCACTACGTGGTCAACGGTGCGAAGCTGTTCATCACCTCGGGTGTCCGCGCCGATTTCGTGACCACCGCCGTGCGTACCGGCGGCCCGGGCCCGTCGGGGATTTCTCTGCTCGTGGTGGAGCGTGGCGCCACGGGTTTCTTGGTCTCGCGGGCACTGAAGAAGATGGGCTGGCTGTGCTCCGATACCGCCGAACTCGGATTCACCGACGTGCGCGTGCCGGTGGTCAATCTGGTTGGCCCCGAAGGCAGCGGATTCCTGCAGATCATGCAACAGTTCCAGGTCGAACGTGCTTTCATCGCCGTCCAGTGCTACGCCACGGCCCAGCGCTGCCTCGACCTGACGCTGGATTGGGTGAAGAAGCGCGAAACCTTCGGTCGACCGCTATCCACCCGACAGGTGGTGCGGCACAAGATCGTCGATATCGCGACGGCCGTCGACGTCGCCCGTACGTACACCCGTGCCGCTGTGGACCGCATCGTCGCCGGAGACACCGACGTGCGGATGGTCTCGATGGCCAAGAACCAAGCCGTAGAGGCCTGCGCGCTCGCCGTTGACACGGCCGTCCAACTATACGGTGGCATGGGCTACCTACGCGAGACCGAGGTCGAAAGGCACTATCGCGATTCGCGCATCCTGGGTATCGGGGGCGGCACCACCGAAATCATGAAGGAGATCATCGCCAAGCAGATTGGCCTCTGAGTGAAGCCGCCATTCGACAGCAGGAGCGTCGGCTTGGCAGGTCGACGAGACGGACCTTCCACCGTTTCTAAGGTAAGTCAACGGTGTGTCACGACCCCTGCGGCCAATGCAGCCTCCGCCACCGGGAAATTGCCTCCGGAGTACCAGCTAGCCAAACTTATCAACCACGTAGCGGCGAGCCAGCGTCTCAGCAAGTCTACTCGTATGTTCGACGATGTCGACCTGACTTACATCGACCAGTAGTCCTGCGTGCCAAGCGCTGATCAGTTCGACGAAGCCGCCGACCGCTACAAACGTGTCCATACGCAGAGCCATTTCGTCTGCGTCAGGCTTCAGATGCGGCTTGCTGGCGGCCATGACGAGCTGGGTTGCTTCCTGCAAGGCCACCGCTCGGCGATCTTGCAATGTTGAACTGCCGACGTGCTGTGTCAGCAGGATCTGTGCTCGCCCGGCATCCTGCGCGATGCGGAGAACAACGATCGAGATTGCGGCGCGAATGGTTTCGATCGGTGGTTGACCGACGCGTTCGGCAAATGTTGCCGAAACCTCGCCGAGCATCTCGTCCCGCACGTTGTCCCACGCTGCTACGAGCAACTCATCGCGCGTCTTGAACTCCTCGTAGAAATATCGGTCGTTCAGCGCGGCTCTGGAGCAGACCCCACGCATTGTCACGGCAGCCCATCCGCTTTCCGTCCAGATCTCCGTCGCCGCGTTCACTAGGCGCCGCCGCCGGTCAGCCCGTCGTTCGGCGCCAGTACGCCCGCCCCACCTTGCTGCCTTTGTCCGCACGAATACATCTTGACAAAGGCAGGAGCGCCGCATCAAACTGGTGGCAGGCGACCACAATTGTGTTCGCCGCCACCAGATGGCTGCAGGCCGGCTTGTCTCACAGGTCAGGCGTCGCCGTAATCTGCAAAGGATTCAGTAGTGATGGATATCTTGAGGTGGGACAGACCGCCTCGCCTGAGCCGCCGCGCCAACGCGGTCGTAACGGGAGCGGGCAGCGGAATTGGCCGTGCCTTCGCGGTGGAGCTCGCCCGTAGAGGTGGACGAGTGGTGTGTGCCGACATCGACCCGGTGCGTGCCAAGGAGACGGTCGGGCTCGTCGTCCAAGCCGGCGGCGAGGGGCTCGACATCGCATGCGATGTCACGGACGAAGAGCAGGTCCGCGAACTCGCCGACAGCGCCGAGAAGTGGTTCGGCGCGGCAGCCAGCCTGGTGATCAACAACGCGGGCATCGGAATCGGTGGCAATGTCATCGGCGCGACGCCCAAGCGGGACTGGGAAGCGACACTTTCAGTCAACTTGTGGGGAGTGATTTACGGCTGCGAGATCTTCGTACCGCGACTTCGTGCGAAGGGCAGCGGGGGAATTATCAACGTCGCATCGGCTGCAAGTTTTGGAGCAGCGCCCCGGATGGGTGCCTATAACGTCAGCAAGGCCGGCGTGCTCTCGCTATCCGAGACTTTGGCGGCCGAGCTGAGTGGTACTGGTGTGGCGGTGACTGTACTGTGCCCGACATTTGTCAAGACCAACATCGTCGATAACCCTGGTATTGAGGAGTCGGCCGCCAAGCTGGCAACGAATTTGATGAAGTGGACCGGCGTGTCGGCGGAATCGGTGGCGCGCAAAACGTTGGACGCGAACGATCGCGGTCAGTTGCACGTCCTACCCCAAGTCGACGCGAAGATTCTCTGGTTATTTAAGCGGGCAGTGCCTGCCACGTATACCCGTGCGCTCGGTTTGGTTGAGCGAATCGCGCGCTAAGTCATTCCAGACAAAGACAAAGGAGACTCCAATGGCATTCAAGTACAGCGATATGCTCGAGACGATCAAGAATCGGCAGTGGGCGCTGGCCGACATCGATTGGGATGCGCCGGGCGCCGATAAAATCACTGATGAGCAGCGGCCCGAACTGAAGCAGTTCATGGCTGACGTGGTGTGGATAGAACACGTCGGTGCACGCGCGTTCGCCGCCATGGCGCCGAAAGCGCCGTTCGAGGCTCTAGGTGACATCTACCGGTATTTCCATGCCGAGGAGCAGCGGCACGCCAACGCGGAGCTGGCGCTCATGCAGCGGTGGGGGATGCTCGAGGAAGGGGAAATCCCGGTGCCGAACAAGAATATTCGACTGGTCATCGAGTGGATCGACCGATACGCCGAGGCCCTCCCGCTGACGGTGATCGGAGCGGCGATCCCAGCCTTGGAGACTGCGCTCGACGGAGCATTGCTCAAGTTCCTTCTCGACGAGGTGCAGGATCCGCTCTGCGCCGAGGTCTTCAACAAGGTCAACAACGACGAATCGCGGCACTTGGCAGTGGGATTCCAGGTTCTGAACGACCTCGGCGCCAGCCCCATGCGCATTCATGCGACTCAGACGATGGGGGCGCTCATCGACCCGAGAATCCTTCTCGGCGGCGTCCTCTACGTGCCGTTGCTCACCAGGATGTTGACCAATCTCAACGCCATGGGATTGTCGGAGGAGAAGCTCTACAACGCGGTGATGCGGTACGAGAACGTCGGAGATCGTAGTGAGTTCACGCGCCGCGTTCCGGGCTACCACATCTTGAAGGCTCACATGTCCGCCAGCATCAAGCGTTCTCAGCCATTGCATTTCATTTCGCAGCGGCTGGGTACCGCGATCGACCACTTCCCCACCGAGGTGCTCGGTAAGTCACCGACGTGGACAGAAGAGCTGACCTACGAACCGGTGGCCAGATGAGCGACACCACGACCGTCTTGATCGTCGGTGCGGGTTTCGCCGGCCTGGGAACCGCAATCCGGTTGCTACAACAGGGTATCGACGATTTCGTTGTCCTTGAACGTGCCGACGAGGTGGGTGGTACCTGGCGGGACAACACCTATCCCGGCGCGGCGTGCGACATCCCGTCGCTGCTCTATTCCTACGGGTTCGAGCAAAATCCGGACTGGTCCCGCGCGTATTCGGGCAGCGCCGAGATCCTCGGCTACATCAAGACGATGGTCGACAAGTACTCGCTGTCGCGTTTCATCCGGTTCGGAGTGAACGTCACCGGTCTGGAGTTCGACGAGGAAAGCGCACTGTGGACGGCGCAGACAGCTGACGGCTCGCAGTTCACGGCGCGCACCGCAGTGATGGCCAGTGGGCCGCTGGCGAATGCGAGCCTGCCGGACATCCGCGGACTGGACACCTTCGATGGTCACAAGATCCACAGTGCGCGTTGGGATCACGACTACGACATGAGCGACAAACGTGTCGCCGTGATCGGCACCGGAGCCAGCGCTGTTCAGATCATTCCCGAACTGGTGAAGACTGCGCGGTCGGTCAAGGTCTTCCAACGCACCCCCGGCTGGGTCCTCCCTCGGCCCGACTTCTCCCATCCGCAGTGGGTGCGGACGGCGTTTCGTCGCTTGCCTCGCGTGCAGAACGTCGGACGGCAGGCGTGGTTTTGGGGCCACGAGCTCATGGCCGTCGGCATGGTCTGGGATACCCCGGTCACCACTGGCATCCAGCTACTGGCGAAGGCGAATTTGCGGAGGCAGGTATCGGATACTTGGCTCAGGCGCCAGCTGACGCCGAACTTCCGTGCCGGCTGCAAACGGATGCTGATGAGCAGCGATTACTACCCCGCTCTTCAGCGCGACAACTGCAAGCTCGTCTCATGGCCGATCGCGACCCTGTCGCCGAATGGCATACGGACCGCAGATGGCATCGAACACGAACTGGACTGCATCGTCTTCGCCACCGGCTTCGATGTATGCAAGGCTGGCACACCTTTTCCCATCCGAGGCGCGCATGGTCGTGAGCTCTCCGACGAGTGGTCCCAGGGCGCCTATGCGTACCGGAGCGTCACCGTCGCAGGCTATCCCAATCTTTTCTTCACCTTCGGACCAAATTCAGGGCCCGGCCATAACTCGGCCCTCGTGTACATGGAGGCCGAGATCAACTACATCGTCAAAGCCATCGGCGCGATCATCGCGAATGATCTCAGTACGCTCGAGGTCCGCGAAGATCGGCAAAATAATTACCACGGCGAGGTACAGCAGCGGTTGGGAAGTACGACTTGGAATTCGGGTTGCAAGAGCTGGTACCTCACGAATGACGGATACAACGGCACCATGTACCCCGGTTTCGCCACCCAGTTCAAGCGCGCACTGTCCAAGGTCGACATGGGTGATTATGTAACGACCCCGACAACCGCACGAACTGAGCACCACCCAACCGAACACGCCCAAAACGGCTCGAATGTGGCCAAGGTTGCCCAGGGCCGCAAGGCCAAGGTAGCCCAGGGCCGAAAAAGCGCAGGCGCCCTGCCAACGCGGTCTGACGTCAAAGCCGACATCCTGGACGTGGGCGTCGGGAAGGTACCGCCTAAGCGCGCAGCCTCGAGAGTGAGGAAAGACGCTTGAGTGTCCATGTTGCGGGCGACGAGAATGCCCCCACCTCCGGAGCCCCTACGTACGAGGTCCCCACCCACGAGATATTGGTCATCGGAGCTGGATTCTCCGGGATCGGAGTGGGCATCAAGCTGCTGAAGGAAGGTTTCTCGGACTTCCTCATCGTTGATGAGGCCCAAGGGGTGGGTGGAACCTGGTACTGGAATACCTACCCGGGGATTGCAGTAGACATTCCGTCATATAGTTACCAATTCTCCTTTGAGAAACGCCCGTCGTGGTCCCGTACCTATGCGCCGGGGATCGAACTGAAGAACTACGCGAAGCATTGCGTGAAAAAATATGGCCTCGCGTCGCGCATCCGCTTCGGAGTCACGGTTGTGAGGGCTGAGTTCGACGAAGAATCGACATTGTGGCGTTTGTTTACCTCGACGGACGAGGAACTGACAGCGAGGTTCGTCATCAATGCCTCCGGGGTTCTCACGCGACCAAAATCGCCGGACATACCGGGGGTCGGGGACTTCGGCGGGGTCACGATGCACACGTCGCGCTGGGACCACCAGCAGACCCTCACCGGAAAGAGGGTCGCCGTCATCGGGACGGGCGCCTCGGCGGTGCAACTGATCCCCTCGATAGCCAAGGACGTGGACACACTCACCGTCTTTCAGCGCACCCCGATATGGTGTCTGCCGAAATTCGACTTCGCGGTGCCCCGCCCGCTGAGTGCTCTTCTCCGGCTCGCACCCGGAGCGCAGATCGCCGCGCGGGGAGCCAGCCAGGCCTTTGTCGAACTCACCTTTCCCGTCGCAGCGCACTTCCATACCGCCATACCGCTGGCGTCGGCGATCGAGCGTGCAGCGATCAGCTATATGCGTCGGCAGGTCACCGACCCGGTCGTTCGGGAGAAGCTGACGCCGCGTTACGCGCTGGGCTGCAAGCGACCAAGCTTTCACAACGAATATTTGAAGACGTTCAACCGCGAGAACGTCCTTCTTGAAACCAACCCCATCACCCGGGTGGATGAGACCGCGGTAATTACGGCCGATGGCGTCAGACACGAGATCGACGTGCTCGTCCTGGCAACGGGATTCAAGGTCATGGAATCGGACAGCATGCCCACCTACTCGCTCAGAGGTGTCGCCGGCCGAGACCAGGCACAGTGGTGGGACGAGAACCGACTCCAGGCATATGAGGGAGTCAGCGTGCCAGGATTCCCGAACCATTTCTCAGTGTTTGGCCCGTACGGATACAACGGGTCGTCCTACTTCGCACTCATCGAGGCACAGGCGGGTCACATTCTCCGTTGCCTCCGGCATGCCAGGACGGCCGACTCGAACTACGTCGAGGTACGCGAGGAGGCGAATCAACGCTTCTTCGCGGAGATGCTGGCACGGCGGCATACGCAGGTCTTCTGGCAGGACAGCTGCGCGGGCGCGAACAGCTATTACTTCGACAAGCATGGGGACGTGCCTCTGCGTCCCACGACGACGGTCGAGTCGATCTGGCGCAGTCGACGATTCGACTTGGCCGACTACCGTTTCGAACGGCGACCGGCGAAAAAGGCGGACACTGCCCCACAGAAGGTGGACACCGCCGGATGAGTTCACCTGCCAGGCCGAATCCGAGCATGGCGAGCCACCTGGTCGCGGCAACGGCGCGAGGCGTTCTTCGACCTCTCACGCAAGTGATTCCGGCCAACGACCATGGCTTCGCGGTCATGGACCGCGTGCTACGGGGAACACTCGTGGTGTCGCGGCCAAGGCGCGCAATCAGTGTCGAGAAGGTAGACACGCCCTTCGCCGGTGAACGTGTGCGAGGCGACTGGGTCAAGGCGGCCAACGTGGCCTCGGATGCTCCGCCGATTCTTTATATACACGGCGGCGCATTTTCTATGTGCTCTCCCGAGACCCACCGTGGCCTCATCAGCGAACTGTCCGCGGCCGCCCGCAGGCCGGTATTTGCCGTGCGCTATCGATTGGTCCCGAAATATCCCTTCCCGGCGGCCGCAGATGATGCACTGATCGCCTATCGATGGTTGACAGAGGGAAGCGCGATCACCGCGTCTTCTGGCACGGTGGCGCTCGCCGGCGATTCCGCAGGCGGCCAGCTTGCTGCGGCGACGGCGCTTGGCGCTCGGGAACATCGACTGCCGACGCCGGATGCCATGCTGCTGATGTCGCCGGTGCTGGATTTGACATGCCAACTCGCGATGGACCGTGATCTGCGCAGACGGGACCCCTTTGCGTCCGCCATCTCTGCGTCGAGAACAATTGGTCTGTACGTGGCGGGCGCCGATCCAGCCGACCCGAGGATAAGCGTGCTCGATGCTGATCTCACGGACATGCCACCAACTTTGATTCAGGTCGGCGGACGAGAGATGTTGCTCGACGACTCCAGAGTCTTTGCCAAACGTCTGCAAACTGCAGGGGTCTCCTCGCAGTTGCAAGTTTTCCGCGGCCAGATCCATGTCTTCCAGGCGATGTTTCGCCTACTGCCAGAAGCACGTGAGGCCCTCAGGCTCGGTGGCGAGTTCTTGGCTACTTCGGCCACCGTCCGTTGACAGCGTCCCTGCGCACGCCTTGACCACGAGGCGCCCCAGCACGAAGGTTGTATGAGCTAACGATGAAACCCGTGAAACGTGAACCAACCCAGGACAATCCCCCTGGTAACCCCTCGATCGTCATCATCGGCGCTGGCTTCGCCGGAATTACCCTTGCACTTCGCCTCAAACGCGCAGGGTTCGACAGGGTCCTCATTGTCGAAAAGGGCGATGGTGTCGGGGGAGTCTGGCGGGAGAACACCTACCCAGGGGCGGCCTGTGACGTCCCGTCGCAGTTGTACTCGATCTCCTCGGCGCCGAATCCCAGGTGGGGTCGGCGTTACGCAGAACAAGGCGATATCCTCGCCTACCTTCGCCGCGTCGCCGACGAAAGTGGTTTGCTGTCCCTCCTTCGGACCAAAACCGAAATCGCTAAGGCGGCCTTCGATGAGCGCACGAACACATGGCGTCTGACCACGACTACCAGTCAGGAATTGGAGTGCGATGTCGTCATTTCGGCCGTGGGCCAGCTGTCCCGACCCTCAGTTCCTGATATTCCTGGAATCTCGGGCTTCGCGGGCCCGTCGTTTCATTCCGCGAATTGGGACCACGATCTGAATCTCAGCGGCAAGCGGCTTGCGGTCGTCGGCACCGGCGCTAGTTCGGTGCAGTTCGTCCCGGTGGTCGCCGCAGGCGCTGAGCACTTGGACGTTTTCCAACGGTCAGCCCCATGGGTGCTGCCCAAATTCGACCGTCAGTACGGTGGGCGGCATCACCAACTGCTGCGCAAGTTGCCCATTCTGCGGCTCAGCGAACGTCTGATGATTTGGACGATATTCGAGTTCTTGGCGTTGGCACTCGTCGACGCGAAGCCAGTAGCGCGAGTCTTGGGAGTCATCGCCCTCCGGCACCTAGGTCGCCAGGTGTCGGATGCCCGGCTGCGTTCCCACCTGACGCCGGACTATGCGCCCGGGTGCAAGAGGATTCTGTTCTCCAGCGACTATTACCCCGCGCTCGCACGTCCCAACGTTTCATTGGTCACCGACGATATCCGGGCAGTAGAACCTGGCGGAATCCGCACGGTGAACGGCGACTTCCACGCCGCCGACGTGATCATCTACGGCACTGGCTTCAGTGCCACCGAGTTTCTTTCCCCGATGGAGGTCTACGGCCGCTCGGACCGGAAATTGTCGGACGTGTGGGCGGATGGCGCGCACGCCTACTACGGCCTATCGGTGCCAGAGTTTCCGAATTTCCTCATGATGTACGGGCCCAACACCAACGTGGGATCCGGGTCCATCGTCTACATGCTCGAATCGCAGGCCCGACACATCGTCAGGTTGATGAAGGTTCTCCGTGCCCATCCAGGAAGTGTTATCGAGGTCCGTGCCGATGTGGAGAAGCGCTTCAACGACCGGTTGAGTCGCCGCCTGGACAGATCCGTGTGGACTATGTGCACGAGCTGGTATCGCTCGGCGCGGGGGTCGATCTCTACCAACTGGCCCAGCCCGACCTTCTTGTATCGCCTTCGTGCGCGCAGGCCGAAGCGGCGCGCTTACGTCCTGTCGCGTCCCGCGCCCGCGAACTCGTCGCGCAGGGGGACACCCGAGCCGGCCAACACCCATCTGGCCGACATGCCCTATGCCCCAAGCGGGGCCGATAGCGTCGACTAGTGGCGGCTCTGTTCAGTGACGGGTATCCGAGGACGGCGGGGAGTCGCTGACATTCGAGCGGCAACTGTGACCGCCGTTGACAGGGTGGTCACCGGTGTAAACGATGGGTGAAATCCTTCCGATAATGCGAGAAACAACATCAAGGGGGCACTCGATGACCAAATCGCCGTCCGGTTCGGCAAGCAAGTCCCGTGACCGGCTGTTGTCGGTACTACTGAATCCCCTCCCGCAGCGCGTCGAGCGCGCTATCCAGGAGTGAGTCGACGATGGCCGGTTCGCGAACTTGCCGCGCCGCCGACCGGTAGCGGATTGAAGCCAGTTATCGGCGATCAGGGATTGCCTCTCGTTGGCCTTCGCCCGGAACTTACCGGCGGCACGCTCGGGGCAGAATGGTGATTTACTCGCCGCGCTATGTGAGGCGCGCGCCAGGACGGCGAACGCTTCACTGATGCGGACAGCATAAATCAAATGATCTTTCTGATGATGGCCGCTCATGACACGTCAACGATCACCACTGCCGCTGTGGCGTACTTCTTGGCGAAGAATCCTGAATGGCAGGATCGACTTCGTGCTGAGTCTGACCGTCTAGGCGACGATCTGTCGGACATTGAGGACCTGGAGGGGCTTACGGCGATGGACTTGGTCATCAAGGAGTCGCTCAGACTAGTTGCACCGGTACCGTTGGTTATGCGTAAGACGGTGACCGACACCCTAATTGATGGCTACTACGTCCCCTCCGGAGTGCTCGTCGTCATCACGCCTGCGGTCAACCACTTTGCGCCCACAGTGTCGACCGAGCCGGACCGGTTTGACCCAACGCGACTCGAGCCGCCACGGCGCGAGGATCAGGCCCACCGCTTCGCCTGGCTTCCGTTCGGAGGAGGCGCGCACAAGCGCATCGGGATGCACTTCGGCACCTTGGAGGTGAAGGCAATACTGCACGAGATGCTGCGGGAATTCACCTGGAGTCTGGATGACGGCTACCGCGTTCGGTGGGACAATACGTCCCTGCCTGTTCCCTGTCGACGGCCTACCTATTACGTTGTGTCGCCGATGATATCTAGGTCATTCCACGAGACTTTTGAGTGCTTAGCCGAGCACATCGCCCTTACAGGGCGCCGGCGGAATCGACGCAGTCCTCCAAGTGGCCTCGGAGATCCTCAACAAACCCCGGCGAACCGTAGTCGGCAAACCTACGCAAACTGCCGGAAAGGATGGTCATGCTAGAACCATCAACAGCCGTCGTCACAGGAGCAGGTCGAGGGATTGGTCTGGAGATCGCGAGACAACTCGCCGCTGCCGGTCACAAGGTTTTGCTCACGGATGTGGATGGCGACGCAGCGGAGCGCGCTGCCACCGAGGTCGGCGGTGGCGCTTGGAGCGCCACGCACGACGTACGAGATCCGTCGGGTCATCGGGAAGTCGCTGCTCAGGCTTTAGCCGCTGGCCCTCTGGCGGTGTGGGTAAACAACGCTGGGATCCTACTCGCGGGTAACAGCTGGAGTCACAGCGATGCCGAGATTGCGTCGATCCTCGATGTCAATGTACGAGGTGTCGTTGCCGGCTCACACGCGGCAGTTGTCGCTATGGGCGCGGGTGGGGGCGCGATCCTCAACATCGCGTCCCTCTCGGCTCTGGCGCCCATCCCTGGATTAGCGATGTACGCAGCAACCAAAGCGGCCGTATTGTCGTTCACCACATCGCTGCAGGGCGACCTTGACCATGCGGGATTGCCAATCCACGCACGGGCGCTATGCCCTGACGTGGTAAGTACGAAAATGGTCACCGACCGGGTTGCCGACCCTGGGGCGGCGCTTCTGTTCGCCGGACCGCGTCCAATGGATGCTGCGGCCGTGGCCCGCGCGGGACTCGAGTTGCTGGAGAGTCGCCAGATATTCCGGGTAGTTCCTCGGTGGCGTGGCGTAGTTGCGCGCACTAGCGATGCTGCGCCGTCGCTTGGATTGAAAGCTTTCGCGTTGATGCGCGGCGTCGGTGAGCGGCGCCAACGCAATCATCGTTGATGGCGGTGTCGAAGACGGAGGGTTTAGCGTGGGGAGGCTCGAATTGTACCTGGTCAGGTTTTCGGTTCGCAGAGTGGTAAGTGGGGATCAAGCTGGAATCCCAGTTCCTGCAGCCTGTCATTGATTATCAACCAGGTTTGCCGTGTCAACCGAATGACGAGTTCGTCACGAGTGGAGTCGCGATGGTCCAGCCACCATAGGACCGAAGCGTCCATCAAGCCCATGATGGCGGCGACATTGCGGTCTGCCGCCTCTGAGTCCTCGCCGTAGCGAGGAAAGTAACGGGCACCCGCGACGGCGAGTTCAGAGGCGAATGCGCTGCTGCCGGGCGCGGTCTTCTCGGTGCTGCGCCGATAGTGTCGGTTCACCAGGAACCGATAGAGGTTGGGGTGTTCGTCAGCCCACATGACGTGCTGAGTGACCGGCGCGCGTATCACGTCTAGCGGCGATCCCTGGACATCCAGAGTTAGGCGAATCTTCGCAGTGAGTTCGCGGTGGACGTGACGAGCCACGGCAAGATCGAGTTCTTCTTTACTTGCGAAGTGGCGGTAGAAGTGTGTGCGTCCCAAACCGGCCTTGTCTGCGATTTGGCCCGTGAGTGCGTGGGGCCCGTTCTCTTCGATTGCGCTGAGCGCCGCTTCGATGATCTGTTCACGACGTAGTTCACGGCCCGGCAACCTACTGGCCGCGCGGCGTACCGCTGTGGTGTCCACCCAGTGCTGTCGCTCCACGATGTCACCGTAACGCCCCGCGCTCTGGAAAGTTCTGGGTACGTGTTGTACCCGGCGTGCGATTCGTGGTACACCATGTACCCACAGGCGAAGCGAGACCATTGCGGGATCGGTGCGCAAGCAAACACAGTGAGGACTTTGTAATGGCAGCCAACCGCTCTAGCTGGATGGACGACGACCTCGACGCACTGCGGGATTTGGCACGTACGTTCTGTGAGAAGGAGGTCGCGCCGCACAGTGCCCGCTTCATCGAGCAGCACCACGTGGATCGGGACCTGTGGACCCGGGCGGGTGATCTTGGGTTGCTGTGCATGTCAATCCCCGAGCAGTACGGCGGAGGTGGGGGAACGTTCGCTCACGAAGCAGTCTTGATTGAGGAACAGGCCCGCATCGGCGATTCGGCATGGGGCGCGCCGCTTCATAGTGGAATCGTCGCCCACTACCTGCTCGAGTACGGCACCGATGAGCAGAAGGAACGCTTTCTTCCCAGACTGGCAACTGGTGAGATGGTTGGCGCGATTGCGATGACGGAGCCGGGCACTGGCTCCGATCTCCAATCTGTCACGACCAAGGCATCGCGCGTTGGAGACGAATACGTTGTCAACGGTTCCAAAACGTTCATCACCAACGGCGCTCAGGCCGACCTCATCATCGTCGTTGCGAAGACCGACCCCAGTGCCGGAGCGAACGGAATCTCGTTGGTTTTGGTCGAAGGCGATCGACCGGGCTTTCGGCGGGGTCGGGTGTTGGACAAGGTCGGTCAGCGCGGACAGGACACCTCCGAGCTCTATTTCGAAGATGTGCACATTCCGGTTGAGAACCTCCTGGGTACGACTGAAGGCCAGGGGTTCATTCAGTTGATGCAGCAACTTCCCCAAGAGCGATTGATCCTTGCGCTTGGTGCAGTGACAGTACTAGAAACAGCGCTCGAGTTCACTGTGGAATACACCAAAGATCGGCATGCCTTCGGCAAGCCCGTCTTCGCCTTCCAAAACACCAAGTTCAAGCTCGCCGAGGTCGCCACCGACGCCCACATCAGCCGCGTTTTCATCGACGACTGCGTCGCCCGCCATCTGCGCGGTGAACTCGACATCCCCACCGTCGCGATGGCGAAATGGTGGACTACTGAGCGTGCGATGGTCGCCCTTGATGACTGCTTGCAGCTCCACGGCGGCTACGGCTATATGACCGAGTATCCCATCGGCAGGATGTGGGCCGATGCTCGCGTTCAGAAGATCTACGGTGGGACAAACGAGATTATGAAGGAGATCATTGCTCGGTCGCTTTAGATCGAATTCGACCGCTAGATTGGTTACGAGGGGCCGCGATAGCGAGGTGGCGTTCGCTTATCAAGTCGGTGGTGACTGTTCATTAGGCGGTCACTGTTCACTAGGCGGATACCCGGCGAGCTCGCTTCAAACGGGGGCCTTACTCGGCCGGCCTGGGCGCGCCGCGCCCGAGACAGGTTGACCTTGCTGCTGACGCCCTTCAGACGATATGCGCCGGCGGACGACCACCGGAGGCCTGCGTCGTCGACGATCACCCGCGTGGAGTCCCACCAACACTGCGCCTGGCCGCGCCGCCGCGCTCACTCGGCTGGCCAGGTTCACGGGGTTGCCGAACCAGTCGCCCGCGCGCGAGACCGCTGACCCGGACGCCACGCCAATCCTCAAGGAAGGCAGGTCATTTGCTGACGCGCTGTCGATCAGGTCCAGCATCGTCGTCACCAGCGGCGTCGGTCGTGATGAGACCAGCATGACCGCGCCCCGAGGGTTTCACGAATCTCAACCGGTGGGTTGGCAGCCTCGCGCGCAGCAGTCGCGAGTCGATTCGCGAGCCTCTCCAAATCGTCGGGCTGAAGCTTTCAACATGTTCAGCGCGCGAAGCCACGCATCATCTCCGTGGCCTGCCCGATGCCTTCCGTGAGGGCCCGCAATATGGCGACTGTTTCGTCTGGATTCCGGTTTCCGTGCTCAGCTCGCGCAGAGAGACGTACCGTCCCTCATCACCCAGTACGCGGCTTGTAGGAAGAAGGAGAGGGGTTGGGGCCACCAGTCGGCTTTGATCAATCGTGAAGCCCTGGGCATGCAGCCAGGCAATTAGATGAGTCCTTTCCTGGCGGCTGTCGCCCTCAAGACCGTCGTGCAGACATACTGAGCGAGGTCGTCTTCGTGTGTTGCTGACACCCTGGACCTGCTTAGTGCTGCGGCGTACCGGGACGCGGACAGGATGGTTCAGTGTTCACGCCGCGCACCTGGTGACTCGACGCGGGGACGCCGAGCACGGCGTGACCCATCGCAACGAGCAGCGCAGAGGTCTGTTCGGGAGCCAGGCCAGTGCCGCGGTAGTGCAAGATCGATTGAATGGCTCCGATCGCTCCATGAACCATCGCCCGAAGTTCAATCTCATCGACCGCGGGCCGCAATTCTCCGACGAGGTGTACCCACTCTTCTAGATAGAGTCGCTGCTTTCGGCGCAACCGGCTCTGGTGCTGATCCGACAGATTGTGCACTTCGCGGTAATACACCATTGCCAGCTCGCGTTGATCCATTACCAAGGCGACTTGGTCTGACACCAGCAGGGTCAGCGCCTCCGCCTCGTCGCGGGACTGCTCGACGATCGCCGTCGCACGCTTAAGGAGTTTGTCCACCACTCGCTCGAAGAGGGCCGCCAGTAGATCGCTCTTACTGTTGAAATGGCGATAGATGGCCGGCCCGACAACCCCTGATGCAACGCCGATGTCGGCCATGGAGACAGCGTGGTAGCCCCGCTCGGCAATCAACTCGGTGGCAGAGGCGAGAATCCGTTCCCGACGTTCGCCGCCGACCCGGGTACGTCCGGCAACGACCACCTTGTTCACTACTACCTTCCTTCGCTCGCAACCAGGGCTCGCGCAGCACTGCAGCGCCGGGAGCTACACTACGAACGTTAACACCTGCTCACAATCCCAGGTTGAGTTGAAATGTAGACGCCCAGTGGCAGGTGGCTGGCGCCTGCGCGTGTGATCCCCATTCGTGGATGTGCCCGCTCATTGGCCAAGATCGGCAACCGCGTGGGCAGATCGCTGCGCCCTCTTTGGATGTCCAGTTCGGCAAGGAACTGGACAAAGCCATCTCTCCGTCTGCCGGACGCTGTTGGCGTCATCCGATCGTCATCACATCGTTCGGCAACACGGCTTTGGCAAAGGGGCTACGTCAAGCAGCAGGCAGAGGACGGCGACTTGATTGGCGATACGTCGACAGAGTGGCCCGGCTACTCCAAATTCGGGATTTGTCAGGTCGCGCCGACAAGGGATTGCGGTATGTCCACGATGCGGGAGCGCAGGTACTCGCACAAGCCCTTCGCCTGGGCATCCGGCCGGGTCGAGGATGCCACGCCTTCCCCCAGCAGCCCGTGCACCACAACGTTGAGCGCACGCAGGTTGGGCAGCTCGAATCGCTCTATGCGCAGCTGCGCAGCCTCCGGGCCGAGCAGCCCGCGCAGTCGCTCGACGGTTAAGTGCTCGCGCACCCAGGCATAGCCGGCGTCGTCGCGGGCCCAGAGACCAATATTGGCGTTGCCGCCCTTGTCGCCGGACCGCGCGCCCAGAACCGCGCCCAGCGGCGCGCGGCATGTCGGCTCGGTCGGCGGCGCGGCTGCCGCGCTGCCCCGGACCTTCGCGGCCGGCACGCTACCGGTCGGCGGATCGGCGATCCTCCGGCGCTCACCGTTGGGCAGCACCACGACCTGCGTCACGCTCGACCGGGGCACGGTCGCTGGGCGATACACGCCGAACACTGACTCCGACGTGGGTGGCGTGGTGGTGTGGAAGCCGGCATACCCGGCCAGAGCGATCTCCATGATTGCGCTCGAGAACGCCCGGCCGACCTTGCGCGGGTCGGTGTCCTTGACCGTGATCCGCAAGTGCGCGCACGCCTGGTCGTTGGTGGGGGCGTCCGGTGTGTCGAAACGCAGAAACCGGACGTCGACCTCGGCGAAGGATCCCCGGCCGCCGAGGATGTCGAACAGCTGCTGCTGCGCGAACGCGGCTTTCGCCTCCAGGTCCAAGCCGGTGAGCACCATCGTCATGGTGTTCCGGTAGCCCCCGACCTCGTTCAGCGCCACCTTGAGCGTCTCCGGTGGCGGGCTGCCGGTGACACCCGTGATCGCCACCCGGTGCTCGGCCTGCTGGGCCAGCGAGATCGTGTCGAAGTGAGTCACCACGTCGGGCCCCAGATAGGCCGGCTCGGCGATCTCGTAGAGCAGCTGGGAGGTGACCGTACCGACCGACACCAGCCCCCCGGTGTCGGCGTGCTTGGTGATCACCGACGAGCCGTCGGCCGCCACCTCCGCGATCGGGAAGCCCGGGTAGCGACGGTCGGTGATCTCGTCGAGGAAGGCGTAGTTGCCGCCCGTGGCCTGTGGTCCGCATTCGATGACGTGGCCGGCCACGACGGCACCGGCGAGCCGGTCCCAGTCGGTGCGCTCCCACCCGTGCCACCAGGCGGCCGGGCCGACGACCAGCGAGGCGTCTGTCACCCGTCCGGTGACGACGACGTCGGCGCCCGCACCCAGCGCTTCGGCGATACCCCAACCCCCGAGGTAGGCGTTGGCCGAGACCGGCTTGACCTCACCGACCGCAGGGGTGATCGCGGAGAGGTTCCCGCGCAAGTCGTCACCTTCGATGTGGGCGATCCGGACGGTGATACCGAGCCGGTCCGCAAGCTCGCGCAATCTGACGGCCAGCCCGGCCGGGTTGAGCCCACCGGCGTTGGCCACGATCTTGATACCGCGGTCGGAACAGGTGCCCAACACCTGCTCCATCTGGGTCAGGAACGTGCGCGCGTAACCGCCCGCCGGATCCTTCGCCTGGGCCTTCGCCAGGATGAGCATCGTCAGTTCAGCGAGGTAGTCCCCGCACAGCACGTCGATGCTCTGCTCGCCCGTCCCGCCCTCGACCATCTCCCGCGCCGCGGCGATCCGGTCGCCGTAGAAGCCCGAGCAATTTCCGATGCGTACCGGGTCCCTCACGACACACCTCCGTCGAACTGTCCTGCGGTGCGCCCGCCACCGGGAGGTCCGGCGAAGGCCTGCGCGATGGAGAGCCACTGGTCGGCGAGCGGACCGGTGACGTGCAGTGCGGTGTCGTCGCGATGCCTGCGCTGGGTGACGAGCAGGCAGAAGTCGTGCGCAGTGCCGGTGACCCGGTTGGGCACGCCGTCGGGGCCCCAGGTCCACAGCGTGCCCCCCGGTGCGGTGAGCTCGACACGGACGGGTTCCTCGGGCACCTCCAGGCCGTTGGCCATGTAGCTGAACGCCCGCGCTCCCACGCCGATGTGGGCGACGTGGCGCAACCGGGCCGAGGGCACACGGGTCACTCCCAGCGCGTCGGCGATGTCCTGACCGTGCGCCCAGGTCTCCATGATCCGCGCGGTCAGCGAGGAAGCCGCGCTCATGGGGAGGCCGAACCACGGCACCCGCATCGAGGGGTCGATCGCTGCGAAGGCAGCGACGAGGGCGCGGCGCGCGCCGTCGAACCAGGACAGCAGCTCCGCTGTCGGCATCGGCCGGTAGCGCTCGGCGATGGTGTCCGGGGAGATCCGGCCGTCGGCGAGCATGGGCAGCACCTCGGCCGTGAACCCTTCGGGGTCGGTGGCTGAGCGCACCGCGGCGTCGTCGAAGAACGCAAGATGGCTGATCTGATCGCGGACCGCCCAGCCTGCCGCGGGGGTGGGCGCGTCCCACCCGGCTTGCCCCTCGGGCAGCTCGGCGATCAGTGACCACAGCTCGGCCGTTTCCGCCCCGATGTCGGTGATCAAGGACTCCATCGGCACGGCCACGTCTAACGTCCCTTCCAAACCGGTGTGCGCTTCTCGCGGAACGCGGCGGGACCCTCTAGCGCGTCGGCGCTGAGGTACACCGGCTCCCATATCTGGTCGGCGTGGGCGTAGGCCTCCGTCAGGTGGTGCGCTGCGGAGAGGTATACGGTCTTTTTTGCCGCGAGTACGGACAGCGGTGCGTTGGAAGCGATCCGCAGGGCGATCTCCTGAACTCGTACCCGCAGCTCCGCTGCGGGCACGACCTCGTTCACCATGCCTACCTCGCGGGCGCGCTCGGCAGTGATCGGGTCGCCGGTCATCAAAATCTGCAGCGCAATCCGCGGCGGCAGCAGCCACGACAGCGGGACAGCCCATGGCGAGCCGCGGCCTACCTTGACCTCGCTGACCGCGAACCTGGCGTGCTCGGCTGCGATGACGAGGTCGCACTGCTGGGCCAGTAGGAATCCGCCGGCGAAGGCGACGCCGTTCACCGCGGCGATGGTCGGCTTGGCGACCTGGATGTTGCGCCCGAATTGCGGCGCGAAGTCTGGCGGCGGAACCGTGAGCGCCGTCTCCGCCATCTCTTTAAGGTCCCCTCCGGCGCAGAACGCCTTATCGCCTGCCCCGGTCAGCACCAGAACCTTGGCGGAGTCGTCGGCGTTGAAGCGGTGAACGCTGTGGAACAGTCCCTGCCGGACCGCCCCGTTGAGCGCGTTCCGTGCCTCGGGGCGATTGATCGTCAACCAGGCCACCCCGTCGACGACCTCGTAGGTGATCGCTTCCTCGCTCATCAATCCCCGTCCTGATCGGCACCCGCCCTCCCGATGTGAGGGCTCGTTCACTCGCAGTACGTTACCCGGCAGAATGTCGCGAGGACCAGTTGGTGAGCGAACGCGTTGCGTCCGGCGGCGCAACCCGACCGGCGTGGCCAGCTCCGTAAATGTTGGGTTCGCCACCTCGTCGGCCGCATTCGGTTCGAGCGATTGACGAGATCGGATCCCAAGGCCGCAACACGGGGTTGCATTCGTACGTCAAGTCCTCGGCAAGAATGTGGCCCTCTTCGGCCTTTTGGGATTGGCACGCCGGAGGTGCTCCTTGCCACCGTTTCACCCTTGGCTCCCAGAAACAATCGGTGCCAAATGCTGTGAACGCATGCGTCGCCGCGGGGAACCGCTCGTCAGCGTCCGAGGACTTGAAAACCTTCCCATGCTTTCCGGCGGTCGGCGTGGGGGTCGTTGTCCACTCGCGAAGCGCGATCGAAGACGAGGACCGGACGGGCGTCGCTGGTGTAGCGCGGCCAGCCGTCTCCTGGAACTCCGGTGCGTGCGAAAGCATCCCAGCGCCCTTGCATGTCGTCGCTCACGCGTAGGGCCGAGCGGCGATCGGCTCCGGCGCTGAGTAGCCGACCGAGCGGCGTGCGGTAGGCGTCGAACACCGCAAGAAGCTCCGTCGCATGGGTGGCACCCAGCCCGGCCCATTGCAGAGTTCGCGGGGCGAAGTCATAGCGGTACAGATATGTGGGGGCGTGCCGACTGTGGGAATCCGCGAGCTGCCACAGTGTCGATCCGAATGTGAAGTCGGCCCCCAGTCGGATACAGGCATCGGGGGCCGGATATTCGGGATAGGCAGCAGTAATTCGCTCGCGACAGGTGGGTTCCGCTCCCGCTAGTAACGCTTCGATCTTGGCTTCGTTCGTCGGGAGGAGTTTGAGGAAGCGAGTGAACAACCGGCCCTCGTCGGCGTTCGTACCGACGATCAGCGGCACACGGTACGCCTTGCCGTCGCGCATCGCTTGAATGGGCTCGGACGGTAGATAGTCGGTTCCGAATGTGCATCCCACCGGGTAACCGCCAGCAAGGTCCGATGCACTCGTGGTGAGCAAGCGATCGAATGCATTCACCAGTTGAGCCGGACGCGCCGCCAACAGGAGGCGGGCGGGCTCCCGCTCGTCGGCGCAGAGAATGGATGCGAACTTGGCGGCGAACTCCGCGGCCAGCTCCTGGGAGCGGGATAGCGCGCCGGCCGGACTTTGTGAGATAGCCTGTGCGAAAAGCCCTTTCGCCGCTGGCACGGCCAGCAAAGTGGTAACGGCGTGCGCGCCCGCGCTCTCTCCGAAGATCGTCACGTTATCGGGATCGCCGCCGAATGCCGCGATGTTCTCGCGTACCCACCTGAGCGCCGACACGAGGTCACGCAAGTAGAGGTTGTCGTCAATATGGATGTCTGCGGTGGACAGCGACGACAGGTCGACAGCCCCTAGCGCGCCGAGGCGGTAGTTTGCCGATACGTACACGCAACCGCTGCGGGCAAGCGACGCGCCATCATAGATCGGTGTCGCGGAACTGCCCAGGAAGTACGCCCCGCCGTGAATGAAGAACATCACGGGCAGAGGTCGGTCCGAGCCGCCGTCGGGTGCAACGACATTGAGGGTGAGGCAGTCCTCGCTCATGGGCTGGAACTTGCCCGGACCGACGATGGTGTATCGGCGGGGCTGTGGAGCGCAGTAGCGGAATCGGTGGCAGGGTCGGACGCCGTCCCACGCTTCGACCGGCTGGGGAGCCTTGAACCGCAGCGCGCCGACTGGTGGCTTGGCGTAGGGAATGGAACGCCAGCGATTGACGCCGTCCCGCGTGAATCCTTCGATGGCGCCCGAGGTGAGTTCGGTGCGGACTGTCTTCGCTGGCATGTATCGACAATAGCGAATGACTATTCACACCAGCGCCCGGCTCTGCCGTTCAGTCGCCGTGTCGGGCACGGTTTGGCCTGCTACTGATGACTCACTCGACTTCGGTCAGCGGCCTCCACGGCCGTTCGGTGACGTCGTGGCTGATTCTTAAGCACCGGTTACTTCTTTTCAGAAGAAGAAGCTACCCATGACCGGCTATCTCCGGGCGTGCGGGGACATCCTCAGCGTTGTGAGCGTCGGTACTCGCTCGGAGAGCGGCCGGTCCATCGCTTGAAGGCGTGTGAGAAGTTAGCAAGATCGCCGTATCCGAGCTCGGTCGCGATCTGGCTTGCCGACATTGATCGGGTGATTAACAGCATCATCGCGCTCTCCCGCAGACACGACTGGCGCAACTCGCGAAACGTGGTGCCCTCTTCGGCGAGCCGGCGTTTGAGTGTGCTGGTGGATACCGAGAGTTCGTCTGCGACCCGCTGGCAACTTCGCTGTCCGGGATCCTCGTCCAACAACCGTCTCACCTTCTTGGAGAAGGACGTGGCTCCGCTCTGCTCGTCGAGGGTCCGCCTCAGCTCGGCGACGGCGAGTCGATACGCAAGGGGATCGGAGAACCGGCACACTTCATTGAGCGCGTTGACGGGAACATGAAGGTAGGACATCGGTGCGTCAAAGAACAGGCGCCCGGCTAGTACCATCTCTGCCGCGAGTTTGTTCAGGGAGACCGGCGCTGACCAACTCAAGTGGAGCGTGACGGTCAGCGCGTCACTGACGAGCATGTCCAGCAGTCGTAACAACGCCGAGCCGGTATATGTGACTGCTAAGCAGTCCAGGGCCCGATCGCCTGTGTGCCCCAGAGCCCGACGGTGAGACCTTGGTCGTTTGGACGGAATTGTGCATTGATCGCCGTGGTGATCAACGGTAGATAGGTGAGCAGCTCGACGATCTCGGCTACCGAGCCTGCGCTGACCAGCGGGACGCTCAACGGGCCGAAAGATGTCAACTGTGCCTGTCCTGCAAACGAGAAGCCGAGCAGGGTTGCCCGGTCGACGTCTAGATCGGGGTACAGATCGCGAAACCACCGCAGTGGCGCCTGGACATCGTGCTGCATCAGCGTCGCCTCGTCGGTTCCCTCGCGCGCCATGATGGTGCGAAGCCGCGCGACGGCGTCCGGGTCGAGTGCCTGGCTCTCCAGCATTTGCACGAACGCGACCGGAGGCACACCGGCGTTGCTGAACTTCACCGATCGTGCCCCCTGAGCCCAATCCACAAGTTCCTGATCCGCGCAAACATAGCGGAAGCGCTCGGATTGGACAATCCTGTTAACAAGTATTCACATTCAGGGCAACTTAAGAGGAGTCGGTAATGGCCGTTGTCACTTTTGTCTCCCACGACGGCGACAAGCACCAGGTGCCTCTCGATGAAGGCCAGTCACTCATGCAGGTCGCGACCAACAATGCAGTGCCTGGCATCGACGGCGACTGCGGAGGCGAAGCGGCGTGCGGTACCTGCCACGTCGTCGTCGATCCGCAGTGGTCCGATCAGGTCGGCTCCTCCGGCGTCGGCGAAGAGGAGATGCTCGCGATGAACCCCGAGCGTCAGCCGACCTCTCGGCTGTCCTGCCAGATGACGGCCTCCGAGGCATGGGACGGCTTGATCGTCCATCTGCCGGAGTTCCAGATGTGACGACGAAGGGAAGTGGTCAAACATGGTAAAAATCTCTGAAAAGGTCGCCGAGAAAGTTCAGGCGACCATCCCGATCGACCTGCAGATTCAAGGTGCACACGCCTACGACAAAACTCGGCGTTGGGTGACCGGTACGAACGGGAAGAAACTCTTTGTAGAGCGTCCTATTCCGCCGGCCGAGGAGGTCGAACTCGCCGACATCGATCTCAGCAATCCTTTTCTCTATCGCCAGGGGCGCTGGCAGTCATACTACGAGCGCCTGCGTAACGAAGCTCCGGTCCATTATCAGCGGCACAGTGCCTTCGGCCCGTTTTGGTCCGTCACCCGGCATGCCGACATCGTGGCCGTCGACAAGAATCATGAGGTCTTCTCCGCTGAGCCATTGATCGTCATCGGGGTGCCGCCCCGCTTCCTGGATATCAAGATGTTCATCGCGATGGATCCACCACGCCACGACCTGCAGCGGGCGGCTGTCCAAGGGGTGGTCGCACCCAAGAACCTACGGGAAATGGAGGGTCTGATTCGCTCGCGCGTAAGGGAGGTGCTGGATAACCTCCCCGTGGATCAGCCGTTCGACTGGGTTCACGACGTCTCGATCGAGCTGACCGCTCGAATGCTTGCGACCCTGCTGGACTTTCCGTACGAGCAGCGTCGCAAGCTTGTCGAGTGGTCGGATCTGGCAACCTCGATGGAGCAAACCAACGGCGGTCCCTCGGACCTTGACGAGACGTTCGTCGGCATGCGCGCCATGGCCCGAGATCTCAGCCGGCACTGGCACGACAAGGCGGCCCGGACCGGTGCCGGAGAAGAGCCTGGGTTCGATCTGATCACCATGCTGCAGAGCAATGAAAGCACCAAAGACCTGATCGACCGGCCGATGGAGTTCTTGGGCAACCTTCTGCTGCTGATCGTCGGAGGCAACGACACGACCCGGAACTCGATGAGCGGCGGCGTTCTCGCGTTGAACCGCTACCCGGACCAGTTCGAGAAGCTGAAAGCAAATCCCGACCTGATCCCCAACATGAACTCCGAGATTATCCGATGGCAGACGCCACTCGCCTACATGCGCCGGATCGCCAAGGCCGACACCATGCTGAATGGTCAGTTCATTCGCAAGGGTGACAAGGTCGTGATGTGGTACGCATCGGGAAACCGCGATGAGCGCGTATTCGATCGGCCCGACGACTTCATCATCGACCGGGACAACGCCCGCAACCACATCTCTTTCGGGTTCGGCGTCCACCGCTGTATGGGCAACCGGTTGGCCGAGATGCAGTTGCGGATCCTGTGGGAGGAGCTGCTTCCTCGTTTCGAGAAGATCGAGGTCATTGGTGAGCCCGAATACGTGCAATCCAACTTCGTCAGGGGAATCAGCAAGCTGATGGTCCGCCTCACCCCGAAAGCCGGCGCATGACTTTGCATCGAGCGGTCATCGTGGGCGCCAGCCACGCGGGCGCCCAACTGGCGGCCAGCCTTCGTCAAGAAGGATGGGACGGCGAGATCGTCCTCGTCGGCAATGAATCGGCAGCGCCCTACCAACGCCCTCCGCTGTCGAAGGCATATCTGGCCGGGAACTGCACAGTCGACAAGCTCGCGATCCGCAGCGCCGAGTTTTACACAAAGCTGCGAATCGAAGTTCTGGATGCGACGGTGGAGGCAATCGATCGCGCAGCGGGTCACCTCTCGCTGAGCACCGGCGAGGTGCTGCCCTACGACAGGCTCGCGCTGTGCACGGGCGCGCGCCCCCGTCGGCTCTCCACCCCAGGCGCCGACCTGGCCGGAGTCTTCTACCTACGCACCGCGGCGGACGTCGAGATGATCCGAGACGCCACCAGACCGGGGCGTCGAGCCGTGATCATCGGCGGCGGTTACATCGGATTGGAGACGGCTGCCTCCTTGCGTGCGTTGGGTCTAGAGGTCACCGTGCTCGAGGCGACGGAGCGCGTCCTCGAACGGGTGACCGCCCCGGAGGTATCGGCGTTCTTCGACCGGATCCACCGGGAGGCGGGCGTCAACATCCAGACGGGCGCGCGGGTCGAGGCTCTGTCTGGCGACGGCAAAGTCGGCGAAGTAGTCCTGGCCGGTGGCGAATCGATTTCCGCCGACCTCGTCATTGTCGGCATCGGCGTTGAGCCGAACACCGAGCTCGCCGCTGCCGCGGGCTTGGTCGTCGACAACGGCGTCGTGATCGACGACCAAGCCCAGACCAGCGACTCCGCCATCATGGCCGCCGGGGACTGCGTCAGCCACGACATGGCTCGTTACGGCCGCCGTATACGTCTGGAGTCCGTGCCCAGTGCGGCCGAGCAGGCCAAAGTCGCGGCGGCGACTTTGTGCGGGAAGTCCAAGAAGATATCAGCGCTGCCTTGGTTTTGGTCAGATCAATACGACCTCAAGCTCCAGATCGCGGGTCTCAACACCGGGTACGACGAGGTGGTCCTCAGCGGCGACCCGACCCGCGACCGCGACTTCACCTGCTTCTACCTGCGTGCCGGCGAGCTCATCGCCGCCGACTGCATCAATCGCCCCCGCGACTTCATGTTCAGCAAGCGGGTCATTACGCAGCAGGTCCCCGTCGAACGGGCCGAACTCATGCTCGCCGGCTCGGTCTGAGGTCATGGCTGCATGGGCGATGGGACGGCGACTGCGATTGCGACGCGTGTGTCGGAGACGAACGTCAGCGAGAACCGCCATCCAACTCCGCTGGCCGCGGGGACTGGCTAGCGGATGCCGCCGGGCACCTCGGCGGTGTTACCGCAGCGCATCAGAAGCTAGTGGAGGTCGCCAACAGGCGTGACGATTTTTGCGGGGGGAGCATCGTCTTGAGTCGATGCTCGCGACTGTTCTGTTCTGACAACGAGATTGGTGGAGATTGACGGTGGCGGTATTCAAGGACGAGGACGAGGTCTATGCCTTCTTGGGTGGGATCTTTCAACGGGGCTTGGAGAAGGAGGGACTGGCGGACAAGCTCGCAAATTCGGGTGTGGTGTTACGGGTGCACTACACCGATCCGGACGCGGTGGTAACGGTGGACATGCCGAAGAAGGTGGTGGAGACCGGAGCGGCCAGTACCGCGGTGCCCAACGTGGAGTTGTTCATGTCGGCGGACACTGGAAACAAGTTCTGGCTGGGCAAGGTGAACCTGACGATGGCGATGGCCAAGGGGACGGTGCGCGCAAAGGGCCCGGTGCCGAAGTTGATCAAGTTGATTCCGCAGGCCAAGAATCTGTTCCCCGAGTACCGGTTGATGCTGCAGAGTCAGGATCGGCAGGACCTCATCGATGCGTGACCGTCGCCTCATCAAGGGTTGTCGGGCGGGCTCTCGATGAGGAGCACGATGCAGGACGTTGCGTTGACGGTGCCCGCGATCGTGGCCCATGCTGCGGCAGTCCATGGCGATCGCGAGGTGTTGACCGCACGCGGACCCCAACAGATCTCTGGGGTGTCGTATCATGAGTTGGGGCAGCGTGCGGCGCGGTTGGCGAATGCGTTGCGCGAGATAGGCATTTGTGGAGACGAGCGTGTCGCGACGCTGCAGTGGAGCAACCAGGAGCACCTGGACTGTTACGCGGCGGTGCCGTCGATGGGTGCGGTGCTACATACGTTGAATCTGCGGCTGCCACCTGAACAGCTGACGTGGATCGCCAATCATGCCGAAGATCAGGTGATCATCGTCGACGGTACGGTGCTGAACCTGTTGGCGGCGGCGTTGCCGTCGATGACCTCGGTGCGCACGGTGCTGGTGACCGGCACGGGTGATCTTACCGCAGTGCAGGGCTGCGGAAAGGACGTCCTTCGCTACGACGATGTGGTGGCAGCCCAGCCGAGCACGTTCGACTGGCCCGACGTCGACGAGCAGTCGGCCGCAGCGATGTGCTACACGAGCGGTACTACCGGGCACCCGAAAGGCGTTGTCTACAGCCACCGTTCGACGTGGTTGCACTCTCAATCGGCGTGCACCTCGAACGCCTTGGGCATCGGTCATGACGACACGGTGTTGGCGATCGTTCCGATGTTCCACGCTAATGCCTGGGGGTTGCCGTATGCGGCGATGATGGCGGGGGCGCAGCTTCTGCTGCCTGACCGTTTCCTGCAGGCGGGGCCATTGGTGGAGATGATCGAGGCGGCCCGGCCCACGATGGCGGGCGCTGTGCCGACGATCTGGACCGATGTCTTGCACTACCTGCGCGACAATCCCGGCCACGACGTGAGTTCGCTGGAGATGGTGGCGTGCGGTGGTTCGGCGGTTCCGAGGTCGTTGATGACTGCCTATGACGAACTGGGCATCCGAATCGTGCAGGCCTGGGGGATGACTGAGACCTCCCCGCTGGCTGCGGTCGCTCTGCCGCGGAACACCGACACCCCGGAGAGGTCCCTTTACCTGCGGGGAACCCAAGGCAGGGTAGTGGCCGGTGTGCAGGCGCGCATCGTTGATGACAGCGGTGCAGAACAACCTTGGGACGGACTGTCGGTGGGGGAGATTCAGATCCGCGGCCCGTGGATCACTCAGTCCTATTACGAGCATGACAGTCCGGCGGTGTCGCCGGACGGTTGGTTATGCACCGGGGATGTCGGGACCATCAGCGCCGATGCGTTCATCACTCTCACCGACCGCGCCAAAGACGTGATCAAGTCTGGAGGGGAGTGGATCTCCTCGGTGGAATTGGAGAACGAGTTGGCCGCTCACCCTGCAGTACGCACCGCCACGGTGATTGGAGTGCCCGACGACAAGTGGCAGGAACGGCCGCTGGCAGTGGTGGTCCTGGCCGCTGACTGCACCGCCACCGCTGCGGAGTTGACTGAGTTCCTGCGTGCACGGGTGGCCAAGTGGTGGCTACCGGAACGGTGGGCGTTCGTCGCCGACGTTCCGTTGACGTCTACTGGCAAGTTCGACAAGAAGAAGCTGCGCCGCCAGCATGCCGACGGTGAGCTCGCCGTCGAGACGCTGGCGTGAACCATCCACTGCTACGGAAGCACCGACGTTGAGGAGAGGACACACATGAAAACACGCGCTGCCGTGCTCTGGGGCTTGGGAGAGAAGTGGGAGGTTGATGAGATCGAGCTGGATCCGCCCGGTGCGGATGAAGTGCTGGTCCGGTTGACCGCCAGCGGGTTGTGCCATTCAGACGAACACCTGGTGACCGGTGATCTGCCGTTTCCGCTGCCCGTCGTCGGTGGTCATGAAGGCGCCGGCACCGTGGTCGAGGTGGGTGCAGGTGTCGAGGACCTGGCCGAGGGCGATTCGGTCATCCTGACGTTCCTGCCGTCTTGCGGGCACTGCTCTTACTGCGCGCGCGGGATGGGAAACCTGTGCGACATGGGTGCGGCGATCATGATGGGACCCCAGATCGACGGCACCTACCGCTTCCATGCCCGCGGCGAGGATGTCGGCCAGATGTGCTTGCTGGGCACGTTCTCGGAATACACCGTGGTGCCGAAGGCCTCCTTGGTCAAGGTTGACCACGGGACACCGTTGGACAAGGCGGCCTTGATCGGTTGCGGTGTCACGACCGGTTACGGCTCGGCGGTACGCACCGGTGACGTGCGCGCCGGGGATACCGTGGTCGTGATCGGCGCCGGCGGCATCGGCATGAATGCGATCCAAGGCGCCCGCATCGCTGGCGCGTTGACCATCGTGGCTGTCGACCCAGTGGAGTTCAAGCGCGAACAAGCTGGCGGTTTCGGCGCGACGCATGCCGTTGCCACCATCGATGAGGCCTGGTCACTGATCAGCGACATCACCCGTGGCAAACTCGCCGACGTCTGCGTCTTGACCACCGACGTCGCCGAAGGGGCCTACACCGCTGAGGCGCTATCACTGGTCGGTAAACGCGGCCGTGTGGTCATTACCGCGATCGGACACCCCGAAGACACGTCGATGTCGGGCTCGCTGCTGGAATTAACGCTGTATGAAAAGCAGATCCGCGGTGCCCTCTACGGCTCGTCCAACGCCGCCCACGACATCCCGCGGCTCGTCGAACTCTACAACTCCGGACAACTCAAACTCGACGAGCTGATCACCCGTGAGTACACCCTCGATGAGATCAATGAGGGCTACGACGACATGCGGTCAGGCCGCAACATCCGAGGACTCATCCGATTCTGACAGAGCACCGAAAGCAGGGAAGCGCAAAACGGCACCAAGCGAGCTCAGTACAACGATGGCGATGCTGCGGGTCAGGGGCTCTCACCGTTGACGCTTTGATGCGGATAGCGATCGAAAGCAATGTTTCCCATAGTCATAGGCGGTCGAGCTGCGCGGGTGAGATTGGCTGCGGTCGACCAGTTCTGGCACCTACCGCCAGCCGCGACGCCTTGATGGAACGTAGCTTTCGATGAGTCTTAACAGTGCTATTGGACAAGAGAGGAAGCGGCGATGGCGAGGATTGAAATTCCCTATCCCCACAGGAGAGGAGGGCACTGTGGTTCCGGTGCGCTGCGTGACCTTACTGAATGGGCACAACTAGGATGGGGGACAGAAACACTCAGTGAAGGATTGGTCTTCACCCTCGGCGGAGCCTTGGACTTCTCGTACGTCCGCTCTACGCAATTGTTTCCCCAGATCTACCTGGTAGGACGAGGAAGCGACCTGGAAAAAGACTACCTCTCCCGAGTTGGTGCAAACTGCGTAGTGCGATCGACCGATGACGCAGACGTGGGATGGTCATTTGTTACCGACGAAGTCGACAAGGGCCGACCCGTCATGGTCTGGGCTGACATCGGCGAACTTCCTTACCTGCGCGTCCGATTGCACATGAGCCGTCACGACATCGTCATCACCGGATATGATGACGAACAAGGGGTTGCCTATGTGGTCGATAATGACCGCGAGACCACCCAAACGGTGGCTTATGACGACCTGCGCCGGGCGCGGTCCTCGGTAGGGTTCCCTACACCGACCCGGCACACCACATATCACGTCGACTGGCCGGAGCGAGTGCCCGACCTTGGGCCGATTGCCGCCACTGCATTAGCCGCGAGCGCAGCTTTCATGCGCGGCGGTGCCGTAGGTGCGCCGCTACTGCGCATCGAGGCAGCTGAAGTCGAGGCCTCCGGTTTGAAGGGTGTGCAGGAGTTCGCCGATGACGTACGGCATTGGCCAACGGTGTTTGATGACGACGCCCTGACCGCGGCATTGTTCGGGCTCGGGGCGTTCATCGAGAAAGCCGGAACCGGTGGCGGGCTCTTTCGTATGCTGCAAGCACAAGGTTGCCAGAATATCGCCGATCTCCTCGGGGACGCCGCCGCAGCCGAAGCGGCGGCCGCGGCCCGACACGCTTCCCAAGCGTGGTCTGAGCTTGCGGCCGCAGCCACCGATGCCGGCACATCGCTACGGAGTCGTAGTCTCGCTGCGGCCAAAATCGCCGCGACGATCCCGGACTCCGAAACACGCCTCGTCGAAGCCCTCGAAACGGCCAGTCGATCCGTTGGCACTGTCGATACCGGCCTCGAGGCTTATCTGAAAGGCTATCTGTGAGCGACACTTCAAACGAATCGAGTTTCCTGGAGACAACTGGGTTCCTCGATTGGCAGCACGACGATGTACAGCGCTTCACCGAGGACGCGGTCGGTGACGTTCGTGACCCTGTGCAGAAGGCGAGGTTGATCTTCACCGCTGTGCGGGACAGGATTTGGTACGATCCCTATAGCACCGACGACGATCCCGAGCATTATCGGGCGAGCTATGTAGCGACAGCGTCGAGGGCGTATTGCATACCGAAGGCGGTGCTGCTGACCGCGGCAGCTCGTGCGGCGGGCATTCCGGCCCGGCTCGGATTCGCGGACGTGCGCAACCATCTGCAGACCACCACATTGCGTGCCCGGATGGGAGGTACCGACGTGTTCGTCTACCACGGATATAGCGAATTACAACTCAACAACCGCTGGGTGAAGGCCACTCCGGCGTTCAATGCCGAGCTCTGCGCGCGATTCGGTGTACCTCCGATCGACTTCGACGGCCACACCGATGCGCTCCTCCATGCCTACGACGGTGGGGGAAGCCAACACATGGAGTACCTCAACGACCGCGGTTGGTACCACGATCTCCCCTTCACCGACATCGTTACAGAGTTGCATCACCGGTACGGCCCGCTCATGGCTGGCGCTGGAGCCCAGCGTGACGCCTTCTCCCAGGAGTTGTGAGGCGCTGCGGACTGTGTGCCAGTTCATTGTGACGCGATCTGGCCGGCTATGAATACACTGCAGTCCAAGGGATTACGGGCAGGACCAGATAGCCGACAGTGTCCTAATCGGAAGGTGTGTCGCAGCGATGATCTCGGCGGGCTAACGAGTCCTACATACATATCTACCGGCGATCAGCCCAGTCGACGCCGGCGCAATTCTTCAGTCGTGTGGTGAACCACGCGCTACGAGGGTCTATTTAGGAGGGTTTCGTCATCGAAGAGCAAGCGGAAGAAGATTCGGCCATCGCATGGTGGCATAGCTTTCAGGATCGTGCTGTCGCCGCCGACGGCGACTACCTTGATGCGCACCACCCGTGGTGCCTTGGTTGCGGCACAGACAATCCGCACGGTCATCGCCTGCGAGCGCGTCGGCATGGCGACGGGGTGGGTGCCAGGCATATCTTCGACGGCAGACATCGCGGCGCACCCGGTATCGCACATGGCGGCGCAGTCATGACCGTACTCGACGACATGGTGGGCATGTTGCTGTACGTCGTCGGTGAGATGGCCGTCACCCGCAGGTTCGATACCGAGTTCTACGCGCCGGTGTTGCTGGGGGTCCCCTACGAGGTCAGCGCGGAGCTGGTGTCCAAGACCGGCCGGAAACTCGAAGTCCGGACAGAATTGCGCGAGGAGACTACCGGTCAGCTAGTCGCGTCCGCCTCAGGGTTATTCGTCGTCGTCACGATGGCGCACTTCACTAGTTCCATACAGAAGGCGACTTCGACACCCTGCATTGTGCGGTCACCCAGGGAGGGAAGATGCTGAGCACCAGCCTTGGAGGTGGCGCACGGCTGGCCGCGCGCGTTCCACGTCTCTTACCCCGCTCGACGCAAACATCATCAACGCACTCATGTACCTGGTCGCCGAGGATCACCTCCACCAGACGGCGGCCACGGGTCAGCGCCGTCGTATTCGACGGCCCGCGCCCGCGCACAGGAGACCGGTCATGAGCACCTACGGCCTGTCGGTTCTCGGCGCGGATTTGAAGTCACTGGCCCAGACCGCACACGCCGCCGATGCGGCCGGGTTCGACGCCGTATGGGCCTCGGAGTTCTACTCCCGGTCGGGTTCGATCTCCATGGCCGCGATGGCCAACTGCACACAGAACTGCCGGATCGGTTCCTCCATTCTCTACGGCGTCGGCCGAAGCCCCCTGGTGCTGGCCACCGAGGCGCGTGATCTCGACGAACTCTCCAACGGACGGCTGGTGCTGGGCATCGGCAACGGCACCAAGCGGATGATGAGCGACTGGCACGGCGTGCCCGACACCTCCGCGCCCGCGCTGCGGATGGAAGAACTCGTGATGCTGCTGCGCCGGATATGGAACCTGCATGAAGGCCCGATCCATCACGAGGGTCGTTTTTACAGAATGAATCTCACGCCGACCGGCGACGTGGGACCCTCCAGCCGGCCGATCCCGATCGTCACCGCCGGTGTCCGGCCTCGGATGTGCGAGGCGGCCGGGCGGGTGGCCGACGGGCTGGCCGGACATCCCCTGTTCACCACCACCTACGTCGAGGAGATCGTCCGGCCCGCTATCGCCAGGGGTGCCGCGCAAACCGGCCGCGACCCCAATGACGTGGAAATCATTTCCATGGTGATGTGCGCCATCCACGACGACGCCGAGGTCGCCAGGCGCGAACTGGCGCAGCAGATTGCGTTCTACTCCTCGGTCAAATCCTACGAGACGGTACTTGATGTGAACGGCTTCGCCAGCGAAGGCCGAACCATCCGGGAAGCATTCGCCCAGCGCGATTTCCCGGCGATGTTCGCCGCGGTGTCCGAGGAGATGATCGACACCATGGGCGTCGCGGGGACGGCACACGAGGTCCGTGAACAGCTGAGACGCTACGACGGCGTCCTCGACCACATCATGCTGTATTCACCATCGGTTGGCATCGCTCCCGAGCGCGTGCAGCAAAACCTCGACAGCATCATTCGGGAATGCTCGCCCGCCTCGATGTCGCCAGGGCAGTCCGGTCCACGTTCAATCTGATCCACGCATTGCCGCCGAAGTTGACCCGTCCCCGTCCGCGGTCGCATTTAGTGCGTCTGTCGCGCCGACCCCGCCGACGGTTGTGCGGCGTTGTTGAGGATGTTGGCGTCGTCGCTGTCGGGGAGGTCGTGGCGGACCACGCGTACCCGCCCCCGGGGTAGGCATGCCATGTAGCCGTGGCGCTTGCCGTACAACTCCCATGCCGTTTCCTCGGAATCGGGGTCGACGTCGATGCTGTGTCCACGCGAGAACCTCAGGTGTAGCCCTCCATCGTCGCCGGACCAGGCCTGAGTGCACACCGCGCCGGCGAGGTTCAACAACGGGCGTTCGTCAGTCGCGATCTTGAGTGGATCGATGCGTACCGCTTCTGCGGGATACGGGTCGACCGCAGGCAGTGTCAGCAGCAAGGGGCACGAGATGACAATCTCGTTGTAGTCGTCCAGGTCCAGGACCAGGCCGTCGCGCACGGAGACGCGTTGCACGACACAATTTTCGATCCATTGGGTATACATGGCACTCTCCTTCGCCGCGTCATCGAGCCTCGCCCTAAGGGTACTTCAGGTAGCGCTGCGATACTACTAGTATCGTTATGCGGTTTCCGCGGGTCGTGCGCGGCTGGTCACCACGCGCCGAGTGGCCAGGTCGATGCGTTCGCGAGTATCGGCGGCCGACGCTCGGTGGCCACAAAAGGCCACGAGGTTGGCCAGCCACACGTCGGAGATGATCGCGGCGATGTGTAAATCGGCTGGAGTCGGTTCGCCGCCCCTGAGCGTGCGGGCCAGCAGGGTCTGAATTTCGGCGGCGGCGCAGTCTAGTTCTGCGGCTGCCCGGGTGTCTGCAACGGCGAACGCTCGTGTCATGGCTGATGTCAGCCAGGGATCGCGCTGCCAGCGGTCATGTAGGTGTGTGGTGAGACGTTCGAGCCGTTCCAATGGCGTGCCGTCACCGCTAGCCCAGTCGTCAGCCGAGTCGAGTCGGCGAAACTCGCGCGATAGCGCCGCCACCAACAAGTTGGTCTTCGCCGGGAAGTGGCGGTAGAGCGTGCCGACGGCGATACCGGCCCGCTCGGCGACCGACCGCATCTGAACCGCCTCATAGCCACCTGACGTGGCCACGAGCAGGGCCGCGTCCAGAATCGCTTCCCGGCGCTGGGTGGATGAATGCGAGGCGGGCGCTACAGCGGTCCGCGTCCGGCCGCCGGCTGATTTTGCCTCCAGCGGTCGGGTTTTGCCATGGCTGCGAGAAAGGGGGAGCGTCATGGTCGCCCGTCGTCGAGGCCGCCGTGACGTGAGAACTGTTCGAGAAGGCCGCCAAAAGCACTGACGTCGCCGTGCGCAGCGAAGTGATCCTGGCTGACCGCGACAAATACCGCAGTGGCGGTGAAGCGGTTGGCCCCATCGGAATCAGTGCCCGTCGCCATGACGTGCAGAGCCCGTCCTTCGCGGCACCGGATGTGGGCGGTGATCCTGTGGGGTTGATGCAGAGGTACCGGCCGCAGATACTCCACTGTCAGGCTGCGAGTCACCGCTGGTGTGCCGGCGATCCACAATGTGAATCCCAAGACGTCATCGCACGCCGCCGCAACTGCTCCGCCATGGGCCAGCCCAGGAGCCCCGATGTGGCGCTCGTCGAAAATCACGTCGGAGTACACCGCGTCGCCGCGGCGGTGCACCACCAACTGCAGTCCGTGGGGATTGTCGGGGCCGCAACCCATGCACGTTGTCGTGTGCGAAGGTAACCGCTTCGGCAGCGACGCGCTTTCCGGCACAATCACGCTCCAATACTATCGGTTTCGCTTCGATACCGTTAGTACCACACTGCTAGACTGCCAGGACAGCATCGCGTGAAATCGACCGCCGAGGTGAATGAGTGAGCGACAGTCAGCCAGCGCCGGTCCCTGACGATGACGTGGACCCGCGGCGAATCCGGTCTCGAAATCGACTGCTGGATGCAGCCGCGACCCTTCTGAGCACTGGCGGCGTGGAAGCCGTCACGATCGATGCCGTCACCAAAGCGTCCAAAGTGGCCAGAACCACGCTTTACCGCCATTTCCAAAGTTCGTCGCACCTGCTCGCAGCCACGTTCGAACGCTTGCTTCCCCAGGTGGCGACTCCGGTACCGACCAGCGGCCCTCTGCGTGACCAGTTGATCGAATTGCTAAGCCGCCAAGCCGCTCTTTTCAACGACGCGCCACTGCATGTCACGACGCTGGCATGGCTGTCCCTTGGTCCCACCGGCCCGACGAACGAAGCCGATGATCGACACACATCCGGCGCGTTGCGGGCCCGAGTCGTCGACCAGTACCGGCAACCGTTCGACGCCATACTCTCTAGCCCGACGGCGCAAGCCGAGTTGGAGAACTTCGACCGAGAACTGGCGCTGTGCCAACTGGTCGGCCCACTGGCGTTTGCCCGGATGACCGGGATTCGCGGCATCACTCACGACGACTGCGAGAACCTCGTCGATGGCTTTCTCGCCGCCCACTGCAAGAGCGACGATGGCGAGACCAAGCGCGTGAAGGCCGCCAGTCTGCATGCAGGGCGACCGCTCGCATAGCCCTCTAGCGGCAACGAGTTTCACTGCGCCCAGTCTGGCTGGTCTTCGAACTTTCCTCTGCACTCCAGTCACGTCGGCGATGGCACCGGCGAAATGTTCGCCGTCACTCGCTAGGGGCCGTGCACGCAGATCGCAGGCATGCCCACGACGACTATGTCGGGCCAGGCGACGTGAACCGCCTCAGCGTTCGCAGTGCGGTTGCTCGCGTTGAGACCCCGTAGCACTTTCGTCAATGGCATTGCGGATCGATGCGTGTTTATCGTCCGACGAAAAGTGATCGTGCTGGCCCCAGAGTGCAAGAGGTGTGTCGGAATTGGAGGAACTGGCTGGCAGGGATGGCTTGGTGGCAAGCGGGGCGGGTTACTCGGCAGTGACGACAGCGGCCGGGGCGCGCCATCGGAAGTGACGCTGAGCGACGCGCGGAACTGAGACGAATGTGGCTGCGGTCGTGGACGAAACCTCGTGTTGCTTCGTAGGTTGTCGACATGACTGCTGTGTCGAAACTGGAGGCGCGTCGTCGCGCCGTCGAGGCGCAACGCCGAGCGAACGAAGTGCGAGCGCAGCAGGACCGTGCCAACGCCGATGACGCGACCGCCGTTCGGGCGTTGATCGGACGCCTGCAGGATGTGGACGAATGGCAGGCCCGTCGCGTCGCGCAGTCTCGCCAGCAAGCGGAGGCGGAGGCGCAGCGCAGGCGCAGCCGCTATTACGCGGAAGCCTGTGCATCGATCAAGGACATGCGGGAACGTGGCGCGACGTTGGCGGCTATCGCCGAGCTGGTCGGTGTTGATGTCAGAGAGATACGCGCGCTGCTGCGCAGCAAGGCGGCGAAAGCCGTTAAGAAGCAACCGGCTGCGCGCGCTGATGCATGGCGCGACGCTCGTGTGGACACGGAGTGGCCGCGGTGCGTGCGATGCGATGTGTTGATGATGGATCCTGAAGACAGGCCACGTCGCGGACGCTGCCGGCTCTACTGCTCGGACACGTGTCGGCGCGACTCATCTGCTGCACGCATGGCTGCCGAGCGCCACGGAACGCCGATCCGCGTCGTCGAGGTGCCGAGGGCCGGTTCCGCGACCGACCTCGCCCTGACGCCTGAAGATTCACCGGCTCCTGTCCCTGTCAGCGCGCTCGACGCCGCAGACATTGCCTCCCGGGACGAGCGGGCGCTGTGCACGCTGCTAGCGAGGCTCACGGAACGGGCACGGCACAAGGACCTCGACCGAGCGACTCTGACGGCGGCGCGTGATCTCGCCAAAGCTGTTTATCCGTATCGCGCCTGAACGGCTCAGCAACCGTATCGATCATCTGGTCGTCAACGCCCGTTGTGCCCGCGTGATGCGCGCTGCGTAACCTGGGTCACGTGGCAGATAACCCGCCAGGCAATCGATGTGCGTCCTGCGCAACATCGGCATCGGCGTTGCCGAGCGCCCTAGGGCGGATCCGTCGCCAGTGAGCGCAGTCGCTCGTAACCTGCCTTCTGACTCCGCGATCCGGCCGGGAGCGGACCGCGGCGTGCTTCGATAGGTACGTGGGGCCACCCTCCGAAATCAGCTGTGCGATTGGTGAGGCGGACACCCCGAGTGGGTCTATGCAAACCGTCCGCGCTCGAGAGTCGGCGCTTCGATGGGTACCGACGCGCGATAGAGTCGCACGGGGCATTTGTCGACCGTGAGGAAATGGATTGGTTCCCAAGTAATCCCGGCGGCGTTCAATGACTTCCGATGGGACTTCCATTCGTCGCGAAGCGGTTTCTTCTCCGACGGTCCGAAGCGGACGTCTGTCAGCACGAGTAGTCGCACACGCTTCGGATACAGTGTGGTCCCCTCGACGATCTCCAAACGAAGCTGTTCGACGTCATCGCACCAGTCCTGCGACTTCTTCGCCTTCGAAATGAGTTTGCGCAGAGCTTCGAATACCGGACCGGCAAGCGCATCGTGCACAGCAGGCCGGCCAAGTTTGCTGGCAAGGCGCTGTCCGAGAATGAGCTCGTCCTCAATCGAGGCGAACCCCACGACCGGTTCCTGCGCAGCGAGCAAACCCTTGCTGACCGGAACGATCGCGCGCAGGTCCACGGCCCAAACCGCTCCAGGAACCGGAGGCTCACTTAGCCAGACGTAGTCGGAGAGCTGATGGTCTTTGATCTGCTGGACCTTCTCCGTCGAAAAGACTGAGATGTCGCGTACCGGGCATGCCTGCACCAGCGGATGCCGCATCCCGGGACCGCCCGCAATGTCGCAGGTCTGTGACACCACCGCGGCATACCCGCTGTCACTCAATGGTGCTGACCGAGCACGCACCTCACCCAACGCTCCATCGGCAGCGGGTTCTCCGGTTACAGGGTCGTCTACCCACGCTGGGACGATCCATGCGCCGCGATCCATCGGGAGAAGATGCCCTTGCCGCCACCGCTCCAGAGCGAGAAGCGTGTGCGGGGGCCATCGCTCCGGCAGGAGTCGATCAATAGTCACCGGGCGAATCCGTCCTCGACGTTCTCGGTCACCACCGGACCACCGGTTCGAATGATCGGTGTCTCGACGTGTTCGGCGATCCCCTCGTATACCGAAGTGCCGATCTCTCGCCGAGGGAACGGCGTCCGATCCACAGCCAGGTCAACGAGGTCGTCGAACCGGCCGTCGAGTAGTGCGGAGGCTCGCTTCTTGTCGGCACGCAGCCACCTGTTCATCGGCTGGTCCAGTGTGCTGCGGAGGTCGTCGACGGCGTCCGCCAACTCCCACAGTCCACCCAAGCTGGCTACACGGGGCCGGCTGGCGGGGGGCTTTGCCGCCCACGAGTGGAACGTGCGCTTGTTGATGCCGGTGGCCTTGAACATCTCCTTCTGCGTTAGGCCCAGTTCGGCTCGGATTCGTTCGAAGGCATCAAGAACATCGACCGTCTCGTCGACCTGTTGCTCGTCGGACAGCACCGTATCGATGAATGTATACGGCATCGTCAACCACAGCGCCGAGCCCGGAAGGTTCATCTGCCCGTCGAGACTCTTGAAAACTTCGACGCGAACCTGATCCCATCCGCACGGGTCGAGGGCTCCAGAGAAATGCGCGACGACATCCCGCAACCCCGGCGATGAACTCATCTCCACGAACGTGCTGGACCAGAGTCCGTCCTCGCAAGGGGCCGGGTACAGGCCCTTTTGTGCTCGGGCCCAGGAAGGTGACCGGAGCACGCGGGAGCCGGTCGGCTGCTGCTCCATGATCGTCATTTCGCGCTCCCTTCTCGAAGCTCTTTCAGGTAGGTATCGGTAACCGACGCCTGAAAAAGTGACAACGAAGTGCGGTTCAGCCGCTCCGCTGAGATGACGACCTCTCGCACGTCGAACGTGAATGAGGAGTGGCGGAACACGTCCGTATCGAGTAGATACTGCACGCACTTGCCCGAATCATCGCGAACTGGTCCATGCCGCAGCAACGCGCCGTGATGATCATCAAGCCGGATCTCCACCTGCTGTTGAGCACCTCGAACACTGCCGCCGAACACTGGGTTAAGCACAGGGCCCAGAAGGGTGTCGTCGATCCGGCCACGCCAAGCCTCTGCAGAGTTGAACCCACTGTCATGGAAGCGGTCGACGTACCGCAGACCGATGCGGTGCACCAACGATGGCTTGACTAACCGTCCGAGAGATTCGACCAGAACGGTTAGCGGAGCCTTCATGCTGGTACGCCACCGCTCGTAGCGGTTGACCTGCATGATCAGGATGTCGGGCATGAGCGTGACGTGTGCTCCGTCCGCGGAAGCAATTTGCCACCCACTGGACTCCGCTGCCACCTGGGAAACGCCGTTGGCCCCGAAGTCGATCCTCATCTGCTGTTGGACGGTGGGTTGAATGCTCGGGAAGTCCACCCCCGTGTTCTCCACAAGGTCGTCCCGGAAAGCAGCGGCGACCTCCGGTGTGATCTCGTCGGTACGGGCGGTATACCGGATCTCGATCACTGCGACTTCGAGGGGAGCGTTTCCGAGCAGGGTCGGATCGGCCGAGGGCAGCCCCCCCAATGGAACGTCCTCAGCTGGGCGAAGTGTGTGTGGATCGATGGTCATACTGTCCTGTCCATAGAGATGCACCTTAGATGCACCTACCGACAAGTGTAGGCGCTATCGTCAGAGATGAGGAGCAGGAGAGGCAGCGGCCCCCGGTCCGGAAATAGCGAACGCGGCTTCAAGGGATCTATGCGCCGCTCGATCGCATCTCGTCTGTCGACACGGGAGTGCGAAAGGCCATTTCGAAGCGGATGGTGCCGCCGCAAAACGGAACCTACCTAAGGACGGCTTAGGCGCAGTGTGCTGCTCTGCCGCCGTTGGGCCGGCCCGCACGCCGTCAGAGAGCCATTTGCCCTTCCAACACCGTGGGCTGTCAACGCGGCGATCTCGGCAGGTAGGTCAGCCACGAAGCGGAGCTCCAGTTCGTCGATTGCGTCTCGTCGCGCCGCTTCGAGAAGCAGGGTCGCATCGTCACGATGGGGGAGAACTCCGTGATCGCGCGCATAGCGATCTGTGACGGTATCGATGAGATCGTCCAACGAGGTGGTGAGAAGAAGCGCATCGTCGCCGGCGTGGCGCTCTGCGAACTCCTCGCGGCGTTCGCTGGACCATGTTGCTGGATAAGAAAGATCTGACAGATACAGCTGCTTGATGGCCGCCTCCAACTGGCCTGACCACCCGTAGTCAGGCCAGTCGTGGATGACCGCCTGGACGATCGCGTCGAATTGCGTGCTCACGAAGACCACTCCTCCCGTTGAGGGACCTGGTCCAGATTCTGCCCGATGGTGCCGACGCCGCTAGCCCGACAAGCGCGGTCACGACGCCTCGACGTCTAGATCGTCGGCTGAATGACCCTTCGGGACAGTCTGGCGGTGCGCGGGCAGCTCTTGAACAGAGGACGACTGCTCCCGCGGAGCCGAAATGCGCGAGGGACGCGAGGATTGCGAGTGTTGTTTGGCCGACACATCTTTGTAGGGCGGGTAGACGGTCCACAACAGGACATTCCGATGATTTCGAGCGCCATCGTCTTCGATCGCCCAACCCAGACTCCGTAGCGCGGGTGCGTGCCGTCGTAGGACGGCCGTGACATCCCGCCCGTTCCGGGGCCACTCCTTCGGCCTGCGCCAGGTGTCGCCGGTTGGCGTGACTGTCGCCAGCAGGTCGCCTCCGGACTTTGCGACGAGCGGTTCCCGGATGTGCAGCCGTAGCTGTTCGATGAACGGGTCGGCGGACAGGCTGTCTTCGGAGAGTTGATTGGCGCGTGACAGGTAACGCCGGAAGCCATGGGTCGACAGAATCTCGTCAACGGCCGCCAGCGTGCGACTGAAGTCCGCCATCCGTGGCGACACGTCGACCGAAATGGTTTCCAGCCGTTGATGGACGACGGCGGCCAGATCGAGAAGCCCGCCCAAAATCCCTGGTAGAGCCGTGCGCCACTGTTGTCGCATCGTGGCTTCCGGTTGTCGCATGTGGCGATCAATGCGTCGCAGGTCGACAGTCGCCAGTCGCTCCGCGAGGTCGGGCCGCACTGCTCCGACGTCGATGCCGTTGATGATGACGCACCGCCGAAATTTGATGACTGCGAGATCGGAGTCTGTGTACAACGCCCGTTTGACGTTGCCGTCGCCGGTGGCGGCGCGGCACAGAGAATCCGACAACCACGGCGAGATAGTCGACAGGTTGTCCAAGGCAACGACCCACGAACCGGAGGCTGCAGTGACCCACGAGTCGGCGTCACGCGGTGCCTGCCGCAGGGGGACCGGTGACGGGTCGATGAGATCGACCAGCATGCGCGTGGTTGTGCTCTTGGCGCTGCCCTGCTCGGCGAACAGCGCCAAGATCGGGTGGGGGACGTCCGTCTGGACAAGAGCGGCAACGAGGGCAGCAAGGAGGACCGGTCGGTCTTCAAAGTCGACGTTGACGAAATCCCAGAGCTTCTCGACATTCCCGCCCTGAGCCGGCAGCGGCATCGCCCCGGTCAACTTGGTACGCAGAAAGCGCACAGGTGCCCGTTCGGTGAGCGTCCACCGGCCCTGTCGGATACGAATCGTCTGGACATCGGGCCGTCCGGTGTCGATGTAAATGGTGCCGTCATCGTCAGCGACGCGGAGGTTGAGGCGTTCGGGCGGCTTCGTGGCAGCCAAACCTTCGAGGATCAGGGTGGCGTCAGTCAGCGCCTGGCCGCCGGCGACCGCGCCGGTTTCGGCGAAGTACCGTGCGGCGAGGTCGGCGCGTAGACCGGCCTTGCCGGCGCGGAGCAGCATCACCAAGTGCGGGCGGTCGCGGTCAGCGCCGAACGGCTCGCCCTCTTCTGAGAGCCCGAGCAGGTAGCGTTCCTGTGCCATGCTGACCAAGCGTGCGGCTACCGACTTCTTGTCCGTCTCGGTGTTGTCGCTCATAGGATTTCCTGCATACGGTGCTTATGCAGGCTGCGTTGACGAGCTATTCTCATGTGGAACTTCCGTGTCGGATGATCAGGTGGTTCGAACAAAGACCTCGGCTAGGCCCCGGGGTCTTTTTCGTGGGTGCGGTTCACGCGGCGTCTCCGCCTCCGCGCCGGGTTGCGCTTTCTTGCTCCGAGATCCATCGCAGCACTTCGTCGCGCCGGTAGACGACTCGGCGGCCCAAGGTGAAACTGGCCGGTCCGATGTCGCAGTGGCGCCAGTAGCGGAGAGTTCCAACGGGAATGCCGATGATGTCTGAAACCTGTTTGGCACTCAGTAGATCCATGTAGCTGCTCCTCAATAGTGGGTTCTGTCAACGAATCCAACGGTGGTGGTGGCGCCCTGCATTTGTCCACCAGTACCCTCAACTTCGCCTATAAATTGGCTCCAGTCGAACGATTTCGTCGGCTGTCGGTGGTCGGTGGGAATCTGGCACCCAACGGAGGTGGCTCACATGCAGCGACGAAACCGCCGCGCCGGCGTCGAGGACAGGTGGCGTCGATCGGACGGGACCCCTGCCGCGCGCAATGGCAAAGGGCGCCGATGGTTGGCCCGGTATGTCGATGATCAAGGCGGTGAGAACACCCGTTCGTTCGACCGCAAGGTGGACGCTCAGGCCTTTCTCAACGAGATCACAGCCGCGCAGACGATAGGAACCTATGTCGCGCCAAAAGCCGGGCGCATTACCGTCCGTGAATTGCACGCCAAGTGGCTTGGTACCCAGGGCCATTTGAAGGAGACGACGGTTGCGACACGCGCGTTCGCATGGTCGGGCTACGTCGAAGGCCGGTGGGCCGCGGTCGCAGTAGCCGACGTGCAATCGTCGGATATCAGGGCGTGGGTGCAGCAATTGGCGGCGGGTGGAGCCAAACCGGCCACCATCGAGAATGCGCTTAGCGTCCTGAGACAGATTCTGGAGATGGCCGTCGACGATCGACGGATCCCCCGCAATCCGTGTATGGGAGTGAAGTCGCCGCGACGACAGCACCGAGCACGGGGCTACCTGACGCACCGGCAGGTGGAACTTCTGGCCCGCGAGGTCGGCGAGTACGCCATCGTTGTTCGATTTCTGGCCTACACCGGGTTGCGCTGGGGCGAGATGGCAGCGCTGCGGGTGGAGTCATTCGACATGCTGCGTCGCAGGGTGAATATCCGTGAGGCGGTCGCCGAGGTGAAGGGACGTGTGGTGTGGTCGTCGCCGAAATCCCACGAACGTCGCTCGGTGCCGTTCCCGGCGTTCCTGGCCGAGCCGCTGGCCGTGCTCATGATGGGTAAGCGGCGTGAGGACTTGGTGTTCACATCGCCAGGAGGAGCACTGCTGCGAGTGTCGACGTGGCGGCCGCGGGTCTTCAACGTGGCCGTCCAACGTCTCCAGGCAGCAGACCCGGCGTACCCCACCGTGACACCGCACGACCTTCGCCACACGGCGGCGTCGCTGTCGATCAGCGCGGGGGCCAACGTCAAGGCCGTCCAGACGATGCTCGGGCACGCGTCCGCAGTCCTGACCCTGGACACCTATGCAGACTTGTTCCCGGACGACCTGGAGCAGGTTTCGGTTGCACTAGATGCGGCGCGGATGCGGTCTTTGGAATCCACTGCGGACCAGCTGCGGACTGGGAAGTAAGAAGGCCCCGACCAGAATTCCCGGTCAGGGCCTCTACCTGCGAACACACCAGTCGGGGTGGCGGGATTCGAACCCACGACCTCTTCGTCCCGAACGAAGCACGCTACCAAGCTGCGCCACACCCCGTGTGAAGCCACGACAGCGTATCGCACCGGGGCATCGGAAAGCCAAACGGCCACCGCCTCGCGGGAAGCATGTCGGACCCCCGTGGTGTTGTAGGAGGCAAGGACGCCGTCGGGGGCGGTCCATGACATGAAGCGAGGCAGATATGACCGGGTTGGGAGCCGCGATCTACATCGGATTCTTCGCTCTGGCCGCGCTGTGGCTGTACCTCAGCGGCCGGCGCGAGGATCAGACCCAGCGACCCGAGGATTCGAATTGGGCCAGCACCGAGGCCGACTCGGACGGGTTCAACCCGTGGCTGGCCAGCCACTCGCTGTCGAAGTAGGTGTCGGCGTAGCGGTCGCCGCTGTCGGCCAGCAGGGTCACCACCGACCCGCCGCGCCGCTGGGCGACCATCTCGGCCAACAGCTTGAACGCGCCCCAGATGTTGGTGCCCGTGGACGGACCGACACGGCGGTTCAGGACGGCACCGACGTGCTGGGCCGCGGCCACCGAGGCGGAGTCGGGGACGATCATCATCCGGTCCACCACCCCGGGCAGAAACGACGGCTCGACCCGCGGTCGCCCGATCCCCTCGATGCGGGAGGACGCCCCGGTTTGGACATGCGGGTCGTGGTGCGCGTAGGACGGAAAGAAGGCCGAGTTCTCCGGGTCCACCACGCACAACCGGGTGCGGTGTCGGCGGTAGCGCAGATAGCGGCCGATGGTGGCGCTGGTGCCGCCGGTGCCGGCGCCGACCACGATCCAGTCCGGCACCGGGTGCGCCTCCTGGTACATCTGGTCGAAGATGGACTCGGCAATGTTGTTGTTGCCCCGCCAGTCGGTGGCCCGCTCGGCATGGGTGAACTGATCCAGGTAATGCCCACCGGTCTGCTCAGCCAACCGCTCGGCCTCGGCATAGACCTGTGCCGACTCTGTGACGAAATGGCAACGCCCGCCCTGTGATTCGATGAGGGCGATCTTGGCCGGGCTGGTCGAGGAGGGCATCACGGCAATGAATGGCAGGCCCAGCAGCGCAGCGAAATACGCCTCGGACACCGCGGTGGAACCCGACGACGCCTCGATGACGGTGGTGCCTTCGCCGATCCACCCGTTGCACAGTGCATAGAGGAACAGGGAGCGCGCCAGCCGGTGCTTGAGGCTGCCGGTGATGTGCGTCGTCTCGTCCTTGAGGTAGAGCTGTACGTCGAACTCGTCGGCCCATGACGGCAGCGGATACCGCAACAGATGGGTGTCGGCGCTGCGCCGCGCGTCGGCCTCGATCAGCCGGACGGCATTGTCCACCCAGTCCCGTGGCCCGCCACAGGCGATATCGCCGCCGGCGCTCACCGTGCCGATACGGTCGGATGGGCCTGTCCGGCGCGGCGACCCAGCACCGATCCCTTGGTGGGGGTGGCCACCAAGGTCAGCAGGGTCGCTTCCGGCCGGCAGCAGAACCGCACCGGGGCGTACGGGGACGTCCCTATACCCGCCGACACGTGCAGCTTCATGTCCGCGCCCCACTGCGACGGGCCCTTGGCGCGCGTGCGGTCCAGTTCGCAGTTGGTCGCGACGGCCCCGTAGAACGGCAGGCACAGCTGGCCGCCGTGCGTATGCCCGGCCATCACCAGCTGATAGCCGTCCGCGGCGAAGCGGTCCAGCACCCATGGTTCGGGCGAGTGCGTGACGCCCAGCGACAGGTTCGCGGTCGGGCTGGGTGCGCCGGCGATGGTCTCGTAGCGGTCCCGCTTCAGGTGCGGATCGTCGACCCCGGCGGCGGCGATCCGCAGCCCGGCGACGTCGAATTCGCGGCGGGTGTGCGTCATGTCCAGCCAGCCGCGCTCGGTGAACGCGGCCCGCAGGTCCTGCCAGGGCAGCGGATCACCGTGGATCCGGCGCTTCTTGTTGAACAGGTAGTTCGTCGGATTCTTCGGCTTCGGCGCGAAATAGTCGTTACTGCCGAACACGAACACCCCGGGCACCGACAGCAGGTCACCGAGCGCCTGCACGACGGCGGGCACCGCCTTCTGGTGCGACAGGTTGTCCCCGGTGTTGACCACGAAATCGGGTGCCAACGTCGCCAGTTCCCGCAGCCAGGCCTGTTTGCGCCGCTGCCGCGGCAGCATGTGCAGGTCCGAAAGATGCAGCACCCGCAGCGGGGTCGAGCCCGGTGTCAGCACCGGCATCGTCACTTCCCGAAGCGCGAACGCGTTGCGCTCGATCAACGACGCATAGCCGATCCCTGCGGCGAGCGTGCCTGCGGCGATCGCGGCAGTGTTCTTCAGGTGCGACATGTCAGCAGCTTACTGCGTGGTCACGGTGCCGGCGGGGGTGGCGGCGGTGGCGGCGGGCCGAGCACCGGCACCGTGATCGGCGGCAGACCCGGAATCTGGATGACCGTCTCGCCGATCGGCGGCGGCAGCCCGGGGATCCCCACCGGCGGTGGCGGCGGGGGCGGCGCGATGCCGTTACTGGTCTGGATGGTGATGATCGACCCCGGGATGGTCTGCCCGGACGGCGAGGTGCCCACCACATAGCCGGCGGGGGAGGTGCTGTTGACCGGTTGCGGATCGTCGGCGACCTGGAATCCGGCCTCCCGCAGGCGCTGGCGGGCCAGATCGAGGCCCATGCCGGCGACACTGGGCACCCGGGACCCCGGGCCGCCCTCGACGTAGCGGGGATCGGTCGGCGGCAGCACGACGGTGTCCGGGGTGATCGGTTTCATCGCCGCGAACCAGGTCCTGGCCGGCTCGTTACCGCCGAACAGGTTTCCCGAACCGCACTGGCGCAGCGGGAACGAGCAGAGTTCGCTCGGGTTGGTGGAGTCGTCATAGATGTAGTTGGCCGCGGCGAACTCACTGGTGAAACCGAGGAAGGCCGAGGACCGGTTCGACTCGGTGGTGCCCGTCTTACCGGACATCGGCAGGCTCCAGCCCACCGAGCCGGCCGCCCCGGCCGCGGTGCCCGCGCCGGTGTCGTCCTTGCTCAGCGCATTGGCCAGGGTGTTGGCCAGGCCCTCGGGCACGACCTGCTCGCAGGTCTCAGTGGTCACCGCGACCTCGGTGCCGTTGCGGTCGAACACCTGAGAGATCGGGTTCGGTGGGCACCAGGTGCCGCCCGAGGCGATCGTGGCGGCGACGTTGGACAGCTCGAGGCCGTTGACCTCGATCGGGCCCAGGGTGAACGAGCCGATGTTCTGCCGCTTCACGAAGTCGGCCAGACTCTCGTTGCTGTCCGGGTCGTAGTCGCGGGCGGTGCCGGGCAGCGCGTAGGACCGCAGTCCCAGGCGCACCGACATGTCGACGGCTTTCTGCACACCCACCTGCGAGATCAGCTTCGCGAAGGCGGTGTTCGGCGAGGTGGCCAGCGCATCGGTGACGTTCATCGAGCCCTGGTAGTTGCCGGCGTTGCGCACACACCAGGTGGCCGGCGGGCAACCCGGCGAGTTACTGCTGCCCAGTCCCTTGGCCTGGAACGCGGGCGGCACCGGAAGTTGGGTGTTGATCCCCATCCCCATCTCCATGGCGGCGGCCACGGTGAAGATCTTGAAGACCGAACCCGCACCGTTTCCGGCCAGCGAGAACGGCTGCGGCTGCATGGTCTCGCCGGCCTCGGTGTTCAGGCCGTAGGTGCGGTTACTGGCCATCGCCACCACCGGGTGGGCGTCCTTGCCCGGCCGGACCACGCTCATCACGCTGGCCACACCCTCGATATCCGCTGGCGCGTACTGGTTCACGGCCGATTTGATGTTCGCCTGCACGTCCGGGTCCAGCGTGGTCTTGATCAGATAGCCGCCCTTGGCGATCTGTTCCTTGCTGATCCCGGCGCGGGCCAGGTAGTCCAGTGCGTAATCGCAGAAGAACGCGCGATCACCGGCCGCGATGCAGCCGCGGGGCAACTCATTCGGGGTCGGCAGCACGCCGAGTGGTTCCTGTTTGGCCGCCCGCAGTGCCTCGGCTTCTTGCGGAACGTTCTCGATCATGGTGTCCAGCACGACGTTCCGGCGGGCCAGCGCACCCTCGGGGTTGGTGTAGGGATTCAGCACGCTGGTGGACTGGACCATGCCGGCCAGCAGCGCGGCCTGCTGCCAGTTCAGCTCGGAGGCGTTGATGCCGAAGTAGGTCTGCGCAGCGTCCTGGACCCCGAAGGCGCCGTTGCCGAACGAGACCAGGTTGAGGTACCGGGTCAGGATCTCCGGCTTGGTCAATGTCTTGTCCAGCGTCAGCGCCATCCGGATCTCACGCAGCTTGCGCGCCGGGGTGGTCTCGATGGCCGCGCGCTTCTCCGCATCGGTCTGCGCGACCACCAACAACTGGTAGTTCTTCACGTACTGCTGCTCGATGGTGGAACCGCCGCGGGTGTCCAGGTTCCCGGACAGGTAGCCGGACAGACCGGTCAGGGTGCCCTGCCAGTCCACGCCGTTGTGCTCGGCGAACCGCTTGTCCTCGATGGAGACGATCGCCAGCTTCATGGTGTTGGCGATCTGTTCGGTCGGCACCTCGAAGCGCCGCTGGGTGTACAGCCAGGCGATCGGGTTGCCGCGCGCGTCGGTCATCGTGGACACCGCGGGGATGTCGCCCTCGACGAGCTGGGCCGACCCGTTGGCCACCACATCGGAGGCCCGGTTGGACATCAGGCCGATGCCGCCGACGACCGGGAACATCAAACCGGCGGCGATGACCGCGGCCAGCAGGCAGCACCACATCAGTTTGATGACCGTCACCGCCACCGGGGGACGTGGCGAGGGCTGCTCAGGCATGAGTTACAGAGTAGCCAGCGGGTCCAATCGGGGCCCGGGAGCCGGGCGAATGTCGATTTCGGCGCTCTGACGGCACGGTCGTCCCAAAAAAGCGTGATCTGACTGTTGCGTAAAAGGCCACTGACCACCTAGCTTGGACACACAATGCGATTCAGGTAACACTCTGGACGCAATGTGGCGCAGATTACATCGACGTGTTATGTGGTCCGGACGAAGGGAACGCTGGTGTCAGTTACATCATCCGCCATGCACAGGACTGGCGTGAACCCCCAACTCCACGCCGCCGCCCCCGGAGCCGAGGCCGAAGCCAGAATCGCGTGGGTTTCCCAGGCGCGCTGCCGGCAGGCCGACCCCGATGAGCTCTTCGTGCGCGGCGCCGCTCAGCGCAAGGCGGCAGTCATCTGCCGGCATTGCCCCGTGATCGCCGAATGCGGCGCCGACGCCCTGGACAACAAGGTCGAGTTCGGTGTCTGGGGCGGGATGACCGAACGTCAGCGTCGCGCGTTGCTCAAGCAGCATCCCGAGGTGGTGTCCTGGGCGGACTTCTTCGCCGCCCAGCGCAAGCACCGCAGCGCCGTCTAGTCAGACACCCGTGAGCTGATCGCCGATGGCGCGCAGCGCTTCCAGATCAGATACGTCGAATGGAAGTGACGGCACCCCGACGATCGCCACATGCGGATTGGCCCCGGTGAACCGGGACAGCAGTCGAACCTCCCGCTTGGCGGTGGCCGCCCGCGCTGCGTGCACCCGCAGCACCGCCGCCGTCAGTCCGCCCGGCCCCTGCGTGGCGTCGAGCTGATCGGCCGCCTCGGCGGCGTGCTCGCCCGGCAGATTGCACAACGTCGGGTGGGTGCGGTTGAGGATCAGGCCGGCCAGCGGCATCTTCTCCTGCGAGAGCCGGTCGACGAAGAACGAGGCCTCGCGCAGTGCATCCGGTTCGGCCGCCGACACCACCACGAACTGGGTGCCCCGACGCTTGAGCAACTCGTAGGTGCGGTCCGCCTTCTGCCGGAACCCGTCGAAGGTGGCGTCCAGCGCCTGTACGAAACCTGCTGCGTCAGCCAACATCTGGGATCCGAGCACCGTGGAGAGCGCCTTCATCGCCAACCCGACCGCACCGGTCACCAGCTTGCCGATGCCCCGACCGGGTGCCAGCAGCAGTCGCCACAGCCGACTGTCCATGAAGCTGCCCAGCCGCTTCGGCGCGTCGAGGAAATCCAGCGCGTTGCGCGAGGGTGGGGTGTCCACCACGATCAGGTCCCACTTGTCCTCGGCCAGCAGCTGGCCGAGCTTCTCCATGGCCATGTACTCCTGCGTGCCGGCCAGCGAGGTCGCCACCGTCTGATAGAACTGGTTGTCTAGAATCGCTTCTGCGCGTTCGGAATCCGACGAGTACTGCAGCACCATTTCGTCGAAGGTGCGGCGCATGTCGAGCATCATGGCGTGCAGCTCGCCGGTGGCCTCGGGTGCCAGCGGAACCCGCTGCGGGGTGTTGCCCAGACTTTCGATGCCCAGCGCCTGGGCCAACCGCTTGGCCGGGTCGATGGTCAGAACCACCACGGTGCGGCCGCGTTCGGCGGCCCGCAGCGCCATCGCGGCGGCGGTGGTGGTCTTGCCCACGCCGCCGGCGCCGCAACACACCACGACCCGGTTGGTGGTGTCGGCCAGGATGGCGCCCAGGTCCAGGGTCGTCGGAGTAGTGCTCACGGGTTACCTCACTCCTTGGGCGGCAAGTGCTTCGGCGAGTTCGTACAGACTTCCCAGGTCGACACCGTCGGCGATGGCGGGCAGTTGCAGCCGGGCCACGTCGAGGTCTTCGAGCAGTTCGGCGCTCTCGGTGCGCGCGGCGATCCGGGTGGCGTGCTGGATGGACTCGGTGAGCAGACCCGCGAAATCGTTGTCCGACAACGTGATACCCGCAGCACTCAGCCCGGCGCGCACGGCGTCGGCGTCGATGTCGCCTTCGGCGGCCTTGCTCAGGTCCTCGGCGGACAGATATCGGGGAATATTGCGGTTGACGATCACGCTGCCGATCGGCAGGTCGAGTTCGCGCAGCTCGCTGATCGCCTCGATGGTCTCCTGCACGGGCAGGGCCTCCAGCAGGGTCACCAGGTGGATGGCGGTCAGGTCCGAATGCAGGATCTTGACCACGCCCTCGGCCTGCGAGTGCACCGGTCCGCCCTTGGCCAACTCGGACACGGCCTTGGTGACATCGAGGAAGCGCGAGATGCGCCCCGTCGGGGGTGAATCGACGACGATGGCGTCATAGGTGGTCTGGCCGGGTTTGGCCGATTTGTCCGCGCGGACCACGATTTCCTTGATCTTGCCGGTGAGCAGCACATCGCGCAGCCCCGGTGCGATCGTGGTGGCGAACTCGACGGCGCCGATGCGGCGCATGGCCCGGCCGGCGATACCCAGGTTGTAGAACATGTCCAGGTACTCCAGGAACGCCGCCTCGGTGTCGATGGCGAGCGCATTGACCTGCCCGCCGCCGTCGGCGGTCGCGATCTTCACTTCCTGGTAGGGAAGCGGCGGTACGTCGAACAGTTGCGCGATGCCTTGGCGCCCTTCGACCTCCACCAGCAGCACCTTGCGGCCGCCGGCGGCCAGTGCCAATGCCAGCGCCGCCGCGATCGTCGACTTGCCGGTGCCACCCTTGCCGGTGACGAAGTGCAGCCGCGCCTTGGTCAGCCGCGACGGCCAGCCGACCGGTTTGCGGTCGTCGGATTCGTGTTCCACGCCTGCATGCTATCCATGCGTGACGCGTGGCCGGATAAGCTCGCCCACATGAGCGAGTTAACCCGTTGGGAATACGCCACAGTTCCGTTGCTGACGCATGCGACCAAGCAGATCCTCGATACCTGGGGCGTCGACGGCTGGGAACTGGTGTCGGTGCTGCCCGGTCCCACCGGCGAGCAGCACGTCGCCTATCTGAAGCGGCCGAAGTGACCGTCGCGTCGAAGCTCGCCGAGCTGGGTATCGAACTGCCCGCCGTCGTCGCGCCGTTGGCGGCCTACGTCCCCGCGGTGCGCACCGGCAACCTGGTCTACACCGCCGGGCAGCTGCCGATCGCCGATGGTGAACTGCTGGCCACCGGCAAGGTCGGCGCCGAGGTGACCGCCGAGCAGGCCAGGGACCTGGCCCGCCAATGCGGGTTGAACGCGTTGGCCGCGGTGCACGCGCTGGTGGGGATCGATTCGGTGGTCAAGGTGGTCAAGGTGGTCGGCTTCGTGGCCTCGGCGCCCGGCTTCGACGGACAGCCCGGCGTCATCAACGGTGCCTCCGAGCTGCTCGGGGAGATCTTCGGTGACGCGGGAGCGCACGCGCGATCCGCGGTCGGGGTGTCCGAGCTGCCGCGCAATGCACCGGTGGAAGTGGAAGTGATCGTCGAGGTCGCGTAAGCGGCCGAGCATGAGATGGAGGTCGCGTAAGCGGCCGAGCATGAGATGGAGGTCGCGTGACGACCCACCCCGCGTACGGCGTGCTGCGACCGGTGACTGAATCGGCCTCGGTCCTGCTGTGCGACAACCCGGGCGTCATGACGCTGGACGGCACCAACACCTGGGTGCTGCGCGGTCCGCGCAGCGACGAGATGGTGATCGTCGATCCCGGGCCCGACGACGTCGCACACATCGAGCGGATTGCGGCGCTGGGGAAGATCGCGCTGGTGTTGGTCAGTCACAAGCACGGTGACCACACCGACGGTATCGACATGCTGGTCGAGCGCACCGGTGCGGTGGTCCGTTCGGTCGGCAGTGGCTTCCTGCGGGGGATGGGCGGTCCGCTGACCGACGGTGAGGTGATCGACGCCGCCGGCCTGCGCATCACGGTGATGGCCACCCCGGGACACACCGCGGACTCGTTGTCATTCCTGGTCGACGACGCGGTCCTGACCGCCGATACCGTGCTGGGCCGCGGCACCACCGTCATCGACGACGAGGACGGCAGCCTGGCGGCCTACCTGGAATCGCTGCGCCGCCTGCAGGGACTGGGCCGGCGCACCGTGCTGCCCGGGCATGGGCCCGATCTCGCCGACCTGGCGCAGATCACCGCCGGCTACCTGGCGCACCGCGAGGAACGCCTCGAACAGGTCCGCGGAGCCCTGCGGCTGCTCGGCGAGGACGCCACCGCAAAGCAGGTCGTCGCGCACGTCTATACCGATGTCGACGAGAAGCTGTGGCCCGCCGCCGAGAAGTCGACCCAGGCCCAGCTCGACTACCTACGCGGCTGAGGGCCGAAACAGCATTCCAGAAGGCCCGTACTCTGACTTTTACCTCTGGAATGCAATTTCGGCGGGAACCCTAGCGAGCGCGGCGGGCCAGCCGCTCGCTGTCGCTGATCAGCACGCTCTTGCCCTCCAGCCGGATCCAGCCGCGGTGGGCGAAATCGGCGAGCGCCTTGTTCACCGTCTCGCGGGAGGCGCCGACGAGCTGGGCGATCTCTTCCTGGGTCAGGTCGTGGGTGACGCGCAGTGCGCCACCCTCCTGGGTGCCGAAACGCTGGGCCAGCTGCAGCAGCTGCTTGGCGACGCGGCCGGGCACATCGGTGAAGATGAGGTCGGCCAGGTTGTTGTTGGTGCGCCGCAGGCGGCGGGCCAGCACGCGTAGCAGCTGCTCGGCGATCTCGGGGCGGTCGGCGATCCACGCGCGCAGCGCCTCGCGGTCCATCGAGACGGCACGCACTTCGGTGATGGTGGTGGCGCTGGAGGTCCGCGGACCGGGGTCGAAGATCGAGAGTTCACCGAACATGTCCGACGGGCCCATGATGGTGAGCAGGTTCTCCCGGCCGTCAGGGGAACGCCGGCCGATCTTCACCTTGCCGGACGTGATGATGTAGAGCCGGTCACCGGGCTCGCCTTCGGCGAACACCGTGTGTCCGCGCGGAAAGTCGACAGGCTGCAGCTGTTTGGTCAGTGCAGCGACCGCAGTGGGTTCTACCCCTTGGAAGATTCCGGCCCTGGCCAGGATCTCGTCCACGTTGCCCCTCTTAGCTCTTCGGGTGATATGTCATGCGCAATCAAACACACGGTTGGCCGACCGCCCAGCTTGTCAGCGAAATCAGTCTAGAGGTTGCGCGGTCAACGACGAGCCAACGCTACACACGATTGGGCTGGCGAGTCGCGGGAAACTGCGGATTGGCCCCGCTCGGCGTCGCCAGCCGGGTGGGCAGACCGGTGAACGCCTGCGGCTCGCGGGCCGCCGGACGGGTGCGCTCCAGCAAATCGGTACCGACGTTTCCGTCCAGGGTGGCGCGGTCGTCGGTATCCAGGCTGGCTTCCAGGCGCCCGAGCCCGAAGGTCGCCAACATCAGCAACCCTGGGATGAAGGCGACCAGCAACCACGACACACAGGAGAGTAAACACGGCGAAGGTCTCAACAGGATCACGGTTTGTCACCGGTCGGCGCAGTGCCGGCCGTCGTTCTCTCCCGCCCGACATCCCGGCCCTTCGCTCACCATGTCCGCAAGTCAGTACGCTGATTCGGGTGAGTGTGAGCACCGTCCGCCGCAAGTCGGCCGCGGCATGGGACCGTGAGACCCCTCTCGGTCTGGTCCGGCGGGCCCGGCGGATGAACCGCGCCCTCGCGGTGGCGTTCCCGCATGTCTACTGCGAGCTGGATTTCACCAACCCGCTGGAGCTCACGGTGGCCACCATCCTGTCGGCCCAGTGCACCGACAAAAGGGTCAATCTGACCACCCCGGCGCTGTTCGCGCGATACCGCACCGCGCTGGACTACGCCCAGGCCGACCGCGCCGAACTCGAAGAGCTGATCCGGCCCACCGGTTTCTACCGCAACAAGGCCAACGCGCTGATCAACCTGGGTCAGGCGCTGGTGGCGCGGTTCGACGGGGAGGTACCCGACACCCTCGCCGATTTGGTCACGCTGCCCGGTATCGGGCGCAAGACCGCCAACGTGGTGTTGGGCAACGCCTTCGACATTCCCGGTATCACCGTCGACACCCATTTCGGCCGGCTGGTCCGACGCTGGCGGTGGACCGCCGAGGAGGACCCGGTGAAGGTCGAGCACATCGTCGGTGAGCTCATCGAACGCCGCGAATGGACGCTGCTGAGTCACCGGGTGATCTTTCACGGCCGCCGCGTCTGTCATGCGCGCCGCCCGGCCTGCGGGGTGTGCGTGCTGGCCAAGGACTGCCCGTCCTTCGGGGCGGGACCTACCGACCCGGTCACCGCGGCGGCACTGGTGAAGGGCCCCGAGACCGAGCATCTGCTGGCGTTGGCCGGGCTGTGAGTCGCTCCGCCCGCTGGACCGCCGCAGTACTGATCATCCTGGTGGCACTCGGCTACGCGCTCTGGCGCGAACTCGGCGCCGCGCCCGGCGGGAGCGTCGACGCGGGTAGCCCCGCCGCCCGCGATCACCGCGATGCCGACACTCCCGCGGCGCTCGCCGAACCGCGGGCCCGGGCCGACCTGTCGCCCTGCCCGGCACCCGGTGCCGGCGCCGGGCCGGCGGCGCTGCGCGGCATCAGCCTGGAGTGCGCGGGTGACGGCACCATGATGGATCTGGCACCGGCACTGGCGGACCGACCGGTGCTGCTCAATCTGTGGGCGTATTGGTGCGGGCCGTGCGCCGATGAGCTGCCCGCCCTGGCCGAGTACCAACGCCGGATGGGTGATCGGGTGCTCGTGTTGACGGTGCACCAGGACGAGAACGAGACCGCGGGCCTGCTGCGGCTCGCTGAGCTGGGCGTCCGGTTGCCGACGGTGCAGGACGGACGGCGTCTTGTCGCCGCGGCGCTGAAGGTACCCAACGTGATGCCTGCGTCCGTGGTGCTGCGGGCGGACGGTAGCGTGGCCGAAATCCTGCCGCGACCGTTCACCGACGCCGACGAGATCGCCGCGGCGGTGAATCCGTCGATAGGAGTTCCGGTTGAGTAGCACCGTCTCGCCGGGCGCCGCGCCCGCCTGGCTGCGGCCGCTGGTCGACAACGTGGCCGCGGTGCCCGACGCCTACCGCAGCCGGGTGCCCGCCGACGTGCTGGCCGCCATCACCGCCGCCAACGAATCCGCCACCCGCGCGGGCACCAAACGCGACGCCGCGGTGCTGGTGCTGTTCTCCGGCCCCGCCGAGGCACCCGTCGGCGGCCCGCCGCCGGACACCGACCTCCTGGTCACGGTCCGGGCCTCGACGCTGCGAAACCACTCCGGGCAGGCCGCATTCCCCGGTGGGGTGTCCGACCCGGAGGACGACGGACCGGTGTTCACCGCGCTGCGCGAGGCGCGCGAGGAGACCGGCGTCGACACCGATCGACTGACTCCGCTGGCCGTGCTGGACCGGATGTTCATCCCGCCCACGGGCTTCCATGTGGTCCCGGTGCTGGCCTACTCACCCGACCCGGGCCCGGTCCGGGTGGTCGACCCGCAGGAGGCTGCCATCGTCGCGCGGGTTCCGCTGCGCGCGTTCATCAATCCGGAGAACCGGCTGATGGTTTACCGGGACGCCAACACCAGCCGGTTCGCCGGCCCGGCCTTCCTGCTCAACCAGATGCTGGTGTGGGGTTTCACCGGCCAGGTGATCTCGGCGATCCTGGATGTCGCCGGATGGGCGCAGCCCTGGGACACCGACCACGTGCGGGAGTTGAGTGAGGCAATGGCGCTCGTCGGACACCCCAGCCAGTACGGTGAGGCCCAACAATGACACCGTCACAGTGGCTCGACCTCGCCATCCTCGCCGTCGCCTTTGTGGCCGCGGTCTCCGGGTGGCGCTCGGGTGCGCTCGGCTCGCTGCTGTCCTTCGTCGGAGTGGTGCTGGGCGCCGTGGCCGGTGTGCTGCTGGCCCCACATCTCGTCGGCAACATCGACGGGCCGCGCACGAAACTGTTCGCGACGCTGTTCCTCATCCTGGCCCTGGTGGTCATCGGCGAGATCGCCGGTGTGGTGCTGGGCCGCGCGGTGCGCGGCGCCATGCGCAACCGCGGTCTGCGCACCGTCGACTCCGTCATCGGCGCGGTGCTGCAACTGGTCACCGTGCTGGTGGCGGCCTGGCTGCTGGCCACCCCGCTGACCAGCCAGCCGACCCTGGCCGGCGCCGTGCGCGGCTCCAAGGTGCTCAGCGAGGTCGACGCGCTGGCGCCGGAATGGCTGAAAAAGGTGCCCACCCGGCTGGCCGGGCTGCTCGACACGTCGGGACTGCCTGCCGTGCTGGAGCCGTTCAGTCGCACGCCGATCGTGGCCGTCGACGCACCCGATGCCGCGCTGTCGGTCTCACCGGCCGTCGAGGCCACCCGCAACAGCGTCGTGAAGATCCGCGGTGTCGCACCCAGTTGCCAGAAGGTGTTGGAGGGCAGCGGTTTCGTCATCGCGCCGAACCGGGTGATGTCCAATGCGCACGTCGTCGCCGGCGCCGAGACCGTCACCGTCGAAGTGGGCGGGCAGTCCTATGACGCCAGCGTCGTCGCCTACGACCCGAACATGGACATCTCCATCCTGGCCGTTCCCGAACTGCCGTCGGTTCCGCTGATCTTCGACGACTCCGAGGCCGAGCCGACCACCGACGCCATCGTGATGGGTTACCCCGGCGGCGGGGACTTCACCGCGACACCGGCCCGGGTGCGGGAGACGATCGAACTCAACGGTCCGGACATCTACAACTCGACCACTGTGAACCGCACCGTCTACACCATCAGGGGCACTGTCCGGCAAGGCAATTCCGGTGGCCCGATGATCGACAAGGACGGCAGGGTGCTCGGTGTGGTGTTCGGGGCGGCCGTCGATGACGCCGACACCGGATTCGTGCTCACCGCCCAGGAGGTCCTTCCGCAGCGGCTGAAGGTCGGCAACACCGCGGCGGTGCCCACCGGCACCTGCATCGGTCAGCCGGGATAGACCTCACCGAGAAAGCGGGTCAGCTCGGCGTTGACCTGCCCGGGTGTCTCCTCGTGCGCGAAATGCCCGGTACCGGGGATGGACACGAACTGGCCACGGGACACGAAGGGTGCCGTGCGGCGCACCGAATCGGCCAGCACATACGGATCGGCGGCCCCGCGCAGATGGAGCATCGGTATGTCCAGCGGGCGCTTCATCGCCCGCATGAAGCGTCGTCCTTCGGCGCGCAGCTGGCTACGCACCGCCCAGCGCTGGTACTCCAGCGTCGAATGTGCCGCGCCGGGAATCTGAATCGCCTGGCGGAGGTGGCGGACGGTCTCGGCGAAGTCCTCGGTGGCCAGCCAGCTGTCTCCGGCTCGGGCGCGGACCACCCGCTCGACCTCTATTGCGTTGTGGCGCATCAACTTGCGTTCCGGCCAGATCGGCACCTGATACCGCAACAACCACGGCAGCACCGCCCGGCGCTGCGCCGAGTCGCCGAGCACCGACGCGCGCAGGGCGGCCGGGTGCGGTGAGCTGACCAGCGCGACGGCATCGACGGCGCGCGGATGCAGGATCGCGGTGGCCCAGCAGACCAGCCCGCCGTCGGCGTGGCCGACCAGGGTCGCCGAGCTGTGACCGAGCGCGCGGATCAGTCCTGCGGTGTCACCGGCCAGTGTCCAGCCGTCATACCCGCGGGGCGGTTTGTCGCTGCCGCCGTAACCGCGCAGGTCGACGGCGACGACCCTGGCATTGGTTCTCCCCGTCGCTTCGCTCGCCCGCGCCTCGCCCAGGCCGCGCAGCTGATGGCGCCAGGACCACCAGAACGAACCGAAGCCGTGCAGCAGGATGACCAGGGGACCGTCGGCGGGCCCACCGTTCGCCTCCACGACGTGAAAACGGATGCCGTTGGCATGGACCTGCAGGTGTCGCCACGGTCCGTCGATGCGCACAACCGACGGATCCGGCCGGGGTGCCATGAGGCGGTCGGCTACCAGCCCGACGGATCGGTGGTGAGTGCGGGACGCGGCGCCTCGGGCTTGTCGTGGCCCGGCGTCAGCGCCTCCTTGGTTTCCTTCACCGACTCGATGGTCTCGCGGGGCCCCCGGATGCGGCGCACCTTCAGATAGCCGAACAGCGCCAGCGCGATGGTGACCAGCACCATGATCCCGAACACGATCAGGAACGCCGCCCATCGCCACAGCCAGGTGTCGAGCAGTTCGGCGATGAAGAAGAACAGGAAGAACGTCGAATAGAACAGCACGACCAGCGCCGCGATGAAGAAGACGCTGCCGGTGAGGCCCTTCTTCACATCGCGGGTGATCTCGGCCTTGGCCAGTTCGACCTCGGCGCGCACCAGCGTGGAGACCTGAGCGGTCGCGTCCTTGACCAGGTCACCGATCGACGGATCGGCCTTCGGAGCGTGCGGGTCGACGAGCGGAATCGATGTGATGGTGGCAGGCACGCCGTTCTTGCGGTCCCCGGTGCTCGAGCTCATGGGGGCTATGTTGCCATGGTCCGGGGGCGGGCGAAGCGACGGGCAAGGTTCCGGCAGCCGAGGTTTTTCCTCGTGGCCGACATAGAATGGCGATCACCGACCGAACGGGGAGACCTTGAGACACCGCTGGTGCAACCTGGCGCGTTTCGCTTCGCTGGCGGTGCTGGCCCCGATGGCGCTGCTGATGAGTCCCACAGCACACGCCGACGGACCGGTGGATCTCGGCGGCGGATCCGGCATCGTCATCGACGGGCACGCGTTCTGCACCCTCACCTCGATCGGGCACGATGCGGCAGGGAAGCTCATCGGCTTCACCTCGGCGCACTGCGGCGGTCCGGGTGCGGTCGTCGCGTCCGAAGCGGCGCCGAAGGCCGGCACGCTCGGTGTCATGGTCGCCGGCAACGACGGCCTCGACTACGCCGTCATCGAATTCGATCCGCAACGGGTGCGCCCGGTGAACACGGTGAACGGATTCTCCATTTTCGGGCTCGGGCCCGATCCGTCGTTCGGGGAGGTGGCCTGCAAGCTCGGGCGCACCACCGGCTACTCGTGCGGTGTCACGTGGGGGCCCGGACAGGACCCGGGCACCATCCTCAATCAGGTGTGCGGGCAGCCCGGGGACTCCGGTGCGCCGGTGACGGTGAACAACCGGCTCGTCGGCATGATCCACGGCGCGTTCACCGAGGAACTGCCGACGTGCGTGGTGAAGTTCGTGCCACTGCACACGCCCGCCGTCACCATGTCGATCAACACGGTGCTGGCGGACATCACCACCAAGAACCGGCCCGGCACGGGGTTCGTGCCGGTCTCGTAGCCGGAACTACTTGCTGGCGCGGATCGCTTCGAAGACGCTCGGGTCGAGCAGTGTCGAGGTGTCACCGAGTTCGCGGCCCTCGGCGACATCGCGCAGCAGTCGCCGCATGATCTTGCCGCTGCGGGTCTTGGGCAGCTCCGGAACCACGTGGATCTCCCGGGGTTTGGCGATCGGGGAGATCTCCTTGGACACCTCGGCGCGCAACTCGTCGACCATCTGCTCGTGCGACAGCTCGGCGGCGTGGCTCTTGAGGATGACGAAGGCGCAGATGCCTTGGCCGGTGTGCTCGTCGGTGGCGCCGACCACGGCGGCCTCGGCGACTCCGGCGTGTCCGACCAGGGCGGACTCGACCTCGGCGGTGGAGATCCGGTGCCCGGACACGTTCATCACATCGTCGATGCGGCCCAGCACCCAGATCTCGCCGTCGGTGCCGTAGCGCGCGCCGTCCCCGGCGAAGTACCAGCCCTGTTCGGCGAACCGTGACCAGTAGGTTTCCTTGAAACGTTCTTCGTCGCCCCAGATGCCGCGCAGCATGGACGGCCACGGCTTGTCGAGCACCAGATACCCGGTGGTCTGTTCGGTGCCCTCGACGGCACGCGCGAGGTCGTTGCCGTCGTCGTCGACGATCTTGGCCGAGATGCCCGGCAGCGGGGTCATCGCCGATCCCGGCTTGCATTCGGTCACACCCGGCAGCGGCGAGATCATGATCGCGCCCGTCTCGGTCTGCCACCAGGTGTCCACGATCGGGGTCTTGTCGGCGCCGAAGACCAGCCGGTACCAGCGCCAGGCCTCGGGGTTGATCGGCTCACCGACCGAGCCCAGCACCCGGATGCTGGACAGATCGTGTTCGAACGCGAGTTCGCGGCCCCACTTCATGAACGTGCGGACCACCGTGGGCGCGGTGTAATAGATGGTCACACCGTACTTTTCGATGACCTGAAAATGCCGGTGCTCATCCGGCGATGCCGGGGTGCCCTCGTAGACGACCTGGGTGGCGCCATTGGCCAACGGTCCGTACGTGATATAGGTGTGCCCGGTCACCCAGCCGATATCGGCTGTGCACCAATACACATCGGTCTCGGGCTTGAGGTCGAAGACGTTGTAATGGGTGTAGGCGGCCTGCGTCAGGTAGCCGCCCGAGGTGTGCACGATGCCCTTGGGCTTACCGGTGGTCCCCGAGGTGTACAGCAGGAACAGCGGTTGCTCGGAATCGAAGGCCGCCCACGCGTGCTCGGTGGAGGCCGTGGGCACGGTCTGGTCCCACCACAGGTCACGCCCTTCGGTCCAGGGCACGTCAATTCCGGTGCGTCGCACCACCAGAACGTGCTCCACCGGACTGTCATCGCCGAGAGCGTCGAGTGCCTCGTCGACACCGGCCTTCAGCGGCGCGGCATTGCCCCGACGGAACTGTCCATCGGTGGTGATGACGATCTTGGCCGCGGCGTCCTCGATGCGGGCCCGCAGCGCCGCGGCGGAGAAGCCGGCGAAGACCACCGAGTGCATCGCGCCCAGACGGGCGCACGCCAGCATCGCGATGATGGCCTCGGGCACCATCGGCATGTAGATCGCCACCCGGTCACCGGCCTGCAGACCCAGCCCGGCCAGCGTGTTGGCCGCCTGGTTCACCTCGTCCTGCAACTGGGCATAGGTGATGGTGCGGGCATCGCCCACCGGTTCACCCTCCCAGTGAATGGCCACCCGGTCACCGTTGCCGGCCTCGACATGGCGGTCCACGCAGTTGTAGGCGACGTTGAGTTTGCCGCCGACGAACCACTTCGCGAACGGCGCGTTCGACCAGTCCAGCACCTCTTCGAAGGGGGTTTGCCAGCTCAGCCGGTTGGCCTGCTCGGCCCAGAAGGCAAGCCGGTCAGCCTCGGCCGCGTCATAGAGGTCACTGGTGGCATTGGCCTTTGCGGCGAAGTCGGCCGGCGGCGGGTACGCGGTTGTGCTCATGGGTGTGAGCCTAGTCACCAAACGTTGCACCGACGTTGGCGCCTCACAACATCCGCTGCGGGCGGTCCGCCCGTTGCGCCGAGCGTCAAAGATTGCGAGCCCAGCGGTCGGCTAGCGTAACCGCAATGACCGATCCACTCGCCCCGCTCGTCGCACTCGAAGGGGTGCTCGCTGCGGGAGAAGAGGCCCGCGAGGAGCTGGGCCGAGCCCACCGCCACCGCACCAACCTCCGCGGCTGGCCGGCCACGGCGGCCGAGGCTGCATTGCGGGCGGCACGGGCGTCGTCGGTGCTCGACGGCGGTTCACTGAGCCTATCCGAGAACGGGGAGCCGGATGCGGTGCTGGCTGGTGCGCTGCGGGTGTCCGAGGCGCTCGAGGGCGGAGCCACCGCCCTGACCGGCGTCTGGCAGCGCGCGCCGCTACAGGCGCTGGCCAGGCTGCATGCGCTGGCGGCGGCGGATCTGGTCGATGACGAGCAGCTGGGCCGGCCCCGTTCGGCTCCGGAGGTCGGGCCCCGCCTGGAGATGCTGACCGAGTTGGTGACCGGCGGCACGAACGTCCCCGCCTTTGTGCTGGCCGCCGTCGCGCACGGGGAACTGCTGACCCTGCAGCCGTTCGGCACCGCCGACGGAGTGGTGGCCCGAGCGGTGTCCCGGCTCATCACGATGTCGAGTGGGCTGGATCCGCACGGGCTCGGAGTCCCGGAGATGTTCTGGATGAAGCAGTCCGGTAACTACCGGGCGGCCGCTCGCGGATTCGCCTCGGGAACGCCGAACGGGCTGGGTGCCTGGCTGGTCCTGAGCAGCCAGGCTTTGCAGGCCGGTGCCCGCGAGGCGCTGTCGATCGCGCAGGCCGCGAAGGGCTGATCGAACTCACCCAGCAAATGAAGCGGGCGACGATCCGTGATCGGACTCTCGTCCGAATCGGCTCGCCGCCCGCTAGCACGGACTCCGGTTACCAAGCGTGCTCTGGTGGGTTGTGTGGGTGGCCTCGGCGTTCTCCCGATGCGCTACGACTGCGACCCCACCCAAGAGGCCGTCGACGCCATTCGCTTTTCGGAATTCCGCAGGCCCACAACGCTTCTGCCTGTATGGCGGCATGTGCTCCGCGTGGGTTCCGGTGATCCGTGCTGGGACGCCTGGCTCGGGAGATCACACCTTCTCTTCCGGTGTGGCCTTGGCCTTACCAAGCTTCCGTGCCTCCTTTGTACTCCGTGACCGCGGTCACATCAAGTACCAATCGGGGGTGAATCCGGATCGTTACGGCGCGACGCTCAGCTACCGACGGGTAGCGGTGCGCGGCAACAGCTTACGGAGCAGCGAATATGTCAGTGCGCCGCCGGCCAGCGCGCTCAGTCCGACCGCGACGGTGGTGGCGACGGCCGCGCCCGACGGGGCGGGCAGCCGGTCGCGCAGTGACACCGGCCGGCTGAAGGTCAGTACCGGCCAGCTGCGCGCGGCGGCCTCCTTGCGCAGGCCGCGGTCGGGATTGACCACCGACGGATGACCGACGGTCTCCAGCATCGGCAGGTCGGTGATCGAGTCGGAGTAGGCGTAGCAGTGCTCCAGGGCGTATCCCTCGCGGGCGGCGAGCTCGCGGATCGCGTCGGCTTTGCCTTCGCCGTAGCAGTAGAAGGCAACCTCGCCGGTGTACTTTCCGTCCTCGACGACCATCCGGGTGGCCATCGCGTGGGTGGCGCCCAGCGCACGGGCGATCGGCGCCACGATTTCTTCGCCAGAGGCCGACACCACCACGACATCGCGGCCGCACAATTTGTGGTCGGCGATCAGGTTGGCGGCCTCGGCGAACACCAGCGGGTCGACGATCTCGTGCAGTGTCTCGCCGACCACGGAGCGCACCTGTTCGACATCCCAGCCGGTACACATATCCGTCAGGTAGGTGCGCATCCGATCCATCTGATCGTGATCGGCGCCGGACATCAGGAAGAAGAACTGCGCATAGGAAGACTTGAGGACGGCGCGGCGGTTCAGTAGTCCTTGGTCGAAGAAAGGTTTGCTGAACGCCAGCGTGCTCGACTTTGCTATGACTGTCTTGTCGAGGTCGAAAAAGGCGGCCGTGCGGATGGGCTGACCGGTGCGCGTTGCGGGGTCTGTCCCGCCGAATTCGCCGGCGGGCCCCTCGGATACCGTCACGATGACCAGCATAGGCGGGGGCCCAGGGAGGCCTTTCCCAACGCTGGGAAAGTGGCAGGTCACGACAGGTGTCGGAAACTGCACATTTTTTCGCATTTCGGGTAAATGTCCTGCATCGCTACTTGCGCCCCCGGCCAATCCCGTGTGTATAGTGGGCCTTACTCGGCTATGGCTGAGTGTGGATCAGCCCGACCCCCCGGGGCTGATACACGACGACCTCCGCCTCCTCCCCCCCTGGCGGGGGTCGTCCCTTTTTCCGGGTGGGTTCGACACCCGACTCGATTCTTCCAGCACAGCCGACAATCGTTGCGGAACGCGATTTTCACTACGCCGGACGTTCGTCGAAGCCATGCACAATCGCCGATTCATCCACAGATCCCGCGCACCGTCTGGTGCCGGCGTGCTCGGCTTGGGCACCGTGGATGAATGACGCCACCCGCAGTACTCGCCTTGGTCGAGCAGCGACCGCTGCGTGACGATGTCGACCGGGTGGCCGCGGCGGCGGCGCTGCGCGTGGTGCACGCCGACCGGCCTTCCAGTCGCGCGGTGTGGATGAGCGCAGCCCTAGTCGTGCTCGATACGGCGGCCGCCGGCCGGTGTGCACACGATGGTCTTCCCCGTCGTGACCGGGTCTTTCTGGTGAGTGCGTCCGAGCCCGACGGTGAGGACTGGAAGGTGGCGGTATCCGTTGGGGCACAACGTGTCATCCGGCTGCCCGACCATGAGGCCGACCTGATCGACGCGTTCACCGAGGCATCGCGGGGCGGGTCGGATGTACGCCGCGGCGCGGTGGTCGCCACCATCGGAGGGTGCGGCGGGGCGGGGGCTTCGTTGTTTGCGGCGGCGTTGGCGCAGGCCGCGCCGCAATCGCTGCTCATCGATACGGATCCGTGGGGCGGCGGTCTGGACCTGGCGATGGGCACCGAAAGCACACCCGGACTGCGTTGGCAGGACCTCACACTCCGCGACGGGCGACTGGGGTTCGACGCGCTACACGCCGCGCTGCCCCGGTGCCGCGGCGTCACCGTGCTCTCCGGTGGGCGTCACGGCGCCGATATCGACGCCGGTCCGCTGAGCGCGGTGATCGACGCCGGCCGACGCGCCGGCGTCGCGGTGATCTGCGATGTGCCGCGCAGGTCCAGTCCCGCCGTCGAGGTCGCGCTGGAGTCGGCGGATCTGGTGGTCACCGTCGTGCCGGCCGATGTCCGCGCGGCGGCGGCTGCCGGGGCGCTGACCGGCTGGGTCCGGACGGTAAACCCGAATGTCGGGCTGGTGGTGCGGGGTCCGGCGCCCGGTGGCCTGCGCGCGGCCGATATCGCCACCACCGTGGGGCTGCCCGTGGTGGCGACGATGCGCCCACAACCCGGGTTGGCGGACGCGCTGGAGCGGGGTGGGCTGTGCATGCGGGCGCGGTCTCCGCTGGCGCGGGCCGCGGCGGCGGTACTCGGGTTGTTGTCATGACGGCTTCCCTCATCGACCGGGTCCGGGAGCGCCTCGCCGCCGAGCAGGGGCCGCTGCGTCCCGGCGTCGTCGCCGAGGCGATCCGCGCGGAGTCCGGCGGTCTTCTCGGTGACACCGAGGTCCTTGCCGGTATGCGGGCCCTGCATACCGAGCTGACCGGCGCGGGCATCCTGGACCCGCTGCTGCGCCGCGAGGGTACCACCGACGTCCTCGTCACCGGTCCCGACGCGGTGTGGGTCGACTGCGGAAACGGTCTGCAGCGCAGCGAGATCCGATTCCCCGACGAAGAGGCGGTCCGCCGACTGGCCCAACGGCTGGCGCTGACCGCAGGCCGCCGGCTCGACGACAGCCAGCCCTGGGTCGACGGCCGGCTCAGCTGCCTCGGTGATGACCTGGTCCGGTTGCACGCCGTGCTGCCGCCGATCGCGGCCGCCGGCACGTGTATCTCGCTGCGGGTGCTGCGTCCGGCCCGCCAGGACCTCGCGGCTCTGATCGGCACCGGCGCGATCGCCGCTCCCGCCGCCGACCTGCTGCGCCGGATCATCGCGGCCCGGCTCGCGTTCCTCGTCTGCGGAGGGACCGGGGCGGGTAAGACGACCCTGCTGTCGGCCGCACTGGGCACGGTCGCCGCAGCAGAGCGCATCGTATGCGTCGAGGATGCGCCCGAACTCGCGCCACGGCATCCGCATGTCGTCAAGCTGGTGGCCCGGGGCGCCAATATCGAAGGGGTGGGCGAGGTCACGATCCGTGACCTGGTCCGTCAGGCCCTGCGGATGCGCCCCGACCGCATCGTGGTGGGCGAGGTGCGCGGCGCCGAGGTGGTCGACCTGCTCACCGCGTTGAACACCGGGCACGACGGTGGTGCGGGCACGGTGCACGCCAACAGCGCCGCCGAGGTGCCGGCCCGCCTGGAGGCGCTCGCCGGACTCGGCGGCCTGGACCGGGCGGCGTTGCACAGCCAGCTGGCCGCGGCGGTGCAGGTGGTTCTGCATGTCGGACGCGGCAGCGGTGGCGCACGTCGGCTGACCGAGATCGCGGTGCTCGGTCGTGGACCGCTGGGCTGGGTGACGGCAGAACCGGCCTGGCATGCCGACCGCGGATTCGGTTCCGGCGCTGTGAAACTGGCTGAACTGCTGGATCAGCGGAGCCGGCCGTGAGCGCCGCGGCGATCCTGCTGGCCGCGGCGCTGTTGGTACAGCCCGCGCCGGCACGTGCCCGGCTGATCAGGGCGCGACGGTCGGGGCCCCTGCAGGCTCGGGCACTTCGGTGCGCGGCGGTTGCGCCGGCGCTGGTCGCAGTCATCGCGCTGGATCCGGCTGTGGTGCTGGCCGGGGTGATCCTGGCCGGCACGCTCGCCGTCCGAAGTCGCGGTGCATCGGCGCGCCGGCGCAGGTCTGGCGAGGCCGCGGCGCTGCGGGACGGGCTGGGCATCCTGGCCGCCGAGCTGCGCGCCGGCGCCCACCCGGTGGCGGCCTTCCAGGCCGCCGGCACCGAAGTGGGCGCCGAGGTGGGCCGACGATTTCAGGTGGTGGCCGCCCGCGGTCTTCTTGGCGCCGATGTCGGCTCCGGAATCCACGCCGTGGCGGCGATCTCCGCGCAACCGGAGAGCTGGGAACGCCTGGCTGTGTGCTGGCGGTTGGCGCAGTCACACGGCCTGGCGATCGCCACCCTGATGCGGGCCGCGCAGCATGATCTCGTCGAGCGGGAGCGATTCCGGGTGCGGGTCGATGCCGGACTGGCGGGTGCGCGCACGACGGCGGCCGTGCTGGCCGGGATGCCGCTGTTGGGGATCGCGCTGGGACAGGCCATCGGTGCGGATCCTCTGGAATTCCTGTTCTCCGGAGGGGCCGGTGGCGTGCTCTTGGTGATCGGGGTCGCATTGTCCTGCCTGGGCCTGATCTGGTCCGACCGGATCGTCGCAGGAGTGTCCAGATGAGTTGGGCTGCTGTGCTTCTCGCCGCTGCACTCATGGTGGGCGGTGGCCCGGCCCGGATCCGGGGCCGCGTCGGCACGCAGGCCGTGTCGACGCCGCGGCGCGCTGATCCGCTGGCGGCGGCGTCCTGCTTCGACGTGCTCGCCGCGTGCCTGTCGGCGGGCATGGCGACCGCCTCGGCCGCCGAGGCCGCCGCGGTCTTGGCGCCATCGGCGCTCGCCGACCAGCTGACGCGGGCCGCGCACCTGCTGGTGCTCGGCGCCGACTCAGAGCGCGCCTGGGCTGATCCCGGAGCCTCGGGCGACCGGCACGGCGCGGTACTGGCGCGGCTGGCCCGGCGGTCGGCGAACTCCGGGGCCGCGTTGGCGAGCAGCGTCGCCGAACTGGCCGACCAGGTGCGCGTCGATGCCGGAGCCGCGGCCGATGCCGCCGCGGAACGGGCCGCGGTGCTCATCGCCGGCCCGCTCGGGCTCTGCTACCTGCCGGCATTCATCTGCCTGGGAATTGTCCCGGTGGTCGCCGGATTGGCCGGTGACTTGATGTGGTCAGGACTGTGGTGAAAGGAAAAAGCAACTGTGCGCAACATCATTCGAGATCTGCAGGCGCGTCTCATGATCGTCGTGGGGGACGAATCCGGGATGAGCACCGTCGAGTACGCGATCGGGACCATTGCCGCGGCCGCCTTCGGCGCGATCCTGTACACCGTGGTGACCGGCGACTCCATCGTCAACGCCCTGTCCAACATCATCACGCGTGCGCTGAACACCAGTGTCTGAGCGGTGATAGCGGTGCCGTCACGGTCGAGGCAGCATTTGCGATCGCCGCACTGGTGTCGGTCCTGGTGGTCTGCCTGGCGGGCCTCAACGCGGCGGTGCTGCAGATCCGGTGCGTCGACGCCGCTCGGGAGGCGGCTCGGCTCGCCGCCCGCGGCGATGACGGGGTCGCGGCGGCGCGCCGGGTCGGTCCGGCCGGGGCGGTGGTCTCGGTGCATCGCGACGGTGGGCTGCTGGTCGCCAGAATCAGCACGAAATCTCCCTTACTGCCGGGGATCACCATCGCCGCCGAAGCGGTATCGGCGGCCGAGCCGGGCCGGTGAGGACACCGGATCGGCAAGCCTGGCCGCCGTCGGAATGGTCCTGGTGCTGCTGGTCGTGACGGCCGGGGTGGCGGTGCTGGGGTCGGTGGTGATCGCGCGGCACCGCGCGCAATCGGCCGCCGATCTGGCGGCGCTGTCGGCGGCCGGCGCGCTGGTATCCGGATATCAGATCGCCTGCGGTCGTGCGATATCGGTGGCCACCGCGATGCGGGCTACGGTGACCGACTGTGCGGTCGACGGACTGGACACCATCGTCACCGTCGCGGTCGATGCGGGTGTGCCGGGGTGGCGTGCCTCCGCCCGCGCGCGGGCCGGACCGGGTGAGCCGGCGACCTGAACCGGCTCAGTCCGCCGATTTGCCCATCCGCAGTATCGATTTCAGGCCGCTGAGCCCGTGGGTTTCGGCGCCGTCGGGCACCTCGGCGTCCTGCTGAGACGCGGCGAGCTCTTCTTCGGTGGGTAACCGCATCGACAGCAGCGCGGCGTAGGTGTCGTCGTCGAGTTCGACCTTGTTGGCCGTCACATGGATGGGGGTGTAGCCGCCGCCGATGGCCGGCAGGCGCAGGACCCGCGCGGCCGGCCCCCGCATGAAGTCCTCCCTCATGCCGGCGATGACCGGCTCGTCGGCCGGATCGATCGCCGGTTCGCCGCGTTCGCGGGCGCGCCAGTCGTAGTGCGGGCTCGGCCGGTCCAGCCACTTGAGCAGCCGCCAATGCTTCATGTCGACCAGCGCCCGATGCACGCCGGGTGCTGCCAGCCCGTTGAGGATTCGCTGCGCCAGATCGTCGGGGCGCACCACCGGACCTTCGCGCACGCTACGCCAGTTCATGGCCCGGCAGATCAACCGCTCACTGCCGTCGGCCTGCTGCTCCTGGACGGCGCGGGCAACGAACCCCACGGTGATCGGCTGGCCCTGATAGTCGGTGACGTTCCAGGTGCTGCACAACAGGTTGCCGGGTTTGGCCCGGATGACCATGGACAACACCTTGGACTCGTTGGCGTTGAGCTCGCGTGCGGGCAGATCCTCGGCAAACGCCCTGCCATGAGTGGCCTCGGTGGCGATATCGCGGCCGGCGTTGGCCAGCGATTCGGGGGTGTCGGTGGCCACCCCGGAGGTCAGATCCCACTTGAGCGGACCCGGGATCGGGCGCTCCGGGGGTTCGGCATCCGGCGGCCCGATCCACAGATGCACGCCGTGGATCACCCCGTCCGACATGTGCACCACCTCGGTACGAATCACGCGGTCGTGTTTGGGGGTGATGATGCTCAGCGCGTGCCCGGCCCGCACGGTTTCACCGATGGCCGACTGGATGGCCATCAGATGTGGATTTCGACGCAGGAAGCTGCTGATCGGCACCAGATTCTTGGTCCGGGCTCCCTGCGCGACGACGGCGGGTTCGTCGCCGAGTGTCTCCACGAGCAACCAGTCGTGGTCCATGGGGGCAGTTTAGCTGGCGCGTGGCGGTCCACCAGCGACTTTCCCGCTGCGGAATCCGTCGATCATCGTGGCGGAATCGCCATTGTACGACCGCTTCGGGCACCCGATTGCACTAATTTTGAGTTGCAGATAGTGCCTCCGAAAAGGTAATTTGCCTCTGCACCCGGATCCCGGGGGTTTGAGAACGGATCGCGTTGTCCGACCGTTTTGTCGCGAAGCCTGTGTGCTCGGCGTCGCTGCTGTCGGCGCATTGCTGAACGCGGCGGTCGGCGAGGGGTGGACCGCTGTGCGGTGTCAGTGCCGCACCAGCGCGTCGAGCACCAGGCGCAGCACCCGCACGGCGCCGTTCTTGTCCAGCGGATCGTTACCGTTGCCGCACTTGGGCGACTGCACGCACGACGGGCAGCCGGCGGGACATTCGCAGGCCTCGATGGCGGCCGCTGTCGCGGCCCACCAGGTCTGGATCTGCCGGTAGCCGCGGTCGGCGAACCCCGCCCCGCCCGGATAGCCGTCGTAGACGAAGATCGTCGGCAGGCCGGCCAGCTCACCCCGCCCGGGTCCGGCGGCTGTTGACACCCCGCCGATATCGCCGCGGTCGCAACTGGCCACCAACGGCAGCAGGCCGATGGCGGCATGCTCGGCCGCGTGCAGGGCCCCGGGTACCGAAAGTGCCTCGATACCGTTGTCGGCCAAGGCTTCCGGTGTGATCGTGCACATCACCGCAACGGTCTCCAGGGTTCGGGTCGGCATGTCCAGTTCGACGAAGTCGATGACCTCACCATCGGCGGCACGCCGCAGATAGCCGGTCACGGTGTTCGACACCGAGACCGGCACCACGCCGACGGTCACCGGGCCGTGCCGGTGCAACTCACCGTCGCCGGTCACCGCGATATCGGTCAACTCCCGGGCCGAGGTGGTGTAGCCGGGATCCTGGGCGTGCACCAGGGCGATACCGTCCTCGAAGTCCAGGGCGTCCACCACATAGGTCTCGCCCTGATGGAGATACACCGCACCGGGGTGCACCGATGCCGGCGCCTGCCCGGTGCCGGTGGTGCCCAGCACGCGGCCCGTCCCGGTCTCCAGGATGGCGATCTGGCCCCCCGACGATCCGCGGATGTCGACCGCGGGGTGCGGATCGATACCGGGGGCCGGGAAGTAACCGCCCGGCCTGCGGCGCAGCAGGCCGTCATCGATCAGCGCCGTCGCGACCGCCTCGGCGTCCCACATCCGGACCTCGGCATCGGTGAGCGGAAGTTCGGTGGCCGCGCACAGCAGCTGCGGTCCCAGCACGTACGGGTTCCGCGGATCGATGACGATGCGTTCGATCGGCTTGTCGAGCAGCGCCTGCGGATGGTGGACGAGATAGGTGTCCAGCGGGTCGTCGCGGGCGATCAACACGATGAGCGCGCTCTGCCCGCGCCGGCCCGACCGGCCGGCCTGTTGCCAGAACGACGTGACGGTCCCCGGGAAGCCGGCCAGCACCACGGCGTCGAGGCCGGCGATGTCCACGCCGAGTTCCAGCGCGTTCGTGGTGGCCAGGCCGCGCAGTTCGCCGTCGGACAGCGCACGCTCCAGGGTGCGGCGATCCTCGGCCAGGTAACCGGCGCGATACGAGGCGACCTGTCCGGCCAGCTCCGGGGCGACCTGCTCGAGGCGGGTCCGGGCGCCGAGCGCGGTCAGTTCGGCGCCGCGTCGCGACCGCACGAAGGTCAGGGTGCGGGCCCCCTCGGCCACCAGGTCGGCCATCACCCGCGCGGCCTCCGCGCCCGCCGAACGGCGCACCGGTGCGCCGTTCTCCCCGACCAGGTCGTCGAGCAGCGCGGGTTCCCACAAGGCCACCGTCCGGCCGCCCTGCGGTGAGCCGTCCTCGGTGACCGCCGTGACGGTCTGCCCGATCAGCTCGGATGCCGTCTCGGCGGGCGCGGCGGTGGTGGCACTGGCGAAGAACACCGTCGGCGATCCCGAGTGCCGCTCACACAGGCGCAGCAATCGGCGCAGCACCATCGCCACGTTCGAGCCGAAAATGCCGCGGTAGTAGTGGCATTCGTCGACAACGACGAACTGCAGGTTGCGCAGGAAGACCGCCCATTTGGCGTGGTTGCGCAGCAGCGAGAGGTGGATCATGTCCGGGTTGGAGAAGATCCACCGAGACCGTTCGCGAGCGAAGCGCCGCAACTCGGTGGTGGCATCTCCGTCGTAGGCACTGGGCGCCACATCGCGCAGGCTGGGCACCGCGTCGGTGAGCGCCTGGGCGGCGCGCAACTGATCGTGGCCGAGCGCCTTGGTGGGCGACAGGTACAGCGCGCGTGCTCGTGGATCGGCGGCCAGCGCCGTCAGTATCGGCAACTGGTACCCCAGCGACTTGCCCGATGCCGTGCCGGTGGACAGCACCACGTGCCGTCCCTCGTGCGCCAGATCCGCCGCGGCGGCCTGGTGCGACCACGGTGTGCTGACCCCCCGGTCGGCGAACGCCGCGATGACGTCGCGGTCGGCCCAGTGCGGCCAGTCCCGGTGCGCGCTGCGCCGCGGTGGCAGGTCTTCGACGTGACGCACCGGATGCTCGTCGGCCGGGGTGCCCTCGAGCGCCCGGGACAGCAGGTCCCGGCCGAAATCGGACCCGGAAGGCGCCCTGGAACCAGACAACTGTCACCTTCCATGATCGTTCGGATGTGTACCCCGGTGAATTGTTAACTACATGATCGTTTCGAGACTGTCGCTGAGGCGTTGAACGTGGTTGACTAAAGGCGGTCGCAGCTTCTGTGTTCGTGTTTCAGCACCCGCAGGATCGAACGTTGCGATCGCGGTTCCTGCGAGGTTGTAGGTCGGGTCGAGTTCCGGCGACACACGCGTTGGTATGGCGGTCGGAACGGGCCCGGTACACCGGAAGTCGGTGAACCGCACCCGGTAAGAGAAGGAATGTACGAGAGATGCCACAGGGAACTGTGAAGTGGTTCAACGCGGAGAAGGGCTTCGGCTTCATCGCCCCCGAGGACGGCTCCGCTGACGTGTTTGTCCACTACACGGAGATCCAGGGGTCGGGCTTCCGCACCCTGGAGGAGAACCAGAAGGTTGAGTTCGAGGTCGGCCAGAGCCCCAAGGGGCCGCAGGCCACCGGCGTTCGCGCCGTCTGAGTCATCGCACCAGGAGGACACCCCCGGCCCCGCCGGGGGTGTTTTCGTATCAGGCGCCGTTAGTGTCGTGCGTGTGAGCCAGCTGTCGTTCTTCTCGGCCGAGTCGGTGCCGCCGACGGTCGAGGACCTGACCGGGCTGCTGGCCGCCCACGGCCAGGTGGTGCTCACCGGCGGTGAGGCGCGGCTGTCCATCGTGGTCGACGCGCTCTGGCGTGCCCGTGAGCTGGCGGTGATGATCACCGAGGTCGGGCTGCAGGCCGAAATCTTGCGCACCGACGAGGACACGCCGTTGGTGCGCACCGGCATGGACAGCCGGTTGGCCGGGATCGCCGCCGACTGGACGCGCGGCGCGGTGAAGACCGTTCCCGGCAATTGGCTGCCCGGCGCGCGGGAATTGCGGGCCTGGACGCTGGCCGCGGGGACGCCCGAGGCGGCGGACCGTTACTTGCTGGGATTGGACCCGCACGCACCCGATACCCACCCGGTGCTGGCATCGGCGCTGATGCGAGTGGGTATAGCGCCCACCTTGATCGGTACCAGAGGCTCCCGTCCGGCGTTGCGCGTCAGTGGTAGGCGGCGCCTATCACGGCTGGTAGAGAACGTCGGGGAACCTCCCGACGACACCGAGGCGTTTGCACAATGGCCGCGAATATAAGGAACGCCGACGGGCGAGCCAGTTTGCGTTGGTTCGCCCAGGATGCGAAATTGTCAGTTGCCAGCGCGCCGCACGGCGCCTCGGCAACAGAGAAGTGGAGTGTAAGAGCAGGTGGCTGACGACGACCGGAGCCGGGCAGGCGCCGGTAACGTTCGGCGGCTCGTGATTGTCGAGTCGCCGACCAAAGCGCGCAAGATCGCGGGTTACCTCGGCTCCAACTACATCGTCGAGTCCTCCCGCGGGCACATTCGTGACCTGCCGCGCGCGGCCGCCGACGTGCCGGCCAAGTACAAATCCGAACCGTGGGCGCGCCTCGGCGTCAACGTCGACGCGGATTTCGAACCGCTCTACATCGTCAGCCCCGACAAGAAGGCCACGGTCACCGAGCTCAAGGCCCTGTTGAAGGATGTCGACGAGCTCTACCTCGCCACCGACGGTGACCGCGAGGGCGAGGCGATCGCCTGGCATCTGCTCGAAACGCTCAAACCGCGCGTCCCGGTCAAGCGGATGGTGTTCCACGAGATCACCGAGCCGGCCATCCGGGCCGCCGCCGAGAACCCTCGCGACCTCGATATCGACCTCGTCGATGCGCAGGAAACGCGCCGCATCCTGGATCGCCTCTATGGCTACGAGGTGTCCCCGGTGCTGTGGAAGAAGGTCGCGCCGAAGCTGTCGGCCGGCCGCGTGCAGTCGGTGGCCACCCGCATCATCGTGCAGCGCGAGCGCGAGCGGATGGCCTTCCGCAGTGCCGGGTACTGGGACGTCACCGCCGAGCTCGACGCCAGCGTGTCCGATCCGCAGGCCGCCCCGCCGCGGTTCACCGCGAAACTCAATACCGTCGACGGGCGCCGGGTGGCGGCCGGGCGCGACTTCGACTCCCTCGGCGCGGTCCGCAAGCCCGACGAGGTCCTGGTGCTCGATGAGGCCGCGGCCACCGTCCTGGCCAACGGGCTGCGTGGTGCGCAACTGGCCGTCTCCTCGGTGGAGCAGAAGCCTTACACCCGCAAGCCCTACGCGCCGTTCATGACGTCGACGTTGCAGCAGGAGGCCGGGCGCAAGCTGCGGTTCTCCTCCGAGCGCACGATGAGCATCGCGCAGCGGTTGTACGAGAACGGCTACATCACCTACATGCGTACCGACTCGACGACGCTGTCGGAGTCGGCGATCAACGCCGCGCGTAACCAGGCTCGCGATCTCTATGGTGCGGAGTACGTACATCCGACCCCGCGTCAGTACACCCGCAAGGTGAAGAACGCGCAGGAGGCCCACGAGGCGATCCGCCCGTCCGGTGACGTGTTCCAGACTCCGGGTCAGCTGCACAGTGCGCTGGAGACCGACGAGTTCCGGCTCTACGAGTTGATCTGGCAGCGCACCGTGGCCTCGCAGATGGCCGACGCGCGCGGCACCACGCTGAGCCTGCGCATCGCCGGCGCCGCCAGTTCGGGTGAGCAGGTCGTCTTCAACGCCAGCGGACGCACGCTGACCTTCCCGGGCTTCCTGAAGGCCTACGTCGAGAGCATCGACGATCAGGCCGGCGGTGAATCCGACGATGCCGAGAGCCGGCTGCCCAACCTCACCCAGGGTCAGCGGGTCGACGCCGCGGATCTGACCGCCGACGGGCACACCACGAGTCCGCCGGCCCGCTACACCGAGGCCTCGCTGATCAAGGCGCTCGAAGAACTCGGCATCGGCCGGCCGTCGACGTACTCGTCGATCATCAAGACGATCCAGGACCGCGGGTATGTCCACAAGAAGGGCAGCGCGCTGGTGCCGTCCTGGGTGGCCTTCGCCGTGATCGGGTTGTTGGAGCAACACTTCGGCCGGCTGGTCGACTACGACTTCACCGCCGCCATGGAGGACGAGCTCGACGCGATCGCCTCCGGTAACGAGCGACGGACCAACTGGCTCAACAACTTCTACTTCGGTGGCGAGCACGGCGTCGACGGTTCGATCGCCCGTGCCGGCGGCCTGAAGCAGCTGGTGGGCGGCAACCTCGAAGAGATCGATGCCCGACTCGTCAACTCCATCAAGCTCTTCGACGATGACCAGGGGCGTGCGGTCAATGTGCGGGTCGGCCGCAACGGCCCGTACCTGGAGCGGATGATCGAGGATCCGGACAATCCGGGTGAGCTCAAACCGCAGCGCGCGAACCTCAAGGACGAGCTGACGCCCGACGAGCTGACCCTCGAGCTCGCCGAAAAGGCTTTCGCCACACCGCAGGAGGGCCGCTCGCTGGGCGTCGACCCGGAGACCGGGCACGAGATCGTGGCCAAGGACGGGCGGTTCGGCCCGTATGTCACCGAGGTGTTGCCGGAGCCGCCCGAGGATCCGGATGCGGGTGTGGGCGCCAAGAAGGGCAAGAAGCCGACGGGCCCCAAGCCGCGGACCGGGTCGCTGCTGCGCACCATGGACCTGGAGACCGTCACCCTCGAGGACGCGCTCAAGCTGCTGTCGCTGCCGCGGGTGGTCGGTGTCGACCCGGCCAACAATGAGGAGATCACCGCGCAGAACGGTCGCTACGGCCCATACCTCAAGCGCGGCACCGATTCCCGGTCGTTGGCCACCGAGGAGCAGATGTTCACCATCACCCTCGACGAGGCACTCAAGATCTACGCCGAGCCCAAGCGGCGCGGCCGCCAGGGTGCGGCCACCCCGCCGCTGCGCGAGCTGGGCAACGATGCGGCCTCGGGCAAGCCGATGGTGATCAAGGACGGCCGCTTCGGACCGTATGTCACCGACGGTGAGACCAACGCCAGCCTGCGCAAGGGCGACGACGTGCTGTCGATCACCGATGAACGCGCCTCGGAGCTGCTTGCGGATCGTCGTGCGCGGGGCCCGGTGAAGAAGGCGGCCAAGAAGGCGCCGGCGAAAAAGGCTGCGGCCAAGAAGACTCCGGCCAAGAAGGCCCCGGCGAAGAAGGCCGCCGCCAAGAAGGCTTAGCCGGACAACGCGCGGGTGTACGGCCGCACCGGCCGGGCCAGCTGCGTGGGTGCCTTGCGGCCGCGCAGCTCGACGATCTCGCCGACGTCCCAGCACAGGGCCTCGGCGTCGAGCGCGCCGCTGACCGCGATGGCGGAGGCGAGAACGTGGCCCTCTTCCAGCTTGGCCAGTTCGGTGAGCCGCGCGGCCTCGTTCACCGGATCGCCGATCACGGTGTATTCGAAGCGGGCCTGAGCGCCGATGTGGCCGGCGATCGCCCGTCCGGCGGATACCCCGATACCGAACTCGGTCTGGCCCAACACATTCACCAACTCGTCGTGCAGCTCGCGGGACGCCGCGAGCGCGGCACCGGAAGCGTCGGGGTGTTCGATCGGGGCGCCGAAGATGGCCAGCGCCGCGTCGCCCTGGAACTTGTTGACGAACCCGCCGTGCTTGTTCACCGTGTCGACGATGACGCGGAAGAATTCGTTGAGCAGGTTCACCACCTCGGACGCGGGGATGGTGGAGGCCAGCTGAGTCGAGCCGACCAGGTCGACGAACAGCACCGCGACATCGCGTTCCTGGCCGCCCAGTTCGGTCCCGCGTTCCAGAGCCCGGCGGGCCACGTCCTCGCCGACGTACCGGCCGAACAGATCACGCAGACGTTGCCGCTCGGCCAAATCGCGCACCATGTCGTTGAAGCCGGCCTGCAGCAGGCCGAGCTCACTGGCATCGTAGATCTGCATGTGCGCGTTGTAGTTTCCGCGTTGCACCTCGCCCAGCGCCCAGCGCAGCTGACGCAGCGGGTCGGCGATCGACATCGAGACCAGCACGGTGCCGACGAGTCCGATCAACAGCGCGGCGATGGCCAGCAACAGGATCGGGGTGGTCAGTTTGTCGGCCGGCGCATTGAGGATCTCGAACTTGCTCGCCACCACGGCCAGCACGATCGCCAGGATCGGCACGCCGGTGGACAACACCCAGGTGAGCACCTGGCGCAGGATCACGCCGGGGGCACGGAAGTTCTCCGGCACACCGGTGCGCAGAGCGGCGACCGCCACCGGTCGCAGCACGCGCTCGGACTGCAGGTATCCGATGATCGCGACCGCGGTGGCGCCCAGGGCGGTGGCGACCGCGACGACGGGCGCCGACTTGCTGGCCACCGGCCAGCTCGCCACGATGAACACGATCGAGCCCAGACACCAGTTGGTGACGTTGATGACCGACCGGTAGAAGGGCATCTTGAGCGCCCGCACCCGGGCCACCTCGGTGATGGTGGTCGAGGTGTCACCGAGCAGTGTGTCGCGGCGCTGCCAGCGGATCACCGGGATGAGCATCCGCAGGGTGATGTAGGCGGCGATGGTGAACGAGACGAACAGATAGGCCAGGAACACCGCCAGGTTGAACGCCGGAAGCTCCTGGAGCTGGATGCGGTCCTCGGGAGGGAGGCCGTAGCGCAGGAAACCCAGCACCAGCAGCGCGCCGATGATGTCGGCCTGCACCATGCCCAGGCCGAACACCGGCCACGGCGTGCGGGCCACCCAGCGAACGAACGCGCTGACGCGTCCGATCGGTGTCACCTCCGCACTCACCCGTTCACCGTATCGGTCACCGGCCACGAGTCGCGCCGCTGAGCCCGTGTCGTGTCCGCCGCTGCCACTAGTGTTGAGCGGTGCGCAGCGGTGTCTTTTCACGTCTGGTGGGTCAGCACCTCGTCGAGGAGGAGCTGCTCGCGGCCGCCACGGCGGCCCGGGGTGACATGTCTCACAGTGGTCTCACAGCTGGGGGAATGACTCATGCCTGGCTGATCACCGGCCCGCCCGGGTCCGGTCGTTCCATCGCGGCGGTGTGTTTCGCCGCGGCGCTGCAGTGCACGTCGGAGGGGCAGCCGGGCTGCGGTGAGTGCCGGTCGTGCACCACCACGATGGCGGGCACGCATGCCGACGTGCGCCGGATCATCCCGGAAGGGTTGTCCATCGGGGTGCGCGAAATGCGCGAGATCGTGCAGATCGCGTCGCGCCGGCCGGGCACGGGTCGCTGGCAGATCGTGGTGGTCGAGGATGCCGACCGCCTCACCGAGGGCGCGGCGAACGCGCTGCTCAAGGTGGTCGAGGAGCCACCGCCGTCGACGGTGTTCCTGCTGTGCGCCCCGTCGGTGGATCCCGAGGACATCGCCGTGACGCTGCGCTCGCGCTGCCGGCATGTCGCGCTGGTGACACCGCCGACCGCGTCGATCGCCGAGGTGCTCACCGAACGGGACGGCATCGCCGCCGACGTGGCGGCCTGGGCGGCGTCGGTCAGCGGGGGACATGTCGGCCGCGCCCGCCGGTTGGCGACCGATCCGGAGTCGCGGCTGCGCCGGGAGCGAGCGCTGAGCCTGGCCCGCGATGCCGCCACGCCGTCGCGCGCCTACGGAGCGGCCGAGGAACTCGTCGCCACCGCGGAGGCGGAGGCGAAGGCACTCACCATGGACCGCAATGAGAGCGAGACCGAGGAGTTGCGGACCGCGCTCGGTGCCGGCGGCACCGGGAAGGGCACCGCGGGTGCCATGCGCGGCGCCAGTGGGGCGATGAAGCAGCTCGAGCAACGCCAGAAATCACGGCAGACCCGCGCGTCCCGCGATGCGCTGGACCGTGCGCTGATGGACCTGGCCACCTACTTCCGCGACGCGCTGGTGGTGTCGGCCGGTGCGGGCGGGGTGGTCGCCAACCACCCGGATATGGCCGAGAAGGTGGGATCGATGGCCGCCCACGTGGCGCCGGACAAGCTGCTGCGCTGTATCGAGGCGGTGCTGGACTGCCGGGAGGCGCTGGCGATCAACGTGAAGCCGAAGTTCGCCGTCGACGCGATGGTCGCGACGGTGGGGCAGGCCCTGAAAACCTGATTCGGCGGGCAGGAGCGCAGCGACCAGGGGATCAACTTGGGTCGCGAGCCGGGGCTGCCGTAGACTCGTCCCGCCTGCGTAGGCAGGCGCGCCACCCTAGCTCAGTCGGTAGAGCAATTCACTCGTAATGAATAGGTCAGGGGTTCGATTCCCCTGGGTGGCTCCACGTTCTTGTATTACCTCGGTTGATGCCCCCGAAGGCGGCAACTGAGACCCCTCCTCCGGCCTAGGAAGAGAAGTAGGGCGGTCGGCGATCTTGAATTAGTTGAACTGACAAGTCCGTAATTCAACTAAGTAGGCTAACAAGTTGAGTCTCAGCGGCGCGCTTCTATGTACGTTGAACCTTGCGTGAGAAGTTCAACCTAAATCCCGTAAGGTTGAACCTATGGATATCGAAGCTGTGGGCAAGTCGCCGATCGGGAATCTGATCCCGATTAGCGGCCTTGACCCCAGGACCATGGAGCCCTGGGAGTATTGGGCATACCTACCGGACCCGCTGCCTGTGGAACCGAACCTAAGCCCGGCCGCAGTGGCGGCAGCCGCGAAAGCTGCCATGGCCATCGCGCGACTGGACGAGGCAGTTGCGCAACTGCCTCGTCCTGAAATCTTGGTTCGACCGATCATTCGGCGAGAAGCAGCCAGCACTTCTGCGCTTGAGGGCACGTACGCGACATTCCAGGAAGTTCTTGAAGCCGACTTCCTCCAAGACAACCAAATGTCCTACGAACAACGCGAGATTCGCAACTACGTGGAAGCATCCGAGCTTGCTATCCAGAACATCACTGAGCGCCGGATTTCACGCAGCTTTCTCGGCGGGCTACAGCGGATCATTGTCCGCAGAACAAAGGGTGATACAGCAGATGCCGGTGATCTTCGCCCGCACGAGGTAGCGATCGGCGCGGAGAACAAACCGATCCAGGAGGCTAGGTTCGTACCTTGTCCCGCGGGCGATCACCTCATTTTCGGGGTTGACGCCTGGGAACAATGGATCAACCAAAAGTCCGACCTTCTCATAGTCGCGAAGATGGCGATTGGTCATTACCAATTCGAGACGCTCCATCCGTTTGGAGACGGAAATGGCCGCCTAGGAAGGCTGATTTCTCTATTGCAGATCATGCAAACAGGTGAACTCCGGTGGCCGGTCCTTAATATCGCACCGTGGTTCGAATCAAGACGGCAGCTATATCAGGATGGGCTACTTGATGTTACTCTCTCCGGAGACTTCAGTCCGTGGGTCGAACTGTTCGCGGAAGCCGTCGAAGTTCAAGCCCGCGAAGGTCTTACCAAAATCCAAACTCTCTTGTCGATCCGCGACCGGATGGTTGCAGATCTGAGAGCTAGGGGTATGCGCGGGTCCCCAGTGGAGATCGCCGAAGTCCTAATTGGATACCCAGTCATTGATGTACCGACCGTAAAGAACCTGTTGGGCAAGTCTTTCCAGGCTGCTAACCAGGCGGTCGGAAAGCTCATCGAACAGGGCATTCTGATGGAGATAACTGGCCGGCGCCAGGACAGGATGTTCGTCGCTCCAGAGATACTGCGGACGGTGAACCGGGTGGATCACTAGCACGCACCCGCGCGGGGAGCGGTTGTAGTTGGCCACACTTACGGCACGGAGATGCCAAGAATCATCGGATTGACCAATCGCCTGAGATGCTCAGCCGCCGCTTTGGCCTCAAATGACAGGAATCGTGCATTGGTTGCGGAACGCGTAGCCGCCTGGTCCTAAGTGAATAGGTCAGGGGTTCGATTCCCCTGGGTGGCTCCACGTTTGCGTTCACCGCGGCCGTCACGGCCGCACGGCGTCGCGCCAGGCCAGCGGATTCAACTCGCGGTAGGGGTCACCGGCCCGAATTTCCTGCACGTCGGCCAGCACCGCCTCCAGCGCTGTCTGGGTCCGGTGTTTCACGGTGTCTGCCCAGTCCGGCGCGGATACGCCGGCCGGCCTGGTGGTGTCGATCGGTTCGGCGAAGCGTAGATACATCCGCTGCGGCCGTGGGATCAGCGTGGGTCCGATGCCGTGCAGCAGTGGCATGGCCATATCGTCGGGCGCGCCGAGCGCCTTCGCGAGGGCCTGGCTGAGCCGCCCCCACCGGCCGTCGCGGGTGGTGAGGCTGCGATACACGTCATCGCCACCGATGAGCCCGGCCGGCACGATCGGATAGTCGTGTTCGGCGGCAATGCGCGCAAAGCCGGTGCGACCCTGCCAGCGCAGCGAGTACTCCTCGCCCTTGAACTTCGCGATCTCGCGGCCACCACCGGGGAACACCAGGATGGGCTGGTTGTGGCGCATGAGTTCGTGCGCCGCCTCGGGTGCGCCGACGGTCGCCCCGCACGCGGCCAGCAGATCGGCGGCCGGGCCGGGCATTTTGCCGAAGCCGCGGTCGGTCAACGGTCGTACCAGCGTGCCGATTTCGCGGCGGACCAGATACGGGATCAGAAACCCCTCGGCACCGGACTGGGTGTGATTGCCGACCAGCAGGAATCGGCCGTCGCGGGGGAGGTGCTGGAGTCCGTCGACATAGGGCCGGTAGAGGTCGAGCAGGGGCCCGACGCCGTCGGCGACCGTTTCGACGATCTGTCGAATCGTCTGGATCCGGCCGGGCTGGTCCATCAACCGTGCGGTGTCCGTCATGATCGTCATACCGCCAGCGTAGCGAACGAACCGGTTCGTCTGGCTATGATTCCGCTGTGCGAACCACGACCGAACTCCGGACCGAGATCCTGGCGGCGGCCCGCGTCGAGTTTGCCCGGCACGGACTGGCCGGTGCCCGCATCGACCGCATCGCGCGCGCGGCCCACGCCAGCAAGGAACGGCTGTACGCGCACTTTCGGGACAAGGAAACACTGTTCCGGGAGGTGCTGGCCGCCGACGCCGCCGCGTTCTACCGGGCGGCCACCCCGCGCCCCGAGGCCGTCGAGGAGTTCGTCGGCGATATCTACGATCTGGCCTGCCGCAGGCCCGAGCACCTACGGATGATCGACTGGGCCCGGCTGGAGGGATTCGCCCTTGGAGCACCGGAACTCGATGGCCAACCGCTGCCCGCACACGCGATAGCCGCCATCGGCGAAGCCCAGGCGGCCGGGCGGGTCGATACCGCGTGGCGGCCCGACGATCTGCTCGTGCTGCTGTTCGCCATCGGGTTGGCCTGGGCCCACCTGCCCGATCCCGGTGCCATCACCGGCGATCCCGAGATCCTCGCCCACCGGCGGGCCGTCGCCGTCGAGGCCGCCGGCCGACTGATCTCGCCGCGGGGCTAGCCCGCTCGGCGCTGGGATTGCTTGCGCTCAGCCAGCCGCCGCCACATATCCTCCAGATCGATATCGTGGGGTTGGCGCGGGCGACGCTGGTGAAACAACGAGTCGTCGTGACTGGCAGGGCAATGAAACCGGTGCAGCTGAAGGCATTTCGCCGGCCAACGGGCCTCGTGCTCATCCTCCAGATCGATCACCTGCCGGGTGATCCGGCGGATGGCGAACCGGTTACCCGCCGCGCTCTCCTCGGTCGGGTACATCCGCGCCTCGAACAGGCGCCAGTCCCCATAGGCCATCTGCAGCCAGACCGTGTCGGTGCCGCAATGCTTGCACGGTGCGACCACCGACGGTCGCGAATCTGCCTGGTCCATGCATCCAGGCTAGGGACAGGCGCCGACATTTCGGGCCCGCACACGCCGCACGGCCCGAACTATCGAGGCGCCACGAACCCGAGCGGCCCGGCGGCGATGCACACCGAGAGCGCAGCGGTGTTCGCACTCACCCGGATGGCGTCACCCGCTCCGGGCAACCGCACGAACACCCGGTTGAGGCCGGGGTGCACCGGCACCTTCACCGGTACACCCTCGGTCAGCGACATGGTCAGCGATCCCTCGCTGTTGGCCAGGTAGTTGAGCTCGGCGGTCCAGTCCGCGGGCAGCAGCGGCCCGTCCAACCTCATGACCACATCGGAGTCCTCGGTCTGCACCAGGTAGCCGCAGCCCGGCACGGGCCCCGGGGTGATGGTGCGCACCCAGCTGACCAGTGCGTCACGCAACCGCCCCGTACTGTCCAGGACCCGCAGTTCCGTTGTGGTGCTGCCGAACTCCGGACGGTCGGGCAGTAACGCGAACATGTGGCTGGCCAGGTTCTCCGGTGCGGCCACCCGCTGCATGATCATCGGATCGACCTCCTGGTCCAGCAGCGGCGCCGCCTGCGGGCCGGCCACAGCCAGGCTGGTGCGCGCATTGTCCAGGTAGGCCGGCACCGGGCTGTCCCGCCAGACCCGCAGGAAGGTGGCTGTCGAGTACAGGCTGCTGCCGACGAAGGCCGCCGCGGCCACGATGACCACCACCGTCCGGGCCGGGGATGCGTCCAGCCGCCGCGACGACGCGCGGTTCGGGGCGCGGAACGCGACAGCGGCCAACAGCGCCAGGACCACCACCAGGTCGGGCAGATAGCGCAGCGTCTGGGCCAATTCAAGTGCGGTGAACTGCGACGAGCGCATCAGATAGATCGGCACCTGGCAGGCCACCGCATAGCCGATGGCGACCAGCCAGACCGGACCGATGCGTTCCTTGCGCGCCAGGGACACCGCCACCGCAGCCGCCAGCACCAGCCAGCCCAGCACCATCACCGGGACCGCAGGGGCGGCCCATGGCGACGCCGGTGCCCACCGCTGCCAGTCCCATGGCCCGCCGGCCAACCCGGGCACGATGCCATGGGTCACCGAACGCCGTAGCAGATCCCAGGTCATGCCCAGATCCAGCGACCAGCGTTGCTGGTCGACCACCACCAGGTAGACCCCAATCCAGGCGGCGGTCACCGCGAGAAGTCCCGTCCACAGCCGGATTCCGCGCCGCCACACATCCGCGACGGACCCACCGGTGACCCAGGCCAGCAGCGCGGTCACCGTGAACGCCACAAACGGGATGACTGCGGATTTCTCGAAGAACAGTAGGGCGCCGAAGTAGACCCCGACGGCGGTCACGGCATAACGCCGATTCCCGGTGCGTACCGCCAGGATCGCATCGGCGCACACCCACGCCAGCGCGGCCAGCATGGGCAACGAGTTCAATCCCGCTGCCCACCAGGCAAATCCGGGCACCGTCAGGGGGGTGAACAGTGCGAACGTCAGCGGGACCAGCAGCACCGGGCGCCAACCCAGGATCACGTACAGCGCGCGCAGCAGCGCCGCCGACGCCAGCAGTTGCAGCAGCACCAGGCTGATCGCGGGGCCGGCCCACTGCAGTGGTGCCAGCCGGGTGATCGCCCCGGCAACCAGGAAGGCACCCGGCATGACGTGCCCGTCGTGATCGTCGAACAGGTACTGCGCGGACAACAGCGGCTGGGTGCCGGCCCGCCCGACCAGGATCAGGTCATCCCAGTAGAAGTCACCGCCGAAGGCCAGCACGGACCGGATCAGCAGCTGCACCGCGACCAGTGCGACCGCCGCCCGGCAGATCCATCTCCCGTCGCTGCGCTCGCCCGGGGTCCGTCTCCCGTCGCTGCGCTCGCCCGGGGTCCATCTCCCGTCGCTGCGCTCGCCTGGCCTCCCGTTCATCGGTTGCGACTGTACGGAGGCGATCCCGCACAGCTCACGCGGCTACAGTGGCCCGGTGCGCACATTGGTTACCGGAGCCGCCGGATTCATCGGATCGACGCTGGTCGATCGCCTGCTCGCGGACGGGCACACCGTCACCGGAGTGGACGATCTGAGCACCGGACGCCGGGCGAACCTGGCCGCCGCCGAACAGCACCCGCAATTCACTTTCGTCGAGGCCGATATCGTCGACGCCGATCTGGCCGCGATCTTGGCCGACGCCGATCCCGAGGTGATCTTCCACCTCGCCGCGCAGATCTCGGTGCGGCATTCGGTGGACAACCCGCAGTTCGACGCCACCGTCAATGTCGTCGGCACCATCCGGCTGGCCGAGGCGGCCCGCACCCACGGGGTCCGCAAGATCGTGCACACCTCGTCGGGCGGCTCCGTCTACGGCACCCCGCCGGTGTACCCGACCGGCGAAGACGTGCCCACCGACCCGGCGTCCCCGTACGCCGCGAGCAAGGTCGCCGGCGAGGTGTACCTCAACACCTTCCGCAACCTGTACAACCTGGACTGCACCCATATCGCGCCGGGCAACGTGTACGGGCCGCGCCAGGATCCGCACGGCGAGGCCGGTGTGGTGGCCATCTTCGCCAAGGCGTTGCTGGCCGGTGTGCCGACCAAGATCTTCGGTGACGGCACCGACAGCCGTGACTATGTCTACGTCGACGATGTGGTGGACGCCTTCGTACGCGCCGCCGGCGCGGCCGGCGGCGGACAACGCTTCAACGTCGGCACCGGGATCAGCACCACGGTCGCCGAGCTGCATACCTCGATCGCCAAAGCGGTCGGCACCGCCGATGACCCCGAGTTTCATCCGGCCCGGCTCGGTGACCTACGCAAATCGCAGCTCGACATCAGCCGTGGCAAGCAGGTGCTGGGCTGGGAACCGCAGGTCGGCCTCGACGAGGGCATCGAGCGCACGGTCGACTACTTCCGCAACGAATCCTGACTTATGAGAAAAAGATAGCGATCGCTCGCTATCTAACCTAGTCTGCGGTCATGCCCTATGACGTGATCATCCGCGACGGCCTGTGGTTCGACGGCACCGGACGCCCGCCGCTGACCCGCTCCCTCGGCATCCGGGACGGCCTGGTGGCCGAGGTGTCGGCGGCCCCGCTGGACGAGACCGGCTGCCCCGAGGTGATCGACGCGGCGGGCAAGTGGGTGCTCCCCGGCTTCATCGACGTGCACACCCACTACGACGCCGAGGTGCTGCTCGATCCCGGCCTGCGGGAATCGGTGCGCCACGGTGTCACCACCGTGCTGCTGGGCATGTGCTCGCTGTCCACGGTGTACGCGGACACCGAGGACGCCGCCGATCTGTTCAGCCGGGTGGAGGCGGTGCCCCGGGAATTCGTGCTCGGCGCACTGAGCACCCACAAGACCTGGACGAATCCCGCCGAGTACGTGGCCGCCATCGACTCGCTGCCGCTGGGCCCGAACATCGCCTCGCTGCTGGGCCATTCCGATCTGCGTGCCTCGGTGCTGGGGCTGGATCGCGCCACCACCCGCGGCGTGGTCCCAACCGATGCCGAACTGGAGATGATGGCCCAGCGTCTCGACGCGGCGCTGGACGCCGGGATGCTCGGCATGTCCGGGATGGACGCCGCCATCGACAAACTCGACGGGGACCGGTTCCGTTCCCGCGCGCTGCCGTCCACCTTCGCCACCTGGCGCGAACGCCGCCGGCTGATCAAGGTGCTGCGCCGGCGCGGCCGCATCCTGCAGAGCGCGCCGAATGTCGCGAAAGCTCAGGAGGCGCTCAACTTCTTCCTGGAGAGCAGTGGGTGGTTCGGTCGTCGCCGCGGCGTTCGGATGAGCCTGCTGGTGTCCGCCGACGCCAAGTCCGCGCCCGGCGCCGTGCACGTGCTGGGCCGCGGCACGCGGCTGCTGAACCGGCTGCTGGACGCGAAGGTGCGCTTCCAGCACCTGCCCGTGCCGTTCGAACTGTATTCCGACGGTATCGATCTGCCGGTGTTCGAGGAGTTCGGCGCCGGCACCGCGGCACTGCACCTGCGCGATCAGCTGGAACGCAACGCGCTGCTCGCCGACCCGGAATATCGACGCCGGTTCCGCAGGTCCTTCGACCGCCGCACACTCGGGCCCGCGTTGTGGCACCGCGATTTCCATGACGCCAGGATCGTCGGCTGCCCCGACGAATCGCTGATCGGTAAGAGCTTCGGGCAGATCGCCGACGAACGCGGGATCCACCCGCTGGATGCCTTCCTGGACGTGCTGGTGGACAACGGCGAGCGCAACGTGCGGTGGACCACCATCGTGGCCAACCACCGCCCCAAGCAGCTCGACAAGCTCGCCAACGAGCCGTCGGTGCACATGGGTTTCTCCGATGCCGGCGCGCACCTGCGCAACATGGCGTTCTACAACTACGCGCTGCGACTGCTCAAGCGCGTTCGCGACGCCGAGCAGGCCGGCCGTCCGTTCATGTCCCCACAGCGCGCCGTGCACCGGCTCACGGCCGAGGTCGCCGACTGGTTCGGGCTGGACGCCGGCACCCTGCGCCGCGGTGACCGGGCCGACTTCGTGGTCATCGACCCAGCGGCGCTGAATGATTCGGTCAACGCCTACCACGAGGCGAGGGTTGCGTTCTACGGTGATCTGAGCCGCATGGTGAACCGCAACGACGACACCGTCGTCGCGACCGGCGTCAACGGCCGACTGGTGTTCTCGGCAGGCGAGTTCCGCGACGGTTACGGCACCACCGTGCGGTCCGGGCGGTATCTGCGGGCGGGTGCACCGAGACCCGCAACCGTCTGAGATGGCCCGTACCCAGCAGCAGCGCCGTGCGGACACCATCGCCCGGCTCCTCGATGCGAGCATCCAGACCATCGTCGAGGTGGGCTACGCCCGCGCCTCGGCGGCGACCATCGCCAAACGGGCCGGCCTGTCGGTCGGGGCGTTGTTCCGGCACTACCCGACCATGGGGGATTTCATGGCCGCCACCGGTCATGAGGTGCTGCGCCGCCAGCTTGACCTGTTCGGCAAACGAGTCGCCGAGATCCCACCCGAGCGGCCCGCACTCGCGGACGTGCTGCAGATCCTCTGCGATGTCACCGGAAACGACACCAACGCGGTGCTCTACGAACTGATGATCGCCGCGCGGACCGACGCCGCGCTGCGCACCTCGCTGCAGGATGTGCTCACCGAATACGCCACCAAGATCGGCGAGGTCGCCGCCGGGCTGCCCGGCGTCGACAGGTTCCCGGCCAACAGCATCCCCGTCCTAACGGCTTTGCTCACCAACACCTTCGACGGGGCGGCGCTGCTGCGCGCGGTGTTACCGATACCCGAGCTGGAGGACAAGCGGATCGCGCTGCTCACCGATCTGCTGGCGGGACGCTAGCCGGCCCCTCCGGTGCGCGCGCACCGTCGAGCGCCACGGCCCTGGCCAGCCGCGCATAACGGAGTTCGAGATCCTTGAACCGCAGGTAGGTGCTCAGGGTGGTGAACAGGAACGCGATCACCAGGGCGTACTCCAGCAGATCCGCTCCGCGGGCCACCCCGAGCTTGTTCGCCAGCAGCGTGGTGTCATCGGGGCGCAGGATGGCGTACACCGCGGCCACCGCGAACAGCAGGTAGCCGACCTTCACCCAGGCCTTGGCCCGGGCGCTGCGACGCGAACGTAACAGATACGCCAGCAGCGTGATGACCGCGGCGATCAGCAGTACCTGAATCCAGTTCACCGGGGCATCCTCCCGCGCAGCAGGCCGTCGAACACGATGTTGACACCGTTGATCAGGGGTTGCCCCTTGGACATCGAATAGTCCGTGTACAGGATCTCCACAGGTTCTTCGGTGACCCGCCAACGCTTTTCGACCGCGAGCGCGATGATCTCGGAGGCATGGCTCATGCCGCTCATGGTGAGGTCCAGCTCATCGGCGACCAACTTGTCGAACACCCGCAGGCCGTTGTGCGCATCGGTCAGGCCCAGCGCCCGATTGCGCGGACTCAGCCACGCGGCGGCACGCAGGACAAACCTCTTGACCGGCGGGGTGTGGCTGACCGCGCCCGGCCCGAACCGGGTACCGATGACGAGATCGACGTCCTCGGCGGTCAAGCGGTCGATCATCGCCACGACATCCTTGGTGCAGTGCTGGCCGTCGGCGTCGAATGTCACGAAGACGGCGGCGCCCGGCCGGCTGCGGGCGTACTCGACGCCGGTCTGAATGGCCGCTCCCTGACCGAGATTCACCGGATGGCGCACCAGGTGCGCGCCGGCTGTGCGGGCGACATCCGCGGTGCCATCTGTGCTGCCGTCGTCGACGCAGACCACGTTCGGGAAAATGGCACGCAGATCGGCGAGCACATCGGCGATGACGCTCGCTTCGTTGAAGGCGGGGACGATGACCCAGACGTCCTGGTAAGGCGTGTCGATGCGGACCAAACTACACGCGATCCGCCGTGGCCAGCGCGTACAGGTGCACCGCGATTCCCACCACCGGCCCGCACAGCAGCGCGGTCACCGTCCTGGTTTCCAGGCCCAGGGGAAGCAGCAGCAGGATGACCGCGGCCAGCGTGGCGCCCACCCAGCCGAACGCGTAGGCGCGGTGCAGGGCGGCCGCGACGGTGGCCGCGCCGGTCAGCGTGAGCAGGGCGATGGCCACCGCGCCCGCGGTGAACCAGGCCAGCAGTCCGCCCGCGGCCTGATAGTCGGGGCCGAAGGCGCTGCGCAGCAGCCACGGGCCGGCGAGCCAGGCCGCCAGTACGCCGAGCATGCCGATCAGCGTGATGGTCAGCGCCGGAACGGCCAGCGCGCGCAGCCGTCGGTGGCGCTGGTCGACGAAGTGTGCGATCAGGTTGCCCTGCATGGCGGTCAGCGGTACCAGCAGCGGCGCCCGGGTGAGCGTCACCGCGAGGATGACCACACCGCCGGCCGCGCCCAGTTCGGGGGTGGTGGCCTTGAGCAGCACCGGGAAACCCATGATCAGGATGGCGCTGGCGCCGGCCGCGGCCACCGAGTGGGAGGCGCCGTTCAGAAAGGTCCGCGTGCTGCCGGCAGCTGTCAGCCGTGCGGCATCGCGGGTGGCCGGGGACATCACCAGCAGGATCAACCAGGCCACCGAACCCGCCACCGTCGCCCACAGGAAGCCGGCCAGTCCCCACCCCAGCACGAAGGCGGCGGCGGCCACCGCCACCCGCAGCGCGGCGTCGGTCACCATCAACGACCCGTACTGCGTCCAGCGGTCCACCCCGGCCAGCATCCCGAGCAGGGTTGCGTGCAGGCAGAATCCGGCCAATCCGACGCTGAGCAGTGCCACGCTCAGCCACTGGTCGGCGGTGAACACCGCCCCCGACCACAGCGGTGCGGTGATCGCGATCGCCAGGGCGGCGCCGACACCCACTGCGGCGGCGATCCGCATCGGCCTGGTGGTCTCGCCCGGCGGCAGGTGCCGCCCACGCAGTGCGCGGACTTCCCGGGTGGATTCCTGGAGCAGGCCGTTGGCGGCGCCGCTGGCCAGCCCGAAGGCGCCCCAGAACACCCCGAAGAGCGAAAACCCGGCCGGTTCCAGATTGCGGGCGGCCAGGTACAGAACGGCGTATCCGCACAGCGCGGACAGGGCGGTGGCGAGTCCGACGCGGGCGACACTTCCCCGCGTGACCGGACCGCGGGCCGGCACTGCCGCGCTGGCGTCGGTCACAGGTCCGGTACGTCCTTGGAATACAGCCAGCGGTCCCACAGCGCGCGCAACGACACCTCGGCATGGTTGGCGGCCAGTCCGGTGAAATCGTCGGTCACCGCCGTGCTGTGCCGGTAGCGCGCAGTCCAATCATGAAGCAGCGCAAAGAAATTATCGTCGCCGATCACACCGCGGAGCGCGTGCAGGGTGAGTGCGCCGCGCTTGTAGACCCGGTCGTCGAACATATCGGCCGGGCCGGGGTCGGTCAGCAGCAGATCATGTGGTGAGTCGCGCAACTTGCGGTGGTAGATCCGCGCCCGCTCGTCGGCGCTCGGGCCGCCGGACTCCTCGGACCACAACCATTCCGCGTAGCAGGCAAACCCCTCGTGCAGCCAGATATCGCGCCAGCGGCGCACCGTCACCGAATTGCCGAACCACTGGTGGGCGAGTTCGTGCGCGATCAACCGCTCCGAGCTGCGCCTGCCGTCGCAGTGGTTGGCCCCGAATATCGAAAGCCCTTGCGCCTCAAGGGGTATCTCCAGATCGTCGTCGGTGACCACGACGGTGTACCCGGTGGCCAGCGGGTACGGCCCGAACTGCCGGATGAACAGTTTCATCATCTGGGGCTGTCGGCCGAAATCGTGGTCGAAGTTGCGCCGCAATCGTTCCGGGAGCACCGCCTGCATCGGCACCGGACTCTTCTGCAGCCGGTAGCGGGTGTATTCGCCGATCTGCAGGGTGATCAGATAGGTCGATGTCGGCTCGGCCTGCTCGTAGACCCAGATGGTGTGGCTGGCCCGCACCTGTTTGGACAGCAGTTCACCATTGGCCAGCGCGTAATACGGACTGTCGGTGCTGATCCGGATGTGGAAGCTGGCCTTGGCGGCGGGGTGATCGTCGCAGGGGAACCACGATGCCGCGCCGTTGGGCTGTCCGGCCACCAGGGCGCCGTTGGACAGTTCCTCGAAACCGACCTCACCCCAGACGGTGCGCAGCGGCCGCGGGGTGCCGCCGTAGCGCACCGCGATGGTCATCGCTGCGCCGGGGGGCAGGGCGGCGCCCAGTGTGATGTGCAGCTTGCCTGCCGCGCACCGGAAATGGCCGGGCCGCCGGCCGTTGACGGTCACCTTCGACACCGACAGCGCGTCGGAGAGGTCGAGGGTGAAGGTGCGCAGCGCGGCGAGCGTCACCGCGGTGATCGTCACCGTGCCGGCGAGCCGGTTGATCGCCACCTTGTACTCGAGGTCCAGTTCGTAGCGGGACACCCGGTAGCCGAAATTGCCGTTGCGCGGTAGGTAGGGGTCGATCACCGGGGGCTGGTGCGACGTCGACTTGCGAAGGGCCTTCTTGGCGGGGCTCACTGGTCGTGCTTCTTCGGCCGCTTGATCGTCCACGGCGCAATCGGGTTGCCCTGCCACCTGGTCCACGGCGGCACCTCGTCCCCGCGCATCACCAGCGACGCCGGCCCGACGGTGGCGCCCTCGCCGATCCGCGACGCCGGCAGCGCCACACAGTGCGGGCCGAGCGTGGCGCCGTCGTCCAGGATGACGGTGTCCATCCGCATGATCCGGTCGTGGAACAGGTGGGTCTGCACCACACAGCCCCGGTTGACGGTGCTTCCGTCACCAAGGGTGATCAGGTCCGCCTCGGGCAACCAGTAGGTCTCGCACCACACCCCGCGGCCGATCTTCGCGCCGAGCCCGCGCAGCCAGACGTTCATCACCGGGGTGCCGGTCGCGGCCCGGGCGAACCACGGTGCCGCCACCGTCTCGACGAAGGTGTCCGACACCTCGTTGCGCCAGACGAAGGATGACCACAGCGGGTGCTCGATGGCATCGATGCGGCCCACCACAAGCCATTTGGCGGCCACCGCGATGCCGCCGGCCACCGCGCCGGCAGCCAGCAGCACCAGGCCACCGGCCAGCGCGGTCCAGCCGTAGCCGATCGTGACGCTCAGCTGATGCAATGCGGCGAGCACCGCGACGCCGATCGCGAAGCTCACGATGACCGGGATGATGCGGCAGGTCTCCACCGCGGCGCGCATCACCCGCAGCTTGGTCGACGGGTTGAAGGTCCGCATCGCGTCGGCGGCAGTGGGTTTGCGTCGCAACCGGATGGGCGGGCTGCCCAACCAGGACGAGCCCGCCTTGGCCTTGTGCGGGGCCGCCGACAGCACCGCCACCAGACCGTCGTCGGGGACGCGCCGGCCCGGCTGGGTGATACCGGAGTTGCCCAGAAAGGCGCGCTTGCCGATGGTCGCCTTCGCGACGTGGATCCAGCCGCCGCCGAGTTCGTAGGAGGCCACCATGGTGTCGTCGGCCAGGAAGGCGCCGTCCTGTATCTCGGTGAACTTCGGGGTCAGCAGGGCCGTCGAGATCTCGGTGTCCTTACCGACTTTCGCGCCCAACAGCCGCAACCACCACGGTGTCAGCAGGCTGGCGTAGATGGGGAACAGGTAGTTGCGCGCGGCGTCCATCAGCCGCTCGGTCGCCCACAGCTGCCAGCCCACCCGGCTGCGCACCGGGTGGTAACCCTCGGTGAGGCCGGCCGAGAGTATCCGCACCCCGCATACGGTCAATGCGGCGTACACCCCCACGGCCACCAGAGCCGCCGCCGGCGTCCACAGCAGAGCCGGGACCAGCGCCGCGGCGGGGGTGGGAGTGCCGTGCACGGCCCAGCCCAGCACCGCGAGTCCGGCGGCCAGCGCGGCCAGCGGCAGCGCACCCAGCAGCATCGAGGTCACGCTGTAGAACGCCACCCAGACGGGGGCGCGGCCGGGACGTTCGTCGGGCCACGGATGGCGTGCCTTACCGGATTTCGCTGCCGGCGAGCCCTTCCAGTACTGCCCGTTCTTCACCTTGCCGAGGACGCCGGAGCCCGCGGCGACGTCGGCGTTCTTACCCACGACGGCCCCCGGGAACAGGGTGGTGCGGGCGCCGATGGTGGAGTCGTTGCCCACGGTGACCGGTCCGACATGGAACACATCGCCGTCGATCCAGTGCCCGGTCAGATCGACCTCGGGTTCGATCGAGCACCGATGGCCGAGGGTCAGCATGCCGGTGACCGGCGGCGTGGAGTGCAAGTCGACGCCCTTGCCGACGGAATTACCAAGGGCGCGGGCGTAATACACCAACCACGGGGCCCCGGCCTGGTTCTCTGCGCCGCTGGCCTCGGCGAGGCGCTCGGCGAACCAGACCCGCAGATGCTCGGAACCCCCGCGCCGGTAGCTGCCCGGTTGCAGCCCCGACAGCAGAGTGCGCGCACCCAGCACGGCGATGCCCATCCGTCCCGGCGGGGTGATGAAGATCAAGAATCCGGCGATGATCCACCACCAGTTCAGGCTGTTCGCCCACGGCACCAGCTCGGTGGCCGCGGCGACGTTGTTCAGGATCGCCAGCCAGATCACCCATTGCAGACCGGTCAGCGTCGCCAACGGCACCGTCAGCGCCACCTGCGCCAGTTGGGTGAGAACCGGGGTCGGTGCCACATCGCGGCGCACGACCTCCGGCGGTGGAGCCAGCTCGTCGAGATAACCGGCCAGCGAGCCGAGCCGGGGGTGGTCGTACAGATCGGCGACGGTCACCTGCGGATAGCGTCCGCGTACCGCGGTCACCAACTGTGCGGCCGACAGCGACCCGCCGCCGAGTTCGAAGAAGTCGGCTTCCGGACCGTCGACGGCTGCGGCCAGCACATCGCGCCACAGGCCGGCCAGCCAGCCCATGGTTCCACCGAGGTCGGGTTCCTCTTCCGCGGCGGCGCCCGGGGGCGGCCACGGCAGCGCATTGCGATCGACCTTGCCCGAGGTCCGGGTGGGCAGTTCGTCGAGCAGGACCAGCCGCGGCACCAGCGCGGCGGGCAGCGCCACCGAGAGCGCAGCCCGCGCGGCCGCCAGGTCGAAGCCGGGATCGGCGCTCGCGATGTAACCGACCAGCAGGGGATTGCCACTGGTGGTGCGGCGCACCGCGGCGGCCCCGCCGCTGACACCGGGCAGGTTCACCAGCGCGGCATCCACCTCACCCAGTTCGATGCGGCGTCCACCGACCTTGACCTGATCATCGGCGCGGCCCTGGAAGTACAGGCCGTCGGCCTCCAGCCGGACCAGATCGCCGCTGCGGTAGGCGCGCTCCCACCCCAGCGAAGGCATGGCCGCGTACTTCTCGGCATCCTTCTCGGGGTCCAGGTAACGGGCCAGGCCCACGCCGCCGATGACCAGCTCGCCGGTTTCGCCGAGTCCGACGGGCAGGCCGTCCTTGTCGACGACGACGAGGTCCCAACCGGCCAACGGGAGCCCGATGCTGACGGCGGAGCGACCGTCCAGCGGGGCCGCGCAGGCCACCACGGTGGCCTCGGTGGGGCCGTAGGTGTTCCACACCTCGCGTCCGTCGACGGCGAGTCGTTCGGCGAGTTCGGGCGGGCAGGCCTCACCGCCGAAGATCAGCAGCCGGACCGCTTCGAGCGCCTCGGCGGGCCACAGCGCGGCCAGGGTGGGGACGGTGGAGACGACGGTGATATCCCGGGTCACCAGCCACGGCCCCAGGTCCATGCCGCTGCGCACCAGCGATCGCGGAGCGGGGACCAGACACGCGCCGTGGCGCCAGGCCAGCCACATCTCCTCACACGATGCGTCGAATGCCACCGACAGCCCGGCCAGGACGCGGTCTCCGGGACCCAACGGGGCGTCACGCAGGAACATCCGGGCCTCGGCGTCGACGAACGCGGCGGCGTTGCGGTGGGTGACCGCGACGCCCTTGGGGGTGCCGGTCGACCCGGAGGTGAAGATGATCCACGCGTCGTCGCGAGTCAGCGGTGCCGCCGCCCGCCACCCGCGCGATGAGCCGGGGCCGCGCACCAGGCCGTCATCGGTGATGATCGCCACCACCTGCGCCTCACCGAAGACCAGTGCGGCGCGTTCCTCGGGATCGTCGGCGTCGACCGGGACGTAGGCGGCGCCGGTGGCCAGGGTGGCCAGGATCGCGGTGTAGAGCGCGTAGCTGCCCGAGGCCATCCGGATACCGATGCGATCACCGCGGCCGATACCGCGGGCAGCCAGCCACTGCACGCTCTCCTCGATGTCGCCGAGCAGTTCGGCATAGGTCAGCTGCACCTCGCCGTCATCGATGGCGGGAGCGTCCGGGAAGCGGTTGGCGGTCTCGTAGAGGACGTCGATCAAGGTCCGCGGGGGCGCGGCCGCCGGGGAAAGTAGGTACTGGGGAGGAATGGCCTGCCCGGGCTCCGCTGTCACTGTTACAAACTACTAAGCCACCCGAGGGGCCCGCGCGCGGCGCGCTGCCCGGCTCGTCGGGTTCACCTCGCGTTGATCGCAACCCTTGGCCGCACCGCGGCCGCATTCTTACCGTGACGGGGTGCGGCTATTCGTGGCAGATGAAGCGTGGAGTGAACTGACGTCCGGCCCAGAGCCGGTGATTCGGGTGGCCGCCGGCGACCTCCAGCAGGCCCGGCGGACCCGTGCCCGGCTGCGTGGGCGCGACGGCACGGTGGCGGTGATCCTCGATGTCACCGTCGCGGTCGCCGACGATGTGCGGGCGGCGTACGCGTCGCTCGGCTCGGGGGACGCGGTGCGGGGTGTGCGCTACGCGGGCACCGTGAACGGACTGGCGGGATTGCTCGCCGATATCGAGACCGCGGGGGTGGCCGACGGTGTCACGCTGGTCGGACCGTCCGCAGCTGCGGAGGACGCCGCGCCGGATCTGGCCGAGATCGGCAGGACCGTGCTGACGCTGCTGGAGCAGCGCCACCGGGCCTGCGCCTGAACCACCGCCGACTGATGCAGTAGCTGCATTAGTCGGCGCCGAATCGGTCTTGGACATGAATGGATCGGCGTCTTAGCGTGGGTGTCATGACAGCCATGCTCGCCAATCAGCTGACCGGCCAGATGATCATCGCGGGATCGCCCGTCACTGGTTCGGGCGCCGAGATCCGCGGCTTCGATCCCGCCGCCGGTGCAGCGCTCGAACCCGTCTACCGCCATGGCGACAGCACCGATGTCCAGACCGCTGCCGCGGCGGCCGCGGCGGCATTTCCGACATACCGGGCCACCACCTCCGAGCAGCGCGCCCAGTTCCTGGAAGCCATCGCCACCCGCATCGAGGCGGTCGGCGAGACGCTGATCGCCCGGGCCGTCGCCGAGAGCGGCCTGCCCCAGGCCCGCATCACCGGCGAGGTCGGACGCACCACCGGTCAGCTGCGGCTGTTTGCCGGCGTACTGCGGGAAGGCAGCTGGAACGGCGCGCGTATCGACACCGCGCTGCCCGACCGGGCTCCGCTACCCCGCCCGGACATCCGCCAGCGCAACATTGCGCTGGGGCCGGTAGCCGTATTCAGCGCCTCGAATTTCCCGCTCGCCTTCTCGGTGGCCGGCGGCGACACCGCGTCCGCGCTGGCCGCCGGCTGCCCCGTGATCGTCAAGGCACACGACGCACATCCGGGCACCTCGGAGATCGTGGCCCGCGCCATCACCGCGGCCGTCGCCGACAGCGGACTGCCTGCCGGGACCTTCTCGTTGCTGTACGGAACCGGTGAGCAACTGGGCATCCAGTTGGTCACCGACCCGAGGATCAAGGCCGTCGGATTCACCGGATCCCGCACCGGCGGAACAGCTCTGGTCGCCGCGGCCGCGGCCCGCCCCGAGCCCATCCCGGTCTACGCCGAGATGAGCTCCATCAACCCGGTATTCCTGCTCGACGGCGCCCTGCAATCCCGTGGCCCCGAACTCGGCAAGGCGTTCATCGGCTCACTGACCATGGGTTCGGGGCAGTTCTGTACCAATCCCGGACTGATCATCGCCGTCGACGGCCCAGGCCTGGACGCGTTCGTCGATGCCGCCCGGGAGGCCGTCTCGGCCGCGCCCGCCGCCCCCATGCTCACCCCGCACATCGCCCGCAACTACGCAAACGGGGTCGAATCCCTGTCCGGGGCGGCCGAATTGGTCGCGCGTGGAGAACGCAGCAGTAGCGAAACCTGTGGTCAGGCAGCGTTGTTCAGCACCGATGCGGACAGGTTCCTGGCATCCCAAGACCTGCAGGCAGAGGTCTTCGGTTCGTCGAGCCTGATCGTGCGCTGCGCGGATGCCGACCAGATGGCCGCGGTGGCCCAGGGCCTCGAAGGGCAGCTCACCGCGACCGTGCACGCCGAGGACACCGACCTGGAGGCGGCCGGCCGGTTGCTGCCACTGCTCGAGCTCAAGGCCGGCCGGATCCTGTTCAACGGCTGGCCGACCGGTGTCGAGGTATGCCACGCCATGGTGCACGGCGGCCCGTTCCCGGCCACCTCCGATTCCCGGACCACCTCGGTCGGAGCCCGTGCCATCGAACGCTTCCTGCGTCCGGTCGCCTACCAGGGCGTGCCGAAAGCTCTGCTGCCCAACGCCATCGCCGACGGCAACCCTGATGGCCTGTGGCGTCGCGTCGACGGCCAGCTCACCCAATCCTGATCCCCACATCTGATCCGAAAGGTCTGCTCATGCGTCCCCACTTCCAGGGCGTTCTGTTCTTCCCCGTCACCCCGTTCACCGAAGCCGGTGCCGTCGACCTCGACGCGCTGGCAGCGCACCTGAGCAAGGGGCTCGACGCCGGACCCGGTGGGATCTTCATCGCGTGCGGCACCGGCGAGTTCCATGCCATCGACGAGGACGAATTCCGGGCGATCGTCGACACGGCCGTGAAGGTGGTCGCCGGCCGCGTCCCGGTGTATGCGGGCGCGGGTGGCTCGGTGGCACAGGCCAAACGGTTCGCGATCGCCGCGCAGGAAGCCGGCGCCGACGGCCTGTTGCTGCTGCCGCCCTACCTGGTGGAGGTGCCGCAGCCGGGCCTGGTCGACTACGTCACCGCGGTCGCCGGGGCCACCGAGCTGCCCGTCATCGTGTACAACCGCAACAACGCAAAGTTCACCGAGGCCTCCGCGGTCGCGGTCGCCAAGATCGGAAACGTCATCGGGTTCAAGGACGGCACCGGCAATTTCGATCAGGTGGCCCGCATCGTCGCGGCCGTGACCACCCAGGTCGACCCTGACTTCCTGTTCTTCAACGGGCTGCCCACCGCGGAGACCACCCAGCTGGCGTTCCGCGCCATCGGGGTGCCGCTGTACTCATCGGCCACCTTCGCCTTCGCTCCCGACCTCGCCCTGGCCTTCTACAACTCCCTGGAGTCGGGTAACACCGAGCTGACCAACGCACTGCTCAACGCGTTCTTCATCCCGCTGGTACAGCTGCGCGACACCGTCCCCGGCTACGCCGTCTCGCTGGTCAAGGCCGGTGTGACGATGGAGGGTGTGCCGGCCGGGCCGGTGCGTCCGCCGCTGGTGATGCCGCACGCCGACGATCTCGCTCAGCTGAGCACGATCGTCGCCGCGGGTCGAGCCGTGCTGGCCGCATCGCTGAGCGAGGCCGTCTAACCCATGGTTGAGCAGAGGACGACGCCGATACGGATCACCGGAGCCCGCATCACCCCGGTCGCGTTCGCCGATCCGCCGCTGCTCAACACGGTCGGGGTGCACCAGCCCTACGCGCTGCGCGCGATCATCCAGCTCGACACCGATGCCGGCCTGGTGGGCCTGGGGGAGACGTACGCCGACAGCCGTCACCTCGCCCGCCTGAACGCCGCCGCGGAAGCAATCACCGGCTTGGATGTCTTCGCGCTCAACGCGATCCGGGCCACCATCGCGGTAGCGTTGGCGGATGACCTGAAATCTGATACGGCCGCCGTCGGCACGGCCGGCATGATCACCACGGCGAGCGCCGTGGATCAGGTGCTCTCCCCGTTCGAGGTGGCATGCCTGGATATACAGGGCCACTGGCTCGGTCGGCCCGTCTCGGATCTGCTGGGCGGCAAGGTCCGCGACGCGGTGCCGTTCAGTGCGTACCTGTTCTACAAGTGGGCCGCCCATCCCGGTCAGGAACCCGATCGCTTCGGCGAGGCACTGGACCCGGCCGGTCTGGTGGCGCAGGCGCGCCGCATCATCGACGAATACGGCTTCACCGCAATCAAACTCAAGGGCGGGGTGTTCCCTCCCGAGGAGGAGATGGCGGCCATTGAGGCGCTGGCCGAGGCGTTCCCCGGCATGCCGCTGCGGCTGGACCCCAACGCCGCGTGGACCCCGCAAACCTCGGTGAAGGTGGCTTCGGGGCTGGCCGGAATTCTGCAATACCTGGAGGATCCGACACCCGGCCTGGACGCGATGGCCGAGGTGGCCCAGCAGGCCCCGATGCCGCTGGCCACCAACATGTGCGTTGTCGCGTTCGATCAACTGGCGCCCGCCGTCGCGAAGGGTTCGGTGAAAGTCGTTCTCTCCGACCACCATTACTGGGGCGGCCTGCACCGTTCCCGGTTGCTGGCGGGAATCTGTGAGACCTTCGGGCTGGGCCTGTCGATGCACTCCAACTCGCACCTCGGTATCAGCCTGGCGGCGATGGTGCACCTGGCCGGGGCAACGCCCAACCTCACCTATGCCTGCGACACGCACTGGCCGTGGAAGACCGAAGACGTGGTCACGGACGGCGCGCTGCGCTTCGTCGACGGAGCCGTCGCGGTGCCCACCACATCCGGTCTCGGTGTCGAGATCGACGAGGACGCACTGGCCGCGCTGCACGAGCAGTACCTGCGCTGCGGGATCCGCGACCGGGATGACACCGGGTACATGCAGTCCGTGCATCCGGACTTCGAACTGGCCGGCCCACGCTGGTAGACGCTGTCTGTTCTGCTGTCCTTCTCCCCGTCGCCTCGCTCGCCCGATACGGTGGGTGGATGGAAGACCAGCCGGCGGTTGCCGTCGCCCACCCACCACAGTCGCTGCTCGATCTCGTCAACCGGGTGCTCAAGGTCGCGCTCAAGACCCCGCTCGGCGGGCTCGCCGGCGATTTCATGCTGGTGGCCTTCACCGGCCGCAAGAGCGGGAAGCGGTATGCGACACCGGTGAGCGCGCACGTCCTCGACGGTGCTCTCTATGTCGTGCTGGAGGCGCAGTGGAAGTACAACTTCCGCGACGGCGCCGACGCGCAGGTGTCCTACCGCGGCAAAACCCGCACCATGCGTGGCGAACTGATCACCGAACCCGGCGCCGTCGCCGACATCGCCGACCGGATCGCCAAGTCCTACAGCCCGAAGAAGGCGCAACGGCAGATGGGGATGGCGTTCCGCGACGGGGCATACCCCACCCTGGACCAGTGGGAGGAATCCGCACGCCGGCTTAAGATTGCGGCCATCAAGCTCACGTGAGGGCCGGGACGCGGTCGGCGATGACGAAGGTGGCGTCCGTCCGGGCCGGCGCGCCGGGGCGGGTCACGAACGCCAACGTGCGGAAGTCGGCCCGCAATTCGTCGGCGGTGATGCGGGTGCGGACGTAGCCGCGGCGATCGCCGAAGTACTTGATATGCGGGTTCTCCACAAGGAGCGCGCCGACAGCCGGACGGTAGTCCGAGCCGTCCCCGCCCGACGAGATCGACGTCGTCACCAATTCCGTTGCCACCGGACCCAATCGGGGGTCACTGATCTCCGCTGCCCAATGCGCGTGTACATCGCCGGTGAGCACGACCGGGTTGCGCGCGCCGGCCAGCCCGGCGGTGATCCGGTTGCGGCAGGCCGCGTACCCGTCCCAGGCATCGGCGTTGGCGCCGCGGCGCGGGCCTGCCTGGACGTCCAGCGGCGCGAAGAACACCTGCTGGCCCAGGATGTCCCAGCGGGCCCGCGACCCCCGCAGGCCGTCGAGCAGCCAGCGCTCCTGCTCCGGACCGGTGAGCGTGCGCCCCGCGGAGTTCAGTTCCGGGCAGTCGGCGCCATACGCATCGCCGCAGGCCTGATCCGTCCGGTACTGGCGGGTGTCGAGCATGTGGAAGGTCGCCAGCGCGCCCCACTGCACGCGCCGGTAGAGCTGCATCGAGGCGCCCCGGGGACGCGCCGAGGCCCGCAGCGGCATGTTCTCGTAATAGGCCTGCATGGCCGCGGCGCGGCGTGCCGGGAAGTCCGGCTGCGGCTCCTCGGGCACCGAGGCGGCCCAGTTGTTGTCCAGTTCGTGGTCGTCGAAGACCACCAACCACGGGGCCGCGGCGTGCGCGGCCTGCAGATCGGGGTCGGTGCGGTACTGCGCGAACCGCTGCCGGTACTGGGCCAGCGTGACCGTTTCCGGGCCTGCGTGCCGGCGCACGGCGCGGTCACCGGCGACGGCCTCGTACTGGTAATCACCTAGGTGCACAACAAGATCCGGGTCGTCCTCGGCCAGTCGCCGATACCCGGTGAACCAGCCCTGCTCGTAGTTGGAACACGACGCGAAACACATCGTCAGGGCGCCCGAGGCGCCGGGTGCGGGCGCCGTCCGGGTCCGCCCGGTGGCCGAGAGGTAGCCGCCGGTACGGAATCGGTAGAAGTACTCGCTGCCCGGACGTAAACCCGTGAGTTCGACGTGCACGGCGTGGGCCGATTCCGGTGCGGCCAGCGCCATCCCGCGCTGCTCGATGCCGTGGAAGCGGTCGTCGGTGGCGACCTCCCACTCGACATCGACAGCTCGCCAGGGCATTCCTCCGCGGCCGTCATCGGCCAGCGGTGCGGGCGCCAACCGGGTCCAGATCACCACACCGCCGGGAGCCGGGTCACCGGAGGCCACCCCGAGGGTGAACGGGTCGCCGCTGCGCGGGCGACCGGATCCGAGCAGGGGGATCGCCGCGACCGCCAGGGCTCCGCCCAACAGCGCCCGGCGGCTGAGATTCGTCGACACGGGGCAGTGTCAGCTGCCGACCTTGCCCGCAGGTGACGCGCAGTGATCCGGTGTCTCTCGGTCAGCCGTCATCTCGTGGTCGCGTGCTGGCGGGCGCACGCACCGCCTCGAACAGCGACACCAGAACCTCGATGAGGTGCTCCCGCTCGACCTCGACATCACCGAGCAGCACCGCGCCGATCGTGCTGATCACCCCGCCGACCAGGAACTGCGAGACCAGCCGCAGGTCGGTGGGCAGATCATCGGTCGGGAGGCCGGGATCGCCGGAGGATGCCGTGGACGCCAGCATCCCGGCGAACCGGCTGGACTCCTGCAGGCTGCGCCGGCCCAACGCCGGGGACGCGGTGGCCTCCAGCACCAGGATCCGGCCCTTGCGTGGATCGGCGAGGATCAGGTCCACCAGCTCGGCGAGCACCGCCCGGGTCCTGGCGAGATCGTCATCGGGTGCCTCGGCCAGCGCGGTCACCGAGCGCCGCGCGCTCTCCTCGACAACCATGTCGTAAACCGCCAGATGCAGCGACTCGATATCGGGAAAGCTCTCGTAGAAGTAGCGGGCCGCCACCCCCGAGGCTTCGGTGACGCCGCGCACCGTGGTGCCCGCGATACCCCGGGTGCCCATCAATTCCAACCCGGCGGCGAGCAGTCGGGCGCGTCGTTCGGCGACCCGGTCATCCGCGGTCTGCCCTCCATACCGCCGGGTGACCATCGGACCATCTTGACACAGCGCCCAGGGTGCTGGTTTCCTAAATCTGCACACAGTCGTTTCCTGTTTTGAGGTGGGGAGCAGATGTCCGGAGCCGCAATCGAAATCGACACCGCAACGCCGAAACCGTGGGAGCCGGGGCAACCACATCACGAGCTGGCCGCCGACGTGCGCTGGTGGATGGGGACGCCATTGGCGTTCGCGCTGTTCGGGCGGCTGGCGCTGGACCAGGTGGCCTATCGCAAGGTCGCCGCCGCCGTCGACGCCAGCGGGCGCTTCGCGACGAACTTCACCGACCGAGGCCTGAACAGCTATCTGTGGAACGGCCCGCTCGCATTCGCCGACGATGCCGACCGGCACGCCACCCAGGAACGCCTGAAATCCAAGCACGGCGCGGTGCACGGTGTGGGCAAGGGCGACTTCGAGGGCGAGCGGTACAGCGCACTGGACCCGAAGCTGTGGAAATGGGTCGGTACCACCTCGCTGAACATCTTCTACGCCGGCTATGTCGCCATCTACGGCGCGGAACTCAACGCCGAGCAGCGCGAGGTCGTGTACCGAACCGTCTGCGCGATGGCCGATATCGGGCTGCCGAGCTCGGCCGCCGAGGTGCCACCGACGGTGGCCGAGATGCAGGCGTACTACGACGAGGTCGCCGCGACCGAACTCGCGTCGAACCCGTTCTTGTTGTGGGCCGCCGCTCAGTTCTCCGCCCCACCGGTGCCGACGCTGTTCGGCCCGCCGTGGCTGCACCGGATCGTCGCGCCGGCTTGGCGGCTGGCCGTCCCGGTGCTGGCCCGGCCCGCCCGGATCTGCGCCGAATCCACCACCCACCCGAAGATGATGGAATTGCTGGGCAGCACCTGGAATTCGGGCAAGCGGGTCGAGTTCGCCTGTTACCGGGCCGGGATCCGGGCGGCGCGGCGGTGGTTGCCGAAATGGGCACTGCTGGAACCGATGGCCTACAACCGGTACCGCTATGAACAGTTGCGCGCCTTCCATCGCACGTACGAGTTGGAGTCCTTCGCGTCCGCAGCGAGCTAGACTGATGCACTGCTGACGCCCCGCAGCGGCGCGGTGATACGAGGAGTGCATGGATGTTCTCACTGGCCCGGCTGTCCTGCTTCATCGCCGTCGCCGAGGAACTGCATTTCGGCCGCGCGGCCGAGCGACTGCACATGACCCAGCCGCCGCTGAGCCGTCAGATCCAGCAGCTGGAAACCGAACTCGGCGTCCAACTCATCGACCGCACCACGCGCTCGGTCACTCTGACCCCGGCAGGGGTGGCTTTCCTGCCCGATGCGCGGCGCATCGTGGCACTGGCCGAGAGCGCGGCGCTCACCGTGCGGCGGGTACCCGCGGGTGATCTGGGCACCGTGGTGGTCGGGTTCACCGCAGCTTCCGCGCACGCGGTGCTGCCGCGTCTGCTCGAGCAGACCCGCAACACCCTTCCCGATGTGAAACTCGAACTGCGCGAGATGGTTTCATCGGTACAGATCGAGGCCCTGATGAGCGGGGAGATCGATCTGGGTATGGCGCGCCCGCCGTTGAAACGCCCGGGGATCGTGTCCCGCCCGCTGTTGCACGAACAGTTGGTGGCGGCTCTGCCCGCCGGGCACCCGTTGACCGGCCAGGCGCGTCAGCTCACCCTCAACGATCTCGACGGCCAGGACTTCGTGATGTACTCCCCGGTGCAGGCGCGCTATTTCAACGAATTGTTGATCAGCACATTCACCATCGCCGGGGCGACCCCGCGGTACGTCCAGTTCGTCACCCAGGTGCACACCATGCTGGTGCTGGTGCGGTCCGGGATCGGGATCGCGCTGGTACCGGCCTCGGCGGCCACCCTGCACCCCGAGGGCGTGGTGTTCCGCTCGATCGGTGCGTTCCGGGAGCGCCCGGTCGAACTCGACGCGTGCTGGCGTGGCGACAGCACCAACCCGGCACTGTTGCGATTGCTACGCGATGTGCTGCCGGCCCGCGAATGGACCACCGACGACCTGGTCGACGAGGTGATCGGCTAGACGCGTGCTCCCGGCTGGAGTACCGGGGTGACCAGCCGTCCGCTGGACAGGAACTCGTCGAGATTGCGCAGGGTGAGCTCCTCCATCGCCGCGCGGGTCTGCACGGTGCCGCTGCCGATATGCGGGAGCAGCACCACGTTGTCCATCGTCAGCAATTCGGCCGGGACATGGGGCTCGTCGGCGAACACGTCGAGTCCGGCCCCGGCCAGGCGGCCCGCACGGAGCGCAGCCACCAAGGCCGCCTCGTCGACGACGCTGCCGCGGGCGATGTTGATCAGGTAACCGTCCGCGCCGAGCGCGTCGAGCACCGTGGCGTCGACCAGCTTGCTGGTGGCATCTCCGCCGGCCGCGGCGATCACCAACACGTCGACACGCTGCGCGAGTTCGGCCGCCGAGCCCACGTAGGTGTACGGAGAGTCGGTGACCTCACGACGGTTGTGGTAACTGACGGTGCAGCCGAATGCGTTGAGCCGCTTAGCGATCGCGCTGCCGATACGGCCCAGACCGATGATGCCGACCCGGCTGTTGCTCACCTGGCGGGTCAGCGGATAGGTGCCGCCGCCCGACCACTGGCCGGTGCGCACGTAGCGGTCGGCCGCGGAGAACCGGCGCATGGTGTCGATCAACAGGCCCACCGCGGTGTCGGCGACGCAGTCGGTCAGGACGTCGGGGGTATTACTCACCCCGACGCCCCGAAGTGCAGCAGCATCCATATCGGTGGTGTCGTAGCCCACGCCGAAATTCACCACCGCGCCCAGGCGCGGCAGCGCGGCCATCAGCGCGGCGTCGACGCCGGTACGACCCGAGGTGACGACGGCGGTGATATCGGCGCCGGGCCCGGCGAGGAACTCGGCACGCGCCGCGGCGTCCGTGGGGAGGGTCTGCGCGCCGTAGCGGGTCCGCAGGGTCTCGGCCAGGGACGGCTTGAGGGGGCCGACCTGCAGGACGTTGGCTGAACTGGGCATGACTGCTCCTTCGCTGCTCTCACTACGTACGGTAGGGAGACCTGCGGATACCTGTCCAACACGGAATTAGCATGGGTTAATGCAGAACCGGCATGACTAGGCATTTGCACGCCGGTCGCGGGTATCAAAGCTCCGGCGGGTGCGGTGTACCCGCAGTTCAGCGGCATTTTGGGGGAGTCGGGCGCGGGCCCGGACGTGCCTGTGGAACCTCTCGGCGACGCATTTCGGGCGGTTGACGCTGCTCGCGAGCCGCTCCTACCGTGTGTCTACCGTCACAGCCGACGTCCACATACGTAGACATCACCACGGCATCGCCGACGGCCACCGCATGTCGCACAGCCCACATCCTGATCTGGAGGTCCGATGGCCCCGACAGTGCCAGCCCGAACGTCGCTGCGCCGGCTCGCTCTTCTCACCGGCACCGCCGTGTTGGCGGCGGGGTGCACCGTGGCCAATACCGGCAGCGGCGGGTATGACCCCGACACCCTGCGGATCGTGCTTCCCCAGGAACCGCCCACCTTGGAGCCGTGCGAGGCTTCGCTGACCTCCACCGGCATCGTGACCCGCTCCAACATCACCGAGCCACTGGCCGAGCGCGATTCCACTACCGGCGAACTGCTGCCCCTACTGGCCACCGGGTGGGAGCAGACGTCCGCCAACGAGTGGACCTTCACGCTGCGCGACGGTGTGACCTTCTCCGACGGCGCACCGTTCACCTCCGCGGACGCCGCGTTCTCGATCGATCGTGCGGTCAACTCCGACCTGCAGTGCAATGTCGACGGTTACGTCTTCGGCGATGAGGTGCTCGCGCTGCAGACACCCGATGAGCACACCGTCGTCATCGGTACCACCGAGCCGGATCCGATTCTGCCGCTGCGGATCTCCTTCGTGGAGATGGTGCCGCGCACCACCAGCATGACCGAGAAGGTCCGTGAGCCGATCGGTACCGGGCCATACGCGATCGAGCGGTGGGATTACGGCCAGAAACTCACCCTGGCGCGCAACCCCGCCTACTGGGGAGCACCGCCCGCCTTCGGGCGTGCCGAATACAAGTGGCGCAGCGAGGGAAGTGTGCGCGCCGCGATGCTCACCAACGATGAGGTGGACATCGCAGTCGGCCTGGGTCCTGAGGACGGTGCCGGAGATCTCGGTGTGCCTTTCCAGAACAACGAGACCACGGCGCTGCGCATCACCGGCACCGAGGCACCGCTGGACGACATGCGGATCCGACAGGCCATCAACTACTCGGTCAACCGCACCGGCATCGTCAAGGCCCTCTTCCGTGGGCTCGGTGAGCCTGCGGCACAGTTGATCCCGGAAGGCGTCGTCGGCTTCAACGCTGAGCTGCCGTTGTGGCCGCACGACCCGGATAAAGCCCGCCGGCTCGTCGAGGAGGCGCGCGCCGACGGTGTCCCGGTGGACCGCCAGATCCGACTGATCGGGCGTAACAGCCAATTCCCCGGTGTCACCGAGACGGTCGAGGTGATCCAGAGTGAACTGGCCGAGGCCGGCCTCAACGTCAAGATCGAGATGATGGACACCGCAGCTCAGTTGGAGTACCAGTTGCAGCCGTTCCCGGCCAATGCCGGCCCGTTCCTCGCGTTGATCCAGCACGGCAACCAGGCCGGGGACGCCGCCTTCTCCGTGGATCAGTACATGCGCTCGGACGGTGCCCAGAGTGCCTTCGGCACAACTGCTTTCGATGAGCAGATCGCCGCGGCCGGTCGTCTCACCGGAGAGCAGCGCCAACAGGCGTACGCCCAGATCTTCGCCGACGAACCGGAGAAGATCCTGCAGTTCGCCTATATCGCCCACATGCGGGGCATCCTCGGCAAGTCCCCTCGCGTGGACTACACACCGAATCCGGCGACCGGCGACGAAATGTTGCTGGCCACGATGACGCCGGCCTCATCCGACCGCACCGACCAGTCCTGACAGCCAGAAGGGCCAACCCGATGTTCTCCTTCGTTCGGCGCCGGATGTACACCAGCGCAATACCATTGGTCATCGTGCTGCTTGGCGTGTTCCTGCTCGCCCGGCTCACCGGTGACCCCACCAATCTCTACCTACCGGAGTCGGCGACCGCCGATCAACGTGAGGCCTTCGCCGCTGCGAATGGCTTCAACGACCCGCTGATCGTGCAGCTCTTCGACTACTTCAAGGGGATCATCCACCTCGACTTCGGAACCTCGCTGCGTACCGGTGAATCCGCGGCCGAGATGGCCCTGCGAGCCTTCCCGGCCACGCTGCAACTGGCCTTCGTCACCATGGCACTGGCCATCCTCGGCGCCGTGATCGTCGGCTGCTGGGCGGCTTACCGGCCCAACTCGCTGGCCGACCGGTTCTCCAGCCTGCTGTCCATGACCGCGGCATCGATCCCGGATTTCTGGTTCGCCATCACCGGAGTCTGGCTGTTCTCGGTGCTGATGGGCTGGCTGCCCACCTCCGGTACCGACGCCGGCATGCTGTCCTGGATCCTGCCGATCGCCACCTTGATGATCCGTCCACTCGGTGTGCTGACCCAGGTGGTGCGCGGCGCCATGGTCTCGGCGCTGTCGGCACCCTATGTCCGACTGGCACGTAGCAAGGGCGCCAGCGATTTTCGGGTCGTCACCCACCACGCGTTGCGTAACGCCGCCGCCCCCGCGCTGACCGTCGCCGGTGATCTGGCCGTCGGCCTGATCAACGGTGCGGTGGTGGTGGAGGCCATCTTCGGCTGGCCCGGTATCGGCAAGCTGATGATCGACGCCATCCTGCAACGCGACTTTGCGGTGCTGCAGGCAGCAGTGCTGCTCACCGCCGTCAGCATCTTCATCCTCAACATCGCCATCGACGCCTGTTACGCGCTGCTCGACGCACGCGTCCGCGAACCCGCGAAGGTCTAGATGATCCCCCCGCCGCTGCGCTCGCCCCAAGGGAGAAGTACACGATGACTCAACTCGATCTGGTGCCGGTCAAGCCCACCACCGCCATCGTCAGCGAGCCGGTGGGGCGCAAGGCGTCGGGCCGCTCGGTCTGGTTCCGCATGCTGGTCAACGACCGTGTGGCGGCGGTGGCGGCCACCGTTCTCGGGGTGGTCGCACTGACCGCGCTGTTCGGCCCGATGCTGGTGGGTGACCTGGCCACCGATATCGACCTGGACAACTCCAACCAGGCGCCGTTCACCCTGGCGCACGGCTGGGCCAACGTGCTGGGCACCGATCCGCTGGGGCGCAGCATGCTGGCCCGCCTCGTCGTCGCCTGCCAGACCACCCTGTCGGTGGCGATTCCCGCGGTGGTGATCTCGGCGGTCATCGGCTCCGTCATCGGCATGTGGGCCGGCTACTACCGGGGGTGGCGCGAGACCCTCGCGATGCGGGTCGCCGACGTGATCATGAGCTTCCCGTCGCTGCTGCTCGCCGTGGTGGTCCTCTACGTGTTCTCGCCAAGTGCGGCCAATATTGTTGTGGTGCTGGCAATCACGCGTATCCCGGTGTACCTGCGCACCGCCCGTGCCGAGTCCGCTGAACTCGCCACCCGGGTGTTCGTCGATGCTGCGCGCACCTTCGGCGCCAGTGGCACCTCGATCATCACCCGGCACGTGTTGCCGATCGTGCTGCCGACGCTGCTGACGGTGGCCACCCTGGACTTCTGCTATGTGATGCTGGCCGAGAGCTCATTGAGCTTCCTGGGCATCGGGATTCAGCCCCCGGACGTCAGCTGGGGCCTGATGGTCGCCCAGGGCCGCACCTACCTGCACACCGCGTGGTGGCTGTCCTTCCTGCCGGGACTGGCCATCGTCATCACCACCGTGTCGGCCACCATCCTGGCGGCTTGGGCACGCATCGCCACCGATCCCGCCCAGCGGTGGCGACTCACCGTCCCGCAAAAGCGACTGTCCCGCTTCGCCAAGACCGGAAAGGCCCTGTAGATGACTGCTGTCGCCGAACACCCGCCCGTGGACCAGACCGACGCCGATCCGGCCTTGCGGGTGCAGGATCTCACCGTGGACATCCGCACCATCGCCGGTACCGTTCGCGCCGTCGACCACGTCACCTTCGCCGCCCGCAGCGGTGAGACGCTGGCACTGCTCGGCGAATCCGGCTGCGGCAAGTCGATGACCGCCACCGCGCTGGTCGGCCTGCTGGAACCGGTCGCCCAGGTGGTCGACGGATCGGCGCGCATCGGTGACACCGATCTGATCACCGCGGACCGCAAAAAGCGCCGCGCGATGGCCGGCCCCGAACTGGCGATCGTGTTTCAGGACGCACTGACGGCGCTGAACCCGCTCTACACCGTCGGCACCCAGCTCGCCGAGCCGTTTCGCATCCACCACGGATTGAAAGCCAAGGAAGCCAAGCGTCGGGCCATGGACCTCATGACGCGCGTGGGTATCCCGCAACCCGAAGAGCGGATGAAGGCCTATCCGCACCAGTTCTCCGGCGGCATGCGGCAGCGCCTGCTCATCGCGATGGCCGTCGCGCTGAATCCGAAGGTGCTGATCGCCGACGAGCCGACCACGGCGCTGGATGTCACGGTGCAGGCGCAGATCATGGCCCTGCTCAAGAGCCTGCGCACGGAATACGACATGGCGGTCGTGCTGATCACCCACGACCTCGCCCTGGTCGCCGAGGAGGCGGACCGGGTTGCGGTGATGTACGCCGGGAGCATTGTCGAAACCGGCTCGGTTACCGAAGTTTTCGGCGATCCGAAGCACCCCTACACCAAGGGCCTGCTGGATTCGGTGCCCGTGGACGCCGTGCGCGGCGCCGAGCTGAAGTCCATCGGAGGCTCCCCGCCGGATCTGCACTCGATCCCGGCAGGCTGCGTCTACCAGGACCGCTGCCCACTGGTCCGCGATATCTGCCGCAGCACCCGCCCGGGTCTGCAGGACGTCGGCAGCCGACGCAAGTCTGCCTGCCATTTTCCCGGGGAGGTCAGCGATGTCTGAGCACCAGCACGCCGACCAGGTGCTGTCGGTCCGTGACCTGACGAAGTCGTTCCGGGTGTCCGGCGGTAAGACGTTGCGCGCCCTCGACGGGATCAACCTGGACCTGGCCCGCGGTGAGACGTTGGGTCTGGTCGGCGAATCCGGGTGCGGCAAGTCGACGCTGGCCCGCACTCTGATGATGCTGGAGCGCCCGGACTCCGGATCGGTCACCTTCGACGGTATCGATCCGTTCGGGCTCAAGGGTAAGGACCTGCTGACGTTCCGCCGTCGGGTGCAGATGGTGTTCCAGGATCCGTACGCCTCGCTGAACTCCCGGATGACCGCGGCCGAGATCATTGCCGAGCCGTGGCGCACCCACAAGACGCTGCACGGCTCCCGCGCGGATCGGGACATGCGGGTTCGCGGTCTGCTGGATCTGGTCGGCTTGGGCGCCAAGGCCTTCGGCAAGTACCCGCAGGAGTTCTCCGGCGGTCAGCGCCAGCGCATCGGGATCGCGCGGGCGCTCGCGCTCGATCCCGAGGTCATCATCTGCGACGAACCGGTGTCGGCGCTGGACCTCTCGGTGCAGGCCCAGGTGCTCAATCTGCTCAACGATCTGCAGCGGGAACTGAAGATCTCCTACGTCTTCATCTCGCACGACCTGTCGGTGGTGCGCCACGTCGCCGACCGGGTGGCCGTCATGTATCTGGGCCGGATCATCGAGAATGGTCCCACCGAGCCCGTTTTCGACCGCGCGTCGCATCACTACACCGCGGCACTGATGTCGGCGGCCCCGAAACTGCGCGACAGCCAGCGCGGTGAGCGGATCCTGCTCAAAGGTGAGGTGCCCTCACCGTTGAACCCGCCGTCGGGTTGCCGGTTCCGCACCAGGTGCGCGGCGGCAACGGAAATCTGCGCCGAGCAGCGTCCGCCGCTGTCACTGGATGTGCTGGTGCCCGGACATGTCGCCGAGTGCCACCACCCCCGGATCGACGAGCAGCAGTCGGCGCTGTCGCACGCGTGAACGAGCTGGGCGGCATGGGGATCGCGGTCATCGTGGTGGCGGTCCTGTTCGCGTCCTGCCTGCAGGGGTCCATCGGATTCGGCATGGGCATGCTCGCCGCACCCGTCGTCGCCGTGGTGGATCCCGGCCTGGTGCCGGGCACGTTGATCATGTTGGCGACCCTGCTCACCCTGATGGTCGTCATCAAGGAGCGCACCGCGATCGACATGGCAGGTACTGGGTGGGCACTGCTCGGACGGATACCGGGCACCGTCGCCGGGGCACTGCTGCTGGCCGCGATTCCCGAACATGCGCTCGCGATCCTGATCGCGACGGTGGTGCTCGGGGGAGTCGCGGTGACCGGGATGGGGTGGGTACCGGTACCGCGACGGCGCAATCTGGTGTTGGCCGGGGCGACCTCCGGAGTGCTTGGCACCGCGACGTCGATCGGTGGTCCGCCGATGGCGCTGGTATGGCAGCGCAGCGCGGGCCCGCAGCTGCGCGCCACCATGAGCAGCTTCTTCCTCATCGGCTCGCTGATGTCGATCGCCATGCTGGCCCTCACCGGCGCCGTGGACCGGCACACCGTGGCCATGTTCGGTGCGCTGGTCCCGGCCGCGGTGCTGGGCTATGTCCTGTCCCGCTACGTCAATCGGCTACTCAACCCGCAGCGGCAGCGGTGGACGGCCATCACGGTCTCCCTGATCGGCGCGGTGGTGCTCATCATCCAACAGACGGGTCTGCTATGACCGAATCCACTGCGCGTGCCGGCGTCAAGTCGGCCGTGCGCACCGTCGCGTTGCTGGAGTACCTCGCCGCCCGCCACGACAAGCCGGCCCGTATCCGTGAGATCAGCGAGGCGCTGGGCATGCCGCGCAGCAGCGCACATGCGTTGCTGCGCACCCTGATCGGCCAGGGTTGGGTGCGCACCGATGAGACCGGCACGCTCTACGGGATCGGAGTCCGGGCCCTGCTGGTGGGCACCAGCTATCTCGACGGCGACCCGTACCTGCCGATGATCACACCGTTTCTCGACGACCTGCGCACCGACTGGGACGAGACGTTTCATCTGGGACGACTCGATGGCACCGATATCGTCTATCTGGCCACCCGGGAGTCCCCGCAGTACCGGCGGGTGACCAACCGGGTCGGTCGGCGACTGCCCGCCTATGCCACCGCACTCGGCAAGGCGCTGCTGGCCGAACGGGTGGGTGCCGAGCGGCGCAGCCACCTGCCCCAGGATCTGGTGGCGCTGACACCGCGCACCCTCACCTGCCCCGATGCGCTCGACGAAGCGCTGGAGAACGCCCGCGTCCGTGGCTACGCGGCCGACGACGAGGAGAACACCACGGGGCTGAGATGTTTTGCGGTGGCGCTGCGCTACATCTGGCCCGCGCAGGACGCCATCAGCGCCTCGGTGCCGGTGTCGCGGCTGACCGCTGAACGCGAGCGGGAGCTCATCGCGGCGTTGTGCGCGGTCGGGGACAAGGTCAGCCGGGTGTTGCGGCCGGTCGCCAACGGTGACAAGTGGTTCGCCTGATGGGCGCGTCCGGCCAGCTCGGCCATGTCGGACTTGCATCAATTGATGCCATAACAGTGTTGGACTTGTATCAACGGGCAAACTTAGGCTGGCGGGTATGAGCGCGCAGACTCTCAGCCGGGGTCCCATCGTCACCGAGATGCGGGTCGTCCCCATCGCCGGCCACGACAGCATGCTGCTGAATCTCAGTGGCGCACATGGCCCCTTCTTCACCCGGAACCTGGTGATCCTGTCCGACTCCGACGGCAATACAGGCGTCGGAGAGGTACCCGGCGGCGCAGCCATCCAGACCACGCTGGAGGACGCCCGCAGCCTCGTCGTGGGACGCGGTATCGGCGCCTACCACGCGGTGCTCGCCGATATCCGGCGTACCTTCGCCGATCGGGACTCCGGTGGGCGTGGCGCGCAGACCTTCGACCTGCGCGTCACCGTGCATGCGGTGACCGCCGTCGAGTCCGCCCTGCTGGATCTGCTCGGTCAACACCTGGGAGTATCGGTGGCCGCACTGCTCGGTGACGGTCAGCAGCGGGACCGGGTGCAGGCCCTGGGATATCTGTTCTTCGTCGGTGATCGCAACCGCACCGATCTGGCGTACCGCGGCCCGGCCGACGAGAACGCCGACGCCGACGACTGGCTGCGGATCCGCCACCACGAGGCGCTGACGCCGGAAGCGGTGGTGCGCCTCGCCGAGGCCGCCCGTGAGCGCTACGGCTTCCGCGACTTCAAGCTCAAGGGCGGGGTGCTGCCGGCCGCCGACGAAGCCAAGGCGGTCATCGCGCTGGCCGACCGGTTCCCGGACGCCCGGATCACCTTGGACCCCAACGGGGGATGGCTGCTGCGCGACGCCGTCACCACCTGCCGGGAACTCACCGGGGTGCTGGCCTACGCCGAGGACCCAGTGGGACCCGAGGGCGGTTTCTCCGGACGCGAGGTGATGGCCGAATTCAAACGAGCCACCGGCTTGCCGACCGCCACCAACATGATCGCCACCGACTGGCGCGAGCTGGGACATGCCATCCGCTGCGGTGCCGTCGACATCCCGCTGGCCGATCCGCACTTCTGGACCATGAGCGGCTCGGTGCGTGTCGCCCAACTGTGCGACGCCTGGGGGCTGACCTGGGGATCGCACTCCAACAACCACTTCGACGTATCGCTGGCCATGTTCACCCAGGTGGCCGCCGCGGCGCCCGGCGAGATCACCGCCATCGACACGCACTGGATCTGGCAGGACGGCCAGCGCATCACCAAGGAGCCCTACCGCATCGTGGACGGCTATCTGGACGTACCCGCAGCGCCGGGCCTGGGCATCGAACTCGACGAGGACCGGGTGGCGGCCGCGCATGAGCTGTACCTGGCCGAGGGGCTCGGCGCCCGCGACGACGCCGTCGCCATGCAGTATCTGATCCCGGGCTGGAGCTTCGACAGCAAACGCCCCTGCCTGCAACGCAACCCGTGACGATGAAGGTCCTCGTCGCCGACCGCAACCTGGTCCCGCACCGTCGTCGACTGGAGGCGGCCCTGCCGCCGGGTGTCAAGACGGTGTGGTCCGGTGCCGACGTGAGTCTGGACCGGTTGCGCGAGGCCGAAGTCTTCGTCGGGGGCCGGTTCACCGCCCCGATGGCAGCCGCCGCAGAAAAATTGCGCCTGGTCCATGTGGCCGGCGCCGGAACCGACCGGGTCGCGTTCGAGGCGCTGGGTGCCGATGTTGTGGTGGCCAACACCTTTCACCACGAGCGTTCCATCGCCGAATTCGTCATGGCCGCCGCCATCATGCTGCGCCGTGGATTCCTGCACCAGGACCGCGCGCTGCGCACCGGCGTGTGGGCCAGCTCGGTGTATGACGACACCATCGTCCAGCCGCCCACCCTGCACGGAGCCCGGATCGGGTTCGTCGGGTTCGGCCATATCGGTCAACAGGCGTGGAAGCTGTTGAGCACCTTGGGCTGCCAGGGGGCCGCCGTGACCGGATCGGGGCGGGTGCGCGACGGTGCGGGCCTGTCATGGGCCGGTGATGCGTCCCGGCTCGACGACCTCGCCGGCGAGTCGGATGTGCTGGTGGTCTCGGCGCCGTTGACCCGCGAGACCACCGGCATGATCGGTCGTCATCAGCTCGGCGCACTGGGACCCGACGGTGTCCTGATCAATGTGGGGCGAGGCCCGCTGGTCGACGAGAACGCGCTCTATGACGCGCTGTTGACCGGTCGCCTCGGGGCGGCCGCCATCGACGTCTGGTACCGGTACCCCGACGCTCCGAATGGTCCCGCCGCGGTGTGTGCGCCGAGTGCGTTGCCGTTCGCCGAGCTGCCGAACGTGTTGATGACCCCGCACGCCTCGGGGGTCACCGCCGACACCTTCGAGGGCAGAACCGACGATATCGCCGCCAACATCGGCCGACTCTTCCGAAATGAGCCGCTGCACAATATTGTTCGTCCAAGCAGCGTTCACCCGAGCGCGTCGTAGATCAGCCGGAAATAGCGATCGGTCCGTGCCGAACCCTCGATACCGGGGCCCATCTTGTTCATCACATAGGAGATGGTGGTGCGCCGGTCCGGGTTCATCGACTCCCAGGACCCGCCCCAGCCGCCCCAGAAGCAGATCTTGCCGTCCGGGATGTAGCCGATGGCCGGGCTCGGTAACCCATAGCCGAGTCCCATCCGCAGTCGGTGGCCGGCCAGCACCAGATCGGGCCCCTCGATCTGGGGGTCGAAGATCCGCTCGACGGTCTCCGGCCTGAGTAGCTGTACCCCATCGACGTTGCCGCCCAACGAGATCGCCGACAGGATCTTGGTCAGGGCCCGGGCGTTGGTGTGACCGTTGGCGGCGCCGATATCGGCCGCCCGCCACGCCGCGGAGTTGGCGACCAGCGGGTCCGGCGCCGGGCCGGTGAAGGTCTTGAGCATCTGCTCGGTCCACTGGTCCATCGGCGGAATCCCCTCGAACGGGTCCGCGGGAGCGATGATCTCGGCGATGCGCTCGTCATCCTCGGGTCGGGCGCCGATCTGGAAGTCGGCGCCGAGCGGTCCGGCGATCTCCTCGGCGACGAACCGCTTCAACGACTGGCCGGTGACCCGGCGCAGGACCTCCCCGATCAGATGGCCGTGGGTCAGCGCGTGGTACCCGGTGGCCGTACCCGGTTCCCACCACGGCGTCTGCGCGGCGAGCATGGCGGTGGAACGGTCCCAGTCCAGGATGTCCTCGGGCGTCACCGGTTGCTCCCACCCGGACACACCCGAGGAGTGGGTGAGCAGATGCCGGAATTCGATGTGCTCCTTGCCGGCGGCCCCGAACTCCGGCCACACCTGCGCCACCGGGGTGTGCGCCTCGATCAGCCCACGGTCGATGAGCATCAGGGCGGCCAGAGCGGTGATGTTCTTGGTCGAGGACCACACGTTGACGATGGTGTCTGCCGTCCAGGGCCGGGTCCGGGCGGCGTCGGCATACCCGCCCCAGATGTCCACGACGAGCTCACCGCCGATATCGATGGCGATGGCGGCACCGCACTCCTCGCCATCGGCGATGGCTCGGCCCAGCGCGTGCGCGAGCGCAGCGAACTGCGGTGTGAAGTGTCCCTCGACGTTTCCCATGCCCGACATCATGCGCCGGGCCGGGGCTACCAGTTGTGGTATCCGCCTTCGGGGCCCAGCATCCGCTCCAGTCGGCTGCGGCCGATCTTGGCCAGCTCGTTGCGCAGCACCTTGCGCTCCATCTCGGCGTCATGGTGCATCCGGTCGGACAGTGCGGCCAGCACGTCGGCGGCGCAGTGCCCGTCGACGTACATCACGAACGGGAAACCGTAGCGGTCGACATAGCCGCGCGACGCGGCACTCAGTGCTGTCATGGTTGCGGCGTCGTCATCCCAGACCGCGCACTGCTCGGCATGCGACCTGGGGCTGCGCGGCCGGCGTCCGACATCCGGGCAGGTGTCCAGAATCTGGTCGATGGCGGCCTCGGGCAGTTCGAACAACAGCGCGTCGGCGCGGCGGAACAGCGTCTCATGGTCGGCGTATGGGCGCCCCCTGGCCAGGTCACGAGCCATCGCATAGCTGTTACAGCACTCGTAGAGGGCGTGCACCGCCTTGCGTTCGGGCAACGTGTTGAACACGTCGAGGCCGATTCCTTGATGCAGTAGCACGCATCCATGATCGAAGGGCCAGGACACGCCCGGGTTACCGCTTGTTACAGCGGTGCTAAATCACCGCTGGTCAGTGCCCGCCGGCCTTGAACCGTTCCACCGAACGCGCCAGCTCGGCCTCGGCCTCTTCGCGGCCGGCCCAGTCCGCGGCCTTGACGAACTTGCCCGGCTCCAGATCCTTGTAGTGCACGAAGAAGTGCTTGATGGCTTCCAGCTCGAACGGCGGCACGTCGGCGAGGTCCTGGATGTGATCCCAGCGCGGGTCGCCGGCGGGCACACAGAGCAGCTTGTCGTCGCCGCCGGCCTCGTCGGTCATCTTGAACATCGCGACCGGGCGGGCCTCGACGATGCAGCCCGGGAACACCGACTCCGGCAGCAGCACCAGCGCGTCCAGCGGATCGCCGTCCTCGCCGAGGGTGTCGGCGAAGAAGCCATAGTCGGCCGGGTAGCCGAAGGACGTGTAGAGGTAGCGGTCCAGCTTCACGCGACCGGTCTCGTGGTCCACTTCGTACTTATTGCGCGAACCCTTGGGGATCTCGATGACGACGTCGAACGACACCGGCGTTGCTCCTTCGGCTGGCTTGGTCTGGCGGGTCCACCCTAGAGGAGCGATACGCTGCACGTTATGCGGCCCGGGAGATGGCGCCGATCCACCCACCTGGTGATCGGCCTGGTGGTACTGGTGCTCGTCGCCGCCGTGGTGGGGGTCGCGGCGGTCGTCACCTCGACCCGTACCGCGGCGAACAAGGCGTTGCCCGAGCAGCCCGCCGCGGTGGCGGCCGCACCGGCGGTTCGCCCGCTCGACGAAGCCACCACAGAACCCACCCCGAAAGGTCTGGCCGCCACGCTCGCCCCCGCGCTGGCCGACCCGAATCTGGGCGCGCTGACCGGCCGGGTGACCGACGCCGTCGACGGAACCGAGCTGTGGGAGCAGGGCGAGGACATCCCGATGCAGCCGGCGTCGACGAACAAGGTGCTCACCACCGCGGCCGCGCTGCTGACGCTGGACCGTGATGCGACGCTGACCACCCGGGTGGTGGCCGGTGACCGACCCGGGGTGGTGGTGCTGCACGGGGGCGGGGACCCGACCCTGTCGGCCGCTGCCGATGACGAACGCACCTGGTACAAGGGCGCCGCCCGGATCAGCGACCTGGCCGCGCAGGTGCGTGAACGTGGCACCCGGGTCACCGCGGTACAGGTGGACCTCGGTGCCTACAGCGGGCCCACGATGGCGCCCGGCTGGGACCCGCTGGACATCGACGGCGGCGATATCGCCCCCATGGAATCGGTGATGCTCGACGGAGGCCGGACCCAGCCGGTCTCGCCGGAGTCGCGGCGATCGCGGACACCGGGTCTGGACGCGGGCCGGGCGCTGGCCACCGCGCTGGGTGTGGACCCGGCGGGCGTCACGGTGACATCGATCGAACCGGACGCCGAAGAACTCGCCTCGGTGCAGTCGCCCCCGCTCATCGAACGGCTGCGCCAGATGATGAACGACTCCGACAATGTGATGGCCGAGTCGATCGGACGCGAGGTGGCCGCCGCGCTGAACCGCCCGCGCAGTTTCGACGGGGCCGTACAGGCGGTGCTCGGCCAGCTGCGCGGGGCCGGTGTGGACACCGCGAACGCCACCCTGCTGGATTCCAGCGGGCTGTCGGTGGACAACCGGCTCACCGCGCTGACCCTGGACGGTGTCATCGCCGCGGCGGTCGGCGAGGAGCAGCCGCAGCTGCGTCCACTGGTCGACCTGCTGCCCATCGCCGGCGGGAGCGGCACCCTGTCCAACCGCTACCTCGACACCGACGAGGGCCGCGCCTCGGCAGGCTGGCTGCGCGCCAAGACGGGATCGCTGACCGGCACCAATTCGCTGGCGGGCATCGTCACCGATGCCAGCGGCCGGGTGCTGACCTTCGCGTTGATCTCCAACAATGCCGGGCCGACCGGGCGGACGTCGCTGGACGCGCTGGCCGCCAAACTGCGGTCCTGCGGGTGCGGCGGATGACGGATCGTTCCGATATCGGCGGTGCGGTCGACTGGTCCTTCGCCGCAGATGTCGGCGCCAAGCTGAGCAGGCCGGGACCGGCCACCACCGACTACACCCGCGATCAGGTGATCGCCCAGCTGCACGACTCGGCGCGCACCGCGGAACTGCCGGTGCGCGAGGTGACCCACCTGAACGAGGGGGCCGAGGTCCCGGACGCGCGGGTGATCGACCGACCGCAATGGGTGCGCGCGGCGACCCGGTCGATGCGGGTGATGACCGGCGCTGCCGAGGCCGCCGGCAAGGGCCCCGTCGGCGCGTTGACCGCCAAGGTGACCGGAGCCCAGACCGGTGCCGTGCTGGCCTTCATCTCCTCGGGGATTCTCGGGCAGTACGACCCCTTCGGACCCGACCAGGGTGAACTGCTGCTCGTGTACCCGAATGTCATTGCGGTGGAACGGCAATTGCGGGTCAAACCCGCCGATTTCCGGCTCTGGGTGTGCCTGCACGAGGTGACACACCGGGTGCAGTTCCGCGCCAATCCCTGGCTGGCCGAACACATGTCGTCATCGCTGGCGGTGCTCACCGACGACGGCGGCGAGCAGGCCGGTGACGTCATCGGCAGGCTCGCCGAATATGTCCGCGCGCAACGCGGCGGTACACCGGTGGATGCCAACTCCGCCGGTGTGCTCGGTCTGCTGCGCGCCGTACAGACCGAGCCGCAACGCCGAGCCTTGGACCGGCTGCTGGTGCTCGGCACCCTGCTGGAGGGGCATGCCGAGCACGTGATGGACGCCGTCGGGCCCGCGGTGGTGCCGACGGTCGCGACCATCCGGCGCCGCTTCGACGAGCGCCGGCAGCGCAAACAGCCACCGCTGCAGCGCATCATCCGCACTCTGCTGGGCTTCGACGCCAAACTCAACCAATACACCCGGGGCAAGGTGTTCGTCGACGAGGTGGTGGCCCGGGTCGGGATGGAGCGCTTCAACGCCATCTGGACCGACGCCGAAACCCTGCCGCTGCCATCGGAGATCGAAGAACCGCAGCGATGGATCGATCGGGTCCTGTAGCGCAGCTGCGCGCGGCGGTGGTGGCGTTCGCGGACGCCCATCTCGAAGACGGCGGGCCGTGGTGCGTGGGACTGTCCGGGGGTGCGGACTCGCTGGCCATGACGGCGGTGGCCGCCCCGTTGCGCCCCACCACGGCGCTGATTGTGGACCATGGCCTGCAGGCCGGTTCGGCGGACATCGCCGAATGGGCCCGCGCTCAGGCCATCGCGCTGGGATGTGTTGACGCACAGGTACTTCGCGTCGATGTGGGCACAGTCGGAGGGCCGGAGGCGGCCGCCCGTACGGCTCGCCACGCGGCACTGCAAAGCGCCCGGGACGGCGCACCGGTGCTGTTGGCGCACACCCTCGACGATCAGGCCGAGACTGTGCTGCTGGGGCTGGGCAGGGGTTCTGGGGCCCGCTCGCTGGCCGGGATGCGGGCCTATGACGCGCCCTGGTGCCGCCCGCTGCTCGGTGTGCGCCGGGAGGCGACGGCCGCGGCCTGCGCGGAATTGGGTCTGACGCCGTGGCAGGACCCGCACAACATCGACCCGCGCTTCACCCGGGTCCGGCTGCGCACCGAGGTGCTGCCGCTGTTGGAGGAGGTGCTGGGTGGCGGGGTCGCCGAGGCGCTGGCGCGCACCGCCGCCGCGCTGCGCGAGGACACCGAGGCGCTCGATGCCGCGGCCGCCGAGATCGGACCCCACGAGGGGCCGCTGCCGTTGGCGGACCTGCACGGATTGTCCGCCGCGGTGCGCCGGCGCGTCATCCGGAGCTGGCTGCTGTCCGGGGGAGCCTGCGATCTCAGCGACTCCCAGATCCGGTCGGTCGACGTTCTGGTCACGGCGTGGCGCGGCCAGGGCGGGGTCGCGGTGCCGAGCAAGCTGCCCAGGCAGCGTCTGTTCGCGGCCCGCCGCGATGGCGCTCTGGTGCTCTACCGTCAGCCGGTCATCTGATCCCGGCTACGCTGTGACGGTGACTGCGGAGTTGTATCCGGGCGACATCAAGTCGGTCTTGCTGTCCGAGGACCAGATCAAAGCCAAGACCGCCGAACTGGCCGGCCAGATCGCCGCGGACTTCCGTGACGGCGGGCCCGATCAGGATCTGCTGTTGATCACCGTGCTCAAGGGTGCGGTCCTGTTCGTCACCGATCTGGCCCGGGCCATCCCGGTGCCCACCCAGCTGGAGTTCATGGCGGTCAGCTCGTACGGATCCTCCACCTCGTCCTCCGGTGTGGTGCGCATCCTCAAGGACCTCGACCGGGATATCAACGACCGGGATGTGCTGATCGTCGAGGACATCGTCGATTCCGGTCTCACGTTGTCCTGGCTGCTGCGCAACCTCGCGACCCGGCGTCCACGGTCACTGAAGGTGTGCACGCTGCTGCGTAAACCCGACGCGGTACGCGCCGATGTGGAAATCGAGTACGTCGGCTTCGACATCCCCAACGAGTTCGTCGTCGGTTACGGCCTGGACTACGCGGAGCGCTACCGCGACTTGCCCTATATCGGCACGCTGGAACCCAAGGTGTACGAAAACCCCTAGGTCTGCGTAACGCGTGGAACGGGTTTCGGGAACGATCGCCCGGCGCCGCATCGTGGCCGATTTTCGGCGTCATCGCTCTTGCGCGGCCCGGTTTGGCGGCGTAACATCGAACATATGTTCGAAACATAGAGCTTCCGGTATGCACCCGTGGAGCAGTTGACCGCGACGGATGTCGCTACAGAGAGAGGTTCGGCGGCCCTGGGGCTTTCCGAGCCGTGTTGCCCATTCGGACTGTTGTTGCCTGCCCGGGTGCACCTCTGTGAAAGCCGGTATCCACTGTGGACGCCACCGATCTCGATACGTTTGTTGATGCGTTGATCGATGACCTCACACCTGCCGCCGTGCGGGATGGGGATCGCACCCTGTTCCACCTCCTGGACAGCCCCAGGCGGATTCTTGACGACCAGGCGGTGGTGGCGGTGCTGGCGGCCGCGGTCACCCTGCGCAACCTGGCCGACCATGTGATCGCCTCGGCGGTCGCGGCGGCGGAGCGGGCCGGGATCCCGGCGCGGCGGCACCTACGCACGGGGGCCGATCTGCTCACCAGTATCGGGGTCGCTCCGGGTGCGGCGTATCGAGCGGCGCGGGTGGGGCGGGCGGCAGAGGCCCTGCCGGCGTTGACGGCGCAGCAGCGCCTCGGTGGGATTGGGATCGAGTTCGCCGATGCCGTCGGCAAGGGCGTCGCGCATATCGAATCCCGGGTGGCGTTGTCCGATGACGAGCGCGCCGAGGTTGTCAGGGCGCTGATGGTTCAGAGCACCCCGTCGGGGGTGGACAAGACGGCCCGCGGGATCGCCATCGCCAAAGCCACGACCCAACCGGTCGACAACACGGTGCCGGTGGCGGAGAACACCGACCTCAACGACATGAACGTGGCGCAAACCGGTGACGGGCGGGTGGCGGCCACCCTGGACCTCGACATCCTCACCGGCGAAGAACTGCTCGCCGCCCTCGACCCGCTATGCCGACCCGTCCCGCTGCCCGACGGATCCCCGGACCCCCGCCCAGCCGGGCGGCGCCGCGCCGACGCCTTCGGGCAGATACTGCGCACCTACCTATCCAGCTCCGGGCGCCCGACGAGCGGTGGGGTCCTCCCGCACGTCACCCTCATCCGCCCGACCACAGCCGGTGTGGACTGCCTCGGGTTCGGTGGGCCCATCACCACCGCGACCGCTGAGCTGATCGCCTGCGACAGCACGCTGACCGCGGTGCTCGTCGACCACTCGGGCGCACCACTGGATGTGGGGCGCAGCGAACGGCTCTTCACGCCCGCGATCCGCAAAGGGTTGGCGGTCCGCGACGGCGGCTGCGCACACCCCGGCTGCGGGCGACCGGTGTCCTGGTGCGACGCCCACCACATCACCCCCTGGGAACACGGCGGCACCACCAGCCTCGACAACGGGGTCCTGCTGTGTCGGCTCCACCACACCGCCATCCACCACGGCGGCTGGCGGGTCTACCTCGGCCCCGACCGCCACCCCTGGTTCATCCCACCGCATGCCCCGGGCACACCCGAGCCGGCGCATCTGCGCTCGCACGCCCGACGCACCATGACCGACCTACCCACGGCTGCATAACCACACCTGCACCGCACCTTGAAAACTTCACAGAGAAACCGGCGGTCGCGTCGATTGCGTTGGTGGCCAACCCAATTACTGCAAAGGCCAACGACTCAGGGCGCTAGGTGAGCTCCCAGATGACCGTCACCGAGAAGCCCACGCTCTGCTCGCCGGGGGAGAGCGGTACCGACTCGGCCATCGCCGCGCGCGGCATCGGGACCGGCGGCGGCGGTGTGGTGCCGTCGGCCTCCGAGATCGAGATGACGTCTCCCAGATTCATGCCGGACAATTCGGCGTACTGCTGGGCGCGGTCCTTGGCGTCTTCGAAGGCGCGGGTGCGAGCATCGCGCACCAGTGCGGAGTCATCGGCGATCGAATAGCTCACCGAGTTGATCCGGGTGTTGTCTCCGCCGGTGGTGACGATCAGGGCCAAGATGTCCGAGGCGCGGCCGGCGTCGCGGATCTTCACGTCGATGGCATTGCTCGCGCGATAGGAGGCGATGCTGGTGCCGTCGGAGTTGTACTGCGGCTGCAGGGAAACCTGGGTGGTGCTGATGTCCTTCTGGTCGATCCCGGCGCCGGTCAGCGCGTCGATCACGGCTTGCTGACGCTGACTGGTCTGGTTGAGCGCGCCGGTGACATCGGCGGCGACGGCTTCCATCGCCGCCGAGACGGTGAGCGTGTCCGGGGTGCCCTGCACCTCGCCTGATCCGACGACGGTGACCTGGCGCGCGGCGCCCGCGGACGGGTCACCGACCGCGGGACCCGACTGTGCATCGCAGCCGCTGAGCCCGACGGCGAGCACCGCCGCCGCGGAAGCGAGACAGACACGGACCGGCAATCGTTGCGCGAGGGTCATGTTCGCACCCTAGCGCCTCACGGGGTGACTGTGGTCAACCGTCACGGGGTGACGACGATCTTGCAATGCCGTTCCGGATCGGCCAGATCTGCGAACGCGCCCGCCACCCCGTCCAGGTCCACCTCGCCGGTGATCAGCGGAGCGACATCGATATCGCCCTCGGCGATGGCACGCAGCGACTCGGCGAATTCGGTTGGTTCGTAGCCGAATACGAAGTGCAGGCTGATCTGCTTGGCGCTGGCGTAGAACGGATGCACGGTATCGGGCTGCATGCACACGCCGGCCACCACCACCCGCGCCCCAGCCGGTGCCCGGCGCAGCACGTCGTCGATGACTCCCGGAGCCCCGACCGCCTCGAACACCACCGCCGGTCTGCTCTGGTGAAACGGTGATCCCTGGGCGGGATCGACGCTGACATGTGCCCCGACGACCTCGGCGAGTGTCCGCCGGGTGGGTGAGAAGTCGGACGCCACAATGGTTTCCACACCACGGTATTTCAGTGCGGCGACTATCGCGATACCGATCGGCCCGCAGCCGATGACCAGCGCGGTCTCGCCACGCTCGATCTTCGAGGTGTTGACCGCGTGCAGGCCCACGGCCATCGGCTCGGTCAGCGCGGCATGCCGAGCATCCAGGCCGTTGGGCACCGGTAACAGCAGTGGCGCCGAGAGCAGCATTCGTTCGGAGTAGCCACCGACGGTGTGGTTGCTGTACACGATCATGTCCAGGCCGGTCGGCGTCACCAGTACCGGGACCGAGGTCACCAGCGTCCCGGGAGCGGGTGCGTCGGTGCCCGGGCCGGCTTCCAGCACTTCGGCGCTGAACTCGTGGCCCAGGTATACGTCGGCGGCCAAGTCGATTCCGGCCAGGGTATCCGGCATGCCCTCCATCTCGGCGCCCGCGGCCAGCATCTGGTCGCCGTGCGCGGCGAAATGCAGATCAGAGCCGCAGATGCCACAGGCCTTGACCGCGACCAGCACCTGACCGGGACCCGGTACGGGCTCGGGCACGTCGTCGCGCACCACCATCGCGCCGGCACGCAGGACCGCGGTGCGCATCAGCTCTTCTCGCTCTGGTGCTCGGTGATGGCCGCGACGATGGCCTGCCCGGCCCGGCCGAGCAGCTGGTCGCGCATGCCCTTGGCCCACTCGTGCGAGGCGCGCGGCGCGCTCAGCTGTCCCTTGAAATGGGGGATGACCTCGCGGGCGAACAACTCGTAGGAGTGATAGGTCGCGGCCGGGGACGCCCAGTCGTGACCGAGCATCAGGAACGTGCCGAACCCACCGGAGCGGTCCAACAGATCCTGGATGTAGGCGATGGCCTCGTCGGTGGTGCCGATGCAGCAATTGCCCTTGGCTGCATAGTCTTCGACGAACTTCCTGGCGTCACCCTGGCCGCCGTCGGTGGCGTTGGACAGCGGCACGAATCCGGCTGCGCCGAAATAGTTCGCGAAATCCTGCAGCCCGTAGGTGCAGTCTTCGATGGCCTGCTCCTTGGTGTCGGCGACGTGCACGATGCCCAGCACCCGCCAGTCCTTGCGATCGGGTGCCGCGCGCCCCGACTTCTGCGCTTGTTCGGTCACGATGTCCCAGGTGGTCTCCACCGCCGCCACCCCGCCGGGAACCGACATCGACAGGGAGAGCAATGACGTGCCGAGTTGGCCGGCCAGCCGCGGCCCGGACGGTGACACCATTGCCGCGGTGGAAATCTCCGGGTAGGGCCAGGTGTAGGGGCGAATGTGCAATGCGGCATCGCGCAAGGTGAACCAGTCGGTCTGCCGGTCGATACGTTCCTCGGGCCCGGCCCGAAACAGCGCCAGGATGGCCTCCAGCGACTCCTGCATCATCCGGCGCTGCTCGACCGGATCGATTCCCATCATGTAGGCATCCGAGGGCAGCGCCCCCGGGCCGGTGCCGAACATGACCCGGCCCCTGGTCAGGTGATCGAGCAACACCCAACGGTCGGCGACCATCAGCGGATGGTGATACGGCAGCGACACCACGCCGGTACCGAGCCGGATGTGCCGGGTGCGCTCGGCGGCCGCAGCGATGAACACCTCCGGGCAGGCGATGAGTTCGTAACCGCCGGAATGGTGTTCACCGAACCAGGCTTCGTCGTAGCCCAGACGGTCCAGGCGCTCGACCCGATCCATGTCGTACTGCAGCGCCAACGTGGGGGATTGGCCGGTGGGGTGGAACGGGGTGATGAAGACGCCGAAGTCCAGCGGAGCGGTCATTTCGACACCTCGCCCAGGAACTCCAGCAGTACCGCGTTGACCTCTTCGGGTCGCTCTTGTTGTAACCAGTGTCCGGCGCCCTCCAGCAGCACTTCGCGGTAACCGCCGGTGGCCACCTCGGTCACCCGGTCACGTGGGGTGAAGCTCAGCACCGGGTCGGCGCTGCCTGCCAGGAAAAGCAGTGGCACATCGATCGTGGTGGCCGCCACGTTGCCCGCGGACGGGTCGGTGATCTCCCAGTTGCGGTCGAAATTGCGATACCAGTTCAGCGGCCCGGTGAAGCCGGTCACCTCGAACGCCCGCACGTACTCCTCGAACTCCTCGGCACTCAGCCAGTCCGGCAGCGGAGGCAAGGGCTGTGCGGCCATCTCGTCGACCGGACCGGTGAAACCCTCCAACGCGACCATCCGCTGCAACGAGGCCCGGACGTCGGCGTTCAGCGCCGCATCGGCCACCCCGGGCTCCTGGAAGTACAGGATGTAGAAGAAATTGTCGCCGAAGATGTGCCGCCAGATCTGGGTGGGCGGAGCCGGGGCCCGCGGAATCGGGGGCACGCTCAGCGCGGCTACCGCGCGCACCCGGCTCGGGTGATACAGCGGGAAATTGGTGACCACGGGGGACCCCCAGTCGTGGCCGACGAGCACCGCGCTCTCGGCGCCCACGTCGTCGAGCAGCCCGGCGATATCGGCGGTCAGTTCGGCGATGTTGTAGTCCTCGATCGCCTCCGGTCGCGATGATCCGCCATATCCACGCTGGTCAGGGGCTAGAACGTGGTAACCGGCCGCGGCCAGCGCAGGAATCTGGTGTCGCCACGAATAGGCCAGTTCGGGGAAGCCGTGGGCCAGCACGACGACCGGATTGCCGGGCTCACCGGCCTCGGTCACCCGCAACGTCACGCCATTGGTATCGACTAACCGTTCGGTTGGTGTGATCACGATCTCACCCAAGCACACGGGCCCGGGACGGGCGAGCATCCCGGGCAGGGAACTTCCGATCGTTGGTCAAGCGGTAGCCTTGAATTTCCCAACTGCACTTATCGGAAGGACCGGGCCGGCCGCGCGTCTGTAGGCCGGAGACATCGATGAACCGTAAAAACGTCATCCGCACGCTCACCGCGATCGCCGTGGTGCTGCTGCTGGGTTGGTCCTTCTTCTATTTCAGCGACGACACCCGCGGCTTCAAACCGGTCGACACCTCGGTGGCGATGGCCCAGATCAACGCGGACAACGTCAAGAGCGCCCAGATCGACGACCGCGAGCAGCAGCTGCGCCTGGAACTGAAATCGGGCAACGGCGACACCGAGAACAGCGACAAGATCCTCACCAAGTACCCGACCGGTGTCGGGGTCCAGCTGTTCGATGCGTTGAGCGCCAAGAACGCCACGATCAACACGGTGGTCAACCAGGGCAGCGTGCTGGGCACCCTGCTCATCTACATGCTGCCGCTGCTGTTGTTGGTCGGCCTGTTCGTGATGTTCTCCCGCATGCAGTCCGGTGGCCGGATGGGCTTCGGCTTCGGCAAGTCCAAGGCCAAGCAGTTGTCCAAGGACATGCCCAAGACCACCTTCGCCGATGTGGCCGGCGCCGATGAAGCGGTCGAAGAGCTTTACGAGATCAAGGACTTCCTGCAGAACCCGAGCCGCTACCAGGCGCTGGGCGCGAAGATCCCCAAGGGTGTGCTGCTGTTCGGCCCGCCGGGAACCGGCAAGACGCTGCTCGCCCGTGCCGTGGCCGGCGAGGCCGGTGTCCCGTTCTTCACCATCTCCGGCTCGGATTTCGTCGAGATGTTCGTCGGCGTCGGCGCCTCCCGGGTGCGGGACCTCTTCGAGCAGGCCAAACAGAACAGCCCCTGCATCATCTTCGTCGACGAGATCGACGCCGTCGGACGCCAGCGCGGCGCGGGTCTGGGCGGTGGCCACGACGAGCGCGAGCAGACGCTCAACCAGCTGCTGGTGGAGATGGACGGTTTCGGTGAGCGCCAGGGCGTCATCCTGATCGCCGCCACCAACCGGCCCGACATCCTGGACCCGGCGCTGCTGCGTCCCGGCCGGTTCGACCGTCAGATCCCGGTGTCCAACCCGGACCTGGCCGGCCGCCGCGCCGTGCTCAAGGTGCATTCGGCCGGAAAGCCCATCGCCCCCGACGCCGACCTGGACGGTCTGGCCAAGCGCACCGTCGGCATGTCCGGTGCCGATCTGGCCAACGTGATCAACGAGGCGGCGCTGCTCACCGCCCGCGAGAACGGGACCGTCATCACCGGGGCGGCGCTGGAAGAGGCCGTGGACCGCGTGGTGGGCGGACCGCGCCGCAAGAGCCGCATCATCAGCGAGCAGGAAAAGAAGATCACCGCCTACCACGAGGGTGGTCACACCCTGGCAGCGTGGGCGATGCCCGATATCGAACCGATCTACAAGGTCACCATCCTGGCGCGCGGCCGGACCGGCGGGCACGCCGTCGCGGTACCCGAGGATGACAAGGGCCTGATGACCCGCTCGGAGATGGTCGCGCGGCTGGTGTTCGCGATGGGCGGCCGCGCCGCCGAGGAACTGGTGTTCCGCGAGCCCACCACCGGCGCGGTGTCCGATATCGAGCAGGCCACCAAGATCGCCCGCGCGATGGTCACCGAATACGGCATGAGCGCCAAGCTCGGCGCGGTCCGCTACGGCACCGAACACGGCGATCCGTTCCTGGGCCGCTCCATGGGCACCCAGGCGGATTACAGCCACGAGGTCGCCCAGATCATCGACGACGAGGTGCGCAAGCTGATCGAGGCCGCCCACACCGAGGCGTGGGAGATCCTCACCGAGTATCGCGATGTGCTCGACATCCTGGCCGGCGAGCTGCTGGAGAAGGAGACCCTGCACCGCAAGGAGCTCAAGGCCATCTTCGACGGGGTGAAGAAGCGTCCGCGGATCACCATCTTCAACGACTTCGGTGGCCGCGTGCCCTCGGACAAGCCGCCGATCAAGACACCCGGGGAGATCGCGATCGAGCGCGGTGAGCCGTGGCCGCCCCCGGTGAAGGAACCCGCGTACAAGACTGCCATCGTCGAGGCCAGCAAGGCCGCCGAAGCGGCCGGCCACAACGGTGCCAACGGTTCCGGTACCCACAGCGCGCCCCCCAACGGTCAGGGCCATGGTCAGGCCCAGCCGGATTACGGTGCGCCGGCCGGCTGGCATGCGCCGGGCTGGCCGCCGCGCCCGACCGGCGGCGAGGCACCTCCGCCGCCTCCTCCCCAGCAGGGCTGGTACCCGCCGCAGCATCAGCCGGGCCCGCCACCCCCGCCCTACCCGCCGCAGTACGCGCCGTCCCCGCACTCGCCCGGTAACGAGCAACAAGGGCCGGACGCACCACCCAGCCGTGGCTGAACAGAACGGAGCGTCGATGACGACGTCGGAGAACGACCTCGCCGCAGCGGTCGGCTTCACGCCCGCGAGCTTCGACCAGGAACGCGCGGAAGCAGCGGTCCGCGAGTTGCTGATCGCAGTCGGTGAGGATCCGGACCGGCACGGCCTGGTCGACACCCCGGCTCGGGTCGCGCGGGCGTACCGGGAGATCTTCGGCGGGCTGTACACCGATCCCGACACGGTGCTCAACACCACCTTCGACGAGCAACACGACGAACTGGTGCTCGTCAAGGGAATCCCGATGTACTCCACCTGTGAGCACCACCTGGTGTCGTTCCACGGTGTGGCCCACGTCGGGTACATCCCCGGGCTGGACGGCCGGGTCACCGGCCTGTCCAAGATCGCCCGACTCGTCGACCTGTACGCGAAACGGCCGCAGGTGCAGGAGCGGCTGACCGCCCAGATCGCCGACGCCTTGATGCGCAAGCTGGACCCACGCGGGGCAATCGTGGTGGTCGAGGCCGAGCACCTGTGCATGGCGATGCGCGGGGTCCGCAAGCCGGGAGCGCTCACCACCACCTCGGCGGTGCGCGGGCAGTTCAAGACCGACAAGGCATCCCGGTCCGAGGCGCTGGAACTGATCCTCCGGAAGTGACCGTGCCGGGCACACGTGTTCTTCCCGACGCTCCGGTGGTGATGGGTGTCGTCAACGTCACCGAGGACTCGTTTTCCGACGGCGGGCTCTTTCTCGACCATGACCGTGCCGTCGAACGCGCACTGGCGCTGGTCGCCGCCGGTGCCGCGATCATCGATGTCGGCGGCGAATCGACGCGTCCCGGTGCGACCCGGATCGCCCCCGAACTGGAGAGCTCGCGGGTGCTGCCGGTCATCCGGGATCTGGCGGCCGCCGGCGCCACCGTCAGCATCGACACCATGCACTCCTCGGTGGCCGCGGCCGCGCTGGAGAGCGGCGCGCACATCGTCAACGACGTCTCCGGCGGGCGTGCCGACCCGAATATGGCCGCCGTGCTGGCCGAGGCGAACGTGCCGTGGGTGCTGATGCACTGGCGGTCCGTGCGCGCCGAGGCCCCGCATGAGGTTCCCGCGTACGCCGACGTGGTCGGTGAGGTGCGCGCGGACCTGCTGCGCAGCGTCGACCACGCCGTCGCCGCCGGCGTGGACCCGACGAACGTGATCATCGACCCCGGCCTCGGTTTCGCCAAGACCGCACAACACAACTGGCAACTGCTGCGGGCACTGCCGGTCTTCGTGGCGACCGGATTCCCGGTCCTGGTCGGGGCGTCGCGTAAGCGGTTCCTCGGGTCGTTGCTCGCGGGGCCTGACGGTGCGATGCGCCCGGCGGACGGACGTGAAACGGCGACCGCGGTCATCTCGGCGTTATCCGGGCTCAACGGCGCGTGGGGCGTGCGGGTGCACGATGTGCAGGCGTCCGTCGATGCGCTCAAGGTTGTTCGAGCATGGGGGTCTCCCGATGGCTGACCGAATCGAGCTGCGCGGGTTGACCGTTCGCGGGCACCACGGCGTATTCGATCATGAGCGCCGCGACGGCCAGGACTTCATCATCGATGTGACGGTGTGGATCGACCTGGATGCCGCCGCCGCGTCCGACGACCTCGCCGACACCCTGGACTACGGCACACTGGCCGCCCGGGCCGCCGCGATCGTCGCGGGGCCGCCCCGCAATCTCATCGAGACGGTGTCTGCCGAGATCGCCGACGATGTGATGACCGATCAGCGCGTGCACGCCGTGGAGGTCGTCGTGCACAAGCCCAGCGCGCCCATCCCGTTGACGTTCTCCGATGTCGCTGTCGTGGCGCGGCGGTCCAGGCGCAGCAGAGGACTGGCGCCGTGAGCACCGCGGTGCTGTCCATCGGATCGAACCTGGGTGACCGTTTGGCCCATCTGCAGTCCGTGGTCGACGGGATGGTCCGCCAGGGTGGCCGGATCGTGGCGGTGTCGCCGGTCTACGAGACCGACGCGTGGGGCGGTGTCGAGCAGGGCGCGTTTCTCAACGCGGTGCTGATCGTCGACGATCCGACCTGTGACGGACCCGGCTGGCTGCGGCGCGGTCAGCAGCTGGAGGCCGCGGCCGACCGGGTCCGCGAGGTGCACTGGGGCCCGCGGACTCTCGATGTGGATATCGTCTCCTGTCGCGAGGGATCCATCGAATTGCGTTCTGGCGACCCCGAACTGACCTTGCCGCACCCGTTCGCCCATCAGCGCGCCTTCGTGCTGTTGCCGTGGCTGGCCGCCGACTCCGCCGCCGAGCTGTCCGGCACCGCGGTCGCCGAACTGGTGGCCGGGCTCGACACCGACGAGCGCGCCGCGGTGCGGCCCACCGACCTGGCATTGCAGCGCTGATGGGACCGACCCGCAAGCGTGACCTCGCGGCGGCGGTGGGTATCGCTGCCGTCGTCTGCTACCTGCTGGTGACCTTCCTGTACCGGTGGTTCCCGCCGATCACCCTGTTCAGTGGGGTGTCGCTGCTGGCGGTGGCGATCGCCGAGGCGGGGTGGGGATACTTCGTGCGGTCACGGATCGCCGGCGGCCAGGTCGGTATCGGTGCGGGACGGCTACATCCGCTGGCGGTGGCCCGCTCGGTGGGCATCGCCAAGGCGTCGGCCTGGGTCGGCGCGCTGGTACTGGGTTGGTGGATCGGGGTTCTCGCGTATCTGCTGCCGCGTCGGGGCATCATGCGGGTGGCCGGTGAGGACACCGCCGGTGCGGTGGTGGCCGCGCTGTGCGCGCTCGCGCTGCTGGCGGCCGGGCTGTGGCTGCAGCATTGCTGCAAGTCCCCGGACGATCCGAAAGACAAGCACGACTCGTACAGCGGCGCAGCCGAGTAGCCGAATCGCCGCGCAGGTCGACACGCGATCTGAGCTGTCAACGGTACAGTCGCCCCATGACCGATCCGTCCCGCGGCGTGCGCGTTCGACGCGTCAACCGCAGGCCGGGGTGGGTGCTGCTGACGGCGTTGCTGGTGCTGGCGATCGTGGCCAGCACGGTCCTGGTTTTCACCAACCGTGTCGAACTGCTCAAGCTGGCCGTGGTGTTGGCCCTGTGGGCTGCCGTCGCCGCGGCGTTCGTCTCGTTCATCTACCGGCGGCAGAGCGATCTCGACCAGGCCAAGGTGCGCGACCTCAAATATGTCTACGACCTCCAGCTGGACCGGGAGATCTCCGCGCGCCGAGAGTACGAACTTGCGGTGGAGGCCCAGCTGCGCCGCGAGCTGTCCGCGGAGTTGCGGGCCCAGGCCGCCGACGAGGTCGCCGCGCTGCGGGCCGAACTCGCGGCACTGCGCACCAATCTGGAGATCCTGTTCGACACCGATCTCGACCACCGCCCGGCATTGGAGACCGACCGGCCCGCCGGCCGGGTGATCGCCAGCCGGATCGATACCCCCGGCCGCGCGGAGTTCTACCCGTCGCCGCGCGCGGCGCAGGAACCGAGCACCGAGGAAAGCCCGATCATCGACGTGCCCGCCGAACCGCACCCGCCGGAGTTCCAGTGGGCACCGGCCGAACCGATCGCACCCGAATTGTTCGGCGGCGCGCACCGGCGGTCCGCCCCCTCCGAGGAACCCGCGCCCTGGCAGCGCCGCGCGGCAGCCAGTGATCGGCCCAGTGAACCGACCCCGACACCGACCCCGACACCGGCCCCGACACCGATGCCGCCCCCGCCGACCCCGACACCGATGCCGCCGCCCCCGCCGACACCGATGCCGCCGCCCCCGCCGACACCGGAGCCGACCAGATCCCAGTGGTCGCCGCCGCCGGCACCCGGCTGGCAGCCCCAGCCCGCGCCGGTCGCGCCGCCGGCACCCGAGCCCGCCCCGCCCAGCGAGCCCGCCCCGGACCGGCGAGGACGCCACTACAGCCCGGATACCGAGTCGGCGCCGCCGCGGCGTGCCCGCCATGCCGTACCCGGCGAAACCGCCGCCCCGCCCCCACCGGCACCACCACGGACCCGCCGCGCTGCCACGCCGGACCCCGAACCGGCGCCGCCCCCGGCCCGGCACCGCGGGGCTGACGACCCGCAGCCGGCGGCCGAGCAGCCGGAGCCCGACGGCGGCCAGCACGCCGGCGGTCAGCCCGTCTCCGAACTGCTCTCGCGCCTACAGGTCACCCCCACCGGCGGTGGCCGGCGCCGGCGCCGCGAGGAGTGAGCTAGGCTCTCTGCGACCGTGCGGTACCCGCAGTAAGGGACCGCAACGTTTATCACCGAATTTGCGAGGTCGTCTGTCATGGTCGACGGACTCCGTCCGGCGCGGCTCACTGTCGGCGTCATCTCGGCCGGTCGGGTGGGCACCGCGCTCGGCGTCGCGCTCGAGCGCGCCGAGCATGTCGTGGTGGCGTGCAGCGCCATCTCCCGCCAGTCCCGCGAGCGCGCGGCCCGCCGACTCCCGGACACCGCGGTCCTGCCGGTTCCCGACGTTGCCGGGCGGGCCGAACTGCTGCTCCTCGCGGTGCCCGACGCCGAACTGCCGGCGCTCATCGCCGGTCTGGCCGCCACCGAAGCGGTGCGGGCGGGCACCATCGTCGTGCACACCTCCGGGATGAACGGGATCGGTGTACTGGCGCCGCTGACCGCCCGCGGCTGCATCCCGCTGGCCATCCACCCGGCGATGACGTTCACCGGCTCCGACGAGGACATCGCGCGGCTGCCGGACACCTGTTTCGGGGTCACCGCACTCGACGAGATCGGATACGCGATCGGGCAGGCCTTGGTTCTGGAGATCGGTGGTGAACCGTTCCGGGTACGCGAAGACGCCCGCATGCTGTACCACGCGGCGCTGGCCCATGCCAGCAACCACCTGGTGACCGTCGTTCTGGACGCCGTCGACGCGCTGCGGTCCGCCCTGCGCGGTCAGGAACTGCTCGGCCAGGAACTCGTCGGCGACGCCCCCGGTGGGCTCGCCGAACGCATCGTCGGCCCGTTGGCCCGGGCATCACTGGAGAACGCGCTGCAGCGCGGGCAGGCGGCGCTGACCGGTCCGGTGGCTCGCGGTGACGCGGCCGCGGTGGCCGGTCATCTGCGGGCTCTCGGGGAAGCCGATCCCGAACTGGCGCAGGCTTATCGGTCCAATTCACTGCGCACCGCTCAGCGGGCGCACGCACCGAAGGATGTGTTCGACGTGCTCACCACACCCGGGACGAATCCGTCATGACCGCCCGTAAACCGCCGGCGTACGCCCCCGGTGAGCTCAACGTGTACAGCCGCCCCGCCGATGTCGCGGATGTGACCAAGGCGCTGCGGGGTACCGGCAAACGGATCATGCTGGTGCCGACGATGGGCGCGCTGCACGAGGGCCACCTGACCCTGGTCCGGCATGCCCAGCGCGTCCCCGGTGCGGTGGTGGTGGTGTCGATCTTCGTCAACCCCCTGCAGTTCGGTGCCGGGGAAGATCTGGATGCCTACCCGCGCACGTTGGACGAGGATCTCGCGGCGCTGCGCGCCGAGGGGGTGCAGATCGCCTTCACCCCGACGGCCGCCGATATGTACCCCGCCGGCCCGCGCACCAGCGTGCACCCCGGTCCGCTCGGCAGCGAACTCGAAGGTGGTTCGCGGCCAACGCATTTCGCCGGCATGCTGACTGTGGTCATGAAACTCTTGCAAATCGTGGGGCCGGACCGTGCGTTCTTCGGCGAGAAGGACTATCAGCAACTGGTGCTGGTGCGCCAGATGGCCGACGACCTGAATCTCGGCACCCGCATCGTCGGGGTGCCGATCGTGCGCGAACAGGACGGGCTGGCGATGTCCTCGCGCAACCGTTACCTCGACGAGGTGCAACGCGAGCAGGCCTGTGCCATCCCGTCGGCACTGCTGGCCGGCATGTACGCCGCGGGCGAGGGCGCCGATGCCGCGCTGGACGCCGCCCGCGCCGTGCTCGACGAGGTCCCGGCGATCAGCGTCGACTACCTGGAGGTCCGAGACCTCTGGCTGGGCCCCGCGCCGCAGACCGGCCGGGCCCGGATGCTGGTGGCGGTTCGGCTGGGCGGCACCCGACTGTTGGACAACATCGCCATCGATATCGGCGTGCCATCGGGGGCCGGCCCCGACGTCGCCTACGACGAGCACGAACTCCCCTGGAGGAACTGATGTTACGAACCATGTTGAAGTCGAAGATCCACCGTGCCACCGTCACCCAGGCCGACCTGCACTACGTCGGCTCGGTGACCATCGATGCGGATCTGATGGATGCCGCCGACCTACTGGAGGGTGAGCAGGTCACCATTGTCGACATCGACAACGGCAATCGGCTCATCACCTACGCGATCACCGGTGAGCGCGGCTCGGGAGTGATCGGGATCAACGGTGCTGCAGCGCATCTGGTGCATCCCGGAGATCTGGTGATCCTCATCGCCTACGCCACCATGGAGGATGCACAGGCGCGCGCGTACCAGCCCAGGATCGTCTTCGTCGACGCCGCGAACCGCCAGATCGACCTGGGCTCCGATCCCGCCCACGTACCGGCCGACGCGTCCGGCCTGATGTCACCACGCTGATGCTGCTGGCGATCGATGTCCGTAACACGCACACCATCGTCGGGTTGGTCTCCGGGGCCGGCGAGAACGCCAAGGTGGTGCACCACTGGCGGATTCGCACCGAGTCCGAAGTCACCGCCGACGAACTGGCACTGACCATCGACGGCCTGGTCGGTGAGGATGTCGAGCGGCTGACGGGGGCCGCGGCGCTGTCGACGGTGCCCTCGGTGCTGCACGAGATCAGGCTGATGCTGGAGCAGTATTGGCCGTCGGTGCCACACGTCCTCATCGAACCCGGGGTCCGCACCGGCATCCCGCTGTTGGTGGACAACCCGAAGGAGGTGGGCGCCGACCGGATCGTCAACTGCCTGGCGGCGTTTCACAAATACAACTCGCCGGCGATCGTGGTCGACCTCGGATCGTCCATCTGCGTGGACGTGGTGTCGGCCAAGGGCGAGTTCCTCGGCGGCGCCATCGCCCCCGGCGTGCAGGTGTCCTCCGATGCGGCGGCGGCCCGATCCGCGGCGCTGCGCCGCGTCGAGCTCACCCGGCCGCGGTCGGTGATCGGCAAGAACACCGTGGAGTGCATGCAGGCCGGCGCGGTGTTCGGGTTCGCATCGCTGGTCGACGGTCTGGTGGATCGCATCCGCGCCGATATCGACGGGTTCGGCGGCAATGATGTCGCGGTGGTCGCCACCGGCAACTCCGCTCCGCTGATACTGCCCGACCTGCGCACGGTCGGGCACTACGACCAGCACCTGACGCTGGAGGGTCTGCGACTGGTGTTCGAGCGCAACCGCGACAACCAGCGCGGGCGACGCTGATTAAGCTGGCTTGTCGTGAGTTCTTCTGACCTGCCTGCCGCACCCACCCAGTCGGAGCACGACGACACCCCGGAGCAGTACCGGATCCGTCAGGCCAAGCGTGAGCGCCTGCTCGCCGAGGGGCGCGACCCGTACCCGGTGCAGGTGGCGCGCACCCATTCGCTGGCCGAACTCCGGGCCGCCTACCCGGAGCTGCCCGCGGACACCCAGACCGGTGACATCGTCGGCGTCGCGGCCCGGGTCGTGTTCGCCCGCAACTCCGGCAAGCTGTGTTTTGCCACCCTGCAGGACGGGGACGGAACCCAGCTGCAGCTGATGGTCAGCCTCGCCGAGGTGGGTCAGGTGTCGCTGGACGCCTGGAAGGCCGACGTCGACCTCGGCGACATCGTTTTCGCCCACGGCCAGGTGATCAGTTCCAAGCGCGGCGAGCTGTCTGTGCTGGCGGATTCCTGGCAAATGGTCTCCAAGGCACTGCGGCCGCTCCCGGTGGCTCACCGGGAGATGAGCGAGGAGTCGCGGGTGCGGCAGCGCTACGTGGACCTCATCGTGCGCCCCGAGGCGCGCACCATCGCCCGCCAGCGCATCGCGGTCGTGCGGGCGGTGCGCTCGGCACTGGAGCGCCGGGGGTTCCTCGAGGTGGAAACCCCGATGCTGCAGACCCTGCCCGGCGGTGCGGCGGCGCGACCGTTCATCACGCACTCCAACGCGCTGGATGCCGATCTGTATCTGCGAATCGCCCCCGAGTTGTTCCTCAAGCGCTGTCTCGTCGGCGGTTTCGAGAAGGTTTTCGAGTTGAATCGAAACTTCCGAAACGAGGGTGCGGATTCCACACATTCACCGGAATTCGCGATGCTGGAGACTTATCAGGCGTACGGCACTTATGACGATTCCGCCATCGTCACCCGCGAACTGATTCAAGAAGTGGCCGATGAGGCGCTCGGTACGCGAGAGGTCCAGCTGCCCGATGGCAGTACATATGACCTGGACGGCGAATGGCCGACGCTGGAAATGTATCCGTCGCTGTCGGAGGCGCTCGGTGAAGAGATCACTCCCGACACCGGCCTGCAACATCTGTTGTCCATCGCCGATCGTCTCGGGGTGGAGATTCCCGCAGACCGCGGTTATGGGCACGGCAAATTGGTCGAGGAACTGTGGGAGCACACCGTCGGCGAAACATTGTGGGCGCCCACCTTCGTGCGCGACTTCCCGGTGGAGACGAGCCCGCTGACGCGCGCTCACCGCAGCATTCCCGGGGTCACCGAGAAGTGGGATCTCTATGTTCGCAAATTCGAATTGGCCACCGGATACTCCGAGCTCATCGACCCGGTGATTCAACGCGAACGTTTCGTGGCGCAGACCGTCGCGGCGGCCGCCGGCGATGACGAGGCGATGCGCCTGGACGAGGACTTTCTTGCCGCATTGGAGTACGCCATGCCGCCGACCACCGGTACCGGAATGGGTATTGACCGCCTGCTGATGGCTTTGACGGGGTTGACGATTAGGGAGACAGTTTTGTTCCCGATTGTGCGCAGACACTCAAACTGAGCAGTATTTGCGCACCTGGTTGTTGAATGAATTCCATCCGTATGCAAGCATTGCGGCAGGGGTCCGGGGTGAATCTGCGAGTGGCCACAGAAGGGTCGTGTGAGCTATATGGCGAAGAAAGTTACCGTCACACTGGTCGATGATTTCGACGGTGAAGCGGCGGCAGACGAAACCGTGGAATTCGCGCTCGACGGCGTGAGCTATGAGATCGACCTTTCTTCGAAAAACGCCGCCAAACTGCGCGGCGACCTCAAGCAGTGGGTGGAGGCCGGGCGCCGCGTCGGTGGCCGGCGCCGCGGACGTTCGGCCGGTACCGGCCGCGGACGCGCCGCCATCGACCGTGAACAGAGTGCGGCCATCCGGGAATGGGCGCGGCGCAACGGGCACAATGTGTCGACTCGGGGACGTATCCCCGCCGAGGTCATCGACGCTTTCCACGCCGCAACCTGATCGACCCCTCGCAAAACAGGCTGCGGTAACCAGATGGTGTTTGCGTAAATCGGATATCCGCCGGCCTTCGCTGACGGCGAACGCCGCCGGGCGGTTTTGCGGAAACGTTCGGCGGCCGATGCGCGTTATGCCACTGACGGCGCCACCGCGCCCCGGGACCGCTCCGGGACCTAGGGGGCACCGCCGCCCCCCGACCACTAGAGTGGACGGTAGGTGCGGTGCCTGTGCAGTTCCTGTACAGCGCACGTGGCCGCCCTATGTGAGGAAGCGCAGGTATAGCGATGTTCGAGAGATTCACCGACCGTGCCCGACGGGTGGTCGTCCTGGCCCAAGAAGAAGCCCGGATGCTCAACCACAACTACATCGGCACCGAGCACATCCTGCTCGGTCTCATCCACGAGGGTGAGGGCGTAGCGGCCAAGTCGCTCGAGTCGCTGGGTATTTCCCTGGAGGGCGTGCGCAGCCAGGTCGAGGAGATCATCGGCCAGGGTCAGCAGGCGCCGTCCGGTCACATCCCGTTCACCCCGCGTGCCAAGAAGGTGCTTGAGCTCTCCCTGCGTGAGGCCCTGCAACTCGGCCACAACTACATCGGCACCGAGCACATCCTGCTCGGCCTGATCCGCGAGGGCGAGGGCGTCGCTGCTCAGGTGCTGGTCAAGCTCGGCGCCGAACTCACCCGGGTGCGCCAGCAGGTCATCCAGCTGCTGTCCGGTTACCAGGGCAAGGAAGCCGCCGAAGCCGGTACCGGCGGACGCGGCGGCGAGGCCGGCAATCCGTCGACGTCGCTGGTGCTCGACCAGTTCGGTCGCAACCTGACCGCCGCCGCCATGGAGGGCAAGCTCGACCCCGTCATCGGCCGTGAGAAGGAAATCGAACGGGTCATGCAGGTGCTGAGCCGCCGCACCAAGAACAACCCGGTGCTGATCGGCGAGCCCGGTGTCGGTAAGACGGCCGTCGTGGAGGGCCTGGCCCAGGCCATCGTGGCCGGCGAGGTTCCCGAGACGCTGAAGGACAAGCAGCTCTACACCCTGGATCTGGGTTCGCTGGTGGCCGGCAGCCGGTACCGCGGTGACTTCGAGGAGCGCCTGAAGAAGGTGCTCAAGGAGATCAACACCCGCGGCGACATCATCCTGTTCATCGACGAGTTGCACACGCTCGTCGGCGCGGGTGCGGCCGAGGGCGCGATCGACGCCGCCAGCATCCTGAAACCGAAGCTCGCTCGTGGGGAACTTCAAACGATCGGCGCGACCACCCTCGACGAGTACCGCAAGTACATCGAGAAGGACGCCGCCCTGGAGCGCCGCTTCCAGCCGGTGCAGGTCGGTGAGCCCACCGTCGAGCACACCATCGAGATCCTCAAGGGTCTGCGCGACCGTTACGAGGCGCACCACCGGGTGTCCATCACCGACGGTGCGCTGGTGGCCGCGGCCACCCTGGCCGACCGCTACATCAACGACCGCTTCCTGCCGGACAAGGCGATCGACCTGATCGACGAGGCCGGTGCTCGGATGCGCATCCGCCGGATGACCGCACCGCCGGACCTGCGCGAGTTCGACGAGAAGATCGCCGACGCCCGCCGGGAGAAGGAATCGGCGATCGACGCGCAGGACTTCGAGAAGGCCGCCAACCTGCGCGACAAGGAGAAGACCCTCGTCGCGCAGCGTGCCGAGCGTGAGAAGCAGTGGCGCTCAGGTGATCTCGACGTCGTGGCCGAGGTCGACGACGAGCAGATCGCTGAGGTGCTCGGCAACTGGACCGGGATCCCGGTGTTCAAGCTGACCGAGGCCGAGACCACCCGTCTGCTGCGCATGGAAGACGAGCTGCACAAGCGGATCATCGGCCAGGAAGACGCCGTCAAGGCCGTCAGCAAGGCCATCCGGCGGACCCGTGCCGGCCTGAAGGATCCCAAGCGCCCGTCCGGTTCGTTCATCTTCGCCGGCCCGTCCGGTGTCGGTAAGACCGAGCTGTCCAAGGCGCTGGCCAACTTCCTGTTCGGCGACGACGACGCGCTCATCCAGATCGACATGGGCGAGTTCCACGACCGCTTCACCGCGTCGCGGCTCTTCGGTGCCCCTCCGGGGTACGTCGGCTACGAGGAGGGCGGCCAGCTCACCGAGAAGGTGCGTCGCAAGCCGTTCTCGGTGGTGCTGTTCGACGAGATCGAGAAGGCGCACCAGGAAATCTACAACACGCTGCTGCAGGTCCTTGAGGACGGCCGTCTCACCGACGGTCAGGGCCGTACGGTCGACTTCAAGAACACCGTGCTGATCTTCACGTCCAACCTCGGTACCTCCGACATCTCCAAGGCGGTCGGGCTCGGCTTCACGCAGGGTGGCGGCGAGAACAACTACGAGCGGATGAAGCTCAAGGTCAACGACGAGCTGAAGAAGCACTTCCGTCCGGAGTTCCTGAACCGTATCGACGACATCATCGTCTTCCACCAGCTGACTCAGCAGGAGATCATCGAGATGGTCGACCTGATGATCGGTCGGGTCGGCAACCAGCTCAAGGCCAAGGACATGGCCATGGAGCTCACCGACAACGCGAAGGCGCTGTTGGCCAAGCGGGGCTTCGATCCGGTGCTGGGTGCGCGGCCGCTGCGTCGCACCATCCAGCGCGAGATCGAGGACGCGCTGAGCGAGAAGATCCTGTTCGACGAGGTCGGGCCGGGTCAGATCGTCACCGTCGACGTCGAAGGCTGGGACGGCGAGGGTGCCGGCGAAAACGCCAAGTTCACCTTCTCCGGACGCCCGAAGGCGGCGGCCACCGACGAGGTGGACCTCGCGGCCACCGCAGCCGAATAGTCAGTACCCAGTCCAAAGCCCCCGACCGGAGTATCCGGTCGGGGGCTTTGGCGTAGTATCCGTACTGCTCTCGACGGACTTCGGAATCTGGTGTAATTCCAGAACGGTCGCGCCACTGTGAAAGTCAGACCCGCCGCCTGTCACCCGCTTTTCGACTTGGGACGCGAACTCCCGAAAGGACCGGATATGACTTCTGCTGAGGCTTCCAAGACGCCCGCCCGCGCCATCGACCTGTCCGCCGTTTCCGCGGTGGTGTGGCTGTCGGCGACCGCCTTCCTGGCATTGCTGGTGCTCTACTTCGTCGGGATGGATCAGGGTGCGACGTCGGTCTTCGGCGCCAACACCGTCATCCATGAGTTCGTGCACGACGCCCGGCATCTGCTCGGCTACCCCTGCCACTAGACGCCGGAAGTAGAAACCACTCCGATGGAGAAACGAATCATCGGGCGCGGCCTGCTGGCCGGCGCCCTCGGCGGCGTACTCGCATTCATCTGGTCCTGGGTCTTCATCGAGCCGGTCATCGACCGTGCCATCGAGTTCGAGGACGGTGTCAGCGCAGCCCATGAGGCCATCGAGCACGGCGGCCATGCCCACGAGCACGGTGCCGGCGGTGGCATCGAGATCACCCGGACCGTGCAGTCCACGATCGGCCTGGGCTTCGGTCTGGTGGCGTTCAGCGTCGCGATGGGGGCGCTGCTCGCGGTGCTCTTCTGCGTTGCATACGGGCGCATCGGCAGCCTCTCGGCCCGCGCGACGGCGGTGCTGCTGGCCGGCGGCATGCTGATCTCGCTGTGGATCGTGCCGTCGCTGAAGTATCCGCCGAACCCGCCGGCGGTCAGCCTGGACGAGACCATCCAGCAGCGCACCCTGTTGTACCTGCTGCTGACCGTGCTGTCGGCGGCATTACTGGTGGGCTCGGTGCTGCTGGCCCGCAAGCTGACGCGCAAGTTCGGTGTCTGGAACGCATCCCTGCTCGGCGCCGGCGACTACGTGGCGTCGATGGCCGTGGTGTTCCTGCTGATGCCGAGCATCTCCGAGACGCCCGGCCCGATCACCGATGACGCCGGGACGATCCTGTTCGGTGCCTTCCCCGCCGACGATCTCTACGAGTTCCGGCTGTACTCGCTGGGCACCCAGGTCGTGATGTGGACGACGATCGGTCTGGTGTTCGCCGCACTGGTATCGCGTCTGTTGGATCAGAGAAACCGCGCCGAAGTAATTGTGTGAGTGAGGTCGTCCGGCTGACCCTGGTCGCGCACGGTATGACCGACGCGATGGCAGCCGGACGATTTCCCACCGACGAGCCACTCAACGGTCTCGGCCGGCGTCAGGTCGGCGTCCGTGCGGGGCTCGGGTCGTTTGACGAAGCGGTTTGCGGACCGGAGCAGCGCGCGGTGCAGACCGCGGGCCTGCTGGGTGTGGCGGCCTCCGTCGAGTCCGGCATCGCCGATCTCGACCACGGTCGCTGGCGCGGTTGCGCCCTCGACGGAGTCGACGCGGCCGACCTGACAGTCTGGCTCACCGACCCGTCGTCCGCTCCGCACGGCGGCGAATCCATCGTCGATCTGTGCCGGCGCGTGGACGTGTGGATGGGCTCCATGGCGCAGCGGCGCGGGCGCGTCCTGGCCGTCACGCACCCGGCCGTCATCCGTGCGGCCATCCTCAACGTGCTCAATGCGCCGCCGAAGTCATTCTGGCGCATCGATATCGAGCCCGCCAGCAGCACCGCCATGCATTACCGCGGGCACGCCTGGACGCTCAGGTCGCCGGGATGAGCCCGAACGACTGCATGGCAATCGACTGCAGCCAGGTGGCCGCGGTGAGGCTGCGGTACCGCGGCCAGGTGAGCTGATAGCTGACCACCCAGCCCTGCCCGTCGCGGTCCTCGGCATACCAACTGAACGTGAGGTCGCCGGGCAGGTTGCCACCCTTGGCGCCGATGTAGCGCCATTTCGCGCGGTCGAGTTCGATGCCGGGGGTGGCGGAGAGGATCTGGCGCACCGGTGCGGCCGGCCCGTGTGCGGCGACCTGTAGTGCGGCGTGCACCCGGCAGACGTCCATCGGAGTCCCGTACCACTCGATGCCGTAGGGCGAGGCCGGGGTGCGGTTGAGCATCGGATCCGGTTCGTAGGGAACAGCTCTGGTGTGCGCCAGCATCTCGGCGCGGTGCGCCCGGGTGGCGGTCTTCCATTCCTCGCGGACATCGGGCTTACCCCAGCCGATGGCGAACAACTCGTAGGTGCTGGGGAACGGTGTCATCGATGCCGGGTCATGGTGGCCGGCGGTCCGCAGGGCGTGCTGCAGTGCGGCGGGACCCAGCCGCGCCATCAGCATATCGGTGGCCATATTGTCGCTCGCCGAAATCATCTGCTGTGCAGCATCTTTGACGGATACCCTGGCGCCGGGTTCAAGATCGTTGAAGCCGGCGGAGCCGACTGCCTTGTTGGCCTCGGTGATGGTGAGCTGCTCATGCCATGTCAAGGTGCCGGCGTTGACCGCTTCGGCGACCGCCAGCAGGACGTAGAGCTTGAAGATGGACGCGAGCGGCATCGACCGGTCGACGTCTGTGCCGGCCACCGTGGTGCACGCGCCGCCGGACACCTTCGACACCTGGTAGGCGTAGTCGGCGCCGGACTCCCGGATCGCGGCATCGATGTCCGACCACTGCCCGATCTCCGGCCGGTCGATGTCGACCTCGAACCGGTCGACCAGCCCGTCGTCACTGGTGCGTAGGTGGATGGTCTGGCCGACGTCGTAGGAGTTGCGCACGTGCAGCGTGGCCTGCCCGGCTCCCAGCGATATGGCGGTCACGGTGATCGGACGGTCTGCCCACAGCCGGTCCATTGCCGCGCCGACCGGTTCGATCATTCCCGGTATGGCCAGGGTTCCGACGGTGACCGTGCCGATCGGCCAGTCCGAGTTGACCATGTCCAGCAGCTGCTTGGCGCGCAGGCCCTGCGGGGTGTTGGTGTCGATGTGCATGCCGTAGGCGGCTTCGGCCACCGGTGGCCCGGTGTGCGCACAGCCGGTGGCCAGCAGAACTGCGGCGGTGGCTAGCGCGGTGATACCGAACGCGCGCCGCGGCGTGCTACTTGCCGGTCCCTGCAACGTCCAACACAACCTCGAACTCCAGCAGCGATGCGCCGGTGGCGACCGGTTTGGTCTGCTGGCCGGCGTGCGCCTCCACGGCCGGGCCCTGGGCCCACGCCTGGAACGCCTCGTCGGACTCCCACTGGGTGACCACGAAATAGCGGCTCTCACCCTTGACCGGGCGCAGCAGTTGGAAGCCGAGGAATCCGGGCTGGTTGTCCACGGCGTGCGCGCGATGGGCGAACCGCTTCTCCAGCTCGGGGCCTGCGTCGGCGGGTACCTCGATGGCATTGATCTTCACGACGGGCATGGGGTTCAGGCTACCCGGGCCTGGTCGCGGCAGGATGTCGGCATGCACAGCGTTTCACTCGTTCGTCGTGGTGGCGCCGACGACGGCCCGGACGGAGGCGCCGCCGCGCCGCTGGTCCTGGTGCACGGTCTGATGGGGCGTGGCAGCACGTGGTCGCGGCAAATCCCGTGGCTGTCCCGATTCGGCCCGGTGTACACCTACGACGCGCCGTGGCACCGCGGCCGCGAGGTCACCGACCCGCATCCGATCAGCACCGAGCGGTTCGTCGAGGATCTGGGTGCCGCGGTGGCCTCGCTGGGCCGCCCGGCGACGCTGATCGGGCATTCAATGGGTGGACTGCACTCCTGGTGCCTGGCCGCCGAACGCCCGGATCTGGTGACCGCGGTGGTGGTGGAGGACATGGCACCCGACTTCCGGGGGCGCACCACCGGGCCGTGGGAGCCCTGGTTGCAGGCGCTGCCCGTGGAGTTCGACTCGGCGCAGCAGGTCTATGACGCGTTCGGGCCGGTGGCCGGGCAGTACTTCCTGGAGGCCTTCGACCGCACCGAGTCGGGCTGGCGGCTGCACGGGCACCCCGCGCGCTGGATCGAGATCGCCGCGCAGTGGGGGATCCGCGACTACTGGCGGCAGTGGCAGGCGGTGCGTGCCCCGGTGCTGCTGCTGGAGGCCGGCGGTACCGTCGCGCCCCCGGGGCAGATGCTGCGCATGCACGAGACCGGTTTCCGGACGACGTATCTGCAGGTTCCCGGGGCCGGGCACTTGATCCACGATGATGCGCCGGAGGTGTACCGCGGGGCCGTCGAGTCGTTCCTAACGGCGCTCGCCGGAGGCGCTTGAGGCGGGCCAGTTCGGCTGGTCCTCGAAGCGGGTCCGGATGGCGTCGAGGTCATGCGCGCAGCGCAGCGAGTCGCGGTCCTCGGCGTGGAAGCTGCCGGCCAGCGGCGCGGCGATGCGGAACTGGTCCAGGGTGAACCGGAGCTTGCCTTCGCGGTGCGCCGTCCAGGCCAGGCCCGCGGCCAGCACGAACGGCGCCAGGATGAGCAGGGTGATCAATGCGGTGGTCATGGCAGTAAGTCTCCGTTTATAAAGATTCCGCCAACAGTGGCAGGAATGACACCTTGAGATAAAATGCTGCCATGGCGATTAGCAGCGTATCGGTGCTGGTGCTCGACGGTCTAGCGATTTTCGAGTTCGGGGTGATCTGCGAGGTGTTCGGCATCGACCGCTCATCCGACGGCGTGCCGAACTTCGATTTCAAGGTGTGCGGACCTGAGGCCGGCCGGCCCGTTCGCACCGCCGTGGGTGCCACGCTGATCCCGGACCACGGCCTCGATGACCTGGTCGGGGCGGATCTGGTGGCCATCCCGGCCATCAGTGGTTCGAACTACGCGCCCGAAGCGTTGGCCGCGGTCCGGCGGGCCGTCGACTCGGGTTCGACCGTGCTGACGGTCTGCTCCGGGGCGTTTCTGGCCGGCGCGGCCGGTCTGCTCGACGGCAGGCCGTGCACCACACACTGGATGCATGCCGATGAGCTGGCTGCCGCCCATCCGACGGCGCGGGTGGACCGCAATGTGTTGTTCGTCGACGACGGGAACCTGATCACCAGTGCGGGTACCGCCGCGGGCATCGATGCCTGCCTGCACCTGGTGCGCCGTGAACTCGGCGCCGAGGTCACCAACAAGATCGCCCGCAGAATGGTGGTGCCGCCCCAGCGTGACGGCGGCCAGCGCCAGTACATCGATCAGCCGATACCGGTGCGCTACTCGGAAGGCTTTGCACCGCAACTCGATTGGATACTCGCCAACCTGGGCAAGCCGCACACCGTCGCCAGTCTGGCCGCCCGCGCCAACATGTCGGCGCGCACCTTCGCCCGGCGGTTCGTCGACGAGACCGGGCGCACCCCGATGCAGTGGGTGACCGACCAGCGGGTGCTGTATGCCCGCCGGTTACTCGAAGAGACCGACCTGGACATCGACCGGGTCGCCGACCGATCGGGGTTCGGCACCGCGACGCTGCTGCGCCACCACTTCCGGCGCGTCATCGGGGTGACGCCCTCGGACTACCGGCGCCGCTTCTCCTGCGAGAACGCCTGTGCGGAAACGGCCTGACCGCCTTCGCCGGCAAGGGCGAACAGGCCGGCCGCGGTCTGCTCGACCAGACCGTCGACCAGCAGTGAATCCAGTGCCCGGTCGCGTTGCGCGGGATCGGAGAGCCACGCGACATCCAGTTGAGCCCGGGTGACCGGTGTGATGCTGGCGCGCAACACGTCGAGCAGACGCCCGCGGGCCTGCCGATCCGTGCCGGCGTACCGCTGCGCCCGCCGCGCCGGCGCCGCCGCGGCCGGATACCCGGCGCTGCGCCAGCGGCATTCGGGTAACGGGCACAACCCGCACTTGGGCGAGCGCGCCGTGCAGACGATGGCGCCGAGTTCCATCAGGGCCGCCGAAAAGCGAGGCGCCGTAGCGTCTTCGGGCAACAGCGCGGCCACCTCGTCGAGATCGCGTGCACTCGCCGGCGCCTCGGCGCAGCCGTGCATGACCCGCGAGACCACCCTGCGCACATTGGTGTCCACCACCGGCACCCGCTGCTGATAGGCAAAACAGGCGACGGCGCGCGCCGTATAGGCCCCGACGCCGGGCAGGGTCAGCAGGGTGTCCACGTCGGAGGGCACCTCGTCGCCGTGCTCGGTGGACACGGTGACCGCGCATTCGTGCAGCCGCTTGGCCCGGCGCGGGTAGCCCAGCTTGCCCCAGGCCCGCAGCACATCGGCCGACCCGGCCGCTGCGGTGGCCGACGGCGTCGGCCAGCGGGCCACCCAGGCCAGCCAGATCGGCTCCACCCGGTTCACCGGCGTCTGCTGCAGCATGAACTCGCTGACCAGGATCTGCCACGCGCTCACCCCCGGCTTGCGCCACGGAAGATCCCGTTCGGCCTCGTCGAACCATGCGAGAAGGTGCACCGGTTCGATACCCGGACCGGGCTCGGGCACAATACCGGTCATGCCCAACTCGAATCCCATCGCCGCGTGGAAGTCACTCAAAGAGGGTAACGAGCGTTTTGTTGCCGGAAAGCCGCTGCATCCCAGCCAGGGGATCGAGGACCGCGCCAGACTGACGGAGGCGCAGAAGCCGACCGCGGTGCTGTTCGGCTGCGGTGACAGCCGGGTGGCCGCCGAACTCATCTTCGACCAGGGTCTCGGCGAGATGTTCGTGGTCCGCACGGCCGGTCACGTCATCGACTCGGCGGTGCTCGGTTCCATCGAATACGCGGTCGGCGTGCTCAACGTGCCGTTGATCGCGGTGCTCGGGCACGACAGCTGCGGCGCGGTGAAGGCCACGCTCAACGCGCTCGACGAGGGCGAGATCCCCGGCGGCTACGTCCGCGACATCGTCGAGCGGGTCATGCCGTCGATCCTGCTGGGCCGCCGCGACGGCCTGACCAGGGTCGACGAGTTCGAGGCCCGCCACGTCACCGAGACCGGTGCGCAGCTGTTGGCCCGCTCGACGGTCATCGCCGAGCGGGTCGAGGCGGGCACCCTGGCGATCGTCGGGCTGACCTACCACCTGGCCGACGGGCGGGTGGCGCTGCGCCAGCATTTGGGCGATATCGGCGAAGCCTGACCGATACCACACCCGACACGCCGACACGCCTCGAACGACTACACGTGAGCGCGGCTTACCGTTGAGGCCGTGCTAGACACCGAACCCCCGCGTCAGCTGCCACCGGAGATCTACCGGCGCCGCAGGGCGCTGGCCATAGGTGTCGCCGTCCTCGTGATCGCGATCGTCGCCGCCATCGTGGCCGTCGTGGTGTCCAACAGCACCGGGTCCGACAGTGCTCCCGCCGACCCGGCCGCCAATACCGAAGCCGCACAGGCCCCGCCCACCCCGCTGCCGGGCGAGGAGCCCGGGGTCAAGACCCCGGTCGTGCCGCCGGCCGCCCAGGCGCCGCCGCCGCAGCCGACGCCGGTCACCGCGGTGGTGCCGCCGCCGGTGCTGCAGGAAGGCGATGACTGCCCGGACTCCACCCTGGCGGTCAAGGGCATCACCAGCGCGCCGAACTACGTGATGGGCGATCAGCCGAAGTTCACCATGGTGGTCACCAATATCGGGCTGGTCGCCTGCAAGCGCGACGTCGGCGCCGCCGTCCTGGCCGCCTATGTGTACTCGCTGGACAACAACCGGCTGTGGTCGAACCTGGACTGCGCGCCGTCCAACGAAACCCTGGTCAAGGAGTTCGCGCCGGGAGAGCAGGTGACCACCGAGGTGACCTGGACCGGGATGGGCTCGGCGCCCAACTGCCCGCTGCCGCGCGAGCCGATCGGTCCGGGGACCTACAACCTGCTGGTTCAGCTGGGCAATCTGCGGTCGGCCTCGGTGCCGTTCGTGCTGGCCGAGGCCGCCCCCGCGCCGCCGGCCGATGCTCCGCCGCCGGATGCGCTGCCGCACGAGGGTGACGGACAGGCCCCGGGCTGAGCCGAGCCGGGTCAGGCCAGCTGGTCGGCGATCGTGGACTCCGCCAGCTGGGACAGCCCCTCCCTGATGTGACGGGCCCACATCGAGCCGATACCGTCCACCGACTGCAGATCGCTGGCGCTGGCGGCGAGCACACCCTGCAACGAACCGAAGGACCGGACCAGCAAATCGACATGGGCGAACTGCAGTCTCGGAATGCCCGCCATCGCCCGGTAGCCGCGTGAGCTCAGCGCGGAGTCCTGTGCATCCAGGGTCGACGGATAGCCGAAAACCCTTGCCAGCGCGGTGAAGTCGAGCAACTCGTTGTCCGAGAGCGCGTCCAGTTCCTCCAGGGTGGCGCTCACCTGGGCGGCACTCGGTGGGTCCGGATTGGCGTGGTAGTCGCGCACGATGAGCTCGCGGGCGGTGTCGTTACCGCCGACGAGCTCTTCCAGCTGCAGCTTGAGCTGACGGCCGTCGGTGCCCAGCTCGACCACGTCGGCGTCGATCTCCAGGCTGATCCGCCGGACCATCTCCAGGCGTTGGGCCACCGTCATCACGTCCCGCAGCGTCACGAAATCCTCGATCTCCGCGGTGGACAACTGTCGGTTCACCTCGTCGAAGCGGGACTTGTAACGCTCCAGTGTGGCGATGGTCTGGTTGGCCCTGGACAGGATGGTGGGGGTGTCGGGCACCACGTGCCGCTCGCCGGCCGCGTACACCGTGACGATGCTCATCGAGTGGCTGACCGAGATGACCGGATAGCCGGTCTGCACGGCGGCACGTTCCGCGGAGCGGTGCCGGGTGCCGGATTCGTCGGTGGGGATCGACGGGTCCGGCACCAACTGCACATTGGCCTTCAAGATCCGGGCGCCGTCGCTGGAGAGCACCACCGCGCCGTCCATCTTGGACAGCTCACGCAGCTTGGTGGGCGCGTAGCGGACGTCGAGGTTGAAACCGCCGTCGCAGATCGACTCGACGCTGTCGTCGTAACCGAGCACGATCAGCGCGCCGGTGCGGCCCCGCAGGATCCGTTCCAGACCGTCCCGCAGGTCGGTGCCCGGCGCCAGCCGCCCGAGCGTCTCGCGCAGCGTGGGGCGGGCCAGATGCACCACGCTCCGGTTGCCCCTGGACTTCACGGCCATCGAGCCTCCTAGGATCGGCCGCCATTGTTGTCGATCGACCGGAGTGCCCGCAACGCCGTGCCGATGTTGTCCGCGGTGGTCAGCCGCAGACCGGCGGGCACATCCTTGACCCCGGGCGGCACGATCGCGTCGGTGAAGCCCAGCCGCGCTGCCTCGGCGAGTCTGCGGTCCATCCCACTGACCCGGCGCAGATCCCCGGCCAGCCCGACCTCACCGATGGCGATCGCGGTGGCCGGCAGCGGCAGATCGATGTAGGCCGATGCAATGGCCATCGCCACCGCCAGATCCGAGGACGGGTCGGTCAGCTTCATCCCGCCGACCGTGGACAGGTAGATGTCGCGCTGGCTGAGCCGCAGCTTGGTGCGTTTCTCCAGCACCGCGGCGATCATCGCGGCGCGCGCGGAGTCGATACCGCTGACCGCGCGCCGCGGATTGCTCGGGGTCTCCTGGCCGACCAGCGCCTGCACCTCACCGATCATCGGTCGCTTGCCGTCCAGGGTGACCGTGATGGCGGTGCCGGACACCGGGGCGGGGCGCTGATCCAGGAACAACCCGGACGGATCGGCCACGCATTCGATCCCGTTGTCGTGCAACAGGAAACACCCGACCTCGTCGGCCGCGCCGAAACGGTTCTTCACCCCGCGCACCATCCGCAGGGCCGAGGCCCGGTCGCCCTCGAAGTGCAGCACCACATCGACCAGGTGCTCCAGTGAGCGCGGTCCGGCGATGGCGCCGTCCTTGGTGACGTGACCGACCAACAGCACCGCGACGCCGTCCGCGGCGCGGGCCATCTTGGCGTACGAGGTGAGCGCGGTGGTGACCGCACGCACCTGGGTGACGCCCCCGGTGACACCGTCGGCCTCCGCGGTGGACATGGTCTGCACCGAATCGACCACCACCAGGGTGGGTTTGACCTGTTCGATATGGCCGAGCGCGGTCTGCAGATCCGATTCGGCGGCGAGGTACATCTCGTCGTGGGTGCACCCGGTACGTTCGGCGCGCAGCCGGATCTGCCCGGCCGACTCTTCGCCGGACAGATAGAGCGCGCGCCGCCCACCGCTGGCCCAGCGGTGCGCGACCTCAAGGAGCAGGGTCGACTTGCCCACCCCGGGATCACCGGCAAGCAGCGTCACCGAACCCGGCACCAGGCCACCGCCCAGCACCCTGTCGAGCTCGCTGACGCCGGTGGGGAAGTGCCGGGTGACCCCCGGATCGATCGTGGTGATGGGCACCGCGGGCGAGGACGGTGCGACGGCGCGGCGGGTGGAACTGCCGTTCAGCGCGGTGAGTGCGACAACCTCGTTGACGGTGCCCCAGGTGCCGCAGTCCGGGCAGCGCCCCACCCACTTGGGCAGCACATGACTGCACTCCGAACACCGGAATTGCGAACGTACTTTCGAAGCCACGCTGTGACGGTAGCCGTCACCGGTGACAGATCGTCAGATTCAGTGCCCGCCGGCTTCGCCGTGTCCGCCGCCGGATCCGCCCGGGACGGGCTCGCCGTCGCGACGGGCAACCTCGCCCGCCGAGATCGGCACCGCGAACGTGGTGGCGCCGGCGCGCTCGAAGGTGAAGGTGAAGTCGTAGGTGAGGCCGTTGGAGATCGGTTTGGTCAGGGTGACCTGCGCCTCAACCTCGTCCTCGCGCTCGATCGAGCCCAGCGCGTCGTGGCCGTCGGGGTCGCCGACCAGCAGCAGGCCGCTGGCCGGGATCTCGGCGTCACCGGTGAGGGCGACCGTGCCGATATCGGAGGTGATCGACACCAGCTTGTCGGACGCGTCCGCCGAGTTGTTGGCGGCGGCGAAGATGAGCTCGACGTCGCTGCCCGGCTGCACGTAGTCGGTGGTCTGCGGCGCCCGCAGGAACACGTTGCGCAGCGAGATGTCGCCGACGGTGTCGACGGTGCCGTTGACCGCGGGTTGCTGATTGGCGCTCTGGGACACCTGACCGGCGCTGCAGCCGGTGAGCGCGAGACCGGCGATCAGGGCGCCGGCGGCCAGTCGGGACGCGCGCACGTTGGAGCGGTTCACTGCGACCACTGGAGCCTCCTGCTCAACCGGACGGATTCGACTATGCACTGTAGTAGGTGGCTTTGCGGCGCGGTAGCCGAGGGCTTCCCTGGGCGGCGAACCCGTGCCGAGGGGACGCCCGCAGCGTCGTCGACGTGCATGTATCGGCCACGGTGTCAACCCCTAGTCTTTGCCGTCGATGCCCCTGACCTGCATTGTTGTTCCCCGCGTGTCCGGGCCCCGTGCTAACATTGAGCTGTGAAAGGGGCTCGAAACTGATGATTTTTAAGGTCGGAGACACCGTTGTCTATCCACACCACGGTGCTGCGTTGATCGAGGCGATCGAAACCCGGACCATCAAGGGCGAGCAGAAAGAGTATCTCGTCCTGAAGGTTTCGCAGGGAGATCTCACTGTTCGTGTTCCCGCTGATAACGCCGAGTATGTCGGTGTGCGTGATGTGGTCGGACAAGAGGGCTTGGACAAGGTCTTCCAGGTGCTGCGCGCTCCGCACACCGAAGAGCCGACCAACTGGTCGCGCCGGTACAAGGCGAATCTGGAAAAGCTTGCATCCGGTGACGTGAACAAGGTCGCCGAGGTGGTTCGTGACCTGTGGCGCCGGGACCAGGAGCGTGGCCTGTCCGCAGGTGAGAAGCGCATGCTGGCCAAGGCTCGGCAGATCCTCGTCGGTGAGCTCGCGCTCGCCGAGAACACCGTCGACGCCAAGGCCGAGATCATTCTCGAAGAGGCGCTTGCGGCGGCGTCCTAGTCGCCACCGAACAGCCGCCACGAAACGACGATGTGACGGATCTGCGCGTCGGTCTTGGGACCGACGTTCATCCCATCGAGGCCGGACGACCGTGTTGGTTGCTCTGCCTGTTGTTTGACGACGCCGACGGCTGCGCCGGGCATTCCGACGGTGATGTCGCCGCCCATGCGCTGTGCGATGCGCTGCTCAGCGCGGCCGGTCTCGGCGATCTCGGTGCCGTGTTCGGCACCGATCAACCCCAGTGGCACGGGGTGGGCGGAGCGGACATGCTCCGCCACGTTCACACCCTGCTGACCGCCAACGGTTTCCGAGTGGGTAACGCCGCGGTGCAGGTGATCGGCAACCGACCCAAGATCGGGCCGCGCCGCACCGAGGCGCAGAACCTGCTCTCGGAACTGCTCGGGGCACCGGTCTCGGTGTCGGCCACCACCACCGACGGGCTCGGCTTGACCGGCCGCGGTGAGGGCCTGGCGGCCATCGCGACCGCGCTTGTGGTCGGTGTTGCAAAGTAACTCTGCACAGGCCGGTAAGCTGGCACGTCGTGACTGGACTGCGGCTTTACGACACGATGGCGGGGGCCGTCCGTGACTTCGTGCCGTTGCGCCCCGGCCACGCCTCGATCTATCTGTGCGGCGCCACCGTGCAGGGGCTGCCCCATATCGGGCACGTGCGCAGTGGTGTCGCCTTCGACGTGCTGCGGCGGTGGCTGACCGCGAACGGCTATGACGTGGCCTTCATTCGCAACGTCACCGACATCGACGACAAAATCCTGAACAAGGCCGCCGACGCCGGCCGCCCGTGGTGGGAATGGGCGGCGACCTACGAGCGTGCCTTCACCGCCGCCTACGAAGCACTCGGGGTGCTGCCGCCGTCGGCCGAGCCGCGGGCCACCGGGCATATCACCCAGATGGTCGAACTGATCGAGCGGATGATCGAGCGTGGCCACGCCTACGCGGGTGGCGGTGACGTCTACTTCGACGTGCTCAGCCTGCCCGAGTACGGCAAGCTCTCCGGGCACCGCATCGACGACGTGCACCAGGGCGAAGGTGTGGCGACCGGTAAGCGCGATCCCCGCGACTTCACGCTGTGGAAGAGCGCGAAGCCCGGCGAACCGTCGTGGCCCACTCCGTGGGGGCCCGGGCGTCCGGGCTGGCACACCGAGTGCGTGGCCATGTGCGAGGCGTACCTGGGTGCCGAGTTCGACATCCACGCCGGCGGGATGGATCTGGTGTTCCCGCACCACGAGAACGAGATCGCCCAGGCCGAGGCCGCCGGTGATGGTTTCGCCCGGTACTGGCTGCACAACGGCTGGGTCACCATGGGTGGCGAGAAGATGAGCAAGTCGCTGGGCAACGTGCTGGCGATTCCCGCTGTGCTGCAACGGGTTCGGGCCGCCGAGCTGCGCTACTACCTGGGTAGTGCGCACTACCGGTCGATGCTGGAGTTCTCCGAGAACGCGCTGACGGACGCCGCCAAGGCCTACACCGGTATCGAGGATTTCCTGCACCGGGTTCGCAACCGGGTGGGCGCGGTCGGCATCGGTACCTGGACCGACAAGTTCGCCGCGGCGCTCGACGACGACCTGTCGGTGCCGATCGCGCTGGCCGAGGTGCACACCGCCCGTGCCGAGGGCAATCGCGCGCTCGACGCCGGTGACCACGACGGCGCGATGGCCGCCGCCGAATCGATCCGCGCGATGATGGGCATCCTGGGTTGTGACCCCCTCGACGAGCGCTGGGAGAGTCGCGACGAGACCTCCGCCGCGCTGGCCGCGGTGGATGTGTTGGTGCACTGGGCGCTGGCCGGGCGTGCCGAGGCGCGTGAGAAACGGGACTGGGCAGCCGCCGACGCCATCCGGGACCGGCTCAAGGAGGCCGGCATCGAGGTCACCGACACCGCGGACGGGCCCCAGTGGTCGCTGACCGAAGCGGAGCACGGCCTGAGCGAGCGAACCGACGGGAAGAAAAACTGATGGCCGGTAATTCACAGCGCCGCGGCGCTGTCCGTAAAGAGGGCACCAAGAAGGGGCCGACGGTCGGTTCCGGCGGAGTGCGGCGGCGCGGTCTGGAGGGCAAGAAGGCGACACCGGCGGCCAAGGACCGGCCGCATCATCCGGCCGCCAAGAAGGCGGCCAAGGCGGCGCGCGCCGCGCAGGGCCGGCATCGCAAGACCGACGAAACCGAGGTCGTGCTCGGCCGCAACCCGGTGGTGGAATGTCTGCGCGCCGGGGTGCCCGCCACCGCGCTGTGGGTCATGCTCGGGGTGGACGCCGATGAGCGGATCACCGAATCCGTACAGCGCGCGGCGGATACCGGCATCTCGATCCTTGAGGTGCAAAAGCACGATCTGGACCGGATCGCCAGCAACGGGCTGCATCAGGGTCTGGCGCTGCAGGTGCCGCCGTACTCGTACACCCATCCCGACGACCTGCTCAAGACCGCCCAGCGCGACAGCGTCCCGGCGCTGCTGGTGGCGCTGGACAATATTTCCGACCCGCGCAACCTGGGTGCGATCGTCCGTTCGACGGCGGCCTTCGGTGGGCACGGCGTGGTCATCCCGCAGCGCCGCTCGGCGTCGGTCACCGCGGTTGCGTGGCGTACGAGCGCCGGTGCGGCAGCACGCCTTCCGGTGTCGCGGGCGACGAACCTGAACCGCACCCTGAACAGCTGGTCGGACGCCGGCCTGCAGATCGTCGGCCTGGATGCCAAGGGCGACACCGAACTCGACGACCTGGACGGCTCCGGGCCGATGGTGGTGGTGGTGGGCTCGGAGGGCAAGGGCCTGTCGCGGTTGGTGCGGGAGAATTGCGATGCCATCGTCTCGATCCCGATGGCCGGGCCCACCGAATCGCTGAACGCCTCGGTGGCAGCGGGCGTGGTCCTCGCCGAGATCGCCCGCCAGCGCCGCAGCTAGCAAACCCCGTTTTCCGTTTCTCGGCGCGCCGCTGCCGGTGCGGGTTATGGTCGGTGGGCCCACCTCAGTGCAGCCCGAGGATGTCCCATGAGTACTCCCGCGCAGCGTGCCGCCCAGCTGGAACTCGTCGCCCGGCTCAAGTCGTCCTATCCCGAACTGCCGGACGCCCCGCCGCCTGATCTGCTCGATCACGAGCGCATCGCGGCCTATCTCAAACCGGTTCACGATGTGGGCGGCGAACCCGACGCCCCGATGAAGTACGAGAACAAGCAGTACGAGGCGTGGGAAGAGCTGACCTACGTGATCTGCGAGGTGCTGGCCTGGCGGGGCATCTGGCTGTCCGAGGAGCGGCGCCGGATCGGCAATGTCGATGTGGGTCGCGCCGAGTATCTCGGTCTGCCCTACTACGGCCGGTGGCTGCTGTCGGTGGCGCGAATCCTGGTGGAGAAGCACCACATCGGGCTCACTGAGCTCACCGAGCGGATGGCCGAGGTGAAGGCCCGCTACGCCGGCGGGCTGGACGGCCGCGCGATCGAGGCCCGTCCGAGATTCGAAGGCGACGGTTCCGGGGTCAAACGCAACAGCCACCACCTGCACGCGGTCGGCAAAGGCGATCCGCAGGTGTACGCCGGACAGGCCGGTACGCCGGCCTTCCGGGTCGGTGACCGGGTCGTGGTCCGCGACGAGCTGCCGGTGCTGTTCTACACCCGCACCCCGGAGTACGTCCGCGGTGCCACCGGCGAGATCGCGGCGGTGGCCTACGAGAGCCCGGCCGCCGAGGACGAGACCTGGGACCGCCCCGATGCGGCGCCGGAGTGGTTCTACGTGGTGCGTTTCACCATGGCCCAGCTATGGCACGGCTACACCGGTACCAGCGCCGACACGTTGCAGACCGAGATCCCCGAACACTGGCTCAGAGCGGCCGGTTGATCTCTGCGAGAAGGGATTCGCCATGACGGAGCACGATCACGATCACGAGCGCACCGTCGCGCCGATGGTGGACGAGATCACCGATTTCGAAGTGCTCGAAGTTGCGCTGCGCGAGCTGTGCATCGAGAAGGGCATCTTCACCGCCGCCGAGCACCGCCGGTTCACCGAGTTCGCCGAGCAGATCGGCCCGACACCGGCCGCGCACCTGGTGGCGCGGGCCTGGCTGGATCCCGAATTCAAGGCGCTCGCCCTTGCCGAACCCATGGCGGCGAGCAAGGCGGTCGGTGTCGACTGGATGGAACCCACCGGGTTCGGCACACCGAGCGACTTCACCGCCTTCCAGATCCTGGAAGACACCCCGAACCTGCACCACGTGATCGTCTGCGCGTTGTGTTCGTGCTATCCCCGGCCCATCCTCGGTAACTCCCCGGAGTGGTACCGCACCCCGAACTACCGGCGGCGGCTGGTCCGTTGGCCCAGGCAGGTGCTCGCCGAGTTCGGTCTCTACCTACCCGATGACGTCGAGGTGCGTGTGCAGGACTCCAACCAGAAGCACCGCTTCATGGTGCTGCCGATGCGTCCGGAGGGCACCGAGGGCTGGACCGAGGATCAGCTGGCCGAGATCGTGACACGAGACTGCCTGATCGGTGTCGCGTTGCCGAAGGTGGGGGTGCGCACCAACGTCATCACCGATACCCGCCCCGCCGTGCACCCCGTCGCGGACCGGCCGTGAACGCGCCGATCGAAGCGCTGCAGAAGATCGTCACGCGCGGACATGTGTGGCCGCGGATGGCGGCCAAGTACGGGGTGCAGAATCCGGTTCCGCCGTGGAAGACCAGCCTGGACGGTCTGTGCGACGCCCTCGATGCCGCCACCTGCGATGCCGCGGTCCCCACCTTCAAGGAGCGCCGCGACGAGGAGGACGCACTTTCGGCGACCCTCTACGCCGACCTGCCCTATCCGGAGAACCAACTGATGGCGCTTGCCCATTCGCTGCTGGCGCGGGGTGTCATCACCGAGCCGGAACTCGAAGAGCGCCTCGCCCGTGTCCGCGCCCGACTGCAGTCGGGGACTAACCCGAGCGGGTGACGGCCCACAGCCCCAGCACCGCGGCGATCAGGGTCAGCGGCGCCGTGCACAGCCCGACCCGGGCGAACTCGGTGAAACGTGCGCTCATCCCGGCGCGATGAACGACATCGCGCCACAACAGGTTGGCCAGCGAGCCGGGATAGGTCAGGTTCGGCCCGATGTTGACCCCGATCAGTACCGCCAGCACGGCGGCCGGCCCGGCCGAGGACACCAGCGGCAGCAGCACCAGCACGGCGGGCAGGTTGTTGACGATGTTGGACAGCACCGCGCCGATCGCCGCGATCGCCAGCAATGCCAGCAGCCCCTGCCCGTCGGGGATCAATCGATGCATGGCCGACTCGAGTCCGTTGGTCATGACCGCGGCCACCACGACACCCAGGCACAGCACGAACGCCAGGAACGGAACATCCAGTGCCACCACGATCTTGGTCATGGTGGTGTGGCGGGTGATGAGACCGCGTACCGCGAGGACCACGGCCCCGGCCAGTGCCGACCACGCCGGGGAAAGCTCCAATGCCGAGGTCACCGCGAAGCCGGCCAGGGTCAACCCGACCACGACGAGCGCGAACACCGGCACGTCCAGCGGCTCGTCGACGGCGCTGCGCTGGGGCGCCACGGTCAGGTCCTTGGCGAAAATCCAGCGCAGCAAGACGAATTCGACGATCACCGCGGCCAGCCAGGGCAGTGCCATCGTCGCGGTGAACTTCAGGAACGTCAGGCCGGCGGCGCTGAACGCCAGCAGGTTGGTCAGATTGGAGACCGGCAACAGCAGTGATGCGGTGTTGGCCAGGTGCGCGGTGGCATAGGCGTGCGGACGGGCCGGCACCGCCAGCATCCGTGCCGTCGCCAGGACCACCGGTGTCAACAGGACGACGGTGGCATCCAGGCTCAACACGGCCGTCACCGTCGCCGCGATCGCGAACACCGAAGCCAGAAAGCGGGTTTGGCCACCCGAGGTGGCGCGTGCCATCAGCACGCCGGCGGCGTGGAACAGTCCCTCGTCATCGCACAGCCGCGCGAGCACCAGCACCGCGGCCAGGAAGCCGACCACCGGAGCCAGCTCGTTCACTTCCCTGACCGCGTCCTGCCAGGACACCGCGCCGGCACCGACGACGGCGGCCGCCGCGGCCACCGCGACGGGGGCCTGGCGACGTGGACGCAACAGCGCGAAACCCAGCACCGCGGCGAGGGCGGCAACCGAAAGCGTCAGCTCCATGGATCGGTGGGCTGCCACAGGGTCGGGAGATGCAATGCGACGCCGTCCTCGGCGGCCAGCGCGGTCAGCGTGCGCATCGAGGCGTCCAGATCGTCACCGGCGTACGGAAGCGCCCGCAGCGGGCGGTCCAGGGGCCGGAAGAAGTCATCCCAGTGGATCAGCACCACGCGGCGCGCGCCGACGGCGAGGACCGTCTCGGCCCAGTAGTCGAGCAGGTAGCGCTCGGGTTGCAGGCCCAGCTGCCCGATCCCCAGATACACCACCTCGGCCCGCAGGCCCGCCAGCGCGCCCGGCACAAAACCGGCGCTGCCGACGACCAGCATCCGGTGCCCGCTGGGTACGTGCGCCACCATGGTGGACCAGGCTTCCCCGCAGCGATACACCGAGGCCCGCACGGGTGGGTCGACCGGCGCCCCGATCACACCGGGAAACCGGTCCGGCGGGCAGTGATCGCCCACGATCAAGGTGATCTCGAAATTGCCGAGGCGCATCGATTCCCCCGGGGTGGCCACCACCACGCGGTCGCCGGGCAGCCGATGCCCGACGTGTGCCGCCGAGTCGCCGCCGACGAGTTTCGCGCCGGTCCGCTGCGCCACCACCGCCGAGTCCATGGCGTGGTCGAAGTGGGTGTGCACCGGAAGCACCGCGTCGAGGCGGCGCACCCCGAGCCGGCTCAGGCACCCGTCGATGCGGGGCTCCGAGGGTGCGATCCGGCCCAGCCCGACCCGCAGCAGCGACGGCCTGCTGAAGAAGCCGTCGGTCAGCACCGCGGATGTCCCATCGGAGATCAGCAGTGTGGTGACACCGGCCCAGGTCACTGTCGGTGCCGCGGCCGAGTCGGCCGGCGGCAGGTCGAAGTACCGTGCGTAATCGTCGATATCGGGCCGGCCGGCTTTCAGGCGCATGCCCCAGAGCCTAGGACCCTGCGCGGTCCCGGCTCCCGTACCGGCGGCGGAACTTCTCCACCTGCCCGGCCGTGTCGAGATGCCGGTTGGTCCCGGTCCAGAACGGGTGCGAGTCGGCGGTGACGTCGACGACCACCAGCGGGTAGGTGGCGCCCTGGTAGTCGATGGTGCGGTCGCTGGTGACCGTCGACCGGATCAGGAACGTCTTACCGGTGCCGGCGTCTTGGAAGACCACCGGATGGTAGTCGGGGTGGATGTCGGGTTTCATTCTTCTCCGTTCAGCATGATGTGTTCGTCGGCCAGATCGTGTGACAGCTCGGCGCAGGGATCTTCGTGCCACTCCCCGAACGGGTCGGGGTAACCGGCCCAGTCCTGCGGGCGTTCCAATTCGGCGTCGGTGAGCAGTGCTGCGTTCAGTGCCGCGGTGATGGTCTCGGGGTTCGCACCGCAGATCAGTGCGGTCAGCGCGATGTGGCGGTCGCCGAACCGCTCGTCCCAGTGCGAAGCGGCCATGGCGGTGCGCTCGGGGTCCGCGTACGCCCGAGCACGCTCGTCCATGCCTGCCAGCCAGCGTCCGGCATCGCCCACACCGAGTCCGCCGCCCGCCGATTCGATCCACACCACGGTGTCGGGTTGGCTTGCCAGCCAGGCCCGCCCGCGCACCCGTACCACCCCGTCGAGCAGGGCGTCGATGGCGTTGTGCAGGCGTTCGGGATGAAACGGCCTGCGCGCGTTGAATTCCAGCAGCTCCACGTCGCCGTCGGGTTGCAGCGGCGGTTGGCCGGACAACAGCGAATCGTGCGGGTCATCGGAGCGGCCGCGGCGTGACTGCGGGTCGAGGTGCTTGAGTGCGGTGGTGACATGCTGCAGCCCGACGGTGATCCGCGCCCGCGGCGCCAGTCTGCGCAGCACGGCGAGGGTGGCCCGGTCGGCTGCGGTCAGCACCAGCACATCGGCGAACTCCGCCTGCCCCACCACGACCTGGGCCACGGTCCGGGAGGCGTCGAGTTCGTCGTCGCCGAGGGCCTGGTTCAGCCACACCTCGGTGTCGATACACGTGACCACCGCCTGGATCTCGACATCGCGACCGGCAGGACCGTCGATATAGCCGGGGCCCAGTTGCACCGGTGTGTCGTTGATCGCCGTGCAGATCGATTCCGGGTCAAGCCATTCCATCAACTGCACGACGATCCGATGCACATCGTCGCGTCGATGCAGCTGGCGCAGCAGGATCAGCAGGTCATTGCGGACGGTGCAGGTCACGCAACAGTTGGTCATCTCCAACGGCCATTGGGTGATCACCAGCTTGGTGTCCCGCATGCCACTGACCTGCCGGACCACGACATGTCCATCGACGGTGTACCCGACCACCGCGGTTCCCGGCGTGCGGAGCAACACGTCGACGACGTCGGTTCCCGCGCCCTGACCGGCTACCAGTATCACTGGCGTCCGCATCTCATCACACCCTATCGATAACGATTTTCATTAAGTCCGATCCGTACGCTACCGTGTGCCGGTCAGCTTGTCGAAAATCGTTTTCATTAACGAGTGAGCATGTATGAGGAGCCGCCGATGTCTGCGCACTGCCAGGTGACCGGGCGCGCACCGGGTTTCGGCAACCGGGTGTCGCATTCGAACCGGCGTACCCGCCGCCGCTGGAATCCCAACATCCAGTCCAAGACCTACTACCTGCCCTCCGAAGGTCGACGCGTCCGGCTGAAGGTCAGCACCAAGGGCATGAAGGTCATCGACCGCGACGGGATCGAGGCGGTCGTCGGTCGGCTGCGCCGGGAAGGGCAGAAGATCTGATGGGTAAGAGCAATGACATCCGGCCCATCGTGAAGCTGAAAAGCACTGCCGGCACCGGTTATACCTACGTCACCCGCAAGAACCGGCGCAACGATCCGGACCGGTTGGTGCTGAAAAAGTACGACCCGGTGTTGCGCAAGCACGTCGATTTCAAGGAAGAACGCTGATGGCCAAGAAGTCCAAGATCGTCGCCAACGAGCGTCGCCGCGCCACCGTGGCGCGCTACGCCGAGCGGCGTGCCCTTCTGAAAGAGCTGATCCGCAAGCCGGATACGGATGCGGCGCAACGCATTGCCGCGCAAGCCGAGCTGCAGCGGATGCCGCGCGATGCCAGTCCGGTCCGGGTCCGCAACCGCGATGCCGTCGACGGCCGGCCGCGTGGGCACCTGCGCAAGTTCGGACTGTCCCGGGTGCGAACGCGCGAGATGGCCCACCGCGGAGAACTGCCCGGTATCCGGAAAGCGAGCTGGTGATGGCACCCCGTGCGCCGAAGAAGCGCAAGCCGGCCCCCGTCGAGATCAAGCGTCCGCGGGCCAACAAGCTCAAGGCGCTCGGCGTCACGACCGTCGACTACAAGGACGTCTCGCTGTTGCGCACGTTCATCTCCGAACGTGGCAAGATCCGCTCCCGTCGCGTCACCGGGCTCACCCCGCAACAGCAGCGCCAGGTCGCGATCGCGATCAAGAACGCCAGAGAGATGGCATTGCTGCCCTACGGGGGACCCTAGCGATCCGCCAGATCCTCTGAAGATGTTGCCGTCCAGCTGTTCTCGGCGACGAACTCGGCCAGCGGCCGGCCCTGCGTCCAGTCGTCGATCTCCAGGGCGGGCCGGTCCGGGAACTCCGGCACCGGGCCCAGGCACAGGATGGCCACCGGTTCGGCGCCGTCGGGCATACCGAGCAGTTCGGCCAGGCGGGCGGGTTCGAAGATCGACACCCAGCCCATGCCGAGGCCTTCGGCGCGGGCGGCCAGCCACATGTTCTGAATCGCGCAGGACACCGAAGCCAGGTCCATCTGCGGCATCGTCCGGCGCCCGAAGACATGGCGCTGCCGATCGTCGCGCAGCGCGACCACCAGGAGCTCGGCGCACTCCAGGATGCCCTCGACCTTGAGCTCCAGGAATTCGTCGCCGCGCGTGCCGAGCGCTTCGGCGGTGCGTTTGCGTTCCTCGTCGACCAGATCGTGCATGGCGGTGCGCAGGCCCGCGTCGGTGATGCGGATGAAGCGCCACGGCTGCATCAGTCCCACACTCGGGGCGGCATGTGCGGCCTGTAGCAGTCGGGTCAGGACGTCCTCGGCCACCGTGGTGCCCGGCATGAAACGGCGCATGTCCCGGCGTTCGGCGATGGTCCGGTAGACGGCCCGGCGCTCGGCGGCGCTGAACGCGTGATCGGTCACGCCGTCAGCCTAGATACCTCCGGTGGACCTGGTGCTGCGCAGCCCCGCGGCGGCCGCCCCCAGGCACGCCGCGGCGACGGCACCGGCGAACCACGGGAACACCGCCGCCAGATCCCATCGGGTGGCGGCCCAGCCGGCGATCAGGGTCGGGATCGCCATCGCGGTGTAGGCCAGCAGGTAGAACGCCGACATCGTCTCACCGCGTCGCGTCGCGGGCACCACATCGGACAGGTGGCGCAACGAGCCGCCGAAGCCCAGCCCGAACGTCGCGCCGAGCAGCACCGCGGCCACGAACACCAGCTCCCAGCGATGGGTCAACAGCACCGGGATGGTCAGCAGCAGCGAAACCGCCATCCCGATATCGCCGATGATCGCCGAGTACCTGGCGGGCAGCCGGGTGGCGGCCAGCTGTGCCATCGCGGCGGCGAACGCGGTGGTGGCGACCACCGCGCCACCGAAGACCAGGTTGTCGATGTGGGTCTGCTGGGCAGCCAGCGACGGGTAGAGCGACAGCAGCACCCCGAGCACCGACCAGGAGGCCATGGCGCCCAGCGCCGAGAACCAGAAGTCCGAACGAATCTCCTCGGGGACCGCGGGTTTGGCGATCCGGATGGGACCCCGGGTACGGGCCGTATGCGGTTCGTTGAGGGCCAGTAGCCCGACGCCGATCACCAGGCAGATCACCGCGACGACGGCATACGGGGTACGCAGCGGATGCGGTGCGTACTGGGCCAGCAGTGCCGACCCGATGATGGCGACCGTCATCCCGATGTTGAAGCTGACACCGCTGAGCTGGCCGGTGCGCACTCCGTGGTCGGGTCGTAGATCGAGCAGCGCGGCCGCGCCGGCGACGACGATCGAGCCGACGGCGGCGCCGTGGATGGTGCGCGCCAGCAGCAGCATCGCCATGCTGTCGGCGATCAGGAAGACCCCGAGACCGATGAGTAAGGCCACCAGTGCCCCGATCAGAACCGGCTTGCGGCCGACGACATCGGAGACCTTTCCCGACACCAGCACCGCCGCCAGGGCCGCCAGCGCGTACACCGCGAAGACGATGGTGGTGGCCAGCGGGGACAGGTGCCAGTTGGCCTCGTAGATCCCGTAGAGCGGGGCGGGTAGCCCGGAGACACCGAGGGCGACCCCGCTCAGCACCAGCACCAGCGGATAGGCCCAGCGCTGCGTCGGGTTGGCCGCGGGATCGAACGCCACCATCGCGGTCACCTCCGGTGTCTGGTTTGACGGACATCGAACCCGCCTCAGGCTACGCTGGGTTCGACAGAGATCAAACCGAATATGACCGAGGTTATTCCGATGGCGGACAACGCACTGGTCACCGACTATCCGGTGCACCCGGTTGCTTCCGTGCAGAAGGTGCTGGCGGCGATCCATGATCCCGTCCGCCTGGAGATGGTGCGCCGGTTGCACAACGCGCAGCAACCGCTGCAATGCGTGGCGCTCTACGACGGCATCAACAAGTCCACCGCCACCCATCACTTCAAGATCCTGCGGGAGGCCGGCGTCACCGAACGGCGGGTGATCGACGGGCTGACGTATCAGAAGCTCCGTCGCGACGAGGTCGAGGCTGCCTTGCCCGGGCTGCTGGACAGCGTTGTCGGCGGCGCGAACCGGGATGCCGCACGTCAATAGCTATAAGTGTTCGCCGGTTGTGGGATCCGCACCACCGACTCGGCGCGCAATTCGCCCGGTGCGGCGCGACCCTCGACGCGCACCCACGTTCCCTCCGGCAGCGCCGCCGCCGACGCGGCAGCCGCTCCGGTGAGCGCGATGCGGGCCAACTGGGCATCCGCAGCGCAGCACACGATGACCACCCGGCCCAGATAGGTGCGGCCGCCGTCGCCGAGGGTGAATCCGGTGACGGTGATCAGCCGGTCGTTGAGCGTGCCCGCCGAGTCCTGGGCCAGCCGGATGAGCACCTCGGGCAGCGACAGTTCGGGCGCGTGCCCGGCGGGCAGCGCCGGGAACGGTCGACGCGGCGCTCCCGCGTCACTCACCGCGGGCCGGGCCGACTGCGGCCCGAGGGCCGGCGGAACAACGAAGGCCAGCAAGGCAACCGGAATCAGCAGTAACCACGCCGCTCCCGCTCGATGGTCGTGCCCGGTGTGTTTCCCGTGCCGGGGTCCGGTGCGGATATCGCCGGCGATGGCAATCACGGCCAACGCTGTGATTACACCGGCGGTGAGCCATAACCACGGCAGCAGAGCAGGTTTCACGTAGCGGGTGTAGGTGCCGGTGGCCGCGATGATGGCGGTGCTCATACCGACGAGCAGCAGCAGTGCATTCTCGGTCTCGCGGCTCATCGGGCGCCCAGGATGAGTAGTCCGACACCGGTGGCCACCGTGGTGGCCACCACGAGCGTGGCCGGTGCAAACCGGATCGCGAAGGCGCGGCCGAACATTCCGGCTTGCATGGCGAACAGCTTGATATCGATGGCGGGGCCCACTACCAGGAACACCAGTCGAGGTACCAGGGGCAGCATCGACAGGCTGGCGGCGACGAAGGCGTCGGCCTCGGAACATAAGGCCAGCACCACCGCGAGCGCGGCCAGCACCAGGATGCCGAGCAGCAGTTGCCCGGCCAAGTGGTCGAACATCCACGACGGCACCAGCACATGCAACGCCGCCGCCGCAGCCGCACCCACCACCAGGAAGGACGCCGCCTGCAGGAAGTCGTGGCGGGCCGCCTCGGTGAACGTGCTGAAACGCGAATCCTGTTGCTGTGTAGGGCGGAGAAGGTTGCGGGTGATCCACCGGGGTTGTCCGAACTTGGCCCAGAGAGCGCCCATGGAGATGGCTGTCAACAACGAGGCGATACAGCGCGCGAGCACCATCAGCGGTTCGCCGGGAAATGCCACCGCCGTGGCGATCAGGACCACCGGGTTGATGGCGGGGGCGGCAAGCATGAACGTCAATGCCGCCGCGCCCACGGTGCCGTCGCCGAACAGTCTGCGGGCGATGGGGACCGACCCGCATTCGCAGCCGGGCAGCGTGGCGCCGCCGACGCCGGCGGTCAGTATCGCGGTCGCGGGTCGACGGGGGAGCCAGCGTGCCAACCGATCCGGTGTCACGAAGGTGGCGACCGCGCCGCTGACCACTACCCCCAATACCAGAAACGGCAGCGCTTGGACGAAGATCCCGCAGAACACCGTGGCGGCCGTGGCGATCTCGGGGTTGACCGAGACGACATCACGGGCGGTGGTGCCGATGAGTGTGAGCCCGATGACGGTCGCCACCAAGACCGGCATGGATTCGATTCGGCGCGAGATCACCGAGACGACCACTAGCTGAACGGAGCGGGATGCACGCCGTGTTCGGCGAGCCGCCTCCGAACCGCGGCCGCAATCTGTACCGCCCCCGGCGAATCCCCGTGCACACACACCGATTCGACACGGATCGGGATCTGTGAACCATCGTCGGCAGTGACCCGCGCTTCGGCGATCATCGTCCACACCCGGTCGGCGATCTGATCGGCGTCGCGCAGCACCGCGTGTGGTTCGCTGCGGGGAACCAGCTGCCCGTCCGGCCGGTACGAGCGGTCGGCGAACGCCTCCGCGACGGTGCGTAACCCCAACTCCTCGGCAGCGCTGAAGAACACCGAACCGGCCAGGCCGAGTACCGGCAGCGCCGGGTTCACCGCGTGTACCGCGGCCGCGACGGCGCGAGCCTGGTCCTCGTGGGTGACGATCGAGTTGTACAGCGCACCATGCGGTTTGACATAGGACACCGCGGATCCGGCGGCCGCGGCCAGCGCGGACAGTGCCCCGATCTGATAGATCACCTCGGCGCTCAGCTCCTCGGGATCCATATCGATGAAGCGTCTGCCGAAGCCGGCCAGATCCCGGTAGCCGACCTGCGCACCGATGCGGACTCCGCGCTCGGCGGCCGCGCGGCAGACGCGCAGCAGCCCGGCAGGGTCGCCCGCGTGGAAACCGCAGGCCACGTTCGCCGAGGTGACGAGATCGAGCATCGCATCGTCCTCACCGAGGGTCCACACCCCGAAACCCTCCCCGAGGTCGGCGTTGAGGTCGACTGTCATGCCGATCAGCCTAGTTCGACGCGGTGCTCGGCGGCCGCGATCAGCGCGCAGTCGTGGGTGGCGGCCACGACCGTCGTCCCGGCGTCGGCGAACCGGCGCAGGTGGGCGAGCACCAGGCGCGCGGAGTCGGCATCCAGTCCGGTCGTGGGTTCGTCGAGTAACAGCAGCGGGGCGTCCTGGGCAAAGGCCTGGGCCAGCAGGACGCGTTGTCGTTGACCGCCGGAGAGTTCACCCATCGTGCGGTGCCGAAGATCGGTGAGTCCGAGTTCGGTCAACCAGTACTCGACGGTCGCCCGGTCCTTTGTCCCGGGGCGGCGCAGCAGGCCGAGGTGGCGCCAGCGACCCATCATGACGGCCTCGGTCACGGTCACCGGGAACGAATCGGTGACCGCGCTGCGCTGTACGGCCAAGGCGACATTGCGGGTGCCGCGGGCAATGGTGCCGGCGGCCACCGGATGCACGCCCGCCAACAGCTCGAGCAATGTCGACTTCCCGCAACCGTTGGGCCCCGTCACCGCCGTGACGGCGCCCGGTGCGATCGACAGCGTCAAGGCGCGGAAAACTGTTGTGTCGGTATGGCTGAAGTCCACCCCGGACACCTCGATGACGCCGGCGTCCGTCGGCGTCTTATTGATAATGAGTTTCATTACTGATAAGAGTGTACGGCATGACCTCCTGGCTCGCAGACCCCTTCCAGGCGGACATGGTCCTTCGCGCCCTGGCGGCCGGGGTGCTGGCCGGCTGCCTGTGCTCCCTGGTTGGGTGTTGGGTCGTGTTGCGCCGCAGCGTGTTCCTCGGCGAGGCCATGACGCACGGCATGTTGCCCGGCGTTGCCATCGCAGCGCTGCTGGGGACATCGCTAATGCTCGGCGGGCTGGTGGCCGCCCTGGTGATGGCTGTCGGTGTCGCGGCGATCGGACGCTCGTCCAAGCTGTCCTCGGACACCAGCATCGGCCTGCTGCTCGTCGGCATGCTGGCGCTCGGGGTCATCGTGGTATCCCGATCGCAGAGCTTCGCCGTGGATCTCACCGGTTTTCTGTTCGGTGACGTGTTCGCGGTGCGCACAACGGATTTGGTCGTTCTCGCCGTGGCATTGCTGCTCACCCTTGGTGCGGTCATCATCGGTCATCGCGCGTTTGTGGCGGTCACCTTCGATCCCCGCAAGGCCGCCACATTGGGTCTGCGTCCGCAGTGGGCCATCCCGGCGCTGACCGTGCTGATGGCCGTCGCGATGGTCGCCTCCTTCCACGTCGTCGGCACCCTGTTGGTTCTCGGGTTGCTGGTCGCACCGCCGGCCGCCGCGCTGGCCTGGGCGAAGTCGATCCCGAAGGTGATGGCATTGTCGGCGATCTTGGGATGCGTCTCGGTGTACGTCGGCCTGCTCATCTCCTGGTACGCCGGCACCGCCGGCGGCGCCACCATCGCCGGGGTCGCGGTGCTGATGTTCTTCGCTTCGACGCTGCTGGCGGCGCTGCGCACGAATCGCCGCCGGGTCGCGGTGCTGGCCGCCTCGGCCGCGGTGGTCGCCGGCTGCTCGTCGGGTGATCCGGCTGCCGCGCCCACCGAGACGTCCCGGGCCAGCACCGGCGACGGCGTCGCCGTCGAGGACGGCGCCCGCGAGTCCGACGGGCCGTTGACCAGGTTGGTGCTCGTCGATCCCGCCACCGGTGACACCTCGGTGTACGACGCGGTGGACGAGACGGAGACGGCCATCGGCTCCTACGGTCCGGTCACCGGGCTGGATGGCGACGGACGCTTCGCCTATCTTCGTACGGGCGAGCGCACCACCGTCGTCGACGCCGGGGCCTGGACCTTCGACCACGGTGACCACTACCACTACTTCGCCGGCACGCCCGCCGACGTCGCGACGCTCGACCTGCCCGCGGCCTCGGTCGGCTCCAGCAACTCGATGGTCGCGGTGGCATCGCCCACCGGCGCCGTCGAGGTCTTCGACCGGGAGAAGCTGGGGTCCAAGACGGTCGAAGCGCCGGCCGGACTGACCGTCCCGTCCGAGACGGCCGCCGCGGTGCCCTACGGCAGCCGGTTGGTCACGGTCAGCGCCGACGGCCGCATTCACGTCACCGGTGAGGCAGGCACGACCGACCTGGCCGGTGAATGCACAGGCGTCTCCTGGGCGATACCGACCCGCCGCGCCGTGGTGTTCGGTTGCGAGACCGGGACGGTGCGGGTCACCGGCGGGGAGAACGCCCTCACGGTGACTCCGGCCCCGTATCCCGCGGATGCGCCGGAGCAGCGCCCCACCGCCATGGAGCACCGGGACCGCGCAGATGTCTTCGCAGGCATCGGTGGCGGCAATGTCTGGGTCCTCGACAGTCGCCAGCGGTCCTGGACACTGTTGCCCGCCGCGGATGCCGTGGCCACCAACACCAAGGGCGACGGAACGGTGCTGATCCTGCACCGCGACGGCACCTTGTCCGCCGTGGACACCAAGACCCGCGCCGAAACAGCCCGAATCCCCTTGTTTCCCGGGCCTATCCCGGCCGACGGTCCGCAACCGGTGGTCGACCTCGACTCCGATCGCGCCTACATCAACAATGCCGATGCCAAGGAGATCTACGAGATCGACTACGCAGACGGACTGCGCATCGCCCGCACGTTGTCCACCGAGGTGACCCCGGGGCTGATGGTCGAGTCCGGCCGGTGACGCGCAGGATCTGGCTGTGCCTGCTGGCCGTGCTCGCCGCGCTGCTCACCGCATGCGGTCCGAACTCCGGATCCGGCGGTGGTGAGATCGTGGTGACCACCAACATCCTCGGCGACGTGGTGCGCAACGTCGTCGGTGATGCTGCGCCGGTCCGCGTCTTGATGCAACCCAATGCCGACCCGCACTCGTTCGGGGTGTCCGCGCAGGACGCCGCGGCCATGAACGATGCCGCGCTGATCGTCTACAACGGACTCGGGTTGGAGGAGAACGTCACCCGAAACGTGGAAACCGCCAAAGCGCAGGGCGTTCCGGTTGTCGCGGTGGGCGATCACATCGACCCTGTCGACTACGTCGAGGGTGACAGCGCCGGGATGGCGGACCCACACTTCTGGACCGACCCGCAGCGCATGATCGCCGCCGTCGACGTCATCGAGGAGACTGTTCACAACGAGGTCGACGGTATCGATGGTGAGGCATTGGCGCGTAACGCCGAGCGCTACCGGGCGCAACTGCGCGAACTCGACAAGGCGATGACCGATGGCTTCGCTGAGATCGCGCCGGAGCGACGCAAACTCGTCACCAATCACCACGTGCTGGGATATCTGGCGCAGCGGTTCGATTTCGAGGTCATCGGGGCCGTGGTCCCCAGCGGTACCACATTGGCCGCGCCGAGCGCGTCGGATCTGCAATCACTGGTGGGAGCAATCGAATCGGCCCGGGTTCCAGCCATTTTCGTCGATTCGTCGCAGCCCGACAAGCTGGCCAGGGTGCTCGCCGAGGACGCCGGGGTCCAGGTGCGGATCGTCTCGCTCTACAGCGAATCACTCAGTCCGCCCGGCTCATCGGGCGCGACGTATCTCGACATGATGCGCGCCAATACCGACGCCATCGTCACCGGCCTGCGCTAGTCGCGGGCCAACTCTGTGAAGGGAGCACCTATGGCCAGTTCGACATGGTTCTATCGGGCGGGAGCGCTGACATTCGCGGCGGCAACTCTGGCCGCCTGCTCATCGGGCGGCCAGAGCGCCGATGCCGGGAATCCCACGCCCGCTGACGCCACCTCCGCGGCACCCGGCGTGCCGATCCCCGAGCCGCTGGCGGTCACCTACGACGGCGGCCTGCTGGTCCTCAACGGCGAGACTCTCGAAGTCGCACAAGACATCCCGCTGGAGGGCTTCCTGCGGGTCAACCCGGCCGGTGACGAGGGCCACGTGCTCGTCACCACCACCGAGGGCTGGCGCATCCTGGATGCCGCAGGCGGGCGGCTGACCGAGGACACCTTCCCGGGCGTCGTGGCGGGCCACGTCACTCCGCACGGTGAGAACACCGTGCTGTTCGCCGATGGCACCGGCGAGATCACCGCCTTCGATCCGCACGCGTTGGAGGCGGGCGGCATGCCCGACACCCGGAAGTGGAAGACCCCGGAGCCGCACCACGGCGTGGCGGTCATTCTTGCCGACGGCACCCGGGTGCAGACGTTGGGCAATCCGGACACCCGGGTCGGCGCCGCGGCGTTCGACGGTGACCGCGAGATTGCGCGCAACGAGGAATGCCCCGGCGTGCATGGCGAGACGGTGGCCGCCGACGAGGTGGTCATCCTCGGCTGCGAGAACGGCGTGCTGAAGTTCGCCGACGGACAGTTCACCAAGATCCCCAGCCCCACCCCGTACGGCCGCACTGGAAACACCCGTGGTCACGAGGATTCCCCGGTGGTGCTGGGCGATATGAAGGTCGACGCGGATGCCGAGATGGAGCGGCCCGAGCAGTTCGCCCTGATCGACACCACCGCCGATGAGATGCGCATCGTGCAGATGCCCGCCGGTGTCAGCTACTGGTTCCGCTCGCTGGGCCGCGGCCCGCAGGCCGAGGCGCTGATGCTCGGCACCGACGGTAATCTGCATGTCTTCGACCCGGTCACCGGTGACCTGGTGCGGTCGATCAAGGTGACCGAGCCGTGGAGTGAGCCCGACGATTGGCAGCAGCCCGGCCCGGCTGTGTTCACCCGTGAGGACGCCGTCTACGTCAGCGACCCGGCGACCAAGCAGATCCACCTGGTGGACGTGGCGGCCGGCACTATCGAGACCTCGGTGACGCTGGCACAGACCCCCAATGAGCTCAGCGGGGCGGTTGGGCACGACCACTGAGAGCCGCTCGGGAATCGGCCGGAGGCACCGCCTCCGGCCGATTCTCATGTCAGTGCGAATGTTGTTGGGTCACAACCCAAGCGGGCAGCGGATCGGAGTAGGCCAGCCAGGCCTGTTCGCCTTCGGCGACTTCGTCGTCGGTCAGAATCGCGTCGCCCAACAGGCGACCGACCTTGTCGCGGTCCAGTTTCACGCCGATGAAGACGATCTCCTGGCCGGGGGTGATCTCGGTGTTCGACCAGTACTGTGCCGGTTCGATCACCAGGTTCGGCCCGGCCTGTGACCAGATTGCGGCGATGGTGGGACGGCTGGCGATCCAGCAGAATCCCTTGCTGCGCAACACCCGGGTGGTCTGGGCGAGAGCGTCGGCGAGGCGCTGGGGGTGGAATGGCCGATCCGATCGGAAGGTCATCGAGCTGATGCCGTATTCCTCGGTCTCCGGGGTGTGGCCGTCGGCGATCTCCTCGTCCCAGCCGGGCGACTGTGCCGCGGCGATCGGGTCGAAGAGCCCGGTGCCCAGCACTTCACCGATCTCGACGACACCGTGATCGGTCCTGATGAGCTTGGCGGTGGGGTTGAGCCGGCGTAGCAGGGTTTCGACCGTGCCGAGTTGGGCCGGGCTTGCCAGGTCGGTCTTGTTGAGCAGCAGCACATCCGCGAACTCGACCTGATCGGTGAGCAGGTCGGCGATGCTGCGGGCGTCGCCCTCGCCGGCCGCGAGGTTCCGGTCGGCCAGCGCCTCACCCCTGGCGATCTCGGCCAGGAAGGTGGACGCGTCGACGACGGTCACCATGGTGTCCAGCTTCGCCAGCTGCCCGAGTTGGAAGCCGTCATCGAACTCCCAGTCGAAGGTGGCGGCCACCGGCATCGGCTCGGAGATCCCGGTCGACTCGATGACCAGGTGATCGAAACGGTTCTGCCGTGCCAGCGCGCCGACCGCCTCCACCAGGTCCTCGCGCAGGGTGCAGCAGATGCAGCCGTTGGTCAGCTCGACGAGTTTTTCATCGGTGCGCTCCAGGTGGCCCTGTCCGGCGACCAGGGCGGCGTCGATGTTGATCTCGCTCATGTCGTTGACGATGACTGCTACGCGACGCCCGTCGCGGTTGGTGAGGATGTGGTTGAGCAGGGTGGTCTTGCCGGCGCCGAGGAATCCGGACAGGACGGTGACGGGAAGCAGGTGGGGGGCTGCCATGAGGCTCCTTAATGAAAATGATTATCAATAAGTATTGTCCGATGCGGCGTTTACTAATGCAAACGGTTATCGTTATCGGCGTGATGTCGTTTGAGTCCTCCCGCGCGCTGGCCGCGGGTCTGTTGTTGGCCGTCCCGTTCGCACTCAGCGCCTGCGGCAGCGGCGACAAACCGGCCGCCACATCGACGGCCGTCCAGGCCGGCGACTGCCCGACCACGCCGGTCGACGTCGTCGTCAGCGTCGATCAGTGGGGCATGATCGTGTCGTCACTCGCCGGAGCCTGCGCGAACGTGACGACCGTGCTCTCCGGCTCGTCGGTCGACCCACACGATTTCGAGCCGGCGCCGTCGGATGCGGCGGCCTTCGAGGGCGCCCAGCTGGTGGTGCTCAACGGCGGCCACTACGACGAGTGGGCCGCCAAGCTGGCCGAGAGCACCGCCCCGGATGCGGCCGTGGTGGATGCCCTGTCCCTGCTCGGCGGGGACCACGAGGGACATGATCACGAGGGCCACGAGGGGCATGATCACGAGGGTGAAGGCGGCGTCAACCCGCACGCCTGGTACAGCCCGATCGCGGTCACCGATGTGGCCGATGCCGTCACCGCCAAGCTCACCGAGCTCGCTCCGGCGGCCGGTGATTACTTCGGCGCCCGGCACACCGAGTTCACCGAGGGTCTGGCGCCCTACCGCGATCTGATCGCCGAGATCAAGGCCGGTGCGGCCGGAAAGAGCTACGCCGCCACCGAGAGCCTGTTCGACGATATGGCCGGCGCTCTCGGGCTCGTCAATCGCACCCCGCAGGGCTACCAGGTCGCCGCCTCGAACGAGAGCGATCCGTCCCCGGCCGACCTCGACGCATTCCTGCGCCTGCTCTCCGATCGCGGTGTCGACGTGCTGATCTACAACACCCAGACCGAGGGCTCCGTCCCCGAGCAACTGCGCGCCGCCGCGGAGGCGGCCGGAGTGCCGGTGGTCGATGTCACCGAAACTCCTGCGCCGGGGGCCGAATCGTTCGAGGCTTGGCAGGTGGATCAACTCACCGCGCTGGCCGAGGCCCTTGGTGTCCGATAACCCGGCGCCCGACAACCCGGCGCCCGATAACGCGCTCGTCTTCGACGACGTCAGTGTGGTCCGCGGCGGCCGGCTGATCTGGTCGGAAGGAACCTTCACGATTCCGGCCGGTGGCATCGTGGCCGTGATCGGATCCAACGGCTCGGGCAAGTCCACGCTGCTGCAGGTCATCCTGGGTCTGCTGCCGGTGGCTTCGGGCACGGTGCGGGTGCTCGGCGGTCGGCCCGGCGCCCACAACGATGCCATCGGCTATGTGCCGCAGGATTATGTGGCCGGCGCCGGGGAGGCGATCCGCGCGCGCGACGCCGTCATGCTGGGCCTCACCGGCCGGCGGTGGGGCTTGCGCCGCACCACCGCGGCGGACCGTGCCCGGGTGGCCGAGGCGCTGCGGGCGGTAGAGGCGGACGAGTTCGCCGACCGGCGGGTATCTCAGCTGTCGGGCGGGCAGCGGCAACGCATCGCGCTGGCCAACGCGCTGGTATCCCGGCCGCGGCTGCTCATTCTCGATGAGCCGCTGGCCGCACTCGACCTGCGCAACCAGCAGGAGATCGTCGGACTGCTGTCCCGGCTGAATGCGGAATACGATGTGACCATTCTTGTTGTCGCCCATGATCTGAACCCGCTGCTGTCGGTACTGGACAGCGCGGTGTATCTGCTCGACGGGCACGCCCATCACGCGGCCATCGACCAGGTTGTCGATGCTGATCTGCTGACCCACCTCTACGGCACCACGGTCGCGGTGGCCAACACCTTGCAGGGCCAGATGTACATGAGGGCCACCTGATGGGCGGTACCCAGATCTATCTCGCGCTGGGTTATCAGGAGAACTGGTGGCAGATCCTGACGTCGGCGTTCATGCGCAACGCAGTGCTCGGCGGCACTCTGGTCGCCCTGGCCGCCGGGCTGATCGGTTATTTCATCATCGTGCGGAACACGGCGTTCGCCGCGCACGCACTGGCCCATATCGGCCTGCCCGGGGCCACGGGTGCAGCCCTGGTGGGCCTGCCGGTGGTCCTCGGGCTGGGCATCTTCTGTATCGGTGGCGCCCTGGTGATCGGGGCGATGGGTAAGAACGCCGGTGACCGCGAGGTCACGACCGGCACGGTACTGGCGCTGGCGACGGGGTTCGGTCTGTTCTTCAATTCGCTGGCCACCAAGAATTCCTCGACGCTGACCAACGTGCTGTTCGGCAACCTGCTGGCGATCACCCATCAACAACTGCTGACCTTCACCGTGCTGCTGCTGGTGATCGCCGCCACGGTCGTAATCGTCTATCGCCCATTGCTGTTCGCCTCGGTGAACGCTCAGGTCGCGCAGGCCAAAGGGGTGCCGGTGCGCGCCCTGTCGGTCATCTTCATGGCGCTGCTCGGCCTTTCGGTGACGATGGCGGTGCAGGCGGTGGGCACCCTGCTGCTCTTCGCCCTCGTCGTGACACCGGCCGCGACCGCGATCATGCTGACGGCACGACCGCTGGCGGCCATGGCGATCTCCACGGTGATCAGCCTGTTTTCGGTGTGGACGGGCCTCGCGGTGTCGGCGGTCTTCAACATGCCGCCGAGCTTCGTGATCGTCACCATCGCCTGCGCGATCTGGCTGGCGGTGTGGTCGGGTAACCGGATCGGCACGGTCGTCCGCTAGCCTCATGAGGCATGTCCAGAAGTCCGGCGCCGCGACGGCGCGCGACGCTGGCATCGCTGGCCGCCGAACTCAACGTTTCGCGTACCACCATCTCCAACGCCTACAACCGGCCCGATCAGTTGTCCGCCGATTTGCGCGAGCGGGTGCTCGCCGCGGCGAAGGAACTGGGTTACCCCGGCCCTGATCCGGTTGCCCGTTCGCTGCGTACCCGACGAGCCGGTGCGGTCGGCCTGATGATCACCGAGCCGCTCAACTACGCCTTCAGCGATCCGGCAGCCCTGGATTTCGTTGCCGGGCTGGCCGAATCGTGTGAGGAGGCCGGCCAGGGGTTGCTGCTGGTGGCGGCCGGACCCAATCGCAGCGTCGACGACGGGTCGGCGGCGGTGCTCTCGGCGGGGGTCGACGGATTCGTCGTCTACTCGGCCTCCGACGATGACCCCTACCTGCCGGTGCTGCTGCAACGTCACCTGCCGATCGTCGTCGTGGACCAGCCCATGGACGTGCCGGGTGCGTCGCGGGTCTGCATCGACGATCGCGCCGCGATGCGTGAACTCGCTGAACACATTGTGGCACTGGGACACCGTGAGATCGGTCTGCTGACCATGCGGCTGGGGCGGGAGTGGCCGCATGAGAGCACCAAGCCGATGGTGGCCGATCCGCAACGGTTGAACTCACCGCATTTCCACGTCCAGCGCGAGCGGGTGCACGGTGTGTACGACGCGATGAGCGCGGCCGGACTGGATCCGGCGTCGGTGACCGTGGTGGAGAGCTACGAGCACCTGCCGCAGTCCGGCGGCGAGGCGGCCGAGGTGGCGCTGGCGGCGAATCCCCGCATCACCGCGCTGATGTGCACCGCCGACGTGCTGGCGCTGTCGGCGATGGACTACCTGCGCGCGCACGGCATCTTCGTGCCGGGGCAGTTGACGGTGACCGGGTTCGACGGGGTGCCCGAGGCGCTGGCGCGGGGGCTGACGACGGTCACCCAGCCCAGCATGGAGAAGGGGCGCCGGGCCGGGGATCTGCTGCATGCCCCGCCGCGCTCGGGCCTCCCGGTCGTCGAGACGCTGACCACCGAGGTGGTCCGGGGCCGCACCTCCGGCCCGCCCGCCTAGCGTTTGCGCCGGGCCGCCACCACGTCGTCGTGGGTGTGCTGGCTGTCCAGGCCGGCGGGTACCGGGCGCGCCCGGTACCGGTCGATGCTGACCTCCCAGTCCGCGTCGAACAGGGCGACGACATCATCGTGCAGCAGATAGTCGGCCGGGTCGAACCCGTGCGCTCTGGCCATCTCGACGTCGATATCGGCGTGGTGGACCACCAGCAGCAGCCCGCCGGGTGCGACGCTGGCCAGCAGTGCACGCTCGGCATCGCGCTGCGGTGAGTGCAGCAACGCCGGATAGTGCGCGGTGACGAGATCGAATCCGCCGTCGGGCAGTTCCAGATCCTCCAGCCGGGAGCGGACCCAGGTCACCACCGCACCCGACGTCGAGGGCTGAACCGGTTGGGAGACCGGTGATCTCGCTGACCACGGCGGGGTTAGGGCGTTGAGCGGGCAACCGGTCCAGGAAGCGGTGGTAGCGCTCGTCCCATTCGTCGGACAAGGCGTGAGCCGGGGTATCGGTCATGGCACCAGGATGCGCGGCGTCCACCCCGACCAGCAATCAGTCTTGCTGATCAGGCAAGCGTGCATCGGCCAGGTAGCGCAGCACCGATGTCACGTCCGCGGGCGCATCGACCCGGAAACCGGCCAGCGTGTCCCCGGGGCCGACCTTGATGCCGACGTCACCGTCGCGCATCCGCCGGAACGCCTTCTCGTCGGTGACGTCATCGCCGAGGAAGACCACTGCCGTTGCCGCGCAACGGTTCCGCAGGATGTCGATCGCCTCGCCCTTGTCGGTGACGATGACCGCGAACTCCAGCACCGCCTTGCCTGCGGTCGTGTGGGCGTCCCAGGACTCGGCGGCGTCGCGGGCCAGGGCCAGTGCGGCCGCGCCGTCGGCCTCGGAGGCATTGCGCACGTGCAGCGCGACGCTGGCGGGTTTGGTCTCCACCGTCACGCCGGGACGGCCCGCCGCAATGTCGTTCAGCGTCTCGGTGATCTCGGCCAGCAGTGCGGTGTCGATCTCGCGCCCGAAGCCGGTGTCGAACTCCGCGCCGTGGCTGCCGACCGCCTGCACCGCATCGGACATCCCGGACAGCTCGCGCAGCACGGACAGCGCCCGCCCGGAGATCAGGGCTGCGAAGGTGCCGGGGAGAGCGGCGAGCGCTTCGAGCGCCGCCGCGGCCTCGGGCAGCGGGCGGGCGTCGGCGGGGTTGTTGACGATCGGCGCCAGCGTGCCGTCGAAATCGGAGGTGACCAGCAGTCGTGGGGTGGCCGCAGCGCGGGTGAGCGCGCGCCGCAGGGCGTCTTCGAGCACGCCTTCAGACCTTAGGTTGTTCCCCGTCACCGATGAGCAACCGCACCGCCAGATCGAGTCGCTTTGCCACGTCGGTGGCCGACGCGCGGCGCGTCAGCCAGGCCAGCAGGTTGGACAGCCACACATCGGAGATCACCCGGGCGATGTGGTACTGATCCTCGGTGGGCTCGCCGTCACTCATGGCGCGGGCGAACATCGAATCCATCAGTTTGCCGACGTGGTCGACCTCGCCGGCAGCGGAGGCGTCGGCGAACACGAAGGCGCGGGTCATGGCCTCGGTGAGCAGCGGGTTGCGCTGCATCGACCGGTTCAGCCGGCCCACCATGATGTTGAGCCGCTCGTACGGGGTGCCGCCGGTCAGGGTGGCGCGGTCGGTCTTGGCGTCGATGCGTTCGAACTCGCGGCCGAGGGCGGACACCAGCAGGTGCACCTTGGACGGGAAGTACCGGTACAGGGTCCCGACGGCGACATCGGCGCGTTCGGCGACGGCCCGCATCTGGACGGCCTCGTAGCCGCCTTTGGAAGCGATGGCCAGCGTGGCGTCCAGGATGCGCTTGCGGCGTTCGCGCTGTGCCTCGGAACCGAGCTCGGATTCGGAGAGAACGGCCACGGTCATCACCTGACGGGGTGAGTCAGAACCCGATCCGGGTTGTGCAGGCGACGACATGTGGCGGACAACTCCTTCGTGATGCGCTTAAGAGGAAAACGATACGCATGCCTACCGTTGATCGCCCACCTCCCCGCTCGGGATCACAGCGGCGCGTCGCGGCCGTGACCATGGTCGACTTGACGTCCGAGCGCTGGCACTATTAGAACACGTTCTAGTGGGAAGCGGAGCCTTCTCACCCAATGGCGAGGAGTTGCCGGTGTCCGTGTTGTCTGTGCAGACCGACACATCCGAGGAGTCTGCGGCCCGTGAGCTGGTCCGTAGCTGGGCTGCGAGCTCCGGAGCGATCGAGGCGACCCGCAGGGTCGAGCTCGGCGACCCCGACGCCTGGCGGGGCCCGTACGCCGGCTTCGGTCAACTAGGGGCATTCGGTGTGGCGGTCCCCGAGGAGTTCGGCGGGGCGGGCAGCACGGTCACCGACCTGCTGGCCATGGTCGACGAGGCCGCGGCGGCCCTGGTACCCGGCCCGCTGGCCAGCACCGCGCTGGCCACCCTGGTGGTCGACGATCCCACCGTGCTGGAGGCGCTCGCCGCGGGCGAGCGCAGCGCCGGTATCGCGCTGGCGTCCGAGATCACCTTCGACGCGGGTACCGCGACCGGGGCCGCGCCGTTCGTGCTGGGCGCGGACCCGGCCGGTGTCCTCGTGCTGCCCGCCTCGGACAGTTGGTTGCTGGTCGACGCCGCCGCCGAGGGCGTGGCGATCGAACGGCTGGAGGCCACCGACTTCTCCCGTCCGCTGGCCCGGGTGGTGCTGACCGGCGCCCCCGCCCAGGTGTTGAGTGCGTCCGGGCAACGGGTCACCGATCTGATCGCGACCGTGCTGGCGGCCGAGGCCGCCGGGCTGGCCCGCTGGTTGCTCGACACCGCCAACGACTACGCCAAGGTGCGCGAGCAGTTCGGCAAGCCGATCGGCAGTTTCCAGGCCGTCAAGCACATGTGCGCCGAGATGCTGCTGCGCAGCCAGCAGGCCGCGGTGGCCGCCGCCGACGCGGCATCGGCCGCTGCCGGTGATGACGCCGAACAACTCTCCATCGCCGCCGCGGTGGCCGCGGCCATCGGTATCGATGCCGCCAAGAAGAACGCCAGGGACTGCATCCAGGTGCTGGGCGGGATCGGCATCACGTGGGAGCACGACGCACACCTGTACATGCGTCGGGCATACGCGGTCGCGCAGTTCCTCGGCGGTCAGTCCCGCTGGTTGCGCCGCACCGTGGAACTCACCCGTGCCGGTGTGCGCAGGCAGCTACATGTGGATGTCACCGATGCCGACGCGATCCGTTCCGAGATCGCCACTGCCGCAGCAAAGATCGCCGAACTGCCCGAAGGGGACCGTCAACGCGCGCTGGCCGAGTCCGGTCTGCTGGCGCCGCACTGGCCCAAACCGTATGGCCGTGACGCGACCCCCGCCGAGCAGCTGGTGATCGATGAGGAACTGAACGCCGCGGGAGTGGTGCGCCCCGACATCTCGATCGGTTGGTGGGCGGCGCCGACCATCCTGTCCGCGGGCACCCCGGAGCAGATCGACCGGTTCATCCCGGGCACTCTCACCGGTGACATCTACTGGTGCCAGCTGTTCTCCGAGCCCGGCGCCGGTTCGGATCTCGCCGCACTGCGGACCAAAGCCGTTCGCACGGAGGGTGGTTGGAAGCTGACCGGGCAGAAGGTGTGGACCTCGAATGCGCACCGCGCCAACTGGGGCATCTGTCTTGCCCGCACCAACCCAGATGTGCCGAAACACAAGGGCATCACCTACTTCCTGGTCGAGATGAACTCGCCCGGCATCGATATCCGGCCGTTGCGCGAGATCACCGGGGAGGCCCTGTTCAACGAGGTGTTCTTCGACGACCTGTTCGTGCCCGACGATCTCGTGGTGGGTGAGGTGGACGGCGGATGGCCGCTGGCGCGCACCACCCTGGCCAACGAGCGGGTCGCGATCGCCACCGGCGGGGCGCTGGACAAGGGCATGGAGCACCTCCTGGAGGTGATCGGGGACCGCGTCCTCGACGGTGCCGAGGCCGACCGGTTGGGAACGCTGATCATTGCGGCACAGGTGGGTTCGCTGCTGGACCAGTTGATCGCGCGGCTGGCGGTCGGCGGCAACGACCCCGGGGCGCCCTCGAGCGTGCGCAAGCTGATCGGGGTGCGCTACCGCCAGGGCCTGGCCGAGACGGTGATGGACTTCCTCGACGGTGCGGGCATCGTCGACTCGCCGGATGTGCGCTACTTCCTGAACACCCGCTGCCTGTCCATCGCGGGCGGGACCGAGCAGATCCTGCTCACCCTGGCGGGGGAGCGGCTGCTGGGGTTGCCCCGCTGAGATGGCCCGTCAGCAGCCGCACCACCTCGTCCTCGAGCACGGCGCCTCTTCGAACAACACCCGGTGCAATGCGCGGTCTTCGCGGTGACTATCGATGGCGGCCCGCACGAACAGCCGTATCAGATCGCCGAGCGCCTCGGGGAGACCGCCGCGCATCCGTTCGGCCAGCAGGGTGGTGCCGGCATCGATATGGGCGTCGGTCAACGCGGCGAGGATGGCGTCCTTGTTCGGAAAGTACTGGTACAGCGAACCGATGGACACGTTCGCCGCGGCCGCGATGCGGTTGGTGGTGCCCGCGGCGTACCCATGCCTGCTGAAAACGCGAGCAGCCGCATCCAGGATGTCGTGGCGGGTCTGGGCGGAACGTTGCTGTCGCGGCTGCTTACGGGCACGAAACCGGTCGGGGGGTGCCATATCGCCTCCGTGCCGTGAAAGCGAGTAGTCAGAAGCTGTTCCGGTGCTCAGACTTATCGCATGCAGCGTGTACACCTCGAGACGATACTGCCCACCGATGCCGACCAGGTGTGGGCGGCCATGCAGTACCCGGTCACGTTTCTCTACGTGTGCCGGGGCCTGTTCGGTATGCCGGCGCTGTCCGGGCGCAGCACCCCGCTACGGGCCGGTGAGCGGGGAACGGGTTGGCTGTTCGCGTTTCACGTGTTCCCGGCCTACCGGCACACCCTGGAGATCCGGTCCGTCGACGCAGCGAGCCGGACCATCGTCACCCATGAGTACGGCGGCGTGCTGCGGGCCTGGGATCACACCCTGCACGTCGAGCCGGTCGACGCGCGCAGCTGTCGCTACAGCGACACCGTGGATATCGACGCCGGTGCCCTCACGGCGATCGTCGTGCCGATCGCCACCGGGATCTACCGCTACCGGCACCGCCGCTGGCACAAGCTGGTGGCGCGGCACCTGCGGCCGGTCAGTTGAACGTCGGTCAGTTGAACGATTGGTCAGTTGAACGTGGTCTGCGCACACGCACCCGGCGTGGTCACATTGACCCCGCCGAAGACCACCTGGATGTTCGAGCAGACGATGAAACCGGCCTCGATGGCGGGACGCCCTGTGCGCCAATCGGTCTGAACAGAGTCACCGTCGACGGCAAACCTCTCCAGCGGGCCGCCGCCGAAGTAGGTCACCGACACCTGGTAGTCGCTGACCGACTTGTAGGCCTTGGACAGCACGTTGTCGTGGTTGGCGCCCTTGAGCTCGCGCGGCATGCCGGCGGGGGCGCTGTACCAGGCCTCCTGGTAGACCGACCGGTCGGTACTGCGGATCGTGATGGTCTGCCGGGCCCAGGTGTCCTGCGGCAGGCCGACGGGTCCGGTCGGGGTGAGCAGACTGGCCTGAGTGCGGAAGAAGCACCTGCCGTCGGTGCCGGGGCAATCGGCGGTCACCTTCATCTCGACGATGCCCTGGGGCGTCGGTATCGACGACGTCCCGGTGTTCACCGCCGCGGATGCGGTCGGGCTGCTGAGTGCGGCCGCGGCAACGGAAGCCGCCAGCACACTGAGAATCCTCTTCACGGCAGTTCCTCCCGGTCCGGGCGAATGTTAGCCCGAGCGCTATTCGTCGTAGGTGACTTCTACCGAATCCGACACGGGCAGGGCCTGGCACGCCAGGATCAGACCCTCGTCGAGATCCGACGGTTCGAGCACGTCATTGATCTCCATGTCGACCTCGCCCTTGCGCATCAGCACCGCGCAGGCGCCGCAGTGGCCCTCCCGGCAGGAGAACGGGGCATCCAATCCCTTGTTGAGTAGCACGTCGAGCAGCTTTGCCCTGCGTGGCCAGTCGATCTCATGGGTGGTGCCGTCCAGTTCGACGATGGCCTGGGCCGGGCCGCGGTCATCGTCCTCATCGATCTCGATGACGACCTCGGCGAACGGGTCGGACTCCAGGGATTTGAACACCTCGATGTGGATGTGCCTGGTGTCGACGGTCTTGCACGCGGCCTCGGCGGCGGCCATGAACGGCCCCGGCCCGCAGATGAACGCTTCGTGGGTGGCATAGGGGCGCAGCAGCGTGGCCAGCGCGTCGGTGTTGGGCAGACCCTGCACGGTCTCCAGCCAGTGGATCACCGTCAACCGGTCCGGGTGGGCGGCCGCCAGTTCCCGCAGTGCCGAGGCGAAGATCACCGACTTCTCATCGCGGTTGGCGTACACGAGCACGACCTTGCCGCTGCCTTCGGCGAGGGCGGATTTGCAGATCGCCATCATCGGCGTGATGCCGCTGCCCGCGGCGAGCAGCAGGAAATCGGTGTCCAAGGTCGCAGGCACGAAGGTGCCCGACGGGGCCAGCACGTGCATGCGCATACCGGCGTGGGCGTTGTCGCACAGCCAGTTCGAGGCGTACCCGTCGGCGGTCCGCTTGACCGTCACCGTCAGGTGTTCGTCGATGCTCGGCGCGCTCGACAGCGAGTAACAGCGGGCCACCGAGCCGGTCTTTTCGCTGGGCACCCGCAGGGTCAGGAACTGGCCGGGGGAGTAGCGCAGCCGGTCGGCGGGGATGTCGCTGCCGTCCGGAATCGCGAACACCAGCGAGCGAGCGTCCGCGGTCTCCTCGACGACCTCGGCCACCTGCAGCTCAAGTACATGGCTGCCCAGCGGTTCATCCGTCACAGACCTGCCCTCATTTCCGTCATAACTAGAACATGTTACAAAACTGAACTTGCGCAGGTCCAGCCGATGATTCGGTGCGCTACTCGACACAAATCGTAACGTGTTCTAATCTTTGTGCAGTGCTCGATCTCGATCCGGGAGGCAATTCAGTGACGTCTATTGAACAGCGTGACGTGCAGGCGGTGCTCGCCGGCATCGATGATCTGTTGCCGAAGCTGCGTGAACGGGCCCAGGCCGCCGAAGACCGGCGCCAGGTGTCCTACGAAACCGTCAACGAACTCGACGAGGTCGGCTTCTTCAAACTTCTCCAGCCCGAGCAGTGGGGCGGGCTACAGGCCGACCCGACGGTGTTCTACGAGGCGGTCCGCCGACTCGCCAGCGCCTGCGGTTCGACGGGCTGGATCAGCTCCATCATCGGTGTGCACAACTGGCATCTGGCGCTGTTCGACCAGAAGGCGCAGGACGAGGTGTGGGGTGACGATCCGACGGTGCGGGTGTCGTCCTCGTATGCGCCGATGGGGGCCGGCACCGTCGTCGACGGTGGTTACCTGGTCAGCGGCGCCTGGCAGTGGTCCTCCGGTAGCGAGCACGCCACCTGGGCGTTCTTGGGCGGTCCGGTGATCAAGGACGGCCGCCCGGTCGACTTCGGCAGCTTCCTGATCCCGCGCACGGAGTACACCATCGACGACGTGTGGCATGTGGTCGGCCTGAAGGGCACCGGCAGCAACACCGTGGTCGTCAAGGATGTGTTCGTGCCGTCGCACCGTTTCCTGTCCTACAAGGCGATGAACGACGGCACCGCCGGTGGATACCAGAACAACACCGCGCCGGTCTACAAGATGCCGTGGGGCACCATGCATCCCACCACCATCTCCGCGCCGATCGTCGGTATGGCCTACGGCGCCTACGCCGCCCATGTCGAGCATCAGGGCAAGCGGGTGCGCGCAGCGTTCGCCGGGGAGAAGTCCAAGGACGATCCATTCGCCAAGGTGCGTATCGCCGAGGCGGCCAGCGATATCGACGCCGCGTGGCGTCAGCTGATCGGCAATGTCGGTGACGAGTACGCACTGCTGCAGGCGGGCAAGGAGATTCCGTTCGAGCTGCGGGCCCGCGCCCGTCGTGACCAGGTGCGCGCCACGGCGCGTTCCATCGCCTCGATCGACCTGCTGTTCGAGTCGGCGGGTGCCACCGCGCTGGTGACCGGTGCTCCGCTGCAACGGTTCTGGCGCGATGCTCACGCCGGCCGCGTGCACGCGGCCAACGAGCCCGAGCGCGCCTACCTGATCTTCGGGAACAACGAGTTCGGTCTGCCGCCCGCGGACACGATGGTCTGACAGTGACGGCAACGCAAGAGATTACCTTCGAATCCACCTCCCGATACGCCGACGTGCAGGCCGGGGAACTGGCCATGCGGTTGCACTACCACGAAGCGGGTGACCCGACGGCGCAGACCATCGTGTTGTTGCACGGCGGTGGGCCCGGCGCGTCGAGCTGGTCGAACTTCGGCCGCAATATCGCCGTGCTCGCCGAGAAGTTCCACGTCATCGCGATCGACCAGCCCGGGTACGGCCTGTCCGACAAGCACACCGAGCATGAGCAGTACAACCGGTACAGCGCCAAGGCGGTGCTGGGCCTGCTCGACCACCTCGGTGTGCAGGGACGCGTTCCGCTGCTGGGCAACTCGCTGGGCGGTGGCACCGCAGTGCGTTTCGCGCTGGACTACCCGGACCGGGCCGGCAAGCTCGTCCTGATGGGTCCCGGCGGCCTGAGCGTGAACCTGTTCGCCCCGGACCCGACGGAGGGTGTCAAGGCGCTCGCCAAGTTCAACTACGAGCCGACGCGCGAGAACCTGGAAGCCTTCATCCGCATCATGGTGTTCGACCAGAAGCTGGTCACCCCGGAGTTGGTCGACGAGCGGTTTGCGATCGCCAGCACGCCGGAATCGCTGGCCGCCACCCGTGCGATGGGCAAATCGTTCGCGGGGCCCGACTTCGAGCTCGGCATGATGTGGCGCGAGGTGTACAAACTGCGTCAGCCCGTGCTGTTGGTCTGGGGCCGCGAGGACCGGGTCAATCCGCTCGACGGTGCGCTGGTCGCGGTCAAGCAGATTCCGCGCGTGCAGTTGCACGTTTTCGGGCAGTGTGGCCACTGGGCGCAGGTCGAGAAGTTCGACGAGTTCAACAAGCTCACCATCGATTTCCTGAGCTAGGAAGGCACAGCGATGAGCATCAAGGCTCTTGGATACATGCGCATCGAAGCCACCGATGTCGCGGCGTGGCGTGAGTTCGCGCTGAAGGTGCTCGGCATGGTGGAGGGCGACGGCAGCACCCCGGGTGCGCTCTACCTGCGGATGGACGAGATGGCCGCGCGACTGGTGATCGTGCCCGGTGACCAGGACCGGTTGCTCGTCTCTGGCTGGGAGGTCGCCGACGCCCCCGCCCTGCAGGCGCTGCGCGAGACGCTGTCGAAGTCCGGCGTCGATTTCACCGAGGGCACCCGCGAGGAGCGCTCCGAGCGTCGCGTCGAGGGCCTCATCCGGTTCAACGACCCGGCCGGCAACGTGCTGGAGGCCTTCCACGGCGCCCAGTACCTGGGCCGCCGGTTTGTCAGCCCGTACGGTCATAAGTTCGTCACCGCCGAACAGGGTCTCGGACACGTCGTGCTCACCTGTGACGATGACGCTGCCGCGCAGGCGTTCTACCAGGATGTGCTCGGCTTCCGGTTGCGCGACTCGATGAGTCTGCCCCCGCAGCTTGCCGGCCGCCCGGCCGACGGTGATCCGATCTGGTTGCGCTTCTATGGATGTAACCCGCGCCACCACGCGTTGGCCTTCATGCCGATGCCCAACCCGACCGGCATCGTGCACCTGATGGTCGAGGTCGAGGAGTCCGATGATGTCGGGCTGTGCCTGGACCGCGCACTGCGCCGAAACGTGAAGATGTCGGCCACCCTTGGCAGGCACACCAACGACAAGATGCTGTCGTTCTACATCAAGACCCCCGGCGGATTCGACATCGAATTCGGTTGCGAGGGGCTCGAAGTCGAGGACGCCAGCTGGGTGGCCCGGGAGAGCACCGCGGTCAGTCTGTGGGGCCACGACTTCAGCGTCGGCTTCAAGTAGCCATGGGCGCTGCGGCCATCGACCCACGCACATTCCGGCATGTGCTCGGGCAGTTCTGCACGGGTGTCACCGTGATCACCACCGTGCACGACGAGGTGCCGATCGGTTTCGCCTGTCAGTCCTTCGCCGCGCTGTCGCTGGATCCGCCGCTGGTGCTGTTCTGCCCCACCAAGCAGTCGCGGGCCTGGCAGGCCATCGAGGCCAGCGGCAGGTTCTGTGTCAACATGCTGCACGAGAACCAGCAGCACGTCTCGGCGCAGTTCGGCTCCAAGGCGCCGGACAAGTTCGCCGGGATCGACTGGAGCCCTTCGCCATTGGGATCGCCGGTGATCGAGGGCAGCCTGGCCCATATCGACTGCACGGTGGCCTCGGTGCACGACGGCGGTGACCACTTCGTGGTGTTCGGTGCGGTGCAGTCGATGTCGGAGCCGCCCGCGTTGAAGCCCCGACCGCTGTTGTTCTACCGCGGCGAGTACACCGGGATCGAGCCGGACAAGAACACCCCCGCCCAGTGGCGCGACGACCTGGACGCCTTCCTCACCGCGACCACGTCGGACACCTGGTTGTAATCCCGTCGCTTCGCTCGCCCCGGGCGCTGTAGCGCCGTCAGTCCCCGATGCGCTGGATGCGGACGTCCAGTTCGACCTGTGCCGGGCAGTCGCCGGTGTAGTCCTGAAACGACTTCCCGGTGAGGGTTTGGATGGGGTTCTGCGGCCCCTGCGGCAGCGGCAGTTCATCGCGGGATGACTGGCGCACCTTGCCGATTCCGTCGGTGCACTGCGCGTCGCCCTCGGGGAAGCTGGCGGTGAACCGGCGGTCGCCGTACTGCATGACGAACAGATTGTTGGTGTCGACGGTCGACATCAAGGTCACGCAGCGGTCCCCGGTGCGCAGGCAGTGGGTGGTGGCGCGGTAGTCGTGCGGTGGGAAGACCTCGCCGGTGGCCGGGTAGGTCTGGGTGTAGGTGTAGGTGCCCCACAGCGCCGCGCCGGGGGATGCGCGCAGCGGCGGCTCGGCGGCCGGGTCAGCCGCTTCGGTGCCGGTGCCCGCTCCACTGGTCGGTGCCAGGTTGACCGCCCGCTTGCTGGCGCACAGCGCCGGTGCGGTGGCCCAGGTGTATTCACCGGACATCGATCCATCCAGCCGGGGCCGCAGCGCGATGATCGACCATCCGGTGACGTCGACCTCGGCGTCGCCTACCTTGCACTTGTCGGGTGCCTCCCGCACGCTCATCCAGTCGCCGTCGATGTAGTCGAAGACCATCGTGAGCGCGGGCGGGCCGGACGGATTCTTCGGATCGACCACCGATACCGTCGCAACGCACTCGGTGTCGCGGCACGTCGAGCGGGCCACCCACGTTCCGGTGCGGGCCGTGCCGGCCACCGGCTTGCCGTCCGGTGTGGCGGTCGGTCCGATGTCGACCTTGAAGCTGCCCTGCAGCGCCGGTCCGGATCCGGTGTCCGCCGCCTCGTCGGTGGAGCGGACGGTGAACAGGCACGCCGCGAAACCGCCCAGGATCACGGCGATCAGCGCGATCGCCGCCAGCAGTTTGACCAGCGTGCGCTTGGTGTCTTTATTCAGTCCGAGTGCCATCGCGAACAGAATGCCATCCCAGCGTCGCCGCGATGAAAGCAATGACGGTTGCGACGACGTCCCGGTGCACTGTTTCGTTCAGGATGTCGTGTTTTGCGCCGGGGAACTCGGCGATCTGCAGCGTGTCGATCTGTTCGGCGTAGGCGCGCACCGGGCCGATGGGCGAGACGGGGTCGGCGCCGCCGTGCACGGCCAGGGTCGGCACCGTCAATGTGGGAAGTTCGGAACCGAATCGATCCCAGGCGGCATCCAGCGCCCGGGTCAGCGGCGCACTGTCCGCTGCGACGAAGGCCAGCGGATCAACCTGGAGCGTATCGAGGTAGAACGGGTCGCCCGACAGCCAGGACGGATCCAGATCCAGCGACGTGTCGACATCGAGCAGGTCGGCGATCGGCGCCAGTGGTGCGCCGGAGATGATGCCGGCGCGATAGCGCGCCGGCTGCTCCACCAACCGCAGCGCGGTGATCACCGAACCGAAGGAATGGCCCGCCGCAATCACGGGCAGTCCTGGGTGCTGCTGCTCGACGAGCACGGTCAGCGCCTCGGCCCGTGCCGAACAGTCGGCCAGCGTGCCGAAATCTCCACGCGGACCGGGACTCAGACCGTGGCCGAGCTGATCGACGGCCCACAGGTCGATGCCCGCGGCGTTGAGCGCAAAACCGAAGCGGTGATAGACGCCGGTGTGTTCGCCGAAACCGTGCAGGAACACCATGGCGGCTCGAGGTTCGGCGGCCGCCCAGTGCCGGTAGTACACGCGGGCGGCGTCGGTCTCCAGGAAGGGCATGCCGTCACAGTATTCAGCCGTGCCTGCCGAGCAAGGCGTTTCGCTGGGCGGCCATCCGATCGCGGATCGCGTCGATGATCGCCGCCACCTCCGGCCGGCGCAGGGTCTCGGCGCGGGTCACCAGCCAATAGGTCAGCTGCACCGCGACGGCATCGGGGAGCACCCGGACCAGATCGTCGTGCCGGTCGGCCATGAAACAGGGCAGCAGCCCCAGTCCCGCGGCGGCACGGGTCGCCTCGACGTGCACGAAGACATTGGTCGAGGACACCGACTGCCGCATGTGCGGGGCGAAGCTGGTGGCATGGTCGAGATCGTCGACCTGCAACATGGAGTCGATGAAGTAGACCAGCGGATGCTCGGACAACTCGTCGAGTCGAGTGGGGGTGCCGTGCTCGGCGAGGTAGCCCGTGCAGCCGTACAGACCGAGGCAATAGTCACCGAGGCGGATCGCCTGCGCCCGATGCACGGTGGGTTCGCCCACCACGACCTCGATGTCGACGCTGGACCGCTGTTGACTGGCGCGTCGGATCGCGGCGACGATCTCCACCGACACCCCGGGATGCCTACGTTGGACATCGGCGGCCGCCGGGGTGGCGATATAGGCGCTGAATCCATCGGTCGCCGAGATCCGCACAACCCCCTCCAGCGCGCGGGGTTGGCCCGCCGCTCCGCCGAGCGAGCGCACCGCCGCCTCCACCGCCTCGGCGGCGGTCAGTACCTCGCGGCCGCGATCGGTGAGTTCCCATCCGGAGCCGACCCTCGTCAGCACCCGGGTCCCGACGGCCTGCTCGAGGGCGGCGATGCGCCGCGAGATGGTGGTGTGATTGACCCCGAGCGCCTCCGCGGCGGTCACGTAGCGGCCGGTGCGCCCGACGGCCAGCAGGATCAGCAGATCGTCCGCGCTCGGCAGGCCCATATCTGCATTTTTGCAGACATGTCCTGCAGATCTGACCATTGTTTCGATCTTGACGTGCATGAATACTCACCCGTATGTGTGCTGCCGATCACAATTCCGCCCCCACCACCGGACTGAAACGCGTCGTCACCGCATCCATGGCCGGCACGGTCGTGGAGTGGTACGAGTTCTTCCTGTACGGCACCGCGGCGACGCTGGTGTTCAGCAAGGTGTTCTTCGCCGAGACGACCAGCGAGCTCAACGCGATCTTCCTCGCCTTCGCCACCTACGCGGTGGGCTTCGTGGCCCGCCCACTCGGCGGCATCGTGTTCGGCCATTACGGCGACAAATTCGGGCGTAAGAAACTCCTGCAGTTCTCCCTGCTGCTCGTCGGCGCCGCGACCTTCCTGATGGGCTGCCTGCCCACGTTCGGGCAGATCGGGTACTGGGCACCGGGCCTGCTGGTGACACTGCGGTTCATCCAGGGCTTCGCCGTCGGCGGCGAATGGGGTGGGGCGATCCTGCTGGTCGCCGAGCACAGCCCGAACAACCGGCGCGGGTTCTGGGCCAGCTGGCCACAGGCCGGGGTCCCGGTGGGCAATATGCTCGCCACCGTCGTGCTGCTGGTGCTCACCGCCACGCTGTCGGAAGCGGCCTTCCTGTCCTGGGGCTGGCGGGTGGCGTTCTGGCTCTCGGCGGTGGTCGTGCTGATCGGCTACTACATCCGCACCAAGGTCACCGACGCGCCGATCTTCGTGGAGGCGCAGGAGGAGGCCGAACGCATCAAGGCGACCTCGTTCAGCGTCGTCGAGGTGCTCAGGCGCTACCCGCGGGGTGTGTTCACCGCCATGGGCCTGCGGTTCGGCGAGAACATCATGTACTACCTGGTCGTCACGTTCTCCATCACCTATCTGAAGGTGTCGGTGGGCGCGGACACCAGCTCCATCCTGTGGTACCTGCTGATCGCGCACGCCGTGCACTTCGCCGTGGTGCCCGTGGTCGGCCATCTGGCCGACCGGTTCGGCCGCCGCCCGGTGTACCTGGTCGGCGCGGTGCTGGGCGGCACCTGGGGGTTCTTCGCCTTCCCGATGATGAACAGCGGCAATTACGTGGTCGTCACCGCGGCCATCACGCTCGGCCTGATGATCCACGCCCTCATGTACGCGCCGCAGCCGGCCATCATGGCCGAGATGTTCCCGACCCGGATGCGGTATTCCGGTGTGTCCCTTGGCTATCAGGTGACCTCCATCGTGGCGGGGTCGCTTGCCCCGCTGATCGCGGTGAAACTGCTCGACCTCTACGACTCCCCGGTGCCGATCTCGATCTACCTGGCCCTCGCGTGCGGCATCACCTTGATCGCCGTGCTCTACACCCGGGAGACCAACGGTATCGACCTGCGGACCCTCGACGACGCCGACGCACGTGAGATCGCCGGGGCGCGTGCATGAGTGAGCTGTCCGGCAGAACGGCCCTGGTCACCGGTGGCGCCAGCGGTATCGGCGCGGCCTGCGCACGCGAACTCGCCGCCCGCGGCGCCCGGGTGACCGTGGCCGACCGGGACGCCGACGCGGCCGCGACCCTGGCCGAGGAGATCGGCGGCACCGCCTGGGTGGTCGACCTTCTCGACGTCGGCCCGCTGGCGGACCTGGTGCTGGAGACCGACATCCTGGTGAACAACGCCGGGGTGCAACGCGTCGCGCCCATCACCGAGTTCCCGCCGGAGGCGTTTCGTATGTTGCTCACCCTGATGACCGAGGTGCCGTTCCTGCTCATCCGGGCCGCGCTGCCGCACATGTATGAATCCGGGTTCGGCCGCATCATCAACCTGTCCTCGGTCCACGGACTTCGCGCCTCGGAATATAAGGTTGCCTACGTGACCGCCAAGCACGCGCTGGAGGGACTGTCCAAGGTGACCGCCCTGGAGGGCGGTCCGCGCGGTGTCACCAGCAACTGCGTCAACCCCGGTTATGTGCGAACCGCCCTGGTGGACAAGCAGATCGCCGATCAGGCCCGCACCCATGGCATCGACGAGCAGCAGGTCGTCGAAGAGATCTTGCTGAAGGAGAGCGCCATCAAACGGCTGGTGGAACCGCAGGAGGTGGCCTCCCTGGTGGGCTGGCTGGCCTCGGCGCAGGCAGGCATGGTGACGGGTGCGTCCTACACGATGGACGGCGGGTGGAGCGCCCGGTGAGTACCGCGCCGCAGTGGCAGCCGACGGCCGCCGACATCGCCGAGGCCCGGGTCACCGACTTCGCCCGATTCGCCGGCGCCCCGGCCGAGTATCACGCGCTGTGGCAGTGGTCGGTGGACGAGCCGGCCGCATTCTGGGGTGCGCTGTGGGAGTATTTCGGGCTCGGTGAGATGCCCGGCGAGGTGCTTGCCCGTACGGATATGCCTGGCGCGCAGTGGTTTCCCGGCGTTCAGCTCAATTTCGTGGATCAGGTGGTGCGGCAAGCCCGCACCGACCGGCCCGCGATCCGCTGCGTCAGCGAGGACACCCCGACCGCCGACTTGTCCTGGGCCGAACTGCTGCGCCGCACCGCGGGATTCGCGCAGACCCTGATCGACCTAGGGGTGCGCGCCGGCGATCGGGTGGTCGGCTATCTGCCCAATATCGCCGAGGCGGTGATCGCCTTCCTGGGTACCGCCGCGGTGGGGGCGGTGTGGAGTGCGTGCGGCCAGGACTACTCGGCCAAGGCCGCACTGGACCGGCTCGGACAGCTCGAACCGGTGGTGCTGGTGACCACCGATGGCTACCGGTTCGGCGGGAAGTTCCACGACAAGAGCGCAGAGGTCGCGGCATTGCGGGACGGTCTGCCTACGTTGCGCGCCACCATTTCGGTCTCCCGCGTGGCCCCGGTGCCGCAGGATCACCTCGACTGGGAGACCGCGACCGCCACCGGTGCCGAACTGGGCACCGTGGCGGTCGGGTTCGACCATCCGCTGTGGATCCTGTTCTCCTCGGGTACCACCGGCCTGCCCAAGGGCATCATGCACGGTCATGGTGGGGTGCTGCTGGAGCATCTGAAAGCCGTTGCGCTGCAAAGTGATATCGGTGAGCGCGATACCTTCTTCTGGTACACCAGCCCGAGCTGGATGATGTGGAACTTCCAGATCGCCGGGCTGCTGGTCGGCGCCACCATCGTGTGCTACGACGGCAGCCCGTCGTACCCGACGCCGGACGCCCTGTGGGCCATGGCCGCCGACCTCGGCGTGACGGTGCTGGGCACCAGCCCGGGATATGTGCTCGGGTGCATGAAGGCCGGTGCGGTTCCGCGCAGCGAGCACGACCTCTCCGCGTTGCGGACCGTCGGGATCACCGGCTCCTCGTTGCCGCCGTCGACGTCGCTGTGGATGCGCGACAATATCGGCGAGCACGTTCAGATTGCCTCCATCAGCGGGGGAACCGATGTGGTCTCCGCCTTCATCGGCGGGGTGCGTACCGTGCCGGTGTGGCCCGGCGAGCTCTCCGCGCCGTATCTCGGCGTGGCGCTGGATGCCTGGGACGAGTCGGGCAACCCGGTGCGCGGCGAGGTCGGTGAGCTGGTCGTCACCAAACCCTTGCCGTCCATGCCGGTGGCGTTCTGGAACGATCCGGACGGATCACGGTATCGCGACGCTTATTTCGAGATGTTCCCGGGCGTCTGGCGGCACGGCGACTGGATCACCATCACCGATCACGGCAGCGTCATCGTGCATGGCCGCTCCGACTCCACGCTGAATCGGCATGGGATCCGGATGGGAAGTGCCGATATCTATCAGGCGGTGGAACGGCTGCCCGAGATCGCCGAGGCTTTGGTGATCGGCGCCGAGCAGCCCGACGGTGGCTATTGGATGCCGCTGTTCGTGGTGCTCGCCGAGGGTGTCGAACTCGATGACGCGTTGCGGGACAAGGTCAAGAGCACCATCCGCGCCGAGGTCTCCCCGCGGCACGTGCCCGACGACATCATCCTCGCCCCCGGCATTCCGCACACCCGCACCGGCAAGAAGCTCGAGGTGCCCATCAAGAAGCTGTTTCAGGGAGCGGAGGCCGAGAAGGTGGTGGAACGCAGCGCCGTCGACGACCCGGACCTGCTCCAGTGGTACGTCACGCAGCGTCGAACCTGACCAGATCGATACTGAGCCCGCACTCGATGACGCTGACCGTCCGGGTCGGTGGCCCCGGCAGCGGCGGGGCGGTCGATCGGTAGACCGCACCGGTGGGCGTGCGGAACTCGGCGGTGTGCGCGCCGTCCGCGTCGGTCGTGGTGACCGCCCAGCCGGGTGCTTCCTTGGTGTAGTTGCAGGCCTCGCATTCGCCAAGCCCGTTGAGCGCGCTGGTGGAACCACCCCGGTGTGCCGGGCGGGCATGATCGTGCTGGCGGATCGGCGCATCGCAATACGGTGTGCGGCAGGTCCGGTCGCGCAGATCGAGGAAGGTGGCCAGGCCCTTGGGGAAGATTCGTGCCTGTGACTCCATGGCCACCAGCTGCCCGCTCCGCGGATGGCGGTAGAGCCTGCGCAGCATCGTCTTCACCGCGGTATCCGCGGCGGCGCGGCCCGTGAGCGTGCGTGCGAAGCCGGCCGGAATGGGCCCGTAGTCGGCGAGCCACCCGGGTGCGTCGTCATCACCGGCGAGGGTGGTGTCGGCAAGCACCAGGTTCAGGGTCACCGGCACCGGTTGTTCGGCCGGTCGGCCGGTCACGCGTTCGACGAGGGTGTCGGCCATGATCTGGCCGCGCGACCGGTCGTCGAAAGTGGTGTCGGCGGCACGTTTCAGGGCGGCGTACACCGCCACGCCCTGGGCGACGGGCAGCAGTGCGGTCACGTAGGTCATGGTGTCCGGCGCCGGCCGTACCGTGACGCAGCGGTCCTTGGCGGCCTTGGCCGACCGCGCCACCACCGCCTCGACATCCAGCCGCGCCGCGATGGCCTTGGCCTCGGCCACCACGCACTTGTCGCCCCAGCCGTCCAGTCGGGACACATCGGCACATAGCTCGGCGTCGAGCTCGCGGCGGTGTTCTACCCGCAGACAGGCCGATTCGCGGACGATCAGGGTCGCCCGCCATTCCGACAGCGCCCCACATTCGAGCGCGGCGAGCGTGTGCGGCATCTCCTCGACCAATGCGGACGCCAATCCCAGGTGGGTACCGCCACGCACCGGTGAGTCGTGCCGGGCAAGGGCCACCTCGCAGGCCAAGCCGCGGCCACGTCTGGCGGCAGGAACACCGGTCGCCGTCTCGGCAGCGCGTCTCTTACTGCGCCACAACGCGGTGGCCCGGGCCTGTGCCGCGGCAGCGGCCGACTTCATCCGTTCCAGGCGCTCGACCTGGATCCGTAACTCCTCTTCGGTGGAGTCCGGATCGACATCGAACACACTTTCGAACATATCCGGAATGCTACCCGCAGCCACTGACAAGCAATGGGGGCTAGCGGTATCGACAACACCCCGCCGACCAAGCAGAGTTATCGCCCATGAGCATCCTCACCACCGCCGACGGCACCGACATCTTCTACAAGGACTGGGGGACGGGCCAGCCGATCGTGTTCAGCCACGGCTGGCCGCTGTCCTCGGATGACTGGGACACCCAGATGCTGTTCTTCCTGAGCCAGGGCTACCGGGTGATCGCGCACGACCGCCGCGGGCACGGGCGGTCCACGCAGACCACTGACGGGCACGACCTGGACCACTACGCCGACGATCTCGCGGCCCTCACCGAACACCTCGACCTGCGTGACGCGATTCATGTCGGACACTCCACCGGTGGCGGAGAAGTGGTGCGGTATCTGGCCCGGCACGGTGAACAGCGGGTGGCCAAGGCCGCCATCATCAGTGCGGTGCCGCCGCTGATGGTGCAGACCGACGCGAATCCCGAGGGTCTGCCCAAGTCGGTTTTCGACGATCTGCAGGCGCAGCTGGCGGCCAACCGGTCGGTGTTCTACCGGGCGCTGCCGGCCGGTCCATTCTACGGATTCAACCGTGACGGTGTCGAACCCGACGAGGCCATCATCGAGAACTGGTGGCGCCAGGGCATGATGGGGGACGCGCTGTCGCACTATGACGGGATCGTGGCGTTCTCGCAGACCGATTTCACCGAGGACTTGAAGAAGATCACCGTGCCCACGCTGGTGATGCACAGCCGCGACGACCAGATCGTCCCCTATGTGGCCGCCGGCCCGAAGTCCGCCGAGTTGCTGCAGAACGGGACCCTGATCACCTACGAAGGCTTCCCGCACGGCATGCCGACCACGCACGCCGACGTCATCAACGCCGATCTGCTGGCGTTCCTGAAGTCCTGAGCCACGGGCCCAACCGCTGCAACGCCGTGGTGATATCGGCCGCGGCGCCGGCGAAGGACAGCCGGACAAACGAGCCGCCGTGCACGGTGTCGAAGTCGATCCCCGGCGCGATGGCGACACCGGTGTCGGCCAACAGCTTTGCGCAGAAGCCCAGCGAGTCGGTGGAGTACCGGGAGATGTCGGCGTACACGTAGAACGCGCCGTCGGCGGGGGCGAGGCGGTCCAACCCGATATCGGTCAGGCCGTCGAGCAGCAGCTCTCGGTTGACGGTGTATTCGGCGACGAGTCCGTCGGCCTCGGCCAGCGACGCCGGCTCGAACGCCGCCACCGCGGCGAGCTGCGGCAATGTCGGCGGGCAGATGGAGAAGTTACCGGTGAGCCGATCGACGGCCCTGCGCAGTGGCTCGGGCACCAGTAGCCAGCCCAGCCGCCAGCCCGTCATCGCAAAGTATTTCGAGAAACTGTTCACCACAATGGGATTGCGCGACGTCTCCCAGGCGCAGCTGGTGGCCGGCGCACCGGGATAGACCAGACCGTGGTACAGCTCGTCGCTGACCAATTGCACATCGCGGGCATCGCACCAGTTCACGATCGCCGCCAGATCATCCGGCGGGATCACGGTACCGGTGGGATTCGCCGGGCTGGCGATGATCAGACCCTTGACCGGCGGATCCAGGGACTCCAGCATCTGCACGGTCGGCTGGAAACGGGTGTCCGGCCCGCAGGGCACCTCGACCGGCTCACAACCCAGGGCCGAGAGGATGTTTCGGTAACAGGGGTAACCCGGACTGGTCACCGCGACTCGATCGCCGATATCGAAACAGGACAGGAAGGCCAGGAGGAAGCCGCCGGTGGACCCGGTGGTGACGACCACGGCGTCGGGGTCCACGTCGATGCCGTGCCGGTGCAGATAGGACCCGGCGATGGCCTCGCGCAGCTGCGGAATGCCCAGCGCCACCGTGTAACCGAGGTTGTGGCCCGCGAGCGCCTGCGCGGCGGCCGCCCGCACCGGGGCCGGGGCCTGTGCGCTCGGCTGACCCGCGGACAGGTTGACCAGGTCGCCGTGCGTGCGCTGACGTTCGGCGGCGGCCAGCCACACGTCCATCACGTAGAACGGCGGGATCCCCGCGCGCAGCGCCACGCGGCCGGTGTTTGCGGTCATCGGTTCCAGGCTAGTCCGCGGACTGGAAAACCTCGGCCTCCAGGCGGCGCAGATGCTGCCGCGGCGGGCCGAGCAGCTGTGCGCTGCCGTGCGCCCGTTTGAAGTACAGCTGGATATCGTGTTCCCAGGTGATGGCGATGCCGCCGTGCATCTGGACCGCCTCGCCGACGACATCGGTCAACGCCTCGCTGGCGAAAACTCGCGCCAGCGCCGCCGACACCGCCGACGGTTCGGCGATCGCCTCGTAGATGACCGCGCGTGCGGACTGCACCTTCACGTACAGATCGGCCATCCGGTGCTTGAGTGCCTGGAAACTGCCGATCGGCCGGCCGAACTGCACCCTGTCCTTGGTGTAGGCCACCGTCAGGTCCAGGGCGCGCGTCGCCGCGCCGATCTGTTCGGCGGCCATCAGCAGTGCCGCGGTGTCGGCCAGACCGGGATCGCCGCCCAGCGGGGTGGTCTCATCCGGGGTGACCTGTGCGAGTCGGCGGGTGAGGTCCATGGTGCTCTTGGCGTGTGCGGTGAAGGTGTTCCACCGGGTGAGGTCCGTGCCGTCGGCGGCGATCACCACATCGGCGATGTCCCCGTTGATGACGTATTCCGGATCGAAGACCACCGTCCCGATCGAGACCCCTTCGGCCAGCGCCTCCAGCGGCTCGTGGTCCTCGGCGCTCAGCAGCGCCAACTCGGCGAGTGTCGTGCCCAGCAGCGGGGTGGGCACCAGGGCCTTGCCGAGTTCTTCCAGCACCACCGCGGCATCGGCGAGCGTGCCGCCGGCTCCTCCGAGATCTTCGGGCACCACCAGCGCTGCGGCGCCCACCTGTTCACACAGCAGCTTCCACAGTGCCTCGTCGTAGCCCCGATCGGATTCCATCGCGCGGCGCACGGCCTCGGGGTTGGCATGCTTGTCGACCAGGGCGGCGACGGTGGAGCGCAGCAGTTCGCGTTCTTCACTCATGCTTACAGGACCTCCAGCAGTCGGCGACGGTGCAGAGTCGGGTCGCCCCAGGCCGAGCGCAACGCCTGCACCCGCAGCAGCAGCAGGGACAGGTCGTGCTCCTGGGTGAAGCCGATGGCGCCGTGGGTTTGCAATGACGAGCGGGCCGACAGCAGTGCGGCATCGGCGGCGGCGACCTTGGCGGCGCTGACATCGCGGGCGGTGTCGGGTGCGGAGTCGGCGAGCGCGAGCGCCGCCCCGTACACCAGCGGGCGGGCCAGCTCGAGCGCGATGTGCACATCGGCCAGCTTGTGTTTGATCGACTGGTAGGAGCCGATGACGCGGCCGAACTGGGTGCGCTGTTTGGCGTAGGCGACCGACTGGTCGAGCATGGCCTGCCCCGCGCCGATGAGCTGCGCGGCGGTGCCCAACACCCCGAATTCGTAGGCGCGTGCCGTGTCGGCGTTGCGAGTGGCCCCGGGAGCGCTGACCTCGAACAGTTTCCGCGCCGGATCCACCGAGTCATGTGCCGCACCGGCGACGGCGTCGGCCACCTGACCGTCCCCGGCGAGCAGCACCAGATCGGCGAAATCGGCGTTCACGGCGTACGGAACCTGCGGCGGCAGTGCGACGGTCGCGATCGACTCGCCTGATGCCAGTGCCGCGGATCGTTCGTCATCGCCGAGCAGCAGCGGCGCCACCACGACGGATTCGGTGACCGGTCCGGGCACCGCCCAGTAGCCGAGCCGTTCCAGGGCGACCACCGCATCGACCGGGTGCGCGTCGATACCGTCGAACTTCTCGGCCACCAGCAGCGCGGTGACGCCCAGCTCGGCGAGTTGGTTCCAGACCTTGCGACCGGGTGCGGTGTCGCCGTCGGCCCAGGCGCGGACGGCCGCCGGTACGTTGGCCGCGCCCAGCGCGGCGTCGATGCTGGACGCGAAATCGCGCTGCTGTTCGTCGATCTCGAAGTTCATGACTTGGGTTCTTTCGGCAGGCCCAGCAGGCGCTCGGCAATGATGTTGCGCTGAATCTCGTTGGTACCGGCATAGATCGGGCCGCCGAGGGCGAACAGCAGGCCCTCGGTCCAGTCATCCACGATCTCGGCGTCGGCGCCCCGCAGGTCCAGGGCGGTCTGGTGCAGGGCAACGTCCAGTTCGGACCAGAACACCTTGGTCACCGAGGATTCGGCGCCCAGTTCACCGCCGCGGGCCAGCCGGGTGACGGTGCCGAAGGTGTGCAGCCGGTACGCCTGTGCCTTGATCCAGGCATCGGCCACGCGGTCGGTGAACACCGGATCCGGATCGGATTTCCACCGGGCGACCAGCCGCTCGGCCGGCGCCAGGAAGCGGGCCGGGCTGCGCAGCGACATGCCGCGCTCATTGCTCGAGGTGCTCATCGCCGCGCGCCAGCCCTCGTTGACCTCACCGATGACGTCCTCATCCGGCACGAACACGTCATCGAGGAAGACTTCGCCGAATCCGGTGTCCCCGCCGAGTTGCGCGATCGGGCGCACGGTCACACCGTCGGCCAACAGATCGAACATGAAATAGGTCAGACCCTTGTGCCGCTGCGCGGCGGGGTCGGACCGGAACAGCCCAAAGCCACGTTCCCCGAACGGGGCCCGTGAGCTCCAGATCTTCTGGCCGTTGAGCTTCCAGCCGCCGTCGACTCTGGTGGCGGTCGAGCGCAGCGAGGCCAGGTCGCTACCGGACTCCGGCTCCGACCAGGCCTGCGCCCAGATCTCCTCGCCGCTGGCCATCTTCGGCAACACCCGGTCCAGTTGTTCCTTGGTGCCGTGCGCGAACAGTGTGGGCGCCAGCATCGAGGTGCCGTTGGCGCTGGCCCGTCCGGGCGCGCCGGCGCGGAAGTACTCCTCCTCGAACGCCACCCACTGCAGCAGGGTGGCGTCCCGGCCGCCGTACTCCTCGGGCCACGCGATCACCGACAGTCCGGCGTCGAAGAGCACCTTGTCCCAGCGGCGGTGCTGCTCGAAGCCCTCCCGGGTGTCGTAGGACTTCGTCGGGAAGTGGTGCCGGTTGGCGTCGAGGAAGTCGCGGACCTCGGCCCGGAAATCCTCGGTGCCTTCGTCGAAATTCAGGTCCACATCAGGGCCTTCCGTCGATCTCACGCAGCTGTGGTTTGACCACTTTGCCTCCTGGGTTTCGCGGCAGAATGTCGAGGAAGGCCACCGATCGGGGGACCTTGAAGTTCGCCAGATGCTCACGCGTGTAGGCGATCACCGTCGCCTCATCGAGCTGGGCGCCGTCTTTGACGACGACGAACGCCTTGCCGACCTCACCGAGTCGGTGATCGGGAACCCCGATCACCGCGGCCTCGGCCACCCCGTCGAGGCGGGCGAGAACCTGCTCGACCTCGGCCGGGTACACGTTGAACCCGCCGCAGATGTACATATCCTTCAGCCGGTCGGTGATGGTGAGATTGCCGGCCGTGTCCAGGGTGCCGATATCGCCGGTGTGCAGCCAACCCTCGCCGTCGATGGCCGCCGCGGTGGCTTCGGGGTCGTCGAGATAGCCGAGCATGACGTTCGGACCGCGTAGCAGCACCTCGCCCGAGTCATCCAGGCGCAGTTCGAAATCCGCGATCGGACGGCCGCAGGTCGTGGCCACCGTGATGGCGTCGTCGTCGGCGCTGCACATGGTGCCGAAGCCGGCGGCTTCGGTCAGGCCGTAGGCGGTCAGCACGATGTCGATGTCCAGCTCGGACTGCATCCGCTCGATCAGCACCACCGGCACCACCGCCGCACCGGTGACAGCGAACCGCAGCGAGGTCAGGTCGTAGTCGGCGCGGCGGGGATGGTCCAGCAGCGTCTGGTAGATGGTCGGCGGTCCGGGGAGCACCGTGATCTGGTGCTCGGCAACGGCTTTCATTGCATGCTCGGGATCGAAGGTGAGGAGCGGGTACAGCGTCGCGCCGGTCTGCAGGCAGGCCAGGATCCCGGCCTTGTAGCCGAAGTTGTGGAAGAACGGATTGATGCACAGGTAGCGGTCGGCGCTGGTGAGTTGTCCACACGCCGCCCACGCCGCCGAGGCGTCCAGTGACTGCCGGTGCGCGCAGCGCACACCCTTGCTGCGGCCGGTGGTGCCGGAGGTGAACAGGATGTCGGAGACGTCGTCGGGGGAGACCGCTGCGGAGCGGGCGTCGACTGCATCCAGGTCGGTGCCGCGGGCGACGAACTCATCCCAGGTCCCGTCCTGGGCGTCGATCGGCACCCGCACGATATGGCGCAGCGCAGGCAGTGCGGAACGGTCGAGTTGGGCGGTGCGGTCGGCGCCGAGGAACTCGCCCGCCGCGATCAGCAGGGGGGTCTGGGTGCGCGCGAGGATGTCGGCGGCCTCGGTGGCGGTGTAGCGGGTGTTCAGTGGGACGACGACGGCGCCGGCGTAGTGGGTGGCCAGTGCGGCCACCACCCAGTGCCAGGTGTTCGGGCACCAGATGGCGACCCGGTCACCGGCGGCGACGCCCAGGTCGATCATGGCCGCCGCGGCCCGTCGTACTTCCTCGCGCAACTGGCCGTAGGTGAGGCGTTTATCGGGCGTGACCAGGGCGTCATGCTCGGCTAGCTGTGCGGCAATCCGGTCCAGTACCGCTGGAACGGTTCGCGTTGCGCTCGTCATTGACGCTCCTCTAACAAAGCAAGTGCTTGGTAGGTTAGCCTACAAGGGTGATAGAGGTCGAGGACTTCCGGGCCGAGGTCCGGCAATGGCTCGCCGATAATCTCGTCGGCGAATATGCAGCGCTCAAGGGTCTCGGAGGCCCCGGTCGTGAGCATGAGGCATTCGAAGAACGGCGTGCGTGGAACCAGCATCTGGCGGCCGCCGGACTGACCTGCCTGGGCTGGCCGGAGGAGCACGGCGGCCGGGGCCTCACCGTCGCGCACCGGGTCGCGTTCTACGAGGAGTACGCCAAGGCCGACGCCCCGGACAAGGTGAACCACTTCGGTGAGGAACTGCTCGGCCCGACGCTCATCGCGTACGGCACCCCGGAACAACAGCAACGCTTCCTGCCCGGCATCCTTGATGTCACCGAGCTGTGGAGCCAGGGTTACTCCGAACCCGGCGCCGGCAGCGACCTCGCCAACGTCTCCACCTCCGCCGAATTGGTCGGCGATGAGTGGGTGATCAATGGCCAGAAGGTGTGGACCTCACTGGCGCACTGGGCGCAATGGTGCTTCGTGGTCGCCCGCAGTGAAAAGGGCTCCAAACGGCACGCCGGGCTGTCCTTCCTGCTGGTGCCGCTCGACCAGCCCGGTGTGCAGATCCGGCCGATCATCCAGCTCACCGGCGACTCCGAGTTCAACGAGGTGTTCTTCGAGGACGCACACACCGAAGCATCCCTGGTGGTCGGCGAGCCCGGGGACGGCTGGCGGGTGGCCATGGGGCTGCTCACCTTCGAGCGTGGCGTGTCCACCCTGGGGCAGCAGATCCGCTATGCGCGTGAGCATTCCAACCTCGTGGAGCTGGCGGAGCGAACCGGCGCCGCCGACGATCCGTTGATCCGCGAACGGCTCACCCGATCCTGGACCGGGCTCAAAGCCATGCGGTCCTACTCGCTGGCGACCATGGACGTCGAGCAGCCCGGGCAAGATAATGTGTCGAAACTGTTGTGGGCCAACTGGCATCGCGAACTCGGCGAGATCGCCATGGACGTGCAGGGCATGGCGGGGCTGACGCTGGACAACCAAGAATTCGACGAGTGGCAGCGGCTCTACCTGTTCTCCCGTTCGGACACCATCTACGGCGGATCCAACGAGATCCAGCGCAACATCATCGCCGAGCGGGTGCTCGGCCTACCCCGAGAGGTGAAGGGATGACTGATCTTTCAGTCGCGCCACAGGAGATCGAGGGCCACGGGCTGCTGACGGGCAAGGTGGTCCTGGTGACCGCGGCCGCCGGTACCGGCATCGGATCGACGACAGCGCGCCGGGCCCTGCTGGAAGGGGCCGACGTCGTCATCTCCGACTTCCACGAGCGACGCCTGAACGAGACCCGCGAGCAGCTGACCGCGCTCGGATCGGGCAAGGTCGACGCGGTGGTCTGCGATGTGACCTCCACCGAGGCGGTCGACAACCTCATCACCGAGGCCGTGGCCACGGCCGGCCGCATCGACGTACTGGTCAACAACGCCGGCCTGGGCGGACAGACCGCGGTGATCGACATGACCGACGACGAATGGGACCGCGTCGTCAATGTCACGCTGACCTCTGTCATGCGTGCCACCCGCGCCGCGCTGCGCTACTTCCGGGACGTCGAACATGGCGGCGTCATCGTCAACAATGCCAGCGTCCTGGGTTGGCGCGCGCAGCACTCACAATCGCACTACGCCGCGGCCAAGGCCGGCGTGATGGCATTGACCCGCTGCAGCGCAATCGAAGCCGTCGAGTTCGGGGTCCGCATCAACGCGGTGTCGCCGAGCATCGCCCGGCACAAGTTCCTGGAGAAGACCTCATCGTCGGAGTTGCTCGACCGGCTGGCCGGTGACGAGGCATTCGGGCGGGCGGCCGAGCCGTGGGAGGTCGCGGCCACCATCGCGTTCCTGGCCAGCGACTACTCCAGCTACCTGACCGGTGAAGTGATCTCGGTGTCCAGCCAGCGGGCCTGACGTCGCGCGAGCGGTTCTGCACAGAACCTTCACAAACGCTGCCCGAAGACGCCACAACCTGGACCTACAGTCGAGGGTGTGAAGCGAATCCTGGTGGTCGACGACGAGCCGACCATCCTGGCCGCGGTGGCCGACCGGTTGCGCGCCGAGTCGTTCACCGTGGACACCGCGGTGGACGGCCCTTCCGCGGTGTCCGTCGCCGCGGCCACCACCCCGGATCTGGTGGTCCTCGATGTCATGCTGCCGGGGTTCGACGGCTTGGAGGTGTGCCGCCGGATCCAGGCCGACCGGGCAGTCCCGGTGCTGATGCTGACCGCCCGTAGCGACGAGACCGACATGCTCATCGGCCTCGGCATCGGCGCCGACGACTATCTGACCAAGCCGTTCAGCATGCGGGAACTGGTGGCCCGGGTGCGGGTGTTGTTGCGCAGGATGGACCGGACCGCCGGACCGCAGCCCCTGGCGGTCGGCGGGTACCGGATCGACCCGCGGGAGCGGCGGGTCCACCATGGCGACCACGAGATCTACCTGACCCGCACCGAGTTCGACCTGCTTGATGTTCCTGGCGGGACGGCCCCGTGCGGCGGTCGCCCGGGAGACGCTGCTCGAGCACGTGTGGGGATGGGGCTCGGGGGTGGAGAGCCGTACGGTCGACAGCCACGTGAAGGCGCTGCGCCGCAAGCTCGGATCCGACCTGATCCGCACGGTGCACGGGGTGGGCTACGCCCTTGAGGTCCCGAAGTGACCGCGGTGTCCTGGTGGGACCGGTTGCCGAGACCGCTGGACCCGCTCCGGTCATTCAAGGTCAAGACCGGTCTGCTGGTCGGCAGTGCGATCACGCTGGCCGCGTTCACCTTCTGGATCGGCGCCAGCTGGCAGTTCCGCTGGGCGCTGCTGGCGGCGCTGACCACCTCGGTGCTCTTCGTCGGGTTCCTCGCCCACGGGATGACCTCCCCGCTGCGTCAGATGACCTCCGCGGCACGGTCGATGGCCCGCGGTGACTACAGCATCCGGGTGCGTGCCACCTCCCGTGACGAGGTCGGCCAGCTGGCGGATGCCTTCAACCAGATGGCCGCGGATCTGGGTGCCGCCGACGAGTATCGGCGCGGCCTGATCGGCAACGTCTCCCATGAATTGCGGACGCCGATCACCGCGTTGCGGGCGGTGCTGGAGAACATGGTCGACGGTGTCGCCGAACCGGATCCGCAGGCATTGCGGACCGCGCTGAAACAGACCGAACGCCTCGGTGAGTTGGTGACCGACCTGCTCGATCTGTCCCGCGTCGAGGGCGGCGCCATCGCCCTGCGGCTCGGCCGGTTCGGGGTCCGGGACTTCCTGGAGGACGCCCTCGAGCACCCGGCGGTCCACATCACGGTCGAGCCTGCGGACCTGACCGCGGTGGCCGACCAGGCGCGGCTGCGGCAAGTGGTGGTGAACCTGGTGGACAACGCTGTGCGACACAGCCCGCCGGGAGGTCGGGTCACCGTCCGGGCACGCGCCGGATCGGGTTTGCTGCTGGATGTCGGTGACGACGGACCCGGTATCCCGGCACGTGAGCGGCAGCGGGTGTTCGAGCGCTTCACCCGTGGCGCGACATCGGACGGCGGCACCGGACTTGGGCTGGCGATTGCCCGCTGGGCCGTCGAATTGCACGGCGGCACAATCGAAGTGCTCGACACTTCGGACGGATGCCAGATCAGCGTCTGGATTCCGGAACTGGAGGAGAGCGTATGACGATCACCGCACCTGGCGTGCCGCCGATCCCGCCGTTGATGGGGCCCGCGCTACCCCGGCACGGCGAGCCCGGATTCTCGGTGTGGCCGCGTCGCGTCTGGCCGCTCGACCCGGTGGCGGCCGCACCGCAACGGTTCGTCGCGTTCGCCTTGATCGCCGGGTTGGTCGGCACCACGGTGTGGCGGCCGACCGAGCTCAGCATCGGCTATCCACTGGTCGGGGTGCTGGTCTTCGCCGTCGTGTACGGCACCGCCGGGCGCCGCCCGCGCCGCTTCGAGGTGCTCGGTATCGCGATGACCCTGGCGCTGTTGACGGTTCCGGCGCTGCTGGCGTCCCCGTGGCTCGGGCAGGTGTGTGTGGCCGCGGCCTGGGTGACCGGCTGGCACACCCTGTTCGGCGGCCGTAGTTGGACCGCGTTGGTGGCGGGTGGGTTCCTGCCCTGGCTGTTACCGGCCCGATCCGTGGGCTGGGCCGGGCGCAGCCTGCCGCGGCGGGTGCATGCGCCCAGCGTGGGCCGAGTCGCGATCGTCGGCGCGGCCACCGTCGTGCTGGTGCTGGTGTTCGGGGGGCTGTTCGCCTCGGCCGACCCCGCGTTCGGGCGGCTGGCGGACACCCTGGTCCCGTCCTTCGATCTGGGGGATGTGTTCTCCAGGGCCACGGTGTTCGCGCTGGTGTTGTTCTTCGTGTTCGGCGGTGGCTATCTGGTGCGTTTCCCGCCGGCGCTGGACGCCGCCGCCCCCGCCCGGCGCACGTCGGTGCCGCCGTGGGAATGGGCGCTCCCGCTGGCGGTGCTGGATGCGCTGTTCATCGCGTTCGTCGCGGTGCAGGCGGCGGTCCTGTTCGGCGGTCACCACCATGTGCTTGAGACCGAGGGGCTGACCTACGCCGAGTACGCGCGGCAGGGTTTCTGGCAGCTGCTGTGGGTATCGGGGCTGGCGTTGCTCGTGCTGGCCGTGATCATTCGGGTCGCAGATACCGGTCGGGACCGGCGTCTGCTCCGGGCGCTCGCCGGAACCCTCTGTCTCACATCGATTGTCGTGGTCGCCTCCGCGATCATGCGGATGTGGGTCTATCAACAGGCCTACGGTTTCAGTACCGAGCGACTGTTGGTGATCACCATCGAGCTGTGGCTGGGCGCGGTGTTCGTCATGGTGGCGTTGGCCGGTGTGCGCATGACGGCGGGGTGGCTGCCGCGCGCGGTGCTGGTCGCCGGAATCGTTGCACTGCTCGGATTGGCGGGCCTGAATCCCGAACGACTGATCGCCGATCGCAATATCGACCGGTTCGAACGCACCGGCCAGCTCGATGCAAAGTACCTGTCGGGCCTGTCCTCCGATATCGATCCGGCCCTGCAGCGGCTGCCCATGTCTGTGCGCCAGTGTGTGCACCGGGCGGCGCGGGAGCGCGGCGGGTGGTACGTGTTCAACCTGTCCCGGTCCCGCGCGGCCGAATACCGGTATCAGGCCGATCTGCCCGCAGTGTGCGAGCCCTACTGGCCCGGTTTCTATCGCTGAGGAATTCGCTGGCGGTGCGGACCCGTGGGCGAGTACCTTCGCGGTGCCGCAACACGGCACGACCGACAGGAGCGAACCGGTGGATCTGCCACGCGTCTTCACCATTCGGGAGAGCAGTCACCGCATCCACAACCCGTTCACCGCGGCGAAGCTCGCCGAGCTCGGGTGCGCGCTGCACCTGGTACCCGGGACCCGGGTGCTCGATCTTGCCAGTGGTTCGGGCGAGATGCTGTGCACCTGGGCCCGCGACCACGGCGTCACCGGGACCGGCGTGGATATCAGCGTCGAGTTCACTGCCAAGGCTCGCGACCGAGCCGCCGAACTCGGTGTCGCAGAACAGGTCACGTTCGTCCACGGCGACGCGTCCGGGTTCGTGACCGAGGACCTGGTGGATCTTGCCGCGTGCGTCGGCGCCACCTGGATCGGTCCCGGTGTGGCCGGTACCGTCGAACTGCTCGACCGCAGCCTCCGACCCGGTGGCCTGATGCTGATCGGAGAGCCGTACTGGCGCCGCGAGGTGCCCGACGATGAGGTTGCCAAGGCCTGCCAGGCCGGCGGCAAGGCGGACTTCGGGCTCCTGCCGGAGCTGGTCGGACGCTTCGGCGAGCTCGGGTATGACGTCGTCGAGATGGTGCTGGCGGACCAGGACAGTTGGGACCGCTACCAGGCGGCGCAGTGGCTCAATATGCGTCGCTGGCTCGATGCTCATCCCGATGACGAACTGGCTGCCGAGATCCGTGCCCAACTCAGTGCCGAACCGATGCGCTACACGCGCTACCAACGTGAGTACCTGGGGTGGGGTGTGTTCGCGCTGATGCGCCGGTGAGACTCCCGCTTACCTAGCAAGTGCTTGGTTGGTACGCTGTGGGAATGACGCAGCCGGCCAGTCGCCGCGACGAGCTCCTACAGCTCGCCGCGACGATGTTCGCCGAGCGTGGCCTCAAGTCCACCACGGTCCGCGATATCGCGGACTCGGCGGGCATTCTGTCGGGCAGCCTGTATCACCATTTCAAATCCAAAGAGCAGATGGTGGAAGAGGTTCTCAAGGACTTCCTGGACTGGCTGTTCGAGCGGTACCAGCAGATAGTTGCCACCGAGACCGGTCCTCTCGACAAGGTCAAGGGGCTGTTCATGGCGTCCTTCGAGGCCATCGAATACCGGCACGCCCAGGTGGTCATCTACCAGGACGAGGCCAAACGGCTTTCGTCTCTTCCGCAGTTCGGCTTTGTCGACGACCGCAACCGCGAGCAGCGCAAGATGTGGGTGGACCTGCTGCACGAGGGCATCGCGGACGGCTCCTTCCGGCCCGACCTCGACGTCGACCTGGTCTATCGATTCATCCGTGACACCACCTGGGTGTCGGTCCGGTGGTACCAGCCGGGCGGGCCTCTCACGGCCGAGGACGTCGGCCGCCAATATCTCGCCATCGTTCTTGGCGGCATCACGACAGAGAAGGAATCATGACTGGAACATCAACGGCCTATGTCATCGACGCCGTCCGTACCGCGGTCGGCAAGCGCAACGGATCGCTGAGCGGTCTGCATCCGGTCGATCTCGGCGCTGCCGCCTGGCGGGGCCTGTTCGAGCGCACCGACCTGGACCCAGGCGCCGTCGACGATGTCATCGCCGGCTGCGTGGATGCCATCGGCGGACAGGCCGGCAATATCGCCCGGCTGTCGTGGCTGGCCGCCGGCTTCCCCGAAGAGGTGCCCGGTGTCACCGTGGACCGTCAGTGCGGGTCCAGCCAGCAGGCCATCTCGTTCGGCGCGCAGGCGATCATGTCCGGCACCGCCGATGTGATCGTCGCCGGCGGTATGCAGAACATGAGCCAGATCCCGATCAGCTCGGCGATGATCGTCGGCGAGCAGTTCGGTTTCACCTCGCCCACCAATGAGTCCAAGAGCTGGCTGCACCGCTACGGCGACCAGGAGATCTCCCAGTTCCGTGGTTCGGAGATGATCGCCGAGAAGTGGAACCTGTCCCGCGAGGACATGGAGCAGTTCGCGCTGACCAGCCATCAGCGCGCCCTGGACGCGATCCGGGCCGGGTACTTCGAGAACGAGATCATCCCGGTCGACGGTTTCGCCATCGACGAGGGCCCGCGGGAAACATCGCTGGAGAAGATGGCCGGGCTCAAGACCCTCGTCGAGGGTGGCCGGCTGACCGCCGCGATGGCCAGCCAGATCTCCGACGGTGCCAGCGCGGTGTTGCTCGCCTCCGAGGACGCGGTCAAGACGCACGGTCTGAAGCCGCGGGCCCGTATCCACCACATCAGTGCCCGCGGCGCCGACCCGGTGTTCATGCTGACCGGCCCCATCCCGGCCACCCACTACGCGCTGGAGAAGACCGGCCTGTCGATTGACGATATCGACACCGTCGAGATCAACGAGGCCTTCGCCCCGGTGGTGCAGGCCTGGCTCAAGGAGACCGGTGCCGACCCGGCGAAGGTCAATCCCAGCGGCGGCGGCATCGCGCTGGGGCATCCGTTGGGCGCCACCGGCGCCAAGCTGTTCGCCACCATGCTGAACACTCTGGAGCGCACCGGCGGCCGGTACGGACTGCAGACCATGTGTGAGGGTGGCGGCACCGCGAACGTCACCATCATCGAGCGGCTCTAGGGGGCCGGCGAGCCCAGCGCCCGCCACACCCGGGCCGGGGTCATCGGCAGCTGATACACCCGTGCCCCGCACGCCCTGGCGACGGCGTTCGCCAGGGCGGGGGCGACCGGGTTGTAGGGTGACTCGCTCATCGATTTGGCGCCCAGCGGACCGAGCTCGTCGTAGGTGTCGGCAAAGTACACCTCGGTCACCGGCACGTCCGCCAGCTGCGGAACGTGGTAGTTGCGCAGCGTCTGGGTGCCGACGGTTCCGTCCGCACCGATGTGGATCTCCTCGTACAGGGCTGAGCCGATCGCCTGTGCGACACCACCTTCGACCTGACCGCGGCATTGCTGCGGATTCATCACCACCCCGGCGTCGGCGGCCTGAATCGACTGCAGGATCCGCACCTGACCGGTCTCGGTGTTCACCGCGACGCGGAATGCCTGCACGTTGAAGGCCACCGAACGCGGTGTGCCGTCGTGCTTTCCGTGGCCGGACATGGGCACCGGTAGCGAGCCGAAATCGACCAGTTGGTCACCGCACTGCACGCCGTTGCGGTCCAGGCTGCACAGCGCCGGAGCTACCCCGGACAGCTCGGCGGCGGCGGACACCAACGCGCGCCGGAGTTCTCGGGCTGCGCGTTGGGTGGCCCGTCCGGCGACCACGGTGCCCGCCGACCCGAAAGCGCCGGTGTCATATCCGGCGGTGTCGGTGTTCGATTGACGGACCACGATCCGCTCGGTGACGGTGTTGAGCTCGTGGGCCGCCAGCTGGGTGTGCACGGTGGTGGTTCCGTTGCCGAACTCGGTGGTGCCGATGTCCAGCGTGTAGGTGCCCTCGGCGTCGACAGATACCGTCGCATCGGCGAAATGGCCTCGTGGCGGAATGGTCGCGATCATGGCCACCGCCATTCCCTCGCCGACCCGCCAACCCTCGGGCGCTGCCACACCGTTGCCTGCCCGCAGCGCGGTCTCGGCCAGGTCCAGGCACTGATCCAGCCCGTAGCTGCCGAAGGTCAGGTCGTCATCGAGCACATGGGAATCCACGAAGTCGTCACCCGGGACGATCACGTTGCGGCGCCGGAACTCGAAGGGGTCGATGTTCATCCGGTCGGCCAGTTCGTCCATCGCGGACTCGACGGCGAACATCACCTGGCCCAGCCCGTACCCGCGGAAGGCGCCGGAGGGCAGGTTGTTGGTGTACACCGACTGTGCGTCGACGCGCTTGTTCGGACTGCGGTACACCGCAACGGATTCGCCGCAGCCATGGAACATCACGCCCGGGCTGTGATTGCCGTAGGCGCCGGCGTCGACGAGCGTGTCGATGGCCAGCGCGGTGAGATGCCCCTGGGCATCGGCGGCCACGGTCACATCGACGCGGAACGGGTGCCGGCACGGGGCCACGGTGAACTGATCGGAGCGCGCGAACTCGTAGCGCACCGGTGCGCCGAGGCGCAGCACCGCCAGTGCCACCAAATCCTCGGTGAGCATCTCCTGCTTGGCGCCGAAGCCGCCGCCGACCCGCTTGGTCAACACCTGCACATCGTCGGGGCCGAGACCGAAGATGTGGCACAGCTCTTTTCGGACGAGGAAGGGCACTTGCGAGCTGGTGCGGATGACCAGACGGCCGTCCTCGTCACGCCAGCCGGTGCAGCCGTGCGTCTCCAGATGCACGTGCTGCACGCGTTGGGTCTGCCAGCGCCCCCGGACCACTGCGCCACCCGAGGATTCGGCGTCGGCGATTCCGGCCGCGATATCGCCGACCTCGCCGTGCAATTCGGCGACCAGGTTGCGAGACGGGTCCGCGATCCGTGCCTGCGGCCCCTTGTCGTCGTGCAAAAGGGGCGAACCCGCCGACCTGGCGGTCTCCGGATCGAATACCGCAGGTAATTCTTCGTAGTCGACGACTATTGCCCGGCAGGCCTTTTCGGCGACCTGGTAGCTGTCGGCGACCACCGCGGCGACGCGCTGGCCGACGAATCGCACGGTGCCGTCCAGCACGGCGGTGTCATCGGGGTCGTCATCGCGGTCCTCGTGGCGGGCCGTCGAGAACAGCACCGGTGGACTGTCCCGATGGGTCAGCACCAGGCGCACCCCGGGGATGGCCGCGGCCGCCGCGGTGTCGATCGACCGGATCCTGGCGTGGGCCAGTGGGCTGGGCAGCACCGCCATGTGCAACAACCCCGGTGGCGCATCGTCCATGGTGTATTCCTCGGTGCCGGTGACCACCCGCACCCCGGCCGGGGCGCCGATCGACCGCCCCACGTCATGAACATCGGATTTGTCGATGTTCACCACCCCGGACAGTGCATCGGTGATCGCCCGGTAGCCGGTACACCGGCACAGGTTGCCTTTCAGATGCTCGGGCAGGTCCGACAGTTGATCTGCGGTCAATGTGCTTGCCGTGGTGACCATCCCGGCGGTGCAGAAGCCGCACTGGAATCCCGCGGCCTCCACGAAACGGCGCTGCACGGGGTGCAGATCATCCGGGGTGCCCAGCCCGGACACGGTTGTCACCGGACGGCCTGCGGCCCGGTAGGCCGGGAACACGCAGGAGTGCACGGCGGCGCCGTCGACCAGCACCGCGCATGCGCCGCAGTCCCCGGCGTCGCAGCCCTTCTTGACCTCGAAATGCCCCCGCTCCCGCAGGAAGGTGCGCAAACACTGGCCGGGGCGGGGATCGTCGTCCCAGTCGGCACCGTTGACCGAGAACCTCATGCCAGCTCGGCCCGGATCTGCTCGGCGAGCGTCAGCGTCACCGCCCGGCGCCAATCCGGGTCGCCGTGGGCATCGCGGGTCAGGTCCTGCTCGGGGATCGCGCTCAACGCGGCGCGCACAGCGGAGGGGGAGGCGGTGGTGGGGAAGCGGAACACGTGTGGGCGCACCGTTGCCGCCGTCACCGAGAGTACGAAGCGGCCGTCCTCGTCCCGACGCCCGATCACGACGGCACCGGAGCGACCGAGCGGGGACGGCGCGATCTTGCGGAAAGCGGTGCGGGCCCGTAACGCGGCGGCAGGGAAGTGCAGGGACCGAAGCACCTCGCCGGGCTCCAGGACGTTGGTGGCCTCGCCGGTGACGAACTCGGCGACCGGCATGGTGTACCCGGAACCGTCGCCGCGCCAGACGGTGGCCGTCGCATCCAGCGCCGTGCACAACGAGATCATCGCTCCGGCGGGAAAGGACAGGCAGATGTTGCCGCCGACGGTCGCCGTGCGCCAGATCTTGAACGAGGCGAGCAGCGCGGTGCAGCACTGACGGAACAACGGGGCGGCCGACCACACCCGGGGCAAAGACCTTGACAACGTGGCGACTTCGTCGAGGGTGCAGGTCGCGGCGAGCTCGATCCCGTCCGCGGTGGTGGTGATCGGGGGCCAACCCAGGTTGGTGATGTCGACCAGTCGCGCGACGGCCGGTTGCGGTTCGGAGAACAGCCAGGTGCCGCCGGCGAGGATGGCGTCGGCGGGTCCGAGCGGCCACACCTCGTCGCGGTGGGTGGGGATGTGCACCGCCTCGACGGTGTTGAGATCCATCTATCGACCGTAGTCGCCGATCGGGCGGTGCGCAGGTCGAAGCCGTCGAACTGCGCGGTGGCTCAGACGCTGTGACAATTGACCGATGCGTGTGTACCGCGGTCATCTGCTCCATATCGGTGGTGCGCCCCGGTCCGATGACGTACAGGCCGCCCTGGTGAATGTGCCCGACGGTGCGCTGGCCGTCGATGGCTCCGGGACGATCGCCTATAGCGGTGAGTACCGCGGGCTGCCCGAGGCGGCGGCCGCCGCGGAGGTCATCGACTGCCGGCCGGGCTTTCTGTTACCCGGTTTCGTCGACACTCACCTGCACTTTCCGCAGACGCACTGTGTGGACTCCCACGGCGGCGGGCAGCTGCTGGACTGGTTGGAGCGCTGCATCTTTCCGGCGGAGTCGATGCTCGTCGACGACGAGTACGCCCGTGGCGTCGCCCGTGACTTCTGCAACCGTCGTGCTTCGGTCGGCACGACCACCGCACTCGTCTTCGGGTCGGCATTCCCGCACGCCCAGGACGCGCTGTACGAGGAATCTATCCGGTCCGGCTTGCGCACGATATCGGGTCGCGGGATCCAGACGGTCGGACCCGCGGCCGCCGGCCCGCTGCTGACCGACGATGAGACGGCAGTTGCGCTCACCCGCAACGAAATCGAACGCTGGCACGGCCGCGACGGCGGCCTCACCCAGGTCGCGGTGGTGCCCCGCTTCGCGCTCTCTGTCACCGAAGCCACGCTGCGCGCGCTGGGGGAACTCTACGACGCGGTCCGGGCCGACGGTGTCTACTTCCACACCCACCTATCGGAGAACCTCGGCGAGATCGACGCGGTACGAGCCCGATACGGTGTCCAGCACTACCTGGACACCTACGACGGGCGATGTGCCGGCGGTGGTGTGTCACTGCTGGGCCGGCGCAGCGTGTTCGCGCACGCCGTGCACTGCTCCGATCATGAATTGAGCCGACTGGCCGAGACCGGAAGCTCCATCGCGCATTGCCCGACCTCGCAGTTGTTCCTCGGGTCCGGCACCATGCCCTGGCGGCGCACCACCGACAGTGGGGTCACCGTGGCACTGGGGACCGACGTGTCGGCCGGCGACGAGTGGCTGATACCCCGGGTGCTCAACGACTGCTTCAAGGTTCACATCAGTGAGACTGGGGGACAGTCACTCTCGATCCCGCCGGCCGATCTGCTGTTCACCGCGACCCTGGCCGGTGCGCGGGCACTGGACATCGAGGACCGGATCGGCAATCTCGACGCCGGGAAGGAGGCCGATTTCGTCATCGTGGATCCGGGGCGGCAGGCCCTGCTGCCGCAACTGCTGGCGCGGATCGACCCCGCCGATGCTGACCGCGTGCTGTTCACCCTGCTCATGAACATGCGGGAAGAGGCCCTGGACGGGGTCTATGTACGGGGCCGCCGGGTCACGGGGTCGGGGTGAGTGGTCCGCCAAGGATGTTGCCGACGATGCCGCGGATGACGTTGCTGCCGTCCTCGTTTCGCAACTCTTCATACCACCGGGCGGTGGTCTCGGGGTCCTTGGCGTGCGTCACATCGCAGCGTTTGCGGGCCCGCAGCACCAGTTCACCGGCGCGCTCGGTGCGCGCGGCCTGATAGGCCGCCAGCGCGGCGTGCACGTCTGCGGGGTTGTCCTTGAACGCCCACTGCAACGCGATGGCGTCCTCCATCGCCGAACAGCCGCCCTGCCCGATATCGGGAGTGGTGTTGTGCGCCGCGTCGCCGAGCACGGCCACCCGTCCCTTCACCCAGGTGTGAAACGGGTCCAGGTCCAAGATCTCCACCCGGTTGGTGGTCAGCGGGTCCAGCTTGTCGATCAGCGTCTGCACACCGGGTGCCCAGCCGGCGAAGTGCCCGCGCAGTACCTCGCGGGCGGTCCCGCGCTCATACCGAACACCCTCGGGCTCGACGACGTCGAAGAAGAAGTAGAAGCGTCCGCCGGCCACCGGCATCACCGAGACACGTTTGCCGTCACCGACATAGGTGGTCCACTCGGTGGCGGGCCCGATCGCGTCATCGGTGTCGACCAGCCCGTTGAAGTTGACATAGCCCGCATAGCGCCGGGTCACCGGGCCGCCGAGTACGTACTCGCGGGTGAGCGAACTGGCGCCGTCCGCGCCGATGATCACGTCGGCGGTGACCGTCGTGCCGTCGGCGAAGGTCGCGGTCGCCGCATCGTCGCCGTCGGCCACGCTGACCATCTTCATGCCGAAGTTGATGTCGTCGACCCCGTAGGCCTGCATCAACATGAGCTGCAGCTCGGCGCGCGCGATCGGGTACGGACGCTGTCCGACCTGATCGATCAGCGGTTGCATGGAGAAGCGGCACATGGTCTCACCGGTATGCGCGTCGAGGTAGCTCATGGTCTCGACGATGCCGCCCAGCTTGGCCGTCTCCTCCTGCAAGCCCAGATAGTTCAGGCATTTCACACCGTTGGACCACACCGAGATGGCCGCTCCGACCGGCTTGTTCTCGGTGACCCGCTCGTAGACCGCGGTGTCGATGCCGATCTGGCGCAGGGCGATGGCGGCACTCATCCCGCCCATCCCCGCGCCGATGATCACGACCTTCACGTTCAGCTCCCTCGGTAGGTGGAGTAGGAGTAGGGGGACAGCAGCAGCGGAACGTGGTAGTGACCTGTCAGATCCGTGATCTCGAAGGCGATCACGACCTCGGGGTAGAACCCGACGATTCCTTCGGCGGCGAAGTAGCCACCGGTGTCGAAATGCAGGCGGTACACCCCGGCGGCCAGCTGGCCGCCGAGTTCGGCGATGCGCCCGTCGGCATCGGTGAGCCCGTCGGCCACCGCGGTGCCGGCGGCGGTGAGGGTGACGGCGACCCCGACGGCAGGCCGCCCGGTGGTCGCGTCGAGGACATGGGTGGACAGAGTCATGAAGCCCATCATGTCGGTTCGCTCACCATCCGCTCCAGGCGCAGCCGGTTGATCTTGGCCAGTTCGTTGCGCATGACCCGGCGTTCGGTCTCGGCATCGTTGTCGAGCCGGTCGGTCAGGATGGCGAGCAGTTCGTCGGCCGAGCGTCCGCTGGCACACACCAGGTAGACGTAGCCGAACCTGTCCTCGTACTCCCGGTTCTTCGCGGCCAGTGCGGCTTTCACCGCGTCGCCGGCATCGGCGACCCGGGCCTGCTCGCGGGCCGATGACGGGTTGTCGGCTTTGGCCCCGATGCGGGGATGCCCGTCGAGCGCGGCATCGATCTCGGCGTCGGGAAGCTCGGCGAGTACGCGGTCGGCTCGGTCGAACAACGCCTCGGTATCCCGGAACGGGGAGCCCGCCACCACCCGGCGCGCCCAAATAGTCGACGAGCACACCTCGAACAACAGATGCATCCGTTGCCGCTCGGACAGCGCGTTGAATTCCTGCAGTCCGATCGCTTTCACGAGAGTTCGTTGAGCCTGCCGAACCGCGCCGCGGCAATGGGATTGGCGTCGGCAACCAGATCGGTGAAGCGGTAGTTGGCGATCTTGGCCACCTCGATCAACGCGTACGCCTTCTCGGTGGCCGCGGAGTTGTCCATCCGCGACCAACCGTTGCGCAGCACCCGGTCGAAGCGCTCGGTCTCGCGCGCACAGATGATGAGCGGGAAGCCGAAGTGTTCGCGATAGGCGGCGGCCAATCCCACCACGTCCTGGTGATCATCTTCGTCGAGATTGCTCAACGCTACGTGATCGACGGCGAGAACCTGACCCGTTTCGTCCTCGGCGCCCAGGTCCGGGAACGCGTTGAGCAATTCGGCTTGCTGCTCCGATGAACCGGTCAGCACGGCATCCTGGAATGCCTCGCGCAGCGCCGTGGTGTCGGTGAACGGGCGTTGTTCGAAGGCGCGATCGGCAGCCCAGGTGACGTCCTGCACCACATGTCCGAACACCTCGGTGAAACGATCCCGGGTCATGGTGTTGACCTCGTCGAGGGTGATGGATCCGCCGCCGGCAACCCGAGGTCCCTTCTTGCCGAGATGGAAGAAGACGATGTTGAGCACGATGGCGGCGATGGCGCCGGTGCTGATACCGCTGCCGAAAAGGATGTCCAGGCCCGCCGGCAGCGCCGAGGAGATATCCGGGTAGGAGGTCACCAGCAGTGCCAGTGCCAGGCTGGTGGTGACGATGATGACATTGCGGTGGTCGGTGAAATCGACCTTGCCCAGCGTCTGGATGCCGACGACGGCGACGGTGGCGAACAGCGTCAGTGCCGCACCGCCGAGTACCGGGTTCGGGATGGACGCGACCACGGCGGCCACCTTGGGCAGGAAGCCGAGCAGGATCATGATCGCACCCGCCGCCGCGACCACCCATCGGCTCTTGATCCCGGTCAGCCGCACCAGGCCGACGTTCTCGGAGAACGCGGTGTAGGGGAACGAGTTGAAGATGCCGCCGATGGTGGTGGCCACCCCGTCGGCGCGCAGTACGTTGCCGATATCGGACGGGCGGACCCGCTTGCCGACGATCTCACCGGTCGCGATGGTGCTGCCGGTGGACTCCACCGCGATGATCATCATCACGATCACCATGGTGATGATGGCGACGATGTCGAACTTGGGCATACCGAAGGCGAACGGCGGCGTGAAGCCGAACATTGCGGCCTGGCCCACGCGATCGAAGTTCATGTCACCCAGCGCATATGCCACCGCGCAGCCCGCGACCAGACCCAGCAGCACGGCAATGGTGGACATGAAGCCCCGGAAGAACCGCTGGATCGCGACGATCACCGCGATGGTGCCCAGCGCGTAGAGCACCCAGCGCAGGTTGGTGGGATCGGGCTCGTGGGTGGCCGGGTTGGTCACCGCATCGAGCGCGCCGATCGGTACCAGGCACAGCCCGATGATGGTGATGAGCGTCCCGGTCACCACCGGCGGGAAGAACTTGAGCAGCCGGACGAACGCGGGTGCGATGAGGAAGGTGAAGACACCCGCGACGATCACCGCGCCGTACACGTAGAGCAGGCTCTCGGTCCCGCCGCCGTGGGCCAGCCCGATCGCGATGATCGGGGCCACCCCGGCGAATGTCACGCCCTGCAGCAGCGGCAGCCGCACACCGACGTTCTTGAACCCGACGGCCTGGATGATCGAGGCGATGCCACAGGTGAACAGGTCGGCGGTGATGAGCATGACGAGCTCTTCGCCGGTCAGCCCGAGGGCGTTCGCGATCAGGATCGGCACCAGCACCGCGCCGGCGTAGAACGCGACGACATGCTGGAAGCCGTAAGTGGCCAGCTTCGGGAGGGGAAGCACCTCGTCTACGGGGTGCACGCGCTTGCGCTGGCTCTTGGTGGGTGCCGACATGCGGACCAGAATCCGGCAGCCGTGCTGAATTCCGGTGTCGTGGGCGTTTCGGCCATGTTGCCGCCGACCGGTCAATCGAATTCCGGTCGCCAGACATCGATGATCCGGTCGCGGTCGGTGACGGCGATCTGGCGCCATCGATCGAAGACCGAGCAGGGATGCGAGATGCCCAGGTCGACGAGATCGCCGACCTGGATCCCGTCGGCACCGGTCAGCACGAGGTGGTGGTCGAAGATCGTCGCGGCGCGCGCCCGGGCGCCGAGCACGACGGGAAGCCCGGCGTCGTAGGCGAGTTCGCGTTTACCGGCACCCAGGACGGCGAGGCCCGGTTCGGGTGTGGACAGGACCGCCGCACGAACCGTGAGCGCCGCGCGCAGACCGGCGATCGGCGACACCCGCGCATAGGTGCCGTGATCGTGCGTGACATAACAGCCCGACCGCAGCACCGGCCGCACGTGGGGTGCCAGCCGCCCCAGCACGGCGACGACACGGTCGGGAAAGGCCGATCCGCCCATGGTGAACAGCGGCAGCTCGATCTCGCCGACCAGTTCATCGAGGACCGCGACGGCACGATCGATGTGCGCATCGACGGCCCCGAGGGTCACCCCGTCGCGTTCGTTGCGCTGCACCCCTTCGTATCCGCCGACCCCGGCCAGGCGCAGACCGTCGGCATGCCGGCAGCCGGCCGCGACCTCCCGGGCGGTGTGGATGTCCCGCACACCCGTGCGGGCGCCACCGGTGCCGACGTCCACGATGACGCCGAGCCGATTGCCGGTCCCGGACATCGCCCGGCGCGCACGGTCGACGCCGGCACCGGAGTCCACGAACACGTAGAGCTCGAGGTCGGGCACCGTGTCGAGCCAGCCACGTAGCCGGGCCAGGTCATGCTCGGTGACGACCTCGTTGGCGATCAGGATGCGGCGCAACCCCCAGCGCAGCGCCACGGCCGCCTGGGTCACGGTGGCCACGGTGACACCCCATGCCCCGGCAGCGATCTGGCGCTCGACGATGGGACGCGTCATCGTGGTCTTGATATGCGGGCACAGCAACCAGCCCTGCGTCAGACACCACCGCGACATCAGTGCGATGTTGTGCTCCAGCGCCGCAAGGTTTAACCGAAGCTGCGGTATCTCGTGGTCGATACCGGCCACCGTACGGCTCAGTGATCGTGCAGGATCACTCCGCGGATGTTGCGGCCGTCGCGCATGTCCTGGTAACCCTCGTTGACCTCGGCGAGTTTGTACTCGTGGGTGACGGTCTCGTCGAGCAGCAGCTTGCCCTCCCGGTACAGCGACAGCAGCCGCGGGATATCGGCGCGCGGGTTCGCCTCGCCGTACAGGCTGCCCAGCAGCCGCTTCTGGAACAGCGTGAACATCATCATGCCCAGGGTCGGGGAGTTGTCGGTCATCGAGGACAGTGCCGTCATCACCACGGCGCCGCCCTTGCGGATGATGTTGGCGGCCTCCTCCAGCATCGCGCCCTCCAGCAGGCCGACGGTCAGGATCGCCGAGTCGGCCATCACCCCCTTGGTGAGATCGGCAACCAGTGCGGTGGCCTCTTCCATGGAGGTGACGAAGTGGGTGGCGCCGAACCGGAAAGCCAAGTCCCGCTTGGCTTCCACCGGTTCGACGACGATGATCTTCTCGGCGCCCGCCAGCCGGGCGCCCTGCACTGCGCCACTGCCGATACCACCGAGGCCGATGATGACCACGGTGTCGCCGGGGGAGACATCGGCGGTGTTGACCGCCGAGCCCCAGCCGGTGGTGACGCCGCAGCCCAGCAGACAGGCCCGCGACAGCGGAATGTCGTCGTCGATCTTGACGATGGACGCCTCGGGCACGGAGCCATACTGGGAAAACGTCCCCACGAAAGCCATCGCGCCGATGTTCTGGCCGCGCGCCCGGCGCCGGTAGGTGCCGTCGACCTGGGTTCCCGCCATGATGAGTGCGCCGAGATCGCACAGGTTCTGGTGGCCGGTGGAACAGAACCGGCACCGGCCGCAGGCCGGCAGGAACGAGGCCACCACGTGATCGCCGGGGGCGAGCCCCACCACGCCGGGCCCGACCTCGCGCACGATCCCGGCGCCCTCGTGGCCGCCGATCAGGGGCAGTGGGGCGGCCAGATCGCCGGTACGGATGTGCTCGTCGGAGTGGCACAGCCCGGTGGCCTCCCAGGAGACCAGCACCTCGCCGTCACCGGGCGGATCGAGATCGATCTCCTCCACGGTCCAGTCGCCGCCGTACTCCCACAGAATCGCCGCGTTGGTCTTCATATCTGGCGAGTGTAGGAATGTGGGGCTGGCGCTGAGCCGTTTTCGCGGGGTTGCTCGTCTTCTCGCCAGGCCCCTTCTCGTCAGGCGGTGGTGGCCACTAGCGCCAGGCCGGCGAACGCGTGGATCCAGCTGGCGAAGCTCCCGACGAGAAAGTACTCGGTGACATCGTCGATACCGACCCGTCCGGCCTCGGAGTCGCGTTTGGCGCTGATCTCCGGGAACCGGATGATGCTCTTGGCGGCCACTACGGCCGTGGCCAGCGTCAGCTGTCCCGCCAGGCCCAGTCCGACGATCAGCAGCCGCTCCATCGAGCCGAGCAGCCTGCCGCCTTTGAGCTGATCCGACGGCTGTGGTTGGCCCGCGGGTTTGACCGCGCCGACCGAGGCCAGGATCAGCCGCACCACCTGGTTGGCGGTCGACACCTGCACCAGCAGGACGCCCAGCGCCATCAGGGCACGGTCGGCCGGTACCGACGCACCGACCCAGACCAGCCATCGGCCGATCAGCCCGTCGGCATCGGATCCCAACCCGGACAACAGGATCAACGTAGCGACCCCCGCCCCGAGAATCAGCAGTGGACGGGCCTGCCGGGCGCCGGTCCGGTCGGCCCGTTCGGATTCGACAAGCCACGCCGCGCCGACGGTCGAGGCGAGGGCCAACAGCGCCAGGTCGGCGGTCTGCCACATCCCCGCGAGCATGGCCCCGGTGATGAGGACACCGACGCACAACACCGGTGGCTGCCACCTGCTGCCGGCCGGACGGCGCACCATATCGCCGAGGCCGATGGCGACCAGACAGAGTGCAAGCAGGCTCATGTGATCTGCGAAAGCGATTGCGAGACCACGGCCATGAGGTCCAAGCCGTCCCGTCCGGCGCGCTGCGAGACCGCCGAGGGGCTGATCTGTTCGTCGGCGGCGAGCTGCTTTTTGGTCCGGCCCGCCATCAGGCCCCGCAGGATGCGGATGGAGCGTTCATCCAGGGATCCAAACATGTGGTCCCGACACATCAGTGCCGCGTTGACGGCCTCGACGGGCGGCCCGGTGTCGGCATCGTTGCGGTAGGTGATGCGCACCAGGGCGAGGCCGGGCTGGCGTTGTGCCTCGGCGGTCCACTCGATGGCCGCCCGTGCGGCCCACCAGCCGGGCCCGTCCTGGACACCGGTGTGCGCGTCGAGGACGTTCACCGTCCCCCAGCCGATGCCGAAGCGGACGTCGATATCCGGGGCGAGCGCCAGCCGTAGCGTCCACGCCGCCGCTAGCGCGTCGCCGACGCGTGGATAGCTGCCTTGGAACTCGTCGCCGACGGTGATCGAGGGTGGGTCGTCCGCTCCGCCGGCGACGGCCCGCAGTGCCGCGCTCAGTTCGCGGTGCAGTGCCCGGCGATCGACCGAGCGCCGCGAACCGACCACGTCACCGATGAGGGTCGCCCGTTCCATGTGAAGAGTATAGCTTCATTCATCGAAAATGAAGCTATGTACTTCATCATGGTCGAATGAAGGACGATGCTTCAGTCAGCTGTGCGACGGCCTCGTCGACGATCCTCGGCACCAGTTCGGCGCACGAGGGTAGGTCGTCCAGGATGCCGGCGACCTGTCCGGAGGCCAGCACGCCGGCATCGGTGTTGCCCTCGACCAGGCCCGCCTTGAGCAACATCGGGGTGTTGGCCGCCATCACGACCTGCGACCAGGTCAGGTCCTTGCCGTGCCGCATGGCCAGTCCGTCGGTGATCATCGACTTCCAGGTCATCCCGGAGAGCTTCTTGAACTTCTGCGCATTGCCCACCGCGGCGGCGAAACCGCGCACCGGGGAACCGCTCTCCAGCTTCTCCACCAGGCCGGTGCGCAACACCCGGTGGGGCATGCCGTCGACACGGGTGGAGACCACGGTGCCGTCCAGTGCGGCCTGCAGGTAGCGCTGTTTGACCGCATCCGGGACCGTCGAATCGGATGTGAGCAGGAACCGGGTGCCCATCGCGACCCCCGCGGCGCCGTAGGACAGTGCGGCGGCCAGGCCACGGCCGTCGAAGAAACCGCCCGCCGCGATCACCGGCATGCCGGTGTCGGCGACGGCGTCGAGGACCGACGGCAGCAGCAAGGTGGTGGCGATCGGGCCGGTGTGGCCGCCGCCCTCGCCGCCCTGCACGATCACCGCGTCCGCGCCCCAACCGGCGACCTTCTTGGCGTGCTTGGCCAGCCCCACCGACGGGATGACCACCACTCCGGCCTCTTTCAGCCTGGCGATCAGATCCGGTTTGGGAGCAAGGGCGAAGGAGGCGACTTTGACTCCTTCGCGGATCAGGAGGTCGACGCGGTCGTTCGCGTCGCCGGCGTCGGCCCGGATGTTGATGCCGAACGGTTTGTCGGTCGCGGCCTTGACCTTGGTCACCGCGGTCGCCAGCTCGGCCAGCGTCATGGTCGCCGAGGCCAGGATGCCCAGCCCGCCGGCGTTGGAGGTCGCCGCGACCAGCCGGGCGCCGGCCACCCAGCCCATCCCGGTCTGCACGACGGGGTGCTCGATGCCGACCAGCTCGGTCAGCGGTGTGGTGAGCTTGCCCATGGCCTAAACCTTGACTACTTTCACTTCACGGTCCCTCAATCCTGTCGGATCGATCACCTCGCGCAGCAAGCGCTGCTCCTCGGCGTCGGGCACTCGGGTGGTCTCCGCGGAATCCAGCCCGTGCACCTCGAAGGAGGTGTTCTCGGCCACCTGATCGGGTTCCACACCCGGGTGCAGCGACACCGCCCGCATCTGATGGTCGGGGCCGTTGAAATCGAAGACCCCGAGATTGCTCACCACCCGGTAGACGTTGGCGAACCGGAAGGCTGGATTGGCGGGATCGATTTTGTCCCAACCGATCCCGGAGACGATGTCCACCTTGTCGGTGAACACCCGCGTGGAGTGGTTGCCGACGAAGTAGCTGGTGGGGTGGTTGATGGTGTTGCCGGGCGCGCCGCGGACCCCGAACATCTGTCGGGTGGGGTGCTGGATCGGTCCGAACGCCGACAGGTTCTGATTGCCGTACCGGTCGATCTGGTTGGCGCCCATCACGACATGGCGCCTACCCCAGGCCAGCGTCTCGAAGACCCGGCCGAACGGCATCCAGCCCTCGATCGCGGCCTTCGCGCCGATGGCCGGGGTATCGGCGATGATGCGGGCCTCGCCGTCGGTCAGCACGATGTCGGGGGAGAAGGTCAGCCGGGCCAGCCGGGCACCGATCTGCACGATGGTGGTCATCGGGGAGACCATGATCTCGCCTGCGTCGCGGAACAATTCGGCGCACGCGACCGCGGTCACCTCGGCACGGGTCACGGACATCACTGGGCACCTTCCTCTGCGAACTTACGCACGGCCGCCTGATAGTCCGCCTCGCCGCCGGACAGATAGGTCTTGACGAACTCGGCCCACGTCTCGTCCGAGCCGGCGGCCTCGGCGTAGTGGCGCTGGAATTTCTCGTCACGGCGATAATCGGGTTCGTTGGTGGTGAAGTGCGCGCCGTTGGGAGCTTCCACGACGCTGTCGACCATCATCCGGTTGATCAGCAGCTGCTGCGGCACAACCGAACTCACCAGTTCCTCGGTGGATACCACCTTCTCGACCGACAAGAAGCGCTGCTCGGCGGACATCAGGAACAGGTCATCGAAGTACGGGTCGATACCCGTGTAGGCGGCGTTGCCGCGCTCGTCGCCGAGGTTCATGTGGACGAACGCCGCATCGAGATTCAGCGCCGGCATCGCGATGAGTTCCTGGTCGTCATAAGGCGATTTCACGGTCTTGAGCTCGTCGCCCCAAAAGGCGCGCACATCGCTGCCCAGCCCGGCCCGGATCGGCAGGAACGGCAGCCGTTGGGCGGCGGCCTGCAGACCGCAGCGCAGCATGCCTTCGTCCATTTCGCGGGCCTCGATGGCGCCGGTGGTGCGGGCCTTGGCAAACCACGGATCGTAGAACGGCGGCGAGTCCAGCGAGACGAAGCCGTAGTACACCCGCTTGACCTTTCCTGCCGAGCACAACAGGCCCAGGTCCGGGCCGCCGTAGGTCACCACGGTCAGATCAGTCACATCGGTGCGCAGCAACGCGCGGACGAAGGCCATCGGCTTGCGTCGCGAACCCCAGCCGCCGATGCCGATGGTCATGCCGCTCTCGATCGAGGCGACGGCCTGCTCCAGCGTTGTTCTCTTGTCTGTCATTTGGTTCCCTTGTCGGTCCCGGCGAACGCGTCGCGGTGCTCATCGGACACGCCTGCGAGGTTCAGCTCGAAGGTGAAGCCCTGCTCCATGCGGTAGCGCGCGGTGACCGGCTGCACGTCGATGAAGTTCAGTGCCTCCTTGGCCGCCCGGATCACCCGGGTGTCCTTGCTGGCGATATCGCGGGCCACCCGCAGCGCGGACTCGTCCAGATCGGCGCGCGGCACCACCTCGTGCACCGAGCCGAAATGGTGCAGGGTGTTCGCGTCCACGGTGGCCGCGGTGAAGAACAGTCGGCGCATCAGGTGCTGGGGCACCAGGCGCGAGAGGTGAGTGGCCGCGCCCAAGGCGCCGCGTTCCACCTCGGGCAGGCCGAACTTGGCGTCATCGGAGGCGACGATGACGTCGGCGTTGCCGACCAGGCCGATACCGCCGCCGACGCAGAAGCCGTTGACGGCCGCGACCACGGGCACCTCGCACTCGTACACCGCCTTGAAGGCGTGGTAGCAGCCGCGGTTGGCGTCGATGAGCGCGGTGAAACCCTCGGTGTTCTGCATCTCTTTGATGTCCACGCCGGCGTTGAAGCCGCGGCCTTCGGCCCGCAGGATCACCACGTGGGTGCTGCGGTCGCGGCCGGCGGCGGTGATGGCATCGCCGAGTTCGAACCATCCGCGCGACGGGATGGCGTTGACCGGCGGGTAGTTGACGGTGACCGAGACGATGCCCGGTTCGACTGTCGCGGTGGTGATGGTCATCGATCACTTCCTGGAGGGGTCGCTACCTAAGCAAGCACTTGCTTGGTACGCTAGCACAGTGACTGACGCGGCTGGAATCAATCTGCACCTGGATGGTCGGGTGGTCCTGGTGACCGGCGGAGTGCGTGGCGTCGGCGCCGGCATCAGCGAGGTCTTCGCCGGTCAGGGCGCCACCGTCATCACCTGTGCGCGACGGCCGGCCGAGGGTTCGCCCTACGAGTTCCATCCCTGCGACATCCGCGACGACGATTCCGTGCGGGCTCTCATCGACACGATCGTGACCAACCATGGCCGGTTGGATGTGGTGGTCAACAACGCCGGTGGATCGCCCTATGTGCTGGCCGCAGACGCCTCAGTCAAGTTCAGCACCAAGATCATCGAACTCAATCTGATCGGTGCCCTGTCGGTCTCCACCCATGCCAACGCCGTCATGCAGAACCAGGACTCCGGCGGCTGCATCATCAACATCTCCAGCGTCAGCGGGCACCGGCCCACCCCGGGCACCGCCGCCTACGGCGCCGCGAAGGCCGGTATCGACAACCTCACCTCGACACTCGCGGTGGAGTGGGCACCCAAGGTGCGGGTCAACTCGGTGGTCGTCGGCATGGTCGAGACCGAGCAGTCCGAACTGTTCTACGGCGATGCCGAATCGATTGCGGCCATCTCCAGGAACGTCCCGCTGGGGCGCTTGGCCAAGCCGGCCGATATCGGTTGGGCGACAGCGTTCCTGGCATCCGAAGCCGCGTCCTACATCAGCGGTGCGTCGTTGCAGGTACACGGCGGCGGCGAGCCGCCGCACTACCTGTCGACCACAACCGCGGACATCAAGTAAAAGGAGAAACGACAATGGGCTTGCTCGACGGCCGGGTGGTCATCGTGACCGGCGCCGGCGGCGGTATCGGACGCGAGCACGCGCTCGCCTTCGCCGCCGAGGGTGCGCGGGTGGTGGTCAACGACATCGGTGTCGGACTGGACGGTTCGCCGGCCGGTGGTGGCAGCGCCGCGCAGAGCGTGGTCGACGAAATCACCGCCGCCGGAGGCGAAGCCGTGACCAGTGGTGCCAATGTCGCGGACTGGGCACAGGCCGAGGGGCTCATCCAGACGGCGGTCGACAACTTCGGCACGCTGGATGTCCTGGTCAACAATGCCGGCATCGTCCGGGACCGGATGTTCGTCAACGCCACCGAGGACGAGTTCGACGCCGTCACCGCCGTGCACCTCAAGGGGCATTTCGCCACCATGAAACATGCCGGGGCCTACTGGCGGGCGAAATCCAAGGCCGGCGAGACGGTGGATGCCCGCATCATCAACACCAGCTCCGGTGCCGGGCTGCAGGGCAGCGTCGGGCAGGCGACCTACAGTGCGTCCAAGGCCGGTATCGCCGCGCTGACCCTGGTTGCCGCGGCCGAGATGGGTCGCATCGGTGTCACCGTGAACGCCATTGCGCCGTCGGCCCGTACCCGGATGACCGAGACCGTGTTCGCCGACATGATGGCGACTCAGGACTCGGCGTTCGACGCCATGGCCCCGGAGAACATCTCCCCGCTGGTCGTGTGGCTGGGCAGCGTCGAGTCCCGGGATGTCACCGGCCGGGTCTTCGAGGTCGAGGGCGGCATCATCCGGGTCGCCGAGGGCTGGGCCCGCGGCGGCGAGATCGACAAGGGTGCCAAATGGGATCCGGCCGAACTCGGCCCGGTGGTCACCGATCTGCTGGCCAAGTCGCGCACCCCGCTACCGGTGTTCGGCGCCTGATCTCGCCGCGGCAGCGCGACCGTGAACAGCAGTCCGGCGATCGCCCGCAGAATCGCCGGATTCACTGCTTGGCCGGGTCGGTGGTGCAGATGGTCAGCAAGGACCGGCGGTTCCGCTCGGCAACCTGTTGTGCATCGAGCCAGCCGATCCCCGCAAAATAGAACGTGTCCGGGTCGTGCCGGGGGGAACCCTCGACGATCTCGCTGATCCGCGTGGGCGTCGACCCCGAACCTTCTGGTGCGGTCACGATGAGGGTCACCTCTTCGGCTGTGCGCCAATCGAACCCGGCAGGTAACGGCTCGGTGACCTGCAGCCCGTCGTACGGCCCGCCCACCGTCAACTGGTCGAACCGAGCGGTGCCGCGGACCGGCGCCAGGGTCAGCCGGCCGGCATCCGGAGTGAACAGCACGACCACCCGGGACACCTCGTCACACGGTGTGCCGGTCGACAGCGCCAACTTGCCGTCGGTCATCCGCGCGCCGAATACCGCCGGCAATGATGTCGCCTCGGGATCGGGCCCCACCAGTTGACAGCCCGAGACCGCGGTCGCCGCCAGAGCGCCGGCCAGCACGCGCGCGATCACGTGTAGCCCCCGTCGCCCCACCCGGCCTCCCGTTCGATGCCGTCGGAGTCGGTGACGGCCGCCCACAGCATGCCGAGGTAACCCTTGTCGGCCCATTGGCGCGAGTGCATCTCCTCGTGGTGCAGCAGGCGATCCAGGTCCAGTCGGCCCGCGGTCGGGTTGCCGTCCGCTCCGATGCCGCGCGACACCCCGGACTCGACGGTGGCGCGCAACTGTTCGCCCGGATTGTGTCCGTGGCCGATGTTCTCCATGAAGATGTCGCCCCAGGCGGTTCCGCCCTTCCAGCTGAACTGGTCCTGCACCCAGTTGCCGCCTATCCCCATCAGCATGCCGTTGGGTGTGGTCATCAGCGCCCCGTCGGCGCCGAGGATGAACGGCACGTCCTCGGTGTAGCTCCAGGAGTTCGCGTTCTGCCGGTCGATGATCCGCTGCACCTCATCGGCGTTGTAGGGCTCGGCAGGAAAGTCCGTCGTCGGGTTGTCCCCGTAGCCGGTGCCGGCGTTGAGGATGTAGGTCATCAGCACCGCGTTGCGGGCATCCTCGCCGGAGGTGCCCTTCGGCAGTTGGAAGAACGATTTCCCGTCGGGGTCCTTGACCCGTGACATGCCTTCCAGCACCGCGAAGCCGGCCGGGGAGATGCCGTGACGACGCGCGACGTCGACGATCGTCTCCGGCGGAACCCCCTGACGCTCGGCGTTTTCCAGCCATTCCCGGTAGTAACCGCTGGGCGTCTCGTGAAGAAGTCCCGCCGCACGGAGCGCCGTCTCGTAACTGTTCTGCGGTGCGGGAAGCCCCGGCTTGTCACCGCCCCCGAACCTCTGGACACCCAACGCCCGATACTCCTCGCCGAGTGCGGCTATGCGGGCGCCGACGGCATTGAGGTCGCTGTTGGACCGGCTCACCGTGTCGATCACCTCGGTGAGACCCCGAGCCACCACGGGCACGAGCATGCGTTGACCGGCGGCCGTCGGCGGCACGCTCGCGGCGGCATCGACCACCCAGCGCCGGGTGGCGTCCAAGCTCTCCCGGCCACCCCTGACCAGGCGTGCGGACTCGTCGACCTGCTCGCGCAACCGCCGGTCGAGGTCGGCCATCGCCGTCAGGACACGGCCCTGCTCGGCGTTGACCGCCGCGTACGCGTCCGCCGAGGGCCCCGTCCAGCGACCCGCGGGGGCCGCCGCGCCGACCTGTTCGGCAAGCCGGCGCAGGGTAGAACTCCCGTCGAAGTCGGATCCGTCCTGGGGTGCCCCCGCACCGAACGTCGCGCGGGCATTCGACCAGGTGGACATGAACGCGTCGAGCACACCCATGCAGATCAGTGTTCCACGGCGCCGAGACCCCCGGATGCAGTGATTTTGCGGGTCCGCCAGGTCGGCTACGCGGCGTTGGCGGCACCGTCGGCGGGCCGCCCGGCCCGCTTGACTTCGGTTGTGTCCCTTACCCGCGGCGCCGTGGCGGGACGGCCGGGCTTCTTCACCGTACGGGTGGTCCGCAGTGTCTTGACCGGTGCTTCGTCCGCCGGCTCCGGCTCCGAAACCTCCGCGGGCCCCGCGATCCGGGACGGTAGGGCGGTGACTCCGGTATCGCTGGTCGTCGTGGTCTCCGGTGCGCTCGGCCGGATCACCTTGTCGACCTCGTCGACGACATCGCGGACCACCGTCACGGCGAACCGGACGGGGGCCCGCACGACGGCACCGACACCGTCGCGGATGGCGGTCGCTATCGCGCGGATATCGCCGCTGCCGAACGCCTGCGCCACCCGGTAGGCCGCGGTCTGCGGGGCGACGACCAGGTCCCGCGCAGCGACGAACAATTTGGTGCCCAGTGAGGTGGGACCGACGGGTAGCCCCGCCCAGTTCGTCAGGGTCCAGCCCTCCTCGGCGCTGCCCTGCACCACCACGGTCTCGGTGTTGTCGAGGCGATGCCGCAACATCAGCCCCAGGTCGGGGTTGTCGACGTTCATCATCGCCCAGAACATGATGGTGGCGGCGTGGGAGAACACCACGGGGTTCTGCGCGCCGGAGTCCTCGACGAGTCGCAGGGCCGCGTCCACCCGCCCGTCGAACGCGTTGCCGTCGCCGCCACCGGGGACACGCACCGAGCGCGCCCCGAGCGTCCACAGCGCGGGGGCCAGCACGTAGCCGATCCCGCCCGGTCCGGCATCAGACCAGCCCTCGAACCAACCCGCGTTGATCTCACGGAATCCGGGTAGTGCGGTGGGGGTGAGTCCGGTGGCGGTCGCGAACGGTGCTGCAGTTTCGATGGTGCGCACCATGTTCGACGTGTAGATGGCGTCATAGTCGGCCCCGTTGGCCGCCAGCGCGGCCGCGACCGCCGCGGACTGCGCCTGGCCCAGCGGGGTCAGATGCGCACCGGGTATGGAGTTGTCGATGGTGTGGGATGCGTTGGAGGCGGACTCGCCGTGTCGGACGAAGGTCACCGTCATCGCCGCCGCGGGCAGCGCCGTGGCCACCAACACCACCGCGGCGAGCAGCGCTGCGAACAGGACGTTCAGCGACCGGCGGTGTGACCCCGAGACCATCGGATCACAGTAGCGAGCTAGGCGGGATCGCAGATGAGGATCGGGATCTTGCGATCGGTGTAGGAGCGGTAGTTCGCGAAGTCCGGATACATCGCGTCCAGCTTGGGCCAGTACTCGTCACGCTCGGCATCGGTGGCTTCCCGTGCCACCAGATCCAGCTTGTCCTTCTTGGTCTGGAACGAGATCGACGGATTCGCCTTGATGTTCAGGTACCACATCGGGTTGGTCGCCCGGCCGCCCTGGGAGGCGACCAGCACGATGCGCCGGCCCTCCTGAAGGAACAGCAGCGGACTGTCACGGGGCTCACCGGATTTGCGTCCGACGGTGGTCAGGATGCCGACCTCGGCACCCCTGAGGAACTTGTTGCCGAGCTTGCCGCCCGACTTCTTGAAGATCCAGGTCTGTGCTCGCGACATCCACTTGATGGCGGTCCCGGTGGAGGGCGCGTTGAGTCGCTCCACCTGCTTGGCGTTGAGCGGTCGGGGGGTGTCGGCCATGAGGTGACCTTATCGGCTGATGAACGGCGTCAACGACGCGCGGATGTGGTGGATTCGGGGATCGTCGGCGGGAATCAGGAACGTCTCGTCGACATGTGAGCAGACCCGACGGCCGAACAGCCGGGGCTTGGTCAACACGTCGAACTGTGCCCGGATCTGGTCACCGTCGACGGTGAACCGCGGCGGCGTCGTCTTCTCGATGACCTTGAACTGCGGGCCGTTGTTCAGGCTGCGTCGCAGATGCTCCCCGGAACGCCCTGTCTTGAGCCCCATCTCGATCCGGATGCAGTCCGGGTGGAACGGCACATCGTCGGCCCGATGGCTGGACAGCGCGTCGATATAGGCCTGCGCGGCCGCGATCCGGTCGCTGTCGGAAGCGGTCATCAGATCCGCTCGATGATGGTGCCGGTGGATTTCACCACGCTGGTACGGGTGCCCGGCATCTCAGATCCGCTCGATGATGGTGCCGGTGGATTTCACCACGCTGGTACGGGTGCCCGGCATCTCAGATCCGCTCGATGATGGTGCCGGTGGATTTCACCACGCTGGTACGGGTGCCCGGCATCTCAGATCCGCTCGATGATGGTGCCGGTGGATAACGCGCCACCGGCGCACATGGTGATCAGCGCGGTGCTCTGCCCGGTGCGCTCCAGTTCGTGCAGGGCGGTGGTGATCAGCCGGGCGCCCGTGGAACCCACGGGATGGCCGAGCGCGATGGCGCCACCGTTGACGTTCACCTTGTCCATATCGGCGCCATGCACCTGTGCCCAGGACAGCACGACCGAGGCGAACGCCTCGTTGATCTCGACCAGGTCGATATCACCCATCTTCATCCCGGCCTTCTCCAGCACCTTCGCCGTCGACTGGACCGGTCCGTCGAGGTGGTAGTACGTCTCGGCGCCCACATTGGCCTGCGCGACGATCCGCGCCCGCGGCTTCAGGCCGTGAGCCTTGGCGACGTCTTCGTCCATCCACAGCACCGCCGCCGCGCCGTCGGAGATCTGCGAGGAGGTGCCCGCGGTGTGCAAGCCGCCCTCGATCACCGGCTTCAACGAGGCAAGGGACTCGGCGGTGGTATCCCGCAGGCCCTGGTCCCGGGTGACGAGAGCCCACTCATCGGTCGGGCGCTTGTTCTCGTCGAGCACCGGCGCCGAGATGGGGGAGATCTCGCGATCGAAGCGCCCCTCGGCCCAGGCCCGCTTGGCCTTGGCCTGCGAGGCCACACCGAGCGCATCGAGATCGGCGCGAGTGATCCCACGGCGCTTGGCGATCCGCTCGGCGGCGTCGAACTGGTTGGGCATGTCGATGTCCCACGACGAGGCGCGGATGATGCTGCGGTCCGGTCCGGCGTTGGCGCCCAGCCCCACCCGGCTCATCGCCTCGATACCGCAGGCGATGCCGATATCGATGGCCCCGGTGGCGATCAGGCCGGCGATCAGGTGGTTGGCCTGCTGCGCGCTGCCGCACTGGCAATCGACGGTGGTGGCACCGACATGCTCGGGCAGGCCCGCGGTCAGCCAGCCCACCCGGGTGATGTTGTTGGACTGCTCGCCGTACTGGGTGACGCAGCCGCCGATGAGCTGTTCGACCTCACCGGGATCGATACCGGCTTTCTCGACGACGGCCTTCTGCACGGCTCCCAGAAGCTCGGTGGCGTGCAGCCCGGACAGCCATCCGTTCCGCTTGCCGATGGGGCTACGGGTGGCTTCGACGATGACAGGATTACCCATGACGTCAGGCTAGAACACGTTTCATTACTCTGACAAGCGGCGATGCGCCCACGCCTTTTATCTGCGGTGGAGGCATGTTTCAATGGTTCACAAGTGGCACTAGAAGGAATTGTTGATGTCGCCCAACCTGTGCCCCGACACGTGCAAGGAGAGTTCGCATGCCCAGCCTGAACCTGCCCGAAGGCTTCGATCCGCTCGACGCGAGCCTGAACCTCGAACGGCTGCCCGTCGAAGAGCTGGCCGCGATCCGCAACGCCGAACCGGTGCACTGGGTGGACGTACCCGGTGGAACCGGCGGATTCGGTGACAAGGGGTACTGGATCGTCACCAAGCATGCCGATGTCAAGGAGGTGTCCAAGCGCAACGACGTCTTCGGCAGCTCCCCGGACGGTGCCATCCCGGTCTGGCCGCAGGAGATGACGCGCGATGCGATCGACCTGCAGAAGGCTGTGCTGCTCAACATGGACGCCCCGCAGCACACCCGGCTGCGCAAGATCATCTCGCGGGGCTTCACCCCGCGCGCGGTCGGGCGTCTGGAAGACGAACTGCGCGCCCGGGCCCGCAAGATCGCCGAGACCGCCGCCGCGGACGGCACCGGTGACTTCGTCGAGCAGGTCTCGTGCGAGCTGCCGCTGCAGGCCATCGCCGAACTGCTCGGCGTGCCACAGGACGATCGCGACAAGCTCTTCCGGTGGTCCAATGAGATGACCGCCGGCGAGGATCCGGAGTACGCCGACGTGGATCCGGCGATGTCCTCGTTCGAACTGATCACCTACGCCATGAAGATGGCCGAGGAGCGGGCCAAGAACCCGACCGAGGACATCGTCACCAAGCTCATCGAGGCCGACATCGACGGTGAGAAGCTCTCCGATGACGAGTTCGGCTTCTTCGTGGTGATGCTCGCGGTGGCGGGCAACGAAACCACCCGCAACTCGATCACGCACGGCATGATCGCCTTCGCCCAGAATCCCGAGCAGTGGGAGCTGTACAAGAAGGAACGTCCGGGTACCGCCGCCGACGAGATCATCCGTTGGGCCACACCGGTTTCGGCCTTCCAGCGCACGGCGCTGGAAGACACTGAGCTCAACGGTGTGCAGATCAAGAAGGGGGACCGGGTGGTGATGTCCTACCGCTCGGCGAACTTCGACGACGAGGCGTTCGACAATCCGCACGCGTTCAACATCCTGCGCGACCCGAACCCGCACGTCGGATTCGGCGGCACCGGCGCCCATTACTGTATCGGTGCCAACCTGGCACGGATGACGATCAACCTGATCTTCAACGCGATCGCCGACGTGATGCCCGATATCAAGCCGATCGGCGAACCCGAGCGGCTGAAGTCCGGCTGGCTCAACGGCATCAAGCATTGGCAGGTCGACTACACCGGCGCTTCGGCGAACTAGATCCTAAGGAGCAGAACGGGTGGACTTCTCGCCGAACCCGGAGCAGCAGGCCGTCGCCGATGTGGTGACCTCCGTGCTGGAACGGGACAACAGCTGGGATGCACTGGTGGCCGGTGGAGTCGCCGCACTCGCGGTGCCGGAGCGCCTCGGTGGTGACGGGCTCGGACTGGCCGAGATCGCGACCGCGCTGACCGAGATCGGCCGGCACGGCACCGTCGGGCCGGCGCTGGCCACCCTCGGTTTCGGACTGGTGCCGTTGCTGGATCTCGCCTCCGAGGCGCAGCAAGACCGCTATCTGTCCGGTGTCGCCACCGGCGCGGTGCTGTCGGCAGCGCTCAACGAGCCGGGCACGTCGCTGCCCGACCGCCCTGCGGTCACGCTGGCCGACGGCAAGCTCACCGGCACCAAAATCGGTGTGCCCTATGCCGGAACGGCGCAGTGGCTGGTGGTCACCGCCGCCGGTGGGGTCGCGGTGATAGCACCGTCCGCGCCCGGGGTGACGCTGACGAAGACACCTGCCTCCAACGGCACCGACGAGTACGTGGTGGTGTTCGAAGACGCCGAGGTCGACGGCGTCCTCGACGACGCGAGCATCACCCGGGTCAACCAGCTGGCACTGGCCGCCACCGGCGCCTTCGCCGCCGGACTGGTCGCCGGCGCGTTGCGGCTCACCGCCGACTACGTGGCCACCCGCGAGCAGTTCGGCCGGCCGCTGTCGACGTTCCAGACCGTCGCCGCTCAGCTCTCGGAGATCTACATCGCCTCGCGCACCATCTCATTGGTGTCCACGTCGGTGGTGTGGCGACTGGTCGAAGGGCTGAATACCGACGACGATCTGGCGTTGCTCGGATACTGGCTGACATCGCAGGCGCCGCCGGCGATGCGGTTGTGCCATCACCTGCACGGCGGCATGGGTATGGACATCACCTACCCGATGGACCGCTACTTCTCCTCGATCAAGGATCTGACCCGGTTGCTGGGCGGTCCGTCATACCGGCTGGATCTGGTGGGGGCGTAATGCGGCGAGCGAAGCGACGGGAGAATAGCTAGATGTTCATCGAACTGACCTCGGAGCAGCGGTCACTGCAAGCCGAACTGCGCGAGTACTTCTCGACTCTGATCACGCCCGAAGAGGCCGCGGCGATGGAGTCCGACCGGCACAACGAGGCCTACCGCGCGGTGATCAAGCGGATGGGTTCGGACGGCAAGTTGGGCGTCGGCTGGCCCAAGGAGTACGGCGGTCTAGGCTTCGGGCCCATCGAACAGCAGATCTTCGTCAACGAGGCGAACCGGGCCGACGTCCCGCTGCCGATGGTGACCCTGCAGACCGTCGGGCCCACCCTGCAGGTACACGGCACCGAGGCGCAGAAGAAGAAGTTCCTGCCCGGAATCCTTGCCGGTGAAGTGCATTTCGCGATCGGCTACTCCGAGCCCGAGGCCGGCACCGACCTCGCCGCGTTGCGCACCACCGCGGTGCGTCATGGTGACGAATACATCGTCAACGGGCAGAAGATGTGGACCACCGGTGCGCACGACGCCGACTACATCTGGCTGGCCTGTCGCACCGACCCGGAAGCCGCCAAGCACAAAGGCATTTCGATCCTGATCGTCGACACCTCGGATCCCGGTTATTCCTGGACGCCGATCATCCTCTCCGACGGCGCCCACCACACCAACGCCTCCTACTACAACGATGTTCGGGTGCCCGCCGACATGCTGGTCGGCGAGGAGCACGGCGGTTGGAAGCTGATCACCACGCAGCTCAATCACGAGCGGGTCGGCCTGGGTCCGGCCGGGCGGATCGCCGGCATCTACGACGAGGTCTACGAATGGGCCTCCAAACCGGGCTCGGACGGTGTCACACCGCTCGAGCAGGAGGGTGCGCGCCGGCTGCTGGGCCAGATCAAGTCGATCTGGCGGGTCAACGAACTGTTGAACTGGCAGGTCGCCGCCTCCGGCGAGACGATCGCCGTCGCGGACGCGGCGGCCACCAAGGTCTTCTCCACCGAACGGATCCAGGAGGTCGGCAGGCTCGCCGAGGAGGTCGTGGGCCGCTACGGCAACCCCGCCGACCCGGAGACCGGCCGGCTACTGGACTGGCTGGACAAGATGACCAAGCGCAACCTGGTCATCACCTTCGGCGGTGGCGTCAACGAGGTGATGCGCGAGATGATCGCCGCGTCCGGTCTCAAGGTGCCGAGGGTGCCGCGGTGACGGGCGATCTGCGCAGCGGTATCGACGAGATCGTCGCCGCCGGACGTGGCGAGCCCACCATTGCCCGGGACCCGGTGAACCAGCCGATGATTCACCACTGGACCGATGCGATCGGTGACACCAACCCGATCTACGTCGACGAGGAGGCCGCCAAGGCTGCCGGGCACGACGGCATCGTGGCTCCGCCCGCGATGATCCAGGTCTGGACCATGATGGGCCTGGGGCGCACCCGCTCCGATGACGATCCACTGGCCCGGGCCATGAAGATCTTCGATGACGCCGGGTACGTGGGCGTGGTCGCCACCAACTGCGACCAGACCTATCACCGCTACCTGAAGCCCGGTGAGTTGGTGGTGATGAGCGCCGAGATTGAGGGCATCGTCGGGCCCAAGCAGACCGCGCTGGGTGAGGGCTACTTCATCAACCAGAAGATCCGCTGGCACGTAGGCGATGAAGAGGTCGCCGAAATGGACTGGCGCATCATGAAGTTCCTGCCCGCGGCCAATCAAGCCGCAACCGACGCGGCGGTGATCCCGGAGGATCTCGACCCGGACAAGCTGATGCGGCCGTCGTCCTCGCGCGACACCAAGTTCTTCTGGGACGGCATCAACGCCCATGAGTTGCGCATCCAGCGCCGCCCCGACGGGACGCTGCAGCACCCGCCGGTGCCCGCGGTCTGGGCCGACAAGGATGCACCCGCCGACTACGTCGTGGCCTCCGGCAAGGGCACCGTCTTCAGCTATGTCGTGCACCATGCGCCGAAGGTGCCCGGGCGCACGCTGCCGTTCGTGATCGCGCTCGTCGAACTCGAAGAGGGTGTCCGCATGCTCGGTGAGCTGCGCGGTATCGACGCGAGCGACGTGAAGATCGGATTGCCGGTACGCGCAACGTATCTCGACTTTCCGGACAGTGATGTCAGCCCGGCCTGGAGCCTGTACGCATGGGAGGTGACCGCGTGAGCGTGAGTGTGGGCACCAAGCTGCCCGAACTGCAGATTTACGGCGATCCCACGTTCATCGTGTCGACTGCCATCGCGACCCGCGACTACCAGGACGTGCACCACGACCGGGACAAGGCGCAGGCCAAGGGTTCCAAGGACATCTTCGTCAACATCCTGACCGACACCGGTCTGGTGGGGCGCTACGTCACCGACTGGGCCGGGCCGAAGGCGAGGGTCAAGTCGATCAAGCTTCGCCTCGGGGTGCCGTGGTACGCCTACGACACCATCACCTTCACCGGTGAGGTCACCGATATCGACGGCGATCTCGTGACGTTGAAGGTGGTGGGCGCCAACAGCCTTGGCAACCACGTCATCGCCACGTCCACTCTGACTTTGGGGGACAAGTGACGCTCTCCGGCAAGGCCGGGTTATCCGGAAAAGCAGCGATCGCCGGCATCGGCGCCACCGACTTCTCCAAGAACTCCGGCCGCAGCGAGCTGCGGCTGGCCGCCGAGGCGGTGCTCGACGCGCTCGACGATGCGGGCCTGACCCCCGCCGATGTCGACGGCCTGGTGACCTTCACAATGGATTCCAACCTGGAGACCGCGGTGGCGCGGTCCACCGGGATCGGGGATCTGAAGTTCTTCAGCCAGATCGGGTACGGCGGCGGCGCTGCGGCGGCGACCGTCCAGCAGGCCGCCCTGGCGGTCGCGACGGGCGTGGCCGAGGTGGTCGTCGCCTACCGTGCCTTCAACGAGCGCTCGGAATTCCGTTTCGGTCAGGTGATGAGCGGTCTGACCATCAATGCCGACTCCCGCGGTGTCGAGTACAGCTGGTCCTACCCGCACGGCCTGAGCACCCCGGCCGCCTCGGTGGCGATGATCGCCCAGCGCTACATGCACGAATACGGGGCCACCAGTGCGGATTTCGGCGCCGTCTCGGTCGCCGACCGCAAACATGCCGCCAACAATCCGAAGGCACACTTCTACGGCAAGCCGATCACCATCGAGGATCACCAGAACTCGCGGTGGATCGCCGAACCGCTACGGCTGCTGGATTGCTGCCAGGAAACCGACGGCGGGGTGGCGATCGTGGTCACCACCCCGGAGCGGGCCCGCGACCTGCGGCATCGGCCGGCGATCATCGAGGCCGCCGCCCAGGGCGCCGGCACCGACCAGTTCACCATGTACTCCTACTACCGCGAGGAACTCGGCCTGCCCGAGATGGGCCTGGTCGGCCGCCAGCTCTGGGAGCAGAGCGGACTGTCGCCGGCCGATATCCAAACCGCGATCCTGTATGACCACTTCACCCCCTATACGCTGATCCAGCTGGAGGAACTCGGCTTCTGCGGCAAGGGCGAGGCCAAGGATTTCATCGCCGGCGGCGCCATCGAACTCGGTGGGAAGTTACCCATCAACACGCACGGCGGTCAGCTCGGTGAGGCCTATATCCACGGCATGAACGGCATCGCCGAGGGCGTGCGCCAGTTGCGCGGAACCTCGGTCAACCAGGTCGACAATGTCGAACATGTGCTGGTCACAGCGGGTACGGGTGTGCCGACCTCGGGTCTGATCCTCGGGTAATTAGTGTGCCGACCCAGGTGGGGGGCACGGTAATCTCGAGCCCATGGGGATCCAGCCTGACGTGAGCCCATACGGGGGGCAGACGGTCACCGGCCCGGGTTGGCCGAACGTCGACGAGAACGCGCTGGCCGCGGCGGCGGCACAGTACGAGGCATTGGCGGCCAAGATCAGTGGCACGGTGGTGCCGCAGCAGCAGGCCCAGCTGATGAAGATGACCGGTGACTGGCTGGGCACGGGTTCGGCGGCGGCGGCCGGTGAGGCCAGCTCCATCATCGGCAGCCACGAGTCCAATGCCGCGCAGGCGGCGGCCATCGCGGCCAAGCTGCGCACGATGGAGGCCACGGTCATCCAGACCAAGACGATGGCGAACATCGTCGCGCAGGAAACCCAGGCCGAGTGCATGGCGATCCAGTCGATGCCGGTCAGCAACACCCAGGCGCTGGTGCAGAGCCGGATCATGCTCGGCCTGTCGCAGAACACCGCCACCGTCACCGCCAACGCCGGCACCATGGCCAACGCCATCGGTGCGCCGGCCAGCACACCCAGCCCGGGCGCGCCGGCGGTGGGGCCCCAGCAGGCCGCCGGTATGGCGGGCCAGGATCCGGGGCAGGCCATGCAGATGATGGGCCAGCTGGCCGGTTTGGTCGGTCAGATCCCGCAAATGCTCGGTCAGGCGATGGGCCAGGTCACCCAGGCTCCGCAGCAGCTGATGCAGAGCGTCGGGCAACCACTGCAGCAGCTCACCTCGATGTTCGGCCAGGGCGCCGGGGGTTCGGGTCTCGGCGCGGTGTCGCCCTTCTCCGCGTTTTCGAACCACCCGCTGGCCGGTGGCAGTGGAGCCGGCGCCGGGGCGGGCATGGTCCGGGCGGCCGGTCTGCCCGGGGGTGGCGGCGGGTCGGCCCAGTCACCGCTGATGGCGAGCCTGGTCGGAAACACCGGGCCCGTGTCGGTGGCGCCGGCCCCGGGCGCCAATGCCGGTGGCGGTGCCGTCGGAGGCATGGCGCCGGTGGCCGCCGGTGGCGGCATGGGTGGTGGCATGGGGCCGATGATGGGGCAGCGCGGGACCAGCGGGGGGACGACATCCGGCTTGGCGTTACCCGCGGCCCTGGAATACGACCTGGCCGAAGACGATGTCGACGAGGACTGGTGACGGCGCGGTGACAAGTTTCGAGAAACCCGAGAACATCAGCTGGGAGGCCGCGACGGTCGAACTCCCGCCGATGCCGGTGATCCCGCCCGGCGCGGATGCGATGAGCATGACGATTTCAGCCGTGCTGCCCACGCTGGAGGCGATGATGACCGCCAACGTGACTTCGCTTGCGGCCAAGGAGAACACGTTCTCCGGCAAGGTCGGTGCGGCGCAGGCCGCTTACAACGTCGGCGACGAATCCGCCGGCCAGTCGGTGGGTCAGTCCGGTGACATGCTCGGCCAGCTCACCGGTCAGCTGGGGCAGCTCGCACAGATGCCGCAGCAGGCGGCGAGCAGCCTCGGCGGTGGCCAGGGTGGCGGCTTCGGTCAGTTGATCCAGCAGGCCATGCAGGCGGCGCAGGGCGCCGTGCAGCAGGGCACCCAGGCCGCGCAGCAGGGTCAGGGGCCGGGTGGGGGTCCTGGTGGTCCACCACCGGGGATGCCCGGTGCACCGACACCCGAACAGCGCGAGAACGAGCAGAACGCGCGCGACGAACAGCAAGACCAGCGCGAAGCACAGCAGGACGAGCGTCAGGCCGCCCAGGATGCCCGCGATGAGCAGCAGGACCGGCGTCAGGCGGTGCTGGATTCACGCGAGCACGGGGCGGCCGGTGGTTCCACCGCGGGGCCGGCGCCCGTCGCACCGCATGGTCCGTCGCGGCCGACCTCCGGCGGCGAGGACCTGGCTAAGCAGGTGTGAGTTCGACCCCGGACAGCACCACGGTGTTGTCCCTGCTGGGGGCGGTGAGCGTCCCGATGTACTTGCCGTCCTGGCGCCAGATGTTGGCCTGCAATGTCTCGCCGGGGATGACGGTGCCGGCGAACCGGGCGCCGTAGCTGCCGACAGCGCTCACGTCGGCGTCAAGGAAGTGGTCCACGATGGCCTTGGCGCCGATGCCGTAGGTGCACAGGCCGTGCAGGATCGGCCGGTCGAATCCGGCGGCCTTCGCGAAGCCGGGATCCGAGTGCAGCGGGTTGCGGTCCCCGCACAGCCGGTACAGCAGCGCCTGCTGCGGCAGCGTCGGAATGGCGATCTCGGCATCGGGTGCGCGGTCGGGCAGTTCCACCGAGGTGGACGGTCCGCGTTCGCCGCCGAAGCCGCCCTCGCCGCGGGCGAAGATGGAACGTTTCGTCGTCCACAGCACCTTGCCGGACGCATCGGTCACGGTGGATTCGCTGACGATGACGGCGGCCTTGCCCTTGTCCCAGATCTCGGTGAAGCGCTGCTTGGACCAGGCCGTGCCGCTGGTCGGGATGGGACCCGGCACGGTCACGGCCTCGCTGGCGTGCAGCACCTTGGACAGCTCGATGTCGATACCGGGGAACTGCACCGTCGGCGCCTCGGTCATGTGGAAGCTGGCCGCCACATTGCCGAAGGTCGGCAGCACCTGCGGGGTGTTGTCCGTCAGGTACCGCAGCTCGCGCTCATCCATCGGATCGGCACCGGCCCCGAGACCGAGGTGGTACAGCTGGATGTCGCTGCTGGTCCACGAGAACTCGATGGGGTCAAGATCGGCGGCGAGCGCCAAGGCGGCATCGATCGGCATATCAGCCCTTTCCGGCAACGGCGAGCGCGGCCAGGTATCCGAAGGTCATGGCCGGACCGATGGTGCCGCCCGGACCGGGGTAGGTGTGGCCCATCACCGGCGAGCTGACATTACCGGCGGCGTACAGCCCCTCGATCACGGAGTTGTCGTCACGCAGGGCGCGCCCGTCGTTGTCGGTGCGGATACCGCCCTTGGTGCCGAGATCGCCGGGCACCATCTTCGCGGCGTAGAACGGCCCGTGCTTGATCTCGCCCAGGTTCGGGTTGGGCTTGACGGTGGGGTCGCCGTAGTAGCGGTCATAGGCGCTGTCGCCGCGGTGGAAGTCCTCGTCGACCCCGGAGCGGGCGAAACCGTTGAACCGTTCGACGGTGGCGGCCAGCGCATCGGCCGCCAGGCCGGTCTTCTCGGCAAGTTCGGCCAGCGTGTCCGCCTTGACGACGACGCCGGACTCCAGCCACTTCTTCGGAATGCGTTGTCCCGGCTGAAGTCCCGCGAAGATGTACCGGTCGCGGTATTGCTGGTCGAAGATCAGCCACGCCGGCACGTTCTCGCCGGGACCCTCGCCCTGCCCGTACCGGCCGCCGTACATGTGGTGGCAGGCCTCGACGTAGGGCATCGACTCGTTCATGAACCGCTTGGCGGACATGTTGACGATGATCGACCCGGGCGAATTGCGTTCCGACAGAGCGAACCACGGCGCGTCGACCAGCGGAACCGTCGGGCCCCACCACGAGTCCTCCATGAGTTCCAACGCGGCACCCAGCTTTTCGGCGGCCAGGATGCCGTCACCGGTGTTGGCGGCGGCACCCACCGTCCACTCGGTGGTGATCGGGGCGCGTTGGTACTTCACCCGCATCTGCTCGTTGTGTTCGAACCCGCCCGAGCCCAGGATCACGCCCTTGCGGGCCCGGATCAGGGTGGGCTCGGCACTTTCGGGATCCTGGGTGTTGCGCACATAGATCCCGCGCACGACGCCGTCTTCGAGGTACAGATCGGTCAGCGCGGTGTTGAGCAGGACCGGAACGCCGGCCCGCTGCAACCCGATGCGCAGCGGAGCGATCAGCGCCCGGCCCATACCGACCAGGTTCTTGCCCGTCGCGTTGGCCCACACCGAGCGCACCCCGACCTTGATGCTGCGCAGCACGCCACGCGGATGGCGTTTGAGTTGGTTGAGCCGCACGTAATCCTGCTGCAACACCACCATGTTCATCGGCACCTTGCCGTACGGCGGCTCCAGGCCCGCCTCATCGGCGCCGAGCTTCTTGGCGTTGAACGGTTTGGGTTCCACCGAGCGGCCGGTGGCCTTGCCGCCGGGGGTCTCCGGGTAGTAGTCGGAGTAACCCGGAACCCAGCACAGCTTCAGCGGCGAGTGCTTGAGCACGAACGACAACATCTCCGGACCGCGGTCCAGATACGTGTCGATCTTCTCCGCGGGCACCACGTCACCGATGATCGCGTGCAGATACTTGCGCGCCTCCTCGGCGGTGTCCTTGACGCCGTCCCGCTTGAGGACTTCGTTGTTCGGGATCCACACGCCGCCACCTGACCGCGCAGTGGAACCGCCATAGTGCGGGGCCTTCTCAACGACTACTGTCGAGAGGCCCTGGTGAGCAGCGGTGAGGGCGGCGACCATGCCGGCAGCGCCGCTGCCGACCACGACGACGTCGTACTCCTGTCCAGTCATGTAGAACACGTTATAGAATTGCAGTGCCTTTCGACAACAGGCCCGCAACTGTGCCGGTCGAGGGCCTGATGAGATTACGAGGGGAATTCACCAACATGCTCAGTGTCGAGGTCCGCGACGAGCTTGCTGCCGACTTGGCCGAGGCGGAGCGCAGTCGGGTGCCGACCACTCCGTTGACGGATCGGTATCCCGATATCGATGTGGTGGATGCCTACGAAATCCAGTTGATCAACATCCGGCAGCGGGTGGCCGAGGGTGCGCGGGTGATCGGGCACAAGGTGGGTCTGTCGTCGGAGGCGATGCAGAAGATGATGGGGGTGGATGAGCCCGATTACGGCCATCTGCTGGCCGACATGGAGGTTTTCGAGGACAAACCGGTTGCGGCGGGCCGGTTCCTGTATCCGCGGGTGGAGGTCGAGGTGGGGTTCATCCTGGCCGATGATCTGCCCGGCGCGGGGTGTACCGAGGATGATGTGCTGGCGGCGACGGCGGCGTATGCGCCGTCGATCGAGTTGATCGATACCCGGATCACGGACTGGAAGATCAAGTTGTGCGACACGATCGCCGACAATGCGTCCTCCGCGGGGTGGGTGTTGGGTCCGGAGCGGGTGTCGCCCAAGGACATCGATATCAAAGCCATCGACGCCGTTTTGAAGCGCAACGGTGAGGTGGTGGCCGAGGGTCGCAGCGATGCGGTGCTGGGGAATCCGGTGACGTCGGTGGCGTGGTTGGCGCGCAAGGTGGATCAATTCGGGGTGCGGCTGCGTGCCGGGGACATTGTGTTGCCGGGGGCATGTATGCGTGCGATAGATGCTCGTCCCGGTGACGATTTCGTAGCGGATTTCGACGGGCTAGGTTCGGTTCGTCTTTCTTTCGAATAGGAGCCACGTATGGCTGAGAAGTTGTCGGTTGCGATTGTGGGGTCGGGCAATATCAGCACCGACCTGTTGTACAAGTTGTTGCGGTCGGACTGGTTGGAACCACGCTGGATGATCGGGATCGACCCGGCGTCGGAGGGTTTGGCGCGGGCCCGCACGTTGGGGTTGGAGACCTCCCATGAGGGGGTGGATTGGTTGTTGGGCCAGTCCGAGAAGCCCGATGTGGTGTTCGAGGCGACCAGCGCGTATGTGCATCGTGATGCGGCGCCGCGGTATGAAGAGGCGGGGATCACCGCGATCGATCTGACTCCGGCGGCGGTAGGGCCGGGGGTGATTCCGCCGGCGAATCTGCGGGCGCATCTGGATGCGCCGAATGTGAACATGGTGACCTGTGGTGGGCAGGCGACGATCCCGATGGTGTACGCCGTCAGCCGCGTGGTCGATGTGCCGTATGCCGAGATCGTGGCGTCGGTGTCGAGCGCGTCGGCCGGTCCGGGGACGCGGGCCAATATCGATGAGTTCACCAAGACCACCAGCGCCGGTGTGCGTGATATCGGTGGGGCGGCGCGTGGTAAGGCGATCATCATCTTGAACCCGGCGGATCCGCCGATGATCATGCGGGACACCATTTTCTGCGCGATCCCCGAGGATGCCGATCATGATGCGATCACCGCCTCGATCAAGGAGGTCGTCGCCGAGGTGCAGAGCTATGTGCCCGGATACCGGTTGCTCAATGAGCCGCAGTTCGACGAGCCGTCGGTGGTCAACGGTGGCCAGCACGTGGTCACCACGTTCGTCGAGGTCGAGGGGGCCGGGGATTATCTGCCGCCCTATGCCGGGAATCTGGACATCATGACCGCGGCGGCGACCAAGGTCGGCGAGGAGATCGCCAAGGAACGAGTTTCGGCAGGAGCGCAGGCATGAGTGGTACCGGAGAGATTTTCTTCAACCCGGTCTGGGATGTCCGGATGACCGATACGTCGCTGCGTGATGGGTCGCATCACAAGCGTCACCAGTTCACCGCCGATGAGGTGCGCTCGATCGTCGCGGCCCTGGATACCGCGGGGGTGCCGGTCATCGAGGTCACCCACGGCGACGGGTTGGGCGGCTCGTCGTTCAACTACGGGTTCTCCAAAACCCCTGAGCAGGAACTGATCAAGCTCGCGGCCGAGACCGCGAAGGACGCCAAGATCGCGTTTTTGATGTTGCCGGGTGTGGGCACCAAGGAGGACATCAAGGAGGCGCAGAACAACGGTGGGGAGATCTGCCGCATCGCCACGCACTGCACCGAGGCCGATGTCTCCATCCAGCATTTCGGGTTGGCCCGTGAACTCGGCCTGGAGACGGTCGGCTTTTTGATGATGAGCCACACCATCTCCCCGGAGAAGCTGGCTGCTCAGGCCCGGATCATGGCCGACGCGGGGTGCCAATGTGTGTATGTGGTGGATTCGGCGGGGGCGTTGGTGCTCGATCAGGTCGCTGATCGGGTGGCGGCATTGGTCGCTGAGCTCGGCGATGACGCCCAGGTCGGGTTTCACGGGCACGAGAATCTCGGGCTGGGGGTGGCCAACAGCATCGAGGCGGTGCGCGCGGGTGCCAAGCAGATCGACGGGTCGTGTCGGCGGTTCGGTGCCGGTGCGGGTAACGCGCCGGTGGAGGCGATGATCGGGGTGTTCGACAAGATCGGTGTGAAGACCGGGATCGATTTCTTCGAGATCGCCGATGCCGCCGAGGAGGTCGTCGCGCCGGCGATGCCGGCGGAGTGCCTGTTGGATCGTAATGCGTTGATCATGGGCTACTCGGGGGTGTATTCGAGCTTCCTCAAGCACGCCATCCGCCAGTCCGAGCGCTACGGGGTGCCCGCGCATCAGCTGCTGCACCGCGCCGGGCAACGCAAACTCATCGGCGGCCAAGAAGACCAACTCATCGACATCGCCCTGGAAATCAAACGCGAACAGGAAGCCCAGAACGCCTGACTCGTCGCCCGGAGTAGCCGCAGGTCTGGCTACTCCGGCGGCGCGTATCCCGGCTTACTCATCAGCTCGCGCAACCCGGCGTCGATGAAGTCGGTGTCCACATCGTTGGCGCCACCGCCGGCGAAATGCCCCCAGATTCCGGGGATGACCCTGACCTCACCGTCGGGTATGAACTGACTGGCCCACTGCTCGTCTTCGGGTGGGAAGTACAGATCCTTCTCGGCGGGCATGGCCAGCAGCGGGCACTTGATCGAGGCCAGCGCCTTCTGCACGCCACCATCGAAACCCGGCGTGTTCCCGACATTTCCGCTGTGCCACGTGCCGATCATCGCGATCAGGTTGTTCGGGTCGCGGCCGTCGCGGAAGAACGCCTCCCAGAATCCGTAGAGGAAATCGTCGAGCGACGTGTAACCCAGCGTGCGCCACGTCTCCTCCCAGTAGAAGGCCTGCGAGTAGCCCCAGCCCGAGTACACCCGGGCGAATGCCCGTAATCCCTTGACCGGTGGCCGATCCGGGTCGTAATCGCCCCCGGCGAAGGCCGCGTCGGCGGTCAGCGCGGCCACCAGGGACTCCAGGAACACCTTGTTGTGCGGTGCGGTGATGCTGGATCCGCAGAACGGTGCGGCCCGCGCCACCATCTCGGGATGGCTCACCGCCCACTGGTAGGTCTGCCCCGCGCCCATCGACCACCCGGTGACCAGCGCGATCGACGTGATGCCGAATTTCTCGGTGACCAACCGGTATTGCGCTTCGACCTGGTCATAGAACGTGACCGCCGGAAAGCGCGGGCCGTCATAGGGGGCCGGGGTGTTCGACGGGGAGGACGACAGACCATTGCCCAACATGTTCGGGACGATGATGAACATCGAGGCGGGATCGAGGACACGCCCCGGGCCGATGAGCCACTCGTTGTCGGTGTGCCAGCCGGAATACCAGGTCGGGTAGACGATCACGTTGGACTTGTCGGCGTTGAGCGTCCCGTAGGTCTGGTAGGCCAGCCGGGCATCACGCAGCGTGAAGCCGCTCTGCAGGGTGAAGTCGCCGAGTGCGAAGTATTCGGCGTCCTGCGGTGCCGGCATCAGTTGCTCACCGCGCACTGCCCGCGGTCGATCCGCTGCGGGGGCGTGCTGGACGGGCGCACATCGATATCGAAGATGGCGGTCGGAATATACAGCGTCGCACATGAATTGGGGACATCGACGACGCCGGACATCCTGCCCTCCACCGGCGCGGCACCCAGGATCAGGTAGGCCTGCTCCTTGGTCCAGCCGAATTTCGACAGGTACTCGATGGCGTTGAGGCAGGCATTCTGGTACGCCAGCGTGGTGTCGAGGTAGTGCTGAGTGCCGTTGCGGTCTACCGAGAACCCGACGAAGGTGAGGAACTCCGAGTAACGCGGTTCCACGATCCCCGGCATGAAGATCGGATTGGTGGTGACACCGTAGGTCTCCATCCCGCCCTTGATGATCTCCACGCGCAGATCGATATAGCCGCCCATCTCGATGGCGCCACAGAAGGTGATCTCGCCGTCGCCTTGAGAGAAGTGCAGGTCGCCCAGCGACAGATTGGCGCCGTCCACGAACACCGGGTAGAAGATCCGGCTGCCCTTGGAGAGGTTCTTGATGTCCTGGTTGCCACCGTTCTCCCGCGGCGGGGCCGTGCGGGCCGCCTCGGCCGCGGCACGCTCGTAGTCGGCTCCGGTGAGGCTGCCCAGCACCGCATTGGACGGCAGCGGCGGCAGCGCGAGCGGCGGTACCCGGTCGGGATCGGTGGCGATGAGCTGGGCTTCGCGGTGATTCCATTTTGCCAACAGGTCCGCACTGGGCGCGGTGCCCATCAGGCCAGGGTGGATGAGCCCGGTGAACTCCACCCCCGGCACATGCCTACTGGTGGCCTTCTGGCCGGTGAAATCCCAGATCGCCTTGTAGGCGGCGGGGAACCAATCGGTGAGGAAACCACCGCCGTTGTCCTTGGCGAAGATCCCGGTGTAACCCCACCCCTGCCCGGCCACGGGACCGCTTTGCTGTGGCACCGGCCCGACGTCGAGGATGTCGACGACCAGCAGGTCACCGGGCTGGGCGCCCTCGACCGCGAACGGCCCCGAAAGCTGGTGCACCATGGACAGGTCGCAGTCGCGGATATCGTTGGCATCGTCGGAGTTGACGATGGTGCCGTCGAACCATTCCTTGGACTCCACACGGAAGCTGTCGCCGGACTTCACCGTGGCCACGGCTGGGATATCGGGATGCCACCGGTTGTGGCCGACCAGTTGCTGCTCCCGGAACGGCTTGCTCTGGTCGACGGGAAAGATCACATCAGGCATGGGAGGACTCCTCGAATCGTTGTTGATGCAGTGGTTTTCACGGCGCGGGCAGCATCCGGTGCCGTGGGTCCGCGTATCGGCGGGCCGATGTTTCTGCCGCGCTTGACGTTCGTCGGACCACCGAGGGTGCGGAGCGGGACTGTTCATGCAGGTCGAGGATGCGCGTGCCAACCTGGTCAGATGTGAGCATTCCGCCCAGTGAGTACACCCGTTTGCTTGTGCCGCAGCATGTTTGACAGTCAACCGAGGTGGGCGCGCTGCCGATCGTGAAGGTGAGGTCGAATGCACCGTCGGTCGGGCAGCGGTAGCGGTAGCGTGGCACGGGTCCTCCGCGTGTGGTCCAAGATATTCCCATTTGGGAATAATCTCGAACCTACACCCGCGTGGGGGGACGTCAAGGGCGAACCACAGGCAAAATTGCGGTGGCCGGTTGTGTTCACCCGGTTGTCACATCTGGCGCCGAACGTGACCGACGAGATTTACAATGGTGCAACACGCACGTCCTAGATTGGTGTGGGGTCGCCGTCCTGAAGGAAAACCATTGGGGTGATTGCGGATTCCGCGGTTCGGAGGAGCTCGGCGCCATGCGACGACGATCGCAGAACGGTTCGGCGGCGGTCCTGCTGCGACATGGCGCGGTAGACGGCGCCGAGGTCGACGAGCCCGTCGATGATCCTGGTGGCCGAGGTGGACGGCACCGCGAGGGCCTCGACGATGTCCGACATGGAACACCCCGGATTGTGATGCACGAAATGCAGCGCCCGCCAGCGGTCCACGGTGAGCTCGGTGCCGGCCAGCGCGGCGTCGATTCCGGCGGTCACGATGGCGGCGCGACGGAGCAGCGTGAGCACCTCGACGAGGTCGTCCATGGCTTGCCTTCTCGCTCGGGAATCCACAGCATGACAGATGCCGGCGTAGCCGCGGAACACCGCCGCCAGGACCCCTCGGAATTCCGGGTGGCGCTGGCGCTCCCTCGGCAGGGACCGGCGGGGATCTTCGGGCTGGAGTGTCGCGCGGCCGCCGAGTTGGCCGCCGCCGAGATCGACGCGGCAGGTGGGGTCGCCGGTCGCCGGGTGCAGTTCGTGCACGTCGATGCCGGCGGCGATCCGGCCGCGGTGGCCACCACGATCGGGGACCTGGTGACCGCCGGCGCCGTCGACGCCGTCACCGGGTGGCACCTGTCCAATGCCCGCCAGGCGATCGCCAAGGTCGTCGAGGGTCGCATCCCCTACGTGTACGCCGCCGCATACGAGGGTGGTGAGACCAGCGACGGTGTGCTCTGCAGCGGGGAGGTTCCCGGTGACCAGATCATCGCCTCGCTGCGCTGGCTACGCACCGAGCTGCGGTTGCGCCGGTGGTTCATCGTCGGCAACGACTACGTGTGGCCACGTGGCTCGGCGATGGCCACCCGCGCCGGACTGGAGGGTTCTGACATCGCCATCCTGGGGGAGCGGTTCGTGCCGCTGGGCTTCGACGGTCCGGTGGGCTGGGAGGACATCCTGGTCGATATCGAAGCCGCCGATCCGGATGGCGTCATCACACTGCTGGTGGGCTCGGACGCCGTTCGGTTCAACAGGGCATTCGCCGACGCCGGCCTGGATGCCACGGTGACGCGTTTCAGCCCGTTCACCGACGAGACCGTCATGCTGGCCAGCGGCAGTGCGTCGACCAGGAACCTGTTCATCTCGGCCGGCTGGTTCGCCGGCCTCGCCTCGGCGTCGGCCGCGGAGTTCAGCACCGGTTTTGCCCGGTCGTTCGACCTGTTCAACGGGACCGGCCCGGCCGGGGTGTCGGTAGCCCCGCAGCCGGGGACGATGGCCGAGACGACATACTCCGGCATGCATCTGCTCGCGGGTATCGCCACCACATCGGTGCCGACCGTCGAGGACGCCCGACGGGCATTCGACGGGTGGGGATGGGATTCGCCGCACGGACCGGTCGACCTGCGGCGGGGTGCGGCGCGCCACCCGGTGCACCTCGCGGTGGCGCGCGGCGTGGAACTTCGCGTCATCGCCAGGGTCCGCTGAGCGGGGTCGTCGGTCCCGACCGGCACGATGGGACCATGGACACTTCCCCGTCGCTGCGCCCGCCCGGGAACGCAACACGCACCGAGGCGCAGGCGATTCTCGAACAACTGGCCGGTCCGGCGGCGCGGCTTCGCGACGACCAGTGGACTGCCATCGAGGCGCTGGTGGTGCACCGCAAGCGTGCGCTGGTGGTGCAACGCACCGGCTGGGGCAAGTCCGCGGTGTACTTCATCGCGGCCAAGCTGCTGCGCGCCGCGGGCCGCGGGCCGACCGTCATCGTGTCCCCGCTGCTCGCATTGATGCGCAACCAGGTTCAGGCCGCCGATCGGGCCGGGGTGCACGCGGCAACCATCAACTCCAGCAATGTCACCGAGTGGGACTCTGTGCAGCAACGGATCAACGCCGGCGAGCTCGATGTCCTGCTGGTCAGTCCCGAGCGGCTGAACAACCCCGACTTCCGGGACGCCGTGCTGCCTGCACTGGCCGCCGACGCGGGCCTGGTGGTGGTCGACGAGGCGCACTGCGTCTCGGACTGGGGTCACGACTTCCGCCCCGACTACCGACGCATCCGCACCCTCATCGCCGAACTCGGCGCCGATATTCCGGTGCTGGCCACCACCGCAACCGCCAACGACCGGGTGGTCGCCGACGTGGCGGCGCAGTTGGGTGTCGGCGGTGGTGACACGCTGGTGCTGCGTGGCGGGCTGGACCGCGAGTCGTTGCGGCTGTCGGTGGTTCAGGCGGGCGGTCCGGCCAAGCGCGCAGCATGGCTTGCCGCACATATCGATTCGCTGCCCGGCTCTGGAATCGTGTACACGCTGACCGTTGCCCAGGCCCACGATATCGCGACCCTGCTGCGCGATCAGGGACATGCCGTCGCCGCCTACACCGGGTCCACGGAGGCCGCCGAACGCGAGCAGCTGGAAGAAGATCTGATCGGAAACCGGGTCAAGGCCCTGATAGCCACCTCGGCGCTGGGGATGGGATTCGACAAGCCCGACCTCGGATTCGTGGTGCACCTGGGGGCGCCGTCCTCGCCCATCGTGTACTACCAGCAGGTCGGCCGCGCGGGGCGTTCCACGGCCAGCGCGGAGGTGATCCTGCTGCCCGGCCGGGAGGACGCCGACGTGTGGCGGTACTTCGCATCGGTGGCGTTCCCCTCGGAAGCCATGGTGCGCAACGTGATAGATGCGTTGGAGCCCGACCGGGCACTGTCCACCGCCGCGCTGGAACCGCTGGTGGACCTCAACCGGTCGCGGCTGGAGATGGTGCTGAAGGTGCTCGACGTGGACGGTGGGGTGCGCCGGGTGAAGGGTGGCTGGATCGGTACCGGGCAGCCCTGGGAATACGACGAGCCCCGCTACCGCCATCTGGACGAGGCACGCAAACGCGAACAACAGGCGATGCTCGACTACCAGAGCACGTCGGAATGTCGGATGTCGTTCCTGCGCAAGCAACTCGATGATCCAGAGCTCGGCCCGCAACCCTGCGGGCGCTGTGACAACTGCACCGGCGCCCGCTACCGCGGCGAGGTGGACGACGCCGCCGCCGAGGCCACCCGGGAACGGTTGATGCGCCCCGGGGTGGAGATCGCGCCGCGTAAGCAGTGGCCCACCGGGCTCGGCAAACTCGGCATCGAGCTGTCGGGACGGATCACCGGCGGGCCCGCACCGGGCCGGGTCATCGGCCGGCTGACCGATCTGGGTTGGGGCGCTCGGTTGCGTGCCGTGCTGGACGGCCCCGACGCCGAGGTGCCCGACGAGCTGGTGGCCGCCGCCATCGCGGTGCTCAAGGCGTGGGACTGGGTGCAACGGCCCACCGCGGTACTCGCGCTGGACTCCGTCGGTCACCCGGTGTTGATCCGCTCCCTGGCGGCCCGCCTCTCCGAGGTCGGTCGCCTCAAAAACCTTGGTGTGCTTAACTATTCGCCCGAACACCGGCCGGTCGCGGCGGCCAACTCGGCCTACCGGGTAGCTGCGCTGAATGCAGCATGGGAGGCGCCTGCGGTCGTCGACGGCGAGATCGTGTTGGTGGTCGACGATATGACCGACACCGGGTGGACGCTGACGATGGCGACGCAGGTCCTACGGGCATCCGGTGCGGTCGACGTGCTGCCGTTCGCGCTGGCCTCGGTCAGCTGAGTGCAAGCTGGCCCGCACAGGCCAGGTTTGGCGCGCGCAGCCCGGTTCCCTGCTCGATCCGGCCCCGATACTCGGGGCTGACAGAGCAGGAGCAATCATGAGAATCGAAGTCGATGTCACGCTGTGCGAGGGTCATGGCCAGTGCCTGATGGCCGCACCGCAGGTGTTCGATCTCCCCGACGGCGCCGACCATGTCGTGGTGCTCGATGCGGATCCCCCGGAGCGGGAACGCGACGCCGTGGTGCGCGCCGCCGCCATGTGCCCGGCGCAGGCGTTGTCGATCAGCTGACGGCGTCAGTCGTCGAGGATGCCGCTGCGACCGGCCAGTGCCGCGGCGGCAATCCGATTGCTGACACCGAGCTTGTTCAGCAGCGATGCCACCATCCGTTTGGCGGTGCGTTCGGACACCAGCATCCGGTTGGCGATCTCCGCGGTCTCCATGCCGGTCGACAGCAGCGTCCACAGCGTCAGATCGGCCGGGGTCAGGGAATCCAGGATCGCTGCGGCCGGCTTGCGGGTGCTGGACAGCAGCGTGTCCAGCAGGCCCGGGTCGACGACCCGCAGCCCGGCCGCGATCGTGGCCAGCGGCTCTGCCAGCGCATCCGGGCGCACCGTCTTGGACAGGAACCCGTCCGCGCCGGCGCGCAACGCCTCCTCGGCCAGCTGCTGATCCTCGGTCCCGGACAACGCCAGGATGCGGGTGCCGGGATGACGCGATTTGATGTGCCGGATGGCCGCCACGCCACCAAGCGGCGGCATGGACAGATCCACGATCGCCAGATCGGCATTGCAGGAGGCCACCAACTCGGCCGCCTCCTCGACAAAGGTGGTGCGCCCGCCGATCACGAACTTCTCGCCCCAGTCGCGGGTCAGCAGCAGTTCCAGACCCTCGGCGAACAACTCGTGGTCGTCGACGATCACGACGACGTACGGCGTGCGGACGCGCCTGCGGTTCACTCGCCGGATGATAGTGATCTCGGCACCGGGGCCGCCGCCAAATGTCTAGGGTCGGGCGGATGAACAGGGTGCCGGCGGATACCGCGCTGGACGGCTATGGTCTGGCCCGGGTCGTCGTCGCGGTCCGGGTCGCGGTGGTGGTGTCGGTCGCGGTGCTGGTGGCGGTCGGTCCGGACTGGATGAGCGCGCACGCCGCAACCACTGCGGCGGTGCTGGCGGCCGCGCTGCTCTACGCCTCGGTATTGCTGGCCCTGCCCCGGTACGAAGTGCGTCGGACCCGCTTCGCCTGGTTGGTGTCCACCGTGGATGTGGCGTTCACGCTGGCGCTGATCGCCTTGACCGGCGGGGCGGCGAGCCCGGTGTCCTCGGTGCTGGCGCTGGTGGTGATCGGCTCGGCGGCCCGGTTGCCGCTACGGGAGTGCCTGCTGCTCTCCGCCGCGGTGGGCGTCGGCTACCTGGCCGTGGTGCTAAGCGTCGGTGCGGGCCACACGGTGTTGGCGCCGTGGCTGTTGGGGCTGTGGGGTGCGCTCTACGTCGTATTCACGGCCCTGATGAGCGGAGGGTTGTCCCGGTTGCTGGAACACGAGCACCGGTCCCGGGTGCGCGCGCTGGTGGCGTCCGACCCGGCCTTCGGCGACGGCCCGGCGAGCCAGCTCGTCCGGCGGCACACCCGCCACCTGGCCGACATGCTCGACGCGCTCTCCGACGTCAACCTGTCGCGGCGGCCCGCCTTCTCCACCGGGCGGGTGCGTCGGGTGGACGTCGCCGACCTGATCGCCGAGGCCGGTGACGCCGTCGGGCTACGGCCGCCCCGACTGCGGGTCACCGTCGGAGGCGACGTCTCCGGCGTCCAGATCGACGCCCAGGGCCTCCGCCGGGTACTGACGAACTTGTTGGAGAACGCCTCCCGGCACGGCCGCGACCGCCCCATCGACGTCGTGTGCGAACGCGAAGGCGACCAACTGCACTGCGCGGTTCACGACCGCGGTCCGGGCGTGCCCGAGCATGCCATCGGGGAGCTGACCGGCAAGTTCGTCAGCCTGTCCGACCGGCGGGGCACCGCCGGACTGGGGCTGTGGATCGTGGCGCAGATCATCGAAGCTCTCGGTGGGACCCTGGCGTTCCGCACTCGCGAGGAGGGCGGGCTGAGCGCGTCGTTCACGGTCCCGATCGGCTGAAACACCCAGGGGCCCGGACGGCCGCCGACGTGGCCCGCGCGGGCCGACGTTGGCCCGCGCGACGTCCCCATCGGGTGTCCCGGTGCCCAAAACTGGCGACGACCGCCACGTGACCTGCACCACAGGACCGCGGGCGATGCCGAAAGGACAGACGCCTGATGACCACTGCGTTCCCCGAGACCACCCACGGTGACATCGATCTGAGTGACCGCGATTTCTGGGCCAAACATCCCGCCGAGCGGGACGCCGCCTTCGCGGTGCTGCGCAGGGAGGACCCGGTGGCCTGGAGCCGGCCCGCCGACTCCGACCTGCTGCCGCCCGAGCAGAACCTCAAGGGGTTCTGGTCGCTGACCAAGCACGAGGACATCCGGTACGCCAGCCGCCATCCCGAGATCTTCTCCTCGGCGCAGGGCATCACCATGGAGGACTTCCCGCCGGAGCTGATCTCCATCGCGCAGTCCTTCATCGCGATGGACGCGCCGCGGCACACCCAGTTGCGCGGCATCACCATGAATGCGTTCAAACCGCGCAACATGCTCCGTCTGCAGGACTGGATTCAGGGCCACGCCCGGGACCTGATCAGCGAGATGGCCGACCTCGGTGAGGGCGACTTCGTCGAATTGGTCTCGGTGAAGCTGCCGGGCCGCATCTTCGGCAGCTTCTTCGGTCTGCCGGAGGGCGAGATCCACGAGAAGACCATCAACGCCGCGCAGCGCGTGGTGGGCTGGACCGACCCCGAGGTCTGCGGCGACCGTACCGCGATCGAACTGTTCGCCGGCGCGGTGATGGATCTGCACGAGACGGTGACCACGCTGCTGCCCGAGCGCCGCGCCAATCCCGGTGACGACCTGCTCTCATGGATGGTGCAGGCCGAATTCGACGGTGAGAAGATGACCGACGACGAACTCAAGGCGTTCTTCACGCTGCTGGCGGTGGCCGCCAACGACACCACCAGACATGCCTCGGCACAGGCGATCTACGCGTTCTCCCAGAATCCCGAGCAGCGTGATCTGCTGGTCGCCGATGTCGAAGGACGGGTCGACGCCGCGGTCGAGGAGGCCCTGCGCTGGGCGTCACCGCTGCTGCACATGCGGCGCACCGCGATCCAGGACGTCACCCTTCGCGGCAAGGAGATCAAGGCCGGCGACAAGGTGGTGCTGTGGTACAGCTCGGCCAATCGTGACGAGGACGTGTTCGAGGACCCGTTCACCTTCGACATCACCCGCAAGTCGAACCCGCACCTCGCATTCGGGGGTGGCGGTCCGCACTTCTGCCTGGGTGCTGCGCTGGCCCGCACCATGCTGCGCTCGCTGCTGACCGAGGTCTACACCCGCATCCCGGACATCACCGCGACCGAACCCAAGTTCCAGGTCGCCAACTTCATCAACGGCATCAACAGCCTGCCGGCCACCTGGACCCCCGAAGGGAAGAACGCGTGAAGACGAAAGCCGCTGTGCTGTGGGGCCTGCACCAGAAGTGGGAGGTCACCGAACTCGAACTCGACGCGCCCAAGGCCCGAGAGGTCCTGGTCAAGCTGACCGCCAGCGGCCTGTGCCATTCCGATGACCACCTGGTCACCGGGGACATGCCGATGAACCTGCCGGTGGTCGGCGGTCACGAGGGCGCCGGTGTGGTCGCCGACGTGGGCCCGGGTGTCACCGAGGTCGAGGTCGGCGATCACGTGGTGCTCAGCTTCATCCCGGCCTGCGGGCGCTGCACCGAATGCGCCCGCGGCCGCAGCAACCTCTGCGTGTACGGGGCGGCCATCGTCGCCGGGCCGCAGCTCGATGGCACCTTCCGGTTCCATGGCCGTGGCGCCGATATCGGCCAGATGTGCGTGCTGGGCACCTTCTCGGAGTACACCGTGGTGCCGATCGCCTCGGTGGTCAAGGTGGACAAGGACATTCCGCTGGACAAGGCGGCGCTCGTCGGCTGCGGTGTGACCACCGGCTACGGCGCCGCGGTGCGCACCGGTGAGGCCCGCGACGGCGACACCGTGGTGGTCATGGGTGTCGGTGGGCTCGGCATCAACGCCGTGCAGGGCGCGGCGCTGGCCGGTGCCCGGCACGTGATCGCCCTGGACCCGGTGGCCTACAAGCGCGAGCGGTCCTTCGAATTCGGCGCCACCCATGCCGCGGCCGACGTCGCCGAGGCCCAGGCGCTGATCGCCGACATCACCCGCGGCACCATGGCCGACGTCTGCGTGGTGACCACCGACAGCGGCGAGGGCGCCTACGTGGCGCAGGCGCTGAGCCTGGTCGGCAAGCGCGGGCGCGTGGTGATGACCGCGATCCCGCATCCCACCGACACGACCGTGGACATGTCGTTGTTCGACCTCACCCTGTACGAGAAGCAGGTCAGGGGATCCCTTTTCGGTTCGTCGAATCCGCGGCTGGACATCCCGCGGATGCTTGAGCTCTACCGGGCGGGCCGCATCAAGCTCGACGAGTTGATCACCCGCGAGTACACCCTCGACGAGATCAACCAGGGCTATGAGGACATGCACGATGGGCGCAATCTGCGCGGGGTGATCAGGTTCTGATGACCGAGATCCGGCACTACCGGATGTACATCGACGGCGCCTGGCAAGACGCCGCCGAGTCGATCGAGGTACACAGCCCGGCCACCGGCGAACTGGTCGCCACGGTCGCCTACGGTGACGTGGCCACCGTGGATGCCGCAGTGTCCGCGGCCAAGGCCGCCCATGAGTCCGGGGTGTGGCGCAACACGTCGCCGCAGCAGCGCGCCGACATCCTCGACGCCATCGCCGACAATCTGGCCGCCCGCGCCGACGCGCTCACCGTGCTGCAGGTGGCCGAGAACGGGGCGACGCTGCGGGGTGCGGGGGCGTTCCTGATCGGTTATGCCATTGCGAATCTGAAATACTTTGCATCGCAGGCCCGCAGCTATCAGTTCCAGACCAGCGGACCGCTGATCGAGGCCCCGACGCTGGCGTCGGGCCTGATCATCCGGGAACCCGTCGGGGTGTGTGCCGGCATCATCCCGTGGAACTTCCCGCTGCTGCTGGCGGTGTGGAAGCTGGGTCCGGCGCTGGCCGCCGGCAATACGGTGGTGCTCAAACCGGATGACCAGACCCCGCTGACACTGCTCGAACTCGCCCGTGCCGCAGACGAAGTCGGGTTGCCACCGGGTGTCCTCAACGTGGTGACCGGTCCCGGTCCGGTGGTGGGGGCACGGCTGGCCGAACACCCCGATGTCCGCAAGATCGCGTTCACCGGGTCGACCGAGGTCGGCAAGTCCGTGATGCGCGCCGCCGCCGACAACGTCAAGAAGGTCACCCTGGAATTGGGTGGTAAGGGCGCCAATATCGTGCTCGACGACGCCGATTTCGACACCGCGGTGGACGGGTCGCTGTTCGCCTTTCTGGTGATGAGCGGGCAGGCCTGCGAGTCGGGCACCCGGCTGCTGGTGCACGAATCCGTGCACGACGAATTCGTCGACCGCCTGGTGGCGCGGGCGCAGACGCTGGTGATGGGTGACCCGATGAGCGCGGCTACCGACCTGGGCCCGCTGGTGTCGGCCAAGCAGAAGGCCCGGGTGGAGAAGTACATCGCGCTCGGCCAGGAAGAGGGCTGCAAGGTCGCCTTCCAGGGCAACATTCCGACGGATCCGGCCCTGGCCGAAGGGCATTGGGTGCCCGCGACCATCCTCACCGGGGCGACCAACAAGATGCGGATCGCCCGCGAGGAGATCTTCGGCCCGGTACTGGTGGTGATCCCGTTCCGCGATGACGACGAGGCGGTCGCGATCGCCAACGACAGCGAATACGGGCTCTCAGCGGGGGTGTGGAGCACCGACAGCGGCCGTGCCCTCGGGATCGCCCGCCGGCTGGAGTCGGGCACCGTGTGGATCAACGACTGGCACATGATCAACGCCATGTACCCGTTCGGTGGGGTGAAGCAGAGCGGTCTGGGCCGCGAACTGGGTCCCGATGCCCTCGACGAGTACACCGAGCCCAAGTTCGTCCATGTCGACCTGACCAACGACCGCCGCAAGCGGGCCTACGCCATCGTGGTGTCGGCGGATCTCGCCGAATAGTTTGCGACGCCGCCGATTTGGGCCGGACCGCGTGGGCTACGGCATGGGTATGGCGATGAAGACTCCGTCGCCCAGCCACACGCCGAACGTGCTGTTGCCGGGGTTCCACACCACCGGCAACGGACCCCCGGGCAGCGGGTAGCCCGCGGGGACCAGATCCAGCGGCGGCAGCCAGAACGGCGGGAGGCCCGCCTGCACCGGGTCACCCCAGTGCCCGGGCGGAACGTTGTACAACGGCGTCGGGGCCTTCTTGACCTGCCCCGGCGGGCCGAACGGATTCTGGCCCGGCGGATCACCGGGAAGCCAGATGTCGTCGCGTTGTGGGTCGGCGCTGACGGCGCCGGCGGAGGCGAACGCCCCCGCACCTAGAGTCACCGCTGTGGCCAGGCTCGCGGCAACCGTCTTGATCTTCATGCTGAAACTCCTTGCCTCGGATGTCGATGCGTCACAGCAACGCCACCTGAGTTGCGTTGCGTGCAAGACCCCCAGACGCCATCGAGGTTACCCGCCGTAGCGCGCCCCGAAACGTGGCTACCAGGTCGCCTTGACACCGCCCAGTGACCGAGTGACCGCGTCCGCGGTCTCGACCAGGGCCGACGCCCGGCTGTCGATCTCGTCGTCGGTGAGCGCATGGCCGATCTGCATGGTGGCCACCATCACCTGGCGTTGGTGATGGTCGTGGACGGGGGCGGCGATGACGCTGATGTCATGGCGCGCCTCGGGGTCATCCTCACCGCGCAGGTACACACGTTCGCCGATATCGGAGACGAGTTCGCCCAACAACGCCCGCAGTTCGTCGGGTAACCGGTTGGACATCCCGGCCATCAGTGCGTAGAGCCGCCTACCGCCGGGGGTGAGCCGCTCCACCAGGTAACCCGCGCTGCGGCATTCGCTGATCACCCGTTCGAAGCGAGCGGTGTCGGTACGCAACGGGATGGTGGGCTGTTTGTGCAGCCACTCGCGCACCGCGTGGTCATCCCACAGCACGAACATCAGGCCGACCGGCGGCGCGAACGGGTAGCTCTGCCCGACCCGCACGGTGGCCGGCGTGCCCGGCGGGGCGACCAGGTCGAGCAGGGTGATGCGGTCGTCGACCACGCCCGACAATGCGGCCGTGGCGCCGAAGGTCTCCGACAACCGGCGCAGTTCGTCCCTGGCCGCAGGACTGACGCGCAACGACTCCTGCGCGATGTGCCCGAGAGTGATCAACGCCGGGCCCAGTCGGTAGGTCTTGTCGCGACTTGTCTCGCCGGCGTCACGTACCAGGTAGCCGGCCTCGGTGAGGGTGGTGAGGATGCCCAGGCAGGTCGGCTTGCTCAGATCGACGCGGCGGGAGAGTTCGGAGAGCCCGAAGCGGTCATGGGGATGGCGGGCAAGGAACTCCAGCACCGCCACCACCCGCTCGGTGGGCGGCGATGCGCGGCGGGACGGCTCGGGGGAAGACATGCTGTGCGCACCTCCGGACGTTGACGCCAACTAGAACGCGTTCTAGTCTCAGATCGGAAACTCTACCACTTCGGTCCAATATTGGACCGAAAGAATGGAAGCCGATGTTCTCACAGCCACTGGCCGACGCCATTGCCGAGGCCGAGCGCCTGGTCGCCGAGGCGCCCTTCATCGAGTCCGAGGCCGACCTGCTCGAAGGCCTGCAGTACCTGGCCGGCTGCATCGCGGCCTGCACGCACGTCGCCTTCGACTACGACCGCGACCATCCGTTCCTGCACAGCGGGACCGGCCCGTTCACCAAGATGGGCCTCGACAATCCGGACACCATGTACTTCGGTACCCGGGTGCAGCCCGGTCACGAGTATGTGGTGACCGGCCGCCGCGGCACCACCACCGATGTCAGCTTCCAGTTGCTCGGCGGCGAGTACACCGAAGAGGTCGTGCCCGACAGCGAAACGGCCTTCGACGACCGCAAGCTCGATATCGCCGCCGACGGGACCTTCGAATGGCGATTCACCCCGGAGACACCTGCGCAGTTGGTGATTCGCGAGGTCTACAACGACTGGTCGGCCGCACGCGGCACATTCGCCATCGCACGCACCGACACCGCAGGCACCGCCCCGGCGCCGCTGAGCAGGGAACTGCTGGAAAAGCGCTATGCCGTGGCGGGCAAGCAGCTGGTGCAGCGCGTGAAGACCTGGCTGCAGTTCCCCAAGTGGTTCTATGACAATCTGCCGGTCAACACGCTCACCGCCCCCCGGCTCACCCCGGGCGGCCTGGCCACCCAGTACTCCTCGGTCGGGCACTACGACATCACGCCGGCGCAGGCCATCGTCATCACCCTGCCGGTGACCGACGCGCCGTACCTCGGCTTCCAGCTGGGCAGCCTCTGGTACATCTCGCTGGACTACATCAACCACCAGACATCGCTGAACGGGACTCAGGCACAAGCGGATCCGGACGGCAACATCCGGATTGTGGTATCCGACGCCAACCCCGGCGTGACGAACTGGTGCGAGACCCTCGGGCATGCCAAGGGCTACCTGCAGTTCCGCTGGCAGCGGGTCTCGCGGGAGCTGACCGAGGCCGACGGTCCGACCATGCAGGTCGTCGACATGGCCGACATCCCCGACGTGTTGCCCTACTACGCATCGAACAAGATCTCGGATGAGGACTGGCGGGCGCGGATCGCGCTGCGCCAGAAGCTGATCGGCGAAAGAATGGTGGGTTGAGCATGGCGGGTCTCTTGCAGGACAAGGTTGTCGTCATCAGCGGGGTGGGTCCGGCGCTGGGCACCACCTTGGCCCGCCGTTGTGCCGAGGAAGGCGCCGACCTCATCCTCGCCGCGCGCACCGTCGAACGCCTGGAGGATGTCGCCGGCCAGGTCACCGCCCTGGGGCGGCGCGCCCTGGCGGTCGGCACCGACATCACCGACGACGCCCAGGTGGCGAATCTGGTCGCAGTCTCCATGGCGGAGTTCGGCAAGGTCGACGTGCTGATCAACAACGCCTTCCGGGTGCCCTCGATGAAACCTTTCGCCAAGACCAGTTTCGAGCATATTCGCGAGACCATCGAGCTGACGGTGCTCGGCGCTCTGCGGCTGATCCAGGGCTTCACCCCGGCGCTCACGGATGCCAACGGCTCGGTGGTGAATGTGAACTCGATGGTGGTCCGGCATTCCGACCCCAAACAGGGTGCCTACAAGATGGCGAAGTCCGCGCTGCTGGCCATGTCGCAGTCGCTGGCCAGCGAGCTGGGGGAAGCCGGCATCCGGGTGAACTCGGTTCTGCCCGGCTATATCTGGGGCGGCACTCTGCAGAGCTACTTCGAGCACCAGGCCGGCAAATACGGCACCACCGTCGAGGAGATCTACAAGGCGGCCGCGGCCAACAGCGACCTGAAGAAGCTGCCGACCGAGGACGAGGTGGCCTCGGCGATTCTGTTCATGGCCAGCGATCTGTCCAGTGGCATCACCGGGCAGACTCTGGATGTCAACTGCGGGGAGTACAAGTTCTGATGGCGCGGACGAATGTGGGAACCGTCGAAGATCTGCACGCATCGGCGACCAAGGCCTGTGGGCTCGACGATTTCGGTGATGACAGCGACAACTACAAGGAGGCGCTCGCCGTCCTTTTGGACGCCTATCAGCGCGATGCCGACCTGACCGAACTCGGCAGCAAGATGCAGCGCTTCTTCGTGCGCAACGCACTTGTGGCCCGGCTGGTGTCCGAGGCGGCCTTCAAGCAGTATCCGCAACATGCGGATGTGCCGATCGAGCGACCGATCTTCGTGACCGGCCTGCCGCGGACCGGAACCACCGTGATTCACCGTCTGCTCACCGCAGACCCGCGGCACCAAGGTCTGGAGCTCTGGCTCGCCGAGTTTCCGCAGCCGCGTCCACCGCGCGAGACCTGGTCGCAGAACCCGGTGTTCGCCCAACTCGACGCCCAGTTCAGCAAGGCGCACGAGGAGAACCCGGACTACACCGGCTTGCACTACATGACCGCCGACGAGGTCGAGGAGTGCTGGCAGCTGTTGCGGCAGTCCCTGCATTCGGTGTCGTATGAGACGCTGGCGCACATCCCCACCTATTCGCGTTGGCTCGCCCAGCAGGATTGGACCAAGCCCTACCAGCGGCACCGCCGCAACCTTCAGCTGATCGGCCTCAACGAACCCGAGAAGCGTTGGGTGCTGAAGAATCCCAGCCACCTGTTTGCCCTCGACGCACTGTTCGCCACCTATCCCGATGCGCTGGTGGTGCAGTGCCACCGGCCGGCCGAGACGATCATGGCCTCGATGTGTTCGCTTGCCCAGCACACCACCGAAGGCTGGTCGAACAGCTTCTCCGGCAGTGTGATCGGTGAGGATTCGCTGGAGACCTGGTCGCGAGGACTGGAGCTGTTCAACGCCGAACGTGCCAAGCATGATCCCGCGCAGTTCTGCGATGTCGACTACTTCGAGTTCGTCAAGGACCCGGTCGGTGCGGTGGAGGGGATCTACCGCACCTTCGGTATCGAATTCACCGACGACGCGCGGCGGGCGATCTCCGAGAGTCACGAGGCGAGCAAGAAGGGGCCGCGCGCACCCAAGCACACGTATTCGCTGAGCGACTACGGGCTCACCGATGAGCAGGTCAAGGAGCGGTTCAAGGGGCTCTGACCTCCCGCCGAGGTTTCTAGCCGTCGCCGGGGGAGGGTGCGCTGGAGATCTCCTCCAGGCATCCCTCGGCGATGGCGTGCTTGATGCTGTCGGTGAGCCGGTGGCAGGACTTCGCGCGGGCCGGATCGCCGCCGGCCGCGCGGATTTCGTCGAAGACCGCGCAGCGTCGGGCGGCGGCGGCGTTCCACTGCACGGTGGTGTGCTCGGGCCCGAGCTTCTTGACCTGGACGGTCGCGTGACAGAACCGGCAGTCCACCGAGGCGAGCCCGGAGGTCAGATACCGCTCCTTGTCGCGGGCGGTCGCCTCGTGGACGGCCGCCGCTCTCTGTGGATCGGATCTGAAATCCGGTGCCTTGGACCAGTTTCCGGTGCTCGGGCGAGCCTCGGGATGATCGTGGTGATCCCCGTGGTGATCATCGTCGTCGTGACCGCCGTGCAACAGCAGCATCGAACGAGCCAGACGATCGACGTCGGGTGTTTCGGCCTGCTCGTCGCCGGCGGGCATCAGCTCGGCTGCTCCGCCGATTCCTTCTGTTCTGCCTGCTTGAGGTTCTCCTGCTCTTGCAGGTTCTCCTGGACTTCGACGGCCCACTTCTCGTTGGCGACGGTGGTGTCGACCTCCATCTCGAAGCGGTCCGTCATATCCGGGGTGACATCGGCGACGTCGACGTAGAACTGCTGATACCAGCGGCGCATCTGGTAGACGGCGCCATCCTCTTCGACGAGCAGCGGATTGTCGATGCGGGTCTTGTGCTTCCAGATCTCGACGTCCTGCAGGAAGCCCTTGGAGACACCTTCGGTGAACACCCGGGCCAGCTTGTCGGTGGTCTTCTCGTCGAGGCCCTTGGGCTTCTCGACGATCACCCCCCACTGCAGCACGAAGGAGTTCTGGCTGACCGGGTAATGGCAGTTGATCAGGATGGACTCGGCCTTGAAACCGCCGTAGTTGTTGTGCAGCCAGTTGATCATGAAGGACGGGCCGAAGTACGACGCCTCCGAATCCAGATGCGCCTCGCCGTAGGTGGTGCCCAGGTCGCTGACGTCCGCGCGGCCCACGTTGTGCAGGTACTGGCTGGCGATATGTCCTTCGAAGACGTTCTTGAAGTATGTCGGCAGCCCGTAGTGAATATAGAAGAAGTGCGCCATATCGGTCACGTTGTCGATGATCTCGCGGCAGTTGCTGCCCTCGATGAGCATCGTGTTCCACCGCCAGTCGGTCCAGTCGTCGCTGGCGAACTCGGGGATCTCCGGGATACGGACCTCGGGCTGCGGTGGGTTGCCCTCATGGTCATGCCACACGAACAGCAGGCCGCCGCGCACATCGGTGTGCCAGGCACGGGTGCGGGCCAGTCGCGGGGTGCGCTTGGCATAGGGCACCAGCTTGCACTTGCCGTCGCCGCCCCAGCGCCAGTCGTGGAACGGGCAGGCCACGGTGTCGCCCTTGATGGAGCCTTGCGCGAGGTTTCCGCCCATGTGCCGGCAGTAGCCGTCGAGGACCTTGAGTTCGCCCTCGGAGTCGGCGAACACCACCAGCATGGTGCCGAAGATCTCGACGCCGTGCGGTTTGCCGTCCAGGTAATCCTTCACCGGCCCCAGGCAGTGCCATCCGCGTGCGTAGCGGTCGGGCAGGTCGCCGGTGTCGATCTCTCTGATGCCGGCAGTCTCGGTAGTCACGGTGGGCCTCCCGTATCTGGTCTCTATAACTAGAACACGTTACAGTTTTGTACGCCCATTGCGCAACGTAAGCGCTGCTACCTGCGCGGACCACACGGTATATGTAGACGATGCCGGTTTACTCGTTTGAAGGTCGGGTCCCCAGAATCGACCAGGAGGCGTTCATCGCGCCCACGGCGACGCTGATCGGCGACGTCACGGTCGAAGCCGGCGCCTCGGTGTGGTTCAACACGGTGCTGCGCGCGGACTTCGCGCCGATCGTGATCCGCGCCGATGCCAACGTGCAGGACGGGTCGGTGCTGCACGCCCCGCCGGGGATCCCCGTCGATATCGGGCCCGGCGCAACCATCGGGCACGCCTGCGTCGTGCACGGCGCGCATATCGGCGCCGACGCCGTCGTCGCGAACCATGCCACCGTGCTCGACGGCGTGATCATCGGCGCCCGCAGCCTGGTGGCCGCGCATGCGCTGGTGGTTCCCGGCACCAAGATCCCCGACGAGGTGGTGGTCGCCGGGGCCCCGGCCAAGATCCGCGGCCCGGTCGCGGGTACCGGCGCCGAACGATGGGTGAAGACCAGCTCGGAGATCTACCGCGAGCTGGCGCTGCGGTACCGCGCCGGGCTCAAGGAAATGTGAGCCCTACTGCTCATCGTCGGCCAGGCCGACCCGCAGCGCGATCTGCTGCATCTTGCCGATGCTTGTGACGAACGGATCGGTCGTGACGTCCCCGTCGGCACTCTGGAACTCGAGTCGGACCAGCGCGGGACCCTCGGTGAACAGCAACAAGGTCACCGCCTTGTCCTCGTCGGGGCGGGTGCCCCGGATCACGACGCCGCCCTGCCCGACGCCGGTGGGTTGGGGATCGCCGACCACCTTTCGGGTGCTGACCGCCTGCTGCAGCGCGGCCGCGGCGGCGGCATCGTCGGGGTAGATCAGCACGGTGTCGATGACGGCGCGGGTGTCCTGCGCGTTGACGAAGAAGGCGCTCGCGCCGGGGTGCCCGTCCGGGGAGGGCTCGCGGGAGCGTTGCACGAAGGTGTCATCGGCGTCGGTGAGATCGGCCGCGGTCAGCAGCAGATCGCGGTAGTCGGAGGCCTGCGGCGCCGCCGTCGACGTCGAGCTGGTGGTGAATGCCGGCAGCGTCGGTGCCGGCGCACTGCTGGCGGCACCACCCGGTTCGGCCGGGGTACAAGCGCTGACGGTGACGGTGATCAGGGCGGCGGCGACAAAGTGTGATCGGGACAACATGGTGGTGAAACTCAACAGATCTATCGGGTGTGCGGGATGAAATCGCCTCCCACCGTACGCGAATCGCCGGGCCCGTGGCTGCGGCCCACCAAGGTCACACCGGCTGCGCGCTGGCCGCCGCCTTGTCCAACTCCCAGTACGCGCGCAGTGCGGCGATCTTGCCCTCGGCGTCGACCCGGTAGGTGAACACACCCTCGGCGGTCACCCGGTAGCCGCTCGCGACGATCACGATGTGACCGACATTTGCTTCCTCGTCGCCGCAGACATAGGACTTGTCGAAGTGGAACTCCAATTGGCTCGGCGCGATCGCCTTGTCGAAGAACTTCGCGATCGCATCCTTGCCGCGGTGCCCGTTGCCCTCCGGATCGAAGTGCGAAGGTCCGATCGGGTCCTGCACGATCGCGTCCTCGGCGAACAGGGCCAGCCAGGCCTCCTTGTCGCGGGCGATCGCGGCTTCCCGCGACCGCCGCCCCGCCAACGTGACCGGACTGTCCGTCATGCCGGCGTGGCGGCCGGTTTGTCGGCTCCGACGACCCACATCGAAAAATACTGGGCGCCACCCCCGTAGGCGTGGCCGAGCGCCTTGCGGGCCCCGGGGACCTGGTGATCTCCGCCCTTGCCCATCACCTGGATGGCCGACTCGGCGAACCGGATCATGCCGGATGCGCCGATCGGGTTGCTGGACAGCACCCCGCCGGACGCGTTGAACGGAATCCGGCCGCCGATCGCCGTCTCGCCCGCCTCGGTGAGCTTCCATCCCTCGCCCTCGGGTGCGAACCCGAGGCTTTCCAGCCACATCGGTTCGTACCAGGAGAACGGGACATAGACCTCCGCGGCGTCGATCTCGTCGATCGGCGAGGTGATGCCGGCGTCGCGCCACAACGCGGCGGCGGCATCCCGGCTGGCTTGCGGGTTCACCTGGTCACGACCGGCGTAGGCCAGCGGTTCGGTGCGCAGCGCGGTCGCGTGGATCCACGCCACCGGATTGCCGTTGGCAAGGTGCGCCTCAGCGGCTTCCTCGTTGCCGATCACCATGGCCGCCGCGCCGTCCGAGGACGGGCAGGTCTCGTCGTAGCGGATCGGATCCCACAACATCGGGGACGCCATCACCTTCTCCAACGTGATGTCGGGCTGGTGCAGATGTGCCAGTGGGTTCTTGGCGCCGTTGAGCCGGTCCTTGACCGCGACGATCGCGCCGATGTGATTGGGGGCCCCGGAGCGGCGGATGTAGGCACGAATGTGCGGAGCGAAGTACCCGCCCGCGCCCGCCCCGACCGGCTTGGTGAAGGGGACCGGAATGCTCAATGCCCACATGGCATTCGATTCCGACTGTTTCTCCCAGGCCATGGTCAGCACGCGCTTGTACTTGCCGGACTGCACCAGACTGGCCGCGACGATCGCGGTCGAGCCACCGACCGAGCCGGCGGTGTGCACCCGGATCAGCGGCTTGTTCGTCGCACCCGTGGCATCGGCCATGAACAGTTCGGGCATCATGACGCCCTCGAAGAAATCGGGTGCTTTACCGACCACGACGGCGTCGATATCGTCGAACGTCGAGCCGGCATCGGCGAGCGCACGGTCGATGGCCTCCCGCACCAGGCCGTTCATCGACACGTCGTGGCGCTTGGCGACGTACTTCGTCTGCCCGGTGCCCAGCACCGCGGCGAGCTTCTTGCCCATCAGTTCTTGCCCTCCAGGACGGCGACGATATTCTGTTGCAGCGCAGGGCCACTGGTGGCGTGCGCCAGCACGCGCTGCGCGGAACCAGAGAAAATGTGCTGCGCGGCGAAACCGATACGCTCCAGCCCGGCCGAGAACATCGGGTTGGCCGACAGCGCACCGCCGGAGGGATTGATCTTCGTCGACGCCGGCAGCCCGATCGCCTCGGTGAGGATCAACTGCTGATGGGTGAACGGGGCATAGAGCTCGGCCACCTCGATCGACCCGGCATCGCCGTTCAGTGCCGCCTTGGCCGATGCAGCCGTGGACGGCGAGGTGGTGAGATCGCGGGCACCCAGGATGGGCGTCTCGATGCGGTGCTCGAAACCGGTGATCCAGGCCGGGTTCTCGCGCAGTTCCCGGGCCTTGTCGCCGGCCGCCAGCACGATCGCCGACGCACCGTCGGTGATCGGGGCGATGTCGTGGCGGCGCAGCGGGTCGGCGAAGAACGGCTGGGACAGCAGCTCTTCGATGGACCCGGTCGCGGTCACCTGGTCGGTGCGGCCACCGGCGGCGTAGGAATCCAGTGCGACCTGGGCCATCTGCTCGTGGGACCACTTCCCGGCATCCAGCCCGGCGCGGGCCTGCAGACCGGCCATCGACACCGAGTCCGGCCACAGCGGCGCCACCGTGTACGGATCGGTCTGCAGCGCCAGTACCCGGCGCAGGGTGCCCGCCGAGGACTTGCCGAATCCGTACACCAGAGCCGTCTCGACCTGGCCGGTCAACAGCTTGATATAGGCCTCATACAGCGCCCAGGCCGCGTCCATCTCGACATGAGATTCGTTGATCGGCGGGATCGCGCCGATCGAGTCGATGGCGGAAATGAACGAGAATGCGCGACCGGCAAGGTAATCCGAGGATCCCGAGCACCAGAAGCCGATGTCGGTCTGCTTGAGCCCGAGTTCTTCGTAGAGCTGGTGGAAGCACGGCATCAGCATCTCGACGCCGTTGGTGGTGCCGTCGGTGCGGCGGACGTGGGGCGCGTGTGCGAAGCCCACCACTGCGATTTCGGTCATCAGTTCGGGCCCTTTACAGGTGGTGCTTGTAGGAGTCGTAGTCGGCGTCGGGTTCGCCGGTGGGCTTGAAGTAGTCGATGTTGTCGATGCCCAGACCCCACTCTTCGCGGGGCTTCCACACGGCCTGCACCCGCATACCCATCCGCACATCGGCCGGGTCGATCTCGGTGACCAGGTGCAGGAACGGGATGTCGGCGCCATCGAGCAGCACATAGGCCGCCACATACGGGGGCTTGATGCGCTGGCCGGGGAACGGGATGTTGATGACCGCGAAGGTGGTGACGGTGCCCTTGTCGGGGAGTTCGATGAACTCGTCGAGTTCCAGGCCGGTGGCCGGGTCGGCTTCCTTGGGCGGGAAGTAGACCTTGCCCGGTTTACCGTCGCGTCCGCTGTGGGTGCGGCCGCCGAGCAGCTTGCCCTCTTCGAGCGCCTTGAGGAACGTGGTCTCGGGCAGCGACGCGGTGTGCTGGATCTCGATGAAACTGGGGGTCACCTGCACGGTGACCGGGTCGCGGTCATCCGGTGCGCCCTCGGGTTCGGGATCCTCGCCGGGCAGGAAGTAGGCGATATCGGTGATCGCGCCGACCGGTTCGTCGATCCAGTGCGCGTGCACCCGGTCACCGGTCGTGATCTCGTCGGCCGAGTTCACCGCGACCGCGTGCAGCAGGGCGGTGTCGGCGCCGTCGAGTTTGATCAACGCCCAGGCGAACGGCCGGTCCAGCGGCTGGCCCTCCAGTGGGTGGGACTGCCAGGTCCAGGACTGCACGGTGCCGACCGCACCGACGGGCACGACCTCGGTCAGGGCCGCGTAGGTGACCGGGTCATACTCAGCGGGTGGTACGTGCACCCGGCCGTCCGAACCGCGCACGCCGACGATGCGTCGCATTCGCAGTGCGGTGAAGAACTGGGACAGGAGTGGTCCGACTGAACGGGTGTAGTCGAATGCGAGCTTCAGCGGCGCCGAGAGGGGCCGCTCATGCTCGTCGATCTGCACCGGGCTGCTTTGGCCTGTGGTCACGGCATCGAGTAGAACAGGTTCTAAGAATGGTTTCAACCATGCGTCGGAAGGTGAGCTAAATGAAGTTGGGTCTTCAGCTTGGTTACTGGGGCGCAAAGCCGCCGACCGACCATGCCGAACTGGTCGCCACGGCCGAAGCGGAGGGCTTCGACACGGTCTTCACCGCCGAGGCGTGGGGCTCGGATGCCTACACCCCGCTGGCCTGGTGGGGCCGCGAGACCACCCGGATGCGCCTGGGCACCTCGGTCATCCAACTCTCGGCGCGCACCCCGACCGCCTGTGCGATGGCCGCGCTGACCCTGGACCACCTCTCCGGTGGCCGGCACATCCTGGGGCTGGGCGTCTCCGGTCCTCAGGTGGTCGAGGGCTGGTACGGCGCCAAGTTCCCGAAGCCGCTGGCCCGCACCCGCGAGTACGTCGACATCCTGCGTCAGGTCTGGGCGCGCGAGGCGCCGGTGCGCAGCGACGGGCCGCACTACCCGCTGCCGCTGACCGGTGAGGGCACGACGGGGCTGGGCAAGAACCTCAAGCCGATCACCCACCCGCTGCGTGCCGACATCCCGGTGATGCTGGGTGCCGAGGGCCCCAAGAATGTGGCGCTGGCCGCCGAGATCGCCGACGGCTGGCTGCCGATCTTCTACTCACCGCGTATCGCGGGCATGTACAACGAGTGGCTCGACGAGGGTTTCGCCCGGCCCGGCGCGCGCCGTACCCGTGAGACCTTCGAGATCTGTGCGACCGCGCAGGTCGTCGTCACCGACGACCGCCCGGCCGTCATGGAGCTGATGAAGCCGCACCTGGCGCTCTACATGGGTGGGATGGGCGCCGAGGACACCAACTTCCACGCGGACGTGTACCGCCGGATGGGCTACGCCGAGGTCGTCGACGACGTCACGAAGCTGTTCCGGACCGACCGCAAGGACGAGGCGGCCAAGGTGATCCCCGACGAGCTCGTCGACGACTCGGCGATCGTCGGCAACCTCGACTACGTCAAGGAGCAGATCGTGGCATGGGAGGCGGCGGGCGTGACGATGATGGTCGTCGGTGCGCGCTCGAGCGAGCAGATCAAGGATCTCGCCGCGCTGGTGTAGCCCGCCGACTAGACACTTCCTTGCAAAGTGTCTAGTGCGAGCCCTACATTGGGGCGCGTGACCCACGCCACATCCCACTACGTGATCGCGGGTGAAACCGTGACCATGCCCGTGCAGATCCGACGGGCAACCCAGCACATGGCCATGTTCTCTGTCGACGCCGACGCCGCGCAGCGGATGATCGACTACAGCGGACTGCAGGTGTGCCGCTACCGGCCGCGCCGTGCCGTGGTGATCCTGATGTTGATGCACTACGTCGACGGGGACCTCGGGCCCTATCTGGAATACGGCACCAACGTGATGGTGAACCCGCCGGGATCCACGGCGTCGGGGCTGCGCGCCCTGGGCCAGGCCGCGGCGTTCATCCACCACCTGCCGGTGGACGGTGCGTTCACCATGGAGGCAGGCCGTCATATCTGGGGCTACCCGAAAGTCATGGCGGACTTCACGGTTCGATCCCCTGGTCGCTCCGCTCCTGCCCGCCGTTTCCGCGACGGCCAGAGCTTCGGCTTCGATGTCAGCGTCGACGGCCGGCACGCGGTGGGCATGGAGTTCAACAAAGGTCTCGCGGTGCCATCGGCGTTCACGTCGAAACCGCAGGTTCATCCGACCTACTCGCATCTGGACGGCGTCACCCGCGAAACGGCGGGACAGATGACGCTGTCGGGGGTGCGCTACCGGCCGGGCGGGGTCTCGGTGCGCCTCGGCGGGCACCCGATCGGACGGGAACTCGCCGCGCTCGGTTTGCCCAAACGGGCCCTGATCTCGAGTTCGGCCGAGAACGTACAGATGACATTCGGCGATGCCAAGGAGATTGCATGACTGGGGTTTTGACGGAGATGCGGCCCGATGTGGATCTGGCCGACGGCCGGTTCTACGCGGACGGCACGACCGCTCGCGAGGCCTATCGGTGGATGCGGGCCCACGAGCCGGTGTTCCGCGACCGCAACGGGCAGGCCGCCGCGGCCAGTCACGCCGCGGTGCTCGACGCCGAGCGCAATCCCGAGTTGTTCTCCAGCGCCGGGGGCATTCGTCCCGACCAGCCGGGCATGCCGTACATGATCGACATGGACGACCCATCACATCTGTTGCGCCGCAAGCTGGTCAACGCCGGGTTCACCCGTAAGCGGGTGATGGACAAGCTGCCGTCCATCGGCAACCTGTGCGACACCCTGATCGACGCGGTGTGTGAGAAGGGTGAATGCGATTTCGTTCGCGATATCGCCGCCCCGCTGCCGATGGCCGTCATCGGTGACATGCTCGGCGTGCTGCCCCAGGAACGTGACCTGCTGCTCAAGTGGTCCGACGATCTGGTGTGCGGGCTGAGCTCTCACGTCGACGAGGGCACCATCAAACTGTTGATGGACACCTTCGCCGCCTACACCGCGTTCACCATGGAGGTGATCGGCAAACGGCGTGCCGACCCGACCGACGACCTGTTCTCGATCCTGGTCAACTCCGAGGTCGAAGGATCCCGGATGAGTGACGACGAGATCGTCTTCGAGACTCTGCTGATCCTCATCGGCGGAGACGAAACGACTCGCCACACCCTCTCCGGTGGCACCGAACAGATTCTGCGACATCGTGATCAGTGGAATCAGCTCACCGCCGATCCGGAGAAGCTGCCGATGGCCGTCGAGGAGATGTTGCGCTGGACCTCGCCGGTGAAGAACATGTGCCGCACCCTCACCGCGGACACCGACTTCCACGGCGCCCAGTTGCGCAAGGACGAGAAGATCATGCTGATGTTCGAGGCAGCGAACTTCGACGAGGAGGTGTTCGGTGATCCCGAGAACTTCCGGATCGATCGAAACCCGAACAACCACGTCGCTTTCGGCTTCGGCACGCACTTCTGCATGGGTAATCAGCTGGCGCGCCTGGAGCTGAAGATCATGCTGACCAAGGTCTTGCAGCGGCTGCCGGATCTGCGGCTGGCCGACGAGAACAAGCTGGGGCTGCGGCCCGCCAACTTCGTCAGTGGGCTGGAATCCATGCCGGTGGTGTTCACCCCGACGAAACCGGTTCGGGCTTAACAGCTCTCGTCGGCGGCACCGGCGCAGCTCGCGGCCGATGCGCCGTGCGTTCCCCCCGTGGCCGACGCGGCGCGCTGCAGCAGTCCGTACAGCGCCGCCTGTTCCTCGCTGTCCATGGCCGCGAACAGTCGATGCTCCAGGCGGGCCAGGGCGGTTTCGATCTCGGCGAGCCGCTGTCCGCCTGCCGGCGTCAGCACGACGGTGTGGCGCCTACGGTCCTCGGGGGACCGCCGGCGCTCGATCAGCCCGGTCGATTCGAGCTCGTTGAGCAGAGCCACCACATTGGTCGGATCGATGCCCAGGCTCGCGGCGAGTGCGGCCTGACTGTGTTCGCCGAAATCGCGCAACAGGGTCAGCCCGATGACGTGGCGGGGACGCAGATCGAACGCGGCGAGTTCGGCCTCCGCGGCGCCGCGCAAGCGACGGGCGAGCAGATCCAGCAGCGGGCCTATCAGCTGGTCGTGCGCCAAACCGTCGCTCACCCGGGCAAGAGTACGGGAATACACGGATCGATCCCGTGGTATAGATAGTTTGTATTACACAAACGATCTGCAAGGAGTCAGTTATGCCGCACCTGCTTCATATCGACTCGTCGGTCCAGGAGGACCGTTCGGTCAGTCGTCGTCTCACCGCCCGCGCCGCCGATCGCTGGCGGGCCGCCCACCCCGGCGGAACGGTGACCTACCGTGATCTGGCGGCGGATCCGTTGCCGCACCTGGACCCCGGCCAGTCGGCGCCGCTCAGTGCCGAACTCGTCGACGAGATCAAGACAGCCGACACGGTCCTGCTGGGATTGCCGCTCTACAACTACGGGCCGCCGAGCACGGTCAAGGCCTGGGTCGATCATGTCCTCGTGGACGGACTGTCCGTCGACTTCGCCACCGGGCAAGGCCTCCTCGCGAGCACCGAGCTGGTGGCGATCGAGACCCGCGGCGGCGGCTACGGCCCCGGCACGCCGCGCGCAGGTTGGGACCACGCACAGGGCTGGCTGGCGCACGCCTTGTCCATGACCGGATTGGAGTCCCGCTTCATCGTCGTGGAATTCACGCTGGCCGACACGAATCCGGCGATGTCCGAGCTCAAGGGGCTGGCGGCGCAGAGTCTCGCCGACGGTCAGGCTCAGATCGACCTGCTGTGGGAGGCCCGGGTGGTCGCCGTCTAGGGCCTCTTGTGTGAGGACTTTGCAAGAAAACCGGGCGACGTGGCGCGAAGGGTTCCCGCCGGGGGCATCCCATCGCCCATGATGAGGCGATGACCACAGCGACACCGACGTCGACGCCGGCGCAGACCCGCCGGGCCATCTGGAACACCATCAGGGGGTCGTCGGGCAACCTCGTCGAGTGGTACGACGTCTACATCTACACGGTGTTCGCGTCGTACTTCGAGGGGCAGTTCTTCGATGAATCGGAGAAGAACTCGACGATCTATGTGTACGCGATCTTCGCCGTCACGTTCCTGATGCGACCGGTCGGCTCATGGTTCTTCGGCCGATTCGCCGACCGGCGGGGCCGGCGCGCGGCGCTGACGTTCAGTGTCTCCCTGATGGCGGCCTGCTCGATGGTCATCGCGCTGGTGCCGTCGCAGGCGACCATCGGCATTGCCGCACCGATCGTCCTGATCCTCGCGCGGCTGGTACAGGGCTTCGCGACCGGCGGCGAGTACGGCACCTCGGCCACCTACATGTCCGAGGCGGCGACCCGCGAGCGCCGCGGCTTCTTCTCGTCGTTCCAGTACGTGACGCTGGTGGGCGGGCACGTGCTGGCACAGTTCACCCTGCTCGTCCTGGACGCCCTGCTCACCGACGAGCAGCTGCGCGAATTCGGTTGGCGCATCGGCTTTGCCATCGGTGGTGTGGCCGCCGTCGTGGTGTTCTGGTTGCGCCGCTCGATGGACGAGTCACTGTCGGAGGAACAGCTGGCGGCCATCCGGTCCGGCGAGGACACCGACGCCGGCTCGATCCGGGCGCTGTTCACCCGCTACTGGAAGCCGCTGCTGCTGTGCTTCCTGATCACCCTCGGTGGCACCGTGGCGTTCTACACCTACAGCGTCAACGCCCCGGCGATGGTCAAGGCCACCTACAAGGACCAGGCGATGACCGCGACGTGGATCAACCTGATCGGGCTGATCTTCCTGATGCTCCTGCAGCCCATCGGCGGCATCCTCAGCGACCGGGTGGGCCGCAAACCGCTGCTGGTGTTCTTCGGCATCGGCGGTGTCCTCTACACCTACGTGCTGATCACCTATCTGCCGCAGACCCAGTCACCGGTCGTGTCGCTGCTGCTGGTCGGCGTCGGCTACATCATCCTGACCGGCTACACCTCGATCAACGCCCTGGTGAAATCGGAGCTGTTCCCGGTGCGCGTGCGCGCACTCGGCGTGGGAGTCGGTTACGCGCTGGCCAATTCGATGTTCGGTGGCACCGCGCCGCTGATCTACCAGGCGCTCAAGGCGCGCGATCAGGTGCCGCTGTTCATCGGATACGTCACGGTGTGCATCGCGATATCACTGGTGGTGTACCTGTTCTTCCTCAAGAACAAGTCCGACACGTACCTCGATCGCGAGCAGGGATCCGCGTTCCTGCGGTGACACGTGAGTCCGGGCAATCCAATCTGCGGCGGATCTACCTGGGTTCAGCCTCGTACGGTGTTGTGCGTCCAGGCTGAGGCCAGGTAGGCAGATCGGCTCCGAGGTCTACCGGAGTTCAGCCTGGTGCAGCTTTGCCCATCCAGACTGAATCGACGTAGGTGGATCGGCTCCTGCGCCGCTGCACCTGGGTTAGGTGCGCCGCCGCTACTTCATCTGGAAGTTGGGCGGCCGCTTCTCGGCGAACGCCCGCGGACCTTCCTTGGCGTCCTCGCTGAGGAACACCGGGATGCCGTTGGCGGTATCGGGCTTGAAGGCGTCGAGCTCGTGCATGCCCTCGGTGTCGCGGATGGTCTTGAGAATCGCCTGCACGGCCAGCGGGCCGTTGTTGTTGATCACCTCGGCGATCTCCAGCGCCTTGTCCAGTGCCGTCCCATCCGGCACCACATGCCCGATCAGGCCGTACTCGAGGGCCTGGGCCGCGGTGATGTGCCGACCGGTGAGCAGCATGTCGCAGGCGATGGTGTACGGAATCTGGCGCACCAGGCGCACCGCGGAGCCGCCCATCGGGTACAGGCTCCACTTGGCCTCGGAGATGCCGAACTTGGCGCTCTCACCGGCGACCCGGATATCGGTGCCCTGCAGGATCTCGGTGCCGCCCGCAATGGCGGGTCCTTCGACCGCGGCGATGAGCGGCTTGGTGAGACGACGGCCCTTCAGCAGACCGTCGATCCGTGAGGGGTCGTAGCTACCGTCCTTGAAGGAATCGCCCGGCGGCTTCTTGGTGGCGCCCTTGAGGTCCATCCCCGCGCAGAAGTAGCCGCCGGCGCCGGTCAGGATGCAGGTCCGGATCTCCGGGTCGCTGTCGACACGGTCCCAGGCCTCGACCATGATCGAGAGCATCTCGGTGGACAGCGCGTTGCGCGCCTCCGGCCGGTTCAAGGTCACGATCAGCGTGTGTCCACGCTGCTCGATGAGGGCGTCGGGGGTTCCGTTTGCTTCGCTCATGGGCGTCCGCCTCCTTGCGTTCGTGACCCGGACTTGTCTCGAAATGTAACACGTTCTAGTTTAGGGACATGGCCCTGAACATCGCCGATCTCGCCGAGCACTCAATCGACGCCGTCCCGGACCGCGTCGCCCTCATCTGTGGTGACGAACAACTGACCTACGGACAGTTGGAGGAGAAGGCCAATCGCCTGGCCCACTACCTCCAGGATCAGGGTGTCAAGAAGGACGACAAGGTCGGCCTGTATTGCCGCAACCGGATCGAGATCGTGATCGGGATGCTCGGCATCGTCAAGGCCGGCGCCATCCTGGTCAACGTCAACTTCCGCTATGTCGAAGGCGAGCTGAAGTACCTCTTCGAGAACTCCGACATGGTCGCGCTGATCCACGAGCGCCGCTACGCCGATCGGGTCGACAACGTGTTGCCCGAGACGCCGAAGGTCAAGACCGTACTCGTGGTCGAAGACGGATCCGACGACGACTTCCAGCGGTACGGCGGAGTCGAGTTCGAGAGCGCGCTGTCCCAAGGATCACCGGAACGCGATTTCGCGCCCCGCAGCGAGGACGACATCTACCTGCTCTACACCGGCGGCACCACCGGGTTCCCCAAGGGCGTGATGTGGCGTCATGAGGACATCTACCGAGTGCTGTTCGGCGGCACCGACTTCGCCACCGGCGAGCCCATCGCCGACGAGTACGACCTGTCCAAGCAGGCCGCAGCCAACGCGCCGATGGTTCGGCTGCCCATCCCGCCGATGATCCACGGTGCCACCCAGTCGGCCACCTGGATGGCACTGTTCTCCGGTCAGACCGTGGTGCTGACACCGGAGTTCGACGCCGATCAGGTGTGGCGTCTCATTCACGACCACAAGGTCAACCTGCTGTTCTTCACCGGCGACGCGATGGCGCGCCCGCTTCTCGATGCCCTGATCGCGCATCAGGAGGAGGGCTCGGCTGGATCCGAACCTTATGATCTGTCGTCGCTGTTCCTGCTCGCCAGCACCGCGGCGCTGTTCTCCACCAGTCTCAAGGAGAAGTTCCTCGAGCTGCTGCCCAACCGCGTCATCACCGACTCCATCGGTTCGTCGGAAACCGGTTTCGGCGGCACCAGCATCGTGGCCAAGGGCCAGTCGCACACCGGCGGCCCGCGGGTCACCATCGACAAGAACACCAAGGTGCTCGACGAGGACGGTAACGAGGTCGTGCCCGGTTCGGGTGTGCGCGGCATCATCGCCAAGTGCGGCCACATCCCGGTCGGCTACTTCAAGGACGAGAAGAAGACCGCCGAGACGTTCCGCACGTACAACGGTGTGCGGTACGCGATTCCGGGTGACTACGCCGAAGTCGAAGCCGACGGCAGCGTGACGATGCTGGGCCGCGGCTCGGTGTCGATCAACAGCGGCGGCGAGAAGATCTATCCCGAAGAGGTCGAGGCCGCGCTCAAAGGCCATCCCGACGTGTTCGACGCACTGGTCGTCGGCGTGCCCGACGAACGATTCGGCCAGCACGTCGCTGCCGTGGTGCAGGCGCGTGCGGGCTCACGGCCCTCGCTGGCTGAGCTGGACGCCCATGTGCGCACCGAGATCGCGGGATACAAAGTGCCACGGAGCCTTTGGCTGGTCGACGAGGTGAAGCGCTCACCCGCGGGCAAACCGGACTACCGGTGGGCCAAGGACACCACTGAGGAACGCCCGGCCGATGATGTGCACGCCAACCATGTGGGAGCCAAGTAATGCGGACAGAGCTGTGTGAGCGGTTCGGGATCGAGTACCCGATCTTTGTCTTCACCCCGTCGGAGAAGGTGGCCGCCGCGGTCAGCAAGGCCGGCGGGCTCGGCGTGCTGGGCTGCGTGCGGTTCAACGATGCCGACGACCTGGAGAACGTCCTGCAGTGGATGGACGCCAACACCGACGGCAAGCCCTACGGCGTCGACATCGTGATGCCCGCCAAGGTGCCCACCGAAGGCACCAGCCTCGACATCAACAAGCTGATCCCGGAGACCCACCGCGATTTCGTGGCCAAGACGCTCGCCGATCTGGGGGTGCCCCCGCTGCCCGAGGACGGGGAAAAGTCCGAGGGCGTGCTCGGCTGGCTGCACTCGGTGGCCCGCAGCCACGTCGATGTGGCCCTCAAGCATCCGATCAAGCTGATCGCCAATGCGCTCGGCTCGCCGCCCAAGGATGTCATCGATCAGGCGCATGCCGCCGGGGTACCGGTGGCCGCGCTGGCCGGCAGCGCCAAACACGCACTGCGCCATGCCGAGAACGGTGTCGACATCGTCGTCGCCCAGGGTCACGAGGCCGGCGGCCACACCGGTGAGATCGGATCGATGGTGCTGTGGCCCGAGATCGTCGATGCGCTCGACGGTAGGGCCCCGGTGCTCGCGGCCGGTGGTATCGGTACCGGACGACAGGTCGCCGCGGCGCTGGCCCTCGGCGCGCAGGGTGTGTGGATGGGTTCGGCCTTCCTGACCTCCGCCGAGTACGACCTCGGCGTGCGGCAGGCCTCGGGGGTGTCGACCATTCAGCAGGCGATGCTCGATGCCACCTCCAGTGACACCGTGCGCCGCAAGATCTACACCGGCAAGCCGGCCCGGCTGCTCAAGAGCCGCTGGACCGACGCCTGGGATGCCGAAAACGCACCCGACCCACTGCCGATGCCGCTGCAGAACATCCTGGTCAGCGAGGCCCATCAGCGGATGAACGAGTCTTCGGATCCGACCGCCGTCGCGATGCCCGTCGGTCAGATCGTGGGCCGGATGAACGAGATCCGCCCCGTCGCCGACATCATCGGGGAACTGGTCAGCGGATTCGAAGAGGCCACCAAGCGGCTCGACGGGATTGCCGGCAGCTAGCGCCCGGGCAGCTTCTGCACCAGCTGGATCATCGGGGTCAGTGCCTTCTGCCACAACGTCTGCGAGATCCCCAGCGGGGCATCGAGGTTGATCACCCGCGCGGTGGACACGGTCTGCGATTCGGTGTACTTCAGGATGCCGTCCGCGCCGTGCCTGCGCCCGACACCGGAGGCCTTCATCCCACCCATCGGTGCGGCGGTACTGCCGAAGGCCAGAGCGTAACCCTCGTCGACGTTGACGGTGCCGGCCTGCAGTCGCGCGGCGATGGCCTCACCCTCGGCCTTGCTGCCCGCCCACACACTGGCATTCAAACCGTATTCGGTGTCGTTGGCTCGCGCGATGGCCTCCTCGACGTCGGCCACCGGGTAGATCGAGACCAGCGGACCGAAGGTCTCGTTGCGCCCGCACTCCATCTCGTCGGTGACATCGGTGAGCACGGTCGGCTCGTAGAACAACGGTCCCAGGTCGGGTCGAGCATTGCCACCGGCAACCACCTTGGCGCCCTTGACCTTTGCGTCGTCCACGTGATTGGACATGGTCTTGACCTGGTCCTCGGACATCAGGCTGCCCATATCGGCGGTGAAGTCGTATGCGGTGGAGAGCCGCATGTCACGCACCCGCTGCCCGAACTTGGCGGTGAACTCGTCGGCGACCTCGCGTTCGACGTAGATGCGTTCGATGGAGATGCACAGCTGACCGGCATTGGAGAAGCAGGCCCGGGTGGCAGCCTTGGCGGCCACGTCGATGTTGGCGCCCTTGGTGACGATCATCGGGTTCTTGCCGCCCAGTTCGGCGGAGAACCCGATGAGCCGGCGGCCGCACTGCTCGGCCAGGGTGCGGCCGGTCGCGGTGGATCCGGTGAACATCAGATAGTCGCAGTGCTCCACGATGGCGGTGCCGACCACCGATCCCGGGCCGGGTACCACGGCGAACACCTCGCGCGGAATGCCTGCGGCATAGAGCAACTCGGCGTTGGCCAGGGTGCAGTACGGAGTCTGGCTGTCGGGTTTGACCACCACCGCATTGCCGGCCAGTAGTGCCGGGATGGAATCGGAGATCGACAGCGCCATCGGGTAGTTCCACGGCGCGATGACGCCGATGACGCCCTTGGGCCAGTGGTTGACCACGGTCTTGACCAGTCCGGGCAGCAGACCCTGAACGCGCTTGGGTGACAGCAGTCTGTTCGCCTCGCGCGCGTAGTAACGCGCGTTGAGCATCATGTCGAGAATCTCTTCCTGAGCGGCCGCACGCGCCTTGCCGGTCTCGGCCTGCGCCACGTCCATCAGGAAGTCACGGTGCTCGATCACCAGGCTGCGGAACCGCTCCATGATGGCGGCGCGCTCGCGGGCCGGGCGGGCGGCCCAGGCGGCCTGCGCCGTGCGCGCCTTCGCGAACGCGGCGGCGACGTCCTCGGCGGTGCCGACCGGAATGGTGGTGAGTTCCTTGCCGGTGAACACCTCGTAGACCTGCCGGGTCTGGCGGGCGTCGATGTCCTCGATGGCGCACAACGCCCGGAGGCGGGCGAAATCGGCGGCGGACGGAGCGGGCATGGCAACTCTCCCTACTGGTGAGTAACTTGCTGGTGCCGCCCAACATACCTGGTACCGGCGGTTCCGGCCAAGGCTCATGCGGTTGAATCTGGGGCATGACCGGACGGCCACGGGACGCCTCGATCGACGACCGCGTGCTGGCCGTCACCCGGGACCTGCTGGTCGAGGTCGGATGGGACGAACTGAGTGTCCGACTGGTGGCCGGCCGCGCCGGGGTCGGGCGATCGAGCCTGAACCGGCGCTGGTCCTCCAAGGCTGAGCTGGTCCTGCACGCCATCCTCGGCGAGGCCCCCGACATGTCTCCGTTCACCGGCACCGACCTCACGGGGTGGATCGACTGGGTCGTGCGCGGCAGTCACCTGCTGTTCGGTCGTCCCGACGTCAAGGAGGCCGTTCCCGGCCTGCTGCTGGCGCTGCGGGAGAACGGCGAGATGCGTGAGCAGTTGTGGGCCGGTTTCAGTGGGCCGGCGATCGAGTTGTTCGCGGTGCAGGGCTACGGCACCGAGGTGGATGCCCGGGCGGCACTGGCCATGGCGGCGGGGGCGGCGTTGTTCGTCACCACCGTCGCCGTCGATGACGACGCGCCGGTGCTGCAGGACCGACTGGTGCAGATGCTGTGCACCGCACTGGGTGCCTCACCGCCCGAATGACGCGATGATCGCCTGCTGCGGTGAACGCCAGCCGGTCAGGCCGAGATCGGTGAGCGTGCACGCATCGTCGGTCGGGGTGGCCGCGGTCAGGAGCATCGCCGCCTCGTGGCTCAGGCCGTCCCCGAGCGGCACCACCCGGGCGCACTTGTCGGCCATCCAGCCGATGCCTCGAAAGAGTCTCGGTGACAGGGGTATTCGCCGGATCGGCCGGCCGGATCCGCGTTCGAGTGCGTCGATCATGGCGTCGAACGTGAGCATCACCCCGCCGCACACATAACGCCTCGGTCCGCACCCGGCGCGCATCAGCGCCGCGTGTACGTCGGCGACATCGCGGACGTCGATCATCTGCATTCCACCCGCCATCCGGGGTGCGGCACCAGCGCGCACCATCGGGGCCCAACCGCGTTCGGTCACTCCGGCGGCGGTCCAGAATGGCGGGCCGACAACGCTGGACGGGTAGGTGACGACCACCGGCGCGCCCCGCTGCTGCAGGCGTCGCGCGGCCCGGTCCGCGTACGCCTTGGTCTGGGCGTACGGGCTGCGCCCGGGTGCCGGGGGAGTGTCGGCCGTGATCACGCCATCCGGTGGTGGGAAGAGTGCGCTGTAACTGCTCACCGAGACGATCGGATCCAGACCGGCCTCGGCGGCGCGCGTCAGCACCGCCTCGGTGGCGTGGGCGTTGACCTCCCACATCAGGGCTTCGCGCCGGCGGTCGGTGCCGACCACCCCGGCGGCGTGGATGAGGGCATCGCAGCAGTCCAGCAGGCGGTCGACGGTCTCGGATGCCCGGATGTCGCCGTCGAGGACGTCCACCTCGCCGAGTGCGGCAAGTCGGGGGATCACCGCGTCGCCGGCGCAGCCCGGGGCGACGAGCAGCCGAATCTCATGCCCGGCCGCCAGTAGTCGGCGGGCGGTGTGGGCACCCAGATAGCCGGTACCCCCGGTGATGGCGACGCGCATGCAGACCTCCTGCTATATTTCGATGCCAATGGTATCGAAAGCATTCACGACGGGGACGTTGGGTCCGCTGACGCTGAAGAACAGGTTCATCAAGGCCGCGACCTTCGAGGGAGTGATGACCGGCGGTCGAGTCGGCGACGCGCTGATCGACTTCCACGCCGGAGTCGCACGCGGTGGCGCCGCGATGACCACCGTCGCGTATCTGGCCATCTCACCCGGCGGCCGGGTGCACCGCGACACCATTGTGCTCGGCGCCGATTCCGTGGCCGGGCTGCGGCGACTGACCGATGTGGTGCACGCCGAAGGCGCCCTGGCCTGTGCCCAGATAGGGCATGCCGGCCTGGTCGCCAACACGCTGTCCAACCGCACCCCGTCGCTCGCTCCGAGCAGCAGGTTCAGCGCTCCGGCGATGGGTCGCGTCAAGGCGGCCACCGCCGCCCAACTCGATGCCGTGGTGGAAGAGTTCGGCGTCGCGGCCCGCCATGCGGTCGAGTCCGGGTTCGATGCCATCGAGATCCACATGGGCCACGGCTATCTGATCAGCTCGTTCTTCAGCCCGAACCTCAACCGCCGCACCGACGACTTCGGTGGGAACACCATCCGACGCGCCGAACTGGCCCGTCGGGTGGCCGAGCGGGTCCGGCGCGCGGTGGGCGAAACCGTCGCCGTCACAGCGAAATTCAACATGGATGATGGTGTGCGCCAAGGCTTCTGGCTGACCGAGAGCATGGCCACGGCTCACCTCCTGCAGGCCGACGGACACCTCGACGCGCTACAACTCACCGGGGGCAGTTCACTTCTCAACCCGATGTACTACTTCCGCGGCCCGGTCCCGATGTCGGAATTCATCGCCTCGCAGCCGGTGCCGGTCGGGCTGGGGCTGCGCGTCATCGGCAGGCGGCTGTTCCGTGAGTACCCGTTCGAGGAAGCCTTCTTCCTGCCGCTGGCCCGGCAGTTCCGCGAGACTCTCGATATGCCGCTGATCCTGCTGGGCGGGGTCAATGAGTTGGACACCGTGCACGGCGCACTGGCGGAGGGTTTCGAGTTCGTGGCCATGGCCCGTGCGTTGCTGCGCGATCCCGGACTGGTCAACAGGTTCCGTGACGAGACCGCGACCGCGGGCCTGTGTGTGCACTGCATGAAATGCATGCCGACGGTGTACAGCGGTACGCGGTGCGTCATCCGCACTCCGGGGTGATTTACGAATGGGCGATGCCGGCGCCGCGGTCGAGCTGCGGTGCCGGCATCGTCCAACGATCGGGAAGGGGCTACGGCGTGATGGTGGTCTCCGAATCGATGACATCGGTTGCCGCGCTGACGATGTCGCCCTGGTCCTCGGTGCCGTCCGCGTTGAGCTGCAGTACGTAGAGGCCGTCGGCGCCGGGGATCACGACGGTCTTCTGCGCCACGATCTTGGTCAGGCCGTCGGACACCCACGTGCCACCGAGCTGGAAAGCCGGGTACTCGCCGAGGGTGCTGACTGCGCCTGCGTTCCAGCCCTCGTATTCCGGCAGGTTCTGCAGCTCGCCGCCGGCCAGGTCGATGATCTTCTGCGGGTCGACGTTGCCGGTCAGCTTCGACACCAGCGCGACGATGCTGGGGGTGTACTCGGCCGCCTCGGGGCCGGTGTAGACGATTGCGCCATAAGCCCATTCGGGGGTGTCGGCACCGGCGTCCTCCCAGCCTTCGGGGAACGGCAGGTCGATGGTCGGCGAGCCCGGGTCGCCACGCTTGACCGGTGTCTCCTGGATGCCGTTCGCCTGGATGTAGCTGGCGATCGTCTCATTCGGGCCGCTTGCCCCGGTCACCTCGTCGCGCGGGGCGACCTTGGGTTTCGTTGTCTTCGGCGCGGATTCGCTCGTCGACGCCTCGGAGGATTCCGCCGCGGCGCTGGTCTCGGCGGATCCCTCGGTGGTCTTGGTATCCGAGCCGCAGCCCGACAGGATCAAGCCCAGCGTGGTGGCTATCGCCGCAACACCGGCAATTGCAGATGTCTTCATCATGAACCCCTTGTTGTGAAAGTCTCATTCATGGCAAACACTTGCCATGCTCATTCTGCTCGGAAGCGTAGCCCAGAAATTGCCGTCACATGGTAAGTAGAAGTACTCAAAAATTGCGCCAAGATATGCATCGACCGCGACAGCAAATTCTCTTACGATATTTTGCCCGGCCCAGCATGACGACGATGCGCGGGTGATCGCGACATCGTCGCGATCCGGTTCACGTCCGTGCGATCCGGTGCACCGGGTCCGCGCATTCGGTTGCCTCGGCGGACAGCACCCGCTTGAGCACCTTGAAGGTCTCGGTGCGGGGCAGCTCGGTAGCCACCCGGACGAATGACGGCCACTGCTTGGGTCCCAGATCCGGCTGGTCCGCCAGGAACACCCGGAAAGCCTCGACATCGAAGGTCGCGCCGTCGCCGAGTACCACCGCGGCCATCACCCGGTCACCGACGGCCGGGTCCGGGATCGGGTATACGGCAGCCTCGACGATTGCACGGTGGCGCAACAGGATCCGCTCGATCGGAGCAGTCCCCAGGTTCTCGCCGTCCACCCGCATCCAATCGCCGAGCCGCCCGGCGAAGTAGATGTAGCCGGATTCGTCGCGGTAGGCCAGGTCCCCGGTGTGATAGACACCGCCGGCCATCCGGTCGGACTCGGCATCGGGGCAGTTGTAGTAGCCGCGGAACCATCCCGCGCCGGTCGGGTTGACCAGTTCACCGACCACACCGGGTGCGCATGGCTGTCCGGTCTCGACATCGACGATCGCCACCTCGTCGGTCAGCGGTCCCAGCGAACCTTCGGGCGTGTCCGGGGTACGCGCAATCGCCACACCGCCTTCGGTGGAGCCGAAGCCGTCGACCACCCGCACGCCGAAACGCTCGGCGAAACGGGGTAGATCACGCGGCGCACCCTCGTTGCCGTACAGGAACTTCAGCGGATTGTCGGCATCATCGGGACGCTCGGGGGTGGCCAGGATGTAGGAGAGCGGTTTGCCGACGTAATTGGCGTAGGTGGCACCGTAGCGGCGTACGTCGGGGATGAACTGGGATGCGGAGAATTTGCGACGCAGCGCAATCGAGGCGCCGGCGGCGACCGCCACCGACCAGCCGGCCATGATCGCGTTGGAGTGGAACAGCGGCATGGACAGATAACAGGTGTCCTCGGAGCCCAGCCCGAACCGCTCAGCGAGCATCCTTCCGGGGAAAGCGACCTTGTCATGGGTCACCCGCACCGCCTTGGGATCACCGCTGGTGCCCGAGGTGAAGATCAGCATGAAAAGGTCGTCGCCGGAAAGGTCGGCAAAGGTCACCGGTGCGCCGGCATGTCCGGCGAGTTCAGCTTTCCACGAGGGTGATTCGACGTCGATGAAGTCGACCCCGGGCGGGACCACGCTCGGATCGTCGGTGAGGACGAGCTGGCAATCGGCTCTGACGATATCGGAGGCCAGTGCCGCGCCGCGCCGGGTCGGGTTCAGCCCCACCGGGACCAGGCCCCGCAGGCCGGCCGCCACCAACAGCGTGGAGAAGAACGTGGTGTTGCCGAGCAGCGCGCCGATGTGCGGGGGCCGGGACGGATCCATCTGCGCACCGAGAGCCGCTGCCAGCTGGGCGCCGGACGCGATGTGGTCCTGCCAGCTGCTGAACGAATCACCCTCGTACACACCACGATCGGTGATGCTGATCAGTGGCTCCAGCAGTTCGGTGACGGTGGGTCCGCTGTGTTCTGTCACCGGCTATACGGGTGTGTCGGCCAGCTCACGGCCGATCCGCAGCAACTGGCCGGTCGCCCCGCCGATCGCGAACTCGGTCTGCTTGGCGGCCAAGAAGTACCGGTGGATCGGGTGATCCATATCGATGCCGACACCGCCGTGCACGTGCACCGCGGTATGGGCGACGCGGTGGCCGGCGTCGGCCGCCCAGAACGCGGCGCTGGCCACGTCGAGTTCGGCCGGCAGATCCTCGGACAACCGCCATGCGGCCTGGGTGAGTGTCGAGCGCAGCGCCTTGACGTCGATATAGCCGTCGGCCAGGCGCGCCGAGACAGCCTGGAAGCTGCCGATCGGCCGGTCGAACTGCTCGCGTTCACGGGCGTACAACGCGGTCAGTTCCAGCGCGCGTTCCAGCACGCCGAGCTGGAACGCGGTGCGGCCCAGCGCTGCCTGGACGGTGAGCCACTCGAGCACCTCGGCATCGCCGATGACGCGTGCGGTGTCGACGGTCGTGCCGCCGAGTTCCAGGTGGCCGACCGCGCCGTGTCCGGTGGTGTCCAGCGTGCTCAGTGTGACGCCGGGATCATCGGTGGTCACCAGGAAGACCAAGGTGGCGGTGTCGGTCTCGGCGGGCACCAGGAACGCGTCGGCCACCGGGCCGTAGGCCACCTGGGTGCGTGACCCGGTGAGCCGGTAACCTGCACCGTCTTGCTGGGCCTGAACCGGGCCCTGGCCCATCTCGCCATCGAGGGCGACCGTGAGAATCTTGGTGCCGGCGACGGCGGGCGCCGCCCAATCCTGCTGAACTGCCTCGGATCCGAACTTCGCCAGCGCGCCTGCGGCGAGCACTGCCGATTCCAGGTAGGGGACCGCGGCCAGCTGGCGTCCCAGCGCGGTCAGCACGGCCGCCTGCTCCAGTACACCGAATCCGCCGCCGCCCAGGGATTCCGGGGCTGCGGTGGACAGGATGTCGGCCTCGATCAGCTTGGCCCACAGGTCGCGGTCGAAACGCTGGTCGAGTCCGTCGAGCACCCGCTGGTGCTCGGGGGTGACCACCGATTCGGTGATGGTGCGCACGAGTCCGCCGAGATCGACGGAGGCTTCGGTTGGTGTGAAGTCCATGTCTGTTCCTTAACGGTTCACTCGGGGCAGGCCGAGTGCGACCATGCCGATGATGTCGCGCTGGATCTCGTTGGTGCCGCCGCCGAAGGTCAGGATCAGGCAGGAGCGGTGCATGCGCTCGATCCGCCCACGCAGCAGCGCACCGGGTGATCCGGTCCGCAGCGTCGCCGAGGTGCCCAGCACCTCCATCAGCAGGCGGTAGGCCTCGGTCGCGAGTTCGGTGCCGAACACCTTGGCAGCGGACGCGTCGGCCGGAGACGGCGCATTGTCCGCGGAGGCGGACGCGAGTTCCCAGTTGATGAGCTTGAGCACCTCGGCCTTGGCGTGCACCCGGGCAAGGTTGAGCTGGACCCATTCGGAGTCGATCAGTCGCTTGCCGTGCACGTCCTTGGTGTTCTGCGCCCACTCGCGAACGCCGTTGAGGGCGACGAAGATCGGCTGCGAGGACACCAGCGCGACACGCTCGTGGTTGAGCTGGTTGGTGACCAGTTTCCAGCCGGCGTTCTCCTCGCCGACCAGGGCGCTGGTCGGGACCCGGACGTCCTGGTAGTAGGTGGCGCTGGTGTCGACACCGGACATGGTGTGCACCGGGGTCCAGGAGAAACCCTCGGCGGTGGTCGGCACGATCAGCATCGAGATGCCGCGGTGCTTCTTGGCTTCCGGGTTGGTCCGCACCGCCAGCCACACGTAATCGGCGTAGGCGATCAGGCTGGTCCACATCTTCTGGCCGTTGATGACGTACTCGTCACCGCTGCGTACCGCGGTGGTGCGCAGCGACGCGAGGTCGGTGCCCGCGCCGGGCTCGGAGTATCCGATGGAGAAATGCAACTGGCCGGCCGCGATCTTGGGCAGAAAGAACTGCTTCTGCTCCTCGGTGCCGAAATGCATGATGGTCGGCGCGACCGAGTTGATGGTCAGGAACGGCACCGGCACATTGGCGATCGAGGCCTCGTCGTTGAAGATCAGGCCGTCCATCGGCGGACGGGCCTGGCCGCCGTACTCCGTGGGCCAGGACAGCGTCAGCCAGCCGTCCTTGCCCATCTGCTCGACGGTCTCGCGGTAGACGTTGCCGCGGCCCATCTCGCCGTCGCTGGCGCCCAGCGCTTCGGCCCGCTCCGGAGTCATCAGTTTCTGGAAGTAGGACCGCAGTTCGCGGCGCAACTCCTCCTGCTCGGCGGTATAACCGATCCGCATGGGGACGTCCTCACTGTTCGGGGTTCGTTGCCGGTAGCACCGACGGGCACATGGTGGTACCCGTCCATCTGTCTCGTTGTAACACGTTCTAGTCTTGCGGTCCAGGGCGGTATTGTCGGACAGCACAGGGACAGCCCACCCTGACCCGGAGTGCGAGGAGGTTGTCATGCACGTAGAAGTCGATCGGGATCGCTGCGAAGGTAATGCGGTGTGTCTCGGTATCGCCCCCGACCTGTTTGATCTCGATGACGATGACTATGCGGTGGTGAAGGTCGACCCGGTACCCGCCGACCAGGAGGACCTGGCCGAGCAGTCCATCGCAGAATGCCCACGGGCAGCCCTGATCCGAAAAGACTAAAGAGACTAGAGGTATTCGTACAGTGGCTTCAGACACCGCAACGAATGAAAACCCGATCGACCTGTCCGGGAAGGTCGCCGTCGTCACCGGCGCGGCCGCAGGCCTGGGCCGGGCCGAGGCGATCGGCCTGGCCCGCGCCGGGGCGACCGTCGTGGTCAACGACATGGCCGGTGCGCTCGACAAGTCCGATGTGCTCGCCGAGATCGAGGCGGCGGGGTCCAAGGGCGTGGCGGTGGCAGGCGATATCAGCGCCCGCAGCACCGCCGACGAACTGGTCGAGACAGCGGACCGTTTGGGCGGCCTGGGCATCGTGGTCAACAATGCCGGCATCACCCGGGACCGCATGCTGTTCAACATGTCCGACGAGGACTGGGATGCGGTGATCGCCGTGCATCTGCGCGGTCACTTCCTGTTGACCCGCAATGCCGCGACGTACTGGAAGGCCAAGGCCAAGGAGTCCGCCACCGGCCAGGTGTGCGGCCGGATCATCAACACGTCGTCGGAGGCCGGTATCGCTGGGCCGGTGGGGCAGGCCAACTACGGCGCCGCCAAGGCCGGGATCACCGCGCTGACGCTGTCGGCCGCCCGTGGCTTGAGTCGGTATGGCGTGCGTGCCAATGCGATCGCGCCGCGCGCACGCACCGCGATGACCGCCGATGTGTTCGGCGAGGCGCCCGAACTCGGCGACGGTCAGGTCGACGCCCTGTCACCGGAACACGTCGTCACGCTGGTGAGCTACCTGGCGTCGGCGGCCTCGGACCGTGTGAACGGCCAGCTGTTCATCGTGTACGGCCCGACGGTGACCTTGGTGGCCGCACCGGTGGCCGCGCAGCGGTTCGACGCAGGCGGCGACGCCTGGGACCCGGCGGCGCTGAGCGCAACGCTGGGCGATTTCTTTGCTAAGAGGGATCCGGAAATCGGGTTCTCTGCCACTGAACTCATGGGTTCTTGAATTCGGAGAATTCCATATCCACCCGCTCTGGGGCGGATAGAACACGTTCTAGAATGATATCGATCATACTGGCTGTGACCTGCAAAAACGCTAGATTTCCACGAAGATTGCGGTTCTTTGACACTGTGAACGTGTTCTAGTTACTATGAGCCCGCTCACTAAGCGCAGCGTGCACATCAGGGGTGGAAACACCGCCAGAGCGAACAGAATCCGGCTATTGTCGGGTACTTCGCCAGTGTGGGACGACGGCAGCCCCGTTCGAGAATGGAGTCGAGGTTGATCGAACAGCTTGCGGCGCCGGCGCGGGCCGTGGGTGGGTTCGTAGAAATGACCATCGACACCTTCGTGAAGATGTTCCGAAGGCCATTCCAGTTCCGCGAATTTCTCGATCAGACCTGGATGATCGCGCGGGTGTCGTTGGTGCCTACGCTCCTGGTGTCCATCCCGTTCACGGTCCTGGTCGCCTTCACCCTCAACATCCTTCTTCGTGAGATCGGCGCGGCCGACCTGTCCGGCGCAGGCACCGCCTTCGGCACCATCACCCAGCTGGGGCCCGTGGTGACCGTGCTGGTGGTCGCCGGCGCCGGTGCCACCGCGATCTGTGCCGATCTCGGTGCCCGCACCATCCGCGAAGAGATCGACGCCATGCGGGTGCTGGGTATCGATCCGATCCAACGCCTCGTGGTGCCCCGCGTACTGGCCTCGACCGTGGTGGCGGTACTGCTCAACGGGCTGGTGTGTGCCATCGGCCTGGCCGGCGGCTATGTGTTCTCGGTCTTCCTGCAGGGCGTGAACCCGGGCGCTTTCATCAACGGGCTCACCATCCTGACCGGACTCGGCGAACTCGTACTCGCCATGTTCAAGGCCCTGCTGTTCGGACTGTTGGCCGGCCTGGTCGGCTGCTACCGCGGCCTCACCGTGCAGGGCGGGCCCAAGGGTGTCGGTATCGCGGTGAACGAGACCGTCGTCTACGCCTTCATCTGCCTGTTCGTGGTCAATGTCATCCTGACCGCCGTCGGCGTCCGAGTGCTGGAGCGGTAGACATGAGCTACGACGCGACACTGCGGTTCCGGCGCTTCTTCAGCGGCGTGCCCCGCGCGGTGGACAACATCGGTGAGCAGGCGCTGTTCTACGGCGAGTCGATGCGGTACATCCCCAACGCGCTCACCCGCTACCGCAAGGAGACCATCCGGCTGGTCGCCGAGATGACCATGGGTACCGGCGCACTGGTCATGATCGGTGGAACGGTCGGTGTCGCGGCATTCCTCACGCTGGCCTCCGGTGGCGTGATCGCCGTGCAGGGTTACTCCTCGCTGGGCAATATCGGCATCGAGGCACTGACCGGCTTCCTCTCGGCCTTTCTCAACGTGCGCATCATCGCCCCGGTGATCGCCGGGATCGCACTGGCTGCCACCATCGGCGCCGGCACCACGGCACAGCTGGGTGCCATGCGGGTCGCCGAGGAGATCGACGCCGTGGAAGCCATGGCGGTGCACGCGGTTTCGTATCTGGTGTCGACCCGGATCATCGCCGGACTGATCGCCATCGTCCCGCTGTACTCGTTGTCGGTGCTCGCCGCGTTCTTCGCCGCCCGCTTCACCACCGTGTACATCAACGGCCAGAGTGCGGGGCTGTACGACCACTACTTCAACACGTTCCTGATACCGAGTGACCTGTTGTGGTCGTTCCTGCAGGCCATCGTCATGTCGGTCGCCGTCATGCTGGTGCACACCTACTACGGCTACAACGCCTCCGGCGGCCCCGTCGGCGTGGGCATCGCGGTCGGCCAGGCCGTGCGCACCTCGCTGATCGTCGTCGTCACCATCACCCTGTTCATCTCACTCGCCGTGTACGGCGCGTCCGGCAACTTCAACCTCTCCGGGTAGGCAAGCGATGTCCGAAGGAACTGCCAAACGGAGTCATGTCAGGATCGCCGCCGCGATCCTGGCGACGATCGTCGTCCTCGCGGTGTTGTTCACGTATCTGTTCTTCACCGCGGCGTTCACCCCCACCGACACCGTCACCGTGACCTCGCAGCGGGCCGGCCTGGTGATGGAGCGAGACGCCAAGGTCAAGTACCGCGGTATCCAGATCGGCAAGGTCAGCGAGATCGCCTACGCCGGCGACCAGGCGGAGCTGACGCTGTCCATCAACCGCGACCAGATGCGCTTCATCCCGTCGAACGCGATCGTGAAGATCGCCGGAACCACGGTGTTCGGCGCGAAGTCGGTGGAGTTCCTGCCACCCGAGGATCCGCGGGACACCCCGCTGCGGTCCGGCACCAGTGTCGCCGCCGCCGACGTGCAACTCGAGGTCAACACGCTCTTCCAGACCCTCACCGACGTGCTGCACAAGATCGACCCGATCAACCTGAACGCGACGCTCAGCGCCCTGGGGGAGGGGTTGCGGGGTAACGGTGACGACGCCGGCGCCGCGATGGCGGGGCTGAACAGTTATCTGGCCCAGCTCAACCCGAAGCTGCCGACGGTGGCCGAGGACTTCCGCAAGACCGCCGTGGTGGCCAACATCTACGGTGACGCCGGCGAGGACCTGGCGACCATCCTGGACAATGCGCCCCGGCTGGCCCAGACGATCGTCGACGAGCAGGACAACCTCAACGCCGCACTGCTGGCCGCCACCGGGTTCGCCCAGAACGGCACCGCCACACTGGAACCGGCCGCCGACGACTACATCGCGGCGATCCAGCGGATGCGCGCGGTGCTCAAGGTGGCCGGCGACTATTCGCCGGTGATCGGTTGTCTCCTGCAGGGCACGTCAAAGGCGCTGGACAACTTCGCCCCTATCATCGGCGGTATCCGGCCCGGCCTTTATGTATCGTCTAGCTTTCTGCCCGGCGCGCCGGCCTACACCTACCCAGAGGGTCTGCCGGTGGTGAATGCATCGGGCGGACCGAACTGCCGCGGGCTGCCCGATGTCCCGGGCAAGCAGCTCGGCGGATCTTGGTACCACACGCCGTTCCTGGTGACCGACAACGCCTACGTGCCCTACCAGCCGAACACCGAACTGCAGTTCAATGCGCCCTCGACGCTGCAGTTCCTGTTCAACGGCGCGTTCGCGGAACGGGATGATTTCTGATGAATCAGACGAGAACCCTGGTGAACGTCATCGTGTTCACCCTGGCGATGGTGTTGGTGGCCGCCGGACTGGTGGTGGTGTTCGGACAGTTCCGGTTCGCCTCGAGCAACCAGTTCTCGGCCACCTTTACCGAGGCGTCGCGGCTGAAATCCGGCAACGATGTCCGCATCTCGGGCGTGCCGGTCGGCTCGGTCGGCGACGTGAGGCTCAACCCGGACAACACCGTCAACGTCACCTTCGATGTGGACAAGCGCTACCAGCTCTACACCTCCACCCGTGTGGCGGTGCGCTACGAGAACCTGGTCGGCGACCGCTACATGGAGATCACCTCCGGCCCGGGCGAGCTGAAGAAGCTGCCGGCCGGGGCCACGATCTCCAAGGACAACACCGAGCCCGCACTGGATCTCGACGCACTGCTGGGCGGATTGAAGCCGGTGCTCAAGGGGCTGGACGGGGACAAGGTCAACGAGGTCAGCAACGCGGTCATCGAACTGCTGCAGGGTCAGGGCGGCGCGATCCAGAGCCTGCTGTCCAACACGAGCTCGTTCAGCCAGCGCCTGGCCGACCGGGATCAGCTGATCGGTGACGTGATCACCAACCTGAACACCGTGCTCGGCACGGTCGACGAGAAGGGCGAGCAGTTCAACGCCAGCGTCGACGAACTGCAGAAGCTCATCACCGGTCTGGCCGAGAACCGCGACCCCATCGCCGGGGCGATCGCGCCGCTGGCATCGGCGGAGAACGACCTGACCGAGATGCTGGAGCTCTCGCGCCGCCCGCTGCAGGGTGTCATCGAAAACGCCCGCCCGCTGCTGCAGAGGATGGACGAGCGCAAGGCCGATATCAACAAGGTGATCGAACCGCTCGCGGAGAACTACCTCCGGCTGAATGCGCTGGGTGCCTACGGCGCGTTCTTCAACATCTATTACTGCTCCATCCGAATGAAGATCAACGGTCCGGCCGGCAGCGACATCCTGATCCCGTTCGGTGGCCCGCCGGACCCGACGAAGGGGAGGTGTTCGGAAAATGGTTAGTCCAGACCGCAGCAATCCGCTGCGCACCGGGATTCTCGGCATCTTTGTGGTGGCGTGCTTGGTGCTGGTGTCCTTCGGTTACACCGGCCTGCCGTGGTACCCGCAGGGCCGCGATTACGAGGCCTATTTCTCCGACGCCGGTGGCATCTCGCCGGGTAACGATGTCGCGGTGTCCGGCATCAAGGTCGGTAGCGTGACCTCGGTCTCGCTGGCCGGCGACCAGGCCAAGGTGGGCTTCACCGTTGACCGGAACATTAAGGTGGGCAACCAGACTCTGGTGGCCATCAAGACCGACACCGTGCTGGGCCAGAAGTCGCTGTCGGTGACCCCCGGCGGCAGCGGCGATTCGACCGTCATCCCGGTCGGGCGCACCACCACCCCGTACACCCTGAACACCGCGCTGCAGGACCTCGGCGGCAACGTCAGCGCGCTCGACAAGCCGCAGTTCGAACAGGCGCTGCAGACCCTCACCGACACCCTGCGCGATGCGACCCCGCAGTTGCGCGGAGCGCTCGACGGGGTGGCGAATCTGAGCCGCAGCCTGAACACGCGTGATCAGGCGCTCGAAGAGTTGCTGTTGCACGCCAAGAAAGTCTCGGACACGCTGGCCCAGCGCGCCGGTCAGGTGAACCAGCTGATCACCGACGGCAACCAATTGTTCGCCGCCCTCGACGAGCGCAGGCAGGCGCTCAGTACCCTCATCGCCGGTATCGACGATGTCTCGCATCAGCTTTCCGGTTTCGTCGCCGACAACAAGCGGGAGTTCCTGCCGGTGCTGCAACGCCTCGATGCGGTGATGGCCAACCTGCTGGAGCGCAAGGAACACATCGGTGAGGCGCTCAGGCGGCTGCCGCCGTACGCCACGACGCTGGCCGAGGTGGTCGGTAACGGGCCCGGCTTCAACATCAACCTGTACGGCCTGCCGCCGGCGAGCATTGCCGAAGTACTGCTGGACGGCTACTTCCAGCCGGGCAAGCTGCCGGACAGCCTCGCCGACTACCTGCGCGGACTGATCTCGGAGCGCACTCTCGTAAGGCCTAAGTCGCCATGACGGACAATACATCTGGCAAGAGCACATGGCTGCGCAGAACCCTTGCGGTGGTGCTCGCGGTCCTGTTGGCCGTCGGTGTCTATCTGGTGTGGCCGAGCCGCGGCGGTCACCGGGTCGTCGCCTACTTCCCGACCGCGGTCGGGCTATACCCGGGCGACGACGTCCGGATCGTGGGTGTACCGGTGGGGCGCATCGATGCGATCCAGCCGCGCGCCCAGGACGTCAAGATCAGCATGACGCTGGATGACGGCATCCAGGTGCCGGCGAATGCCCAGGCGATCATCATCGCGCCGAATCTGGTGTCGGCCAGGTTCATCCAGCTGACACCGGCCTACACCGACGGTGATGTGCTGGCCGACGGTGCGGAGATCGGGCTGGACCGCACCGGTGTGCCGGTCGAGTGGGACGAGGTCAAGGAGCAGCTCACCGCGTTGAGCACGCAACTCGGCCCGCAGGAGGGTGGCCTGCAGGGGCCGCTCACCCAGTTCGTCAACCAGGCCGCCGATACGTTCGACAACAACGGTGACTCGTTCCGCCAGGCACTTCGCGAACTCTCGCAGACCGCCGGGCGCCTGGGGGATTCGCGCACCGACCTGTTCGGCACCATCCGCAACCTGCAGGTGCTGGTGAATGCGCTGTCCAACAGCAACGAGCAGATCGTGCAGTTCACCAATCACGTGTCCTCGGTATCGCAGGTGCTGGCCGCGAGCACCCAGGATCTCGACGCCACCCTGGGCGCGCTCAACCAGGCGCTCGGCGATGTCCGCGGTCTGCTCAGCGAGTCCAACGCCTCGCTGATCCAGTCTGTCGGCAGGCTCAGTGAGTTCACCCAGATCCTCACCGACCACAGCGATGACATCGAGCAGATCCTGCATGTCACACCGAACGGTCTGTCGAACTTCTACAACATCTACAACCCGGCGCAGGGCACCGTCGGCGGCCTGCTGTCGCTGCCGAACTTCGCCAACCCGGTGCAGTTCATCTGCGGTGGCACCTTCGATGTCGGTACGTCCCCGGACAACTACAAGCGCGCCGAGATCTGCCGCCAGCGGATGGCGCCGGTGCTCAAGCGGATCACCATGAATTACCCGCCGATCCTTTTCCACCCGATCGACAGCATCACCGCTTATAAGGGGCAGATCATCTACGACACCCCGGAAACCCAGGCGAAGGCCGAGACACCGGTGCCGTACCTGCAGTGGCAGCCCGCGCCCGGGGTCACCCCGCCGGTCGCACCGCCCGGTGGCAACCTCAGCCAGCTGATCCTGCCGCCACCGGCGGTGCCCGGTCAGATCTCACCGGCAGGTCCGGTGCCGCCGGCTCCGCCGATGGGTGCGGGCCCGCTGCCGGGGCCTGCCCCGGCGCCTGCGGAAGGGGCGGGCGGATGACATCGATCAAATCCATCCTGATGCGAGGAACCGCCCTCGGCGGCGGCACGCTGATGCTGGCCGGTTGCCAGTTCGGCGGGCTGAACTCGCTGAACATGCCCGGCACCGCCGGGCACGGCACCGGCTCGTACACCATCACCGTCGAACTGCCCGATGTCGCGACGCTGCCGCAGAACTCGCCGGTGATGCTCGACGATGTCACCGTCGGCAGCGTCTCGGGCATCGAGGCGGTGCAGCGGCCCGACGGGACGTTCTACGCCGCGGTGCAGCTGTCGCTGGACGGCGATATCGACCTGCCGCAGAACTCGACGGCCACCGTGGCGCAGACCTCGCTGTTGGGATCCCAACACGTGCAGCTCGCTCCGCCGCTCGATGATCCCGTGGGCAAACTGAAGCAGGGCTCGAACATCCCGATCGGCGCGATCGGGCGCTACCCGACCACCGAAGAGGTGCTGTCCGCGCTCGGCGTGGTGGTCAACAAGGGCAACCTCGGTGCGCTGCAGGACATCACCGATGAGGCATACGCGGCGGTTGCGGGGCGGACCGGTAGCTTCGCCGACCTGCTGCCCCGGCTGGCCGAACTGACCGCATCACTGGACCGCCAGACCGAGGACATCCTCACTGCGGCCGAAGGGCTCAACCGGTTTGCCTCGATCCTGGCGCAGAGCAAGGACAATCTCGGCCGCACGCTGGACAGCCTGCCGAACGCGTTGCTGGTGCTGAACAACAACCGCGACAACATCGTCGACGCCTTCGCGGCGCTGAAGAGTTTCGCGGAAGTGGGTTCGCGGGTGCTCTCGGAGACCAAGACCGATTTCGCGGCCGACATGAAGGACCTGTTCCCGGTTGTCAAGGCGCTCAACGACAATGCCGATGACTTCATTAAGGATCTCGAGTTTCTTCCGACCTTCCCGTTCCACTACAAGTACATGCGTAATGCCGTCCGCGGTGACTATTTGAACGTGTTCGTGACGTTCGACCTGACCGTGCGGCGCCTCGGTGAGTCGGTGTTCACCACGTCGTTCTTCGACCCGAACATGAAACGACTCAGCGAGGTGATCAACCCGCCGGACTTCTTGACCGGTGCGATGGCCAATCTCTCCGGGCAGGCGGCCGATCCGTTCAAGATCCCGCCGGGCACCGCGACTCAGCACGATGGGGGGACGCCGTAATGCTGACCCGTCTGACCCGTTTGCAGTTGTCCATCTTCGCGGTGGTGACGGTGCTGACCGTCACCGCGATCTCGGCCTTCTATCTGCACGTCCCCGCCGCCATGGGGATCGGCACCTACGACGTCACCGCGGAGTTCAAGGCCGGGGGCGGGCTGTACTCGAACGCCAACGTCACCTACCGGGGCGTGACCATCGGGCGCGTCGAAGCGGTCGGGTTGACGAACGACGGTGTGCAGGCGCAGATGCGGCTCAACACCGATACCGAGGTGCCGGAGAACGTGACGGCCACCGTGAAGAGCGTCTCCGCGGTCGGCGAACAGTACATCGACCTGGTGCCACCCAGCGATGAGGACGGCGGCGCGGCCCCCGGACTGCTGCGCAACGGATCGAACATCGGGGTCGAGCGCACCGCGATCGGCCAGGACATCGCCGGGATGCTCAAGCAGGCCGATGACCTGGTGGCCAGCGTCGGCGACGCCCGGATCCAGGACCTGCTGAAGGAGACGTTCAAGGCGTTCAACGGATCGGGGCCGGAGCTGGCGCGGCTGATCCAGTCCGGGCGCGATCTGATCGACGAGGCGAACGCGAGTTACGGGCAGACCAGCCAGCTGATCGATCAGGCCGGCCCGTTCCTGGACTCCCAGATCACCGCGGGTGACGACATCCGTTCCAGTGCGGACGGGCTGGCCCGGCTGACCACCGAGGTCGCCAACGCCGACTCCCAGTTCCGTTCGACGTTGCAGACCGTGCCCGGGGCGGTGGCGGAGGCGAACACCACGTTCGAAGGTATCCGGCCGACGTTCCCGGTGCTGGCCGCGAACCTGGCCAACTTCGGCCGCATCGGAGTGATCTATCACAAGTCGATCGAGCAGGCCCTGGTCATCTTCCCGGCGTTGATGGCCGCGTTGCTCACCGTCGCCAGCGGTGTGCCCGCCGACGAGGGCGGCAAGCTCGACTTCAAGGTCAACCTCGGCGATTCGCCGCCGTGCTCCACGGGCTTCATCCCGCCCTCGGAGATCCGCTCGCCGGCCGATACCACCCTGCGTGAGCTGCCGACGGACCTGTACTGCAAGACAGCGCAGAACGACCCCGCGGTGGTGCGCGGTGCCCGCAACTACCCGTGCCAGGAGTTCCCCGGTAAGCGCGCGCCCACCGTGCAGCTGTGCCGTGACCCGGCCGGTTATGTGCCGATCGGCAGCAACCCGTGGCGTGGTCCGCCGGTGCCGTATGACACCCCGATCACCGATCCGCGGAACATCACGCCGCCGAACAAGTTCCCGAACATCCCACCGGCCAACGATTACGACCCGGGCGCACCCGCGGTCCAGCTGCCTCCGGGTGTGACACCGGGACCGGGTCCGGCCCCGAATGCACCGTTCCCGAATCCGGTGCCGCCGAACGACAATGCGCCCGCACCACCGTGGCCGTACTACGCGCCGCCGGACCAGGTACTGCCCCCCTACGGCCGCCAGGTCCCGATGCCGCCATTGCCGCCGGGTACGCCGATCTACCGGCCCCCGGGCTCGACGGCGCCCGGACTGGCTCCGCCGCCGGAGGCGCTGCTGCCCCCGCCGCCCGCGCCGGGCCCACCGCCGCCGGCTCCGGGTCCGCTGCCGGCTGAACAGCCCCTTGCCAGCGCTGCATTGACGAGCACCTACGATCCGAAGACGGGTGTCTTCGCCGACCCGGCGAGCGGCGAGACCGGGGTGTTCGCACCCGGTAGCGACGAGTTCACACCCGCGGAGAACTGGGTGGATCTGATGATGGCGCCGAGGCAGATGTAGATGCCTGACCTGAACGACACTGAGCACAACACCGAAGAGAGCATCGAGAGCAGGCGGACCCGGAGGCGGGCATCACGGGCTGCGGGCCCGGCGGCCGCGCCGGTGGGCGAGCCCACCGCCAAGGTGGTCGTGAGCGCGCCGGTGCCCCGCCCGACACCGTCGGCGCCCATCGCGCTGCCCCCGCGCCAACCCCATCGTGCGATGGTCGCCCTGGTGTCCGGGGTGGCCGCGCTGATCGCTGCTGCCGCACTGGTGGCGGTGGTGGCCGTGCTGATGGTGCAGCACCGTCACGCGGAGGATGTGCAGGCGCGGGATCAGCGGTTCGTCGACACCGCCGAACAGACCGTGATGAACATGTTCAGCTACGACCAGAACACCATCGACGAGAGCGTGAACCGGTTCGTCGACGGCACCAGCGGTCCGTTGCGGGACATGCTGAGCCAGGACAACAACGTCGACAATCTCAAGGCGATCTTCCGCGACACCAATGCCACCTCCGAGGCGGTCATCAGCGGTGCCGCGCTGGAGAAGGTCGACGAGATCGGCGGCAATGCCGCGGTGCTGGTCTCGGTGCGGGTCACCGTCACCGACCTGGAGGGCGTCAACAAGCCGTCCCAGCCCTATCGGATGCGGGTGATCGTGCACGAGGACGACAACGGCCACATGACCGGCTACGACCTGAAGTACCCCGAGGGTGGAAACTGATGCGCACCAGACTGGTTCAGCTGGCTGTAGCGGTCTTCGCGCTCGGTCTGATCGCCCTGTCGGCGGCGGCGGGTGGGTTGTACTGGGACCGGGTGCAGACCCGTGCCGCCGAGCAGGCCGAGGCGGTCCTGCCGGGTCTGGCCATCGAGCAGATCCCGCGGGTGTTCGGCTACGACTTCCAGACCGTCGAGCGCAGTCTCACCGAAGCCGCGACGCTACTGACGCCGGAGTACCGGCGCGAATTCGAGGAACGCGCCACCCAGGACATCATCCCGCAGGCACGCGAACGTCAGGTGATCAGCCAGGCACACGCGGTCGGTGCGGGTGTGATGAGCGCACAACGGGATTCGGCGTCGGTGCTGGTGTTCATGAACCGCACCGTGACCGACAAGGCCAAGCAGCCCGTCTATGACGGCAGCCGCCTGCGCGTCGATTATCAGAAGATCGACGGCAAGTGGTTGATCAGCTACATCACTCCGATTTAGCGGTGGCCAGGGCGTCCAGGAACGCCCGCGCCCAGCGGTCCACGTCGTGGGCGAGCACCTGGCGGCGCAACGCGCGCATCCGGCGCTTGCCGTCCTCGACGGTCTGATTGAGGGCCTGCTCGATCGCATCGCGGACACCGTCGGTGTGGTGCGGGTTGCACAGATACGCCTGGCGCAGTTCGGCTGCGGCACCGGTGAATTCGGAAAGCACCAGTGCTCCGCCGAGATCGCTGCGGCACGCCACGTACTCCTTGGCGACCAGGTTCATACCGTCGCGCAGCGGGGTCACCAGCATCACGTCGGCCGCCACGAAGAACGCGATCAGCTCGTCGCGGGGTAGCGGTCGGTGGATGTAGTGCACCACCGCGTGCCCGACCTCGCCGTACTCGCCGTTGATGTGGCCGACCTGACGCTCGATGCCCTCGCGCATCTCGATGTAGCTCTCGACCCGCTCCCGGCTGGGTGTGGCCAGCTGGATCAGCACGGTGTCGCTGCGGTCGGCGCGGTTCTGTTCCAGCAGTTCGGAGAACGCCTTGAGCCGGACGTCGATGCCCTTGGTGTAGTCCAGCCGGTCGACGCCGAGCAGGATCTTGCGCGGGTTACCCAGCTCGGCGCGGATCTCGCGGGCCCGTTGCCGGACGGCCTTGTCCCGTGCCTTGCGGTCCAGATCGGCGGAGTCGATGGAGATGGGGAACGCGCCGACCTTGACGGTGCGGAATCCGACCTGGACCTCGCCGAAGCGGGAGCGCACCCCGATGGAGGCGCGCGAGGTGTTGGCGCCGATCAACCTGCGGGCCAGGATCAGGAAGTTCTGGGCGCCGCCGGCCAGATGGAAGCCGACCAGATCGGCCCCGAGCAGACCCTCGATGATCTCGGTGCGCCAGGGCATCTGCATGAACAACTCGACCGGCGGGAACGGGATGTGCAGGAAGAACCCGATGGTCAGGTCGGGGCGCAGCATGCGCAGCATCTTGGGCACCAGCTGCAGCTGGTAGTCCTGGATCCAGACGGTGGCACCCGGTGCCGCGGCTCGCGAGGTGGCCTCGGCGAACCGGCGGTTCACCTCGACGTAGCGCTCCCACCACTGCCGGTGATAGGTCGGTTTGACGATGACGTCGTGATACAACGGCCAGAGCGTGGCGTTGGAGAAGCCCTCGTAATACAGCGCGACGTCCTCGGCGGACAGCCGCACCGGGTAGAGCTTCAGGTCATCCTGGACGATGGGTTCCTCGTCGCCGTCGGCGACACCGGGCCAGCCGATCCAGGCGCCGCGTTGCTTGCGCAGGATCGGTTCCAGGGCGGTGACCAGCCCACCGGGGCTGCGCTTCCAGGTGGTGGTGCCATCGGGTAGCACCACCTGATCGATCGGCAGCCGATTGGCGACCACGACGAAATCGGCTTGGCCCCCCTCTGGGGCGGAGTCGTCGGTATCGACTCCCATCGACACCTAGGCCTCGAGCTTTGCCGGTCCGATACCGAGCATGGCGAGGAAGGTGCGACATTCGTCGGCGTCGGTGGCGTAGGCGGCCACCACGCGGCGAGCCATGCTGGCGGTGTCGTCGGCCACGGGCTCGACGTCGCCGATCTCGGCGCTATCTGTTTTGGCGGGCATCACATAATTCTAGGCGAAGTCCCGGCCATCGCCGTCGGCACCCGTGTAAATGTGTAGCTGTGCAAATTACTTTGGCAGGACAGACGGTCCTGGTGACCGGCGGTGGAAGCGGTATCGGCAAGGGTGTGGCGGCGGAGGTGGTCGCCAGCGGCGGCAACGCCATGCTGGTCGGGCGCAACGCCGACAAGCTGTCGGCGGCGGTGGACGAGATCACCGCGGGGCCCGGGGATGGCGAGGTGCGCTTCGAACCCGCCGATGTCACCAACGAGGACGAGGTGGCCCGCGCGGTCGACGCGGCGACGGCGTGGACGGGCCGGCTGAACGGAGTGGTGCACTGTGCGGGCGGCACCGAGACCATCGGCCCGCTGACGCAGGTCGATTCCGAGGGCTGGCGCCGCGCGGTCGACCTGAATGTCAACGGCAGCATGTACGTGCTCAAGCATTCGGCGCGCGAACTGGTGCGCGGCGGCGGTGGGTCCTTCATCGGGATCTCGTCGATCGCCGCGAGCAACACCCACCGCTGGTTCGGTGCCTACGGGGTCACCAAGGCCGCGCTGGATCACCTGATGATGCTGGCCGCCGACGAACTCGGGCCGTCCTGGGTGCGGGTGAACTCCATCCGGCCGGGCCTGATCGCCACCGATATGGTCGCCCCGATCCTGTCCATGCCGGAACTCAGCGGTGACTATGCGGCCCAGACCCCGCTGCCGCGCCACGGCGAGGTGGAAGACATCGCGAATGCCGCGGTGTTCCTGCTCAGCGATGCCTCGGGCTGGATCACCGGTCAGGTGATCAATATCGACGGCGGTCACGGTCTGCGGCGCGGACCCGATCTGTCGGCGATGCTGGAGCCCGTCTTCGGTGCGGACGGGCTGCGCGGGGTCGTCGAGCGCTAGCCGGACTACTTCTGCAGCTTCTCTGCGCAGTACGCCTGCGCGGCGATACCGGCGAAGGTGGTGATCTCGTCGTTGGACAGGTCGGCGTTGTCCTTGATGTAGTACAGCGCCTTCTCGATGCCCTTGTCGCCGCCGTTGCCCAGCTTGCGGCACATCGACTGGGCCATGTCGATCGCCTTGGAGTCGGTGCCGACCTGCACACCGTGCTCGGTGAGTGCCGCCAGGAACTGCTGATCGGTCTCGGTCGGTTCGTCGGCCGCGGCCGGTGCCGCGAGCGCGGTGGCGGCGCCGACGGCCACGATGACCGCGCCCATGACGCTCTTGAAACTCATCGGTTCTCCTGTCCCGTCACCAACGCACAGTACGCACACGCACACTGTGGTGAATATCGGCAGGTGAAGCGGCTGCGTTACGGAGTGGCACCCTCGTCGATGTGCTCGGCGGCGCGTTTCACCGCGTTGACGATGCCCTGATAGCCGGTGCACCGACAGAAGTTGCCGGACAGGCCCTCCCGGATCTCGGCATCGGTGGGGGACGGATTGTCGGCCAGCAGCGCGGTGATGGAGGTGACGAAACCGGGCGTGCAGAAGCCGCACTGCAGGCCGTGGCATTCCCGCATGGCGGCCTGTACCGGTGAGAGCTCACCGTCGGGGGATGCGATGCCCTCCACGGTGGTCACCTCCCGGCCGTCGGCCTGCACGGCCAGCACCAGGCAGGACCGTACGGCCTGGCCGTCCAGCAACACCGTGCAGGCGCCGCAGGCGCCGTGCTCACAGCCAAGGTGGGTGCCGGTCAGCCCGCAGTTCTCCCGGAGGTGATCGGCCAGCGTCACGCGCGGTTCGACGGTGTCGCGGTACTGGCGACCGTTCACCGACACCGCGACGGGTAGTTCATGCATCGAGTGCCTCCGTGGTTGCGTCGGTCCAGGCTCGGGCGACCATCGCCGCTCCCACCCGGGTGCGGTAGGACGCCGACCCTTGCAGATCGGCCGGGATGTCTTCGAGTTCGGACAACGCCAGCCGCCCGAATTCCGCCGCGGTGATGTCGGAGACGGCCCTGCCGGTGATCGCCCGCTCGGCCGGGGTGCCCCGTTCGGGCGTGGAACCCAGCCCGAGCAGGCCCACCGCGCAACGCTTCACCCGGTTCTCGGCGTCGAGTTCGACGGCCACCGTCGCACCCGCGATCGCGAAGTCGCCGTGCCTGCGCGCGAACTCGTGCACGGCAAAACCGGTTCGTCCGGACCAGACCGGGAATCGCACCGCGCGCAGCAGTTCGTCGGCGGCCAGCGAGTTCTCCCACAGGCCGGTGAAGAAGTCGGCTGCCGCGATCTGACGGTCACCGCGTGACGACGCCGCATCGATGGTGGCGTCCAGCGTCAGCGCCACCGCGGCGAACTCGGCCGCCGGGTCGGCATGGGCGATCGCGCCACCGAGTGTGCCCCGGTTGCGGATCTGGAAGTGCCCGATGTGTGGGGTGGCCAGTGACAGCAGCGGCACCGAATCGGCCACCTCGTCGTCCATGCCCACCAGCGCATGCGCGGTGCCCGCCCCGATGACCACCTGGTCGTCGATCAGATCGATGCCCTGCAGTTCGGGTATCCGGGAGATGTCGACCAGGTTCTCGAAATGCGTCAGGCGCATCGCCAGCAGGGGAATCAGGCTCTGTCCGCCCGCGAGTACCTTGGCCTCGTCGCCGAACTCGGCGAGCACGTCCGCTGCCTCCTTCACCGACTCGGCCCGGTGATAGGCGAACGGTGCGGGTTTCATGCGAGCAACCGCGTCAGCAAGGCCTGCAGTTCGGCAGACGCCGTGGGCGCTGCGGTCCGCTTGCGCCGGCCCACCAGGAATCCGATGGCGCCGGCGGCCGCGGCGGCGGCCAGGGCGGGCCCGTAGCGCTTGGCGACCGGCACGGCGACCACCTTCAGCAGGTCGACGGAGTCGGAGGGCTGCGCGGCGGCCGTGGCCGCCTCGGTGGACGGTGCCACCGTGGAAGCCGGTGCGCCACCGAGCAGTTCGGCCTCCAGGCTACGGGCGAACTGGGCGATCAGGTTGCCCGAGACGTCGGCGAGAACGCCGCGGCCGAACTGGGCGGCCTTTCCGGAGATCGCGAGATCGGTGCAGATCACCACCGTCGTCGAGTCGCCCTCGTCCTTGAGTTGCGCGGTCACGGTGGCGGCCGCGGTGCCGTTGCCCCGGGTTTCCTTGCCTTCGGCCTTGAGCACGATCCGCTGGGCGGCGCTGTCCTTCTCCTGATAGGTGGCAACACCCTTGTAGGACACGGTGATCGGTCCGACCTTGACCTTCACCGCACCGGTGAAGTCGTCGCCGTCGACGCTGAGCAGGGTGGCGCCGGGCAGGCACGGGGCCACCCGTTCGACATCGGTGAACACGTCCCAGACTGTGGCCGCGGGTACCGCGACCCGGAATTCGTTGTTGAGCTCCATGTTTCAGCGGGTCCCTTCTGCATGTGCCTCGATGAGTTCGATGATCTTGGCCGGGGTGGCGGGCATCTGGGTGACGGTCACGCCCAGTGGGGCCAGCGCGTCGTTGATGGCATTGATGACCGCCGGCGGCGATCCGATGGCGCCGCCCTCACCGGCACCCTTGTAGCCGCCGACGCCGGGTCCCGGGATCTCGATGTGGCCGAACTCGATAGCCGGAACCTCGGTGGCGGTGGGCAGCAGGTAGTCCACGAAGGTGGAGGCGATCGGGTTGCCTGCGTCGTCGTAGGCCAGCTGTTCGAGCAGAGCGCCGCCGATGCCCTGCACGGTGCCGCCGGCCACCTGGCCTTCGACCACATTCGGGTTGATCATCGGCCCGACGTCCTCGCTGACGATGTAGCGGGTCAGCGTGACCTGGCCGGTCACGATGTCGACTTCGCAGGTGCAGGCGTGGGTTGCGTTGGCCCAGTGGATCATCGCCTGCGAATTGAATCGTGCGGTCGCCTCCAGGGTGGGGGAGACGCCGGCCAGCTGAGCGGGGTCGTAGTAGGACCGGTACGCGATATCGGCGAAGCTGACGCTCTTGTCGCGGTCACCGATGAGGACGGCCCGGGAATCAGCGAGCTCGATATCGTCGGGCTCGGCGCCGAGTATCTGGGCTGCGATCGCGACGATCTGTCCGCGCAGGACGGTGCCCGCTTCGTTGACCGCGCCCGCGGTCATCGGTGCGCTGCGACTGCCTTGGGTGCCCGCGCCGTACGGTGTCACCGCGGTGTCACCCTGGATGGTGGCCACGTCGTTGATATTGGCGCCCAACACGTCTGCGGTGAGTTGGACGACGGTGGTCTCGATGCTGTTGCCGCTGGAGCCGCCGTTGACGTAGACGTTGATCTTGCCCGTCGATTCCATCCTGATGGTGGCGCCCTCGGTGGCGAGGTTTCCGGTCGCCGCGCCGGTGGGCTCGATATAGGCCGAGAATCCGAGCCCGATATAGCGGCCCTGAGCCAGCGCCTCGGCCTGTTCCTTGCGGAAGCCCTCGAGGTCGAGGATCTTGACCGCCTGCTCGAAGGTGTCCGCCGGTGCGCAGTTGTCATACGGCATGCCGTTGGGGTTGAAGAACGGCATCTCGTCGCCACGCAGGATGTTGATCCGCCGCAACTCTGCGGGGTCCATCCCGATCTTGCGCGCCGCGATATCCAGAAGCATTTCCCGGGTGAGGGTTTCGTACTGCCACGGGCCCCGGTAGGCGTGTAGGCCGGGGGTGTTGGAGAACACCGTTTTGTAGTTGAAGCTGGCCTTGGGCACCCGGTAGGGGCCGGGGAAGAACATGCCGATCGCGGCGGTGGTGAGCACCGGATACGGCGTCGGGTAGGAGCCGACATCCTGGACGAAGTCGATATCGGCGGCCAGGATCTTGCCGTCGGCGTCAAAGGCCATCCGGACGGTGCCGTCGACATGGCGGGACTGCCCGGCCGACATCAGGTTCTCGCGGCGATCCTCGATCCACTTCACCGGCGCGGACACCTGGCGTGCGGCGAGCATGATGCTCATGTCCTCGCGCATCGGAACGACCTTCTGGCCGAACCCGCCGCCGGTGTCGCGCACGATGACGCGCACGCCCTGGGCGGGGATGCCGAGCAGGCGGGCGGCGAAGGCGCGCAATTCGTGTGGGGTCTGCGTGGATCCCCAAATGGTGAGTTCGGAGGTGGCGGCCGTCCATTCGACGACGATGCCCCGGGTCTCCATCGGAACCGGTACGTACATCTGCTGGTAGATGCGTTCTTGCACGACATGTGCTGCCGAGGCGAACAGCTCCTCGTCGGGCGGCATCCCGCCCATACCGCCGGCGACATTGTCGGGGTAGGCCTCGTGCACGATGACCTCTGATCCGACGGCCTTCCGGAAATCGGCGACCGCGGGCAGCGGGGTGTAGTCGACGTCGACCAGGTCCACGGCATCCTCGGCAAGGCGCCGACTCTCGGCGACGACGATGGCGACCGGGTCGCCGACGAACTTCACCTCGCCTTCGGCCAGCGGCGGGCGGGGGGTGTCCGGGACGTCCCGGCCGGCCACCGCGTGCCAGGCCTCGTGGACGCCGGGGTTGATGTGTGCGGCGGTGAACACCGCATGCACGCCGGGCAGCGCGAGCGCTGCCCGGCTGTCGATGCCGTTGATCGTGGCGTGCGCGAACGGGCTGCGCACGAAGCAGGCGTGCAACATCCCGGGCCGTTGCACGTCGTCGACGAAGGTGCCCTTGCCGGTCAGCAGGCGGGTGTCTTCGACGCGTGGCACTCGGGTGCCGGCGTAGCGGGCGGCGACGGTTCCCGTCACTGGGGCTCCTGTTCGATCGACTGCTTGCGCGTGTAAGTGGGCTACATCACACGTTCTTGCGAGCGGCGTTAGCCTACCCCGAGAAGCTGCATTCCAAAAGAGGAGAGTGGCGTTACCGCTCGTCGTTGCTGGTGATCAGGCCGGCTCGTGGTGGATCCGGCCGTCCACCGCGGTCAGCGGCCGTCCGCCACCGCCCCACCGGCGGGCGATGATCTCGGCGACGATGGACACCGCCGTTTCCTCCGGCGTGCGCGCGCCGAGGTCGAGTCCGATGGGGCTGGACAGCCCCGCCAGCTCGGTCTCACCGAGACCGGCCTCGCGCAACCGGGCCAGTCGGTCGAGATGGGTGCGCCGCGACCCCATTGCCCCGATGTATCCGACCTCGTTCAGCCGCAGGGCGACCTGGAGGGCGGGCACGTCGAACTTGGGGTCGTGGGTCAGTACGCAGATCGCGGTCCGCGCATCGATGGCGCCGAGTTCCTGCTGGGCGTGCAGATAGCGGTCGGGCCAGTCGACGATCACCTCGTCGGCCGCCGGAAAACGGGCCGCCGTCGCAAAGACCGGGCGGGCATCGCACACCGTCACGCGGTAGCCGAGGAAGGTGGCCTGCTGGGCCAGGGCGGCCGCGAAGTCGATGGCGCCGAAGATCAGCATGCGTGCCGGCGGGGCGTAACTCGCGACGAAGACCGCCATGCCGGTGTCGGTATCGCCCGTGGTCTCGTCCACCCGTTCGCCGTCGGGCCCGTAGGACAGCACCGTGGTGCGGCCGGCCAGCAGCAGTCCGCGGGCGTCGTCGGCCACCGCGGCATCGGCGCGTCCGGAACCCAACGTCCCGGCCACGGTGTCCGGCTCGACGATGAGGTGTCGGCCCAGCCAGGCGTGGTCGGGATGCGCGATCACCGTGGCCACCGCCACCGGGCGATGGGCGGCGATGGTCGCGGCGACGTCGGCGAGCTGCGGGAACGTCTGCTGCGACACCGGTTCGACGAACACGTCGAGAATGCCGCCGCAGGTCAGGCCGACGGCAAAGGCGTCGTCGTCGCTGAAGCCGTAACGTTCTAGCGCCGGCACCCCGGTGGACACCACCTCGGCGGCCAGCTCGTAGACCGCGCCCTCGACGCAGCCGCCGGACACCGACCCCGCCACGGTGCCGTCCGGGGCGACCACCAGCGCCGCGCCCGCCGGCCGCGGTGCGGACTTGATGGTGCGTACGACGGTGGCCAGGCCGGCGGTGCCACCGGCCCGCCAGGTGGCCATCACGGCATCGAGAACCTCACGCACATGTCGGAGTCTATGTGTGCGGCGCTAGCCGTCGCGTTCCCAGAGGCAGTGTCCGGTCATCGAGATGTCGAACAGGCTCGGCAGGACTTCCAGTGAGAGAGCTTGCCCGGCAACACCTTCGGCCGTCACCGGTGCTCCCAGAACGCCCGCGCTGACCACGACCTGCTGGGTCGCGGCACAACGAGTGTCCGGATCCAGTGGCGTCGCCGTCCACGGACCCGGCGACAGATTGGGGTTGCGCAGGCCGCCGCCGTGCAGTGCCATCACCGGGCCGAAGCTGACCCAGCGGTCGATGGGGTCGGTCGGAGCCGTGGCCGCCTGCCAACGCTGCTGCTGACAGATCAGCGGCAGTGCCTGCCCGAACGGCAGGGTGGCCGCGCCGGTCAGTTCCGCTGGGCACGCCGAATACGGTTGTGGCACAGCGGGATCGGCGCGCACCGGAGCGGCCGCCGCGAGCGCGGCGCACAGTAGTGCGGCGAGTGTGCGCATGCCTACAACTTGGTGAGGTCGGTCTTGACCAGCCACACGTTGTAGTCGTTCCAGACCGACAGGTTGAAGTACAGGTCGGTTCCGGTGCCCAGGGTGGACGGCGACCACGGGTGCATCATCGGGGCATAGATGCCGCCGCCCTGCTGGCCCATCACGACGGTCGGACCCGACCAGGCGCCCTCGGGCGTGTCCGACGTGCGCAGGATGATGTTGTTGTACTGGTCGGCGTGCATCGCGACGTACTTGCCGAGGGTCTTGTTGTACTGCACCGACATCTCGCTGACCTGGTTACCCGGCTTGCCGACGCCGCACGCGCCGCTCTCCTTACCGAAGATGGGCGAGGCCTTCGCCGGATCGTTGCGGTACCAGCCGGCCTTGTAGGCCCCGATCCCGAACAGTCCGCCCTTGCTGCCCTTGCTGTAGTACTCGTACTTGGTGACATTGAGGATGTCGGCCTCGGCGACCCGCGAGATATAGGCCTGGCCCTGCCGTCCGTTCGCAGTCCCGTAGGAGTAGACGAAGCCGTCGCCAGGGCGGACGAGGGCGGCCTGCTGGAATTTGGCGTTGCCGCCGAAATTGTTGCGGACACTGCTGGGCGCGATGTACCAGTTCTCGCCGTTGTCCTCGGAATAGGCGATCGCCGAGTAGTTCGTCGACCACGACCCGGCGGCACCCCACTGCTTGACCGACATGAAGCTGAGGTACTGGGTGGCGCCGAACTGGGTGCCCGGGGTGGGTACCGAGATGCCCGCGGTGGGGATCAGGGTCACCCCGGTCGGTAGGCCGCGAGGCAGTCGCTCCGGCAGGATGATCTGACGCGCGTAGTGCTCTTCCCACAGCGGCGATCCGCCGAACATGTTGCCGTTGAGCCACTGACCGTCCGGCACGGCCATCCCGTTCGACAGATCCCGGTCCGGACTACGGAACAGGGTGTTGAGTCGCCAGGTGCCGGTCATGTTCGGGCCGCCGAACGTGTCACCGAAAGCGATCAGCACCTGGTTCTCGTTGATCGGGGTGGCCGGATCATCGGGAATTCCGTTGTCCCACATGGTCCCGACATCGGTGCCCCAAATGCCGTACCGGTTGAAAGTGTCGTTGGGCGCCCAGTTTCCGGTCACCCAGTCCACGAAACTGGTCGACGGACTGAACTGGTATCCCGGCCGGGGGAAGGACGGACGAGGATTGGCGGCGGCGGCGAGCGCAAGAGAGGTGTTGTCGGTGCCGACGCCTGCGGTGGCGGCGGCACTCGACGGGTCCATCCGGTTGAGCAGGTTGTCGACCTCGCGGCGGGCGAACGCCAGCAGTGTCCAAGCCAGCGTCGGAGCAGCCGGCGACCCGGGCACCGCCCCCGCCGCCCAGTCGAGCACCTTGGCGACCACCTTGACGACCGGGGTCAGTGGATGCGGCGGGGCTGCCGTGATCGGTGCGACGCGTTGTTGGGCCTGCGACACGGTCGAGGACGCCAGCGCCAGTGGTGACGCGAACACCGCGACCTTGTCGGGTGTCGCGAGGGTGTCCGCGGGATCGGCGGCTCGGACCGGCTCGGTGCTGAGCGGGGAGGTGGTGGTGGCCGCGGCGGGTTCGGAGTCGTGCGCCGGTGCAGTGATCGCCGCCGCTGCGGGTCTGCCGGCCTTGCGGGCGGTCGCCGGCTTGTTCCCGGCGGTGCGCAGCGTGGGCCGTGGCTTCTTGACGACCTGCTCGCCGGGGTCGTCCGCATCCCCGGTCTCGGACTTCGTGGCGGAATCGGCTGCGGGCTTGTCCGCGGTGTCCGTACCGGTGGCGGAGCCGCCGGTGGAATCGGTGCCTGCCGAGCTGGTGGTCGAATCGTTAGCTGTGGACCCGGTCGACGAGTCGCCGGTGCCGGCCGCGGCGATACCGTGTCCGGTGGCGATCGCGGTGCCGACCCCGAGCGCGACGGCCAAGCCGCCGACCCGGCCGACCGCCAGCCCGCCCCGCCCAAAGTAAGCCGATGAGCCCATGAAGGTGCCTCCGTGCTGTCCGCCCCCGGCCCAACAAGTACTGCTAATACAACCTCAGTCCCGCCGATAGTGGAAGAGGCAAATACACCATGGGCAACTGCTGTTGCAGCTGAACTGGGCTTTCAGTCGATCAGACCGGCTTCGCGCAGGGCCTCGGTGTACAGGTCGGTGGCCTCGTCGATACCGTCTCCCACCCAGGCGTCCACGATGGCGACCCGGTCGGCGACGATCTGCACCCGGTTCACCCAGCGTTCGAAGTCGGGGTCCCGACGCAGCTGGTCGATCTGCTCGGTGCTGCCCTGCACCAGGAAGAAACCACCGAGTTCGCTGGTCTGTGGGCGCAGGATGACCACGTCGTAGCGCTCGATGCGCCCGTTGCCGGTCAGTTCGCCCAGGAAGTCCCGTGATTTCTTCAGCGTCTCCAGGGCCTGCGGTTCCCGGCCCTGCGTCGGCAGCCCCCATGCGATCCAGAATCCGGCTTCGGACACGCCTACCTCTTCCCGCTCTTGCCGTCGCTTCGCCCGCCCCAAAACCTACACAGGCCTCACGGCGCCACCGCGGTACGCAGCATCCGTGTCGGGGGCGGCCGCAGCGCGGACGCCAGGTCCGCCAGCGGAACCGGGTCGTCGACCAGCTGATGCCAGGGCCACCGGTGCAGGGTGCGGTCCAAGAAGACCACCGCCTCGCGCAGGTGTCGCGGTTCGTAATTGTGCACGCCCGTGATGGTCAGCCAGCGCCGCACGATCTGTTCGGGATCCACCGCCAGCGTGGGCGACGGCGCGACCGATCCGGCGATCACCAGGATGCCGCCGACGTCCAGCCGGGCCAGTGCCGCGCTCACCGCAGCGGTCGATCCGGTGAAGTCGATGGCCACGTCCACCGGGCCGTCGTCACCGGGCCGCGCCCCGAACTCGGTGGCCAGCGCCATCCGATCCGGATGGTGGTCGATCACCTGGACCGCGGCGCCGGCGTCCAGGCATGCCGCGGTCGCGGTGAGTCCGAGCATCCCCGCGCCACCGATCAACACCCGCCGGCCGATCAGCGGGCCGGCCGCCTGCACGGTCGCCATCACCGTGGCGGTGGCGCACGCGGCCGGGGCCGCGACAGCGTCGGGCATCCGGGCGGGGACCGCCGCGACGGTGGTGCCGCGCGGCAGCACGATGTGTTCGGCATAGGCGCCCGACAGCGGCCAATCCCCGTCGAACGGTTCGTGGCCGGTCTTGCGGACGGCGGTGCACTTCGCGGATCGTCCCGACCGGCAGCGCGCACATGCGCCGCAGCTCACGGTCACCGACCAGACGATGCGCTGACCGGGCTCGGCCGGCGAACCCGGACCGGCGGCGATGACGTCACCGACGGCTTCATGCCCCAGAACCGAGGGGCACGGCGCCGGCCGGCGTCCGCTCACGGTGTGCAGGTCGCTACCGCAGACGGTGGCCAATCGGACCCGGACCAGAGTTTCGCCCGGGCCCAGGCGGGGGACCGGTACCCGCTGCAGCGAGGTCCCGGAGCCGCCCTGCCATATCGCGGCGGTGGTCACACCAGGCGGGACCGGATCCATCCGGACAACCTCTCGATCGAATACACGATGACGAAAATGACGATCACGATCGCGCCGGCGATATCGAAATTCAGCGTCCGGATCGACTCGAACAGCAGGAACCCGACCCCGCCCGCGCCCACGATGCCCAGCACCGTGGAGGTTCGGACGTTGACGTCGAACAGGTAGAGGCTGGAGCCCACCAGCGCGGGCATGGCCTGCGGTATCACCGCGGCGAACAACGTCTTCCACCAACCGCCGCCCACCGCCCGGACCGCCTCCATCGGCCCGGGATCGATCTCTTCCACCGCGTCGGCGACCAACTTGGCCAGGAAGCCGACCGATCCGATCGCCAGCGCGCAGGTGCCCGCGATGGGACCCAACCCGAGTGCCGCCACGAACACCACGGCAAGGATCAACTCGGGCACCGCGCGCACGGCCAGGATCCAGCCGCGCGCCAGCCAGTACACCGCCGGGCCGGGGGAGACGTTGCGGGCGGCCAGGATTCCCACCGGGATGGACAGAACCACCCCGATCGCGGTGGAGACCACGCCGATCGCCACGGTCTGTGCGGCGGCCTCGAACAGGTCCCAGCCCAGTGCGCCGAAGTTGGGTGGGACCATCCGGGTGAACACCTGCGCCGACGGGATCATCCAGGTCACCAGCGACAGCGGATTGATCCGCAGCATGACGAACGAGGCGATCACGGTGCCGACGAGCAGGCCGGAGAAGGCGAACCGCATGACCCGCTCGCGCCGTGGATCGGAATGCCCTGGCGCCAACAGCATCCGCCGGATCACGATGGACAACAGTTCCATCGCGGTGATGATCACCAGGATGACGCAGACGATACCGAGCGCCCGGGGATAGATCAGGCCGCGCAGGGCGTCCTGCAGCGCGAAGCCGATGCCGCCGGCCCCGACGAAGCCCAGCACCACCGACATCCGCAGGTTGATGTCGATGCGGTAGACGAACGTCCCGATCCAGGACGGGATGACTTGGGGTACCACGGCATTGAGCATCTCGCGCAGATATCCGGCGCCGGTGCTGCGAACCGCCTCACGGGGCCCGGGATCGGTCTGTTCGATGGCGTCGGCGAACAGTTTGGCGAGCATGCCGATCGAGTGCAACGCCAGCGCGAGGATGCCGGGCAGCACCCCGATGCCGAGCGCCCGCACGAACAGCACCGCGAACAGGAGATCGGGCATCGCCCGGCAGAATGTGATGATCGCCCGGGCCGCGGCGTGCACGACGGGGTGCGGGGTGGTGTTGCGGGCGGCCAAGAATGCCAGCGGGATCGAGACGACGGCGGCCAGCACCGTCCCCAGGACCGCCATCAACAGGGTTTCGACCGCGAGCACCCCGATGCGGCCGGGGTCATCCAGGCGCGGTGGCAGCATGCGCTCCAGTAGACGCACGACATCACCCAAACCGTCGATGAACGCGGACGGGAAGAAGTCGATCGACCACGCCGACACCACGGTGGCGGCCAGCGCCACCACGGTGAGGTAGTGCAATGCGCTTGGCAGCGAGCGCTTCTGGTGTGTCGGCGCGGCTGGCGGTGCGACCGGCGCCGCGGTCACGAGCGTTGCTTTGCCGCGGCGTCGCCGGCCGGCTCGACCCGCTGGTAGATCGCCATCACCTCATCGCGGGTCAGGCCGACGGCCGGCCGGTCGAGAACTTTCCGGCCATTGCGCAGGCCTACCAGCCGATGCGCCCAGCCCAGTGCGAGGTCGACCTGATGCAGGGTGCACACCACGGTCAGCTTCTCCTCGACACAGATCTGGAACAACAGATCCATGACCACGCCGGCGTTCTCGGGATCGAGCGAGGCGACCGGCTCATCGGCCAGCAACAGCGCCGGACGCTGCATCAGCGTCCGGGCGATCGCCACCCGCTGTTGCTGTCCTCCGGACAGGGTGTCGGCACGGCGTTCGGCGAGGTCGGCCAGACCCACCCGGTCGAGATGGGACAGCGCGGCCATCCGCATGTGCCTCGGGTACGTCAGCGCGCCGTAGCGCGGGAACCTGAGCTGCCCGAGCCCGCCGATGAGGACATTCTCCAGACAACTGAGCCGCCCCACGAGATTGAAATGCTGGAACACGAACCCCACCCGGGTGCGCAGCGCCCGCAGCTGCGCAGGCGAGGCCTCCTCGACCCGGGTGCCGCCCACGTCGACGTGGCCGGAGCTGACCGCGTGCAGTCCGTTGAGGCAGCGCAGCAGCGTGGACTTGCCCGACCCGGACAGCCCGAGCAGGACCAGCAGCTCACTGCGCCGCACCTCGAGCGAGACGTTGTCCAACGCGAGGGTGTCACCGAATCGTTTGGTGACGTCGCGGGCGACGACGACCAGGTCGTCGCCCGCGACGGGATGGCCGGGACCGGCCGGGAGCGACACCTCAGCCCTTGCACTTCTCGGAGCCGGTGACATCGCAGACATGCCGCACACCGTCGTAGTCGGCGTCGGTGGCCGGCACGACACCCCAGGCCCGTTCGTCGGTGATCCGGCAGGCGTCGCCCTCGCAGAAGCCGGCGGCCTGCAGACTCTCGACGTTGGCCTTCTCGGTGAAGATGCTGGTGAGTTTGTCGATGGCCTCGGCGCCCAGTGAGTCGTTGGCGGCGAACACCGAGCCGGCGATCATCTCCGACTTCCACACCGTCTTGAGCTGGCCGGGCTGCAGATCGCCCTTCTCGATCATGGTCTGGTCGACCATGGTGTCGAAGGCGAATCCGGCATCGCAGTCGCCGTTGGCGATGGACAGTGCCGACGAGTCGTGCCCGCCGGCGAAGACCGGAGACATGGCGGCGGACACATCGGCCTCCGACCCCGACTTGATGACACCCTCCTCGATGAGGCCGGCGGTCGGGTAGAGGAAGCCCGAGGTCGAACCGGGATCGACGAAGCAGACCTTCTTGCCGGCAAAGTCCTTGAGACCGTTGATATCCGCGACGTCGGAGCGGGTCAGTCCGTAGGACTGATATCCCGGTTGCTCACCCTGCTCGCCGATGACGGCGCCGAGTGGCGTGATCTTGGCGCCGTTGATCTTCGCGACCACATAGGCGAACGGTCCGAAGAAGGCGAGGTCGACGTTGTCGGCGATCATGCCCTCGACCACACCGGCATAATCCGAGGCCTGGACGAACTCGACGCTGGACCCGGTCTCCTTCTCCAGCAGTTTGATCAACGGTTCGTAACTGGCCTTGAGATCCGAGGAATTCTCGGCGGGAATGGCCGCCAGGGTGATGGTGTCCGGGAAGCCCTGAGCGTTGGCCGTGTCGGAGCCGGTATCACTGCTCGAACAACCGGCGGCCAGCACGGCGGCCGCTGCGGCCGCGAGGGCGGTCTTGCGAATGGTCATGCGGGGTCAGCCTTTCGGGGTTGGGAGAGAATCAGTTCGGCGAAATCTGCGACCGAGGCCACCACGTGGGTGGCGCCGGCGGCGGTCAGGGTGTCGGCATCGTGCGCGCCGGTCAGGGTGCCCGCGACGATCGAGGCCCCGGCGCGTAGGCCGGACCGGATGTCGCTGGAGGTGTCGCCGAGTACGGCGACCTTGGCGACGTCATCGATCCCGCTGTGCAACAAGGCATTCAGGATCAGGTCTGGGAAGGGTCGTCCGCGCCCGTACTCGCCGGGGGCGAGCACCAGATCGGCGATATCGGCCCAGTCGAGCGCGTCGAGGATGCGCCGCTGGGTCGTTGCGCTGAAGCCGGTGGTGAGTGCGACCTTGACGCCGGCCTCGCGCATTCCGGTGATCGCCTTGGCGGCGCCGGGAACTTCGGCGATCCCGGTGTCGATGCTGTCGGCGTAGACCTGTTCGAAGGTCGCGTTGGCGTGCCGGGCGCGGTCCTCGGTGCCGAAGAGGTGGCGGAAGACCTCGATCTTGGACTGCCCCATCGTGTCGCGGACGTAGGTACGGGCGGCGTCGCGCGCCTGGCCGGATTCCGGGAGTCCGGCCGCGGTGGCCGCCTCGTCGAAGGCGCGCAGCACCAGTCCGTCGTCGGTCACGGTGGTGCCCGCCATGTCCAGCACGGCGAGTTCGATCGATGGCATGCGGACACCCTGACAGCTGGTCTATACCAAGCCGTGTATCCCGCTGGAACGAGCGGTGAACAACACGAGACGTATTGGTCTAGACCATGGTCTATGCCAGCGTTTGCTACGGTCAGCAGGGTGATGAGCGGCGCGCAGCCACGGGTGCTCAAGCACCAGGTGGTGCGTGAACAGCTGGATCGAATGCTGGACGGACTGCAGGTCGGGGACCCGTTCCCGGCCGAACGTGAGATCGCCGACATGTTCGATGTGGCCCGCGAGACGGTGCGCCAAGCCGTGCGCGAGCTGCTGCTCGCCGGCCGCGTCGAGCGGCGCGGGCGTACCACGGTGGTAGCTGCCCCGAAGCTGTTGCAGCCGCTGGGCATGGGGTCCTACACCGAGGCGGCCCGGGCCGAGGGGCACAGCGTCGACCGCTTCCTGGTGGGCTGGACACGGTTGGATGCCGACGCCGTCCTCGCCGCGACCCTGCAGGTGCCGGCCGGGGCTGCGGTCATCCAGCTCGAGCGGGTCTTCACCACCGACGGGGTGCGGGTGGGCCTGGAAACCTCGAAGCTCCCGGCCGACCGCTACCCGGGTCTGCCGGAGAACTTCGACTACCGGACCTCGCTGTACGCCGAGATCCGCAGCAGGGGAATCGTATTCGCCCGCACCGTGGACACCATCGAGACCGCGCTGCCGGATGCGCGCGAGTCGGCGTTGTTGACCGTCGATGCGCGCACCCCGATGTTCCTGCTCAACCGGGTGTCCTATGACCAGCACGGCGTACCCATCGAGCAGCGGCGCTCGCTCTACCGGGGCGACCGGATGACGTTCACCATCACCATGGAGGACCGCTAGAACGACGTGCCGACGCTCTGACGCCGAGTGTGGGGGTTGTCGGCGCTGTCGGGGGTGTTCGTCGCCGAGTTCCCACACAGTCGGCGTGGGCCGGCGCAGCTGCTGGATTGTTGTGGAGCCCCCGGTCGGGATTGAACCGACGGCCTACGCTTTACAAGAGCGCCGCTCTACCACTGAGCTACGGAGGCATGGAACGCGCTACAGCTTAGCGCTCCTCGTCGATGATCCGTTCGGAGACCACCGCCCGCGGTCCGGTGCTGCTGCGCCGGCTGCGCTGACGCGGTAGCGGAATGCGCCCAGCGATATTGGACAGCGGATTGACCACCTGGGACAGCGTGATGACGGCCTCGTGCAGGGCGTCGATCGTCGGGGCCAGCGCCTCAAGTCCGGGCGCCAACCGGTTCAGGGTGTCGGCCACATCGGCGAGTTTGAGCAGCGGGCCGTCCGGATCGGTGAGGGTGTCCAGCAGACCGCCCTCGGACAGCAGGGTGTCGGCGACCCCGTCCTCGCGGAGAATCCGCTCGACCAGACCGTCATCGGCGAGCAGTCGGTCGGCCAGCCCGCCCGGCGCGATCACCCGGGACAACGCACCGCTATCGGTGGTCAGCCGGTCGATCAGGCCGCCCTCGGCGGTGATCTGATCGACGAGCCCGCCCTTGGCCAGTGCACGGCCGATGGGCCCGGTCTCTGACAACAGCTGATCGGCCACTCCGTCCTCGCGCAGCGCGCGCTCCACCACACCTTCCTCGGCGAGTAACCGGTCGGCCAGGCCGCCGGGCGCGATGACTCGTGTCACCACCCCGTTGTCGGCGGTCAACCGGTCCACCAGGCCGCCCTCGGCGGTGACCTGGTCGATCAGCCCGTCCTTGGCCAGCGCGCGCGCCACCGGCCCGGTCTCGGAGTTGAGCCGGTCCAGCAGTCCACCGGGTGCGGTCAACTGATCGACGAGCCCGCCCGGTCGCAGCAATTGGTTCAGCGGGCCCTCCGGGGCCAAGGCACGACCCAGCGGGGCGTCGTCATCCATCAGCCTCGCGAGCCGGTTCGCGCGGTCGACCGCGTCATCGATACCCAGCATCGAGGCGAACGAGGTCGAGCTGCTCGCCGGGTTGGGATCGTTGAGTGAGCGCTGGACGACTTTGAGCGTTCCACCTGCGATGTTGAGGCCCAGGTCGGCCACGGCCAGACCGACCCGCACGGGCGCGGTGGCAAACTGCACAACGGTGTTGGCCAGGTTCATCACGTCAGTCTAGGGCGGCGCCCAATCGCATTCTCAGCAACTTCACAACCAGTACGCAGCTTCACCTCAAGTCCGAGGAGGACGGTGGTGTCATGGCCATGGCTGCAATTTCGGAATCGACGGACAGCATTCCCGAGGCGCGGGTGCTCGTCGTCGACGACGAGACCAATATCGTCGAGCTGCTCTCGGTGAGCCTGAAGTTCCAGGGTTTCGAGGTGCACACCGCCTCCAGCGGCACCGATGCGTTGGACAAGGCCCGCGAGATCCGTCCCGACGCGGTGATCCTGGACGTCATGATGCCCGGTATGGACGGCTTCGGGGTGCTGCGCCGGATGCGCGCTGACGGTATCGACGCCCCGGCCCTGTTCCTCACCGCCCGGGACAACCTGCAGGACAAGATCACCGGCCTGACCCTCGGCGGCGATGATTACGTGACCAAGCCGTTCAGCCTCGAGGAGGTGGTGGCCCGGCTGCGGGTCATCCTGCGTCGCGTCGGCCGCGGTGTCGAGGAGCCCCGCAACGCGCGGCTCACCTTCGCCGACATCGAGCTCGACGAGGAGACCCACGAGGTGTGGAAGGCCGGTGAGCCCGTCTCGCTGTCGCCGACCGAGTTCACCCTGCTTCGTTATTTCGTCATCAACGCCGGCACCGTGCTGAGCAAGCCGAAGATCCTCGACCACGTGTGGCGGTACGACTTCGGCGGCGACGTCAACGTCGTGGAGTCCTATGTGTCCTATCTGCGCCGCAAGATCGACACCGGCGACAAGCGCCTGCTGCACACGCTGCGAGGCGTGGGCTACGTGCTGCGTGAACCGCGCTAGTCGCGGGGGATGAGTACGGGGCATCCGGGCGAGCGAAGCGACGGGGAGAACCGGCCCGGCGAGCGAAGCGACGGGGGAACATTGGGGCGCGGGGTGCCGCTGCGGGTGGGGCTGGTGGCGGCCACCCTGGTACTGGTCGGTCTGGGTCTGCTCGCTTCCGGCGTGGCGGTCACCTCGCTGATGCGCCATACCGAGATCCAGCGCCTCGACCAGACCCTGCTGGAAGCGTCGGGCGGCTGGGCCAGAGCGCCGATGATGACGCCGACCACCATGCCCGAGCCGAGCCCGGCCTACCCGCCGTCGACCTTCTATGTCCGTGGCACCGACGCCGACGGCAGCGTCCGGTTGGCCGTGAAGAGCGGTGCCACCGATCCGGCGTTGCCGGCCAACAACGATGTCGGCCCGAACCCGGTGACGGTGGGCTCCGAGGGTACGTCCGGGATCGAATGGCGGGCGGTCACCGTCCGTGGGCCGGAGGGGGAGCTCACCACCGTCGCGATCGATCTCACCGAGGTCGAATCGACCATGCGCGCCTTGATCTGGTCCCAGTTCGCCATCGGCGCGGCCGTGCTGCTGGTTCTCGGGGTGGTCGGCTACGCGGTGGTGCGCCGTAGTCTGCGACCCCTGGCCGAAGTGGAGCAGACCGCCGCAGCGATTGCGGCCGGTGAGCTGGATCGTCGTGTCCCGCAACGTGATCCCCGTACCGAGGTGGGAAGGCTCTCGTTGGCGCTGAACGGGATGCTTGCGCAGATCCAACGCGCCATGGCGTCCTCGGCCCAGTCGGCGGAGATGGCGCGCGAGTCCGAGGAACGGATGCGCCGTTTCGTCGGTGATGCCGGCCATGACCTGCGTACCCCGTTGACCACCATCCGTGGTTACGCCGAGCTCTACCGCCAGGGCGCGGCCCGCGACACCGACATGCTGATGGGGCGCATCGAGAGTGAGGCCGGCCGAATGGGGCTGCTGGTCGAGGACCTGCTGCTGCTGGCCCGCCTCGACGAACAGCGACCGCTGGATCAGCGCCGGGTGGACCTGCTGGCGCTGGCCAGCGACGCGGTGCACGATGCGCAGACGGTGGCGCCGGAGCGCAGGATCCGGATGGAGGTCTTCGACGGCCCGGGCACACCCGAGGTGCTGGGGGACGAGGCGCGACTGCGCCAGGTGTTCAGCAACCTGATGTCCAACGCCGTGCAGCACACCCCGCCGTCGGCGGGTATCACCGTGCGCGTGGGCACCGATGAGGACAACGCGGTGCTGGAGGTGTGTGATGAGGGTCCCGGCATGAATGCCGAAGACGCGCAGCGGGTTTTCGAGCGTTTCTACCGCGCGGATTCGTCACGGACCCGCGCCAGTGGCGGGTTCGGGCTGGGCCTGTCGATCGTCGACTCGCTGGTCGACGCACATGGCGGTGCGGTATCGGTGGACACCGCGCCGGGGCGTGGCTGCCGGTTCCGGGTCAGTCTGCCCAGAATCGTCGATCTGGCCGCTCAGCCCAACTGAGCCAGCGCGGCCTTGATCTTGGCCTGGGCCTCGTCCAGGGACTCCGGTGACGGGTTGCGGTCGACGGAGGCGAAGCCGAAATCGCTGAGGTTGCGGGCCGGGAACACGTGCACGTGCAGGTGCGGCACCTCCAGTCCGGCGATGATCACCCCGGCACGTTCGGTGTCGAACGCCGCGCACACGGCCTTGCCGATCCGCTGCGACACCGCCATCACCCGGCCGAACAGCCCCGGGTCGATGTCCTGCCAGTTGTCCACCTCGGCGCGGGGAACCACCAGGGTGTGGCCCTGTGTCATCGGTTCGATGGTCAGGAACGCCACGATCTCGTCGTCCTCGTAGACGAATCGGCCGGGGATATCGCCGTTGATGATCATGCTGAAGACGGTCGCCATGGCGTCGAGCATAGGCGGGGCCGACACCACGCCCAGCACAGCCGATACCAATTGCGCAGCGATCGACGTGTCGTAGTCCAATATGCGATCCGTCCCGGCACACTGATGGCCGCCGGGGGGTGATTGGAAGGGATCTACCCCATGCAACGCCCCCTCTCGGACGCCGCGATCCTGCACGAACTGGAGCCGATTGCGGCGGAGAACGTGAATCGGCACCTGGGCAGCACCAAGGATTGGTACCCACACGACTATGTGCCCTGGGGTGAGGGACAGAATTTCGCGGCGGCCGGCGGCACGGACTGGACGGTCGAGCAGTCCCGGCTGGGCGAGGTCGCGCGCGCGGCCATGGTCACGAATCTGCTCACCGAGGACAATCTGCCGTCCTACCACCGGGAGGCGGCGGGGAGCTTCTCCGGCGATGGCGCCTGGGGCACCTGGGTGAACCGATGGACGGCCGAGGAGAATCGGCACGGTATCGCTCTTCGTGACTATCTCGTGGTCACCCGCGCGGTTGACGTCATCGCGCTGGAACGGGCCCGGATGGAACACGTCACCAACGGTTTTGCTGCTACCGATGAGGAACGGGCCAAACACGATTCGGAGTTCCTGATGTCGATCTCCTATGTCACCTTTCAGGAGCTGGCGACCCGGGTCAGTCACCGCAATACCGGCAGGGTCTGCGATGACCCCACCGCCGACCGACTGCTCCAGCGGATCGCCGCCGACGAGAACCTCCACATGATCTTCTACCGCAACATCTGCGGTGCGGCCCTGGACCTCTCGCCCGACCAGGCGCTCGAGGCGGTGGCCGCGGTGGTGGAGAACTTCCGGATGCCAGGCCAGGGCATGCCGGATTTCCGGCGCAACGGAGTTCTGATGGCCAAGCACGGTATCTACGATCTGCGCCAGCACCTCGACGAGGTGGTGTTGCCGGTGCTGCGCAAGTGGCGGATTTTCGAGCGTACCGACTTCGGGCCGTCGGGCGAGGCGCGCCGCGAAAAGCTGGCCGCGTTCCTGGAGGACATGGGCGGTAAGGTCGTGCGCTTCGAGGAACAGCGCGACCGGCTGCTGGCCCGCGAGGCATCGAGACGAGAAGCGCGGGCTAGCTGATCAGGGCATCCACTTCCTCGACGGTGTACGGGCCGCAGTCATGGTGATCCCGATAGCCGATGAAACCCGGTGCGGGGCGAGCGAACTCGCCGATGAATCCGCCGGCGGCGATGAAGATCCGACCGGTGACACCGGCGGCCAGGTCGCTGGCCAGGTACGCGTAGGTGGGCGCGACGTATTCCGGCGGGCCGGCGTCCAGGGCACCCTGCAGGCTGACATCGTCGAGCAACCCGCGCCGGTTCAGGTCGGTGATGTGCTGTTCGTAGTCGGCGCCGGTCGAGAGCCGGGTCTTCGCGCCCGGGCAGACGACGTTGGCCCGCACGTTGTGGGCCTTCAGTTCGGCCGCTATGGCCAGCGTCAGGCCGTTGACGCCACCCTTGCCCGCGGGGTACCCGGTGCCCCCGTAGTCACCGAGATAGGCGAACGAGCTGGTGTTGACGATCGCCCCGCCGCCTTGGGCCACCATGTGCGGCGCTGCGGCTCTGGCGATCTCGAATGCGGTGCCCAGATGCGCGTCGAGCAGCTCACGAAACTGGCCGCTGGTGACGTTCAGGATCGACGAGCCCGTGGGTTCCGCGGCGCCCGCGCAATTGATCAGGACGTCGATGCGGCCGAACTCCGCGATGCAGGCGTCGATCAAGCCGTCGGCGACATGCGGATCTGCGGGGGAGCCGGGAAAACCGATACCCGAAACACGCTGTGCGGCTTCGGAGACCGCGTCCGGGTCGCGGCCGTTGACCACCACCCGGGCGCCGAGGGCGGCGAGCAGTTCGGCGACGGAGAGCCCGATCCCGCGGGTGCCGCCGACCACGACAGCGGCGCGGCCGGCGAGCACTGCGCTAATCGGCCGAACCCTCTTCGAACGTCATCGCGTCCATGTTCCAGTAGCCGCGCAGATTCGTGATCAATCCCGCATCGTTGACACGGTAGGTGAACACGCCGCGCACGGTGGCGGTGAATCCGTTCGGAAATTCGGTGCGCAACACCAAGATGTAGGCGATCTCGGTCGGGGAGCTCGACGGGAACGTCTCCTCGCAGGTGATCGTCAGGGTGTTGGGACCGATGTTCGCGTCGTAGAACGCGGCCAGTGCCGCCTTACCCCGCACCCCGGTGCCGTCCGGGTTGGTGACGGCCTCACCGATCGGGTCCTCGACGACGATGTCCTCGGACATCAGTGCCAGCCAGCCCGCGCGGTCCCCGGATTGCACGCAGCGCCAAGAGTTTCGCGACGCGGCGACAACCGGTGTCAGGTCGGTGGTCTCAGTCATGCGAGTCCTGCCTTCGCCGAAATTGCATTCTAGCAGGGTTCCACTCGAACTTTGCCTGCTGGAATGCAATTTCGCGGGTTCGTAGGGGTTACCGGTCGGCGTCTGTGTAGCGGATCACGCCGCGGATGTTGCGACCCTCGAGCATGTCCTTGTAGCCCTCGTTGATCTGTTCCAGCCTGTACTGCCGGGTGACCATATCGTCGAGGTTGAGCCGGCCGGCCTTGTACATCGACAGCAGCTGCGGGATGTCGTGGTGCGGGTTGCCGCCGCCGAAGATGGTGCCCTGCAGGTTCTTCTGCAGCAGGGTCAGCATCGACAGGTTCATCGTCACATCGGACTTCGCCATGTTGGCGACCGCGGTCACCACACAGGTGCCGCCCTTGGCGGTGATGTTGAGGTAGTTGTCGATCTCTTCACCGTGCAGCTCACCGGTGGTGATGATGGTCTTGGCGGCCATCCGGCCCTGGGTGACCTCGGCGACGCCGCCCATCGCGGAGAAGATGTCCGGGTAGGCGTGGGTGGCGCCGAACTTCAGCGCCTGGTCGCGCTTCCACTCGACCGGATCGACGGCGAAGATGTTGCGTGCGCCCGCGTTCAGGGCGCCCTGCAGGGCGCCCATGCCGACACCACCGATACCGGCGATGACGACGTCATCGCCGGGGCGGACGTTGGCGCTGCGCACCGCGGAGCCGTAACCGGTGGTGACACCGCAGCCCACCAGGCAGGCCACCTCGAACGGGATCGACGGGTCGATCTTCACCACCGAGCTCTTGTGCACCACCATGTACGGGCTGAAGGTGCCCAGCAGCGTCATCGGGATGACCGGCACACCCTTGGCGGTGTGAATGCGATTGGTGTTGTCCGAGACCGCGGTGCCCTGCAGCAGCATGGCACCCAGATCGCACAGGTTGCGCAGGCCGGCCTGGCAGGACGGGCATGAACCGCAGGACGGGATGAAGGACAACACGACGTGGTCCCCGGGCTCCAGGCCCTCGACGCCGGGGCCGACCTCGGTGACGACGCCGGCACCCTCGTGCCCGCCAAGGACCGGGAAGCCGGCCATCGGGATGTCCCCGGTCACCAGGTGGTGATCGGAGTGGCACATGCCCGAGGCTTCCATCTGGATCTTGACCTCGTCCTTGACGGGGTCGCCGATCTCGATCTCCTCGATCGACCACGGCTGGTTGAACTCGTAGATGAGAGCGCCTTTTGTCTTCATGCGCGTGTGCCTTCCACTAGAACCGGTGCCCACAGACTAGAGCCAGTAGTTACGTGCGTCACACCCACCCCCAAGCAACCGCTTGGCCGGGAGGTCACCAGATCGGGACGGGGGCCTGACCCAGCGGGTAGTAGCCCGGCAGCTTCTCGCCCGCGATGGACCGCTCGATGCGCTTCTGCATGGTCGGGGTCAGGTCGCCGGACTCGATGAGCTTCAGGAAGGCCTTCTGGACATGCCCGAAGTCGAAGAAATCGCGCTGCCACTCGATCAGCAGATCGTCATTCAGCCGGAACCAGCTGCCGCCGATGCCGTAGATCTCGTCCTTGCTGCCGTCGCTCTTGTGGGCGATCTGCTTCCAGAAGCCCACGATCTCGTTCTGCTTCTCGTCGATCAGGGTCTTCTGGTACTCGTAGACCCAGTTCTCCAGGCCTTCCATCTCCAGGCCCAAGGCGATCTCGCGTATTTGATCCCTGCCGACGCACATGACGTCTTCCTTCGGGCCGATGTTCCACCCGTAGGTCGCATCCTCGGTGTAGAACTCCGCCAACGGTTTCCAGTCGCCGGCGGCTTCGGCATCCTGGTTGGCCTTCAGCCACCGCTGGACCCAGTCTTCGAGAGCTTCTCGTGACGCCATTGTCGTTGCCTTTCAGTCTTTTTCGATTATTGACAGAGCTCGGGTGGGGCACATGTCGACGGCCATCTCCACGGCTTCGCGGAGTTCGTCTGCGGGCTCGGCGTGCAGTATCTGGACGACGCCGCGCTTGGGTACCTTGAAGACATCAGGCGCCTCCAGCTCGCACATGGCGTGGCCCTGGCAGAGGTCCTCGTCGAGTTCGATTCGGTAGCAGCCCACCGGACTATTCCTTCGCGCGCTTGCGGTAGCGCACCTTCGCCGGACGGGCCAGCTGGACCACCATCTTGGAGTGGTCGTTTCGGTAGCTCTCCGCGGGCTGGGCCATCTCGAACTCGTAGTCGCGCAGCAGGACCGAGAAGATCGCCTTGATCTGCATCTGGGCGAAAGCGGCACCGACGCAGCGGTGCCGTCCGGCGCCGAACGGGATCCAGGTCCACCGGTTGATCAGGTCTTCCTGGCGCGGCTTGTTGTAACGATCGGGGTCGAAGGCGTCCGGATCCGGGAAGTCCTCCGGGAGCCGGTTGGAGATCGCCGGTGAGGCGGCCACCATCTGGCCCTTGTGGATCGGATGTCCGGCCACCTCGAACTCGTCCTGGGCGACCCGCATGAGGATGATCAGCGGCGGATGTAGGCGCAGGGTCTCTTTGAGCGCGTTGTCCAGGTTCGGGATCTGGCGCAGCGCATGGAAACTCACCTCCTGGCCGTCGGAATACAGCTCGTCGAGTTCGTTTTGCACCTTGGTGTAGAACTCGGGGTTGCGCAGCAGCTCGATGAGCGTCCATGACGAGGTGCCCGAGCTGGTGTGGTGACCGGCGAACATCAGCGAGATGAACATGCCGGTGACCTCGTTGGCGGTGAAGCGCGGATTGCCCTGCTCGTCCTTGATGGAGACCAGCACGTCGAGCAGATCGCGGTCGCTCTTATCGGTGGGCGGGTTGGCGATTCGCTGGTCCATGACCTCCTGCACCAGCTCGACCAGGTTGGCCCGGGCCTCGTCGCGGATGCGGAAGCTCTCGATCGGCAGGTAGGGATCGACGTAGCAGAGCGGATCGGTGCCGCGCTCCAGCAGGTGGTAGTAGTTCGCGAACCGGGAGTCCAGCTGGTTGCGGAACTTGAGACCGATCAGGCAGGCCGTCGAGGTGTAGATGGTCAGCTCGGCGAAGAACTCCAGCAGGTCGATTTCGCCGGAGTCGCCCCAATTCTCGGTCATCCGGCGGACTTCGTTCTCGATGGTGGCCGCGTGGCCCTTCATCTGCTCACCGCGCAGCGCGGTGTTGTGCAGCATCTCGGCGCGGCGCTCGGGGTCGGCGTCGAAGACCACACCCTCGCCGAAGATCGGCGTCATGAACGGGTACGCCTCGGCCTGGTTGAGCTCACTGTCGGTGGACCGGAAGAAGAACTCGTTGGCCTCGGCGCCGGACAGCAGCACCACCTGCTTGTCGGCGAGTTGGAACCAGCCGGCGTCGCCGCACTCGTTGCGGATTCGCCACATCAGGCCGATCGGATCGGTGCGGAATTCCTCGAGGTGGCCGTGCTCTTCCTCGCCACCTGAAACACGTTCCACCTCTTTGAGGTCACTCATGTTGCCGGCATCCCTTCTTCGCCCAGCGCGAGCTTCTGCCGATCCTTGGTGTCGGCCAGCGGAGCCTCGGGCTGGAGTTCCATGTTCGCGATGAAGCCGCCGCGCGGTGTCTCGGCGACGAACGTGATGGCCCGCGCGAGATCGTCCGCGCGCAGGAAGTAGTCGTGGCGTGCCTGGCCCCATTTGGCCCAGTCCTCCAGGGCGGGACCGATCAGTTCGGCCGGCAGGCTCCACCCCATCGATGTCTTGGTCGGTCCGGGATGCACGATCGAGGCGCGCACACCCGTGCCTTCCAATTCCATCTGATAGTTCGTCACCATCGCGACCAGGGCGGCCTTGGCCGCTCCGTAGGCGCCCATGTGCGGCCGCTGGCGCAGCGCGACATCGGATCCCACGAAGATCAGGTCGCCGCGGCGGCGTTCGATCATGCCGGGCAGCACGGCGGAGGCCACCCGGTTCGCCCCGATCAGGTGGATCTGGATCTGGGACTCGAATTGCTCGGTGCTGATCGCGTCCAGCTTGCCGAAGTAGGTGTCGCCGGCGCCGGCCACCAGCACCTCGATATCGCCGAGTTCCGCGGTGGTCTGTTCGACGGCGGCCTTCACCGAATCCGCGTCGGTGACATCGAGGTGCACGGTGATGGCTTCGCCGCCGTCGGCGCGGATCTTACCGACGATTTCGTCGAGCTTCTCCACCCGGCGGGCGCCCAGCGCCACCGGAAAACCGTTGCGGGCGAGCCGGATCGCAGTGGCCTCGCCGATACCGGAGGAGGCGCCGGCGACCAGCGCTGGACGGCGGTCGGGCAGGGGATCAAAACGGGGCATGCGGTCGAGGGCCTTTCAGGTCTGTCAGCGGAACTGGACGGTCATCGGGAGGTGAGCGAATCCACGGACGCTGCTGGAGTGGACGCGGACGGCGTTGGCCTCGTCGATCTCGTATCCGCGGATTCGCTTGAACAGCTCGGTCAGCGCCACCCGGGCCTCCATGCGCGCAAGGTGCGCGCCGAGGCAGAAGTGGGCGCCGCTGCCGAAACTCACCAGCTTCGGCCCGATCTCCCGGTCGATGCGGTATTCATCGGGATTGTCGAAGACTCGCTCGTCGCGGTTGGCCGAGCCGATCAGCAGGACCATCACATCTCCGGCGGGCACGACGGTGTCATAGAAGGTGAGGTCCTCGACGACCGCGCGGGCCAGGATCTGACTGGAGGCGTCATAGCGCAGCGTCTCTTCGACCCAGGGGGTGACCAGCTCATGGTTGTCGAACACCGGGGCCAGCTGGCTCGGGTTCTTGGCACCCCAATATGCGGCGTTGGCAAGCAGTTTGGTGGTGGTCTCGTTGCCTGCGACGACCATCAGGAAGAGGAACGCCATGATCTCGTCGTCGGTGAGCTTGTCGCCGTCGATCTCGGCTTGCACCAGCGCCGAGGTCAGATCGTCGCTGCTGTGCTTGCGGCGTTGCTTGACCATGTCGGCGTAATAGACCAGCAGTTCGCCGGACGCGGCGATGGCGGAATCCGGTACGTCGGCGACACCGTCCTCGCGGTGCATCACCCCGTCGGCGAGCGCGCGGATGTGCACACGATCCTCGTTCGGCACACCCATCAGCTCGGAGATGACATCCATGGGGAGCTTGCCGGCGAACTCGTCGACATAATCGAAGGTGGTGCTCTGCAGTGCGGCATCCAGATGCTGATGGGCGATCTCGGTGACCCGGCCCTCGAGTTCGCGGATGCGCCGCGGGGTGAAGCCCTTGGACACCAGCGTGCGCAGGCGTAGATGGCCGGGATCATCGAGGGCCAAAAATGACATGACCCGGTGGGCCTCGTCGTTGCGGGAGATCGGATCCAGCGACACACCGTGCTTGTTCGACAATGTGACGCTGTTGCGGAACCCGGCCACCACGTCCTTGTGCCGGGACAACGCCCAGAAGTTGCGTTCCTCGTTGTGATACAGCGGGGCCTCGTCACGCAGCCGCTTGTAGTACGGGTACGGGTCTTCGTGGAAGTCGTAATCGTAGGGATCGAGGATCGGTGGGGCTGTTTCGAGGCTCAAGGGTTCTCTCCGAGGCTCATGCTGGTTAGTCCTCTCCGAGGAGCAGGCCGACCGAATACGTGAGTCGGTCCGCGATCTGGTGATAGGTGAACGCGCCGCTGCCGGCGTTGACGAGGGCTCCGAAGAAGGTCATCTCCAGCGCCGAGACGACGCGGGGGTCGGCGTCCGGGCCGACCGCGGACCGGATGCGCTTGTGGATCTCGGCACCGATGCGGTCCCGGACGGTGCGGACCGCGGGATCGCTGCCGCCGCCCAGCAGGGCGGTGGTGCAGGCGGCGGCGACTTCGGGCTCGTCGGCGACCACCATGGTCAGTGCGCGCACCGCCTTGTCGACGCGGGTGGTCATCGAGTCGTTGACATCGGTGAAGTACGGAACCTGTCGGACCAGGTCGAGATAGACCTCGGCGATCAGGTGATTCTTCGACGAGAAGTACGTGTAGGCGGTGGCCGGCGCGACCTTGGCGCGGGCGGCGACGGCGCGCACGGTGAGGTCGGCGTAGGACGACTCGCGCAGCATCTCCACACCCGCGGCGAGCACCTTGCGAAAAGTCTCCTCCTGGCGACGGTTGCGCGGCGCCACCGCCGACCCGTCGTCCGCTTGGCCTGTGACGGCAACCACCGAATCGCTGGACACATGTCCAAGTTATCGGATGGGGTGGTCCGACGGCAAGCTGTTCGGATAAATCACCAGTACAGAAGCGGTGCTTGGATGGGATCGGGGGTCGCGGGAAGGTCGGCCTTGCCACCGCCGCGGACGTGACGTTATGGTGCGATGGATTGTTGTCGGACACTTGTCCAGAGAACGTGGCCATCAAAACCTAGGAGTGGGATGTCGATTCTGGCGGATCGCGAGAGCCGGTTGTTCATAGACGGCAAGCTCGTCGCCGGAAGCGCGGGAACGTTTCCAACCGTCAACCCCGCCACCGAAGAGGTGTTGGGTGTCGCCGCCAACGCCGACCGGGCGGATATGGGCGCGGCGATCGGCGCGGCGCGCGTCGCCTTCGACGAGACCGATTGGTCCACCAACACCGAGCTGCGGGTGCGTTGCCTGCGCCAGCTTCGGGAGGCGCTGCAGGCCAATGTCGAGGATCTGCGTGAGCTGACGATCTCGGAGGTCGGTGCCCCGCGGATGTTGACCGCCGGCGCTCAGTTGGAGGGTCCGATCGACGATCTGGCGTTCTCCGCGGACACCGCCGAGAACTTCGCGTGGCGCACCGACCTGGGATACGCGACGCCACAGGGTATTCCGACCAACCGGGTCGTCGCGCGGGAAGCTGTCGGGGTTGTCGGCGCCATCACCCCGTGGAACTTCCCGCATCAGATCAATCTGGCCAAGGTGGGCCCGGCGCTGGCCGCCGGCAACACCCTGATTCTCAAGCCGGCGCCGGACACCCCGTGGGTGGCCGCCGTGCTGGGCGAGATCATCGCCGAGCACACCGATTTCCCGGCCGGGGTGATCAACATCGTCACCTCCGATGACCATGGTGTCGGGGCGTTGCTCTCCAAAGACTCTCGGGTCGACATGGTCTCGTTCACCGGGTCCACCAACACCGGTCGCGCCGTGATGACGGATGCGGCGGTGAGCATCAAGAAGGTGTTCTTGGAACTCGGCGGCAAGTCGGCCTTCATCGTGCTCGATGACGCCGATCTGGGTGGTGCCTGTGCCATGGCGGCCTTCACCGTCGCCATGCACGCCGGACAGGGATGCGCCATCACCACGCGCCTGGTCGTCCCGCGGGCCAAATACGACGAGGCGGTGGACGCGGCCGCCGCGACGCTCGGCGGGATCAAGCCGGGTGACCCCAACAGCAAGCGCACCGTGTGCGGCCCGGTCATTTCAGCGCGGCAACGTGATCGGATCCAGGGCTATCTGGACTCCGCCATCGCCGAGGGTGGTCGCTTCGCCTGCGGCGGCGGCCGGCCGGCCGACCTGGACACCGGCTTCTTCATCGAGCCCACCGTCATTGCCGGGCTGGACAACTCGGCCAAGGTAGCCCGCGAGGAGATCTTCGGGCCGGTGCTGACGGTGATCGCCCACGACGGTGACGATGATGCGGTGCGGATCGCCAACGACTCGCCCTACGGTTTGTCGGGCACAGTGTTCGGCGCCGACAACGACCGCGCCCAGGCGGTGGCATCGCGGCTGCGGGTCGGCACCGTGAACGTCAACGGCGGAATCTGGTACTCCGCGGATGCCCCGTTCGGCGGCTACAAGCAATCCGGAATCGGCCGTGAGATGGGCATCGCGGGCTTCGAGGAATATCTGGAAACCAAACTGATCGCCACGCTCGCCACCTGAGGCCGACTGGCCACTTACGACACGCAACAACGGTCATACCGTGCAATAACTGGCCAGTCGGCCGAGAGGAAGAACATGTACGCGGAATTCAAAGACAAGGTCGGCATCGTCACCGGAGCCGGTGGCGGTATCGGGCAGGCCTACGCCGAGGCGCTCGCACGTGAGGGGGCGGCCGTGGTGGTGGCCGATATCAATCTCGAGGGTGCCCAGAAGGTCGCCGACGGTATCAAGGGCGAAGGCGGCAACGCGCTCGCCGTGCGGGTGGACGTGTCCGACCCGGAGTCGGCCAGGGATATGGCCGCCCAGACACTCTCGGAGTTCGGCGGCATCGACTACCTGGTCAACAACGCCGCCATCTTCGGCGGCATGAAGCTGGACTTCCTGGTCACCGTGGACCCCGAGTACTACCGCAAGTTCATGAGCGTGAACCTCGACGGCGCGCTGTGGTGTACGCGGGCGGTGTACAAGAAGATGGCCAAGCGCGGCGGGGGTGCAATCGTCAACCAGTCCTCCACGGCGGCATGGTTGTACGCGAACTTCTACGGGCTGGCCAAGGTCGGTATCAACGGTCTCACCCAGCAGCTCTCCCGCGAGCTCGGCGGCCAGAACATCCGGATCAACGCCATCGCGCCCGGGCCGATCGACACCGAGGCCAACCGCACCACCACCCCCCAGGAGATGGTCGCCGACATCGTCAAGGCGATCCCGCTGTCGAGGATGGGGCAGCCCGAGGATCTGGTCGGCATGTGCCTGTTCCTGTTGAGCGATCAGGCCAGATGGATCACCGGACAGATCTTCAACGTCGACGGCGGACAGATCATCCGGTCATGAAGCTGGGCTATATCGGTCTGGGCAACCAAGGCGCCCCGATGGCCAAGCGGCTGGCCGACTGGCCGGGCGGCTTGATCGTCTTCGACGTCCGCACCGAGGCGATGACCCCGCTGGCCGAACTGGGTGCCGAGCTGGCCGATGACGTCGCCGCGGTCGCCGCGGCCGATGTCATCAGCGTGACGGTGCTCAACGACGCCCAGGTGCGTGAGGTGGTGACCCAGCTCGGCGAGCATGCCGCAGCGGGCACCGTCATCGCCATCCACTCCACCATCGAGCCCGGCACCGCGCCCGAGCTGGCCGAGCAGTTGGCGCCCAAGGGTATCCACATCGTCGATGCCCCGGTCAGCGGCGGCGCCGGGGCGGCCGACAAGGGCGAGCTCGCGGTCATGGTGGGTGCTGACGAAGAGGCCTACAACGCGGTCAAGCCGGTCTTCAAGAAGTGGGCCTCGCTGGTGGTCCGTGCGGGTGAGCCCGGTGCCGGCACCCGGATGAAGCTGGCGCGCAACATGTTGACGTTCATCGGTTTCGCCGCCTCGTGTGAGGCGATGGCGTTGGCCGAGGCGGCGGGCATCGACCTGCAGAAGCTGGGCCGGGTGGTGCGCCACAGCGATGCGCAGAGCGGCGGTCCCGGCGCGATCATCCTGCGCGACGACACGGCACCGCTGGCGCCCGACCACTGGTTGTTCGACATGTTCACCCATACCCGCGGCCTCGGGGAGAAGGACCTGACGCTCGCACTCGGGTTGGGTAAGGCTGTGGGAGTGGATCTTCCGTTGGCAGAGGTGGCATTGCAGCGCCTCGCCGACGGTCTCGGAGTACCGCACACGAAGGAGCAGTGAGCATGACCGATCGTCGCAAGCAGGGCCTGCAGAAGATGAACGAGGTCTACGGCTGGGAGATGCCCGATATCCAGGGCGACCCGTACTTCGATCTGACCGTCGAGCACCTGTTCGGCACGATCTGGACCCGTCCGGGTCTGTCGATGCGGGACAAGCGCCTGCTGACGCTGGCCGCGGTGACCGCGGTGGGCAACTCGGATCTGGCCGAGATCCAGGTCAACGCCGCGCTGCACAACGGGGAGATCACCGCCGAGGAGCTCAAGGAGGTCGCGGTGTTCCTGACCCACTATCTCGGTTTCCCGCTGGGCTCCAAGCTGGATGGCGCGGTCAGCAAGGTGGTACGCACCCGCAAGACGGCCGCCGAGAAGGGGGCCGGTGAAGACAAGCGAGCCAACGTCGACGCGGCGGTGAAGATGCACTCCGGGAAGTCGCTCGATGACCAGTAGATATGCGGCGCTGCGCAGGGACGAGTTGGCGACCCTCGTTCCGGAGCTGTTGCTGATCGGTCAGTTGATCGACAGGTCCGGAATGGCCTGGTGCATCAGTAGTTTCGGGCGTGAGGAGATGTTGCAGATCGCCATCGAGGAGTGGGCGGCATCCAGCCCGCTCTATACCCGGCGGATGCAGAAGGCGCTCAAGTACGAGGGCGTCGACATCTTCACGCTGTTCAAGGGGCTGCAGCTCGATATCGGTGCGCCGCCGCAGTTCATGGACTTCCGTTACATCGTGCACGACCGCTGGCACGGCGAGTTCTACCTGGACCATTGCGGCGCGCTGCTGGACGTCGAGCCGATGGGCGAGGACTACGTCAAGGGCATGTGCCACGACATCGAGGACCCGACCTTCGATGCCACCGCACTGGCCACCAATCGCAAGGCGCAGGTCCGGCCCATCCACCGTCCGCCCCGCACCCCGGCGGATCGGCACCCGCACTGCCGCTGGACGGTGATCATCGACGAGTCCTACCCCGAGGTTCCGTTCATTCCGGAGATGGACATCGTCGCCGCGACCCACGCGCACTCCTGCGAACTGGACCCGATCGACCCCGACGACGAAGGCGCATCGGACTATTCGGGAGACCTGCTCGCCGATGTCGATTTCGCCGCGTTCTCGCATTCGGCACTGGTGCGGATCGCCGACGAGGTGTGTCTGCAGATGCACCTGCTGGTCAAGTCGTTCCAGATCGCCGTGGAGAAGCGGGCCGGTGCGGACACCGAGCTGGCCCGCGCGATCCGCACCAAGCAGTTGATCGGCATCGCGGGTGTGGCCGCCGACCGGATCCACAAGGCGCTCACACTCGGCAGCGACGCCAAGGGTGCGCTGCGGGTACTCGAACTGCACCCGTTGCTCAATCCGGCGGCCTACGTGTCGGCGGATATCGGGCCGGACTCCGTGCACGTGCGCCGGTCCCCGGCCCACGAGGACGGCGCCTGGGTCTCGCTGATCTCACCGGTCGCCGACGCCCCGCTGCAGGCCATCGCCCATGCTGTCGACCCGCATCTGCGGGCCGAGGTGTCGGGCACCGAGACGGATTGGACCGTGCGGTTCATCTCCACCGACACGGCGGCGAAGAAGTTGCCGGAGGTGGAGGTGTGCGAGTTCAGCGGCGGCGCATCCTGGGTGTTCGAGGAGCGTCGGTCGCTGCCGCTCACCGTCGTCTAGGTGCGCAGTGCCGGGGCGACCCAGCGCCGCAAGTAGCCGCGCAACGCGGCACCGGTGCGCGGTGGCCGGCCCGGGTCGATGACGAACGACTGGATGATGCGCAACAGGTGCTCGGCGAGCTCGTCGAGGTCGTCATCGGCGAAACCCGCTGCCGCCCAGTCGACGTCGAAATGTCGTACCACCGACTGCGCGAACTGCAGTGCGATATCGGAGGTCACGGACTCGGTCAGGGCGGGCGTGCGGCCGGGGGAGAGCAGCAACCCGATGTGTTTGTCCTTGGGCAGCCATTCCAGCGCTGTCGCGATGGCCTCGGTCGCGGCGTCGGCCGGGTCGGTGATGCCCTGCAGATGGGTGGACAACCGGTCCAGGAAGTCGGTGGCCGCGACGACGCCGGCCTGCATCAGCAGTGCCTCGGTGCTCGGGAAGTAGCGGTACACCGTCTGGCGGGTGACGCCCAGCGTGCGGGCCACGTCGGCGATGGAGAAGTCCGCGCCACGCTCGTCGATCGCCTTGCCCGCGGCAGCGAGTATCCGGGCGACGGCTTCCTCGTCACTCGCCGGCGCGGCGCCGGCCCACCCGTGGGTTCGCACGCCGGAATTGTAGCGAGCTAGCGGTAGGAGACCTGCAGGTCCTTGACGCCGTTGATCCAGCCGGACCGAAGACGTTGTGGCTCGGCCAGTTTCGAGATGTCGGGAATCTGATTGGCGATCTCGTGGAACATCAGCTTGATCTCCATGCGCGCCAGGTTGGCGCCGATGCAGAAGTGTGCGCCGTTGCCGCCGAACGCCAGGTGCGGATTGGGATTGCGCAGGATGTCGAACTGGAACGGGTTCTCGAACACGTCCTCGTCGTAGTTGGCCGAACTGTAGAACAGTCCGACGCGCTGACCCTTGCCGATGGTGACGCCGCCGAGTTCGGTGTCGGCGGTCGCCGTGCGCTGGAAACAATGCACCGGGGTGGCCCAGCGGATGATCTCCTCGATCGCGGTGTCGGGTCGCTCGCGTTTGAAAAGCTCCCATTGGTCCGGGTTGTCGAAGAAGGCGTTCATGCCGTGTGTCATGGCATTGCGGGTGGTCTCGTTACCGGCGACGGCGAGCAGGATGACGAAGAAGGCGAACTCGACCTCGGTGATCGACTCGCCGGCGCCATCACCCATGTCGGCCTGCACCAGCCGGGTGACGATGTCGTCGGCCGGGCACTTCCGGCGCTGCTCGGCCATGGTGTACGCGTAGCCCATGAGCTCGGCGTTGGCCACCGTGGGATCGCTGTCGAAGTCGGGATCGTCGGTGTTCATGATGCTGTTGGACCAGTGGAAGATCTTCTCCCGGTCTTCCTCGGGCACGCCGATCAGGTCGGCGATGGCCAACAACGGTAGGCCCATGGCCACATCGTCGACGAAATTACCGCTGTCCTTCTGCGCCGCGGCGGCCACGATCTCGCGTGCGGCGACGGCCAGCTTCTCCTCGAGCGCGGCCACCGATCGCGGGGTGAACAGCCGGGACACCAGTTTGCGCAGCCGGGTGTGCTCGGGGGCATCGTGGTTGATCAACAGCGCCTTGGTCAGGTCGAGTTGGTCGGCGGTGACTCCGTCGGGCAGCCGCATCACCGCACCCTTGGCGTTGGTGGACCACAGATCACCGTTGCGGGAGATGGCCTTGATGTCCTCGTGGCGGGTCACCACCCAGTAGCCGCCGTCGTCGAAGATCGATTCGCCCTGCTCGTTCCACCAGATCGGGGCGGTCTTGCGCAGGTGCGCGAACTCGGTCACCGGGATGCCGCGCAGCAGCACCTCGGGATCGGTGAAGTCGTAGCCCGGTCCGAACGGGCAACCGCTCTCCAGCATCGTCATCGAGGCCCTCCTGGTGTGACGTATCGCACGTGTCGCATCGACCATACACTTACTTCTGAAGTGTATGGCCGCCGACCCGGCGCGAGGGACCCGGTCGGGCGGATATGGTTGGCAACCGTGCGCGTCCTCGTCATCGGATCCGGAGCCCGTGAACATGCCCTGCTGCTCGCCTTGCGGCGCGACCCGCAGGTGGAACAGCTCGCGGTCGCGCCCGGCAACGCCGGCACCGCGGCCATCGCCGAGCAGTACGACGTCGACATCAGTTCGGGGCCGGCCGTAGTGGCTCTGGCGCAACGCCTGGCCTCCGATCTGGTGGTGGTGGGGCCGGAGGTACCGCTGGTGCTCGGGGTCGCCGATGCGCTGCGGGCCGCGGGCATCGCCTGTTTCGGCCCCTCGAAGGACGCCGCCCGCATCGAGGGCTCCAAGGCCTTCGCCAAGGATGTGATGGCCGCGGCCGGGGTGCGGACCGCCGCCAGCGAGATCGTCGACAACCCCGCCAACCTGGACGCCGCGCTGAACCGATTCGGCCCGCCGGCCGGGCAGGCCGCCTGGGTGGTCAAGGATGACGGGCTGGCCGCGGGCAAGGGCGTGGTCGTCACCGCGGATCGCGATGTGGCCCGCGCCCACGCGGCCGGCCTGCTGGATTCCGGGCACCCGGTGCTGTTGGAGTCGTTCCTGGACGGCCCCGAAGTCTCGCTGTTCTGCGTCGTCGACGGCGAGACCGTGGTGCCGTTGCTGCCCGCGCAGGACTTCAAGCGGGTCGGCGACAACGATTCCGGGCCCAACACCGGTGGGATGGGCGCCTACACCCCGCTGCCGTGGCTGCCCGCGCAGGTGCTCACCCAGATCGTCGATGAGATCGTCAAACCCGTTGCTGCCGAGATGGTTTCGCGCGGCAGCGCGTTCTCCGGTCTGCTGTACGCCGGGCTGGCGATCACCTCGGCCGGTCCTTCGGTGGTGGAGTTCAACTGCCGGTTCGGCGATCCGGAGACCCAGGCGGTGCTCTCGCTGCTGGAGTCCCCGCTCGGTCAGCTGCTCAACGCGGCGGCCACCGGCACGCTGGCGTCCTTCGAGGAGCTGCGGTGGCGCGACGGCGCCGCGGTCACCGTGGTGGTGGCCGCCGAGAACTACCCGGGCCGCCCGCGGGTCGGCGATGTCATCACCGGTTCGGAGGCCGACGGTGTCCTGCATGCGGGTACCGCCCGGCGCGAGGATGGCGCGGTGGTGTCCACCGGCGGCCGGGTGCTCTCGGTGGTCGGCACCGGCGCGGACCTCGACGGTGCGCGTACCGCGGCGTACACCGCTCTCAAGTCGATCAAACTGCCCGGCAGTCACTTCCGTACCGATATCGGCTTGGCGGCCGCCGAGGGGCGTATCTCACTCTGACCGGTCAGGTCACGAGTATCGGTGCCAGCCAAGAGATCTCGGCGGGCAGCTGAGCGCTCCAGAACTCGCCGTCGTGTCCGCCCGGGGAGAATCCGCCGGCCGGCGGGCTGGGCAGCTGGGCGATGAATCCCCTGGTGGCGGCGGCGAACGGGTCGCCGTTTCCGCAGTCGATGCGCAGCGGAATCGCGCCCAGCGCGGGCAGGCCCCACACGCTGTTGGCCGCGTAGTCAGCCGCACTGTCGAACGCGCCGGGGGCGGCCGCGCCGGGTGACGTCCACAGCGCGGGGCTCACCGCACAGATCGCGGCGGTGCGTGCCGGGCCCAGCCTGGAGCCGAGCAGCAAAGCGCCGTAGCCGCCCATCGACCAGCCGATGAAGCCGACTCGTGAGGCGTCCAGGCCCTGATCTGCCAGCATCGGGAGGAGTTCTTCCAGGACCATCGCGCCGGCATCGTCACCGGATGCGCGCTTGTGCCAATAGCCCCCACCGCCGTCCACCGCCACCACGGCAAACGGGGGAAGGCCCGCGGCCACCGCTTCGGCGAGGCCCTGCTCGACACCGCCGGCCATCACCGTGGCGGCGTCGCTGCCCTTGCCGTGCAGCGCGATGACCGGTCGCAGCGGCGCGGTCTGGCCCGGGGGCCTGGCGATCGCCCAGTTGGTGCTCACCCCGCCGCGAGCGGCCGAGACGAAGGAACCCGACTGATAGGTGGCGGCCGGCTCGGCGGCGGCGCGAGGCAGGGCGCCCGCGCGGGTCGCGACGGCGCCGAGCGCGGCGCCCAAACCCACGCGCAGCACGGTCCGACGGTTCGGGGCTGGCATGCGCGCCATCTTGCCACCGGCCACTGTGGCGCTGTCTGCCAACTTGTTGTGATTGCCGAAAACCGCCATACAACTGGGATTTTGCTGGCAGCATGCAAGGCGTGACAGCGGCGGTGACTCCAAAGGGAGAGCGTCGGCGGGGCGCTCTGGTGAGCGCCGCCGCCGATCTGCTGTGCGAGGGCGGCATCGATGCGGTCCGTCACCGGGCAGTGGCGCGGCGTGCCGGTCTGCCGCTGGCATCGACGACGTACTACTTCTCCTCACTCGACGATCTGATCGCCAAGGCCGTCGAGCACATCGGCGCACGCGAGGCCGAACAACTGGAGGTTCAGGTGGCTGCGCTGTCGCGCCGGCGCCGCGGCGCCGAATCGACCGCCGATCTGCTGGTCGATCTGTTGGTCGGCGACGACCCTGGGGCGCGGGTCTCCGAACAATTGATCTCGCGGTACGAGCGCTACATCGCGTGTGCGCGTCAGCCCGAGCTCCGTGACATCCAGCGGCGGATACTGCGGCAGCGCACCGACGCCGTCCTGGAGGTCGTCGAGCGGTCCGGCCGCGCCGTTCGATCCGAACTTGTCACCGCCCTGGTGTGCGCCGTGGACGGAGCTGTGGTTGCCTCTTTGGTGGACGAGGGCGAGGGACCGCGGGCCAATGCCCGCGCGACTCTCATCGATGTGATCGACGTGCTCGCCCCGGTCGACGACCGGGCTCTGCACGTCTGAGCTGACCAAAAGGGGTGGGATGACACAGTCGGAAACCACGGAGGCGCCACAACTTCGGCGGGTGATGGGACCGGGCCTGCTGCTGTTGTTCGTGGTGGGCGACATCCTCGGTACGGGTGTCTACGCGCTCACCGGGCAGGTGGCCAAGGAAGTCGGCGGTGCGGCCTGGCTTCCGTTCCTGGTGGCTTTCCTGATCGCCACGGTGACCGCGTTCAGCTACCTGGAATTGGTCACCAAGTATCCGCAGGCTGCCGGCGCAGCGCTCTACGCGCACAAGGCCTTCGGCATCCAATTCGTCACCTTCCTGGTGGCATTCGTGGTGATGTGCTCCGGAATCACCTCCGCCTCAACGGCTTCCCGGTTCTTCGCGGCGAACTTCTTCACCGCCTTCGATCTCGACTGGGGCAAGGTCGGCGTGGTGGTGCTGGCGCTGTTGTTCATGGCGCTGCTGGCGGCGGTGAACTTCCGTGGCGTGGGTGAGAGCGTCAAGCTCAACGTGGTGCTCACCATCGTCGAGATCACCGGCCTGGCCATGGTGATCCTGGTCGGTATCTGGGCGTTCACCGGCGGGGGCGCCGATGTCGACTTCTCCCGGGTCGTGGCCTTCGACACCCCGCAAGACAAGGGCACCTTCCTCGCCGTCACCACCGCGACCTCGCTGGCCTTCTTCGCGATGGTCGGCTTCGAGGACTCGGTCAACATGGCCGAAGAGACCAAGGACCCGGTGCGGATCTTCCCCAAGGTGCTGCTGACCGGACTGGGCATCGCCGGCGTCGTCTACGTCATCGTCGCCATCGTCGCGGTCGCGCTGGTGCCCGTCGGCGTCCTCGCCGACAGCGAGACCCCGCTGATCGAGGTCGTCAAGGCGGGTGCGCCCGGGCTGCCGATCGAGGCGATCCTGCCGTTCATCTCCATGTTCGCGGTGGCCAACACCGCATTGATCAACATGCTGATGGCCAGCCGGCTCATCTACGGCATGGCCCGCCAGCACGTGCTGCCACCGGTGTTGGGCACCATCCACCCGAAGCGGCACAGCCCCTGGGTGGCCATCGTGTTCACCACGCTCATCGCCTTCGGGCTGATCTTCTACGTGTCCGCGGTCGCCAACAGCAGCGCCATCGCCGTGCTCGGCGGCACCACATCACTGCTGTTGCTCGCGGTGTTCGCGATGGTGAACATCGCCGTGCTGGTGCTGCGCCGCGACGTACACGCCGCCGGTGGTCACTTCCGCACCCCGACCGCACTGCCGGTCGTCGGCTTCCTGGCCTCGGCGTATCTGGTGCTGCCGTTCTCCGGACGCCCTGCCCAGCAGTACCTGCTGGCCGGGATCCTGATCCTGATCGGGATCGTGCTGTTCGGCATCACCACCCTGATCAACCGTCAGCTCGGTATCCGCGGCAAGGGCATCATCGATCCGACGCACCTGGGCGACGCCCCGTAGCCGGCTCGTAAGCTGTGTGTTCGTGACGATCCCGAATGTTCTGGCCAACCGCTACGCCAGCGAAGAGATGACGGCCATCTGGTCGCCCGAGGCGAAGATCATCGCCGAACGCCGACTCTGGCTGGCGGTGTTGCGCGCACAGGCCGAGCTGGGCGTCCCGGTGCCCGACGGTGTCGTGGCCGACTACGAGCGAGTGCTGGAAGACGTCGATCTGAGCTCGATCGCCGCCCGCGAGCGGGTCACCCGCCACGACGTGAAGGCCCGCATCGAGGAATTCAACGCCCTGGCCGGCCACGAGCACGTGCACAAGGGGATGACCAGCCGCGACCTCACCGAGAACGTCGAGCAGCTGCAGATCCGCCGATCCCTGGAGCTGGTGTTCGCCCACGGGGTCGCGGTGGTGGCGCGGCTGGCCGAACGCTCGATCGTGTACCGCGATGTGGTGATGGCCGGGCGCAGCCACAACGTCGCCGCGCAGGCCACCACGCTGGGCAAGCGGTTCGCCTCCGCGGCGGAGGAGACGCTGCTGGCGCTGACCCGGCTGCGTGAGCTGATCGACCGGTACCCGCTGCGTGGGATCAAAGGCCCGATGGGCACCGCGCAGGACATGCTCGATCTTTTCGACGGCGATACCGCCCGGCTGGCCGAACTGGAACGTCGTATCGCCCAATTCCTGGGATTCACAGAGGTTTTCACCAGCGTGGGGCAGGTGTACCCGCGTTCGCTGGACCACGATGCGATCTCCGCGCTGGTACAACTCGGGGCCGGCCCGTCCTCCTTCGCGCACACCATCCGGCTGATGGCCGGCCACGAGCTGGTCACCGAGGGTTTCGCGCCGGGCCAGGTCGGCTCCTCGGCCATGCCGCACAAGATGAACACCCGGTCCTGTGAGCGGGTCAACGGGTTGCAGGTGGTGCTGCGCGGTTACGCGTCGATGACGGCCGAACTGGCCGGCGCCCAGTGGAACGAGGGTGACGTGTTCTGTTCGGTGGTGCGCCGCGTCGCACTGCCGGACGCGTTCTTCGCCATGGACGGGCAGATCGAGACGTTCCTGACCGTGCTCGACGAGTTCGGCGCCTACCCCGCGGTGATCCAGCGCGAGCTCGACCGCTACCTGCCGTTCCTGGCCACCACCCGGATCCTCATCGCGGCCGTGCGGGCCGGGGTGGGCCGCGAGGCCGCGCACGAGGTCATCAAGGAGCACGCGGTGGCGGTGGCGCTGGCCATGCGGGAGAAGGGCGCCGAGCCCGACCTGCTGGACCGGTTGGCCGCCGACCCGCGGCTGCCGCTGGACCGGGTGGCCCTCGATGCGGCGCTGGCCGACAAGGAGGCGTTCACCGGGGCGGCCGGTGCGCAGGTCGACGGCGTCGTGTCCGCTGTCGAGGAGCTCGTCGGCCGGTATCCGGACGCCGCAAAGTACACCTCGGGTGCCATCTTGTGACGCTGGCCGACCTCACCGATCTCGACAACTTCGCGGGAGGCTTCCCGCACGAGCTGTTCGAGGTGCATCGTCGCGAGGCGCCGGTCTACTAGCATGAACCCACCGAGCACACCCCGGACGGGGAGGGTTTCTGGTCCGTCGCCACCTACCCGGAAACGCTTGCGGTGCTCCGTGATCCGCAGACGTACTCGTCGGTGACCGGTGGGGCCAGGCCATTCGGCGGCACCCTGCTACAGGACCTTTCGGTGGCCGGCCAGGTGCTCAACATGATGGACGACCCGCGGCATGCCGAGATCCGGCGGCTGGTCAGCTCCGGTCTGACCCCGCGGATGATCACCCGGGTCACCGACGATCTGCGGGCGCGGGCGCGCACCCTGCTGGACGCCGTCGAACCGGGCGTCGCGCTGGACTTTCTCGTCGACATCGCCGCCGAGTTGCCGATGCAGATGATCTGCATCCTGCTGGGAGTGCCGGAATCCGAACGGCATTGGCTGTTCGAGGCGATCGAGCCGCAGTTCGATTTTGGCGGTGCCCGATCGGCGGCCGTCGGGCAGCTCACGCCCGAGGAGGCCGGATCGCGGATGTACGAATACGGCATGCAGCTGATCGCGGCCAAGCGCGCCGACCCCAGCGATGACATGTTGTCGGTGGTGGCCAACGCATCGGATGCCGACTTGTCCGACCTCGAGCTCTACCTGTTCTTCAGTCTGCTGTTCAGCGCCGGGGCGGAGACCACCCGCAACGCGGTGGCGGGCGGGTTGTTGGCGCTGATCGAGCACCCCGACCAGATGCGGCGCCTGCGGTCCGAACCCGAACTGCTGGGGTCGGCGATCGAGGAGATGGTGCGCTGGACGACACCGTCACCGTCGAAGCGTCGCACCGCGACGCGCGCCACCACGTTGGGCGGTTGCGATATCGCGCCGGGGGACAAGGTGCAGGTCTGGGAAGGCTCGGCCAACCGGGACCCGGTGGCATTCCAGCATCCCGACACCTTCGACATCGCGCGGAAGCCCAATGCGCACTTGGGATTCGGGCAGGGTGTGCACTACTGCCTGGGGGCCAATCTGGCGCGCCTGGAGCTGCGGGTGCTGTTCGAGGAACTACTGCCCCGGTTCACCTTCGCGCACCTGGTGAAACCGGTGGAGTGGACCCGCAGCAATCGGCACACCGGTATCCGGCACCTGGTCGTGGAATTCGGCTGATCGCTACCCTCGAAGCCATGGACTCCGGCCAGAACGACAACCTCCGAGTCTCCAACGCCGACCGCGCACACGTGAGCGGACTGCTCGAGCGTGCGGTCGGCGACGGCATGATCAGCCTCGACGAGTTCGTCGAACGCACCGACGCCGCGCTGGCCGCCCGTACCCGCGGGGAACTGCGCGCGGTGCTCGTCGACCTGCCCGGCATGGATCTGCCGGGGGCGAGCGCACCCGTCGCCCGCAGCAGCGCCCGGCCCGAGATCTTGGGCGGCTGGATGACCTCGATCGTGCGGCGCGGGCCGTGGACCGTGGCGCCGGTGCTCAACCTGAACACCCGGATGTGCAGCACCACGCTCGACTTCACCTCGGCGGTGCTGCCGGGACCGGTCGTCGAGGTGAACATCGACGACTACCTGAGCTCGACCGAGCTCATCGTGCCGGCCGGGGCCACCGCTGACCTCAACGGCGTCGACGCCATCGCCGGCAGCGCCACCGTCAAGGTGCGCAACCTCCCGCAGCCCGATCAGCTGCACGTCATCGTGGGTGGCAAGGTCAGGATGGGGTCGGTCAGTGTGCGGCACCCGTTCGGAAGCTGGCTGCGCCGGCTGCACGGTGGCTGAGCGCGAACGTGATCTCCGCGAGGACTCGGTCGGCGCGTCCTCAGAGCTTGACCCCGGCGGCATGGATCTCCAGCAGGGCCAGCCCACGGATCGCGGGTCGGTCGTCGCGGCGCCAGGCACCGATCGGGTCGGGGTCTATCGCGGTGAGCTTGGCCAGCGGTCGGTTAGCCAGCGCACGCATGGCCAGCAGTTCCTGGCCGGCGTGGGTGGAGGCCAGCGTCAGCACCATGAGCTTGCGCCGGAAGAACCGCACCCGCAGGAACAGCCATGGCATGGCGACCGCCAGGATCGGGGTCGCCGCGACCGCCAGCGCCAGCACCCAGGCCAGCCAGGTCGCAGTGCTGTCCAGGCTCTGGCCGGCGCCCGCGATCTCCTTTGCCGCGTCGCTGGCCGCGTGCAGCGGCCCGCCGAGCGCATCGCCGACGAGCGGGAAGTCGTCGGCGCGGTCACCGGCGGAGTTCAGGCTGCCCGACACCCCGTCGGCGCCGTCCTGGACCTGGCGCCCGACTTCGGCGATGGTGGCCACCGCCGAGTACACCGCGCTGCCCACCATGGCCCAGATCACCGTCCAGAGGAGCACGGTGACATCGCTGACAAGCTGGGCCAGGAAGCGACCGGGCCGAGTGGCATAGGGCAGGTACCGCAGTCTCATGGCACCGATCCCAGCACATAGGGTGAGGCAATGCGCCCCGCTCTGACCGACTACCGGCATCTGGCCAGCGGCAAAGTTCGCGAGCTGTACCGCATCGATGACGATCATCTGCTGTTCGTGGCCAGTGATCGCATCTCGGCCTTCGATCACATCCTGGACACCGCCATCCCGGACAAGGGCCGGATTCTGACCGCGATGAGCGTGTTCTTCTTCGAGCAGCTCGGCGTCCCCAACCATCTGGCCGGCCCGCCCGATGACGAACGCATCCCCGAGGAGGTTCTGGGCCGCGCCCTCGTGGTGCGCGCACTGGAGATGCTCCCGGTGGAGTGTGTGGCGCGCGGCTATCTGACCGGTTCCGGGTTGATCGACTACCAGCAGACCGGGGCGGTGTGCGGGATCGCGCTGCCCGCCGGACTCGGCGAGGCCAGCAAGTTCGACGAGCCGCTGTTCACCCCGGCCACCAAGGCCGAGCTGGGCGAGCACGACGAGAACGTGTCCTTCGACGCGGTGGTCGCGCTGGTGGGCGCGCAGCGGGCCGCCGAGCTGCGAGAAGCGACACTGCAGATCTACCGCAAGGCCGCCGAGCACGCGCTGAGCAAGGGCATCATCGTCGCCGACACCAAATTCGAGTTCGGTGTCGATGAGGACGGTGACCTGGTGCTGGCCGACGAGGTGCTCACCCCGGACTCGTCGCGCTACTGGCCGGCCGACAGCTACCAGCCCGGCGAAGTGCAGCCCAGCTTCGACAAGCAGTTCGTGCGCAACTGGCTGACCGGACCGGATTCGGGCTGGGACCGGCGCTCGGACACCCCACCGCCACCCCTGCCTGCCGAGATCGCCGCGGCCACCCGGGCCCGCTATATCGAGGCCTACGAACGCATTTCCGGACTCAGCTTCGACGATTGGATCGGTGCATGACCTCAGCTCCTGTCGCCAAGCGGGTCGAACACCGCCGCGACCATCACGGCGATGTGTTCATCGACCACTACGAGTGGCTGCGCGACAAGTCCAGCCCCGAGGTGATCGCGCACCTGGAGGCCGAGAACGCGCACACCGAGGCGGCCACCGCCGCGCTGGCACCGTTGCGGCAGAAGATCTTCGACGAAATCAAGGCGCGCACCAAGGAGACCGATCTCTCGGTTCCCACCCGCCGCGACCAGTGGTGGTACTACGCGCGCAGTTTCGAGGGCCAGCAATACGGCGTGCACTGCCGGTGCCCGATCAGCGGCCAGGACGACTGGACCCCGCCGGAGCTCGACGAGAACACCGCCATCCCCGGCGAGCAGATCCTGCTCGACGAGAACGTCGAAGCCCAGGGCCATGAGTTCTTCGCGCTCGGCGCCATCAGTGTCAGCGTCGACGGGAACATCCTGGCGTTCTCGGTGGACGTCAAGGGCGACGAGCGATACACGCTGCGGTTCAAAGATCTACGGACCGGTGAGCTCTACGAGGACACCATCGTCGGTATCGGCGCCGGAGCGACTTGGGGCGCGGACAACCACTCGCTCTACTACGTCACCCTCGACGAGGCGTGGCGGCCCGACACCGTATGGCGGCACCGCCTCGGTTCCGGTCTGCCCGCCCAGAAGGTGTATCACGAAGCCGACGAACGCTATTGGCTCGGCGTCGGGCGCACCCGCAGCGACAAGTACGTCATCATCGCCGCGGGCAGTGCGGTCACCTCGGAGGTGCGTTACGCCGACGCCACCGACCCGGAGGCCGAGTTCACCGTGGTGCTTCCGCGCCGCGATCAGGTGGAGTACTCCGTCGAGCATGCCGTGGTGGGGGGAGAGGACCGCTTTCTCATCCTGCACAACGACGGCGCGGTGAACTTCACCCTGGTCGAGGCGCCGGTGAGCGATCCGAGTGCGTTCCGCACGCTGATCGAGCACCGCGAGGATGTCCGCCTCGACGGGGTGGACGCGTTCGAGAACCACCTGGTGGTCAGCTACCGTCGCGAGGCGTTGCCCCGGATCCAGTTGTGGCCCATCGGCGCCGACGGCAGCTATGGGTCGCCGCAGGAGATCACTTTCGAATCCGAGCTGATGTCGGCGGGGCTGAGCGGTAACCCGAATTGGTCCTCGCCGAAGCTGCGGGTGGGCGCGGTGTCGTGGGTCATCCCGGTGCGCGTCTACGACTTCGACCTGGTGACCGGTGAGCGGACCCTGCTGCGTGAGCAACCGGTGCTCGGTGACTACCGCCCCGAGGATTACGTCGAACGCCGGGACTGGGCGGTGGCCCCCGATGGGGCACGGATCCCGATCTCGATCGTGCACCGGGCGGGTTTGGCATTCCCGGCCCCGACGCTGCTGTACGGCTATGGCGCCTACGAATCGTGTGAGGACCCGCGCTTCTCGATCGCCCGGTTGTCGCTGTTGGACCGCGGGATGGCGTTCGCCGTCGCGCACGTGCGTGGCGGCGGCGAACTCGGCAGGCCGTGGTACGAGGACGGCAAGCTGCTGCGCAAACGCAACAGCTTCACCGATTTCATCGCGGTCGCAGAGCATCTGGTGGTGACCGACCTGACCCGGCCGGCCAATCTGGTCGCCCTCGGCGGCAGTGCCGGCGGCCTGCTGGTCGGCGCGGTACTCAATATGGCCCCGCACCTGTTCGCCGGGGTGCTGGCGCAGGTGCCGTTCGTCGATCCGCTGACCACCATTCTGGATCCCTCGTTGCCGCTCACCGTCACCGAATGGGATGAGTGGGGTAATCCGCTGGAGGACGCGGATGTCTACGCCTACATGAAGTCGTACTCCCCGTACGAGAATGTCGGGCCTTACGACTATCCGGCGGTGCTGGCCATGACGTCGCTCAACGACACCAGGGTCTTCTACGTGGAGCCTGCGAAATGGGTTGCGGCGCTTCGGTATGCGCAACGCGACAGCGCGGCTGATTCCGCCAGGGTGCTGTTGAAAACCGAGATGGTGGCCGGCCACGGTGGTATCAGTGGGCGTTACGAGCGGTGGAAGGAAGCGGCATTCCAGTACGCCTGGCTGTTGGCCACCGCCGACCCGGACAATCACGGCGACGGAGACGTACACAGTCTGTTCGGCGGCCCGCGTAACTAGACGCTGTCAAGATGGCGGGTACGATGGCGCGATGGGCAAGGCGAGCTATCACCACGGCGACCTGCGGACGGTGATCCTGGCCGAGGCGGCCGATCTGGTCGCCCAGCGCGGCGCCGACGGTGTCTCGTTGCGTGAACTCGCCCGCGCCGCAGGGGTGTCGCACGCGGCCCCCGCTCACCATTTCGGGGACCGGCGCGGCCTGTTCACCGCGCTCGCCGAACAGGGTTTCCGGATCCTGGCGGCCGAACTGGCAGCCGCGCGGCCGGAGTTCATCGACGCGGCCAAGGCCTATGTCCGGTTCGCGCTCGCCCACCCCGGCCACTTCGAGGTCATGTTCGACAGATCTCTGTTCGACGCCACCGAACCACAGGTGGCGCAGGCTTCGCTGGCCGCCTCGAATGAACTTAACCGCGGCGTCGGCACGCTGTCGGATCCGCACGCCACGGCCGATCCGGAGGGCGCCGCACTGGCCGCCTGGTCGATGGTGCACGGATTCGCCCAGCTGTGGCTCAACAAGGCCATCGATACCGCCGGCGATCCGGTCGCCACGGTCGAGAGGCTGGCGGCGATCCTGTTCGACGGCTAGCGTCGATCCGGTGAGCCTCAACCAGATCCCGCTGACCACTCTTGACGGCACGAACACCACTCTCGGTGAATTATCCTCTCGCGCAACCCTGGTGGTGAACGTCGCCTCCAAATGCGGTCTCACCCCGCAGTACACCGCACTGGAGAAGGTCGCCCAGGCCTATGCCGACCGTGGGCTGACCGTGGTGGGTGTGCCGTGCAACCAGTTCATGGGCCAGGAGCCGGGCACCGCCGAGGAGATCCAGAACTTCTGCTCCACCACCTACGGGGTGACCTTTCCGTTGCTGGCCAAGACCGATGTCAACGGTGCCGACCGGCACCCGCTCTACGTCGAACTGACCAAGGCCGCCGACGCCGGCGGTGAAGCCGGTGACATCCAGTGGAACTTCGAGAAGTTCCTGCTGAACGCGGATGGCGAAGTGGTCCACCGGTTCCGTCCGCGCACCGAGCCGGACGCGCCGGAGGTGATCGCGGCCATCGAGGCCGTCTTGGGCACATAGCGGGGCCCTAATGCTCACTTCGTGTCCGGGTGTTCGCAACCGTCCTGACACCTGATGTTGCGAGACTGACGGGTGTGACCGCAGAGCTCATCGTGTCGATATCCGGGATCAGGGACCGCACCATCGCCGACGTCGACGCGTTCTGCGAGGAACTCGATGCCCGCGGTGTGCCGGTGTCATTGCTGGTGGCTCCCCGGCTCAAGGGCGATTACCGGCTGGAACGGGATGCCACGACGATCCTGTGGCTGGCCGAGCGCCGCGCCGCAGGGGATGCCGTCGTGCTGCACGGCTACGACGAAGCGGCCACCAAGAAGCGCCGCAGCGAGTTCGCCACGCTGCCCGCGCACGAGGCGAACCTGCGGCTGATGGGTGCCGACCGGGTGATGGAGCATTTGGGGCTACGCACCCGGCTGTTCGCCGCACCCGGCTGGTGGGTCTCCGAGGGCACCTCGGTGGCACTGCCGCGCAACGGCTTCCGTCTGCTCGCGGGGTTGACCGGTGTCACCGACCTGGTACGTGACGCCACGACACCGGCCCGGGTGCTCGGCATCGGCGCCGGATTCCTCACCGAAACGTGGTGGTGCCGCACGCTGGTGCTGTCGGCCGAACGCACCGCGCGCCGCGGCGGGACGGTGCGGCTGGCGGTTTCGGCGCGTCAGCTCCGCCACGCCGGTCCGCGGCAGGCGGTGCTCGATGCCGTCGAGCTGGCACTCATGCATGGCTGCGTCCCGGAGATCTACCGCTGGGACGCGGATCCCGTCCTCGCCGAGGCCGCCTGAGGCTAACGTGTCGGCATGGTCGATGCCGATGTGATCGTGGTGGGAGCGGGACTGGCCGGGCTGGTCGCCGCCGCAGAACTGATGGAGCGGGGCCGGCGGGTCCTGATCGTGGACCAGGAGAATGCCGCCAACCTCGGTGGCCAGGCATTCTGGTCGTTCGGCGGGCTCTTCCTGGTCGACAGCCCCGAGCAGCGCCGCCTCGGCATCAAAGACAGCCATGAACTCGCCCTGCAGGACTGGCTGGGCAGCGCCGGCTTCGACCGCCCGGAGGACCACTGGCCGCGGCAGTGGGCACACGCCTACGTCGATTTCGCCGCCGGGGAAAAGCGTGGCTGGTTGCGTGAGCGCGGCTTACAGACCTTCGCCATGGTCGGCTGGGCCGAACGCGGCGGGTACGGCGCGCTCGGGCACGGGAACTCGGTGCCCCGCTTTCACATCACCTGGGGTACCGGGCCGGCGCTGGTCGACATCTTCGCCCGCCGGCTGCTGGGCCAGCCGCGGGCCACCTTCGCCCACCGCCACCGCGTCGACGAGCTCATCGTCGAGGGCGGCGCGGTGACCGGCGTGCGCGGCAGCGTGCTGGAGCCCAGCGATGCCGCGCGCGGTGTGGCGAGCTCACGGGTGGCGGTGGGAGAGTTCGAGTTCCGCGCCCAGGCAGTGATCGTGGCCAGCGGCGGTATCGGCGGCAACCATGAGCTGGTCCGCAAGAACTGGCCGGCCCGGATGGGCCGGGTACCCCAGCAGATGATCTCCGGTGTACCCGCGCACGTGGACGGCCGGATGATGCAGATCAGCGAATCCGCGGGCGCGCACATCATCAACAGCGACCGGATGTGGCACTACACCGAGGGGATCACCAACTACGACCCGGTGTGGCCCAACCATGGCATCCGCATCCTGCCCGGCCCCTCGTCGCTGTGGTTGGACGCCAACGGCAAACGGCTACCGGTGCCGCTCTACCCGGGATTCGACACCCTGGGCACCCTGGAATACATCACGACCACCGGCCAGGATTACACCTGGTTTGTGCTCAACGCCCGCATCATCGCCAAGGAATTCGGGCTGTCCGGGCAGGAGCAGAACCCAGACCTCACCGGCCGCAGCGTCAAGCAGGTGCTGGGTCGGGGCCGCGGGGGTGGTCCGGCTCCGGTCCGCGCGTTCGTCGACAAGGGGGTGGATTTCGTCACCGCCAACTCGTTGCGCGAGTTGGTGGAGGCCATGAACGGTGTCGACGACGTGGTTGCGCTGGACTACGCCACCGTCGAGGCCGAGGTGACCGCGCGGGACCGCGAGGTGGTCAACAAATTCACCAAGGACAGCCAGATCACGGCGATCCGCGCCGCGCGCGACTACCTGCCCGACCGTGTCGCGCGGGTGGTCGCACCGCACCGGCTCACCGATCCCAAGGCCGGACCACTGATCGCCGTCAAGCTGCACATCCTGACCCGAAAATCGTTGGGCGGCCTGGAGACCGACCTGGACTCCCGGGTACTCACGGCCGACGGGACGGTGTTCGACGGGCTCTATGCCGCCGGGGAGGCCGCCGGTTTCGGCGGCGGCGGCGTGCACGGCTATCGGTCCCTGGAGGGCACGTTCCTGGGCGGTTGCGTGTTCTCGGGCAGGGCGGCGGGACGGGCCGCCGCCCGGGACTCGGCCTGAGGGCCCGCCGCCAGCACCGCCAGGCACACCATGGCGGACGCGAACAACGCCGCCCCGATGTTGTCGGTCAGGAAGTGCAGGTCGGTGGCGGCCATGCTCAGCGCGCCGATCACGGTGACGACTCCGGCCACCAGCATCAGCCACAGTGACACCCCGGCCGCCAGCACCAGCATCGCCATCACGGTGATGACGACGGTGGTGTGCCCGCCCGGATAGGCCAACGCGTCACCCTTGTACCGGCCGAACAGCGGTTTGAGCAGCCTGACGATGACCACCGAGAGCACCGGACACAGTGCCACCACCATGGCCAGCCGCCAGCGCCTGCGCACCAGGGCGATCAGCACCGCGACGGCGAGCGTCACCATCATCGGCAGCGCCCAGCTGAAGTACAACATCCAGTGCGGTTCGGGGCCGAACACCCGCTGCAGGATGCGCAGCGCCGCATCGTCGAACGCGGTGGGACCGGGACCGACCACGATGCCCAGCACCACCATCGCGGTGATGCCGATGGGCGGCCACCACAGCAGAAACCGGCGCCGGGTCAGAACTGGGTTCCGTTCTCGGGTTCGAGGACCTGAAAATCGGTCGTCGTCATCTCGGAGAGCCGGCCGTAGTAGATACCGCGGGCCGACGGATCGATGATCCCCTGATGGATCGGGACCGCGTGGGTCGGGGCCACCGCCCGCAGGTAGTCGACGGCCTCGGAGATCTTCATCCAGGGGGCCGCCGCCGGGGTGGCCAGCACCTGCACGGGCTCGCCCGGCGCGAACAGTGCGTCCCCGGGGTGCATCAGCCGGGCCGGGTGGTCGGCGTCCCCGATCAGGTAGGACGTGTTGTCGATCAGCGGGATGTCCGGGTGGATCACGGCGTGGGTGCCGCCGACCCCGCGCACCGACAGATGCCCGACGGTGAACGCGTCACCGGCGTGCACGGCCTGCCACGGTGTGCCGAGCTGGGCGGCGGTCTGCGGGTCGGCGTACAGCTTGGCCTGCGGATTCGCCTCCAGCAGGGCGGGCAGGCGCGCCGTGTCGACATGGTCGGGATGCTGGTGGGTGATCAGGATCGCGTCCAGTCCGGTGATGCCCTCGAAACCGTGCGAGAAGGTGCCCGGATCGAACAGCACCGTCGTCTCGGAACCTTCGCCGTCCGCGAAGCCCGCCAGTAGGCATGAGTGGCCGAAGTGCGTCAGTTGCATGGCTCCATTGTGGCCCGAGACGTCGCCGGTAGAGTTATGACCGATCAAGACCGGTCCGAAATGAAGGAGTCCCCGTGGCCCGCGTCGTAGTGCACGTGATGCCCAAGGCTGAGATCCTCGACCCGCAGGGGCAGGCGATCGTCGGCGCGCTGGGCCGTCTCGGCCATGGTGGTGTCGCGGATGTCCGTCAGGGCAAGCGGTTTGAGCTCGAGGTCGACGACTCGGTGTCCGATGAGGCGCTCCACGAGATCGCCGAATCGCTGCTGGCCAACACCGTCATCGAGGAGTTCTCGGTGAGCCGGGAGGATTCGTGAGCGCAGCGACGGGGAAAATCGGCGTCATCACCTTCCCGGGCACGCTCGACGATGTCGATGCCGCCCGGGCGGTGCGCCTCGCCGGTGGCGAGGCCGTCAGCCTGTGGCACGGTGACGCCGATCTCAAGGGCGTCGACGCGGTGGTGGTTCCCGGTGGGTTCTCCTACGGCGACTATCTGCGATGTGGTGCGATCGCCAAGTTCGCGCCCGTGATGGGCTCGGTCGTGGAAGCCGCCGGCCGCGGTCTGCCGGTGTTGGGGATCTGCAACGGATTTCAGGTGCTGTGTGAGGCCGGTCTGCTGCCGGGCGCATTGACCCGCAACGCCGGGCTGCACTTCATCTGCCGCGACGTCTGGCTGGAGGTCGCGTCTAATTCGACCGCCTGGACCACCCGCTACGAATCCGGCGCCGACCTGCTGGTACCGCTGAAGTCGGGCGAAGGCCGCTACGTCGCCGCCGAGTCCGTGCTCGACGAGCTCGAGGGTGAGGGCCGGGTGGTTTTCCGCTACCGGGACAACCTCAACGGCTCGATGCGCAATATCGCCGGCGTGAGCTCCGCCAACGGACGTGTCGTCGGTCTGATGCCGCACCCCGAACACGCCACCGAACCGCTCACCGGACCCTCCGATGACGGGCTGGGCCTGTTCTACTCCGCCCTGGATGCGGTGCTGACGGCCTGAGTCACCGGGTGAGCGCCACCGAGGCCTCGGCGGTGTAGGACAGGAACGTGAACGTCTCCTGCAGGTAGAGCTGCACGCTGTCGGCATCGTGGGACAGGTAGCCGATGCACACGTCGGTACCCAGCTGTAGATCGAAATCGCCTCCGCGGGTGGACAACACGAAGGCGCCATCGATCGCCGGCGCCCAGATGATCTCGCCGTCGACCAGCCGGTTCAGATGCTCGCGGATGGGATAGCCGTTGACCGTCGTCTCGCTCACCTGGGTGTAGACATCGGCCGAGAGCAGCACGCTGTACGGGCCGTCGACACCGGCCAGTCGCAGCTCGGAGAGTGCCTGACTGATGATGTCGGGCATCTCGCGCGGATCGGCGGGCAGCGCCAGGTTCGGACAGGAACTCGAGCCGCGAATGCCCTCGATGGAGGCGGCCTCGTAGCCCTCGAAGATTGCGCGGTCCTCCGCGAAGGCGAGTTTCTTGGCGGCGTCCTTGACCGGATCCCAGTCCGAGTCCTGCGAACCGCGCTCCACATCATCGACATCGCGACGCCCCACGGTGAACGGCACCCGCAGCCGCACCAGCGGCTTGGATTCCCGCAGATGTGCGATCACACCGTCACCGGGCGGCACGACATCACGCAGATGCCCGGTGCTGACGGCGGCGGTGACCGGGCCCCCGGGCGCGCTGACGTCGACCACGCGACGGCCCGCGATGTGCCGTTTGAAGGTCCGGCTGGCCTCCAGTTCGATCTCGGCCCAGGCCGCCTCGGTGATGGGGGCCAGCTCGCGGTACAGATTGTTCATTGCGGGGTTCCTTTCAGGCTGCCGATGCCAAGCGAGAAGTCGGTGCGTACCGCCTCGCCGGATACCGCCGGCGGCGGAAGCGGCGCAGGGGCGTCGAGGAAGTCGACGGTGGGGACGAAGAACATTCCGCCGGTGACGGCGGTCGAGAAGTCCAGGATCCGATCGGTGTTGCCGGGCGGGCTGCCGATGAACATGTTGGTCAGCATTTGTTCGGTCACGGCCGGGGTGCGCGAGTACCCGATGAAATACGTGCCGTATTCGCCGTTGCCGACGGTGCCGTAGGGCATGTTGCGCCGTACGATCTTCAACTCGTTGCCGTCCGCATCGGTGATGACATTCAGCGCGATATGCGAATTGGCCGGCTTCACATCGTCGTCCATCTCGATATCGTCGAATTTGGTGCGGCCGATCACGTTCTGCTGCTCGTCGACCGACAGGGCCCGCCAGGCCGACATGTCGTGCACATAGCGCTGAACGTGCACGTAGCAGCCGCCCGCAAAATCGGGGTCCTCCGCGCCGATCGTGGTGGCGTTGTCGGCGAGCGCCCCGGTGGGATTCTCGGTGCCGTCGACGAAACCGAGCAGATCCCGATTGTCGAAATAGTTGAACCCGTGCACCTCGTCGACCACCGTGAGCGCGCCCGCCGTCGCTTCCAGCAGGCGTCCGGCCAGTTCGAAGCAGACGTCCATGGTCTCGGCCCGGATGTGCCACAGCAGATCCCCGGGCGTGGCCGGGGCGCGGTGGCGTGGTCCGTCCAGTGCGACGAACGGGTGCAGCGCGGCCGGGCGGGGCCCGGCGAACAGCCGGTCCCAGGCCTGCGAGCCGATGCCGGTCACCACCGACAGCTTCTTGGTGAGGTCGCGGAACCCGATGGCGCGGACCGTCCCCGAGATCTCGGGCAGCGCGTCGTGCACGGACTGTTCGCCGCCGTCGTCGATGGTGGCGACCAGAAAAATGGCCGCCGATGTCAACGGATCGACAATCTGTTGCGGCAGCGGCTGTGGCACAAAGTGACCCTAGCGCCACGCAAGGTCGATTCGCCGGTCAAGATACAAAGATGGCAGCTAGCCCCCAGAGACTGTGTGAGTTCATCGACGCGTCGCCGTCGCCGTACCACGTGTGTGCCACCGCGGCGCAGCGGCTGACGGGGGCGGGGTACCGCGAGTTGTCCGAGGCGGATGCCTGGCCGGCGGCGGGCAGGTTCTTCACCGTCCGCGCGGGTTCCCTGCTCGCCTGGGATTCCACCGCCGGCAGCCTGCCGTTCCGCATTGTCGGCGCGCACACCGACAGCCCCAACCTGCGGGTCAAGCAGCACCCGGACCGGGTGGTCGCCGGCTGGCGGGTGGTCGCCCTGCAGCCCTACGGCGGCGCCTGGCTGAACTCCTGGCTGGACCGCGATCTGGGCATCAGCGGCCGGCTGTCGGTGCGCGAGGGTGCGACCGTCACCGATCAGCTGGTTCGCATCGACGACCCGATCCTGCGGGTCCCGCAGCTGGCCATCCACCTCTCCGAGGACCGCAAGGGCGTCAGCCTGGACCCGCAGCGCCACGTGAACGCGGTGTGGGGAACCGGGGATCAGCGGTCCTTTCTCGGTTATGTCGCCGCACAGGCCGGGGTCGACGAATCAGACGTGCTCGGCTTCGACCTGATGACCCACGATCTGGCGCCGTCACGGATCACCGGTGTCGACGGGGATTTCGTCAGCGCGCCGCGGCTGGACAACCAGGCCACCTGCTACGCCGGCCTGGAGGCGCTGTTGGCGGCGCCGGCCGAGCGGTACGTGCCGGTGCTGGCGCTGTTCGACCACGAAGAGGTCGGTTCGCAATCCGACCACGGCGCGCAATCTGATCTGCTGCCGACGGTGCTGGAACGCATCACGTTGGCCGACGGTGGCGGACGGGAGGACTTCCTGCGCCGGCTGTCCGAATCGATGGTTGCCTCGGGGGATATGGCGCACGCCACCCATCCCAACTACCCGGAACGCCACGAGCCCGGACACCAGATCGCAATCAACGGCGGCCCGGTCCTCAAGGTGCAGCCGAATCTGCGCTACGCCACCGACGGCCGCACCGCCGCGGCGTTTGCACTGGCCTGCCGACAGGCCGGTGTGCCGCTGCAGCGCTATGAGCACCGCGCCGATCTGCCGTGCGGGTCCACCATCGGCCCGATGACCGCGGCCGGTACCGGGATTCCGACCGTCGATGTCGGGGCGGCGCAGCTGGCCATGCATTCGGCCCGTGAGGTGATGGGCGCGGACGATGTCGCGGCCTACTCGGCGGCGCTGACCGCCTTCTTGGCGCCCGCTTAAGGCAGGTCGATCGTGGTGGTGACGGCCACCAGTTGCGGGTCGGCCGGCGCCGAGGAGAAACCGAACGCCACCGGCGGAGCCAGATCGGCCAGGCCACCGAGCGGTACCGGGCCGAACCGCCCGGACAGCGCCTCGATGCAGCGGGTGCGCCGGACCCCGTAGTACTCCCGGCGCCCACCGCCGGCGGTGCCCGCGGTGTGCACCCCGGGCACCAGCAGCCCGGCGACCGGGTTGATGATGCGCAGCCACCACGGGGCGCCGGCCAGCCGAGCGGGCACCAGCCGCAGCAGCCGGTCGAAGCGGGCCGGGCCGCCCAGTCGCACCCTCACCTCCAGGTCGGCCGTGCTCACCGTGAGCCGGTCACCGTCCAGCTCGGCGATGACCGACCCCACCCGGATGTCATCGAATGTGTAGGTCGCCGAGATGAACTCGGCGACCTCATCGGTCGGTGCGAGCAGAATCCGGCGGTCGTCGACGGTCTGCACCATCACGTCGGCGAAGGCGCCGAACGGCGAGGACTGCCAGACCCCGACCACGAACCGGATCCCGGCCTCGGTGCCGAAGCCGGCGATATGTCCGTTGAACCGTGTCCGCATGCCACCATTGTCCGTCCGGGACCGGTCGAATCCGCCCGACGGTGTCGGTGCGCTGTCCTATGGTGCGAACATGACCCTAAGCGTTGAGATGATCACGTTCGACTGTGTGGATCCCGACCGCCTTGCCGACTGGTGGTCCAAGGCGGCCGGTGGTGATGTGAATGCCGTCGCCCCAGGGGAATTCGTCATGGTGACCAGCCAGGGGCGGCCCGCGTTGGGGTTTCAGCGGGTGCCCGATCCGACCCCCGGCAAGAACAAGGTGCACCTGGACTTCCATGCGGCCGACAAGGAGGCCGAGGTGGCCCGGCTCGTCGCTCTCGGGGCCACCGAGACCGGCCGGAACAGCTTCGGTGAGGAGTTCCAGTGGGTGGTGCTGGCCGACCCGGAGGGCAACGCCTTCTGCGTCGCGGGAACCTGACGCCGCTTCCCGGTGAAGGGCGGCGGTCGCTGGCAAGATCGCACAGGTGCTGCTGTCGTTCGTCATCGTGTCGTCCGTGCTGGCCGGGTGGGCGCTGTCGGCCGGGCGCCTGCAGCGCTGGCGGATAACGGCGCCGCTGTTCCTGGTGGTCGCCGGGGCGCTGGTGGAGTACCTCACGCACGGCTCACTGGCCGACACCCTGAATTCCGGCACCGCCCAGCACGTCGCCGAGATCATTCTCGCGGTTCTGCTGTTCGTCGATGCGAACGCCATCCGAGACGGCATGTTCGGCGGCTATCCCCGGGCGGCCACCCGGTTGCTGTTCATCGCCTTGCCACTGAGCATGGGACTGGCGGTGCTGCTCGGCGCGTGGCTGCTGCCCGGGCTCTCGCTGGCCACCCTGGTGGTCATCGCCTGCATCGTGGTGCCGATCGATTTCGCGCCGGCACCGTCGATCGTGCGGGACCGGCTGATCCCGAGCCGGGTCCGCGATCTGCTCAACGTCGAGGCGGGCTACAGCGACGGCATCATCTCGCCGATATTCGTCTTCGCACTGATCGTCGCCCATGCCGAGTCGGACTCGGGTTCGGCCTGGGAGACGGTGACCGACGCGCTCCCGCATGCCGCCAAGGCCATCGTGATCGGGCTGTGTGTCGGCGGGGGACTGGCGCTGACCGCCAACCTGGCCCAGCGCCGCGGTCTGATGACCGGACAGTCCCAACGTGTGCTCACCGTGGCCACGCCGGCCCTGGCCTACACGTTGAGCCTCGGCGTGCACGCCAACGGTTTCGTCGCGGCGTTTCTGTGCGGCGTCGGCTACCGCTATTTCCGGCAGACCGACGACGCCGAGCGCGACCTGGAGTTGATCGAGGACATCAGCTTCCTGCTGACCGCCCTGATGTGGTTCGTCTTCGGTGGCGTCCTGCTGATCGCCTACTGGAAGGCCGGCCTGACCGTGGGCATCGTGGTGTTCTGTCTGCTGGCCCTCACCCTGGTCCGGATGCTGCCCGTGGCGTTGGCGATGCTCGGATCCAGGTTCACCTGGCCCGAGCGTCTGCTGCTCGGCTGGCTGGGGCCGCGCGGCGCGGCCGCCATCGTATTGGGGCTGCTGGCCTTCAATGTGCTCGATGATCCCGACGAGCACATTGTGCTGCTGGTCGTGGTCGTCATGGTGCTGGGCAGTGTTCTGCTGCACGGGTTCGGTGCCCCGGTGGCGGCGCGGGCGGTCGCCCGCACGCGGAGCGAATAAGCTGTCGGGGTGACATCCGCGCACCCTCAGGAAATTGACACCGTCGAGCGCGCCGCGGCGTCGCCCGATCAACCGCAGCCCTTCCGTGAGCTGGGTCTCAAGGATGACGAGTACCAGCGGATCCGGGAGATCCTGGGCCGGCGCCCCACCGACGCCGAGCTGGCGATGTACTCGGTGATGTGGAGCGAGCACTGCTCGTACAAGTCCTCCAAGGTGCATCTGCGCTACTTCGGCGAGACCACCACCGACGAGATGCGCGCCGGCATGCTCGCCGGCATCGGCGAGAACGCCGGCGTGGTGGACATCGGTGACGGCTGGGCTGTCACCTTCAAGGTCGAGTCACACAACCATCCGTCCTATGTGGAGCCCTACCAGGGTGCGGCCACCGGTGTCGGCGGGATCGTCCGCGACATCATGGCCATGGGTGCCCGGCCGGTCGCGGTGATGGATCAGCTCCGGTTCGGCGCCGCCGACGCCCCCGACACCCGCCGCGTGCTCGACGGCGTGGTCCGCGGTATCGGCGGCTACGGCAATTCGCTGGGGTTGCCCAACATCGGCGGCGAGACCGTCTTCGATGCGTCTTACGCGGGTAACCCGCTGGTGAACGCGCTGTGTGTCGGCGTGCTGCGCAAAGAGGATCTGCACCTGGCCTTCGCGTCCGGCACCGGCAACAAGATCATCCTGTTCGGCGCCCGCACAGGACTGGACGGTATCGGTGGCGTGAGCGTGCTGGCGAGCGAGACCTTCGGCGGTGACGAGGGTTCCGGTCCGGGACGCAAGAAGCTGCCCGCCGTCCAGGTCGGCGACCCGTTCATGGAGAAGGTGCTCATCGAGTGCTGTCTGGAGCTCTACGCCGCCGATCTGGTGGTCGGCATCCAGGACCTCGGTGGTGCCGGACTGTCCTGTGCCACATCGGAGTTGGCGTCTGCCGGTGACGGTGGCATGCGCGTCGAGCTGGAAGCGGTGCCCCAGCGCGCCGCCGATATGACACCTGCCGAGATCCTGTCCTCGGAATCTCAGGAGCGCATGTGCGCGGTGGTGACACCGGAGAACGTCGAGGCGTTCATGGCCGTCTGCCGTAAATGGGATGTGCTGGCCAGCGTGATCGGCGAGGTGACCGACGGTGACCGCCTCGAGATCACCTGGCACGGCGAGACGGTCGTGGATGTGCCGCCGCGCACCGTCGCTCACGAGGGCCCGGTGTATCAGCGGCCGGTGGCCCGGCCGGACACCCAGGACGCGTTGATCGCGGACACGTCGGCCGCACTGCCCCGCCCGGTGTCCGGAGACGAGCTCAAGGCGACTCTGCTTGCGCTGCTGGGCAGCCCGCATCTTTGCAGCCGGGCCTTCATCACCGAACAATACGACCGGTACGTGCGCGGGAACACCGTGCTCGCCGAGCACGCCGACGGGGGTGTGCTGCGCATCGACGAGGCGACCGGCCGCGGGATCGCGGTCTCCACCGATGCCTCCGGTCGCTACACCCAACTCGATCCGTACACCGGCGCCCAGCTCGCGCTGGCCGAGGCGTACCGCAACGTGGCCGTCACCGGCGCCACCCCGGTCGCGGTCACCAACTGCCTGAACTTCGGGTCGCCGGAGGATCCGGGTGTGATGTGGCAGTTCTCCCAGGCGGTTCGCGGACTCGCCGATGGTTGTGCGACGCTGGGAATTCCGGTCACCGGGGGCAATGTCAGCTTCTACAACCAGACCGGCAGCACGCCGATTCTGCCGACCCCGGTGGTGGGTGTGTTGGGCGTCATCGACGATGTGACCCGCCGTATCCCGACCGGTCTGGGCAACGAGCCCGGAGAGACGTTGCTGCTGCTCGGCGACACCCACGACGAGTTCGACGGATCGATCTGGGCCCAGGTCACCGGCGACCACCTCGGTGGTGTGCCGCCGAAGGTCGATCTGGCCCGCGAGAAGCTGCTGGCGGAGGTGCTCACCGCCGCGTCGCGTGACGGATTGGTTTCGGCTGCACATGATCTCAGTGAAGGTGGGCTCATCCAGGCCGTCGTGGAGGCATCGCTGGCAGGGGAGACCGGGAGCCGGATCGTGCTGCCGGAGGGCGTGGACCCGTTCGTGTACCTGTTCTCCGAATCGGCCGGGCGGGTGCTCGTCGCAGTGCCGCGCACCGAGGAGAGCCGGTTCCGGTCCATGTGTGAGGCGCGGAACCTGCCGGTGGACCGGGTCGGGGTGTCCGACGAAGGTAGCGATGCGATCGAAGTGCAGGGCCATTTCACCGTGACACTCGCCGAACTGCGGGCCACCTCCGAGGGCGTGCTGCCCGGGTTGTTCGGGTGATCGAGCGGACCACATTCCGGCATCCACTACTGGTGTGGGCCTGGAGTCTGGTCCGTCTCGATTTCTTCGGCATCCCCTTCGGGGCGTTGTTCTTCTGCCTGTCGCTGACCCCGTCGCTGCTGCCGAGGGACTGGTTGTCCGCGGGGTTGATCGGCGGTATCAACGCCGCCATCGGTTACGGCATCGGCGTGCTGATCCGAGCAGTTCTGCACCGCTTCGTATTACGGCACCAATCCTGGTGGCCCCCGAGTGCGTCGAAACTGCGGGTGGCCAAGGTTGTGATCGTGGCGGGTGCGCTGACGGTGCCCGTGCTGACGGTGATTCCCGCCGCCCGGTGGCAGCGGCAGGTATCTGCGCTGATGGGTATCGAAGGCCCCACGACATTGGGCTACATGCGGACGGTGCTGGTGGCCGTGGTTGTCGGCGCCGCGTGCATCGCAGCCTGGCGGGTGCTGGCCGATCTGGTGAAACTCATTGCGCGCGAGCTGATCCGACGCTGGCACCTGCACAGCGAGGTGGCCTTCTTCATCGGCACCGCGATCATCGTGGTGTTGTTCCTGATGCTGGTCAACGGGGTGCTGTACCGCGGGTTCCTGCTCGGCGCCAGCCAGGTGTTCCAGCCGCAGAACTCCACCAGCGCTCCCGGGATCGTCCAACCGGAAGAGCCCGAGAGGTCAGGGAGCCCAACCTCTTTCGCTTCCTGGGATTCCCTGGGTTATCAGGGCCGCAACTTCGTGGCAACCGGCCCGCACGCCGCCGAGTTGACCCGCCTCAACGGTGCGCCCGCGCTGGAGCCGATCCGCGTATACGCCGGGCTGCAGACCGCCGACAGTGACCAGGGGCGGGTGGCGGTGCTGCTCAGCGAGCTGGAACGGACCGGCGCGTTCGAGCGCGAACTGCTCGTCATCATCCCCACCACCGGGACCGGCTGGGTCAACCCCGTCGCCGCCCGCGCGGTGGAGTCCATGTACAACGGGGATACCGCACTGGTCGGCATGCAGTACTCGTATCTGCCCAGTTGGATCTCGTTCCTCGGCGACCGCGAGAAATCGATCGAAGCGGCCCGGATGATGATCGACGGTATCCACCAGCGGTGGTCGACGCTGCCGGAGAACGACCGGCCGAAACTGGTGCTCTACGGCGAGAGCCTGGGCTCCTACGCCGGCCAGGGCGCCTTCGGCTGGTTGCCCGATATCGCCGAGATGGGTTTCACCGGGGTGCTCTGGGTCGGCCCGCCGCACGAGAGTTCGTTGTGGAGCGGGCTGGTGCTGCGCCGCGACCCGGGCACCCCGGAGGTCGAGCCGCGTTATGACAACGGCAGCACGGTGCGGTTCTCGCAGGCGGCCGATCCCGCCGATGTCCAGCGTGTGGCCGCCGCGCCGTGGACGGGCACGCGGGTGCTGTTCCTGCAGCACGCCTCGGACCCGATCGTGTGGTGGTCGCCGAATCTGCTGTTCTCGCGCCCCGATTGGCTCGAAGAACCACGGGGTCGCGACCGTACCGCGTCGATGCGTTGGTATCCGATCGTGACGTTCTGGCAGGTCAGCGCCGATATGCCGAATGCGGCCTCGGTACCCCAAGGGCACGGGCACAACTATTCCGACACCGTGCTCGACGGTCTGGTGGCGGTCGCGGCGCCGGACGGTTGGACTCCGGGCGACACCGAGCGCATCCGCGCCGACCTGGATGACAAAGCGGGCGTGGACGGCCCGGAGACCTAGACGTCTCGGATGTCGGCTACCAGCTCGTGCGGATCGGTGTCCGGGTCGTCGATGCCGAAGCTGATGATGCGGGTGGGTGTGATCCTGATGATGCCGGCGTCGAGCTGGTCGCCGGCCCGCCCGGCGGCGGGTTGCGTCCAGGCCTGCTCGGCGGTGCCCCGGATCTCCAGGCAGCGCACCCGCCACGGATCACGGGAGGCGATATCGTCCACCACGAAGGCCACTTTCGGGTGGTGTGCGATGTTGCGCCACTTCTGACTGGTCGACATGCGGTACCCGGCGATGTCGATGGTGCCCAGATCGGCGTTGTAGCTGAATCCGACCGGACTGTTCTGGGGTGTGCCGTTGCGTTGTACGGTCGCGAGGCGGCCGAGATCGGCCCGGTTCAGGAAATCGATCTCGTGCGGTTTCATGGACATGTGGCCACCGTAGAACCTCAATGAACCTTGAGGTCAAGGGCTCACGGATTGATGGTGGGCGCACCGATCTGGCGGCCCCATACATACTCGGTGAAGATCGGCTGGCCCAGCTCGAAGTGGTTGTAGGGCGCGATCGACAACCCGGTGTCCATCACCAGATACGGTGCCGGCCAGAGTTCGCGGGTGATCTTCTGCCAGCAGCCGGGCCGTCCGCCCGGCCCGCCGCGGGCGTTGACCCGCGGCAGATTGTCCGGGAACACATAGGTGTTGGGCACGCCCATGCCGAAGATCGTGCCCGCCGAGGCCAGGGAGTATCCGTTGTCACCGCCGAACACCTCGGCCATCAACGGGGCCGCGTCGTGGTAGTTGCGGATGGTGCAGAGCAGTTGCGGGCTGTAGTGGTCGAACAACTGCGAGGTGGGGATCAGGTCCTGGGCGGCGCGCACCAGGTATGGCCCGCCGCGGTCCAGGGTGCCGCCCGCGGTGGCACTGAACCCGATTGCCGCCAGCAGCGCGTCGTCGATCGCGCCGCGCTGATCATCGAGTGTCCCCGCGGTCAGCGCGGCCGCGGCAAGTCCGTCGAGAAGGTCGGGAGCGGCCTCGGCATAGATTTCGGCCAGTGCGGTCACGCCCCGCAGATCACGGCGGAACTGCGGCATCCGGGCGTTGAGTCGGTCGAGGATGGCGTTGCCGTCGGCCAGTGATCGACCGATGTCGGCGCCCATCCCGCCGAGGGATTGGGCGGCGGCGGTCAGCGTCTGGTTCAGTTTGACCGGGTCGACGCGTTCCGAGATCGCCATGACGGTCTCGAACAGGGTGTTGAACTCGGTGCTCACCCAGTGGGCGGTGATCTCGCCACCTGCTGAAAGCCGTTGCGGGGAGGGTTCTTCCGGTGAGCGCAGCGCGATGTATTTGTTGCCGAACACGGTGCTGGCCTTGATGTCGGCGCTCACGTTCGCCGGGATGAGGTGCAGGTAGCGCGGGTCGATGCGCAGCGTCAGGAGGGCGTGCGGGACGCCGGCAACACTGGTCGCGGCAATCTCACTGACCCGGCCGATCTCCACGCCGTTGAGCGTGACCTTCGATCCAGGGTCGACGACCAACCCGGCCCGCGGCGAGACGAGTGTGAGACCGACCCGTGCGGCGAATGCGCCCCTGAACTGGCCCCAGAGCAGCACGGCGCCGATCACCAGCAGTACCAGCGCGATGGCGCCGACCGCTTTGTACGGCGGTGCCGGCCGGTCGACGACAGCCACTTTGCGACACTAAACCGATGACGGCCCGTCGCACCGCGGATCCAGCAGAGACACGCGCCGCGGTCCTCGCGGTTGGCGCATGGCTGCGGGACGCCGCGGCGCCGGCGCCAGCGCGCGAGGAGCTGGCGGCCGCGGTGCGCCTGACGGCACGTACGTTGGCCGCCATGGCGCCGGGTGCCAGCGTGGAGGTCCGGGTGCCACCCTTCGTGGCGGTGCAATGCATCGCCGGACCTCGGCACACCCGGGGCACCCCGCCCAACGTCGTGGAGACCGATCCGCGGACTTGGCTACTGCTGGCCACCGGGCTCACCGGGATCGACACCCCGGCGTTGCATCTGTCGGGATCGCGTGCCGCCGAGATTGCCCAGTGGCTGCCGCTGGTGGAGCTGCCGGGCTGACAAGCGCGCGGCGTCAGCGGAAGTACGGGTACTCCTGCACCCAGTGGAAACCGCGGTTGCGCAGGGTGAACGACGACAAGTCGACCTCGCGCAGCGTGATGCTGACCCGGCGTCCCTGCAGTTGCCCGGTCAATTCCAGACGGTCCGGCGCCGGCTGTTCGAAGCGCAGGTCGGCGAACGGCGTCGGGTCCGGTACGACGGCGGTCTGCCCGTCGGGAAGCGGCAACGGCGCGGTCATCGTGACGTGCTCGGCGTCCACCTGCACGGGCGCATCCCGCAGGGTGCCGTCCATGAGCTGGAAGGTGGCCATGCCGGGCCGGTCGAAAACGAGGTGGCTCCAGCGGAACGGGTCGGTGCTCAGCGGCGCCGCCACCCGCCCGTCCACGCTGAATTCGCTGACCGCCCAGATTCCGTAGAGCGGCGGCTTGGGTCGGCCGTCGCCGTACTCGTGCCAGGACTGCCAACCCACGCACGCGAGACCGATGCTGACCCAGATGCCCAAACCCACCTGCGCGACGGTCGCGATACGGTTGGCGCGCTGCCCGGTGAACAGGTGCGGCGTGTGCACCGGGCCCGAAGGGCGCTGCAGCACAAGAACATCGGCCAGTTGCCGCAGATGCGGCGCGAGCAGGACAAGGCTGATCAGCAACAGGTGCGACGACAGAATTTTCACCGGTACGTCGTAGGCCATGTTCATCAGGAACACCTGGCCCATGCTCAGCAGGCTGAGCAGCGCGCCCAGCACCGCGGTCCGGGGCCAGAACAACAACAGCCCCGCGGCGACCTCCACCGCACCCAGCGCCATCTCGTAGGGATGCGAACTGCCGACCTGTAGCCACAGCACCGACATCGGGCTGAACTGACCGAAGGGCTGGAGCAGGGCCGCCAGTGGTGGCGCCGGCATCTGGGTGGGGATGAGCTTGGCGAAACCGTAGAACAGCATTTGTCCGCCCAGGCACAGCCGCAGGAACACGGTGAACCAGGCGAACAGCCGGGTGTACTGGGGACGCCGCCGGTCCAGCACCGACCACACGGCGGTTCCGACCAGCGCGATCATCAGCAGGCAGCCCATGGACACCCAGATCGCGGCCTGGTCCCCGCTGCCCGAATCGGTGTGCAAGGTGGTGTCGACCCCGAACAGCGTGCGCCCCACCCACCCGGTGGCCGGCGCGGTCAGCGTCATCTGCCAGATGACCGCCCCAGCGGGCAGCCAGAGCGCGAGGACTCCGGCGAACGCGAACGTGATCTGGGCGAACCACAGGCAGAACAACCCGAAGTAGAGGAAGCAGAACCGGAATGCGACGCGCGTCACGGGATGCCACACCTCTGCCACGGTAGCGGCGGGAATGACGGCCGCGCGCCGGCGGTTGGCTGGTGTGACGACGAAAACCCGGCGTCCGGTTGAGTTATTCGGGTCCGATGACCGTAGACTGGGCCGCGTCACCCACAGCCCCCAGGGAGCAGCCATCGTGACCTTCGAGCCTGTTGAGCCGGAAGAGAACGAGCCGAAAGAGGAATGCGGCGTCTTCGGCGTCTGGGCCCCGGGCGAGGATGTGGCCAAGCTCACCTACTACGGCCTTTATGCGCTGCAGCACCGTGGCCAGGAGGCGGCAGGCATCGCCGTTGCCGACGGATCCCAGGTGCTGGTGTTCAAGGATCTCGGTCTGGTCAGCCAGGTTTTCGATGAGCAGACGCTGGCCGCCATGGGAGGCCATGTCGCGGTCGGACACTGCCGGTATTCGACCACCGGCTCCACCACCTGGGAGAACGCGCAGCCGGTGTTCCGTAACACCGCCGCAGGCACCGGGGTTGCGTTGGGCCACAACGGCAATCTGGTCAACACCGCGGAACTGGCCACCCGGGCCCGCGATGCCGGCCTGATCGATACCCGTGGCGCCCCGGCCGCCACCACCGACTCCGACATCCTGGGCGCGCTGCTGGCACACGGCGCCGCCGACTCGTCGCTGGAGCAGGCGGCACTGGAACTGCTGCCCACCGTGCGCGGTGCGTTCTGCCTGACCTTCATGGACGAGAACACCCTCTATGCCGCCCGCGATCCGCACGGTGTGCGTCCGCTGTCGCTGGGGCGGCTGGACCGTGGCTGGGTCGTCGCCTCCGAAACCGCCGCACTCGACATCGTCGGTGCGTCCTTCGTCCGCGATATCGAACCCGGTGAATTGCTGGCCATCGATGCCGACGGGGTGCGCTCCACCCGGTTCGCCAACCCCACGCCCAAGGGCTGTGTCTTCGAGTACGTGTACCTGGCCCGTCCGGACAGTGTCATCGGCGGCCGCTCGGTACACGCCACCCGCGTCGACATCGGGCGGCGGCTGGCCGCCGAGAACCCGGTGGAGGCCGACCTGGTGATCGGCGTCCCGGAATCGGGTATCCCCGCCGCGGTCGGCTACGCGCAGGGTTCGGGCATCCCCTACGGCCAGGGTCTGATGAAGAACGCCTATGTCGGGCGGACATTCATCCAGCCCTCGCAGACCATCCGGCAGCTGGGTATCCGGCTGAAGCTCAATCCGCTCAAAGAGGTCATCCGCGGCAAACGGCTGATCGTGGTGGACGACTCCATCGTCCGCGGCAACACCCAACGCGCGTTGATCCGCATGCTCCGCGAGGCGGGTGCGCTCGAGGTGCACGTGCGGATCGCGTCCCCGCCGGTGAAGTGGCCCTGTTTCTACGGGATCGATTTCGCCACCCCCGCCGAACTCATCGCCAACGCGGCGAGCAACTCCGCCGACGAAGACGAAATGCTCGAAGGTGTCCGCCGCGCGATCGGCGCCGACACCCTCGGCTACATCAGCCACCACGGCATGGTCGCGGCCACCGAACAACCGGCCACCCGGCTGTGCTCGGCGTGCTTCGACGGCGACTATCCCATCGAGCTGCCCGGTGAGACCGCGCTGGGCAAGAACGTCATCGAGCACATGCTGGCCAACGCGGCACGCAACGGCATCCCGCTCGAATCGGTCAAGACCGGCGGCGACAACGCCGACGCGCTCAGACGTCCCTGACGCCGCCGACGTGACGTCCCTGACTACTCCGGCGCCGCCGGGCTGAACCGCAGCAGATGGCGTTTGCCGCCCCGGGTTCCCGTGCCGTCCTGGGCCAGCGCTTCGCGCACCGCGTCCCGGTAGCCGGTCAGCCCGCCCGGCGGCGGCGCGATCACCGCATCGATATCGTGCTCGTGCATCACCGCGTCGCATTCCAGTGATTCCACGAGCGGCCTGGCCAGACCGGACGGGATCGGCGTGACCAGCCCGACCCACCAGCTCGCGATCGTCGGTGTGAGGAACGGCAGCACCACGATCACCCGTGGCCGCAGGCCGGCGATATCGGCGTAGCCCTGCATCGCCTCCCCGTACTCCATCACGTCCGGACCGCCGATATCCCAGGTCCGCGACGTCGGAACCGGCGCCGTCGCGGCCTCGACGAGATAGTGCAGGGCATCCCCGATCGACACCGGCTGGATCTTGTTGTGCACCCATTTCGGTGTCGTCATCGCGGGCAGCCGGTCGGTCAGGTGCCGGATCATCTCGAACGAGGCCGAGCCGGACCCGATCACGATGCCCGCCTGCAGCACCACCGTCTCGATCCCCGAGTCGATGAGGATCTGGCCGACGAGTGCGCGGGAGGCCAGGTGGCGTGACAGGTCGACGCCCTCGGGGTGCAGCCCGCTGAGGTACACGATGCGGCGCACGCCCGCCCGCTTGGCGGCGGCCACCACGTTGTGCGCCGAGCGTTCCTCCTCGGCGACGAAATCCTTGGACGTGCCCATCGAGTGCACCAGGTAGTAAATGACGTCGACGCCCTCGAAGGCGGCGTTCAACGAGGCGAGGTCACCGAGATCGCCCTTGGCCACCTCGATCCGGTCTCGCCACGGGCGGTCGTCGAGTTTGGCCGGGGTGCGGGCCAGCGCCCGGACCGCATATCCATGCTCCAGCAGCAGCGGTACCAGGTGCCCACCGATATAGCCGGTCGCGCCGGTGACCAGGCAGCGTGGGTTCGTCTCCGGCACGGGTCCTCCGATTCATGTCGGCCTCAGCAGGTATTCGGGGCCGACGGCGTTCTGGATACCCGGTCGGGACTCACTCAAACGGACAACCCGGGTTGGACACCGGGGTGGCCTGGGCGGAACCGGCCGGATCGATATAGCCGACCCACATCACCAGCGGGTCGGGACCGAGATTGCGGCCGAGGTGCACGTACCCGGGCCCGCTCTGCTCGGTGATGGCCGCGCCGGTGGGATAGATGCCGTCCACTGCGCAGTCCGAGCCGTAGTGGGTCAGGGTCCCGGCCCGGATCACGCCGTACACCTGTCCCGGGTGCCAGTGCCAGCCGGTGCTGCCGCCCGGTGCGATGGTGAGCTCCTTGGTGATGAAGTCCTGCCCGTCCAGGGTGGACTGCGACAGGATCCTGGCCTCGACTCCGACGCTCGGTGTGGCCGATGCCGGCCCGGCCGGGCCGGGAAGCACCGCCGCGCACACGGCGGCAGCCAGCGGCAATGCGCGAAAAGCTGTCATGACCGGTCACGCTGTCACAGTTACCGGTGTGCGCGCAGGCGGCTCGGCAGAATGCGATGAGGTCACCGGGCCTGCGGTGTGCGGTGCGCGACCGGTAACCTTGGGCGCGATGAGCGAGCTTGAACTGGCGAGCCGGTGACCATGGGTAAAGGCCGCGCCGAAGAACACGGCATCTCGTATGCAACCGCCGGAGTGGATATCGAGGCGGGCGATCGCGCCGTCGAGCTGTTCAAACCCCTGGCCAAAAGGGCAACCCGACCCGAAGTCCGCGGCGGTCTCGGCGGGTTCGCCGGACTGTTCGCGCTGCGCGACGGTTACCGCGAGCCGCTGCTGGCGTCCTCCACCGACGGCGTCGGCACCAAGCTGGCCATCGCGCAGGCGATGGACAAGCACGACACCGTGGGGCTGGACCTGGTCGCCATGGTCGTCGACGACCTGGTGGTGTGCGGTGCTGAACCGCTCTTCCTGCAGGACTACATCGCCGTCGGGCGCACCGTGCCGGAGCGGGTGGCCGCGATCGTGTCGGGTATCGCCGACGGATGCGTGCTCGCCGGCTGCGCGCTGCTGGGTGGCGAGACCGCCGAGCATCCCGGGCTGATGGAGCCCGACCACTACGACATCTCCGCGACCGGCATCGGCGTCGTCGAAGCCGACGACGTGCTGGGCCCGGAGCGGGTGAAGCCCGGCGACGTGATCATCGCGATGGCCTCCACCGGGCTGCACTCCAACGGTTACTCGCTGGCACGCAAGGTACTGCTGGAGATCGACCGGATGGACCTGTCGGGGCACGTCGAGGAGTTCGGACGCACCCTGGGCGAGGAACTGCTGGAGCCGACGTACATCTACGCCAAGGACTGTCTGGCGCTGGCCGCCGAAACCCACGTCCGCACGTTCTGCCACATCACCGGTGGCGGATTCGCCGGCAACCTGGAGCGCATCATCCCGCCCGGCTTGGTGGCCGAACTGGATCGCGGAACCTGGACCCCGGCACCGGTGTTCGGCATGATCGCCCAGCGTGGACGCATCGAGCGCGCCGAAATGGAAAAGACGTTCAACATGGGCGTCGGCATGGTGGCCATCGTCGCGCCGGAGGACACCGACCGCGCGTTGGCGATTCTCACCGCTCGCCACCTTGCCTGCTGGACGGTCGGGACCGTCAAGAAGGGCACCAAGGATGGGGTACGAGCTCAGCTCGTCGGGCAGCACCCGCGGTTCTGATCACCAACCGCGCGGTGCATGCACCGCCGGATCAGTGACGCCAGTCGTCCTCGTCGGCGTACCGCTCAGGGAGACCGTCGCCGTTGGTGAAGTCGTCGGCACCGCTGCTGTTGGACAGCTCGCGTTGAAGCCGCTCGAAATCAGTCTCCGGCGTGTTGTATTTAAGGTCACGAGCAACCTTGGTCTGCTTTGCCTTAGCCCGGCCGCGGCCCATTGGGACCCCCTCGCGCAATAACGGAGCGGCCCAACGTGCAGGCGGCTCCGATCTGTGTGTGTCTATATTGTCCTGCCAACACTTTACCGTGCCCGGCGGCGGGCCGCCTGCAGGCCCATGGCTGCCGCGGTTCCGGCCGTTCTAGCGCCCTCCGCTGCGCAGCCGCTCGACCGCCAACCGGCCCGCGCCGACGCCATCGGTGTCGGGCACCGAGTCCGCATCGATGGCCGCGGCCACCGGGTTCTCGCCGCCGGTCACCAGTGGCGTGTCGGCCGGCAGCGCCCGCTTCACCAGGGCCAATCCGATCGGCCCGTCGTCGACGTGGTCGACGACGGACCCCAACCGGCCCACCGCGCGCCCACCGGCCAGCAGTGGATCGCCGGTCACCGGCCGCTCGCCGGACCCATCCAGCTGCACCAGCACCAGCATGCGCGGCGGTTTACCCAGGTTGTGCACGCGGGCCACGGTCTCCTGGCCCCGGTAGCAGCCCTTGTCCAGGTGCACCGCGCCCACGCCCGGCCCGCCGATCCAGCCGATCTCGTGCGGAATGGTGCGCTCATCGGTGTCGACGCCCAGGCGTGGGCGTGCGGCGGCCACCCGGTGCGCTTCGTAGGCCCACACGCCGGCCCGGGTCACGCCCGCGCCGACCAGCGCGTCGATCCACGTGTCCTTGTCCGCGCGCGGGACCAGCACGTCGTACTCACCGGGATGGGTGCCACGCAGGAAGGCGCCACCGGTCAGCGCGACCGCGGTCCAGGCCGCCGGCAGCGCCTGCACCCCGAGCGCGGTCAGCACCGCGGGCTCGGACAGCCCGGGGCCGAGCAGCGAGAGCACCGCAAGGTCGGCCGGGTCCACGGTGACGTCGGCCCAGAAGATCATCTTGCGCAGGAAGCCCAACAGCGGCTCGCCGCGCCACGGTTCGGTGTCCAGCACGGTGACCCCGTCGAGCTCGGTCTGGATCCAGTGATCTTCGACACGGCCCTGCCCGTCCAGGCTCAGATTCTGCACGACGGCGCCATCGGAAAGGTCGCTGACGTGCTGGCTGGAGATGGCGTGCAGCCAGCTGCGCCGCTGGGGCCCGGTGAGCCGCAGCACGGCGCGATGCGATCGGTCGATCACCACGGCGGCATTTCCGGCGGCGCGCTGTTCGCCGAACGGATCGCCGAAATGCCAGACGGCGCCGGCGTCCGGTCCGGATTCGGGGGCGGTGACTGCGGCCATACCGCCACCTTACGGCGGTTACGCTCGGCCCATGGTGGCCCGATCCGCATATGTGGTGGTGGACCTCGACGGTGTGGTGCACGGGCCGCAGACACCGCTGGTGCGGGCGGCCGACCCGATGCTCACCCACGGTGACGGTGTCTTCGAGACCACCTTGTTGCGCGATCGGCGTCCGTGTCTGCTGGAGGCCCACCTGGCACGGCTGGACCGCTCGGCCGCCATCGCCGGTCTGCCGCGCCCCGATCCCGCGCGCTGGCGGGCGGCGGTGGCTGTCGCGGCCGCCCACTGGTCCGGTGCCGCCGAGGCCGTGCTGCGCTTGGTGTGCGGGCGGGGCGCCTCGTTCGTGATGGTGTCCGAGGTGCCGGCGCGGGTCCGCACCGCCCGGGACGGCGGACTGGCGGTGGTGACACTGGATCCCGGCCCGCGCGGCGCAGTGGCGGGCGCCAAATCGCTGTCCTATGCCCTCAACGCGGCGGCGCTGCGGGAGGCGGCACGCCGGGGCGCCGGTGACGCGATCTTTGTCGACGCCGCCGGCCGGGTGCTGGAGGGGCCGCGCTCCTCGGTGGTGATCGCGCAGAGCGAAACGCTGCTGAGTCCGCCGCCGACGCTACCGATCCTGGCCGGCACCACCGTCGAGGCGCTGTTCCGGATCGCGCCACGCAGCGACTTCCGTGCGCTCACTGTAGCGGATCTTTTTGCCGCCGAAGGGGTTTGGTTGCTTTCATCGGTGACGCTGAGTGCTCGGGTGCACACTCTCGACGGGGTGGCGTTGCCTGCGGCGCCGGCCGCGGGCGAGTTGGCCCGGCTGGTGGACCGGGCGGTCTCGCACTAAATCGGTTGTCGGGTCACGGTTTCGGGAGTACGGTCGCTCGTACACAAGAGAGGAGGTGGTCCGAGAAATTGAGTGACATACGGACAAGTGAGGTGGCTGCTAGCTAGCAGCACCAGGAGTGTGACGGAGCTCTTGGCCGTTCGCACATGCGCTCATCGTGCAGTCCTGCGAGCGCTGGCGAATCCCAGGCAGCCACCCGGCCCCCGAGCCCTTGGTTGGTCCAACCAAGACGAACGGCTCGGGGGCTGCTCCATATCCGGGGCCGTCAGCGGCTCGGCGGTGCGGGAGCCAGCGAGCGGCAGGCCTGCATCGCGGCGTCCCAGGTACCGTGGTCCACTCCCGGCGGCGCCGGTGGTGTGGCACCCGCCGTGGGCGGTGCCGGGGGCGGCCCGTCCGGATGGCCCTCGGGGCCGCCGGGGCCACGCGGCCCGCCGTCCGGCGGCGAGGGCACGCCGTTATCGGAAAGACACTGCTGGAAATCGGCGTGATCAGGTGCCGCGGCGGCCTCCGATGAGCACGCCACCACACCGGTCAGCAGCGCCGCACCGGCAAGCCCGACAACGGCGGCGCGCAGCGATGACAGGATCATGTTGTTCTCCTCCTCTACGGATCGGGTGCGATCGACGTTAAGGAGGCAAGGTGGGCATCACATAGCAGCGAGCTTGGTGCAGGCTATGCGTGCGGACGTCAGCCGGTGAAGCGGACCAATCGCGCCGACAGATGCGGGACCAGGCCGCCGTCGGCGTCCACCCGCTCCTCGACATAGGCGAGGTCGCCGCCCTCGATGATCCCGTAGAGGCGTTTGGCGCCGCCCACCAGCATCCCGGACTTGCTGCGGGCCAGGGCATCGGTGGCCAGTTCCCAGGACGCCTGGTTGAGCGGGCTGCCGTAGAAAAGCTCGACGAAACCGGCCGAATGGGCGAGCAGCAGCTCGATGGCTTGCGTCTCATCGACATCGGCCGGGTCGTTGACGAAGCGCCAGAACCCGGTCTCGCGCAGATCCGCGGACAGGAAATCGCCTGTCTCGGTCAACCGCCACGAGCGGGAATCCCAGTTCAGGAAGTCGCCGCCATTGTGGGAGACGATGATCTGTTGGCCGAACCGGTAGTCGCCGTCGGCATCGCGACCCTCGCCCTCACCGCGCCACACGCCGACCAGCGGCAGCAACGCCAACAGCGCCGGGTTGAGGTCGGCCCCGGCGCGCAGGTTCGCCGTGTCCGCGGGTAACGGTAGGTCGTCGAACACCGGAATGTTGCGGGCCGCGGTGACCTTGGCCCGTTCAGCCGCAGAGGCGACGGCCCGGTCACCCGAGCCGGGCACGACTGCGTCGCTGTCGGCGCTCACCCCTCGTCGGTGACGAGCCGATAGACGGCGTAGAGCGCGAACCAGGTGATGACGACGACGGCCACCACGAGCAGAAATTCGAAGAACAACACCACGGGGATGATCCTAACCGCCAAGGGTCACCGCGCTCGAGCCGAGGCCCGTGCGCGGTGACCCTGGGTAGTGGCTAAGCGACCTTGACGTCGATTTCGTGGATGCCGGCGCCGGTCGGGGCGATGGTGGCATCGCCGTTGCCGGCGGGGGACAGGGCCCGCAGCGTCCAGTTGCCGGGGGCGGCGAAGAACCGGAAGTCACCGGTGGCCGACGCGACGACCTCGGCGGTGAACTCGTCAGAGCCGTCCAGCAGGCGCACGAAGGCGCCGCCGACCGCCTGGCCGGAGCCGTCCACCACACGACCGGTGATGACGGTTTCCTTCTCCAGGTCGACGCCGGCGGGCAACGTCTGTCCTTGTTTCGGTGCAGAGCACATAATCAGCTTCCCAACTCGATCGGGGCTCCCACCAGGGAACCGTATTCCGTCCAACTGCCGTCGTAGTTCTTGACGTTCTGGTGACCCAGCAGCTCCTGCAGCACGAACCAGGTGTGCGACGAGCGCTCACCGATGCGGCAGTAGGCGATGGTCTCTTTGGCGCCGTCCAGGCCGGCCTCGGCGTACAGCTTGGCCAGATCCTCGTCGGACTTGAAGGTGCCGTCCTCGTTGGCCGCCTTGCTCCACGGCACGCTGATCGCGGTGGGGATGTGGCCGGCGCGCTGGCTCTGTTCCTGGGGCAGGTGGGCCGGGGCCAGGATCTTGCCGGAGAACTCGTCGGGGGAGCGCACGTCGACCAGGTTCTTCTCGCCGATCGCGGCGATGACCTCGTCGCGGAAGGCGCGGATGTCGTTGTTGGGCGCCTTGGCCGAGTACGAGGTGGCGGGACGGTTGGGCACCTCGGTGACCAGGGGGCGGCCGTCGAGTTCCCACTTCTTGCGTCCGCCGTCGAGCAGCTTGACGTCCTCGTGCCCGTACAGCTTGAAGTACCAGTAGGCGTAGGCGGCGAACCAGTTGTTGTTTCCGCCGTACAGGATCACGGTGTCGTCATTGGCGATGCCCTTGTCGGACAACAGTTTCGAGAACTGCTGCTGGTCGACGAAGTCACGCTTGACCTGGTCCTGCAGCTCGGTCTTCCAATCCAGGCGCACCGCGCCCTGGATGTGGCCGCCCTCGTAGGCGGAGGTGTCCTCGTCGACCTCGACGAAGACCGTTTTCGGCGCGTCGAGATTGCTCTCGGCCCAGTCGGTGGAGACCAGGACGTCGGAGCGTGCCATGAAGTAGTTCCTTTCGTTGTACAGCTGGGGTCAGACGGGTACGCGGCGGAACCGCGCCACGAGCGGGTAGATCTGGCAGCCCAGGCAGATGCCGAAGGCGGCGTTGAGAAACGCGGCGAACAATGCGAAGGCGGTGGCGACGAGACCGACGACCGGGGCGCCCAGCGCGAAGCCGACGGTGCCGGCCGCTGCGAACAGGAAGCCGACCAGCTGCGCGAACCGCAGCGGCGGCACCGGTTCGCGCTCGGTCACCGGGCCCAGTCGCGGGGCGACGAGCGCGGCGAACGCCAGGCCGTAGGGATGCCGTCGCGGTCCCGCGGCGGTGCCGACCGCGAAGACGACCGTCTGCAGGCCCAGGATGACGGCGGCCGCGGGCACACTGACCGCCGCGGTGAGCAGGGTGACGATGAGCACCGCGGTGGTGATCCATGCGACGAAGCGGGGCCCGCGCACGTCGACCTGATCGTGCACGCGCCCGGCGGGCAGTGTTCCCGCTCCGGTATCGACTGACATGTGAATGCTCCTGTTGCTTGGCTGGGCTGGACTGGCAGGCCACGGAGGCGCCTGGCGAAGCGGCGCACCAAGATGAGGGCGCAGCTGTCAGCAGCTACAACAACAGCAACAACCCGCGGTGCGGCACAGATCAACTGCGCGGCGTTTGGTGAGCATCAGCTCAAGGCGGGCGGTCACGACGCACACAATACCCGTAGGCACCGCCATCAGGCCAATAGCGGTTCGAGAGCCGAGCGCAGGTCAGCGGCTTTCGGGACGCCGGTGCTCCGGTATCGCGGCCGCCCGGCGGCGTCGAAGATGATCGTGGTCGGCAGTGACAGCACCGAAAGCCGGCGCGCCGCCTCGGGATTGTCGTCCATGTCGATCTCGACGTGGGCCACCGCCGGGAGTTCCGCGCACACCTGATCGACCACCCGGCGTACCGCCGCGCACGGGCCGCACCAGGTCGCGGTGAAATGCAGGACCGTCGGGCCGGTGTCGGACAGCCCCAGCCCACTGGTGTCGATATCGGCGGCCGCCGCCGCGGCCTTGATCATCCCCGAGCGCAGCGTCATCATCTTGCCGACCAGGTACCCGATGCCGAGCACCGCGATCACGATCACGATCACGAGCGCCCACGATGTACTCATGACTGCCTGAACTCGTCCAGGCGCACGGTTAGTCCCTTCGCGATGCCCTCGACGATGATGTCGGATCCGCGGGCACCGGCGGTGGTCGGCGTCAGGCCGAAGGGCAGACGCTGGCCCGGGATGCGGGTGCTGAACGCCTTCAGTACCGCGGCGGTCCTGTTCTCGGGCACCGGTTCGTCCGCGGTGCCCGGTCCGGTCAGTACCCCGGTCGCGGTGAGGACCAGCGTGCTGCCGTCCGGATCGGCGACCGTCAGATCCACCGCCACGCTCACCCGCTCGGCGAAGTCCGCATTCGTCGGAGTGCCGGTGAACACCAGATCCTTGCCGCTGGAGATGCCCGACTCGGTGACGCCCTTGAGGCCGTCCTCGGTTTCCCGGGTGGGCGCCTCGACCAGCAGGTCCTTGATGCCCATGAAGCGGCCCACGTGCGTGGAGTCGATGATGATCCGGCTCTCGGCGATCCCGACCGGCAGCGCGGCGTCCGGCCCGATCAGCCAGGTCGAGTCCGTCAGGTCGACCGAATGCAGCGTCGCCTCCAACGACACCTTGCCGGTGACCGGGTGCTGGACCCCGCCCGCCCGGATCTCGACCTCGCGGTAGTGGTGGGCGCGGGCCTGGGTGATGAAGGGGAACCCCAGGATGCTGGCCCACGGATCGAAATGCAGCTGCGCGGCGGTGCGAACGCTGCGGGCCAGCCGGTATTCGGCGTAGATCGCCGCGCCGAAATCCGTTCCCACGCCGCCCAGAACCACCGCGAGGAGGGTCGCGAGGACACCGGTCAGCAGCTTGCGCACCCGGACATTCTGTCGCACTCACCGGGTCGGTGGATGGACACCCACCGGTTCCGGTCTGCTAACCAGCAGGTAGCACGGTATTGTTAGGCGATCGTCGGTCGTAACGGCCACGTGTCAGTCATGAATCGCCGAAGTTGCCTCCGACACCGATGTCCCGGGGACGATCCAGGACGCGGGAGAACATATTGGAACTCTTACTTCTGACCGTCGACCCCCATCCGGACACCGTGCTGCCTTCGCTGTCCCTGCTGGCCCACAATGTCCGCACGGCGCCCACCGAGGTGTCGTCCCTGCTCGAGGCCGGGACGGCCGACGTGGCGATCGTCGACGCGCGCACCGACCTGGCCGCCGCGCGCGGCCTGTGCCGCCTGCTGGGCACCACCGGGACCTCGATCCCGGTGGTGGCCGTGGTGAACGAGGGCGGGCTGGTTGCCGTCAACGTGGAATGGGGTCTCGACGAGATTCTGCTGCCCGGCACCGGGCCCGCCGAGATCGATGCGCGGCTGCGGCTGCTGATCGGGCGCCGGGGCGGGGTCGCCGACCAGGAGAGCGTGGGCAAGGTGACCCTCGGTGAACTCGTCATCGACGAGGGCACCTACACCGCACGGCTGCGTGGTCGCCCGCTGGACCTGACCTACAAGGAGTTCGAGCTCCTCAAGTACCTCGCCCAGCACGCCGGCCGGGTGTTCACCCGGGCTCAGCTGCTCCAGGAGGTGTGGGGGTACGACTTCTTCGGTGGTACCCGCACCGTCGACGTGCACGTGCGACGGTTGCGCGCCAAGCTCGGCCCCGAGTACGAAGCGCTGATCGGCACCGTCCGCAACGTCGGTTACAAGGCCGTGCGGCCGGCGCGCGGGCGTGCGCCGGCACCGGCGGCCGACGAACTCGAAGACACCGACGATTACGACGGCGAGCTCGACACAGACCTTGGCGAATCTGATTTCGGTTCGGCCGCAGGCTCTTTCGGTCCGCTGCACAGCCAGTGATCGAGTGGCGGACCGGGCTCTCGGCCGACGATCAGGCCCAGATCACCGGTATCATCGCCGCGGCCACCACCGTGGACGGGGTTGCCCCGGTGGGTGATCAGGTGCTGCGCGAGCTGGTTCGCGATGACACGCGGCACCTGTTGGCCCGCGACGGGCGCACCGTGGTCGGCTACCTGAACCTGGCGCCCGAGATGGCCGAGGCGGTGGTGCACCCGGACGCCCGGCGCCGCGGCTTCGGCGCCGAGCTGGTCCGCACCGCGCTGGCCGCCGGCGGGCCGCAGACCAGAATCTGGGCGCACGGCGACCTGGCGCCGGCCAGAGCGCTGGCCGCCACGCTGGGCCTGCACCCGGTGCGTGAGCTGCTCCAGATGCGCCGGTCGTTGGCCGATCTGCCGAGTTACCAGGCGGCACATGAGATCCGCGGCTATGCCGGACCGGCAGACGACGCCGAGTTGCTCCGCGTCAACAACGCGGCGTTCTCCTGGCATCCCGAGCAGGGCGGCTGGACCGAAGCCGATCTCGACGAGCGTCGCGGCGAATCCTGGTTCGACCCGGCCGGTCTGTTCCTGGCCTACGAAGGGTCCAGGCTGCTCGGCTTCCACTGGACGAAGGTGCACGGGCCGACCCTCGGCGAGGTGTACGTGGTCGGGGTGGACCCCGCCGCGCAGGGCCGGGGTCTGGGTGCCGAACTGACGTTGCGTGGGCTGCATCATCTCGCCGACCGACTGGGCCCCGAGGCCGACGTCACGCTGTATGTGGAGGGTGACAACACGGCCGCGGTGAAGACGTATCGGCGGCTGGGGTTTGACGTCTTCAGTGCCGATATTGCGTATGCGGGCGGTTCAGGTGCAGCAGTCGGGGTCGAGCACCACGCATAGCGCGGCCACCGCCTCGCGGCGCACCGTGTGAAAGACGCTCATGCCGCGTCGCTCGGAGGTGACCAGGCCCGCCTTGCGGAGTTGGCTGAGGTGATGGCTGACCGTCGATTCGCTGAGCCCGACGGCGTCGGCGAGATCGCTGCTGTTGGCCTCCGCGGTCGGACTGCTGAACAGCAATGACATCAGCTTGACCCGCGCGGGATCGGCGAGCGCCTTGAGGCGCAGCGCGACCTCCAGCGCCGCCTCGTCACTCATCGGGCCCGCGGCCACGGGTGCGCAACACACCGGTGCGGACATGTCGACCAGCGGCAAGGACTTCGGCATGAGGGCAATCCTAGCCAATTCATTGACATATGTCGAAGAGGTGGGCATGCTGAACCCAGCGCGCTAATTCGATATATGTCACACAGGTATGGAGGTTCATCATGTCCCGCATTCAGCTCGCCCTCAACGTCGACGACCTCGACGAGGCCGTCGCGTTCTACGCCACGCTCTTCAACACCGCACCCGCCAAGCTCAAGGAGGGCTACGCGAACTTCGCGATCGCCGATCCGCCACTGAAGCTCGTCCTGTTCGAGAACCCCGGCCAGGGCGGCACCATCAACCATCTCGGCGTCGAGGTCGGATCCAGCGACACCGTGCACTCCGAGATCGCCCGCTTCACCGCGGCCGGGTTGTTCACCGACGAGGAGATCGGCGCCACTTGTTGCTTCGCCACCCAGGACAAGGTCTGGGTCACCGGACCGGCCGGGGAGCGCTGGGAGGTCTACACCGTGCTCGCCGATTCGGACACCTTCGGCACCAGCCCGCAGCACCCCGGGGATCCCGACGCCGGCGTGTGTTGCGGCAGCGTGGCGGCGGACACCGACGATGACGAGGTCACCGCGGGTGCGGGCTGCTGTTAGCCGACCCTGGACGCGGTGAGCGCCGACAGGGCGGGGATGCCGACAGGCTCGGTCGCCAGTAGCGGCACCACCGCCACCCGACCGGCCTGATCGGCTCTCACCGTGTTGATCTCGGGAACCTCGGCGATCGCGCGTCGGCGAAGCACCGGGGAGGTCGGGCGCGCGGCGGCCAGCGAATTGTTGATCACCCAGGCCCAGGGGTGGATGTCGGCGCGCTCGAGCTCGCGAGCCAACCCGGCCGCTTCGAGCACCGGAGTGGTCTCGGCGAGCGTGACGATGATGACCTTGGTGAGTGCGGGGTCCTGTAGCCGCATCAACGGGGTGGTGAAATGCCGGTCGCCCAACTGCCGGGCGACCTCACGGTGGTAGGAGCCGGTGGCATCCAGCAGTAACAAGGTGTGCCCGGTGGGAGCGGTGTCGACGACGACGAACTTGTGTCGCGATTCGCCGATGGCACGCGAGAAGGCTTGGAACACAGCGACTTCTTCGGTGCAGGGCGACTGGAGATCCTCTTCGAGCATCATCCGGCCGCGGTCGTCGAGCGCTGCACCCTTGGTGGCTAGCACATGTTCGCGGTAGGCGCGGGTGGCCTCGGTGGGGTCGATACTCGACACGTGCAGGTTGTCCAGGGTGCCGTGCAGCGTGTCGGTGAGGTGACCGGCGGGGTCGGTGGTGGTCAGATGCACCAGATGTCCGCGGTTGGCCAGGGCGACCGCGATAGCGGCGGCGATGGTGGTCTTGCCGACCCCGCCCTTGCCCATGCACATGATCAAACCGTGCTCGCCACTGGCCAGTTCGTCGACCAGAGCGGACAGCGGGGCGTCCGCCACATCCAGGGCGACGTCCTCGGCGGGATCGGGGGAGCCCGGCTCGCGGCTGAACAATGACGCGAGCGCCTCGAGCCCGACGATGTTCGTGGCCTTGAGATCCACCAGATCCATCGGGAGCGCACGCAGTTCGTCGGACAGATCGGCGATGGCGCGCTGTTCGCGGCGATAGATCGCCTCGGCGAGCGGATCATCGGTGGCCGCGGCGGCCGGCAGGACTCCGTTGATCACGACGTACTGGTGGGTGAGGCCGATCGCGGCGAGTTCATGGTGGGTGCGGGTGATCTCGGCCAGGGTGGACCGCTGCGCGCGGGCCACCAGGACCAGGCGGGTGCGCTGCGGATCGGCCAGGGCCGCCACCGCGCCCGCGTACAGTGCCCGCTGCTTCTCCAGTCCGGACAGCGGACCCAGGCACGACGCGTCGCCCTTGCCTGCGTCGAGGAAGTCGGTCCACGAGCCGGGGAGTTGCAACAGCCGGATGGTGTGCCCGGTCGGCGCGGTGTCGAACAGTACGTGGTCGAACTGCCTCATCGGGCCGTCCGAATCGGTGAGCAATTCGGTGAATTCGTTGAACGAGGCGATCTCGGTGGTGCAGGACCCGGAGAGTTGCTCGGTGATCGCGCGCAGTTCCTGTTCGGGCAACAGGCCGCGGACCGGACCGATGATGCGTTCGCGGTAGTCCTCGGCGGCCTGGTCGGGGTTGATCTCCAACGCCGACAGCCCCTCCACCGCAGCGATGTCGGTGATGGTGTTGCCGATCGTGAGGCCGAAGACCTGGCCGACATTGGATGCCGGGTCGGTGCTGACCAGCAGCACCCGCTTGCCGAGGGCGGCCAGCCGGATCGCCGCGGCACATGCGATCGAGGTCTTGCCGACACCGCCCTTTCCGGTGAAGAACAGGAATCGCGGGGGGTCCGTCAGGAACTTCACGAGTTCAACAACAACCGGAAGCATCGGAAGCGCCGCTGCCGCAGCAGCTGTCGCCGAGCAAGTTCGGTGCGGCCACGTCGACTCCGGCCCATTTGGAGAGCTGCTCGCGATCGGGATAGCGGCCGGTCATCGCGGTCACACCGTCGACCAGGACCAGCGGCAGTCCGGCGGATCCCGCGACGTGCAGAAACGCCCGCACGGTCTCGTTCCCGGCGAAGGCGCCCGGCTCGCTGGCCAGGTTGTAGCGGGCGACGTCGCCGCCACGGCCGGCGACGAAATCCAAGTCGGCGGAGAACACCACCAGCTGCTGATCCACGTCCTCCCCGCAGACCCCGGTCGCGCAACACAATGCGGGCTCGAACACCTCGATCTTGCTCATCGGACGGTCTCCTTCAGGTGGGGTAGCAGTTGGTTGACCCGGGTCGCGATATCGTCACGCACCAAGCGCATGCGCTCGATGCCGTCGATACCGCGTTCGGAGGGCTCGTCGGTGTCCCAGACTTGGAATTCGGTACCCGGCACCGGCGCGAGCTCGGCTTCCCGGCCGAGTATCACCACCACGTCGACATCTCGGACACGCTGCGGATCAACCAGTTTCGGTGACTCGCCGGTGATATCGATCCCGATCTCGCGCAAGCTCTCCGCGGACAGCGCATTGATGGCCGTTGCGGGTTTGGTGCCCGCGGAGTAGACGTCCACCTCGCCGCCGGCGAGGTGGCGCATCAGCCCGGCGGCCATCTGCGATTTGCCGCCGTTCTTGGCGCAGACGAACAACACGGCGGGCTTGCGGGTCACTTCGTCTCCTCGGTCACGGCGGGGGTCGGTTGGGTGAATCGTCCGCGCAGCGCCAGCGATACGTACACCAGGGCGACCAGGACGGGCACCTCGATGAGCGGGCCGACGACCCCGGCCAGCGCCTGCCCGGAGGTCACGCCGTAGGTGGCGACCGCCACCGCGATGGCCAGCTCGAAGTTGTTGCCGGCGGCGGTGAAGGCCAGCGTCGTGGTGCGCTCGTAGCCCAGCCCGATCAGCGCTCCGAGCAGGTAGCCGCCGCCCCACATGACGGCGAAGTAGGCCAGCAAGGGCAGTGCGATCCGCGCGACATCCCAGGGTCGCGAGATGATCTGGTCACCTTGGAGCGCAAAGAGAATGACGATGGTGAACAGCAGGCCGTAGAGCGCCCACGGTCCGATCTTCGGGAGGAAACGAGACTCGTACCAGTCCCGGCCCTTGGCCTTCTCGCCGTACCGGCGGGTGAGAAAGCCTGCCACCAAGGGAATCCCGAGGAAGATGAGCACCGATTTGGCGATCTGCCACACCGACGTATCGATGGTGGTCTGCTCCAGGCCGAGCCAACCCGGCAGCACCGACAGATAGAACCAGCCCAAGACCGCGAACATGAAGACCTGGAACACCGAGTTGATCGCCACCAACACCGCGGCGGCCTCCCGGTCACCGCAGGCCAGGTCGTTCCAGATGATCACCATCGCGATACAGCGGGCGAGGCCGACGATGATCAACCCGGTGCGGTACTCCGGCAGGTCGGGCAGCATCAGCCATGCCAGCGCGAACATCAACGCGGGCCCCAGCAGCCAGTTCAGCGCCAGCGAGGACAGCAGCAGTTTGCGGTCGCCGGTGACCGTGTCCAGGCGGTCGTAGCGCACCTTGGCCAACACCGGGTACATCATCACCAGCAGACCGATGGCGATGGGCAGTGAGACACCGTCGAGTTCCACGGCGCCGAGGGCACTGCCGAGACCGGGGATGAGCCGGCCCAGCAGCAGTCCGGCCGCCATGGCGATGCCGATCCACACCGGCAGCATCCGATCCAGCGCGGACAGCTTCTTGACGACCGCCGAGTCGGCGGCGGTGGTGGGGGTGCTCATCGTGCAGTCTCCTCGACACAGGCATCGGATGGTGTGGGGGGTCCGCTCTCGATCTGCAGGATGTTCGAAAGCTGTTGTAGTGCTTCGGGGACGGCCCGGTAGTACACCCACGAGCCGCGTCGCTCGCTACCCAGGATGCCGGCGGAGCGAAGCACCTTCAGGTGGTGGGAGATGGTCGGTTGGGACAGGTCGAATGTTGCCGAGATATCGCAGACGCATGCCTCGCCGCCGGCGCTGCTGGCGATCAGGCTCAGCAGCCGCAGCCGGACCGGATCGCCCAGCGCCTTGAACATCTGCGCCAGCGGCAGGCATGCCCGCTCGTCAAGAGGCGCTCGGCCGAGGGCGTCCTCGGTACGCAGCAGCTGGAGTGAATTCGACATTCATCTATATTGACGTATATCGAATTAAGGGGCAACCGGCACCGAGAGTTCGGCGAGCAGTGCCCGCACCCGCCGCTCGATCTCGTCGCGGATCGGTCGGACCGCGTCGACACCCTGGCCGTGCGGGTCCTCGAGCACCCACTCTTCATAGCGGCGGCCCGGGAAGATCGGGCAGGCGTCGCCGCAGCCCATGGTCACGATGACATCGGCGGCCCGCACGATTTCCTCCGTCCACGGCTTGGGGTACTCGCGGGAGATGTCGATACCTCGCTCGGCCATTGCGGCCACAGCGGCCGGGTTCACCTCGTCCCCGGGCTCGGAACCACCCGACCACGCCACCGCGCGATCGTCGGCCAGGTGGGTGAAGAATCCCAGCGCCATCTGTGAGCGGCCCGCGTTGTGCGTGCACAGGAACAACACGGTCGGCTTGCCGTCATTCGACTTGCCTTCGACCTTGGCCAGCGCGTGCAGGCGTTGGCGGGCGAAGCGCTCGGCGAGCAGCGGCAGGAAGTTGGGTACGCTCGCGCGCCCCGCGAACTGCTCGTACGAGGTGTGCAGGAACAGTTCGATGGTCTCGACGCCGAAGTGGTCGCCGAAGTCTTGCTGCAGCCGGGTCGCGGAGGTCCGCAGCGCCAGTTGCTGGTCGATCGACAGATCGTGCCGCAGATGCGGATGGCTCTCGGTGAGGTTGTCGCTCATGTGCTGCTCCTGGGTGTTCGTCGTTCAAAGGGGTTGAAGGCTGGGGGTGAGGCGGTCGATGCGTGCGGTCAGGTCGTCCATTGCTTCATCGAACGCATCGGGTTCGGCGGTTCGGGCCGGGTCGCAGACCGACCAATGGATACGTGGGAGGTCGGCCGGCAGTTCCTCGTGGGCGTTGTCGCAGACCGCGATGACCAGATCCGTCGGGTCCATGACCTCGACGAGATGCCGGGGTTTGGTCGGGCGTAGCGGCAGGTTGCGCCGGCGCGCCGCGGCGACGGCGCCCGGGTGCACCTCGGTGGCCGGTTGGGTCCCTGCGGATGTGGCGGGGACCGAACTGCGCCGGTTCCAGATGGCCGCCGCGAGTTGGCTGCGAGCCGAATTCTGGGTGCAGACGAACACCACCCGCCGCGCTTTGTGGTCGGCGGGCGAGATCAGGGACTCCAGCGCCCCATGGTTGAGCTTCAGGTAGATCCGTCGGCCGTCGGCCTCCGAGCGTGAGCGCTCGATCACCGCGGCGCGCGCAAGGACGTTGACGTGGTGCGCCAACAGATTCGACGGGATGGACAGCATTGCGCGCAGCTCGGACGGGGCGGCGTCGGCGCCGAGCAGGTGGTCGACGATCGACAGTCGTACCGGGTCGGCGAGGGCGGCGAGCACGGCGACCCGGCGCGCCAATTCGGAAGATCGATCAATGGACATTGACTCAATCATTACTGAGTCAATTGGCGGACGTCAACGCCGCGGGCGGGTTTCCCCCGGTCGGCCCCTGCTGGTTCATCTTGCGTTCACTATCCGTAGGGCATCGATTCACAGGTGGCCCTTAAGTTCACAGCCGAGCGGCGAGAGAACTGCTCGACGCGACATGCGTGTCCCGATATCCGTACTCGAAGGAGCTTCGTGAAGGCCAAACGATCTGGTGCCGCGCTGGGCATGCTTGCCGCCGGTACCCTGCTGCTGTCCGCATGTGGAAGCGACAACAACACCGGCAGCACCGCCACCAGCGGTTCGGCCTCCGGTACGTCGTCGGCGGCCGCGGACTGTGGCGGTAAGAACTCCATCACCGCCGAGGGTTCGACCGCGCAGCAGAACGCCATCGCGCTGTTCAACCAGGTGTGGGGTCAGAAGTGCCAGGGCAAGAACCTGTCCTACAACCCGACCGGGTCGGGCGCGGGCCGCGAGCAGTTCGTCGCCAAGAACGTCGACTTCGCCGGATCGGACTCCGCGATCAAGGAAGAGCAGGCCCAGCAGGCCGCCGAGCGTTGCGGTGGCAACCCGGCGTGGAACCTGCCGCTGGTCTTCGGTCCCATCGCCATGGCCTACAACGTCGAGGGCGTCGAGGGACTGGTGCTCAACGGTGACACGCTGGCCAAGATCTTCCAGGGCCAGCTGACCAAGTGGAACGATCCGGCCATCGCCGCGCTCAACGAGGGCAAGACCCTGCCCGACACCGCCATCACCCCGATCTTCCGCTCCGACTCCTCGGGCACCACCGACAACTTCCAGAAGTACCTGGAGGCCGCCTCGGGGGGTTCATGGACCAAGGGTGACGGCAGCGAGTTCCAGGGCGGCGCCGGCGAGGGCGCGCAGAAGTCCGCCGGTGTGGCGCAGGCCGTGCAGGCCACCCCCGGCGCCATCGGCTACGTGGAGAAGGGCTTCGCCGATCAGGCCGGCATTCCCTACGCCCAGATCGACACCGGTGCCGGCGCGGTCGAGCTGACCGACGAGTCGGCCGGCAAGGCGATCGACGCGGCCAAGTTCGCGGCCGAGGGCAACGACCTGACGCTCGATCTGGACTCGCTGTACGGAACCAAGGAACCCGGCGCCTACCCGCTGGTGCTGGCCACCTACGAGGTCGTCTGCTCCGATGGCTATGACGCCGAGACCGCCGCGGCCGTGAAGTCCTTCCTGACAGTGGCCGCCAACGACGGCCAGGCCGGACTCTCCTCGGCCGGTTACGTGCCGTTGCCGGAGAAGTTCAAGGAGCGTCTGCTGACCTCCATCGAGGCCATCGGTCCGGCTTCCTAGTTCGCTGGCGTAGACGCTGATTCGAGACGAGGATGGGTGCGGAGACCGCATGACATATCAAGGTATCGAGAAGGGCTCAGACGGTACTTCCGTGACTATTCCGAATCCAGCAGACTCGGGGTCGGGTGCGGCGATGGCCGCACCCTTCCCCGAGCCCACGCCGACTGCAACGAATCCGTCGAAGAACTCCACGGTGCGCATCGGCGACCGGATCTTCGGTGGGCTCGCCAAGGGGTCGGGCATCCTCGTCATCGCGATCATCGCCGCGATCGGGATCTTCCTGCTGTGGCGGGCGATCCCGGCGCTCAGCCGCAACGAGGAGAACTTCTTCCTCTTCGGCGGTAACTGGATCACCACCGACACGTCCGCGATGCACTTCGGCATCCTGGACCTGCTGCAGGTCACGGTGTTCGTTTCGGTGTTCGCCCTCATCTTGGCGATGCCGGTGGCCCTGGGCATCGCGATCTACCTGACCAATTACGCGCACAAGCGGGTCAAGGGGCCGTTGGCCTACATGGTCGACCTGCTGGCCGCGGTGCCCTCGATCATCTACGGCGTCTGGGGACTCTATGTCCTCGCGCCGGCGATCAAGCCAGTTGCGGTGTGGCTCAACGAGAATCTGAGCTGGCTGTTCCTGTTCTCCACCGGCAACGCATCGGTGGCCGGCGGCGGCACCATCTTCACCGCCGGAATCGTGCTGGCGGTGATGATCCTGCCGATCATCACCGCCGTCACCCGCGAGGTGTTCGTCCAGACCCCGCGCGGGCAGATCGAGGCGGCACTGGCACTGGGCGCCACCCGCTGGGAGGTCGTGCGTACCACGGTGCTGCCGTTCGGCATGTCGGGCTACATCTCCGGCGCCATGCTGGGCCTGGGCCGCGCGCTCGGTGAGACCATCGCGCTGCTGATCATCCTGCGCGGCACCCAGACCGCGTTCGGCTGGTCCCTGTTCGACGGCGGGTTCACCTTCGCCAGCAAGATCGCCTCGGCGGCTTCGGAATTCAACGACCAGTACAAGGCCGGCGCCTACATCGCCGCGGGTCTGGTGCTGTTCATCCTCACATTCGTGGTGAACTCGCTGGCCCGTGCCGCGGTTTCCGGAAAGGACCGGTCCGCATCATGACCGCAACACTGGATCAGCCGCTCAAAGCTCCCACCTTCCAGGGTGTCAGTGGGCGGCGGAAGTTCACCGACAACCTGGCGACGGTCCTGGTGACCGCGTCGGTGGTGATCGCGATCGTGCCGCTGGTGTGGGTGCTCTACACCGTGGTCGCCAAGGGTATCGGCGTCGTGCTCGACAGCACCTGGTGGATGAACTCGCAGGCGGGCATGACGGCCTTCCAGGCGGGCGGCGGCGCCTACCACGCGATCGTCGGCTCGTTGCTGCAAGCCCTGATCTGTGCCGTCATCTCGATCCCGATCGGCATTTTCGTCGCCATCTACCTGGTGGAGTACGGGGGCGGGACCCGACTGGGCAAGGTGACCACCTTCATGGTCGACATCCTCACCGGCGTGCCCTCGATCGTGGCCGCCCTGTTCATCTACGCATTGTGGGTGGCGACCCTCGGCTTCGAGCGCTCCGGTTTCGCGGTGTCACTGGCTCTGGTGTTGTTGATGATCCCGGTCATCGTGCGCGCCACCGAGGAGATGCTGCGCATCGTCCCGATGGACCTGCGCGAGGCGAGTTATGCGCTCGGCGTGCCGAAGTGGAAGACCATCTCGGCCATCGTGGTGCCCACCGCGCTGTCGGGCATCGTCACCGGCATCCTGCTGTCGCTGGCCCGGGTCATGGGGGAGACGGCACCGCTGCTGATCCTGGTGGGCTACGCCCAGGCCATGAACTTCGACATGTTCAGCGGTTTCATGGGCTCGTTGCCCGGCATGATGTTCGACCAGACATCGGCCGGCGCCGGCGCCAATCCCGTTCCGACCGACCGCCTGTGGGGCGCTGCGCTCACCCTCGTGGTCCTCATCGCGCTGCTCAACGTCGGTGCGCGGTTCATCGCCAAGTTCTTTGCCCCGAAAAAGGTTTAGGAGAGTCTGACATGGCCAAGCGGCTGGATCTCAAAGACGTCAACATCTACTACGGTGCGTTCCACGCCGTGCAGAACGTGTCACTGTCGGTGGAACCGCGCAGCGTGACCGCGTTCATCGGCCCCTCGGGCTGCGGTAAGTCCACCGTGTTGCGGACCCTGAACCGTATGCACGAGGTGATCCCCGGTGCCTACGTCAAGGGCTCGGTGCTGCTCGACGGTGAGGACATCTACGGCGCCGGCGTCGATCCGGTGGGTGTCCGCAAGACCATCGGCATGGTGTTCCAGCGCCCGAACCCGTTCCCCACCATGTCGATCCGCGACAACGTGGTGGCCGGGCTGAAGCTGCAGGGCGTCCGCAACAAGAAGACCCTCGATGAGGTCGCCGAGCGTTCACTCAAGGGTGCCAACCTGTGGAACGAGGTGAAAGACCGCCTCGACAAGCCCGGTGGCGGTCTGTCCGGCGGCCAGCAGCAGCGTCTGTGCATCGCCCGCGCCATCGCCGTGCAGCCCGACGTGTTGCTGATGGATGAGCCGTGTTCGGCACTGGACCCGATTTCCACCCTGGCGATCGAGGATCTCATCTCGGAGCTGAAGCAGGACTTCACCATCGTCATCGTCACGCACAACATGCAGCAGGCGGCCCGGGTCAGCGATCAGACGGCGTTCTTCAATCTCGAGGCCACCGGCAAACCCGGCCAGCTGATCGAGATCGACGACACCGAGAAGATCTTCTCCAACCCGACCCAGAAGGCCACCGAGGATTACATCTCCGGCCGATTCGGCTGACGGTCTCACAAGCGACGTCGGCGCGCTCACGTTCGGTCACCGAACGTGAGCGCGCCGAACTCGTTCTAAGGGGTCAGCACCACCCTGGTGCCGGACGGTTCCGCAGCGGCCCAGGCGTCGGTCACCTCGGCCAGCGGCCGGGTTCGGGTGCGCAGGTCGATGGTGCCGGTCGCGACCATGTCGAACAGCCGCGGCAGCGCCTCGGAGCGGATCCTGGCCAACACGTCGGGCGGCACGCTGCCGATCCCGACCCCGGACATGGTGATGCCGGTGCCACGCAGGATCGCGGCCGGCAGTTCGATGGCGGGTCCGGCCATTGCCCCGATCTGGACGAATCGGGTGCGGTGATAGTGCGCGGCGGGGTGGCCGGCGGCCAGCGCGGTGAGCGTGCTCGCGGCCGGGGCACCCCAGAGGTAGTCCAGTACGGCATCGAAGGGGCGTTCGGCGTGTAGAGCGCCGATGCGCGCGTGCACCTCCGGGTCGCGGAGGTCCATCGCCTCGTCGGCCCCGACCGTGCGCAGCCACCGCAAGCGGGCAACGTCGCGGCCGGTGACGATCACCCGTCCGGCGCCGAACACGGACTTGGCCAGTTGCACCGCCAACGAGCCGGTCACGCCGGTGGCGCCCAGCACCAGCACATGGTCGCCAGGTGCCACGGCGGCGGCATGCTGCAGTGCGGCCCAGGCCGACATACCGGGATTCGGCACGGCTGCGGCGGTGACGGCATCGAGCCCGTCCGGTAGCTCCAGCATTGCGTGCGTGCTGATCAGAGTGCGCTCGGCCATCATGCCGTAGGGCGCGACGGCGCCGGTGTACACCCGTCGGCCGTCCTCGAGCCGGGCGACTCCGTCTACTCCGGCGACGGCGGGGAGTGTGAGTTCACCGCTGGCATAGTGCTTTCCGCTGATAAGTGCCTTGGTGAGATTGGTCAGGGCGCTCGCCTCGACGGTGGCGACAACAGTGCCGTCGCCGGGCTGCGGCTCGGGAAATTCAGTGTAGCGGGGCGTCTGGCCCCATTCGGTGACGACGGCTGCCTTCACGGCGCTCTCTCCTCATGGTTTCCGAAGATATGGTTTCTATGGAAACAATGTACGGCGGCGCATCCTCGGTGGCAACATGGTTTCCGTGAAAACCAAGTCCGGGCTGGTCGATGCGGTCAATATGTTGGTCGGCGCGGTCGGGGACAAGTTCGACGCCGACGAGGACGGCGATCCGGAACGCGATTTCATGATCCAGCGCTGCCCGAAGCGGTTGGAAGGCGTGATTCACCGATTGCCGACCCTGTCGATGCACCTGCTCGCCGCCATCGGGGAGGGTCCGTCCAGCGTGGTCGGGCTGGCTGCCCGCTCCGGCCAACTCAAGGGGACGGTGTCCAAGCATGTGCAGCGCCTGGTGGAGGCCGGCCTGGTGGAGCGCACGCCGGTGCCCGGCAACCGTAAGGAGATTCAGCTGCACCTCACCGCCGACGGCGCGCTGGTCTGCGCGGCACACCGCGAACTGCACCGCGAGATGGACCTGGGTATGCGCGAGTTCCTGCAGCGCTACAGCAACGCCGACTTACAGGTGCTGGAGAAAGTGCTGCGTGACCTGCTGGCCGCGCGCAAGGTAGGGGTGCGGATCGTCGCCGACGACGGCTGACGTCAGCGTGGCTCCTCGAACGTGCCGTCCTCCGGGAATGAACCTGTGGCGGTGAAGATCACCCGGCGAGCCACCTCGACGGCGTGGTCGGCGAAGCGCTCGTAGAAGCGGCTCAGCAACGTCACGTCGACGGCTGCGGTGACACCGTGCTTCCAGTCCTTGTCCATCAGCACCGAGAACAGGTGGCGGTGCAGATCGTCCATCGCGTCGTCTTCTTCGCGGATCCTGGCGGCCTTGTCCGGGTCCAGGGTCTCCAGCACCTCTTGTGCGCTGCGGCTCAATTCGACTGCGACTCGGCCCATCTCGGCGAAGTAGCCGTTGACCTCCTCGGGCAGCGCGTGCTGCGGGTGGCGGCGGCGGGCGATCTTGGCGACGTGCAGCGCAAGGGCACCCATCCGGTCGATGTCGGCGACGATCTGGATGCCGCTGACGATGGCGCGCAGATCGCCGGCAACCGGCCCCTGCAGGGCAAGCAGCAGGAAAGCGGCTTCCTCGGCGCGAGCGCTGATCTCGGTGATGCGGTCATGGTCGGAGATGACCTGCTCGGCAAGTGCCAGGTCGGCCTGCAACAGGGACTGGGTCGCGCGTTCCATCGCCACGCCGGCCAACCCGCACATCTCACCGAGCTGAACGGTCAAGGAAGACAGCTGTTCCTGATACGCAGTACGCATGTCATCACCTTACGGTCAGCGGGCCAGAAGGTCACGATGCCACAGGTGAACGAAAGGTGAATGCCCTTCGTGTCCGGCTGGCCGAACTATTCGCAGCTGGTATCCGCGGCGTTGGTGACCGTGAGGTCCTCGGGCAGCTCGGTGACGGACTCGCTGCTGGTTCCGCGCACCATATGCACCTTCACCGATGATCCGCTCGGTGAAGGCGGCGTCACCGTGCTGAAATCGGAGCCGAGCACCACCCGTACGACATCGCCCATCCCGGTGACCCGCTCGATGGTGGCGTTGTGGAACGACGATGCGACGGTGGCGGCGGCCTGCTCATTGCCCGGTGAGAAGAACACCGTCGTCGATTCCAGCGGGCCGGGGTAGTCATCGGGGGTGTCGATGTTGAAACCGTGCTGCTGCAGCACATCGGCGGCGCTGCTGGCCAGGCCGGATTCGCCGGTCGAATTCGATACCCGCACCGTGACCGCGCCGGGCTCGGTGGCCACCGCGTTGACCAGCTCACCGTCCGGGTCGGCGGATGTGGTTGAGGGGCTACCGGATTCGGGTGTCTGGGGCACCGGGGTGTTGTCGGCGTTGCGCTCCTCGGGCAGCGGGTCATCGTTGATGATCGCCTCGAACAGCGCGGCCATATCGTCGACCCTGGGCTGCTCGTTTCCGTAGTCATCGGCGTAGCCGGTGGTCGGGACGGTGACGAAGGTGATCCGGCCCGCGTTCACGCCCTGCACGGACTGCCCCAGGTCGACCAGATCCCTGGTCCTGATGTTGTCGACGTAGCTGTCCTCGATGAACATGTTCACGACGTTGTTGAGCTTGCTGAGGCTGAAGAAGACCTCTTTGGAGATCAGCGAGCGCAGCAGCGAAGACAGGAACCGCTGTTGGCGCTTGATGCGGCCGTAGTCACCGTTGACCTCGGTGGTCACCTGGCGTGCGCGCACATAGTTCAGCGCGGTGTGGCCGTCCACCAGCTGCCGGCCCGGGTTGGCCAGCACCGTTCCCAGCTCGTAGTCCTCCAGCGGGGTGGTGCTGCACACCTCGACGCCGCCGAGCGCGTCGACCATCTTCGCGAACCCGGTGAAGTCGACTGCCATGAACCGGTTGACCGACAGTCCGGACAGCTTCTGGATCACTTTCACCAGGCACTTGGGCCCGCCGACGGCGTACGCGGAGTTCAGCTTGGTCTCGGTCCAGGCCTCGTCCATGCCGTACATCGGTGATTCTTCGTCGGTGATCGGACCGTAGGCCCCGGTCTCGGGATCCCACGGTTCGCACTTGATCGGTGTGATCGCCAGGTCGCGCGGGAAGGACACGGCGACAACACGTTTGCGATCGGCTGGGATGTTGACCAGCATGATGGTGTCCGAACGTGCGCCGGCGGCGTCATCGGTGGTGCCCGCACCCACCTCGCTGTTCTGGCCGATACGGCTGTCGGTGCCGACGATCAGGAAGTTCTCGTCGCCGAACTGCGCGTTGGGGTCGACGATGTCGCGCGAGTTGGGGTCCAGGGCCGAGACCTGGTTGAGGCTGTTGTTCTTCATCGACTGCCACTGCCAGGCGCCACCGGTCAACACCAGTGCGCACACCGCCAGGAGCGCGGCGGCGACGCGGCCGACGTTGCGGGCCCGGTGGTGCTGCACCGGCGCCGGGTGCGCGGTGTGCAGCGGGCGAGGGGGCCGGATGGCGGCCAGGTCGGGCAGTTCGTCGGCATACGCCGACGCCACATTCATGACCTCGGTGACCGGCTCACCCGGATCCGGGTGAGCCGCGTGCCCCGGTGCCGACGGCTCGAAGATCACCGCTTCGACCGGGTCGGTGATCTCGGCGGCGCTCTCGGGCGCCGGCTCGTCGTCCTGGGGGTCGGCCCGGCGCCGTTTACCGCCGGTGCCGGTGGGCTGATCGGCGGCGAGTTTGGCGATCAGGTCGGCGACGGTGACACCGTCGGTGTGATTACCGCCGGCGGTGTCCGGCGGCACCGACGTTTGGGCGCGCTCCCACGGCGTGGCACCCGGCGCCGACCGCGCGGATCGGGTAAGCCATTGGTTGTCCTCCCCAGAGGCGCGCTCGGGCAGGTCAGGAGTGGCGCTATCGCCGTCACTCATGTCCTACCGGCCTTCAGCTCGTGGGGATCCGTGCGCGCCGTTGCGCTCGGTGGTGGTCTGCGCTGCGTGAAAGCCGCGACAAACTCTTTTAGCAGCAGTGCACCCGGCTCCGCCACCGGAGCCCGGCCTGGTGGCCCCTCATCGTACTGAGACAACCTGAGAGTCGGCCAGCCCGTCGCGGTGACGGAGCGGTCTCGGGATCATCTCACCGGTCAGCCGCCGGAGTTCATCACGTCGGCGCCGACGGGGACCGTCAGGTCATCGGGATCGTCGAGCCAGCCCTCGGGCAGACTGACCGCCCCCGGGGAGCCTTGCCGGCCCCGCGGACCGCCGGCCACCTCGGGGAACGCGACATCGGGATCAAGCTCGGCGAGCAGCGCATCGAGCTCGCGCAGAGTCTTGACCAGCGCCAATGCCCGGCGCAGGTCGGCGCCGGCGGGAAAGCCGTGCAGATACCAGGCGACGTGCTTGCGGATATCGCGCATGCCCTTGTCCTCGCCGAAATGGGCCGCGAGCAGTTCGCCGTGACGGCGCACGATATCGGCCACCTCGCCGAGGGTGGGCGGGGTGGCGATCGGGCGTCCGTTGAACGCCGCCGAGAGCTCGGCGAACAACCAGGGCCGGCCCAGGCAACCGCGGCCGATGACGACTCCGTCACACCCGGTCTGTTCCATCATCGCGAGCGCATCGGCGGCGTCGAAGATATCGCCGTTACCGAGCACCGGGATAGTGCGCACCTGCTCCTTGAGCGCGGCAATCTGGGTCCAGTCGGCGCTGCCCGAGTATCGCTGCGCAGCGGTGCGGGCATGCAGGGCGACGGCCGCGGCACCCTCGGACTCGGCGATCCGGCCGGCGTCGAGATGGGTGTGGTGGTGCTCGTCGATGCCGACCCGGAATTTCACCGTCACCGGGATGTCGGTGCCCTCGGTGGCCCGCACCGCGGCCGCGACGATCTTGGCGAACAGCTTGCGCTTGTAGGGGATCGCGGAGCCGCCGCCGCGCTTGGTGACCTTGGGCACCGGGCAGCCGAAGTTCATGTCGATGTGGTCGGCCAGGTTCTCCTCGACGATCATCTTCGCCGCCGCGTAGGTGGTGTCCGGATCCACGGTGTAGAGCTGCAGCGACCGCGGCGACTCGTCGGGTGCGAACGTCGTCATGTGCATGGTGACCGGGTGCCGCTCGACCAGGGCGCGGGCGGTCACCATCTCGCAGACGTAGAGGCCACTGACGGTGCCGGCGCGGGCCACCTCGAGCTCGCGGCACAGTGTGCGGAACGCGACATTTGTCACACCGGCCATCGGTGCGAGCACGACGGGGCTGGCCAACGCGAGCGGCCCGATCTGTAAGCCAGATCGGGCCGTCTCGCTGTGTGCTGGGGCTAGGAGGCTGCCGATGACGTCACCAACAGGTTCTTCATGGCCTTCTTCTCGGCGACCTTGCGCTCACGCTCCAGGCGGCGCTCCTTGGCCACCTCGAACTTCTCGCAGGTGTCCTCGAGCTCCTTGACCAGCTCGCCGAGGTCGTCGCGCAACCGGGCGCCCTCGCCGGAGAAATCCTCACGCTCGAAGATGCGCCACTTCTTGAGCACGGGCATCACGACGTCTTCGAGGTGGATGCGCGGGTCGTACACACCGCCGACGGCGATGGTCACGGCCTTGCGGCGGAACTCCGGCACGGTGTATCCGGGCATCTTGAAGTTGCGCAGCACCCGGTGCAGGGATTTCATCGCCTGGTTGGGCACCAGATCCAGACCGGCGGCGCTGACGTCGCGGTAGAAGATCATGTGCAGGTTCTCGTCGGCGGAGATCCGGCCCAGCAACTGGTCGGCGACGGTTTCCTCGCAGGCCTTACCGGTGTTGCGGTGCGAGACGCGGGTGGCCAGCTCCTGGAACGTCACGTAGACCACCGAATCGAACAGGGTCGAGGCAAAGAGGTCGCCCTGCTGGTTCTGGCCGGGGGAGAAGCCGCGGGTGACCTGCTCGACGCGCAGCTCTTCCAGCTCGACGGGATCGATGGCGCGGGTGACCAGCAGGTAGTCGCGCAGGGCGATCCCGTGCCGGTTCTCCTCGGCGGTCCAGCGGTTCACCCACCAGCCCCACGGGCCGTCCATGGTGAAGTTCATCGCGATCTCGCGGTGATACGAGGGCAGGTTGTCCTCGGTGAGCAGGTTCTGCACCATCGCGGTCTGGGCGACCTCGGACAGCTTGGACTGTTCGGGGTCCCAGTCCTGCCCGCCGAGGGCGTAGAAGTTCTTGCCGTCCGACCACGGGATGTAGTCGTGCGGATTCCAGTCCTTGCGCATGGCGAGGTGCCGGTTGATGTTCTTCTCGACGACAGGTTCGAGCTCGCGCAGCAGTTGCACGTCGGGTAGGTCTTGCGACACGGTTACTCCCAGTTATCTGTACCTGTTGGTAGCAGTCAATATATCTGTGTCCCCTAGTGACATCAAGTTCCCTCAGCTGTGGGTCTGGTAACGGTTGCACCTCGAATCGGGTGCGCCGGGTCCGTGCTGTCGCTCAGCGGGCGGCCGCGCGGCTGAGCAGCATGTCGGTGCAGTAGTCGACGAACTGCTCGCGGGTCGCGGTCAGGCGTCCGTTCAGGTAGGCGGTGAACAGTGCGGTCAGCGCGCCGACCAGGCCGGTGGCCACCATCGCCTGCAGCGCGGGATCGGTGATCTCGGTGAGCTTGTGCTGCAGCAGGGCGATGAAGCTGGGCATCCACTCGGCGCCGGATTTCGTGAGTACCGGTTCGCGCTCGGGGGCCAGCAGGAGCACCCGGCCGCGGCTGGGGTCGTCGACCATCAGCGTCACGAACGCCTCGACGGCATCGCGCGGTGTCTCCGAGGACATCAGGGCCTTCATCGCGGTGGCGCACACGTCGTCATAGACGGCGCGGACAAATTCGTCACGGTCGGTGAAGCTCTCGTAGAAGTACCGCTCGGTCAGTCCCGCTTCGCGGCAGACCGCGCGCACCGTCAGGGCCGGGCCGGCCGCCCCGCCGAGCAGGGCGACCCCGGCGGCGACGAGTTCGCTGCGGCGCAGTGTCTGGCGGTCCTGCAGGGGGACGCCGGACCATCGGCCGCGTCGTTGACCGGACGACACATCACTCCTAAGCTGCGTAGTGACAACGAGTGTAGTCAGAATGCTTCTGACAGGGACGGGAAGTTCGCCAGTGACTCAAGATACGTCCGAGACGTGCCCGGTGACCAGCGCATCAGCAGAGGTGGCGGCGGGCTGCCCGGTGAGCACCGGCGGCTACGACGCTCCGGCGATGCCGCTCGGTCCGGACTCGCTGACCTGGAGATACTTCGGTCAGTGGACCGGACTGTTCCAGGGCACCTGGGCCGGTTCGATGCAGAACATGCATCCGCAACTCGGCGCGGCGGTCGAGGAACACTCGATTTTCTTCATCGAGCGGATTCCGCGCCTGCTGCGCTCGATCTACCCGATCGGCGGTGTGGTGTTCGACGGAGGCCGCGCGCCCAAGACCGGTGCCGAGGTCCGCGATTACCACATCGGGATCAAGGGCGTGGACAAGCAGGGGCGCCGGTACAGCGCGCTGAACCCCGATGTCTTCTACTGGGCGCACGCGACGTTCTTCAAATCCACCCTGCTGGCCGCCGAGAAGTTCGGCGGCGGCATCTCGTTGGCCGACAAGCGTCAGCTGTTCGACGAGCACGTCGCCTGGTACCGGATGTACGGGATGAGCATGCGTCCGGTGCCCAAATCCTGGGAAGAGTTCGAACAGTACTGGGATCACATGTGCCGCAACGTGTTGGAGAACAACTACGCCGCGCGCGAGGTGATGGATCTGTCGACCATGCCCAAACACCCCTCGCTGCAGTGGATTCCGGATCCGCTCTGGGCGCTCAACCTCAAGATCATGCAGCGCTTCCTGACGTTCATGACCGTCGCCCTCTACGACCAGCCGGTGCGCGACCTGATGGGCTACACCTGGACTCCGCGCCAGCAGTGGCTGCACGATCGGCTCTGCAATGTCATCACGTTCGCCGGCAAGGTGGCGCCCAAGCGCTGGCTGATGCACCCGCGCAAGCGTTCCGCGGTGGACCGGGCCACCGGCCGCCTGCCTGCCGATGCTCCGCTGGTGCAGACCCCGGCGCGCAACCTGCCGCCGCTCGAATACCGTGGCCAGCCCCAGTTCTATTGCCCCGAGGTGGGGTAGCGCTGCCGTTACGCGCATCGCGCCGCGAGATTGCGGTTGTCGCGGTGTCTGCTCGAATTTCTGCGCGATAACCGCAACGTCGCGGCGAGGTCGTGTGCTGCGGTTCGTTGCGGGCTGCAACGCCGGGCTACCGTAGGGCCCATGCAGGGGCCCGAAATGCTCGGCGGCCGCTACGAACTGCGCGGTGTCCTCGGGCGCGGTGGTATGGCGGAGGTCCGTGAGGGCTGGGACACCCGGCTCGGCCGCGCGGTGGCGATCAAGCTGATGGACCCCGCGCTGACCGCGCTGCCGGAGAACCGCCGGCGCTTCGAGGCCGAGGCCCGCGCCGCGGCGCGTCTCAGCCACCCCCACATCGTCGCGGTGCACGACAGCGGTGAGCACAATGGCACGCCGTACATCGTCATGGAACGCCTGAGCGGGCGCACCGTGGCCGACCTGATCGCAGCCGGGCCGATGCCGCTCGCGCAGATCCGGTCCCTGCTCGGCGATGTGCTCTCGGCGTTGTCGGCGGCCCATGCGGCGGGCATCGTGCACCGCGATATCAAGCCGGCCAACATCCTGCTCACCGATACCGGCGTGCCCAAGGTCGCCGACTTCGGCATCGCCAAGAGTCCGGACTCCGGCCACACCGCGACCGGCCTGGTGATCGGCACGCTCGGCTATCTCAGCCCGCAGCGCCTGGCGGGACGACCCGCCACGGCCGCCGATGACCTCTACGCCGTCGGGGTGTTGGCGTTCGAGGCGCTCACCGGTCGGGTGCCCGCACCGCAGGAGAACCTGGCGGCCGTACGCCCGGATATCGAGCCCGCCCTGGCCTCGGTGGTGCAGCGCGCGATGGCCGCCGATCCGCGTGCCCGATTCGCCGACGCCGACCAGATGCGCGCCGCACTCTTCGCGGGGCGGCCGCAGACGTTGTTCCTGGACCAACCGCTGCCGGATCCGGCGACCGCCTACCTGCCGGTGCCGACGCCGCCCCGTCGCCGCCGCACCATGCTCGGTGTCATCGGTGCCGTGCTGGCCGTCCTGGTGCTCGTCATCGCCTTCGTGGTGGATACCGCGTCGCGCTCCGGCACGCCGGCGCCGGTGAGCACCACGACGACGCAGGCGCCCACCACCACGACGACGGTCACCCCGAGCACGGCCACCCCGACCACCCCGATCGTCCAGCAGCCGGTGCCACCGCCGGGCCGCGGCAACGGTGGGGAGAAGAAAGGGGAAAACGGCAAGGGCCCGAAGCCCAAGCGCGGTGACGGCGGGTAGGCGTGCGTGGTGCCCCCCGTAGGGCTCGAACCTACGACCTATGGATTAAAAGTCCACAGCTCTACCAACTGAGCTAGAGGGGCGTGGTGAATCAGGATACTGGGCGGCCTGATCGGGCGGGTGGGGGTATCCGGTTTGGGATTTCGCAGGGCTGTGTCCTAAGCTATCGAAGCTTCCAACGTCACCGGCGTTGAGAGCGGCCCGAAGAAATTCGGATAGGCCCCCATCGTTTAGCGGCCTAGGACGCCGCCCTTTCACGGCGGTAGCACGGGTTCGAATCCCGTTGGGGGTACGGCGCGACGGTGGTGACACACCGGAGCGAAGCAGTACAGAGCAAGGCCCTGTGGCGCAGTTGGTTAGCGCGCCGCCCTGTCACGGCGGAGGTCGCGGGTTCGAGTCCCGTCAGGGTCGCCATTTCGGCGAGGTATTCCGGTCGCAAGGCCGGAGCCTTCCGGCCAGGTAGCTCAGTTGGTACGAGCGTCCGCCTGAAAAGCGGAAGGTCGCCGGTTCGATCCCGGCCCTGGCCACTTCGCAGGATCGCTAATTGTCAGTTCCGTAACATTGTCCCCACCGATCACGATCAACCTCACGTGTCGCACTCATTCGGGGATGAAAAGCGCAGTCGTCTGAAGGCCGTCATCGGCGCGGTGCTCGTCGCGCTGGCGTTCGCCTGTGGTGCCGCGCCGCAGGCCGCAGCGCAACCGGCCGGCAAGGACTTCACCAAGCCCGCCATCGTCATCCTCGGGTACGGCCTCACCCCGGACGGCTGGATGCGACCGATTCTCTACACCCGGGTGTTGACCGGCCTCGCCGTCGCGCAGGCCTTTCCGCAGTCCCCGATCATCGTCACCGGCGGCAACCCGCGCAACGGGCGCACGGAGGCCGGGGAGATGCGCAACCTGCTGCGGCTGCTCGGTTTCCCCGCAAACCGGATCATCGTCGAGGACAAGGCCAACAGCACGGTGCAGAACGCTCAGTTCTCCGTGCCGCTGGCCGAGAAGGCCGATACCTCGGGGATCATCCTGGTGACGTCCTCGACGCACCAGGATCGCGCCGACGGGAACTTCGCCGACGCGGGCGCCAATGTGCTGGCCACGGTGAGCTTCCCGGACGGCAGCCCGCAGACGAACATCACCCAGTTCATCCGCGACGTGCTCAGCCCGCTGACCCCCATCGGCTGAACCGTTCTAAGGTGGCCGGGTGACGACGGACGCTGCTACGGGAGACTTCCGGGCCCGACTGCTGGCGGCGTTCGAGGCGTCGATCGCCGAGGACGGCTACGCCAAGACGACGATCGCGGACATCGTGCGCCGGGCCCGAACCTCGCGCCGGACGTTCTACGAGCACTTCTCCAGCAAGGACGAGTGCTTCATGGCGCTGCTCGCCGAGGCCAATGCCGACCAGGTCCGGTCCATCGCTGCCGCCGTCGACCCCGAGGCGCCTTGGCAGCGGCAGGCCCGCCAGGCCATCGAGGCCTGGATCGCCTCCGGGGAGTCCCGGCCCGATCTCACGCTCAGCTGGATTCGGGACGGACCTTCGCTGGGTGCGGCGGGACGCGACCTCACCCGCGAATCCATGGAGCACTTCATCGATATGGTCACCGCGCTGGTCGACAGCGCGCAGTTCCGCGCCGCCGGGATCGGCCCGGTCTCGCGGCAGCGGATCATCATGCTGCTGGGTGGCCTTCGTGAGCTCACCGCCATCACCGTCGAGAACGGCGGCACGTTGAGCGATATCACCGAAGAGGCGGTCGACGCCACGATTGCCTTGTTCACGCCGCGCTGACCTCTCCGGCGGTCTCGACCTCTCCGGTACGTTGATCTGATGGTTCGGCCCGCTCAGACTGCGCGCAGTGAGCGCACCCGCGAGGCGCTGCGCCAGGCGGCCATGGTCCGGTTCCTCGCCCAGGGGGTGGAGGACACCTCGGCCGAACAGATCGCCGCGGATGCGGGCGTCTCGCTGCGGACCTTCTACCGGCACTTCTCGTCCAAGCACGATCTGCTGTTCGTCGACTACGACGCCGGACTGGAGTGGTTCCGCACCGCCCTGGCCAACCGCTCCCCGCAGGAATCGATCGTGGAGTCGGTGCACTCGGCGATCCTGCAATCCCCGTACGACGTGGACGCCGTGGCCAAGATCGCCGAGCTGCGCGCCGACGAGCTCGACCCCGGCCGCATCGTGCGCCACATCCGCCAGGTCGAGGCCTCGTTCGCCGAGGTGGTCGAGGAACATCTGCGACACGACGATCCACCGGCGCCCGGCTCGGATGCCGCGCTGCGCGTCACCGTTGCGGCGCGCTGTATCGCCGCAGCGGTGTTCGGTGCGATGGAGGTGTGGATGCTGGCCGAGGAGCGGTCGCTGCCGGAGCTCGCCAGGCTGTGCCGGACGGCGCTGGACTCGCTGGAATCCGGAGTGATCCCCACGCCATAGCTGTGCGATGTTTTGACAATATTGACAAAACATAGCCCCGGGGTGCAGCCTGGGCTGATGCCGGACTACGACGCGATCGTCATCGGCGCGGGCCACAACGGCCTGGCCGCCGCCGCCCTGCTGCAACGCGCCGGAATGCGCACCCTGTGCCTGGAGAGCAAGCTCTACGCCGGTGGAATGGCTTCCACCGTCGAGCTTTTCGACGGGTACAAGTTCGAGATCGCGGGCTCGCTGCAATTCCCGACATCGGCGGTGGTGAGCCACGAGCTCGGGCTGGATGCGCTGCCGACGGTCGACGTGGACGTCATGTCGGTATCGCTGCGCGGCATCGGGGATGACCCCGTCATCTACTACACCGATCCGATGAAACTGCTGACCCACCTCAACGAGGTGCACGGAGCCGAGGCCGTCAACGGGATGGCCGGCCTGATGGCGTGGAGCCTGGCGCCCACCCGCGCGCTCGGCCGGTTCGACGCCGCGACACCGCCGAAGACACTCGACGAGATGTATGCCTGTGCGCAGAACGAATTCGAGCATTCGGCGATCACCGACATGCTGTTCGGTTCGGTCACCGATGTGCTCAACCGCTACCTGCCCGACCCGGAGAAACACGGTGCGCTGCGCGGCATGCTCAGCTTCCTGGCGGTTAACACCACCTATCGCGGCCCGGCCACCCCGGGTAGTGCGGCGGCCCTTGCCTTCGGGCTGGCCGTCCCCGACGAGAACGCCGTGCTGATGAAGAAGCTGCGCGGCGGGATCGGCTCGCTCACCACGCATCTCAGTGACCTCTTGACCGTCGGTGGGGGAGAGCTGCGGCTGCGCTCCCAGGTCGAGGAAATCCGCACCGCAGACGGCCGCGTGACCGGGGTCCGGCTGCAGGACGGGTCGGAGATCAGCGCGCCGATCGTCGTCTCCGCCCTCGCCCCCGACCTCACCGTCACGGGATTGCTGGACGCGGCGGCCGTGCCGGCCGAGGCGCGTGAACGCTATACGCGCGTCGATCATCGTGGCAGCTATCTGCAGATGCACTTCGCGCTGGACGGTATCCCGACCTTCACCGAGCCGTACGGGATGCTCAACGACCCCGAAATGCAGTCAGCCATCGGTCTTTTCAACACACCCGAGGAGCTGCAGCAACAGTGGGAGGACTGTCGCCGCGGTATCGTGCCCGCCGACCCGGCCATCGCCATGCAGATGCCCTCGGTCAAGGACCCCGGCCTGGCGCCACCGGGAAAGCATGCGGTGTCCGCATTCTCGTTGTGGTTCCCCGTGGAAGAATCGGCAGGGGCGTCATACGGCGAGCTGAAGAACCAGATGGGCCAACGCGTGATCGACAAGATCAACCGACTGGCCCCCGATTTCGAGAGTCTGATATCCCGGCACACCACGTTCACCCCCAAGCATATGGGGACCATGTTCGGCGCGCCGGGCGGTGACTACTGTCACGGCCTGATCCACCCGGAACAGATGGGGCCGAATCGGCCGGGCCCGAGAGGCTATGCGGATCAAGAACTCCCGGTGCAGGGGCTCTATCTGGGCAGCGCCGGCTGCCACGGCGGGCCGGGCATCACGTTCATCCCCGGGTACAACGCCGCCAAGGCCGCGCTGGCCGACGCGCGTTAGTCGTCGTCCACCGCGCTGCCGTCCGGGGTCGCGCCGCCTTCGTCGGACCAGTCGGAGCGGTCCTCGGCTCCCTTGGCAGGGTCGCTCATGACATCGTCGCGCGCGCCGTCGGCGCCGGCGTCTGACTCGGTGGTCTTGGGATCTGCGCTCACAACCGGAGAACTACCCGTTCCGCCGGGTGCGGAAACAGCCCGTCAGCCGCGCTGAAGCTGCTGCATCCAATCCCGGGGCACCCGCCCACGCGGACCCGGCACCGGCTGATCGGTGGGGTGGGCCTGCGGTGCAGCCAGATCGGGCCCGTCGTAGTAATCGTTGGTGGCGTAGTTCCAGAACCAGTCCTCGCCGGGTTCGAAGCTACGGATGACGGGGTGCCCGGTGTCGCGCCAATGCCGGGAGGCGTGCTTGGCCAGCGAGTCATCGCAGCAGCCGATATGCCCGCAGGCCGCGCACCGGCGCAGGTGTACCCACCACCCGCCGTCGGCGTCGCACTCCACGCATCCGGTACCGCTCGGGGGTCTGGTCGGGTCGACGTCCACCCGTGCGAGTCTACTTCCGCTCCCGCCAGGCCCGCTCGAACGGCAGCCGCCACGCGTTCGGGGCGATCAGCTGGTGGATGGCGTTGGGCCCCCACGTGCCGGGCTGATACAGCTTGGCCGGTGGTGGATCGTCGAGCAGTGCAGCCGAACGCTCCCACAGGGATTCGATGCCCTCGGCGGTGGTGAACAGGGTGTGGTCGCCGCGCATCGCGTCCAGGATGAGGCGCTCATAGGCCTCCAGTACGTCGCCGTTGGTCGGGATCTCCGTGGTGGAGAACTGCATCGACATCTTGTCCAGTTTCATGCCCGGCCCGGGCCGCTTGCCGTAGAACGACAGCGACACCTTGGAGTTGTCGGCCAGGTCGAAGGTCAGGTGGTCGGGGCCCTGGGAGCCGACACCCGAGCCGGCCGGGAACATGGTGCGCGGGGCCTCCTTGAAGGCGATCGAGATGATGCGCATGCCCTCGGCCATCTTCTTTCCGGTCCGCAGGTAGATCGGCACCCCGGCCCACCGCCAGTTGTCGATGCCGACCTTGAGCGCGATGAACGTCTCGGTGTCGGAATCTCTTGCCACCCCCTCGAGTTCGCGGTATCCGGCGAACTGCCCACGCACGACGTCGTTGCACTGGATCGGGAGCATGGAGCGGAACACCTTGTTCTTCTCCTCGCTGATCGCGCGCGGCTCCAGCGCGGTCGGCGGCTCCATCACCACGAATGCCATCACCTGGAACAAGTGCGTGACCACCATGTCCTTGTAGGCGCCGGTGCTCTCGTAGAAGTTGGCCCGCTCGTCCAGCCCGAGCATCTCGGGAATGTCGATCTGGATGTGATCGATGAAGTTCCGATTCCAGATCGGCTCGAACAGCCCGTTGGCGAACCGGAACGCCAGGATGTTCTGGGCGGCCTCCTTGCCCAAGAAGTGGTCGATCCGGAAGACCTGGCCTTCCTCGAACGTCTCGTGCACGAAATCGTTCAGCGCGACCGCGCTGGCCAGGTCGGTGCCGAACGGCTTCTCCATGACCACCCGTGAGCGGTCCACCAGATCGGCCTCCCGCAGCATCGTGATGACGGCGCGGGCAGCCTTCGGGGGCACCGAAAGATAGTGCAGCCGTTGGGCGTTACCGCCGAGTCGGGCATCGGCCTCGGCGACGGCCGCGGCCAGCGCCGCCGGGCCGGCACCCTGCGGGACGTAGCTGAGGATCTTCGAGACATTGGCCCACTGTTCGTCGGTCAGCTTGTGTGTGCCGAACCGCTCGATGGCGTCCTTGACCAGCGCGCGAAACTCATCGTCGGTGAGATCCTCCAACGAGGTCCCGACCACCTGGATGTTGGGCGCCAGCTCCGACTGGTCCAGGTAGGCCATCCCGGGCAGCAGTTTGCGTTTGGCGAGATCGCCGGTGGCGCCGAACAGGACGATGACATGGGGTTCGAGCGGGTCGGTGTCGCGGCGGTGCGGGCGGGCACCCGGAGCGGGGTAGGCGATGGTCTGCGGGTTCTCGGCGGCCATGGCGGGGATGTTGCCATCCCTACGTTAACGCTGCGCGACATCGCTACTGTCAGGCCATGGCAACCAGCGTTTCCCGTGAAGTGGTCATCGAAGCGTCCCCGGAGGAGATTCTCGCCGTCGTCGCCGACGTCGAATCGACACCGACCTGGTCGCCCCAATACCAAAAGGCCGAGGTGGTGGACCGCGACGCCGAGGGCCGCCCGCGTCGCGTCATCCAGACCATCAAGACCGTCGGCATCAGCGATCAGCTGACCATCGACTACACCTGGGAGGACAACAAGGTCAGCTGGGTGCTGGTGAAGGCCAGTCAGCTGAAGTCCCAGGAATGCAGCTACACGCTGACGCCGGAAGGGGACAACACCCGGGTCCGCTTCGACATGACCATCGACCTGGCCATCCCGCTGCCGGGGTTCATCCTGAAGAAGGTGATGAGCGGAGCGATTGACGTGGCGACCGATGGCCTGCGCAAGCAGGTGCTCAAGGTGAAGAAGGGCTAGCCGGCCGGCCATTCGCCCCCGGATTTGCTGCCGACGGGCGCGTAAATTGGCAACGCCCAGATCGCTGAAATCCTTGCACGATCTTAAGAGCGGTCTTATATTTGCTTGATGGTTGTCAGAGCGTCGAGAGAAGTCCTCTTCGACGCCTCGCCGGAGGCGATCCTGGATGCGCTCGCCGATATCGACGAGGTGCCGACCTGGTCCACCCTGCACCGGTCCGCCGAGGTGGTGGACCGCCATCCCGACGGCAGACCCCATCACGTCAAGGCGACCGTGAAGATCATGGGGATCACCGACAAGGAGATGCTCGAATACCACTGGGGTGACGACTGGATGGTCTGGGACGCCCAGGACACTTTCCAGCAGCGCGGCCAGCACGGCGAGTACAAGCTGATCCGCGAGGGTGACCGCACCCGCGTCCGGTTCGACCTCATCATCGATCTGGTCGCGCCGATCCCGGAGTTCCTGCTGCGCCGCGCCAAGAAGATGGTGCTCGATGCGGCCGTGGACCGGCTGCGTACCCGGGTCACTCGCTTTTACGGCTAGTCATCAGGGTGGGCGGGGCGGCGCTTCGCTCGCCGGCGGCTAACCGCGCCGAAACCGTGCCGCAACACGGCCGGCCTAGTCTCGGCGGATGGGGGTCAGGGGCTCGGTGCTACTCGAATGCCTGATCGCCGAGCGGGCCGGAACCTCCCAGGACGGGGTGCTCGGCGAGCTGCGCCGCGCGATTCTCGACGGTGGCGTCCCGCCCGGAACTCCGATCCCGCTCGCCGAGGTGGCCGAGGTGTTCGGGGTGAGTCAGATCCCGATCCGCGAGGCATTGAAGACACTCGTGGCCGAGGGGCTGGTCTCGCACCGTCGCAACGGGGGCTACACCGTCGCGCTGCTGACCGCCCAGGAACTGCGCGAAATGTACATCGTGCGTGAGACGTTGGAGTCCGCCTCGCTGACCGCCGCGGTGCACAATGCCACCGACACCGACCGTGCCGCCGCCGTGATCGCCCACCAACGTCTGGAGCAGGCGATCCGGGACGGTGATGCGGCCGCATATCACCGCGGCAGCAGGAAGTTCCATGCCGCGCTCACCGGTCCGTCGCGCATGCACCGGCTCCTGCACATGCTCGAGGGTGCCTGGAATGTCACCGAACCGGTGCAGTCGATGGTGCATGTCAGCCACACCGACCGCGCCATCCTGCATGCCGACCACCGGGCCATGCTGGAGGCGTTCCTGGCCGGTGACGTCACGGCGCTGCTCGATGTCTCCGAACAACACGCCGCGCGGCTCAACGCCGTCATCGCCACCCTGCCGCGGCACACCGGTCTGCTGGCGTGAACGAATATATTTTCGACGCAACCGCGCGATAGTTCCAGCGAAACAGACGGGAAACAACGCGGTCGGATAGTCGGCAACCATGACCGATACCGTTGTACCTCCGCATAACGCGCCGCCGGGAGCCGTTGTCGGCGCCGGTGACATCGTCGAAGCCGCCGGTCACCCCGTCGGCGGCGGCGTCATCAAACCCGGTTACGACCCCCGGCTCACAAACGAGGACCTCGCCCCGCTGGGCAAACAAACCTGGTCCTCGTACAACATCTTCGCGTTCTGGATGTCCGATGTGCACAGCGTCGGCGGGTACGTCACCGCGGGCAGCTTGTTCGCGCTCGGGCTGGCCAGTTGGCAGGTGCTGATCGCACTGCTGGTCGGCATCAGCATCGTGTATTTCTTCTGCAACCTGGTCGCCAAACCGAGCCAGGTGGCCGGGGTGCCGTATCCGGTGATCTGTCGCACCGTCTTCGGTGTGCTCGGCGCCAACATCCCGGCGATCATCCGCGGTCTGATCGCGGTGGCCTGGTACGGCATCCAGACGTTCCTGGCCTCGGCGGCATTGGACATCGTGCTGATCAAACTCTTCCCGAGCCTGGCCCCGTACGCCGTGGTCGCCGACTACGGATTCGCCGGGCTGTCGCTGCTGGGCTGGGGCAGCTTCCTGCTGCTGTGGGTGCTGCAGGCCTGCGTCTTCTGGCGGGGTATGGAATCGATCCGCAAGTTCATCGACTTCTGCGGACCCGCGGTGTACGTCGTCATGTTCATGCTCTGCGGTTACCTGATCTACAAGGCGGGTTGGGGCGCCATCGATTTGAACCTCGGTGGGGTCACCTACACCGGTTGGTCCTCGGTGCCGGTGATGTTGGGTGCCATCGCGTTGGTGGTCTCCTACTTCTCCGGCCCGATGCTCAACTTCGGTGACTTCTCGCGGTACGGAAAGTCGTTCGAGGCGGTGAAGAAGGGCAACTTCCTGGGCCTTCCGGTCAACTTCCTGGTGTTCTCGGTGCTGGTGGTCGTCACCGCATCGCTGACCCTGCCGGTGTTCGGTGAGCTCATCACCGACCCGGTCGAGACGGTGGCGCGCATCGACAGCACCTTCGCGATTGTGCTGGGCGCGTTGACCTTCGCCATTGCCACCATCGGCATCAACATCGTCGCCAACTTCATCTCGCCGGCATTCGACTTCTCCAACGTCAGCCCGCAGCGGATCAGCTGGCGCGCCGGCGGCATGATCGCCGCCGTCGGTTCGGTGCTGATCACCCCGTGGAACCTGTACAACAACCCCGAGGTGATCCACTACACGCTGGAGACCCTGGGAGCGTTCATCGGCCCGCTGTTCGGTGTGCTGATCGCCGACTACTACCTCATCCGCAAGCAGAAGGTGGTGGTGGATGATCTGTTCACCATGGACGAGTCCGGGAAGTACTGGTACACCAAGGGATACAACAAGGTGGCCGTCATCGCCACCGTCGTCGGAGCGGTGCTGGCCATGATCCCGGTGCTGCTCGGTGGATCGGTGACCGGCATGCACACCGCCGCGCAGTACAGCTGGTTCATCGGCTGCGGTGTCGGCTTCGCCATCTACTACCTGCTGGGCAAGCGGGACGCCCTGGTTGCAGAATCGGTGTCGTGACGCGCATTTGGGTGATCAATCCGAACACCACCCGGGCCATGACCTCGACCGTCGAGGTCTGTGCCCGGGCGGTGGCGGCCGTGGGCACCGAGGTGGTCGGTATTACCTCCGAGTTCGGGCCGCCGTCGATCGAGTGCCACTACGACGAGGCGATGAGCGTGCCCGGGCTGCTGGCGGCGATCCGCCGCGGTGAGGCCGAGGGTGTCGACGGTTACGTCATCGCCTGCTTCGGGGATCCGGGCCTGGACGCCGCGCGGGAGGTGGCGGTCGGCCCGGTGATCGGTATCGCCGAGGCCGCCATGCATGCCGCCAGTCATCTGGGCCGCGGTTTCAGCGTCGTGACCACGCTGAGCCGCACCATCGGGCGGGCCGAGGATCTCGCCGAGCGTTACGGGATGGCGCGGTTCTGCCGGGGCTATCACGCCTGCGAGATTCCGGTTCTGGATCTCGAAACCGACCCGATGGCAACGAAAATCGTCACCGATGCCTGCCGGGAGGCCGTTGAGCACGACGGTTCCGACGCGGTGGTGCTGGGCTGCGCCGGGATGGCCGATATGTGCCGGCACATATCGGAGGAGATCGGTGTCCCCGTGGTCGACGGTGTCACCGCGGCCACGTTGATGGTGCAATCCCTGGTGACGATGGGTCTGCGCACCGGCAAGCGTGGTGAGTTCGCGGCACCGCCGGCCAAGGAGTACGTCCCACGGGTGTAGGTCGTGGTGGCGGGTCCGGCGGGGTGTTGTGCCGCCGGACCCGCTGTGCGGGCGGCTTCACTGTGGAGTTATCAAGGTGCGGTGCAGGTGTGGTTATGCCGCGGTGGGTAGGTCGGTCATGGTGCGTCGGGCGTGGGAGCGCAGGTGCGCCGGTTCGGGTCCGGTCGGGTCATGCGGTGGTATGAACCAGGGATGGCGGTCGGAACCGAGGTAGACCTGCCAGCCGCCGTGGTGGATGGCGGTGTGGTGCAGCCGGCAGAGCAAAACCCCGTTGTCGAGGCTGGTGGTGCCGCCGTGTTCCCAGGGGGTGATGTGGTGGGCGTCGCACCAGGACACCGGTCGCCCGCAGCCGGGGTGTGCGCAGCCGCCGTCGCGGACCGCCAGGCCTTTGCGGATCGCGGGGGTGAAGAGCCGTTCGCTGCGCCCCACATCCAGTGGTGCGCCCGAGTGGTCGACGGTCACCGTCGTGAGGGTGCTGTCACAGGCGATCAGCTCGGCCGTGGCGGCGGTGATCGGCCCGCCGAACCCGAGGGTGTCCACGCCCTGCGTTGCGGGTCGGATGAGGGTGACGTGCGGGAGCACCCCACCCGACATCGGGCGCTGCGAGTTCGAGAGGTAGGTGCGCAGTATCTGCCCGAAGGCGTCGGCGCGGCGCCGCCCGGCCGGGCGGGGGTCCGGGGATCCGTCCGGCAGCGGGATGGGCCGAGTTAACGGGTCCAGGGCGGCGAGCAGTTCCTCGCCAGTGAGCGCATCGAGGTCGAGGGTGGCCGCCACCCGCCCGTCCTCGGTGTGCACCACGCTCATGTCGTTGAGGTCGGCGTTCTCGGCGACCGGCACCGCACCCTCCTCGGGAGATGAGGTGGCGGCTTTGGCGATGGCGATCCCGCGGGCCTTCTTATCCACCCCCGACGGCGTGCTCTGAATCATCAGGGTGGTGACGACCTCGGTGCGCTCGTCGTCGGTCAACGCCACCCGGGCTTCAATGTGGCTGACGCCTTTGCCGACGGCGTCGGCGAACTCGATCCCGACCCCACCGAGGCGCTGGGCCCGGGTCAGCGCCGACAGCCGGTGCGCGGCCCGCCCCACCCGCACGGCTCGATACGCCGCACCGGGGGCCACCCCGATGTTGGTGAGCAGATCGGCCCCCGACCGTAGGTGCCGCCGCGCCGGAATCCCGGCCCGCTCGGCGGCCACGACCGCGGAGGCGATGACATGATCAGCCAGGTTGCGCAGGGTGACCGCGGCGGCCAGCACCGCCACCACGGCCTCGTCGTCAACACCGCGGCGGGGAGCGTCGAGCAGATGAAACAGGGGGCGATCCTCCTCCCGCGCGGCGACAGGGGTGAGGTCATCGATCAACGCGTCAACAAACGTGTCGAGATCAGTGGCGTCCATAGGGATACCGGCTTTCACAGAAGGTGCCCGCACGGGGGCACGATCAGTCAATACGGTCCGCAGGGCCCCAAAGGGGCCATCGAACCTCGCGGCGACCGGAGTCGCGGTCTGAGCTCACCGGATGATGGCAGGAGCTACATCGCATTCGAACTTATGTTCGACTATACGTGCGAATGTCAACCTGTGCAAGGGGTTTCTCGACGAATGTGGCTATGAGTTCCGGTGACGATGCTCCGCGCACGAGGTTCGGGGCGGCTCGCCGGGGCTCTGGCCTAGTCGAGGTGCAGTGGCGCCGGGTGAACCGTCCGCCAGTGCTCGGCGATCTCGATGCGCCGTGCCACCCACACCCGGTCGTGCGATTGCACGTGGTCCAGGAACCGCTGCAATGCCGCGGCCCGTGCGGGCCGGCCGACCAACCGGCAGTGCATACCGACCGACAGCATCTTCGGTGCTCCGGCAACACCTTCGGCGTAGAGCACATCGAATGCGTCGCGCAGGTGCGCGTAGAACTCTTCCCCGTTGGCGAACCCGGCAGGCGAGGAGAATCGCATGTCGTTGGTGTCCAGGGTGTACGGCACCACCAGATGATCCTGGTCGCGCACCGTCACCCAGTACGGCAGATCGTCGGCATAGGAGTCCGAGTCGTAGACGAACCCGCCGTGCTCGACCACCAGGTCACGGGTGTGCGGAGAATCCCGGCCGGTGTACCAGCCCAGCGGGGCCGCGCCGGTCAGGTCGGTAAGGATCTGCACCGCCTCGGCCATATGGGCACGTTCGGTGTCCTCGCCGATCAGCTGATAGGACTTCCAGCGCAGGCCGTGGCAAGCGATTTCGTGGCCCAGCTCCGAGAATGCCGCCACCGCTTCGGGATTGCGCTGCATCGCACGGGCCACCGCGAAGATCGTCAACGGCAGACCGCGCTGTTCGAAGATCCGCAGAATTCGCCACAGCCCGGCGCGTGAGCCGTACTCGTACATCGACTCCATGCTCATGTGACGATTGCCGAACGGTTCGGCCGGAGTCATCTCGGACAGGAATGTCTCCGACGCCGGATCCCCGTCCAGGATCGAGTTCTCTGATCCCTCTTCGTAATTCAGCACAAACTGCACGGCGATCGCCGCGCCGCCGGGCCACCGGGGGTCGGGGATGTCGCGCCCGTACCCGACGAAGTCCCGCGGGTACGTCACGCCAGCTCCCCGAACAGCCGGAGCCGGGCCAGCCCGCCATCGGGGTAGATGTCCAGCCGCACCTCGGTCAACACATCGTCGGCGTCGATGAGGAACTTGTGTCTGGTGTCGGGTAGCAGGTCGGTACGCGCCAGCAGTTCGACCGCCGTTCCGTCGGCCCGGAAACCGGTGAGCGCGGCCGCACCGGGGGAGTTGCCGATGAAATAAGAGGTGTCGATCTCGGCCAGGTTGATCCTGCCGGGCCCGGCCAGCCGGAACCGCACCCAGTCATTGGCGTCATCGCGGCGGCGGGCGGTCTCCCAGCCGTCACCCATCACCTGGGCATAGCCGGGGAAGATCAGATTCTGCGGGGAACTGTAGAAGCGATTGGAGCAGTCCAGGACAAGCCCGCCGTTCTCCAGCGCGGCGAGATCGAGGGGGCCGACGCCGAAGAACCGCTTGTCCGGCAGGCCCTCGCCGTGCACCCGCAGCCGTGCAACCCCGCCGTCGGGGTAGATGTTCAGTCGTACATGGGTCCAACGGCTTTGCGAGTCGACCTCGAAGTTGTTGCGGGTGTCCCCATAGGCCCGGCTGCGGGCGATCAGCGGCGTCCAGTTCTGGTCGGCGGCCAGCTGCTCGGCGGTGGGGTAGCCGTCCACCTCCAGCGCGTCCAGCGAGACGGCAGGCGGGTAGTTGCCCTTGAACCACGCGGTGTCGACCACCACCCCGCGGATCACCCCGGGCACGCCGAGCCGGATGATCGCGGTGTCGTGGCCCGCTTCGCGCCGGCGCCGGGTCTCCCAGCCGTCGTACACCTGGCCCTTGTGTCCGAACGAGGCGGGCTGATACGTCGACGGTCCCTGCGAGATGAGATTCTCCTTCTCGGCGAAGGATTCGTCATTGGCCCAGACGACGGCGCCGCCAAGGGTGCGCAGCGCCAGGTCCGGCAACCAGGTGAAGTCGGGCAGGGATTCGGTCATATCGGATTCCGGTCCTTGAGCTTTCGCAGTACGTCGAGATCGGCTGAGGGGGCCAGTGCCAGGACGTCATCGATGTCGAAGGCGCCACAGTCCAGGCCGCGCAGCACAACCGTGGACAGTGCCTCGGCGGTGGCGGGCTCATCGACGATGGCGCCACCGCGGCGGTCCAGGTAGGCCTGCAGTCGCGGTGCGGCCGCCACGAGCGCGGCGCGGAAGAAGGTGAAGGTGGCCAGCCAACGGGTCACCAGATGGCCCGGGTGCATGTCCCAGCCCTGGTAGTAGCCGCGTTCCAGCGACCGGGTGACCAGCCGGTGATGGCGGCGGATCGCGGCCTCCACCTGGTCTCCGGAGCCGACCGGAAACACCTGGGTGGACCCGTCAGCGATCCACACTCCGGTCTGCGCGGCGGCGGTCTGCATGACGGCTTTGGCGTGGTCGGCGACGGGATGGTCCAGCGCCTGCTGCTGGGGCGCGATGCCGCAGGCGGCGCTGTAGTCGTAGGTACCGTAATGCAGTCCGCTGCACCGGCCCCCGGCGAGGGCGATGGCGCGCGCCACCGTCGCGGCGCCGTCGGAACCGATCACCGCCTGCGGGCTCTCGATCTGCAGCTCGAACCTGCACGTGCCAGCGGGCAGACCGTGCGCCTGCTCCAGTGCCTCGCACAGCCACACCGTGGCCGTAACCTGTTCGGCCGCGCGAAGCTTCGGCACGGTGAACACGAAACCCGGTGGGACGCCGCCGTCGAGCACCAGTTCCAGGGTGCGCACCGAGCGGCGACGGTCCGCGGCGGTGAGCCCCTTGATCCGGATGCCGGAAGTGCCCAACCCGAGCGCGCGCAGGGTGTCCCCGGCCCGGATCGCGTCATCGTCTTCCACGGCGTCGGCGCGTCGCCCATAGCCGTCCTCGAAGTCCAGGCGCAGATCGTCGATGGGTGCGCGGCGCAGCCGGTCGCGGACCATCGCCAGGGTGGTCTCGTCGGCGAGCCCGCCGAACACGCCGGGATGGCTGTCGAGCAGCTCGAGCGCTTGTGCGCCCCATTCGATGACGGTGGCCGGACTCGCGTCGGCGGCGCTGACGTAGACGGTGTGCACGGGCTGACTGCCTGTCCCGTCGCCCGGATACCGCGCCGCCAGGGCCGCGTCCACATCGTCGAGCAGGGCATCGACGCGGGTGAGCGTGTCCTCGGGGACTCGGCGCACGGCGGGCATCGGTCCATCCTGCCGTGTCAGTGCGACTTGAGCACCCCGAGGCGGCGGATCGCCTCGTCCATCGTGTCGTCGCGTTTGCAGAAGGCGAAGCGCACCAGATGATTCCAACCGTTGTCAGCGCTGGTGAAGGCCGACATGGGGATCGCCGCCACCCCGGCGCGCTCGGGAAGCTCGGCGCAGAATGTGGTGGAGTCGGTGTACCCGAGCGGGCGTGGGTCTGCGCACAGGAAATAGGTGCCGTGGCTGTCGTGGACGACGAAACCGATATCGGTGAGGGCCGCGGCCAGCCGATTGCGCCGGGCCTCGAACGTATCGCGCAGCGCCAGCGACCAGTCGTCCTCCTCGTCGAGGGCCTGAGCCACCGCGGGCTGGAACGGGGCGCCACCCACGTACGTCAGGTACTGCTTGGCCGCCCGGACGCCGGCGATGAGGTCGGCGGGACCGCATGCCCAGCCGATCTTCCAGCCGGTGACATTGAACATCTTCGCCGCGCTGGAGATGGTGACGGTGCGTTCCGCCATGCCGGGCAGCGCTGCCAGCGGCAGGTGGCGCAGCCCGCGGGGATTGGAGTAGACCAGGTTCTCGTACACCTCGTCGGTGATCACCAGCAGGTCGTGCGTGATCGCCAGGTCGGCGATCGCCGCGAGTTCCTCGGCCGAGGCGACCGTGCCGGTGGGGTTGTGCGGTGAATTGAGGACGAGTGCGCGGGTGTTCGCCGTGACCGCATCCCGCAATGCCTGGATATCGATGGCGAACCCGCGGCCGTCGGCCACCATGGGCACCGCGACCCGCCGGCAGCCGGCCATCGCGATGACGGGGGAGTACGAGTCGTAGAAGGGTTCGATCACCAGCACGTCGGAGCCGGGTTCGACGAGCCCGATGATGGATGCCGCGATGGCCTCGGTCGCCCCGACGGTGACCAGGATCTCCGAGTCCGGGTCGTAGTCGACGCCGTAGCGGCGGCGGCGTTGACGGGCAATGGCCTCGCGCAGCGCCGAAGTCCCGAGGCCCGGTGGGTACTGGTTGACGCCCTCGGCGATGGCGTCCTGCGCGATCTTCAGCATCGCCGCGGGCCCGTCTTCGTCGGGGAAGCCCTGGCCCAGGTTGACCGCCCCGATGCGGGCGGCCAACGCCGACATCTCCGCGAAGATCGTCACCGCGTACGGCTGGAGTCGGCGCACCGTCATGGTCTCGACCCTAATCGTGCTGGGCCGCGAGTCCGGGCGGCACCACCCGTAGCTTCGCGGCGATTCGGGTCAGCGCCGCCAGGTCGGTGCTGGTGAGTGGGTCGATGACCAGTTCGCGCACCGTGCGCACGTGGATCGGGGCCGCTTTCACCACCATCTGGTATCCCGTCGCGGTGAGTTCGGCCAGCGTGTAGCGACCGTCGTCGGGATCGGGGAAGCGGATCACCCATCCGCGTTGCTCGAAGCGCTTCACCACATTGGACAGCCTCGACAGGGATCCGTTGGCCAGGAACGCCAACTCGCTCATCCTGATTCGCCGATCGGGTGCGTCGGATATGTGGCTCAGCGTCAGGTACTCGAAGAGGGTGAGGTCGACCTGCCGGAGCGGGGCCTCGAGTTGGCCGGGCATGAGCAGGATCAGGGAGATCAAACCCGTCCATGCCTGCTTCTCGTCCTCGGACAGCCATTGGGGTGCGCCGGTGCTCGCCATTGCCGTTACTTTACGCGTGAAGTCATCGGGTGTACGGTTCACTTCATGCATGAAGTAAAAAGTGGACCGAAGGTCCAGTTCTTCGCCACGGCCGGCTACGGGGAGATGTTGCTCGCGGAGCGGCACTACCACCAGGCGGTCCGCATCGGTGACCGCGTCGAGACCTCAGGACAGGGTGGCTGGGATGACGATCTGAACTTCCCGGAGTCGCTGCGGGACGAGATCGTGCGGGCCTTCGACAATGTCGAGCGCACCCTGGCCACGGTCGGTGCGGCCTGGCGTGATGTGGTCCACGTGAACACCTACCACGTGCTGACGGTGGATGCAGATTTCGCCACCCACAACGCGGTCGTGATTGACCAGCTGCGCACGCGGGCCCCCGAACGCGCACCCCTGTGGACCGAGACCGGCGTCACCGCGCTCGGTGCGCCGGAGATGCGTTTCGAGATCCGTGTCACTGCGGTCATCGAGAACTGATGCGCGCCATCGTCTTCCGCCCCGATGCCGCGCGTAGTTTCGCGTTCGCCGAGGTGCCCGACCCGGTACCCGCGGCGCGCAACGAACTGCTCATCGACGTCAAGGCCATCTCGCTGAACTTTGGTGAGGTGAAGTATGCCGACAACGCCGAACACCCCGGCGACATCCCGGGCTGGGACAGCGCAGGCGTAGTCGTGGCCGCTGCCCCGGACGGCTCGGGCCCCCGGTCGGAACCAGGGTGGCCGGAGCGGCCTGGTCGCAGGGCTGGGCGCAGCGGCGAGTGCTTGCATCGGAAAACGTTGCGGTGATCCCCGATTCGGTCGACTTCGAAACCGCGGCGGCTCTGCCGGTCGCTGGGGTGACCGCCGTTCAGAGCATCCGCAGGCTGGGTCCTGTGCTCGGCAAGAGAGTGCTGATCACCGGCGCGTCGGGAGGTGTGGGCCGGCTCGCCGTCCAGCTGGCTGCCCGGGCGGGTGCGCACGTGATCGCCGCGGTCGGCAGTCCAGAGCGCGGCGCAGGCCTGGGTGCGCTCGGGGCCGCCGAGATCGTGGTCGGTCTTGACGGGGTCGCCCCGGTACACGGCGTGGTCGAACATGTCGGCGGCGCCATGCTGGCCGATGCGTACGGACTGCTCGAAGACGGCGGCACGGTCATCGCCGTCGGCTCGGCGTCCGGGCAGCCGACGATGATCGACTTGGAGGCGGCGCGAATGGCCGGGAAGAACAACAGGATCGAGTCGTTCATGGCGCGCTGGCCGGTGGGCGGGGAACTGCAATACGTGCTGGACCTGACCGGCCGCGGCCAGCTGGATGCGCAGGTCGGCTACCGCGACGGGTGGGACAACCTCGATGCGGCGATCGACGCACTGCTCGATCGGCGGGTGGCCGGCAAGGCGGCGCTCACGGTCAGCTGAGCGCAGGCAGCAGATCCGTCTGCAGCCAGTCGGTGAAACTCTGCCAACCGATCTGCGGGTACTGCGCGTGCAGCGCACCGATGTCCACGGTGTAACCGCCGCCGGCAAGGAAGGTGAACATCGCCCGCATGTCGCCGGAGGCGATGAGTGCGGGGTCGCGGGTCACCAGTTCGACGGTCCTGCCCAGTGTCTCGGAGAGCGCGGTGGCCATCTGCCGGCCGGTCGGCTCGTCGGAGGCGATATCGATGCGTGCGCCGCGGACCGGATCGGGATCGGTCAGCACGGCGGTGACGAACCGTCCCAAGTCGCGCCGGGACAGCTGTTGCAGCGGCGCGTCCGCGGGCAGCGGAAGCTCGAAAACGCCGGCCCGGATGTCGTCGAGGCCGCCCAGCATGTTGTCGTAGAAATACGACGGCCCCACGATGGTGTACGACAACCCCGACTGGGCCAGTGCCACTTCCACCGCGGCCTTACTGTCGAAATGCGGTATGCCGGTGTGTTGGTCGGCGTCGGCGACCGAAGAGAACACCAGGTGGGGCACGCGTGCCGACTGGGCGGCTGCCAGGATCGTCGCGCCCTGCGCGACTTCGGCCTCGGGCCCGTCCTCGAACGGGGTGGTGAGCGCATATGCCCCGTCCACCCCGGTGAACGCGCGGGCCACCGACGCTTCGTCGGACAGGTCGGCGGCCACCACCTCCACCCCGGCCTCGGTCAGCCGCAGCGCCGCACGGGAATCCGTGCGACGGGTGATCCCGCGAACCGTCGCGCCCTGTTCGAGCAGAGCGGTCACCACCGCACCTCCCTGCGCGCCGGTGGCACCCAGTACCGCAAAGTGTCCAGTCACCCGTCCAGCCTAGTACCGGGGTGTCCCAGATCAGCCGGTCCGGCTCACCCGGTGGAATAACCGGCGCGCACCGAGGTTGACACAGCAGTGGCAATCTCTTTGATCAACCCGGACAATCACATTCACGTACCTGCATACCACCAAGTGGCGGTGGCCGTGGGATCCAGGCAGGTCCATATCGCCGGTCAGGTGTCCTGGGACCAGGACGGAAATCTGGTGGCGCCCGGGGATCTCGCCGGCCAGGTCGCCCAGGTTTTCCGTAACGCGCACAACTGTCTGCAGGCGGCCGGCGCCACGCTCGCCGATCTGGTCCGTGTCACCTGGTATCTGGTGGATTGGGAACCGGCGAAGGCGGAAGCGTTCCTGGCCGGCCTTGAGCAGGCGGGTCGTGAGTTCGATATGTCCACGCCTCGGGGCACCGTGATCGGCGTGAGTGCGCTATGGACGCCGGAACTGCTCGTGGAGGCGGAGTTCACTGCCGTGGTCGACTGAGGTCCTCGTACACGCAGCGGAGGCGCTGTCATACCCCAGCCGAGGTCAGGGCAGCTGTGGTGCCGGCTGGGGAAGCGGATGAGCACCCTGCGGCCGCAGTCCGTCGAAGATGATGGCGAGATAGCGCTGCCACAGCAAGGGTGCTGGCGTCGAGAGGTTTTCGACGATGTGAACCGGCGCGCACATCATCAGGAAGACGTCGGTTTCGGTGACGTCTGCGCGGATGGCGCCCGCAGCGCGAGCGCGGTGTACGAGTGTGCCGAGTCGGGTGTGCAGCTCGTCTCTCAGCGCGGCCACCGTCGGGTGGTCATCGCTGACGGACTGCAGGAACGTCAGGTCATGCTGCTGGCGTTGATCGGCGGCCACCGTCAGAAACTCCAGTAGCGCCGCCCCCGGATCCGGCGAATCCTCCAACCGGTGGGCAACCGTCGTCAGCGTCGCGAGATGACCGGAGACGATCGCCGCGATCAGGTCCTCCTTCGACGCGAAATGGCGAAACACCGTGCCCTTCGCGACACCCGCGCGGCGCGCGATATCGGCTATGGAGGCGGACAGTCCCCGTTCGGCGAATTCGGCCTCCGCGGCGATGAGGAGCAGGTCGCGGTTGCGCGCTGCGTCCGCACGGAGGGCGCGATTCGGCGGAGCCACACCGCCAGCCTATCAAGTTGACCGATCGGTCATGTTGGCGTTAACGTGGCGGAGTTGAAGATGACCGATTGGTCACTTTATTGGCCTCGACGGATTCGCGGAGGAAGCATGCACGTGCGCGGCGCAACAGCCCTTGTCACAGGAGCCAACCGGGGAATCGGCAGGCACTTCGCCACCGAACTCCTCCGTCGCGGGGCGAAGGTCTATGCCACCGCGCGGCGCCCCGAACTGGTCGACGTCCCTGGTGCTCAAGCGATGCGCCTCGACATCACCGATCAGTCCTCGGTGGAGGCGGCCGCCGCGCTCGCCCAGGATGTCGACGTGCTCATCAACAATGCCGCCGATACGGCCGGGGGCAACCTCGTCACCGGCGACCTGGCGGCCATCAGATCGACGATGGATTCGAACTACTACGGGACGCTCGCCATGATCCGGGCCTTCGCGCCCATTCTTGCGCGCAACGGCGGTGGCGCGATCCTCAACGTCCTGTCGGCCGTGGCGTGGAACACGGTGGCGGGCAACACCGCATACGCCGCAGCCAAGTCGGCACAGTGGGGCCTGACCAATGGCGTGCGCATCGAGCTGGCCGGCCAGGGCACCCTGGTTGCCGCGCTGGTGCCCGGGCTGGTGGGCACCCAGACCCTGTTCGACTTCGCCGAGCAGGCCGGCATGGACCTTCCCGCCGAGGTGGTGACCGACCCCGCCGACCTCGTCCGCCTGGCCCTCGACGGTCTGGAAGCCGGCGATATCGAGATTCTGGACCGACTTGCCGTGGCCGCCAAGGAATCATTGACGGGTCCGCCGCGGGCTTTTGCGTGGTGACTTTGCGCGTCCGCGCCCGAACTCAGGTGGCGAACAGCCGCGACGTGCGCTGCTCGTGACGCATCCCGCTGATCTCCAGCGCGGGGGACAGGCTGCTCAGCTCCGACAGCGGACGTTCACACGCCGAGGCCGCCACCCGGGTCATCGACGCGGCATTGCGCAGCTGGATGCGTTGGCTCTGCAGCGGCCCGAGCCGGCCCAGCCGCACGGCGGCGCTGAGCATCGAGGCCATCAGCGAGCGCAGCGAACCCAGGACGGCGAGCTGTTCGGTGACACCCAGATGGGCCTGCACCACCCCGTCGACGACGGCGGCGTGACCGGGCGTGCTGCCGGCCAACACGGCGCGCAGGTACGGGTGCTGCTCGGCGATGCCGATATCGCAGGCCGTGGCGGTCAACTGCCGGCCCGCCGACACTGACGCCGTGCGGGCATTGTCGAACAGCTTGTGGGACGCGATCAGCGTGTCGAGCTCGGTAAGGCGCTGCGCCGACTGCCAGTCTCGCCATGCGGCGGCGGTGACGGTGCCATCCAGCGTCGCGTAACCGTGGGTGAGGTAACCGCACACCGCCACCTCGATCGCGTCGGCGCCGGCATCGGGACGCAGGGCCAGCCATTCCTCGAGGCCATGGCTGTGCACCATTCGCCCGGCCGGAAACGCGCTGTCGTGCAATTGCAACCACAGGGCGATCGCGGTGACCGGGTCAGTGGTGATGGCCGGCATGGTGGTGGGCTTCGTGGTGGTCGGATGACGTTGCAGACCACCCGTCGGCGGCCATCGCCATCTCGGTGACCTCACCGATCACGCCGAGCCCGGTGAGCATCTCCCGCGCGGCGGCCGCGCTGGTGAACAGCGGCACGGTCAGCGTGTCATCGTCGACGTCGATGGGCGCGTGCTGGTTGCCCAGCGTGTGGCCCAGCAGCAGCATGGCGCGTGCGGTGTTGTCGGCGAAGCGCACCCGGATGGCCGGTTCGCGCGGACGCCGCACCACGACGGCATTGACACCGTCATCGGCGATCACCATGTCGTGGCGCAGGAAGGCGCCGCGCGGCAACATGATTCGCACCTCGATCCCGGTGTCGGTGATAACGAGCTGACGGTGCTTGCCGGCATCACCCCAGCCGATGTCGACATGGTGGCGGCGGCGCCCGGCGAAGGCCGGGCTATCGGCGGTTCCGAGAACGGCATCGGCTAGCACGTCAGGCGCTCCTTGCGATCGGTGGGGACAGCACACTGCGGCGGGCCGCGGCATGCAGCGCGCGGCAGGCTTCGTTCAGCTCGGGGGCGCGTGCGGCGGTCAGCCGCGCGAAAACACCCGCCCGGTGCGGAAGTTCACCGGCACCACCGAGCACACCCGCCAATCCGGCAAGGCTGGCCCGAACCGCGGCCAATGCCGGCTCGGGTGGCCGGCCGGGGGTGAGGATGAGCAGGGTGGCCAGATAGTCGCTGTCCAGACCCGCCTGTGCGGTGATGAGCTGGCGGTCCCGCGCGATCGCCCTGCCCCGCACCCGCACGGTGAAGGAGTTGTCGACGCCTGCGTACCGGAACCGTTCGCCGTGCGCGATGCGGCCCGCGGCGATGGCATCCCAGCCGATATAGGTCCCGCCGTCATCGATGTCCAGCTCGACGCTCTGGGTGAACATCGAATCCGATTGCGGAATGACGGTTTTTGGCAGGTACTCCAGCGCGGCGCCGGCTTCGACGGTGAACCGCAACCGGTGCCGGGCGCCGGGTCCTGCCCCGGCGAACACCTGGGTGGCGGCCTGGTTGGTCAGGTGCAGATGGGAGCCGGCCGCGCAGTGCACGGTGGTGTGCAGATCGTCATCGGAGAATGTGCCGCCGCTGGGGCTCTGTACACACAGGACGGCCGCGCGCGGATAGTCGAGGTCGGTGTGCAGGGCGGTGGTCACCCGCTGCGGGTAGCGTTGGCGCAACTCGGCGATCCGGGTGGTGCCGGTGGCATCGGTCAGCGTGTGCACCGTGAGCTCTCCGGGCGCTATCATGTTCTGGCCGTGAGCATCACACCGCGCAACAACTCGTCCGTCAACGCCTCCAGTCCGGCACCGGCGCGCAGATCGGTGAACACCGTGGGCTTGACCGGGCGGGCGATGGCGCAATCGCGACGCATCCCGTCCAGATCGGCGCCCACCAGTTCGGCCAGGTCGATCTTGTTGACCACCAAAAGATCCGCCTGCAGCAGCCCGATGCCCTTCTTGCGTGGGATGTCGTCGCCACCCGCGGTGTCGATGACGAAGATCCAATAGTCCACCAGATCGGAGGTGAAGGTGGCCGCCAGATTGTCGCCGCCGGACTCGATGAGGATGATGTCGAGATCGTCGAACTCGGCGCACAGCCGGCGTGCGGCAGCCAGATTGGCGGACGGATCCTCGCGGATGGCGGTGTGCGGGCAGGCCCCGGTTTCGACGGCCAGCACCCGGTTCGGGTCGATGACACCGCTGCGGCGGACCCGTTGGGCGTCCTCGTCGGTGACGAGATCGTTGGTGATGACGGCGATGCCGAGACCCCTGGCGATGAGCTGGGGGACCAGCATCTCCACCAGCCGGGTCTTGCCCGATCCGACCGGCCCGCCGATGCCGACGCGGAGTACCTCGGACATGGTGATCTCCTTGCTATTTCAGGGTGTAGCGTCGGCCCAGGGGCACTGTCGTCATCGGTGTACTGGTGCACAGCTGGCCGTCGACCATCACCCGGTAGGTGTCCGGTTCGATGGTGATCTCGGGCAGGTAGTCGTTGTGTAGCAGGTCGCCCTTGGTCAACGCCCGGGCGCCGCGGCAGGCCACCAGTGGGGTGCTCAGTCCCAGCCGGGCGCCCAGGCCCGCGTCGACGGCCGCCGCGGCGACGAAGTTGACCGACACATCGGCCGGGGTGCGGCCGTAGGCGGCCCACTGTGGCCGGTACTTCAGCGGTTCGCAGGTCATCAGGGAGGCGTTCGCTTCGCCCATCACCGACCAGGCCGGGAACCCGCCCTTGAACACCACCTCGGGGCGGATACCGAAGAACTTGGGTTCCCACAACACGATATCGGCGAGCTTGCCCGGCTCCAGCGATCCGACCTCGTGATCGATGCCGAACAACTTCGCCGGGTTGATGGTCAGCTTCGCGATATAGCGCAGGATGCGGGCATTGTCGGCTCCGGTGCCCACATCGCCCGGCAACGGTCCCCGGGTGGCCCGCATATGGGAGGCCAATTGCCAGGTGCGCGCGATGGTTTCACCGATACGGCCCATCCCCTGGGAATCCGAACCCATCGCCGAGATGGCGCCTAGGTCGTGCAGCACATCCTCGGCGGCGATGGTCTCGCGCCGGATCCGTGACTCGGCGAAGGCCACATCCTCGGGGATGCGCGGGTTGAGGTGATGGCACACCATCACCATGTCCAGATGCTCGTCGAAGGTGTTCAGCGTGTACGGGTTGGTCGGATTCGTCGAGGAGGGAAGGCAATAGGGCTCACCCACGACGCGCATGATGTCGGGGGCGTGACCGCCGCCGGCGCCCTCGGCGTGGTAGGTGTGGATGGGCCGGCCGCCGATCGCGGCCATGGTGTCCTCGTAGAACCCGGATTCGTTGAGGGTGTCGGTGTGGATCTGCACCTGCAGGTCGAGTTCGTCACCGGCGTCCAGGGAGGCCCGGATGGCGGCCGGGGTGGCGCCCCAGTCCTCGTGGATCTTGTAGCCGATGGCCCCGGCCAGGCCCTGTTCGATCAGCGGTGCGGTGCTCGATGCGCTGCCGTTCCCGATGAAACCGAAGTTCATCGGGAAGGCCTCGGCGGCGCCGAGCATGCGGGCCAGGTTGTTCGGTCCTGAGGAGGTGATGCCGACGGTGACCGGCCCGAGACCGCCGCCGATCATGGTGGTGATCCCGCTGGAGATGGCCTCCTCGACCAGGCCGGCGCTGTCGAAGTGCACGTGCACATCAATGGCCCCGGCGGTGGCGATCATGCCCTCACCGGACCGGATATCGGTGCCCGCACCGATGATCAGCTCCGGATCGACCCCGTCCATGGTGCGCGGATTGCCGGCTTTGCCGACGCCGACGATGCGACCGTCGCGGATGCCGATATCCGCCTTGCGGATGCCGAGCACCGCATCGATGATCAGCGCGTTGGTGATCACGAAATCCAGGGCGCCTTCGGCATTGGTGAGGTCGCCGTGGACCGCCATCCCTTCGCGCATGGTCTTCCCGCCGCCGAACACGGCCTCGTCGCCGTAGACCGTGGCGTCGGCCTCGACCCTGGCCAGCAGTTCGGTGTCGGCGAGTCGGACCCGGTCACCGGTGGTCGGTCCGTACAGCTCCGCGTAGCGGGCCCGGCTGATGCGGTAGGCCATCTCAGGTCCCCGCGTCGAGGAAGCCGAGCGCGTGCATGCTGGTCATGAGCTCCTCGCTCGCAGGTGTGTCGGTGGGTGCGTTCGTCACGTCGTTCTGGCCGATCACCAGCCGTTCACCGCCGTAGCTGGTCAGCGAAACCACCTGTGCCTCACCAGGTTCGAAGCGCACCGCGGTGCCGGACGGGATGTCCAGTCGCATGCCGTAGGCCGATCGCCGGTCGAATCGCAACGCCCGGTTGGTCTCGAAGAAGTGGAAGTGCGATCCGACCTGGATGGGGCGGTCGCCGGTGTTCTCCACCGTGACCGTCGCGGTCGGCCGGCCGCCGTTGAGTTCCAGATCGCCCTCGGCGGGAAACACTTCCCCGGGGATGACGGCGAGCTCCTCGGCGCTGCGGTTGCCGGGCCCGATGGCGTCATGCACGGTGACCAGCTTCTGCCCGTCGGCGAAGAAAGCCTCCACCTGAACCGAACCCAGCAGGGTGCGCACCCCGGGCAGCACATCGTCATCGGTGAGCACCCGCGCCCCGTGCGCCGCCGCATCCGCGACGTTCGCGCCGGCGCGGGCGGCCTGCACGACCTCATCGGCGATCAGGGCACGGGCCTCGGCATAACTGAGTGCCAGCCCGGCCGCGCGGTGCTTGCGGGCCAGTTCGGCGGCCAGGAACAGCAGCAGCCGGTCTTCGTCCTTGGGTGTCAGATGCATCGCGTCAGCCCGTGATGCCTTCGGCCCAGGGGTACTGCTTGAGATACGGGTCCGGGGTGATGGGCTGCGGGGACTCCCACACCTGCTGGATCAGGCCGTCGGGGGCGACCTTCCCGATGCGCGCGGTTTTGGTGACGTGGTGGTTCTCCCCGTCGATGGTGACCGTGCCCTCGGGTGCGTCGACGCTGACGCCGCCGGCCGCGCCCTGGATGTCGGGGACCGCGAACGATTGCGCCTTCTCGACGCTCGCCTGCCACAGTTTCACTGCGGTGTAAGCGGATTCCATCGGATCCGAGGTCACCCGGTCGGCGCCGAAGCGCTCCTTGAAGTCCGCGACGAAGGCGGTGTTCGCCGGCGTGTCCAGGGTTTGGTAGTAGTTCCACGAGGACAGCTGCCCGATCAGGGAGGCGGCGCCGATACTCTTGACCTCTTCTTCGCCGACGCACATCGACATCACCGGCATCGTCTGCGCGGTGAGTCCGGCACTGTTGTATTCGCGGAAGAACGAGGTGAGCGATCCACCGACCACGACATTGAACACGGCGTCGGCGTCGGCGGTGCGGATCTTGTTGACAATGGTGGAGAAGTTGGTGCTGTCCAGCGGCACGTAGTCCTCACCCTTGATCTCGATGCCGTTGGCCGCGGCGTAGGCCTTCACGATGGCGTTGGAGGTACGAGGGAACACGTAGTCGCTGCCCACCAGGTAGAGCGATTTCACGCCTTGGCCCTTGAGATAGTCCAGGGACGGAATGATCTGCTGGTTGGTGGTGGCGCCCGAGTAGTAGATGTTGGGCGAGGATTCCAGTCCCTCGTACTGCTGGCCGTAGTACAGCAGTGCATCCGAGCCCTCGAAGACCGGCAGCATCGCCTTGCGACTGGCCGAGGTGTAGCCGCCGAAAACGGCCACCACACAGTCGCTGTTGACCAGTTTCTGGGCCTTTTCGGCGAACGTCGTCGGCTCGGACGCGCCGTCCTCGGAGAGCAGATCGAGTTGCTTGCCCAGCACCCCGCCCTCGGCGTTGATCTGCTCGACGGCCATCACGATGGCGTCGTGGATCACCGATTCGCTGACGGCCAGGCCGCCGGACAGTGAGTTGACCGCCCCCACCTTCACGCTGGGGCCCGAGGTATCGGCGCAGCTCTGGGCGGCCGCGGTGTCGGTGTCACCGGCGCGGCTGCCGCAGCCGGCGGTGAGCAAGGTGGTCGCCGCGAGCAGTGCCACGCCGACGCGCAGTCGTTTCATGTTGGGGCCGCCTTCGAGGTCGGGGATCGTTGGCGCTCAGCGTAGGAATTCCCGGCAGCCGGTGGCTATGGGAGGAATCTCCCATTTGCGCCGCCGCCGTTTCGTGGCCGCCGTCGCCCGGAAACATCCTCGAAACATGGCCTGCACATGATGCTTTCGAGGGGCACAACCATACGAAGGATGACCGATGGGTGCATACGGTGAGGTGCTGGGCAGCACGTCCAGTATCGAAACCCGGGCGCACGAGATGCTGGATGCGCTCGGCGCCAAGGCCGCATCGTCGGCGTCGGCGATCAGTCTGTGGGATCCGATCCGCCGCTGCCATGTCGCGGTGGCCAACCACGGGTATCCCGATGCGGTGATGGACCACCTGAACACCTGGTTCATCGAGCACGATCCGCTGTTCGAGACCATGCGGGCGCGCGGGCTCGGGGCGCTGCGGTGGCGGGACTTCCCCGAGTACCGCGACACCTATTCGGTACAAGGCGTTTTCGCGCCGGCCGGTTTCGACGAGGGACTGTCCGCACGGCTGGTCACCGCCGACGGCACTTATGCCGGCACCATCCACGTGAACTGTGACGACGCGCGCTATCCCAGTGATGACGATGTGGGCGAGATCAATTCGCTGCGGGCCCAGATGGCCGAGCATCTGGATTTCTCGGTGCGGCCCCGGATGGTCGCCGACTTGCTGGCGCCCCAGGCCCAGGCGTGGGCGGTGGACGCGGGTGGCCGTGCCCATCTGCTGAGCCTTGGTGACACCTTCGATCGGCCGATCGACCGAGATCTGGTGGCCGATATGGCCCTGGCGGCCCACGCTGCCGGGCTGGCCTTCCGGCCCGAGGCGACCCGCTGGAACGACGGCAGCGGCTGGCTGCACGTCCGCCACATCGCCACCGCCCCGCGCTACCGCCACGACAGCCTGGACGCGGTGATACTCGTCACCGCCGACCCGTTACCGTTCGCCATCACCCCGCGCGAACTCGACGCGCTCACGTTGGCGATCCAGGGTCTGACGAACAATCAGATAGCGGCCCGGCTGTTCATCAGCGTCCGCACCGCCGGTCATCACTTGGAAAGTGCGATGGCCAAGCTGGGTGCGGGAAACCGGGCGGCCTGTGTGTCGCAGGCGGTCGCGTGGGGTCTGGTGTCCGGCAAGCTGCTGGCCGGGAATGAAGCGGCCGCCCGCAGCGCTTAGACCAGGGTGACCGAACCTGCCTTCCGCCTCGCGCCCGATGCCACTCTGCTAACGCCGCTGCGCGTCGGCGCGACAGCGGCCGCCAACCGGATCTTCATGGCGCCGCTGACCCGCTCGCGGGCTCAAAGTGACGGCACCCCATCGGATCTGGCCGCCGAGTACTACTCGCAGCGGGCCGGTGCGGGCATCATCATCAGCGAGGCCACCGCCGTCTGTGAGCAGGCCAACGGTGCGTACATGAACACGCCGGGCATCTACACCGACCGCCACCAGGCGGTGTGGGCGGAGATCGCGTCGGCGGTGCACGCCAAGGGCGGCAAGATGTTCGTCCAGCTCTGGCATGTCGGCCGGATGGCCCACCCAGAGATCAGCGGGTTCGACGTCGTCGCGCCGTCCGCCATCGCCGCCGACGCGGTGACCCACACCCCGTCGGGTAAGCAGCAGCTCACGGTGCCGCGGGCGCTGCGGATCGACGAGATCGAGTCCATCGTCGGGCAGTTCCGCGCGGCCGCCCGGCGCGCCGTCGACGCCGGTATGGACGGGGTGGAGATCCACTCCGCCAACGGCTACCTGCTGCACGAATTCCTCTCCGACGTCGTCAACGTCCGCACCGACGGCTACGGCGGCTCCCCGCAGAACCGGGCCCGGTTCACCGCCGAGGTCGTGGAGGCCGTCGCCGCCGAGATCGGCGCCGACCGGGTCGGGGTGCGGATCTCGCCCGGCGGTTCCGCCGGCGACATGCAGGAGAACGACACGGTCAGCGCCTACGAGGCGCTGCTGAACCGGATCGCCGGGCTGCAGATCGCCTACCTGCACGTGCTGATCGACCCGTCGAGCCAGACCTTCGGTGCGCTGCGGGCCCTGTGGAGCGGCACCCTGGTGCTCAACACCGGCCGCGACACCGGCACCGACTTCTGCCAGCTGGAGAGCCTGGCCGACTGGGGTGCCGCCAGCGCGGTCGCGGTGGGCCGCACCTGGTTGGCCAACCCCGATCTGATCGACCGGCTGGTGCTCGGGGCGGAGCTCAACGAGCCCGATGTCAGCACCTTCTACGCCTCCGGACCGGCGGGGTATATCGACTATCCGACGCTCGACGAGTTGGCCGAACCGCAGACGGCCTGAAACGAGGCGGGCGCTGTCTGCCGCGAGTTCCTACTCTTTGTGTTCATGGGACCGATTCACCACGTCGTAGGTGGGCAGCTTGACATCGCGTACGAACGCGCGGGCAAGCAGGGAGGTTGGCCGGTAGTACTCCTCCACGGCTTCCCGTACGACCCGCGCTGCTACGACGAGGTGGTCGACATTCTCAGTGCGAATGATGCCGACGTCGTGGTTCCCTACATGCGCGGATATGGAAGCACCCGCTACCTCAACCCCGACACGATCCGGTCCGGGCAGCAGACAGCATTCGCGCAAGACCTTCGCGACCTGTTAGACGGTCTCGGCCTGGCGAAACCAATCGTGGCCGGATTCGACTGGGGAGGCCGGGCTGCATGCGTTGGCTCGATGCTCTGGCCCGAGCTCATCGGCGGACTCGTCTCGGTCTCCGGCTACAACGTGCACGACATCGCGACCATGTCGACCACTCCTGAGGCGCCTGCTTTGGAAAGCCGCAGTTGGTATCAGTGGTACTTCCACAGCGAACGAGGGCGGGCCGGCCTTGCTCGCTACCGTCGAGAACTGGCGAGACAGCTCTGGAGTGAATGGTCGCCAACGTGGGCGGTGTCGGAAAGTACCTTCAATGCCTCCGCCGAATCCTTTGACAATCCGGATTTCGTCGACACGGTCATCCACTCATACCGGCATCGCTTCGGTCTGATTGCGGGCGATCCGGTGCACGAGGCGAATGAGCGAATCGTCGCCGCGCAAGAGCCGATCTCGGTGCCAACCGTGGTCCTCGACGCGGCCTGCGACCCGTTGGATGAGCCCCAGAGTCGCGAGTTTCACTCGTTGCACTTCTCAAATCTCATCGACTATCGCATTGTTCAGACTGGCCATAACGCCCCCCAAGAGGACCCGGCTGCCTTCGCTGACGCAATCGAAACGCTTCGCCAATAACTCCCCCCTTCGCGCAGGGCCGCTGAGCGGACGCCCAACCAACAGGTTGGTTTGCGACTTTGCTAGGCTGCGCTCTCAGTGGACCACCATCCTCCGGGGCGTCCCCTGTCACCCACCCGAAAGGGAACAACAACATGTCCGAAGATGCCTTCATCTATGAGGCAATCCGCACGCCGCGCGGTAAGCAGCGCGGTGGCGCTCTCAACGAGATCAAGCCGGTCAGGCTGGTCGTCGGTCTGATCGACGAGCTCCGCTCGCGCTTCCCGGACCTGGACGAGAACCTGATCAGCGACCTGATCCTCGGCGTCGTCTCGCCGGTCGGCGATCAGGGCGGCGATATCGCCCGGACCGCAGGCCTGGTCGCCGGGCTGCCCGAGACCACCGGCGGGTTCCAGCTCAACCGCTTCTGCGCATCGGGCCTGGAGGCCGTCAACCTGGCCGCGCAGAAGGTGCGCTCCGGCTGGGATGACCTGGTGCTCGCCGGCGGTGTGGAGTCGATGAGCCGGGTGCCGATGGGCTCCGACGGCGGCGCATGGGCCGGGGACCCCGACACCAACTACCGCGTCGGTTTCGTGCCGCAGGGCATCGGCGCCGACCTGATCGCCACCATCGAGGGCTTCTCGCGCGAGGATGTCGACGCCTACGCGGCCCGCTCGCAGGAACGTGCGGCGGCGGCCTGGTCCGGCGGGTACTTCGCGAAGTCCGTGGTGCCGGTCCGGGACCAGAACGGCCTTGTGGTGCTCGACCATGACGAGCACATGCGTCCCGGTTCGACCGTGGAGAGCCTGGGCAAGCTGAAGACCGCGTTCGACGGTATCGGCGCCATGGGCGGCTTCGATGACGTGGCGCTGCAGAAGTACCACTATGTGGAGAAGATCAACCACGTGCACACCGGCGGCAACAGCTCGGGCATCGTCGACGGCGCCGCCCTGGTGCTCATCGGCTCGGAAAAAGCGGGACAGTCGCAGGGCCTGACCCCGCGCGCCCGCATCGTGGCGACCGCCACCAGTGGCGCCGATCCGGTCATCATGCTGACCGGCCCGACCCCGGCCACCCGCAAGGTGCTCGACCGTGCCGGGCTGACCGTGGACGATATCGACCTGTTCGAGCTGAACGAGGCGTTCGCCTCGGTGGTGATGAAGTTCCAGAAGGATCTGGGCATCCCCGACGAGAAGCTCAACGTCAACGGTGGCGCCATCGCGATGGGCCACCCGCTGGGCGCCACCGGCGCCATGATCACCGGAACCATGGTCGACGAGCTGGAGCGCCGCGGCGCTCGGCGTGCCCTGATCACGCTGTGCGTGGGCGGCGGCATGGGCGTGGCCACCATCATCGAGAGGGTCTGAACCAATGGCTGAGAACACGATTCAGTGGGACCAGGATGCCGACGGCATCGTCACCCTGACGCTGGACGACCCCACCGGTTCGGCCAACGTGATGAACGAGCACTACAAGGAATCCATGCACAACGCCGTCGAACGGCTTGTGGCGGAGAAGGATTCGATCACCGGCGTGGTGATCGCCAGCGCGAAGAAGACCTTCTTCGCCGGTGGTGACCTCAAGGGCATGATCAACATCGGCCCCGACGACGCCCAGCAGGCGTTCGACGAAGTCGAGTTCATCAAGGCCGACCTGCGCAAGCTGGAGACCCTGGGCAAGCCCGTCGTCGCGGCCATCAACGGTGCCGCGCTCGGCGGTGGCCTGGAAATCGCGCTGGCCACCCACCACCGCATCGCCGCCGACGCCAAGGGAGTCGTCATCGGCCTGCCCGAGGTCACCCTGGGCCTGCTGCCCGGCGGTGGCGGCGTCGCCCGCAGCGTGCGGATGTTCGGTATCCAAAAGGCGTTCATGGAGATCCTGAGCCAGGGCACCCGGTTCAGCCCCGCCAAGGCCAAGGAGATCGGCCTGGTCGACGAGCTCGTGAAGTCCGTCGACGAGCTCATCCCCGCCGCCAAGAAGTGGATCAAGGACAACCCCGAGGCCGGCGTTCAGCCGTGGGATGTCAAGGGCTACAAGATGCCCGGGGGCACCCCGGCCAGCCCCGGCCTGGCCGGCATCCTGCCGTCCTTCCCGGCGCTGCTGAAGAAGCAGCTCAAGGGTGCGCCGATGCCCGCCCCGCGGGCCATCCTGAACGCGGCCGTCGAGGGCGCGCAGGTCGACTTCGACACCGCCTCGCGCATCGAGAGCCGCTACTTCACCCAGCTGGTCACCGGCCAGGTCGCCAAGAACATGATCCAGGCGTTCTTCCTGGACCTGCAGGCGATCAACGGCGGTGCCTCGCGGCCCGAGGGCATCGCGCCGGTGCCGATCCGCAAGATCGGTGTGCTGGGTGCGGGCATGATGGGCGCCGGTATCGCCTACGTGTCGGCCAGGGCCGGCTACGACGTCGTGCTCAAGGACGTCACGATCGAAGCCGCCCAGAAGGGCAAGGCCTACTCGGAGGGCATCGAGGCCAAGGCGCTCAAGCGTGGCAAGACCACCCAGGAGAAGAGCGACGCGCTACTGGCCAAGATCACCCCGACCGCGGATCCCGCCGATCTCAAGGGTGTCGACTTCGTGATCGAGGCTGTCTTCGAGTCCCAGGAACTCAAGCACAAGGTGTTCCAGGAGATCGAGGACATCGTCGAGCCCAACGCGATCCTCGGCTCGAACACCTCCACGCTGCCGATCACCGGTCTGGCGACCGGGGTGAAGCGCCAGGAGGACTTCATCGGGATCCACTTCTTCAGCCCCGTGGACAAGATGCCGCTGGTGGAGATCATCAAGGGCGAGAAGACCTCTGACGAGGCGCTGGCCCGGGTGTTCGACTACACCCTGGCGATCAAGAAGACCCCGATCGTGGTCAACGACAGCCGTGGCTTCTTCACCAGCCGCGTCATCGGCACCTTCGTCAACGAGGCGCTGGCCATGCTGGGTGAGGGTGTCGAGCCCGCCACCATCGAGCAGGCCGGTGCGCAGGCCGGTTACCCGGCCGCACCGCTGCAGCTCTCCGATGAGCTCAACCTGGAGCTCATGCACAAGATCGCGGTCGCGACCAAGGAAGGCGTCGAGGCGGCCGGTGGCACCCACGTGCCGCACCCGGCCGAGGCGGTCGTCGAGAAGATGATCGAGATCGGCCGGCCCTCGCGCCTGAAGGGTGCCGGGTTCTACGAGTACGTCGACGGCAAGCGCACCGGGCTGTGGCCGGGACTGAAGGAAACCTTCAACTCGGGAACCACCGAGATCCCGCTGCAGGACGCCATCGACCGCATGCTGTTCGCCGAGGCGCTGGAGACCCAGAAGTGCCTCGACGAGGGCGTGCTCACCTCGACCGCCGATGCGAACATCGGGTCCATCATGGGTATCGGCTTCCCGCCGTACACCGGTGGCTCGGCGCAGTTCATCGTCGGCTACGAGGGCCCGCACGGTGTCGGCAAGGCTGCCTTTGTGGCCCGCGCCAAGGAACTGGCCGCCCGCTACGGCGACCGCTTCAACCCGCCCGCCTCGCTGGAGGCGTAGCCCGATAAGCCCAAGAACCCCCGGTCCCTCGAAGGCCGGGGGTTTCTTGCGCTCGAGGACCGGTCCGGTGGCACGCCGTGCGCCAGCCCGTTGGCGGTGTGCACGCCCGCGGCGAGTTCGAGGAGGATGCGAAACGGCCCGCGTCTCTTCGTCATGCTGTCGACGATGCCCCGGCCCGGCGGTATCGAACAGTGGCCCTAGTGCCGCTGTTCGATAAGATAGTGACATGCATACCGTGGCGATCCTCGCCTATGACGGGATGTCCGGCTTCGAATCGGGCCTGGCCGCGGAGATCTTCGGAATGGCCGAACTACCGGGACCGTTCTCCGCCGGGGTCGCCCCGCCCGGTTACGCGGTGAAGTTGTGCTCGGAGCAGCCGGAGATCCGAATGCTCGGCGGAGCGGTGGTGCGCACCGCCTACGGGCTCGCCGACCTCGCGGCCGCGGACACCGTGCTGATTCCCAGCGTGCGCGATGTCGAGCAGTCGCCGTCCGCCGAACTCATCGAGGCCATCAGGGTCGCAGATCGCCGTGGCGCGCGGCTGGTGTCGATCTGTTCGGGCGCGTTCGCTTTGGCCGCCGCCGGGGTGCTCGACGGCCGCTCGGCCACCACCCACTGGATCTATGCCGACGCGCTGTCCCGGCGGTACCCCGAGATCGACGTCGATCCCGCGCCGCTCTACGTCGACAGTGGCCGGGTGCTCACCAGCGCCGGGTGTGCCGCGGGTCTCGATCTCTGTCTGCACATCGTGCGCTCCGATCATGGTGTGCGGGTGGCCAATGACGTGGCCCGCCGGCTGGTGATCTCTCCGCACCGCGCCGGCGGGCAAGCGCAGTACATCGATTCGCCGGTGCCCGAGGTGACCGCCGACGGACGGATTGCCGCCGGAATGGCCTGGGCGCTCCAACATCTCGACTCGCCGATCTCCCTGGACGAGTTGGCCACGCGGTCGGCGATGTCGCGACGCAGCTACCTGCGGCAGTTCGCCAAGGCCACCGGCAGCACACCGATCAAATGGCTCATCGAGCAACGTGTCCAGGCCAGCCTGGCGTTGCTGGAGTCCTCGGATCTGCCGATCGAGCAGATCGCCGCGCGGGTCGGGTTCGAGTCCCCGGTGACCTTTCGGCATCACTTCGTCAAGCAGATGCACACCACGCCGAGTGACTACCGCAGTTGCTTCACCGGATAGGCCGGCCCGGTCCGCGGCGGTGTGTCTTCATCAAATCTTCATCGGAAGTCGAAGGGACCCATATTCGCGGCGGCGACGCTGGTGGGAGGTGAGAGCGCTCGCCATGTCAGTGATGATCGTGAAAAGGGGATGTGCAATGCAGCACCAACGATGCGTGTACTCGGTTGCGACGCTTGCCGCGTCGATGCTGGTTCTGAGCGCCTGTTCGGGCACGGCGACCGAGAACGCGACGTCGTCGGTCACCACCTCGGTGTCGACCTCGGCGGCCGCTACCGGCGCCCAGGGCACGCACAATGACGCCGACGTGGCATTCGCCCAAGGCATGATCCCGCATCACGAGCAGGCAATCGAGATGAGCGACATGCTGATCGGCAAGCAGGGGGTCGATCCCGCGGTGGTGTCTCTTGCGAACCGCATCAAGGCGGCTCAAGGTCCCGAGATCACGCAGATGCGGGATTGGTTGCAGCAGTGGGGGGTCGGGTTGGCGCCGGGCGGCGCGGACATGCCCGGGCACACTATGCCGGGGCATGACATGTCCGGTGGAGACGGCATGGGCGATATGCCCGGTATGGGTGGCGGTCACGGGATGATGTCGGAGGCCGATATGGCTGCGCTTCAGAACGCTGAGGGAGCCGCCGCCGGCCGGCTCTTCCTGGAGCAGATGATCGAGCACCACGAAGGCGCAATCACCATGGCCGAACAAGAGATCGGCGAGGGTCGGTTCCCGGCGGCGATCGACATGGCGCGCAATATCGTGTCTTCTCAGCAGGCCGAGATCGAGGAGATGCGGGCGCTGCTGAACAAGTAAGGCGCTCAGGGCTCTCCGGCGTCGTCCGGAGCGGCCTCGATATGCGCCCCCGGGCGCGCCACGGGCAGACCGAAGGCGAAGGTCGCGCCGCGCCCGGGGCCGGCACTGGCCACGGAGATCGTGCCGCCTTGGGCCTCGACCAGCGCGCGTGCAATGGCCAGGCCGAGACCGGCGCCTCCGTGCTCGCGATCGCGTGCGGTGTCCGCGCGGTACAGCCGTTCGAAGATCCTGGGTAGGTGTTCGGCCGCGATGCCGGCGCCGTCGTCGGCCACCGTGACAATGACGGCGGCGCCCTCGTGTGCACAGGTCAACTCGACGGATCCGCCGGGCGGCGTGTGCCTCAGCGCATTGTCGAGGAGATTACCGATGACCTGGGCGAGGCGTTGCTCGTCGGCCCAGACCTTGGGAAGCGCTCGGTGCGGGTGCAGCCGTATGGCCACGCCCTTGGCGGCGTAGCGTTCCCGGACAGCGGCAACGCCCCGGCGCACGACGGCGTCTACGTCAACCATGTTGCAGGACAGCGAGAAACGACTCTCCTCGGCATGGGCGAGTGCGGCGACGTCTGCGGAGAAACGGACCAGCCGTCTGGTTTGGTCGCGCAACATGGCCGCGGTCTCGGGCGTCAGGGTGCGGACACCGTCTTCGATCGCCTCGATATAGGCCTCGAGCACGGACACGGGGGTGCGGATCTCATGGGCCAGATCCCGGAACAAGCGTTGCCGTGTGGAGTCGACGGTCTGCAGCCGGGAGGCCATCTGGTTGAAGGCGATGGCCAAGGCGTCGAAGTCATCGCCGAGTCTCGGTGGCATCACGCGGATGTCGTAGTCGCCGTCCGCCACCGCGCTGGCCGCCGACGCCACCTCGGTGACCGATCGCTGGAGTCGTCTGCTCACATAGAGGCTGGCCGCCAGGGCCACCAGCGCCGACACCGCCACCGCCACCCCGATGGAGATGCCGGTGGCGTAGCCGTACGCCTCCTCGGCGTGCACCTCCTCCATGGAATTGGCCGGCACTCCGGCCCGGTGCAGATGTTCGCGGAACAGTGGGGGGCCGGCGACCGCGGCGACGAGCATGGTCGTCAGGGCGCCGGTGAGCACGACGATCGCCTGGGCGGCCAGCAGACGCATCCCCAGGCCCGGGCGGCGCGACCGTGCGGCTGTCATCGCCCGCCGCCCATGCGATACCCGACCCCGCGCACGGTCGTGATGAAGCGGGGTTGGGCGGCGTCATCACCGAGCTTGCGGCGAAGATGCCCGATGTGGACGTCGACCAGGTGGTCGTTGCCGACCCATGGACCCTCACGCACGATCTCCAGGAGTTGACGGCGGCTGAGCACGACGCCGGGCCGGCCGGACAGCGCGTCGAGAATGTCGAACTCGGTCCGTGTCAGCAGGACCGGCTCATCGTCGAGGCGCACCTCACGCGCATCGACGTCGATGCTCAGCGCGCCGAAGTGCCGGGGCGCGGTGATGCGATGATCGGCGGCGGGCGTCGGGGTCTGAAGTACGCGCGGGCGTCGCAGCATGGCCCGGATGCGCGCAACCAGTTCCCGCGGGCTGAACGGCTTGGTGACGTAGTCATCGGCACCGACGGTGAGTCCGAGTACGGTGTCGATCTCGGCGTCACGTGCGGTGAGCATGACGACGTAGGCATCCGAGAAGGTGCGCAGCTGCCGGCACACTTCCAGGCCGTCGATTCCCGGCAGGCCGAGGTCCAGGATGACCACATCGGGGTCCAGTTCGCGGGCAATGGCGATCGCCTCGAGGCCGTCGGCGGCCACGGCTGTCTCGAACTGCTCACGCTGCAAGTAGCTGGCCACGACTTCGGCCAGCGGCACCTCGTCATCGACGACGAGTGCCCGGTAACCCTTCGTCTGCTCCGACGACCGACCCCTGCCGTGCTCCATGGCCTCAATGGTGCCTGCCGGAGGCACGTTGGTGATCCATCAACGCCGGTAACGACCGGATCTTGAGCGAATCTTCACACCGCGCATACCGAATCTGCGGGTCTGCGGCGCCGTCGTGCCGCGTCAGCTCTCGATGATCCGCACCACGTAGGGCGTCATACCCGAGGTGCGTACCGGTGAGACCTTGATGGGCACCCCCGTCTGCTGCGCCTCGATCATCCGGCCCCCGCCGAGATAAATGGCTTCGTGCTGGCTTCCCCCCGGGCCCCAGAACAGCAGATCGCCGCGTTTGGCTTCGGACGGGGCAACCTTGCGACCTGCTTCGTACTGGTCGCCCGAGTAGCGCGGCAGCAGCACCCCCACCCCGGCGAAGGCGAATCGGGTGAGCCCCGAGCAGTCGAACCCGACAGTTCCCGCACCCTGGTTGACGCCGCGGCTGGGCCCGTCGAGGGTGCCTCCGCCCCAGGAATACGGCACTCCCAGCTGGCTGCCTGCGCGGCGGATCACGTACTCGATGGCCTGCGCCCCGCGGGTGCGGCCGGTGGGGATGCCGCTCGCCGGACCGGCAGCGGGGTCCAGGATGCCGATACTGTTCAAGAAGCTACGGCCCATGCGCAGGACGGTTTGCGTGGCGGCCGCGCTCGCCTGCAACGATGCCTGCGCGATCGCAACCGGATCCCCCGGCGCTCCGGCGCTGGCAACCTTGGGCAGCAGTGGATCCCAGTGTCCGCCATGGTGTTCCGCGGCAGCCACCGGCGCGCTCAGTACAAGAAGGGGCACGACGGCGGCGCAGATCAGCACGCATAGGCGGCTGTGTGATCGCCGGGACGGCGCACGTCGGGTACCGAGCTTCACATCGTTCTCCTGGTGCGCTGGTGGAGCTGGTTCGCCGATTCCGTGCGGTATCGGATTGGTCTGCGGGCCAACCATCTACGTATTTGCTACGTAGATGATGCTAACTCACTTCAGTCACTTTGGAAACAACGGTCACGGAATAACATCGAGGGGATTCGTTGCGCGCGTGCCGATGTCGTTGTTCCTTCGCGGGGAGGGGCGCCGATCCTTGCCATATACCCCCATGGGGTATATGGTGGGCGCGGTATTCCCCACGGAGGCGACATGATGCACCAGCACGACGCCGCGGAGCCGGCCGCACCGCACGGTCACCATGGTCACGACCACCATCCTCAGGGCCACCAGGGCCACCAGGGCCACGACCACCATCTTGATCAGTTCCGAAAGTTGTTCTGGATCAACCTGGTCGTCGCGGTGCCGGTCGTTGCGTTCTCGAACATGTTCGCCATGCTGGTCGGCTACACCATCCCCGCGTTCCCTGCTGCGGGTTGGGTTTCACCCGTATTGGGCACCGTGATGTATCTCGTCGGCGGGCGACCCTTTCTCGTCGGTGCCATCGGCGAAATACGCTCCCGCAAACCGGGAATGATGCTGCTGATCGGTCTGGCAATCACGGTTGCCTTCCTGGCGTCGTGGGGAGCCAGCCTGGGCCTGCTGCACCACGAACTCGAATTCTGGTGGGAACTGGCCCTTCTGGTCGTCATCATGCTTCTCGGGCACTGGCTGGAGATGCGCTCGTTGGCCCAGACGACGTCGGCGCTGGACTCGCTGGCCGCCCTGCTGCCCGACGAAGCCGAGAAGGTCGACGGTGACCACACCATCACCGTGTCGCCCGCCGACCTGCGCGTCGGCGATCTGGTGGTGGTGCGGCCCGGCGGTAGCGTCCCGGTCGACGGGGTGATCGTCGCTGGACGCGCCGATATGGACGAGTCGATCGTGACCGGCGAATCCCGGCCGGTAGCAAAGGGTGTCGGCGCATCGGTAACAGCCGGTACCGTTGCCACCGATTCGGGCCTACGGATCCAGGTCAGCGCCACCGGTGACGACACCGCACTGGCCGGTATCCAACGGTTGGTGGCCGAAGCCCAGAATTCGTCGTCGCGGGCCCAACGCCTCGCCGATCGCGCCGCCGGATGGCTGTTCTGGTTCGCACTGTTCAGCGCGGCGGCCGCGGCGCTGATCTGGACATTGGCGGGGGAGCCCGATGCGGCCGTCGTGCGGGCGATCACCGTCCTCGTCATAGCCTGCCCGCACGCACTGGGTCTGGCCATACCGCTGGTCGTCTCCATCGCGACCGAGCGTGCCGCGCGAGGCGGCGTCCTCGTCAAAGACCGACTGGCGCTGGAAGGTATGCGTACCGTCGACACGGTGCTGTTCGACAAGACCGGCACCCTGACCAAGGGCGAACCGGTCGTCACGGCCGTGGAGAGCGTCAGCGATGTCGACGAGTCCGGGGTGCTCGCCCTCGCGGCCGCCGCCGAGGCCGACAGCGAGCATCCGCTGGCAAAGGCGATCGTCAGAGCTGCCGTCGCACGCCGTCTCGATATCCCTGTCAGCACCGACTTTTCATCGTCTCCGGCGGTTGGCGTGACGGCGACCGTCGACGGTCGCGAGGTGCGGGTGGGCGGCCCGCGCCTGGTCCAGGACGTCGGTGGACATGAGGTCGAGGCGGCCGCGCGCTGGCGCCACAACGGCGCGATCATCTTGCACGTGGTGCGTGACGGCGCTGTGATCGGCGGGTTGAGCCTGGCCGACGAAGTGCGACCGGAATCCCGCGAGGCCGTCGACGCGTTGCATGCCTCGGGCGTGGAAGTCGCCATGATCACCGGAGATGCCGAAGCCGTCGCCACCGCCGTGGGGCGTGAACTCGGCATCGAGCGGATCTTCGCCGGTGTGCGCCCAGAAGACAAGGCCTCCAACGTGGCTGCGCTGCAGGCTGAGGGCAAGAAGGTCGCCATGGTCGGCGACGGCGTCAATGATGCGCCCGCGCTGGCGCAGGCGGATGTGGGCATCGCCATCGGGGCCGGTACGGACGTCGCGATCGCCTCCGCAGGCGTGATCCTGGCCAGTTCCGATCCGCGCTCGGTGCTTTCGGTGATCGAACTGTCCCGGGCCACCTATCGCAACATGAAGCAGAACCTCTGGTGGGGGGCGGGGTACAACCTCGTTTCGGTGCCGTTGGCCGCGGGCGTCCTGGCTCCCGTCGGTTTCGTGTTGCCGATGTCGGTCGGTGCCATCCTGATGTCGCTGTCGACCATCGTCGTCGCGCTCAATGCGCAACTGCTGCGGCGTCTGGATCTTCGTCCCGAAGTCAGCGTGCAGGCCGTCACGAAGGGTTAGAAGGCCATCACGGCCCCGGGACGCTGTCTACCCGTGATGGTCGTGGTCGCTGTGCGGCTCCTCGGCCGGTGCCACGGTCGCCACCGCGCCCTCTGCATGCGGCGCCGCTGCCGGGGCGTGCGCGGGTGCATTGCCGAGCGGGACGGCCGGATGAGCGGGATGGTCGCCGGCATCCTCGACCGGCGCGCCGTGGTGTGCGGTATCGGCCTCCGCCGGACCGTGGTGGCCATGGCGCTGGCCCGCCGCGAAACCGACGGTCGAGGCCAGCGCGATCACTCCGATGGCCCCGACCAGGACCGCGCCGCTGACGAGCGCCGACACCGGCTCACCATCCAGCCCGCGGTACCAGATCCAACACGCGCCCATGACGACGTAGGTCTGCAACAACAGAGCACACAGGTCGGCGGTCTGCACCAGTTCCGGATCACCGGCGTGCGGGCCGAACGGAGCGCCGTCGGTGCGGGACAGCACCCATAGCGCGACCGCGCCCACGTTGAGGGCGATGCCCGCGGCGAGCACCGGCGTGGTGGTTCTGACCAGGATCAGTGCTGCCCAGATCAGCTGGAACCCGGCCAGCGCGGCGAAGAACGCCCCGGCAAGTGCCCATTCCCGCCAATGGGCCGGTACCACTCCGAAATGTATGGCGGCCGCGCCGAGCGAGGCGAGGGCGGCGCAGCGCGCAGCCAGCCTGCTGTCGGTTTTCGCCGCCGCCTTGATCGACACCCGACCGATCTTGTCAGCGCCCGCGCAGAACGCACCTGCATGACATCACATCTCAATCCGAACGAGACTCTTCTGTCATGGGCAGCAGCAACCGCGGTGCACAATGGCCTGGTGACCGAAAGCTTTACCGAAAGGTTTGCGGCAGGGCTGGCGAGCTATGGTCGCCGGCCGTGTATCGAGTTCGAGGGCCACTGGCATGGCGGTGATGAGGTCGAAGGCTACGGCGCCGCCATCACCCGCGGCCTGGGTGACGCCGGCCTGACCGCGCGCGAGCCCGTCGGCCTTGTGGTGCGCAACCGTTACCCGCATGCGGCCGCCACCATCGCCATGGTGGCGGCCGGACGTCCGGTGGCGATGATCTACTCTTTTCAGTCGCCCGAGGCCATCGCCGCGGACATCGAACGCCTGAACGTCGCCGCCGTGCTCGCCGATCCGCAGGACTGGACCGACCCCGTGGCGGCGGCGACATCCCGCATCGGGGCTGCCGGCCTGGCGCTGGGCTCTTCGGTGCGGACCCTCGCCCAGGGCGACCCCGGCCGGCAGCGTCCCGGCATCGACGGTGCGCTGGCGATTCTCACCAGCGGAACCACCGGCCCACCAAAACGATTCGTCGTCCGGTCGACGGTGCTGGAGCACACCGTGTTCAGCGTCACCGGTGGACAGGCCGCTCCCGACGACCCCCCGGAACTGGTGTACTGGCCGCTCGGCGGTATCGGCGGGGTCTGCCAGCTGGTCACCGGTGTCCATGTCGGCAAGCGCATGGTGCTGATGGAACGATTCAGTGTGCAGGCCTGGGTGGACGCAGTGAAAACCCATGGCCTGCAACGTGTCGGTGTGCAACCGGCGGTGGTCCGTATGCTGCTGGAAGCCGATCCACCGGCCGCCGACCTGTCCTCCCTGCAGTTCCTGATGAGCGCCTCAGGGCCGCTCGATGTGGCCACCCGCGACGCCTTCGAGCGGCGGTACGGCATTCCCGTGCTGACCGCCTACGGCGCAACCGAATTCGCCGGATCGGTATGTGCCTGGACGCCGGATCTCTACCGCGAATTCGGGGCACGTAAACGCGCCAGTTGCGGACGCGCACTGCCCGGTGTCGACGTCCGCATCATCGATGGCGATACCGGTGCCGAGGTGTCGGTCGGCGAGCGGGGGATCCTGACCGCGAGGGTCCCGTTGCTGGGCCCGGACTGGGTGCGCACCACCGATATCGCCTCGGTCGACGAGGACGGATTCATCACCGTGCACGGCCGGGCGGACGGTGCGATCAATCGCGGCGGATTCAAGATTCTTCCCGAAACGGTTCGGGGCGTGCTGATCTCGCATCCCGCGGTGCGCGATGCCGGGGTCGTGGGGGTGCCCCATCCCCGGCTGGGTCAAATACCCTTCGCCGCCGTCGAGACCGTCGCCGGCGCGACCGTCACCGAGGCCGATCTCCTGGCGATCGTGCGGGCGGCTCTGCCGGCGCATCATGTGCCGGTATCGGTCGTCGTCGTCGACGAATTGCCGCGCACCCCCTCGATGAAGGTGAGCGGGCCCGGGCTGGCCGCGTTGTATCGGCGGCCCACGTAGAGCAGGCTGTCGGTCATGTCCCGCATCACCTCGCTCGCCGGGGCGAGAAGTCATTTCGTCGGTGCCCAACGCGTCAGGCTGCTGCGCATCTACCTGGGCGCGACGACATTTCTCTACACCTACGGTGTGGTGTTCACGATCTTCCCGGTCCGCACCGATCTCGCCTACGGCAACCCGGTCGGCGGCATCATCGCCGTCGTTCTGGGTGTTCTGAGCCTGGTACAGCTGGCCGTCAGACCCCAGCGGGCAACGTTCGCCACCGCGGTGGCCATCCTCGCCACGCCGATCGTGATGGCCTTTCACGTCACCCTGACCGCCGAGTACGTCTGTCTCATCGCGCCGATGTTCCTGGCGATGTACATCCGGGCCTTCCATCCGCCCCGGCGGGCCTGGGTGCTCATCGCCATCCTGATCCTGGCTTGTGTGGTGGCTGTCGCCGTCGCACCCGCTCCGCACGTGGGAGTCATCACCTTCCTGATCATCGTGGTGGCGATTGCCGGCGCGGCCGAATCCTTCGGGTTGCTGATGCGGGCGATGTTCACCGCGGCCTGTACCGATCCGCTCACCGGTCTGCTGAACCGGGCCGGTTGGGAGATCGCGACCGCTGATCTGCTCGCTGCGCGCAGGGCGCCGTCGCAGATCACCGTCGTCGCACTCGACATCGATGATCTGAAGGGGCTCAACGACACCCAGGGCCACCCCGCGGGGGACCGGCTGATCACCGACTACGCCCGGCAGTGGGCCCGCACCGCTCCGAGAGGTGCCGTGCTCGCACGACTCGGCGGCGACGAGTTCGCCGCCTGCATCGCCGGGGACGAGGTGGCGGGCTTCCTGGACGACGTGCGGTCGGATACGCCGCGGGCCAGCATCGGTACCGCCACCTCGACATCGGGGCGCGTCGACATCGCCGCCCTGTACGCGCGGGCCGACGCCGAGTTGTATCGGGGCCGTCACAGTGCGCGCCGCGACGGTTCAGACGTCGGCTGACGCGTACTGCGGCACCTCGATCGAGTCGTAGAGCCGGAGCCCCTTGCTGTTGAGCCCGGCCAGCATCGCGGTCAGTGGCGTCGGCAACACCGAGATCAGTTGTCCTGCAGGGATCAATGCCCGCACCCCGAGCCGCGAGGACGGAAGAATGCTCCTTGCCACGCTCTTGGCCAGGGCGCGGGCACCGATCACCGGCTCATGCATGACCCGCTCGTAGGCGTCGAAGCCGACGGTCGGGTCACCACTGGCCCGGTGCAGTTCGCCGGCCAGCACGTAGGCCCCGATCACCGCGAGGCTGGTGCTGCCGCCGACCGCGGGGCCCGGACAGTATCCGGCGTCGCCCACCAGCGCTACCCGGCCGCGGGACCAGCTGGTCAACTGCAGCTGGGTGACGGCGTCGAAGTAGAACGCCGGGGTGCGCCCGAGTTCGTCCAGCCAGCGATCCACCTCGGCGCTCATCCCGGCGAACCGGTCACACAGCTGGCGCTGCTGGCCGGCGCTGTCGCGGTGGTCATAGCGGAAGTCCTTGACGGGCCGGAAGATGAAGACCGCTCGAGCATCAACGAGGTGATCGGCGGTGTAGATCATCGCCGTGCGGTCCACGTCGACGAAACCGATCATTTCGCCGTCGACGGCAAGCGATTTCGGAACCGACAGCACGCAGAGGTAGGCCCCGAGGAACTCCTGGTTTCCGCTGTCGTCGCCGAACGCCAGCTGCCGTACCCCGGAGTGCAATCCGTCCGCGCCGATCACCAGATCGAACCGCTGTGACGCGTGGTGCGCGAAGGTGACCGCGCCGTCCTCGCCGATGTCGGTGAGGTGATCGTCGAAGAGATATTCGACAGCGTCCTTGCCCGCGTCGTAGAAGATCTGGCTGAGGTCGTCACGCATGATCTCCACGTGACGGTCCGACAGTGCGGATGACAGCTTGCGGTAGTCGATATGCGTGGGTCGGCGCGCACCCGGGCGGTGGAAGGTGATGGTCTTGGTGCCGGTGGCGTGGGCCATCACCTGATCGAGTATCCCCATACTCTCGGCGATGTCCATGGCCGGACCGAACAGGTCGATGGCGTGCCCGCCGGTCTTGCGGAGCTGCGGCGCCCGTTCGACCACGGTGACATCGAAACCGCGGCGGTGCAGCCAGTAGGCGGCGACCGGCCCGGCGATGCTCGCCCCCTGGATGAGAACCTTCATGACCTCTCCTTACTTAACGGTCGGTAAGTGTATGTCGGCAAGCTTACTTATCGATCGGTCATTTAGGGTGGGTACGTGAGCGCTGCACGGTCGGACACCCGCCAGCGGATCCAGGAAGTGGCCCGCGAACTGTTCGCCGAGAAGGGTGTCCAGCGCACCAGCCTGCAGGATATTGCGGCGCGACTCGGTATCACCAAGCCCGCGCTGTATTACCACTTCACCTCGCGGGACGACCTGGTGCGCAGCATCGTCGCGCCCCTGATCGACGGCGGCGAACAGTTCGTCCTGGAGTGTGAGCAGGCCGTGGGTCTCACACCGACCCGACTTCTCGAGGGGTACTTCGACTACTTCTACGCCCACCGTGCCGACTTGGTGACCGTGGTGTCCGAGCTGAGCACGATCGCCAATCTCGGATTGGTCGACAGCATGCTGGCGTGGCGGGAAAGGCTGAGCCGGGTGATCTACGGGCCGGATCAGACCCTGGAACAGGCCGTGCGAGCTGTCATCGCGCTCGGCGGCTTACAGGACTGCTGTCTGCAATTTCCCGATGCGCCGGCCGAGGCGCTGCGTGCTGCCGGGGTGGCCGGGGCGCTGGCAGCCCTCGGGCTGGATTAGAAGCCGCCCAGATCGGCGGAAAGCCAGTGCTGAGGCTTCATGTACACCGCGACACTCGGTCCGTGCTCCCGCCGCGCCATCTCGAGATACGGCTCCACGGCCTCCGGCGGCAGGTAGCGCTTGGTCACCTCGACGAGCTGGTCGTCGGTGCCGTCCTCGATCCTGTCGACCGCACCGTCGACGGCGACATACCGCACGGTGGGCTCGATGCGTTCGACCATCAGTGACAGATAGCCGGCGGTCTCGATGAGGCGGTGCTTACGCGACCCCGCGCCGGTGATGAACCAGGGCTGGCCACCAGGGGTGTACTGATACCAGATCGGCACCGTCAACGGGCCGCGCCCGCCGCCGGCGTTCACCGACAGCGCGGCGATATGGGGCTCAGCAAGAAACTGTTCACGTTCTTCCCGAGAGAGCGCCATGGCTCAGAGGCAGGGGGTGAAGAACAGCAGCTTGGGGCCGCAGATCCCGGTGCCACCCAGCTTGGGCATCCCGATCCGCGGCATGCCGATCTTCGGATGCGGCGGGAAGCCGAGCTTGGGATGCGGCGGAACGCCGATCTTGGGCAGGCCGACCTTCGGTGAGGGCAGCGCCCGGGCGACCTGGGCGATGTCGTTGGCGGCCGAGAACGTGGCGCCGGTAGCGCTGGCGGCACTACGAAGGCCGGTGCCCCCCACGCTGCCGGGTACCAACCCGAGGAAGGCGAGAGTGGCGGCGGTGTCGGCGGCGGCGGAGGTGGCCAGCACCGGCCAGCCGACCACGGTGTCGACCGTGCCGACGACCGAGTTCCACACCCGGGTCCCCTCGGGGATCGCCCCCGCCTGCTGTGCCAGCTGCCAGGCGCCACCCATCTGCTCGGGGGTCAACTTGGCGACCGCCGGAGTCTCGGCCTTCTGGAGCGCGGCCGAGAGCAGCGACTGGCACTTGCCGGTGTCGGAATTGCGGACCTGCGACTTGTTGCAGTTGTCCACGCAGCTGCCGTTGAACTCGGACTGGCCGGCACCGCAGGCGGTCTCTGCCCCGCTCGGCGCCGCGGTGGCGATCGAGATGGCAGCCAGCGGCATCAGCGCGGCCAGCGAAGCGGCCGCGAAGCGACGTTTGATGGCGGTCATGACCAGTCCTCAGCGTTGATCCAGCGAATGATTTCTCGCAAGTGTAGACGATTTAAGAATGCCGTGGGCAGGCCTAGAGTTTGAGGTATGCGCTTCGGACTGTTCATCCCGCAAGGTTGGCGTCTCGACCTCGTCGACATCCCCACCGATAAGCACTGGTCAGTGATGCGAGACCTGGCCACGTATGCCGATAACAGCACGTGGGACTCGGTGTGGGTGTACGACCACTTCCACACCGTCCCGGTGCCCACGGATGAGGCCACCCATGAGGCCTGGACCCTGATGTCGGCCTTCGCGGCCAGCACCGAACGGTTGAAACTCGGCCAGATGTGCACCGCCATGAGCTACCGGAATCCGGCTTACCTGGCAAAAGTCGCAGCCACCGTCGACGTCATCGCGGCAGGCCGCACCCAGATGGGTATCGGGGGCGGTTGGTACGAGCACGAATGGCGCGCGTACGGGTACGGCTTCCCGTCCGCGGGGGAGCGGCTGGGCCGCCTGGACGAGGGTGTGCAGATCATGCGGGACGCCTGGCGGCACGGCCGGGTCACCTTCGACGGGAAGTACTACCAGGTGCACGACGCGATCGTGGCGCCCACGCCGCCGCAGCAGGGCGGCCTGCCACTGTGGATCGCCGGCGGTGGCGAGAAGGTCACGCTGCGCATCGCCGCCAAGTACGCGCAGTACACCAACTTCAGCAGCGTGCCGGCGGAGTTCGAGCGCAAATCGCAGATCCTGGCCGCCCACTGCGGCGAGGTCGGCACCGATTACGACGCGATCGTGCGCTCGGCCAATGTCAACTCGGTCATCGCGAGTTCGGAGTCCGAGGTCACCGACCGCCTCAAGGCCATCCGCGATCGGCAGGTCCCCAAGGCCGGCGCGGATGCCGTCGACGCCATGCTGTCCAACGTCGCCTCACCGGACTCCGCAACCGGTACCCCCGAACAGGTCATCGAACGCCTGACCCGGCTACGCGACCTCGGATGCGAGTACGCCATCGTGTACTTCCCCGAGGCCGCGTACGACCGCTCCGGTATCGAGTTGTTCGAGCGTGAGGTCATCCCTGCACTCAGCTGATCGGTATCGCGCTCACCTGGTAGTGCGCGATCTGCCAGCCCTGCGGCGTGCGGGTGACGAGCACGCTGAGGTTCAGGGACATGGTGGCGCCGTCGGCGAAGGTGAAATCGGCCTGTGTGTAGCCGAGCACCACCCCGTCGGCGGGCGTGCGGGTCTCCAGGATGCGGTAGCGCACGGTCAGCCCGGCGGGCTGGGATGCGTAGTAGGCGCGGACTCCGTCACGGCCCAGGGTGTAGGGCCGCAGGCCCTGAAAGATGGCGTCCTCGGCGAACACCCGCGCGACGCTGTCCGGCTCGTGGGCGTCGATACCCGCCTGCCAGACGTCCAGGACTTCCTGCAGAACTTCGTGGGCGCTCATGATCAGTGCCCCGCCGCCTGGCCGCCGTCGACGTGCAGGATCTCGCCGGTGACGAAACCGGCGTGTTCCAGGTAGAGCACAGCGTCCACCACATCGGACTGCTCACCGATGCGCTTCTGCGGGTTCAGCTGGGCCAGACCCGCGTACTCGTCGTCGGAATGCATGGGGGTGCGGATGATCCCCAGGGCGACCGCGTTGACCCGGATACCGCGGGTGGCGTACTCCACGGCCAGCGATCTGGTGGCCGCGTTGAGGCCGCCTTTGGTCAGGGACGCGAGCACCGACGGCGCCGCCGTGGTGGCCTGATCGACCAGACTGGTCGAGATGTTCACCAGGTGTCCGCCGTGGTCCTCCATGGCGGCCACCGCGGCGCGGGACACCTCGAAGAAGCCGCGGAGGTTCACCCCGGTGATGGCGTCGTAGTCGGCGTCGGTGTACTCGGTGAACGGCTTGGCGATGAAGATGCCGGCGTTGTTGACGACGGTGTCGACGCGACCGAAGTGCTCCAGTGCGGCATCGATGATGCGTTGGCCGACACCGGGCTCGCCGATATCGCCGGGTACGGCGAGCACCATCGGGTCATCGCCGGCCTCGATGGTGCGTGAGTTGGCGACGACGGCGTAGCCGAGTTTGCGGTAGCCCTCGACCAGTGCCGCGCCAATGCCCTGGGATGCGCCGGTGATGATCGCGACGCGGGTGGTGGTGTTCATGAGCGTGAGCCTTTCCGGTGAAGTGATCTGTTCGCCTCAACCGCATTCAAAGCGCCGGCCATGCCTGGCCGATAGGACCGGAAAACTCGCTGGTGTTAGCGCGCGCCTATTAGGCTTCCCCGGGTGGAACTGCGGCAGCTGCGGTACTTCGTCACCGTCGCCGAGGAGTTGAACTTCGGCCGGGCAGCCGAGCGGCTGCACATCGCGGGACCCTCGCTGTCCCAGCAGATCAAGGCGTTGGAACGCGATCTGAAGGTCCAGCTGTTCGACCGCGACCGCCGCTCGGTGGCGCTCACCCCGGCGGGTACCGCGCTGCTGCCCGATGCCCGCTCGCTGGTGCGGCAGTCCGACGAGCTTCGCAGGCGCGCATTGAATTTGGGAACCGACGACCCGGTGCGCATCGGTTGCGTCAACTGGTGTCCGGTCGACTGGTCCGAGCGGGCCGCCGGGGTGGCCACCTTGCGGGTCGACACCTGGGTGATGCCCTCGCATGCACAGGCTGCCCGTGTCGCTGACGGGACCTTGGACCTGGCCATCTGCTGGGTGCAGGGCGCGGACCTGCAAGCCCTGGACCTGCATGCCCGCCTGGTCGGGGTGGACCGGCTCTACGCGCTGTGTCCGGGCACCGACAATGCGCCGGTACGAGCGAAGGACACCGTGGTGCTCGTCGATACCGATACCGCGAGCTGGTCGTCGTGGAACCGCTACGCCGAGCAGTTCGCGGCCGATACCGGAGCGCGTGTGATGCGCACCGATGACGGCGGGGTGACCGGACCGACCTTCTTCGAGCACGTGCGCCGACTGGGACGCTCGGTGCTCAACAACCCGAAGGGCCAGAACGACTCCGAGTCCAGTGATTTGGTACGCCGCCCGGTGACCGACCCGGTGCCGCTGTGGACATGGTCACTGGTGTGGCGGCGGGGTGAGGACCGGGAGTCCGTGCTCGCAGTCGTCGACGCCTTCTCCCGCGACGTCGGCGATCTGGGCGTCGGCGCCGCCGGTGTGTGGCTTCCTGCCGATGACCCATATCGCCGTGCACACCACGGCGGCCAGTGAAATCTCGGCGGCACGCACAGCACGACGCCAATGCTCCCGGCTGGGAGTCGCAAACTACCAGCACGCGGGATGGTCGCGCAGACGAAACCTGTTGATTCCGAGCAGACACGACAGGAGCGCACCATGAACGAGAACATCGTGAACATGAACATCACCGTCCTGGTCACCGGCGCCAACCGCGGGCTGGGCCGCAAGATCGCCGAAGAGTTCGTCGCGCGCGGCGCCAAGGTCTACGCGGGCGCCCGGCGCCCCGAGAGCGTCGACGTCGAAGGTGTCATCCCGGTGCAACTCGATATCACCGACCCGGATTCGGTACGTCGGGCCGCCGAGGTCGCCGCCGATGTCACGGTGCTGGTGAACAACGCCGGTATCTCCACCCGCGCCGGGTTGTTGACCGGGTCGATCGCGGACATCCGTGCCGAGATGGACACCCACTACTTCGGCACCCTGAACGTCATCCGCGGATTCGCACCCGTCCTCGAACGTAACGGCGGTGGCGCGATTCTCAACGTGCTGTCCGTGTTGTCCTGGATGCACCCGGCCACCTCGGGTGCCTATGCCGCGGCGAAGGCGGCGGCCTGGGCGCTCACCGACGCCGTCCGCGACGAACTGGCGCCGCGCGGGATCGATGTGACCGCGCTGCACGTCGGCTACATGGACACTGACATGGTCAGTTACATTCCGGCAGAACAGAAGACGGATCCCGAGTTGGTGGCTCGACGGGCGGTCGACGGCGTGTTGAGCGGAGCCGTCGAGGTCCTTGCCGACGACTTGGCGCAACATGCGAAGGCGGCCTTGTCTCAGGTGCGATAGTTGAGGTCATGGAGAAGATCTCGCTCGACGCCCTGGCACGTGAGCATCTGGAAACGGCCCGAGCCGCCACCAGCGGTCGCAGCGCTCACACGGTGTACGGCGGCCATGAGCACAGTCTGCGGCAGACTCTGATGGCGTTGACCGCTGGACACGGTCTCGACGATCACGAGAGTCCCGGTGAGGCGACCCTGCAGGTGCTACGCGGGAGGGTGCGGCTGACGACCGGGGCGGTGGGCTGGGACGGCTCGGCGGGTGATCATCTGGTGATACCCCGGACTCGGCACGGCCTGACCGCGATCGAGGATGCGGTGATCCTGTTGACCGTGGCCAAACCGGTGGGGCCGCACGTTTAGAACGGGCTGGAGTTCGACTGCCAGCGCGCTTCCTCCGGGCGAGCGCCGTAGCGGCGGGCGTAGTCGTCGTGGATGCGAGCGTTCTTCTCGCGGTTGATGGCGTCCACCAGGTTCGGGTCCAGACCGTGCTGGGCCAACCGGTGGCGGCGCCACACCTTGTTCAGCACAAAGCCCATCACCAGGGCCCAGAAGTAGATCGGCACCGTCATCTCCAGGTGCACATACAGCGAGGCCGGCAGCAACCACAGCGGGCCGAGGATCAGCGCCGGTGGGATCGCATAGCGAATCATGTGACGTCGGATCGCGCCGGGGCCGGAGAGATCGGCGGCGACCCAGTCCCGCATGGAATCGGGCAGCCGCCGCCCGTACGCGTACAGAACCCGCTGGAGGAAGGTGGGAGTCTGAGTCTCGGCCATGATTAGATAGTACCCTAAGCATTAGCGGACTAATCGGATAGTACGCTGTGAGCATGACCACCGTCTCCCACGATGTTGATCCGCTCGCCCTGGAACGTCAGGTGTGCTTCGCGCTGGCGGTGACCAACCGCGCGGTCCTCGCCGTGTATCGGCCGTTGCTCGAACCGCTCGGTCTCACCCATCCGCAGTACCTGGTGATGCTGGCGCTCTGGGACAACGCGAAGGCGGGCGGAGAACCCTTGTCCGTCAAGCAGATCGCGGCGCTGCTGCAGTTGGATCCGGCCACTACGAGCCCCATGCTCAAGCGGCTGGAGACCCTCGGGCTGATCACCCGGACCCGCAGCGCGGCCGACGAGCGCACCACCCTGATCTCGCTGACCGCAGGCGGTGCGGCCCTGCGGCGCAAGGCGCTGGACATCCCGCCGGCCGTGGTGGCCCGACTGGGCGTCGACCTGTCCGAGCTCGAACACCTGCACTCCGTGCTGACCCGGATCAACGCCGCCGCGGTGGCCGCCGGCGCGCTGGAAGCCTGACGGCCTCAACCCGAAATTTGGTGCGTCTGCGCCTGGGAGGGCGGTGTTAGCCTCGATTCCGGCGGAGGTGATGGCAGCGTGGGGTTCTGGGGTTTTGTCGACGACGTCGTCGACGGTGTGTCCGAAGTGGCGGAAAAGGCCAAGAAAGCCGCCGAATGGGTCGCCGAAACCGCGGAGAAACTGGGCATGCCCACCCTCGGTGAGACGGCAAGAACGATCGAGCACCGGGCCGGGAAGCTCATCATCGCCCCGACCGTCGTGCTGCAAGAGGGACAGAAGCAGATCGATCGGATGCTGAAGTCCTGCGGGGAGGGCGACCCCGACCATGCCGACGAATTCACGCAATCCGCCGAAGCTTTCGATGCCGCGGAGCTCCCGCTGGCCGGCGCGTATCCCAGTGACCAATGGTCCGGGGGGACCGCGGCCGACCGCTACTCGGAGCGGAACCGGGAGCAGCACAATCGCGTGGTGACGCTCGCCGATCTCGACCGGGAGATCCACCGGTTGATCAGCAACGAGGCGGACCTGCTCCCACCGATACGCAGATCTCTGGAGATCCACCACAACGATCTGGCCGACTTCGGAAATCTCACCCAGTACGTCGGACGAATGGGGGCCTACGGCAAGGCGGCGCAGTACGCGATGGAGGTGGCCATGGTGGCCACCACGCTGGCCCAGGCCATTCCGGACTACGAAAGTATGCAGGACGAGGCCGATGCGATCGCCCGGTCGGTCGCCAAGGTCGGTGACGAGTACAAGAGGCTCGCCGACGGCGTCACGATCTCGGATTCCGCCAATGATTACGATCCACCGGCAGGGAGATGACGATGAGCGCACCCTTGAGCCCACTAGAGATCACCGCGGGGCATATCCGCGTGCTCGCCGATCAGCAAAGCCAGGCTGCGCGTGCGGTACGAGACGCGCGCCTGAAGGCCGTGGATGTCAACACGCGTGTTGAAACGACACATGGCACCGTGTGCGATGACACCGCCAAGGCGCTCAAACGCGCGGAGGATGAGCGCAAACGGGCAACTAACATGGTGCAGGCACAGTCAGAGGATCTCGCCGTCAAGCTGGAGCACGCCGCTGAAAAGTACGACGCCAGGGATGCGCAGGAAAAGCGCAACGTCGATCAACAGATGCAGCCCGGTGGCTGAGGTGACGGCGGCCCGTCAGTGAGTGGCGGGGCGTGGGACGACGATGCCGAAGACGGCTACGAAACAGTACAGCAGGGCGGCGAACTGGCCGCCCTGGATTTTTCGGGCACCCCTGCCCACGAGAATGTGGAGTTGCCAGACACCTCGCAACCAGGGCCGGATGAGGATGATGACTCAGAGGTGCCGGTTTTCACCGTCACGAATCCGGCTGGGACCGTATCGGTCACGGTATACCTCACCGGACCGGTACAACGCGTGGACCTGGATCCGAGTGTGGTGAAGATGACCGAACGTGAACTGGCGGAAGAGATTCGGGTGCTCGCCGAACTGGCGCAGATGAAGGCGCGATCCGTGATGCATGCCTTTCTCCTCGAGGGGCTGGCCAGGATGGGACATGACCGCTCGGAGTGGAGTTCCATTTTGAGCACCGCCATCCAGCTCCCGTCACCGGAGCGGGCCGCCGAGAATATGGCCGAGGTTTTCGCGGCCAGGTATGGCGAGGACACGAGCTGAGGTGTCGGTATGGATCACTGCTGGTTGACGCGGCCGTCACAGCTTACGAAACCGCCGACAGTCCTATCCTCGACAAGGGTTGTCCCATAAGTGATCACTCGGCACGCAAGTTCCTGATCCGACCCGTCTGTCGTTTGTGCAGAGACCTCGAAGAACGCGTCCGCACCCTCGAGCGTCACAGTATCGCCCCAGGGTAGAGGGACCGCTTCGGCATGGACCTCACCTTCGGCTCCCTGGTAGACGAGTTCCACCGAATCGGCCGCGCCGGTCACCTCATAGGTCACCACGGTGCGGTGTGAATCGTAGCGATCGTCATCGCCGCCGGACGTGACCACCACCAGCCCGACGGCCACCACCACAACGAGAACAACCACGGCAGCGCCGATTCCGAGGAGCCACGGCCACCGGTTCTTGCCTGTGGACGGTGGCTGCTGCAGGGGGCCGGGATAGTTCGGATATCCGGGGGGTGGTCCTTGTGAGCCACCCCAGGGCTGTCCACCTGGCGGCGGGTAGTAGCCGCCATGGTCGTTTGTCACGGTTGAACTCCTTGCCGGGGGTCGAACCAAGTCTAAAACGCCGGACCGACTACGCCGTCCGCTTCTTCATCGACAGCCAGACATGGTCGCCGCGGGTGGAAACCTGACTGCCCGACGGTCAGATCGCCGGGCCCAGCAGGTCGTCGGCGTCTTTGATGATGTAGCCGTACCCCTGCTCGGCGAGGAAGCGCTGGCGGTGCGCGGCGTACTCGGCGTCCAGGCTGTCGCGGGAGACCACCGAGTAGAACACCGCACCGCCGCCGTCGGCCTTCGGTCGTAGCAGCCGTCCCAGCCGTTGCGCCTCTTCTTGGCGTGATCCGAAGGTTCCCGAAACCTGAACGGCCACAGAGGCTTCCGGGAGGTCGATGGAGAAGTTCGCCACCTTGGACACCACCAGGGTGCGGATCTCGCCGCGGCGGAACTGGTCGAACAGCGCCTCGCGCTCGGCGTTCTTGGTCGACCCCTGGATCACCGGGGCATCCAACTCCTGGCCGAGCTCGTCGAGCTGATCGAGATAGGCGCCGATCACCAGTGTCGGCTCCTTCGGATGCCGCTCCAGGATCGACTTGACCACCGCGATCTTGGAGTGCGCGGTGGAACACAACTTGTAGCGTTCCTCCGGCTCGGCCACCGCGTAGAGCATCCGCTCGTTGTCGGTCATCGTCACCCGCACCTCGATGCACTCGGCCGGCGCGATCCAGCCCTGTGCCTCGATGTCCTTCCAGGGCGCGTCGTAGCGCTTCGGGCCGATGAGGGAGAACACGTCGCCCTCGCGGCCGTCTTCGCGGATCAGCGTGGCGGTCAACCCGAGGCGGCGTCGCGACTGCAGGTCAGCGGTCATCCGGAACACCGGCGCGGGCAGCAGGTGCACCTCGTCGTAGATGATAAGACCCCAGTCGCGGCTGTCGAACAGCTCCAGATGCTTGTACTCGCCCTTGGTGCGCCGGGTGATCACCTGATAGGTCGCGATGGTGACCGGCCGGATCTCCTTGCGCTCGCCGGAGTACTCGCCGATCTCCTCCTCGGTCAGCGAGGTGCGCGCGATCAACTCGCGCTTCCACTGCCGGCCGGCGACGGTGTTGGTGACCAGGATCAGCGTGGTGGCACCGGCCTTGGCCATCGCGGCCGCGCCGACCAGCGTCTTGCCCGCACCGCAGGGCAGCACCACGACACCGGAACCGCCGGCCCAGAATGACTCGGCGGCCATCTCCTGGTAGTCGCGCAGCTCCCAGCCGTCCTGGGCGAGGGTGATCGGGTGCGCTTCGCCGTTGACGTAGCCGGCCAGGTCTTCGGCGGGCCAGCCGATCTTCAGCAGCATCTGTTTGACGCGGCCCCGCTCGCTGGCGTGCACGATCACCATGTCGTCGTCGATGCGGGCACCCAGCATCGGGGCGATCTTCTTGTTGCGCAGCACCTCCTCGAGCACCGCGCGGTCGAGGCTCACCAGCACCAGGCCGTGCACCGGGCTCTTGATCAGCTGCAGCCTGCCGTAGCGCGCCATGGTGTCGACGATGTCGACCAGCAACGGCTGGGGTACTGCATACCGGGAGAAGCTGACCAGGGCATCCACCACCTGCTCGGCGTCATGGCCCGCGGCGCGGGCATTCCAGAGCGCCAGCGGAGTGATGCGGTAGGTGTGGATGTGTTCGGGTGCGCGCTCCAGCTCGGCGAACGGGGCGATCGCCGCCCGCGCCGCGCCGGCGAGTTCATGGTCGACTTCGAGCAGCACGGTCTTGTCGGACTGCACGATCAGGGGGCCGTCAGTCATGCGCGATCCCCCCGATTCTGCGGCGCGTGACGCGCTCTGAAGGTCATTCCGTCCATTATCCAGGGTCGGCCGACACCACGGACGTCACGCGGTGGATGGCGAACTCGCGCACCCGCCCCGAAGCCGGGTCGAAGGCCGTCAGCTGGCCCCCGCGGATGTTGATCGGCGCCACCACCCGCTGGGTGGCCACGCCAGCCGGGTCCACGTAACCCATCACCACCGAGGTCTGCTCCAGCGCGGCCTGCTGCAGCAGGGCAATGAGCACCGCCGGGTCCAGTCGCTCCCCGGACCTGGGTGCGGCCGCCACGCTGCGCATCACCGCGACGATGGCGCCCAGGGTCTGGGGCGGGGGAGCGGTCAGCGGCCGGAACACCCGGCGCCGCGCCGGTGCCGGCACCCTGGCCCCCCGGGCCCGGATATCCACGACGGCACCGGTGGAGTCCTCGGCCGCGGGCACGAAGCCGCCGGCCCGCAGCGCCGCCAGCACATCGCCGATTGAGGCCTGGGACACCGCGACGGTGGGCGCCAGGATGCGCAATTCCAGCGGCTCGGCGGCCGGTGTGGACACCGCCTGGGCCAGCAACGCGGGATCCTCACAGCGCACGAACGAGGCCGCCATGCCGACCCGCAGCTGCCCGTGTCGGCGTGCGACATCATCGATCAGATAGGTCAAGCCTTGTGGCACAGGTGTTTTCGAGTGCTTCTCGAAGAACGCGTGCAGCCCACCCGCGGTGTGCCCGGCGTCGAGCGCCCGGCGGATGGACGGTTCGCTGATCCGGTAGACCATCGCGGCGCCCGCCGACTCCACGGTGGCTACCGCGTCCAGCTGTTCGGCGAGTTCGCGCAGCAGCGGACCGGGCACCACCACGGTGAGATCGGCCTGCAGCAGGAAATGGTCCAGCGGCGCGGGCAGCACCTTGGCCATCGCGTTGATCACGGGCTCGGCGTCGTCCTCGCCGCGCTGGGCCAGTAGCAGCCGGGCCGGGCCGGCGATCGCGCCGCGCCCGACCAACCCCACCGCATGGGCCTCACGCAGCAGATTGGTGACCGGGTCGAGCTGCAGCCGGGCGGCCCAGCGCGGACGCTGCCACACCATCGCCTGTGCCGCCGATTCGGGGTCCACGCCCGCTCCGGCGGGCAGATCGTTGAGCACCGTCAGCAGCAGCCGCCGGTCCAGCGGGGCGGCCGTCGAATACAGCGCATCCGAGAGCACACCGAACGGCTTGCCGTCGGGCCCGCGGCTGCCCACCAGACTCGGCCGGGCGGGCAGGTTCAGCCAGGTCCAGGCGACCAGTTGCCAGCGCGCCGCGGTCGAGATCTCGATGAACCGGTCCGCGGCGACCGTCGGAGCCCAGTACGGGGCGTTCCCGTCGGCAGGCTCGGGATCCGGGGTGCCCGGTGCGATCAGCCCCGCCGCCGCGGCCACCTCCAGGATCAGACCGAGCCGCTGCTCGTCGATGCCGGTCAGCTTGGTGAGCTTCTTGACCTCGCGGACCCCGAGACCGCCGCTGCGCAGTTCGGGCACCGGCGTCGACGACAGCGTCTGGATCAGCAGGTCGAACTCGCGGAGCAGGTCGATCGCGGCGCCGGCGGCCACCGAGTCCGCATCGGCCTGCGTCGTGGTGTGCCGGGTGGGGTCCGGTGCCCGCAGGCCGGTCGGCCCTGGCAGATCGCCGCGCATCACCTGGGCGACGACGCGCGGCAGGATCACGGTGTCCCCGCTGTCGCTGCCGACGTGGTGCAGCAGCCCGGCGGCCAGCAGCCGCTGCACCGGGCGATCCGCGGGTGTGCCCGGCAGCGCATCGCGGGTGCGTCCCACCGGTGACCCTTCGACCAGCCGGGTCAGCAGCTCACGGGACGGCTCGTCGAGGCCCTCGAGCAGGGCCGGGATCTGTTCGGCGGGCAGATCGGGCACGTCCGGGAGAGCCTGTCCCGGGTACCACGGCAGCCCGGCCGCCGTCTCGGCCACCACCCGCAGCACGTCCTCACCCCAGACCAGGGCGCGTTCGGTCAGCGCGTCGAGCGACTCCTTGAGCTGGGCGCTGTCGGCGCGGTCGCCGATGTACTCCACCAGCATGTCCCGCGGTACCGGCGCCGTATCGGCATGCAACACGAGCAGCGTGTCCAACACCGCCAGATGCAGGAAGTCCAGGGCATCGGTGGCGGCCTTGACCGACTGGCGGGCCTGGGCCCGGGCCGCCAGTGCGGCAATGGTGCCGGGCGGCGGCTGGGTGAGGTCGGGCCGGGATTCGAGCAGCCGGACCAGGCTCTCGTCCGGCAGGTCGGCCAGCCAGACGCCGAGCGGCACGCCGGCCCCCGCTACTTTGGTCATTGCTGACCAGCCTAAGCCAGTGTCCCGCTCTCGCCACCGCTCGCGGTACCTGCCACAATGAGGCTGTGGCAGACAAGAAGCAGTACGTCGATAATGGCTGGCCCGAGGTGGCCGAGGGCGATCACGCGGTGAGCGAGCTCGTCAGCGATCGCACCGGCTCGTTGTCCCCGTTCGGTGACGTGACTTTTCCGTTGCCCGCCGAGGAACTGCCCTACATCCACCCGGTCACCGTCGTCAACAAGTAATCGGTGAGCGGGCTCTCGCACCTCGATGAATCGGGCGCGGCCCACATGGTCGACGTCTCGGCCAAGACCGCGACCAAGCGCACGGCCGTCGCCCGGGGTGCGGTGCACACCCGAGGCGACGTCATCGCACTGATCGCCGGTGGCGGGCTGCCCAAGGGTGACGCACTGCCCACCGCCCGGGTCGCCGGGATCATGGCGGCCAAACGCACCAGCGATCTTATCCCGCTGTGCCACCAGCTGGCATTGACCGGGGTGGACGTCGAATTCGAGATCGGCACAACCGAAGTCATCATCACCGCCACGGTGCGCACCACCGACCGCACCGGCGTCGAGATGGAGGCGCTGACCGCCGTCAGCGTGGCGGCGCTGACCGTCTACGACATGATCAAGGCCGTCGATCCGGGAGCCCGGATCGAGGGTGTGCACGTGGTGCGCAAAGAAGGCGGCAAGACCGGCACCTGGCAGCCATGAGGACCGCCCGGGTGATCATCGCCTCCACCCGTGCCGCCGCGGGGGTCTACGCGGACCGTACCGGCCCCGTGATCGTCGAGTGGCTGACCGGTCGCGGCTACGACGTGCCCGCGCCGGTGGTGGTCGCCGACGGCGGCGCGGTCGGCGAGGCGCTGCAGATGGCTTTCGACGCGCAGGTGGACGTCATCATCACCTCCGGCGGCACCGGGATTTCCCCCACCGATCGCACCGCCGAGGCCACCGCGGCGCTCGTCGATTACCAGATCCCCGGGTTGGCCGACGCCATCCGGCGCTCCGGGTTGCCGCGTGTGCCGACCTCGGTGCTGTCCCGCGGGGTGTGCGGGGTGCGCGGCGGCACGCTGGTCGTCAATCTGCCGGGATCGACCGGCGGAGTGAAGGACGGCCTCGGCGTGCTGGATGACGTTCTCGACCATGCCGTGGACCAACTCGCCGGGGGCGATCATGAGCGCTGAAGTGCTGCGGGTCGGGCTCTGCGAGGAGCCGATCTCGCTGTCCGAACACGAGGACCTGGTGGCCCACGCCGCGGCCGGTGCCGTGGTGGGATTCTCCGGGGTTGTCCGTGACCACGACGGTGGACGCGCGGTGACCCGGCTGGAGTATTCGGCGCACCCGTCGGCGCTGCAGACACTCACCGAGGTGGTCCACGAGGTGGCCCGCGACAGTCAGGGTGTGCGGGCCGTCGCCGTCAGCCACCGCATCGGGGATCTGCGCATCGGCGATGCCGCCCTCGTCGTCGCGGTGGCGGCCGACCATCGCCGGGCGGCCTTCCAGACCTGCGCGCGGCTCGTCGACACCGTCAAGGACCGGCTGCCGGTGTGGAAGCACCAGCACTTCGGTGACGGGTCCGACGAATGGGTCAACTCGGCCTAGCCCAGAAAACGCCGAAACCGCATTCCAGAAGGTCCTTACTCGGACTCTGACTTCCGGAACGCGGTTTCGGCGTATGCAGTTTTACGGGGCCGGCAGCGGTGCGGGCGGCAGAACCGGGGCTCCCGGGACGGGCGGCGGCGGCAGCGGCGCACCCGGAGCGGGTGCGGCACCGGGGGGCGCGATGACCGCGCCGGGGGGCGCCGTCGGCGCGGTACCGGTCAGCGAGCGCTGCGTGGTGACGGCGATGAGTGCGTCGCGGCCGCTGATCTGCTGATCCTGCACGGCATTCCAGATCTGGCGCAGGTAGCTGACGTTCGGGCTCTCATTGGGCAGCACGTTCGGGTCGAGCGTCGCTCCCGGGGGCAGGTTCTCCGGGCTGATCAGGTGCGGGACGCCCTCGGCGGGGACCGGGGCCAGCGGATCGACCGCTGCCGGCGCTGCCACCACGTCGGGGGCGGGTGCCGGTGCAGGCGCCGGGGGGACCGGCAGGACCGGCTCCAGGGGCAGCGGGGCCTCCAGGGACCACAGCTGCGGCTGCCCCTCGGGGGCGGGGGCGACGTCCCAGTCGGCAATCTGGATGGCCGGCAGGGCGGCCAGCTGATCGTGGGTCAGCGACGCGATGGTCTCGACGGGCGCGGGCGGGAGCGGTGCCTCGACGGGCGGAGCCGGCGGCAGCGGGGCGTCCAGCGCCACCGGAACGAACTCGGGGGCCGGTGCCGGGGGGAGCGGTGCCTCGACGGGCGGAGCCGGCGGCAGCGGAGCGTCCAGCGCCACCGCAACGAACTCGGGGGCCGGCGGCGGCGCGTCGACCGGTGCGGGCGGCAGCGGGGCCGGTGCGGCGAGCGCATCGATCGGGGCCGGCGGGGGCGGCGGCGGAAGCTCGCCGTTGATCAGCGGATTGTCGAGCGGCTGCGGTGCGGGCTCGGCGACCACATTGCGTGGGGTGGCGCCGGAGAGGCCGCGACCACAGGTGGGCCATGCGCCCTTGCCCTGGCTGGCGAGCACGCGCTCGGCGACAGCGATCTGTTCTTCCTTGGTGGCCAGGTAGGCGGACGGGGCGAACTCGCCGCCGCCGTGACCCGACCAGGTGCTCGGCGAGAACTGCAGGCCGCCGTGGTAGCCGTTGCCGGTGTTGATGGCCCAGTTGCCGCCCGACTCGCAGCTGGCGACGGTGTCCCATTCGCCATCGGTCGCGGCGCCGGCCTGACCGGCCAGGGCGAGGCTGCCGCCGCCGATGACCGCGCCGGTGAAGGCGATCTTGGCGACGCTTACTGAAGAAGTTGTGGGCTTACGGTGCCGACCACTCATAAAACTCTGAAGTTCCTCTCGTCAGCGCCTGCGAGGTCAGCTGTCGGGTTCGGGCAGGAGAGGTTGCCCGGTCTTCGTCGTTCGACGGTGTGTCGAGCGCTTCAGACTTCACCCCAAGGAACCGATACCGGCGTTCCTGGTCTGCTTGTCGGCGGACCGGTGGGTCCCCCGTCTCCATCCAGTGGTTCGTGGGTGTCCTCGCCCGATGGATGGAGCTCGGCGCAATCAGGCGAGGCGGGCCGATCAATGTGGGTCGAACGGCTTGGCATGACGGTAACCGTTCTCCCACGGGGCGTCATCTCGGCGCGTCTTCGGCGTTTCCCATGCTTAAGAACTATGAGAGGACATTAAAGGTGCAGGGAATCCGGGCGTTTCCGCAGGTGTTTTCAGCACTCAAACCGCAGGTGGCCGACCCGTGACCATTTCGTTATGTGATGCAAATCACGACTATCCCCCGGCGAACGGGGGTAAGACATCGACGGTCGCGGGCGTTTGGAGCGCCACCGACCTATCCCGCACCGCGACGCCGTCGCGCAGATACGAGCAGCGTGCGAGGACTTTTGCCAACTCGGCCCCGCGCCCGGCCAGCTCGCCGACCACGTCGTTGATGGTGGTCCCGGCCGGAACCGACAACGTTTCGGTCTCGATTCCCGCAGCGGCCCGTGCGGCGGCGAAATAGCGCACCGTGATCGTCAATTCGGTCATGCTCACCCGCCGATGGCGCTCATCGGCCGGACGGGCTGGACGAAGCTGGGATCGTTGATGCCGTGCCCGGCCGGTTTGGCCCACATCGCCGTGCGCCAGGCCGCCTCGAGTGCGTCGTCATCGGCGCCGCGGCGCAGCAGCGCCCGCAGGTCGGTCTCGGTGGCGGAGAACAGACAGCTGCGGATCTGCCCGTCGGCGGTGAGCCGGGTGCGGTTGCACGCCCCGCAGAACGATTCGGAGACCGAGGCGATGATGCCGACGGTGCTCTGGCTGCCGTCGACCCGCCACAGCTGCGCCGGTGCCGACCCGCGCGGCGACGGATCCGGCTGCAGGTCGAAATACCGGCGCAGCGTACCGAGCACCGTCTCGGCCTCGATCGTCGTGTCCCTGGACCATTCGTGCCCGGCGTCCAGCGGCATCTGCTCGATGATGCGCAGCTGATAGCCGTGGTCCAGGCAGAACCGCAGCAGCGGCACGACATCGTCGAGCCCGGTGCGGGGATCCAGGACCGCGTTGACCTTGATCGGGCCCAGCCCGGCGGCGGCCGCTGCGGCCAGCCCCGCGAGCACATCGGCGAGCCGGTCCCGGCGGGTGATCTGTGCGAAATGCTCGGCGTTGACCGTGTCCAGGGAGACGTTGACCCGGTTCAGGCCGGCCGCCTTGAGTCGGGCCGCGCGCCGCGCCAGGCCCAGGCCGTTGGTGGTCACCGCGATCTCCGGGCGCGGGTGCAACGCCGACGCTGAGGCGATGGTCTGCTCCAGGTGCTGCGCGACCAGGGGTTCGCCGCCGGTGAACCGGATGCTGGTGATGCCGAGTCGGGTGACGGCGATGGCCAGCAGCCGGTCCAGTTCCTCGGCGGTGAGCAGCTGGTTCTCGGGCAGCCAGTCCAGCCCTTCGGCGGGCATGCAGTAGGTGCAGCGCAGGTTGCACCGGTCGGTCAGTGACACCCGCAGGTCGGTGGCCGCCCGCCCGAAGGTGTCCAGCAGTGGTCCGGTGTCCGGCATGCCGGCCGGGGCCGGGCGCACCGGCATCGGTAAGCCGAGATCGGTCAGCGTCACCTCGACACCCCGGCGAAGGGTTGGTCCGAGGGGACGATTTCCTTGCCCAGCGGCAGCAGCGAGACCGGGATCAGTTTGATGTTGGCGATGGCCAGCGGGATGCCGATGATCGTGATGGCCATCGCGATCGCGGTCAGCACGTGACCGATGGCCAGCCATATGCCGGCGACGAGGAGCCAGATGACGTTGCCGATGGCGGCGCCGGGACGCGGACCGGGCTTGTCGACGACGGTGTAGCCGAACGGCCACAACGCGTAGACGCCGATGCGGAAGGCGGCGAACCCGAACGGGATCGTGACGATGAGGACGAAACAGATGATTCCCGCCAGGAAATACCCCAGGGCCAGCCACAGGCCACCGAAGATCAACCAGATGATGTTCAGGATCAGGCGCATGGTCTCCTCCGAGGCTGTCGACCTCAGCCTACCGAGAGGCTAGTAAGATGCCTCTCATTGCGTCCTGCGCAGGCGGGACGCATTACTTATGCGAGCTATCCACGACGAACGGGTGACAGCAGTGCCGACCGGCAAGGTGAAGTGGTACGACTCCGAGAAGGGCTTCGGTTTCCTGTCTCAGGAGGATGGCGAGGACGTCTACGTGCGTTCGTCGGCGCTGCCCGCGGGAGTCGAGGGGCTCAAGGCCGGACAGAAGGTCGAGTTCGGGCTGGCTGCCGGGCGTCGCGGCCCGCAGGCCCTGCAGGTCACGCTGATCGATCCGCCGCCGAGCTTGGCCAAGACCCGTCGCGAGGCCGTGACCGTCGAGCACAAGCACACCCCCGACGAGCTGCACGGCATGATCGGTGATCTGATCACCCTGCTGGAGAGCACCATCCAGCCCGATCTGCGCAAGGGCAAGTACCCCGACCGTAAGGTCGCCCGCCGGGTGTCCGAGGTCGTCAAGGCCGTCGCCCGCGAGCTCGACGCCTAGTTCCTCGGTGGGGACACTGGAGTCATGGCCTACGTGAATCCCCAGGGTGAGTTCAGCCGCGACACCAACTACATCACCACGCGCATCACCGCCGACGGTGCCGACGGCTATCCCGTCGAGCCCGGCCGGTACCGGCTGGTCGTCGCGCGGGCCTGCCCGTGGGCCAACCGGACCATCATCGTCCGGCGGTTGCTCGGCCTGGAAGATGTTCTTTCCATTGGGTTTTGCGGTCCCACCCACGACGAGCGCAGCTGGACCTTCGATCTCGACCCCGGTGGCGTCGATCCGGTCCTCAAGATTGCGCGGATCCAGGACGCCTACTTCAAACGCGTTTCGGACTATCCGAAGGGCATCACCGTGCCCGCCATCGTGGATGTGCCCACCGGTGCGGTGGTGACCAACGACTTCGCCCAGATGACCCTGGACTTCTCCACCGAGTGGACCGCCTATCACCGCGACGGTGCGCCTCAGCTCTACCCGGAGCACCTGCGTGACGAGATCGACGAGGTGGCCAGGCGCATCTACACCGAGGTGAACAACGGTGTGTACCGATGCGGGTTCGCCGGTTCGCAGGACGCCTACGACAAGGCGTATGACCGGCTCTTCACCGCCCTGGACTGGCTGACCGAAAGGCTGGCCGCCCAGCGCTATCTGGTGGGTGACACGATCACCGAGGCCGACGTGCGACTGTTCACCACACTGGCCCGGTTCGATCCGGTCTACCACGGGCACTTCAAGTGCAACCGGTCCAAGCTCGCGGAGATGCCGGTGCTGTGGGCCTACGCCCGCGACCTGTTCCAGACGCCCGGTTTCGGCGACACCATCGACTTTGTGCAGATCAAGCAGCACTACTACATGGTGCACACCGACATCAATCCGACCCGGGTGGTGCCCAAGGGGCCCGACCTGGCCAACTGGCTGACCCCGCACGGCCGGGAAGCTCTGGGTGGCAGGCCGTTCGGCGAGGGAACCCCGCCCGGCCCTACTCGGGAGGGCGAGCGGGTGCCCGCCGGTCACTGCGCGGGGTGAAAGTCCGTCACCGACTCCGAGTACTCCTGGCCCGGCTCCCAGCTGGTGCGTACCGACCACTCGGCGTGCGGCAGCGGGAACTCGTTACCGGCTTCGTCGCGCACCAGCGTCGGTAACTGCACCACAATCCCGGTCAGCTTGCCGTAGCGGGCGTCGACAGTGGGGATGGTGATCGCCTTCGCCGCTCCTGGTCGGAATTCCTGCGCCACCGGGGCGTCGGCGTCTTCATAGGTGCGCAGCAGCAACCAGGGCGCTTCGGAGATCGGCGGATCCACCGCGAGCTGTACCGGTCCCCGTGAGGTCACCGTGAGTTCCCCTGTGGTTTCCGGGTTCTCGCAGGCATCGAGGTTCACCACATCGCAGTAGAAGTACGGTCCGACGCGCACCGTCTTGCCGTGCGCATACGCACTGATCTCCGGGTAGCGCTGCCCGCCGTCCTTGCTCAGCTGCCAGACCAGCACGCCGGTGCCCGCCGTCGCGAGCACGGCCACTGCGGCGAGTATCGCGATGGCCCGTTTCATCGTCTGCCTGCCGCGGTGCTCTCGGAGGGATTCAGGGGTCCGCCTTCGGTTTCGGCCAGGACCGGGCGGTTGCCGCCGAACCCTGGGATGAGTGATGCGCCGTTGTAGCTGACCAGGGTTTGCGCCAGCCCGAGTATGAGTACCGCCGTGACGGTGGTGAACCCCGCCCACAATTCGGTGTAGATCAGCACCCCGGTCGCCCCGCCGATCACCCAGGCCAGCTGCAGCACCGACTCGGACCGGCCGAACGCCGATGCCCGCGACTCCTCGGGAAGATCGTCCTGCAGTGAGGCGTCCAGCGAGGCCTTCGCGATGGCGCTGGCACCGGAGGTCACCAGGGTGGCGACCGCAACCACCAGGAGGTTCCCGGTGAGCGCGGCGGCCAGCGCCGACAGCGTGACCGCTATCGCCGCCCGGACCACCAGCAGCGCGGGACGGCCCAGTTTCAGCCGGGCCGCGGTGAAGTTCCCGGTGAAGTTGCCGATGGCCGCGGCGGCACCGATCAGGCCAAGGATGCGCAGCTGTTCCCAGCCACCGTCGCCGTGCGCCTTCGCGACGAACGCCGGATACAGGAAGAGGAATCCGACCATCACCTTGATGGTGCAGTTGCCCCACAGCGAGGTGATGATGTTACGCCCCAGCGGCTGCCGCGCCGCCGATCGCTGCGGATGCCGACGCAGTTGATCGGTCCCGCCGTGGTAGCTCAGCGTTGTGGGCACCTCACCCGCGGTGACCTCGACCCACTTCGGGATACGCATTGCCAGCACCGCGCCGCCGACGGTCGCGGCCACCAGGACATAAAGCGCCCCGGGCAGTTCGAACATGTTGAACAGGTATTCGGCACCGGCTGCCAGCCCACCGCCGATCACCGTCCCGCCGAGCAGGCCGAACGTCGTCAACCGGGAATTCACCCGGACCAGATCGATGGTCGGTGGCAGCACCCGCGGGGTGACCGCGCTCCGCAGCACGCTGAAAGACTTGGACAGCACCATCATTCCGAGGGCGCACGGGTAGAGAACCCAGGACGGGAAGCTGCCCCCTGCACCGTCATAGTTGGCGATCAGCACCACCGCGAGCACGGTGCGGGCCATGAACGACATCGCCAGCGCGACCCGGCGGCCATGCTGCAGACGGTCCAGCGCCGGGCCGATCAGCGGTGCGATCACCGCGAAGGGAGCGATGGTGATGAGCAGATACAGCGCGACCTTGCTCTTGCTCTCCCCGGACGCCGCGGCGAAGAACAGGGTGTTGGCCAGGGCGACGGCCATCGCGGCGTCGACCGCAAAGTTGGCGACCACCGGCCACGTCAGCGCCGTCAGCCCGGACTTGTCGGCGCCGTCGGCCGTCGCCGCCCGGTGCACCAGCCCGTACATCTTGGAACCCATCTCCCGGCTGCGCTGCGCGGCCGCCCGGGTGACGGTGATGCGCTCACCTGCGGCGGCGCCGGCCCGCGGCGGGGGATCGGTGCGACGCCGGGCCGCACCGTGGTCGTCCAGCGGCGGTAACCAGCGGTTGGCGCTCGGTGCCTGTTCCCGGCGCGGCCCCCGGCGCGGCATCTCGCCGTCGCTCGGATAGTTGGCCATGCCGGGGTGCTCGTCGCCGGACGGAGGCCGCGGCGGGTAGTAGCGGGGATCCCGGGAAGGCACGTTGTCGATTGTCCCTTAAAGCGGTGGCAGTCGTGTGGAGGCCACCGGTGTGGCTCCGGCGCGCATGGTCGGGCAATATGGACACCGATGGACAGCATGACGGACGTGACCGAGCAGGCCCCCGATATCGAGCTGCCGCAGGAGCGGCCGCCGGCACTGGAGGCCCTGCTGATGGGCGCTGTCGACATCGCCCGTGGCGCGGTCGAGGAGCTCAGTGGCGCCGACACCGTGGGCGAATACCTCGGAGCCGTCTTCGATGACCAGACCGCGGCGACGCACCGATTCCTGGCCGTGCTGCCCGGATACCAGGGCTGGCAGTGGGCGGTGGTGGTGGCCGGTTACCCGGGTACCGACCACGTGACCATCAGCGAAGCCGTGTTGGTTCCCGGCCCGACCGCGCTGCTGGCGCCGCAGTGGGTGCCGTGGGATCAGCGTGTCCAGCCCGGTGACCTCAGCCCCGGTGACCTGCTCGCCACCCCGCCGGATGACCCGCGGCTGGTGCCGGGCCATGTGTCCAGCGGCGATCCCGAACTCGACGAGCTCGCCGGTGAGGTCGGGCTCGGCCGCCGCCGGGTCCTCAGTCTGGAAGGTCGGCTCGACGCCGCGGAGCGCTGGCACGAGGGCGAATTCGGACCGGCCTCGGCGATGGCCCGCGCCACCCGTCGGATGTGCCGCGAATGCGGCTTCTACGTCCCGCTGTCGGGCTCGCTGGGCACCGTGTTCGGTGTGTGCTGCAACGAGTTGTCCGCGGACGGTCGCGTCGTGGACTGCGAGTACGGCTGTGGCGCCCATTCGGACACCCCGGTCCCGGCCGGCACCGGTTCCCCGGTCTACGTGCCGTATGACGACGGCGTGCTGGACCTGACCTAACCGCGCTCGGCCGCCGCCTTCAGCCGCGACAGCGTGTGGTTCATGCCGTCGACGAGTTCGACCTCGAAGCTGGGCACCCCGCCCATCGCGGCGTTCACCAGCACCGACGAGATCTTCTTGACGCCATTGGGTGCGCGGCGGCTCTCGATGACCCGGGTGCCGCCATCGATCGGTTCGAGTTCGTAGCTCCATTCGGTGCCGTTCGCACCGATACGGAACGCCAGCTTGCGCTCCGGCTCGACCGCGGTGATGGTGCTGCTCGTCGGCCAGACCAGCAGACGGCGCCGGTTGACGTTCACCGTCTTGGCGCCCACCCGCAGCGGGCCGAACAGCTTCATCGCCCGGGTCTGGGGGCTCCACTGCGGCATCTTCTTGAGATCCGAGATCAATGCCCAGACGGTGGCCGGCGGGGCGGCGATATCGATCTGCGCTTGTAGTAGCGGGGCTCCCATGGCTCTCCTTGCGTTCTCAGATCAGGCCCCGCTGAGCACCGCGATCGCCACGGCGGGCGGATCGGCGCTGCAGCAGGAATATGGCGGTGCCCAGCATGCCGACGCCCAGCCCGGCGACCGCGATCGGTCGCCACTCGTGCAGGCCGGGCACGGTGAATGCCAAGACCGCCGCGATCAGCCAGCCGAGGGCGACCACGACGATCACCGGCACCGGTTCGAGCAACCGCGCCGGTAGCGCGGGCGGGTCAGGCGCCGGGTTCGGGGTCATCGCATGTCAACCTAGCCGATGCCCGCTGGGTATTGTTCGGACCTGTGACTGACGACGTCGATGCCCGGTTACCGAGCGATCTGTCGTTGGCCGTGGTGCGGCTGGCCCGTCAGCTCCGGTTCCGCAGGCCCGATTCGCCGGTATCGCTCACCCAGTTGTCGGCGCTGGCCACGGTGGCCAAGGAGGGCCCGATGACCCCGGGTGCGCTGGCCGCCCGCGAGCGGGTCCGCCCGCCATCGATGACCAGGGTGATCGCCTCGCTGGTGGACCTCGGCTTCGTCGACCGCACCGCGCACCCCGATGACGGCCGGCAGGTCCTGGTGTCGGTGTCGGCGGCCGGCGCCGATCTGATCGAGGCCGAGCGCCGCGCCAGCCGGGAATGGCTGACGCAGCGGCTGGCCCAGCTGACCCCCGGCGAGCGGGCCACCCTGCTGGCCGCCGCCGACCTGATGCTGGCCATCGTCGACGAAGGCGCCTGAACTGGCTCACGTATTCGACATCGACGATCCGGCCGACCCGCGCCTGGACGATTTCCGCGATCTCAACAGCGTCGACCGCCGCCCCGATCTGCCGAGCGGGAAGGGCCTGGTGATCGCCGAGGGCGTGCTGGTGGTGCAGCGCATGCTGGCCTCCCGGTTCCGTCCCCGTGCCCTGCTGGGCACCGACCGCAGACTCGGTGAGCTGGCCGCCGACCTGGACGGTGTCGACGTCCCGTTCTACCGGGCGACCGCGGAGGTGATGGCGGCCGCGGTGGGCTTTCACCTCAACCGCGGCGTGCTGGCCGCCGCACCCCGGCCCGGGGAACTGTCCGTCGACGAGATCATCGCGGGCTCGCGCACCGTCGCGGTGTTGGAGGGCGTCAACGACCACGAGAATCTGGGCTCGATCTTCCGCAACGCCGCGGGTCTGGGCGTGGACGGCGTGCTGTTCGGTACCGGCTGCGCGGACCCGCTGTACCGGCGCGCGGTCCGGGTCTCGATGGGGCATGCCCTGCTGGTGCCCTACGCGTGGGCGTCTTCCTGGCCGCAGGATCTGGAGATGTTGCGTGACAACGGTTTCCGAGTTCTGGCGATGACGCCCAATCCGGTGGCGCCCACATTGGCCGCGGCGATGGCCGAGTTGGCGGACGAGAAGGTCGCCATGATGGTCGGCGCCGAGGGGCCTGGGCTCAAGGAGCACACCATGCGTTCGGCCGATGTGCGGGTACGCATCCCGATGTCGAGGGGCACCGATTCGCTGAATGTCGCGACCGCCGCCGCGCTCGCGTTCTACGAGCGCGCTAGGTTGGACCCGTGAAGGACGCCTCCACCCCCTGGGGTACCGGCCTGACCGTCGCGGCCTTCGTGGCCGGTGTGGTGGGCGTGGCGATCGTGGTGCTCAGCCGCGGCCTGATCAGCATTCACCCACTGCTGGCCGTGGGCCTCAACCTGGTGGCGGTCGGTGGGCTGGCACCCACCGTATGGGGCTGGCGCAGGTTGCCGGTCTGGCGGTGGTTCGTCCTGGGATCCGGGGTCGGCGTGGCAGTCGGTTGGTTGGTCGCGCTCGGTCTCGCATTCTCCTAACCGACAAGTCCTTTCAGGCAAGCCGGGAGTTCGCCGATGTGCAGGACGCCCAGACGCTGGGTGGCGCGGGTCAGTGCGACATAGAGTTCGGACGCCCCCCGCGGACCGTCGGCGAGGATCTTGTCCGGCTGCACCACCAGGACCGCGTCGAACTCCAGGCCCTTGGTCAGCGCGGCCGGCACTGTGCCCGGCACCCCGGGCGGTCCGATCACCACGCTGGTGCCCTCGCGGGCAGCCTCCGCGTCGACGAATTCCTTGATGGCCTCCAGCAGTTCGCCTTCGGCCACCTTCTTCGACCACGGCTGGACCCCACAGGAGCGCACCGATTCCGGTGGCTGGACATCCGGTGCGAACTCGGTGAGCACCGCGGCGGCCACCGCCATGATCTCCGCCGGCGTGCGATAGTTCACCGTCAGTGGCCGGTAGGCCCAGCGCGACTTCACATACGGCGCCATCATCGCCCCCCACGACCGTGCCCCCGCTTCGGAGCGACGCTGCGCGAGGTCGCCGACGATGGTGAAAGACCGGGCCGGGCAACGCCGCATCAGCACCCGCCAGTCCATCTCCGAGAGCTCCTGGGCTTCATCGACGACCACATGGCGGTAGGTCCAATCGCGGTCCGCGGCAGCACGTTCGGCCAGTTCGCGGTTGTCCTGCTCGATGAACCTGTCGGCCAGTTCCTCGGCGCCGATGAGGTCCGCGGCGATCAGGTGGTCCTCATCGTCCATCAGGTCCTCGCGTGCCACCATCAGATCGAGCACACCGGCGGCATACGCCGCCTCCTCCTGGCGTTCCTTCTCCACGGATGGATCGGGTTTGATCCCGCCGAGCAGATCCACCAACTCGTCGAGCAGCGGGACATCCGACACCGTCCACGCCCGGCCGTCCTGGCGCCACAGTGATTCGTCGGCGCCGGCGGCCGCCAGCCGTTGAGGTGACTCGTAGAGCGCACCCAGCAGTGATTCGGGGGTCAGTTCCGGCCACAGGTCGTTGAGTGCGGCCTTGAACCCGTCATGGTCCTCGAGTTCGTCGATCAGTTCGGCGCGCAGATGTTCCCAGGCCTGCTTGTCGTCACGGGTCAACCACCCCTTACCGATTCGCGCTATGGCCCGTTCGGTGAGAGCCCAGGTGAGCACGTCGACGAAGACCGCACGGGCATCGTTGTGCGGTCGACCGGCGTCCCGCGCCTCCTGGATTGCCCAGCCGGCGATCCCCGCGTCGATCTGGACGGTGACGTCGGCCAGCTTGATCGGCAGCGGTTCCTCCGGGGTGCGTTGGCGGTCGGCGACGGCGGCGGCCAGCACATCGAGCATCTTGAGCGAGCCCTTGGCCCGCGCGGCGTCCGGGGCGTCCTCGGCGGTGGTTCGCACACCGGGGACCAGATCGCCCGTGGTCATGAACACCACATTGGTCTCACCGAGGGAGGGCAGCACCCGGCCGACATGGTTGAGGAATGCCGGGCTGGGGCCGATCACCAGCACACCGTGACGCTCCATCCGCTCCCGCTGGGTGTACAGCAGGTAGGCCACCCGGTGCAGGGCCACCACCGTCTTGCCGGTACCCGGACCGCCCTCGATGATGAGCACGCCGGGGTGGTCCAGGCGGATGATCTCGTCCTGCTCGGCCTGGATGGTCGCGACGATATCGCTCATACCCTCGGTGCGCGGCGCGTTGACCGCGGCGAGCAGGGCTGCGTCACCTCGTTCGCCGGCGTCGGGCCGGCCCAGGACCTCGTCGGTGAAATCGAGCACGGTGCGACCGCGAGTGTGGAACTGACGTCGTCGCCGCATGTTCTCCGGACTCGCTGCGGTGGCGACGTAGAACGCGCGCGCCGCGGGTGCCCGCCAGTCGAGCAGCAGTGGCTCGTAGTCATTCTCGCTGTCGAACAGGCCGAGCCTGCCGATGTAGGACCGCTCACCTTCGATGCTCTCGAGTTGGCCGAAGCACAGCCCGTTGTCGGCCACGTCGAGCCTGCTGACCTCTTTGCCCAGCGCCCGGACGTCGGCGTCGCGGTTGACCAGCGTCGAACCGTCCTGTTTGTCGATATCGCCGCGCAGGGCGGCGTTGTAGCGGTCCTTCGCGCGGGCGCGCTCGGCATCCAACCGGTCATACAGCGCAGCGACATAGTCGCGCTCAGCCTCAAGTTCTGCCTGGTAATCCTGGGTTATCATGTGCCCCTTGTTGTTTCGTATGTTCTTCAGCACGCTTGCAACAGCTTCGTGGCAGCTGTTGCGGCCCCGTCGGTGCGAACGGCGCCGGCGACGGCGATCGCTCTGGTTCGGGTATCGGGGGTCAGTACCAGCCTAAGCGCCGCGGCCAGTGAGTTCACCGTCGGCGTAGGCCCGTCGTGAGCCACCCCGATGCCCAGGTCGGCCACCCGGGCCGCCCAGTAGGGCTGATCGGCGATCTGTGGGATCACCACCTGCGGGGTTCCGGCCCGCGCCGCCGTGGTGGTGGTGCCGGCACCACCGTGATGCACCACCGCGGCAACCCGGCCGAACAGCGCCTGGTGGTTGACCTCTCCGATGACGAAGCAGTCCGGGTCGTTCGTGGTGAGACCGGCCCAGCCGCTGCCGATGAGCGCCCGCCGATTCTGCTGCCGGATCGCCTCGATGGCCACCCCGGCGGCGTCGGCCGGCGCTGTGACGCTGCCGAAACCCACGTACACCGGCGGGGATCCCGCGTCCAGGAAGGCCGTCAGATCCGGCGGCAGCGGGCGCGTGTCCGGCACGATCCATGCACCGGTCTGCAGTACGTCGTAGCCCGGGTGGCTGCGCAACGGACTCAGGACGGGGTCGGACGCCACCCACGGAGCGTGGCTGAATGTGTGGTCGCGGACGTTGTGCACCGGCGGCAGGCCCGCGGCCTCCCGGTGTCGGTTGAGTGCGGGCCCGTAGAGTGCCTGCACCTTCTCGGCGTCGAGATCCCAGAGCACGCGGTTGTCGGTCTCGCCGGGAGGGAACGGTTTGCCCGGCCGAGGCAGCGGGTGGTAATCCGGTGAGGGCAGTACCTGCGGGTTGAACAGCACACACTGGTACGGCACGTCGAGGAGCTCGGCGATCGAGCGCATCCCGGCGGGCATCAGCCCCGTCGCGACGATCGCATCGCTACCTCGGGCGATGTCGAGCAGCTCGAATTGACGGGTCACCAGCTCTGCGGCCAGGGCCGGGGCGTCCTTGGGGGTGGCCTTGCGGACGTGCACCAGCTCGCGCACCGACGGACCGGCGGGCACCACCGGCACCCCGGCCGCGGCGAGCAGATCGGCGAAGTCCGGTGGCGCGCCGACGAGTGCTTGGGCACCTTGGCGCTGCAGTTCGAGTGCCAGTGCCAGCAGCGGCTCGACATCCCCGCGTGAGCCGAATGAATAGAGCAGTACGCGCATTGATCCCCCTGAATCGTGTTCGAGGACAGCGATTCTGCGGCATGACCCGGGTCTTGCCGCAAGCCCCGGGGTGCGCTATAAATTGAGAGTGGGAAGGCGCAGGCCTTCCCTTTTTTGTGTCCGCTTCGGGTCCGGTGGCGCCGGCGTGCACGGTATCCATAGGGGCGTATTTTCTGGTCTCTTGTCGGACCGCGCCGGTAGAATCGCACACATGTTCGATAGGGTCGGGTTGGCGGGGATGGGCGATGAAGCCCTGGTCTCCGCGCTGACGGCCGCGACCCAGGATGAGGCCAAAGTGGCTGCCCGCAGGTTGGCGTTGATCGGTGAGGTGATCGCCCGCCAGTGTGACGGTGAGGACGATGATCACGCCCATCAGGTGATCAACGGGTGGGCCTGGGCCCAAGCCGCGGTGGCGGCGGCCTGCAACCTGAACCCGTATGCGGCGTCCAAGCAGATGCGCATCGCCCAAGCCCTGCGTGACCGGCTACCCCGCACCGCCGCCCTGCTCGCATCGGGGGCGGTCTCGGCGACGGTGGTCGATGCGATCACCTGGCGCACCCACCTCGTCGAAGACCCCGACGCGCTCGGGTTGATCGACACCGCGATCGCCGCCGAAGCCGCCCAGTACGGGGCCCACTCAGAGAAACAGTTGATCGGTGCGGTGGATCTGTGGGTGGAGAAATTCGACCCTGACGCCGTGGTGCGGTCTCGTCGGGCGGCCAAGGATCTGTATGTGGAGTTCGGCGATAAGGACGACCCGAACGGGGTGGCCTCGTTCTGGGGGCGGCTGCGGGTGACCGACACGAAGGTCCTGCAGCAGCGCCTCGACGCCTTGGCTGACACCGTGTGCCCGAACGATCCACGCCGCCGCGGGGAACTACGCGCGGCGGCGTTGGCCGCGCTGGGGGTGGTCGGCCCCGCACTGGAGCGGCTGACGTGCGCGTGTGGGGATCCCGGGTGCGAGGGCAGCGGGAAGGATCCGCGGGCCGGGGCGGTGACGATCTATGTGCTGGCCGATCAGGTGCCCGCCGCCGGCCAACAGGCACCCCAGCAGACTGTGCCGGGCACTACGGGCACCCCGGAATCCCAGCCCACCAAGCCCGAGACCACGTCCGAGTCTGAGTCCGGCGGTGACTCCGAGCCGCAGACACCGGCCGCGGAATCTGACCCCGCGGCTCCCGCGGCGTGCCACCCCAGCCCCGCAGTGATGCTCGACGGCGCCATCATCCCCGCCCACCTACTCGCCGAACTGGCCGCCGGGGGCGCCAAGGTACAGCCGCTCACCGAGATCGCGGCTTTGCCCACCGAACGCCAATATCGTCCCTCGGCCGCGCTGACCGCGTTCGTCCGGATGCGCGCCATGACCTGCTCATTTCCTGGCTGTAGCCGGGCGGCGCACCGCTGCGATCTGGATCATCTGATTCCGTGGCCGGCCGGGGCCACCCACCCCGCCAACCTGGCCCCACTCTGTCGTCTGCACCATCTGCTCAAAACGTTCAGTGGCTGGCAACCCACCGCGAAACCCGACGGCAGCATGCACTGGCACGCACCCACCGGGAATACCTACACCAAGGCTCCCGGTGTGGCACTCCTGTTCCCGCACTGGAACATTCACACACCCGTCCCGCGCAGACGCGCGATCAGGCTCCTCGACGACACCGACCGCGACACCAGAATGCCGGTCCGCACCCGCACCCGCGCACAAGACCGCGCCCAACGCATCAAAGCCGAACGAGTACACAACGCCACCGCCCGCGCCCTCGAACACACCCACAGCGACAGCGACCCACCACCCTTCTGAGGGCGATGGGTCGGCTGCTCGGGTGAGACGCGCTGTCAGCGCTGGGTGCCGGAACGCACGCCCAGCAGGACGTCTTCCCAGGCGGGTACGGACGGCTTGGCCTTGCGGGCACGGCGCGGCTTCGGTGTCGTCGGCGCCGGTTCGTCCTCCGCCTCGGCTTCGGTGCTTGCGGCGGCCGGTGTGGGCTGCACCTCGGGTGCGGTCTGCCGCGGTGCGACCGGGGCAGCGGCGGCCACGGGCGCCGGAGCCTGCGGTGGCAGGACCACCTGAGACGGGTGGATGGGGGCGTGCACCGCCACCGGCGGCACCTCGAAGTCGAGTTGTGCGACAGCGGCCACTGGGCGCAACGGCCGGGCGAAGCTCGGATCGATCAACTCGGCCGCGCTGTCATCGAAGGCCACGACGGTGCCGCCATGCGAGCCGGGGGTGAACCGGAAGTGGGCCTGCAGATCGGACTTGCCGGCCTTCCAGGCCAGCTGCACGGTCCAACGGCCGTCCTCATTGCGCCAGGCATCCCAGTTCGTCGCATTGGGGTCCAGACCGCGGGAGACCAGTGCGGTGGTGATCGTCTCGAGCAGCGTCAGCACCGACGGGCCGTCGGCCAGGACGGGGTGTGCCGCGGTGGCCAACTCGGCCGCGCGCGAGCGTTCCAGCAGCACCGGGTTGGCGAACCGCCGGATCCGGTCGATGTCCTCACCGGCCAGCGCGGCAACCTGCTCCACGGACGCGCCCGCGCGAATGCGGGACTGGATCTCCTTGGGACGCAAGCCTTGACTCACCTCGACCTCGATCTCGGTTTGGTTGGAGGTGGCCTTGTCGCCGCGTACGGCGGCCCGCAGACGGTTGTCGACACGGATCGCGAAATTGTCACCGGAGTCGGGGGCTTCGCAGATGAGCCGCTTGCCGTCCACGTCGAGCCCGACGACCTTCAGTTCCCGCATAGTGCACCTCCACCGCGCACCCTACTTTGTTATCCGCCCGTTACCGCGCAGACACGCAGACTGGTGGCGCGGCCGTGCTCAGATCCGTTCCACGACCCAATCCACGCACGCCGTCAACGCACTGACATCCTCGGGATCGATCGCGGGGAACATCGCGACCCGCAGCTGGTTGCGGCCCAACTTTCGGTACGGCTCGGTGTCGACGATTCCGTTCGCACGCAGGGCCTTGGCGACCGCCGCCGCGTCCACCGAATCAGCGAAGTCGATGGTGCCGACCACCTGCGACCGCAGCTTCGGGTCGGTGACGAACGGCGTTGCGAATTCCGACTTCTCGGCCCACGAGTACAACCGCGACGACGAATCCGCGGTGCGCTTCACCGCCCAGTCCAGCCCGCCGTTGCCCAGCAACCAGTCGACCTGCTCGGCCATCAAGATCAGCGTGCCGATGGCCGGGGTGTTGTAGGTCTGATTCTTCAGACTGTTCTCCACCGCGATGGGCAGCGACAGGAAGTCCGGCACCCAACGGTCGGTGGACGCGATCGCGTCCACACGGGCCAGCGCCGCGGGGGACAGCGCCGCGAACCACAGTCCGCCGTCACTCGCGAAGTTCTTCTGCGGCGCGAAGTAGTAGGCGTCGGTGTCCCGGATGTCGACCGGCAGCCCGCCGGCCGCCGAGGTGGCGTCGATGAGCACCAGGGCGTCACCTGCCGGGCGCTGCACCGGCACCGCCACACCCGTGGAGGTTTCGTTGTGCGCCCAGGCGACCACGTCCACCGACGGATCCGAAACCGGCTCGGGCGCGCTGCCGGCGTCGGCCTTCACGATGATCGGGTCGCCGACGAACGGGTTCTTCGCCACGCAGGAGGCGAACTTGGAGCTGAACTCGCCGTAGGTCAGGTGCAGCGACTTCTTGTCGACCAGCCCGAACGCGGCGGCATCCCAGAAGGCGGTCGACCCGCCATTGCCCAGGATGACTTCGTAGCCGTCGGGCAGGGAGAACAGCTGACGCAACCCATCGCGCACCCGGCCGACCAGGTTCTTCACCGGTGCCTGCCGGTGCGAGGTGCCGAACAGGTCACCCGCGGCGGCCAGGGCGGCCAGCTGCTCCGGGCGCACCTTGGAGGGGCCGCAGCCGAAGCGGCCGTCTCTGGGCTTGATATCGGCGGGGATCGTCAGTTCGGCCATGGCGTCAAGATTATCGGCCGAGGAGATGTCATCCGGCCTGGGGCACCACGTAGGTCGGCTGGTAGGGGTTCTGGCCACGCTCGATCGCCAGCGCCCGCAGGTACGCCTCCACATTGGGGTAACCGGCGATCTCGGCCTGCTTCTGCAACGCGACCTGCCGGGCCAGTTCGGTCTGGGCCTGCGCGGTCGCCTTGTCGGCCTCGGCTTTGGCGCGCGCGGCGTTCGCATCGGCCACGCCCTTGGCCTCGGCGGCGCGCGCGTCGGCGATGGCCTTCTGCTCGGCGATGATGGCGTCCTTGAGGCCCTCGTCCACGGGGTCCGGTTTCATGACCGTCACCTGGAAGTTGGTGAAGAACTCGCGGCCGTCGGTGCGGGCGCGCGAGGCCCCGGGCAGCGCGTCGCGCAGCGCGTTCTGAAACTCGATGCGCACCTTCTCGTCATTCCAGATCTCACGCCAGGTGTACTTCTGGGCCACGCTGATGAGGACCTGTTCGGCGGGCTGGCCGATCACATAGCGCAGCAGATTCACCCAGCCGGTGGTGACCAACCCGTCGTTGTCGAGCCAGCCCTGGTACTTGGTGCCGAAATCGCGATGGAAGTCCATCAACATGCCGCAGTCGCTGGTCAGGTCGAAGGTGATGACCACCGGAACTCGCAACTCGGCGGGCGCGGTCGCGTTGGAGACCACGATCGTCGGCTCCGCCTCGGAATCCGGGCTGCCGGTCGCATCCCAGCTGATCTGGCGCGACGGGTAGCGGTAGGCCTTGAACCCGCCCGGCGGGTTGAAGGCCGAGGTCTCCGGGTCGATACATCCGTCGACTTTGGGATCGGCCGGGATCAGGAGGTAGTCGTCGACCTTGATAGCGGTCTGGCCGGGACCGATTTGCGTCGCGCAACTCGATAGCACGGCGCCGGAGAACAGCAGGGCGACGACGCCCACCGCGCCGATGATGATGGCCTTTGTCCGACGAGCCATGGCTTCCCCGAATCTGTAACCCGAACCGCACCGCAGTCGGGGCGACGGGCGATCAGTCTAACTTGATCTTGATCCACAATAGGTGACCTGGCTCACATGTGACCTGGATAACGCCGCGGCGCCACATCTCGGGAAAGCCCCTGTTTAATTACTGGGACCGCGGGTACTGTTCCTAGACATCGAGCGACCGAATGTAAATCTCACGGTAGGCAGGGAGGCCCCCCGAATGGCTGTCAAAGAAGCCAAGACGCGTGTGATCAAGCGTTGGCGTCGCAACATGGAGGTTCGCGACGACGTCGAGTACACCGACATGCTCACCACGCTGTCCGAGGGATCGGTACGACGCAGCTTCAACCCGTTCACCGATATCGAGTGGGATTCGCCCGAGTTTGCGGTGATCCCGAACGACGAGCGCTGGATCCTGCCCGACACCGACCCGATCGGTGGGCACGAGTGGTACCAGTCCCAGTCGGTGGAGCGTCAGATCGAGATCGGCATGTGGCGCCAGGCCAACGTCGCCAAGGTGGGCCTGCACTTCGAGAACATTCTGATCCGCGGGCTCATGGAGTACTCGTTCTGGGTGCCCAACGGTTCCCCGGAGTACCGGTACTGCCTGCACGAGTCCGTCGAAGAGTGCAACCACACCCTGATGTTCCAGGAGATGGTGAACCGGATGGGCGTGGATGTGCCCGGCATGCCGAAGCTGCTCAAGTGGGTGCAGCCGATCATTCCACTGGCCGCCGGACCGTTCCCGATCCCGTTCTTCTTCGGCGTGCTCGCCGGTGAGGAGCCGATCGACCACACCCAGAAGAACGTGCTGCGCGAGGGCAAGGCCCTGCACCCGATCATGGAGCGGGTGATGGCGATTCACGTCGCCGAGGAAGCGCGCCACATTTCCTTTGCGCACCAGTACCTGCACAAGCGGGTCCCCGGCCTGCGCCGCCGCCAGCGCTGGATGCTGTCGATCTTCGTGCCGCTGACCATGCGGATCCTGTGCTCGGCGATCGTCGTGCCGCCGCGCGAATTCTGGAAGACCTTCGACATCCCCCGTTCGGTGCGCAAGGAGATCTTCTTCTCCGCGCCCGAATCGCGAATGTTCCTGCGCAACATGTTCTCCGATGTCCGCATGCTCAGCTACGACACCGGTCTGATGAACCCGATCGCCAAGCTGGTCTGGAAGCTGTGCAAGATCGACGGCCCGCCCGCTCGCTACCGCAGCGAACCGCAGCGTGAGCACCTGGTGTCGGTCGCTTCGTAAGCGGCGCCGGTAACACAAGATGCCCCACGTCATCACCCAGTCGTGTTGCAGCGACGGGTCCTGTGTCTATGCGTGCCCGGTCAACTGCATCCATCCCTCCCCGGATGAGCCGGGTTTCGCGACCACCGAGATGTTGTTCATCGATCCCGATGCCTGCGTTGACTGCGGCGCCTGCGTCAGCGCCTGTCCGGTGGGTGCGATCTCCCCGGATACCAAGCTGACCGAGAACCAGCTGCCGTTCGTGGAACTCAACGCGGCGTTCTATCCGAAGCGCGAAGGCAAGCTGCCGCCGACGTCCAAGCTGGCGCCGGTGCTGCCCGCGCCGATGATCGAGTCACGGGGCGGTCCGCTGCGGGTGGCGATCGTCGGTTCCGGGCCGGCGGCGATGTACGCCGCGGACGAACTGCTCACCCAGCGAGGGGTCTGGGTGAACGTGTTCGAAAAGCTGCCCACGCCTTATGGTTTGGTGCGGGCCGGGGTGGCGCCGGATCATCAGAGCACCAAGCGGGTCACGCGTCTGTTCGATCGGGTGTCCGAACATGCCGGGTTCACCGCCTTCCTCAACGTCGAGGTGGGCAAGCATCTGAGCCACGCCGAGCTGCTCGAGCATCACCATGCGGTGCTCTACGCGGTCGGCGCGCCCAATGACCGCCGGCTCGACATCGAGGGCATGGGCCTGCCCGGCAGCGTCACCGCCACCGAAGTGGTCGCCTGGTTCAACGGCCACCCCGACTTCGCGGACCTGGCGCTGGACCTCGGTCATGAGCGGGTGGTGATCATCGGCAACGGCAACGTCGCCCTCGACGTGGCACGGATCCTCACATCCGATCCGGATGCCTTGGCGCGCACCGATATCGCCGACCACGCGCTGGCGGCGCTGCGATCCTCGAAGGTGCGGGAGGTGGTGGTCGCGGCACGGCGCGGTCCCGAGTTCTCGGCGTTCACGCTGCCCGAGCTCATCGGCTTGACCGCCGCGTGCGAGGTGGTGCTCGACGCCGCCGACCATCAGCGGGTCACCGCGGACCTGGCCACCGTGGCCGACCGTCTCACCCGCAACAAGCTGGAGATCCTGGCCAAGCTGGGCGACGCATCGGCGCCGATCACCCGTCCGCGGATCCGACTGGCCTACCAGCTGACCCCGCGGCGTCTGCTCGGCGAGGACCGGATCAGCGGTATCGAGTTCACCGACGGCGCCACGCTGGACGCCGGCCTGGTGGCGACCTCAATCGGCTACCGCGGCAAGGCGATTGCCGATCTGCCGTTCGACGAGGTGGCCGGCGTGGTGCCCAATGACGGGGGCCGGGTGCGCGACAGCGCCGGTGCGTATGTGGCGGGCTGGATCAAGCGCGGCCCGACCGGCTTCATCGGCACCAACAAATCCTGCGCGGCCGAGACGGTGCACCGTCTGGTGGAGGACTACAACCAAGGACGGCTCGGCGACCCGGCCCACAAGCCGGCGGCGCTGGACAGGCTGGTCCGAAGCCGTCAGCCCGCGGTCGTTGACGCCGCGGGCTGGCGGGCCATCGACGCCGCGGAGATCGCGCGCGGTGGTGGGCAGCGTCCGCGAGGCAAGTTCGTCGACATCGCCGAGATGCTCGCGGTCGCGGCCACGGCGCCGCGCCCGCCCGCGCACAAACGGCTGCTGGCGGGTCTGCGTCGCTGACTCCTGCCGAATGTGGTCCACCGCCGCAGCGCAGCGTGTATACGAAATGAATGCGTAGTGGTCGGATCGCTGGGGTGGCAGTGGTGGTCGGCATCTGGTCGGCGACCGGGTGGGGATACCCGGGTTTGGCGTGGGCCGACACCCCGGGAGCGGAACAGGGCACCGAGCAGGGCGCCGAACACGGTGCCGACCAGGCCTCGGCCCCCGGGCCCGAGGTCCGCAAACTGGAACGCCGGGTCGGGCCCCGGACCGTTCGGCAGGTGCAGAGCGCCGCGGGTGGGGGACTGTCCGCGCCGCGCCTGAGCGGCCTCACCCCGGACGCCCGGCGTCCCGCAGACACCACGCCCGCGGACACCGCAGCCACCGCAACCGCGGACGCCGAACCGGCGGCCACCGACGCGAGTGCGTCTGGGCGGGCTCAGGTGCCGACCGCGGCGCCGGTCGTCGCGGCGACCGCCCCGGTGGGCGCCACCGCGGCCGCGCCCGTGACGTGGACATCGACGCTGCCCAACCCGGTCACCGCGATCCGGTACGTGGCCAATGTCGTCAAGAGCCTGGTCGGCGCGGTGCTCAGCCCGTTCGCCGCGGGGCTGCCCGCCGGACCGGTGGGTCCGCAGTCGGCCTGGGCGGTGCTGGCCTGGGTGCGCCGCGAACTGTTCAACGCCACACCGCGCATCACCGACGACGGCGAGACGACGCAGACCACCACCGGGCAGGTCCTCGGTAATGTCGGCGCCTCCGACCCCGACGGTGACCCGTTGCGCTACACCGTGGTCGGCCGTCCGATCAACGGCGGGACGGTCCAGATCGACCAGACCACAGGCGATTTCATCTACCGGCCGACCAATGCGATGGCCGCCACCGGCGGCACCGACTCCTTCACTGTCGTCGTCGACGACCAGCGGGCCGGCGTGCACTGGCACGGCCCGCTCGGGTTCCTGCAGCACGTCCCCATCCTGGGCAACCTGTTGCGTCCCGGCGGCGGGCACGGCGTGGCCCGCACCATCACCGTCGAGGTCGACCCGGTCGAGGGTGTGGACCTGTCCTTCCCGGACGACTTCCACTGGGGTGTGGCGCATGCGGGATTCCAGGCCGAAGGCGGCCCGGGCTCACCGATCGATCCGAACTCCGACTGGTACAAATGGGTGCACCATCCATTGAACCAACTGCTCGGGCTGACCAATGGGGTCCCGGAGAACGGTCCGGGTACCTACGTCTCGTATGACTCCGACGCGGCGCTGGCCAAGGACGAGCTCGGCATGAACACGTTCCGGATGTCCATCGAATGGAGCCGGATCTTCCCGAATTCGACCGCTGGGATCGACATCACGGATGAGGGTGGCGGGGTGAGCCTGGCCGATCTGCAGGCCCTGCAGGCGCTGGCCAACCCGGTCGAGGTGGCGCACTACCGGGCCGTCTTCGACGCGTTGCGCGCGCACGGCCTGGAACCGCTGGTCACCGTCAACCACTTCACCCTGCCGCTGTGGGTGCATGACCCGATCACCGCACGCCCACTCATCCAACTGGGTCTGCCCGCGCCGGCGGCCGGCTGGCTGTCGGACCAGACGCCCGTCGAGTTCGAGAAGTACGCCGCCTTCCTGGCCTGGACCTACGGCGACCAGGTGGACAACTGGGTGACGCTCAACGAACCGTTTCCGCCGGTGATGACCGAGTTCCTGGCCATCCCCGGGCTGGTGCCGAGCTGGCCCCCGGGCGTCGTGCGCACCGATCTCGCAGCCCGCTTCGTGGTCAACGAGGCCAAGGGCCACGTCGCGGCGTATGACGCGATCCACGCGTGGGATGACACCGCGTTCGTCGGCTTCGCCAACAACATGGTCCCGGCGCGCCCGGCCAACCCGGTCAACCCTCAGGACGTGGCCGCCGCGGACGCCTGGAACCGGGTGTTCAACCAGTGGTTCCCCAACGCCGTCATCGACGGCTGGATCGACGCCGACTTCGACGGCAAGAAGACCGCCGACGAGATCCATCCCGGCTTCGCCGACAAGGTCGACTTCCTGGGCGTGCAGTACTACGGCTCACAGCCGATGGGTGGCTTCGGATTCGCGCCGTTACCCGGTTTCAACTTCCTGCAGGGCATCCCGTTCCGCTGCCAGCCGTCCTCGCAGACCTGCAGCGATTTCAACCAGCCCATCGACCCGGGCGGATTCCGTGAGGTGCTCGAAGTTGCTGCCTCCTACGGCAAACCGATCTGGATCACCGAGAACGGCGTGGCCGACGACGAGGACACCAAACGGCCGTCCTACATCGTCAACCACATCGCCGTGGTGCAGGACCTGGTGGCGCACGGTACCGACATCCGCGGCTACACCTACTGGTCCTTCGTCGACAACCTGGAGTGGTCGGAGGGCTACCACCTGCAGTTCGGTCTGTACGGCTCGGATCCCGACACGCCGGAACTGGAGCGCACCCCCAAACCCGCCAGCATCGCGGCGATCAGTGCGATCACCGGTGCGAATGCGTTGCCGACGGGCCTGTTGGAGCTCTACCTGCCCGGGGCTAACCCTGGTTCTGCATAGCTGTGGCGATCTCCTCCATGCTGACCTCGCGCACCGGCTGGCCCAGCGACCACTGATGGCCGAACGGGTCGCGCACCATGCCGTAACGGTCACCCCAGAACTGGTCGTCCAACGGCATCACCACCTCCGCACCCGCCGCGACGGCCTGCGCGAACTTGGCATCCACATCGGTGACGGTGAGGTGGATGGTGACCGGGGTGCCGCCAAACGCCTTGGGGGTCTGGGACTTCCCGTTGTCGAACTCGGGGAAATCGTCGTTCAGCATGACCGTGGACCCGTTGATCTGCACTGCGGCATGGATCAGCCGGCCGTCGGCCTGCGGCACTCGGCCGAGTTCAGTGGCGCCGAAGGCCTTGACGTAGAAGTCGATGGCGGCGGCGGCGTCATCGACGCACAGGTGCGGGATGACGGCGGGAGTGATATCGATGGCCATGGTTGTCTCCTGGTGTTTGGCGACTGACGATCTATAGACCGGGCACGCGCCCGGATCTCATCGCATGCAATCACGAGGGTGTGACAAGGCCTCAGACCACCGAATATCCCGGTGGCAGGTTCGTCCTGCCGGTCAGCGCCGCCAGCACCGTCTCGCCGTGGCCGAGCCGGACGGCCACCCGGGTGGCCAGCACACCGGCCTGTTCGACGGCCTCGATGGGCAGGCCGGCATCCAGGCCGGTGGCCCGGGCGATGTCCATACCGTGCACCACGAGTTCGAACACCCGGGTCTGCAGATAGTCCGACAACCGGATGCCCAGCCCGCCGATCACGCGGATCGCCGGGTCCCCGGCGGCGTCGACATCGGCGAGGGCCCGTGCGACGAGTCCGTCGACGGTGGCAGCCGGGTCGGTCCCGAGCGCACGACCGGCCTGGCGGCCGCGTTCGTCGATGGCCTCGGCGCCGGCAGAACCCATGAACTCGCGCACCCATACGTAGTAGGCCACGGCGTCGTCGACGTCGACGGTGTCGGCCGGGGTGCGCAGATAGTCGCTGACCGTGATGAGCGAGCGGGAGGTATGCCCGACCAGCGCACGTAGATCCCATTCGCCCAAGCCTGGACCGTCCCAGGCTGTTTCGGGCACGGCCCGCACCAGACGCGCGAAAGCCGCAGCGGCCGAGGCGAATACGGTAGCGGTCATGATGCTGAGATGCGATCCCACCCGGCAACCGAATCCGCGGGGCGCGGGTCCGGCCCGATGTACACCGCCGACGGGCGTACCAATTTGCCCAGCCGTTTCTGCTCGAGAATGTGCGCACACCAGCCGGCCGTCCGCCCGCAGGTGAACATGGCGGGCATCATCGTGGGCGGCACCTGAGCGAAATCCAGGATGACGGCCGCCCAGAACTCGACGTTGGTCTCGATGGCGCGGTCGGGCCGCCGTTCCCGGAGCTCGGCGAGCGCGGCCTGCTCGAACGCCGCCGCCACCTCGTAGCGCGGGACGCGAAGTCGTTCGGCGGTCGCGCGCAGCACCCGGGCCCGCGGATCCTCGGATCGGTACACGCGGTGACCGAAACCCATCAGTTTGTCCCCGCGATCCAGGATGCTCTTGACCACGGCTCGGGCGTCGCCGCTGCGTTCGGCCTCCTCGAGCATCGGCAGCACCCGCGCGGGCGCACCGCCGTGCAGCGGGCCGCTCATCGCTCCGACCGCCCCGGACAGCGCCGCCGCGACATCGGCTCCGGTGGAGGCGATCACGCGGGCGGTGAAGGTCGACGCATTCATGCCGTGTTCGGCGGCGGTGACCCAGTAGGCGTCGATGGCCTCGATGTGGCGCGGATCCGGGTCGCCCTGCCAGCGGGTCATGAAACGTGCCGTGACGGTGTCGCATTCGTCGATGGCCTTCTGCGGCACGGCGGGCCGATAGATGCCGCGAGCGGACTGTGCGACGTAGGACAGTGCCATCGCGGACGCACGGGCGAGCTGATCGCGCGCCGTGCCGTCGTCGATGTCGAGCATCGGCGCGTAGCCCCAGATCGGCGCCAGCATGGCGAGCCCCGCCTGCACGTCCACCCGGACATCACCGGAGTGGATGGGTAGCGGGAACGGTTCGGCGGGGGCCAGGCCGTGCCGGAAATCACCGTCGACCAACAACCCCCAGACCTCACCGAAGGTGACGCGGTGGGCCACCAGGTCCTCGATGTCGACGCCGCGGTAGCGCAGCGCACCGCCGTCCTTGTCGGGCTCGGCAATCTCGGTGGTGAACGCCACCACGCCCTCGAGCCCGGGGACGAAATCCTCCGGAACCGGCGACAGCTCTGTCATGCCCCGATTCTCGCACTCGTCCGCAGACGCCGTCGCGGGCGTACCGTTCTGCAGATGGAACCGGAACAGCTCGCGCGGATGCGGGCCGAATACGGGTCGGTGGAGAAGGATGGCAGCGCGGATCTGGACGCCGACTGGGTGGCCGACGGATGGCTGGCCTTGTTCAACCGATGGTTGGCCGAGGCCCATGCGGCCGGGCTGGCGGAGCCCAACGCGATGGTGGTCGGCACCGTCGACGCGGAGGGCCGGCCGATGACGCGCACCGTGCTCTGCAAGAGCGCCGGCGACGACGGGATCACCTTTTTCACCAACTACGACTCCGCCAAGGGCGAGCAGCTGGCAATACGGCCGTATGCCTCGGCCACCTTCCCCTGGTATGCGTTGGGGCGCCAGATTCACCTGCGCGGCCCGGTGATCCGCGTGCCTGCGGCCGAGACGGCCGACTACTGGTCCAAGCGTCCACGTGGCTCGCAGCTCGGCGCCTGGGCATCCAAGCAGTCCGAGCCGATTCCCTCCCGCGCGGCACTGATGGCTCAACTCGCCGATGTCAGTGCCCGGTTCGCCGATTTCGAAGCAGTTCCGGTTCCGCCCAATTGGGGTGGGTACCTGATCGCGCCGGAGGTGGTCGAATTCTGGCAGGGCCGGGAAAACCGCGTGCATAACAGGATTCGCGTCACACCGGCCGACGGTCGGGTGGAGCGTCTTCAGCCGTAACCTCCGGCGCACTCTCAGGTGGCCGGGTTACGATCCAGTGGTGACAGCCGCGAGCAGGGAACCCGATCTCGGTTTGCGCGAACGAAAAAAGCAACGCACCCGGGCGATCTTGATCGACGCGGCGCTCGAACTCTGTCTGCGTCAAGGCTACGAGCAGACCACCGTCGACCAGATCGCTTCGGTGGCCGAGGTGTCCCCGCGCACCTACAGTCGCTACTTCGCTACCAAGGAAGCCGTCTTTCTTACCCTGCTGGAGGATCTGTCCGAGCAGATCGCGGCCGAAGTGCGTCAGTTGCCGCGCGGAATCGGCCCGATCGAAGCGTTGCGGGCGGCACATATCGCAGTGCTCACCAAGTCCGCGGCCGGTCAGATCGACGGCTTCACCAGTGACCGTGTGGTGCTCACGCTGCGCGTGATCAATAGTGCAGATGCCTTGCAGCAGGGCGCATTCGAATTCAAGTCCCCCGCGGTGCAGGCCGCTCTGGCCGAGCTGATGGGCGTCGAGCCCGACGACCGTCAGCTGTTGCTGGGGTTGTCGGTGTTCTCTGCCATCGTGCTGGCGGCCTGCGGTGACCTGGTCGAGGACACCGACGGGATGCTGCTGGGCCCGTTGCTGATGATCGAGCGGCTCAACCAAGCGTGTGAGCAGGTTGCTGGGTTCGCAGGACAGATGTTCCTCACCCGCCCCGGACAGCAGCCGGCCGGCGACGATTTTCCGGCGAATGTCTGAGCGGCCACCCAGCGGGCTGCGGGAACGGAAGAAGCTGCGGACCCGCGCCACGTTGATCGAGACGGCAGCCGAACTGTGCGAGCGGCAGGGTTTCGACAAGACCACCGTCGAGCAGATCGCGGCCGCCGCGGACGTCTCGCCGCGCACCTTCAGTCGGTACTTCCCGACCAAGGAGGCAGTGATCTTCGCCATCATCGAGGACACCGCCGCCTTCGTCGCCGACGAGTTGGCGCTGCTGCCGACCGATATCAACGAGTTCGAAGCGATGCTGCGGGCCCACCTCAAAGCCGTGCAGCCGGGCCTGGACGGCAGGCCGACGCCGATCTTCCACCGGATGGCGGCGCTGATCCGGATCGTGAACTCCTCGGCCAGCCTGGCCGTGACGAACATCCCGTACCGCCAGCAGCAGGATCATTTCCCCACCGTGGTCGCCATCGCCAAGCGGATGGGGCTGCCCCGCGACCATGACGCGGTGCACCTGGTGCTGGAGACCTGGACAGCGGTGATGAACGCCGCGACCCGGGGCCTCGGAACGCCGGGTCAGCCGCCCATCGAGCCGGACGTCGTCGCGGCCCGCATCACGGCGGCCTACCAGACGCTGACCCGGACGTGGCGGCCGTGGAGCTCGGCCCTGGAGTCGACCGATCTGCCCGCCGGGGAACCCCCCGCAAGCGCTCCGGATTGTTAGCGACTACCGTCCAGTATCAAGAGACGGCTTTCGGTCGCCTCACCCGTGACGACGCCCAGAGAAGGGGTTCCAGTGGCCGCAAACTCCAGCCCTGACGAGAAAGCCACCCTGTCGTATCCGGGCGGCTCCCTGGACTTGGAGATCGTCCACGCCTCCGAAGGTTCGGACGGTATCGCGCTGGGGCCGCTGCTGGCCAAGACCGGTTACACCACATTCGACGGCGGCTTCGTCAACACCTCGTCGACCAAGAGTGCGATCACCTACATCGACGGGGACGCCGGCATCCTGCGCTACCGGGGCATCCCGATCGAGCAACTGGCCGAGAAGTCGACCTTCCTTGAGGTCAGCTACCTGCTGATCTACGGCGAGCTGCCGACCTCCGATGAGCTGGCCACCTTCACCAACCAGATTCAGCGGCACACCCTGCTGCACGAGGACCTCAAGCGTTTCTTCGACGGCTTCCCCCGCAACGCGCACCCGATGCCGGTGCTGTCCTCGGCGGTCAATGCGCTGAGCGCCTACTACCAGGATTCGCTGGACCCGCTGGACAACAAGCAGGTCGAGCTGTCAACGATCCGGCTGCTGGCCAAGCTGCCCACCATCGCCGCGTACGCGTACAAAAAGTCCGAGGGCCAGCCGTTCCTCTACCCGGACAACTCGCTGACGCTGGTCGAGAACTTCCTGCGGATGACCTTCGGTTTCCCGGCCGAGCCGTATGAGGTAGATCCCGAAATTGTTCGCGCCTTGGACATGCTTTTGATCCTGCATGCCGACCACGAGCAGAACTGCTCGACGTCCACGGTGCGCCTGGTCGGATCCTCGCAGGCCAACCTGTTCACCTCGATCTCCGGCGGTATCAACGCCCTGTGGGGTCCGCTGCACGGCGGTGCCAACCAGGCTGTGCTGGAGATGCTGACCAAGATCCGCGACGGCGGTGACGATGTCGCCACCTTCGTCAAGAAGGTCAAGAATCGCGAGGACGGCGTGAAGCTGATGGGCTTCGGGCACCGGGTCTACAAGAACTACGACCCGCGGGCGCGCATCGTCAAGGAGCAGGCCGACAAGATCCTGGGCAAGCTCGGCGTCGATGATCCGCTGCTGGACATCGCCAAGCAGCTCGAGGAGATCGCGCTGACCGACGACTTCTTCGTGGAGCGCAAGCTCTACCCGAACGTCGACTACTACACCGGCGTCATCTACCGCGCGATGGGCTTCCCGACGCGCATGTTCACCGTGCTGTTCGCGCTGGGTCGGTTGCCTGGCTGGATCGCGCACTGGCGGGAGATGCACTCCGAGCCGGGCAAGATCGGCCGTCCGCGCCAGATCTACACCGGTTACACCGAGCGCGACTACGTCGACCTCGGCGGGCGTTGACCTTTCTCGTACCGAGAGATTTCTCACGCGGGCGGTAGGTTGCCCGACAAACAGTTGTAGTTTCACAATTGTTGTGTGAATGACACCATCAGCACGCTGACTGCGCGGCGCAAGGCGATCGTCCTCGCGTCCTGTTGTCTGAGTTTGCTGATCGTGTCGATGGACGCCACCATCGTCAATGTCGCGATCCCCGCGATCCGCACCGATCTGGGCGCGACGGCATCGCAACTGCAGTGGGTCATCGACGTCTACACCCTGGTGCTCGCCTCCCTGCTGATGCTCTCCGGCGCGATGGGAGATCGTTTCGGCCGCCGCCGGGTGTTCCAGGCCGGACTGGTGATCTTCGCCCTCGGTTCGTTGCTGTGCAGCCTCGCCCCGGGGATCGACGCGCTGATCGCGGCGCGATTCCTGCAGGCCATCGGCGGCTCGATGCTCAATCCGGTGGCGCTGTCCATCATCTCGCAGGTGTTCACCGGACCGGTCGAACGTGCCCGGGCCATCGGTATCTGGGGTGCGGTGGTGGGCATTTCGATGGCACTGGGCCCCACCGTCGGCGGGCTGCTCATCCACCTGATCAGCTGGCGGGCGGTGTTCTGGATCAACCTGCCGATCTGTCTGGCGGCCATCGTGCTGACGGCGATTTTCGTGCCGGAGACCCGCTCGGCGACCATGCGCAACATCGACCCCGTCGGCCAGTTGCTGGCCGTGGTGTTCCTGTTCGGTGCGGTCTTCACGCTGATCGAGGGCCCCGCCCTGGGGTGGGGCAACGCACGGGTCATCGCCGCGGGCGGGGTGGCGGTGCTGGCCTTCGCGGCCTTCCTGCGCTACGAATCCCGGCGCACGGATCCGTTCATCGATCTGCGCTTCTTCCGCAGCGTGCCATTCGCTTCCGCGACGGTGATCGCGATCTGTGCGTTCGCCTCCTGGGGTGCGCTGCTGTTCATGATGTCGCTGTATCTGCAGGGCGCACGCGGTTATTCGGCGGTCCAGACCGGTCTGATCTACCTACCGATCGCCGTCGGTGCGCTGGTCTTCTCGCCGCTTTCGGGCCGGCTCGTGGGCCGCTACGGTGCCCGGCCGTCGCTGCTGGTGTCCGGGGTGATGATCGCGGCGGCTTCGACCGTGTTGGCGCTGTTGCCCGAGGCGGCTCCGGTGTGGGCGCTGATGACGGTGTTCGCCGTCTTCGGTATCGGCTTCTCGATGGTCAACGCGCCCATCACCAACGCCGCGGTCAGCGGGATGCCGCTGGATCGGGCCGGCGCGGCCTCCGCGGTCACCAGCACCAGCCGCCAGATCGGGGTGAGTATCGGTGTGGCGCTGTGCGGTTCGGTCGCCGGTGCGGCGCTGGCAGGCACCGGGAGCTTCGCCGCCTCGGCACGCCCGCTGTGGCTGGTGTGCGTCGCGCTGGGGGTGGTGATCGTGGTGCTCGGTGTCGTCTCGACAGCGCCACGGGCCATGGAGTCGGCGCGGCGGCTGGCCCCGCTCATCGAGGGACCGAAGGCGGCGGCCGATGCCTGATGATCTGGCCGACGAGGTGTGGCGGCTGATGGCCTCGGTGGTGATCAATAACCAGGACACCTGGAAACGCGCCGTGGTGGACCGGACCGGTCTGCCGTTCAGCAGGATTCGCATCCTCAGCCGGTTGGCGCGCGAGCCGCTGTCGGTCAAGCAGATCGCGGCCGCTGCCACCATCGATGCCCCCGCCGCGACCGTGGCCGTCAACGATCTGGAGGAGCGCGGTCTGGTGGTCCGGCAGATCGACCCCGGCAACCGCCGCTCCAAGACGGTGTCGCTCACCCCCGCCGGGCGTGAGCTGCTCGCGATCATCGATACCGTGGAGAACCCAGCACCCGCACCGTTGCGTCGCCTCAGCGCTGCCGATCTTGCTGCGCTGCAAGCACTCCTGCGGAAGCTGGGCTGACCCGGCGCCGTCAGCTCTCCAGCACGGCCATCGCCGCATTGTGCCCGCCGATACCGGACACCGCGCCGCCGCGGCGGGCCCCCGAGCCACACAGCATGATGGCTTCGTGGTCGGTGGCTACGCCCCAACGCCGCGCCGGGGTGTCCAGCTCCTCGTCGTCCTCGGCGAACGGCCAGCTCAGTGCGCCGTGGAAGATGTTTCCCGCGGTCATCCCCAACGCGTTTTCCAGATCGGTGGTGGTCTTGGCCTCCACGCACGGCCGTCCGTCGGGGTCCTGCAGCACGACATCCTGGATGGGTTCGGCGAGCACCGAGTTCAACGAATGCAGCGCCGCCGCAGCGAGTTTGATGCGCGCGGTATCCGGGTCCAGATCTGCGAGCAGATGGTGCGGAGTGTGCAGCCCGAAGACGGTCAGGGTATGGGCGCCGCTGCGGCGCAGCGGCTCGGACAGGATGCTCGGGTCGGTCAGCGAGTGGCAGTAGACCTCGCACGGCAGCGGATCCGGTATCGACCCCGACGCGGCATCGGCGTACGCGGTGTCGAGTTGACGCAGCGTCTCGTTGATGTGGAAGGTGCCGGCGAACGCCTGCTCCGGACCGACCCATTGATCACGCAGCCGCGGAAGGCGTTTCAGCACCAGGTTGACCTTGATCTGTGCACCCGGGGCGATATCGGGTTCCGGTTCGCCGAGCAGACGGGCCAGCACCGCGGGTGTCACACCGGCCAGCACATGCCTGCCGTGGATGGTGTGGTCGCCGCCGCGGGTGCGGTAGCTGACGTCACCGTCCGGGCTGATCGCGTACACCTCGGCGCCGGTGACGATCTCGGCGCCGAAACCGCAGGCCGCAGCGCTCAGTGCGCCGGTGACCGCGCCCATCCCGCCGACCGGCACGTCCCAGTCGCCGGTGCCGCCACCGAGCAGGTGGTACAGCATGCAGATGTTCTGCGTCAGGGACGGATCGTCGGTGGCCGCGAACGTCCCGATCAGCGCGTCGGTGGCCATCACCCCGCGCACCAGGTCGCTGCGCACCGCCTCGGCCACGCTGTGCCCGATCGGTGTCTCGATCAGCGCCTGCCAGGCGGCGCCGGCGGCCGGGTCACCGGCGGCCAACACCCTGTTGTGGATGGTGTTGCGGGTGGTCAGTGGGGCCATCAGCGTCGGCCACAGCGCGCCGGTCACCAGTCGGGCGCGCCGGTAGAACTCGTTGAACCGGGCCTCGTCATCGCCCGCCCCGACGGCCGCGAACGTGTTTCGCGGTCCGATCAACAGACCGGACGCTCCCCGGTTGGCCGGATCCGGTGTGTAGGACGAGTAGCGCCGGCGCGCCAACCGGAACCGCGCGCCGAGATCCTCGATGATCCGCCGCGGCAGCAGGCTGACCAGATAGGAGTACCGGGACAGCCGCGCGTCCACCCCGTCGAAAGCGTGCGCGGAGACCGCGGCGCCACCGACATGGTCCAGTCGCTCCAGCACGGTGACCCGACGACCCGCCCGGGCCAGGTAGGCCGCCGCGACGAGTCCGTTGTGCCCACCCCCGACGATCACGATGTCTTGGTCTGGAGCCACAAAGCCAGTTTGCCCGACTACGGTGTGAAACCGTGGCAACGAAACCCGAGATTGAATTTCCCGATGGCCCCGCACCCACCGAACTCGTCATCGAGGACGTGACGGTCGGCGACGGCGCCGAGGCGGTGCCGGGCGGCACCGTGCAGGTGCACTATGTGGGGGTCGAGTACGACACCGGCGAAGAGTTCGACAGTTCGTGGAACCGGGGCGAGGCCATCTCGTTCCCCCTGCGCGGCCTCATTCAGGGCTGGCAGGACGGTATCCCCGGCATGAAGGTCGGTGGCCGGCGCAAGCTCACCATCCCGCCGGAGCTCGCCTACGGTCCCGCCGGTGGCGGACACCAACTGTCCGGCAAGACGCTGATATTCGTGATCGACCTGCTGGCCGCTCGCTGAGCCAGAGCCCATGGCGACGTCCGAGCCCGGCGCGAGCCGCCTTTACCGGCGTCCGCCGGGCGCGGGCTGGCTGGTGGCCCTCATCGTGGTGCCGCTGGCGCTGGCCCTACTCGGGACGGGCGGGTGGAATCAGCCCGCGGACTCGCTGCCGCTCACCGGAGTCAGTGCCCGGGCCACCCCGGTCGCCACAGATGCCGCACGCAGCACGGTGCTGATGGCGCCGTTGTCGTTGCAGCGCAGCGGCAATGACGTTGTCCTGAGTGGTCAGGTGCCCGACGAATTGTCCCGCACGTTTGCACTGGACCGCGCCCGCACGCTGCTGCCGGGATCGAATGTGATAGACCTGCTCACCGTCATCGGCGGTATCACCGCGACCGACCTGGCCGGTCTGGATCCGGTGCTGACCGCCGCTGCGCCGCTGCCGGACTTCGGATTCAGCATCAACGGAGCCAGCATCGTCCTGACGGGAACGGCCCCGTCCGAGGAGATCGCGAACCGGGTGCAGGCCGCCGTCCAGACCGCGTGGCCGGACCTTGAGGTGGTGGACGACATCGCGGTCATCACCCCCGGAGTCGCGCCGCCGGCGCCGCCGGGCCCGGGTGTGACCAGTGAGTGTGCCGATCTGCAGCAGAACATCTCGGGTCTGCTGCGCACGCCGATCCCGTTCGAGGCCGACGGATCGCAGGTGGCGCCGGCCTCGGCGCCGCTGATCAACGAGCTGGTTCGGGAACTGCGCGCATGCCCGGCGGCGAAGATATCGATCATCGGGCACACCGATGACACCGGGACCGAGGCCGACAATGTCGAAGTGAGCACCAATCAGGCCAAAGCCGTTGCCAACGCCTTCATTCGGCAGGGGGTGGCGGCCGACCGGATCACCTCCACCGGAGTCGGCGCGGCCGCGCCGATCGCGAGCAATGACACCGAATCGGGCCGGGCGGCCAACCGGCGCATCGAGATCAGGGTCAGCTAGGGGGCAGTCGTGGAGTTCATGATGCAGTGGTTCGGGTATCTGCTGGCGTTCGTGGCGGGGTCCGCGGTGGCGTGGGTGGCAACGGTGCTGCTGGTCCGGCGCGCCGGTGAGGACGAGACGACGTGAACGCCACCCTGCTGGCGCTGTCGTTCGTGCTCGGCGTCGTGCTGACGCTGGCCTTCACATTGCGCAGGACACCCTAATGTGGGCCGGGCAGCTTCAGTAACAGTCGGGTGCCGCCCAGCGGGCTGGCCTCCAACGATGCGGTGCCACCGTGCAACTCGGCCTGCTGCGCCACCAGGGCCAGGCCGAGTCCCGAGCCGGAGTGCGAGGCCGTCGAACCACGCGAGAACCGCTCGAACACCTTGGTGCGCTCCTCCTCGGGGATGCCGCAGCCGTCGTCGTCGATGGCGATCTCGACACCTTCACGCGAACTGACCGCCGACAGCTGCACACGGGTGGCGTCACCGTGCTTGACCGCGTTGGCGATCGCGTTGTCGACCGCCAGCCGCAACCCGGCGGCCAGACCGAGGATCAGCACCGTCGGGGCCGGCACCAGCGAGACGTCAAGGTCGGGATACACCCGCATGGCGTCATGGGCGGCACGGTCCAGCAGTTCGGTGAGGTCGACCGGCGCATGGTCGTCGGAGGTGGACAGTTGGCCCTGGGCGAGCCGCTCCAGCGCCGACAGGGTGGCCTCGATGCGGGACTGGGTGCGGATCACATCGCCGAGCACCTCGGCGCGCTGCTCCTCGGGCATGTCGAGGGTCGCCAGCACCTCGAGGTTGGTGCGCATCGCGGTCAGCGGGGTGCGCAGTTCATGGGAGGCGACCGCGGCGAAATCGCGGGCCGATTCCAGGGCGGCCTTGGTGCGCTGTTGCTCATCGCCGATGCGGGCCAGCATGCCCTCCACCGCCTCGCCGATCTCGCTGGCCTCCCACACCCCGCGCACATTGACCTCGTCCGGGTTGGACTGCGCGTTGATGGCGCGGGCCTGCTGGGCCAGTCGGCGGAACGGCGTGATCATGACCGCCGAGATCACCCAGCCGACCACCAGGGTGCCGCCGATGACGCCGCCGCTGATGAGCAGCACCCGGCGGTGCTGGTTGTCGATCTGTCGTTCGGTGTCGGTCAGGGTCGCGCCCAGCGCGATGGAGGCCTGGCCGGCGGTGAACGTCCGGACCCGGTATTCGGTGCCGTTGATGGTGGTGGTGGCGAATCCGTCCGGGAATTCCGGCAGCACGACGTCGGCGGGTATCGACACGGTGGCACCGCCGATGCGTGCGGTGCGCACCAGGTCGGGATCGGCCTCCGGGGCGTCGGCGTCATCCTTCATGGCGGTGCTGAGTAGGGAGCTGACATCGCCCAGGCTGCTGATCGAGTCCAGCCGCCGGTCCAACTGGCTGTATTGCTCGTTGGTAATACCGATCCACACCCAGGTGCCGATGATGATGACGGTGGTGACCACCCCGAGGGCGGCGGCCACCACGATCGAGCGCAGGGACAGGATGCGCTTGGGCAGGCCCAGCGCGCGGTAGAGCCGGTCGTTCAGATCCACGGCGTCAGTCTCGACTATTGCGTTCGCAGGACGAAGCCCACGCCGCGCACGGTGTGCAGCAGCCGGGGTGCCCCGCCCGCTTCGAGCTTGCGGCGCAGGTAGCCGATGAACACGTCCACCACGTTGGTGTCCGCGGCGAAGTCGTAGCCCCACACCAGTTCGAGCAGCTGCGCGCGGGACAACACCGCGGTCTTGTGCTCGGCCAGCACGGCCAGCAGGTCGAACTCGCGCTTGGTCAGGTCGACATCGGCGCCGTTGACCCGGGCGCGCCGGCCCGGGATGTCGACCTCCAGCGGGCCGACCGAGATGGTCTCCGAGGAGAACGTCGCGGTGGATCCGCGCCGACGCAGCAGGGCCTTGACCCGGGCCACCAGCTCCTGCAGCACGAAGGGTTTCACCAGGTAGTCGTCGGCTCCGGCTTCCAGGCCGGCCACCCGGTCATCGACGCTGGTGCGCGCAGAGAGCACGCAGACCGGGACATCGTTGTCCATCGCGCGCAACGCGGTGACCACGCTGACGCCGTCGAGCACCGGCATGTTGATGTCCAGCACGATCGCATCCGGTCGGGTCTCGGTGGCGCTGCGCAGGGCTTCGGCGCCGTCGACGGCGGTGGATACCTCGAAGCCCGACAGCCGCAAACCACGTTCCAGCGACGCGAGTACGTCGGGGTCGTCGTCGACGACGAGGACCCGAGGCGAGGTCGAGGCACCACTTTCCATGCCGCCAATACTGCCCCAAAGCCGTCGGCGGCTGGGGGATGCGGGTCGGTCGGCGCTGCGTCCGTCTCGGGCAGGGCGCCAAACCGTGCTAGATACATACCGTGAACTCGACTCCGTCCCTGGTGGCGCGGGCCAAGGCGCTGGTGGCCAACCCCGTGTTCGACGTCGTGATGATGACGGTCATCCTCGTCAACGCGGTGGTACTGGGGATGGAGACCTTCGCCTCGCTCTCCAGTGCGCACCACGGCCTGTTCAGCACGGTCAACAACGTCATTCTCGGCATCTACATCGTCGAACTGTTGGTCCGGATCACCGCCTGCGGGTGGAATCCGCGCACGTTCGCACGTGATGGCTGGAACATCTTCGACTTCCTCGTCGTGGTCGCCTCCCTGCTGCCGTGGCTGCGGGAGAACGCGATGCTGCTGCGCCTGGTCCGGCTGCTGCGGATCGTGCGCATCGTGCGTTTCCTGCCCGACCTGCGCGTCATCGTGGCCGCTGTCGGTCGCAGCGTGCCCGGCGTCGCTTCGCTGGCCGCCGGCACGGTGCTGCTGATCTATATCTTCGGGATGATCGGGTGGGTGCTGTTCGGTGCGCACGACCCGGACAACTACGGCAACATCGGGGTCGCGATGCTGACGATGTTCCTGATGCTGACGCTGGAGAACCTGCCCGACAACATCGCGATGGGCCTGGAGATCTCGCCGTGGACGGTGGTGTTCTTCGTCTCCTATGCGGTGCTGGCGAGCTTCCTGATCTTCAACCTCTTCATCGGCATCGTGCTGAACTCGATGGAGGAGGCCCGCTCTGCCGATCGCAAGGAACACGAGACCGACGACCTGTTGGCCAGGTTGCGGGCTGCGCGCAACGCGCTGGAAGAGGCAGAGGCCGAGCTGGCCAAGACTCATCGCAGATAGCCGGGTAACGGTTTGACCTCATCCATTGTTGAGGTTTTACGGTGACGAGGCGCCGGTTAATCCGGTTGTCGTACTCGTGCCGTAGAACTCAGTATGGGTAGGGGGAGGAGGTGGTTGCGCGTGTCAGGTTTGCGATCGGTGCCGGCGATCGCGCCACCACCGCGGCGCATCCGATCGTCCTCGGACATCCTGCGATTGCTGCCGTACCTCAAGCCCTATCGGGTCCGCTGGATCGCGATGGTGGTGGCGGCCTTCGTCAGCCTGGGCGCCACCGTGTCCGTGCCGCTGCTCACCAAGGCCGTCATCGACGGGCCGGTACGCGAGAAGGATGCCGCGGGCCTGTGGACGCTCGGGTTGGCCGCCGTCGCGCTGCTGGTCACCGAGGCCGTGCTGTGGTTCATCCGGCGCTGGCTGGTGGCCCGCGCGACGATGGGCGTCGAGGCCGATATCCGCAAGGACCTCTACGCACGGTTGCAGGTGCTGCCGATGTCCTTCCACGGCAACTGGCAGTCGGGCCAGCTGTTGAGCCGGGTGATGAACGACCTGAGCGCCATCCGGCAGTTCCTGTCCTTCGGGCTGCTGTTTTTGATGCTCAACGTCGTGCAGATCATCGTGGTGACGAGCATCCTGCTGGCGATGTACTGGCCGCTGGGTGTGGTCGTGGTGGTGGCCATTGTGCCGATCACGCTGACCATCCTGCATTTCCAGCGGCAGTTCACCCTGCTGTCCCGGCAGTCCCAGGACCAGGCCGGCAATGTCGCCACCCACGTCGAGGAGTCCGCGCTCGGGCTGCGGGTGATCAAGTCCTTCGGTCGCGAGGAGCACGCCTACCGCGGTTTCGACGAGCGGGCCACCGATCTGTTCGACACCGAGGTGCGCAAGGTGGGGGTCTCCGCCAAGTTCTGGACGCTGCTGGAGGTCATCCCCAACATCACCCTGATCATCGTGCTCGGCTTCGGCGCGTACGCGACCGGTCACGGAGTCATCAGCATGGGCACCCTGGTCGCGTTCATCACCATGATGCTGTCGCTGGTGTGGCCGATCGCCTCCCTGGGTTTCCTGCTGTCGATGACGCAGGAATCGATGACGGCGGCCAACCGGGTCGCCGAGATCTTCGACGAGCCCCGCACGATCAGCGACGGGCCGCACCATGACCCGCCCCGTGGTGGCCGGCTGGAACTCATCGACGTCGGGTTCCGGTTCCCGGACTCGGACAGTTGGGCCCTGCGGCACGTGAACCTGACCGTGGAGTCCGGGGAGACGGTCGCGTTGGTCGGCGCCACCGGGTCGGGGAAATCCGTGCTCGCCGCCCTGTTGTCGCGGCTGCATGATGTCAGCGAGGGCGCGATCCTGGTCGACGGCACCGATATCCGCGAGCTGTCGCTGCCCGCGCTGCGCCACACGGTAGCCACCGCGTTCGAGGACCCGACGCTGTTCTCCATGTCGGTCGCCGAGAACCTGCGCCTGGGCAACCCGGAGGCCACCGATGAGGATCTGGCTCGCGGCATAAATGTCGCTTCGGCTGGATTTGTGTATGACCTGCCGTTCGGGCTGGACACCCGCATCGGTGAGCAGGGCATGAGCCTGTCCGGCGGTCAACGGCAACGTCTTTCGCTGGCCCGCGCCATCATTGCCGAGCCGCGGATCCTGGTGCTCGACGACACGCTGTCGGCGCTGGACGTGCACACCGAGGCCGAGGTCACCGAGGCGCTGGGCCGGGTGTTGCGCGATGTCACCGGCATCGTGGTGGCCCACCGTGCCTCGACGGTGCTGCTCGCCGACCGGGTCGCGCTGCTGGAGAACGGGACCGTGACCCGGGTCGGCACGCACGCCGAACTGCTGGCCGACGCGCCGGAGTACCGGTATCTGCTGGCCGCCGACGACGAGCTCGCCGGGGTCGAACCATGAGCGACGGGACCGCGGGCGTCGATACCGGCTGGCGGGGTAAGGCCGTCGCCGCCGACGACGAGAACCTGCCCATCGACGAGTCGATCTCCCGTCGCCGGGAGGCCCGCTCCCTGCTGGGCTCGCTGCTGCGGCCGTACACGTCGGTGGTGGCGGTGCTGGCCGTGGTGGTGGTGGTGGAGAACGCGGCTCGGCTGTCGGTGCCGCTGCTGGTGCAACGCGGTATCGACCACGGCATCCCGCCGATCGTGGCCGGCGGCACCGCACGCGAGCTGTTCCTGATCCTGGCGGCGCTGTGTGGTGTGGTGGCGCTGCAGGCCACCAGCCGGATGTACTTCCTGCGCCGGTCCGGCCGGATCGGCCAGGAGATCCTGATCGAGCTGCGCCGCAGGCTGTTCCGCCACTTCCAGCGGCTCGACGTGGCCTTCCACGACCGTTATACCTCGGGCCGGGTGGTGGCCCGCTCGACCAACGACGTCGACGCCATCCAGGACATGCTGGCCACCGGATTCGACGGTCTGATCACGGCGGTGCTGACCATGTTCGGCACCGCGGTGCTGCTGGTCGTGCTGGACTGGCGGCTCGGGCTGGCCTGCCTGTGCGCGTTCCCCGTGCTGGTGGCGCTGACGTGGTGGTTCCGCAGCGAGTCTTCCCGGACGTATCTGAAGGTGCGTGAGGCCGCCGCGCTGGTCATCGTGCAGTTCGTCGAGACCATGACCGGCATCAAGGCGGTGCAGGCCTACAACCGCGAACCGCGCAACCAGGAGATCTTCGAAGGCGTTGCCGACCAGTACAAGTCGATCAACGAGCGGGCGTTCAAACTGCTGGCGGTCTTCATGCCCGCGGTACGGCTGACCGGCAACCTGACCACCGGCGCGGTGCTGCTCTACGGCGGCTATCTGGTGCTCGAAGACCAGATGACCCTGGGCACGCTCACCGCCTTCCTGCTGTACCTGCGCATCTTCTTCGAACCCATGCAGGAGATCTCGCAGTTCTTCAACACCTTCCAGTCCGCGTCGGCGGCGCTGGAGAAGATCGCCGGAGTGCTCGCGCAGGATCCCGACATCACCGATCCCGAACACCCGGTGCGGCTGACGGATGTGAAGGGCCACATCACCTTCGACGATGTGCACTTCTCCTATGTACCGGACCGCCCGGTGCTGCCGTCGCTCACGCTCGACATCCCGGCCGGGCAGACCGTCGCGCTGGTCGGCACCACCGGTGCGGGCAAGACGACCATCGCCAAGCTGCTGGCCCGGTTCTACGACCCGGTCAGCGGGGCGGTCACGTTGGACGGTACCGATCTGCGTGATGTCGCCCAGGCCGATCTGCGCACCCATGTGGTGATGGTGACCCAGGAGAACTTCATGTTCGAGGGCACCATCGCCGACAACATCCGGTTCGGCCGGCCCTCGGCCACCGATGCTGAGGTGCGCGAGGCGGCAATCGCGGTCGGCGCGGACCGATTCATCGACGCCCTGCCCGAGGGGTATCTGACCGACGTGGCCAAGCGCGGCGGCCGGCTGTCCGCGGGGCAGCGCCAGCTCATCGCGTTCGCCCGGGCGTTCCTGGCCGACCCCGCCGTGCTGATCCTCGACGAGGCCACCTCGTCGCTGGACATCCCGAGCGAGCGGATGGTGCAACGCGCCCTGGCCACCGTGCTGGCCGATCGGACCGCCGTGGTGATCGCGCACCGGTTGTCCACGGTGCAGATCGCCGACCGGGTGCTGGTGCTCGAACACGGCGAGGTCGTCGAGGACGGGCCGCCGGATGAGTTGATCGACGCCGGCGGCCGGTTCGCCGCGCTGCACCGCGCGTGGATCGAGTCGCTGGCATGAGGTCGCTGCGGGTCTCATCGGTCGCGTTGCCGATCGAATTCGGCGACGAGACAAGCAATTTTGCTGCCGCCCGCGCTGCTCTGCAGCGGGCCGAGCCGGGGCTTATCGTTCTTCCGGAGCTGGCCACCAGCGGCTACGTGTTCGGTGACCTCGACGAGGCATGTGCGCTGTCCATGACGGTGGATGATCCGCGGTTGACCGGGCTGGCCGATGTTGTGCCCGACGGTGTGGTGGCGGTGATCGGGTTCTGCGAACGCGCCGGCGAGCAATTGTTCAACTCCGCGCTGGTGTTCGACCGGACCGGCACGCTGGGCTGCTACCGCAAGGCGCACCTGTGGGACGAGGAATATCGGTTCTTCAGTCTCGGTGCCGAAGCGGGCACGCTAATGGACACACCAATCGGCCGGCTCGGCGTCGCGATCTGCTACGACATCGAATTTCCGGAGGTACCACGGCGGTTGGCGCTGGCCGGCGCGGAAGTGCTGGCGCTGCCGGTGAACTGGCCGCTCGCCGATCGCCCGGCCGGCGAGCACGCGCCCGAGACCATCCAGGCGATGGCCGCGGCGCGGGCCTCCCGGCTGCCGATCGCGATCGCCGACCGGCACGGCACCGAGCGCGGGGTGACATGGACCGGCGGGACCGCCGTCATCGACCGGGACGGCTGGGTGGTCGCGACGCCCGATGCGCACGGTGTCGCGTCGGCGGTAGTGCGTATCGATGCGAGCAAGGCTCTGGGCGCGAACAACGATGTGTTCGCCGACCGGCGCCCGGAGTTGTACTAGGGGATCAACCGTGCCCGGCGTGCCCGCGACACCGCCTCGTGCCGGGTCCGGGTGCCCAGTTTGTTTGCCGCGCTGCGCAAATAGCTCTTGACCGTCTCGGGCTTCAGGGAAAGCCTCTCGGCGGCCTCGGCATTGGTGCAGCCCAGCGCGATCTGTGCCAGCACGTCGACCTCGCGGGGTGTCAGGTGCGCGGCGTCCATCTGGGGTGCCGAGAGCAGGTCGGCGAGGCGCTGCAGTTCGGCGCCGGTATCACCCTCGGCGCGTGCGGCCAGACTGCGCAGACCGGCATACACCTCGCGGATGGTCTCCGGGTTGGCCGTGCCCGTCTGCTGCGCCTCGCGCAGCCGCAGCCGGCGGTCCACCTCATCGCGGATACGCAGCTCGTCGACCAGCCGGCGGCCGGCGTCGACCATCAGATCGGCCGCCCGCCCCCCGAACGGCGCCCCGGACCGATACGCGCCGTAGAGCATCGCCCGCGGCACGCCGTCCACGATCACCGGCACGGCAAGCACCGAACGGATGCCCTCCGAGAGCACCGGGGCGTCGTAGTCGTGGGTGATGGTCGAGGCATTGCGGTAGTCGGACACCGACAGCGGCCGGCCCGCGACCATGCTGGCCCCGCCCAGCCCGGACCGCGACCGCACCACCAGGCCGCGCAGCAGCCCGGTGCGGGTTCCGACGAACTCGCTCAGTAGCAGCGCGTCACCGGCGACCTCACCACCGAACAGCACCGGAACCCCGGCCTCGACCGCGACCCGGCGCAACTCGGCGCGCAGGGCGTCGGTATCGCGGGGGCGCAGCAGCGGTGGCACGGTGTTCCCCTCTTTCGGGGGTAGCGGTCAGCAGAGTGTGACGTAGATCCTAGTCGCCATGAGCACCAACACCGATCTGTATCGCGCCGCTCGCGATCACCTCGTGGCCGTGATCAGCGACTATGACAAAGCGGTCGGCACCTTCACCTGGCCGGAGATCACCGGCGCCTTCAACTGGGCCACCGACTGGTTCGACGTCATCGCAGCAGGCAACAACCGCACCGCGTTGTGGATCGTCGAGGAGGACGGCACCGAGACCAAGGTCTCCTTCGCCGAGATGGCCGAGCGGTCCGACCGGGTGGCCACCTGGCTCAAGGGCCTCGGCGTCGGCAAGGCCGACCGCGTCATCCTGATGCTCGGCAACCAGGTCGAGTTGTGGGAGGCGATGCTCGCGGTGGCCAAACTCGGCGCGGTGGTCATGCCGACCACCGGCGCGCTGGGCCCGGCGGACCTCGCAGACCGCATCGACCGCGGCGGCGCGCGGTTCGTCATCGCCAACGCCGCGGACGCCGCGAAGTTCGACGCGGTGCCCGGCGAGTACACCCGCATCTGTGTGGGAGAGGCACCGGGCTGGCACCGCTACGCCGACGCCTACGACGTCACACCGCAGCGTTTCGACACCGTGACAACGGTCGACGACCCGCTGCTGGTGTACTTCACCTCCGGCACCACCAGCCGACCCAAACTCGTCGAGCACTCCCAGGTGTCCTACCCCGTCGGCCACCTGTCCACGATGGCCTGGATCGGGGTCACCCCGGGCGACGTGCACCTGGCCATCAGCTCGCCGGGCTGGGCCAAGCACGCCTGGAGTTGCTTCTTCGCCCCGTGGATCGCCGAGGCCACGATCTTCGTCTACAACTACGGCCGCTTCGACGCCGCGAGCCTGCTGCACCAGATCCGGCGGGCCGGGGTCAACACCTTCTGTGCGCCGCCGACGGTGTGGCGGATGCTCATCCAGTCCGATCTGGGCGCCAAACCCGAAGGGCTGCGCGAGATCCTGGGCGCCGGCGAACCGCTGAACCCGGAGGTCATCGCCGCCGTCGAGCGCGCCTGGGGGCTGACCATCCGGGACGGGTTCGGGCAGACCGAGACCACCCTGCAGGTGGGAAACACGCCGGGCCAACCGGTCAAGGCCGGCTCGATGGGCCGCCCGATGCCCGGTGTCCCGGTGGTGCTCGTCGACCCGCTCACCGGCAAGCTCGCCGACGAGGGTGAGATTTGTCTGGACCTGTCCAGTCGGCCGGTGAACCTGATGACCGGCTACCTGGGTGACCCGAAACGCAACGACGCGGTGATGCACGGCGGCTACTACCACACCGGTGACGTCGCCAGCCGCGACAGCGACGGGTACATCACCTATATCGGGCGCACCGATGACGTCTTCAAGTCCAGCGACTACAAGGTCTCCCCGTTCGAACTGGAGAGCGTGCTCATCGAGCACCCCGCCGTGGTGGAGGCCGCGGTTGTCCCGCAACCACACGACACCCGGCTCGCGGTCCCGAAAGCCTATGTCACCCTGGCCGAAGGCTGGGCGGCCGACGCCGGTACCGCCCGCGCGATCATGGAACACGCTCGGGACCATCTTGCCCCCTACCTCAAGGTGCGCCGCGTCGAGTTCTTCGAACTGCCCAAGACCATTTCCGGCAAGATCCGGCGCGTCGAACTGCGCACCCGCGAGGATGAGGCGCACCGGTCGGGAACCCCGATCGACACCGAACACCGCTACGAGGATCTGGTGGGCGAGCGATGAAGAGTTATGACGCCGGGCCGACGGACGTGCCCATCATCGAAGACACCATCGGTGCGAACTTCGAGCGCACCGCGGCCGAACACCCCGATACCGAGGCGCTCGTCGACGTCGCGCAGGGCCGGCGCTGGACCTACCGCGAACTCGACGACGAGATCGACCTGGTGGCCCGGGGCCTGCTGGGCCGCGGCATCGCCAAGGGCGACCGGGTGGGTATCTGGTCACCCAACCGGGCCGAGTGGACCATTGTGCAATACGCCACGGCCAAGATCGGCGCCATCCTGGTCAACATCAACCCCGCCTACCGCACCCACGAACTGGGCTATGTGCTCAACCAGTCGGGGGTGCGGATGCTCATCTCGGCCACCGACTTCAAGACCTCGGACTATGTCGCGATGGTCGCCGAGGTACGCGCCGAGGCGCCGGCCCTGACCGAGGTGATCTTCCTCGGCACGCCGGACTGGGCGGCGCTGCGTGCGGCCGCAGTCCCGGCGGGCGAACTGCGGGACCGGCAGGCCACGCTGGTCAACACCGACCCGATCAACATCCAGTACACCTCGGGCACAACGGGTTTCCCCAAGGGCGCGACGCTGTCGCACCGCAATATCCTGAACAACGGGTTCTTCGTCACCGAGGGCATCAACCTCAAACCGGGGGACCGGCTGTGCATTCCGGTGCCGTTCTACCACTGCTTCGGCATGGTGATGGGAAACCTGGGCTGCACCACCCATGGTGTCACCATGGTGATCCCGGCCCCCGGATTCGATCCCGGCGTCACTCTGGAAACCATTGAGGCCGAACGCTGTACCGGCGTGTACGGGGTCCCGACGATGTTCATCGCGATGCAGAACCACCCGAGTTTCCCCGAGCGTGACCTGTCGAGTCTGCGCACCGGCGTCATGGCCGGCGCGGTCTGCCCGGTCGAGGTGATGAAGCGGTGCATCAACGATATGCACATGGCCGAGGTGGCCATCGCCTACGGCATGACCGAGACCTCGCCGGTGTCGTGCCAGACGCTGCACGATGACGATCTGGAACGCCGCACCGCGACCATCGGCCGTGCGCATCCGCACGTCGAGGTGAAGATCATCGACCCCGAGACCGGCGAGGTCGTGGATCGCGGGCAGCCCGGCGAGTTCTGCACCAAAGGTTATTCGGTGATGCTGGGCTACTGGGAGGACGACACCAAGACCGCCGAGGCGATCGACGACGAGGGCTGGATGCACACCGGCGATCTCGCGGTCATGCGCGAGGACGGCTACTGCACCATCGTCGGGCGCATCAAGGACATGGTCATCCGCGGCGGGGAGAACGTGTATCCCCGCGAGATCGAGGAGTTCCTGTACAGCCACCCCGGGATCGAGGACGCCCAGGTGATCGGGGTGCCCGACGCCAAGTACGGCGAGGAGATCTGCGTCTGGGTCAAACTGAAGCCCGGTGCGGAACCGCTGGACGCCGACGCCGTCCGGGAGTTCGCGCGGGGCCGCCTGGCGCACTACAAGATTCCGCGGTACGTACACCTGGTCGACGAGTTCCCGATGACCGTCACCGGCAAGATCCGCAAGGTGCAGATGCGCGAGGAGAGCGTGCGAATTCTCGGCTTGTGACGTTCCGGCTGCGCTGAGGGCGCACTGCTGGAAGAGTTGGGACATGGCACTGTACGGACGGCGGTTATGCGCCGTGCTTGCTGTGCTCTCGGCGGTGCTGCACCTGAGCATGCTGGGTCAGGCGAGCAGTGCCGTGGTGGCCGTGTTGGTCGCGGCCATGGCATCGGTGTGCCTGTTTTGCGGATACGAACTGTGGCGGGCCGGGTCGCTGCGCAGCTGGTGCCTGGTCGGGGTGATGAGCCTGGCCATGGTCGCCGCGCACCTGTCGCTACCGGGACATCGGCACGCCGAACAACCGGCCATCTCCGGTCCGCCGGCCGAGTCGATGAACGCGCTGATGGGCGTGGCCACCACGGTGTCGCTGGTCGAGGCCGTCATCGCCGCCGCGGTGCTGTGGGTGCTGACCCGACGCCGCGCAGCCGGACTGGTCTGAGGCATCGGCCAGAATGTAGGCATGACGTATCCGCCGCCGCAGGTGCCCCCGCAGGCCGCCCCGGTCTGTTACCGCCATCCCGGTCGACAGACCTACGTGCAGTGCACCCGTTGCGGGCGCTACATCTGCGGGGACTGCATGATCTCCGCGGCGGTCGGTCATCAATGTCCGGAATGCGTGGCGGCGGGGGCAGCCACCATCCGCCCGACGCAGGGCCGGTTCGGCGGCAAGGTGGCCTCGGACAAACCGCTGGTGACCTACACCCTCATCGCGGTCAACGTCGTGATGTTCGTGCTGCAGATGGCCTCGGGCTGGGTGTACAACCAGTTTGTGCTGTGGCCGCTGGCCATCGCCGTGGACGACCAGTACTACCGCCTGGTCACGTCGGCCTTCCTGCACGGCGGCATCATGCACATCCTGTTCAACATGTATGCGCTGTACGTGCTCGGCCCGTCGCTGGAGCGGTTGTTGGGTCGGCTGCGGTTCGGCGCGCTGTACGGGTTGTGTGCCTTGGGCGGATCTGTGCTGGTGTACCTGATCACCCCGGTCAACACGGCCACCCTCGGTGCCTCGGGAGCGGTGTTCGGCTTGTTCGGTGCGATCTTTGTGGTGTCGCGTCGGCTCAACCTCGACGTCCGCTGGGTGGTCGGCCTGATCGCGCTCAACGTGGTGTTCACCTTCGTTGCCCCGCTGATCGGTGCCGGCGCGATCAGCTGGCAGGGCCACCTCGGCGGCCTGGTCACCGGTGCCTTGGTCGCGGCGGGGTTCGTCTACGCCCCGAAGGCGCGCCGCAACCTGGTCCAGGGGGCGGTGGCCGGCACCCTGCTGCTGCTGTTCGTGCTGCTCGTTTGGTTGCGTACCGAACATCTGCTGACGATGTTCGGCGGCTACCTGAACCTGCGCTGATGTTGTGCTGAGATTGGGCGGTGACGGCGCCAGCCCCTGAACCCGAACCCGAACCGGCGGTCAGTGCCCGCGCCATCTCGATGCACGGTCCGTGGGGGCCGGTCTACGGCCCCATCGACCTGGACGTCGACGCCGGCGGCGTGACCGCGCTGATCCACCCGGCCGGGACCGGACGCACCGCGCTGTTGATGACGTTGGCCGGGCGGATGCGGCCACTGTCGGGCACCGTGACGGTGTTCGGTCACAGCGATGCCCGCAAGATCTTGCGGGTGTCGGCGCTGGCCAATATCGACGCACTGGACAAGATCGACCAATCGGTCACGGTGCGCGACCTCATCACCGAGCAGTTGCGTTGGGACGCACCGTGGTACCGGTTCATCGGGCAGGCCTCCCAGACCGAGCTGGCCGATATCTGCGGCAGCACCTTCGGTGATGTTCCGCTGCCCGGCCTGACCGCATACTTCGACCAGATCGGCGAGCTCGCGCAGGTGTTGTTGCGGATTGCCCTGGCCAACACCGGCACCCCGCCGCTGTTGGTGGTCGGCGACCTGGACGGCATCACCGACGACCGCAACCGTGCCGTGGTGCTGGAACGCCTCATCGCGCTGGGGGAGAACCAGACGGTGATCACCGCATCCGCCAACCCCGTTCCCGCAGCCCGTGCGCAGATCACAATGGAGAGTGAGTAGCCATGCTTGCCGGAATGTCGCTGGGCACCGACCTCAAACGGTTCTCGCGGGGCGCGATGCCGCGCATCGCGCTGGTCACCGTGGTGCTGATGCCATTGTTGTACGGCGCCATGTATCTGTGGGCGTTCTGGAACCCGTTCGATGCGGTGAACAAGGTGCCGGTCGCTCTGGTCAACGAGGACACCGGCACCGTGGTCGACGGTAAGAAACTCGACGCCGGCGCCCAGGTCGCCGACGCCCTGCTGAATTCCGGTCAGCTGCAACTGCATGAGGTCTCGGCCACCGAGGCCGCCGACGGGGTGAGCAGCGGCAAGTACTACTTCTCGGTGACGCTGCCGCGGGACTTCAGCGCCGATATCGCCTCCCCGTCGGGGAACGCCCCGCAGCAGGCGCGGATCGACTTCACCTTCAACGATGCCAACAACTATCTCGGATCGATCATCGGTCAGAACGCCGCCCGTGAGGTGATCAACCAGGTCAACGCGAGCATCGGGCAGCGCACCCTGGAGACCGTGCTGACCGGGCTGACCGACGCCGGTGACGGCCTGGTGAAGGCCGCCGACGGTGCCCAGCAGTTGGCCGCCGGTAACGCGCAGGCCAACGACGGGGCTCAGCGGTTGGCCTCGGGCGCAGGCGAACTGACCGCCGGGCTGGCGGTCGCGCGGGACGGTTCTGCGCAGCTGATGGCCGGCACCCGCCAGCTGGCCACCCGGGTGGACTCCGCGACGGGCCCGCTGCTGGAGATGCTGGATCGGGTGAGTGGGCTGCAGCTCAATCCCGACGAGGTCGGTCAGCTGGCGCAGCGGCTCAGCTCGGCGGTGCGCTCCACCACCGACCGGGTGGCCGCGCTCAACGTCGATCAGGCCCAGGCCGCCGCCATCGTCGATCAGGCTCTCGCTCTGCTGCAGACGAACCCGGACCCGACCGTGCGCCATGCCGGCGACGTGCTGGCCGGGGCGCAGCGCCTGCTGCGGGCCAACGGTATCGACCCGGCCACCGACGACGGTTTGATTCGGTTGCGGGACAGTGCGTCCCGGCTCGAAGGTGAACTCGGTGACCCGAACAGCAAGCTGCGGGTGTTCATCACCCGGGCGCTGGACGGTGGCCTGCGCGATGACGTCGCCGCCCTCAAGGACGGCGTGGACCGGCTCGACACCGGCGCGCACCAACTCAACAGCGGCCTGGTGCAACTGGCCCGCGGCGGCGGCCAGTTGTCCTCGGGGGCAACACAGCTCGCCGACGGCACACAGCAACTTGCCGACGGCAGCGCGGAACTGGCCAGCAAGCTCAAGGAGGGCTCGGCGCAGGTCCCGTCGTGGACGCCGCAGCAGCGTACCGAGGTGGCCCGCACCCTGGCCGCTCCCGTCAGCCTGGAACTCACCACCGACAACCCGGCCCCCACATTCGGTACCGGATTCGCCCCGTTCTTCCTGCCGCTGGCGCTGTTCATCGGTGCGCTCATCATCTGGATGTTGTTGAAACCGGTGCAGTCCCGCCCGATCGTGTACGGGCTCGGCGCGCTGCGGGTGGTGCTGGCATCGTATTGGCCCGCGCTGTTGATCGTCGTCTGCCAGGTCGCGGTGATGTACCTGGTGGTGCACTTCGGCGTCGGCCTGCAAGCCAAGTATCCGCTGGCCACCGTGGCGCTGCTACTGCTGATCGGCGCGACGTTCCTGGCCATCATCCAGGCCTTCAACGCGCTGTTCGGTGTGTCGGTGGGCAGGGTGGTCACGCTGGCATTCCTGATGCTGCAGCTGGTGTCCGCCGGCGGTATCTACCCGGTCGAGACGACGGCCAAGCCCTTCCAGATTCTGCACCCGTTCGATCCGATGACCTACGCCGTCAACGGGTTACGGCAGACCATCGCCGGAGGTGTGGATTCCCGGCTGTGGATCGCGATCGCGGTGCTCACCGGTCTGTTGGTGGCGGCGCTGGCGGCCAGTTCCTGGGCGGCGCGGCGCGACCGGCAGTACACGATGGAACGGCTGAACCCGCCGATCGAGGTCTGAGTCAGCGGCGCGACACCGCGAGCGAGCCCGGGCCGATGGCGACCAGCAACAGGAAGATGAAGCAGTAGAGCACCGCGGTCTCGCCGCCGTTGTCGATGGGCCAGAACGCGTCCGGGAAGTGCCGCCAGAAGTAGGCGACCGCCATCATGCCGGCCGCGATGAACGCGGCCGAACGGGCCAGCAGACCGATCGCGATGAGCAGACCGAGCACGATCTCGAGCGCTCCGGCCCACCACATCGGCCAGGCACCGAACGCCGCGACGGTGCCGCTGGGGAAGCCGAACAGTTTCGCCGTTCCGTGCATCGCGAACATGAGCCCGACGACCATCCGGAACACTCCGAGGGCGATGTCGGCATCGGGTATCGGGCGGGTGCCGCGTCCCGACGTGCTGCGTGCGGCGCGGTCCGTGGAGGTGGACATGGTGGTCGGCCCTTTCGGTGGCTGCGCGGACGGGATGTCCGGTGCGTCTGGGTGCCAAGTCTTCTGGCCGGACGGGCGCCGGCGGGCACACTCATAGACGATTCAAATGTTGTTGCCGCTGCTTCGGCGGCCGCCGACGGCGACAATGGTCCGGTGATGTCCACACCGGCCGAAGACCGGCGGCCCCGCCGAGCCATCCTCGGCCAGTTGCCGCGGATGTACCGCGCCGACGGTTCACCGATCCGGGTGCTGCTCGTCGATGACGAACGCGCGCTGACCAATCTGGTGCGGATGGCCCTGCAGTACGAGGGTTGGGAGATCGACGTCGCCCATGATGCGGCCGAGGCCGTCGCCAAATACCGCGCCGCCACCCCCGATCTGCTGGTGCTCGACATCATGCTGCCCGATACCGACGGCCTCGGTGTGCTCGCCCAGATCCGTGATTCGGGTCCCTACACACCGACGCTGTTTCTCACGGCGCGGGATTCGGTGGCCGACCGGGTCACCGGGCTGACCGCCGGCGGCGACGATTACATGACCAAACCGTTCTCACTCGAAGAGTTGGTGGCCCGGCTGCGCGGACTGCTGCGCCGTACCGCCTATCTGACGCCGGCCGAGGACGAATCGCTGGTCGTCGGGGACCTCGCCCTGGATGTGCCCAGCCGTGCGGTCACTCGCGGCGGCGAGCCGGTCGCACTGACCTCCACCGAGTTCGACCTGCTCCGGTTCATGATGCGCAACCCGCGACGTGCCTTGAGCCGCAACGAGATACTGCAACACGTGTGGGATTACGACTTCGGTGGTCGGACCAGCATCGTGGATCTGTACGTGTCGTATCTACGCAAGAAGCTCGACACCGACCGCGAACCGATGATCCACACCGTGCGCGGTGTCGGTTACCTGCTGCGCGCCGCGCCGTGAGCCGCCGATCGCCGGTTCACAGCCCGATGCGCCGGTAACGGTGCAGCCGGGTGCCGACCCGTTCGATATCGGACATGGCGCGCAGCCGGTGCAGCTCGCCGGCGATGGTCGCCGAGAGGCGCGCCGTGAATGCCTTTGGCTCGTCCGCCGCGTCGGGTTGTTCGGCGACGATGACATCGACGATTCCGTTACGCAACAGGTCGGCCGATCGGATGCCTTGGGCCGCAGACAGTTCCGGTGCGTGGTCGGTATCGCGGAAGACGATGGCGCTGGCGCCCTCGGGTGGCAGTGGCGCCAGCCAGCCGTGCTGGGCGGCCAGTACCCGATCGGCGGGCACCATCGCCAGCGCGGGCCCGCCGCTGCCCTGGCCGAGCAGGATGGACACCGTCGGCACCGGCACGGTCACCAATTCGGCCAGGCAGCGCGCGATCTCACCGGCGAGGCCGTCCTGCTCGGCGTCGGCCGAGAGTGCCGGGCCGGCGGTATCGATGAAGGACACCAGCGGTAACCGCAGACCGGCGGCCAGCGCCATCCCGCGGCGCGCCGCGCGCAGCGCCTCCGGGCCCAGCATGCCGAGGCGGCGCTGGCCGAGTACCACCGCCGGTTGACCGCCGAACCGGGCCAGCGCCAGCAGCGTCTGACCGGAAGTCGTGTCCTGCTCGGTGTCCGGGTCGCGCCGCTCCGGGCCGCCGGAAGCCGAGAGCACCACCGGGTCCGTCGCCCCGTGCCGCAGCACGTACTCGGCGCCGGGGCGATCGGGCCGCCGCGACGCCAGCACGGAATCCCAGGCCGGGATGTCGGCAATGGCGGCCGGCTGCGGAGCCGGTGGTGGTGGGCCGGGCGGATCGAGGATCACCGCCAGCGTCCGGTCGAGCACCGAACGCAGCGCCTCCGGGGGCACCACGCCGTCGATGACGCCGTGCCGGTACAGGTTCTCGGCGGTCTGCACGTCCGGCGGGAACTTCTCGCCGTAGAGCTGCTCGTACACCCGGGGGCCCAGGAAGCCGATCAGCGCGCCCGGTTCGGCGGCGGTCACGTGCCCGAGCGACCCCCAGGACGCGAAGACCCCGCCGGTGGTGGGGTGACGCAGATACACGATGTAGGGCAGGTGTTCGCGCTTGTGCAACTCGACGGCGGCCGCGATCTTCACCATCTGCAGGAAGGCGACGGTGCCCTCCTGCATGCGTGTACCGCCGGACGCGGGGGAGGCCAGCAATGGCAGCCGCTCGGCGGTCGCACGGGTGATCGCCGCGGTGATCCGCTCCGCCGCAGCCACCCCGATCGAACCGGCAAGGAAGTCGAACTCGCAGGCCAGCACCGCCACCCGCCGGCCGTGCACGGTGCCCTCACCGGTCAGCACCGACTCGTCCAGGCCCGACTTCTCGGCGGCGGCACGTAGCTCCGCGCGGTAGGCGTCGGACCGGGCCACCTGCAGCGGGGCGCTGTCCCAGCTGCGGAAGGAACCCTCGTCCAGGACGGCATCACGTAGTGCCAGCGCGCTGCTCACACGAGAAGGCTAATAGGCTGGGGTTCATGATTGGTGTGACCCGTGACGGCAACGTCCTCACTCTGGAAATGCAACGCCCCGAGCGCCGCAACGCCCTCAACGCCGCCCTCGTCGACGGCCTGCGGGAAGAGATCGAGAAGGCCAGCCAGAATTCCGCGACCTCCGGGGTTCGCGCCATCGTGCTCACCGGGCAGGGATCGGTGTTCAGCGCCGGCGCGGACCTCTCCGACGCCGAAGGCGTGGCCAAGGATCTCCCGGAGCGGGCCAAGCAGCTGAACCTGGCCATCGACGCCAGCCCGGTACCGATCATCGCGGCGTTGAACGGCCCGGCGATCGGGGCCGGAGTCATCTTGGCGATGATCTGCGATCTGCGGGTCGCGGCGCCGGGGACCTACTTTCAGTTCCCGATCGCCAAGTACGGGCTGGCGCTCGACAACTGGTCGATCCGACGGCTGGTCTCGCTGGTCGGGCACGGCCGGGCCCGCGGGATGTTGATCGCCGCCGAGCGGCTCGACCTCGACACTGCGGTACAGACCGGCATGGTCAACCGGGTCGGCACCCTCGCCGACACCCAGGCCTGGGCCGCCGAGATCGCCGGGTTCGCCCCGCTGTCGGTCGCGCACTCCAAGCGGGTCCTCAACGATGACGGCGCCTACGAGGAGCCCTGGCCGGCGCACAAGGCGGGCTTCGACAAGGCCTGGGCCAGCCCGGACGTGATCGAGGCCCAGGTCGCCCGGATCGAGAAGCGTCCTCCGAACTTCCTCGGCGCCTGATGTTCGCGCAGGCGGCCCGGTTGCTGGGCGGAACCACTGCCGTGGTTGCCGGTGGCTGGGTGCTGCGCGCGGTGCAGGGCGCGCCGTCGGCGCTCGGTGCCGCCGATATCGGCCCGCACGCCAAGAAGTCGCCGAACTACGACAAGGGCGTGTTCGTCAACCGCGAACCGGCCTCGGCCGCCCAGCTCACCAGAGCCGATCAGTTCGCCCTGGTGCGTGACCTGGTCACCGGTGGGCAGCGTCAGCGCCCTCCCCAGGAGATCCCGCTGGTGCGGCCCACGGTCGACGCCCCGCCCGCCGATCTCGCCGTCACCTGGTACGGGCATTCCTCGGCGCTCATCGAGGTCGACGGCTACCGGGTGCTGGCCGACCCGGTCTGGAGCCAGCGGTGCTCCCCGTCGCGGGTCATCGGACCGCAGCGCCTGCATCCGGTGCCCGCGCACCTCGACGAACTGCCCGCGATCGACGCCGTGATCATCAGTCACGACCACTACGACCATCTCGACATCCACACCATCAAGACACTGGCCCGCAGTCAGCGCGCCACGTTCTACGTCCCGCTCGGAATCGGCGCACACCTGCTCACCTGGGGTCTGCCGCCGGAACGGATCGTCGAGCTGGACTGGGACGAGAGTGCCGAACTGGGATCGCTGCGCCTGGTGTGCACGCCGGCGCGGCATTTCTCCGGCCGCTTCCTGACCCGCAACGTGACGCTATGGTCGTCCTGGGCGGTGATCGGACCGCGCCACCGGGTGTTCTTCGGCGGTGACACCGGCTACACGGCCGGCTTCACCGGCATCGGCGACACCTGGGGGCCGTTCGACCTCACCCTCATGCCGATCGGCGCCTATCACCCCGGCTGGCCGGATATCCACATGAACCCGGAGGAGGCGGTGCGCGCCCACCGCGATGTCACCGACACCGGGCTGCTGGTGCCGATCCACTGGGCGACGTTCCGGTTGGCGCCGCACCCCTGGTCGGAGCCCGTGGAGCGGATGTTGCGCGCGGCCGCCGCCGAGGGGGTGGCGGTGGCGACGCCGAGGCCGGGCCAGCTGGTCAGCTCGGCCGTGAACGACGCATGGTGGCGGGACTGACCCGATAGCGTGGTCGGGGTGAGACTGATCTTGAGCATCGCCGCGTCCGCCGTGCTGGTGGCCGGGTGCGGAGCCCCGAATACGGCGCAACCCAGTCAGGGAACACCGGCGCCGGTGGCATCCCCGTCGGCGCCGGTGCCGCCACCACTGGTGCCCGCGATGCCGTTGCCGGACAACGCGGTCGAGAACGCGGTGTCCAAGCTGGACGGCCTGGCCGCAGAACTGCTGCGGGAGTCCGGTGTTCCGGGGCTGGCGGTGGCCGTCGTGCATGGCGGAAAGACGGTGTACGCAAAGGGTTTCGGTGTCCGCGATGTGCGCTCCCAGGAGCCGGTGGACCCGGATACGGTCTTTCAACTCGCCTCGTTGTCCAAACCGCTGAGCGCCACCGTGGTCGCCCGGCAGGTCGACGACCAGACCGTCGGCTGGGACACCCCCGTGGTCGACGAACTGCCGTGGTTCGCGTTGTCGGACCCGGGCGTCACCGCGATGCTCACCGTCGGCGACCTGTTCTCGCACCGCTCCGGGCTGCCCGACCATGCCGGGGACAAACTGGAGGACATCGGATACGACCGCCGTGCCGTGCTCGAACGGCTGCGCCAGCTGCCGCTGGACCCGTTTCGGATCTCCTACGCGTACACCAACTTCGGGCTGACCGCGGCCGCCGAGGCGGTGTCGGTCGCCGCCGGCCTGCCGTGGGAGCGGCTGGCACAGGAGTCGCTGTTCGGTCCGCTCGGGATGAACTCGACCAGCTACCGCTTCGCCGATTACGAGACCCGATCCAACCGGGCCGTCGGGCACATTCGGGTGGGTCCGCGGGACTATCAGCCGCGCTACGTCCGCAATGCCGATCCGCAGGCACCCGCGGGCGGCGCGAGCTCGTCGGTCAACGATATGACGCGCTGGATGTCGATGGTGTTGGCCGAGGGGAAACTCGACGACCGCCAACTCATCGATGCCGCCGCGCTGCTACCCGCGCTCACCCCGCAGGTGGTCTCCAGCAGGGGTGCCGAACCCGCGATGCGGTCGGGTTTCTACGGCTACGGATTCAACGTGGGCACCACCTCGGCGGCCCGCACCGAACTGAGCCACTCCGGTGCCTTCGAGCTCGGCGCCGGAACCAACGTGGCGATGCTGCCCTCGGCCGATGTCGGGATCGTCGCCCTGACCAACGGCACGATGTCGGGTGTGCCGGAGGCGCTGACCGCCCAGTTCGCGGATCTGGTGCAGTTCGGCGAGGTCCGGGAACCCTGGTATGAGCTGTACAGTTCCAAGCTGCTGCCGATGGGTGACCCGGTCGGATCGCTTGTCGGCGCGCCGCCGCTCGCCGATCCCGATCCGGCACAACCCCTGTCGAGTTATGTGGGCTCCTACCGCAACGACTTCTGGGGTCCCGCGGTGGTGTCCGAGCGGGACGGCAAGCTGGTGCTCGCGCTCGGGCCGCGTGGGGATTCCTTCGAACTGGCTCACCGCGACGGCAACGTGTTCACCTTCACGCTGGTCACCGAGAATGCGCCGCCGGGCACGATCTCCAAGGCCACCTTCGACGGTCCGAAGCTCACCCTCGAGTATTTCGATGAGGCGGTATTCATCAAGTGACAACCATGATCACCGGTCTGAGCGATGCCGAAGTCGCCCAGCGAGTGGCCGCCGGCCAGACCAACGACGTGCCGACGCGGGCGGCGCGCAGCGTCTCGGAAATCGTGCGCGCCAACGTATTCACCCGCATCAATGCGATCCTCGGTGTGCTGTTCGCGATCGTGGTGGCCACCGGTTCGGTGATCAACGGGCTGTTCGGGCTGCTGATCGTCGCCAACAGCGCGATCGGCATCATCCAGGAGCTGCGCGCCAAGCAGACACTGGACAAGCTGGCCATCGTCGGGCAAGCCAAACCCATGGTGCGCAGACAGTCCGGGACGCGGGCCCTGGCGCCCAGTGCGGTGGTGCTCGGCGATGTCATCGAGGTGGGTCCTGGCGACCAGATCACCGTCGACGGGGAAGTGTTGGAGGAGAACAACCTCGAGGTCGACGAGTCGCTGCTGACCGGTGAGGCCGACCCGTTGGCCAAAGACCCCGGGGACATGGTGATGTCGGGCAGTTTCGTGGTCGCCGGCTCCGGTGCCTACCGGGCCACCAAGGTCGGACGGGAGGCCTACGCCGCTCAGCTGGCGGAGGAGGCCAGCAAGTTCACCCTCGTGAAATCCGAACTGCGCAGCGGTATCAACAAGATCCTGCAGTTCATCACCTATCTGCTGCTGCCCGCCGGTGCACTGATCATCTACACCCAACTGTTCACCACCGACGCCGGCTGGAGGGAATCGGTGCTGCGGATGGTCGGGGCGCTGGTGCCGATGGTGCCCGAGGGCCTGGTGCTCATGACGTCCATCGCCTTCGCCGTCGGGGTGGTGCGGCTGGGCCGGCGACAGTGCCTGGTGCAGGAGCTGCCGGCCATCGAGGGCCTGGCGCGCGTCGACGTGGTGTGCGCCGACAAGACCGGCACGCTCACCGAGAACGGGATGCGGCTGTCGCAGGTGAAGACCTTCGGGACCTCGGATGCCGCAACGGTGCTGGCCCAGCTGGCCGCCGACGACCCCCGGCCCAACGCCAGCATGGCCGCCATCGCCGAGGCCTATGGCACCGCGCCGGGCTGGACGGCCACCGCCAGTGCCCCGTTCAAATCCGCCACCAAATGGAGCGGCACCTCCTATGGCGAGCACGGTAACTGGGTGATCGGCGCCCCCGACGTGCTCTTGGCGCCGGCCTCACCGGAGGCCGAGCAGGCCGAGGAGATCGGCGCCCAGGGCTTGCGGGTGCTGCTGCTGGGATCGTCGGACCGCAGCGTCGACGACGCGGCCGCTCCCGGCACCGTCACCCCCGTCGCGCTCGTCGTCCTGGAACAACGCGTGCGCCCCGACGCCCGGGACACCCTTGAATACTTTGCCTCCCAACAGGTCACCGTCAAGGTGATCTCCGGTGACAACGCCAGATCGGTGGGCGCGGTGGCCGGCACGCTGGGTCTGCACGGCGAAACCCTGGACGCCCGACGGCTGCCCGAGCAGGCCGAGGAGCTCGCCGGTGCGGTCGAGGAGTACACCACCTTCGGCCGGGTCCGCCCGGACCAGAAGCGCGCCATGGTGCACGCCTTGCAGTCCCGCGGGCACACCGTGGCGATGACCGGTGACGGCGTCAACGACGTGCTGGCGCTCAAGGACGCCGATATCGGCGTGGCGATGGGCTCGGGGAGCTCGGCATCGCGTGCGGTGGCGCAGATCGTGCTGCTGGACAACAAGTTCGCCACGCTGCCCTACGTCGTGGGCGAGGGCCGCCGGGTGATCGGCAATATCGAGCGGGTCTCGAACCTGTTCCTCACCAAGACGGTGTACTCGGTGCTGCTGGCCGCGCTCGTCGGCATCGGCGGACTGTCGGCCGACCTGTTCGGGGGCGACCCGCTGCTGTATCCGTTCCAGCCGATCCACGTCACCATCGCGGCGTGGTTCACCATCGGCATCCCGGCGTTCATCCTGTCGCTGGCGCCGAACTCGGAACGGGCCCGGCCCGGGTTCGTGCGCCGGGTGATGACCTCGGCGCTGCCGGCCGGTGTGATCGTCGGCGTGAGCACCTTCGTGTCCTACCTGCTGGCCTACGAGGGGCGCGGCGCGACGGCCGAGCAACAGACCCAGGCCTCGACGACGGCGCTGATCACGCTGCTCGTCGGCTCGGTGTGGGTGCTGGCCGTGGTGGCCCGGCCCTATGAATGGTGGCGGGTCGCGTTGGTGGCGGTGTCCGGGCTGGCCTATGTGGTCATCTTCTCCATCCCGCTGGCCCAGCGGACGTTTCTGCTCGACCCGTCCAACCTCGCGCTGACCTCGATGGCCCTGGGGATCGGGGTGGTGGCGGCGGTGAGCATCGAGGTCGCCTGGTGGGTGGAGGGTCGCTGGGCGGGCGAACCGCGGCGGTTGTGGCGCTAGGGTTGTGTCATGAGTTTCTTGGACAAGATCAAGGGCCTGGTGGCGAAGAACGCCGACAAGGTCGACACGGTCATCGACAAGGCCGGTGACCTGGTCGACAAGAAAACCCAGGGCAAATACGCCGAGCATGTGGACAAGGTCCAGGACGCCGCGAAGAAGGCGGCCCGCGAACAGGCCGGCACCCCGCCACCACCGGTGCCGCCCACCCAGCAGTCCGGACAGCCGCCGGCCGCCCCTCCCGCGCCGTAGATGGCCAAGCTCTCCGTCTCCGTCGACGTCCCCCTGTCGCCGGAGCAGGCCTGGGAGTCGGCATCGGATCTCGCGCGGTTCAAGGAGTGGCTGAGCATCCACAAGATGTGGCGCTCCGCGCTGCCCGAGGAGCTGGGTAAGGGCACCGAGATCGAATCGATCGTCGAGGTCAAGGGCATGCTCAACCGCGTGCGCTGGACGGTCGTGAACTACAAGCCGCCGGAGTCGATGACACTCAACGGCAACGGTGTCGGCGGGGTGAAGATCAAGCTCATCGCCCGGGTCAAGCCCGTGGTCGAGGGTGCCGCCGTGCAACTGGACATCCACCTGGGCGGGCCCGCGCTGTTCGGCCCGATCGGCATGGTGGTCGCCGGTGCGTTGAAGAGCGACATCCGCCAGTCGCTGGACCAGTTCAAGGCGGTGTACTCCTAGTTGGATGCCGCCGAAATGCGCGCAATGGTTGCTGTCGCCTAGCCGATTGCGACCATTGCGCGGGTTTCGGCGCGGTGCGCGATGAGTTTTCGGGGGCACCCGAGTCGGTACCGGCATGACAACCTCACACCCGCTTGGCGCCCCGTGCTGGATCGACCTGTCCACCTCCGATCTCGACCGTGCCCGACAGTTCTATGGCACGGTCTTCGGCTGGACCTTCGAGTCGGGCGGACCCGAGTACGGCGGCTACGTCAGCGCCTTCGTCGACGGCGCCCTGGTCGCCGGACTGATGGCCAATGATCCGCAGTGGAACATGCCCGACGGTTGGAGCACCTACCTGCACACCGCCGACGCGGACGCCACCATCGCGGCGATGACCGCCGGGGGCGGATTCAGCTGTGGCGGCGCCATGGATATCCCGGCCAAGGGCCGGATGGCGATGGTCGCCGACCCGACCGGCGGCCTGATCGGATTGTGGCAGCCCACCGAACATCTGGGTTTCCAGGCCGCCGGTGTGGCGGGCTCGCCGGTCTGGCATCAGTTGACCACCCGGGACTTCGCCGCCACCCTGGACTTCTACCGCGCGGCGTTCGGCTGGCAGACCCAGGTCGAGGCCGATTCCGATGAATTCCGCTACAGCACTGTGCTGTTCGACGGCGAACAGCGGATCGGTGTGATGGACGGTGGCGCGTTCATGGCCGCCGACGCTCCGTCGGTCTGGACGTTCTTCCTGGGTGCCGACGATGTCGACAAGACCGTGGAACTGATCGTCGACAACGGCGGCAGCATCGTCCGGCCGGCCGAGGACACCCCCTACGGCCGGCTGGCCGCGGTGGCCGACCCGACCGGCGCCGGATTCAACCTGTCCTCGTTGCAGCCCTAACCGGCGCCCAGCGCGAAGTCGGCGAAGTCGAATCCCGGTACCACCACACAACTGACCAGCGTGGGCTCCTGATCGCGCGGCATCGCCCGCTGCCAATGCCCGGGCGGCACGATCCACTGCGGCTGCTCGCCGGCGGCGATATCGGGCCCGAGCACCACGGTGTCCGCCGAAGCCTGCTCCCGGCCGACCTCCAGCAGCAGGGGGCTGCCGCGGTGATGCAACCACAGCTCGGCGCTGCGCACGGTGTGCCAGGCCGACTGCTGGCCGGGCATCAGCAGGAACAGGATCGCCGTCCCGGCCCGGCGCGGCCCGGTGTAGTCCGACGGCAGGGCCGACTGGGGAATGGTCAGCTCACTGCGCCAGGTTTCGCGATACCAGCCCCCCTCGGGGTGCGGGGATAGCTCGAGCTGGCGGGCCCAATCGGGTAGTTCCGTCATGGGGATCCAGGGTACGCAGGGTGACCCGATAACCTGTGGCGCATGGCTCGATTGCGTCCCGGCTGGCTGGTCGCCTGTTGTGCGCTGGTGTTGGCGGTGAGCGCCTGGTTGCCGTGGTTGACCACCACCGCCGACGGTGGCGGCCGGGCCAATGCGATCGGCGGCAAGGTCGGGTCGATCGGGGTGCCGCCGCCGGGGTTCGGGGTGGGTCAGCTGATCGTGTTGCTGGCCGCGACACTGATCGTGGCCGCCGCGATGGCCGCCCGTGAACTGTCCGCGCGGTTGGCATCCTCTGCGGCACTGTCGATTTCGATGGTCGTGGCAGCGCTGATCGGCTGGTACTTCCGGCTGTATGTGCAGGCGCCGGTGGCAGCCGGGTACGGCATGTACCTGGCCGCGGCCGCGACGGTCCTCGCCGCCGTGTTGTCCGTGCTGGCGATGGTGGTGGCGTGGAGGCGGGCATGAGCTTCGTAGGGCCGGTGGTGCTGACCGGCCCGCGCTGGGTGACGCTGGAACCGCTGCAGGCCGGGCATACCGCGGAGATCGCGGCGGCGGCCGCCGAGGCCGGCGACCTGTGGTTCACCAATGTGCCGACACCGGATACCGCGGCCGCCTGGGTGCAGGCCCGGCTGGCCGATCCGCACGGGTTCGCCTTCGTGGTGCGCCGCCTGGACGGCACCGTGATCGGGTCGACGAGCTACCTGCACATCGACGGGCCGAACCGGCGCCTGGAGATCGGGGCCACCTGGTATGTGGCGCCGGCGCGGCGCACCGGGGTGAACACCGAGGCCAAGTTGCTGTTGCTCACCCACGCCTTCGACGTGCTCGACTGTGTGGCCGTGGAATTCCGCACCCACCTGTTCAATTCGGCCAGCCGGGCGGCGATCGAACGCCTCGGTGCGAAGCTCGACGGCGTGCTGCGCAGCCATCAGCTGCTGGCCGACGGGTCGCGCCGGGACACCGCCGTCTACTCCATCCTGGACATCGAGTGGCCGGCGGTGCGGTCCAACCTGACCTACCGGTCAGACCGCACCGCGCCGCACTAGCCGGCGTCGACGACCGGCGCCTCGACCGACTTCTGCGCGTTGTGCGCGATCTCGATCTTGCGCGGGCGGGCCCGTTCGGCCAGCGGGATCGTCAGGGTGAGCACCCCGTTCTCGTAGGTGGCCGAGATGGCTTCGGTGTCAATGCCTTCACCGAGCGATAGCTGTCGGCGGTAGCTGCCGAAGAACCGCTCATTGGTCAACCACTGCACCGAATCCTCGGAGCGAGCGGTGCGATGGGCGGAGATCGTCAGGGTGCCGTTGTCGACATCGATGTCCACCGAGCCGGGGTCGATACCCGGCAGGTCCGCGGTCAGCACGTAGTGGTCGTCGATCTTGCACAGGTCCATGGGCATGAACCTGGGTGCGCGTGCGGAGCCGGTCTGGCCGGCCAGCAGGTTGCGGGTGATGGAGTCCAGGTCACTGAACGGATCGAAACGAAGCACAGCAATCCACCTCCTCGTTACTCAAGAGCCCGCCACCCCGGCGGGCAGCCAATCACTGTGCACCCTCGAATTTAGCACTCGACGCCAGAGAGTGCTAGTCCCGGATGACCCGATCGGCGTGCAGTTCGCCAGCGCATCCGCCACAGGTCAGTACCCCGACATACGCTGCGCCACAGCAGGTGTGGGTGAGCAGGACGGCGGGCCCCTCGGCCACGGCGTACCAGCGCTGGGCCCAGGCCAGCGCGGTCAGGATGATCGGAAGCACCGCGCGGCCCTTCGGTGTCAGCCGGTAGCGGCCGTCGGCGGAGTCGAGTACGCCGTTGGCGGTGAGCACCTGCAACCGGTCGGTCAGCGAACCCGGTGGCGCCCCGAGCTGATCGGCGAAATCGGTGAACCGGGTCGTCCCGACGAAGGCGGCGACCATGATGGCGAACGCCCACCGGTTGCCCAGGATGCTCATGGTCTGCGGGAACAGATCGGCCTGGGCGGCCCGGTCGCCGTGCGAACGACGCCTGCTGGAGCCCTCGGGCATCGAACGCGGCCACGACCCGCTCGGACCCCACCGCACGGCAAGGTGCTCCTCGTCGACGGCCAGGCCGCACCCTTGACAGGTCAGCACCGGTGCGAATTCCTGGCCGCAATCGCCGTGTCGCATGGCGGGCAGGGCATGCTCGGGCACCCACCGGCGCTCCCAGTTCCAGATCGACACCAGCACCGGCCACAGGGCGCGGCCGCGGGCGGTGAGCAGATACTCATGGCGCGGCGGTCCGGACTGGTACTGGCGGCGCGTCAGCAGATCGTGCTGGACCATGCCGACCAGACGTCGGGTCAGCACCGAGTGTGAGATCGGCAGCCGATCGACGAATTCCCCGTACCGGGAGGCGCCCAGCAGCGCCTGCTGCACGATCAGCAGCGTCCATTCATCGCCGAGCAGCCCGAGCATCCGCCCGACGGCGTTGGGCCGGGTCACCCGCGCCAGCGCCGCAGTTCCGATCCGGGTGCCCAGGTGGAGTGCGTACCGCTGGAGATCCGTTCGGGCAGTGCGAGTTTGCACACCGGACCGTCGGACACCCGGGCCGCGTCGAACACCACGCAATAGGACGCGTCGGCGTTCATATCGGTGGTCAGGGTGACCAGATATCCGTCGTCCTCACCCCGACTGCCGACCCGGGGCGCCATCGCCGTCTCGCTGCCGTACACGCCGTCTCCGAAGGCGAACCGTTGTTCGGCGCCGGTGTGCAAGTCGTGCCGGACCAGGCCTTCGAACAGGAACCAACCCGGCTTGCCGGTGGCGGCGTAGGTGTAGCGGTAGGGGCGTCCGGCGAAGCCGGAGTTGATCATCCCGAATTCGGTGATGCTGTCCGACAACTGCTCTTCCCGGGTCTGTCCGGTGACCAGGTTGAACCGCCACCGGTGCAGCCTGGTCTGCATCCCGTCCAGCGACAGTCCGCGGAAGATGCGCTGCCACTTCGGGTTCATGCCGAAGGCGGCGCCTTCGGTGGGTTCGGGTTCGCCCTGGAAGAACCCGTCCAGCACGATCTCGTCGCCGTCCTCGAAGGCGTTGGTGAAGTGCAGGACGTAGGTCGTCTCGGCCTCGAACCACATCACATCGCCGGGCCCGCCGCGCCGCGGCAGCACCGCGAACCGCGACGGCATATCGCGGTGCAGGCGTGGGATGTGCGCATTGTGCTTGAGGAACTCGGCATCCCAGAACAGCGGAAAGTCGTTGAGAATCACGTAGTTGTCGGTGAACGCCATATCGTGGGGCAGCCGTGGGCCGGGCAGCTCGACGTCCACGTAGTGCACCAGCGTGTTGCTCTCGTCGACCACCCCGTAGTGCAGGTACGGCGCATCCTTGCCGTAGTTGAAGAACAACAACTCGCCGGTCGCGTCGTCCACTTTCGGATGTGCGGATACGCCCAGCCCGGGCGGCACCCACCCCTGTGTGCCCAGGGTGTCGCCGGTGTAGGGATCGATGCGGTACAGGTCGCCGCACTGGTAGAAGCTGCTCAGCGCGACGCCGCGGTGCACGGTGACGTCGGTGCTCGACGCATCCTTCATCAGGGTGCGTGCGCCCCACCCGTGGTCGCGCTTGGCCCACTCCACCGGCTCGGCGATGCCGGGCCACAGCGGGCCGCCGGCCTCGTTCTCGGCCAGGAAGCCGTCGGTGCGGACGAACCTGTTGCGGTAGTTCGCCTTTCCGTCCCGGAATCCGACGATGTGCAGCATGCCGTCCCCGTCGAACGGGTGGTAGGCCTTGAACGCCGGGTGCAGCGGGTTCTCGGTGTTGCGCAGGTACACCCCGTCCAGGTCGGTCGGGATCTCACCCTCGACGGCCACCAGGTCGTCGGAGTCCCATTCGCAGGTCTGCGGTCGCCAAGGGCCGGTGCGGTAGGGGTGATCGTCGTCCGGGGGCAGGGTGGACGCGAATTTCGCGACGAGATCGGTGTTCATAGGAGCTCCTTGGCAGTGCCGACGACAAAGCTGACGGTGGTGGCGGTGCTACCACCGAAGTTCAAGGTGCCGAACGCTTTCGCGCCGTCCACCTGATAGGCGCCCGCGGTACCGCTGACCTGTTTGGCGGCGTCGAGCAGCATCCGGATACCGCTGGCGCCGACGGGGTGCCCGCCGCCGATCAACCCGCCACTCGGGTTGACCGGCAGCCGGCCGCCGACCTCGATCTCGCCGTTCTCGATGGCCTTCCACGATTCGCCCGGCCCGGTCAAGCCGATGTGGTCGATGGCGAGATATTCACTCGGCGTGAAACAGTCGTGCACCTCGATACCGTCGAGATCGTCGACACCGATGCCGGCACGGGTGAACGCGTCGAGCGCCGCGCCACGCACATGCGGCAGCACGTACAGATCGTTCGCCGAGCGGTCCAGTTTCTGCTGCAGGCCCAGACCGACGGTGCGGTGGCCCCAGCCGTCGATCCGCCCGATCGGCCGGGCGGTGGGGTGAGCCCGCAGAAAGGCGTCGCTCACCAGCACCACCCCGGCGCCGCCGTCGGTCATCTGGCTACAGTCCAGCCGGCGGATCCGGCCCTCCACCACGGGGTTCGACGTCGCGTCGACCTGCCAGTCCCGGGTCTGGGCATTCGGGTTGGCGCGGGCGTTCGCGTAGTTCAACCGTGAGATCGCATCGAGATGAGCGTCATCGAGGCCGTACCGGCGGTCGTACTCATCGGCGACGCGGCTGAACATGTACGGCCACATGAACGTGGCGTCGGCGCCCTCATGTCCGGTCCAGGCGGCCGCGCCGAGGTAGGCGGCGGCGACATCGCCGGGGACCGTCTTCTCCAGTTCCACCCCGATGACCAGTGCGCTGTCATAGGCGCCGGAGCGCAGATCGGCGATGGCGGCCAGGGCGGCGACACTGCCGGACGCGCAGGCCGCCTCGTGCCGGGAGGCCGGGACGTCCCACAGGTCGGGTTCGACGGTGGCCGGCATCGCGCCCAGGTGACCTTGGGCGGCAAACATCTCACCAAAGGCGTTGGCGACGTGCACCACGCCGATCGCGGCCGCGGGCGTGCGGGCCGCGGCCAAGGTCTCCCGGACCACCTCGGCGGTCAGGTCGGCGAGATCGTGGCCCTCGCGCTGCAGGTTGCGCGCGTAATCACTCTGATACCCGCCCAGGATCCACACGTCGGCGCCCATGCGCGTGACGGTACTACAACTAAGAGAGTTAGTCGGGGGAAGTCGACATCTCACGTTTCGCCCCGCCGGGGCGTCTACTCGACGTGACCGGTCTACACAATGGGATGGTGCGACGGCCATTCGAGGACATCGTGACCGAATTCGGGCCGACGGTGCTGCGGGTGTGCCGGGCGGTGCTGCGCCCTTCCGATGCCGAGGACGCCTGGTCGGAGACATTCCTGTCCGCCATGAAGGCCTATCCGGAGCTGGACCCGCACGCCAATGTGGAGGCCTGGCTGGTGACCATCGCACACCGCAAGGCCATCGACCTCGGGCGCGCGGTGTCCCGGGCGCCGGCTCCGGTCGCCGAGGTCCGCGACACCGGGCGGCTCGACCACCACGATCCGGACCTGTGGTCGGCGCTGGAGGCGTTGCCGGACAAACAGCGTCGGACCCTGGCCTACCGCTACCTGGCCGGTCTGCCGTACGCCGACATCGCGGTACTGCTCGGCGGATCCGCCGACGCCGCCCGCCGCGCCGCGGCCGACGGCATCAAGACGCTGCGCACCACCTATCCGAGGGATGAATGATGACCGAACTCTTCGACGGCATCGGCGCCGACGCGCCGACCCTGGCCCGGCTGCACGCCCGACTCGAGCGTGCGGCTCATGACGCCGGCCTGCTCGACGTGGCCTACCGGACCCACGACACCACGGTCGGCCGGCTGCTGTTGGCCGCCACACCCGTCGGGCTGGTGCGGGTGGCCTACATCGACCGGAGCGGGATGGACGGCGAACTGGCCGGCCTGGCACAGCGGATCAGTCCGCGGGTGCTGCACGCCCCGGGCCGGCTCGACGCCGCCGTCGCCGAGATCGACGAGTATCTCGCGGGCCGGCGCACCCGGTTCGACCTAAACCTGGATCTGCGGCTCACCGACGGATTCCGGCGCCGGGTGGTCGACGAGCTACGCCATATCGAGTACGGGCATCGGGCGAGTTATGCGCACATCGCGGCAGCGGTCGGCAGCCCGAAGGCGGTGCGCGCGGTGGGCAGTGCGTGTGCGCGTAATCCGCTGCCGCTGGTGATCCCGTGTCACCGGGTGGTGCGCACCGACGGATCCATCGGCCAGTACGCCGGCGGAAGTGCGGCCAAGGCGACGCTGCTGGCGCTGGAGGCGGACTGAGCGAGCGACGGGAGACCGGGTACGCTGGGGTACCAATTCGTTGTGAGGTGAGGTGCGGGTGAGGCTGGCCAGGGCGAGCGCGCTGCGCCTCGGCCTGTTGGCGCTCGGCCTGTTCGTCGTGGCCACCAATGCCTTCGTCATCGCCGGCGTGCTGCCGCAGATCGCCCACGCGCTCGGTGTCGGGCCCGCCACCATCGGCTACTCCATCTCCATCTACGCCATCGTGGTGGCCGTCGCGTCCCCACTGGTCTCGATGACCTGCGGCCGGGTCCGTCCGGAGCGCGTGATGGCGGCCGGATTGGTGCTCATCGCCGCCGGCACCTTCCTCGCCGCGGCCGCCGGCACCTTCACCGTCTTCACCGCCGGGCGCATCATCGCGGCCCTGGGTGGCGCGGCACTGGTGCCCTCGGCGATGGCCGCCGCGCCCGTGATGGTGCCGTTGCCGCAGCGCGGCCGTGCCATCGCGCTGGTGGGTATGGGCTTCACGCTGGCCATGGCGATCGGGTCCCCGATCGGCACCGCGCTGGCCGATATCGGTGGCTGGCGGCTGCCGCTGTCGGTGCTGGCGGGACTGGCCGCGGTGCTGGTACCGGCCCTGCTGCTGATGGTGCGGGATGTCCCGCGCAGCGCCGCGGTGGACCTGCGGTCGCGCGCCGTCGTGCTGCGGGACCCGCGCATCGTGTTCGCCATCGCCGCCTCCCTGCTGATGACGCTGGCGTTCAACATGGTCTACATCTTCAGCGCGGTGATCACCCACGACGCCACCGGCGGGGACCACAAGCGGCTGGCGATCCTGCTGCTGGCCTACGGCGTGGCCGGCGTCATCGGCAACGTGGTGGGTGGCCGGTTGGCCGACCGCATCGGCAGCCGCCGCACGCTGCAGATCGTGCTGGCCGCCCAGGCCACCGCGTTCGTCTCGCTGATCCCCGCGCACGGGTCGTTGGTGGCGACCGCCCTGGTGTTCACGCTGTCGGGCATCGGGGGATTCGCGGCCTCGGTGGCCATCCAGTACCGGCTCGCACTCATCGATTCGCGCCACGCAAACATCGCGCTGGCGTGGTATTCGACGGCGATGTACGTCGGGATCTCGATCGCGCCGCTCATCGGCGCCGCCGCACTTCCGCACGGTGTGCCGGTGTTGCTGGCCGCCGCGGCGGCGTCCATCCTGGTCGCGGTCATTGCGTCCGAGGTCAGCCACGCCAGGCGACGTGACTACGATGGGGTAGCCCGGGACCAGGACCTGGTCTGTGCGTCCTCGACGCCCAGCTACCCCGGGTGCGCGTAGACGGAGGAACGATGAGCAGCCAGCCAGCAGCGGCCAACGGGAACATCAAGCAGGACCGGGTGGGCGATATCAGCATCGTGTCGGTGGCCGGCACGGTGGACATGATCACCGCGCCCAAGCTGGAAGCGGCGATCGCCGATGCCGCCGCATCGGCACCGCCGGCAGTCGTCGTCGACTTCACCGCCGTGGAATTTCTGGCCTCGGCGGGCATGGGGGTACTCGTCGCCGCGCACGGCGATCTGGCGCCCGCCGTGAAACTCGTCGTCGTCGCGGACGGCCCGGCCACCAGTCGGCCGCTCAAGTTGGTGGGTATCGCCGACGTCCTCGATCTCTTCGCGACACTCGATGAGGCCCTAGCTGCCCTGCAACGTTAGAAACGCCGGCAAACGGGTAGCCAGCACGTCGACATGACAGAGCAAGGCGATTCCGCAACATTCGCGAAGATCGGCGTGATCGCCGGCCCGCAGCACGCTGCCCAGATTCGGCAGGAGCTGGCCGAGTGGCTCAACCGGTGCTTCGCGCTGGACCCGGAGAAGTCCAGCGATGTGCTGTTGGCCGTCTACGAGGCGCTGGCCAACGCCGCCGAGTTCGCCTATGTCGATGCCCCGCAACCCGGCCCGATGCATGTGCGCGCCGACTATGACGACGGCGCGGGTGTGCTGACCGTGACGGTCACCGACGAAGGGCGCTGGCGGGCCAAGGACGACAGCGTCGCCAACCCGGCACGCGGCCGCGGCATTCCGCTGATGCGGGCGCTGGCGGATCGCGCCGATATCGACACCACCGCGGCCGGCACCGAGGTGCGCCTGCAGTGGGATCAGATCGTTCAGAACTGCGGTAGCCGCACCACCTGAACGAAGAACTCGTCGATCTGGCGCACCGCGCTCATGAACTGGTCGAGGTCCACCGGCTTGGTCACATAGGCGTTGGCGTGCAGCTTGTAGCTGCGCAGAATGTCCTCCTCGGCCGATGAGGTGGTGAGCACGACGATCGGGATGAGGCTCAGGCTGTCATCGGATTTGATCTTCTCCAACAGTTGCCTGCCGTCGTACTTGGGTAGGTTGAGATCCAGCAGGATCAGATCCGGCCGTGGCGCATCGGCGAACTTGCCGCGCCGGTACAGGAAGTCCAGGCCCTCCTCGCCGTCATGAGCGACATGCAAGTTGTTCTTGATCTTGTTGTGCTCGAACGCTTCCCGGGTGATCAGTTCGTCACCGGGATCGTCCTCGACGAGCAGGATGTCGATCGGTCGAGTTTCGTCCGGGTAGCTCACATGCTTCCTTCCAGCTCGGGTTGTGCGGCCAGGTCGGGCGCGGTGGTCGGGGTGGCGGGCAACGTGAATGTGAACCGCGTGCCGTCGGTGTAGGTGGTATCGATCCAGATCGTGCCGCCGTGGTACTCGATGATCTTCTTACACAACGCCAGACCGATGCCGGTGCCGGTGTAGGAATCGCGCCCGTGCAGCCGTTGGAAGATGACGAAGACCTTGTCGACGAATTCCTCCCCGATGCCGATCCCGTTGTCGGTGACGGTGAACAGATGCTTGTCGGCGTGCTCCCCGGTGCCGTCGGCGCACTCGATCACGATCCGCGGCGCCAGCCCGGCACGATGGAATTTCACCGCATTGCCGATCAGGTTCTGCCACACCATCGCCAGCAACGTGGGATCCCCGTCGATGGTGGGCAGCGGGTCGGCGGGCAGCACGATCTCGGCGCCGGTTTCGTCGATGGCGGTGGCCAGGTTGATCATGGCCGCGTTCACGACGGCGTTGAGGTCGACCTCGGTGGTCGTCGCGTTGAGGCGACCGACGCGGGAGAAGGTGAGCAGATCGTTGATCAGCACCTGCATCCGTTTGGCGCCGTCCACGGCGTAGCCGATGTACTCGATCCCGCGTTCGTCGAGCTTGTCGCCGTAGCGCCGCTCCAGCAGCTGGCAGAAGGATGCGACCTTGCGCAGCGGTTCCTGCAGATCATGCGACGCGACATAGGCGAACTGCTCGAGCTCGGCATTGGAGCGGCGCAATTCGTCGGCCTGTTCGTCGAGGGCGGCCCGCGCGGACCGGGAGATCTCCAGCTCGTCGACGATGCGCTGGCGCATGTCCTCCACGTCGGCGCCGATGGCGCGGATATCGGTGGGCCCGCGCGGAATGATGCGTTCGCCGAAGTTGCCCTCGGTGATCCGCCGGCATGCCGCGGCCAGCGCCGACAGCGGACGGGTGACGGCGTTATGCATCACCACCGCCAGCAGTACCGCGGTCACCACGAACGTCAGGATCATCGCGATCATGACCGCATCGCGCCAGCCCCGGATCTCGTCGAGTTCGATCAATCCGGCCGCCCGGGCTTCGGTGAGGTGATCGTTCTGGACGGTGAACAGCTCGCGTAGCCGGTCGAAGAGCGCCCTGCCCTCGTTGATGCTCGCGTCGTCGAGCTGCTCGGCCCCGACGATGCCGGCGACCAGCGGGCCCGCGTACTCGTCGCGCCACTGCTCGGCGGCCGCCTCGATCCTGTCGAGGTCGGTGAGCAGCTCGTCGCTACCGGCCAGATCTTGCCGGATCTGTTCGGCGGCAGCGGTTTCCGAGGCCCGGCCGTCGTGGTACGGATCGAGGAAACGCGGGTCGGCGGTGAGCAGGTAGCCACGGACCGCGGTCTCCTGATCCCGCAGTGCGGCCTGGAGTTGATAGGCGGCCACGCGGGCCGGCTGGACGCCGTCGCGCAGCTGATTGGACACCTGGTCGGCCTGCCCCACCAGGATGGTGGCGGCGATCGAGCACCCCAGCACGGCCGTACCCAGGACCGCGAGCACCAGGTTCTGCCAACCCTGCACCGTCAGTTTCATTGTCAGCAGCGCTCCACTCTGATCACCGCGATGTCGTCGGTGAGCCCGCCGTGCAGCGCCGCCCGTGACTCGGCGGCCACGATGAGCGCCTCGACGAAATCGGAGCCCGGCAACCCGGCGAGGGTGCGGGCCATGGTGAGCAATCCTTCTTCACCGAGCCGCTCGTCACCGCGCCCGGAATGCCCCTCGAAGAGCCCGTCGGTGAGCAGCAGCAGCCCGTGGCCCTTCGGCAGTTCGTAATGTTCGACCGGCCATTCGCGGGCGCCGAGCCCCAGGGCCGCACCGGGGCGCGGCTCCAGCCAATCCACCGTGCCGCCGCCCTGCAGCAGCAGACCGGGATGACCGGCCCGGACGGCGGTGAAGCGGCCACTGTCGGGCTCGAGGGCCACACTGAGCAGGGTCGCGAAGATGCCGTTACTCGGGCGCTCGGTGGTCAGGATCCGGTCGAGTTCGCGCATTCGTTCATTGCCGCGCAGACCCGCGAATGTCAGCGCGCGCCACCCGATGCGCAGTGCCACGCCCAGGGCCGCCTCGTCCGGGCCGTGCCCGGCGACATCGCCGATCATCACGTGCACCGTGCGGTTGTCGGTCTGCACCACATCGTAGAAATCGCCGCCCAACAGGGCGTCCTGGCGGCTGGGGCGCGATCGGGTGACGATGTCGACGCCGGGGGAGTCCAGCAGCACCGGTGAGGGCAACAGGCCGCGCTCCAGGCGGGCGTTCTCCAACGCGCGCATGCGGCTGGCGTGCAGGTCGACGGTGGCCAGCTCGGCGCGCTTGCGTTCGATGGCGTACAGCACCGCGCGGCGCAGGGTGTCGGGCTCGACGCGGCCCTTGACCAGGTAGTCCTGGGCACCCGAGGACACCGCGGTCACCCCGAAGTGCTCGTCGGTGAGACCGGTCAACACGATGATCGGGATGGTGTCGTCCAGCCCGCCGAGACGGTGCACGGCGTCCATGCCGGTGGAATCGGGCAGATTCAGGTCCAGCAGGATGCAGTCCGGGCGCCTGTCGGTCAACGCGCGGGCGGCTTCGGAGATGGTCTGGCACCAGAGGTAGTCGAACTCACCGGCCGCGTCGGCGATGAGCTCCTCGACCAGCAACGCGTCCGCGCGGTCATCCTCCACCAGAAGCAGCGACAACCGCGCCCCGCCGGCGGCGGTGGCAACGTTCGGCCCGGGCGAAGGCATCGGGGACTGCGGCGCGCGCATGGAAAAAACCAATCCTCCACCTGGGGCTTCGGCCCCGGTCGCGCGGTATTGCGGTTCGGGCATCAACTCCTCGACCTTACCCAGAGACGGGTATCGGGATATCGCTGTACGGGCAGTTACGTCGTGTAACGGCTGACCGGCGTCACATTCCGGCGTGCTGTTCCGTCAGGTGTGTGACCGTCCGTCACAGTGAAGGAATCGCCATGCTCCCGCACGTCAACATCAGCAAGCAGTTCTCCGGACCGTATGAGGCGTTCGCCGTCTTCGACGCCAAGGTCAAAGAGGCCACGCAAGCCGCCGGGCTGTCGGCACTGCTGGTCGAGCTGGTGAAGCTGCGGGTCTCGCAGATCAACGGCTGCGCTTTCTGCCTGCGGATGCACACCCGCGACGCCATCGCCGCCGGCGAGACGGCGGACCGGCTCGCCGTCCTGCCGGCCTGGTGGGAGTCGCAGTATTTCGACGAGCCGGAGCGGGCCGCGCTGACCCTGGCCGAGCGGGTCACCCGCATCGCCGACGAGCACACCGCGGCGACGCCGGCGGTGGATGTGGAGTCGGCGCTGTCGACGCAGCAGATCGCGGCCGTGGTCTGGCTGGCCGTCGAGATGAACGGCTGGAATCGGATCGCCATCGCCAGCCACTATCCGGTGGGGCCATGAGGGTGCCCCCGGCATGATTCGAACATGCGACACCGGCTTTAGGAGAGCCGTGCTCTATCCCCTGAGCTACGGGGGCCGGGGACCTGCGCTGTAGAACTCTAGCTCAGACCGTGTCCAGTCGCGGATAGAGGACTTCCTCGACGATGAGTTGCACCGCGGCGGCGATCGGGATGGCCACCAGCGCACCGACGACGCCCAGCAGCGAGCCGCCGATCAGCACAGCGACCAGTGTCGTCAGCGCCGGCACATGCACGGCCCGGCCGATGATCTTCGGGACCAGCGCGTAATCCTCGATGAGCTGGAACACCACGTAGAAGACGATGGTCGCGATGCAGATCGGCAGTGACACCGTCAGCGCGACCGCCCCGACGATCACCCCGGCAATCGTCGAGCCCACGATCGGCACCAGGTCCAGAATGGCGACCATGATCGCCAGCAGCAGCGCGTAGGGCACGTCGAACGCCGTCAGCCAGATCAGCGTGACCGCCCCGGCCAGCAGTGAGATCAGCACGTTGCCCAGCACGTAGGCGCCGACCTTGGCGAAGACCTCGTCGCCGATCAGGATCGCGCGCGGTCGCCGGGTATGCGGGACCAGCCGGTACAAGGTGGTGCGGATCCGTGGCATATCGGCAAGGAAATAGAGCGTCAGCACGATCGTGATGAGGGTGTCGGCCACCGCACCGAGGACCGCCGTTCCGGCACTGAGCACCTGGTTCATCATCGAGCCGTCGACCCTGTCGACGGCCTCGGTGATCCGCTGCTGCAGGTGCAGGCGCTCGTTGACACGGCCGATGAACGACGAATTGTCCTGCGCCTGCTGCAGATACTGCGGCGCCAGGGTGACCAGCTCGGTCAGCTGCGCGAACAACGGCGGGATGGCCGCCGCGATGAAGCCCGCTATCCCGGCCAGGAACACGACGAACACCAGCACCGTCGCCAGCCACCGCCGCAGTCCGTGATTCACGCACCAAGACACCACCGGTTCCAGACCGAGCGCCAGGAAGAACGCGACGCCGATCAGGATGAGGATCGAGGACAACGACGCGGCGAGCTGAACCGCGCCGTAGGTGACGGCCACCCCGGCGGAGCCGGCCAGGCCGATGAAGAACGGGGAGCGGCGGTCGAACCGCTTCCCCGGCGCGCCGAGCGGCCGTTCGGGCGAGGCCATTTCGGCGGCTTGCAGTTCGGCCGCCGCGACCGGGCCCTCGTCGTCGTCGTGCGGCTGGGCCACCATGTCGTTGTGACCGTCGGCCGCGTCCGGTCGTTCGACACCGCCGGGGGGCGCCGCCGTGCTCATCTGAAGGCCGTATCAGCCGGCCGACGTCGGGACCACACCGGCGCCGGTCTTGACCCGGTCCCACGCACGGTGCAGCCCCAGCGCGGTGGTCAACTCGGCGGTGAAGCTCTTGTCGACGTCCTCGCCGATCACGAGGCCCGGCCCCTTGACCGGGATCTTGGCCCCCTTGAGCACCGCGCCGCCGTCGCCCCAGGCGGCCAGCGCCTTGCAGTGCCGGAACGCTTCCTGAAGCAGCACAACCTGTCTGGGATCCGGCGCGGTGCCGGATGCAATGATGACGCAGTCGAACTCGATGGACCGGGCGGTGGCGTAGGCGCGGTTGACGATGACGCTGCGGCGCCCGGCCTTCAGGACACCACCGACCGGGGCGATCACCAGCGGGATGATGCCCATTCCCTCGGCGGCTTTGGCGAGCTTCGCCACACCGGCCAGGTCCGATCCGGCGTCGGCGATGATGCCGATCTGGCGACCCTTCACCGGTCCCGGTTCGGCGACAACCTGGGACAGCGCCGGGGAGAGCGTCACGTCGGTCGGCGGGTTTCCCTCGGGCGCAGGCAATCCGAGGGCGGCCGCGACCTGCTCGCACAGGTCGGCGTCCACATTGGCCAGCACCTGCAGTTGGCGCTCCTTGATGCCCTGCTCGTACACCTTGCCCAGCTCGAAGCTGAACGCCTCGGCGATATGGGCCTGTTCGATCGGGGACAGGCTGCGGTAGAACATCGCGGCCTGGGAGAAATGGTCATCGAACGAAGCAGGTTGCGCCCGCTGCACCCGTCCCTCGATGACGCGGGGCACCTGCACATACCCGCCCTCGCGTTCCGTGGCGGGATGCGGCTCGTCACCGTCGATCGAGTTCGGGTGATAGGGCGCCAGACCGGTGTGCACCGCACTCTGATGCATACCGTCGCGCAGCATGTCGTTGACCGGGCAGTGCGGCCGGTTGATGGGCAGCTGGGTGAAGTTCGGACCGCCGAGCCGGGTCAGCTGCGTGTCCAGGTACGAGAACAGCCGGGCCTGCATCAGCGGGTCGTTGGTCACCTCGATACCCGGGACCAGGTTGCCGGTGTGGAAGGCGACCTGCTCGGTCTCGGCGAAGTAGTTGGTCGGGTTGCGGTCCAGGGTGAGTTTGCCGACCAATTGCACCGGCACCAGCTCCTCCGGCACGATCTTCGTCGGATCGAGCAGGTCGATGCCCTCGTAGGTGTCGGTGCCGTCATCCGGCATGATCTGCAGGCCCAGCTCGTATTCGAGCGGCGCCCCGGCCTCGATACCGTCGGCCATGTCGCGGCGGTGGAAATCGGGATCGCAGCCGGCAGCGATCTGCGCCTCCTCCCAGACCATCGAGTGCACCCCGGCGACCGGCTTCCAGTGGAACTTCACCAGTGCGGTCTCGCCCTTGACGTTGACCAGCCGGAAGGTGTGCACTCCGAAACCTTCCATCGTCCGGTAGGACCGCGGGATGCCGCGATCACTCATGTTCCAGAAGGTGTGATGGGTGGCTTCGGTGTGCAGGGAGACGAAATCCCAGAACGTGTCGTGGGCGGACTGGGCCTGCGGAATCTCGCGGTCCGGGTGCGGTTTTCCGGCATGGATGATGTCGGGGAACTTGATGCCGTCCTGGATGAAGAACACCGGCATGTTGTTGCCGACCAGGTCGAAGGTGCCTTCCTCGGTGTAGAACTTGACCGCGAACCCACGGGTGTCGCGCACCGTGTCGGCCGAGCCGCGGGACCCGAGCACCGTCGAAAAGCGGGTGAAGACAGGGGTTTTGGTCCCTCTCTTACCGAGGAAGCCGGCCTTGGTCACCGAGGCGGCGGTCCCGTAGGACTCGAAGACGCCGTGTGCCGCAGCGCCGCGCGCATGCACCACGCGCTCCGGGATGCGTTCGTGGTCGAAATGGGTGATCTTCTCGCGCAGGTGAAAGTCTTCCAGCAATGTCGGCCCGCGGGACCCGGCCTTGAGCGAGTGATCGGTATCGGGGAGCCGGACGCCTTGGGCGGTGGTCAGGAATGTTCCGGTCTGCGCGCGCGGCTCTGAGCCGACGAGATGATTGGTGTCCGTCCCGCTGGGACCGACCGGGGCGGGTGCGGATTGGTCGCGTTTGCGTGGTGTGGGCATCAGATTCTCCGAACCGAGACATGGGCTTTGCGTCCGGTGCGGTTACCCCGCTGTCAATTGCCGAAACTCTGCGCCGACTGTCGTCGCAGGACGGCCCGGGTGTGCCCGTTCGCGTCGGTGGATGGATGACGCGGCCGGTCACCTCAGCTCGGCGATCACCTTCCCGAACGCTTCGGCGTGGCCGGCCTGCACCACCAGATAGTTGGCGCCGTAGGTGTCGCGCAGCCCACGTACCTTGTCGGCCATCTCGGTCACCGAGCCGGACAGCACCCCGGGCAGGGCCAGCATCTGCTCATCGCTGAGATCGGGCGCATAGTGACGGGTCATCGACAGATTCGGCATGTCGGAACCGTCGGCAGGTACGGCGGTGATCGCCAGGTTCACCTCGATATCGTCGAAACGGGACCCGGCGGCCGCCCGCAGCACCGCGATGCGCTCGGCGATCGGGTGGCCGGTGACACCGACGATGTTGGCCCACTTAGCCGCGACCGTGAGCAGCCGGTCGCCGCCACCGGCGATCATGATCGGCGCGCCGGGCACGTGCTCGGCCAGGTACTCGACCACGTGCTGGAGGTACTCGATGCGCCGCGACGCCGGCGGGAACGGCAGTTCGGCGGCCTCGAACTCCTCGCGGACATAGCCCGCACCCAGCCCCACCTCGAATCGCCCACCGGAGAGGTCATGCAGCGCGCCGACATCGCGGGCCAGCAGCGCCGGTTTGTAGAAGCAGGCGTTCAGCACGAAGGTGCCCAGCCGCAGCGTCTGGCTCGCCGCCGCGGCGGTGGCCAGCACCGGGAACGGCGCGGGCGCCCCGAGGTGATCGGGGACCAGCACGACGTCGTAACCGAGGTCTTCGGCCATTCGCACCGCGTCGCGGACCTTGGCCGCGGAGGAGGTGTCACGCAGGCCGAGACCGAAACGGAAGTCGCGAAGCATGCCCCGACCGTAGCGCGGTCAGCTCAGCGGCAGGGAGGCAAACGGTGTCGTGGTGGGGCGCTGCGAACCGGCTCCGGGTTCGACGGTGAACGCCAGGGTGGTGGAGGAGCCGAGATCGGGCAACACCGCCGTGGTGGACGGGGCGATGGCGCCGGCGTCCATCACACCCGCCGAGTGCGGGCCCTCGTTGTCGATCAGCCACATCTGGTAGACCGTGCCGGTGGCCGGGGGTTCCACGTTGTTCATCACCAGCACGCCGGCATTGCGTTCCCGGGAGAACACCACCGTGGCGGTGCCGCCGGTCGGGATCTGGCCGGACACCGTGCGGACATCGGGTGCGGCGAAGATCTGCTCGGCGGTGGTCACCGTGGGTGCCGGCCGCAACCAGTAGCCGATCCCGAAGGTGCCCACACCGATGACGACGGCGGCCGCGGCGGCCACCGCCGCGGTGGTCCAGCGCCGCCGCGGCGCACGCAGTTGACGCACCTGCCCGGTCTGCTCGGCGGACACCGCGGCCAGCAGACGGTCACGCAGTTGAGCGGGAGGTTCGGCCGCCGTTGTCCCCGCGACCAGTGCCATCGCCTCGCGGACCTGGCGTACTTCGCCGGCGAACGCCGCGGAGGTCTCGGCGTCCGCGGCGCGGACCCGACGGTCGATCTCGGCGCGCTCGGCATCGTCGACGGCGTCCAGCGCGTAGGGCGTCGCCAGGCTCAGCAGCTCGTCGCGGGGGGCGGTCATGCTGCGTCCAGACAGTTGCGCAGGCCGCGGATGGCGTCGCGCATCCGGGATTTGACGGTGGCCAGGTTCGCCGACAGCCGGTCGGAGACCTGGACGTAGGTCAGTCCTTCGTAGTAGGCCAGCTGGATGCACTCACGCTGCCGGTCGGTCAGCGTCCCCAGACAGGTCGCGACCTGCCGGTATTCCTCGCGTTCCAGCACTCCCTCGGCGACCTGGTCGACGGGCAGTTCGACGGTGGCCGCGCCGTAACGGGACTCCCGATCGGTGGCGGCCTGCTCGGAGCGCACCCGGTCCACGGCGCGGCGATGGGCGACCGTCATCAGCCACGACAGCGGCGTGCCGGCCGACGGGTTGTAGTCCGACGCGTTCCGCCACACCTGCAGGTAGATGTCCTGGGTGGTTTCCTCGCTGTAGCCGGGATCACGCAGAACCCGGGTGACCAGCCCGTACACCCGGGCGCGGGTCTGGTCGTAGAACTCGGCGAACGCATCGACATCGCGTTGCGCCACCCGGCGCAGCAACGCGTCGAGGTCTGCCGTCACGCTCCGTAGCCTAGCGGGCGCGGGCGCGGTCACGGCCGGCAACACCGGTATTTCGCCTTGCTCATGTTCGACCGCCGGTCGGCGCGAACGTCCACTGGTAGACGTCGAGGTACCCGGAGCGGAATCCCGCCTCGGAGTAGGCCAGGTAGAGCTCCCACATGCGCTGGAACGTGTCGTCGAAGCCGAGTTCGGCCAGCGCCGCCGATCGCTGCAGGAACCGTTCGCGCCACAACCGCAGGGTTTCGGCGTAGTCGCGCTGCAGCGAGAACATGTCGACGGTGCGCAGCCGGGTGGACCGCTCGGTGATCCCGACGATGGCTTCCACCGAGGGCAGCAGGCCGCCCGGGAAGATGTACTTCTGGATCCAGGTGTAGGTGTTGCGGGAGGCCAGCATTCGGTCATGCGGCATGGTGATGGCCTGTAACGCCACCCGCCCGCCCGGAAGCACCAGCTTTTCCAGGGTCTGGAAGAACGTCGGCCAGAATTGATAGCCGACCGCTTCGATCATCTCGACCGACACGACGGCGTCGTAGCGGCCGTCGAGGTCCCGGTAATCACGCAACTCGATGTGCACACGGTCGGCGACGCCCGCCGTGTGCGCGCGTTGCCTGGCGAGTTCACGTTGTTCGGTCGACAGCGTGATGCTGTGTACGTGGGCCCCGCGCGCCGCCGCGCGGATCGCCAATTCGCCCCACCCGGTACCGATCTCGAGAACCCGGCTGCCGGCATGCACGCCGGCGGCATCGAGCAGGCGGTCGATCTTCGCGCGCTGTCCGTCGGCCAGATCCGGCCATTCCGGCCGGGTGGTGTCGAACAGGGCGCTGGAGTACGTCATGGTCTCGTCGAGGAACTCGGCGAACAGTGCGTTCGACAAGTCGTAGTGGTCGGCGATGTTGCGCCGCGACTGGGCAGGGCTGTTGTGCATCGACCGTGGGTGTCGCACCACGGCCAGCGGTCGAAGCCGTTGCAGTGCAGGAGGAATCAGCACATCGACCGAGGATGCGAACTCGGTGAGCAGCGCCGGGAGATCGGAGGAGGTCCAGTCGCCGGCCATATAGGACTCGCCGAAACCGATGAGCCCGTAGCGGCCCACCCGCGCGAAGAACGCGTCGGGCCGGTGCACGGTCATGGTGGGTAGCGTGGGGTCCGCCGCGCCCAGGGTGGTCCCGTCCGGGTACTCCAGCCGGATCGGCAATTGGCGTACCGCGCGCCGCAACAAGGCTGCGGCGATGCGTCCCTGCACCGCGCTGACCGGGCCGCGGGGTGCCTTCGCGATCTGACCCCACCGGCTCGAACTGCGCTGAGTCGCGGTGTCTCCGGTGGTCTCCGGCGTCATCATCTGGAGGCGGCCTTTCTGGTCAGTGGTGCGGTGCGGGGGCGGGGCGTGACGGGCAGGCCGCGCAGCCAGAGCGCGACACCGTGCATGCGTATCTGCGCAGCGCCCATCAGCGGCGCCACCGGCGCCACGAACTGCATCCGGACGATCTCGCGCGCCGTTGCCGGCCGACGCTGCCCGTGCAGCGCCGCGGCGAACACCAGCTTGTGGTCCCGGTGGTAGGAGATGGCCACCTCGGCGTGCGCGCCGGGCCTGGGCACATCCACCAGGTAGTAGCCGTCGACCTTGTTGAACGGGGACACATAGAAGGCCTTGCTGACCGCGGCCGGTCCGGTCTCGGTGGGCGGCAACAGATATGCGTGACGCCCCCCATAGGTGTTGTGCACCTCGACGATGACGTGGACCAGCGCACCGGCGGCGTCGTGACACCAGAACACGCTGATCGGGTTGAAGACGAAGCCGAGCACGCGGGCGTGCAGCAGGGCGGTCACCCGCCCGTCGACCGGGGCGGCACCCTGCTCGGCGAGGAAACCGTCGACCCGTTCGCGCAGCGTCGGCTGCTGCTCCGCGGGTGCCGAGAAATGGTCCTGCGCACGGAAACCGGCGAACGGCCGCAACCAGAACGGCAGCCGCGGCAGATCGTCGACATCCACGTACCAGGTGTAGCTACGATGCTCGAACTCGGTGCGCAGCGGGGCGTGCCGGGTATGGCTGATCCGGGTGCGGTACAGCGATGCCGAGGGGCGCTCACGCGTCAGCATGAGACCGTCACCTGTTCCGGTGCGGTGGGCCACCGCGCGCCGAGTCGTTCGGCGGCGCGCAACCCGGCGGCCGCGCCGTCCTCGTGGAAGCCCCAACCGTGGTAGGCGCCCGCGAACACCACCCGGTCGTCATCGAGGGTCGGCAGCAGGCGTTGAGCGGCAACCGATTCCGGGGTGTAGAGCGGGTGGTCGTAGACCATCTCGGCGATCACGGTGCTCGGGTCGACGCGGTCGCGCCCACCAAGGGTGACCAGGAACCGGCGTTCACCGGTCAGCCCCATCAGTCGGCTGATGTCGTAGGTCACCAGCACCGGTCCGGATGACCTCCCGTCGCGTCGCTCGCCCGGGCCGCCGGTCGCCAGGTAGTTCCAGGACGCTTGGGCGCGGGGCCGGGTCGGCAGCAGGGAGGTGTCGGTGTGCAGCTGGGCGTGGTTGGCCGAGTAGCCGATCGCGCCCAGGACGGCCCGTTCCCGGGGGGTGGGTTCGGCCAGCGCCAGCAGCGCCTGGTCGGGGTGGGTGGCGATCACGGCGGCGTCGAACTGCCGCGGACTGCCGTCGCCGGCGGTCACCAGCACACCGTGCTCGTTGCGCCGTACCGAGCCGGCCGGGCAGCCGAGCACCACCTCGTGCACCCGTTCGGCGATGGCTGCGACATAGGTGGCCGAACCGCCGACCACGGTCTTCCAGGTGGGGGAACCGAAGACCGTCAGCATGCCGTGGTGCTGCAGGAACTGGAACAGGTAGCGCGCGGGATAGCGCATGGCCTCCCCGGGCGCGCACGACCAGACCGCGGCGACCAGCGGGGTCATGAAGTGCTCGACGAAGTAGGCGGAGAAGCCATGGCGGTCCAGGAAGGCCCCCAGCGTCTCGTCGTTCTCGTGGTCGTCGAACCCGAGCAGATCGGAGGCGGCGCGGTGAAACCGCTTGACCTCGAACAGCATGCGCAGATATCGCGGACGTGCCAGGTTCGACACCGAGGGGAACAACCCGCCCAGGCCACGCGCTCCGGCGTACTGCAGCCCGATACCGTCATCGCGCACCGACATCGACATGTCGGTGTCGTGGGTGTGCACGCCGAGCTCGTCGAACAACCGGCACAGCGTGGGGTAGGTGCGGTCGTTGTGCACCAGGAACGCCGTGTCGACGGCCACCGGGTTACCTCGCCCGTCGTCGACCAGATGGGTGTGGGCGTGGCCGCCGAGTCGGACATCGGCTTCGAACAGGGTCACCCGGTTCGAAGCCGACAGCACGTAGGCGGCGGTCAGCCCGGCGACACCGCTTCCGATGACGGCGATGGAGCGGCCACCGAGGTCGTTTCGTTGCACGCATGGTATTCGGAGCAGTGCGGAAAACGGATGGGCCGGTGCGCCGACGGTCTCAGCGTGCCGGCGGGGGTGACCACGCTCTCGCCGCCGCGGCGAGCCCGTCGATCAGTGCCGACGTCGCCGGGGTGATGCCGTCGGCGTCGGGCAACCCGCTGCGCGGGCTGGTGCCGCGCACCCGCGGTGGCAGCTCGAGCTGCACGCCGCCGCCGCGGGGCAGGTTCACCGGATTGTCCGGGTGCAGCCCGCGCAGCTCGCGGGGCATCGCGTCGAGGTCGACGATCATCTGATGTCCGGGCACCTGGACGTGCCGTGCCAGGTGCGCGGCCAGCTCCCGGTTGCCGCCACCGGCCAGCAGTTGGGTGCTGCGCCCGATGCGGCCGTATCCGTGCAGCGAGACCACCGTGTCGACGTGGCCGAGGAAGGCGGCGAGCCGTTCGGACTCCGCGGGGCGGTACAGCCTGGAGGACAGGTGATGTGGGTACCGGTCGGGGTGGCGCACCGTGTACAGCGAGGCACCCGATGCCCGGGCGGCCCGTTCGGCGATGACATCGGTCATCTGTTCCAGCCCGCCGCCGTGGATGGCCAGGAAGCCGAACCGGGACGCCAGTGTGCTGGTCTCGGCGACGTCCGGGTCGGCGAGCAGGTCGGAAAGAGACTGCGGTGCCGGGCTGTCGGCGGTGGCCCGGCCGGGCCAGCCCGCCGGGTCCCAGCGGTGCAGGAAGTCCACCCACCGTTGCGGCAACCCGTGGTGGCGGGCGCCGTCGATGATCCGCTCCAGGTAGCCGGGGCGGGGCGGGCCGGGTTCGACCCGCGGGTCGATGTACACCCAGGCCGGGCCGGGGCCCTCGGCGGTGTGCACGACGAGCCGGTCCCGGCGGTAGCGGACGGGGACGCCCTCGGCGCTGTCCAGCACGGCCAGGTCGTGATCGCTGATCCGCCAGAGCACCCCGTGTACGACGGCGCCGGACATGGGTTCGACGGTGGCCACACCGCGCTCGTTGATCAGCCAGTCATGGTCGGCGAGGATGGCGGGCCGGGGATCGGCGGCGTCCGGGCAGCGCCGGGCCATCTGTTGCACGCACAGATTGGATCCGTACGCGAAGTACCGATGCGCCAATACCCGTCAGCCCCGGATGGTCAGATAGATCAACACCACGTTCAGCGCGGTGATGACACCGGCCACCAACCAGCCTAGGGCCGTGGTCACCCGGTGGTTGATATCGGCACCCATCAGCGCGCGGTTGCTGGTGAGCCGGATCAGCGGGATCAGAGCGAACGGGATACCGAAGGACAGCACCACCTGCGAGAGCACCAATGCCCGACTCGGGTCCACCCCGATCGCCAGGATCACCAGCGCGGGGATCAGGGTCACCAGCCGGCGCAACAGCAGCGGGTAGCTGCGCTTGAGCAGGCCGGACATGATCATGGCGCCGGCGTACGCGCCGACCGAGGTCGAAGCGAGCCCGGAGGCGAGCAGGCCGATCGCGAAGAACAGGGCCACCGTCGGTCCGAGCTGGCTGCTGACCGCGGCGTGCGCGCCCTCGATGGAGTCGGTGTTCTCCATGCCCTGCAGATTGGTCGCCGCGACCAGCAGCATCGCCAGGTTCACCGCGCCCGCGACCAGCATGGCCAGGCCGACGTCGTACTTGGTGATGCGCAGCAGTCGTTTGCGGTCCGGCCCGGAATCGGGCTGGCCGTGCCGGTCACGGGCCAGCCCGGAGTGCAGGTACACCGCGTGCGGCATCACGGTGGCGCCCAGCATGGCGGTGGCCAGCAGCACGCTCTCGGCGCCGTCGAAGCGTGGAACCAGCCCGGAGGCGACATCGGCGGCCGACGGTGCCGCGACGAACAGGCTGGTGAGGAAGCCGATCGCGATGATCAGCAGCAGCCCGGTGATCACCCGCTCGAACACCCGCTGACCGCGGCGGTTCTGGATCGCGAGCAGGCCGAGCGACACGGCCCCGGTGATGATGCCGCCGAGCAGCAGCGGCAGATCGAACAGCAGATACAGCGCGATGGCCCCGCCGACGATCTCGGCCAGATCGGTGGCCATGGCGACCAGTTCGGCCTGGATCCAGTAGGCCACCCGGGTCCGGGTACGGGTGTGGTCGGCGACGGCCTCGGGCAGCGAGCGCCCGGTCACCAACCCGAGCTTGGCGGACAGGAACTGCACCAGCCCGGCCATCACATTCGCGACCAGAATCACCCAGACCAGCAGGAAGCCGTACTGGGCGCCGGCACTGACATTGGCCGCGACGTTGCCGGGGTCGACGTAGGCGATGGCCGCGACGAACGCCGGTCCGAGCAGATACCAACTCGGCCGCAGCCGGGTGGGCGTGGGGTCCTGCAGCACGTGCTTCCCTTCTCTTCTATCCGGACTGGCGAATAGAAAAGTTAGGGTAGCCGAAATCTGTGGGAGGTCAACCGGCGGGTAGGGCCGGATTCACCAACCTAAGTAGAACCCTCCGTTGCCCCACCACCATTGCCACGGCCCGTAGTTCATCGGGGCGGGGTAGGTGGTCAGTTGGGCGTGGCCGGGCCTGCTGCACAGTGTTGTGGTCTCGCCGACCTGGACGCAGTCGGGCACCGCCGTTGCGACGGGCGCGAAGGTGAGTCCCAGGGCGAGGAGTGCGGGTGCGATGAGGATCCGCATGATGGCCTCCTGATGGTGGCCGTGAGGTCGGATGTAGGGGTCGCCGAATGACGTTCAGCGGGTGGGTGTGTGATCCATGTCGGCCATAGGCGGCCCCTGTCCTCAAGTGGTGCGCTGTCCTCCAGCGTACAACCCTTTTCCGGTGATCAGCGGCAGATCCAGGGTGGTGGTGATGCCGGGTGCGGACGCAACGACGGCGGGTATCGCGTTCACGACGCGGGCCGCGGTGGCGACCAGGCCGGCGTGGTTGTGGTCACCCTTGCGGCTGCTCAGGCACAGGTCCAGCGCGTAGGACGGCTCGCCGGTGACCTCGACGCGATAGGAGCCGCCCTCCTGCGCGGGCTGCGGCCACTGCGGGCACAGGTCCGCGCGGAGCCGGGTGACGTGCTCGAGGACCACAGCGGGATGGCCGCCGACCATCCCGCGAACCTCGAAACGCATTGCCGCGGTGGTGCCTTTCGCGATGTGACCGGAGGCGATCTCGAAATCCTCCGGCGCCGGGATCCGGGTGTGGGCCTCGGTGACCTCGTCGAGTTCGATGCCCAGGCCGGCGGCGAGTTGGCGCACCACCGAACCCCAGGCCAGGCTCAGCACGCCGGGCTGCAGCAGCATCGGCAGCTCGTCGAGCGATTTCCCGAAGCCCATCACGTCGAACATCACCGTGGCGCTGTCATAGGTCGCGTAGTCGACGATCTCCATGCACCGGATCTGCTCGACGCTCTGACAGGTGCCCGCCAGGGCAAGGGGCAGAAGGTCATTGGCGAAACCGGGGTCGATGCCATTGACGAAGATGGAGGACGAGCCCTGTTGGGTCGCCTCCTCGATCGGGCTGATCAGTTCGGCCGGCAACACCTGCCACGGGTACTGCAAAAACACCGCGGCACTGGCCACCACGTTGACGCCGGCGGCCAGGATGCGGCGGTAGTCCTCCAGGGCGTCGGGCAGCCGGTTGTCGGCCATGGCGGTGTACACCGCGCAGTCCGGCTTGTCCGCGAGGATGGCGTCCAGGTCGTTGGTGGCCAGGATTCCGGTCGACACATCGAGACCGGCGAGTTCTCCGGCGTCCTTGCCGGCCTTGGCTTCCGAGGAGACCCAGACCCCGGTGAGCTCGTACCGCGGCTCGTTGATCAGTTGGGTCAGGGCGTGGCGGCCGACGTTTCCGGTACCGATCGCGGCGACGCGGATGGGTGGAGCCGACGAATCAGACATGGGATTTCCTCACAGGTCGGGCAGGGGCAGGTCGAGATTGGGGAAGGTGAGGCCACCGTCGACCTCGAGGGTCTTGCCGGTCAGGTAGCTGCCGGCCGGGGAGGCCAGATACACGGCGGCGGCGGCGATATCGCTGGGGTCGCCCAGGCGTCGCATCGGGGTGGCCTTCTCCATCGGGTCGCGCAGCGCCTCATTGGAGGCCACCACGTCGAGCGCCGAGGTGAGGATCGACCCCGGTGCGATCGCGTTGACCCGGATGCGCGGGCAGAGGTCCAGCGCCGACAACCGGGTGTAGTGCGCCAGCGCCGCCTTGGCGGTGCCGTAGGCGGCAAATCCGCGTCCCGCGAGCCGGCCCATGGTCGAGGTGATGTTGATGATCGAGCCCCCGCCGGAGTGCTCCAGCATCAGGGGGACCGCGGCGGTGGTCAATGCGTGCGCGGTGCCGACGTTGAAGGTGAATGCGTCCTTGAGATCCTTGGTGGATGTATTCAACAGCGGGCTCGGCATGGTGCCGCCGACGTTGTTGACGACGATGTCTAGTTTCCCGAACGCGTCGACGGCCGCGGCTGCCAGCGTCGCGGTGGACTCCGGGTGCGCGAGGTCGGCGACCACGATGTGGGCGCGCCGTCCGACGGCGGCCACCTGTGCGGCGACCTCTTCCAATTGTGATTGGGTGCGCGCCGCGATCACCACGTCCGCACCGGCTTCGGCGAATGCGACGGCGATGGCGGCGCCCAGTCCCCGACCGGCCCCGGTGACCACGGCCACCTGATCGTCGAGCCGGAATTTGTCCAGGATCATGCAAGCCTCATTTCTGTCCTGGGCGCCACCGTAACAAGACTCCGGCGGCCTCCGGGCAGATTTCTGCAACACGTTCTAATTTGGCGGCGGCTGACAGTTCCCGGTGCGTTGTGCTTGGGCCAGGCGTGGATTCGGGGCTCCTACCTGGGTGCAGTCGAGCCGAAGATTGCCTCCGCGACACTGAACACCGGTAGCTCGCAACGCCGAATGTCGTACCTGGCTTCGGGCTCGGCAAGAGTGCCTCCGCGAACCTGAACACAGGTAGACGCCGCTATTTCTTGGTGGCGGCCTTCTTTGCGGGGGTCTTCTTGGCCGCCGCCTTCTTGGGTTCGGCCTTCTTGGCCGCCGCCTTCTTGGGTTCGGCCTTCTTGGGTCCGGCCGTGCCGGCCTTGCCGGACTCGCGGGCCTTCACGCTGGCCTCCAGCTTGGCCAGCAGATCCGACACATCCTCGGTCTCGTCCAGATCGGTGGGCTGTTCCTCGGTCGTGAACGCCTCGCCGCCTTCCAGTTTGGCCTGCACCAGCTCGTGCAACTGCTCCTGGTAGGTGTCCCGGAACTGATCGGGGGAGAAGTCATCGGTCATCGACTCGACCACCTGTCCGGCCATCTTCAACTCCGCCGGTTTGATCTCGACCTCCTTGTCCAACGACGGGAAGTCCGGGTCGCGGATCTCATCGGGCCACAGCAGGGTGTGAATGACCATCACATCGCGCTTGCTGAAATCCTTCACCCGCAACGCCGCCAGCCGCGTCTTGTTGCGCAACGCGAAATGCACGATCGCCACCCGGTCCGTCTCGGCGAGCGTCTTGGCCAGCAGCACATAGGATTTCGTCGACTTGGAGTCTGGCTCCAGGAAATAGCTCTTGTCGTACATCATCGGGTCGAGCTGATCGGCGGGCACGAACTCGACCACGTCGATCTCGCGGCTGCGCTCCTCGGGCAGGGTGGCGATGTCCTCGTCGGTGATGATCACCGTCTGGCCGTCGTCGGATTCGTAGGCCCGGGCGATATCGCGGTATTCGACCACCTCGCCGCACACCTCGCAGGTCCGCTTGTAGCGGATCCGCCCGTGATCTTCGGCGTGCACCTGATGGAACTTGATGTCGTGGTCCTCGGTGGCGCTGTAGACCTTGACCGGCACGTTGACCAGACCGAAGGAGACCGAGCCTTTCCAGATCGACCGCATAGGCAACGGTAACAGCGGGTAATAGGGTCATGTGGTGGAGCGCTTCGGCCGGGTCGGATTGACCAATCCCGACAAGGTGCTCTACCCGGCCGCCGGCACCACCAAGGCCGAGGTGTTCGACTACTACCTGGCCGTCGCCGAGGCCATGCTGCCGCATATCGCCGGCCGCCCGGTGACCCGCAAGCGCTGGCCCAACGGTGTCGAGCAGGCCGAGTTCTTCGAAAAGCAGTTGGCCTCCTCGGCGCCGGACTGGCTGGACCGCGGCTCGGTCACGCACCGGTCGGGGACCACCACCTATCCCATCGTCAACACCGCGGAGGGGCTGGCCTGGATCGCGCAGCAGGCCTCCCTGGAGGTGCACGTCCCGCAGTGGCGGTTCGACCCGGCAGGCGATCCCGGCCCGGCCACCCGCATCGTGTTCGATCTGGACCCCGGCGAGGACGTCAGTTTCCGCCAACTCTGCGAGGTCGCCCATGAGGTGAAGAGCTACGTCGAAGACATCGGGCTGACGGCGTACCCGCTGACCAGCGGCAGCAAGGGGGTGCATCTGTACGTGCCGCTGGCGGAGCCGATCAGCTCGCAGGGCGCCTCCGTGCTGGCGAAGCGGATCGCGCTCGCACTGGAGAAGAGCATGCCCCGGCAGGTCACCGCGACCATGACCAAGAGCCTGCGGGTCGGCAAGGTGTTCGTGGACTGGAGCCAGAACAGCGCGGCCAAGACCACCATCGCGCCCTACTCGATGCGTGGTCGCGCGCAGCCCACGGTCGCCGCGCCGCGGACCTGGGAGGAGATGACGGATCCGGATCTGCGGCAGCTGCGTTTCGACGAGGTACTGGAGCGGGTCGAGCGGGACGGCGACCTGCTGGCCGGCCTCGATGACCCGCTCCCGAAGCCCGACAAGCTCACCACCTACCGCAGCATGCGTGACGCGGGTAAGACCCCCGAGCCGGTTCCGCGCACGGCCCCGGCGACCGGCAATGACAACACGTTCGTCATCCAGGAACACCACGCGCGTCGGCTGCACTACGACTTCCGGCTGGAACGCAACGGCGTGCTGGTGTCCTGGGCGGTGCCGAAGAACCTGCCCGAGACGACATCGGTGAATCACCTTGCCGTGCACACCGAGGACCACCCGCTGGAGTACGCCACCTTCGAGGGGTCGATCCCCAAGGGCGAGTACGGCGGTGGCGAGGTGATCGTCTGGGACTCGGGCACCTATGAGGCGGAGAAGTTCCGGGACAACCCACCCGACGGGCCCGACAAGGGCGGCGAGGTCATCGTGACGCTGCACGGCTCGAAGATCACGGGTCGCTACGCGCTGATCCAGACCGATGGCAAGAACTGGCTGGCGCACCGGATGAAGGAGCAGCCCGGGGCGACCGCCGCCGACCTCAAGCCGATGCTGACGACGCACGGCTCGGTCGAGAAGCTGACCGCCGCCGGGTGGGCGTTCGAAGGCAAGTGGGATGGGTACCGGCTGCTCGTGGAGGCCGACCACGGGAATCTGCACCTGTATTCGCGCAGCGGCCGCGATATGACCGCCGATTTTCCGCAGGTGCGTTCCCTGGCAGCTGATCTCGCCGACCACCAGGTGATCCTGGATGGCGAGATCGTCGCGTTGGACGCCGCCGGGGTGCCGAGCTTTTCTGCTATGCAGAACCGCGCCACGGGCGGGAACATCGAGTTCTGGGCGTTCGATCTGCTTGCGCTGGACGGGCGTTCGTTGTTACGGGCCAAGTACCGCGACCGCCGAGCTCTGCTGGAAATGCTGGCCAGGGACGGGAGTCTGATCGTTCCGGACCTGCTCGACGGTGACGGGGCGGAGGCGCTGGCGTATGTACGCGAGCGCGGGTACGAGGGCGTGGTCGCCAAGAAGTGGGATTCCACCTACCAGCCCGGCCGGCGCTCGAAGTCCTGGATCAAGGACAAGCTCTGGCTGACCCAGGAAGTGGTGATCGGTGGGTGGCGTGCCGGCGAGGGAGGTCGCACCAGCGGGATCGGTGCGCTGGTGGTGGGTGTCCCCGAGGGCGACCGTCTGATATTCGCGGGGCGCGTCGGGACCGGGTTCACCGAGAAAATGCTGGGCGACCTGCGGACGCTGCTCAAGCCGCTGGAGACCGATGAATCACCTTTTTCCACAGCGCTTTCCGGTCCGGATGCCAAGGGCGTGACCTATGTGCGCCCGGAGCTGGTGGGGGAGGTGCGCTACAGCGAGCGCACCCCCGAGGGTCGGTTACGGCAACCGAGTTGGCGGGGGCTGCGCCCGGACAAGTCCCCGGGTGAGGTGGTGTGGGAACCACCTCAGGTGGCTGGTCCCTAGACGCGCAGGTCAGCGTCCTGGCGCGGGGGAGGCGTCGAGAACGGCGCGGACGGCGGATTCGTCACCGTCGATATGGACGAATGCGGCGACGTCATCCAGTGCCAACGCGCCCGCCGCAAGTCCCAGAACCAGCTGGGGATCGGCGGTGAGAACGGCGTCGACGTCGTGCCCGTCGGGTTTCGCGACCTCGACTCCGGACTCGGTGGCGTGCAGGTGCACCATTGCCCCGTCGACGGCGATCCCCACACGCAACGATCGGCCGGTCGACCGACGGCCCTGGAACAAGGCGGGAAGGGCCACGGCGAGCCATTCGGGACGGAATGTGTCGCCCTCGGGTCCGCGGACCATCAGCGGGGTGGACCAGCGGACAAATGCGTTGATGGGCTCGCGCAGCTGCGCGCCCCATTCGGTGAGCGCGTAGGCCACCGCACTGGCGTCGTCCGACAGCCGCCGCTCGATCACCCCGGCGGTCTCCAGGTCACGAAGCCGGTCGGTCAGCAGATTCGTCGCGACGCCGGGCAATCCCTCTCGGAGCTCCCCGTACCGCGCCGGTCCCATCAGGAGCTGGCGCACGATCAACAGGTTCCACCGGTCACCCACCACATCCAGGGACCGGGCAAGCCCGCAGTACTGACCGTAGTCTCGACTCATCGCCATCCACTTGCAATTTTCAAGTTGACTTGATGATATCAGTCGCGCGATGCTGCTCGATCGGTCGGGACGCTGAGGTCCAGCGCGATGTCGACGAGCATGTCCTCCTGCCCGCCGACCATGCCGCGGCGGCCTGCCTCCTCCAGCAGGGTGCGCGCATCGACGCCGTATCGAGCCGCCGCGTGCTCGGCGTGGCGCAGGAAACTGGAGTACACCCCGGCGTAGCCGAGGGTCAGGGTTTCGCGGTCGACGCGCACCGGTCTGTCTTGCAGGGGGCGCACGAGGTCATCGGCCGCGTCCTGCAGTGCGTGCAGGTCGCAGCGGTGCCTCCAGCCGAGTTTGGATGCCGCGGCGACGAATACCTCCAGCGGAGCGTTCCCGGCGCCGGCGCCCATCCCGGTCAGCGATGCGTCCACCCGGTTGGCGCCGTGCTCCACCGCGACGATCGAGTTGGCCACCCCGAGGGAAAGGTTGTGGTGGGCGTGCACCCCGATTTCGGTGGTCGAATCCAGCGCTTGGCGCAGGGCGTCGACGCGCGCGGCGATCTCACCCATGGTCATCGCGCCGCCGGAGTCGACGACGTAGACGCATGTCGCGCCGTAGCCCTCCATCAGCTTGGCCTGCGCGGCCAACGCCGTGGGGGTGCTCAGATGGCTCATCATCAGGAATCCGACGGTGTCCATGCCGAGGTCGCGCGCGGCGGCGATGTGCTGGGCGGAGATATCGGCTTCGGTGCAGTGGGTGGCCACCCGCACCACGGTGGCGCCGGCACGATGGGCATCCCTGAGGTTGTGCACGCTGCCGATGCCGGGCAGCAGCAGCGTCGCGACCCTGGCGTGGGTGACGGCCGCGGCGACGGCCTCGATCCACTCCAGGTCGGTGTGCGCGCCGAACCCGTAGATGCAGCTGGACCCCGCCAGTCCGTCGCCGTGCGCGACTTCGATGGCATCGACGCCCGCCGCGTCGAGCGCGGTGGCGATGCTGACGGCCTGCTCGACGCTGTACTGGTGTGCGACGGCGTGCATGCCGTCGCGCAGCGTCACGTCGCAGACATACAGATCGTGGGTCATGGGATCGCCCGGCTGGTGTCGCGTGTGTGGATGGCGACGCGTTCGGCGGTGGCGATGGCCGCCGAGGTCATGATGTCGAGGTTGCCCGCGTAGGCGGGCAGGTAGTGCGCCGCCCCGGCGACCTCGAGCATGACCGTCACCCGGGTGCCGATGAACTTGCCGGTTTCGGGGATGTAGAGCGGATTGCCCGCGGTGAAGCTCTCGAACTGCACGGGTTGTTTCAGCCGGTAGCCCGGGACGTAGGCGCGCACCGTGTCGATCGTCTCGGCGATGGCATGCCCGATGGCGGTCCGGTCGGCATCGCTGTCGACCAAGCAGTACACGGTGTTGCGCATCAATACCGGAGGGTCGGCCGGGTTGAGGATCATGATCGTCTTGGCGCGCTGGGCCCCGCCCACCGATTGCACGGCCGCCGAGGTGGTTTCGGTGAACTCGTCGATATTGGCGCGGGTCCCGGGGCCGGCGGACTTCGACGAGATGGAGGAGATGATCTCGGCATAGGACACGATGGCGGTCTGTGACACCGCGGCCACAATCGGGACGGTGGCCTGCCCGCCGCAGGTGACCATGTTCAGGTTGGGGGCGTCGAGATGGTCGTCGAGGTTGACCACCGGCACGCAGTACGGGCCGACGGCGGCGGGAGTGAGGTCGATCATCCGCACGCCGGTCGGTTCGAGCGCGGCCCAGTTGGCGAGGTGCGCGTCGGCCGAGGTGGCGTCGAAGACGAGTTCGACATCTTCGAACTGCGGCAGGTTCAGCAGTCCGTCGACACCGCCGGCGGTGGTGGCCACACCCATGCGTGCCGCGCGGGCCAGCCCGTCGGAGGCGGCATCGATGCCGACCATGGCCGCGACACGTAGGGGTCCGTCGCGCCGCAGGATCTTGATCAGCAGGTCGGTGCCGATGTTGCCGGAGCCGATGATCGCCACCGGCCATTCATGGTGTGCAGTCACGGTTTTCCTATTCGAATCGCAGCGAGATGGTGCCCAGCCCGCTGATCGTGGCGGCGGCGGTGTCGCCGGCATGGACGAAGGCGGCCGAGGTGAACGATCCCGACATGACGAACTGCCCCGCGGACAGTTCGGTGTCGTAGCCGGCCAGCGCATTGGCCAGCCACGCAACCGCCGCAGCCGGGTCACCCATCACGGCTTCGCCTCGGCCCGAATCGATCTCGGAGCCGTTGAGGTGCAGCGTGGCGTGCGCCTGGGGCAGGGCGAGGTCCGCGGTGTAGGTCACCCAATCGCCGAGGGCGACCGCGCCGGAGGAGGCGTTGTCGGCGACGGTATCGGGCAAAGTGAGTTTCCAGTCGGCAATCCGGCTGTCCACGATCTCCAGCGCGACGGCGACCGCCTCGGTGGCGGCGTACACGTCGGCGACGGTGACGCCCGGTCCGCGCAGGGCGTTGCGCAGCAGGAAGGCCACCTCGGGTTCGACTCGCGGGGCGCAGAATTGAGCTGTGTCGGCCACCTCGCTGAGCACCATGTCGTCGAGCAGGTAGCCGAAATCGGGTTCGTCGACACCGAGCAGGGTCTGCATCGGCTTGGAGGTGAGCCCGATCTTGCGGCCCACCAGCGCCGATCCGGTCGCCAGCCGGCGCTGCAGGTTGATCTGTTGCACCGCATACGCCTGCGGGACACCGAAATTCGGGTAGCTCTCGGTGAGCGGGGCGATCGGACTGCGGTCGAGGTGCGCGGCCCACAGGTCGGCCGCCGCGGTGGTGATCACGTCGTTCACCGATCGCCCTCGGCGGCCAGTCGGACGGCCATATCGTAGAGCGCGCGGCCGTGCAGCTCGAACAGGGCGACCAGATCGACACTGTCGCCGGCGATCTCCTTGGCGATGAACAGGCCGTCCGCTCCGGCGATGGCATACGTGGCGACCTGGTCGACGTGCGTCTGCGCCAGCCCGGGGACCAGTTCCAGGATGCCTTCGGAGAGAATGCGGAACGCCTGGTCGCGTGCCTCGACGAACATGGCGCGCGCCCGTGGCTCGACGGGGCGGCGCTCCAGGCCCAGCATGAGACCGAGCCGGATGAAATCGGGGGAGTCGACCAACGCCTTGGCGATCTGCGCCGCCGCGCCGGCGAGTCGTTCGGCGGGCCGGCCGTCGGTGGGGAACTCCCATGCGGCGAGCCAGGACCCGAAGCTGCGCTCGATGACCGCGGCGAGCAGGTCGTCCTTGTTCTTGAAGTGCCAGTAGATCGAACTGGCCGGCAGTCCGCACTTCGTACTGACCGCGCCGATGCTGGTGCCCTCGTAGCCGCGCTCGGCGGCGATCTCGGTGGCGGCATCCAGGATGCGTTCGCGGGAGATGGCGCCGTCCGCGCGCTGGCGTCGGGGCTTCTTGTCGGCCATGGCATCACTCCTTGATCGACCCTTGACTCTGTAGTGATCGCTACATTACCGTATCGATCACTACAGAATCAATCCCGAAGACGAGGGGTCGCAATGACCGATGTTCCGAGCTATGACGTGGCGATAGTCGGCTATGGCCCCACCGGGGCGACGGCCGCCAACCTCTTGGGGCGACTGGGCGTGAACGTCGTCGTCATCGAGCGTGACCCGGATATCTACGCCCGGGCCCGGGCCATCTCCACCGACGACGAGGTGCTGCGAATATGGCAGTCCGTCGGACTGGCCGATCGGCTCCAGGCCGATATGCTGCCCGGCCGGCCGGTGGCCTTCGTGGACTCCACCGGCACACCGTTCATCGAAACCACGATCGCCGCCGGCGGATGTGGACATCCGCCGCAGCAGTTCATCTATCAACCGGCCGTCGACGATGTGTTGCGCCAGGGCGTGCAGCGGTTCGGGAACGTCGAGGTGCTCCTGGAACGCGAATGTCTGCGGGTGGCCAACCGCGGTGATCATGTCGAACTGCTGATCGGCGACCTGCGTGCCGATACCATCAGCCGCATCCATGCCTCCTACGTGATTGCGGCCGACGGCGGGTCCTCGCCGACCCGGGGTCTGCTGGGCATCGGGTACTCCGGGCGCACCTATGCAGAACGCTGGGTGGTCATCGACACCGAGGTGCTCGAGCACTGGGAAGGTCACGACCACTTACGTTTCCACTGCGACCCCGAACGCCCCACGGTGGACTGTCCCACCCCGCTGGGGCACCACCGCTGGGAATTCCCGGCCCGCGGAACCGAAGACGATGACGCGCTGACCTCCGACAAGGCGGTCTGGGAGGTACTGCACCAACACGGCGTCACCGAAGCGCAGGTCAAGATCCTGCGTGCGGTGGTCTATCGCCACCATGTCCGTGTCGCGGACCGGTGGCGGGTCGGGCGGGTGTTCCTCGCCGGCGACGCCGCCCACGCCATGCCGCCATGGATCGGCCAAGGCATGTGCGCCGGCGTGCGCGACGTGGCCAACCTGTGCTGGAAGCTGGCGGCCGTGCTACGCGGGCAGGCCCCCGATGTTTTGCTGGATTCCTATGAGGCCGAACGTAAGCCGCATGTCACCGAGGTCACCCGGCGCGCGGTGCTCGTCGGCCGCGTCATCACCGAACGGCGCCGCGCCCTGGTCGCCCTGCGCAATCGGGTGATGCGCGCGGTGTCGAAAGTGCCCGGCGCCATGGTGCGCGGGCAGAAGCTGTGGTGGATCCCCGTCGCGCGGTACCGTGCCGGATTCCTCGCCGACGAGCGACATGGCGCGGTCGGCTGGCAGATACCGCAACCATGGGTGATCGACGGCAAGGGCGACACGGCCCGCCTCGACGATGTCCTCGCCGGACGGTGGACCGTCCTGCACACGCAGCAGGCACCGGCCGGGATCCGGGCCTGGACGGATCGGGGTGCCGCCTCGATCCGGCTCGCCGGCCCGCACGAGGCCGTCGAGGGTGATGACGTGCGCGACAGCGGTGCCGTCCTGATCGGCTGGATGGCCGCCAAGAAGGCCGATGCCCTGGTCATCCGCCCCGACGGCTTCGTCTACGCCGCAACGACTTCCGACCGTCCGCTGCCGGAACCTCCCGCGGGGTTCAGCACGACCGCACCCGCCGCCCTCGCTTCGATTCGCACTGGAGTCACCGCATGAACACCAACACCACCACCCTGACCGAGCACACCGTCACCGTCGGCGGTCGGCAGATCTTCTACGCCGAAACGGGCAGCGGCCCGGCCGTCGTGTTGCTGCACGGTGGCGGCCCCGGCGCGTCCGGGGTGTCGAACTACTCCCGCAACATCGATGCGCTCGCCGAGGAGTTTCGGGTGATCGTGCCCGACCTGCCCGGCTACGGACGCTCCAGCAAGGGTGTCGACGGAAACGACCCGTTCGGATACCTCGCCAACGGCATTCGCGGATTGATGAACCACCTCGGCATCGACCGCGCGCACCTGGTCGGCAACTCCTACGGCGGCGCCTGCGCGCTGAGACTGGCCTTGGACACCCCCGAGCGGGTGGACAAGATGGTGTTGATGGGTCCCGGCGGCATCGGCACCACCCGCGCGCTGCCGACGGCAGGGCTGCAGAGCCTGTTCGCCTACTACGGCGGTGACGGCCCGTCCCGGGCCAAGCTGGACACCTTCATTCGCCAATACCTGGTCTACGACGGGGATTCCGTGCCCGCAGAGGTCATCGACACCCGGTACCTGTCGAGCATCGACCCCGAGGTCGTCGCGAACCCGCCGCTGCGTCGCCCGTCCGGGTTGTTCGCCTTGCGCACACTGTGGCGAATGGACTTCACCCGGGACAGCAGACTTGCCCATCTGCCCACTCCGACATTGGTGATATGGGGCCGCGACGACAAGGTCAACCGCCCCAGCGGCGGTCAGATGCTGGCCGATGCCCTGCCCAACTGCGACCTGCTGCTCGCTGCCAACGCCGGACATTGGGTGCAGTGGGAACGCGCCGACTTCTTCAATCACGTCACCCGCGCGTTCCTGGGCGCATGAACATCTTCGGCAAGGCGCACCTGGGCTATCTGGTGGTCGAGACCGACAGGTTCTCCGACTGGCGGCGCTTCGGCGAGGACGCCATCGGCATGCACTGCGACGAACTCAGCGCCCAGCACCTGCGATTTCGGCTCGACGATCACGCGTGCCGTTTCCTGCTCCAGCGGGGACCGGCGGAAGATGTCACCACCATCGGCTGGCAGCTCGATGATCACGGCACCTTCGAGGAGGTCGTCCGGCGCGTCACCGGCGCCGGCGTGCCCGTCACCGAGGGCACATGCGAGGAGGCCGTGCTGCGCGGCGTCGAGCGACTGGTGCGCTTCCCCGGGCCGAAGGGGCTCACCCAGGAGATCTTCACCGCGCCCACCATCACCGCCGCGCCGAACCTGCGGTACGGCGAATTCGTCACCGGCGCATCGGGAATGGGTCACGTGGCGATCACCTCCACCAAACCCGGTCAGATGCACGGCTATTACGCCACGGTCTTCGACGCCCGGTTGTCGGACTACATCGACGAGACCATCAGCGGGCTCAAGTTCAAGATCCGCTTCCTGCGCGTCAACGAGCGCCACCACTCCGTGGCGATCGCCGCGGTGCGCGGCCTGCCGGTCAACCCGATCCGCACCCGCGTGCAGCACCTCAACATCCAGGCGGCGGACCTCGACGCCATGGTGGACTCGTATCGACGCGTCACGGCACTGGGTTTCGACATGGCACTCGACGTCGGGCAGCACACCAATGACCGCGAACTGTCCTACTACGCGGTCACCCCGTCCGGTTTCGAATGGGAAGTCGGATGGAATCCCATCGTCGTCGACGAAACCACCTGGGAGACAACCACCCATCAGGGCATCAGCATATGGGGTCATACCCCGGTCGGGCAGACCGTCGTCGACAAACTCGCCCAGTTCAAGACCGGTGCGCAATCCCTGCTGCACCGCGAGGACACGGTACCGGCGCTGGTGGGCGGCATTGCCGGGTGAGACCGGGCAGCGCGCGTCCTAGGTCCCGTAGAGATTAGGTCCCGTAGAGATGCAGCGCCCGGGCCGCGGCCGTGGCCACGTCACCACTGAGCCCGACGATCGGTGGCCCGCCGGGCTGGTGGATCACGTTGGCGAGCACGACCACGTAGGTGTCCGATTGTGGGTCCATCCACAGCGTGGTGCCGGTGAAACCGGTATGTCCGAAGCTCCCGACGGGAAAGATGTCGCCGCGCGGCCGGGAATGGGCTGTGTCGATGTCCCAGCCGAAACCGCGCAGGTCCGGTAGCGGGCTGGGCTGCTGGGGACTGGTCATCAGCGCGAGGGTCGACTGCGTCAAGGGAAAGGTGCTCGGACGGCCGGCGAGCCGGTCGAGCAGGGCCTGTGCGAACAGCCCGACATCGTGTGCGGTGGTGAACACCCCGGCGCTGCCGGTCGCCCCGCCCATCCGGCGTGCCGTCGGGTCGTGCGCGGTGCCGCGCAGGAGGTGGCCGTGGTCGGGGTTGAGACCCGGGGTGTCGCCATCGTGTGCCGTGGGTGCGACGCGCGCCAGCAGATCGGTGCTCCATGACCCCGGCGGGCAGTCGCTCACCGCGGGCGCGTCGGTGTCGACGGCGATCGCGTTGCCCCGAACCATATGTGGTCCACACGCTTCGGCGACCGGGAGGTAGTGGGTGTCGTGCATGCCCAATGGCGTGAACACATTGCGCTGCACGTAGGTGTCTATCGATTGGCCGGTGAGCTTCTCGACGATCGCCCCGACGAGGATGAAGCCGATATCGGAGTAGTGGAAGAGTTGCCCGGGCTCGAACACCACTTGCGCGGCGAGGGCCCGACGCGTCCCCTCGGCTTTGTCGGCCCGCGCCAGCCCCCACGGCCCGTCCAGGCTCAGGTCGCCCGCGATACCGGAGGTGTGCGTGAGCAGCAGACGCAGCGTCACCTGGGCGCGCCGGGGATCATCGAGTGGATTGAAATCCGGCAGATAGGTCTGCACCGGCTCGTCGAGCTGAACTCGGCCCTGCTCGTACAGCGCCATGATGGCGGTCGCGGTGGCGAGGCTCTTCGTCAGGGAGGCCAGGTCGAAGATGGTGTCCACGGTCATTGGCTCCGCCGGCGCCGGCACCCCGTCCAGACCGGGCTCGCCGGCGAGCTTTCGCACGCCGAAGGCCTGCCGGAACACCACATTGCCGGCGTGCCCGATCTGCACCACCGCACCCGGTAGGCGGTGCTGCGCGATGGCTTGTTCCACCAGCGCGGACACCGGCGCGAATTCCTTCGACAGCACCGAGGGCACCGGCGTGCGCGACGCGGTACCGGAACTCTGCGTGCTGGAAGCGGCCGGTGGTGGCCGCGTCGGGTGTCCGCAGGAAGCCGCCACGGCGACAGTGAGCACCACCGCCGCCGTGGCGCGGGCCATCCGCGAACCCGACACCGTCACCCGGCAACGGTAGCCCGGCCGGTGGCGCTACGCCGCGGCCGTCATTGCTGTCGGGGGTCACCGGTGCATTCTCCGATTCGATGGTCATTGCACTTCACCGATACCGGGTGCGGTGTCGATGTACGCTCGGCAATGATTTGCTGACCAGCGGCACGGGGGCCACGACGATGACGGCGGCGGGACCGGGTAAGTGGTTGTCACGCACCAACCACTACGGGTGGATCACCGATTACCTCGTTGCGCGGCGCATGACCGGCGCCGTGCGAGTGATCATGGCACTGGTCGCCGGATCCCTGGCGGTGTGCCTGCTGGCGCTGCTGAACAGCGTCGACGCTCCCCGGTCCGCCATCCCGCTGGCGATGATGTGGACCGCGTTCGCCGGCGGCGTCGCGGGTGCGGCCCTGTGGGTGCTGAAATGGCCGACGCGGGGTGAGTCGCTGGCCTTCGCCCTGGTCTCCAACACTTCGGTGGCGCTGGCGTGCCTGTCGTACCCGAATCCGCAGGGCGGGCTCACCGGCTGTATCGCCTTCGCGACCGCCGCCGCCTATATCGCCTTCTTCCACGGGACGGCGTTGGTGCTGTACAACTTCGTCCTGGCCACCGCCGTCGCTCTGGTCGTCGCGGTCCGTGTCGTCGATTCCGGGCACCTCGCACTGGCGTTGGTGGACATCTTCCTGGTGTTGCAGGTCAACATCGTCATGCCGCTCGCCATCCATGTGTTGGTCCGCGCGCTCGGTGTGGATCTCGAACAGGCCGAGCGGGATCCGCTCACCGGCCTGCTGAACCGGCGGGCGCTGCAACAGCACGTCAGGAAGATGTTGGCCGGCACCGACCGTGAGTATCTGGTGGTGGCGGTGGTGGACCTCGACGATTTCAAACACATCAACGACACGTACGGGCACCAGGCCGGTGACGACGCCCTGGTGGCGGTCGGGCGCGCGCTGGGGCACGCCGTCTTCGACACCACCGCGGTGATCGGACGGATCGGAGGCGAGGAGTTTGTCGTCGCCGCCGCCTGTCGGACCGCGGACCCGACGCTGCTGTCGCGGCGCATCTGCAAGGCCATCGCCGACCTCCCGGTGCACGTCACGGCCAGCGTCGGGACGTCATCGGCCGAGATTCGCTCGCTCGACGGTGACGAGGCGGCGCTGCACACCCTGATCGAGCGCCTGGTGGTGGCCGCCGATGAGGCGATGTACCGCGCGAAGCGAGCCGGCGGCAACAGGTTTCGTCATGCCAGCTGATCCGGCGGCGGGACTCCGGGCGGACGCGGTACGCGCGCATTTCCGATGAGTCAACGTGTCACAGGCAGGTGGCATAATAGAACACATGTTCGAGAGCCGGGGTGTGGTCTCCCACCTTGATGCCGCGCGTGATCAGTTGCGCGCCGAACGCACAGCGGTGGCCGCGAAGATTCTGGAGGCGGGCAGGTTCGCGTTGGCGCGGATGGCCGAGTTGGGGCACGCCTTCGAGGACCTGATCGTCGATGACTGGGAACTGGCCGCCGCGGAGCTGGGTGCCGAACTGGGGATCAGCCGCGGGCGGGCCTGCACCTTGATCACCCAGGGGCGGGACCTGCTCACCCGGTTGCCGAAGTTCGCCGGTATCTTCGCCACCGGCACCGTGGATTTGCGGGTGCTGCGGGTCATCCTGCACCGCACCGCCCTGGTCACCGACTCGGACGTGATGTCGGTCATCGACGCGCAGCTGGCCGCGGCGGCCCCGGCATGGAATGCGCGCTCCGATGAGCGGATCGGGGAGTTGGTGGACTGGATGGTCATCGATGTCGACCCTGAGGCGGTGCGCCGGGCGCGCAGCGCTCGCCGATCGCGCAGTATCCGGGTGGAACCGGTCGGGGACGGGATGGTGGAGATCTACGGGCGTGTGGATGCCGCCAAGGGTGCGGTGTTCGATCAGCGCCTCGATGAGCTGGCCCGCACCACCTGCCCGGATGACCCCCGCACCTTCGATGAGCGCCGCGCCGATGCCATCGATCTTCCGGCCCTGGGTGCCAGCGCGTTGCCGTGTGAGTGCGGCAACGAGCACTGCCCCGCCGCGGGCAGCGAGGCGCCCACCGGCCATATTGTCCTTCACCTGCATGGGGACCGCGACACCGTCGAGGGCCGCTCGGATCGTCCGGCCCTGCTGCCCGGGTACGGGCCGGTCCCGGCCGAGCAGGTCCGCAAGATGGCCCCACGCGCGAAGATTGCGCCGGTGCCCGATGCCGCGGATCTGGGGACCGAACGCGGGTACCAGCCATCCCGCACGCTCACCGAGTTCATCGCCTGCCGGGATCTGACCTGCCGGTGGCCCGGCTGCACTATCCCGGTTGCGCGTTGCGATATCGACCACACCACGCCGTGGCCCTACGGACCCACCCACCCGTCGAACACCAAGTTGTACTGTCGAATCCATCACTTGATCAAGACATTTCACTGCGGTCCGCAAGGTTGGATCGATCAGCAACACCCGGACGGCACCATCACGATCACCGCCCCCAACGGCCGGGTGTACACCACCACGCCCGACGGCGCGCTGTTCTTCCCCACGCTGGCCACCCCCACCGCGACGCTGGTCGTGCCACCGGCACCGCCACCGGGCCCACACCGTGAACTCGCCGCCCCCAAACGCACGCGCACCCGCGCCCAGAACCGCGCCTACCGAATAGCCCACGAACGCGCACTCAACCGCGCCGACTACGAAGCCAACCCGCCACCGTTCTGACGGCTTCAGGCTCGAATCACACTGGGCCCCAGCGCTTCGTACCGGTGAGCGTCGGGCACCGGGAGCTCGGTGCCGGTCACGATGGTCTGAAAGTCGGACACCTCGGCGAATCGGCAGAAGCTGGTCTGCCCGAACTTCGAGTGCGCGGCGACCAGCACCCGGCGCGAGGCGACCCGTACCGCGGTCTGCTTCACCGCGGCCACCGCCGGATCGGGCGTGGTGAGGCCGTGCTCCAAACAGATGGCGTTGGTCCCGAGAAAGGCCACGTCGATGACCAGACTGCGCAGCCGCTCCAAGGCCCATTCATCCACCGTGGCAAGGGTTCTGCCGCGCATCCGGCCGCCCAGCAGCAGCACCGTCACGGTGCTGCTGTGCGCCAGTGCCTCGGCGGCCAGCAGCGACGCGGTCACCACGGTCAGGCTCTGGTCGGCGAGCAACTCGGCGATCAGGCGGGGGGTGAACCCCTCGTCCAGATAGACGGTTTCCGCGCCGTGCAGCTCGTTGGCCGCTGCGCCGGCGATCCGGTGTTTCTGGGCCAGATCCACCTGACTGCGAAACTCGACACCGGACTCGAAGGCCACCGTCTCCAGCGGGACCGCCCCACCGTGCACCCGCTTGAGCAGTCGTCGGCCCGCCAGCACCTTGAGGTCCCGGCGGATGGTCTCCGTCGCCACCTGGAGTTCCTCGGCCAGGGCGGGTACCTCGACGCGCCCCCGACTGCGGGCGAACTCGACGATCTGGCGCTGGCGGCTGTCCGAATCCACGCTCACATTGTGGTCGGTGTCATTCCCCGGCGTTCAGCACGGCCTGGATTTCCTCGGCCGTGGTCGCCGCCCGGAGTTGGGCGACACGGTCCTTGTCCAGGAACACGTGCGCGATGCGGGTCAGCAGGGCCATGTGATCGTTTCCGGCGCCGGCGATCCCGACGACGAATTCGGCGGGCTTGCCGTTCCAGTCGATGGGCTGCGGGTAGCGCACGAACGAGATGCCGGTGCGGCGGATCGCGGTCTTGGCCTCGTTGGTGCCGTGCGGGATGGCCAGGCCGTTGCCCATGTAAGTCGACACCGATCCCTCGCGTTCGTGCATGGCGCCGACATAGGACGGTTCGACCGCTCCGGCGGCGACCAGCAGGGCGCCGGCCTCGTCGATGGCCTGCGCGGCGGTGCTCCCCGTGCCGTTCAGCACGATCGCGGACACCGGCAGTACGTCGGCATCGCCGACCGGGGCGTCCTCGGTGGCCGGTGCGGCCGGCGCCGGTGTGGAGTCGGCGTTGGCCTGCTTGAGTTGCTCGACGATCTCGTCGTAGCGCGGGCTGCCCATGAAATCCTCGACGGAGACGTGCGCCGCCGACGGTGTCTTCTGCCGAGCCCGCGCGGTCAGATCGCGGTGCGAGACGACCAGGTCGTAGGTGTCGCTCAGGTTGGAGATGGCCGAGTTGGTGACCGTCACATCGCCGAAACCTGCCTTCTGAATCTTCCTGCGCAGCACCGAGGCGCCCATTGCCGAGGATCCCATGCCGGCGTCACAGGCGAACACGATCGTGGAGATGGTTCCGCCGCGGCCCGCGCCCACCAACGCCGAAGCGACGCTGGACTTCTTGCCCTTCATCGCCTCCATCTCGGCGGTGGCGGCCGCCAGATCCGGCTCGTCGGTGGCGCGGTCGGTCTTGAGCAGCAGTGCCGCAACGGCGAACGACACCGCCGCGGCGCCGAAGACCGACAGCGTGACCCCGAGAAAGCTGCCACTGGCGGTCTGGGCGTAGACGGCGATGATCGACCCGGGCGCGGCGGGTGCACGCAGGCCGGAACCGAACAGCACGTTGACGAAGACGCCCGTCATACCGCCGAGGATGGCCGCGATGATCAGCTTGGGCTTCATCAGGACGTAGGGGAAGTAGATCTCGTGGATGCCGCCGAAGAACTGGATGATCGCCGCACCCGGTGCCGAGGCGCGCGCGATGCCGCGGCCGAAGGCCATGTACGCCAGCAGGATTCCCAGGCCCGGGCCGGGGTTGGCCTCCAGCAGGAACAGGATGGACTTGCCGGTCTCCAGCGCCTGCGTGGTACCCAGCGGTGTCAGCACACCATGGTTGATGGCGTTGTTGAGGAACAGCACCTTGGCCGGTTCGATGAGGATCGAGGTGAGTGGCAGCAGATCGTTGTTCACCAGGAAATCGACGGCGTTGCCGGCGGCCCGGGTGAACGAGGACACGATGGGGCCGATGCCGAAGAAACCGAAGATGGCCAGGATCATGCCGAGAATGCCGGCGGAGAAGTTGTCCACCAGCATCTCGAAGCCGGGCCGGATCTTGCCGTCCCACAGGGCATCCAACTTCTTCATGGCCCAGCCGCCCAGCGGACCCATGATCATGGCGCCCATGAACATCGGCACATCGGCGCCGGTGACCACGCCGATCGTGGCGATCGCACCGACCACGGCGCCGCGGTTGCCGTGGATCATCCGGCCGCCGGTGTACCCGATCAGGATCGGCAGCAGATAGGTGATCATCGGGCCGACGATGCCGGCGCCGTCATAGGCGCCCCAGCCGCCGAGCTTGGCGACCCAGCCGTCGGGATCCCGTAGCGCCGGGAAGATGCCCTGTAGCCAGCCGGCCTTGATGAACAGCGCGGTGATCAGGCCCCAGGCGATGAACGCCCCGATATTGGGCATGACCATGTTGGACAGCGCCGTGCCCAGTTTCTGCACCCGCACCCGTAATCCGGTCTGCGGTGACGCCGCGGCAGATGCTTCGACAGTGGACATCCGTTGACCTCCGGTTCCGCCGGCAATGGGGTGATGCCGGTCACATGCATATCTAGTAATACGCATACTCGGGCAGGTTTGCAAGCGATTCGGGCAAAAACGGGCAGTCAAATCTGTGGTTTTGTGACCATATTGGCGCTACAGTTCGGACAGCGAGTTCGAACGACAGCTCCCGGGACCTGGCCGACGACCGAAAGGACCGCCCATGAAAGCCCTGCGTTTCTACGCCCCCGAGGATGTCCGGCTGGAGGACGTCCCGGAGCCGCAGTGCGGCCCGGACGAGGTCAAACTGCGCGTGCGCAACTGCTCCACCTGCGGCACCGACGTCAAGATCTTCCACAACGGGCATCAGAACCTCACGCCACCACGCACCATCGGTCATGAGATCGCCGGCGAGATCGTGGAGGTGGGTGCCGACGTCAACCCCACCTACGGCAGCGACTGGTCGGTCGGTGACCGCGTCCAGGTGATCGCGGCCGTTCCGTGCGGCGAGTGTCACGAATGCCGCAAGGGCTGGATGGCGGTCTGCCAGAACCAGACCTCGATGGGCTACCAGTACGACGGTGGCTTCGCCGAGTTCATGATCGTGCCGAAACAGGTGCTCAAGGTCGACGGGCTGAACAAGATCCCGGACAACGTCGGCTTCGACGAGGCCTCGGCGGCGGAACCGTTCGCCTGCGCCATCAATGCCCAGGAACTGCTCGGCATCGAGGAGGGCGACACCGTGGTGGTCTTCGGGGCGGGCCCCATCGGCTGCATGCACATTCGTATCGCGCGGGGCGTGCACAAGTGCGGTCCGATCTACCTCGTCGACGTCAACGACGCCCGGCTCAAGATGTCCGCCGACGCGGTGCACCCCGACGGTGTCATCAACGCCGCCGATGTCGACGTGGTGGACAAGGTCATGGAACTCACCGGCGGGCGGGGCGCGGATATCGTGATCACCGCCACCGCGGCCAACGTCGCCCAAGAGCAGGCCATCGCGATGGCCGCCCGCAACGGCCGGATCTCCTTCTTCGGCGGTCTGCCCAAGACCGACCCGACGATCACCTGTGACTCCAACGTGGTGCACTACCGGCAGCTGCACATCCACGGCGCGAACGGCTCGGCCCCCGAGCACAACAAGCGCGCCCTGCAGTACATCTCCTCCGGGCAGGTTCCCGTCAAGGATCTGATCACCCGCCACATTCCGCTGGACAACGTCCTGGACGCCTTCGACATCGTGAAGAAGGGCGAGGCCATCAAGGTCACCGTCGAACCCTGATCGCGGTTCGGCGCGGGTCAGCCTCCCACAGCGACGAGGTAGCCCCCGATCCCCGCGACGCACGCGAGCGCGCACAGCGCCAGCGTGCCGATCGCGAACGGCCATGCCGCGGCACGGCGCACCATCGCCACGATCGTCAGTGTCGTGCCGACCAGCCACATCACCGCGGCCACGGTGAAACCGGTGAACATGGCCGTCACCCCGGCGTCGATGTCACATGTCTCGGGCGGGCAGTGGTCGGTGAACGCCATGAAGAAGATGCCGAAGAAGGCCGCCACGCCGCCGCCGGCAACGGTGAGCACCAGCGCGGTGATCGACACCGCGATATCGATGCCCGACGCCCGGGGTTTCGGTGGCGGGTACCCGTACGGGTAGGTCATGACGCACGATCGTATGGCCTTGCCCCCGGCGGTGCCGCAGAACGCGTAACCTGTTGGCGCGCGGGCACGAGAGGGAGCGGGAGCCGATGCGGAACTACTACACCGCGGAAACGATCCGTGCTGCCGAGGCGCCGCTGCTCGCATCGCAACCCGAGGGAACGCTGATGCGACGCGCCGCCTGCGGCCTGGCAGGCGTCGTCGCCGCTGAGTTGCGGCGCCGTACCGGCGGTGTCGCCGGACGCGATATCTGTGCCGTCGTGGGCTCCGGTGACAACGGTGGTGACGCGCTCTGGGCGGCGACCTTCCTGCGGCGTCGCGGCGCCCGCGCCGCGGCGGTGCTGCTCGCGCCCGATCACACCCACCGGCGGGCGCTGGCCGCGTTCCGCAAGGCCGGTGGTCTGATCTGCGAAAGTGTCCCGGCGGCAACCGATCTGGTGCTTGACGGCGTGGTGGGGATCTCCGGGCGCGGCCCACTGCGTCCCGATGCGGCGGCCGTCTTCGCCGCCACCGACGCACCCGTCGTGGCCGTGGATCTGCCCAGCGGTATCGACGTGCACACCGGCGCGGCCGAGGGTGCACATGTGACCGCGACGGTCACCGTCACCTTCGGCGGACTGAAACCCGTTCATGCACTGGCCGATTGCGGGCGGGTCGAACTCATCGACATCGGCCTGGACCTGCCGGCATCCGACATCATGGGACTCGACGCCGCCGATATCGCGGACTGCTGGCCGATCCCGGGCCCGCGCGACGACAAATACAGCCAGGGGGTCACCGGGGTGATGGCCGGGTCGGCCACCTACCCGGGCGCGGCGATCCTGTGCACGGGAGCAGCGGTCGCGGCCACCTCCGGGATGGTGCGCTACGCGGGAACCGCGGCCGCAGAAGTCGTTTCGCATTGGCCGGAGGTCATCGCGACGTCTGACCGAGAGTCGGCGGGCCGGGTGCAGGCCTGGGTGGTGGGCCCGGGCCTCGGCACCGACGAATCGGCCTGCGAGGCGCTGCGCTGGGCGCTGCAGACCGACCTTCCGGTGCTCGTCGACGCCGACGCGCTCACCCTGCTGGCCACCGCGCCCGAGCTTCTGGCCGACCGCCGCGCGCCCACGGTGCTCACCCCGCACGCCGGCGAATTCGCCCGGCTGGCCGGTGAACCGCCCGGCACCGACCGGGTGGCCGTCGCTCGCGGCCTCGCCGACCGTCTCGGCGCCACCGTGCTGCTCAAGGGCAACGTCACCGTCATCGCCGAGCCCGGCTCGAAAGCCGTCTACCTCAACCCCGCCGGGCAATCCTGGGCTGCCACCGCGGGTTCCGGTGACGTGTTGTCCGGCGTGATCGGCGCACTGCTGGCCGCCGGCCTGCCCCCCGGCCGCGCCGCGGCGGCCGGAGCGTTCGTGCACGCCCGCGCGGCGCGCGCCGCCGCCGAGGATCCCGGACCGGCGCCGGCACCGACATCGGCGTCGGCGATTCTGGCCCATCTGCGTGCCGCGCTCGGTTCCGTCCTCTAGAAAGGACACATGCCCAACGTCTCCCGTCATTCCTCCCTGACCCCCGCCTACACCGGACGGCTGTCGACCAGCCCGATCCCGGCCCTGCGGTTGCCGGACGAATCGATGGAGCCCGAGCAGACCTATCGCTTCATCCATGACGAGCTGATGCTCGACGGCAGTTCGCGGCTGAACCTGGCGACCTTCGTCACCACCTGGATGGACCCCGAAGCCGACCAGCTCATGTCGGAGACGTTCGACAAGAACATGATCGACAAGGACGAATACCCCGTCACCGCGGCGATCGAGCAGCGTTGCGTGTGCATGGTCGCCGATCTGTTCCACGCCGAGGATCTGCGCGACGACGATCAGTCGACGGCGGTCGGGGTGTCGACGGTCGGCTCCAGCGAGGCCGTCATGCTGGCCGGTCTGGCGATGAAATGGCGCTGGCGCGACAAGTTCGCCGGCAAGAACGGGGACGGCTGGAAGTCCCGCACCCCGAATCTGGTGATGGGTTCCAATGTTCAGGTGGTGTGGGAGAAGTTCTGCCGCTACTTCGACGTCGAGGCCCGGTACCTGCCGATGGCCGACGGGCGCTACGTGATCACCCCCGAGCAGGTGCTCGACGCGGTGGACGAGGACACCATCGGGGTGGTCGGCATCCTCGGCACCACCTACACCGGCGAGCTGGAACCGATCGGCGAGATCTGTGCCGCCCTGGACCGCCTGGCCAAGGACAAGGGACTCGACATCCCGGTCCACGTCGACGCGGCCAGCGGCGGTTTCGTGGTTCCGTTCCTGCACCCGGACGTGGTGTGGGACTTCCGGCTGCCGCGCGTGGTGTCCATCAACGTCAGCGGCCACAAGTACGGGCTCACCTACCCGGGCATCGGCTTCGTGGTGTGGCGCAACAAGGAGCACCTGCCCGAGGAGCTGGTCTTCCGGGTCAATTACCTCGGCGGGGACATGCCCACGTTCACGCTCAACTTCTCCCGCCCGGGCAACCAGGTGGTCGGCCAGTACTACAACTTCCTGCGTCTCGGCCGGGAGGGTTACCTGCAGGTGATGCGCTGCCTGTCGGAGACCGCGCAGTGGCTGGCCAGGGAACTTGCCGCGATGACCGTGGATAACACGCCGCTGTTCGAGGTCATCACCGACGGATCGGCAATCCCGGTGGTCGCGTTCAAACTGGCCACCGACACCTCGTACACGGTGTTCGACATCTCCGCGCTCCTGCGCAGCTACGGCTGGCAGGTCCCGGCCTACACCATGCCCGATGATGCCTCCGACGTCGCCGTGCTGCGCATCGTCGTGCGCGAGGGATTCTCGGCGAACCTGGCCCGCGCGCTGCGCGACGACCTGGTCGAGGTGCTGGGCAAACTGTCCAAGGTCGGCATCGGCGGCTTCGCCGACGAGGAGCATTTCGCGCACTGACCCGCCACCTTGTGCTGGCTTCGCCGGTGGCCTCAGCTGTGAGGCACCGCGAGCACTCTGGGACAATCGACAGCGGTGACCCAATGACCATGAACCCGACTTCCCGGACCACACCGCCGACGCCCTCCGCATCCGAGCGGGCGGTGCTGCCCACTGTGTCGATCGATCTCGACGCCATCGCGCACAACGTGCGCATCCTGCGCGAACACGCCGGTTCGGCCGCGGTGATGGTGGTGGTCAAGGCCGACGGCTACGGCCACGGCGCCGCGCCGGTGGCGCGTGCCGCGCTGGCCGCCGGCGCCGCCGAGATCGGGGTGGCCACCGTTGCCGAGGCGCTGGCGCTGCGCCGGGACGGCATCAGCGCGCCGGTGCTGGCGTGGCTGCATCCGCCGGGCACCGACTTCGCCCCGGCGCTGGCCGCCGACGTGCAGATCGCGGTGTCGTCGGCCGAACAGCTCGATGACCTCGTCGACGCGGCCCGGCGCACCGGCATCACCGCCGTCACCACCCTCAAGGTCGACACCGGGCTGAGCCGCAACGGGGTGGCCGCCGCCGATCTGCCCAAAGTGGCGACCGCGCTGGCGCACGCGGTCGCCGAGGGCACCATCCGCACCCGCGGCATCATGAGTCACCTCGCGTGCGGTGACGATCCGGCCAACCCCGGGCCCACCGACCTGCAGGCGCAGCGGTTCGAGGCCATGCGCGCCCAGGCCGACGCCGCCGGCGTGCGGTTCGAGATCGCGCACCTGTGCAATTCGCCGGCCGCCATGACCCGGCCGGACCTGGCCTACGACATGGTGCGTCCCGGGATCGCGGTGTACGGCCAACCCCCGATTCCCGCGCTCGGCACCATGGGGCTGCGCCCGGCGATGACGCTCACGGCGCCGGTGGCGATGGTGCGGACGATCCGTGCCGGTGATGGGGTGTCCTACGGGCACACCTGGGTCGCCGACCGGGACACCACCGTGGCGTTGATACCGCTGGGCTACGCGGACGGGATCTTCCGGGCGCTCAGCAACCGCCTGCAGGTGTCCATCAACGGGCAGCGCCGGCCGGGGATCGGTCGGGTCTGCATGGACCAGTTCGTGGTCGACCTCGGGCCCGGACCGGTCGACGTCAGCGTCGGGGACGAGGCAATCCTGTTCGGCCCCGGCGATTCCGGTGAGCAGACCGCCCAGGACTGGGCCGAGTTGATCGGCACGATCAACTACGAGGTGGTCACCAGCCCGCGGGGCCGGGTCACCCGCGTGTACCGCGGCGGGACGGGCTGAAACCTTGGTAGACGACGATGTCCGCGAGCCGGAGAGCTGGCCTATCGCGCGCTGGCTGGCCGGGGTGGCCGGGCTGACGGCCGTCGGCTCGCTGGCCGGGGTTTCGGTGGCGCGTTCGCTGGCCCGCCGGGCCAGCGTGGACGACCCTTACGCGGGTGAGGATTTCGAGCTGCTGCACGATGACCGCAGCGTGGTGGTCACGACCGATGACGGGGTGCCGCTGGCGGTCCGCGAATGCGGACCGCCGGATGCTCCGCTGACCGTGGTGTTCGCGCACGGGTTCTGTCTGCGGATGGCCGCCTTTCACTTTCAGCGGGCTCGCCTCGCCGAGCAGTGGGGACCGCAGGTCCGGATGGTGTTCTACGACCAGCGCGGCCACGGCCTGTCCGGTGACGCCTCACCGGACACCTTCACCGTGGCGCAACTGGGTCGCGACCTCGAGTCGGTCCTGGCGGTGCTGGCTCCGCGCGGTCCGGTCGTGCTGGTCGGGCACTCCATGGGCGGCATGACCGTGCTGGCACACGCCCGCCAGTTTCCGCAGCGCTATCCCACCCGGATTGTCGGGGCCGCGCTGATCTCCTCTGCCGCCGAAGGTGTTTCACGCTCCCCGCTGGGTGAGATCCTGCGCAATCCGGCACTGGAGGCGGCCCGGTTCGCGGTCCGTTACGCCCCCGGCCTGGTGCACCGCGGCCGAGGCGTGGCCCGCTCGATCATCGGGCCGGTGCTGCGCGCGGCCTCCTACGGTGACGAGAGCATCAGCCCCAGTGTGGTGGCCTTCAGCGAGAAGATGATGCACGACACCCCGGTGCACACCCTGGTCGGGTTCCTGCATGCGCTGGAGGTGCACGACGAAACCGAGGGCCTCATGGCACTGGCGAAGATCCCGACCCTGATCGCCTGCGGTGACCGTGATCTGCTCACGCCGCTGGAGTACTCGCAGGAGATGGCCTTGGCGCTACCCAAATCGGAACTGGTGATCGCCGAGGGCGCCGGACATCTCGTCCAATTGGAACAACCCGAGTTGATCGATGACGCACTGGTGCGCCTGGTCGAACGGGCCACCCCCTCCAAGCTGGTCGCGCTCACTCGTCGGTTGAAGGAACGGGCCCGCAACCATGGCTGAGCGCACCGCGGGCACCGCCGTACTACCCACCGCCGAGGACACCGCCGCGCTCGGCGCGCGCCTGGGTGCGGAGTTGCGCGCGGGGGACGTGGTGGTGCTCTCCGGTCCGCTCGGTGCGGGAAAGACGATGCTCACCAAGGGTATTGCGGCGGCCATGGATGTCGATGGTCCGGTCACCTCGCCCACCTACGTGTTGGCGCGGGTGCATCCGGCCCGCCGCGCCGGGGCGCCGGCCCTGGTGCACGTGGACATCTACCGGCTGCTCGACCACGGCGGCGATCTGCTCGGCGAACTCGACTCGCTGGACCTCGACACCGATCTCGCCGACTCGGTCGTCGTGGTCGAGTGGGGGGAGGGTTTGGCCGAGCGCCTCTCCGAGCGCCACCTCGACATCCGCCTCGACCGGGCCGGGGACTCCGAGACCCGCACCGCGACATGGCAATGGAGCACTTCATGATTGTGTTGGCCCTCGACACCGCAACTCCCGCAGTCACCGCCGGAATCGTGGAGGTCGGCGAGGCGATCACCACGCTGGCCGAGCGCACCATCGTCGACGCCCGCGCCCACGCCGAACGGCTCACCCCCAATGTGATTGCCGCACTGGCCGACAGCGGCAAGGCGATGGCCGATCTACATGCAGTGGTGGTGGGCTGCGGGCCCGGCCCGTTCACCGGGCTGCGAGTCGGGATGGCCACCGCGGCCGCCTACGGTCAGGCGCTCGGCATCCCGGTGCACGGCGTGTGCACCCTCGATGCGATCGCCCGCGCCACCCTTGGTGATGTCCTCATCGTCACCGATGCGCGCCGCCGCGAGGTGTACTGGGCCCGCTACCGCGACGGCTTGCGCCTCACCGGCCCGGCGGTCAACGCGGCAACCGACGTGAGCACCGACGGTGTGCAGTCGGTGGCCGGCTCACCGGCCCTTGCCGCGGTCTTCGGGCTGCCGGTGATCGGACCGGAGTACCCGGGCGCCGCCCAACTCGTTGCGGCCGTGCCGGATTGGACGCGTGACCCGGACCCGCTGGTGCCGCTGTACCTGCGTCGACCGGATGCCAAGACGCTCGCCGAACGGGGCTTGGCGTGACCGAACCGACCACAGTGAAGATCGAGGCGCTGACCAAGGCGGACGCGGTGCGGTGTGCGGAACTTGAGGCGCAGCTGTTCGCCGGTGACGATCCGTGGCCGCCCGCGGCGTTCCTGCACGCGCTGGACGGTAAGCACAACCACTACGTGGCGGCCCGCGACGAGGGCCGGCTGATCGGGTATGCCGGCATCTCCCGGCTGGGCCGGATCCCACCGTACGAGTACGAGGTGCACACCATCGGCGTCGACCCGGCCTATCAGGGCCGCGGTATCGGCCGCCGGCTGCTCGATGACCTGCTGCACTTCGCCAGCCGCGGTGAGGTGTTCCTGGAGGTCCGCACCGATAACGACGCGGCCATCAATCTGTACAAGAGCGTCGGCTTCGCCACGGTGGGTGTGCGCAAGCGGTACTACAAGGTCAGCGGTGCCGATGCCTACACCATGAAACGGGACGCGACATGATCATCCTGGCCATCGAAAGCTCCTGTGACGAAACCGGAGTCGGCATCGCGCGGCTCGACGCGGAACCGGGCGGGCCGGTGTCGGTGACGCTGCTGGCCGACGAGGTGGCCTCCAGCGTGGAGGAGCACACACGCTTCGGTGGGGTGGTGCCCGAAATCGCCTCCCGGGCGCACCTGGAGGCGCTCGGTCCCACCATGCGCCGCGCCCTGGACACCGCGGGCATCGCGCGCCCCGACGTTGTGGCCGCCACCATCGGACCGGGCTTGGCGGGCGCCCTGCTGGTGGGAGTCGCTGCCGCCAAAGCCTATTCGGCCGCCTGGGGGGTGCCGTTCTATGCGGTCAACCATCTCGGCGGACACCTGGCCGCCGACGTGTACGACCACGGCCCGCTGCCCGAATGCGTGGGGCTGCTGGTCTCGGGCGGGCACACCAACCTGCTGCACGTGCGGTCGCTGGGCGAGCCCATCACCGAGCTGGGCAGCACCGTCGACGACGCGGCGGGGGAGGCCTATGACAAGGTCGCGCGCCTGCTCGGGCTCGGCTACCCCGGCGGCAAGCCGCTCGACGATCTCGCCCGTACCGGGAACCCCGACGCCATCGTGTTCCCGCGCGGGATGACCGGTCCGCGGGATGCACCGTACGCGTTCAGCTTCTCCGGGCTCAAGACCGCCGTCGCCCGCCACCTGGAGAAGCACCCGGATGCCTCGCCGGCCGATGTGGCCGCCGGCTTCCAGGAGGCCGTCGCCGATGTGCTGACCGCCAAGGCGGTGCGCGCGGCGACCGACCTCGGGGTGTCCACACTGCTGATCGCCGGCGGGGTGGCCGCCAACTCCCGGGTGCGTGAACTCGCCGAGCAGCGCTGCGCGGCAGCCGGTCTGACGCTGCGCGTGCCGCGTCCCCGGTTGTGCACCGACAACGGCGCGATGATCGCCTCGTTCGCGGCCCATCTCATCGCGGCCGGGGCGCCGGCGTCGGCACTGGATGCGGCCAGCGACCCCGGCCTGCCGGTGGTCAAGGGCCAGGTCGCATGAAACAGGACATTCTGGAGCTGCTGTACCGCTACGCCGAACTGATCGATGCGGGGGACTTCGACGGTGTCGGGGTGCTGCTGGGGCGCGGCTCGTTCATGGGGGTGACCGGCGCCGAGGCGATCGCCGGACTGTTCGCGGCGTCCACCCGTCGCTTTCCCGAGCACGGCGGAACGCCACGCACCCGGCATCTGGTGCTCAACCCGATCGTCGACATCGACGGGGACACCGCGCGGGCGCGCTCGACGTTCTGCGTGCTCCAGCAGACCGACACCGTCGCACTGCAACCCATCGTCGTCGGCCGTTACGCCGACACCTTCGCCCGTGACGAGCAGGGCTGGTATTTCACCGGCCGCCACGTCGATATCGAGATGCTCGGCGACGTGTCCGACCACCTGATGATCGACCCCACCCGGCTCGGCTGACGGTCGGCCGGCGGACGAGCAATCGCCGCTCAGTGATCGCTGCGCGCCTCGTTGATCTGGTGCACGCGCACACTGACCTCCAACTGGAAGCGATCCGCGGGATTCTTCAGCGACAACCCGGTGAGGTCCTCGATCAGTTTGATCCGGTACAGCAGCGAATGCCGATTCAGGAACAGCGCTCGCGCGGCCGCACTGGTGTTGACGGCCTCGTTGAGCAGGATCTCCAACGTGTGCACGAGTTGGCCGCGGCGGGTCTTGTCGTAATCGACCAGCGGCTGCAGCGTTTTGAGGATGGTCGCCATGCTGCGGGGGTGCTGGCGCAGCACCTCGGCGAACTGTTGCGGTCCGATCGGGCCGTCGGGAACGGGCGCGACGGTGACGGACCCGTTGTGCTCCGGCGGCAGCAGCACCCAGCTGGCCAGACCGTCGGGCAGGCCGCTGGGCCGCCGCGCCGACTCGACCAGCTCGGAGCCCACCGACGCGGGCAGCGGTGCGGACAGGTGGATCATCACCAGGTCCTCGGTGATCGAGGTCCTGGTGGTGATCCCGTAGGTGTGCGCCAGCTGGGCCAGGGTGTGGGCGAAGGTCTCGGTGTGTTCGGCCCACCGCGGGTCGTGGTCCTCGCGCCGGCCGATGACCATCTGGATCAAGGCATCGACGGGCGCGGCATTCAGCAGCGGCAACAGCTGGCGCTGGATGTCGGCGAAGGGGACCTCCCACGGCAACATCACCAACGGGAATTCGTGGGTGTCGGCCAATGGAACCAGCGTGGCCAACAGGTCGCGGGTGTCGATATCCGGTGGCCCGCCCAGTGCCACCCCGGCAGCCGGCGAGGACATCAGGAAGGTGAGGAACTCACGTACCCCGGGCTGGCGGACATCGGTACCGGTGGTCAGGACGAAATCGCCGGGCCGCACGAAGTCCTCGGCGGGCGCGTGCATGATGTCGACCCACAACACCTCACGGGTGAGCCCCCGATGCCCGGCCAGGACCGAACCCTGATCCAGCGGCGGGATGGTCAAGGCCTCCGCCACGGTCAGTGACGCACCCGCAGACATATCGCCCGTTTCCTCTCGAAATCGGCGGGTCGCTGACGCGCCGGATTCCGACGGTATCAGCGACCCGCGACGTGCCGAGGGGGCTCCTGGCGATCAGGACTTCGCGACCGCCAGGTCGTCGGGTACCCGTCCGCTCAGGGCCGCGCCGATCGCGAGGAACACCACCGGCGCGATGCCGAAGATGATCGCCAGGGTGGTGGAACCGCCGACGACCAGCGTGAGGTTCGCGATGATGAGCGCCACGGCCGCCGCCAGGACGATCGTGGCCACCGCGGCGAGGACGATGACGTTCGCCGGTCCGCCGCGCCGCTTGAAGAACAACCCGACGGAGATCGTCGTGAGCAGCCACAGGATCGACAGCCCCCAGATGCCCAGCCCACCGAGCGGGCCGAAGATCTGCAGCACGGGATCGAGCCCGATCACCACGAACACGCCCATGATCACGATCGACACCACGGAGACCACGACCGAGGCATTGGCCGGCGATCCCAGCCTGGGGTGCACCTCGCCGAGCCGCTTCGGGAGCACGTTGTCGCGGCCCAGCACGAACGTGTACCGCGAGCAGATGTTGTGAAAGGCCAGCGCGCAGGCGAACACGCTGACGAACCAGAACAGGGTGGTGAGGTCCTTGCCCAGCATGCCGAGGTACTTCTCGGCGGTGTTCACCATGAAGTTGTCCGGGTCGTCGGTGGCAACCTGGATGGCGTCGTTCCCGCCGTTGCCCTCGACCAGCGCCCAGCTGGAGAACGCGTAGAAGCTGGCCACGATCCCGACGGCCCAGTAGGTGGCGCGCGGGACCGTGCGGTCGGGGTCGCGCGCCTCGTCCCGGAAGACTGCCGTCGCTTCGACACCGACGAAACCCCACAGGGCGTAGAGCAGCGCGATGCCGAACGCCCCGCTGATGCCCGACGGGGTGAAGGAATCGCCGGTGATGCCCTTCTCGCCGCCCTGGAGCACGATGACCAGATCGAGGATGACCAGGATGGCGACCTCGGAGACCAGGAAGATGCCCAGCACCTTGGCGCTGAGTTCGATATCGCGGTACCCGAGGAACGCGATGATGAGCAGGACCAGCCCGGTCAGGACCCACCACGGCACCGCCGGGGCGCCGACGATCTCCAAGAGGCCGGCCAGGATGACGCCGTCGTACGCGGCGACCGCCAGCAGCGTCGCCAGGTAGGCGGGCAGCGCCAGTACGGCGGCACCGGTACCGGCCGCTTTGCCGAGGCCCTTCTGGATGTAGGCGTAGAAGGCGCCGGTGTCGGTGACGTACTTCGACATGGCCACGAAGCTCGCGGCAAACAGCAGGAAAATGACGCCGGCGACCAGGAACGCCACCGGGATGCCCGTGGAACCGCCGAGCACCATCGCGATGGGGACGTTGCCGCCGACGGTCGACAGCGGTGCCGCGGCGGCCACCACCATCAGCACGATGGCGGGCACGCCGAGGTTGCCCCGCAGGCGGCCGCGCGTATCCGGTGGCGTCGCGCCACCAGGACTTTCGCCAGTATTGAGTACTTCGGACATCGGGATCCTCCTCTGGCCGCGGCGCGACGGTTCGTCGGCGCCGAGTTCGGGGGAAAGTCTGCGAGACGGCGGCGGTGTCTGCCAGCGGTCTTCGTCACTTTCCAACATCTTGTTGTAATCCGGTCACAGATTTGGGGGGCAATATGTGCTCTTCTCACACATGTTGTTGGAAGCTCGAGTCGTACCGTTGTCCGCCCCGAGCGCCTGGCCGATGCTGTGTGCACACGCGACGAGAGAGGCCCACCGTGAACAGCCCCGAACCCGAACCGGATCGCCGGCTCGGTCGCATTCGTCTCCTCGACGAGCAGCGCGTCAATCTCGACGGCTTCGCCGAACCCGACCCCGACCTGGGCATGATCTCGCACCTCTCGCCGAACGACCCGGAGCCTTCCTGGGTGGTCGACGAAGACGGCACGGTGCTGGAGATGGACTCCACGCCGGCCGCGGAGTTCGACGCGATCGACGAGTTCGTCGTGCGCTACGCCGTCGACCACGCACAGGCTCCGGCATCGATGGCGATGGACGAGGTCGAGCTTGCGCGGCTCATCGTCGACTCCAGCGTGCCGCGCGCGGATGTCCTGACGGTGTGTTCGGGGCTCACCCCGGCGAAGATGGCGCGCGTCGTGGCTATGCTGCACCCCGTCGAGATCCAGATGGCGATGATGAAGATGCGCGCCCGGCGCACGCCCGCCAACCAGGCCCACGTCACCAACCGGCTCGACGATCCACTGCTGATCGCCGCCGACGCGGCGACCGCTGTCTTGTACGGCTTCCGGGAGTTGGAGGCGACCGTCCCCGTGCTCGACGATGCGCCCGCGGTGGCGGTCGGCCTGCTGATCGGGTCCCAGGTACCCGCCCCCGGTGCGTTGACCCAGTGCTCGGTGGAGGAGGCCCGCGAACTGGAACTCGGTGTGCGTGGGCTGGTTTCGTACGCCGAGACGGTATCGGTGTACGGCACCGAGCAGGTCTTCACCGACGGTGACGACACCCCGTGGTCCAAGGCGTTCCTGACATCGTCCTACGCGTCGCGCGGCATCAAGATGCGGTTGTCCAGCGGTGCGGGCTCCGAGGTGCTGATGGGAGCCGCCGAGGGCAAGTCGATGAATTACCTGGAGGCCCGATGTGTCGCGCTGGCCAAGGGCATCGGCGCGCAGGGTGTGCAGAACGGTGGGGTGGACGGAGCCGCGATCACCGCCTCGGTGCCCGGCGGGGTCAAGGAACTGCACGCCGAGAACTTGATGGTGATGTTGCGTGGGCTCGAATCCTGCAGTGGCAACGACTCGTTGATGAGTGAATCCACCATGCGGCGCACCAGTCGCACGTTGCCGACGCTGCTGTCCGGATCGGACTTCATCTTCTCCGGCTTCGGATCGATCGTGCCCTACGACAACATGTTCGGGCCGTCCAACTTCAACGCCGACGACCTGGATGACTACCTGGTGATGCAGCGGGACTGGGGCGTGGACGGCGGCCTGCGGTCCTGCGACCCGACCACGCTGGAGTCCATGCGCCGCCAGGCCGCCGAAGCCACCCGGGCGGTGTTCGAATATCTCGGCCTGGCCGACTTCGACGACGACCACGTGGAAGCCGTTGTCGGGGCGGCTGGGTCGAAGGACCTGCCGGACAACGACGGGGTCAAGGTGCTGAGTGCGGCCCGGATGATCGACCAGTCGGGGCTCACGGTGCTCGATGTCGTCACCGCGCTCGCCGAGACCGGATTCACCGACCTTGCCGACCGGGTGCTGGGGATGTCGCGGGCCCGGGTGATCGGCGACTACCTGCAGACCGCGGCGATCTTCGACGAGGAGATGAACGTGCTGTCCGCGCTGGAGGACCCGAACCACTACCGCGGGCCCGGAACCGGATACCGGCCCACCCCCGAGCGGCAGGCCCAGATCGATACCGTGCGGCAGGCCCGCTCAGTGACCGACCTCGTCCGGGAACAGGCGGCGTTCGCGGAGCCGGAACGTCTGCGGGTGCTCGGCCCGTCCCTGGTCGGTGCCGATCCGCGCGAAGTCGTCGTCGGTGTGTCGCCGGCGTTCGGCACCAAGCTGTTCCGCACGCTGTCGGGGATGACGATCTACGACGCTCTCGAGCAGATCCTGGCCGGTCTGGAGGAGGAGAAGTGCGTGCCCCGGCTCGTCCGGATCGCCGACAGCATCGATCTCGGATCGATCGGCAAGTCCGCCGCGGGGCTGTCCGGTTCCGGCATCGGGGTCGGCCTGCAAGCCAAGGGCACCACGTTGATTCACCGTCGTGACCTGCCCCCGCTGGCCAACCTGGAACTGCTCAGCGTGGCGCCGCTCATCACTGCCGAGATGTACCGCATCATCGGGATCAACGCGGGCCGGCATGCCAAGGGCGCGACCCCGTCGCCCATGCGCAACGCCTACAGCGACGAGGCGATCACGGCGCGCTACCACACCCGGGTCGTGTCCATGGTTGCCATCGAACGCGCCGAATGCCCGGCGCTGCCGGGCCGCGAACGCCCCACCCACACGGACATGGAGTTCACGCGATGACCGCGCTTTCGCACTCGGGCCGCAGCGTTACCGACGTGACCGTCGAGGCCGCCTGCAACGGCGAACTCGCCCTCGACGACATCCGCATCAGCCGGCAGACCCTGCTGATGCAGGCGGAGAAAGCGGAGCGCAGCGGATCGATGCAGCTGGGTCTGAACCTGCGTCGCGCCGCCGAGATGACCGCCTTGAGTGCGGCGGACATGCTGGCCTCCTACGAGGCGCTGCGCCCGGGTCGTTCGTCGTTCGACGAGTTGCAGGAGCTGGCGGAGCGGCTCGACGCCCATGACGCCCCCACCTGCGCGGCATTGGTTCGCGAGGCCGCCGTCGTGTATCGGCGGCGCGGCCTGCTGCGATGACCGGCCTGCTGCGATGACACTGTGGGCCGGTGTCGATATCGGCAATGCGACCACCGAGGTGGTGCTGTGTCGTGATCGCGACGTGGTGACCAGTGCGCGCACCCCGACGCGCGGTGGCAAGGGTTCGTTGCGGGCGGTTGCGGGTGCGGCCCAACTCGTCCGACGGCTCGCCGACAAACACGGTCTGACCGTCGACAGGGCAGCTTTCGCGCCGACCCCTCCGGTGCACTCGACCGTCGAACGTGTCCAGCTGGAGGTGCCGCGCACCGGTCGGCTCACCATCGTCACCCGGGCGGCGGCGACCACCGCGGGTGACGCGGTCGGCGCCGGCGCCCCGGTGTCGGTCGAGCGTCTCGACACCGTGGAGCCGGGCCGGCCCGTCATTGCCTGCGCGGGGCCCGAACACGGCTACGCCGAGGTCGCCGGATGGGTGAACGCCGCCGTAGGCGCGGGCCGCGATGTCGCCGCGGTGCTGACCGCCAATGACGAGGCGGTGCTGGTGTCGAACCGGTTGGTGACCGCCCTGCCGGTCGTCGACGACGTCGACATCGAGCGTGTGCTGGCGGCCCAGCTGGTCGCCGTCGAAGTGCGCGAAGGGGTGTCGCCGCTGCAGCGGCTCACCGATCCGTTCTGGCTGGCCGACACCTTCGGGCTGGGTGATGACGAACGCGCCGACGCCAGGGTCGTCGCCGATCAGCTCTTCGACAGCGTGTGTGCGGTGGTGGCACTGGATGAAACGGCCGGCCGGCTCGAGTCGGCGCCTCCGCCCGAGCTGCCCTCCGGGCCGGCACACATCGTGTACCTGGCCGACATTGCCGCGCAGGCCAATTCGCGCCGCGGGTCGGTGACGGCCGACAGTCTGGTGATGGCGGCGATGGGCGCAGCCGGGGGTGCGCCTGCCGATGCCGACGCGCTCGCCGACGCATTGGGGGTGCCGGTCACCCGCATCGAATCCGAAGCCGACGCGGCGCGTGCCGGCGCGCTGACCACCCCCGGTATCCCGGCCGGTGTCGTGGTGGTGGACGTCGGCGGCGGCACCGTCGACGTGGTGGCCGCCGACGGCCGGGCGGTGCTACCGGGGGCGGGGCAGCTGTTGACGGTGGCCACGGCCACGGCACTGGACATCTCGATCAGTGCTGCCGAGTACGCCAAGCGGGCAGAGGCGGTCACCGCGGTCACGGTGCAGCTGGTGGAGGACGAACACGGCCGGCGCCGGTTCCTGGACGCGCCGATCGACGGTCGTTGCACGGGCTGGCTGCTGACCGCGGCGCCGAGCGGGCTGCTGCCGTTCACATCCGCGCTCTCCGGCGCGGAGTGGCGCAGCTGGCGGTTGGCGGCCAAGCGTCTGGTGATCGGGGGAAACGTGACCCGGGGTGTGCAGCAGGTCGCGTCCGGGGCGACGGGGGTGCTGCTGGTTGGCGGCGGAGCCGGCGACGACGAACTCGTCCGGGCGCTGACCGAGCAACTCGGCCGCGACGTCACCGTGGGGCGTGGCAACGTCGCTGGTGGGTTGGGTCACCGCTTCGCGGTGGCGTATGGGCTCGTCGTGCTGGCGGCCGGCGGCGATCACCCCCGCACAGCCCACCCTTGAGTGCTAGCACTCTCATGTATAGAGTGCTAGGTGGCACGCGGCCAGCCCCAGCGCCGGCACCCGCGACGACGGAGCGAAGGTGTGGACGCATGCCGAACACCTGAAAACCAGAGGACCCGGAGCCAATCCGGACTCCGACCCAACAAAGTGGAGGGCTCCCATCGTGGCAGTCAACATCAAGCCACTCGAGGACAAGATCCTCGTTCAGGCCAACGAGGCCGAGACCACGACCGCTTCCGGTCTGGTCATCCCGGACACCGCCAAGGAAAAGCCGCAGGAAGGCACCGTCGTCGCAGTTGGCCCCGGCCGCTGGGACGAGGACGGCGAGAAGCGGATCCCCCTGGACGTTGCCGAGGGTGACACCGTCATCTACAGCAAGTACGGCGGCACCGAGATCAAGTACGGCGGCGAGGAGTACCTGATCCTCTCCGCGCGTGACGTGTTGGCTGTCGTCAACAAGTAAGCACCCGTGTACCGCCCCGGATATCCCCGCGTTCGAGCGGGTGATGTCCGGGGCGGTATGCATTGCCCCCGGTGTACGGGGGCTCGGCACATCAAAGGACATTTATGAGCAAGCAGATCGAATTCAATGAAACTGCGCGTCGCGCCATGGAGGCCGGCGTCGACAAGCTCGCCGATGCCGTCCGCGTCACGCTCGGCCCGCGTGGCCGCCACGTGGTGCTGGCCAAGGCCTTCGGCGGACCCGTGGTGACCAACGACGGTGTCACCATCGCCCGCGAGATCGACCTGGAGGACCCGTTCGAGAACCTGGGTGCCCAGTTGGTCAAGTCGGTGGCCACCAAGACCAACGACGTCGCCGGTGACGGCACCACCACCGCAACCGTGCTGGCGCAGGCCATCGTCAAGGCCGGGCTGCGCAACGTCGCGGCCGGTGCCAACCCGATCGCACTGGGCGCGGGGATCAGCAAGGCCGCCGACGCCGTGTCGGAGGCGCTGTTGGCCGCCGCCACGCCGGTCAGCGACCTGAAGGCGATCGCGCAGGTCGCCACCGTGTCGTCGCGCGACGGCCTGGTCGGCGACCTGGTCGGCCAGGCGATGACCACGGTCGGGGCCGACGGCGTCGTCACGGTGGAGGAATCCTCCACCATGGAGACCGCACTCGAGGTCACCGAGGGCGTCGGCTTCGACAAGGGCTTCACCTCGGCCTACTTCATCACCGACTTCGACGCCCAGGAAGCGGTGCTCGAGGACGCGCTGGTGCTGCTGCACCGCGACAAGATCAGCTCGCTGCCCGACCTGCTGCCGCTGCTGGAGAAGGTGGCCGAGGCCGGCAAGCCCCTGCTGATCATCGCCGAGGACGTCGAGGGTGAGGCACTGTCGACGCTGGTCGTCAACGCCATCCGCAAGACGCTCAAGGCCGTCGCCGTCAAGGCGCCGTTCTTCGGTGACCGCCGCAAGGCTTTCCTGGAGGATCTCGCCGTCGTCACCGCCGCACAGGTGGTGAACCCGGATGTGGGTCTGTCGCTGCGCGAAGCAGGTCTGGACGTGCTGGGCTCGGCGCGACGGGTGGTGGTCACCAAGGACAGCACCGTCATCGTCGACGGCGCGGGCACCCAGGACGCCATCGAGGCCCGTAAGTCGCAGCTGCGCAGCGAGATCGAGGCCACCGATTCGGACTGGGACCGCGAGAAGCTCGAAGAGCGTCTGGCCAAGCTGTCCGGTGGTGTCGCGGTGATCAAGGTCGGCGCGGCCACCGAGACCGACCTGAAGAAGCGCAAGGAAGCCGTCGAGGACGCCGTCGCGGCGGCCAAGGCGGCCGTCGAAGAGGGCATCGTCACCGGTGGTGGCGCGGCGCTCGTGCAGGTCCGCAAGGAGCTCGACGGGCTGCGCGGATCGTTGACCGGTGACGAGCTGCTCGGCCTCGAGGTGTTCTCCTCGGCACTGTCGGCCCCGCTGTTCTGGATCGCCACCAACGCCGGTCTCGACGGTGCCGTCGTGGTGAACAAGGTCGCCGAGCTGCCGGGCGGGCAGGGCTTCAACGCCGCCACCCTGACCTACGGTGATCTGCTCGCCGAGGGCATCGTGGACCCGGTCAAGGTCACCCGTTCGGCGGTGCTCAACGCCGCGTCGGTGGCCCGCATGATTCTCACCACCGAGACGGCTGTCGTGGAGAAGCCGGCCGAGGAAGAGGATCACGACCACGGGCATCACGGTCACGCCCACTAGGTCATAGCTCTACGGAGACGCCCCCGGTCCTGTTGGGCCGGGGGCGTTTTCGTGCGGGCACCGGCGAGCGGCGCCCTGTTTTCAGCATCCTGACACAATGTGACGGTGGTTTCACCAGCGGAGCGACGCCTGGAACGGGTCCTGAGGCAGTACAACAGCGACGAACCCGTCGATCAGGACTACCTCGACATGTACCTGACCCCGCCGTCGTGGGGCCTCGATGCTCCCGTGGAGCGGGCGTTCGCATCGATCCATGAGCGGCTCGACAACGAGCTGGAGTTCTTGAACCAGAAAGCGCGCAGCGGAGGTCCGTTTGCCGGAGGGCACTTCAACGCTGACAACAGTCGCAGATTGCTCAATCTCATCGACGAGGTGGCCGAACTGAGAGCGGCCTTGGAAAAGGTCGGCAAGTCGCTGACGGTGTCCCCCGAATACCAGCGGGTACTGGACACTGCAAAGGACTGGCTGGTCGACAGTGGCGGGAGTCCGATACCCGAGGGCTTTGCGCCCGTGGTTCTGGAAAAGTATGACACCATTTTTGGTTTGGCCGATGCTGCGATCGAACTGTCCGAGCACTCGCGTGTTTCGCTCGTTCCAGTGGGGGAGGGGTCTTTCGCGCTGGTGCACAAATTTGTGGATCCGAACTACGACATCACCTTCGCCAGGAAGAAGCTGAAGTCGACCGCCGACGATCGGGGACGTCGAGCGGTTCCGTCGTGAGTACGAAATCATGAAGGGCCTGGACTTTCCCTACATTCTCAAGGTCTACCGGTACAACGAGGTGGAAAATTCCTACCTCATGGAGTTCTGCGAGAGCACGCTGGAGGAGTACGTCAAACGTCGAAACAACCAGCCGCAGTTTGACTTCAGCGTTCGCCGCAGGATCGCTCTCCAGTTCCTGTACGGACTGAACTACCTTCATCTCAAAGGCATCTGCCACCGTGACTTGAGCCTGAAAAATATCCTTCTGCGGGTGTTTTCTGACGGGGCCGTGACGGTCAAATTGTCGGACTTCGGATTGGCAAAGCCGAAAGAATCTGATTTCACCAGGACGGAAACCGAGATCCGCGGAACATTTGTGGATCCCGCTCTTAATAGGTTCAAGGATTTCGAGCCCGTCAACGACATCTACGTTGTCGGAATCGTTCTCTCGTACATTTTCAAGGGGGTAAGCCACCTCATCTCCGACTCCACTCCGTTGGCTGAGATCGTCCAGAAGTGTTCCCATTCGGATCCGGCGCAGCGGTATCAAACGGTCCTGGAGATAGTAAAAGCGGTCGAAGATCTGGACACCGAGCCGGATGGCGCTCCGGCCTGATTCACGGCTCTTCACAGATGAGGGTGTAGAGGTGGTTGGCGCGTCGTTGCCGGGATAGAGGTCGAGGTCTCTCGAAAATGAGGGTTCCTACACTCCTCATCCGAAAGACCTCGACGTGCCTGACGCTACCGGTCGGGCGGGCTTCGCCTGCGCTGACCTGACGACTTTCTGCCGCCTCGACGAACTTGGGCTGCAGGTGACCGGACAACGCCTTGAGCCCGGCCGTGCTGTGCTGGCGTGCCGGGTGACCGACGAGGACCGGTGGTGTCGTCGCTGCGGCGAAGAAGGCATCCCACGCGACAGCCTCACCCGTACTCTGGCCCATGAGCCGTTCGGGTGGCGCCCCACCACACTGCTGGTGACCATCCGTCGCTACCGGTGCGCCGGCTGCGCCCACGTGTGGCGACAAGACACCACCAGGATGGCCGAACCACGTGCCAAGCTGTCGCGGCGTGCTCTGCGGTGGGCGCTGGAAGCCATTGTCTGCCAGCATCTATCCGTGGCTCGCATCGCCGAAGCGCTCGCGGTGTCGTGGAACACCGCCAACAACGCGGTGCTGGCAGAAGGCCGACGGGTGCTGATCGCCGATCCGGCCCGTTTCGACGGCGTGGCGGTGATCGGCGTCGATGAGCACGTCTGGCGGCACACCCGTCGCGGTGACAGGTACGTCACCGTCATCATCGATCTCACCCCTGTGCGTGACGGGACCGGTCCGGCTCGGCTGCTCGACATGGTCGAGGGTCGCTCAAAAAAGGCGTTTCAGGACTGGTTGGCCGAGCGGCCGCAGGACTGGCGTGACGGCGTGGACGTTGTTGCTATGGATGGCTTCTCCGGGTTCAAGACCGCTACCGCCGAGGAACTGCCCGAGGCGGCGACGGTGATGGACCCTTTCCACGTGGTGCGCCTGGCTGGCAACGCCCTCGATGAGTGCCGCCGCCGGGTGCAGCTGGCGACATGTGGGCACCGCGGCCGCAAGTCCGACCCGCTCTACACCTGCCGACGCACCCTGCACACCGGTGCCGATCTGCTCACCGACCGCCAGCGCACCCGGCTGGCCGCCTTGTTCGCCGCCGACGCCCACGCAGAAGTCGAGGCCACCTGGCAGATGTATCAGCGCACCGTGGCCGCGTATCGTGAACCCGACCGCACGAAAGGCCGCACGATGATGGCGGCGCTGATCACCACGCTGAGCACCGGCGTTCCCAAGCCGCTGACCGAACTGATCACCCTGGGACGGACCCTGAAGAAGCGTGCCGCCGACGTGCTGGCCTACTTCGACCGCCCCGGCACCTCCAACGGGCCCACCGAAGCGATCAACGGCCGCCTCGAACACCTGCGCGGATCCGCGCTGGGCTTCCGCAACCTCACCAACTACATCGCCCGGTCACTGCTCGAGACCGGAGGCTTCCGAACTCAGCTCCTTGCACCTCGGCAGTGAAGAGTCCTCAACGCATATTCGACGCGGCCAGAGCGTCATTGGTCTCGGTCACCGAGAAACGATCGGGGTGCCAGCCTCGGGGCAGCCAGTCGCGCATCTCCTGCGCACCCAGCCCCATCGGTGTTGCCCGCGGGTCGTACCCGCCACGAACCCACGCAGCCAATTCCTCATAGCCGCCCAAGCCACCACAATCCTCCGGCGGGCAGGCCATCTTGCCCGCCAGGCACACCGGAGCCGAAGGTGGATCATCGAGAACGTCTTCGACCACCAGCACGTGCTCCCATCCGTCGCCGAAGTCGTAGTCATAGAACAACCGGTCGCCCTTACCGGAGACCACCTGATCCAGGCGCACACCGTCCTCGACGAGACCGTCGTCGCCTTCGCTGAGATCAAATCTGGTGACGAAGTAGGCACGGGTACGCCGGTCCGCCCCGACACCGAACTTATGCAGATGACCGTCCTGCCAGCCCATCGCAACCTGCAGCACGTCATGCAGCTCATCGAGCACGAGGTCACCCGGCAGGACCAGACGACGCCAGATCGGCGGCTTGGCGTACATCAGGTCGACCCGCACCCGGAAACCCCGCACACGCTCCGGCACAGCTCCCACCTCGGGTGTCGGTTCATCGAACACTCCCGCGAACAAATCCCGGCCAGCATCGGCCATCAGCTGTTGCAGCATCGACAGGTCCACACCACCCCCGGACACCGCGCTCTTCCTCTTACTCTTCCGCTTCTCCTCCGGCACACACCCAGCCAACCAGACACCCCAATCACAGGCCGACAGCAGCTGACCGTTCTACACCCTCAATCATGAAGAGCCTGATTCACTCAGATCTACGGCGGATCATTTTCGAAGCATCGTGCAGAGCGTGTGTGCTACCGCTGGTGCGCAATCGGGCGTCGCCCTAGATCCCTAGATTGAGGACCGCTTCCTGCGCCACTCGACTTGGCCTCAATACCTTCGTCTGCTGCGCAACGATTGTGGTTGTGCAGGATCGTTCAGCCGGCCAGGAACGTCAGCCGCGGATCGGTGATATTCGGTTCGATCTCCGCGATTTCGGCGCCGACGACTTCGTGCACCACAAACGGGTCGTCGGCGACGCGCTGCGCGATCTCCTCGCGTGAGATGCCCGTGGCGATCAGTGCGCCGCCCACGCCGGGGTGGATGCCGCCGACCAGCACGAGTACACCATCATCGACACCCTGCTGCACCCAGTCGCGATGAGCGGCCATATGGTCGGCGGCAGCAGATTTGTTGTCGGCGAAGCGGAGAAGAACGACGAACATCGATACTCCTTGTGCAGCAGCGGTTTTGGGCAGGGGGCAGGTCTGTCGTCACGAGGTGGCGAGTTCGTCGCGCAGCCACCGCTGGAACCGGTCGACCTCGCGGCGGGTCCAGGCGGGATCGCGAAACGCATTGGCGACGGTCGCCGTTCCTTGGCTGAACATCAGCACGTGCAGCGCCAGATCCTCGGCGTCGCGCGCGCGGCCGAGCAGGCCGAATTGGATCACCAGCCAGTCGCGGAACATCTCGAACACTTCCAATGCCTGCCGGCGGGCCGGGTGGTCGAGCTTGCTCAGTTCGCCGGTGAGGGTCCCGACCGGACATCCGTGCAATTGAATGGCGTCTTCGTTGCGGATCACGATCTCCACGTACTGCCGCACGCGCTCGGCGGGGTCGGCCGACATCGCCTCCCATTCGTCGAGCATGGCGCGGGTCGCCCCCAGGCGGGACTCGATCACCGCCGTGAGGATCTCGTCCTTGGTCCTGAAGTGGTGGTAGAAATTTCCCCGCGAAATCCCCACGGCGGCAGCGATCATGGCGAACGAGGTGCGCTCGAAGCCGTTCTCGTAGAACAGTCGATCGGCGGTTTCGACGATCCGGTCCCGGGTCGGCGTCGTGGTCATGGTTCGGCACCCGCGGCTTCGGCCGCCGGGTGCGCGGCATTCATCCACAGTGGCCGGCCCGGCCAGGCCCACGGCAGCACGGATCCGACCTCCTCGCACCTCAGTTTTAGGACACTTGTCCTACGCGAGGATCAGGGTAGGACAATCGTCCTATCCAGGCAAGCGGCTACCGCAGCACGGGCTGGATGGACACCAGCTGGTATGCGCCCGGCTGCGCCTGCTCGGATCGGAACCCGACGAGCAGGCTGCCGGGTGGCAGCCGGGTTGCGATGTCGTTGAGGGTCCTGGGCAGGAACACCCGGGCCTTGGCATTGCCGTACCAGTTGGGATCGGCGGGGGACACGTCGAGGCCACTGACCTGCTCGATGGTGTTGTCCCAAGTGCGCACGGCCTCCGGCGGCGCGGCGCCGAATCCCACCGACGGCAGGTATGCCTCGCCCGGTCCGGCCAACGTGATCGGTTGTGTGCCTGCGAGCGGCGTGCCGGTGAGCGTCCCGTTGACGGCATCGGTGGTCACCGAGGTCAAGCGCATGGTGCAGATGCCGTCGACGACGGCGGCCGGCACGCAGACGTCGGGCAGCGGTGCGGCGTGGGCCGGAGCGGCGGACAGGACGGCGGCGGTCGCCAACGCGGCGGCGCCTGCCAGCCGTAGGGAGTTCACACGAGTCTGATCGGCGCCGGGCGTGCCCGAGTTACACGAGCAGACGCATATGGCCTCTCAAACGGGTGTCTGAGAGGCCATATGCGTCTGCTCGCGCAGAGTTGAGGTCAGGCGCTGCGGCGCATCCCGCGCTTGAGCAGCAGTTCGCGTTCGGACTCGGACAGGCCGCCCCAGATGCCGTAGGGCTCGCCGACCGAGAGGGCATGCGAGCGGCACTGGGTGATGACCGGGCAGGTGCGGCACAACTCCTTGGCCCGCATCTCGCGCTGTGCCCGAGCGCGACCACGCTCCCCGTCGGGATGGAAGAACATCGACGAATCGACTCCCCGGCAATGACCCGCCATTTGCCAATCCCAGATGTCGGCGTTGGGTCCGGGCAGTTGCTGCGGCTGTGGCATATGAAAACCCCTCTCGTCGCACCCATTTCACGAAACGCGTGAAGTGCGTGAGTCGCGGAACTGAACCGAGCTCATGTCGCCGATGACATCTCGTGCACACAACGTAGAAGGGCTACCGAAAAACCGTCAATACCCAGGCTCACCGCGAAAAGGCATAACTGCAGGGTATGAATTTACGTCACGTTCATCATGTTCACTTGCGGGCAATGCGCCGGGTGGTTCGGGCCCGTCGGCGAGTGGTCGCCGAACCGCATTTCCCCAGCTCGCATCAATTCGGCAAATTCGACGCCATGCGGCCCGTTGACCTATTGGTAACGTGCCGACCACCAATTGTTAACCAAGGTCGAATTGGTCACTCTTTTCGGCCCATCACGCCGGCGTTGATAGCGTCCGGTGCGATGGCCAGCCCGAAATCCTCCGTGTCCGACCGCCTGGCCGACGCCGCCTTCGGCGCCGCGCCGCAGCTCTGGCCGTTGCCGACGGCCGGCTCTGCGCGGGAGCGCTGGCTGCGCGCCGTCGCCGCCGGCGGGCAGGGGCACTACGGCACCGCGTTTCACGAACTCGACGAGATCATCCGCACCGGACCACCCGGACCGACGCACTCCCTGGCGCACAGCACCCGCGCGTCGTTCCTACGCCAGCTCGGCGGACACGATCAGGCGCGTGGCTGGGACGGCCGGGCCTGGTTGCTTGCCGGGGGCGATCCCGAGGCCGGTGTGGACGCCCTCGTCGGTCTCGCCGCCGATGCCCTGGGCGTGGGACGGTTGGCCGCCTCCGCGCGGCTGCTGCAGCGCGCCCGCGAGCTGCTCGCACCCCCCGCCCCGCCTCGGCTGCCGGTCCGGCTGCAGTGGGTGGCCGCGGAACTCGCCATGGCCGGCGGCGACGGCACCGCCGCCGTCGCGCACGCCCAGACCGCCGTGACGCTGGCCGACAAGCTCGGCTCGATACGCCACACCGTCAAATCACAGGTGGTGTTGGCGGCCGCCCTGTGTTGCGCCGGCCGCCTCGACGACGCGCGCGAGGTGGCCGACGCGGCGTTCGCTGAGACGGACCGGTTCGCGCTGATCCCGCTGCGTTGGGCGCTGGGATGTCTGCTCGCCGATATCGGCAGTACCACGCATTCCGCCCCGCAGGTCGCCGCCGTACGGGACGCCGCCGCCGATACAGTGCGACGCGGAGGCGGCGTGTGGTCGCGTCGCTGAGACGATTCACCCCTGCTCGATCGTTAGTGTTTATCTGACGCAAACGTCCGCTGAAGTCCCATCCGTAACGCTGGAGAGATCAACCACGATGACAATTTCGGGAGAACGTCTCGATGCTGTCGTCGCTCATGCCGTGGCGGGGGATCGTGAAGCTCTCCGGGTGGTCTTGGAGACCATCCGCCCGATCATCGTCCGGTACTGCCGGGCACGGATCGGGTCAGCTGAACGAAGTGGTCTGTCCGCAGACGACATTGCGCAGGAGGTGTGCTTGGCCGCCATCACGGCGTTGCCGCGCTACAAGGATCAGGGACGTCCGTTCCTGGCCTTCGTGTACGGCATAGCTGCGCACAAGCTTGCCGATGCCCACCGGGCTTCGGCGCGCAACCGTGCTGAGCCCACCGACAACGTGCCGGAGCGCTTCTCCGGCGAGGCCGGCCCAGAACAGCTGGCCATCGACGCCGACGCCTCGGCCCGGATGGAGAAGCTCCTGGCCATCCTTCCGGAAAAGCAGCGCGAGATCCTCATCCTGCGCGTCGTCGTCGGGATGAGTGCAGAGGAAACCGCGGAAGCGGTCGGAAGTACACCAGGCGCGGTGCGGGTCGCCCAGCACCGCGCGCTAGCCCGACTGAAGTCGGAGATCACAACGGGAGGTGAACATGCCTGATTTCGGTCGCTGGACCGCCAACGGCGGTGACCCCTCCCTCAACGACATCAACCGCGCCGACAAGTTCCTGGACGCACTGGCCGCCGAGCAGCCGGTATTCTCCACCGACCGCGGTGACGCCGACCTCGCGTTCCTGCTGTCGGGCTGGCGCGACGAGGTCCGCCAGGTCCCGATGGACCACGTCGTGACACCTGCCGAGGCCGGCGCGGCCCTCGTCGATGCCACCGCGGCACCGTCGCGGCGCAACCGGTTCGGGCTGGCGGTCGTCGGCTCCGCGGCCGCCGCCGTGCTCTGTCTCGGCGGCTTCGGCACCGCGGTTTTCGCGGCCGGGCCCGGCGACGGTCTGTACCCGATCCGCAGCATGTTCTTCGGTGACGAGCGGGCCACCCGTGACGACGCCGTCGTGTTGGCCGCCCAGACCGAGCTCGCCCAGGTGCAGCAACTGGTGGATCAGGGTCAGTGGGACCAGGCGCAGGACAAGCTCGCCGCGCTGTCGGCGACGGTGCAGAGTGTCGATCGGGTCGAGCAGAAGCAAGAGCTGATCCAGCAGTGGAATGCCTTGACCTACAAGGTTGTCGAGCAGGACCCCGCCGCCACCCTGCCCCCGCCGGGGGAGCCGTTGCCGGAGCTGCCCGCCTCACCGCTGACGCTGCTGCCCATGCCGGTGATCGAGGAATCCGTCACGGTCACCACGACCCCGGGCCCCGAAGTGCTCTCGACCACGGTGACTTCGGAGACGACGACCTCGGAGACGACGACCTCGGAGACGGTGACCTCGGAGACGACATCGACGACCAGCACGTCGGAGACCGCCACGTCGACCAGTCCGGCCACCGAGACGACAACCTCGCCGACCGCGACTTCGGCCCCGTCGACCACGCCGTCAACGACTGCGACGACCACCACAGCGCCGACGACCACCGCGCCGACGACCACCGCGCCGACGACGACCACGACCACCACCGTGGTGACGCAGTCGACGTCGGTGGCTCCGCCGCCGCGTGCCAGCGCGCCCGCGTCGACGCCGGCTGCGCCGCCCTCGACGCCGGCTGCGCCGCCCAGCACTCAGCAGCAGGCGCCGGTGGTACAGGAGGCGCCGGCGGTCACGTCAGCGCCGGCCGCCGAACCCGTGCAGGAAGCACCCGCGCCGGCGGTGGTCACGACCACCACGGTGCCAGTGCCCGCCGACGGCGAGTGACGAAAGTTCAGCGGTATCCGTCGGGTTCCGACGCCGCCTCGTTGAGTGAGGCATCGGCGTAGCCGCGACAGTAATCCCAGGTCACGTAGGCGTCGGGCTCGGGATCGTAGGCCGGCTCGTGCGGGCGCACCGTACCGTCGACGAGCAGCTGCAGCAGGTTCGCCCGCAGCATGTCCCAGTCGTGATAGTGGTCCTGCTGGCATTCATCACAGCACACCACGAGGCCACGAATCCCTCTGTGCGCCAACAACGCCTCGTACACCGACAGGTCGGCCAGGTCCGCTTCCACGGCACTACGTTCCTGCGCATCCAACGGCAACCCGGGCTCGATCGCGTCGAGAGCCGCCGATGGATCGGACGGGTCATCGGCGAACGGGTCGGGTGGCAGGCCAGGCGGGAGGTCATCTCGCACGCATCTAGCCTACGCAGCCGCGCTGCTTTCGCGCCACCGGTTCACCCCGCGTGCCGCCCGCGCGGACCGAACTGTGGACCCACCTCGCGGCGTGGCCGCGAGCGCCGAGGTCAGTGCCGATAGAATGGCCTCTTAGACTCGCGACTGTTGCTAGTGGAGGCTCCACCCATGTCGATCGCTGAAAGCAGCGTCCCGCTCGCCATCCCGGTCCCCACCGGCGGTGATGATCCGACCAAGATCGCGATGCTCGGGCTGACCTTCGACGATGTCCTGCTGCTGCCGGCCGCATCCGACGTGGTGCCCGCCAACGTCGACACGTCCAGCCAGCTCACCAAGCGGATCCGGCTGCGGGTCCCGCTGGTGAGTTCGGCGATGGACACCGTCACCGAGTCGCGGATGGCCATCGCGATGGCCCGGGCCGGCGGGATGGGCGTGTTGCACCGCAACCTGTCGGTCACCGAACAGGCCGGTCAGGTCGAGACCGTCAAGCGGTCCGAGGCCGGGATGGTCACCGACCCGGTGACCTGCTCGCCGGAGAACACCCTGGCCGAGGTCGACGCCATGTGCGCGCGGTTCCGGATCTCCGGGCTGCCGGTGGTCGACGCGGCGGGCGCGCTGGTCGGGATCATCACCAACCGCGACATGCGCTTCGAGGTGGACCAGTCCCGGCCGGTGTCGGAGGTAATGACCAAGGCCCCGCTGATCACCGCGCAGGCCGGTGTCTCGGCGGAGGCCGCGCTGGGTCTGCTGCGCAGGCACAAGATCGAGAAACTGCCCATCGTCGACGGCCACGGCAAGCTCACCGGCCTGATCACCGTCAAGGATTTCGTCAAGACCGAGCAGTTCCCGCTGTCCACCAAGGACAGCGACGGACGCCTGCTGGTGGGTGCCGCCGTCGGTATCGGTGACGACGCCTGGACCAGGGCCATGACCCTGGTGGAGGCCGGCGTCGACGTCCTCATCGTCGACACCGCGCATGCGCACAACCGGCTCGTGCTGGACATGGTGAGCCGGCTCAAGGCCACCGTCGGTGAGCGCGTCGACGTCGTCGGCGGCAATGTCGCCACCCGTGCGGCGGCCGCCGCACTGGTCGACGCCGGAGCCGACGCCGTCAAGGTCGGCGTGGGTCCGGGGTCCATCTGCACCACCCGCGTCGTCGCCGGTGTCGGCGCACCGCAGATCACCGCGATCCTGGAGGCCGTCGCCGCCTGCTCGCGCAAGGGTGTCCCGGTGATCGCCGACGGTGGCTTGCAGTACTCCGGCGATATCGCCAAGGCGCTGGCCGCCGGTGCCTCGACCGCCATGCTCGGCTCGCTGCTGGCCGGCACCGCCGAGTCGCCCGGCGAACTGATCTTCGTCAACGGCAAGCAGTTCAAGAGCTACCGCGGGATGGGGTCGCTGGGTGCCATGCAGGGTCGCGGCGCCGCCAAGAGCTACTCGAAGGACCGCTACTTCCAGGACGACGTGCTTTCCGAGGACAAGCTGGTGCCCGAGGGCATCGAGGGCCGGGTGCCGTTCCGCGGGCCGCTGTCGACGGTGATCCACCAGCTGACCGGTGGCCTGCGTGCCGCGATGGGCTACACCGGCTCGGACACCATCGAGCATCTGCAGCAGGCGCAATTCGTCCAGATCACCGCCGCGGGCCTGAAGGAAAGCCATCCGCACGACGTCGCCATGACGGTCGAAGCGCCCAACTACTACGCCCGCTGACGAGCGCTTGCGCGAGGAACCGGAAACTCAGCAGCCCGAAAGGCATCCCGTACATGCGTGACATGGTTGAAATCGGCATGGGCAGAACAGCTCGCCGCACCTATGAACTCGACGACATCAACATCGTCCCGGCCCGCCGGACCCGTTCCTCCAAGGACGTCTCGACGGCCTGGCAGCTGGACGCCTACCGGTTCGAGATCCCGGTGCTCGCGCATCCGACCGACGCACTGGTGTCGGTGGAGTTCGCCATCGAGATGGGCAGGCTCGGCGGTCTGGGTGTGCTCAACGGGGAAGGGCTGATCGGCCGCCACGCCGACGTCGAGGCCAAGATCGCCGCGGTCGTCGAGACCGCGGCCACCGCCGATGACGAGTCGGCCTCCATCCGGATGCTGCAGCAGCTGCACGCCGCACCGCTGGATCCCGAACTGCTGGGTGCCGCCGTCGCGCGCATCCGGGATGCCGGAGTCACCACCGCGGTGCGGGTGAGCCCGCAGAACGCCGCGGCACTGACCCCGGCGCTGGTGGCCGCCGGCATCGACCTGCTGGTCATCCAGGGCACCCTCATCTCCGCCGAGCGGGTCGCCAACGACGGCGAACCGCTCAACCTCAAGACCTTCATCTCCGAACTCGACGTGCCGGTGGTGGCCGGCGGCGTACTCGACCACCGCACCGCGCTGCACCTGATGCGCACCGGCGCGGCCGGCGTCATCGTCGGCTACGGCTCCACCTCCGGAGTGACGACCTCGGACGAGGTGCTCGGCATCAGCGTGCCGATGGCCACCGCGATCGCCGACGCCGCGGCCGCCCGGCGCGAATACCTCGACGAGACCGGCGGCCGATACGTCCACGTCCTCGCCGACGGCGACATCCAGACCTCGGGCGACCTGGCCAAGGCGATCGCCTGCGGTGCCGACGCCGTGCTGCTCGGCCCGCCGCTGGCGGTGTCCGCCGAGGCCCAGGGCGACGGCTGGTTCTGGCCGTCGGCGGCGGCGCACCCGTCGTTGCCGCGCGGTGCCCTGCTGCAGGTGGCGCTCGGAGCCCGGCCGCCGCTGGAGCAGGTGCTCAACGGCCCCTCCGATGACCCGTTCGGATCGCTGAACCTGGTGGGCGGTCTGCGCCGTTCGATGGCCAAGGCCGGCTACTGCGACCTGAAGGAATTCCAGAAGGTCGGCCTGACGGTCGGGTCCTGAACAGGATTTCTTTACAACTTAGGCCCTCCTGTCTAGAAAGTTACCTGCCGGTAGCGTCATACTGGTCCGATGCAGCCTGACTACGACGTCTTGATCATCGGCTCGGGATTCGGCGGTAGCGTCAGCGCCCTGCGGCTCACCGAAAAGGGATACCGCGTGGGGGTTCTGGAAGCCGGCCGGCGGTTTGCCGACGCGGACTTCGCGAAGACCTCCTGGAACCTGCGCAAGTTCCTGTGGGCCCCGCAGTTCGGGATGTACGGCATCCAGCGCATCCACCTGCTGCGTAACTGCATGATCCTGGCCGGAGCCGGTGTCGGCGGTGGCTCGCTGAACTACGCCAACACCCTCTACGTGCCGCCGGAGCCCTTCTTCGCCGACCCGCAGTGGCGGGATATCACCGACTGGCGCGAAGAGCTCATGCCGCATTACGACCAGGCCCAGCGGATGCTCGGGGTCGTCACCAACCCCACGTTCACCGATGCCGACCGGATCATGAAGGAGGTCGCCGAGGACATGGGCGTGGGGGACACCTTCGTCCCGACCCCGGTGGGCGTCTTCTTCGGTGAGAACGGTGAGAAGACACCGGGCAAGACCGTGCCCGACCCGTACTTCGGCGGTGCCGGCCCCGCGCGCACCGGATGCATCGAGTGCGGCGAGTGCATGACGGGCTGCCGGCACGGCGCCAAGAACACGCTGCTGAAAAACTATCTGGGCCTGGCCGAGTCGGCCGGCGCGCGCGTACATGCGCTGACGTCGGTGCGGTCGTTCGAGCAGCGCCCCGACGGCGTGTGGGAGGTGCACACCGTGCGCACCGGAGGCAAACTGCGCCGCCGGAAGAAGACCTTCACCGCCAATCACCTGATCCTGGCCGCCGGCACGTACGGCACCCAGAAGCTGCTGTTCCGGATGCGGGACACCGGGCGACTGCCCGAGTTGTCGTCGCGGCTCGGCGTGCTCACCCGCACCAACTCCGAGTCCATCGTCGGGGCCGGACGGCTCACCGTCGGTGACGATCTCAACCTCACCCACGGCGTGGCCATCACCTCGTCGATCCACCCGACCAGTGACACGCACGTCGAACCGTGCCGGTACGGCAAGGGATCCAATGCGATGGGTCTGTTGCAGACCCTGATGACCGACGGCACCGGTCCGGAGGGCACCGATGTGCCGCGCTGGAAACAACTCGTCGCGACGGCCAAGGCCGACCGCCGGGGGACGCTGCGCCTGCTGAATCCGCGGCGGTGGAGCGAGCGGACCATGATCGCGCTGGTCATGCAGCATCTGGACAACTCGATCACGACGTTCACCCGCAAGACCTGGTTCGGTTACCGGATGCTGGACAGCAAGCAGGGTCACGGCCTGCCCAACCCGTCCTGGATCCCGGCGGGTAACGAGGTCACCCGCCGCATCGCCGAGAAGATCGACGGGGTGGCCGGCGGCACCTGGGGCGAGCTGTTCAACATCCCGCTCACCGCGCATTTTCTCGGCGGGGCCGCCATCGGGGACAGTGTCCAGACCGGCGTCATCGACCCCTACCAGCGGGTGTACCGCTACCCGACGCTGTATGTGGCCGACGGAGCGGCGATCTCGGCCAATCTCGGGGTGAACCCGTCGCTCTCGATCACCGCGCAGGCCGAACGGGCCGCGGCGCTGTGGCCGAACAAGGGCGAGGTGGATCAGCGTCCGGCGCAGGGCGAGCCCTATCGCCGGTTGGAGCCCATCGCCCCGATCCGGCCCGTGGTGCCGGCGCAGGCACCCGCCGCGCTGCGTCGGCTGCCGATCTTTCCGGTGAACTCGCAGCTGTCCAGCTCGCCGCAGGCCGGCTGAGTCTCACCGCTACGTGACCGCGGCGGCGACCCTGTCGCCGAGATCCTTGTCCACGTTGCGCCAGTATTCGAAGGCACGCTCCAACACCGCATCGGACACCCCGTCGGAGAGGTGACCGGCGATGTTGGAGACCAGCCGGTCGCGCGCCGCGTCGTCGAGCACCTCGCGCACCAGCGTGCCGGCCTGGCCCCAGTCGTCGTCCTCGGCGTGCAGTGAGTACGCCGAGCGCACCATGTCGCCATCGGCATGCCACAACGGCTCGCCGGTGCGTGCCGGATCGGCCTTCGGCCCGCCGTAGGAGTTCGGCGCGTACACCGGGTCGGTGACGTTGGTGACCCGCATCGCCCCGTCCTTGGAGTAGCTGTTGACCTCGGTCTTCGGGGTGTTCACCGGAATCTGGCGGTAGTTCACCCCGAGCCGGGCGCGGTGCGCGTCGGAGTAGGAGAAGTCGCGCGCCAGCAGCATCTTGTCCGGGCTCAGCCCGGTACCTGGGACCGCATTGTTCGGCTCGAACGCCGCCTGCTCCATCTCGGTGTGGTAGTCGCTGACGTTGCGATCCAGGGTCAGCCTGCCGACATCGATCAGCGGGTAGTCGCTGTGCGGCCACACCTTCGTCAGGTCGAACGGGTTGAACCGGTAGTTCTTGGCGTCCTCGAACGGCATGATCTGCATCTTCAACGTCCAGCTGGGGAAATCGCCCCGCTCGATCGAGTCGAACAGGTCGCGCTGGTGGGCGTCACCGTCCTGGCCGGCCATCTGATCGCCCTCGTCCTGGGTGAGGAACTCGATGCCCTGATCGGACTTGAAGTGGTATTTCACCCAGAAGATCTCGCCGGCGGCGTTGATCCAGCTGTAGGTGTGGCTGGAGTAACCGTTCATGTGCCGCCAGGTGCGCGGGATCCCGCGGTCACCCATCAGCCAGGTGACCTGGTGTGCCGACTCCGGCGACAGCGTCCAGAAGTCCCACTGCATATCGTGGTCGCGCAGGTTGTTGGCGGCCCGGCGCTTCTGCGACCGGATGAAATGCTGGAACTTCATCGGGTCGCGGATGAAGAACACCGGAGTGTTGTTGCCGACCATGTCGAAATTGCCGTCCGATGTGTAGAACTTGGTGGCGAAACCGCGCGGGTCGCGCCAGGTGTCCGGGCTGCCGCGCTCACCGGCGACGGTGGAGAACCTGGTCAGCGTCTCGGTTTTCGCCCCGGGCTGCAGGAATGCGGCCTTGGTGTAGGCGCTGACATCTGCGGTCACTTCGAAATGGCCGAAGGCGCCACCGCCCTTGGCATGCGGCTGGCGCTCCGGGATCCGCTCGCGGTTGAAGTTCGCCATCTGCTCGATCAAATAGTGATCCTGCAGCAGGATGGGGCCGTCGGGACCGACGGTCAGGGAATGCTCGTCGCTGTAGACCGGTATCCCGGCGTCCGTGGTGGTCGGTTTGGGCTGTGTATTCGTCACCATTGCTCCTCTCGAGCGTGCGTGCGGACTGCAAGGCCGTGTACCCCGTGCTCACGGATTCGACACCTGGCGGCGAATACTGCTGTGAGACTGCGATATTCGCACACCGAGCTGGTATGTCGGGGCGCTGATACGATGCAGGTGACAATGCCGTCGCCGCAGTTGTGAGGCGTTCGTCCGAGAGGAGCCGGCGTGGGAACTGGTACAGATCGCGCCGGCGCGCGCCATATCCGGCTGACCTCGCACAGCGGGGGCGCCACCGCCGCGGCGATCCAGTGGGGCGCGCCCACACCGGCCGAGCGCGGCCCGGTGGTGGGCACCACCGGCACCCGGGCCCATCGCAATGTCATCGGCACCCACAGCGGTTCCTACGGCGTCTACCGGGCGCTGGCGGTCGCCGCCGGAGCCCTCTCCCCGCAGCACCGCGCCGACCTGACCAACACCGCGCCGACCGATGTGATCGGCCCGCACCCGCAGTGGCAGGACCCGTCGGCCATTGTCAGCCTGGACCCGTGGGGCGCCGCGGTCGCCGACGTGTTCGCCGCCGAGCTGGAGGCCGGCCAGGACATTCGCCCGACGATCGCCGTCACCAAGGCGCACGTGATGCTGCCGGAGGTTGCCCTCGCCGTGCAGCAGGGCCGGTTGCGACCGGACGGCAAGGTGCTCCTGGACAGTGGAGCCGCGGTGGTGACCAAGGTGGCCGTCGAACCGGTCTGGTATCTGCCCGGCGTCGCCGCGCGCTTCGGCTGCACCGAATCAGCCTTGCGCCGTGCACTTTTCGAGGAGACCGGCGGGATGTACCCGGAGCTCGTCACTCGTGGTGATCTTGAGGTCTTCCTGCCACCGATCGGCGGTCAGACCGTCTACATCTTCGGTGAGCCAAGGGATCTGGCCGATCCGTCGGTGGAGCTGACCGCCCGCGTGCACGACGAGTGCAACGGCTCCGATGTGTTCGGCTCCGACATCTGCACGTGCCGGCCGTATCTGACGCACGCGATCGAGGAGTGCATCGCCGGCACCCAGCGCGGCGGGGTCGGTCTGGTGGCCTACTCGCGTAAGGAGGGTCGCGCACTCGGTGAGGTCACCAAGTTCCTGGTCTACAACGCGCGTAAGCGCCAAGTCGGTGGTGACACCGCCGATCAGTATTTCGCGCGCACCGAATGCGTGGCCGGCGTGCAGGACATGCGCTTTCAGGAACTGATGCCCGATGTGCTGCACTGGCTGGGCGTCACCCGCATCCACCGGCTGGTGTCGATGAGCAACATGAAGTACGACGCCATCACCGGGTCCGGTATCACCGTCGGGGAACGGGTGAACATCCCCGACGACCTCATCCCCGCCGATGCCCGCGTCGAGATCGACGCCAAGATGGCGGCCGGCTACTTCACCCCGGGGCCGGTTCCGGACGCCGAGGACCTGAAGAACACGGTGGGCCGGGGCCTGGTGTGAGCGCCGCAGCCACCCTGCGCAGCACCGCCGAGATCCGGGCCCGTTCGCAGCACCTGTTGACCAGGGCGCGGGACGGCTCGTCGGCATGGTTCACCGTGCACGAAGACGCCATGGATGCCGCGGCCGCCGCCGTCGCCGACCTCACCGTCACCCGGTTTCCCGATCTGGTGATCCCGTTCCACAGCCGGTGGCGCCATTTCGAGGCCGGCGGGGTGCACCGCACCCTGGCGCTCGACGGAACCGATGCCGCCGCACGCGCCCGCGCGATGATCGACCTGACCGTCATCAGCGTGCTGCTCGACGCGGGTGCCGGCCCGCGGTGGCGTTACCGCGAAGCCGACACCGGCCTGGAACTCACCCGGTCCGAGGGCCTCGGCGTGGCCAGCTGGCACGCATTCACCGCGGGCACGTTCTCCTCGGACCCCGAGTGCCCGCTGCAGGCCGACGCCGCCGGTCTGCAGACACTGGACCCCGAGCGGCTGGCCGCGCACCTGCAGGTGGTCCCGGACAACCCTCTGGTCGGCTTCGACGGGCGGGTCGACCTGTTGCGCCGCCTCGGCACCGCGCTCGCCGAGCAGCCCACGGTCTACGGCACCCCCGGACGGCCCGGGGGACTGTTCGATCTGCTGATCGTCGATCCCGCCGCACCGACGGTGGCGACCCACGACATCCTGAGTGCCCTGTTGTCGTCACTGTCGCGGATCTGGCTGGCCGACAATCACATCGATGGTGAGCCGCTGGGCGACTGCTGGCGACACGACGCGGTCCCCGGGGTGGGCGCCACCGCGGGCTGGATGCCGTTCCACAAGCTGTCGCAGTGGCTGACCTATTCCTTGCTGGAACCATTCGGCTGGGCCGGTGTGCAGGTGAATGGGCTCGACGCGCTGACCGGTCTGCCCGAGTACCGCAACGGCGGGTTGTTCCTGGACACCGGTGTGCTGCGGCTGCGTGAGGCCGGGTGGGCCGAGCGCGCATGGACACCCGCCGACGAGCTCGTGGTGGAGTGGCGCGCACTGACGGTCGCCCTGCTCGACGATCTCGCGGTGCTGGTCCGCGAGCGCCTCGGCGTCAGCGCCCAGGCGTTGCCGCTGGCCTGCGTCCTCGAGGGCGGCAGCTGGGCGGCCGGCCGGGCCCTGGCCCAGGAGTTGCGCGGCGGACTGCCGCCGCTCACCGTGATCAGCGACGGCACCGTGTTCTGAGGAGAGGATCTGCCATGGCCCCATCGTCTGCGGTGCATGTGATCGAGCACCCGCTGGTCACTCACAAGCTGAACACCCTGCGCCGTAAAGACGTGTCCACCAACAGTTTCCGGCGCCTGGTCAGCGAGGTGTCGGCGTTGATGGCCTATGAGGTGCTGCGCGATATCCCACTCCACGAAGAGCAGATCGAGACGCCGCTGGAGACCATGACCGCCAAGGTGATCGACGGCAAGAAGCTGGTCTTCGTATCCATCCTGCGGGCCGGTGGCGGCATTCTCGACGGCATGCTGAGCCTGGTGCCCAGCGCACGGGTCGGGCATATCGGGCTGTACCGCGACCCGAAGACCCACATCGCGGTGGAGTACTACTTCAAGGTCCCCAATGACCTGCACGAGCGCGACGTGGTGGTCGTGGACCCGATGCTGGCCACCGGCCACACCGCGATCGCCGCCATCGACCGGCTCAAGGAGCACCAGCCGCGGTCCATCAAGTTCGTCTGCCTGCTCAGCTGCCCGGAAGGCCTGGCGGCGCTGCACGAGGCCCACCCCGACATCCCGGTGTACACCGCCGCGATCGACCGCCAGCTCGACGAACACGGCTATATCGTGCCCGGCCTCGGCGATGCCGGGGACCGGCTGTTCGGTACCTGACCACTACACTGTCGCAGGTGGAACCAGCTTCTTTAGACGCTCTTCGCGCAAGCGCGTCATCGCAGACCCGCCCCGTTCTCGTCATCGATTTCGGCGCGCAGTACGCCCAGCTGATCGCGCGCCGCGTCCGCGAGGCGCGGGTGTTCTCCGAGGTCATCCCGCACACCGCGACGGTCGAGGAGATCAAGGCCCGCGATCCGCAGGCCATCGTGCTCTCCGGCGGCCCGGCCAGCGTGTACGCCGACGGTGCGCCGAAGCTGGATCCGGCGCTGTTCGATCTGGACGTTCCGGTGTTCGGTATCTGCTACGGCTTCCAGGCCATGGCGCAGGCACTCGGCGGGACCGTCGCGCACACCGGCACCAGCGAGTACGGCCGTACCGAATTGAATGTCACTGGCGGCCAGCTGCATTCAGACCTGCCCGAGCATCAGCCGGTGTGGATGAGCCACGGCGACGCGGTCACCGAGGCGCCCGACGGCTTCGACGTGGTGGCGGTCAGCGCGGGGGCGCCGGTGGCGGCCTTCGAGAACCGGGCCCGTCGGCTCGCCGGGGTGCAGTACCACCCCGAGGTCCTGCATTCCCCGCACGGCCAGCAGGTGCTGAGCCGCTTCCTGCACGAGTTCGCCGGGATCGGACCGGCCTGGACGCCGGCGAATATCGCCGAGCAGCTGATCGCGCAGGTCCGCGAGCAGATCGGCGACGGAGAGGCGATCTGCGGGCTGTCCGGCGGGGTGGACTCAGCGGTCGCCGCGGCGCTGGTGCAGCGGGCCATCGGAGACCGCTTGACCTGCGTGTTCGTCGATCACGGTCTGCTGCGGGCCGGGGAACGCGCCCAGGTGCAGCGTGACTTCGTCGCCGCGACCGGCGCCAAGCTGGTGACCGTCGATGTCGCCGATCGGTTCCTGGAGGCGCTGTCCGGCGTCACCAACCCGGAGGGCAAGCGCAAGATCATCGGCCGCGAGTTCATCCGCGCGTTCGAGGGAGCCGTGCGTGACCTCGTCGAGGGCGAGGGCACGGTCGACTTCCTGGTGCAGGGCACCCTGTACCCGGATGTCGTGGAGTCCGGCGGCGGTGCGGGCACCGCGAACATCAAGAGCCACCACAATGTGGGCGGCCTGCCCGACGACCTGAAGTTCACGCTCGTCGAACCGCTGCGCCTGCTGTTCAAGGACGAGGTGCGCGCCGTCGGACGCGAACTCGGCCTGCCCGAGGAAATCGTTGGCCGCCAACCGTTCCCGGGCCCGGGGCTGGGCATCCGCATCGTCGGCGAGGTCACCGCGTCCCGGCTGGACACGCTGCGCCGCGCCGACTCGATCGCCCGCGAGGAGCTCACGTCGGCGGGGCTCGACCAGCAGATCTGGCAGTGCCCGGTGGTGTTGCTCGCCGACGTGCGCTCGGTGGGTGTGCAGGGTGACGGGCGTACCTATGGCCACCCGATCGTGCTGCGTCCGGTGTCCAGTGAGGACGCCATGACCGCGGACTGGACACGGGTGCCCTACGAAGTGCTGGAGCGGATCTCGACCCGGATCACCAACGAGGTACCCGAGGTCAACCGGGTGGTGCTGGACGTGACCAGCAAACCGCCCGGCACCATCGAGTGGGAGTGACGATTCATCCGTTCGGGTGACAGCGTTGACGTCGCACCGGACTGATCTTGAGCCGATACTCGGCGCATGACCATTCGCAAGCGCGGGGGATACGCGTGGTTGTTCGTCCTTGCTCTCTTCTCCAGTCTGCTTGTCGTGCCGCCGGTGGCGGTGGCCGAGGGGGCGCGTATCACCGGGATCGAGCATGTCAACGATCGGTGGGACAAGGTGTCGGTGTTCTCGCCGTCGATGAACAAGGTGATCGTCAACGATGTGTTCAAGGCGGGGCGTGGTGGGGCGCCGACGTTTTATCTGTTGCCGGGTATCGATGGTGGGGACAATTTGGACCCGGGTGGGATGTGGGCGCCGGGTACCAAGAGTTGGTTCGGGATGGCCGATATTGCGGGTTTCTTCGCCGATAAGAACGTCAATGTGGTCTCGCCGCTGGGTGGGCAGTTCAGTTGGTTCACCGATTGGGTGGCCGATCCGGGGAAGCAGTATCAGACGTATATGACGCGGGAGCTGCCGCCGTTGATCGATGCCGAGTACGACACGAATGGGCGTAATGCGGTCGGTGGGTTGTCGAGCACCGGGGGGACGGCGGTCGATTATGCGGTGCAGGCGCCGGGGGTGTATCGGGCTGTCGGTTCGTATAGCGGGTTGTTGACTCCGGCGGCCAATCCGCAGCAGGTGTCGATCACGTTGATGGGTGGTGGGGCGAGTGCGGATGCGATGTGGGGGCCGGCGGGTGGGCCGTTGTGGGTGGCGCATGATCCGTCGTTGAATGTGGCCAAGTTGCGGGGTGTGGCGGTGTATGTGGCCGCGTCGGGTTCGGGCAATGTGGGGGCGGTTGATCGGTTGCCGCCGGGGTTCGGGCCGAATATCACCGGTGGGTTGATCGAGCGGATTGTCGCTGATAGCACCCGGGTGTTCGCCGATAATGCTGCGGCTGCGGGGGTTCCGGTGACGTATGTGGTGCGCCCGGATGGTTCGCATACCTGGGGTCTGTTCGAGTCGGAGATGCAGGAGTCCTGGAACACCACGATCGGCCCCGCGCTGCGGGCGTGACCGGCGAAACGGCCGAACACCGGCGGCTGGTCTGCTAATTTGCCGCCGTGGTCGATAATTCCGTGCGGAACAAAGCCATCTGCCTGGCCGCGCTGGCATTGCTGATGAGCGGCTGCTCCACCGATACCGCTGAGCCGGCCGCGCCCGGCACCAGTTCGGTTTCGGCGCAACCGCATTCGGGCTGCAGCCCGCGGGATGGGCGACCCACCGAAGTCCCGGTCCGAATCAAGGAACCGGAGCAGACGCCCGAACCGGCAGCCAAACCCGACCCGCCCGACGGGGTCTACGGTGACCCGGATGCCGCGACCCGCTACTGGGCCGAGCAGTCCGAAGGCGACTGCGGACTGATGGCCACCCGCACGGTCATCGGGGAGCTGACCGGCCAGGCGCCCACCGAACGCGACATCATCGATATGGCGGCCGACACCCCCAGCGAATGTAGCCCCGGCGAGCCGGTCTATGACGAAAGCGTCGACCCGACCGACGGCGGCGTCGGTCACGGCACCTGCACCACCGACCTGATGTTGCTGCTCGACCAGTTCGGCATCGAGTCCGACTACACCAATGACGATGTGGCGGCCGACGGCGGTGTGGACACCGGCATGGATGCGCTGCTGGATTACCTGAACGACGACCGGCAGGTCATCGTGTGTGTCAACTCGCGCATCATCTGGGACACCGAGGGGGACCGAACCAACTGTGGTCACCTGATCACCGTTGCCGCCGTGGATGTTCCGAATGACATCGTCTATCTCGGTGACAGCGGTGGTGCGGACACCCGCGGCGAGCAGGTGAGCATGGCGACCTTCGAGCAGGCCTGGGCCACCGGTGACCACGAGCTGCTCGTGACCCGCTGAGTCAGCCGCCCTGCTCGGCTTCCTTGTCGATGAGGTCGCCGAGGATCTGGCCGACCGCCGACTCGATGGTCGACTCGATCGAGAAGGCCAGCGTCGCGGACACCGCCGAGACGGCCTGGGTGCGGAAGCGCACCAGCATGGTGAGCAGCTCGGCGATCTCGGTGTCCGCCGGCAAGGCGGCACCCGGATTGATACGGTGCAGCACCTCCTCGATCCCGGCCTGCACCAGCAGACCGCTGATCTGGTCGACCAGCGGGGCGATCTGCTCGTGCAGGCCGATGAGCTTGTCGGTGGACACCCCGTACTGGCGGATCTCGTTGAACGCCTCGATCAGCTTGGGGCGGACGACGACTGCCTCACCATCTTCGAGCTTGATGACGCCCAGGCCGACCATACGCTCGAATCCCGGGTCATCGTCGACCAGCCGTCGGGCGTCGGCCACACTCATCCGTTCGGGTTTCTCGGTCGCCCAGCTCCCGGCGATCGCGGATTCCAGCCCGAGCAGCTCACCCACGCCCTTGCCCTGCTCCCAGGCCGAGAGCATCTCGTGCACGTGGGCGATGTTGTAGCCACGGTCCAACAGGGAGGTGATCAGTCGCAGCCGGGTCAGGTGGGTGTCGTTGAACAGCGCGATGCGGCCGACCCGCAGCGGCGGGTGCAGCAGCCCGCGGTCGCGGTAGACGCGGATGTTGCGGGTGGTGGTGCCGGCCAGCTGCGCCAGCTCGTCGATCCGGTACTCGCCGGAGGCGGCGACACCGTGCGGCTGCACCGCCGCGTCGAAGAGCTGGGTGACCGCGTTCTCGACGACGTCACGCGAGCTGCGCCGGATCTGGCGCGGAGCCCGACGCAGCCCGGTGAGAATCGTCGAGATCGCGCCGGCGGGTTGCCGGGGTGGCTTAGGCGTCCCCATCAGATCTCACCCATCACATCTCAGCCGTCAGGCCGACGACAGCGCGGTCGCCCGTGCGTCGCGTGCCACCGCCGTGTAGTCACCGAACCGGAAGTCCCGCATCTGTCGAAGATACTGGGTGGCGAACCCGGGGTACATGGAGGCATTGAATCCGTCCGCGGTGAGGTACCAACTGCTGCACCCGCTCATCCAGGTGGTCTTGCGCAGTCGGCGCTGCAGCGCGGCGTTGTGCCGTTGCTGGACATCCGCGCGGACGTCGAGGTAGCGCAGGTTGTCGCGCACGATCGTGCCGATGGCGGTGACGGCGTAGTCGATCTGCCCCTCGGAGTACACCAGCAGCGAGTTGTGTCCCGGGCCGGAGTTGGGCCCGGTCATCATGAAGAGGTTCGGGTACCCGTGGGCCTGGATGCTCTTGTACGCCTGTGCACCACCGGCCCATTCCTCGGCGAGTACGCGTCCACCGAGGCCGGTGACCGGGAACGGCGGGCCGGACAGGTGGACGTCGTATCCGGTGGCGAACACGATGGCGTCGAGATGGTGTTCGATCCCGTCGCTGGTACGGATGCCGACCGGGCTGATCGTGGCGATGGGCCAGTCGATGAGCTTGCAGTTGTCCTTCTGCAGCGCCGGGTAGTAGTCGTTGGAGATCAGCATGCGTTTGCAGCCCGGGGTGAAATCGGGTGTGAGTTGGCGGCGCAGCCACGGATCGGCGACCTGGCGGCGCAGGTGCGCCTTGCCCAGCCGTGACACCAGGCCGGTCAGCGGGGTGTCCCAGACCAGTGCGGTCGCGGTGACCTCGTGGCCCCAGAACAGCACCTGGCGGGCCAGTTCCTGGGCGGCCGGCACGTGGGCGAACAGGGCCTTGGCCGCCGCCGGGGTGGCGACATCCATCCGCGGTACCACCCAGCCCGGGGTGCGCTGGAAAACCTTCACGTACCCGGCCTGCTTGACCAGTTCCGGCACGATCTGCACGGCGCTGGCGCCGGTCCCGATGACGGCCACTCGCTTGCCGGTGAAGTCGTAGTCGTGATCCCAACGCGCGCTGTGGATCTTGTGACCGGTGTAGGTGTCCAGCCCGCGGATGTCGGGGAACTTGTGGTCGGTCAGCGGTCCCGAGGCCAGCACCACGGTGCGGGCCCGCAGGTGGGTTCCCGCGGTCGTCTCTACCGTCCAGATACCGGCCGCCTCGTCGAAGGACAGTCCGTTGACCTCGACGCCGAACCGGATGCGCCGGCGCAGGTCGAAATCGTCGATCATCGCCTCGATGTGTGCGCAGATCTCGCCGGCCGGCGAGTAGGCCCGCGACCAGTCCGGGTTCTTCGCGAACGAGTAGGAGTAGAGCAGTGAGGGGATATCGCAGGCCGCGCCGGGATAGGTGTTGTCCCGCCAGGTCCCGCCCACTCGGTCGGCGCGTTCGACGATGACGAAGTCGTCGATGCCCGACTCGGCGAGCTTGATCGCGGTGCCGATTCCACTGAACCCCGCTCCGACGATGATGGTGTCGTGGGTGTGAGAGGTCATGTCAGGCCGCCGGCTTGTAGGTCAGTTCCTTGAACCAGGACGGGATCGGTTTCAGGATGGCCCGGGGCAGGTGGTCGGAGGCGGCCACCATCGGGTTGGCCACCCAGTGGTAGGGATTGCGGTCGTTGACCACCATGCGGGCGTGGAGCTTGAGGATCTGGTAAGTCGGTACCCGCCAGGTGTTCTCACCTCGTCCGCCGATGTCCTTGAAGCGCATCATCGCCTTGTAGAGACGCTCGGGTTCCAGGCCCATGCCGACGATGTTGTTGCGCATCCGGTTCAGCAGCGGGACGTAGATGATCATCCCGATGATGAGTCCGGGGGAGGCGACGCTGCCGACGAAATCGATGGCCAACTTGCGTGCCTTGGCGTTCCCGATCATGTTGAGCACTTCGAAATCCACCGCGATGTGCCGTGATTCGTCGCTGTTGATCTTCTCGAACACCTGATGGCAGACCGGGTCGTCGACCTCGTCGAGCAGGAACTTCAGCAGCGCGCCGTCCAGCGCGACCTCGAGCATCGGGATGACGGTGCCCAGCACCGACAGCGACATGTCGTCGGCGTAGGTGTCCAGCCAGTCGATCGCCAGCCGGATGTTGACGTTGGGTTCCGGCATTTCGCCGTCCTCGAGCATTCCCCAACGTTTCATCAGCGCCAGTTCGGCATTGGCGTGCCGCTGTTCCTCGGCGTGGAAGTAGCGGTAGATCTCGGCCAGTGTCGGGGTGGGCGCCTTCTTGGCCAGCGCGGCGAACCCGCGTGCGCCGACGTTCTCGATCCAGCACAGGTCGGCCATGAAAGCCTTGAGCTTGGGCCGGAACTCGTCACTGATGGTCTCGGCGCCCGGCGCGTCCCAGTCGATATCGGCCAGCGCCCACTGCCGGTCCTTGATCTTGGTGAGCATGACGTCCATGTCGATAGCCATTGTCAGACCTCCTGGGGTGCGGTGATGCGGGCGGTGAGGCCGACGGCGCGGGTGTACACCGTCGGTGTGAATCGTTTGATGCCCCAGCCGATCCGGGCGTCGGGTTGCGGCATGCAGTACAGGCCGCCGCGGTCGTTGGTGTCCAGGCACATCCGGGCGACCTTCTGCGGGCTGAACCCCGTCCAGCGCATCAGGGTGTCGGCGAGCTGGCTGGAACCGGCGGTGATGCGTTCGGTGTCGAGAATGTTGGTCTTGACGAAGGTGGGACACAGCGCGGTGACGTTGATCCCGGTGCCGGCGAGTTCGGCGGCCAGGGTCTCCGACAGCGACAGGGTGCCGGCTTTGCTCACGTTGTAGGCGGCCATCCCGGGTGCCGCGCCGAATGCCGCCGCCGAGGCGACGTTGATGATGCCGCGTGGCTGGTCGGTCTGGGCGCTACGCAGCAGTGGGGCGAACACGTGGCAGCCGTGGATGGGCCCCCACAGGTTCACTCCGAGCACCCAATGCCAGTCCTGCAGGCTGGTCTGGCCGATCGGGGTGCCGCCGGCGCCGACCCCGGCGTTGTTGATCACCAGCGTGGGCGGCCCGCCGAACCAACTCTGCGCATCGTCGGCCAGGGCCTGCACGTCCTCGATCCGCGAGACATCGCAACGCAGTACGGTCGCCTCGCCGCCTGCGGCGGTGATCTCCGCGGCGGTGGCGGCCGCGGTGTTCTCGTCGATGTCGCTGCACACCACCCGTCCGCCGCGGGCGGCGAGTTCGAGGGCGAACGCGGCGCCGATCCCACTGCCGGCTCCGGTGACGACGGCGTCGGCGTGGCGGCTGCGCCGGCGTGGGTTGAGAAACGGGATCATCCGGCTACCCGATCGGCAGTGTTGTGCCGCAATGCATCCGCGATGAAGGCGGTGATCTTGCGCATGGCCGGGACGGCCTCGGGGGTCAGTCGGGGTAGCGCCTGGAACACATGCACCTGATCCGGCCAGATCTGCAACTCGCTGGTGCCGCCGGCGGAGCGGATGTCCGCGGCCAGGGTGCGGGCATCGGCTTGCAGCATCTCGGCGCCACCGGCCTGGATCAGGGTGGGGGGCATCCGGCGCCCGCCCGCGACGTCGAGGGTGAGCCGATGATGGTTGAGATCCATTCCAGCGCAATACAAGCCGATCAGCCTGGCGGCATCGGCGGCGCGGATCGCCGGATCGTCACGCAGTGTCTCGCGGGCGCGGGCCAGCGCGAAGGTGAGGTCGTAGAGCGGGGAGAGCAGTGCCAGCGCGGCCGGATGCGGGACGCCGGGCTGCAGCAGCATGTCGACCGCGAGGTGACCACCCGCGGAATCGCCGGCGATCACCATGCGTTCGGGGTCCAGGTCGCATTGGGTAGTCAGCCAGTCCCAGCCGGCGCGCACATCGTCAGCGGCGGTGGGGAAGCGGTGTCTGGGTGCAAGCCGGTAGTCCACGCAGAACACCGGGAGACCGGTGAGCCGGGACAGCCAGGCGGTGAGTCTGCGGTGGGTGCGTGGCGAGCACAGCGCATAACCGCTGCCGTGCACGTAGTAGATCGCCCGGGTCTCGTCGGTGGCGGTGCGGGTGGCGCTGCGGACCCATTCCCCGACCACCCGGCGGCCGTCGGGAAGGCAGACGTCGACCTGCTCGACGTCGGTGCCCGCCAGTGACGGCCCGAAGGTGTCCATCACGCGGGCCACGATCTGCCGCGACGCCCACAACCCCCACGCCCGTTCGGGCGGCAATATCGTGCTGATCTGCCGCAACGTCACGCTGCTGATGACGGCGGCGCCGCGGGACTGCAGCGATCCGCGGGCGGGAAGGGACTGCTCGGGCATTCGGACCTCCATCGGTCGAGCGTCCGATGAGTACACCTTCAATTGGTGACATTTGTCAATGTCAACATTCGGTGTTGTGTGACCCAGCTCCCATGCTCGGGCTACCGGCCTCGGTTACCGGGGTGGGTCGCCGCGCCAGCTGAAACTGTTGACGTACTTGCCCATATCCAGTGCCAGCTGCAGGTTGGCCGCCGACGGCTTACCGGAACCGAAATCCGGACCGAAGGCGCGATACGGCCCCACCGCGCCGGCGATCAACGCCAGATCGTTCTTCACCGCCACCATCACGATCACCCGCATCCGGGTCGAACTGCTCATCGCCCCCTGCGGCCACAGATCGGCGGCCAAGCCGTAGCCGTGCTGGTACCCGACCATCGTGTTCGGGATCTCGTAGGCCGTCTTGGTGTCCGGGAACGTCTCGTTCACCAGATCCACCGCGATCTCCTTCGGGGTGCGCCCGGCGGCCGGGCGGCTGAACAGCTGCATCGTTCCACCGTCGCCGGCCTGCAGCACGGCGGTGACGCCGTTGTCCTGCTTGGAGATCTGATACGCGGCGCCCTCCACCGGATACGACACCGAAAATGCCCCGTCTGCGGAGGTGAACCGGGGATTGATCTCGACCGCGCGGTTCATCGGCGGACTGCCGCAGTCCGGCGGGCAGATGTACTTGGCGGCCGGTTTCGAGATCAGCCCGGACAGCCCGACCAAGGAGCCGGCCAGCACGACGACCGCGATCCCCAGCACCAGCGCCACCGTGCGGAACGATGTCTTCGGTGGCTCAAGCGCCTCGAAGGTGCCCGCGTGCAGCGAGTAACCGGGCTTGAGGCCCACCACAATCTCCCCGGTTGCGGGTTCCTCGGCCAGCCGGATGGGGCGATCGTCGCGCCGGGTTCGCCGCGATCGGCGTGAGGAGGCGTGCATGGCCGCCCCGCAGGCCGCGCAGAACGGCGCATCGGGGACGACGTGGTCACACTCGACGCACAGGATCGGTTCGTCGGTGCGGATCTCGTCCTGTGCCTCGTGCAGCAGGGCCAGGTGCAGGCCGATCCGCAGCGCGAGAAGCGCGAGCGCGGTGAGCGTCAGGTGCCCGGCCAGTTGCAGCCACTGGGGGAAGCGCGCCACGTCGAGCAGGCCGAGCCCGGCGTAGACCGCGACCACCACCAACGCGATCACGATGAGGGTGCCGCGCACGAAGCCGCGGTTCTTGTACACCTTGGTCGGCGGCCTGGTGAACCACAGTGCGGTACCGATCAGGCCGCCGACGGCGGCGGCGGTCAGCGGCATCGCGATACCGCGGATCCCGGCCTCCACGAGCAGCCCGTCCAGCGGGCGGACCCGGTTGATCATCCCGGTGCTGAATTGCGGTGCCAGCCGGCTCAGGGTCGCCGCGGCGGTGAACGTCAGTGCCCCCAGCGCGCCGATGGCGTAGCCGTCCAACGATTCTCGGTTGCCGCGCCAACCGAGCCTGGCCACCAGCGCGGGTACGAGCATCAGCAGCATGCTGCCCACCGGCACGCCGATGCCGTCGCGCAGGATGCGTCCGCCCGCGATACCGGCGCCCAGCGGGACACCGTAGGCCCGCGCCACGGCCGCTCCGGTCAACAGCACCCAGCCGACGCCGAGTACCACCCCGAGCGTGACCGTCAGGATCAGCGTGCTGCGGGGGATGTCGCGGGACACCCCGGATTCGCGCAGGTACAGCGCGAACAGCAGGGGGATGCCGAGGGAGGCGACGGCGATGAGCGCGGCCGGCATGCGCAGGACGGTGCCCACGGTGAGGGCCGTCGCCAGCAGCACCAGACCCATCAGGAACACCTTGCGTGACCGCGGTGCCAGATGCGGGAACAGTGAACTGGTCAGCGAGGGGGTGAGCAGGCGCTGTCCGGGTGCGGCGCTGAAGGCGCGGGCGCGCAGCCAGTGCGGACCGTCACCGCGTTGGTGATCGGCCAGGGGGACGCCGCAGAGTCCGCAGTAAACCCCTGCGGGAACGTCGATCTGGCAGACCTGGCATTCCATCATGCCGGGCGCGCTCATCAGGCACCCACCCGTTGGGCGATTTGGAGGTTGCGGACCAGATTGTCGATATCCGGGGTGCCGAGGCCGGTGACCAGGTCGTAGCCGGGGCCGGCATTGTCGACGGCGTTGCCGCCCAAGGTCACATCGCGGAAAGCCGGTCGGGGCGCGCCCTGGGCGATGCGGTACAGCAACGGGTTGATGTCACCGATCAGGGCGTCGCCGTTCTCCAGAAGGTACTGGTTCATCACCGCGGTGAGTCCGGCCCAGATGGGTGCGGACTGCGAGGTGCCGCCACCGACGACGATCTGATCGTTGAGGACGATCTTCACGCCGGTGAACGGGTCGGCCACCGCAGCGATGTCCGGCGTCATGCGCTTGCCGTCGTGTCGTTCGGCTGCGACCGTGGAAGCGGCGGTCCGTTGCCACGGCGGCATGTCGAAGAGTGCCGATACGCCGCCACCGGTGCCCTGGGACAGCGGGACGTCGAACCAGGTCTGCTCGGACACCCACGACCCGTCGGCGTCGGTGGACAGGGTGGTGCCGCCGACGCTGGTCATCTCGGGCAGCGAGGCGATCGAGTCGAGACCGACGTCCTGTTCGCTCGGTGGTGACGACCAGTCTTGTCCGCCACGGCATTCCATGCCGGCCAGATCGCCACTGGCGTTGTAGGCGGTGGTCCCGTGCGACTGGGCGGTGCGCAGCGCGGAACGGACCGGGGCCAGGTCGGCGGCGGTGATGAGTTTGTCGCAGCCCCAGCCGATCGAGAAACTCCAGACCGCGCCGGGGAACCGGCGATCGGTGTCCTCGAGCATCTCGCCGATCTTGCGGTACCCGCCGCCACCTTCGACGGTGGGCCGGGCATTGACCACGATCTTGCGAGCATCGGGGGCAATCGCATGTGCCACTTGGAGATCCATCGACAGTTCGCCGCGCGGTTCCCCGGGTGATCCGCCGATGACCTCGGGGGTGAACTGTGGCAGGCCGAATGTGGTGGTGAACTTGTCCAGGTCGGACTGCCGGAAACCGTCGAAGGCGAAGATCACGATGGTGATACCCCTGCCGGTGAATCCGTCCCTGGCCAGATCGTCGGCGTTATAGGTGTTCAGCAACGCCTCCGGGGCCAACCCCTGATCGGGGACATCGAGGGGGATGTGGTCGGGGCGGGACATGTGATGTGGTGTGTAGCTGAGGATCCGGCCGATCTCGGCAACCTCGTCGCGCAACTGCTCGGGTACCGACGGCTGATGCGGTGAGGCATAGAAGAGTTGCCCTTTCCTGCCCCGATAGTCGCGCACGGAGACGTCGAATGCCCGCTCGACGGCATCGGGGGCTCCCTCGACGATGACCCAGTCATCGCCCGGGCGCCAGCGCACCGACAGCGACTGGTCCTGCGCCCAGTCCATCAGCGCGGTCGGCCGGGATTGGTCGGTGAGGGTGGCGGTGAGTTCGATGCGCTCCTCGCGGGCCGGTCCGAGATCGGTCGATGCGTCCAGCAGAGATGCGAAAGGGCCCTTGATGAGCGAGGCATCAGGGCGTTCCCGGTCGGCGTACAGATCCGCGGCGACCACCAGTGCTCCGATGAGGAGCAGGGCGGTCAGTGAGCGTGCGAGCACCGTTCTCATGGTCTCAAACGAACTGAGGGCGGGTCCGAAAACTCCGGACCCGCCCCGTTCTCGGTTGATGTCGCTCAGTCGTTCTGCTGCGGGTCGAAGGTCGGCTGAGGCGCCGTGACCGGGGGAGTGAAGACGTTACCGCCGGTGGGGTTGATCGACTTCTCGGTCGGGGTCAACGACGACTCGGTGGTGGTCGTGGGGGTGGTCTCTTCGGGCTTGTCGCTGTCACTGCTGCACGCGGCGGTGAAGCCGATCATCGCGATGATGGCGGCACCGCCCACTGCTGCCGAAATCCGCCGACGAGCCAGACGATTTGATGCCATGTTCGGTCCTTTACTTGTTCTCGGTGTAGTGAATCACTGGTCGGCGCGAAGATCCGCGAAAACCGGGTGCAGCAGTCCCGTTTTGAGGTCGGGATCTGGTGTCAGAAACTGTAACGCAGCGCCTGTATCAGTGCATTCCCTTACTCGAGCGTTGTTGATGACCGATTTGTGACGCTGATCTGGGCGTCCATTCCACCGCTTGACTGGCACACCCGACGAGTGTTTACTCGAGACATCGAACATGCGTTCGAACAAAGCTCGTTTCGGATGATGCTGGAGGTGCTGCTGTGGTGGTGGCCATGGACCTGGAGCAGCACCGAAAAGAGCGTGCTGAGCAGGTAGAACAGCTGCGTCACAGGATAGCCGAAGTCTCCGGGAGGATGGGCATCCCGGGTGCGCGAAGAGGCGCCGACGCCGGACCGAATTCCGCCTCGGAGGCTTTGCTGAAACCTCTGGATCCGCCGATCGGGCCGCCTGAGGACGCGTTGCCGGTGCCATCCGGGTCCGAGCCTCTTTCGCAGCTGTTGCCCCGGGGGACGGTGGCGGTGCTGTCCGGGGCCAGATCACTGGCACTGCGGATGGTGGCGGCGGCCACCGCGGCCGGCGGGCACGCGGCCATCGTCGGGCAGCCCGATGTCGGTCTGATGGCGGCTGTGGAGATGGGCGCCGACCTGAGCCGGGTCGCGGTGATTCCCTATCCGGGGACCGATCCGGTGGAGGTGGCCGCGGTTCTGCTGGACGGTCTGGATCTTGTGGTGCTGGCGCTGGCCGGGCGATCGGTGCCGATGAGCAGAGCGCGGGCGGTCACGGCGCGCGCCCGGCAGAAGGGGTGCACGCTGCTGGTCACCGGGGGTGATTGGCACGGTGCCTCGGCTCGGCTGGATGCCAGGGTCTGCGGCTACGAGATGGTCGGTTCCGGGGGTGCCGCGATTCCCGGCCGGGGACGGATCGGGCGGGTGCGGTTGGACACCCGGACCAGGAGCCGGATTCCCGGGCAGCCGCGCCTCGCGGTCGGTGGCTGACGGTGTCGCGGGTTCTAGCGCTCTGGTGCATGGATTGGCCTGCGGTGGCTGCCGCCGCCGCGGCCGGGCTCGCCGCCACCGACCCGGTGGCGGTCACCCTGGCCAACCGGGTCATCGCCTGTTCGGCCGCGGCCCGGGCGGTCGGGGTGCGGCGCGGGCTGCGCCGTCGTGAGGCGCAGTCCCGGTGCCCGCAGCTGCACGTCGTCACCGCAGACCCGGCGCGCGATGCCCGCCACTTCGAGGCCGTGACGGCGGCGGTCGACGAGGTGGTTCCCCGGGCCGAGGTGCTGCGCCCCGGTCTGCTGGTGCTGTCGGTCCGGGGCGCATCCCGCTATTTCGGATCAGAACAGGAGGCCGCCGAACGGCTGGTCGACGCGGTGGCCGCGGCGGGCGCGGAATGCCAGACCGGTATCGCCGATCAGTTGTCCACCGCGGTGTTCGCGGCCAGGGCGGGGCGCATCCTCGAGCCGGGCCGGGACGCGGCATTCCTGTCCGGGCTGTCCATCCGGCAGTTGGCCACCGAACCCAGCCTCTCCGGGGCGAGCCGGGAAGACCTGGCAGACCTGCTGTGGCGGATGGGAATCCGCACCATCGGTCAGTTCGCCGAGTTGTCGCGCACCGATGTGGCCTCCCGGTTCGGCGCGGACGCTCTTCTCGCCCACCGATTCGCCTGCGGGGAGCCCGACCGCGGACCGTCGGGGCGTGATCTTCCCGCGGAGCTCGATGCGGTGATGAACTGCGATCCACCCATCGACCGGGTGGACGCGGCGGCCTTCGCCGGCCGATCGTTGGCCGGCGAACTGCACCGCAGCCTGGAAGGCGCCGGGGTGGGCTGCACCCGGCTGGCCATCCAGGCCGTCACCGCCAATGGTGAAGAGCTGAACCGGGTTTGGCGCTGTGCGGAACCGCTGACCGAGGATGCCACCGCGGATCGGGTGCGGTGGCAACTGGACGGCTGGCTGACCCGGCGGGCCACCGGGGGGACGGGGCCCACCGCGGCCATTGTCACCCTGCGGCTGCATCCGGTGGAGGTGGTGTCGGCCGGCGCGCTGCAGCTCCCGCTGTGGGGGTCATCCGGTGACGACGACCGGTTACGGGCCCGTCGGGCGCTGGTGCGGGTGCAGGGTCTGCTGGGGCTGGAGGCGGTTCAGGTGCCGGTGCTCAGCGGTGGCCGTGGGCCGGCCGAGCGCATCACCTTCACCCCGTTGGGAGATGAGCCGTTACCCCGGGCGGATCCGGATCAACCCTGGCCGGGGCAGTTGCCCGAGCCCTCGCCGGTGGTGCTGCTCGACGATCCGGTGGAAGTGCTTGACGCTGAAGGCAAACCGGTGCGGGTGACGAGTCGGGGATTGTTCTCCTCGGCCCCGGTGCGGCTGGTGTCCCCAGGGCGGGGCGAGCGAAGCGACGGGAGAGATGTCCGGGGCGAGCGAAGCGACGGGAGAGATGTCCGGGGCGAGCGAAGCGACGGGAGAGATATCAGCTGGTGGACCGGGCCATGGCCGGTCGACGAACGCTGGTGGGATCCCGAACGCAAACCGGTGGGCCGGACCGCTCGTGCTCAGGTGGTGGTCGACGCCCGCGACCGTGTCGGTGTGGCGATGCTGCTGTGCTACCGCCAACGGCAGTGGCATGTGGAGGGCATCTATGAATAACTAGCGATGTCCCACCCCGCGCGCGAAGGGGCCGACCCGCTCGATGAAACGCTCGAAGAACGCGGCGGGGTCCACCTCGACGCCGATGTGCGCGTTGTGCTCCCGCCCCCAGTGACCGCGCCAGTCGGCCACCGTCATCCCGCGGGTCAGGGTGCCGGTCAGTTCCACGTCGACGGTCGCGGACTGGTAGCGCACCAGGTCGGGGTCCAGCGCGACCGCGGCGGCCAGCGGATCATGCAGGTGTGCCAGGTAGCCCTCGCCCTGGTCGAAGTGGAACTCGAAGTAGAAGCGCATGGCATCTTCGAGCACCCGGATCAGCGGATTGGCTGCCGCCGATGGGGTGCCCCGATCGTCGAGCACACTGAGTTGCGCCGACGGGGAACCGGCGGCGGCGGCCAGCCGGCCCAGGATGGACGGTGTCATCGCCACGTTCTCGGTGAGGTTGAGGCCCAACACAATCGGTAGATGTGTGGGCGTGCTCAGGCCCCACGCCGCGCCCCACACCGCGAACACCTCGGCGGCGGCCTCCGGGTCGACATGGGTGTTCCATTCCGCGACGGGGGTGGTGTTGCCGCGGTAATCGAACGCGCCCCCCATGATCACCAGCCGGCGCAGCAGCCGGGGCAGTGCGGGCTCCAGACGCAGCGCCAGCGCGAGGTTGGTCAGCGGGCCGGTGACCAATCCGAGGAGTTCGCCGGGGTATTCGCGGGCCGCGGCGACCCAGGCGTGGGCGGCGTCGTACGGGGTGAGTGATCGGTCGGTCTCCGGCAGTCGCGCGTAGCCGAGCCCTTCGGGACCATGGGTGTCCTCGGCGGTGCGCAACGGAATGCTCAGCGGCACCGGGGCGCCCTCGGAGACGGGAACATCGTCGATCCCGAACAGTTCGAGCAGCCCCAGATTGTTGATCGACACCTGCGCGACGGGCACATTGCCCGCCGTCGACGCGATGCCCACCACATGGGCGTCCGGGCTGGCGAACAGATAGGCCAACGCCATCGCATCGTCGACTCCGGTGTCGACGTCGGCGAACACCGGCAGGCGCACATCTGTCACGCCACCACGATAGGTGTGGCCCCCTACCAGTGCACACCCGGAATCGCCCGCACCGCCCGCTTGACCGGTCGGGGCACCCGCACGGTCCGCGCGGCGCGCGACGGCTTGCGGGGTACGCGCTCGCGAATGGGCTCGTCGGCAGCCTCGCCGCGGGCGGCGGCGGAGTCCGGGTAGCCCAGATAGAGCTGGTGCAGGACACGGCGGGACAGCCGCGGTGTGAAGTAGGTGCCCAGATCGGCCAGTGTGCCCAGCGGGGTGTCGATGCGGGACGGCTTCTCGATGAGCCCGCGGACCACCATCGCCGCCGCATGCTCGGCGGTGATCGGGGGCACCGGGTTGAGTCGGCGAGACGGCGCGATCATCGGCGTGCTCACCAGTGGCATATGGATATTGGTGAAGGTGATGTGATCCGAGAGCGTTTCGGTGCCGACCACGTCGGAGAACGCGTCCAGCGCGGCCTTGGTCGGCAGATACGCGCTGTATTTGGGACTGTTGGCCTGCACGCCGGCACTGGATACGTTGACCACGTGGCCGAACCGGCGTTCCTGCCAATGTGGTAGCAGCGCCAACACCATCCGCACCGCGCCGAAATAGTTGACGGCCATCACCCGTTCGTAATCGTGCAGGCGGTCGGTGGAGGCCGACACCGACCGGCGGATGGACCGGCCGGCGTTGTTGACCAGATAGTCGACGTGCCCGAATCGGCCGAGGATGTCCATGACGGTGTGATCCACCGAACCGGAATTGGTAACGTCACAGGTGAATGCGTGTGCGTCGCCACCGTCGGCGCGGATCTCGGAGATCAGGTCGTCCAGCGCTGCGGCATTGCGCGCCAATGCGAACACCGTGGCGCCACGCTGGGCGACCGCGATTGCCGAGGCGCGCCCGATGCCGCTGGAGGCGCCGGTGATGATGACGTGCCTGCCCACCAGCGGCCCGTCCGGGTCATCGCGGCGGGCCCGGTCAGGGTCCAGGTTCTGCGCCCAGTATCTCCACAATTTCGGCGCGTACGAGGCGAATTCGGGCACCTCGATACCGGTCCGGGCGAGCGCGGCCGTGGTGCGGTCGGCGACGAATGTCGGCGCGAGGTCGACCACGTCGAGGATCTCCGCGGGCACCCCGAGTTGGGTGGCAGCCATGTTGCGCACGATCTTGGCGCGGCCGGTGGCCTTGAGGACGGGGGACACCGCCGCTCCGGGGAGCGAGCCGACCAGCGGCGGCAACCCGGCGGCCTTGGCCACACCGCGGTAGATGCCGCGCAGCCCAATGGTTTTCGGAGCCGTGAGATGGAAGGTGCGACCGTCGGAGTCGGGGATGTGCATCAGGTGAACCATGGCGTCAACCACGAAGTCGACCGGCACGATGTTCGTTCGGCCGGTGTCGGGCAGCACCATCGGGGTGAAGCCGGGCAGAGCGGCGAGTTTGGCCAGGATGGGGAAGAAGTAGTACGGCCCGTCGGCCTTGTCCATCTCGCCGGTCCGGGAGTCGCCGACCACGACGGCCGGGCGGTAGATGCGCGTCCGCAGTCCGTGTTCGGCGCGCACCAGTGCCTCGGCCTCGAACTTGGTCTGGTGATACGGGGTGGGCAGATACTGGCCGACGTCGAAATCGTCCTCGGTGTACTCGCCGCGGAAGTCCCCGGCCACCGCAATGGACGACACATGATGCAGTGTCGCTCCGAGGCGCCGGGTCAGGTCGATGACCGCGCGAGTGCCCTCGACGTTGGCGGCGCGCTGGATGCCCTCGGGTGCGGTCATGTCGTAGATGGCGGCGCAGTGCACCACATGGTCGGCGGTGCCGAGGTCGTCTCCGAGGCCCAGTCCGGGCTCGGTGAGGTCTCCGACCAGTGGTTTCGCTCGGGGGCCCCATTTGCTGGACAGCCGTTCGAAGTGTTGCAGTGACCCGCGGCGGACCAGCACGGAGACCTCGGCGGCGGGGTCGCGGGCCAGCAGGCGGGCGACCACTCGACTACCGATAAACCCGGTACCGCCGGTAACGACATAATGCATGCGGCTCATGGTGGTCCTCGGACGGGCAAAGGTCAACTATGGTCCCGGTCACACCCCATAGCCGTCACGAAGGGATGTCCGCCCATGCCGCTCGACCCGAACGCCGTCGGTGCCAAGACCGAACCCCAGACCTTCAGCTGGACCGACCGCGAGACGCTGCTGTACGCGCTCGGTGTCGGCGCGGGCACCGACGACCTGGCCTTCACCACCGAGAACAGCCACGATATCGAGCAGCAGGTGCTGCCCACCTTCGCCGTGATCGCCTGCTCGCCGTTCGCGGCCGCGCTGCTGATCGGGTCGTTCAATTTCAGCCTGCTGTTGCACGGCTCCCAGGCGATCCGGTTGTTCGCGCCGCTTCCGCCCGCCGGAAGCTTGAGCGTGCACTCCGAGGTCGCCGATATCCAGGACAAGGGTGCGGGCAAGAACGCGGTGGTGATGCTCAAGGGCGTCGGTGCCGACCCGGACAGCGGTGAGGTGCTGGTGGAAACCCTGACCACGGTGGTGATCCGGGGCGAGGGTGGGTTCGGCGGTCAGCCCGGTCAGCGGCCCGCGGCCCCGCAGTTCCCCGACCGCGCGCCCGATGCCCAGGTCGCCCTGCCGACACGTGGCGATCAGGCACTGCTGTACCGGCTCTCTGGCGACCGCAATCCGTTGCACAGCGACCCGTGGTTCGCCCAGAATCTCGCCGGTTTCCCCAAGCCGATCCTGCACGGCCTGTGCACCTACGGGGTGGCCGGCCGGGCCCTGGTCGCCGAACTCGGGGGCGGCGACGCCACCAAGGTCACCGCGGTGGCGTCGCGGTTCAGCTCGCCGGTATTCCCCGGCGAGACGCTGACGACGTCGATATGGCGCACCGAGCCAGGCCACGCGGTGTTCCGCACCGAGGCCGCCCACCCGGACGGCTCGGACGCCCGGGTGGTGCTGGACGACGGCGCCGCTGAATACAACTGATTTCGTAGGCCCAAACGCCGGTGCGCATGGCCGCGCGTTGACAGGATGGCCCGATGAGACTGGTTGTCGGATACCTCGCCATCCCCGGCGGCGCGGACGCGGTCGCCCTCGGCGTCCGATTGGCCCGCAGCCTGGGCGCCGAACTGGATCTGTGCCTGGTGCTGCCGCAGGACCGCGGCATCCCCGCCATCGTCCCGGAGGACGTGCTGGCCGAACAGGCGCAGGAATGGCTCGCCGATGCGATGGCCGAGATCCCCGACGATGTGGTGGCCCACCCGCACGTCAGTTTCAGCAACTCACCGGCTGACGGCCTGATCCGGGAGGTCCGCCGACTCGGCGCCGAGGCGCTGGTCGTCGGTGGTTCGGGCGGCGGTCTGGTCGGCAACTTCTCCCTCGGCTCGGTGGTCAACGAACTGCTGTATTCGGCCCCGGTCCCGGTGGCCGTGGCCCCGAAGGGCACTCGGCTTTCGACCGTGCCGCGGGTACGCGAGGTGACCTGCGCCATCGGTGAGCGGGCCGGTGCCGATGCGCTGCTGGACGCGGCGTTGCGGGCCGCCAAGGCCGCGGACGTGCCGTTGCGGTTGGTGTCGCTGGTGGCCCTCGACCCGATGTACGGATCGCTGCGCAGCGACGCCGAAGCGCTGCGTGAGCGGGCGATGGCGCACGCCCACCATGTCTTGGAGGAGGCGAAAAGCTATCTTCCCGAGGGCTTCTCGGTGACCTCGACGGTGGTCGACGGTTCGACCGTGGAGGATGCGGTGAGCAGACTGCCCTGGCAGGACGGCGATCTGCTCATGGTCGGTTCCAGTCGGTTGGCCGCGCCGCGCCGGCTGTTCCTCGGTTCGACGGCGGCCAAGATGTTGCGTGTGCTCGACGTTCCGATGGTCGTCGTACCCCGATCTGTCGATGAGGAGAATTCATGACCACCCAGGACTCGGGAACGGTGTCGAAAGGCCTGGCGGCGGGCAAGGTCGGCACCCTTTCCGGCGCCGTGCTCGGCATCTCCTGTGTGGCGCCCGGTTACACGCTGACCGCGAGCATCGGCGTCATCGTCGCCACGGTCGGTTTGAAAATGCCGGCGATCTTCATCGCCGGCTTCATCCCGATGTTCCTCACCGCGTACGCCTATCGCGAGTTGAACTCCCGGACCCCGGACTGCGGGGCGTCGTTCACCTGGTCCACCAAGGCATTCGGGCCCTATGTGGGCTGGATGTGTGGGTGGGGGATGGTGGTGGCCTCGATCATCGTGCTGTCCAACCTGGCCGCGATCGCGGTCGAGTTCTTCTATCTATTGATCGCCCGGGTGGCCGGTCAGCCCGGGATCGCGGACCTCGCGGGAAACAAGCCTGTCAACATCATCACGACATTGGTGTTCATCGCGCTCGCCACGCTGATCGCCAGTCGCGGAATCACCACCAGTGAGCGAGTTCAGTACGTGCTGGTGGGCTTCCAGTTGCTGGTGCTGGTGGCCTTCGCGGTCGCGGCTCTCGTCCATGTGAGCCGAGGCGATGCCCCGGCCGGGCTGAGTTTCGATCTGGACTGGTTCAACCCGTTCACCGGGCTGACCCTGGCGGTGTTCGCCGTTGGGCTGACCGGTTCGATCTTCGCGTTCTGGGGCTGGGACACCTGTCTGACCCTCGGCGAGGAATCCAAGGACCCGACGAAGGTGCCCGGACGGGCCGGGTTGCTCTGTGTCATCTCGATTCTGGTCACCTACCTGCTGATCGCGGTGGCGGTGATGATGTACGCCGGCACCGGCGAGGAGGGCCTGGGGTTGGGCAACCCGGAGAATTCAGAGAACGTGTTCGGGGCGCTGGCCGACCCGGTGCTGGGACCATGGTTCGGACCGCTGCTGTACCTGGCGGTGTTCGCCTCCTCGGTGGCGAGCTTGCAGACCACCTTCCTGCCCGCCGCCCGTGCCATGCTCGCGATGGGGGCATACAAGGCCTTCCCGGCCCGCTTCGCAGAGGTGAGCCCGCGCTTCCTGACGCCGGTGTACTCCACCGTGGTCGCCGGGGTGGTCACCGGCGGGTTCTACACGGTCGTGAAATTGTTGTCCGACAACGCACTCTGGGACACCATCGCCGCGCTGGGCATCATGATCTGCTGGTACTACGGCATCACCGCGTTCGCGTGCGTCTGGTTCTTCCGCCGGGAACTGTTCGACAGCGTTCACAACATCGTGTTCAAGCTCGTCTTCCCGCTGCTGGGCGGGCTCATGCTCGCGACCGTCTTCGTCATCGCGATCGGCGAGAGCATGAACCCGGAGAACGGCAGCGGCGCGGCGATCGGCGGTATCGGCCTGGTGTTCTTCATCGGGTTCGGGATTCTGGCGCTCGGCGCGGTGCTGATGCTGGTGATGCGTTCGCAGCGCCCGGACTTCTTCACCGGGCAGACGCTGCGACGCGATACTCCGGCGTTGCAGGAATAGCGCAGCGCTAGTTCATCGACGCCGGTGGCGGTTCGAATGGTGTGTACCACCACCATTGGGCGCGTTCACCCTTGGGTCCGGGGCACGGTGGTACATCGGGTGCCGCCGTGGTGGGTGGGCGGGCCAGTGCGGTGTTGGTGAGTTCCTCGCCGTCTTCGTCGGTGACTTTCAGGGTGTCGGCGGGCCCGGTGAGGGTGATGCCGCCGCGGTGATGCAGGCGGTGATGAAACGGGCAGAGCAACACCAGATTCCACAGTTCGGTGGGCCCGCCGTCCTCCCAGTGCACCAGATGATGGGCATGCAACCCGCGCGTCGCCGCGCACCCGGGCACCACACACGTGCGGTCGCGGTGCTCCAGCGCTCGGCGCAGCCGCCGCCCCACCGTCCGGGTGGTCCGCCCCGCCCCGATGGGGCGACCGGCGTGTTCGAACCACACCTCGCAGGTGGCATCACAGAACAGGTACCGGCGGTCGGCATCGGAGAGGGCCGGGCCCAGGTGCAGCGCGGCGACCCGCTTCTCGACATCGAGGTGCATGACGACGGTGGTGTGCTGCCCGTGCGGACGCTGCTGCACGTCGGCATCCCAGCCGGCCTCGACCAGACTCATGAACGCATCGACCGCGTTCGGGAACGGGGGCGCCTGCCCGGAAATCGTGGTCTCGGCGTCGACGTCGTACTGATCCCCGTCCTGCGGATCAATCGCGTCTTTGGGGTCGTGGTCGCGTTTCCAGTCCGCGATCAGCTTGTCTCGGTGGGACTGGTGGGCGGTCTCGAATTTCGCGGCCTCCACCGTGGGCAGCCGGATCCGGTAGGTGGTGTAGTCATCGCTTTCGATACGGCTGAACGACCGCTTCGGTTCGGGCTTGGGATCGGGTTCGGGACGCGGTTCCTGTTTGACCGCGGTCCGCAACTGGCTGACCGTGGCGTGCTGCACCAACTCCGCGTAATGCTCATCGCAGCCCGGCCCGCCGCGTTCGGCGATCACCCCGATCTGATCCAGCGACACCCGGCCCTCGCGCAGGCCCGCCGCGCAGCGTCCAAGCTCTGACAGCCGGTGCGCCACCGCGACCATGGTCTCGGCCCGCCGCGGGCTCACCCCGGCCTTCCACGCCACCAACCCCGCCAACGAGCGACACCCGGTGGCACCCCACAAGGAGTTTCCATCGGCGCTGCCCGCGCCGTCGATCTCGGCGATGATCTCCACCAACCGGCCATCGATGGCATTGCGCTGCCCGGTCAACTCCGCCATCTTGTCGAACAACACCTCGATACGCTTGGGCGCGAACCGATCCCGATCCAAAGGCGCTGTCGGAGGCGGCATATGACCATTATCGCAAAGGGGGCTGACATGTCCCGGGCTCGACGGCGGTGGTTGCGGGCATGCCGCGTGGGCGAACGTCGAGCGCGCCGCGTGTCAGGACGGACGCTGAGGCGGTGTCGTGGTCGGTGCGGGAGGCATCCCGCCGGGCCCCATCATCCCGCCCGGCCCCATCATCCCGCCGGGGCCCATCATCCCGCCGGGTCCTATCATGCCGCCAGGCCCCATCATGCCGCCGGGTCCCATCATCCCGGGGCCCATCATCGGGCAACCGTCCCGTGGTCCCTGCGGCCCCATCTGATAGCTGTGGTGGTAGCCGCGGGTCCAGCCGTGGTAGCCGCCGGGCCCGCCGCCGATGACGATTCCGGCGACGAAAACCACGGTGACGACGAACAAGACGCCGGTGATGGCGCCGACCCACGCCAAGACTTGGTAGAGCCGACTGGGGCGATGCTCGGTGTGCGTACGGGGTGGTGGTGCCACCGTTGCCGACTCCGCGGCGGGGGTGGCATTCGGGGTGTCCGGTGTGTCAGTCATGGTCGGTGTACCTCCGTCGGTGGACTCGGCTGGGGTGTGCCGGCCGCCCCAGCCTCGGTGCCGGATTCGCCTGGAGACCTCCAGCACCTGTCAGTGTGCGACCGGGTCGCGCGCGCGCCTAGGGCCAATAGGCCCCACTTTCGACGGACGGGCGCTGTGATGTCTCAGGACATCGGTGACAGTTCTGTATCAGGACATCGGTGACAGTTGATGTATCAGGACATCGGTGACGGTTTCTCGTTCTTGGGGCGCGGACCACGGGGGCGTCCGTTGCCGACGTACTTCACCCCCGGTGCGGGTCGGGTGTGTTCGATGAGGACTTCGCCGTCCAGGTCAGCCACGGTGATCTTCTCGCCGTCGATGACCACCAAGACCTGTTCGAAGCCGCGCCCGCCGTCGACTTGATAGCGAACTCCGGCGAGGACGAGGGTGCCCCCGCTGGTCAGGGTTGCGACGTTGGTGCCGGCAGGCAGGTCGGTTGGCGCAGACCTGCGCGGTGTGGTGACCGCTGGACGAACCGGCGCGTCGGGCCTGGGGCGCGGCGGGTCAGCTTTGGCGATTGCCTCCCAGGCCGTGCGCGGTGTGACGCGTCCAGGCAGCCCTTGGTGGGGGCGTTCGGTGTTGTAGATGTCGTCGAACGCATCGACCTGGGCCTGCAACTCGGCCAGCGTGCTGGCAAGCGGCTGCTTGTCGAGGTAGCGGAACAAGGTCTGATGGAAGCGCTCGTTCTTGCCTTGCGTGGTGGGCTTGTCGGGCTTGCCGGTGATTGCCTGAACCCCTAGCCGCGAGAGGTGCTTGACGAGTCGGCCGAGGTAGCCACGCCGCGAGGGATTCAGCGCAATTCCGTTGTCCGACAACAACCGTTGAGGAACACCACAGGCTGCTACACCCTTGTCAAACACTGCGATGGCCGCTTCGGCAGTCTCTGTCCACGCCACATGGGAGGCCACCGCGTAGCGGGAGTGGTCGTCGATGAGCTGGAAGATCACACACGTGCGACCACCGGTGAGTACGTACTGCGTGGCGTCGACTTGCCAGCACGCGTTCGGGGCCGAGTAGACGAACCGTCGCCATGCCGAACGGGGCTTCTTCTTGGGCTCAAGACGAGCCACACCGGCCTCACGGAAGATCCGTGCCAACGCCGCGATGGAAGGGACCTGCGGCAAGCCCATCGCGTGCATTTTGTCGTACACGCTGATCGGTCCATGGTCGCGGCCGGACGCCTCCAGAGCGGCACGCACGGCCACGGCCTGCTGCCTAACCTCCTCAGTTAACTTCGACGGACTCGACTTGGGCCGCCGAGACTTGGGTTCGAGCACCTCGGCCTGCCCATCGGTCTTCGCGCGCTGACGTAACGCGTAGAACGACTTTCGGGAGATGCCGTGCTCGGCGCAGAACGTCGAGACCGCCCCACGCGGCGCGTCATCAGGCCACTGTGAGATCGCCAACCGGACACGAGGATCGATAGGTTCATTAACAGCCACCCCCGCAGCCTCGGCGCAGAAGTGTCACCACCAAGACCCCTCAAAGTGTCACCGATGTCCTGATACAGAACTGTCACCGATGTCCTGATACATCACATCGGCAGTCGGGGAGCACACCTGGACATATCGAACAGGTGTTCGATAGAGTGGTTCGATGGGTTGGCATAATGGGCCGCCGAGCTGGGCCGAGATGGAGCGGGTGCTCAACAGCAGGCCGCGCGGCAAGCCGCGGCGGTCCGGCCTTCCCCTGGAGCCCCCCGGTGACGGCGGGGACAGCCCCGCCTGGTCGCGCAAGCGTGGCGCGTACCAGCCGGAAGGGGTACGGCGTTCCGGCTCCTCGGTGCCGTATGCCGAGCTGCACGCGCACTCGGCCTACAGTTTCCTCGACGGCGCTAGCACCCCCGAAGAGCTGGTGGAGGAGGCTGCCCGGCTGGATCTGCGGGCCATCGCGCTGACCGACCACGACGGCCTCTACGGGGTGGTGCGTTTCGCCGAGGCCGCCCGCGAACTCGACATGGCCACCGTGTTCGGCGCCGAACTGTCGCTGGGTAACGTGCCTCGCACCGAACAGCCCGACCCGCCCGGGCCGCATCTGTTGGTGCTGGCCCGCGGCCCGGAGGGATACCGGCGGCTGTCGCGCCAGATCTCGGCCGCGCACCTGGCCGGCGGCGAGAAGGGTAAACCGCGGTACGACTTCGACACGCTCTCCGAGGCTGCCGGTGGGCACTGGCATGTCCTTACCGGTTGCCGCAAAGGTCATGTCCGGCAAGCGTATGCAACCGGCGGACCGGACGCCGCGGAGCGGGCGCTGGCCGACCTGGTGGACCGGTTCGGTGCCGACCGGGTCAGCGTCGAACTCACCCACCACGGACATCCGCTCGACGACGAACGCAACGCCGTCCTGGCCGCGTTGGCGCCCCGGTTCGGCCTCGGCGTCATCGCCAGCACCGGGGCGCACTTCGCGGTGCCGGCACGGGGCCGGCTGGCGATGGCGATGGCGGCCATCAGGGCCCGCAACTCGATGGACGATGCGGCCGGGTATCTGGCCCCGCTGGGGGGAGCGCACCTGCGGTCGGGGGAGGAGATGGCCCAGCTGTTCGGCACTCAGATTGCCACGGCATCAGCAGAATTGGGTGAACAGTGCGCGTTCGGGCTGGCGTTGATCGCCCCCCAACTCCCGCCGTTCACCGTGCCGGACGGGCATACCGAATCGAGCTGGCTGCGACAACTGGTGCGCGACGGGGCCCGGGAACGCTACGGTCCGCCGGACCGGGCCCCCAAGGCCTACGCGCAGATCGAACACGAGCTGTCGATCATCGACAAGCTGGACTTTCCGGGTTACTTCCTGGTGGTGCACGACATCACCCGGTTCTGCCGGGAGCGCGACATCCTTTGCCAGGGAAGAGGGTCGGCGGCCAACTCGGCGGTCTGCTATGCGCTCAAGGTCACCAACGTCGACCCCATCGCCAACGAGCTGTTGTTCGAACGGTTCCTGTCCCCGGCACGTGACGGCCCACCCGATATCGATATCGACATCGAATCGGACTTGCGCGAGGACGTCATCCAGTACGTCTATGACACGTACGGTCGTGACTACGCCGCCCAGGTCGCCAATGTCATCACCTACCGGGGCCGTAGCGCGATCCGCGACATGGCCCGCGCCCTCGGCTTCTCCCAGGGCCAGCAGGACGCCTGGAGCAAGCAGATCAGCCGGTGGAACGGCCTGGCCGACTCGCCCGACGTCGAAGACATCCCCGAGCAGGTGGTCGACCTGGCCACCCAGATATCGAATCTGCCCCGGCACATGGGCATTCACTCCGGCGGCATGGTGATCTGTGACCGCCCGATCGCCGATGTCTGCCCGGTGGAATGGGCCCGGATGGCCAACCGAAGCGTGTTGCAGTGGGACAAAGATGACTGTGCGGCAATCGGTTTGGTCAAGTTCGATCTGCTCGGCCTGGGCATGCTGTCGGCCCTGCACTATGCCATCGACCTGGTGCGTGAGCACAAGGGGCTCGACGTGGACCTGTCGAAGTTGGACCTGTCCGAACCTGCGGTCTACGAAATGCTGCAGCGCGCCGATTCCGTCGGGGTGTTCCAGGTCGAATCCCGGGCGCAGATGGCCACCCTGCCCCGGCTCAAGCCGCGGGTCTTCTACGATCTGGTGGTCGAGGTCGCACTCATCCGGCCCGGCCCGATCCAGGGTGGGTCGGTGCACCCATATATCAAGCGGCGCAACGGTGAAGAAGAGGTCGTCTACGACCATCCGTCGATGGAACCCGCGCTGCGCAAGACTCTCGGTGTGCCGTTGTTCCAGGAGCAGCTGATGCAGCTGGCGGTGGACTGTGCCGGGTTCAGCCCGGCCGAGGCCGATCAGTTGCGCCGGGCGATGGGCTCGAAACGGTCCACGGAAAAGATGCGGCGCCTCCGCGGCCGGTTTTATGACGGGATGCGTGAGCGGCACGGCATCACCGGCGAGGTGGCCGAGAAGATCTACGAAAAGCTGGAAGCCTTCGCCAACTTCGGTTTCCCGGAGAGTCATTCGCTGAGTTTCGCCTCGCTGGTCTTCTATTCATCCTGGTTCAAGTTGCATCATCCTGCGGTGTTCTGCGCGGCGCTGCTGAGGGCCCAGCCGATGGGTTTCTACTCACCGCAGTCGTTGGTCGCCGATGCGCGCCGGCACGGCGTGCTGGTGCACGGCCCGGATGTCAACGCCAGCCTGGCGCACGCCGGCTGTGAGAACCGCGGGCTGGACGTGCGGATGGGGATGGGCAGCGTCCGCCACATCGGTGATGAGCTGGCCCAACGGATCGTCGACGAACGCAGGGCCAATGGGCCGTTTGCCACGCTGTTGGATCTGACGGCCAGAGTGCAGCTTTCGGTCTCGCAGACCGAGGCGTTGGCCACCGCCGGTGCGCTCGGTTGTTTCGGCATCACCCGCCGGGAGGGACTGTGGGCTGCCGGCGCGGCCGCCGCTGAGCGGCCGGACCGGCTGGCGGGGGTGGGATCGTCATCGCATATCCCGCCGCTGCCCGGGATGAGTGCGCTGGAACTGGCCGCCGCCGACGTCTGGGCGACCGGGGTGTCACCGGACAGTTATCCGACCCAGTTTCTGCGCGAGACGCTCGACGAGATGGGGATCGTGCCCGCCGATCGGCTGCTGTCGGTGCCGGACGGCACCCGCGTGCTGGTGGCCGGCGCGGTGACACACCGGCAGCGACCGGCGACGGCACAGGGGGTGACGTTCATGAATCTGGAGGACGAGACGGGCATGGTCAACGTGATGTGCTCACGCGGGGTGTGGGCCCGCCACCGCAAGCTGGCGCAGGCCGCGTCGGCACTGGTCATCCGCGGGATCGTGCAGAACGCCACCGGTGCGGTGACGGTGGCCGCGGACAGGATGAGCCCGATCGACCTGAGGGTGCGGTCGCGGTCGCGGGACTTCCAGTGACCACTACTCCGTCGGCGTCGTCCACACCTTCTCGATACTGATCCGCAGGCGGGTGCTGAAGTTGCCCATCGACTCCGTCAGCCCGAACTGGTCGGACAGCTGTCGGTACTTCGCCCAGTACGGTGCATCCTCGCGGAGATCGATGCCCTCGGCATCCACCCGGGCCGGCCCGCCGACCACGATGATCCCGCCGCCGTTGCCGTCGGAGTCCAGGTTCAGGCTCACCTGCGGATGGTTACGGACGTGGCGCACCTTGGCCGCGCCGGGCTCGGTGTACACCACGATGTCGGTGCCGTCGAAGAAGAACCACACCAGTTTGGGCACCGGCTGTCCGGACTTCGCGACCGTGGTGAGCCAGCCGTAGCTGTCGGATGTCAGCCGGTCGATGATCTCCGGTGTCAGGTCTGCAGTCATGCCCGCGAATGTAGTCTCGCCCTATGACACTCAACCTGACCGCGGATGAAGTTCTGACCACCACGCGTTCGGTGCGCAAGCGGCTCGATTTCGACAAACCGGTGCCGCGCGAGGTGCTCCTGGAATGTCTGGACATCGCCCTGCAGGCGCCGACCGGTTCCAATTCCCAAGGCTGGCAGTGGGTTTTTGTGGAGGACGAGGAGAAGAAAAAGGCGATCGCCGACATCTACCGGGTCGCGGCAACGCCCTACCTCGATGCGCCCAAACCCCAGTACGGCGACAGCCGCGACGAGCGGACCCCGAAGGTCGTGGACTCCGCGAAGTACCTCAACGATCACCTGCACGAGGTGCCGGTGATGCTGATTCCCTGCCTGGAGGGCCGGCCCGACGGTGCCCCGGCCGGCCTCAGCGCAGGATTCTGGGGGTCGCTGATGCCCGCCGTCTGGAGTTTCATGCTGGCGCTGCGCAGCCGCGGCCTCGGCTCGGCGTGGACATCGCTGCACCTGATGGGCGACGGCGAGAAGCAGACCGCCGAACTGCTCGGCATCCCGTTCGACAGGTACTCCCAGGGCGGCCTGTTCCCGATCGCCTACACCAAGGGCACCGACTTCAAGAAGGCCAAGCGGCTGCCCGCCGAGGAACTCACCCACTGGAACACCTGGTAGTCACACCGCGCCCGTGAACCCCTGCTGGCGCCACGCCTCATAGGCGGCGACGGCCGCGGCATTGGACAGGTTCAGCGAACGCCGTCCGGCCAGCATCGGGATGCGCACCCGGGCGGTGATGTGCGGATCGGCCAGGGTCTGTTCGTCCAGGCCGGTCGGTTCGGGTCCGAACATCAGCACATCGCCGGGCCGGTACGCGATCTCGGCAAACGACCGGTCGGCGTGCGCGGTGAATGCGTACACCCGCGCCGGACCGATCGCCGCCCACGCCGCGGCCAGGTCCGGGTGCACCGTCACCGACGCCAGGTCGTGATAGTCCAGCCCGGCCCGACGCAGCTTCGGTTCGGACAGGTCGAAGCCCAGCGGTTCCACCAGGTGCAGGTGGCATCCGGTCCCGGCCACCATCCGGATCGCGTTGCCGGTATTGGGCGCGATCCGCGGGGAGAAGAACATCACGTGAAACACAAGCACACCCTTCCTCAATAATGGCCCCATGGTCGAGCAGAGCATCTGGATGCAGAAGGTCGCGGCGGACCCGGGGCACTCGCAGTGGTACATCGACCGCTTCCGGTCCATGGCACGCGCGGGCAAAGACCTGGCCGGCGAGGCCCGGCTCATCGATGCGATGGCCCGGCGCGGCGCCCGCATCCTCGACGCGGGCTGCGGCCCCGGCCGGGTGGGCGGCTACCTGGCCGCCGCCGGACACGACGTCGTCGGCGTCGATGTCGACCCGGCACTGATCGCGGCCGCCGAGGAGGACCACCCGGGTCCGCGCTGGCTGGTCGGCGACCTCGCCGAACTGGACCTGCCCGCCCGCGGCATCACCGAGCCCTTCGACATCATCGTCTCGGCGGGCAATGTGATGACCTTCCTGGCGCCGAGCACCCGCGCCCGGGTGCTGAGCCGGTTGCGTGCGCACCTCGCCGACGAGGGACGCGCGGTGATCGGGTTCGGCGCGGGCCGCGAGTACGAGCACACCGACTTCCTCGACCACGCCGCCCAGGCCGGGTTGGTGCCGGATCTGTTGCTGTCCACCTGGGATGTGCGCCCGTTCGCCGAGGGCGCCGACTTCCTCGTCGCCATCCTGCGGCCGGCATAGGCGCCCTGCGCGCGGGGAACCCGCGCCGACCCCACCACGGGTGCGCAACGTAACGGTCACGAACTGTGCCCGTTCGCGCTCGAGGTATGGATACCGCTGTCCGCGACTGCCATACTCGACGAATTGCCAGGCGTGCCACGCCGGCCCCATCGTGGGCTCAAGCAGCAGGAAGCATATGAACGCGTCCCAACCGATACGCGGCCGGCTCTGATGACGAGCTTTGCCGCGCCGCACACCGATGACGAATCACGCAGCGCCACAACACAAACCGTGAAGCGCCCGGCTCGGTGGGCGCTGAGCAACTGGCCCGTCGGCTGGAAAGTGTTTGCCATCGTGCTGGTTCCGCTGGTGCTGGCGGCGACATTCGGCGGGCTGCGCGTCTACGCCGGGTTCACCGAGGCCGCCGATCTGCGGCTCGCGGCCGACCGCGCCGATATGGTGCCCGCGATCGTGGAGTACATGGCCGCCCTCGATGCCGCGGTGCTCGCCGGCGGTGCTGACGCCCAGCCCGCGCTGAGCGCATTCGACACCAGCCGCCAGGCACTGCAACGCCAACTCGACGAGACCGCTGTGCTGCCCGATGTGGACAGCGGTGTCACAACGATCCTCCGAAATGGCCAGGACCTGGTGAACCGGGTGAGCGCCAACTCGATCGGCCTGCGCGACCGGGTCACCAACTATGCGCCCATCCTGCTGACCGCCGAGGACGCCATCAACGGCTCGGTGCGCGTCGACGACGCCCAGATCCGCACCGAGACCCTGGGCCTGTCCCGCGCTGTCGGTGCCCGCGGCCAGATGATGATGCAGCAGCTGCTGGTCAATCTCGGTGGTGAGGTGCCCGAACCCGAGCTGCGCACCTCCATGAACACCGTCGCGGGCACCGAACCGTCCACGCTGTTCGGCATGAGCCAGATCCTCGGCGTCGGCTCGGCCGAGGCAAAGCAGCTGCAGGAGCAGTTCATCCGGCGGATGGCGATCATGGCCAACCCGACCGCGGTGCTGGTGAACAATCCCGAGCTGAGCCAGTCCATCGCGGCCACCGACGGGATCGCCGACGCGCTCATCGCCGAGACGACGTCATCGGTCACCGCCGCGGTGGCCGAACAGGCGGCCGCGCAGCGCAGTACCGCCATCCGGGACGCCGTCGTGGCGATCGCCGCGATCGTGGTCGCGCTGCTGATCGTCGCGCTCGTCGCGCGGTCATTGGTCCGGCCGCTGCGCCGGCTGCGCGACAGCGCGCTGAAGGTCGCGCACACCGAACTGGCGCGCGAGCTCGAGCAGGTGCGTAGCGGGGGAGACCCGGGCCCGGTCCGTCCGATCCCGGTGCACACCACCGAGGAGGTCGGACAGGTCGCGCACGCGGTCGACGAACTGCACGAGCAGGCCGTCCTGCTGGCCGGCGAGCAGGCCCGGCTGCAGCTGCAGGTCAGCGACATGTTCGAGACCCTGTCGCGGCGCAGCCGGTCGCTGGTGGACCAGCAACTGGCACTGATCGACCAGCTCGAGCGCGATGAGCAGGACCCGCAACGCCTGGAGCGGCTGTTCCGGTTGGACCATCTGGCCGCCCGGATGCGTCGCAACGGTGCCAACCTGCTGGTGCTCGCCGGGACCAACGTCACCCGCGAGCACGCCGAGCCGGTGCCGGTCAGCGCCGTGGTCAACGCCGCGGCCTCCGAGGTCGAGGAGTACACCCGGGTGGTCACCGACGAGGTGCCCGACTGCGATATCGGCGGCACGGTGGCCGCCGACCTGGTGCATGTGCTTGCCGAGCTGATGGACAACGCGCTGCGCTACTCACCGCCGGATTCACAGGTGCGGGTGTCGGCGGTCCGCGCCGGCAACGGGGCACTGGTCATCGAGGTCGCCGACCGCGGACTGGGCATGGCTGAGCCCGATCTGCGGGTGGCCAACACCCGCCTGCAGTCCGGCGGTGAGGTCAATCCCTACACCGCGCGACACATGGGCCTGTTCGTCGTCGGCCGCCTCGCCGCCGCGCACGGACTGGTGGTCCGGCTGCGCAGTACCGATGTCGGTGACGCGAGCTCGGGTACCACGGCCGGGGTGTACGTCCCCGAGGAGTTGCTCGCCGGGGTGCTGCCCGTTGCGGTCGTCACCGATTTCCGTCCGGCACCGGTGACCGAGGTGCGCCACGTCGCACCGGCGCAGCCCGAACCCGTTCCACCGGAGTCGATTTCGGAAGTTCACGCCCCGACCCCGGTATCTGTTCTGCCGCAACGCAGCCCGGGTGCCAGCGGGTTCCGGTCCGCGTCGACCGAGGCCGATTCGCAGCAGTGGCCCACCGAGCCGACCCCGGTGCACGCGCCCGAACAGCCGACCCCGGCACCGGCGGACACCTCGGCGTCCTTCGCCGCACGTGGCCAGGCGCACGCGAAGCTCGAACCCGCCGATACCAGTTCCGCCGACGACGCCATCTACCAGAAGATGCTGTCGGAATGGCTGGTCGACCCGACCGATCTGGGCACCAGCGCCGATCTGGATTGGCAGTCGGTGTGGGACCACGGCTGGTCGGCGGCAGCATCGGCCGAGGAGGCACCCGTCACCGAACACACCGCCGAGGGTCTGCCGGTCCGTACACCCGGCGAACGCCTGGTGCCCGGTACCGGCGAGATCGGTGAGACCGGTGCACCGGTAGCATCTGAGCCCGGCGACCCCGGCCCGTTGCCGGATCCCGAGGCCGTGCGAGCGAGCCTCAGCAGCCATTTCGGTGGGGTGCATGCCGGTCGGTCGCACACCCGCGACACCGGAGGATCATGAGCAACGCGATGGCGGGGGACAACGCCGCGGCCGAGCGAACGACACAGCGCGAATCACTGGACTGGCTGGTGTCCAAGTTCGCCCGTGAGGTCGCCGGTGTCTCACACGCGGTGCTGGTGTCGGCCGACGGTCTGCTGATGGCGGCCAGCGCGCACATGCCGGCCGAACGCGCCGACCAGCTGGCCGCGGTGGCCTCGGGGCTGGCCAGCCTCTCGACCGGTGCGGCGCAGCTGTTCGAGGGCGGCCACGTGATGCAGTCGATTGTCGAGATGGAGCACGGCTATTTGTTGTTGATGCGCGTCGGCGACGGATCCAACCTCGCCACGCTGGCGACCCGATCCTGCGATATCGGCCAGATCGGCTACGAGATGGCCGTTCTGGTCGAACGTGTGGGCAACGTCATCCAATCGTCGCGTCGGCGCCACCACGCCTGAGGCCGCCGATGGAGCCGCCCGACGCCTGGGAGTCCGCCGATCCGGTGGACGTTGCGGCCATGGTGCGGCCCTATCGGCTGACGGCCGGGCGCACCGATTCGCATCTGGATCTGCCGCCCGAGGCCCCGGTCCAGACGCTGCAGGGTGCACCGGCGCACCGCTGGCCGGCCAGCGACGTCCGGGCCCGGATCCTGGCACTCGGCCGGCACGGACCGTCGGTGGCCGAGATCGCGGCGCGGCTGTCGCTTCCGCTCGGTGTCGCGCGTGTGCTGATCGGCGACCTCGTGTCCGAGGGGTATCTTCGGATACACACGACGCTGGGCGACACCGCCTCCGCCGACGAACGTCGTGAACTGATCGGGAGGACGCTGCGTGGCCTTCGGGCACTTTGAGGGGCCCCGGAATCAGGCGGGGCCCTCGACCGGTCGCTCGGAGCGGCCGGGCGCGACCAAGATCGTCGTTTCCGGCGGGTTCGGTTCCGGCAAGACCACATTCGTCGGCGCGGTCTCGGAGATCATGCCGCTGCGCACCGAAGCGCTGGTGACCACGGCGTCGGCCGGGGTCGACGGTTTGGACGCCACCCCGCACAAGAACACCACCACGGTGGCGATGGACTTCGGCCGCATCACCCTGGCCGAGGATCTGGTGCTCTACCTGTTCGGGACCCCGGGCCAGCGACGCTTCTGGTTCATGTGGGACGACCTGGTCCGCGGCGCGATCGGCGCGGTCATCCTGGTCGACATCCGTCGCCTGCAGGACAGCTTCGCCGCCATCGACTTCTTCGAAGCACGTGGTCTGCCGTTCCTCATTGCCATCAACGAGTTCGACGGGGCGCCAAGCTATCCGGTCTCGGCCGTGCGGCAGGCGCTGGCGTTGCGCGAGGACATCCCGATCGTCAGCGTGGATGCCAGAGACCGGCATTCCGCGCGGGCCGCCCTGATCGCGGTCGCCGAGTACGCCCTGGCCGCGGTGTGACCGACGACCAGGTCTGGGTGGACCGCGAGTTCACCGGACACGACTTTCGCGACGAGGACCTGAGCCGGATCCGTACCGAGCGGGTGGTGTTCGACGAATGTGATTTCAGCGGTGTCGATCTGACCGAGTCCGAGCACCACGGATCTGCGTTCCGCAACTGCACCTTCCGCCGGGCATCGTTGCTGCACAGCACGTTCCGGCAGTGCAGCCTGCTGGGCCCGGTGTTCACCGAGACCAGATTGCGGCCGCTGCGATTCGTGGAGGTCGATCTGTCACTCAGCGTGCTCGGCGGGTGTGACCTGCGCACCGTCGACCTGTCGGACTGCCGGTTGCGGGAGGCGAACCTGGTCGGGGCGGATCTGCGCAAGGCCGTGCTGACGCGGGCGGACCTCAGCGGGGCGCGGGTGCAGGACGCCAAGTTCGACGAGGCGGACCTGCGCGGCGCCCGCACCGATCCCACGTTCTGGACGACGGCGAAAGTTCGTGGCGCGCGGATCAATATCGAACAGGCACTGGCCTATGCCGCCGCGCACGGGTTGGACGTGCACGGTGAGTAGCGGCCCGCGAGGGGCTCAGCGCACCATGCGTTCGGCAACCCGGGCATAGACCTCGCCGAGCTTGTGCGCATCGCGGTGCTGGCGCGACGGGAACCACCGGCACACATCGACGCACAGCGATGAGATGGCCATCACGATCTCGTCGACGCTGTCGACGTGGAACTCGCCGGCGGCTACCCCGTCGGCAACGATGGCGCTGATCACATCGGTGACCCGGTGCCGCAACGGGGCTATCGCGCGGTAGTGCAGCGGACTCAGACCGTGCAACTCGTACTGCACCACCCGGGCCTGCTTGTGGTTCTCGGCGTGCCAACTGGCGAATGCGGCGACGACCGATCGCAACCGTTGGGTGCAACTCGCCTCCGGTGAATCCGCGCTCTCCAGCGCCGAGAGCAGGCTGCTGTGTCCTTCGAGGGCGATGGCGTAGAGCAACTCTTCCTTGGACCGGTAGTGCGGGTACATCGCGGTGGCACTCATGTTGAGCCGCTTGGTGATCTGGCGGGTGGAGCTGCCGCCATAACCCGACTCGGCGAAAGCTTCGATGGCGGCACGTCGGATGCGTTCCGCTGCCGCGGAATCCGCGCTTCGATCGCTGGCCATGTCGGCTGGATCCTACATGCCTTGACACGGGGCGGGGTCGGGATGCAATATTAGCGAGCGCTCATAAAATGAGCAGTCGCTAATATTTACGAAGGGTCCGGGCATGGCGGAGTTTCTCTCACGGCGCGATATCGACTTCCTGCTGTTCGACTGGCTCGGTGTCGACGACCTGGTCAAGCACGAGCGATTCGCCGAGCACTCGCGGGAGACCTTCGACGCGGTTCTCGATCTCAGCGCGGCCATCGCAGGCAAGTGCTTCGCACCCCACAACAAGACGTGCGACCAGAGCGCACCGTCGGTGGGCGCCGACGGCACCGTCGTGCTGATCGACGAAATCAAGGACGCGCTGGACACTTTCGGCGAGGCGGGCCTGATGGCCGGCGCCTTCGACGAAGCCCTGGGCGGCATGGGTTTGCCGACGGTGGTCGCCCAGGCGTCGATGACCTTCTTTCGGGCGGCCAACCCCAGCATCACCTCATACGCGTTCCTGACGGTGGGCAACGCCAACCTGCTGGTCGAGTACGGCACCGACGAACAGATCGACACCTGGGTGCGGCCGATGCTGGAGGGCCGCTTCTTCGGCACCATGTGCCTCTCGGAGCCCGACGCCGGCTCGTCGTTGGCCGACATCACCACCCGGGCGGTGCCCGCCCCCGACGGGACCTACCGGATCACCGGAACCAAGATGTGGATCACCGGCGGTGACCATGAGCTCTCGGAGAACATCGTGCACCTGGTGCTGGCCAAGGCGCCCGGCGGCGGTCCCGGTGTCAAGGGGATCTCGCTGTTCATCGTGCCGAAGTTCCTGCCCGACGGCACCCGCAACGACGTCGCGCTGGTGAGCCTGAACCACAAGATGGGCAACCACGCCACCACCAACGCCCTGCTCAACTTCGGTGACGGCACCCACCGGCCCGCGGAACAGCCGGGCGCGGTCGGCTATCTCGTCGGCGCCGAACACCACGGGCTGACCTACATGTTCCACATGATGAACGAGGCCCGCATCGCGGTGGGTGGGCAGGCCACCGCGACCGGGTACGCCGGCTACCTGGCATCCCTGGACTACGCCAAGCAGCGGGTCCAGGGGCGACCCGTGGACGCCAAGCGTCCCGGCCAACCGCAGGTTGCGCTGATCGAGCACGCCGACGTCAAGCGGATGCTGTTGGCTCAGAAGTCCTATGTCGAAGGCGCACTCGCGTTGGGCCTGTACTGCTGGCGGCTGGTCGACGAGGAGCGCATCACCACCGGGGCCGAGCGCGACAACGCGCACCTGCTGCTGGAAGTGCTGACGCCGATCGCCAAGAGTTGGCCCGCGCAGTGGTGTCTGGAAGCCAACAACCTCGCCATCCAGGTGCACGGTGGGTACGGCTACACCAAGGAATTCGACGTCGAGCAGCACTACCGGGACAACCGGCTCAACGCCATCCATGAGGGCACCCACGGCATCCATGGGCTGGACCTGCTGGGCCGTAAGGTCGTCATGCAGGACGGGGCGGGTTTGACCGTGCTCGCCGAGCGGATCAGCCACACGATCGACGCGGCAATGGAATTCGACGATGCGGTGGGCCACGCCCGGGCGTTGCGACGCGCGCTGGACAGGCTGCTGGAGGTCACCGCGACACTCTGGTCGGCCGGCGACATCGCCACCACGCTCGCCAACTCGACGATCTACCTGGAGGCCACCGGTCATGTGGTGATCGCCTGGATGTGGTTGGAGCAGATGCTTGCCTGCAGCGGTCGCGACGGTGACTTCTATGACGGCAAGCGCGCGGCGGCCCGGTACTTCTTCACCTACGAACTACCCAAGGTCGGCCCCCAGTTCGAGCTGCTGGCCAGCCTGGACCGGACCACGGTGGAGGCCGCGCCGAGCTGGTTCTGACGCCCCCGGCTATCCCGCCTTGAGACGGATCTTGAAGCGCACGAAGCTCAGGTACGCGACGCTGAGGGCCGCCAGCATGCCCATGTCGAACCACCACGCCGAGGTGGTGTGCTCCCAGTGCGCGTCCTTGGGCGTCAGTGGTCCGGGCACCAGCTTGATCAGATCCACCGTCGACGCCGACGCCGCGAAGCCCCAGCGCGCCGGGGTGAACCAGGACAGCTGGTCGAGTATCAGGCGGTCGGTCACCGGGATCATGCCGCCGGAGAACACCAGCTGGCTCATCACGGCCACCACCAGCAGCGGCATGATCTGCTCACTGGACTTGGCCAGCGCCGAGAGCGCCAGACCGACCATCGCCGCGGTCACCGTCGTCGCCGCCATCACCAGGAACAGCTCGGCCGTGGGAGGAAGGAAGGACACCGACCCCTGGGTCGGGCCGCCCTTGCCGGCCACCGCGATCGCGGTGACGATCGAGGACTGGATGATGGCGAACACCGCGTAGATGCACACCTTGGCCATCAGGTAGGCCGTCGTCGACAACCCGACGGCCTGCTCGCGGCGGAAGATGGCGCGCTCACCGATCAGGTCGCGGACCGTCAGCGCGGTGCCCATGAAGATGGCGCCGACGTTGAGCAACACCAGCATCTGGCCGGGCTCATTGGGGGCGTCGCCCATCGGGTTCGGGATGCCGAAGCCGACGTCACCGGGAACCGACAGCGACAGCACACCCATGATGAACGGCAGCATCGCCAGGAACGCGAAGTAGCCGCGATCGGAGATGATCAGCCGCATCTGGCGCCGGGCGATCGTGGAGAACTGTCGCCGCACACTGGTTTTCGCGGGCTTACCCAGATCGGCGGGCTGCGAGGACGCCTCGGCCTGCGGCGGCGGGCCGCTACGGGACAGATAGCGCTGGTGTGAGGCGTCGGGGTCGCCGGCGACCGAGGAGAAGATGTCGGCCCAGTTGGTGGTGCCCAGTTCCGGGCCGATCTGGCTGGGCGGTCCGTAGAACGCCGTCTTGCCGCCGGGCGCCAGCAGCAGCACCTGATCGCAGACGTCGAGGTAGGTCAGCGAATGCGTCACCACCAGCACCACGCGGCCGGCATCGGCGAGCTGGCGCAGCATCGTCATCACCTGGCGGTCCAGCGCCGGGTCCAGGCCGGAGGTCGGCTCGTCCAGAATCAGCAACGACGGGCCGGTCAGCAGTTCCAGAGCCACCGAGGCCCGTTTGCGCTGACCGCCGGACAACTTGTCCACCCGGGTCTCCAGGTGCTGGGTCATCTCCAGTTCCTCGAGGACCTGCAGGACCACCCGTTCGCGGTCCTCGTTGGTGGTGTCCGGCGGCAGCCGTAGCTCGGCGGCGTACATCAGCGCCTGCTTGACGGTCAGCTGGCCGTGCACCACATCGTCCTGGGGGACCATGCCGATCCGGGATCGCAGCGAGGCGTACTCGGCGTGAATGTCGTGGCCCTCGAAGGACACCCGGCCGTCGGTCGGGTGCGTCAGTCCCGCGACCTGTTTGGCGAACGTCGACTTGCCGGCACCCGAGGGGCCGATGACCGCGGTCAGGGTGCCCGGCCGCGCGTCGATCGAGATGTTGTTCAGCAGCGTCTTGTTGCCCTCGATGGTCCACGTCAGGCCGCGGACCTCCAGACCACCGGTGCGGGTAGCGGCCTGGGTCTCGGAGCCGCGGACCAGCGTCCCGCCGGTGAACACCAGGTCGACGTTGCCGATGGTGACCACATCGCCCTCGCGCAGCAGCGCGTCGTCGACCCGGGCACCGTTGACGAAGGTGCCGTTGATGCTGCGGTTGTCCAGGATCTCGGTGCCGCCGGGCCCGGACACCAGGGTGGCGTGGTGGCGCGAGGCCAGCACGTCGGGGATGACGATGTCGTTGTCGGTGGCGCGACCGATCTTGATCCCGCCCGGGGGCACCTCGGGTGCGCGACCGGGCCGCAGGATCTTGAGCATGCTGGTCGCCAGATTGTTCTCCGACGGCCGCGGCACCGCGGTCGGACCCATGGCGGTCTGCGACGGGTCGGCCGGCGGAATGTAGGTCGGCTGCGAGCGCGACACCGCGGGCGGGGGATAGGTCGGCTGCGGCGCGCTCGGCTGATAGGACTGCTGGCCCGTCGGCTGATACGGCTGCGGGCCGGACGGATACCGGGGCTGGGCGGGTGGGGCGCCGGCGCCGGTCGACCAGGCCGGCGGGGCGGGCGGTTGGGGCGGCATCGGGGCCTGGGTGGGCCAGGACGCGCTGGGGCGCGGTCCGGTCGAGGTCGGTACCGCGGCCGTCGGCGGCGGCGTGCCGGCCGAGCCCTGATGGCGGCCGACCTCGAACACCAGCTGCGGGCCGTCCGGGTTGCCGATGTTGATGTACTGGCCGTCGGCGATGTCGAGGGTGGGCACCCGCTGGCCGTTGACGTACATGCCGTTGAGGCTGCCGTTGTCGATGGCGATCCACCGGCCCTGGTCGAAGCGCAGCACCAGGTGCGCGCGGGAGATCAGCGGGTGGGCGATACGGACATCGGCACGCAGATCGCGGCCGACGACGACGTCGTTGCCTGCGGAGAAGGTCCGTGAGGACCCGTCGTATCTAACGGTCAGCGCGGGCGTTCCGGGGCGGCTCATCGCGAACAACTGTATCGGTTGGGCGGGACGGTCTGCCGGGCCGCAACGGCGATGTTGCCGATCTGAGGCGTTCTCGGCGCTGGATCGTCAGACCGTCAACGTGTCCGGGGCGCCGGTGAGCACGCAACGGGTGTGGCTGTAGATGGTGGGCATGCACTTGTTGCAGTGCGTGCACAGGGCCTTGACGGTGTGGGCGTCCCCGTCGGCCTTGATGCGGTTGATCAGGTCGGGTTCGGCCAACAGCGCACGGCCCATCGCGACGAAGTCGAATCCCTCCGCCATCGCCAGGTCCATGGTCTCCCGGTTGGTGATACCACCCAGCAGGATCAGGGGCATCGACAATTCCGCCCGGAATTGGCGGGCATGCCGCAGCAGGTAAGCCTCGCGGTACGGGTACTCGCGCAGGAATTTCGTGCCGGTCATCCGCATGCCCCAGCTCAGCGGCGGTTTGAACGCGGCGGCGAACTCCCGCAGCGGCGCGTCGCCGTGGAACAGGTACATGGGGTTGACCAGCGAGCTGCCCGCGGTCAGCTCGATGGCATCCAGCCCGCCATCGTCCTGGAGCCACTTCGCGGTCTGCAGTGCCTCGTCGATCGGGATACCGCCGCGCACGCCGTCGGTCATGGTCAGCTTCGCGGTGACCGCGATCTGCTTGGCGCCGTGGGTGTCGACGGCGTCGCGCACCGCCCGCACGACCCCGCGCGCGACCTTGGCGCGGTTCTCCAGCGACCCGCCGAACTCGTCGGTGCGCCGGTTGAGCATCGGACTGAGGAACGAACTGGCCAGGTAGTTGTGCCCGAGGTGGACCTCGACGGCATCGAATCCGGCGTCGATGGCCAGCCGCGCGGCGTCCGCGTGCGCCGCGGTGACCGCGCGGATGTCCTCCAGGCCGGCTTTGCGGGCGAACCGGATCGAGAGCGGATTGAAGAATCGCACCGGCGCCAGCGCCGGGGCCCTGTTGGTCTTGGCGTTGGCCACCGGTCCGGCGTGACCGATCTGGGCGCTGATCGCCGCGCCTTCGGCGTGCACGGCATCGGTCAGCCTGCGCAACCCGGGCAGCGCCTCCGGACGCATCCACAGCTGCCAGCCGTCGGTGCGTCCGCCGGGCGTGACGGCGCAGTAGGCGACCGTCGTCATGCCGACACCGCCCGCCGCCGGTAGCCGGTGGTACTTGATCAGATCATCGGTGACCAGTGCGTTCGGGGTGGCCGCCTCGAAGGTGGCGGCCTTGATGATGCGGTTGCGCAACGTCACCGGACCGAGCTTGGCCGCACCGAACACGTCGGTGAACACTCTGGGCTGCGTGTTCATACCTGGCGAGCCTGCCACAATGAGCTACGTGGCAGCGACGACTTTGGACGGTAAGTCCACCCGCGACGAAATTCTCGACGACCTCAAGGACCGGGTGGCCAAACTGGCGACGGCCGGCCGCACCCCAGGGCTGGGCACCATCCTGGTCGGCGACGACCCCGGATCGCAGGCCTATGTGCGAGGCAAGCACGCCGACTGCGCCAAGGTCGGGATCAACTCGATCCGCCGCGATCTGCCCGCCGACATCAGCCAGGCCACCCTCGACGAGACGATCGACGAGCTCAACGCCAACCCGGACTGCACCGGCTACATCGTGCAGTTGCCGCTACCCAAGCACCTGGACGAGAACGCCGCGCTGGAACGCATCGACCCGGACAAGGACGCCGACGGGCTGCATCCCACCAATCTGGGTCGGCTGGTGCTCGGCAAAGAGGCTCCGCTGCCCTGCACGCCGCGCGGCATCGTGCACCTGCTGCGCCGCTTCGAGGTACCGATCGCCGGTGCGCACGTGGTCGTCATCGGTCGAGGGGTGACCGTCGGCCGCCCGCTGGGCCTGCTACTCACCCGCCGCTCGGAGAACGCGACCGTCACGTTGTGTCACACCGGAACCCGGGATCTCGCCGCGTTGACCCGGCAGGCCGACATCATCGTCGCCGCGGTCGGGGTGCCCTATATGGTCACCGCCGACATGGTGAAGCCCGGCGCTGCCGTCGTCGACGTGGGCGTCAGCCGGGTCGAGGGCAAGCTCACCGGGGACGTGGCGCCCGACGTCTGGGACGTGGCCGGATATGTGTCGCCGAACCCGGGCGGGGTGGGCCCGCTGACGCGCGCGTTCCTGCTGACCAACGTGGTGGAGCGAGCCGAACGTGACTAGCTCTTGACGCCGAAGGCGTTCGCCCGCAAGATCTTTGCCGGCCAGTGGCCGATCCTGCTGGTCGGCCTGATCCTCGTCGCCGCACTGGGGCTGGTGATCGCCGGGTACTGGCGTCGCGGTGCGCTGGTCATCGGGATTGCCGTGGGCGTGGCCGCCGCGCTGCGCCTCGCGCTCACCGATGAGCGCGCCGGCCTGCTGGTGATCCGTTCCCGCCCAATAGATTTCGTGACAACCGCGACGGTGAGCGCGACGATGCTCTACATCGCGTGGACCATCGACCCGCTCGGTACGTCCTGAATCACGGTTGCTCGGATCGGGCCTGCGGCCCCAGCGTCACGCCCGTGGCGATCATCGCGACGGCCGAGCCCAGATGCAGCCAGTTGTCGGCGGTGTTGACGGGCAGGACATTCCACGGCCCGTGGTGGTCGACGGCCAGTCCGTAGAGCCACAGCACTGCGTACCCGGCACCGCCCCACAGCAGGTACGCCGTGGCGGACGACGACGACCGGGCGAACACCAGCCCGGCGATCCCGAAGGCCAGGTGCACCAGATTGTGCAGCACCGAGACGGCGAACACTCCGAGCAGCAGGGCCCCCGAGCGGTGACCGGCCCACCCCAACTCCTCGAAACCACTGGTGATGCCCGGGATGAAACCGGCGAGCCCGAACAGCAGGAACACCGTGCCGATCACCATCGCGGCAATCTGCACGATCGGGGCAGCACCGCCGGCCTCGGCAAGACGGTCTCGGTCACGCCTGGACATCGCGGGCCTCTCGTCGTTCACCGGGTAGTACCCACTCGGCGTACCGATTATGCCGCGCGGGGCCCGGCCCGTCCGGTCAACGCAAGGTGGCCCGGATCCCCACGGTGATGTAGGGCAGCGCCAATCCGGTGCTGTTGGCCAGCGCAGGATGGGTGGCCAACAGCTCGCGCACCCGCTCCAGGGTGCGGGTGCGTACCTCGGCGGGCGAGGTGATGCAGTAGCTGCGGGAGGCCACCAGGTCGATGAGCGCCTGCGGGGTGAGGTAGTTCGTCCACTCCACCTGGCTGCGTTGCACATCGGTGAACGGCGCGGCCGGGGTCACCTCGTCGTTGAGCGGGTCGTGCTCGTGGCCGATGATGTTGCCGAGATCCTTGACCCAGCCCAACCGTTCGTCGCGGATGTTCCACACCAGACCGAGCCGGCCGCCGGGGCGCAGCACCCTGGCGATCTCGTCGGCCGCGCGCTGCGGATCAAACCAATGCCACGCCTGGGCCACCACCACCGCGTCGACGCTGTCGTCCGGCAGCGGGATCTCCTCGGCGGTCCCGAGCAGTGCCGGGGTGTCCGGCAGCGACCGGCTGAGCACCTCCAGCATCTCCGCGATGGGGTCCACGGCCACCACATCGAGGCCGCGTTCGACGAGCCGAACGGTCAGCTTGCCGGTCCCGGCACCCAGGTCGAGCACCCGCTGCGCCCCGGTCGGCAGCAGCCAATCGATGGCCTCCGGTGGGTAGGACGGCCGGCCCCGCTCGTAGGCGGCGGCCTCCTCGCCGAACGACAGCGACCGCTGGCGATCCGACCGGCTCACCGGGACGCGATCTCCAGCGTCTGCCGGATCAGCGGTGCCACCGCCTCGGTCTCGACCAGGAATCCGTCGTGCCCGTAGATCGAGTCGACGACCTGGAGTCCGGCACAGCCAGGCAGCAGATCGGCCAGCTCCTGCTGCTGACGCAGCGGGTAGAGCCGGTCGCTCGTGATACCCGCGACCAGTACCGGTACCGGGCACCCGGTCAGTGCGGCCTGCACGCCACCGCGGCCGCGGCCGACGTCATGGCTGCTCAGTGCGTCGGTGAGCGCCACATAGGTGCCGGCGTCGAAACGGGATACCAGCTTGCCGCCCTGATGTTCCAGGTAGCTCTGCACGGCGTAGCGGCCACCGGTGGTGGGATCCTCGTCGCCCTGGGCGAGGTTGGCGAACCGCGAATCCAGTTCGGCCTCGCCGCGGTAGGTGAGGTGCGCAATGCGTCGCGCGATCTCCAGTCCGGCCGCCGGGACGCGGCCCGTGCCGTAGTAGTCGCCGCCATTCCAGTTCGGGTCGGCCTTGATCGCGGCAACCTGGGTGCTCTGGGTGCCGATCTGATCGGCGGTGGCACGCGCACCGACCGCGAGGATCAGCCCGGCGCGCACAGTGTCGGGGTGTCCGACAACCCATTCCAACGCCCGTGCCCCGCCCATCGAACCGCCGATCACCGCGGCCACCTGGCTGACCCCGAGCGCGGCCAGCGCGGCCAGGTCGGCGTTGACCTGATCGCGGATGGTGATCGCCGGGAACCGCGAGCCCCAGGGCTTACCGTCAGGTGCGATCGAACTGGGGCCGGTGGAGCCTCGGCAGCCGCCGAGGGCGTTGGTGGCGATGGCGCACCAGCGGTCGGTGTCGATCGTCGCCCCCGGCCCGGCGACGCCGTCCCACCAGCCCGGTGTCGGATGGTCGGGGCCGGCCGGGCCGGTGATGTGCGAATCGCCGGTCAGTGCGTGCAGCACCATGACGACGTTGTCGCGTTGCGGGTTCAGCTCGCCCCAACGTTGCACCGCGATGGACACATCGTCGAGGACCACGCCGCTTTCCAGTGTCAGGGAGCCGATGTGGACGACCCCGATGTCACCCTCTGCGGGCAGCGTGGCGGGCACGTCGCTCAGTATGTCGAAGATGGTCATGGGGCCCGCTCACACCGACGCGACACGCTGGCCGGCGACCGCCTTGGCCGCGGCGAACCCCTGGTCCAGGTCGGCCAGGATGTCGTCGATCCCCTCGATACCCACCGCCAGGCGTACCAGCCCGGGGGTGACACCGGTGCTCAACTGCTCCTCGGCACTCAGCTGGGCGTGGGTGGTGGACGCGGGGTGGATGACAAGCGACCGCACGTCCCCGATATTGGCGACGTGGCTGTGCAGGGTCAGCGCGTTCACGAAGGCCTTGCCGGCCTCGATGCCGCCGGCGAGTTCGAAGGCCAACACCGCGCCGGTGCCCTTGGGGGCGATCGTGCGGCCCAGCTCATACCACGGTGAGGTGGGCAGGCCGGCGTAGTTCACCGAGACGACGTCCTCATGCCCATAGAGGTACTCGGCGACCCGCTGGGCATTGGCGACGTGCCGTTCGACCCGCAACGACAGCGTCTCCAGGCCCTGGGCGATGAGGAAGGCATTGAACGGTGCCAGTGCCGACCCCAGGTCGCGCAGCAACTGCACGCGGGCCTTGAGCGCAAAGGCGGGCGGGCCGAGTGCGGAGAACACCACGCCGTGATAGCTCGGGTCCGGCTCGGTGAAGCCGGGGTGGCGGCCCTGGGTCCAGTCGAAGTTGCCACTGTCGACGATGACCCCGGCGATCGCCGAGCCGTGTCCACCGAGGTACTTGGTGGCCGAGTGCACCACGATGTCGGCGCCGTGCGCGATCGGCTGGATCAGATAGGGGGTGGCGATGGTGTTGTCGACGATCAGCGGGATGCCGTGTGCGTGGGCCACGCCCGAGACGCCGGGGATGTCGAGGACGTCGATCTGCGGGTTGGAGATGGTCTCCGCGAAGAACGCCTTGGTGTTGGGCCGGATCGCCGCACGCCAGGTGTCCAGGTCATCGGGGTTCTCCACGAAGCTGACCTCGATACCGAGCTTGGGCAGCGTGTAGTGGAAAAGGTTGTAGGTGCCGCCGTAGAGCCGCGGGCTGGACACGATGTGGTCGCCGGCGCCGGCCAGGTTCAGGATCGCGAACGTCTCGGCGGCCTGCCCCGAGGACAGGAACAGCGCCGCGACACCGCCCTCCAAGGCGGCCACCCGCTGCTCGACGACATCGGTGGTCGGATTCATGATCCGGGTGTAGATGTTGCCGGGCTCGGCCAGCCCGAACAGCGCGGCGGCATGGTCGGTGTCGCGGAACGTGTACGACGTCGTCTGGTAGATCGGCAGTGCGCGGGCGTTGGTGGCCGCGTCCGGCGTCTGGCCGGCGTGGATCTGCTTGGTCTCGAACGACCAGTCCTGTGCCGGGGTGCTGTTCTCCGGGTTGCTCTTGTCTGGGGTGCTCATCGAAAACGAACCTCCATCCGTGTCTGGGGGTCCGTCCGTCAGTACGGACCCGCGCTTGCCGGCAGTCGCCATTCGACCGCTCAACCTGGTCTTCACCCGGAGCACCCCACCGCGGTTGGAGGGTTGCCGGCCAGCAAGCCGGGGCTAGATGCTGGCACTCATGACCGATACGAAGCGTAGCTGACGACATTGACCCGATGCCACCTGGTTGTCGGCGCCGACCGGCGGCGCAAAAAGCTACTGGTCGGTAGCCAAAGCTGACCCCTCGTGCCCGGATCGGCCCTTGTAGTGTTGCCGGTGAGGGCAGACCGGGACCGCCATCACAACGGTTGCGGAACGCCCGCAGGTGCGGGTCTCGCCGCTGTCGGACACCCCCGGCAGGGCCGATTCCCGCTGCAACTGAACGATATTGAGGCCGGGAGAACATATGAGCGCCGAGCAGCCGACCATCATCTACACGTTGACAGACGAGGCACCGCTGCTGGCGACCTACGCCTTCCTGCCGATCATCCAGACCTTCGCGGGTGCGGCCGGCATCGACGTCAAGACCAGTGATATCTCCGTCGCGGCACGCATCCTCGCCGAGTTCGGCGATTACCTCAGCGACGAGCAGAAGGTGCCCGACAACCTGGCCGCACTCGGGGAGCTGACCCAGGACCCGAGCGCCAACATCATCAAGCTGCCCAATATCAGCGCGTCGGTGCCACAGCTGCTGGCCGCCATCAAGGAGCTGAAGGCCAAGGGCTACGACCTGCCCGACTTCCCGGGTGACCCGAAGACCGACGAGGAAAAAGCGATCCGTCAGCGCTACGGCAAGATCCTGGGCAGCGCGGTGAACCCGGTGCTGCGCGAGGGCAACTCGGATCGCCGTGCACCCAAGGCGGTCAAGGAGTACGCCCGCAAGCACCCGCACAGCATGGGCGAGTGGTCACAGGCGTCGCGCACCCACGTCGCGACCATGAAGACCGGCGACTTCTACCACGGTGAGAAGTCCATGACGCTGGACAAGGCCCGCAACGTCCGTATGGAGCTGGTCACCGCCGCCGGCCCGACCGTCGTGCTCAAGCCCGAGGTCAAGCTCGACGAGGGCGATGTCATCGACAGCATGTACATGAGTAAGAAGGCGCTCATCGCGTTCTACGAGGAGCAGATCGAGGATGCCTACAAGACCGGCGTGATGTTCTCGCTGCACGTCAAGGCCACCATGATGAAGGTCAGCCACCCCATCGTGTTCGGCCACGCGGTCAAGGTGTTCTACAAGGACGCCTTCGCCAAGCACGGCAAGCTCTTCGACGAGCTGGGCGTCAACGTCAACAACGGCCTTTCCGATCTGTACGACAAGATCGAGGCGCTGCCGGCCAGCCAGCGCGAGGAGATCATCAACGATCTGCACGCCTGCCACGAGCACCGCCCGGAACTGGCCATGGTCGACTCGGCCAAGGGCATCTCGAACTTCCACTCGCCGTCCGACGTCATCGTCGACGCCTCGATGCCGGCGATGATCCGCCTCGGCGGCAAGATGTACGGCGCCGACGGCCGCACCAAGGACACCAAGGCGGTCAACCCGGAGTCGACCTTCTCCCGGATGTATCAGGAGGTCATCAACTTCTGTAAGACGCACGGCCAGTTCGACCCGACCACCATGGGCACCGTGCCGAACGTCGGCCTGATGGCGCAGAAGGCCGAGGAGTACGGGAGCCACGACAAGACCTTCGAGATCCCCGAGCCCGGCTACGCGCGGATCGTCGACAACGACTCGGGCGAGGTGCTGCTGAGCCAGCAGGTCGAGGAGGGCGACATCTGGCGCATGCCGATCGTCAAGGACGCCCCGATCCGGGACTGGGTCAAGCTGGCCGTCACCCGGGCCCGGCTGTCCGGAATGCCGGTGGTGTTCTGGCTCGACGACGAGCGCCCGCACGAGAACGAGCTGCGCAAGAAGGTCAAGACCTACCTGGGCGAGCACGACACCGAGGGCCTGGAGATCACCATCCTGCCGCAGGTGTGGGCCATGCGGTACACCCTCGAGCGGCTGATCCGCGGCCAGGACACCATCTCGGCCACCGGCAACATCCTGCGCGACTACCTCACCGACCTGTTCCCGATCCTGGAGCTGGGCACCAGCGCCAAGATGCTCTCGGTCGTGCCGCTGATGGCCGGTGGCGGGCTGTACGAGACCGGGGCGGGCGGCTCGGCGCCCAAGCACGTCAGCCAGCTGATCGAGGAGAACCACCTGCGCTGGGATTCGCTCGGTGAGTTCCTCGCCATCGGCGCCAGCCTGGAGGATCTGGGCAACAAGACCGACAACGCGAAGGCCAAGGTGCTCGCCGACACGCTGGACAGCGCCGTCGGAAAACTCTTGGACGAGAACAAGTCTCCGTCGCGCAAGACCGGTGAGCTGGACAACCGGGGCAGTCAGTTCTACCTGTCGCTGTACTGGGCGCAGGCCCTCGCGGCGCAGTCCGAGGACAAGGAACTGGCCGAGTACTTCGCCCCGCTGGCCAAGAAGCTGGCCGACAACGAGCAGACCATCGTCGCCGAGCTCAACGCGGTCCAGGGTGCGCACGCCGAGATCGGCGGGTACTACTACCCGGACCCGGAGAAGACGGCTGCGGTGATGCGGCCGTCCAAGACGTTCAACGCCACGCTGGAGGCCGCCAACGGCTGAGCGCCGCGCTCAGGTACCGAGCTCGCGCTCGCGCTCGGGTTCGGTGTGCCGGTCGACGAACTCGGCGATCAGCTCGGTGACCAGTCCGGGGGCTTCCAGCATCGGAATGTGGCCGACGCCCGGTAACCGGGTCACCGTGGCCTCGGTCGGCAGGTTCTCGATGAAGTACCTGGTCCCGCGCGGGGACGGGAACACCCGGTCCTTCTCACACAGCACCAAATGGGTGGGGACGCCGACACCGGCCAACTCCAGCAGGCCGGGCAGCCGCAGCGTCTTGACGAGCAGCTGCACATAGGCGGTGCAGTGGGTGGCGTCCTCGACGAGGGCGACCAGGTCCGCGCGGCTGGGGCCGTCGGCCGGTCCGCTGACCGGCAAGGTGGCGATGCGCGTCCCGAATGGAAGGTCCAGAATGCGCGGGCCGAGCAGCCGGGCGGCGATCAGCGCCGGGCCACCGAGCAGGAATTTGAGCACGGTTTCGTACTTGGTGAGCGAGTGCTGACGCCATCCGCCGGCCGGTGCGATGGCGGTCAGGGTGCGGGAGCGCCCGCGACGTTCCAGTTCGAAGGCGACCCACCCGCCCAGCGAATTGCCCACGATATGGGCTGTGTCCCAGCCGATCTGATCCATCCGGCGCTCGATGTCGTCGACCAGCGCGGCGGTGTCCAACAGCCAGGTTCCGGCGCGGGCGCCGCCGTGGTGGCCGATCATGGTGGGTGCGAGCACCTCGAAGCGCCCGGTGTCGCTGAGTTGGCCGGCCACGGTGCGCCAGACGTTCTGCGAGCACAGGAACGGGTGCAGCATGAGTATCGGTTCACCCGATCCGCGGTGAATGGGTGCGTACTGGGTCATGGTGCCCGACAGTATGGCGGTACCGCCGGTACCGCAAGGCTCGCTTGTCATACGGGTCCACTAGGGTCGTCCACCGTGATCGTCACCACCGTCAATGTCAACGGCATCCGCGCAGCGGTCAAACAACGATCCGCCGAGAACCTCGGGCTGCTGCCGTGGCTGAAGACCAGCCCGGCCGACGTCGTCTGCCTGCAGGAGACCCGCGCCGACGACGAACAGCTCGCCGAGGCACTCGCGCCGGCCCTGGCCGACGGCTGGCATCTGGCCGCGGCCGAGCCGCATGTCAAGGGCCGCAACGGCGTTGCGGTGCTGTCCCGCACCCCGTTCGACGCGGTGCGCATCGGCTCCGGAGCCGAGGAGTTCGCCGAGCACGGTCGCTACATCGAGGTGGACACCGCGGGTGCGACGGTGGCCAGCGTGTACCTGCCCACGGGTGAGGCCGAGACGGAACGCCAGCTGGAAAAGGAACGCTTCATGGCCGCGGTCGAGAAGCGGATGGCCGAGATGCTCGCGCGCGGCGGCGACGCGGTGCTGTGCGGTGACTGGAACATCGCGCACACCGAGAGCGATATCAAGGCCTGGAAGGCCAATGTCAAGAAAGCCGGGTTCCTGCCCGCCGAGCGACAGTGGGTGACCGGCCTGCTGGACGCCGGCTGGGTCGACGTGGTGCGCCGGCTACACCCGGATGTGGCCGGCCCGTACAGCTGGTGGTCGTGGCGCGGCAAGGCCTTCGACAACGACGCGGGCTGGCGCATCGACTACCACCTGGCCACGCCCGGCCTCGCCGCCCGCGCGGTGTCGGCGCGGGTGGAGCGCGCCGAGCTGTACGCGTTGCGCTGGTCCGATCACGCCCCGGTGACCGTCGAGTTCAGCTGACCGGGCACGGTGCGCCGGGGGAGGCCCGCAGCGCTCCGTCGGCACCGTCGATGGCGGCGCGCACCGCCTCCAGCACCCGCGGATCCCAGGTCATACCGGTCTCCCAGGGAAGCCCGGCCAGGTCGGAGACGAAGATGCTGTGGGTGTCGTCGAAGGTGAGGCAGCGCCGGTGTGGCAGCACCCGGTCACTGATGTCGGTGGCCAGCGCGCTGGAGGTTGCGACGAGGCCGTCGTTGGGCCACACGGCCGGGTTCGGTGCCGCCGAGCCTGCCGGCGCGGTGAAGCGGTTGCCGCCGATCAGGGTGACCGGGATCCCGTCGAGCACACCGGCCTGATATTCGTTCCAGCCGTCCGGACCCATCAGGTAGGCCTGGTTCACCTCGCGCCCCGATCCGGCCATCAGTCGCTGGACCTCGGCTTTCATATCGTCCATCGCCGCTGCGCAGAAGGCGTCTCCGAGGCAATCGTTTTTGCCGAGGATGTCGTTGGCATAGTCGGACAGGTAGGACCCCTGCCACGGGGTGCCCAGGGTGGTCAGCGACCGGATCCGGATCGGGGAGTCCAGGCCCTGCAGCACCCGGATCGCCGCGCGTGAATACAGCCCGCCCATGGAGTGGCCGACGATGTCGATCTCGTCCACCCCGTAGGCGGTGTGCAAGTGGTCGAAGAAGCGGGCCAGGTGTTCGCCCGCGGTGTCGATGCTGCCGGTCGAGTTGACGGTCATGTTCTCCGGCAAGGTGATCGGACAGTCCCCGAAGGCGCCGAAACCGTCTTGATCGAGGACCGGGCCGCGACCGGCCATCGCCGGGGAGGTGTAGACGGTGTGGCCGTGCTCGAGCAGGTAGCTGCGCAGGGCGGTGTCGGTGTTGCCCGCCGCCAACCCCGATGCGCAGGCCGCAGTGGGGGTGGTGAACGGGCTGGTGGCGTTTCCGCCCGACACGATCACCACCGCACGTGAGTCCGATTGTGGTGCGGCGTAGGCGATTTGGGTGCTCATCACGATGCCGACGATAAGGATCAGCGACAGAACTGGCAAACGGGACACGACGCCTCCGGCTATTTGACGACTGCGTAAACGATAGCGGCCGCGCTGAAGAATGCACGCATGACAAAATCGAGTCATCATGAGTGACTCCCGCAGCGCCGGCCGCCAGGTCGTGTTTTCCGGCGCACAGCCCACCTCGGATTCCCTGCATCTCGGCAACGCGCTCGGTGCGGTCAACCAGTGGGTCAGCCTGCAAAACGACTACGACGCGTATTTCTGCGTGGTGGATCTGCACGCCATCACCGTCCCGCAGGACCCGCAGGTGTTGCGGAAACGCACCCTGGTGACCGCCGCGCAGTACCTCGCGCTGGGGGTCGATCCGGCGAAGGCGACCATCTTCGTCCAGAGCCACGTGCCCGCCCACACGCAACTGGCATGGGTGCTCGGATGTTTCACCGGCTTCGGGCAGGCGTCGCGGATGACCCAGTTCAAGGACAAGTCGCAGAAGCAGGGCGCCGAGGCGACCACCGTCGGACTGTTCACCTACCCGGTGCTGATGGCCGCCGACATCCTGCTCTATGACACCGACCTGGTCCCGGTGGGCGAGGACCAGCGCCAGCACCTGGAACTGAGCCGGGACCTGGCCGAGCGGGTCAACGCCGGTCTCCCTGGAACCTTCGTCGTCCCCGAGGCGATCATCCCCAAGGCGACGGCCAAGATCTACGACCTGCAGGACCCGACGGCCAAGATGAGCAAGTCCGCCACCAGTGACGCCGGGTTGATCAGCCTGCTGGAGGATCCGAAGAAGACCGCCAAGAAGATCCGGTCGGCCGTCACCGACAGTGAGCGTGAGATCCGCTTCGACCGGGAGGCCAAGCCGGGGGTGTCCAACCTGCTGACCATCCAGTCCGCAGTCACCGGTACCGATATCGACACCTTGGTGGCCGGTTACGCCGGACGCGGGTACGGCGATCTCAAGACCGAAACCGCGGATGCCGTGGTCGATTTCGTCACGCCGATCAAGGCACGTGTCGACGAACTGCTCGATGACCCGACCGAACTGCAGGCGGTGCTGGCCACCGGGGCCGCGCGCGCCGACCGGGTGGCTTCAGCGACGCTGCAGCGGGTATATGACCGAATGGGATTCTTGTCGCCGACACGTTGACAGCCCGGAAAGGGATCACCGATGGCCGACCGCGAAGCGGTATCGACAGCCCCGTCCGAGCCGGACGCACCAGGTGTGATGGATCGGTTGCGCCTCCGATTCGCCTGGTTCAACCGCATCATGGTGGCGCAGGACCGGTACAACGCCTGCAAGGGCGACTTCTATGCCGCCGGCATCACGTACTTCACCATCTTCGCGTTGTTCCCGCTGCTCATGGTCGGGTTCTCCATCGGCGGGTTCGTGCTGGCCAACCAGCCCGATCTGATGACAGAGGTCGAGGAGCGCATCCGCTCCAGCGTCTCGGGCGACCTCGGGACCCAACTCGTGGAGTTGATGGATTCGGCGATCGACTCGCGCGGCACGGTCGGTGTCATCGGGCTGTTCACCGCGGCGTGGGCCGGCCTTGGCTGGATGGCCAACCTGCGTGAAGCGCTGAGCCAGATGTGGGAGCAGCGGCACGAGCCCGGCGGATTCGTGGCGACCAAGCTGTCGGATCTGCTGGCACTGGTCTCGGCGTTCGTGGCGCTGGTGCTGACCATCGGCCTGACCGCACTGAGCAAAGAGTCACCGATGACGACGGTGCTGAGTTGGTTCGGGCTGCAGGATGTCCCGGGTCTCAGCGTCGGACTGCAGGTGGCGTCCTGGGCGTTCTCACTCGTGATCTCGTGGCTGCTGTTCACCTGGATCATCGCCCGGCTGCCGCGCGAGTCGGTCAGCTTCCGCAGCTCACTGCGCGCCGGGTTGCTCGCGGCCGTGGGATTCGAGGTCTTCAAGCAGGTGGCCTCCATCTATCTGCGCTCGGTGGTGACCGGACCGGCCGGGGCGACCTTCGGTCCGGTGCTGGGCCTGATGGTGTTCGCCTACATCACCGCCCGACTGATCCTGTTCGCGACGGCCTGGGCGGCGACCGCACCGGAGAACCTGGCCGCGATGCCGATCGAGCCGCCCGGCCCGGTCCGGATCAGCCCGCGGATCGAGGTCCGTGAGGGCATCGGGATATCCGGCGCGGCCGCAAGTTTCGCCGCCGGTGCGCTCGGCGCGCTCGGGCTGTCCCGGCTGCTGCGCGCGCGGCGCTGACCTGTGGGTAGCGTGCCACGGGTGGCTCTGGTGACTCCCTGGTGTGCGTCGGTGGGAATCCGGGTGCCCGTGGTGAACGCCCCGATGGGTGGCGCCGCCGGCGGGCGGCTCGCGGCCGCGGTCTCGCGCGCCGGTGGGCTGGGCATGATCGGTATGGGCTCGGCCGCGACCGGCGAGGCGCTGCGCCACGAACTCGCCGAACTCGGTGACACCGGTCGGCCGTTCGGGATCGGGTTGGTGCACTGGGTGATGAGCGAGCGGCCCGACCTGTTGGAGGTGGCGCTGGCCGCCCGGCCGGCACTGCTGTCGGTGAGTTTCGGGGACGACTGGGGGTGGGTGCAGGACGCGCGTGCCGCCGGAGTGAGCGTCGCGACACAGGTCGCGACCGTCGAGGACGCCGTCCGCGCAGTCGAGGCCGGGGTGGACGTCGTGGTGGCCCGCGGCGCGGAGGGCGGCGGTCACGGGAAACCCGTGATGGGCACCCTGCCGCTGCTGACCGGCGTGCTCGATGCGGTCGACGTCCCGGTGCTGGCCGCCGGTGGCATCGCGTCGCCGCGCGGGGTGGCGGCGGTGCTGGCGGCCGGCGCCTCCGGTGCCTGGGTGGGCACGCTGTTCGCCGCCTGCCACGAGGCCCTGACCACGCCCGAGGCCCGTGCCGAACTGCTCGCCGGATCGGCGACAGAACTGACGTCAGAGCACGACATCGCAGCCGGATACCGTTGGCCGCCCGGCATTCCGGAGCGGGTACTGCGCGGATCCCCGGTGAACGCCGGACAGGGTGTTGGCCAGCTGAGCGCTCAGCCCGGCGCCGGCGAACTCGTCGCGCAGCTGGGCGACGGCGCGGCCGCGTTGCTGGGGCGCTGGGCGGCTCAGGCGCGCTGACGGTTCATCGACCGCGCGGCCATGATGAGGGCGAGGACGATGATGACGCCGACGAAGCCGACGCCGACGCGCACCGGCAGGGCATCGGCGCTCGGGAGCGCGGTGGCGGCCACCGCCGTCGGATCCGGTGCGGCCTTGGGTTCTGGGGCGTTCAGGGACGGGTCGGGTTCGATGAGCGTGCCGACCTTGGTGCCCGGCGGTGTCGCGAAACCGTAGTCGAGTAGCCGGGCGGCCTGTTCCCACGGCGCGATCGGCACCCGGGTGCCCTTGAGCAGGACCGCCACCAGTCGACGGCCGTCCCGCTCCGCGGCGCCGACGAAGGTCTGCCCGGCGTCGTCGGTGTACCCGGTCTTGCCGCCGAGCGCGCCCGGGTAGTTGGCCAGCAGCTTGACGTCGTTCTCCAGCTCGTAGGTGGGCCAGTTGTACTTCTGGGTGGCCACGATCTTCGCGAACGTGTCGTTCTGGAAGGCGTATCGGTAGAACAGGCCGATGTCGTAGGCCGAGGTGCTCATCCCCGGCCCGTCCAGACCCGACGGTGTCGCGGCGCGGGTGTCGCGGGCGCCGAGCTTGCGGGCCAGGTTGTTGATCTTCTGCAGGGCGGTGTCCATTCCGCCGAGCTGGGCGGCCAGCGCGTGGGCGGCGTCGTTGCCGGACACCATCAGTAGGCCGTGCAGCAGATCGCTGACGGTGTAGCGCTCGCCGTTCTTCACACCGACGCTGCTGCCCTCGGCGTTCTCGTCGGCCTCGCTGCCGGTCACCACGCGGTTGATCGGCAGCTCCTGGATCGACTGCATGGCGACCAGAACCTTGATGACGCTGGCGGGGCGGTGCCGACCGTGCGGATCCCTGGCGGCGATGATGTCGCCGGTATCCAGATCGGCGACCAGCCACGCCTCGGCCGACACGTCACCGGGCACCGGCGGAGTGTCCGGCGCCGTGATGACTCCGCACCCACTGAGCGCGTCCCCGCCGAGTGCGGTGGCGGGCACCGGCAGCGGCTGTGGCGGCGGTCCGGCCTTGGGCACTTCGGAGTCATCGACCGCCGGCGGCGTGCTCACCCGGTACGGGCAGGGGTCCGCACCCGGATCCGCGCCGGCGGCCGGCGCTGCGAGGAGCCCGGGGCCGGTCAGCATCAAGGCCGCGGTGACCACACAAGCCACTCGGCGTAACGAAACGAAGGAAGCCATCGTCTGTGCAGACTAGGAGACCGCAAGCCGATTCCCGGGTCGCCACGCTGTGGCTGATGTGACTTGTGTGGTTACTGAGGTTGTGTTCTCAGAGTCGGCGGCCGGCCTCGGACAGCACGTTGTGCAGGATGTCGTAGATGGCGTCGAACTCGGCCTGCCCGCTGATCAGCGGCGGAGCCAGCTGCACCACCGGGTCGCCACGGTCATCGGCGCGGCAGTACAGCCCGGCCTCCCACAGTGCCGGCGTCAGATATCCGCGCAGCAGGCGCTCGGACTCCTCGTCGTTGAACGTCTCCTTGGTCGCCTTGTCCTTGACCAGTTCGATCCCGTAGAAGAAGCCCTCGCCGCGGACGTCGCCGACAATCGGCAGGTCGTAGAGCTTCTCCAGGGTGGCCCGGAAAACCGGGGCATTCTGCTTGACGTGGGCGTTGATGCCCTCACGCTCGAAGATGTCCAGGTTGGCCAGCGCGACCGCCGAGGACACCGGGTGCCCGCCGAAGGTATAGCCGTGCCCGAACACGGTGGAACCGTCGTTGAACGGCTCGAACAGCCGGTCGCTGGCGATCATGGCGCCGAGCGGTGAGTAGCCCGACGTCAAACCCTTTGCGCTGGTGATGATGTCGGGTACGTAACCGAAATCGTCGCAGGCGAACATCGAACCGATGCGGCCGTAGGCGCAGATCACCTCGTCGGAGACCAGCAGCACGTCGTACTCGTCACAGATCTCGCGGACCCGCTCGAAATACCCGGGCGGCGGCGGGAAGCAGCCGCCGGCGTTCTGCACGGGCTCCAGGAAGACCGCGGCGACGGTGTCGGGGCCCTCGTACTCGATGGCCTCGGCGATCCGGTCGGCGCAGTAGCGGCCCCAGGCCTTGGGGTCGGTGCTGAACTGCTCGGGAGCCCGGTAGAAATTCGTGTTGGGTACCCGGAAACCGCCGGGCGTCGGCGGGTCGAAAGGTGCCTTGAACGCCGGGATCCCGGTGATCGCCAGGGCGCCCTGCGGGGTTCCGTGATAGGCGATGGACCGCGAAATCACCTTGTACTTGCCCGGCTTGCCGGTCAATTTGAAGAACTGCTTGGCCAGCTTCCAGGCGCTCTCCACGGCCTCGCCGCCACCGGTGGTGAAGAACACCCGGTTCAGGTCGCCCGGCGCGTAATTGGCCACGCGCTCGGCCAATTCGATCGCCGAGGGCGTGGCATAGGACCACAGTGGGAAGAACGCCAGCTGCTCGGCCTGTCTGGCCGCCGCCGCGGCCAGTTCTTCACGGCCGTGCCCGACCTGGACCACGAACAGCCCGCTCAGGCCGTCGATATAGCTGTTGCCCTTGTCGTCGAAGATTCGGGTGCCCTCGCCGCGGGTGATGATCGGCGGGGTGATGCCCTTGCCGTGGCGGGCGAAATGCCCCCACAGGTGCCGGTTGGCTTTTGCTGCCAGATCGCCTGTCGTGGTCTGGTCGGTTTCAGAAACGATGGTCATCGTGTGCCCCAATTGTATTGCTGTTTAACGAGTTTGAGATAGACGAGGGTTTCGGTGGCTATCACTCCTGGCACGGCGCGGATTTTGGTGTTGAGCAGGTCGAGGAGGTCGCCGTCGTCCTCGCAGACGACCTCGACGATGGCGTCGAACGTCCCGGCGGTGAGCACCACATAGTCCACCGACTCCAGTGCGGCCAGCTTCTCGGCGACCTTGGTGGTGTCGCCGGTGCAGCGGATGCCGATCATGGCTTGGCGGGCGAAACCGAGTTGCATGGGGTCGGTGACGGCCACGATCTGCATGACCCCGGCGTCGACCATGCGTTGCACCCGCTGGCGCACGGCGGCCTCGGATAGACCTACGGCCTTGCCGATTCCGGCGTAGGAGCGTCGGCCGTCGGCCTGCAGCTTCTCGATGATGGCCTTCGAGAGCTCGTCGAGCTGGAATGCGGCGCCGGGGCGGGAGTGGCTGATTCGCAGGGACACAGCGGACGCGCCGGGCTGGGAATCCGGGTTCGACATGTCACGATTGTGCACGGAATCCGTCGTTACAAGCAACTAATTCCATGAAATCAGCCGTTCGACATGCCGCAGATTGTCGTAATGCGTAGGCTTGAGCTCTGTGAGTGCAACCCATATTCCCGGCAGCTGGATCAACGGAGCCGCCGTGCCGACCGGCGGTGCGCCCTTCGAGGTCATCAACCCCGCCACCGGTGCGGTGGTGGCGACCTACGCGTTGGCGACCCCCGCCGATGTCGATGCCGCGGTGGCAGCCGCGCGTGCCGCCCAGCCGGGATGGGCCGCCGCAACCCCCGCCGATCGGGCCGGGGTGCTGTTCGAACTGGCCGAGTTGATGGCCGCCGAAGCCGACACCTTCATTGCCGAGGAGGTGGCCCAGTGCGGTAAGCCGGTGCGGCTGGCCACCGAATTCGACGTGCCGGGCAGCATCGACAACGTGTTGTTCTTTGCGGGCGCGGCAAGGCATCTGGAGGGCAAGGCCAGCGCCGAGTACTCCGCCGATCACACCTCCAGCATCCGGCGTGGCGCGGTGGGCGTCGTCGCGACGATCACGCCATGGAACTACCCGCTGCAGATGGCGGTGTGGAAGGTCATCCCGGCGCTGGCCGCCGGTTGCGCCGTGGTCATCAAACCGGCCGAGATCACCCCGCTGACCACCCTGACCTTGGCCCGGGTGGCCACGGCTGCCGGTCTGCCCGACGGGGTGCTCAATGTCGTCACCGGCTCCGGCGCCGATGTCGGTACGGCACTGGCCGGGCACCGCGATGTCGACGTCGTCACGTTCACCGGCTCGACCGGGGTGGGCCGCAAGGTGATGGCGGCCGCCGCCGTGCACGGTCACCGCACCCAACTGGAACTCGGCGGCAAGGCGCCCTTCGTGGTGTTCGAGGACGCCGATCTGGACGCCGCCATCCAGGGCGCGGTCGCCGGCGCCCTGATCAACTCGGGCCAGGACTGTACGGCCGCCACCCGGGCCATCGTGGCGCGCGACCTCTACGACGACTTCGTCGCCGGTGTCGGTGAGGTGATGGGCAAGATCGTCGTCGGGGATCCGCACGATCCGGACACCGATCTGGGGCCGCTGAGCTCCTTCGCGCATCGGGAGAAGGTGGCGGCCATGGTGTCTCGCGCCCCGGAGCAGGGTGGTCGGATCGTCACCGGGGGTGTCAGCCCGGACCTGCCGGGTGCGTTCTACCGGCCGACGTTGATCGCCGACGTGGCAGAGGATTCCGAGATCTACCGCGACGAGGTGTTCGGTCCGGTGCTCACCGTGCGCTCCTTCACCGACGATGACGACGCGCTGCGTCAAGCCAATGACACCGTCTACGGCCTGGCGGCCTCGGCGTGGACCCGCGACGTCTACCGCGCGCAGCGGGCCTCCCGGGAGATCGATGCCGGTTGTGTGTGGATCAACGACCACATCCCGATCATCTCCGAGATGCCGCACGGCGGGGTCGGGGCCTCGGGCTTCGGCAAGGATATGAGCGACTACTCCTTCGAGGAGTATCTGACCATCAAGCATGTGATGAGCGATATCACCGGGGTGGCCGAGAAAGACTGGCACCGAACCATCTTCGCCAAGCGCTAAACCCTGCGATTTGTGGAGTTTTAGCCGGAACCATTCCGGCTAAAACTCCACAAATCGCGAGGGGAGGGCTAGCGGTCGGCGCGCTGGTAGGCCGTGACGACGGCCGCGCCGCCGAGTCCGATGTTGTGCTGCAGCGCGGCACTGACATTGTCGACCTGCCGCTTGTCGGCGGTACCGCGCAGCTGCCAGGTCAGCTCGGCGCACTGGGCCAGGCCCGTCGCGCCGAGTGGATGGCCCTTGGAGATCAGCCCGCCGGACGGGTTGACCACCCAGCGTCCGCCGTAGGTGGTGTCCTCGTTGTCGATCAGGGCCGGGGCTTCACCCGGGCCGCACAGACCCAGCGCCTCGTAGAGCAGCAGCTCGTTGGCGGAGAAGCAGTCGTGCAGCTCGATCACCTGGAAGTCCTCGGGGCCCAGTCCGGACTGCGTGTAAACCTGTTGTGCGGCCTGAACATTCATGTCGTAGCCGATGATGTTGGCGGCGCTGCCGTCGAAGGTGGACTCGAAGTCGGTGGTCATCGCCTGGCCGACGATCTCGACGGCCTGCTCGGCCAGCCCGTGCTTGTCCACGAAGGCCTCGCTGACCACGATCGCCGCACCGGACCCGTCCGAGGTCGGCGAGCACTGCAGTTTGGTCAGCGGGTCGGAGATCATCTTGGCGCCCAGGATGTCGTCGAGGGTGTACTCGTCCTGGAACTGCGCGTACGGATTGTTCACCGAATGCTTGTGGTTCTTGTAGCCGATCTTCGCGAAATGTTCTGCGGTGGTGCCGTATTTCTTCATGTGCTCGCGACCCGCCGCACCGAACATCCAGGGCGCCACCGGGAAGGCGAACTCGTCGATCTCGGCCAGCGCCTTCACATGCCTGCCCAGCGGTGACTCGCGGTCATCGGCGCCCCCGCCGAGCGAGCCCGGCTGCATCTTCTCGAAGCCCAGCGCGATCACGCAGTCGGCCAGGCCGCCCCGGATCGACTGCGCGGCAAGATAGAGCGCCGTGGACCCGGTGGAACAGTTGTTGTTGACGTTGACGATCGGGATCCCGGTCATGCCGAGCTCGTAGAGCGCGCGCTGGCCCGAGGTGGAATCACCGGAACAGTATCCGACGTAGCCCTGCTGAACCTGCCGGTATTCGATACCGGCGTCGGCGAGTGCCTTGGTGCCCGACTCGTTGGCCATCTGCGGGTAATCCCAGCCCTCACGCCGGCCCGGCTTCTCGAATTTCGTCATACCCACTCCGACGACGAATACCCGGTTCGGCATGTCCTGCCCCTTTCGCTGCGCTGCGGTAGAGGCTCAACATAACCCGCGCGCCCTCAGCCGAACGCGCCGGTGTGTTGCGGGCAGTAGTAGCCGATCGACATGACGATGAACGCCGCGGCCTGGCGGGTGTTCAGGTCGGTGTGTTCCAGGATGTCCAGACCGATATCGGTGGCCTCGACACCGGAGTTCAGCTCGGTGCACACTTCGTGCGCGTTGGCGATGACCTCGACGGCAGACTCGTAGGCGATGCCCTCGTAGCGGATATCGGACAGGAACGCCGCATCGTCGGCCGAGGTGATCGCGCTCGCGGTGCCGGTCCCCAGCGATCCCGCGGCCAGGCCGATGGTGCCGGCGACCAGGGCGAGACCGGCCGACTGGACCAGGCGCTGTGCTGCGAACATCGTTTCTCCCCTGTGATCGTCAGGCCCGGTCTGATCCGGGCGTGACATCAGGGTCCAACGACGGTCTTGGCGGATTCTTGGGACGCGCTTGGTGCGGCCCTCAGCCGTAGGCCAGCCACCACTGGTGCAGCTCATCCATGTTCGGGCTCTGCGCATTGCCGAGCAGCAGGTCGTCGTTCTTGGTCCAGGTGAGGTCCGGCCCGTCGTTGTAGGTGCCGCAGGCGATCGACCCCTCGGCCTTCTGCGGGGTATCGGTGTAATGCCAGGTGGTGGGGGAGTCGGCGGTGCTGTTCGGGCAGGGCATCAGCTCGGCGGTCTCACCGATCGCCTCGTCGAAGTTGGCCCGCAGTGCCCCCTGGTCGGGGAACGTGGAGTACCTGGCCGACACCGGTCCACCGGGCAGGCTCGACGGTCCGCAGTCCACCGTCGCCAGCGCACCCGGTACCGGGGGGTCCACCGGCTGGCAGACCCCAGGGTCGTATCCCTGCGGCAGCATGCCGAAGAGGCGTTCCTGCAGGGTCGCCGGATCGGGGGCATGGCTGGTGCGGGTGGCTCGCTCGCTGGTCCGGGTCGAGGTGGTGCTCGTCGTCGGCGCGGCGCCGGTGTCCTGGTCCGGCTTGACCATGACGAAGATCCCGACGGCGGCCAGCACCAGGGCCAACACACCCGCGGCGGCCGCGATGGGTAGCCACGGGGTCTTCTTCTTGGGCGGCTGCGGCGGGCGGGCCTGGGGTGGGGTGTGCCACTGCGGGCCCGACGCGGCACCCGATGCGGCCTGGAACGGGGCACCGGGCCCGGGAGGCGGTGGCACCGACGGCGGCGGGGTGGCCCCGAACGGCGGTGGGGTGGTGAACTGCGGGCCCGGCATGGTCGCTGCCGCACCGCGTTGCACGATGTGCGCGGCCTGGTTCTGGTCCCGCACGCTGAGGGCGTCGGTGGCGGCCGCGGCCAACGCCCCGGCGCTGGCGAATCGGTCCTGCGGCTTTTTGGCCATCCCGCGCGAGACGACAGCGTCGAACGCGGGCGGGATCCCGGGCCGGGTGTGGCTCGGGGCCGGGATCGGCTGCATCAGGTGCGCGGTGATCACCATGCTGACGCTGTCGCCCGGATACGGCTGAGAGCCAGTGAGGCATTCGTGCAGCACACAGGTCAGCGCGTACACATCGGCGCGGTAGGTCACCTCGTCACTGGTGAACCGTTCCGGCGCCATGTACGCGTAAGTGCCCACCGCGGTGCCCATCTCGGTCAGCTTCTCGTCGCTGGCGGCATTGGCGATACCGAAGTCGACCAGGTAGGCGAAATCGTCCCGGGTGATCAGGATGTTCTCGGGTTTGACGTCGCGGTGCATGATGCCGCTCTCGTGGGCGGCATCAAGCGCCGAGGCGATCTGCCTGACGATGGCGACCGCGCGCGCCGGCGTCATCGGGCCGTGGCTCCTGAGGATCTTGCGCAGATCGGCCCCGTTGATCATGCGCATGTCGACGTAGAGCACTCCGTCGATCTCGCCGTAGTCGTGGATCGGCACCACATGGGGTTCCTGCAGGCGTCCGGCCGAATGCGCCTCGCGCTGAAGGCGCTTGCGGAACACCGGGTCGTGAGACACCCCCTCGGGCAGCAACTTCAGCGCGACGATGCGGTCCTTTTCGGTGTCCTCGGCTTCGTAGACTTCGCCCATGCCGCCGCGCCCGATCAGCCTGCGCAGTCGATAACGACCGAAATCCGTACCCTCACGTGACGTCGGCCCGGTCATTTTTCTGCTCCCACTCGGTGTGTCGGCCCATCACATTATCGGTTCCGCAGAACGCGCACCCCGCAAGCTCAGCGGGCCGCCACGATCTCGAACACGAATTCGTGGTCGCACACCCGGACTCGGTCACCGCTGGTGAGGGTCGCGGTGCCGCGGATTCGCTGCCCGGCCACCTCGATTCCGTTGGCCGAGCGCAGGTCGGTGATGACATAACTGGTGCCGGTGTCGACGATGACCGCGTGGTGGCGGCTGACGCTCACGTCGTCGAGCACGATGTCGTTGTCGGGGAGACGCCCGATCCGGGTGGCCGCCGACAGCAGTGGGTAGATCCGTCCGGAGGCCGACCGCATCTGCGCGGGGGCCGACTGTGCGCCCGTCGCGGTGCGCATGTCGATGTTGATCTTGTGCACGGCCGTGGTGCGCGCGGCCTGCCGGGTGTTGATCGGTTCCTGGCGCAGGATGCGTTCGGACAGTGCGCGCACCGTCGGGCCGGGGTCGATGCCGAGATCCTCGGCCAGGGTGCGGCGCAGGCGCTGGTAGGCCTCCAGCGCGTCGGATTGCCGCTCGCTGACGTAGTAGGCGGTGATCAGTTGTGCCCACAGCGGTTCGCGGTAGGGATACTGGGTGACCAGTGATTCCAGCGTCCCGATGACGGCATGGCCTCGGTTGCAGGCGATCTCGGCCTCGGCGTGCGCGGTGTGCGCGACGACTTTGTCCTCGACGAGGGCGGTCGCGAACGGGCCGACGAACTCGAAATCGCGCAGGTCGTCGAGTACCGGTCCGCGCCACTGCGCCAGCGCTGCGGCCAGGTGGCTGCTGGCCTGTTCGAACTGGTTGGCCGCGGCGGCCTGCACGCCGGCATTCTTGGCCGTCACGAAGCGACCGAGATCGCAGCCGTCATCGGTCACGGTGAGCCGGTAGCCCGGTGGGGCGCTGGCCAGGATCATCCGGCCATCGGCACCGCCACCACTGATCAGCTTGCGCAGATTGGAGATGTAGGCATGCAGACTGGCCTTGGGCTCGGGCGGCGGGAACTGCTCCCACGCCGCACCGACCAGGGCGTCGCTGCTGACCGGACGATTGCGGCTCATCACCAGCATGGCCAGCACGGCGCGCTGCTTGGGTGTCCCCAGCGCCACCGGCGCACCGTTGATGCACAACTGCAGCGGGCCGAGCACCCCGAAGTCCGCGCCACCGCTCACCGACGTCCGCCTTTCATGGCTCACCATTGTGCCCGGATGCCCACGCACACCACCCCGGCAGTGGTAGAACGTGTTCTAGTTTTGCGAAAGGGCGAGTCATGGCATTGCGGGTTGTGCAGTGGGCCACGGGCGGCGTCGGTGTCGCCGCGATCAAGGGTGTGCTCGAGCATCCCGACCTGGAATTGGTCGGTTGCTGGGTGCATTCGCCGGCCAAGCACGGGCGCGACGTCGGCGAACTCATCGGCGGCGAAGCGCTGGGAGTCGCCGCGACCACCAGCGTCGAGGAGATTCTGGCGCTCGACGCGGACGCAGTCGTCTACGCGCCGCTGATGCCCAACCCCGACGAGGTGGCCGCCCTGCTGCGGTCGGGAAAGAACGTCGTCACCCCGGTCGGCTGGGTCTATCCGGGCGAGAAACAGGGCGCAGCGCTGCGCGAGGCCGGCCTGGCCGGCAATGCAACGCTGCACGGCACCGGCATCGCCCCCGGCGGGATCAGCGAGAAGTTCCCGCTGCTGTTCTCGGCGATGTCCACCGGGGTGACCTTCGTCCGGGCCGAGGAGTTCTCCGACCTGCGCACCTACCACGCCCCCGACGTGGTCCGCCACGTCATGGGGTTCGGTGACACCCCGGACAAGGCGTTGTCCGGACCGATGCAGAAACTGCTCGACGGCGGGTTCATCCAGGCCGTGCGGATGTGCGTCGACGAGTTCGGGTTCAACGCCGATCCGAAAATTGTTGCCCGACAGGAGATCGCCGTGGCAACCGCGCCCATCGACTCACCGATCGGCATCATCGAACCGGGTCAGGTGGCGGCCCGCAAGTTCCATTGGGAGGCTGTCGTCGGTGACCGGGTGGTGGTGCGGGTGACGGTCAATTGGCTGATGGGGGAGGAGAACCTGGCCCCGGCATGGGATTTCGGGCCCGAGGGGCAGCGCTATGAGATGGAGGTGCGCGGCAATCCCGATTTCACGGTGTCGATCAAAGGTTTTCAAGGTGAGGTGGGCGAGGAGGGTCCGGAGCCCGGCGTCGTCGCGACTGCGGCGCACTGTGTCAACTCCATCCCGGCGGTCTGTGCCGCACCGCCCGGTATCGCGACCTATCTGGATCTGCCGCTGCTCAGCGCGAAGGCCGCGCCCGAGCTGAGATAGTCAGGGCCGCCGGCGGTCGGGCAATCATCGGATCGGCGCGTGCTGGCACACTGGCTGACCATGACACGTGCACTGATTCTGGGTGGCGGGGGCCTGGCGGGTATCGCCTGGGAGACAGGTGTGCTGACCGGGATCGCCGACGTGGCGCCACAGATCGCCGAGAGGCTGCTGAATGCCGATGTCCTGCTGGGCACCTCGGCCGGCTCGGCGGTGGCGGCCCAACTCGGCGGTGGCGCATCCCCGGCCGAGCTGTATGCGCGCCAGCTTGCCGAGGAGTCCCACGAGATCGACCCCGGGGTCACCATCGACGAGCTCACCGAGGTGTTCATCGGTGCGCTCGGTGCCCCCGGCAGCACCCTGGAGCGGCTGCGTCGTATCGGCGGGATCGCGCTGGCCGCCGACACCGTTCCCGAGCGGGTGCGCCGCGAGGTGATCGCGCACCGGTTGCCGTCGCACGACTGGCCGGACCGGGATCTGCGGATCACCGCCACCGACACCGCGACTGCTGAACTGGTGGTCTTCACCGCCGATTCGGGCGTCGCACTGGTCGACGCGGTCGCCGCCAGTTGCGCGGTCCCGGGCGCCTGGCCGGCGGTCACCATCGGGGACCGCACCTTCATGGACGGCGGGGTGGGCAGCACCGTCAACATGGCGGCCGCCGCGGACTGCGCGGCAGCGGTGGTGCTGGTGCCCGCCGGCGAGACCGCGCCGTCGCCGTTCGGCGCCGGGCCGGCCGAGGAGATCGGGGCATTCTCGGGCGCGGCGTTCGCGGTGTTCGCCGACGCTGACGCGCTTGCCGCGTTCGGCCGCAACCCGCTGGACCCGCAGTGCCGGCGGCCCTCCGCGATCGCCGGACGCGGCCAGGGGCGTCGGGTGGCGCCGGCCCTCGCGGCGTTCCTGGCCGGTTAACCGAGCGCGTCGAGGGCCGCCGCGGCCAACTCCTGGCCGATCTCGATGACCTCCTCGGCGCGGTGGTACTCCAGACTGCGGCACGCGTTGCGCGGGATCTCGATGAGCAGATCCGGCGGATAGGTGGCCAGCGTGTGCCGAGCCAGCGCCGACTGGGCGATATCGATGGTGCGGTTCATGATCTCGAAGCTGCCCAGCCGCGGCAGCGCGGGAAGTCCGCTGTCGCTCAGCGGTTCGGGAACGTCGGCGGCGTCGTCCAGCGAACTGCTGAACCTGCTCAACACCGACTTGGCGGCCGGACTGTCCATCACCCGCTGGGCCGTGGCGGTGTCCAGCAACGCCGTTGTGCTGCGCCACATCCGGCCCAGCCACTCGGTGGTGACCCGCGGTTCGGGCTCACTCAACCGGACCGCGGGGTCGCCCCCGGACAGGCTCACCGCGATGGTGAGGTCGGCGTTGACCGCCGACAGCGGGGCCATCGGCAGCGGGTCCAGGATGCCGCCATCGGCCAACAGCCGGCCGTCGAGGACGTGCGGGGTGAAGATGCCGGGGATCGCGATGGACGCCCGGATGGCATCGTCGAGCGGTCCGCGTTGCAGCCACACCGACTTGCCGGCGATCAGATCGGTGGCCACCGAGGTGTAGGGGATGGGCAGCGACTCGATGGTGACGTCGCCGAGGATGTCGCGCACCGCGTCGAGGATCTTCTCGGCCCGCAGCACACCCGGTGACGTCAGCGACGGATCCAGCAGCCGCAGCACCGCCCGTTGGGTCAACGATCCCGCCCACTGTGCGAATTCGTCGAGCTTGCCGGCGGCGTGTAACCCGCCCACCAGCGCCCCCATCGACGACCCGGCGACGCCGACGATGTCGTAGCCCCGCTCGGTCAGTTCGTTGATCACCCCGATGTGCGCGTAACCGCGCGCACCCCCGCTGCCCAGTGCCAGCGCGATTCGCATGCCCTCATTGTGGTGCACCCCGCGCCGCCACGGGCGGCCCGGGAGGGCGGACTTGGCCTCGCCGTGATTCGAACCTCAGCCGCACTCCGCGTTCGCCGCGGCGTAGGCGGCCATGATGACGGCGGCCTGCTGCCCAGGGGTCAAATCCGCCCAGGCGATGTTGAAGCTGCCCGGACCGGACGCGCCGGGGGCCTGCACCGTCTGCAGGTACGCCTCGACGGTGCCCCGCTGCTGGTCGAACCAGGCCCGCGCGGCAAGACAGGCCTGGCCATAGCCCGATTCGGTGGCATCCGCCGGAGCGCCGACACCGGTCGTCACGCCGCCCGGGGACACCTGCACGGCGCCGTCGGGCACCTCACCGGGCTGCGCCGGCGGCGTGGTCTCCGCGGCGGCGGTGCTCGTGGTGGTGGTGCCGGTCACCGGTTCCTCGGCGCTGGGCGAGCACCCGGTCAGGACGATCGCGGCGGCAGCGGTCACGAGGATCGGGTAGCGGCGCATACCGCCAATCTATGCAACACTCGCGGCCATGACGGAGACCACCGGGTTCTGGGGTTGTTGTCGGGCTGTGTGAGCGCCGACCCACCCACCCGTTTCCGTTCCCTGGAGTCCCTTCATGGTCACCCCCACCCTTTCGCCCGCCGTCTCGGCGCCGACCCGACTGCGCGTGCCCGATCTGCTGGCCGCGACCGACCGCAGCGCCGACGATGTGCTGTCCGGCCGCTACGACCGGCTGTTGGCCGGTGCCCGGCTGCCCACCGACGAGCGCTGGTACCGCCGCCTCCACGGTGACGACGAACTCGACATCTGGCTGATCAGCTGGGTGCCCGGCAAAGCGACCGAACTGCACGATCACGGCGGCTCGCTGGGTGCGCTGACGGTGGTGTCCGGAGCCTTGCGGGAGACCCGCTGGGACGGAACGGGGTTGCGTGACCGCGAGCTGGCGGCCGGCGACCAGGCCGGCTTCCCGCTGGGCTGGGTGCACGATGTGGTGTGGGCCCCAGGGGCGAGCGACGCGGCGGGCAATCGGCGCAGCCCCGCCCCGGTGACCCTGAGCGTGCACGCCTACTCGCCGCCGCTGTCGGCGATGTCCTATTACCGGGTGACCGAGCGGAACACGTTGCGCCGCAGCCGGACCGAACTCACCGATGCTCCGGAGGAATAGTCACATGCCCAGTCGTATCGATGTCATGCTCGACGCCGCCCGGGCCCGGTTGCAGCGGATCGAGGCCGCCGACGTGCCCGCCGCGTTGCGGCGCGGCGCCCTGCTCGTCGACATCCGGCCGGGCTGGCAGCGGGCCGCCGAAGGCGAGGTGCCCGGTGCGTTGGTGATCGAGCGCAATCACCTGGAGTGGCGGCTCGACCCCACCAGCGACGCCCGCATCCCCGAGGCCGTCGGCGATGACGTCGAATGGATCGTGCTGTGCTCGCAGGGCTTTACGTCCAGCCTCGCCGCCGCCGCGTTACACGACCTGGGGCTGCACCGGGCCACCGATGTCATCGGCGGCTATCAGGCGCTGCCGGACGAACTGACCTCAGCTGCTCTCGTCGGAACGTAGGGTCGGGCGCAGCCGCTCGGTCTTCTCCGGCGTCCAGCCCGGGGGCTGCAGGATCGCCGCCCAGGCATTGGCGACATCGCGCACGTAGACGTGGCCGTGCCCGTCGGGCACATCGACGGCCACCGCCATATCCGCGGACACCTGCAGGAAGGTCACCACCGGGATCCACTCCATCCGCGGGGAGACGTCGTAGCCGCGCGGCTCTTTGAGCCAGTCGGGTTTGGCGAACAGCAGATCGGGGTTCCACCATGCGATCGGGTCCGAGGCGTGCTGCAGATACACCACCCGCGGCTGTCCCCATGGGTCGTCGGGTCGGCCGAGGTCTTTCGCGGCGATGGCCGAGAACCGGACGTTCTCGCCCTTGTCGAAAATGGGCAGCCACTGCGGGGAGCCCTCATCGCGATTGATGGTGAGGTTGGTCCAGATGGTGTTCTTGAACGTGGGACCGGAGAACAGCGCGCCGTCGGTGCGGGCGATGAGGTTGTTCAGGGCCAGGAACGGGGCCTCGCCGCCGAACGAGCCGAGGCTCTCGCCGAACACCACCAACTTCGGTCGATCATTTTCGGGCAACTCGCGCACCAGCGCGTCGACGGCTTCGAACAATGCCTGGCCGGCCTGCCGGGCGTTCTCCTGGTCGACCAGGAAGGAGATCCAGCTGGGCAGGAACGAGTACTGCATCGACACGATCGCGGTGTCGCCGTTGTACATGTACTCCAGCGAGGAGGCCTCGGCCTCGTTGATCCAGCCGGTACCGGTGGTGGTGGCGACGGCGATGACATCGCGTTCCAGCCCGCCGGTGCGCCGCAACTCCTCGGCGGCCAGCTTGGCGGTGGCCTTGATGCCGTCGGCGGAGTTCAGCCCCGCGTAGGCGCGGATCGGTTCGGTGGCGGGAGAGCCGTTGAACTCGGTGAGCTCGGCCACCGACGGGCCGCCCGCCACGAAGTTGCGACCCTGATGCCCCAGCGACTCCCAGCTGACCAGCGACTGCGGTCCGCCGGAGCGCAAAGCGGTTGTGGGGGCCGGATTGTCGGGATCATCCTCGTTGTTGACGTTCTCGAAGGTGCTGTTGATGGTGCTCATGGCGAAACGGACCACGATGCCGTTGAGCAGTGCGATGGCCAGCGCGAGGACCAGGGCCACCGCCACCACGCCGGACACCCTCGGGGGCGCGACCCGCTCCAGCTGGCGCACCAGGTAACGGACCAATCTGCCCACCAGCTGGCCGATCTCGACGAACACGAACAGGAACACGATGCCCAGCACCGCGGTCAGCGGGTGATCCCAGAACCCGAGCCGGGGTACGCCCATCAGGTCGCGGATGTCGTCCTGCCAGACGTGGAAGTAGACGATCGCCGCGATCTGCCCGATGACGCCGACCACGAGCAGGGCCAGCCAGGCCCACTTCGGTGGCCTGGCCGTGTGCTCCCACGACAGCATGTAGCGGAACAACCAGACGCCGAAAACCCCCAGGCCGTAGCCGATACCGCCGGCCGCGCCGCTCACCAGTCCCTGGAACAGCGGACCGCGCGGTAACAGCGACGGGGTCAGCGACAGCCAGATGAACACCAGCCCGACCGCGGTACCGGTGAAGGTGTAGTGCCTGCTCCACCAGGCGCGCGTGACCGGCGCTTCGGTGGTGTCCGGTTCCGTGGCGGTGACATTCACCGCTCGACTTTAGCGATGGGTGAAGTTCGCCGCGCGCTTCTCGGTGAACGCGGCCATGCCTTCCTTCTGGTCCTCGGTCGCGAACGCCGAGTGGAAGATCCGCCGCTCGTAGAGCAGGCCCTCGGCCAGCGTCGACTCGAAGGCGCGGTTGACGGCCTCCTTGGCCATCCGGGCGGCCGACAGCGACATCCCGGCGATGGTCGCGGCGGTGGCGTTCGCCTCGTCGAGCAGGCGCTCGGCCGGGACGACCCGGGAGACCAGGCCGGCCCGCTCGGCCTCGGCGGCGTCGATGGTGCGGCCGGTGAGAATCAGGTCCATCGCCTTGGCCTTGCCGATGGCGCGGGTCAGGCGCTGGCTGCCGCCCATGCCGGGCAGCACGCCCAACTTGATCTCGGGCTGGCCGAATTTGGCGGTATCGGCGGCGATCAGCAGATCGCACATCATCGCCAGCTCGCAGCCACCGCCCAGGGCGTAGCCGGCGACCGCGGCGATGGTGGGGGTGCGGGTGGCGGCGAATGCGCCCCACAGCGCGAAGAAGTCCTGGCTGAACACATCGGCGAAGGACAGGTCGGCCATTTCTTTGATGTCGGCGCCGGCGGCGAACGCCTTCTCGCTGCCGGTCAGGATGATCGCGCCCACACCGGGGTCGGCGTCGAGCTCGGCTGCGGCGGAGGTGACCTCGTGCATGACCTGGCTGTTGAGCGCGTTGAGGGCCTTGGGCCGGTTCAGCGTGATGGTGGCCACCCGGCCGTCGCGGGTCAGCAGAATGGTCTGGTAATCAGTCATCGGAGTGTCCTTCAGAACGTGAGATCGGGTTCGGCGGAAGCGAAGTAGGCGTCGATCGCCGCATCATCGCACTCGGCGAGCGTGGCCGGCGACCACTGCGGATTGCGGTCCTTGTCGACCAGCTGGGCGCGGATGCCCTCGACGAAATCATGCGACTTGGCCGAGGCCACCGACACCCGGAACTCCTGCTGCAGCACCTCTTCCAGGGTCCTGAGGTGCCCCGCGCGTCGCACCGCGGTGAGCGTCACGGACAGGGCGATCGGGGAGCGGGTGGCGATCAAGTCGGCGGCGTCACGGGCGGCCTGCTCATCATGGGCGCGCAGATCGTCGAGGATATCGGCCACGGTGTCACCGGCGTAGCAGCTGTCGATCCAGTCACGTTGGGCCAGCAGTGCACTGGGCGGTGGCTCCTCGGCGTAGGAGTTCAGTGCGTCCTCGTGCCCGTCGGTGATGACGGCCTCGGTGAAATCGTGGAGCCGCTCGTGCGGAACGAAATGGTCGGCGAAGCCCAGGGCGATGGCGTCCGCACCGGAGAAGGGGGCGCCGGTCAGGGCGGCGTGCAGGCCGAGCAATCCCGGCGTGCGCGCGAGCAAGTAGGTGCCGCCGACATCGGGGATGAAGCCGATACCGACCTCGGGCATGCCCATCTTCGTCTTGTCGGTGACCACGCGGACGTTGCCGTGCGCGCCGACACCGACACCGCCGCCCATCACGATCCCGTCCATGACGGCGACGTAGGGCTTCCGGTAGCGGCCGATGTGGGCGTTGAGCCGGTACTCGTCGGACCAGAACTGGCGTGCGAAGGAGCCGTCGCCGAGGGCGCTCTGACGCAGGGCCACCACGTCACCGCCGGCGCACAGGCCGCGTTCGCCGGCGCCGGTGAGCAGCACGCTCCGCACGGAGTCGTCGTTCTCCCAGGTCGTGAGCGCCTGCTGGAGGCCGGCGACCATCACGTCGTTGAGCGAATTGATCGCCTTGGGACGGTTCAGCGTGACGATCCCGACGCCGTTGCGGACACTTACTAGGATGTCCTCGTTTTCTGCCACGACTGCAATCTAGTTCGTAGCCCCGGCGTGACGTGCGACGGGTAGGGTTTGCACGAAGATCAACCTGGACGTTTCCTGAGAACTTTCTCAGTCGTCACTGGCTGGGCGTGGGAACCTGTTCGGTGCGTTGATCGTTGACCGTGTGTTCGTCAATCGAACCACCAGTACTGAAGGAGAGGACCTACGGTGCGCGAAAGCAGCAACCCGGTATTCCGATCACTGCCCAAGGGGCAGGGCGGATACGCGCAGTTCGGTACCGGAGCCGCAAGCTTCGGTGCGCAGCAGGTACAGGCGCAGCCCTACGCAACCCAGTACCCCGATCAGCAGCAGGCCGGCGTCGCACGGCCGATGACCATCGACGACGTCGTCACCAAGACGGGCATCAGCCTGGCGATCCTGACCGCGGTGGCCGTCGTCTCCTACTACATGGTGAGCACCAACCTCGCTCTGGCCACGCCGTTCACCCTGGTGGGTGCGCTCGGTGGCCTGGCGCTCGTCCTCATCGCGACCTTCGGGCGTAAGCAGGACAATCCGGCCATCGTGCTGAGCTACGCCGCGCTGGAGGGCCTGTTCCTCGGTGCGGTGTCCTTCATCATCGCCAACCTGGCCTCGGTCGGCGGCGTCGGCATGATCGCCCAGGCGATCGTCGGCACGCTCGGCGTGTTCTTCGGCATGTTGGTGGTCTACAAGACCGGTGCCATCCGCGTCACCCCGAAGTTCACCCGGATGATCGTTGCCGGCCTCTTCGGTGTGGTTGCCTTGATGCTGATGAACCTGGTGCTCGGCATGTTCGGTGTCGGCGGCGGTGCGGGCATGGGCCTGCGCGACGGTGGCGCCATCGCGATCGGCTTCTCGCTGCTGTGTATCGCGCTGGCGGCGTTCAGCTTCCTCATCGATTTCGACGCCGCGGATCAGATGATCCGCGCCGGTGCCCCGGAGAAGGCCGCATGGGGCGTCGCCCTGGGTCTGATGGTCACCCTGGTGTGGCTGTACCTGGAGATCCTGCGTCTGCTGAGCTACTTCAACAACGACTAGCAGTCCGGCCAGAGAAAGGGCGTCCCGCACGGGGCGCCCTTTTTCGTTGCCTCTGCGGTGAGGGCGGTGGCTACTCGCACTTTTGCGCCGTCCGCGCAGAGTCGACATATCCACAGTCGCGGATCGATGCACAGGGCGCGTCCGACGATCACGGCCGGCCGTGTGCCTGTCGGCTCGGGTCGGCACGGTCCAGTCATGGACATCTCCGCGCCCTTCATCGGTAGTGAGGCATTGGCGGCAGGTGCACTCAGCCGGCACGAGCTACGCAAGTACTACCGCGCCGTACTGCCCGACGTGTATGCCGACAAGCGTGCCGCGCTCACGCTGCGACAGCGCACCATGGCGGCGTGGTTGTGGTCCGGACGTGAATCGGTGATCGCGGGTGCGGCAGCGTCAGCACTGCATGGCGCCGACTGGGTTGCCGATGATGCGCCGATCGAGCTCATCTGGCCGAATGCCCGCGCGCCGCGGCAGGTCATCACCCGGCACGACCTCCTGCTCGACGGCGAGGTGCTGGTGCTCGACGGGATGACGGTCACCACGGCCCACCGCACCGCATTCGATCTCGGTCGACGCGGCCGGATGGGCGATGCCGTCGCACGCCTGGACGCGTTGATCCGGGCTACCGGCCTGACACCGGCTGATGTGCGTGGGGTAGCCGAACGTCATCGTCATACCAGGGGACTGCGGCAACTCGAGCGGGCGCTTGAGCTGGCCGACGGCGGTGCACAGTCTCCGAAAGAGACGTGGCTCCGACTGATGCTGACCGAGGACGGTTTTCCGCGGCCGCGCACGCAGATTCCCGTCCTCGATCCGGCCGGCTACGCCAAGTACTACCTGGACATGGGGTGGGAGGACCGAAAGCTGGCCGTCGAATACGACGGGGTGCAACACGCGGAGGCACTCGCCTACGACATCGAGCGACACGACTACATCGCCGGCCTCGGGTGGAGCGTCGTCAGAGTGGCGGCGGGCCAACGGCGTCCCAGCATCATCGCTCGTGTGGAGCGGGAGTGGCGCCGGCTTTCCGCGTTGACTCTGCGTTGAGGGCGTGGGCTACTCGCACTTTTGCGCCATGGGCGCAGAGTCAGCGAGAAGTGGGGCGGACCCGGCTCGCCGCCTCGACGGCATTGGCGCGGGCCACGTCGACGTCGGCGTCGTAGGCCAATGCCACCCCCATCCGGCGTTTCACGAAGCTCTCCGGCTTGCCGAACAGCCGAATATCGGTGCGTGGCACCGCCAAAGCCTCATCCACCCCGTCGAAGACGACACCCTCGGCGTCCACCCCGCCGTAGATCACCGCGCTCGCACCGGGTGTCCTCAGCGTGGTGTCCACGGGCAGTCCGAGGATCGCGCGGGCGTGCAGCTCGAACTCGTTCTGCCACTGCGTCACCATCGTCACCATGCCGGTGTCGTGCGGGCGCGGACTGACCTCGCTGAACCAGACGTCGTCACCCTTCACGAACAGTTCGACGCCGAAAATGCCCTGCCCGCCGAGGTTGTCGGTCACCGCGGCGGCGATCTGCTGGGCGCGCCGCAGTGCGGCGGCCGACATCGGATGCGGCTGCCAGCTCTCCACGTAATCACCGCTGACCTGCTTGTGGCCGATGGGCTCGCAGAATTGGGTCCCGCCCACCGCGCGCACCGTGAGAAGCGTGATCTCGTAGTCGAAGTCGATGAACCCCTCGACGATGATCCGGGTGTTGCTCACCCGGCTACCGGACATCGCGTACTCCCAGGCCGGCGCGACGCCGTCCGGGCCGTCGATCTTGCTCTGCCCCTTGCCCGAACTGCTCATCACCGGCTTCACCACACACGGATAGCCGATCTCGTCGACCGCCGCCTGCAGCTCGGCCAACGAATCGCAGAACCGGTACGGGCTGGTGGTCACGCCCAGCGTCTCGGCCGCCAGCCGCCGGATACCCTCGCGGTCCATCGTCAAGCGGGCCGCCCGGGCGGTCGGGATCACCCGCACCGCACCGGCGGCCTCCAGCTCTTCCAGCACCGGCGTCGCGATGGCCTCGATCTCGGGCACCACCAGATCCGGCCGCTCGGTCTCGATGAGTTCGCGCAGCGCGTCCGGGTCGGTCATCGCCAGCACGCGCGCATGGTGCGCGACCTGGTGCCCCGGCGCGTTCGGGTAGCGGTCGACGGCGATGGTTTCGACGCCGAGGCGCTGCAGCGCGATCAGGACTTCGCGGCCGAGCTCACCCGAGCCGAGCAGCATGACCCGGGTGGCGTGCGGGGACAGTGGTGTTCCGAGACTGGTCAAATCAGGACAGCCGCTCCACGACCATCGCCATACCCTGGCCGCCGCCGACGCACATCGACTCGATGCCGAAGGTCTTGTCGTGGGTGGCCAGGTTGTTCAGCAGGGTTGCGGTGATGCGGGCGCCGGTCATGCCGAACGGGTGCCCCAGCGCGATCGCGCCGCCGGAGACGTTCAGCTTGTCCTCGTCGATGCCGAGCTCGCGGGCCGATCCGATCACCTGAACGGCGAAGGCCTCGTTGATCTCGACCAGGTCGATATCGGAGATGGTCTTGCCGGCCTTGCCCAGTGCCTTGCGGATGGCCTCGATCGGGCCCAGGCCCATAATCTCCGGCGACAGCCCGGACACCCCGGTGGACACGATGCGCGCCAGCGGGGTCAGCCCCAGCTCCTTGGCCTTGGTGTCGCTCATGATGACGACGGCCGCGGCGCCATCGTTGAGCGGGCAGGCGTTGCCCGCCGTGATCGTCCCATTGGCGCGGAACACCGGCTTGAGCTGGCTGATCTTGTCGTAGGAGGTGCCGGCACGCGGGCCGTCATCGGTGGAGACGACGGTGCCGTCGGGCAGCGTCACCGGTGAGATCTCGCGCTCGAAGAAGCCGCTCTTGATGGCCTCCTCGGCGCGGTTCTGCGACCGCACACCCCAGTGGTCCTGGTCCTCGCGGCTGATACCGGTGTAGGTGGCGACGTTCTCGGCCGTCTGGCCCATCGCGATGTAGACGTCCGGGATGAGGCCGTCCTCGCGCGGGTCGTGCCAGGTGGACTCGTCTTCGGCCTGCTTGACGGTGCGCGCCTGCGCCTCGTCGAACAGCGCGTTCTTGCTGTTGGGGGCACCGTCGGCGGCGCCGACCCCGAAGCGCGACACGGTCTCCACACCGGCGGAGATGAACACGTCCCCCTCGCCGGCCTTGATCGCGTGGAAGGCCATCCGGGTGGTCTGCAACGACGACGAGCAGTACCGGTTCACCGTGGTGCCGGGCAGGAAGTCGTAGCCGAGTTCGACGGCGACCGCGCGGGCGATGTTGTAGCCGGCCTCGCCCGCGGGCTGGGCGCAGCCCATCATCAGGTCGTCGATATCGCGGGGATCCAGCGAGGGCACCTTGTCCAAGACCGCGCGCACCATCTGGGCAGCCAGATCGTCGGGTCGCATGGTGGCCAACGAACCCTTGACGGCGCGTCCGATGGGGGAGCGGGCGGTGGCGACGATGACGGCTTCGGGCATGACGGCTCCTCAGGACTCAAGTACATATGCAACGTGTTGCAAGAAACCTAGCCCGCCGACACCACGATGGGTGCGGGGACCCCGGTTGTGCGACGCCACAGCCGAGTCAGGTTGGCGATCCGGGGCAGCACGGTGGCACCGTCATCGGTGCGCGATTCCAGCGCCGCCTCGGCCGGCGCGTCAGAGACGAAGTCGCCGAGCGCATTACACAACGCGGGCAGCAACTGCTGGGCGGCGAGCCGGTAGCCCGCCCCGGACGGGTGGAACATGTCGGGGGAGAACAGCAGTTCGGGGGCCTTGTAGAAGTCCGGTGCCAGCAGATCCGAGAACGGCACCGGGACCCCGCCGGCCGCGCGCACCTCGGCGGCCTGCGCCCGGGCCAGCCGCAGTCCCTGACTGCGCGTCACCCAGCGCAGCGGCTGCGGGATCGCCTTGATGACGCCGAAATCGGGGCAGGTCCCGACGACCACCACGGCACCAGCGGCGCGCAGGCGCTGCACGGCGCGGCCGACCCGGCGTGCCGAGGGCCAGGTGCCGTTGGGTTTGGTGATGTCATTGGCGCCGATCATGATGACCGCGGCATCCGGGGGCGGCCCCGCGACGAACATCGCGTCGATCTGTCCCGAGAGCCCCTTGGAGGTCGCGCCGACGATCGCCTTGGTGCTCAGCCGGATCCGTCGGCCCGATTCCTCGGCGAGGCCACGGGCCAGCAGCACACCGGGCACCTCGTCGGCGCAGGAACTGCCGTATCCGGTGGCGGTGGAGTCGCCGAAGATCATCAGGTGCAGGTCGAAGGGGACGTCGCGGGTCCATCGCTGCACCGGGCCGCCCCCGGCGACATAGACACCGTCGGCGCGCGGCGGGACGTCCCAGGACTTGGGTATCACCCGGCGGGCCTGATCGGCCTGCCCGCTCAGCAGGTTGCGTGCCCCGACATAGGCCGAACCCGTTGACGCCAAGGCTGCGGCTGCCAGGGCGATGCTCGATGCGCGACTGCCCACGAAATCGATACTAAAAGCCGATTTCGGCAATGTCAGTGTTGTCGAGGAGTGGGCGCGGTCACGGTGGGGTATCAACTCCGGAACCAAACGGATTCTTTGATTGTTGAACCGATTGACGCGAGCGCAAGCTAAGTTACCCCGGTTGGCTAAGTAAATATCCGCAACGGGTACTACAACGGCGTAGGAAGTGGTGGCGATGACGGCACCAAGCAAGGTCTCAGGTTCACCGCGCACGGCGATAAGCCCAGTTAGAGCGCGGCAATCCCGGCGATTCCCGGTCGGTGACTGGCGCCCCGTCGAGGTCGTCGAGGACGGCGCCAGCATCGCGGGCCGGATCGCCGGACTGGTTGCCATGATGACCATCCGGCCAACTCTGGCAATCGGTAGCCATGTCCCCAAGCTGCCCTGGCCCTTCGGCATCGTCGACTTCGCCGCGCGGGTGCTGCGGCCGGCCCCCGGCACGGTCCGCGCCACCATCGCGCTGCCGAACTGCACGGCCCAACTCGTCCGCGCCGCCGGCGTGCTGCCCGCCGACGGCATGCGCAGCGTCGTTCTTTACCTGCACGGCGGGGCCTTTTTGTCCTGCGGCGTGAACACGCATGGCCGCCTGACCACGGAGCTGTCGAAATTCGCCGACAGCCCGGTGTTCGTCGTGAACTACCGGATGATCCCCAAGCACTCGATCGGGGTGGCCCTCGACGACTGTTACGACGCCTACCGGTGGCTGCGGCTGACCGGGTACGCGCCGGAGAACATCGTGCTCGCCGGTGACTCGGCGGGTGGATACCTGGCGCTGGCGCTGGCCCAGCGGCTGCAGGCCGAGGGTATCGAGCCCGAGGTGCCGGCCGCTGTCGTGACCATGTCCCCGTTGTTCGAGATCGACAACACGCACCGCACCCAGCACCCGAACGCCCGCACCGATGCGATGTTCCCGCCGAAGGCGTTCGACGCCCTGGTCGACATGATCGGCACGGTCGCCGCGCGGCACGGCGAAGAGGTCTACGAGCCGCTGCAGAACATCGAACCCGGGCTGCCGCGCACCCTCATCCACGTCTCCGGGTCGGAGGTGCTGCTCAACGACGCGCGCAAGGCCGCGCGGATGCTGGCCGAGGCCGGCGTCCCGGTCGAGGTGCGCATCTGGCCCGGTCAGATGCACGTGTTCCAGCTGTGTTCACCGCTGGTCAACGAGGCGACCCGGTCGCTGCGTCAGATCGGTGACTACATTCGAGAGGCGACGTGGTGAGCCGATCGCCGGCCTGAGACCATGGTGGTATGCGCATCGCCAGGCACATCAGTGAGCTCATCGGCAATACCCCGCTGGTCCAGCTGAACTCGGTGGTCGCACCGGGGTCGGGCCTGGTCGCCGCGAAGATCGAGTACCTCAACCCGGGCGGCAGCTCCAAGGACCGGATCGCGATCAAGATGATCGACGCCGCCGAGGCCTCCGGCGAGCTCAAGCCCGGCGGCACCATCGTCGAACCCACCTCCGGTAACACCGGGGTGGGGCTGGCCCTGGTCGCGCAACAACGCGGTTACCGCTGCGTGTTCGTCTGCCCGGACAAGGTCAGCGAGGACAAGCGGAATGTGCTGCGCGCCTACGGTGCCGAAGTGGTGGTGTGCCCCACCGCCGTCGCCCCGGACGACCCGGCCAGCTATTACAGCGTGTCCAACCGTTTGGTCGAGGAGATCGAGGGGGCCTGGAAACCCGACCAGTACTCCAACCCGATGGGGCCGGAGAGCCATTACGAGACCACCGGTCCCGAGATCTGGGCCGATACCGACGGCAAGATCACGCACTTTGTCGCCGGTGTGGGCACCGGTGGCACCATCACCGGCACCGGTCGCTACCTCAAGGAGGTGTCCGGCGGCCGCGTCCAGGTGATCGGCGCCGATCCGGAGGGGTCGGTCTATTCGGGCGGTACCGGTCGCCCGTACCTCGTAGAAGGCGTCGGCGAGGATTTCTGGCCCAGCGCATACGATCCCGCCGTCCCGGACCGCATCATCGCGGTGTCCGATGCCGACTCCTTCGAGATGACGCGGCGACTGGCCCGCGAGGAGGCCCTGCTGGTCGGCGGATCGTGCGGGATGGCGGTGGTGGCCGCGCTGAAGGTCGCCGAGGAGGCCGGACCCGACGCCGTGGTGGTGGTGCTGCTCCCCGACGGTGGACGCGGTTACCTGTCAAAGGTTTTCAACGATGCCTGGATGTCCTCGTACGGTTTCCTGCGCAGCAGGCTGGACGGTTCCGTCGACGACGTCACGGTCGGAGAGGTGTTGCGCCGCAAGTCCGGTGAACTGCCGGATCTGGTGCACACCCATCCGTCCGAGACGGTGCGCGACGCCATCAGCATCCTGCGCGAGTACGGGGTGTCGCAGATGCCGGTGGTGGGCGCCGAACCTCCGGTGATGGCCGGCGAGGTGGCGGGCAGTGTGTCCGAAAGGGAGCTGCTGTCAGCGGTTTTCGAAGGACGGGCAAAGCTGGCCGACGCTGTGGCGCTGCACATGAGTGAGCCCCTGCCGCTGATCGGATCCGGTGAACTACTCGGAACCGCGGCAAAAGAGCTGCGGGACAGCGACGCTGTCATGGTCGTCGAGGACGGCAAGCCGATCGGCGTGCTGACCCGCCATGACCTGTTGGGATCGCTGTCCGAGAGCGCCGCGCATCGCTAGGGTGGGCGAATCGCACTGATTGCGTTGGCAAACACGGTGTGCGGCGCGGTCGTATCCGGTCGATGAAGTTGGTGTTAGTGCCGCCACACCGGCCTTTTTCTCCGGTAGGGTTACACGCCGCAGAACCAGCTAATTTCCTGACCTGGAAGGCGCCCGATGACCGAGCAACCGCCACCACCTCCCGGGAATTACCCGCCGCCTCCGCCCCCACCGCCCGGTGGGTACCCGCCGCCCCCGCAGGGTGGATTCCCCCCGCCGCCCCCGGGTGGCGGTTACGGTGGTCCGCCGCCCGGTGCCGGATTGCCGAAAGAGGCGTACACGCCGTGGTTGACGCGCGTGCTGGCGTGGATCATCGACATCCTGCCGGTGGCCATCCTGGAGGGCATCGGTTACGGCCTGCTGCTGGGAACCCGGGAGACGGTGTGTGTGACCGACACCTCCGAATACGATCTCGGTGAGTTCTGCGCCACCGGCGCTTCGACGCTGGGCCAGGTGTCCTTCGCGATCACCTGGATTCTGGCGCTCGCCTTCGTCATCTGGAATTACGGCTACCGGCAGGGGACAACGGGCTCCAGCATCGGCAAGAGCATCCTGAAGTTCAAGGTGGTCAGCGAAAGCACCGGCCAGCCAATCGGATTCGGCATGTCGATCGTGCGTCAGATCGCGCATGTGGTGGACGCCATCATCTGCTACATCGGCTACCTGTTCCCGCTGTGGGATGCCAAGCGCCAGACGATCGCCGACAAGATCATCAAGACGGTCTGCCTGCCCCTCTGAGATTCGTACGAACACCGTTTCACCGGACACGCTGGACCGCGGATTCGCCGCTGCGGGAAAGGTTTTCACTACGACCACGGCGGTTCACTTCAAACCTCGACGCGAAGAGAAGGCGCCATGACCCAGCCACCACCCCCGCCGGGCGGTTACCCACCACCCCCGGAGAACGTCCCGCCGCCGGGCGGATACCCGCCGCCGCAGGGCAACTACCCGCCGCCAGGTGGCTACCCGCCGCCGCCGCAGTATTACCCGCCGCCGCAAGGCAATTACCCGCCGCCCGGTTACCCGCCGCCGGGCAACTACCCGCCGCCCGGCGCCCCCGCCTACAGCGTGGGAGAAGCCGTCTCCTGGGCGTGGAACAAGTTCAGCAAGAACGTCACGGCGATCCTGGTGCCCACTTTGGTGTTCGGGGTGGTCTACGCCGTGCTGCAGACCGTGATCCAGACGATCACCTCGGCGTTCAGCACGGTGGACAGCACGTCCTACGGTGACGGTTACGCCGCGAGCATCTCGCTGGGGCTCGGCGGGATCGTGGTCTCCATCATCGGCGCCGTCGTGACGGTGATCGTGGCGGCGGTGGTGCAGTCGGCCTATATCGGCGGCATGCTCGACATCGCCAACGGGCAACCGGTGCAGATCGGGTCGTTCTTCACGCCGCGCAATGTCGTCAACGTCATCATCGCCTCGGTTCTGTCCAGCATCATCGTGGGCATCGGTGTGTTGCTGTGCATCGTCCCGGGTGTCATCGCCACCATCCTGTTGCTGTTCACCACGGCCGTCGTCGTCGACCGGAATGTGTCCGGCGTCGAGGGCCTGCGCGCCAGCTTCGCCATCGCCAAGGCGAATTTCGGTCCGACGGCACTGACCTGGTTGACCACCATCGGCGTCGGCATCCTCGGTGTGCTGGCCTGCCTGGTCGGCCTCGTCGTCGCGTACCCGATGATCGCGCTGATCACGGTGTACGCCTACCGCAAGCTCAGCGGTGGATATGTGGCACCGCCGACACCATAGTGATCATGAACGCCGCAGGCGTGCCAGAGTGTCATAGGCTCACCCCAGGCGTCGGTCCGCGCAGTTCTGGCGCGGACCGGAGTTCCATTGTCAGCTACCAGTCGCACGAGAAGGTGACATGACTCAACCACCACCCCCGCCCGGCGGATATCCGCCGCCGCCCGAGAACGTCCCGCCGCAGGGGAACTACCCCCCGCCCGGCAATTACCCGCCGCCGCAAGGGGATTACCCGCCGCCCCCGCAGGGCAACTATCCGCCACCCCCGCAGGGTGGTTACCCGCCACCCCCGCAGGGCGGGTATCCGCCGCCCCCACCCCCCGGCGGATACCCGCCACCGCCGCAGGGCGGTTATGCACCGCCGCCGCCCGGCGGATACCCGCCGGCCGGATACCCCGGGGCGCCGGCACAGTTCGGCGTCGGTGAGGCGTTCTCGTGGGCCTGGAACAAGTTCAGCAAGAACGCGGCCGCGCTGATCGTCCCGACCCTGGTCTACGCGTTGATCGTGGGCATCGTCGGCGGCATCGTCTACGGTCTGGCCTTCGCGCTGGCCCCCAGCGGCGTGACCACCTACGACAGCTATGACTCGGGCTTCAGCTACGAGTACAGCGCGGGCTTCGGCGTGGCCAGCTTCATCGTGCTGGCGCTCGGCGGTCTGGTGCTGCTGGTGCTGCTGGCGGCGATCTCGTCGGCCTATATCAGCGGCATCCTGGACATCGCCAACGGCGTTCCGGTGACCGCGGGTTCGTTCTTCAAGCCCCGCCTGATCGGCCCCGTCATCATCGCCACCGTGCTCGTCGGCATCGCGACCTCGATCGGTAGCGCCCTGTGCTACATCCCGGGCCTCATCGTGTCGATCTTCGCGTTCTTCACCACCGTCGCGCTGTTGGACCGCAACCTGTCGGCCATCGACGCGATCAAGATGAGCATCGATATCGCCAAGAACAATTTCGTCCAGGTGCTGATCGTCTGGCTGCTGTTCTCGGTGATGCTGTCCGTCGGCTCCTTCGTGTGCCTGGTCGGATTGCTGGTCGCGGCACCGGTCGCGATCCTGTTCGAGGTGTACGCCTTCCGGCGCCTGACCGGCGGACAGGTTGCACCGCTGACGCCATAAACGCGGTAACGCACGGGACGGGGTGGGCCGGCAACGGTCCACCCCGTTTCGTGTTTCGGGTCCCCACTACCCTGATCCGCATGGGTGAACAGCGAAGCGCGCACGACGCACACCGGTGGCAGGGTCTGGCGACCCGGGCCATCCACGCCGGGTTCCGGCCCGATCCGGCCACCGGCGCCGTGAACGCCCCGATCTACGCCAGTTCCACCTTCGCCCAGGACGGCGTCGGTGGCCTGCGCGGCGGTTACGAATACGCCCGCACCGGCAACCCCACCCGCGCCGCGCTGGAAGCGTCGCTGGCCGCCGTGGAGGAGGCCGACTACGGCCGGGCCTTCGCCTCGGGGATGGCTGCCACCGACTGCGCGCTGCGTGCCCTACTGCGCCCCGGCGACCACGTGGTGATCCCCGACGACGCCTACGGCGGTACCTTCCGCCTGATCGACAAGGTGTTCACCCAGTGGGGCATTGCGTACACGCCGGTGGCGCTGTCGGATCTGGACGCGGTGGCGGCCGCGCTCACCGCGACGACGAAGCTGGTCTGGGTCGAGACACCCACCAACCCGCTGCTGTCGGTCGCCGATATTGCCGGGATCGCCGAGATCTCCCACCGGGCGGGCGCGAAGCTGCTGGTGGACAACACCTTTGCCTCGCCGGCGCTGCAGCGGCCGCTGACCCTGGGCGCCGATATCGTGCTGCACTCGACGACGAAGTACATCGGCGGGCATTCCGATGTGGTCGGTGGCGCGCTGCTGACCAGCGACGAGGAACTCGACACCGCGTTCGCCTTCCTGCAGAACGGCGCGGGCGCCGTCCCCGGACCCTTCGACGCCTACCTGACCATGCGCGGGCTCAAGACCCTGGTGCTGCGCATGCAACGGCACAGTGAGAACGCCGCCAAGGTCGCCGAGTTCCTGGTCGAGCATCCGGCCATCGAATCGGTGCTCTATCCCGGCCTGCCCAGCCACCCCAACCACGAGGTGGCCGCCAAGCAGATGTCCGGCTTCGGCGGCATGGTGTCGGTGCGCCTGCGCGGCGGCCGGGCCGCGGCCCAGGATTTCTGCGCCCGGACCGAGATTTTCATCCTGGCCGAATCCCTCGGTGGGGTGGAATCCCTGATCGAGCATCCCGGCGCGATGACCCACGCCTCGACGGCGGGGTCCCAACTGGAGGTGCCCGAGGATCTGGTCCGGCTGTCGGTGGGCATCGAGGAGGCCGCCGACCTGCTCGGCGATCTGGAGCAGGCGCTGCGCTAGGAGCCCAGGGCCGGCCGCAGCGCAGACACCGTGACGGCCAGGTTGATCTCCGGCAGTCCGGTCGGTGACTCGTCGACCCAGCTGCCCAGTGCGATCTCGCCGGCGCGGGCGTGCACCCAGCGCCAGCCGCGGTCGTTGAGGCTCAGCAGCGCCCCGAGACCGTCGGTGGCGTGCAGCAGCGAGATGATGGCCGCTGTCGGCGGGGCCGGCGGGCGGCGGTCGAACAGGGCCGACAGCAGCGCCGACCGCGCCGGGCCGGCGCGGTCGCGGTTCACCAGTGGCAGCACCGGTTCCGCGGACGCGGCCCACTTCGTGAAACTCTTGGACGGCAACGGGATCCGGCGGATCTGCGCGCTGCGCTCCAGGTGTGCGACGAGACGGTCCTCGGTGTGCCTGCTGAGTTTGGTGATCGCCGCCGCCGGCTTCAACGGCCGTTGCGAGAGCAACTCCAGGGCCGGTCCGGTGATTGGATCCAGCGGGCCCGTCCCGGTCAGCGCGATCAGGCGCCCGGCCGGTTCACCCTCGACCGACGGCCGGACACGGCAGGACCAGGCCAGATCCAGCAGGGTGGCCGCGCCGAGAACGCGTTGCCTGCGCCGTCGGTCCAGGCCGGGCCGTCCCGACGCGTTGTCGAGCAGCAGCAGGAACAGGTCCTCGGCGATCTGGGCCACCGGTGAAACCTATCGTCCGCTGCGGCGGACGATCTCAGGAGTGGTAGGGCTCCGCGCTGAGCAGGGTCACCGTGACGGTGCTGCCGTTGGGAATGGTGTAGCTGCGGGTGTCGCCGACCTTGGCGTCGAGCAGCGCCTCACCCAGGGGAGACTTGGGCGAGTACACCTCCAGCTTGCCGTCGCTGACGCCTTCCTGGCGGGTCGCGATCAGGAATGTCTCGGTGTCGTTCTTGTCATCGCCGTACTGCACCTTGACCACCGAGCCGGGCAGTGCGACGCCGGACTGCTTGGGGGCCTCGCCGACCTTGGCGTTGTTCAGCAGCTCCTGGAGCTGACGGATGCGCGCCTCTTCCTGGCCCTGCTGCTCGCGGGCGGCATGGTATCCACCGTTCTCGCGCAGGTCGCCCTCTTCGCGGCGGTCGTTGATCTCGGCGGCGATGACGGGACGATTGGCGATCAGCTGATCGAGCTCCGCCTTCAGCCGGTCGAAAGCCTCTTCGGTCAGCCAGGTGACCTGAGTGTCGGTCATGTCCTCGCGCTCCTGTCGTTGGTATTTTCTCGCGCGCTGTATCGCGTGGGAAGGTCGTGTATCGCCGCGATCGCAGGCGCCGTGGCAGCGCGCTAATGCAGCAATACACGGCTCCAGCCGGAACCGTGTATCGGCCAAGCTTACCACCGACGCGTCGAGCGGTTTTCACGATTTCGCCGTTCGCCGTTCGCCGGGGGGACGTTTCTAGGGCGCCACCAGATAGCCCGGCACGTCCATCCCGCAGCCATAGATATCGCCGACGACCGGCGGTTTGGTGGATTTGACCACCGCGTCGATCACCACCGAGGTGGCGGTCGACGGGGGCACCAGAATCTCCCGGCGGCCGGTCTCGTCGCCGTTGATGGAACGGGCCCGCACGATGCACACCGCGGGCCGCGACGGATCGGCCCGGGTGACGGTGATCGTCACCGCCACCGTCTCGTCGTCGATGATCTGATAGCCACCGATCTCGCCCTTCACATCGGCCCCGAACCGCTGGAACGCGACGAGCGCGATCACCACACCTACCGTCACAATCAGTAGGAACAGCCCGATCCCCACCCGGCGACGGGTGCGTCGGGACAACTTTTGCCGCCCGTAACGGGCGGTGGGACGCTCGATGGTCAAGGTTAAGGGTGCCCGTCGGTCAGTTGGTTCGACTACGACTGGAACTATAGAGCGGTGGGCATACGCGAGAGGGACGCCTCGTTGGATCAGACACTATGACTGAATTGCGCTTGATGGCGGTGCACGCCCACCCCGATGACGAGTCCAGTAAGGGAGCGGCCACCACGGCCCGCTACGCGGCCGAGGGTGCCCGGGTCCTGGTGGTGACCCTCACCGGCGGCGAACGCGGTGACATCCTCAACCCCGCGATGGACATCCCCGAGGTGCACGGACGCATCCACGAGGTGCGCCGGGACGAGATGGCCAAGGCCGCCGAGATCCTGGGCGTCGAGCACCATTGGCTGGGCTATGTGGACTCCGGGCTGCCCGAGGGCGATCCGTTGCCGCCGCTGCCGGAGGGGTCCTTTGCCACCGTGCCGCTGGACGGGCCGACCGAGGCGCTGGTGCGGGTCATCCGGGAGTTCCGCCCGCACGTCCTGACCACCTACGACGAGAACGGCGGATACCCGCACCCGGATCACATCCGCTGCCACGAAGTGTCCGTCGCCGCCTACGAGGCGGCCGCCGACCATGTGCGTTACCCCGACGCCGGGGAGCCCTGGGCGGTGGCCAAGCTGTACTACAACCACGGTTTCCTGCGGCAGCGGATGCAGGTGCTGCAGGACGAGTTCGCCAAGCATGGCCAGGACGGCCCGTTCGGCAAGTGGCTGGACAACTGGGATGCCGAGGAGGACCTGATCGAGCAGCGGGTGACCACCCGGGTGGAATGCGCGAAGTTCTTCGCCCAGCGGGACGAGGCACTGCTCGCGCACGCCACGCAGATCGACCCGAAGAGTTTCTTCTTCACCACCCCGATGGAGTGGCAGCAGCGGCTCTGGCCGACCGAGGAATTCGAACTCGCGCGGTCCCGCGTCCCGGTGCAGCTGCCCGAGACCGACCTCTTCACAGGGATCAAGACATGACAGATGTACTCCTGATCGCCGCCGGCCTGCTGGCCGAGGAGGGGCCGCGGCAGACCGGCCCGGATTTCGGCAAGGCCAGCCCCGTTGGTCTGCTGGTGCTGGTGGTGCTGCTGATCGGCACCTTCGCGCTGGTGTGGTCGATGAACCGGCACCTCAAGAAGCTGCCGGAATCCTTCGACCCGGAGCATCCCGAACCCGACCAGGCCGTCGACGAGGGCACAACAGGTGAGTTCAAGGACGAACCCAAGGGGTAACACCCTGGCCGAGGCGACCAGCCCGTACCTGCGTCAGCACGCCGGCAACCCGGTGCACTGGCGGCAGTGGGACGCGCAGGCGCTGGCCGAGGCCGCCGCCCGCGATGTGCCGATCCTGCTGTCCGTCGGATATGCCGCCTGCCACTGGTGCCATGTGATGGCGCACGAGACCTTCGAGTCCGAAGACGTCGCGGCCGCGGTCAACGACGATTTCGTCTGCATCAAGGTCGATCGCGAGGAGCGTCCGGACCTGGACGCCATCTACATGAATGCCACCGTCGCGTTGACCGGCCAGGGCGGCTGGCCGATGACGTGCTTTCTGACCCCGGACGGGCGCCCCTTCTTCTGCGGCACCTACTACCCCAGGGATGGCTTCCTGCAGCTCGTTGCGGCCGTCACGCAGACCTGGCGGCAGCGGCGCGGCGAGGTCGAGAAAGCCTCCGACGATATCGCCGCCGAACTGCGGGCGATGAGCACCGGGCTGCCGGGGTCGGGACCCGCGCTTGCGCCCCGGCTGTGTGATGACGCGGTGGCCGCGGTGCTGGGTGCGGAGGACACCGAACGTGGCGGCTTCGTCGACAATGCGCACGCAGCGCCCAAATTCCCGCCATCGACACTGTTGGAAGCTCTGTTGCGGCACTACGAACGCACCGGTTCCGAGCAGGTGCTCGCGACGGTGGAGCGGACCGGCGTGGCGATGGCGCGCGGCGGCATCTACGACCAGCTTGCCGGCGGATTCGCGCGGTACAGCGTGGACGCGTCCTGGGTGGTGCCGCATTTCGAGAAGATGCTCTACGACAACGCGCTGCTGCTGCGGTTCTACGCGCACTGGGCGCGGGTCACCGGGAATCCGTTGGCGCGCAGGATCGCCGACGAGACGGCCCGGTTCCTCATCGACGGTCTCGGCGCGGGGGGCATGTTCACCTCATCGCTGGACGCCGACTCCGACGGGGTGGAGGGCCTGACCTATGCGTGGACGCCCGCACAGCTGCGCGATGTTCTCGGCGACGACACCGACTGGGCCGCTGCGCTTTTCGGAGTGACGGCGAGTGGCACCTTCGAGCGCGGCAGCTCGGTGCTGCAGCTGCGCTGCGACCCCGACGACTGGGGCCGCTTCGAGCGGGTGCGTACCGCGTTGCTCGCTGCCCGCGCGCAGCGGCCCCAGCCCGGTCGTGACGCCTTGGTTGTGACGGCCTGGAACGGCCTGGCCATCACCGCGCTCATCGAGGCATCGGTGGCGTTGGGCAAACCCGAATACGCCGACGCCGCAACGGTATGCGCGCGTGAGCTGGTGGCCCTGCATCTTCTCGGCGGACGGCTGCGCCGCGCGAGCCTCGGCGGTGTGGTCGGCGAGAGCCCGGCGGTCTTGGAGGACTACGCGTCGCTGATCACCGCGATGTGTGGGCTGTACCAGCACACCGGCGGGTCGTCCTGGCTCACCACCGCCACCGGTCTGCTGGACACCGTGCTGGAGCATTTCGCCGAACCCGGCCGGCCGGGTCGCTGGTTCGATACCGCCGACGACGCGGAGGCGCTGGTGCTACGACCGTCGGATCCGCTCGACGGCGCCACCCCGTCGGGGGCGTCCGCGGTCGCTGAGGCCCTGCAGCTGGCGGCGCACCTCACCGGGGATCCGCGCTACGCCGCTGCCGCCGAAGCCACGCTGGCGTCGGCGACCAGCGTGCTGGCGAAAGCCCCACGCTCTGGCGGACATTGGCTCGCGGTCGCCGAGGCCGCCGTGCGCGGGCCCCTGCAGATCGCGGTGGCGTGTGACCCGCCGACCTCGGAGTTGCTGGCCGCGGCACGCAGGCTCGCGCCCGGAGGAGCGGTGGTGGTCGGCGGGCCGATGGACTCGTCGGAGTTGCTGGCCGGACGCGACCGGGTGGGTGGGCGCGACGCGGCCTACGTGTGTCGCGGGCGGGTCTGCGATCTGCCGGTCCACACAGTGGAAGATCTTGCGACCGCGCTCAAGCGGTCCGTGTAACCTGCGGCACATGAGCTTCGAGCCCGATGTCTTGCAAGGTTTCGTCCAGCGTTACCTGGACACCGTCGTCACCGGCAGCGCGCAGGACGTCGCCGCGCTATACGCCGAGGACGCCACCCTGGAGGATCCGGTGGGCGGCGGTGAGGTGCACATCGGGCGGCAGGCGATCGCCGGCTTCTACAACAACGTCGCCGGTGTCGAGGTGAAGACCGAGCTGCTGTCCTTCCGGGCGGGCGGCAGCGAGGCCGCCTTCGTCTTCGCCATCACCGTCGGCGGGTCGATGCGCATCGAGCCCATCGAGGTGATGACCTTCAACGCCGACGGCCAGATCACCTCGATGCGGGCCTTCTGGGGACCCGCCGACATCACCACGCTCTAGCAGCTCAGAAGACGGCGAACCACATCGCGATGTAGTGGCACAGCGCCGCGACGGCGGTGCAGGCATGGAAGAACTCGTGGTGGCCGAAGGTGGTCGGCCACGGGTTGGGCCACTTGAGCCCATAGAGCACCCCGCCGATGCTGTAGAGCGCGCCGCCGACGATCAGCAGCACCACCGCGGCCAGCCCGGCGCCGTCCATGATCGGCCCGATGAACCACGCCGCGACCCAGCCCAGCAGCAAGTAGAGCGGCACCCCCACCCAGCGCGGCGCCGACGGCCAGAACATCTTGAGGAACACCCCGGCGATGGCGCCGCCCCAGACGATCCAGAACAGCACCATGCCCTTGGATTCGGGCAGCGCCAGCAACGCGAACGGTGTGTAGCTGCCGGCGATGAAGATGAAGATCATCGAATGGTCGAGGCGCTTCATCCACTTACGGGCGCGTGGTGACTGCCAGGTCACCCGGTGATAGGTGCCGCTGACGGCGAACATCGCCACGATGGTGAACGTGTAGAGCAGCGTGGCCAGCCCGGCGCGGGTGGACTCCAGCGACCAGGACACCGCGACCAGGGCGGCGCCGGCGATGAACGCGACCACCGCGGAGTACACGTGGATCCAGCCACGGGCCCGTGGGCGACCGAGAAACTGTGCGACGCCTTCGGCGAAAGCCTCGGGCAGATCCTCGGCCGGTGGAACGGCCGCTGACCGGTACGGCCGACCGGAGTCGATGGGCGTGGACATGTCACCTCCCATGAGTGGCACGGAACTGCGTCATGATGACAGTAGTCTTGTTGGCTGTGGAGATCATTCCGCCGCGACTCAAGGAGCCGGCCTACCGGCTGTATGAATTGCGGCTGCGCAGGGAATTGGCGCAATCGAGATCCCAACTGCCACGCCACATCGCCGTATTGTGTGACGGAAATCGCCGCTGGGCCCGCGACGCCGGGTTCGACGATGTCAGCTACGGCTACCGCAAGGGCGCGGCGAAGATCGCCGAGATGCTGCGCTGGTGCCAGGCCGCCGGTATCGAGCTGACGACGGTCTATCTGCTGTCCACCGAGAATTTGCAGCGCGACCCCGACGAACTCGCCGCGCTCATCGAGATCATCACCGATGTCGTCGAGGAGATCTGCGACCCGGCCAACCGCTGGAGCGTGCGCACCGTCGGTGACCTGGAGCTGCTCGGCGAGGAGCCGGCGCGCCGGCTGCGCGACGCCGTCGAGGGCACGGTGGGCACCTCGGCGCCCGGTGCGTTGCAGGTCAACGTCGCCGTCGGCTACGGCGGCCGGCAGGAGATCGTCGATGCGGTGCGCGGCCTGCTGAGCAAGGAACTGGCCAACGGCGCCACCGCCGAACAGCTCATCGAGTCCGTCACCGTCGACGCCATCTCGGAGAACCTGTACACCTCGGGCCAGCCCGATCCCGATCTGGTCATCCGAACCTCCGGTGAGCAACGACTCTCGGGATTCCTGCTGTGGCAGAGCGCCTATTCGGAGATGTGGTTCACCGAGGCGCACTGGCCGGCGTTCCGCCGGGTGGACTTCCTGCGCGCATTGCGCGACTACACCATGCGGCACCGCAGGCACGGCAGGTAGCCCGATGGCGGGCCTGTCGGCAGTGGTCTTCGCGCTCAGCTGGTGGCTCGGGTTGTATCTGCTCGCGCGAGATCCGCGCAAGCCGGTGCTGGTGCTGGCCGCCGCGGGGTTGACGAGTTTCGCCGCCGTCGTGGCCCTCGACGCCGTGCGGGTGAGTACCGAATCCGCTGCGTTGGGCCGGATCGAGATCTACCTGGTGGCGTTGCCGGGCATCTTCTGGTTCGCGGTGCTCGCCGAACTGTCCCGGCCGGGCGAGACGGGGCGCGGTCGGGTGCGCGAGATCGTGCTGGTCTGCGCGGTGGCGGCGGTGGCGTTCACCGGCGCAGCCCTGGCCGGCAGCGTGTCGGGGCCGCTGCGCGCCGGGCACTGGGCGATGTTCGCCGCCGTCTCGGTGCCGTCGCTGGGGGCCATGGTGACCGCGGTGCTGCGCCCTGCCCAACCGGTGCCGGTGGTGCGGTTCGTCCTGGTGGCCACCCTGTTCTTCGCGCTCGGCAACGCGATCCTGGTGATCCCGCTCGGTCTGCTGCCGAGCTGGCTGGCGCTGGCCTCCACCGGCTTCGACGTGGCACTGCTCGGCGTCGCGGTGGCGCTCTGGGATGCCTTCGACGAAGGACAGGCGCTGCGCGCGGACATGCTGCGGTCCTTCATCGCCACGGCGGCGATCGCGACGCTGTTCGGTGGACAGGCGGTCATCGGGCTGGCGGTCGCGGGCCCTTCGGCGACGACCGCGTTGACCGTGTTGTTGTTCACCAGCCTGGCCATCGCCATCACGATCAACGTGCTGGCCGACCCGCTGGCCGGTGTGCTGGACCGGCTGGTGTTCTCGCGCTCACCCGCGCTGCGCGCCGAGCGCGCCGCCCTGCGCAGCACCGAGGCGGCGTTGCCACTGCGGGCGCACAACCCGCTCGACGAGCTCGACGATGACACCTTCGCCAGGTTGACCCGGCGCGCGCTGGGGCATTACGGCGATCTGTCCAAACTGGTGGCCAGCCCGCTGACCGCGCTGCCGGCCATCGACGAGCGGCTGGCGGCCCGTGGGGCGGCGGATCAGCCGCTGGAGCGGGCCAACGAACTCAAGGCGTTGCTCGCCGACCGCATCGCCGCACTCAAACCGCGGGACGGTGGCGACTTCGGCACCAGCGAACAGTGGCGGCACTACAACTCGCTGTACTTTCCCTACGTCGTCGGCGTGCGCGCCTATGCGCAGAATGCGACCGCGGCCGGCCTGGATCCGGTGGCGCGGCAGGCCTGGCAGTGGCTGGTCACCGAGGTGCCGCAGCGCTCACTGCACAACTGGCAGAACGCGGCGGCCCGCGTCATCGCCGCCGATCTGCGCGGCGGGCTGCTGGCGCAGGCTCGCTGACCTCCACCCGAGGCCTCTTCTCCTAGGCCTCGTCCCTCGGCCGCATCGGCGTGACCTGCGGTTGGCAGTGCTTGGCAGCGTCCGGCGTCGAGCTGGCAGTGCCCGGCGAGCAGGGTCGAAGACGTCAGAAGTTCGTCCGACCCACCGGTGCGGGGTGTCCCGCGCATCCGGGGTGCAGGTGCCCGGGTGTCGAGGCTCGCGGAGGCGCCCGCACCGGTCTGAGACACCGCCGCATTCACTGGTTCCCCCGAAAGGAAGCTCCATGTCCGCCATCACCGCCCCTGCCGTATCCACCCGACCCGACTCCTTCCTGCGTCTCGCCATGCGCGCCGATGCGGTGATCAGTGGCGCCGCCGGCGTCGGGCTCCTGCTCCTGGCCCGTCAGGTGGCCGAGGTGTCGGGCACCACCGCCACCGTCGAATACGCGACCGGCGCGTTCTTCGTCGTGTTCAGCGCCATTGTGCTGGCGCTGGCGGCGCGGCCGGCCGTGCGCACAGCCGGGCTGCTGCTGGCCATCGGCAACCTGCTCTTCAGCGTGCTCACCGTGGTGGTGGTGCTCGCCGGCGTCTGGCCGTTGACCACCACCGGGGTGATCCTGACGCTCGGCACCGGCGCCTACACCCTGGTGATGGCCGAGCTGCAGTACGTCGGCGTGCGCCGCATCTGAAGCGAGCGAGATCAGAGCTTGCGCAGGCGCAGCCGGTTGATCGAGTGATCGGCGTCCTTGCGCAACACCAGGGTGGCGCGCGGCCGGGTCGGCAGGATGTTCTCGATCAGGTTGGGACGGTTGATCGAATGCCAGATGTCGCGGGCGGCGAACACCGCCTGCTCATCGGTGAGCGTCGAGTAGTGGTGGAAGTGCGAGGCCGGGTCGGCGAACGCGCCGGCCCGCATCGAGAGGAATCGCGAGATGTACCACTGCTCGATGTCCTCGACGCGGGCGTCGACGTACAGCGAGAAGTCGAACAGGTCCGACACCATCAGCGCGGGGCCGGTCTGCAACACGTTGAGACCCTCGAGGATGAGGATGTCCGGCTGGCGGATCATCTGCTTCTCACCCGGGACGATGTCGTAGATCAGGTGTGAATACACCGGCGCGCAGACCTTGTCGGCGCCCGATTTCACCGCGGTGACAAACCGCATCAAGGCCCGGCGGTCGTAACTCTCCGGGAAACCCTTTCGGTGCATGAGGTTTCGTCGCTGCAGCTCGGCATTGGGGTAGAGGAACCCGTCGGTCGTGACCAGGTCGACGCGGGGGTGGTGCTCCCAGCGGGCCAGCAGGGCCTTGAGTACACGCGCGGTGGTGGACTTACCGACCGCCACGCTGCCGGCGACGCCGATGACGAAGGGGACCGGCCGGTCCGGGTTCTGCTCGCCGAGGAACTCGGCGGTCGCGGCGAACAGGCGCTGGTGCGCGGCGACCTGCAGATGGAGCAGTCGGGCCAGCGGCAGGTACACGTCCTCGACCTCGGCCAGGTCCATCTGCTCGCCGAGGCCGCGCAGCCCGAGGAGTTCGGCTTCGGTCAGGGCCAACGGGGTCGACATACGCAACGAGCGCCATTGGGTCCGGTCGAACTCCACATATGGGCTCGGCTCGCTGGGCCGCGGCATATCGCAAGTCTTGCATTTACGGTTGACGGTATGGACGCCAGCACCCTCATTGACGAATATCTCTTGCTCGGTCTGCGCTTCGACCGGGTCGAGGAGGGATACGTCGACTCGTTCGTCGGCGACCCGGCGCTGCGCCAGCGGGTCGCCGACGAACCCGCACCCGACCCGGCCGAGCTGGCCCGCACCGCCCGGCGGCTGCTGGCCGAGGTGCCGGCCGCCGGCCTGGACGCCCAGCGCGCCGACTATCTGGCCGCGCATCTGAAGGCGCTGGCCTGCGCCGGGCGCAAGTTCGCCGGCGAGGAGGTCGGGTTCGTCGAGGAGGTGCGCGAGTACTTCGACGTCGACATCGTCAAGGGCGACCCCGACGGCTACCGCGACGCCCACCAGAAGCTCGACGAAGCCCTGGGCGGCAGCGGGCCGTTGGCTGCGCGGCTGCAGGCCTACCGCGCCGGTGAGGAGATCCCGCCGGAGCGACTGGAGGAATGCATCCACGCGTTCTCCTCGGCGCTGCGCGACACGGTGCGCGCCACCTTTCCGCTGCCCGAGACCGAGACGATCACCTACGAGGTGGTCACCGACAAACCGTGGTCGGGCTTCAACTACTACCTGGGCGACTACACCTCGACGGTCGCGGTCAACGCCGACCTCAAACAGCAGATGTCGAACCTGCCGCGCCTCGTCGCGCACGAGTCCTATCCGGGCCACCACACCGAGCACTGCCGCAAGGAGGCAGGTCTGGTGGCCGCCCAGAATCAGCAGGAGCAGACCATCTTCCTGGTCAACACCCCGCAATGCCTGATGGCCGAGGGGCTGGCGGACCTGGCGCTCTACGCCGTGCAGGGACCGTCCTGGGGCGCCTGGGCGGCGGAGATCTACGCCGATCTGGGCCTGCGGTTCGACGGTGAGCGGTCGGCGGCCATCTCCGAGGCCGCCGCGGCACTGGCCGATGTGCGCCAGGACGCGGCACTGATGCTGCACGACGAACACCGCGACGCCGACGAGGTGGCGGCATATCTGAGCCGCTGGCTGCTGGTCAACGATGAACGGGCCCGGCAGATGCTGCGGTTCCTGTCCTCCCCGCTGTGGCGCGCATACACCAGCACCTATGTCGAGGGGTACCGGTTGCTGCGGGCGTGGATCGATGACCGGCCGGCGCAGGTGTCGCTGACCGAGCGCTTCACCAGGCTGCTCGACGAGCCGCTGATCCCGTCCAGCCTGCGGTAACTGAGGGTCGGAGCCGGGCGATAAGCTGAGCCCATGACTGCCGACTCGTCGTTGACCGCTCCGGGTGTCGAATACGCCGCCACCGCCAGCGAGGCCTACCGGGCCGCGCTGGCCGTGATCGAGTCGGTTGAGCCCCGCATTGCCGCCGCAACCCGCAAAGAGCTTGCCGATCAACGTGATTCGCTCAAGCTGATCGCCAGTGAGAACTACGCGTCGCCGGCCGTGCTGTTGACCATGGGCACCTGGTTCTCCGACAAGTACGCCGAGGGCACCATCGGGCACCGCTTCTATGCGGCCTGCCAGAACGTCGACACCGTCGAGGCGCTGGCCGCCGAGCACGCCCGCGAACTGTTCGGCGCCCCGTATGCCTACGCGCAGCCGCACTCGGGCATCGACGCGAACCTGGTGGCGTTCTGGGCGATCCTGGCCACCCGGGTCGAGGCTCCGGGCCTGGCCGAACTCGGCGCCAAACACGTCAACGACCTGTCCGAGCAGGACTGGGAGAAGCTGCGCGCCAAGCTGGGCAACCAGCGGCTGCTGGGCATGTCGTTGGACACCGGCGGACACCTGACCCACGGTTTCCGGCCCAACATCTCGGGCAAGATGTTCCATCAGCGCAGCTACGGCACCGACGCGCAGACCGGCCTCATCGATTACGACGCGGTGGCCGCCGCGGCCCGCGAGTTCAAGCCGCTGATCCTGGTCGCCGGCTACTCCGCCTACCCGCGCCGGGTGAACTTCGCCAAGATGCGTGAGATCGCCGACGAGGTGGGTGCCACCCTGATGGTCGATATGGCGCACTTCGCCGGTCTGGTGGCCGGCAAGGTCTTCACCGGCGACGAGGACCCGGTGCCGCATGCGCATGTCACCACCACCACCACGCACAAGTCGTTGCGCGGACCGCGCGGCGGCCTGGTGCTGGCCACCGAGGAGTACGCGCCCGCCGTCGACAAGGGCTGCCCGATGGTGCTGGGCGGACCGCTCTCGCACGTGATGGCCGCCAAGGCCGTCGCGCTGGCCGAGGCCCGTCAGCCCGCGTTCCGCGAGTACGCCCAGGCGGTCGCCGACAACGCCCAGGCGCTGGCCGAGGGCTTCACCAAGCGCGGCGCCCGTTTGGTCACCGGCGGCACCGACAACCACCTGGTGCTGCTCGACGTCACCTCGTTCGGGCTGACCGGCCGGCAGGCCGAGTCGGCGCTGCTGGACGCCGGCGTGGTCACCAACCGCAACGCCATCCCGGCCGACCCGAACGGCGCCTGGTACACCAGCGGCATCCGCTTCGGCACCCCGGCACTCACCACCCGCGGCTTCGGCGCCGCCGAGTTCGACAAGGTCGCCGAGCTGGTCGTCGACGTGCTGTCCAACACGGCCGCCGAGGGCTCGTCGAAGGCGAAGTACACCACCGCCGACGGTGTGGCCGACCGGGTGCACGCCGCCTCCGCCGAGATCCTGGCGGCCAACCCGCTCTATCCGGGATTGACGCTGTAGAACACGCCGGGCGGGCGGATTTTAAAAACGTGTGAATGCGGGTTACAGTTACTTTTATGGCTGAGAAACCCGTTGCCAACGCGTTGATCCTTGAGCTCGAGCCGGTCGTGGCGGAGAACCTGTCGCGCCATCTGGCCACCGAGGAACCCTGGTACGGCCACGACTACGTGCCGTTCGACCAGGGCGAGAACTTTGCGTTCCTCGGCGGTAAGGACTGGGATCCCTCCGATGTGACGCTGCCCAAGCCGATCACCGATGCCTGCGAGATCCTGCTCATCACCAAGGACAATCTGGCCGCGCACCATCGCGAGATCGTCGAGCACTTCATTCTCGAGGAGAAGTGGGGCCGCTGGATCGGTCGCTGGACCGCCGAGGAGCACCTGCACGCCATCGCGCTGCGCAACTACCTGGTGGTCACCCGGGAGATCGACCCCGCCGCCAACGAGGATGTGCGCGTCGAGCACGTCATGAAGGGCTACCGGGCCGACCGTTTCACCCAGATCGAGACCCTGGTCTTCATGGCCCTGTTCGAACGCGCGCACGCCGTGTTCACCCGCAATCTGCAGGCGCAGATCACCGAGCCCACGCTGAAGGGCCTGATCGGCCGGATCGCCGCCGACGAGGAACGCCATGAGGAGTTCTTCGCCAACCTGGTGGCGCACTGCCTGGCCGGCGACACCCGTGCCGAGACCGTCGCCGCCATCGCGCGCCGGGCCGCCGCGTTCGAGGTCGTCGGCGGTGACATCGAGGCCTACGCCGACAAACGCGCCGTCGTCGCCGAGGCAGGCATCTTCGACGAGGCCGCCCGACGTGCCGTGATCGCCGACCGGATTGCCGCCTGGGGTGTCGCCGAGGAACCAGAGTTACGAGAGTTCACCGGCGCGTAACCTGTTGTGCCGGTTGACCCGGCGCGCCGTCAGGCGGTCCTGCTTCGGCGGGGGTAGCGTCGATTCCGATGGCTAGCGAATTGCTTTGCTGTCCGGGCGGTACCGATCTTTTCGCGAGAACGGGACCGGCCCCGGTCCTCGGTACCGCGGTGCCCGCCGAAACGCTTCCGCGGGGCCGCGGAGGTTGAGGAGCGCCTCGTGACCGATTCGCCGATCAGGACCTATGTGCTCGACACTTCCGTGCTGCTGTCCGATCCCTGGGCATGCACACGGTTCGCCGAGCATGAGGTGGTTGTCCCTCTCGTGGTTATCAGCGAGCTGGAGGCCAAACGGCACCATCACGAACTTGGCTGGTTCGCCCGCCAGGCCCTGCGGCTGTTCGACGACCTGCGCTTGAAACACGGGCGGCTGGATCAGCCGATTCCCGTCGGCAGCCAGGGTGGCGTGCTGCACATCGAGCTCAACCACAGCGACCCCACCGTCCTGCCGGTCGGCTTCCGCACCGACACCAATGACGCCCGCATCCTGACGTGTGCGGCCAACCTGGCCGCCGAGGGTAAGAACGTCACCCTGGTGAGCAAGGACATCCCGCTGCGGGTCAAGGCGGGTGCGGTCGGGGTGGACGCCGACGAGTACCACGCCCAGGACGTCGTGACCTCGGGCTGGACCGGGATGGACGAGCTCGACGTGTCCGGCGAGGACATCGACACGCTGTTCGCCGACGGTGACCTGGATCTGGCCGAGGCGCGAGACCTGCCGTGTCACACCGGTGTGCGGCTGCTCGGCGGCGGCTCCTCGGCGCTGGGCAGGGTGAACGCGGACAAACGGGTGCAGTTGGTGCGCGGTGATCGCGAGGTGTTCGGCCTCCGGGGAAGGTCAGCCGAACAACGCGTGGCGCTGGATCTGCTGCTCGACGAGTCCGTCGGCATCGTGTCGCTGGGCGGCAAGGCCGGCACCGGCAAATCGGCGCTGGCACTGTGCGCCGGACTGGAGGCGGTGCTCGAACGGCGCACCCAGCGCAAGGTGGTCGTCTTCCGCCCGCTGTACGCGGTCGGTGGGCAGGACCTCGGTTACCTGCCGGGCAGCGAGAGCGAGAAGATGGGCCCGTGGGCGCAGGCGGTCTTCGACACCCTGGAGGGTCTGGCCAGCCCGGCCGTCCTCGAGGAGGTGCTCAGCCGCGGGATGCTGGAGGTGCTGCCGCTCACCCACATCCGCGGCCGGTCGCTGCACGATTCCTTCGTGATCGTCGACGAGGCGCAGTCGCTGGAACGCAACGTGCTGCTGACGGTGCTGTCCCGCCTCGGTTCGGGTTCACGGGTGGTGCTCACCCACGATGTCGCCCAGCGTGACAACCTGCGCGTCGGCCGGCACGACGGTGTCGCGGCCGTCATCGAGAAGCTCAAGGGGCACCCGCTGTTCGCGCACATCACCCTGATGCGCAGCGAGCGTTCCCCGATCGCGGCGCTGGTCACCGAGATGTTGGAGGAGATCACCCCCGACGCGCTGCCCTGAGAAGTGATTTGTGGAGCCGCAGCCGTAATGGTTACGGTGTCGTGTCTCGGGACATCGCTGACACATATGTCTCGGGACATCGCTGACACTTATGGTGCCGGTTGGGGCTCGCGAGTGCGATAGCTGCGGGTGGTCTTGTCGCCGGGTTGATATCTGCGTTTGGGGTTGGCGACCAGTGTGCGCACGAGTCGGTTTCCGCTGAAGATCGTGATGTGGTCGCCGTCGCGGATGGCGTGGCATTGGTGCCCGGCCCACCGCAGCCCGACATTGACGTCGTAGGGGCCCACGTTGAGTCGTCCGGTTTTCTTATCGACGACGTTGCAGGTGACAAAGACCGGTCCCGGCAGCGGCCGGGGTGCTGGGCGAGCGGATACGGTGGCGCTGAATACGGCCGCCGGCGTCACCCCGCGGTGGGCACGGTGGCGACGGTGATGGTTGTAGAAATCGCGGAACGCGTCCAAAAGCGTATTGAGTTCAGCGATGGTCATCGGCGCCCTCTGGGCCCGCAGCCATTTCTTCAGGGTCTGCCAGAACCGTTCGATCTTGCCGCAGGTCTGCGGGTGATACGGGGTGGAGTTGATGGTCTGGGTCCCCAGCGTGCGCAGGTTGATCTCGAAGGCTGACTCGTGGCCGCGCAGGCGACCGGTGTAAACGGAGCCGTTGTCTGTCAACGACATTGCCGGAATCCCGCACTCCCAGATACCGGCCATGATGACTGCCCAGACCAGCTCCCCGTCGGCATCACCGGTGGCCGCGTGCAGCCCGACCAGGTACCGGGAGTGATCATCGAGGGTGCCTGCGATCGCGACGTGGGTGCCATCGGCGAGTTGCCATTGCGTCCAGTCCGACTGCCAACACTCGTTGGGTCGGGTGAAGCAGAAGCGTTTGGTCGCTGATTTCGGCCGTTTCTGCGGCTGCGGGGTGATCATGCTATGGCGAGTCAGGATCCGCCACACCGTCGATCGTGAAGGCACCAGCGCGGCATCGACAGTACTGTCGTCGCGCAGTGACCACACGATGGATTCCGGCCCATGATCAACGCCTTGGTCAAGCAACCGCTGCCGGCGATCCAGGACCAGCTTCTCTACCACCGCGCTGCTCTGCCCTGGGCACCGACGCGGGCGCCGCGACAGGTCCTGCAGCCCGGCCAGGCCGTGCTGCAGGAACCGTCGTCGCCACTTGTAGAACGTCTCTCGGGAGATGTTCTCGCGGCGGCAGAACTCCGCCACATTGTCGATCTGCCCGGCCAACGCCGCAGCCATGCGAATGTCCATCGCCGTCACCTTCTGGGCCATGAACCATCCTGGTCGCGGCCCTACTCAGGTGTCAGCGATGTCCCGAGACATACATGTGTCAGCGATGTCCCGAAACCGGACACCGCAACCATTACGGCTGAGACTCCACAAATCGCGGGGTTCGGTAGGCTGCCAGCGTGAAACGGGCCTGGCTGTGGACGGTGGCGGGGGCCGTTGCCGCCGTGCTGATCGTGGTGGCGGGCGCGCTGAGCGGTCACATCCGCCGCGCGGACGCCGACACCGTCGACTGCACCGTGCAGAAGTGTGTGGCGCTGACGTTCGACGACGGGCCCGGCCCGTACACCGACCGGTTGCTCAAGGTGCTGGCCGACAATGACGCGAAGGCCACCTTCTTCCTGATCGGCAACAAGGTGGCCGCCGATCCGGCCGGTGCGCGGCGCATCGCCGACGCCGGCATGGAGATCGGCAGCCACACCTGGGAACACCCCAACATGACAGCGATCCCTGTCGAGGACATCCCGGCCCAGTTCAGCAAGGCCAACGCGGCCATCGAGGCCGCAACGGGTCAGCGCCCGACGCTGGTGCGCACCGCGGGCGGCCTTGTCGACGATCAGGTGCTCGCCGAGGCCGGTAAACAGGGGCTGGCCGACATCAACTGGGATGTCATCCCGTTCGACTGGGCCAACGACGCCAACCTCGCTGCCAGCCGCCAGATCCTGATGACCCAGATCAAACCGGGTTCGGTGGTGCTGCTGCACGACACCTACTCCTCGACCGTGGACCTGGTCTACCAGTTCATCCCGGTGCTCAAGGCCAACGGCTATCACCTGGTCACGGTCAGTCAGCTGCTCGGCCCGCGCGCCCCGGGCAGCCTGTACGGCAGCCGCGAAAACGGTCCACCCGCAAACGATTTGCGTGATATCCCGGCGGACGGGATCCCGGCGCTGCCCGCCACCTCGTCGCCGCCGCCGATGCCGAACTTCCCGATCACCGACATCCCGAACGCCAACTCCGGGGGACCCAACAACGGGGCATGAGGTTTGTCACCGCACCGCGGCGGCTACTCCTGCGGGCATGACGAGTCTGGTGGATCAATACGTCGGCGCCACCGCGTACGACGTGTCGGGCGACAAGATCGGCAAAATCGGCAAACTGTTCGTCGACGGGCGCAGCCGGGAACCCCGGTGGGCCGCGGTGCGCATGGGTCTGTTCGGCAAGACGCACGCGCTGATCCCGCTCACGGGCTCCCGGCAGGAGGGCCGGTCGGTCACCGTCACCGTCACCAAGGCCGCCGTCAAGGACGCCCCGAAGCCCATGGGCGGCGAGGGCGTCACCGTGGATGAGGCCGCCGAGTTGTCCCGGCACTACCGCCTCGACGAGCCGCAGCCCGACGCGCCCGAACCGCCGGCGCCGCATTCGACCGCGCTCAACATCGCCTCGGTGGCCGCGGGTATCGGCGGCACCGCGGTGAACACGGCCGCGTGGAATGTGGCCGACCCGGCGGAGAATCAGCATCCCGACACCTTCGAGGAGCCGGAGCCGAGCCGTTAGGACGCCCGGGCGCGCGAGCAGACGCAAATGGCCGCCAAAACCGGGGTTTTGGCGGCCATTCGTGTCTGCTCGGCGGATGCCGGCTATTCGCCCGGCTTGACCTTCGCCATCGCCAGCACGTCGAGGCGGCGGTCCAGCTCCTCCTCGGACAGCTTGTCCCCGATCAGGCCGCGGTCGATCACGGTCTGGCGGATGGTCTTGCGCTCCTTGAGGGCTTCCTTGGCGACCTTGGCGGCCTCCTCGTAACCGATGGCCGAGTTCAGCGGCGTCACGATGGACGGCGAGGACTCGGCCAGCTCGCGCAGGTGTGCCTCGTTGGCGACCAGCCCGTCGATGCACTTGACCGCGAACAGCTTCGAGACGTTGGCCAGCAGCGTGAAGGACTCCAGCACATTGCGGGCCATCATCGGGATGTAGACGTTGAGTTCGAAAGCCCCGGACAGTCCGCCGACGGTGACCGCGGCGTCGTTGCCGATGACCTGGGCGGCCACCTGGGTAACGGCCTCGGGCAGCACCGGGTTGACCTTGCCCGGCATGATCGAGCTGCCCGGCTGCAGGTCCGGCAGTTGCAGCTCGCCCAGACCGGTCAGCGGGCCCGAGCCCATCCAGCGCACGTCGTTGGCGATCTTGGTCAGCGACACCGCGATGGTCTTGAGTGCGCCGGAGGCCTCGACGAGCCCGTCGCGGGCAGCCTGGGCTTCGAAAGAGTCGGCGGCGGTGCGCAGTTCGGCGATGCCGGTCTGGTCCACCAGCACCGCGACCACCTTGGCGCCGAAACCGTCCGGAGCGTTCAGGCCGGTGCCGACGGCGGTGCCGCCGATGGCCAGCTCACCGAGGCGGGGCAGCGTGGCCTTGACCCGTTCGATGCCGGCCTCGATCTGGCGGGCGTAGCCGCCGAACTCCTGGCCCAGGGTCACCGGCACGGCATCCATCAGGTGGGTGCGGCCGGACTTGACGGTGGTGCGCCACTGGCGGGCCTTGGCGGCCAGCGACTCGTGCAGGATCTCCAGCGCCGGGATCAGGTGGCGCACAGCCGCTTCGGTTGCCGCGATATGGGTGGCGGTGGGAAAGGTGTCATTGGAGCTCTGCGACATGTTGACATCGTCGTTGGGGTGGATCGTCACGCCGCTAGCCGCGGCAATGCTCGCGATGACCTCGTTGGCGTTCATGTTGGAGCTGGTGCCCGACCCGGTCTGGAAGACGTCGATGGGGAACTGGTCGTCGTGGCGGCCGTCGGCGATCTCGGCGGCGGCGGCAATGATGGCGTCGGCCTTGTCGGCGGCCAGCAGACCGAGGTCCTTGTTCACCTGGGCGCACGCGCCCTTGAGCAGGCCCATCGCCCGAATCTGGGTGCGCTCCAAGGGGCGGAACGAGATCGGGAAGTTCTCCACCGCCCGCTGGGTCTGGGCGCGCCAGAGTGCGTTCTTGGGCACCCGCACCTCGCCCATGGTGTCGTGCTCGATGCGGTACTCGACGTCGCTGTCGGTCATCAGGGTCCTTTTCTGGTTCTTGTGCGGGTCAGGGGAGGGGGTGTGCTGCCGACGAATCCCCGGTGAAGTCCACCGCGGAGTATTCGTTGAGCTTGGCCAGCCGGTGGTAGGCCTCGATCATCCGGACGGTGCCGGACTTGGAGCGCATCACGATCGACTGGGTGGTGGCACCGCCGCCGGAGTACTGAACGCCCTTGAGCAGGTCGCCGTCGGTGACACCGGTGGCCGAGAAGAACACGTTCTCCCCGGAGACCAGATCCTCGGTGTGCAGCACCCGGTCCAGGTCGTAGCCGCGGTCCAGCGCCTTCTGCTTCTCGTCGTCATCGGTGGGGGCCAGGCGGGCCTGGATGGCGCCGCCCATGCAGCGGATGGCGGCGGCGGCGATGATGCCCTCGGGGGTACCGCCGATGCCGACGAGCAGGTCGGTGCCCGAACCTGGCCGGCACGCGGCGATGGCGCCGGCGACGTCACCGTCGGAGATCAGCCGGATGCGGGCGCCGGCGTCGCGGACGTCGGCGATCAGCTGAGCGTGCCGCGGGCGGTCCAGGATGCAGACCGAGAGGTCGGCGACGCTGGACTTCTTCACCTTCGCGACGCGCTTGATGTTCTCGGCGATCGGGGCGGTGATGTCGATGACGTCGGCCGCATCCGGGCCGACGGCGATCTTGTGCATGTAGAACACCGCGGACGGGTCGAACATGGCCCCGCGTTCGGCGACGGCGAGCACCGAGATGGCGTTCGGCATGCCCTTGCTCATCAGGGTGGTGCCGTCGACCGGGTCGACCGCGAAATCGCAGTCCGGCCCGTCTCCGTTGCCGACCTCTTCACCGTTGTAGAGCATCGGGGCGTTGTCCTTCTCGCCCTCGCCGATGACCACCACACCGCGCATCGACACGGAGTTCACCAGCTCACGCATGGCGTCGACGGCGGCCCCGTCCCCACCCTCCTTGTCACCGCGACCGACCCAGCGGCCCGCGGCCATGGCTCCGGCTTCGGTGACTCGGACGAGTTCGAGGGCGAGGTTGCGGTCTGGGGCTTCCCGGCGCGAAGGCGTCATGAGTGCAGATTGTCCCATTAGCGGATCAAAGTTTGGGAACTGGGATACTGGCTGTCATGACCACCCCGGAACCGGACCCCGACGCGCCGGTGATGGTGCCGGTTCCCCGGCCCGCCAAGGACCGCCTCCTGCAGGACGGCCGCGACATGTTCTGGTCGATGGCCCCCCTGGTGCTGATCTGCATCGTGCTGGCCGGTGTACTCGGTATGTGCACGTTCGCGCCCAACGGTCCCGGTCAGGGTGACATCCCGCAGTTCGACGCCCCGGCCGCGCTCCAGGCCGACGCCGAGGTGCTCAAGATCCCGATCCGGCTGCCGCAGCTGCCGGCCGGGTGGCAGGCCAACTCGGGTGGTCGCGGCAGTATCGACGGCGGGCGCACCGACCCGGCGACCGGACAAGCCGTCCGGGCGGTGACCTCGCGGGTCGGCTATATCGCCCCGAGCAAGATGTATCTGAGCCTCACGCAGAGCAACGCCGACGAGGCCCGCCTGGTCGGTCACCTGAATCCCGAGGCCGTGCCCACCGGCGCACAGGACGTCGACGGGGTGACCTGGGTGGTCTACGAGCCCGGCGAGGGAGAGCCGATCTGGACCACCCGTATGCAGACCGGCCAAGCCCAGATCGCGATCACCGGCGCCGGGTCCCAAGACGACTTCCGCACGCTGGCCAAAGCCGTGCAGAGCCAAGCTCCGCTGCCGGTTTAGTCCTTCGGTTCGGGGCCCTCGCCGGGCACCGGCGCCGCAACCACGGGTTGGCGCCGGGCCGCGCGGGCCCGCGCGATGAGACTTCGCAGCCGACTGGGCTTTTCGGGTTCATCCTCGAGCGCCTCGGTGCCCATGTCCATCGGCACCCCCTGGTAGACCCACAGGTACACACTGATCGTGGTGACGATGACGATCATCACCACCGGCCCGATCACGATGCCCAGGAAACCGAACATGGTGATCCCGGCGAACACCGACAGCAGCATCAGCGCGGAATCCAGTTTGGCCTCCTTGGGCACCAGGATCGGGCGCAGCACATTGTCGATGTTGGTGACCACGATGACGTGGAAGACGATGACGAAGATGCCGCCCCAGATGTTGCCGAAGATCGCCAGACCGATCCCGAACGGGATGGTGACGATGCCGCCCCCGAGCGGGATCACCGACAGCGCCGACAGCAGGATGGCGAAGATGAAGAACCCGTCGTGGAAGCCGGCGATGTAGATCGAGATGGCGCCGGCGGTGCCCTGGGCCAGCGCGATGACGAACTGGCCGCGCACGGTCCCGCGCACCATGGCCGCCATCTTGGCCAGGTACAAGTCGGTGGCCTCCTCGCCGAGCGGGTTGAGCCTGCGGATCAGCAGCCGCAGGTCGTCGCCGTTGACCAGTAGCGAGATGAACACGTACAGGAAGATGATCGCGGACGTGAGGCCGCCGAACAGGCCGCCGGCCGCGCCCTGCAGGAAATGCAGGCCCCACTCGCCGGCGCGCTGGGCGAAGGTGATCACCCAGCCCTGCAGCTGCTCGGGGGTGATGTCGGTGCTCTTGAGGAACGGCAGGCGGTCGAGCAGTTCGTTGAGGATCCCCAGTGACCGGTCCCCGAGGGTGCTCAGGTCGGTCCTGCCCACCCAGTCGGCGACGCTGCGCACCATGGTGGTGATCTGCACGACGCCGATGGCGACCGCACCGCTGATCGGAATGATCACGATGGCCAGCGCCGCGAACAGGGTCACGGTGGCCGACAGGCCGGCACTGAACCGGCCGCGCAGCCGCTCATAGAGCGGGTCGAACAGATAGGCCACCACCGCCGCGACCACGATGAGGATGAAGTAGCCGCGCAGGAAGTAGGCGCCGAAGACGATCGCCATGACGGTGGCGATCGCCAGGGCCCGCTTCTGGCTGAGGGTGAACTCCGTTTTCACGGGTCTATTTGACAGGTTCTGTCACGGTTGCGCGAGCTTCATGATGTGGCCGAGCAGATCCGGGTACCGCTTCATGTGCGCCCCACCGTTGAGATCGAGCACCTCGCCGGTGAGCCAGGACGCCCCGGTGAGGAACACGACGGCTTCCGCGATGTCGGCCGGGGTGCCCGCTCGGCCCAACGGCGTGTTCTCCACGTACTCCTCCACCACGCCGGGCACCAGGGCCGCGCCTTCGGTCAGCGGGGTGTGCACGAATCCGGGTGCGACGGCATTGACCCGGATTCCACGCGCGGCCAGCTCGAGCGCGGCGACCTGCGTGAGCATCGAGAGCCCGGCCTTGGCCGAGCAGTAGGCGCTCATGCCGGCGGCGGGTTGGCGTCCGTTCAGCGAGGAGATCGAGACCAGTGAACCGCCGTCGTTGAGATACCGGCCGGCGTACTTGGTGACGATGAAGGCGCCGGTGAGGCAGACATCGACGACGGCCCGGAAGTCCTGCACCGCGAGGTCGACGATCAGCCCGATATTGGAGAAGCCGGCACAGCTCACCACGGCATCGATGTTCCCGGTCTGCTCGAAAAGTGTTGCCACCGAGTCTTCGTCGACGACGTCGACGGCGGCTGCCGAGTGCGGGTCGCCGAGTTCGGCGGCCCGGGCTGCGGCACCTTCGGCGTTACGGTCGGCGACCACGACGCGGTAGCCCTGGCCGGCCAGGGCCTGCGCGCAGGCCCAGCCGATACCGGATGCCCCGCCGATCACCACCGCAGTCCTCACTGGTGAGCCTCCGGTCGGGGATCGCCCCATTTGTCGGCGATCGCCTGCCACGGGTTCGCGTACCGCAAGCCGGTGCCGTAATACGCCGTGCGCCGCTTGAGGACCTGCTTGACCAGCGGTGCGACCACCCGGAGCAGCGGTCGTGTGATGCCGGCGTGCTCGGCCGTCTCGATCAGCATGTCGGGCCACGAATGGTGCTGGAAGCCAAGGACGTGCTGGGCGCGGGTGGTGTCCATCCAGTCGGTGTTGAACCAGCCGTCATCGTCGGCCGGGTCACCCTTGAGCCCGGTGGGCAGACCGCCCACCAGCCCGAGCGCCGCCGCCATCGCCGGGGCCACGTCACCCTGGAGCAGGCGGTGGGTGGCGTCGTCGCCGCCGATCAGCAACGTCTCGCCCACCGCGTCGGCGGTGGTGGCCGCGGCGAAGGCGCGTGCCACATCGCGGACATCGACGGTCTGCAACCGGCCGTCGGTGGGCAGCATGCCCTCGAAGGAGAAATTGTCCATCTTCATGTAGGAGCCCGGGCTGACGGTGAGGACACCGCCGAGTCGCAGGATCACCCAGTCCAGTGCCGAGGTGCGCACGATCTTCTCGGCTTGGACCTTGTGGTCGCCGTAGATGTCGGCGGGGTTGACCGGGGTGTCGGCGGTCAGCACTCCCGAGACCGTGTGCGGATTGCGTGACCCGTACACGGCGATACTGGACGCCAGCACGAAACGTGGTGGACTGGAGAGCTTTTCGGCGGCACGCACCAGGCTGGCGGTAGCCTCGACGTTGACGCGCTCGGCAAGCCCGCGGCGTTGGTAGATGAACGGCGGGATGACCGCCGCGAGATGGATGACCGCCGACGGGGACACCTCGTCGACCAGGGCGCCGACGGCGGCGGGATCGGTGAGGTCGGCCCAGCGCACGGTGACGCCCACCGGCAGCGAGTCGGCCGCCTTCCGGGCGGCCGGGGTGTCCAGGTCGGTGGCCACCACCGACCGACCGTCGTCGGCAAGGCGTTGCACGGTCGCCGACCCGACCAACCCGAAGGCTCCGGTCACCAAAACGGTTTCGGTCATACAGGCTCCATCACGAGTATTAGAACGTGTTCCAACATTAGCGAACGGACCGTGTGTGCGCGGGTCACCGTCGGCGCGCCGGCAGGTCAGTTCCCGACACAGCGAAACCCGATATGGCTCATCCCGGTATCAACCATCTGCGGTCGCCGCGCGGCCGGACGGTAGCGCATGCAGTAGCTGTCCGCGCACAGGAAGGACCCGCCCTTGATGACCTTGCGCCCGATCCTGAACTGCGGTTGCGCGGGGTCGTAACTGTCGGCGACGCAGCAGGGTCCGGTGGTGCGGTCCTCGGCGTACCAGTCGGTGGTCCACTCCCACACGTTGCCCGCCATGTCGAAAAGGCCGTAGCCGTTGGGCTCGAAGCTCCCGACCGGCTGCGTGGTGCCGTAGCCGGATTCCGGCAGGTAGGGGAATTCACCATGCCAATAGTTGGCCCGGCGTTCACCGGGTTTCTCCGGGTCCGCACCCCAGGTGTAGGTGGCGCCGGGCAACCCGCCGCGGGCCGCGGTCTCCCATTGCGCTTCGCTGGGCAGCGACAACCCGGCCCAGGCCGCGTAGGCCGCGGCGTCCTCGAACGCGATGTGCACCACCGGGTGCCGGTCGCGGTCGGTGAGCGAGGAACGGGGTCCGCGTGGATGGTTCCAGCAGGCCCCGGGCGTCCACGTCCACCATTGGCTGAGGTGCCGCAGATCCACCGGTCCCGCGGTGCGCCGGAACACCATCGAACCGGGGACCAGGTTCTCCGCGGGTGCGCCGGGGTAGTCGGCGGGATCAACCGGCCGTTCGGCGACGGTTCGGTAGCCGGTGGCCTCCACGAAGTCCGCGAACTGGGCGTTGGTCACCTGGTGGCGCTGGATCCAGAAACCGTCGACGGTCACCTCACGTGCCGGTCCTTCCTCCGGATAGTGGGCGTCGGAGCCGAGTGTCGTCGTCTGCGCCGGGACCCAGACCAGATCGGTGTCAGTCACGAAAGACGGTCGCCCAATCATCGCGCATGCTGACCGTGGTCCACCCGTACTGCTCGGCATGGCCGAGGGCGCGTTCCGCGCCTGCGGTATACGCGAATTCGCGCTCGGCATCGTCGTGGTGCACCAGCATTTTCAGCGACGGCCCGTCCTGGGCGCCCGTGTACATCAGCATTTCGTCGTCACCGTTGGAGTTGCCCGCCGCGAAGATGGGCCGGCGCCCGATGCGGTTCCAGATGCGCACCGGCTTCTCGGGGCCGTCGTCCCAGATGTCCAGTGCGGGTTGCAGCAGCAGATCGCCATACCCGTCGGCGCCGACGAACTTGAGGCCCTGGGCGCTGCCGACGACCCGTTCGGGTGGAATGCCGTAGATCTGGCTGGTGACCGGGCGCATGAAGTCGCGACCACCGCCGGACACGATGTAGCAGGCGAACTCGTGATCGGCCAGATAGCGCAGCAGTTCCACCATGGGCGCATAGGTGCACTCCAGGTACCGGCGGTGCAGAGTGGGGTGCATCGCCTCGGCGAAAAAGGTGCCGACGGCGGCCGCGTGATCTTCCACCTTCACCGAGTCGTGCAGTGAGAGCACCGCCGCGGCAAGAGTTTTCAGGTCGGTGTCATCGCCCTGGTAGTGCTTGGTGATGGCACCGCCGAACCACTGCAGGTCGCCGTTGTGCGCCGCCAGATAGGGCTGTCCCTCGGCGAGTGACGGATCTGCGGCCACCTTGTCGGCCAGCCGTCGCACGATGAAATCGAGTTGGATGTACATCGGCTTCTCACACCACAGCGTGCCGTCGTTGTCGAACACCGCGACCCGCTCGACCGGGTCGACCTCGCGGGAGACCCGCGCCACGAACTCGATGATCGCCGACCTGGTGGGCCCGTCCTGCCAGGACTGCAGGGCCACCGTCAGTCGCCCCGGCCGGCCAGGAACTTCTCCAACTCTTCGACGGCATTGCTGATGGTGAACGACGCCGGTTCCTGGCGCGGCGGAAACTCCTTGAAGGTCTCCAGGAACTGATTGACGATCGCGCTCCCGTAGAACATCAGGTAGAGCCTGTCGATGACCCAGTCCCAGTAGGTGTTCGAGGTGACGTCGGCGCGCTCGAGCGGATCGGTGCGCAGGTTGAACAACTTGGGGGCCCGCAATTTGGTGAACGGTTCGAACCACACCTCCAGGGTGCCCTGGCAACGCTGCTCCATGAAGACGATCTTCCAGTTGTCGGCCCGGATGCCCAGCACGTCACCGTCGTCGGAGAAGTAGATCATTCCGCGGCGTGGGCTCTTGTCGACCTCGCCGGTGAGATAGGGCAGCAGGTTGTAACCGTCGATGTGTACCTTGAAGGTCTCCTCGCCGGCCCGATGGCCGACCTTGAGCTTCTCGACGATATCGGGATCACCGGCGGCCGCCAGGAACGTCGGCAGCCAATCATGGTGCTGGACAATCTCGTTCGAAACAGTTCCCGGCGCGATGCGGCCGGGCCAACGGATCAGCTCCGGGATGCGGAAGGCGCCCTCCCAGTTGGTGTTCTTCTCGCTGCGGAACGGGGTGGTGGCGCCATCGGGCCAACTGTTGGCATGCGGGCCGTTGTCGGTGGAATAGATGACGATGGTGTCCTCGGCGATCCCGAGTTCGTCGACGAGGTCGAGCAGCGTGCCGACATGGCCGTCGTGATCGACCATGGTGTCGTGATACGGCGACTGCCAGCGCCCGGCCTGGCCGACGCTGTCCGGCTTGGTGTGCGTGCGGAAATGCATGTGGGTGGTGTTCATCCAGACGAAGAACGGAGTGTCCGACGCGTGCTGGCGCTTGATGAAATCCGCACAGGCGGCCGTGGTCTCGTCGTCGATGGTCTCCATCCGCTTCTTGGTCAGCGGGCCGGTGTCCTCGATGCGCTGTCGGCCGACCGGCCCGTACCGCGGATCGACCTCGCCGGAATCCTCCTCGGTCGCCCAGGAGTGGATGACGCCGCGGGGCAGTAATGCCTTGCGCAGCAGCGGCGCCTCCTCGGCGGTGGGGTAGTCCTCATGCTCGGGCTCCTCCTCGGCGTTGAGGTGGTACAGATTGCCGAAGAATTCGTCGAACCCGTGCGCTGTGGGCAGATACTTGTTGAGGTCGCCGAGGTGATTCTTGCCGAATTGGCCGCATGCGTACCCCAGCGGCTTGAGCAGTTCGGCGATGGTCGGGTCCTGCTTCTGCAGGCCGACGTCGACGCCGGGCATGCCCACCTTGCTCATCCCGGTGCGATACACGCTCTGCCCGGTGATGAATGAGGCACGGCCGGCCGTGCAACTCTGCTCACCGTAGGAGTCGGTGAACAGCATGCCCTCTTTGGCGATCCGGTCGATATTGGGGGTCTGATACCCCATCATTCCCCGGCTGTAGCAGCTCAGGTTCCAGATGCCGATATCGTCGCCCCAGATGACCAGGATGTTCGGTTGAGATGTCGGCACAGGTCAGTCCTTTGCTCGGGGTTCGTGCGCGTCTCTACATTGCGATCGACGCCCGGGCGCCCCGGCGCGGGCCGGCGGCGCAGAGCTGTCCGGAGGTCTCCGTACGAGGATGGGGAGCCTCTCGCCGGGCCATGATGCCTCCTCTGATCGGCAACGCGCCTGCCGGGAATACTAGGAGCCGGCCGGCGCCGGCGGGCAGGATCGGCACACTCGGCACGGGCGGCGCGTATCGGGTTGGGTTTCACGGTGATTGTGGGCCGCGTCCGCCATCTCCGGTTCGCGGTCTACGCTGGAGGAATCGTGGGTTCCTCGCGTGCCCGATCCGTCGGTTGCCGTCTGCGGTCGCTCTGATAGTGATGGGAGCATCGCCGATGGTCGATGTCACCGCCGAACATCCAACCGCCACCCGGCTCGCGATCTGCGGTCGCACCGATGAACGCGGCACCGTCGACGGTGCCTGGTGGCCGTCTGCCTACGACCTCAAGGCCACGCTGCCGGATCTGATCTCGGTGATGGGCCGCTGGCTCGGGCCGGTCTCGCGCGTGCTGTATGACCCGAGCCTGTTTCCGTCGGCGCCGTCGCGCATCATCCGGGGCACGACGGTGATCTCGGTGGACCGCTACTCGCTGGTGGCCAGCGACACCATCTATCTGACCGGCACCCACACCCGCAATGCCCTGCTCTATGTGGTGCCGCCGCAGACCGACGCCGACCATGCGTGCGACCTGCTCAAGCGGGTCGAGAGCACCACGATTCCGATGACGGTGCGGATGCTGCGCGCCCTTGTCGGAGGCCATCCGGCGGCGCGCGAACACCTGGGCTGATTTGGGTCGCGGGCGTTTCGTACCGTAACCTGGGCCTCACGTTTCCCCGGCACTGTAGACGCCGCGCGGGAAGCCAGAGGCCGGGGCGCTACAGCGTCACCGGCCTTGTCCAGCTCTGGGGACGGTGTCTGAGCCCTCGGCATCGGCCCATTCGGCGAGCTCACGGACCAGCGCGGGGTACCGGCCCCGGTCCGGGCGGAAGATGTCGTGTGGTGAGTCGGGGAATTCGTACAGCCGCGCATCGGGGAACGACCGGCGGTAGCGGTCCCATGCCGCCGCGTCGATGATCGGGCTGTTGGGGCTGCGCACCACCAGAAGTGGCGGCCCCCACTGCGCCAGCGGTTCCCACATCGACCGCGACACCGCGGCGGCGAACGTCGCGACCGCAGCGTTGCGGTCGACCCGCTCGTGCACCGGTGTGCCCCGCCAGCGTCCGTCCAGCACACCCATGGCGATCTGCTCGGGCAGCGCGATCTCCTCGGGCAGGTAGTCGCCGATCGAGATGGACCGGACCCGGTCCGGATGAGCCAGCGCCCAGGTCAGCGCGTAGGACGTGCCGCGGGAGAAGGTCATCAGGTGCACCGGGCCGGCGGTCACGTCGTCGATGACGGCTCCGATGTCACCTGCGCGTGCTGTCGCGTCGTACGGTCCGCCGGGCGCCACGCTGCGTCCATGGCCGCGCAGTTCGACGACGACGGTGCGCCGGCCGAACAGCGGCAGCACCGCGATGTAGTCCTCTGCCACGCAGGTGAACCCGGGCACGAACACCACGGGGGCGCCACGGTCGTCGCCGCCGGAGTCCAGATAGCGGATACGGGCATCTCCATGGGTGGCGATGCGGAACTGCGGCATGGGTGGAAGTAAATCAGCCGTTCGGTGGCACCGGTGCGGCAGCCGCCACCACCGGCTCGGAGCCCTGCGATTCCATCTGCCGGAAGAGCTCGGTGTAGTACGGCAGGCATTCGGCCATCGCTGCTTCGGTGGTGTACAGCGGCTCATACCCCAGGTCGCGGCGCGCCTTGGCGATCGAGAAGTAGTTGTTCAGGTAAAGCCGTTCCACGGCAAGGGGTTCGACCAGCGGCTCGCGGATGCCGTATTTGAAGTGCAGCCATTGCCAGGCCATCATCGCCTTGTGCACCAGCTTGCCGGAGACCCGGAAGTTCGGCAGCTTGCGCCCGCAGGCCTCGACCACGGGGCGGGCGAACTCGAACATGTTCAGCGGTTCGCCGTCGTTGATGAAATACGCCTGGCCCGGGGCTGATCCGCCCGGCACCAGGTGCTCGGCGGCCAGGATGAAACCGTGAATCAGGTTGTGCACGTAGGAGTTGTCGAGCTTGATGTTCTTGTTGCCCACGAGCACCTTGACGTGCCCGGCCAGCACGTTCTCGAATACCTTGCGGAACATCGTCTGGTCGCCGCGGCCCCAGATGCCGCTGGGCCGGATGGAGCAGGTCAGCATGCCGTGCTCGCCGTTGCAGCCCAGCACGAACTGCTCGGCGACAACCTTGGTCTCGGTGTACAGGTCATTGAACCGGCCTGTGTACGAGAGTGTTTCATCGCCGTTCTGGATGTCCTGGCCGCCCATCACCACGCTGTTGGACGCGGTGTAGACGAAGCGTTTGACACCCGCGGCCTGCCCGGCGTGCACCAGGTTCTTGGTGCCTTCGACGTTGACGCCGAAACTGCGCTTGCGGTACTCCTCGGTGACCGACGCCCCGCCCATCAGGTCGATGATGGCGGCGGTGTGGATGACGGTGTCGATACCGTCCACGGCGGCGGCCACATCGCCGGTGTCGGTGATGTCGCCGACGACGGTCTGCAGGTTCGGATGCGCGGGCAGCGGGGACGGGGCCCGGTCGAACGAGCGGACCTGCAGGCCGCGGTCGAGCAGTGTGGTCACCAGGTTGGCGCCGACGAAGCCGGACCCGCCGGTCACCAGGACTCGGCCCAGGTCAGTGCGCAGTGTTGGGTCTCCCATGTGACGAGGATAACTGAAACGTGTTCCAGTTTTGAACCCCGGAGGGCAGAGTCCGTTCGGACCCGCGCCGTCAGCCGTCCTCGGACTCGCTCGCCGCCAGGGTCTCGGCCACCTTCTGACGCGCACCGGCGAGGTGCTCTTCGCATCGTTTGGCCAGCTCTTCGCCGCGTTCCCAGAGCTTGAGCGAGGTGTCCAGATCGAGGCCGCCGTGCTCCAGCTGCGCCACCACCTCGATCAGTGCGTCCCGCGCCTCTTCGTACCCCAATTGACTAATGGGCTTCATCTGCACCCTCGCTGACTGTTGTGATGGCACCGTCGGCGACCCGCACCCGCAACCGGGTGCCCGCCGGGGCGTCGTCGACCGATCGCAGGATCGGCCGGTCTTCACCCGATTCCCGGGCATCGACCACCTGGACCACCGCGTAGCCGCGTGCCAGGGTGGCCGCCGGGCCCAGTGTGCTCAGCCGGGCCCGCAGATGCTCGAGTCGATCGGTTTCCGCGGCGATCAGCCTGCTGATGTCCCGGCGGGCCGTGCGCCGCGCCCGGTGCACCTCCTCGGCGCGGGCATCGAGGGCCTGCAGGGGCCGGGCCAGCACCGGTCGTGAGCGCAGCCCGTCGATGACGTGCTGCTCGCGGCGCACCCAGTTGCGCAGCGCCTGCGCACTGCGCCGGCGCAGATCATCGACCTGGGCCTGCTCGGCGGCCGCGTCGGGGACCACACGTTTGGCCGCGTCGGTCGGGGTGGCCGCCCGCAGGTCGGCCACCAGATCGCAGAGCGGGTTGTCCGGTTCATGGCCGACGGCGCTGATCACCGGCGTGGTGCAGGCCGCGACGGCCCGGCACAGGGTCTCGTCGGAGAACGGCAGCAGATCCTCCACGCTGCCGCCGCCGCGGGCCAGAATGATGACATCGACGTGTGGATCGGCGTCCAGCGCGGCCAACGCCTCGACGATCTGAGCGACCGCGTTCGGGCCCTGGACGGCGGTGTTGCGCACCGCGAACGCCACCGCCGGCCACCGGCCGGAGGCGATCGCCATGACGTCGTGCTCGGCGGCCGATGCGCGGCCGGTGATGAGCCCGATGGTGTTGGGCAGGAAGGGGATCGGTCGCTTGAGTCGACGATCGAAGAGTCCCTCGGCCTCCAGCAGCCGGCGCAGCCGGTCGATGCGGGCGAGCAGTTCGCCGACCCCGACGGCGCGGATATCGCTGACCCGCAACGAGAAGCTGCCCCGGGCGGTGTAGAACTGCGGTTTGCCGTGGACGATCACCTGGACGCCTTCGGCGAGTTTCACCGGCGCGTTGACCACCAGGTCACGCGGACAGGTCAGCGACAGGGACATATCGGCGGCCGGGTCGCGCAGCACCAGAAATGCGGTGGGAGAGCCGTGCCGCACGTTCAGCTGGGCGATCTGCCCCTCGACCCAGACGGTGCCCAGCCGGTCGATCCATTTGGCCACCCGGGTGGCCACGGCGCGGACCGGCCACGGGTTGTCCGGGGACTGGCCGGGTTCGCTCACTTGGCCGACGCGCGGGTGATCCTGTTGGCGAGCAGCGTCTGAAACGGGGCGCGGGCCTTGTTGGCCTCTTCGAAGGCCAGCAGCGCCTCCAGCTCGTCGAGTTTGAGCGAGGTGAGCCGCGCGCGCAGCTGCGCCAGCGTCAACGTCTCGTAACCGATCCGCTCGACGACGCCGGGAACCCCGGCGCTCCCGTTACCGGCCGGCTCGACCACCTCCGGGGTGGCCTCACCCTCGCTGAACAACGCAAAGCGTCCCTCGGTGAGACGTGTCACCGGGGCAACCTCGTCGTCATCGGCGAGGTTGCGGAACGGGTCGTCGGGCAGATCTTCGTCGAAGGTCGCCCACTCCGGTTGCTCGTCCTTGGGCGGGAACAGTTCCTCGAGGGCCTCGTCGCCGCGGTTGACCAGATCGGCGACGTCCTGCTGCACCTTCATCACCAGATGGGCCAGTTGGCTGGCCACCGTCATCGGGTAGGTCAGGATCGTCTGCGGGAGCTTGCGGGTTTCGTCCAGCGCGGTCACCGCCGCGCCCACCAGCAGTCGGACTCCGTATGGTGCAGTTGCCATGGGTGCAGCCTACGGCTGGCCCGGCGGGCATGCCGGTAAGTACCCTGGTTGCATGCCACCAACCGTCAACATGGGTATTCCGGGCGCCGCCAGCTCGGTCAGTTCACCGGTGGTGGGCAAACGCGTGCTGCTCGCCGAACCGCGCGGCTACTGCGCGGGCGTCGACCGCGCCGTCGAAACCGTGGAACGCGCGCTGGAAAAGCACGGCGCCCCGATCTATGTGCGCCACGAGATCGTGCACAACCGGTATGTGGTGGACACGCTGGCCAAGGCCGGGGCGGTCTTCGTCGAGCGCACCGACGAGGTGCCCGAGGGGGCCATCGTGGTGTTCTCCGCGCACGGGGTCGCGCCGACCGTGCACGTCGAAGCCGCCGAACGGAACCTGCAGACCATCGACGCGACCTGCCCGCTGGTCACCAAGGTGCACAACGAGGCCAAACGGTTCGCCCGCGACGACTACGACATCCTGCTCGTCGGCCACGAGGGCCACGAGGAGGTGGTCGGCACCGCCGGGGAGGCACCCGACCACGTCCAGGTCGTCGACAACCCGGACGCCGTGGACAACGTCACGGTGCGCGACCCGAACAAGGTCATCTGGCTCTCGCAGACCACGCTGAGCGTCGACGAGACCATGGAGACGGTGCGCCGGCTGCGGGAGAAGTTCCCGACGCTGCAGGACCCGCCGAGCGATGACATCTGCTACGCCACCCAGAACCGGCAGGTCGCGGTGAAGGCCATGGCGCCCGAATGTGAGCTGGTCATCGTCGTCGGGTCGAAGAACTCGTCGAACTCGGTGCGGCTGGTCGAGGTGGCGCTGGGCGCCGGCTCGCAGAACGCCTACCTGGTCGACTACGCCGACGATATCGACCCGGCCTGGTTCTCCGGCGTGACGACCGTGGGAGTCACCTCCGGCGCGTCGGTGCCCGAGATCCTGGTCCGCGGGGTGCTGGACCGGCTCGCCGAATACGGCTACGGCACCGTGCAACCGGTGACGACCGCCAACGAGACACTCGTGTTCGCGCTGCCCCGGGAGATCCGTCCGCCGCGCGACTGACGGTACGTTCGAGCCCTGTGGGCCTACTGCGACGTGTGATCCCTGTTCTGTGTGTGACTGTCTTGCTGCTCGCGGGCTGCAGTGACACCGAGGACCGGCTGAACGCACGCGTCAACGGGTTCGCCGACGCCCTCAACCGGGCCGACGCACCCGCCGCGGCCGCGTTGACCACCGACCCGGCATCCGCAGATGTGCTCGGCACGCTCTACGCCAACCTCGGCAAGGACGTCCGGTTCGACGTGTCCGGGGTGCAGCGCAACGAGGACGCGGCGACCTTCACCCTCGCCGCGACGTGGAAGTTCGGGCCGGCGAAGGCCACCGAATGGACCTACACGACCCAGGGCCGTGCGACGGCCGACGGCGACGACTGGAAGATCCAGTGGGACCCGGCCAGCGTCGCGCCCGGCCTCGATGAGGGGCCGCTGTCGTTCAGTACCCTCATCCCGCAACCGGCGGCCCGGGTGCTGGACCGCACCGGCGCCGACCTGCTCACCCAGCACATCGTCACCCTCGTCGACGTCGCGCCCGGTGCCGACGTGGACAGCGTTGCCGCGCTGCTCAACCCGATCGCGCCGACGATCACCGCGGAGTCGCTGACCGCAGACCTCGCGGCGGGCAAACCCGTCACCGCCGTCACGTTGCGCGAGGAGGATCTGACCCCGATCCGGGAACAGCTGGCCGCGCTGCCGGATGTGACGCTGCGGCCGCAGACCCGACTGCTGGCCACCGACCGCGCACTCACCTCGCCGACGCTGTCGGGCCTGTCTGAGCTGTGGCAGCAGCGCACCGACGCCGCGGCCGGCTGGGCGGTGACCGCCCAGACCGCGTCGGGTGCCAAACGGGTGGGTGGGCGGGACGCCGATCCGGTCGGTGACATCTCGGCCACCCTCGACATCGGCATGACGCTGGCCGCCGAGAATGCGCTGGCTCCGTTGGCCACCCCGGCCGCGATCGTGGCCATCCAACCGTCCACCGGCAACCTGCTGGCCGTCGCGCAGAACGCCCCCGCCGACGCGCAGGGCCCGATCGCGCTGACCGGCCTGTATCCGCCGGGCTCGACGTTCAAGACGGTGACGGTGTCCGCCGCGCTGCAGGCCGGGCTGGTCACCCCCGACAGCATCGTCGGCTGTCCGGGCACCGAGAACATCGAGGGCCGCCAGATCCCCAACGATGACACTTTCGACCTCGGCGATGTGCCGCTGCACACGGCGTTCGCACGGTCCTGCAACACCACGATGGGCCGGCTCGCCGTCGACCTGCCGCCCGATGGGCTGACGAAGGCCGCCGCGCAGCTCGGCCTGGGCATCGACTTTGTCGCGCCCGGCATGACGACGGTCACCGGCTCGGTCCCGGTCGCGGACACCTCGGCGCTGCGCGTCGAGGAGGGCATCGGGCAGGGCACGGTCACCGCGTCGCCGTTCGGGATGGCGTTGGTCGCCGCGACCCTGGCGAAGGGTTCGGTGCCCTCACCGACCATCGTCACCGGTGAGCCCGCCGTCGCCGACCGCACTCCCGAGCCGCTGCCCAGCGGTGTCGACGAGCAGGTGCGGGCGATGATGCGCGAGACCGTCACCGGCGGCACCGCCACCGCGCTGCAGGACATCCCGGACATGCTCGGCAAGACCGGCACCGCCGAATATATCGACGACACCCACGCGCACGGCTGGTTCGTCGGGATCCGCGGTGATCTCGCGCTGGCGGTGTTCGTCAGCGACGCCGGCAGTTCCACGCCCGCGGTGGATGCCGCGGGTGCGCTGCTGCGCGCGGTGCCCTGACGGGACTACTCCCAGTCGTCGCGGCGGTGGCCGGCGCGCGGGCGGGTGCGGTGCTCGGTGCGCCGCTCCTCATCGCTGCTGCGGTAGCGCACCCGTGAGACCGGGTGGTGACTGCTGTCGGTGGGCGATGAGCGCCGCGGCCGTTCCTGATACGGGTCCTGGCGCTCGTCGGGGCGGCGGCCGTACCCGGGCTTGTACCCCGATTCGTACCCCGATTCATACCCCGATTCGTAGCCGTCGGGCCGCGGACGGCGCCGTGGGCGTTCGTAGTCCGGGGTGTCACGCGGGTCGTAGGGCTCATAGCCGCGGGACGGGGGCGGGGTGCGGCGGGGTTCACGGGGGTCGCGGGCCGACGGGTTGCGGGGGCGTCGCGGCTGGCGTTCGCCGGGCAGCGGCCCTTCGGCCTGGCGGCGTGGCCGGCCGGTGCGTTCCCGGGCGACATCCCGCTCGCGGCGGTCGGCGGCCGCCGCCGATGCCGCGATATCGGAGTCCGGCGGGCGTGTGTGCCGGGCGCGGGACGGCTCACCGCTGCGCGGGGCCCGGCGTGGCCGCGCATAGGGGTCGACGGGCTCGCGGCGCGGTCGACGCGGGGCGCGGATCGGTTCGTCGTCCTGCTCGGCCGGGACGGCGGTGCGGGCGAACCGGCGTGCGGCGCGGCGTGGGGTCTCGGCAGGTGGATCGGCGGCGTCGGTGGCGGTGGCTTCGACGTGGTCGGTGCCGCGGTCCAGATACCAGCGGGCCGCCCCGACGAGCAGCACCACCGCCGAGGTGAAGAACATCAGCGGGAAACGTTCGATCAGCGGGTAGCCACAGTTGATCAGGATGTCCTTGAGGCCGCTGAGCTCGCCGCCGTGGAACAGGAAGTAGGAGGTGGGAACCGCGACGAACAGGATCAGCGGGGGTTGGATGACGGCGGTGAACAAGCCGCTGCGACGCACCAGGACCACCGCGGCCAGCGCGCCGAGCACGTAGCAGGTGGCAAACACGGCGCCGAGTTCCTTGTTGCCCGCCCCGGCGTCATAGGCGAAGCCGATGGCGGTCGCCGTCACCGCCAGCAGAGTGGCGCCCCACCACGGCAGTCCGGACGGCAGACCCGGCAGACTCGGTGGCAGCAGCCCCTGGAATCGGGGGAGCGCGGAGCGGTGATCAACCGACTCCGTCGGCTCTGCTGACTGACCTGACACACGTCGACCGTACCGGCTCTAGCTGCTGGTGTGCTGCCAGCACGCGCTGAGGAGATCGTCACAACCCTTAGACTCTGGAGTCCGTGAGCTTGAACCTCGGAATCGTCGGTCTCCCCAATGTCGGCAAGTCGACCCTTTTCAACGCGTTGACGCGGAACGACGTGCTGGCCGCGAACTACCCGTTCGCGACCATCGAGCCCAATGAGGGTGTGGTGGCGCTGCCCGACCCCAGGCTGGACAAACTCGCCGAGATCTTCGGTTCGGAGAAGACCGTGCCGGCGCCGGTGACGTTCGTCGACATCGCCGGCATCGTGAAGGGCGCCTCCGAGGGCGCCGGGCTGGGCAACAAGTTCCTGGCCAACATCCGCGAGTGCGATGCCATCTGCCAGGTGGTGCGGGCCTTCGCCGATGACGATGTGGTGCACGTCGACGGCCGGGTGGACCCCCGCTCCGATATCGAGGTGATCGAGACCGAACTGATCCTGGCCGACATGCAGACCTTGGAGAAGGCGGTGCCGCGGCTGGAGAAGGAAGCGCGCAACAACAAGGACCGCAAGCCCGTGTTGGAGGCGGCGGTGGCCGCCCAGGCGGTGCTGGATTCCGGCAAGACGCTGTTCGCCGCCGGCACCGATGTGGCGCCGCTGCGCGAGTTGAACCTGATGACCACCAAGCCGTTCCTGTACGTGTTCAACGCCGACGAGTCGGTGCTCACCGATGCGGCCAAACAGGCCGAGTTGCGGGCGCTGGTGGCCCCCGCGGATGCGGTGTTCCTGGACGCCAAGATCGAGTCCGAGCTGATCGAACTCGACGACGAGTCCGCCGCGGAGCTGCTGGAGTCGATCGGCCAGACCGAGCGCGGCCTGGACGCGTTGGCGCGGGCCGGTTTTCACACCCTGAACCTGCAGACCTATCTGACGGCCGGGCCGAAAGAGGCGCGCGCGTGGACGATTCACCGCGGTGACACCGCGCCGAAGGCGGCCGGCGTGATTCACACCGACTTCGAAAAGGGTTTCATCAAGGCCGAGATCGTGTCCTTCGCCGACCTGGTGGAGGCCGGATCGATGGCGGCGGCCAAGGCTGCCGGCAAGGTCCGGATGGAGGGCAAGGACTACGTGATGGCCGACGGGGACGTGGTGGAGTTCCGGTTCAATGTCTGACGTGTTGCCGTCTGACGCGTTGCCGCCGTGTCCGGCGTGCGCCAGTGAATTCACCTACGAGCAGGGGGCGCTGCTGGTGTGCCCGATGTGCGGTCACGAATGGTCGGCGCACGAGGTGCCCGAGGTCGAATCGGCGCACGCCGGGGCCGCGGTCAAGGATTCGGTCGGCAACGTCCTCGCCGACGGGGACACCGTCATCGTCGCGACGACGGTGAAGGTCAAAGGCGGCGGCGGTGGGGTGATCAAGGCCGGTACGAAGGTTCGTGGCATCCGGCTCATCGCCGATGGCGTCGGCGATCACGATATCGACGCGAATGTCCCCGGTTTCGGTCGCATGCAACTCAAGTCGAGTGTGGTCAAGAAGGTCGTCTGACAGAGACACCGGCTTCGGCGGGGCCGCCCGCGTAGGACGCGCCGAGGAATCGGCGCACCATCTCTTCCTCTGCGGCGGCGTCCTTGAGCGGCCAGTACCACAACGCCAGGAACGTGCGGATCAACCATTGGGCGGCAAGCGGATCGGCTGTGCCGAGCCCCACCATTTCGCCGGCGAAGCGGGACACGATGGGGGAGCCGGTGAGCCACTCCTCGCCGGGGCGCATCGCCATCGCACGCATGATCTTGGCGAGCGGATCGGTGCGCAGGCGTTCCAACGCGACCGTGGTGGCGGTGACGATACGTTGCGGGCCGGTCAGCCCGTCGATGGCTGCGCGGACCGAGTCGAGGATGCGTTCGGCCTGTCGCGCGAGGACGACATCGCGGATGGCGCTCTTGCCCCCGGTGTGGCGATAGACGGTCGCCGGGGAGCAGTGCACCGCCGCCGCCAGCGCGTCGATGCTGAACGCGTCGTAGCCGTGCCGGGCCAGCAAGGTGGCGGCCGCGGCGTAGATCCGTTCGGCGGCCTCGTCACGGCGATTCCGCCCCACCAGCCAGTCGTCGGTCGCCATCGGTCAATCGATCCGTTCCCGCGAAGTCACGTACCCGTTTTATCACCGTGAGAGGAATGCCAGCTGAATTCTCACCGATTGGTGCAGGTCCGCCGGATCGGGTGAGAAGTCGGCAGCCGTGCGCGTCCGGACCCGGATCTCATCTTCGCCGCGCACCGTTGACGCAGGTGGACGCCCCATTCACGCTGAGTCGCATGACCCTCTTGGCGGACGCGACGGACTTCTTCGGCACCGCGGCATTGCAGGACCCGTATCCCCTCTATGACCGGCTGCGCGACCAGGCGGCGGTGCACCGCATCGGCGACTCCGACTTTTACGCGGTGTGCGGCTGGGACGCCATCGTCGATGCCGTCAACCGCGTCGACGACTTCTCGTCCAATCTGACGGCCACGATGGTGTTCCACGACGACGGCACCGTCACCCCGTTTCCCATGGGGGCGCTCGGTGACCCGATCCACGCGCTGGCCACCGCCGACGACCCGGTGCACGATGTGCACCGCAAGATGCTGTTGCCGCACCTGTCGGCCCGCCGAATTCGGGTGATCGAGGAGTACGCCGAAGCCGCGGCGCTGCAGCTGTGGTCCGACGCGTTGGTCGACGGTCGGATCGAGTGGATGAGTGCGATGGCCAATCGGCTCCCGATGATGGTGGTGGCCCGCCTGCTCGGGCTGCCGGACGAGGACACCGACCGGCTGATCCGTCTGGGATTCGCCACCACCACACTGCTCGACGGCGTCGTGAACGAGACTCAGCTCGAAGCCGCCGGGATGGCCGCGATGGAGCTGTCCGGGTACGTCCTGGAGCACTTCGCGACGGCCGGCGAGCGCTCGGCGCCGGGGCTCATCGGCGACCTCGCCGCCCGCTACGCCTCGGGCGAGCTGGAGCAGTTGCCGGCCCTCGGCATCATGTTGACGTTGTTCAGCGCGGCCGGCGAATCCACCGCGTCCCTGCTGGGCAGCGCCGCCTGGATCCTGGTCACCCATCGCGACATTCAACAGCAGCTGCGCGCCGATACGGATCTGCTGGGCGCGTTCATCGAGGAGACGTTGCGCTACGAGTCGCCGTTTCGGGGGCACTACCGCCACGTGGTGCGCGACACCACGTTGGCCGGGGTGCACCTGCCCGCCGATTCGCGCCTGCTGTTGATGTGGGGGGCCGCCAATCGTGACCCCCGGCAGTTCGACGTACCCGATGAGTTCCGGCTCGACCGCAGCGGAGCCAAGGGGCACATCGCCTTTGGCAAGGGCGCACACTTCTGCGTCGGAGCCGCGCTGGCACGTTTGGAGGCCCGGATCGTGCTGCGCACGCTGCTCGAACAGACGGACTGGATTCAAGCCGACGATGTCGGACACTGGCTGCCCAGCATCCTTGTCCGCCGACTCGACCACCTGGGACTGGTGGTCACATGACCGACCACGCAGAGTTGGTCGCCTGCTACGAACTGACCCAGGCCAAGGCGAGATACTGCCGAACGCTCGACACCCGCGACTGGGACGGACTGGCGGCATTGCTGACCGACGATGTCGAGTTCGGCATGGGTGACGGACACACCGAACCGCACATGACCGTGGGGCGCGATGAGACGCTCACGCTGCTGCAATCCCTGGTGGCCGGGTCGAAGACCGCGCACCACGTCCACGCACCCGAGATCGACCTCAACGGGGATGAGGCACAGGTGATCTGGGCGGTGCAGGACCGGGCGGTATTCGACAGCGGTTTAGCGGTCACCGGCTACGGCCACTACACCGAGCGATGGGTGCGCCAGGCCGGGCAGTGGAAGCTTGCGTCGGCGCGGCTGGCGCATCTGATCACCGACGTTCAGCAACCTGTCGCGGGGTGAGCCGGAACACGGGGATCTGCCGGCCGGCCGGGGCCGTCTTATCGCGGTAGTCGTCGTAGCCGATGTACACCTTCTTGGCCAGCGCGAACAACCCCTCGTACTCGTCCGTGTCGGTCACTTCGGCGGCCGTGAAGGGTTCCATGCCGAACTCGCAGTCCGGATTTGCCTTCAGGTTGTAATACCACTGGGGATGCTTGGAGCCCCCGAAGTTCGAGGCGATCAGGATGACGTCGCGCCCGTCGTGGAAGTACGTGAGCTGCACCTGGCGCCGTTGTCCGGACTTTGCGCCGGTCGACACCAGCGGCGCATTGATGATCGGACCCATGTTGATCCGGCCACCGGTCAACCGGAACAGGTACGGGTCGGTCCGGCGGGCGATATGCCGGGCGACGAACTGGCCGATACGTGAACGTCCGAAGCGCACACTGGCGTGGTACCTGTCGCCGCGGGGCCTATGGGGATCGACGTAGCGCAACGGCATGTAGAGCACGGTACGCCGCTATGGTGAAGTCATGGTGAGGGCCCGGCAGTTCCAGGTCACGTTCGATTGCGCGGTACCCGAGCGTGTTGGTCAATTCTGGTGTGCGGCACTCGGTTACGTGGTGCCACCCCCGCCCCCGGGTTTCGCGGACTGGGACGAGTTCAACCGCGCCCTGCCCGCTGACAAACAGGACTCCGCGTTCGCCTGCGTCGATCCCGACGGGGTGGGGCCGCGGCTGTTCTTCCAGCGCGTCCCCGAAGGCAAGACCGTCAAGAACCGGGTGCATCTCGACATCAGGGTCGCCCCCGGACTGGCAGGCGCGGATCGCCTCGCCGCCCTGGAGAGCGAATGCGCGCGACTGGTCGAACTCGGTGCGACGCGGGTGCGACTGCTGCCCGCCGGTGACGGCGAGGAGTCCTGCATCGTGATGCAGGACGTCGAGGGCAACGAGTTCTGCCTCGACTGACGCGCCGGGCGGTCAACCGATCATCGCCCGCAGGTCTCGTGCGTTGCGCACCGCGTGCCCGCCGAGGTCGTTGTTGAAGTACACCAGCACATCCCGACCCTGCGCGTCCCATTCGCGGATATGGTCGGCCCACCGGTGCAACTCGTCGGCGTCGTAGGAACCCGCGTACATTGCGTCATCTCCGGGCCCGTGTAAACGCAGGTAGACCAGATCTGCGGTGGCGGTGACCACGCACGGCAGCCCGGGCCCACTCATCACCACGTAGGCGGCGTTGTACCGGCGCAGCATGTCGTACACCGCAGAGTCATCCCAGGAGGGATGGCGCAGCTCCATCGCCACCGATAGGTCGGCGGGCAGGGCGCTCAGGAAATGGTCGAGGCGTTCGTCATCGCGTGGCTGCGCGGGATGCAGCTGCACCAGCAGGGCGGCGCGGCGGTCACCGAGCGCCGCCCAGCCGGCCGCGATCCGCTCGATCCATTGCTCCGGTTCGCGCAGCCGCCGGGCGTGCGTCAGGCCGCGCGGCGCTTTGACCGCCATTGCGAAACCGTCCGGCAGCCGGTCGCGCCACTGCGCGAACGTCGCCGGCCGGGGCCACCGGTAGAAGCTGGCATTGAGTTCGACGGTGTCGAACTCGGCGGTATAGGCCTCGAGGCGGCGGGACTTCGGCAACGCCGGCGGGTAGAGCACCCCGTCCCAGTGGTCGTAGGACCAGCCCGATGTGCCGATGTGGACGGTCATCGGCGGTCGGCATCCAGAGCGCTGTTGCGGGTCGCGGCGGGTGACATCCAAAGTGGTTACCCGCGTTCTCGGCCTTCAAGCGCTGCAGAGCGTGCGCATGGTGGACAATTCGTACATGCCGATACATGTCGACACCGACAATTTCGTCCGAGCCGAGACCCACCGGATGTTTCGCGACAACCAGGCCGTGGCAGGTGGGATCGGCCGATTCGTGCACAACCGGGAACCGGCGAGTATCGACGCGCAGACCGTCATCCGACTCAACCGCGATACCCTCTACAGCTTCGCGGTGGTCGACCTGGTCGAACCGGTCCGACTGACCCTGCCGGAGGCCGGCGGTCGGTATCTGTCGGCGATGATCGTCAACGAGGACCACTACATCAACCGGGTGCTGCACGAACCCGGCGAGCATGTGCTCACCGCCGACGACTACGGATCGCGGTACGCATTCATCGGGATCCGGATTCTGGTGGATCCCAATGATCCTGGCGATGTGGCGGCGGTGGCGGTGCTGCAGGACGCGATCATGCTCACCGGTGGTGGCCATGACGATTTTGTGATGCCCGATTACGATCTTGCCGGCATGGACGCGACCCGCGAGGCGTTGCTGCGGCTCGCGGCGGGACTGCGCAACTTCGACCGGACCTTCGGGACACGTGAGGAGGTCGATCCGGTGCGTCATCTCATCGGGTGCGCAGCCGGTTGGGGTGGGCTGCCGACGTCCGAGGCGGCCTATGTCGGTGTCGAACCGAACGTCGAGGTCGGGGACTACCAGATGTCCTTCCGCGATATCCCCGTCGATGCGTTCTGGTCGGTGTCGGTGTACAACAGCCTGGGGTTTTTCGAGCCGAATCCGCACGGCCTGTACTCGGTCAACAGCGTGACCGCGGAGCGCGATGAGGACGGCTCGGTCACTGTGCGATTCGTGCCGTCGATCGACGGTGACGTGCCGCCGAATGCCATTGTGACGCCCGACGGTTGGAACTACCTCATCAGGCTGTACCGGCCTCGACCGGAAATTCTCGACGGCACCTGGGCGCCGCCTACGCTGACGGCGCGGAGTCCACGGTAACGGCGATCTCGTCGGTCAACGAGCATCCCGGCGCCAGGGGCAGGCTGTCGCCGCTCCAGAACTTGCCAGGGTCGAAATAGTTCTCCCGCTTCTCGGTGCTCAGCAGCCCCATCTCCTCGTAGGTGATGGCCACGGTCTCGGCGCAGTACGCGGTCTCCAGGCCCTCGGAGCGCCGGCGCCGCTTGTCCCGCTCGGCCGATTCGCGGACCTTGCGGTGGATGATCGGCAGCCCACGGGTGAAATCGCTGACGATCGGCAGCCGTCCGCGCAGCCAGCGCCCCGTCAGCCGGGCCGTCGACGGGAACGCGGTGCCGTTCATCCGGGCCACCACCTTGAGCATCTGGTCCTCCTGCTCGCGGGTGGCCGGCGGGGTGAGCTGCCGCAGCCAGGCCTTCTGCCCGTACTCGTGCACCCAGCGCTCCACCACCTCGCGGGCATCGTTGAGCTGCACCCCGCGGTGGTGGGTGCCGGTCCACAGGTCGAGCAACTTCTGGCCGAGTTCGGCGTGCCAGATCAGCGGTGGCAGGTCATCGATCGCGACCGTCATCCCGACATGGTTGACCGGTGCGTTCGTCAGCGCCTGGATCGCCCGGTCGGGCCCCGATCCACCACGGAACAACCAGATATCGCCGGTCCTGGTTTCCTCGAGCGCCCGTGACAGGGACACCGTGTTCGCGTTCACGACCGCAGCTTAGGCAGAATCTCGGTCATGAAGGGCATCTGGAAGTGGGTCGGACTGGCTGGTGTCGCGGGTGTGGTGGCCGGTGGGGCGCTGGTGGCACGCGATCAGCGCATCCGCAACGCCTACACCCCCGACGATATCCGCGCCCGGTTGCACCGGCGTTTGGACGAGGCCAACGGGTCTACCACCCCTCGGTGAGCACCCGGTCCAGGGTGTCGGCGTAGAAGTCCGCGCCCGCGAGGTCGATGCACAACGGCGGCTTGGTCTTCAGGATGTTCTGGTGCTCTCCGGTCGGCTGGATGATCACGCCGAGTTCCAGCATGCGTTCGCAGATCGCCATGGTCTCCGCGCCGGCGGGTTCCAGGGTCGCCGGGTCTCGGATCATCTCGACACCCAGATACAGCCCCATCCCGTGCACGGTGCCCACGATCGGATGCTTGTCACGAAGGGCCAGTAACCGCGACTTCAGGTGCTCACCGACGTGTAACGCGTTGTCCTGCAGGCCCTCGTCACGCAGCACATCCAGCACGGTCAGCCCGATCGCACAGGACAGCGGGCTGCCGCCGGTGGAGGAGAAGAAGTAACCCTGCGAGCGGAACGCGTCGGCGATCGCGCGGGTGGTGATCACCGCGCCGAGTGGATAGCCGTTGCCGGTGGCCTTGGCCACCGAGACGATATCGGGCACCACCTGTTGCTGCGGAAAGCCCCAAAACCAGTGGCCCAGCCGTCCGTAACCCACCTGGACCTCGTCGGCGATCGCCACCCCGCCGGCGGCGCGCACCGCGGCGTACACCTGGTGCAGGTAGCCGTCGGGCAGCGCCATGCCACCGGCGTTGCCGTACACCGGTTCACAGATGAACGCCGCCGGTGGACGCCCCTGCGCGGTCATCGCCTCGATCTGGGCGACGGCGTCGGTGGCGTAGCGGTGCGCATCGTCACCGCGGTACTTGCCGCGGAAGCTGTTGGGCGACTCCACGGTGTGTACCCAGTCCGGTCGGGTGGCCAGCGCGTTCGGGTTGTCCGCCGTCGACGTGGACACCGCATCGGTGGCGTAGGTCCAACCGTGGTAGGCCTCGCGCACGGCGATCACATCGCGGCGCCCGGTCGCCGCGGTGGCCAGCCGGATCGCGAGATCGCTTGCCTCCGAGCCGGAATTGACCAGGAACACGGTGTCCAGCGGGTCCGGCAGGGTCGCGGCGATCCGCTCGCTGAACTCCACCACCGCCGAGTAGTTGAACCGTGAGTTGGTGTTGAGCCGGCGAAGCTGCGCCGAGGCGGCATCCGCCACCCGAGGGTGGGCGTGTCCGAGCACGGTGACGTTGTTGACCATGTCGAGGTAGACCCGGCCCGCCGTGGACATCAGGTAGTGCCGGTGCCCGCGCTCGATCCGCGGGGGATGGCGGTAATAGCGTTCCTGCACCTTCGCGAAGCTCTCATCGCGGCGGGCCAGCAGATCTCGCCCGTCATCGCGGGGGAGCGCGTCCAGACCGAGCACCGCTCGCGGATCGCAGGAGAGCGCCAGCCACCCCGGGGCGAGGTCGGCCGAGGTGAACTCCGGCGCTACGACGGCGCCGGCCGGGCGGACCGACAACCCGGCCCAGCGGCCGGCGCCGATCACGCCGAGGTGTTCACCGGCGCGCACATGGCCGGGGGCGGCGCTGGACTCCACCCCGCGCAGCGTCAGTTCGAAGTCCAGCCCGCGCAGCGTGAGCCGATCATCCGACCGGTCGGCCACCTCCCCGTCCCACGGGGCCAGCACCCGCGTCGTGGCGCGCGGCCACAGCCCTATACCGGTCTCGACGTTGGCCGGGGCGGTCTGGGACAACAGGGGAGCGCGGTTGAGTCGCGGCCGCCCGAATCGGGTGAGCACCAGCTCGGACCCGTCGTGGACGGCCGCCGCGGCGAGTTCGTCCTCATTGTCGAGGGTATCCGAGAGATCCAGCGTCACAACGGTTTCCGGATCCAGGCTGGAGATCAACCGATTCTCGATCTGCACCTGCGGCGCAGGGGCTGACAAGCCCAGTTCGGCGGTGATCAACGCCGACATCACCTCCATCGGTACGGAGGTGGCCTGGTCGAACATCCGCCACTCGTCATCGGACTGGTCGGTGATGTAGGCGTTGTCGGGGTCGAGTTCACCCTGCTGGGCGCCGCTGACGATGAGCACCGCAGTGCGCAGCACGAGCAGCGGCCACAACACCTTCGCCTCGGCGGGTTGCAGCGGACGCACCGCATGGAATGCCTTGACACCGGGCAGGATCGAGGTGGGTCCGTTGCCGGGGTGGCCGAGCACCGAAGACAGCGTCACGGCCAGTTCGGACACCGCCCAACTGTCGGACAGGTCACCGAAGTCGATGATGCCGTCCGGCAGACCCGACGGGCCGGACACCACGTTGGCGTCCGTCAGATCCAGGTGTACCGCCTGGCGCGGTAGCGCATCGGCGTGCGGCGCGATCAGCGACCACGCCTGCCGGGTGGCGGCCAGGATCTCCTCGCGCCGGCGCGGCGCGTGCGCGATGAGCCGGGTGACGACCTGCTCGCCGTAACGCAGGTCCCATTGCAGGATGCGGTCCAGGCCGGGATGGCTGAAGCCGTCCAGGGCCCGGCTGACCCGGCCGGCGAGATCACCCATGGCGGCGACGGTCGGCGGGGTGAGATAGCCGCGCTCGGTGAGGGTTCCGCCGGCCAGGAACGGCAGCAGCCGGACACCCTGGGGTGCTTCACCGTCGCGCGTGGGCAACGGGGTGGCCACCCGCATGTCGGGATGGGTGCGGGCGATCAGCTCGGCCGCGGCGTCCTGGGCGGCGAGTTCGGTCTCGGTGAACGCCGGGTTGGCGATCTTGAGCACCGCGACCGGGTTCCCCTGCTCGGACACCAGGAAGTTGCAGTCCTGCTGGCTGCCAAGCGATGTCACCTCGCCGCGGGAGCCGTACCGGTCGGCCAGCAGTTCGGCGGCCTGGCTCTCGGTGATCTGGGCCGCCGGCAGCGCGGGCTGCACGAGAAAATTGAACCCCGCCACGGTGCTCATTTCCCGACGAACCTGACGACGACATCGGTGAACGCGTCGTTGTCATCCCCGGCGGCGGTGTGGCCGGCCTCGGACAGCTCGACGAACTCGGCCGCGGGGACCTTGTCGAGGAAGTCCCGCACGCCCTCCTCGGAGACCACGTCGGACAACTTTCCGCGGATCAACAGGATCGGTATCGACAGGTTGGTGGCGGCCGCCTCCAGCTTGTCCACCCGGGCGAACGGATCATCGCTGGGTTTGGTGAGAAACGCCGGATCCCAGTGCCAGTACCAGCGACCGTCGCGTAGCCGCAGATTCTTCTTCAGGCCTTCGGTGCTGCGGGGTTTGGTGCGGTGCGGGAGATACGCAGCGATGGCATCGGCGGCCTGTTCCAGGGAGTCGAAGCCGTGGATGTGGTTGAACATGAAATCCCGGATCCGGGCGCTGCCGTCCTTCTCGAAGCGCGGCACCACATCGACCAGGATCAGCTTGGTCACCAGGTCCGGGCCGGCCTCGTGGGCGGCCTGGATGCCGGTCAGCCCACCCATGCTGGCGCCGACCAGGGCCACCGGCCTGCCGATCTGGTAGAGCACCTGCAGGATGTCCTCGGCGAGCGTCTCGACGTCATAGCTGGCCGTCGGGGAGCGGTCGCTGTCGCCGTGGCCGCGACTGTCCAGGGCGACGACATGCATCCCACGGTCGGCCAGGATCTGTCCGGTGTTCTTCCAGGAATGCCGGTTCTGGCCGCCGCCGTGCAACATCAGCACGGTGGGTCCCGACGCCTCGGTCACGGTGTCGCGGTTCCACTCGTCGGCCACCAACGCCAGGTCGTCGACGCCGCGGAACGTCACCGTCTGGGGTGCGCTGTTTGCCATGGTCACGGACATCCTCTCGCCAACCTGCGGCTCACGTTACTGACCGCCCCGGCGAAACTGGTGTCGGGTCGGCGCTGGGGGGTCACTAGACTCAGGTGGCGTGCCGTCAGTGCCGTCCGCAGGGTCCAACGACGAGGAACGTGACCGCATCGTCGAGGCCACCTTCGATTGCCTGTCCGAACCGCACGAGGGCCCGGTGCACGTCTCGGCCATCCTGGCGCGTGCGGAGGTCTCCAGCCGGGCGTTCTACCGGCACTTCGAGTCCAAGGACGAGCTGTTCCTGGCGATGCTCGAGCAGGTGACCGAGCGGCTGGCCGTGGTGCTCGACGAGATCGCCGGCGCACCGGCCCCGGATCCGCTGAATCAGCTGCGGGCCTGGCTTGATCAGATGTTCGCGCTGGCAACCGAGACCGACCTGCACCGCAACCTGGCCGTGCTGGACTGCGACGAGATGCGGTCGGCCAAGGGATACCGGGAGGCGCGCACACGGTCGCGGGCGCGCCGCGAGCGCTCGCTGGCAACCATTCTGCGATCCGGGCATGCCGACGGTTCGTTTCCGCTGGCCGAGCCGGAATCGGATGCCATCGCCATCGCGGCCCTGGTGAGCCGGGAGCTGACCTCGGCAAGGATTTTCGATCCCGCGGAGATTGCGCTGTCGCGCGCCCGGGTGGAGCGGTTCACGCTGCGTGCGCTGGGTGTCGCCGGCAAAGTGTGACGCACACTACTGCACGGTAACTTAGGTCGGCCAACCAGGTGGTCGGTGTTGTCGCTGTGAGAATCGTTATGTACGTTCTTCCGCATCCATAGCCGAGCCTGTGGTCATATCGTGTTCGAAGCGCGAGCACCTTGGAAGGGGCTACATGGGCAAGCGGATGTGGGACTGGGCGGGATCGGTCCGCTGATGGCTGTGCAAGATGCCATTCCCAGTGTCGTGACGCGGCCGGTGCGCGCTTTCGGCGGGTTCTTCTCGATGACGCTGGACGTCTTCATCCTGATGTTCCGGCCGCCCTTCGCGTGGCGCGAGTACATCCTGCAGTCGTGGTTTGTGGCACGGGTGTCGTTGCTGCCCACGCTGATGCTGACCATCCCCTACACCGTGCTGTTGACCTTCACCTTCAACATCCTGCTGACCGAGTTCGGCGCCGCGGACTTCTCTGGGACCGGCGCCGCGTTGGGCACCGTCACCCAGATCGGGCCGATCGTCACCGTTTTGGTGATCGCCGGTGCGGGCGCCACCGCGATGTGCGCCGACCTGGGCGCCCGGACGATCCGCGAGGAACTCGACGCCCTGCGGGTGATGGGCGTGAATCCGATTCAGGCATTGGTCATCCCGCGGGTGCTCGCGGCCACGACGGTATCGCTGGCGCTGTCGGCCACCGTGGTGCTGGTCGGACTCACCGGCGCCTACCTGTTCTGCGTGTATGTCCAGCACGTCTCACCGGGCGCGTTCGTCGCCGGCCTGACGCTGATCACCGGACCGGCCGATGTGATGGTCGCGTTGGTCAAGGCCGCGCTGTTCGGCCTGACCGCCGGCCTGATCGCCTGCTACAAGGGGATCTCGGTGGGCGGCGGACCGGCCGGCGTGGGTAACGCCGTCAACGAGACCGTGGTGTTCACCTTCATGGCGCTGTTCGCGATCAACGTGGTCGCGACCGCCGTCGGCGTGCGGGCGACGATGTGACCAGCGTGATGGGGTACCGCTTGAAGCGCGGCGTCGGCAACGTCGTCGACGGCTGGAACCAGGTCGGTGTGCAGACTCAGTTCTTCGGGCGCACGCTCATCTCGATCGGTGACGTGTTCGTCCGGTACCCCAAGGAACTGATCCGGCTGATCGCCCAGATGGGCCTGGGCACCGGCGCTTTGGCCATCATCGGCGGCACCGTCGCCATCGTCGGCTTCCTGACCGTCAGTACCGGCGCGCTGGTGGCGGTGCAGGGTTACAACCAGTTCTCCGAGATCGGCGTAGAAGCGCTGACCGGTTTCGCCTCGGCGTTCTTCAACGTGCGTCTGATCGCACCGGCCACCACCGCGATCGCCTTGTCGGCGACCATCGGCGCCGGGGCCACCGCGCAACTGGGCGCCATGCGCATCAATGAGGAGATCGACGCCCTGGAGGTCATCGGTATCCGCAGCATCGCCTACCTGGCGTCCAGTCGCGTCATTGCCGGTGTCATCGTGGTCATTCCGCTCTACTGTGTGGGCGTGCTGATGTCGTTCTACGCGGCCAAGATCGGCACCACCGTCATCTACGGGCAGTCCAGCGGTGTCTACGACCACTACTTCGACACGTTCCTCAACCCGATCGACCTCATCTGGTCGTTCGTCCAGTCCATCGCGATGGCGATCGTCATCATGTTGGTGCACACCTATTACGGCTTCACCGCCAGCGGGGGACCCGCCGGGGTGGGCGAGGCCGTCGGCCGCGCGGTGCGCACCTCGCTGGTGATCTCCGCGTTCGTCGTGGTGATGATCTCCCTGGCGGTGTACGGGCAGTCCGGCAACTTCAATCTGGCCGGTTGACATGGCCGAGACACGACGCACAGGAATTGCACCGGGCTGGTGGACGCTGCTGTTGGTGGTGTTTGTGGTGGCCGCCGTCTGGCTGTCGTTCGCGTTGTTCACCGGTTCGCTGCGCAAGACCGTTCCGGTGACGCTGACCGCGGACCGATCCGGGCTGGTGATGGAGACCAACGCCAAGGTCAAGATGCGCGGCGTGCAGGTCGGCAGGGTCGTCGCGATCAGCGGCGGTGACTCCGAGGCCGCGTCGCCGGTCAAGTTGCGCCTCGACATCGACCCCGACCAGATCCGTTTCATCCCGGCCAATGTCGAGGCCCGCATCCGGGCCACCACGATCTTCGGTGCCAAGTTCGTCGACCTCGTCTACCCGGAGAGCCCGAGCGCCGAGCGGCTGAAGTCCGGCCAGGTGCTCGAATCGCTCAACGTCACCACCGAGGTCAACACCGTCTTCGAGAATCTCGTGGGCGTGCTCGAACAGGTCGACACCGCCAAGCTGAACGCCACGCTGTCCGCGCTCGCCGAAGGCGTCCGCGGCCGCGGGGAGGTGATCGGGCAGGCCACCACCGACGCCAACCAGGTTCTGCTGGCGCTCAATCCGCGGGCCGAGACGATCCGTGCCGACTGGCAGGCCCTGAAGGGCTTCAGCGACGCCTACAGCGACGCCGCCCAGGGCATCCTGGCCACCTTGGACGCCGCCAGCACCACCGCGACCACGGTGAGCGCGAACTCCCGGCAGCTCGATGCGCTGCTCCTTGCGACAACCGGGTTGTCCAACAAGGGAATCGAGTTGCTGGCCCCGAACAACCCCAACCTGATCAAGGCCATCAACACGCTGGCGCCGACCACCGACCTGCTGCTGAAGTACAGCCCGTCCTACACCTGCCTGCTCACCGGCGCCAAATACCTGCTGGATCACGGTGGCTACGACGCCACCGGCGGCAACGGCAAGTCCTTCATCCTGGACACCAGCCTGATGCTCGGCGATGACCCGTACCGCTACCCGCAGAACCTGCCGATCGTCGGGGCCAAGGGCGGACCGGGCGGAAAGCCGGGTTGCGGCTCGCTGCCGAGCGTCGACGACAACTGGCCGGTGCGCCAGCTGATCACCAACACCGGTTTCGGTACCGGCGTGGACTGGCGACCCAACCCGGGTATCGCGTTCCCGACCTACGGCAACTGGCTGCCGGTCACCCGGGCCGTCCCCGAGCCGCCGAGCATCCGCAACACCTGGGGCGGACCGGCAATCGGGCCTATCCCGTACCCGGGTGCCCCGGCCTACGGCGCCCAGCTCTACGCCCCGGACGGCACGCCACTGTGGCCCGGTCTACCGCCGGCGCCGCCGCCGGGCGCACCGCGCGATCCCGGTCCGACCCCCGGTTCGGAGCCGTTCGTGGTGACCGCGCCCGGCGTCCAGCCGACACCGCTGCCACCGCAGCCGTTGCCGGTACCCGCCGCACCGGGCCCGTGACGTCCGACCTCAGCTGACCGACGAAGGAGAACCGAGCAGTCATGAAAGACAATCTGGGGGCCGCCATCTGGCGGCTCACCATCTTCCTGGCAGTGTGCCTGCTGGGTGTCTTCGGGCTGTTCGCGATCTTCTCCCAGCTGCGCTTCGGGGAGACGGAGAAGGGTTACCGCGCCGAGTTCTCGAATGTGGGTGGCATGGAGCCCGGCGATTTCGTGCGGATCGCCGGTGTCGAGGTCGGCAAGGTCGGCGACATGAAGATCCGCGATGACGGCACCGTGCTCGTCGACTTCACCGCCGACGAATCCGTCATGCTGACCCAAGGCACCCGCGCGGTGATCCGCTACGACGATCTCATCGGCGGGCGCTACCTCGGCCTGCTGGAGGGTGCCGGGGACACCGCGCGGCTGCAGCCCGGAGCGACGATCCCGTTGTCCCGCACGGCACCTCCGCTGGATCTGGACGCACTGATCGGTGGCTTCCGCCCGCTGTTCAAGGCGCTGGAACCCGACCAGGTCAACGCGCTGTCCGGCCAGCTGATCAGCGCACTGCAAGGGCAGGGCGCCACCATCGGGTCCTTCCTCAGCCAGACCGCGGCGCTGACCAACACCCTGGCCGATCGTGACCAGCTGATCGGTGAGGTCATCGTGAACCTGAACACGGTGATGGGTTCGCTCGGCGACCAGAACGAACAGTTCGCCAAGGCGGTGGACGGCCTGTCCGAATTGATCGAGGGACTGGCCGAGCGTCGCACCGATATCGCCAGTGGGGTGGCCTATGTCAGCGAAGCGGCGGGCAGCATCGCCGATCTGCTGGAGCAGGCCAGGCCGCCGCTGGCCAAGACCGTCCAGGAGACCGACCGTGCCGCCGGCATCGTCGTCGCCGATCACGAGTACTTCGACAACCTGATCAACACCCTTCCCGATGCGTATCAGGCATTGGCGCGGCAAGGCATCTACGGTGACTTCTTCAGCTTCTACCTCTGCGATATCGTCCTCAAGCTCAACGGTAAGGGCGGTCAGCCGGTGTATGTGAAGGCCGCCGGACAGAACAGCGGGAGGTGCACCCCGCGATGAAGTCTTTCGGAGAACGTAACCAGTTCGTGGTCGGCGCAGTGGGTCTCGCGATCATCGCGGCCATCGTGCTGGGTGCGCTGAACTACGACAAGCTGCCGTTCCTGAGCCAGGGCAAGAACTATTCCGCCTATTTCGCCGAGGCCAGTGGTATCCGCGACGGCGCGACCGTGCAGGTCTCCGGGATGCGGGTCGGCAGCGTCTCCGGGGTGGAATTGGACGGCCAGCGGGTGCTGGTCACCTTCAAGATCGATGGCGATGTGCGGATCGGCGATCGCAGTGAGGCCGCGGTGAAGACCAAAAGCCTGCTGGGCACCAAATATCTCGAGGTCACACCGCGTGGGGACGGCTGGCAGGACGGCACCATTCCCCTGGACCGCACGACGCCCGCCTATCAGCTGCCCGATGCGCTCGGTGACCTGTCGGCCACCATCAGCGGGTTGAACACCAACCAGCTCTCGGATTCGCTGCGGGTGCTCTCGGAGACCTTTGCCGACACCCCGCCCGAGCTGCGGGTGGCCATCGAGGGGGTGTCCCGGTTCTCCGAGACCCTCAACGAGCGTGACGCCGAGCTGCGTTCGCTGTTGGGCAACGCCAACAAGGCCACCACGGTGCTGGCCGAGCGCAGCGACCAGATTGTCGGTCTGGTGCGCAACAGCAATGCGCTGTTGGCCGAGCTGCGGGCACAAAGCGCTGCGCTGGACGCGATCTCGGGCAACATCTCGGCGCTGAGCCGTCAGCTGCGGGGCTTCATCGCCGAGAACGACGAAACCCTCAAACCGGCGATCGACAAACTCAACGGCGTGCTGACCATCCTGGACAATCGCAAGGAACGGCTGCAGAAATCGCTGAAGCTGATGGGTGACTACGCGATGTCGTTGGGCGAGTCGGTCTCCGGCGGGCCGTTCTTCAAGTCCTATGTCGCCAACCTGCTCCCAGGACAGTTCGTGCAGCCGTTCATCGACGCCGCGTTCTCCGATCTGGGACTGGACCCCAATGTGCTGCTGCCCTCGGAACGCACCGATCCGCAGGTCGGGCAGGCCGGCACTCCCGCGATGCCGGTGCCCTACCCGCGGACCGGTCAAGGCGGCGATCCACGTCTGAACCTGCCCGATGCCATCACCGGCAATCCCGGTGACCTCGGCTGCGGCCCGCCCGGGATTCCGCTGCCCGGACCGACCGGGTGTTACCCCTATCGCGAGCCGATTCCGGCACCGCCGCCGGGCGGACCGCCGCCCGGACCGCCGGCGGTGGCACCGCCGGGGATCGCGTCGACACCGACCCCTCCGGGCCCGGTGTACGTGCCCGCCCCCGGTGAGCCCGCGCCGCACGGTGCCGGTTCCGGCGCAGAACCGGGAGTGGGTTGATGGCAACACCTTCCAAGCCGCGCACGCGGACCTTCCTGGCGGTGGCCCTGGTGGCGCTGTTGGCCGCCGGTGTGTTAGTGGTGATCAAGGTCGGCGACACCATCAACCGGGTCAACGTCGTCGCCTACTTCGACAGCAGCAACGGCATCTTCGAGGGCGATGACGTCGTGATCCTCGGCGTGCCGGTCGGGCGGATCGACAAGATCGAGCCGGAGCCCGAACGGGTCAAGATCTCGTTCTGGTACGACGCACGCCACAAGGTGCCCGCCGACGTCAATGCGGCGATCCTCTCGCCGATGCTGGTGACGTCGCGGGCAATCCAGCTGACCCCGACCTACTCCGGTGGTCCGGTGCTGCAGAACGACGCCGTGATCGACCAGAACCGCACCGTGGTGCCGGTCGAGTACGACGATGTCCGCGAACAGTTGCACCGCATCACCGAGACGCTGCAGCCCACCGAGCCCGGCGGGGTCAGCGAACTCGGTGCCTTCATCAACACCGCCGCGGACAACCTGCGCGGCCAGGGCGCCGACATTCGCGCCACCTTGGTCAAACTGTCCCAGGCGATTTCGGCCGTCGGTGACCACAGCACCGATGTCTTCGCCACGGTCAAGAACCTGTCGATCCTGGTCTCGGCATTGCAGGACAGCACCGATGTGATGCGGGCGCTGAACCAGAACCTGGCCTCGGTGACCGGCACGCTGGCCGACAACCCGGACGAGGTCGGCACCGCTGTGCAGGATCTCGCCGACACGGTCGGTCTGGTACAGACGTTCGTGGCCGATAACCGCGAGAGCCTGGGCACCACATCGGATCGACTGGCCGGGGTGACCCAGGCCCTCAACGACAGCCTCGCCGACGTCAAGCAGTTCCTGCATGTGGCGCCCACGTCGTTCCAGAACTACATCAACATCTATCAGCCCGCCCAGGGTGCGGTGTCGAGCGTGCCGGTGATCAACAACTTCGCCAACCCGATCAGCTTCCTGTGCGGCGCGGTGCAGGCGGCCTCGCGCCTGGGTGCCGAGCAGTCCTCGAAGCTGTGCGTGCAGTACTTGGCGCCGATCATCAAGAACCGCCAGTACAACTTCCTGCCGATCGGCCAGAACCTGCTGGTCGGGACGCAGGCACGCCCGAATGAAGTGACCTACAGCGAGGATTGGATGCGTCCGGACTACATCCCGCCGCCGGGGCCCGCGCCCGTGCCGCCGCCGGCCGGTGCGGTCCCGGTGCCGGGTGGGCCGCCGCTGGCCGCCGAGGCGCCCGGCGTGGGCCTGGCCACCAACCCGGCCGACGGGTTGCCCGGCCTGATGGTGCCGACGGGACCGGGATCATGACGACACGGGTGCGCCTCGCCGGCGCGGTGTTGGTGATCGCGGCCGCCGTCACCGGATGCCAGTGGAAGGGCCTCAATTCGGTCGCGCTGCCGGGTGTCGAGGGCGTCGGGCCGGGGTCCTACACGGTGCAGGCGCAGATGCCCGATGTCGATCACCTCTCCCCGAACTCGCGGGTGCGCGTCGACGACGTGACGGTCGGCAACGTGACCAAGATCGAGCGCCAGGGCTGGCACGCGCTGGTCACCATGAGCCTCAACGAGAATGTCGTGCTGCCCGCGAACGCGACCGCGACGCTCGGCCAGACCAGCCTGCTCGGTTCCGAGCACATCGAATTGGCGCCACCCACCGACACCGCCCCGCAGGGCCGGTTGAAGCCGGGAGCGGTGATTCCGCTGGAGTCCAGCGGCACGTTCCCCACCACCGAGCAGACACTGGCGGCGATCTCGTTGCTGCTCAACGGCGGTGGTGTCGGCCAGGTTCAGGACATCACGACGGCGTTCAGCACCGCCTTCACCGGGCGCGAGGCCGACCTGCGCAGCCTGATCGAGCAACTCGACATCTTCATCGCCTACAACAACGACCAGAAGGACGACATCATCGCCGCGGCCGAGAGCCTGAACTCTCTGGTCGGCCAGGTCGCCGAGCAGAAGCCGGTGGTGGACAAGGCGTTGCAGACGATTCCCGACGCACTGCAGGTGCTCAAGGACCAACGCGAGATGTTGGCGGAGGCGCTCGTACAGCTGGGCAGGTTCAGTGCGCTGGCCGCGGATGCGACCAGCCAGACCAGGGAGGCGCTCGTCGCCGAGCTGAAGGCCCTGGGGCCCACCCTGGAACAGCTGGCCAATGCCGGGCCGGCGCTGACCCGCTCGCTGAGCTTCCTGACCACCTATCCGTTCCCGAAGGAAACCATCACCAATTGGATGCGCGGTGACTACGCCAACCTGACCCTGGTGGTCGACCTGACGCTGAGCCGTGTCGACCAGGGCCTGTTCACCGGCACCCGGTGGGAGGGCGACCTGACCGAGTTGGAGATGCAGTGGGGCCGCACCATCGGTCAGCTTCCCAGCCCGTACACCGGGGTGAATCCGCTACTCGCGCCGTACCGGTGGGATCAGGGGCGATGACATGATCCTGACCAGGAGAATCCTGATCCAGATGGCGGTGTTCATCGCCATCTCGGTCGTCGCGATCGGCATCATGGCCTTCAGCTACATGCGGTTGCCGAACCTGCTGTTCGGCGCCGGGCATTACCGCGTCACCCTCGAGCTGCCCGAGACCGGCGGCCTGTACCCGCGCGGCAATGTCACCTACCGCGGATCGCAGGTGGGCCGGGTGGAGGAGGTCGGCCTCACCGACCGGGGCACCGTCGAGGCGAAACTGTCGCTGACCGACGATGTGTCGATCCCGGCCGACCTGGACGCCGCGGTGCACAGCCAGACCGCCGTCGGTGAACTGTTCGTCGAGCTGATGCCGCGCAGCGGGGACGGGCCCACGCTGCGCGACGGAGATGTCATCCCGCTGGACCGCACCACCGTCCCGATGGATGTCAACACCCTGCTGGACGCGACCAACCGTGGCCTGCAAGCCATTCCGGGTGACAACCTGCGCACCGCCGTCGACGAGGCCTACCTGGCGGTCGGCGGATTGGGCCCGGACCTGTCGCGGCTGGTGAAGGGTTCCACCCAGCTGGCCATCGATGCACGGGCCAACCTGGATTCGCTGACCACCCTGATCGACGAGTCGAAGCCGGTGCTCGATACCCAGACCGACACCTCCGGCGCGATCCGCGCGTGGGCGTCGAACCTGGCGACCATCACCGGCGAACTGCGCGACCACGACGATGCGGTCCGGGGCTTGCTGGAACGGGGACCCGGTGCCGCCGAGGAAGTGCGGGCGCTGCTGGACAGGCTGCAGCCGACGCTGCCGATCGTGCTCGCCAACCTGGCCAGCGTGAACCCGGTCCTGGTCACCTACCAGCCCGCGCTGGAGCAGCTGCTGGTGCTGCTGCCGCAGGGCACCGCCACCACCCAGGCCACCGGTACCGCCAACCGGAACACCAAGCAGGACTACAAGGGCGCGTACCTGAACTTCAATCTGAACCTGAACCTGCCACCCACGTGCACGACCGGCTTCCTGCCGCCGCAGCAGCAGCGTGTCGCCAGCCTGGAGGACTACCCGGACCGGCCGGCCGGTGACCTGTACTGCCGGGTCCCGCAGGACTCCGCGTTCAACGTGCGTGGCGCCCGCAACCTGCCGTGCCTGACGGTGCCGGGCAAGCGTGCTCCCAGCGTCGCGATGTGCGAGAGCGACGAGAACTACGTCCCGCTCAACGACGGCTTCAACTGGAAGGGCGATCCGAACGCCACCATGTCCGGGCAGTCCATCCCGCAGGTCAGGCCGGGGACACCACCTGCGGAAACAGTGCCGCCGCCGGCCGCGGCGCCCCCGCCTGTCGCAGCCGCTGAATACGATCCGGCCAGCGGCACGTACGTTGGACCGGACGGGCAGGTGTACACCCAATCGAACCTGGCCCGCACCGCGAACGAGGAGCAAACATGGCAGACGATGCTGCTACCCCCTCCGGGGAAGTGAGCGAGTCCGCATCCGACACCGAGGAGACCGTATCCGCTGACGCCGACGAGTCGGTGCAGGACTTCGACGCCGCGGTGGCCGACGACGAGTTGGCCGAGGACGAGTTGGCCGACGACGCGGAGGCCGAAGCGGCCGCCAAGCCCGGGATCTCGCATGTCCGCCTGGCCACCATCGCCGGGCTCGTGGTGGTGCTCGCGCTGGCCGGCCTGGTGGGCTGGCTCGGTTTCCGCACCTACGAATCGCGTCAGCTCGAGGACCAACGTCAGCTGTTCCTGCAGGTCGGCCGCCAGGGGGCGATCAACCTCACCACGATCGACTGGGAGCATGCCGAGGCCGATGTGCAGCGCATCCTGGACTCCGCCACCGGCACCTTCTATGACGATTTCCAGCAGCGCGCGGCGCCGTTCATCGACGTCGTCAAGCAAGCACAGTCCAAATCCGTCGGGATGGTGACCGAGGCGGGCCTGGAATCCGAGTCCGACACCGAGGCCAGTGTGCTCGTCGCGGTGACGGTGCAGACGTCCAATGCCGGTGCCGCCGAGCAGCAACCGCGGCTGTGGCGGATGCGCGTGACGGTCCAGGATGTCGGCGATGATCAGGTGAAGGTGTCCAACGTGGAGTTCGTGCCGTGACCGAGAAGAACGCCCCCGCCGAGGGCGGCGCATCCGATGACCTGGAGCCCGAGGTGACCGACGCCGAGTCGGGCGCCGTCGAACTCGACGAGGCCGCCGATGTGCCCGCGGAGACCGAGTCGGCCGAGGCGACCGAACCCGCCTCCCCGGCGAAGCGGTCCATCGAATGGCCCCGGGTGCTGGCCTACGGCATTCTGCCCGGTCTGGCCTTGGTACTGGGTCTGGGCGCCGGTTTCCTGAAGTGGCAGGACAATTCGGTGCGCGACGGGGACAGCGCGGCCGTCGAATCCGTTCAGGCCGCCAAGGACAGCACGGTGGCGTTGCTGTCCTACAAGCCGGACACCGTGGAACAACAGCTCTCCGATGCCCGTTCGCTGCTCACCGGAGACTTCCAGCAGGCCTACACCGATCTGACCACCGACGTCGTCATCCCCGGCTCGAAGGAGAAGCAGATCTCCGCGGTGGCCACCGTTCCCGCGGCCGCCTCGGTGCAGGCCGACCCGAATCGTGCGGTGGTGCTGGTGTTCGTCAACCAGACCGTCGTGGTCGGTGCCGACGCGCCGACCGACACCGCCTCCAGTGTGCGGGTCACCCTGGAGAAGTCCGGCGACCGCTGGCTGATCTCGGCCTTCGAACCGGTCTAGGGGCACCCGGTGACCGGCCAGATCGACGTCGTGGGTGACGATGTCACCCTGCGTGCGTTGACCTGGGGTGACTGGGACGACCGTGACGCGCCGGTCGCCGTGTGCCTGCACGGGTTTCCGGATACCGCCCATGGCTGGCGCAAGGTGGCCCCGCAGCTCGCCGATGCCGGCTGGCGGGTGGTGGCCCCGTTCATGCGGGGGTACGCGCCGTCCTCGCTGTCCGCCGAGGGCAGCTACCACGTGGGCGCGCTGATGGATGATGCGCTGCGGGTGCTCGACGCCGCCGGTCCCACCGGGCGCGACGTCATCATCGGCCATGACTGGGGTGCGATCGCCGCCACCGGTCTGGCGGCCATGCCGGGCAGCCCTTTCGACAAGGCCGTCATCATGTCGGTGCCCCCGTCGGCAGCATTCCGGCAGCGCTCCGACATGGCCCGGTTGGCCGCGCAGCTGCCGCGTCAGTTGCGGCGCAGCTGGTACATCCTGTTCTTCCAATTGCCCTGGCTGCCAGAACAATCCGCGGCACGGGTGGTGCCCAAGCTGTGGCGGGACTGGTCCCCGGGATATGACGGCGCCGAGGATGTGCGCCTGGTGCTCGACGCGATCGGAGCGCCGGAGCGCTGGCGGGCGGCGCTGGGCTACTACCGGGCGACGGTGCGCAACAGTCGCCCGCCGGCCCGCTACGCCGAGTTGCACCGGCACTGGCTGTCCGCGCCCGTTCTGCCGACGCTCTACCTGCATGGCACCGACGACGGTTGTGCGTCTTCGGATTACACCGAGTGGGTGCGCCAAGTGCTGCCGACCGGCAGCACCGCCCACGTCATCGACGGCGGCGGGCACTTCCTGCAGCTCGATCAGCCCGCTGCCACCGCGGAACGCATCCTGGATTTCATCGGAAGTGGCCGCTAACCGGCTGACCGCGGTCGACGCCCAGATGTTCTGGATGTCGGCCAGAATGCCCAACGACACCTTCCTGCTGTACGGATTCGACGGTGTCCCCGCCGACCTGGACGCGGCGATCGGTGCGCTCATCACACATGCCGGCACCAGCCCGGATCTCAACCGGCGGGTGGCCGATGGTTCGCGGTGGCGCTACCCACGCTGGGTACCGCACCAGGTCGGTACCGGACAGTTCATCGTGCACGATCTGGTCGACACCTCGTGGCGGGGCTGTCTGGCGGCGGTGAGCGCGCTCGTCGACGATCAGCTCGACGCGACGGTGCTGCCCTGGCGGTTGCACCTGTTCGTCGGCGTCCAGGGTGTCCCCGGCACCGTAGATGACGCGACGGTCGCGGTCCTGCAGATCACCCACACCCTGGGTGGTGGTGGGCGGACCTGCGGGCCGGCGGCGGTGATGTTCGGCGGCTCCGCGTCGGTGGACCCGGTCGCGCCCGAGCACGCCCATCCCGTCCTGCTGCCGTGGCGCAGTGTGCAGGCCGCGCGCACATACCGGCAGCTGATGCGTGACACCGAGGCCGCTCTGGTGCCACCCCCGGCCGCACCGTGTACCCCGTTGCGCACCAACGCCAGCCCGGTCGGGCGGCGGCTCATGCGTACCGTCACCCGTGATCGCGCTCAACTCTGTGGCACGACCGTCACGGTCGCCGCGCTGTCCGCGATCTCCGAGGCGCTGGCCGGTCAGCTCACGAAACTCGGCGTCGAGGTGGGGGAACTCGGCGCCGAGGTGACCATGGCCAAGCCCGGTCCGCGTCGCGCCTACAACCATTTCGGCACCGTCGGCGTCGGACTGCACCCGGGCCTGCTCGACGAGCAACGCGTCGATGCGATCGCCGCAGACCTGGCCGACCGTCGCCGACGCGCCGCGCATCCGGCGATGCGCGCCTCCGAGCGCGCCTTCGATGCCACCCCCGCGCGGCTGTTGCGCTGGGGGATAAGCCAGTTCGACCCGTCGGTGCGCTCGGCGACGGTAACCGGCAACACCGTGGTGTCCAGTGTCAACTGCGGGGCGGCGGATTTCGCGTTCGGGGGCCGTCCGGTGCGGATGGCCGCCGCGTTCCCCGGTCTGTCGCCGATGGTGGGCATCACCCACTGCGTGACCGGCGTCGGTGACACCATCACGCTCAGCGTGTACGCCGCCGAATCGGCGATCGGCGATATCGACGAGTATGCGCAGCGGCTGGAGTTCGCTCTTTAGGTCGCCGAGTGGCCACTTATCACACGGCTCTTCGTGGTTTGCGTGACATAACTGGCCACTCGGCGGTGCTCAGTGTGGATGGGGGGTGGGCGGTGACGTAACAGATGGCCTAGATTCTGTTACGTGGCTGACTCCTCTTCCTATGATGTGGCGCTCCTGCTCCTGCGCGTTGTTCTCGGTCTGACCATGGCCGCCCACGGTTACAACAAGTTCTTCGGCGGTGGACGCATCCCGGGCACCGCGGGCTGGTTCGACAGCATCGGCATGAAGCCGGGCCTGTTCCACGCGCGGGTGGCGGCCAGCACCGAGATCGCCGCGGGGCTGGGCTTGGCGCTGGGCCTGCTGACGCCGATCCCGGCCGCCGGATTCGTGGCGCTCATGCTGGTCGCGGCCTGGACCGTGCACCGGCACAACGGCTTCTTCATCGTCAAGGAGGGCTGGGAGTACAACCTGGTGCTCGCGGTGGCGGCGGTCGCCATCGCCGGCCTCGGGGCCGGTCGCTACAGCCTGGACCACCTGCTGTTCTCCGGCACCGAGGTGGCGTCCTGGCTGTCGGGCTGGTGCGGTCTGGCCATCGCCGCGGGTCTCGGTCTGCTCGGCGGTATCGGGCAGCTGGTCATCTTCTTCCGCCCGCCGGCCAAGACCAGCTGACACCGTCGGCGCACCTGCCGAGATGACCGAACTGCTGGCCTCGGACTAGAACACGTTCTAGTCTTGCCGGCATGGGATTCCTGAAGCAGAACACTCCGGTGATCGACTTCGAGGAGTGGAGCAAGGGCACCCGCGCCGAGCGGATCGTGCCGATGGCGCGGCACTGGGCCGAGGTCGGCTTCGGCACTCCGGTCGCGCTGCACCTGTTCTATGTCCTCAAGATCCTGGCCTACGTCGTGGTGGCCTGGGTGCTGGTGCTCGCGAGTACCGACGGTCTCGGGGGTTTCACCGAGTTCTCGTCGTGGTACAACGAGCCGATCCTCTATCAGAAGGTCGTGTTCTACACGATGCTGTTCGAGGTCGTCGGTCTCGGTTGTGGTTTCGGCCCGTTGAACAATCGGTTCTTCCCGCCGATGGGTTCCATCCTGTATTGGCTACGGCCCAAGACGATTCGGCTCCCGCCGTGGCCCAACCGGATCCCGCTGACCAAGGGGGACAGCCGCGGCCCGGTGGATGTGCTGCTCTACGGGGCGCTGCTGGTGATGCTCGTGGTCGCGCTGTTCTCCCAGGGCACCGGCCCGATCCCGGAACTGGGCACCGAGGTGGGCGTGCTGCCGGTGTGGCAGACGGCGGCCATCCTGGTGCTGCTCGCGCTGGCCGGACTGCGGGACAAGGTGATCTTCCTGGCCGCCCGCGGCGAGGTGTACGGATCGCTGGCGGTGTGCTTCCTGTTCACCGGCGCCGACATCATCATCGCCGCGAAGTTCGTCTGCCTGGTGATCTGGCTGGGCGCGGCGACCTCGAAGCTCAACAAACACTTCCCGTTCGTCATCTCCACGATGATGAGCAACAATCCGGTCTTCCGGTCACCGGCGATCAAACGAAAGTTCTTCGAGCACTTCCCCGATGATCTACGTCCCGGCCGGGCGTCCCGGTTCATCGGTCACTTCTCCACCGCGGTCGAGGGGCTGGTGCCGCTGGTGCTGTTCTTCAGTCACGGCGGGTGGGCGACGGCCATCGCGGCCTTTGTGATGCTGGTGTTCCATTTCGGCATCCTGAGCTCGATCCCGATGGGGGTCCCGCTGGAGTGGAACGTGTTCATGATGTTCAGCGTGCTGGCGCTGTTCGTCGGCCATTCCGATATCGGACTCGGCGATCTGTCCAGCCCCTGGCCGATCGTCTTGCTGGTCGTGGTGGCCGGCACCGTCATATTGGGAAACCTGTTCCCGCGCAAGGTGTCCTTCCTGCCCGGCATGCGCTACTACGCCGGTAACTGGGACACCTCGCTGTGGTGCATCAAGCCCTCGGCCGATGCCAAGATCGCCGCGGGCATCGTCGCGATCGCCAGCATGCCCGCCGCGCAGCTGGAGAAGTTCTACGGCAGCAAGGAGGCCGCACAGATCCCGATGTACATGGGATATGCGTTCCGCTCCTTCAACACTCACGGCCGGGCGCTGTTCACCCTGGCACACAGGGCGATGGCCGGGTACGACGAGGACGATTACACCCTCACCGACGGTGAGCGCATCGTCAGCACGGCCATCGGGTGGAACTTCGGTGACGGCCACATGAGCAACGAACAGCTGGTGGCCGCCTTGCAGTCGCGATGCCATTTCGAACCGGGGGAGGTGCGGATCGTGATGCTCGACGCGCAACCCATCCACCGCCAGACCCAGCGGTACCGTTTGGTCGACGCCGCCACCGGCGAGTTCGAACGTGGCTACGTCAAGGTCGCCGATATGGTCGTCCGTCAGCCGTGGGATGACACCGTGCCGGTCTACGACGTGCAGACGCCGGGCCCCGCGTCCTCCAGCGGCGTCAGATCATGACGTCGCGGACCTTGACCGACTCCATGCCCTTGAGGAGCAGTTCGCGTGCCGTGTCCAGGTGTTTGCGCCAATGCGCCTCGGCGGCCTCGCCGTCGCCGGAACGCATCAGCGTCATCAGCCGCTTGTAGGACCGCATCAGCAGTTCGTAGTCGGATTTGGACAGCGGCCGGTTCTCCTTCATGGCCAACGCGGTGTGCCGCACGGTGATCTCGTGCAACATCCCGGCCATGAGGGTCAGCGTGGCGTTGCCCGACAGCTCGACCACCCGCTGATGGAAGTCGCCGGTCGTCTCGGCCATCCGGCCGGTGTCGCGCCCGGAGGGGACATGCTCGGCGATCATCGTGTCGAGCTCGTCGAATGCCTCGGTGTTGCCGGACTCGGTGAGCAGGCGCACAGCCATCGGCTCGATACCGGCGCGGGCCGTCATCACGTCGGCGATGGTCGCCCCGGACAGCTCCAGCAACAGCCCCGCCGGGCGTGCCACGATCTCCGGGCCGGGCACCCGTACCCGCGCGCCGGTGCGTGAGCCACGGCGTACCTCGACGAGACGCTCGGATTCCAGCACCCGGACCGCCTCGCGCAGCGTCGGGCGGCTCACTCCGAAGTGGGCCATCAGCTCGGCCTCGTTGGGCAGGTAGTCGCCCTCCTTGAGCTGGCCGTCGACGACCATCCGGCGCAGCGTCCCGGCCACCAGTTCGGCCGTCTTCGGTGACCGAATGGGCGCGCCGGCCACCGCCGGGACGGCGCTGCGGCCGATCATCGGCGAGAGCGGGGTGCTGCCGGCCACGGGGTCACTCCTCGTCAGTACGCTGGTATCAGGTGTTCAACTCAGTAAACCATGTTGGCCACCCCGGCGCGTGCACCCGCGTTCATCCGCGCTCTACCAACCAGTAGGTTGACCTAGTAAACCTCCTGCTCTAGGTTCGATTTAAGCCCATCCATATATGGAGCGCCAACCACCTTCGAAGGAGAAGTCCATGGCTGAAGCCGTCATCGTCGAGGCTGTCCGTTCACCAGTCGGCAGGCGCAACGGCGCACTGTCCGGCGTGCACCCGTCCGAACTGTCGGCCCAGGTGCTCAACGGCCTGGTGCAGCGTGCCGGCATCGATCCGGCGCTCGTCGACGACGTGATCTGGGGCTGTGTCATGCAGGCCGGGGAGCAGGCGCTCGACATCGCCCGTACCGCCGTGCTGACCGCCGGGTGGCCCGAGTCCGTCCCCGGCGTCACGGTGGACCGCCAGTGCGGATCGAGCCAGCAGTCGCTGCACTTCGCCGTCGCCGGTGTGATCGCCGGTCACTACGACGTCGTCGTCGCCGGTGGTGTCGAGTCGATGTCGCGCACCCCGATGGGTTCCTCGTTGGCCAATGGCGGACACCCCTACCCGGAGGCGTTCCGGACCCGCTACGAGCAGACCCCGAACCAGGGCGTCGGCGCGGAGATGATTGCCGAGCAGTGGGGATTCTCGCGTACCCAGCTCGATGAGTTCTCCCTGCGCTCGCACGAAAAAGCCGCCGCCGCACAGGATTCCGGTGCCTTCAAGGACCAGATCGTGGGCATCAAGACCAAGGACGCCGACGGCAACGACACCGTCGTGCTCGAAGACGGCGGCATCCGCCGCGGTGGCACCGTGGAGTCCATGGCCGCCATCAAGCCCGCCTTCAAGGAGGACGGTGTGATCCACGCCGGTAACTCCAGCCAGATCTCCGACGGCTCGGCCGCGCTGCTGGTCATGTCGGCCGAGAAGGCCAAGGACCTCGGTCTCAAGCCGCTCGCCAAGGTGCACACCGCTGTGCTCGCCGGCGCCGACCCGGTCATCATGCTGACCGCACCCATCCCGGCCACCCAGAAGGCGCTGGCCAAGTCCGGTCTCAGTGTCGACCAGATCGGTGCGTTCGAGGTCAACGAGGCGTTCGCCCCGGTCCCGATGGCGTGGCTGAAGGATATCGGCGCCGACGAGAATCGGCTCAACCCCAACGGCGGCGCCATCGCGCTGGGCCACCCGCTCGGCGGTTCCGGTGCGCGCATCCTGACCACGCTGCTTTACCACATGCGGGACAACAACATTCAGTACGGCCTGCAGACCATGTGCGAGGGTGGCGGCCAGGCCAACGCGACCATCCTGGAGCTGCTGTGAGCGACGAGCAGGCCGGAGCGCTCACCGAGAAGCGCGGCAATGTTCTGATCATCACGATCAACCGGCCCGACGCCCGCAACGCGGTCAACGCGGCGGTGTCGACCGCGGTCGGCGATGCCCTGCAGGCCGCCCAGGACGACCCGGACGTCCGGGTCATCGTGCTGACCGGCTCGGGGGACAAGTCCTTCTGCGCCGGAGCGGATCTGAAGGCCATCTCGCGCGGGGAGAACCTGTTCCATCCGGAGCATCCGGAGTGGGGTTTCGCCGGGTACGTGCGGCACTTCGTCGACAAGCCGACGATTGCCGCGGTGAACGGCACCGCCCTCGGTGGCGGCACCGAGCTGGCGCTGGCCAGTGACCTGGTGGTCGCCGAGGAGCGCGCGAAATTCGGTCTGCCGGAGGTGAAGCGCGGTCTGATCGCCGGCGCCGGCGGGGTGTTCCGCATCGTGGCGCAACTGCCGCAGAAGCTGGCACTTGAGCTGGTGTTCACCGGAGAACCGCTGTCCTCGGCCGACGCGCTCAAATGGGGTCTGATCAACAAGGTCGTGCCCGACGGCACCGTCGTGGACGCGGCACTGGAGCTGGCCGAACGGATCGCGGTCAACGCGCCGTTGGCGGTTCGGGCGAGCAAGAGGGTGTCCTACGGGGCGGTCGACGGCGTCGTCGCCGCCGACGAGCCGTTCTGGAAGCAGACGTTCGGCGAGTTCGCGACGCTGCTCAAGACCGAGGACGCCATGGAGGGACCGTTGGCCTTCGCGCAGAAGCGCGAGCCCGTCTGGAAGGCAAAGTAAGCAGTGAAGAGACTGGTTTTCGAAACCGAGCACGAGCAACTCCGGGAAACCGCCAAGCAGTTCCTGGAGAAGGAGTGTCTGCCCAACGTCGAGAAGTGGGAGGCCAACCGCCTCGTCGACCGTGAAGCCTATGTGGCCGCAGGCAATTACGGATTGATCGGGTTCAACATGCCCGAAGAGTACGGCGGCGGCGGCGTCGACGACTTCCGCTTCAATGCCGTGATCGTCGAGGAGTTCTCGAAGTTCGGCCTGGCCTGCCCCGGCGTGAGCCTGCAGAACGACATCGTCGGCCCGTACTTCAAGAACCTGGCCACCACCGAGCAGCTGGAGCGCTGGATGCCGGGCTTCGCCAGTGGCGAGCTGATCGGTGCCATCGCGATGAGCGAGCCCGGCGCGGGCAGCGATCTCGCGGGCATCAAGACCACCGCGGTGCGCGACGGCGATGACTACATCATCAACGGCGCCAAGACGTTCATCTCGGCCGGTATCAACTCCGACCTGGTGGTCGTGGTGGCGCGCACCGATCCCGAAGCCGGCCACAAGGGCTTCTCGCTGCTGGTGGTGGAGCGCGATATGCCGGGCTTCACCCGCGGCCGCAAGCTGGACAAGATGGGCCAGCACGCCGCGGACACCTCGGAGCTGAACTTCGAGGATGTCCGTGTCCCCGCGGCCAACCTGCTCGGCACCGAGGGCAAGGGCTTCTACCACTTGATGGAGAACCTGCCCTCGGAGCGGCTGTCCATCGCCATCGCCGGCATCGCCGGGGCGCGGGCCACCTTCAACGAGACCCTGCAATACGTCAAGGACCGCAAGGCCTTCGGGCAGCCCATCGGCAGCTTCCAGAACAGCCGCTTCGTGATGGCCGAGCTGGACACCGAACTCGACATCGCCGAGCAGTACATCGACCGCTGCCTGCAGGCTGTCGTGGACGGTGAGCTCACCGCGGTGCAGGCCTCCAAGGCGAAGTGGTGGTGCACCGAGCTCGGGAAGAAGGTCGTGGACTCCTGCCTGCAGCTGCACGGCGGCTACGGGTACATGAACGAGTACCGGGTCGCCAAGGACTACGTCGACGTGCGCATCCAGACGATCTACGGTGGCACCACCGAGATCATGAAGGAGATCATCGGCCGCGATCTGGGGCTGTAGACAGCACGCAAAAACGGCGCCCACTCGTCACGAGTGGGCGCCGTTTTTTATGCCTGTGCTAGCCCGCCGGTGCGGTCTCGGTGACGGTCACGGTCGTGGGCGCCTCGGCGGCCGGGCTGGTCGCCGACGTGGTCTCGGTGGCCGACGTCGTGGTTGTGGTGGTCACCGAGGTGCTGGTCGGCACCGAGGTGGCGGTGGTCACCGGGGTGGGCGCCAGCGCCGGGTCCAGCACGGTGTCGATGATGTAGACGCGCATGTGGTCGGCGCCGATGCCGCCGCATTCGACCTTGGCGTCGTTCACCGTGATGTCGCCGCCGGAGCCCTTGACGATCACCGGCTTACCCTGCTGGGTGTACACGGTGCCCTCGATATCGTCGGGACCGAGGATGCCGAGCGCCATGTGGTAGTACACCAGCGCGGTCAGCGCGACCGGATCGGTCTTGAGCTGCTCCAGCTTCTCGGGCGGCAGCTTCGCGAACGCGTCGTTGCTCGGCGCGAACACGATGTAGGGGCCGTTGTCGAGCACCGCGGCGACATTGACCTCGGGGTTCAGCTGGCCCGAGATCGCGCCGCTGAAGGTGGAGATGGCCGGAATGCTGGCCAGCGCGGTCGAGGACTGCGCCTTGGCCAATCCGGTCAGTGAACCGGGGCCGGTGGGCACCGACTTCACGGTCGCGTCACACGTGGGGCCCTTCGGTTCGGCGATCACCATGCCGGGGGTGGTGGTGGGATCGTCGGCGTGAGCCGTGACGGTGGTTCCTGCGAAGACGATGGCCGACGATGCGACCACGACGCCGAAGAGTTTGCCGGTGCGAGCGTGCACGTGTGTTTTCCTCCCGCTCATGACTGGGTCGGCGCGTCACAAGCGGGAACGCGGCTGACCGGTGTTTTTTACAGACTCGGTGTCAAATCCTCTGGCGTCCCCGCGGCGCCGGTTGAATCGTAAGCGCCGGTGTGAGCGCAGCCAAATGCTAGGGCGCCGGCAGGGCCGCCGCACCGGCCGGTCTGCGCACGCCGGCGCACAGCGCGGTGGCCGTGAAGCACAGCCCGGCGGCGAGGTAGAAGGCCAGGTCATAGGTGCCCTGCAGGTCCCGGATCCAGCCGGCGCCGGCCGCCGCGACCGCCGCGCCGAGCTGGTGTGACGCGAACACCCAGCCGAAGACGATCGGCGTCGCGGTGCCGAAGAAATCCACGGCACAGCACGATCGTCGGCGGCACGGTGGCCACCCAATCCAACCCGTAGAAGATGATGAAGACCCAGGTCCCCGGTTCGGCGTGCGGAGAAAGCAGCGACGGCAGCAGCAACAGCGATACCCCGCGTCCGGCGTAATACACGCATAGCAGCACCCGCGGGTCCACGCGATCGGTCAGCCAGCCGGAGAAGATCGTCCCGGCCACGTCGAGAATGCCGATGGTGGCCAGCAGCCCGGCAGCCAGGGTGGTCGGCATGCCGTGGTCGTTGGCCGCCGGGATGAAATGCGTACCGATGAGCCCGTTGGTGGTCATGCCGCAGATGGCGAAGCTGGCGGCGAGCAGCCAGAACGCGCGGGACCGCAGCCCGATGCGCAGCCCGTCGAACGCGGCGCTGAAGGTGCCCGTCGGCAGCGTCACGACATCGGCGGAGGTGGCACCGTACGCGGTCAGCCCGATGTCCTGGGGCCGGTTGCGCATGAACAGTGCGACCAGCGGCACCACGGCCAGGGCGGCGGCCGCCACGATCAGCGATGCCCAGCGCCAGCCGTGCCGGGTGGTCACCTCGGCCACCACCGGCAGGAAGATCAGCTGTCCGGTGGCGCTGGCCGCCGTCAGTACCCCGGTGACCAGCCCGCGCCGCGCCTCGAACCACCGGGTGGCCACCCTCGCGACGAATCCCATCGAGATGGCGCCGGTGCCGATGCCGACCAGCACTCCCCAGAGCACCACCAGCTGCCAGCTCGCGGTCATCACGACGCTCAGCGCCGAGCCGGCGGCGATCAGCGCGAGCGCGCCGGACAGCACCGGTCGCACCCCGAAGCGGTCCATCAGGGCGGCGGCGAACGGGGCGGTGACGCCGTAGAGCGTCATGTTCACCGCCATCGCCACCCCGACGGTGCCGTGCGACCAGCCGAACTCGTGGTGCAGCGGGTTCATCATGACGCCCGGCACCGACCGGAAGGCGGCCGCGCCGAGGATGGCGATGAAGCTGACGCCGGCCACCACCCAGGCCCAGTGCAGGCGGGTGCGGGCGCGCAGCAGTGTCATGCGTCGATGGTCGCGGATCGGGACGGCCCCGCCTAGTGGCATGAATGACAGCACTCGTCAAAAACATGCCAAACTGTGGTGTGCACCGTGTCACCGTCCTGCTGGTCGCGCCGGTGGTGGGTTTCGACGCCACCATCGCGCCGACCTTGTTCGGCAGCGCCGCCGACGCCGGTGGTGCACCGCTCTACGAGGTGACGATCTGCGCGGCCACCGCGGGGGCGGTGCCGACCACCAGCGGATACTCCATGCTGCCCGGTGCCGGCCCGCAAGCCCTGGCCACCGCCGACACGGTGGTCATCCCCGGCACCCGGTATCCGCCCGCCCGGACGAACGGCACCTTGGGCCCCGAGGTGCGGGCGGCGTTGGCGATGGTCCGTCCGGGCGCCCGGCTGGTCTCGATCTGCACCGGCGCCTTCGTGTTGGCGGCCGCCGGCCTGCTGGACGATCGCCCGGCGACGACCCACTGGCAGTTCGCCGACACCTTCCGGGCGTTGTTCCCCAGCGTGCGACTCGACGAGAACGTGTTGTTCGTCGATGACGGCGACGTGCTCACCTCGGCCGGCCTGGCCGCAGGGATCGACCTGTGCCTGCACATCATCCGGTCCGATCACGGTGCCCAGGCGGTCAACGAGGTGGCCCGCCACTGCGTGGTGCCGCCGTGGCGGGAAGGCGGCCAGGCCCAGTTCATCGATCGGCAGGTGCCGGCCGCCGATGATGCCTCCACCGCCGCCACCCGGGAATGGGCGTTGGCTCACCTCGATGAGCACCTGACGGTGCAGGTGCTGGCCCGCCATGCACACATGAGTGCGCGCACGTTCAATCGTCGCTTCCGGACGGAAACCGGTGAGGCGCCCGGTCATTGGATACGCAACCGCCGGCTCGACCGGGCGCGAGAGCTGCTGGAATCACAGCAACTGTCCGTCGACGAGGTCGCCCGGCGCTCCGGCCTCGGCACCGGCGGCAATCTGCGCCACCACCTGCGCCGCGACGTCGGCATGTCGCCGACCGGTTATCGAAAGGTGTACCAGGGGGTCTAGAAGTGGCGCCTGATTACCATGACGGCCATGCCTGAACCGCTGATCATCCCCATCCAGGGCCGCGCCCCGCAGTTGCACGCCGAATCGTGGGTGGCGCCCAACGCCAGCGTGATCGGGCCGGTGACGCTGGCCGCCAAGGTCAGCATCTGGTACGGCGCCACACTTCGCGCCGAATTCGAACCCATCGAGATCGGCTTCGGCTCGAATCTCCAGGATGGTGTCACTGCTCACGTCGACCCCGGTTTCCCGCTGCGCGTCGGGTCGGGCGTGAGCGTCGGCCACAACGCCGTGCTGCACGGCTGCACCGTCGAGGATGACTGCCTGATCGGCATGGGCGCGATCGTGCTCAACGGTGCGGTCATCGGAGCCGGTTCGCTGGTCGGAGCGGGTGCGGTGGTCCCGCAGGGGGCCGTCATCCCGCCCGGCTCGCTGGTTGCCGGGGTGCCGGGCAAGGTGCGACGCGAGCTCACCGCGCATGAGCTGGAAGGCAACAAACTGAACGCGCAGGTGTATCAGGGGCTCATCGACCTGCACCGCTGACCCGGTTTCATCGGCCCGGCCGTGGGTAGTTTGGGGACTATGCGGATTCTGCTCACCGGCGCGACCGGATACATCGGGTCGCGCCTGGTCGCCGAACTGCTGGCCGAGGGCCACGAGGTCGTGGTGACCAGCCGGAACCCCGCCCGGCTCGGGGCATACGGCTGGGTCGACGACGTCACCGTCGTCGCCATGGATGCGCGTGAATCCGACTCCACCGCAGCGGCGTTCGTATCGGCCGGTGCGGTCGACGTGGTGTATTACCTGCTGCACGGGATCGGCGATCCCGGTTTCCGGGAATCCGACAACCGGGCGGCGGCCAACGTCGCCGATGCGGCTCGCACCGCGGGTGTGCGCCGCATCGTCTACCTCGGCGGATTCGTTCCCGGCGGTGAGACGCTGTCCGATCATCTGGCCGGCCGGGCCGAGGTCGCCGAGGCCCTGCATGTCGACGGCGGCGCCGAGGTGGTGTGGCTGGGTGCGGCGCTGATCATCGGCGCCGGTTCGACGTCTTTCGAGATCCTGCGCTACGTCGGTGACCGGTTCCCGGTGCTGCCGCTGCCGAGCTGGATGTCCAACCCCATCGACCCGATCTCGATCAAGGATGTGCTGTATTACCTTGTCGCTGCGGCAGATTCGGAGAAGGTTCCGGCCGGCTCCTATGACATCAGCGGGCCGGACACCACCACCTACCGGGATCTGCTGGCCGCCTACGCGCGGCTCAGTGGCAACTGGCAGGTCGAGGTCCCGGTCGGTGGTGTACCCACCGCACTGGTCTCCATGGTGTCGGCCGCGGTGCTGCCGGTCCCCGGCGGTTTGACCGCGGATCTCACTGCCTCCCTTGACTACCCGATGACCGCCAGCGGGGACGGTCTGCGTGGGCTGGTGCCCGACCCGGACGGTGGCCTGCTCGGGGTGGATGAGGCGATGGTCAGGTCGCTGACCGCGCATCCGCGCCGGCCGGTCGACCGGCTCGCCGACGCCCATCACCTCGCCGATACCGACCCCGACTGGGCCGGCGGTGACACCGCGAGGATCCGGCAGCTGACACCGTGGATCGCGCGCCCCGCGCTGTCGATGTTGGCACCGCTTCCCGGTCCGGCCAGGGCGGCGGTGCGCACCGGACTGGATGCGTTGACGGTCCTGGCCGCGAAGGTCGACCCGCGATGACGGGCCCCAACACCCCTTCGACGAATTGGGCCGGTGAGCTGCGCAGAATCGCGGCCAACAAGGCGCCGCCTTCCGAAGAGGCTCCTGCGGTGATCGGCAGACGCAAGTTCGTGGTCGGCGCTGTGCTGCTGATCGGTGCCGCATTGCTCGGCTATTCCCTGAGTCGTCCGCCCGGCGACGACACGTTCGTCTGGCTCACCCTGGCGCTGGCCGGTGTCTGGGCCACCGGAGCGTTTCTGTCCGGCCCGTTGCACATGGGGCACGTCGACTTTCACCGACGCAGCCGGCGTCCGGTCATCACGGGGACAGCGATCGGGCTCGGGCTCGGCGCGGTGTTCGTCCTCGGCGGATTGGTGGCCCGGGAGATCCCCGGCATCAACGACTACATCCGCGACGTGCTGCAGTACTCCAACGCCGGGCCGCTCTACCTGATCGTCTTCATCACCGTGATCAACGGGCTCGCAGAGGAGATGTTCTTCCGTGGCTCGCTGTACACGGCGCTGCTCAGGCACCGCCCGGTGCTCACCTCCACCGTGCTGTACGTGATTGCGACAGCGGCCACCACCGGCAACCCGATGCTCGGTTTCGCCGCGATCATCCTGGGTTCGATCTGCGCGGTGTTGCGCCGCGCGACCGGCGGGGTGCTGGCCCCCATGTTGGTGCACTTCTTCTGGGGTCTGGTGATGGTGCTCGCGTTGCCACCCATCTTCGGTGTCTGAGTTCCCCGGTTTCCCTACCGGTCCAGCGGATGCGCGGTCTCGTCGCGGTACATCCGGGCGGCGAGATATGCGATCAGTCCCAACGCCATCGGCCCGATGCCGGCCAGTAGATAGATCATCTCGATCGAGATGATCTTGGACAACGGCCCGGCCAGCGCCATCGACACCGGCATGAACACCAGCGACACGAAGAAGTCCAGACTGGATACCCGGCCCAGCATCGCCGGCGGGACCCGGCGTTGCAGCAGCGTGCCCCAAATGACCATGGCCGCACCGCTGGTCATGCCGACCACGAACGACGCGAACGCCATCCAGGGGAATGACGCGGTGTAGCCGATCGCGATGATCGGCAGGTTGCCGACCGTCCAGCAGGTCATCATCACCGTCAGGTAGCGCCGCGGCAACCGGCGCGACGACACCGCGAGCGCGCCGATCGCACTGCCGAGTCCGAAAGCGGCCAGTACGAATCCGAAGATCCGTTCTCCGTGGTCGAAGCGTGCGTTGGTGATGAACGGCAACAGCACCTCGATCGGACCCATGATGAACAAGATGAAGCCGCTGGCGAACAGCAGGGTGGCGAGCAGCCACGGGGTGCGCACCATGAACCGGAAACCGTCGCGCAGATCGGTGAGCACATGGGTCTTCGCGGTGTCGGCGGGCACCTGCTGTTTGACGGGGCGAGTCGCGATCAGCAGTGCCAGACCGGTGCCGTAGAGCGCCGCGCAGATGACCGCGCCGACGGTGGGGAAGGTGGCACCGATCAGCAGACCGGCCACCGCGGGGCCTACCGCCTGCTGCAGGGTGGGACGCATCACGCCCTCGATCCCGTTGGCCGCCAGCAGTTGTTCGGGCGGCAGTAGGCGCGGCAGGATGGCGCTGTAGGCGGGGAAGAAGAACGCGGCCGCGACGCCGAGGGCCGCCGAGGCCACCGCCATATGCCACAACCGCAGCGCGTCGAGAAGCCCGAGCACCGCCACCGCCGTCACCGCGGCGGTGTTGACCGACTCGACCAGGATGATGATGCTGCGCTGCGGAAACCGGTCTGCGGCAATGCCGCCCACGAGGACGAACGCCACCAGACCGGCGGCCAGGCACGTGGCGACCAGCGACAATGCCGCCGGGTCGTTGCTGATGGCGATGACCTGCAGGGCCATCACCACGGTCCACATGCCGGTGGCGAAGATCGACAGCGCGACCGCGCTGATCAGCAGGCGGTAATCGCGGATCTTGAAGGGGGCGAGTACGCGCCAGCCACCCCCCACATGCGTACTCACGCAGTCGATGGTGGCGCAGTGCCGGCGATCAGTCCACTGATTTAGCTGTCACTGAAAGCGGCCGGCCGGCCCTCCTGGAACGCCTTGGTGCCTTCGGCGAAGTCCTTGGACGTCAGCAGGATCAACTGGCCCTCGCGCTCCCGGCCGATCGCGGCCTCGAGTTCGGTGAGGGTGGCGTCGTTGATGGCCTGCTTGGTCTTGCGCAGCGCGACGGCCGGACCCCCGGCCAGCGTGCGCAAAACCTTGTCCACCGCGGCCTCGAGATCGTCCGGCGCGTGAACGGAGGTCACCAGGCCCCAGTCGTAGGCCTCCGACGCGGTGATGCGCTCGGCCAGCAATGCCATCCGCTGCGCGCGGATCCGGCCGACCGCCGCCGCGACCAGCGCCGAGGCGCCACCGTCGGGCATCAAGCCGATCTTGGTGAACGCCAGCATGAAAAACGCCTTCTCCGAGGCGAGGACGACATCGGCGGCGATGGCCAGCGAGACACCGACGCCGGCGGCCGGTCCCTGTACCACCGAGACGACGGGCTTGGGCAGCGCGACGATGGAGCGCACCGCGCGGTTGGCGGCGTCGAGCACCACCTCGGGCCCGTTGACCGACTTCGCCGAGACGTCCTCGGCGCTGATGCCCGCGCCCGAGCTGAAGCCGCGGCCCGCGCCGGACAACTTCACGACGCGGACCGCGGGATCTGTGGCGGCCTGCTCGAGGGCTTCGGCGATACCGGTCAGCATGGCCTCGGACAGCGAGTTGAGGCTGTCGGGCCGGTTCAGGGTCACCGCCAGCACGCCGTCGGCGAGCTCCACGGTCAACTGATCGATGCTGCGATACGTCATCTGTACGCCCTCAAGTTTGGCGGGTAGGTGACCCGCGGCCAGTCGACTTGGTTATACAAGTAAGCTATGTCGGCGGTCAACTACTGAGTACTCAACGGCGAAGGACGGTAGCCATGGCGGGACCACTGCAAGGTTTGCGAGTTGTCGAACTGGCCGGCATCGGCCCCGGCCCGCACGCGGCGATGATTCTGGGTGATCTGGGCGCCGACGTGGTGCGCGTCGATCGACCGACGGCCAAGAACGGGGCCATCTCGGACGCGATGCTGCGCAACCGGCGTTCGGTCACCGCGGACCTGAAATCCGACGAGGGACGCCAGTTCGTCCTCGACCTGGTCGCCAAGGCCGATGTGCTCATCGAGGGGTTCCGTCCCGGCGTCACCGAACGGCTGGGCTTGGGGCCGCAGGACTGCGCCAAGGTCAACGAGAAGATCGTCTACGCCCGGATGACCGGGTGGGGTCAGGACGGGCCGCGCGCGCTGCAGGCCGGGCACGACATCAACTACATCTCGCTCAACGGCGTGCTGCACGCCATCGGCCGCAAGGGCGAACGCCCGGTGCCGCCGCTGAACCTGGCGGGCGATTTCGGTGGCGGGTCGATGTTCCTGCTGCTGGGCATCCTCTCGGCGCTGTGGGAGCGGCAGACCTCGGGTAAGGGTCAAGTGGTCGACGCCGCGATGATCGACGGCTCCTCGGTGCTCATCCAGATGATGTGGGCCTTCCGCGCCCAGGGTGTGTGGTCCGATGAGCGCGGCACCAACATGCTCGACACCGGTGCCCCGTACTACGACACCTACGAGACCGCCGACGGCAAGTACTTCGCCATCGGCGCCATCGAGCCGCAGTTCTACGCCGAACTGCTGACCAGGCTGGGCCTGGACCCGGCGACACTGCCGGCGCAGAACGACATGAGCCGCTGGGAAGAGCTACGTGCGGTGTTCACCGACGTGTTCAAGACCAAGAGCCGCGACGAGTGGACCGCCGTGTTCGCCGGCTCGGATGCCTGCGCCACCCCGGTGCTGGCCTTCGGTGAGGTGCTCGACGAACCCCACATCACCGAACGTTCCACTTTCTACGAAACCCAGCACGGCCTGCAGCCGATGCCGGCCCCCCGGTTCTCCCGCAGCGAGCCGGCCGTGCCGACACCGCCACCGCTGATCGGTGCCGACACCGAGACCGTGCTCAAGGACTGGGCCTGAACCAACCCCCAACGAAAGGAAAGTCAACACGTGGAGATCAAGGATTCGGTAGCGGTTGTCACCGGCGGGGCCTCGGGCCTCGGTCTGGCGACCACCAAGCGCCTGCTCGATGCCGGCGCCTCCGTCGTCGTCATCGACCTCAAGGGTGAGGAAGCCGTCGCCGAGCTGGGCGAGCGCGCCAAGTTCGTGGCCGCCAACGTCACCGACGAGGATGCCGTTGCCAAGGCCATGGACGTGGCCGAGTCGATGGGCCCGCTGCGCATCAACGTCAACTGCGCCGGCATCGGCAATGCGATCAAGACCCTCGGCAAGGAGGGCCCGTTCCCGCTGGACGGCTTCCGCAAGGTCGTCGAGGTGAACCTGATCGGCACCTTCAACGTGCTGCGTCTGGCCGCGGAGCGGATCGCCAACACGGAGGCTCTTGACGACGGCAAAGGGTCAGCAGAGCGCGGCGTCATCATCAACACCGCCTCGGTCGCCGCGTTCGACGGTCAGATCGGCCAGGCCGCCTACTCGGCGTCCAAGGGCGGCGTCGTGGGATTGACCCTGCCCGTGGCACGGGACCTGTCGCGCAACCTGATTCGCGTGTGCACCATCGCGCCGGGCCTGTTCAAGACCCCGCTGCTGGGCTCGCTGCCCGAGGAGGCGCAGCGCTCCCTCGGCCAGCAGGTACCGCATCCCGCGCGTCTGGGCGACCCGGACGAATACGGCGCGCTGGCCGTGCACATCGTGGAAAACCCGATGCTCAACGGTGAGGTCATTCGCCTCGACGGCGCCATCCGTATGGCCCCCCGGTAACTGGAGGAACACATGTCACTTGTCACCAAGTTCACCGAGGCCTTCGGCGTCGAACACCCGATCGCCCAGGGTGGTATGCAGTGGGTGGGGCGCGCCGAACTCGTTGCCGCCGTTGCGAATGCGGGCGGTCTGGGGTTCATCACCGCGCTGACCCAGCCCACTCCGGCCGATCTGGCCAACGAAATCGCCAAGACCCGCGACCTCACCGATAAGCCGTTCGGGGTCAATCTGACGATCCTGCCGGCGATCAACCCGCCGCCGTATGACGAGTACCGCAAGGTGATCGTCGATGCCGGCGTCAAGATCGTGGAAACCGCGGGATCCAACCCGGCGCCGCATCTGCCGATGTTCCACGATAACGGCATCAAGGTGCTGCACAAGTGCACCTCGGTGCGCCACGCGGTCAAGGCGCAGACCCTCGGCGTCGATGGCATCAGCATCGACGGTTTCGAGTGCGCGGGCCATCCCGGCGAGGACGATGTTCCGGGTCTGGTGTTGATCCCGGCCGCGGCCCGCGAGATCGAGATCCCGATGATCGCCTCGGGCGGCTTCGGTGACGCCCGCGGTCTGGTGGCCGCGCTGGCCCTGGGTGCCGACGGTGTCAACATGGGCACCCGCTTCATGGCGACCGTCGAGTCCTGCATCCACCAGAACGTCAAGGACGCCATCGTGGCCACCGACGAGCGGGGTACCGAGCTGATCTTCCGCAGCCTGCACAACACCGCGCGGGTGGCTTCCAACGTGGTGTCGCGTGAGGTCGTGGAGATCCTCAAGGGCGGCGGCCAGTTCGAGGATGTCAAGGATCTGGTCGCCGGCGTGCGCGGCCGCAAGGTGTTCGACGACGGCGATATCGACGCCGGCATCTGGACCGCGGGCACCGTGATGGGGCTCATCCATGACATTCCGACGGTTGACGAGTTGATCACGCGGATGGTCAGCGAGGCTGAGGACATCATCATCGGCCGACTGGCGGACATGGTGAATATCGAAGAGCCGGAGCAGGCCACCGCCTGATGCGCAGGTCCTGACCGCGAGAGCAACAGCCGCCCGGTCGAGCCCGCGAGGAAACTCACGGTGTTCGATCGGGCGGTTCTCGTTGCGCCCGTTGTTCAGAAGGGTGGTGGGTCGCTGTCGCTGTGGGTGTATTCGAGGGCGCGGGCGGTGGCGTTGCGTGCTCGTTCGGCTTTGGTGCGTTGGGCGCGGTCTTGGGCGCGGGTGCGGGGGCGGACCGGCATTCTGGTGTGGCGGTCAGTGTCGTCGAGGAGGCTGATCGCGCGTCTGCGCGGGACGGGTGTGTGGATGTTCCAGTGCGGGAACAGGATTGCCGCGCCGGGGGCCTTGCTGTAGGTGTGCCCGGTGGGTGCGGTCCAGTGGATGGTGCCGTCGGGTTGGACAGTGGGTGTCCAACCGCCGAAGGTCTTGAGCAGATGGTGCAGACGGCAGAGCGGTCCGAGATTGCCCGGATGCGTCGCCCCGGCCGGCCATGGGGTCAGATGGTCGAGGTCGCAGCGGTGCGCAGCCCGGCTACAGCCAGGGAAGCTACACGTCATGGCGCGCATCCGGACGAACGCGGTCAGCGCGGTCGAGGGCCGGTATCGGGGTTCGGCGGGCAGGTCGGCGATGTCGGCGAGGGGTTTGATGGTGGCGCCCGCGGCGATGAGTTCGGCGAGCAGGTGGGCGGGGATGATGGCGCCGTCGAGCATCACCGCGGGGCTGGGGTGGCACGCCGCCGGGGCCGCGGGTTGTGGCGCTGCGGCTGGGGCCGCGGGGTCAGATTGCGCGGCAGGCTCCGCGGTGTCGCCACCGGACTCAGGCACGGTCTCGGACGTGGTCTTGGGCTCGGCCCCGGTCTCGGCCGGCTCGGATTCCGGGCTGCCCGCCGCACCCGGCACACCCTGCTGGGGTGTGTCGTGGCCGGCGGCGGGGATCTGATCGGCCAGCACATAGATCGTCACCGCCCCGGCCCGGGGGTCTTTCCCGCTGCCCTCGCAGTCGGGGTTCCCGCACGCACACGTCAGCCGCTCCAGTGCCGGGCCGACCGCCCCCAGCGCGGCCAACGCGGCCGCCCGCAGTTCCCCGCGGCGGCGCGGATCGTTCGGGCAGACGGTGTCGGCGAGGTCGTTGAGCCGTTGTTCGAGGATCTTTGTGTCGGTGACGCGCAGCCGTCCCCAGAACGAGGCGACCCCGTTCGGGTCGTCCTTATCGCCGAACTCCACATACAAGTCCTTGGCGGCCCGACGAGACCTCACGACGGCGTCGGGGTCGAACTTCTCCACCCACACGTCGACGGCGGTGATCAGCGCCTTTTCCGAATGCGCCCCGTACTCGCCGGCCTCCCCAGCGATCGCCGCATCGATCAGGGCCAGCGCATCGGGGTCTTCGACGAGGTGGGTGCGCCAGGTGATGGCATCGATCACCGTCGCCGACACTGTCCCCGATGCGAGCAGGGCGGCGGTGCGGGGCAGCCGGTCACGCAGGGCTTGGGCGATGCGCATCTGCTTGGACGCCGCACGCGGGCTCAGGTTGCAGGCCGCGGCCACCGCGGCTTGGGCCCAGGCCCACCCATCAATGACCTGGTGGGCGCTGGTGTCGTCCTCGTCATCACACTGACGGGCCACGACCTCGCCGATCAAAGCCAACCGCTCCGCGGCCGCCGTCGCCTCGGCCCGGGTCGCAGCAGTCAACGCGGAGACCAGGGCTTCATCGCCCATCCCCGCCAACGCGACTCTATCGAACATGTGTGCGATTTTACCGGCACGGTCCGACATTGGTGTGTGTTATGTCTCAAGACATCGGTGACAGTTCTGCATCAGGACATCGGTGACACTTTGAGGGGTCTTGGTGGTGACACTTCTGCCTCGAGGCTGCGGGGGTGGCTGTTAATGAACCTATCGATCCTCGTGTCCGGTTGGCGATCTCACAGTGGCCTGATGACGCGCCGCGTGGGGCGGTCTCGACGTTCTGCGCCGAGCACGGCATCTCCCGAAAGTCGTTCTACGCGTTACGTCAGCGCGCGAAGACCGATGGGCAGGCCGAGGTGCTCGAACCCAAGTCTCGGCGGCCCAAGTCGAGTCCGTCGAAGTTAACTGAGGAGGTTAGGCAGCAGGCCGTGGCCGTGCGTGCCGCTCTGGAGGCGTCCGGCCGCGACCATGGACCGATCAGCGTGTACGACAAAATGCACGCGATGGGCTTGCCGCAGGTCCCTTCCATCGCCGCGTTGGCACGGATCTTCCGTGAGGCCGGTGTGGCTCGTCTTGAGCCCATGAAGAAGCCCCGCTCGGCATGGCGACGGTTCGTCTACCCGGCCCCGAACGCGTGCTGGCAAGTCGACGCCACGCAGTACGTACTCACCGGTGGTCGCACGTGTGTGATCTTCCAGCTCATCGACGACCACTCCCGCTACGCGGTGGCCTCCCATGTGGCGTGGACAGAGACTGCCGAAGCGGCCATCGCAGTGTTTGACAAGGGTGTAGCAGCCTGTGGTGTTCCTCAACGGTTGTTGTCGGACAACGGAATTGCGCTGAATCCCTCGCGGCGTGGCCACCTCGGCCGACTCGTCAAACACCTCTCGCGGCTAGGGGTTCAGGCAATCACCGGCAAGCCCGACAAGCCCACCACGCAAGGCAAGAACGAGCGCTTCCATCAGACCTTGTTCCGCTACCTCGACAAGCAGCCGCTTGCCAGCACGCTGGCCGAGTTGCAGGCCCAGGTCGACGCGTTCGACGACATCTACAACACCGAACGCCCCCACCAAGGGCTGCCTGGACGCGTCACACCGCGCACGGCCTGGGAGGCAATCGCCAAAGCTGACCCGCCGCGCCCCAGGCCCGACGCGCCGGTTCGTCCAGCGGTCACCACACCGCGCAGGTCTGCGCCAACCGACCTGCCTGCCGGCACCAACGTCGCAACCCTGACCAGCGGGGGCACCCTCGTCCTCGCCGGAGTTCGCTATCAAGTCGACGGCGGGCGCGGCTTCGAACAGGTCTTGGTGGTCATCGACGGCGAGAAGATCACCGTGGCTGACCTGGACGGCGAAGTCCTCATCGAACACACCCGACCCGCACCGGGGGTGAAGTACGTCGGCAACGGACGCCCCCGTGGTCCACGCCCCAAGAACGAGAAACCGTCACCGATGTCCTGATACATCAACTGTCACCGATGTCCTGATACATCACAGTCCGACATTGGTGTCGAGCGCACATGGCCGGGAGAGCAAAAAACCGCCCGGCCGAGCCCACAGCGAAAGCTGCGGTGTTCAGTCGAGCGGTCTCTTGTTGTGCGCGGGCGGCGTGGGCGGCATTCAGCCACTCATGCCGGCCGGAGAAGCCGGTGGGTGCGCTCCGCGGTCAGACCGCGGCGGCGAGATCTGGGAACTGCTCGGAGGTGTCACCCTCCACCAGGACGTCCCCGTGGTAGAGGGCGTCGAAATCAACCTTGATGACATCTGCGTTGGTGTCGTCGATCCACATGCTTTGAAGCGTATGGGTGCTGATTAAGAGATCCTTGAGCTCAAGTTCGGAAATTCGTGGCAATTCTTACCGCTGGGTAGGTTTAAGCTGCTGGCAGGCTGGGAAAGCGGCGTCAGCGTGTCCTGAAAGTAGCTTCTGAGCTGGGATGATTGCCGGTCTGGCCACGGCCGCCGTGGGTGCCGAAAGTTTGCCGGAACCCCCGGTTTCGCCCCCTCGGCCAGCAAATTCTTACTCATCGGTAGCCTGCGCCTGGCGTGTCACTGTGAGCAATGTTGCAGAAGTGACTGATGAGTCTGATGGGACTCGCCTTTCAGGTGAACCGGATGCCGCGCCATCTCGTGTCATCGGGGTGGCGGCCGGCATTGACGGCTTGACTTACCCTTGTTAACTTAACGTCGATAACCGAATGGAGGGATGGCCCGTGCTGAATCGAATCGCCCGCATCGCGATCGCCGCCCCACGCCGCGTGCTGGCGTTGACCGCCCTCGTCATGGTGGCCGCGGCGATCTTCGGCATCCCGGTCGCCAAGACTCTGTCCGCCGGGGGCTTCCAGGACCCCACCTCGCAATCCGCGGAAGCGACCGCACTGCTCACCGAAAAGTTCGATCAAGGCGACATGCAGCTGCTCTTCACCGTCACCGCCGAGGACGGTGTGAACAGTCCCGCCGCCACCGCGACGGGTACCGAGATCGTCAGGGCGCTCGAACAGTCCCCGCACGTCGCGCAGGTCACCTCGGCATGGACCGCGCCGCCGCCGGCGGCGGCGGAGCTGGTCAGCAAGGACAAGACCGCCGGCCTCGTCGTGGCCGGCATCACCGGTGGCGAGAACGACGCGCAGAAGTACGCCGAGGCGCTGTCGGAGCAACTTGCCCACGACCGGCCCGGGGTCACGGTGCGGTCCGGCGGGGCGGCCATGGTCTACGCACAGATCAATGCGCAGACCGAACGGGATCTCCTGCGGATGGAGGCCATCGCCATCCCGTTGAGCTTCCTGGTCCTGGTGTGGGTGTTCGGCGGGCTGGTGGCCGCCGCCGTACCGATGGCCGTCGGCGGCATGGCCATCCTCGGCTCGATGTCGGTCCTGAGGCTCATCACCTTCACCACGGACGTGTCGATCTTCGCGCTGAACCTGTCCATCGCCATGGGTCTGGCGCTGGCCATCGACTACACGCTGCTCATCATCAGCCGCTATCGCGACGAACTCGCCGACGGTGTTCCGCGCGAACGCGCACTCGTTCGCACCATGGCCACCGCCGGACGGACCGTGGTGTTCTCCGCAACCACCGTCGCGCTATCCATGGTGGCGATGCTGCTGTTTCCCATGTACTTCCTGAAATCGTTCGCCTACGCGGGGGTGGCCACCGTCGGTTTCGCCGCGCTCGCCGCCACGGTCGTCACCCCGGCTGCGATCTGGCTCCTCGGGGACCGGCTGGACGCCCTCAACGTGTTCCGCAGGGACCGGCTGCCCAAACCCGTCGACCAACAGTTCTGGTACCGCTGGACGCATCGCGTGATGGGCCGGGCACTCCCGCTCGGGCTGGCGGTGGTGTCCCTGCTGCTGGTGCTCGGGGCGCCGTTCCTCGACGTGCGTTGGGGCTTCCCCGACGACCGGGTGCTGCCCGCGTCCGCATCCGCGCACCAGGTGGGTGATCAGTTGCGGGACGATTTCATCGACAACTCGGCGACCGCCGTCACCGTCGTGATCCCCGACGCGCAGGGACTGACGCCGGGTGACTACGAGCGCTACGCCGCCGAACTGTCCCGGGTGCCGGAGGTGGGTGCGGTGTCCGCGCCGACCGGCAGCTTCACCGACGGCGTCAAGACCGGGCCGCCGGTGGCGGCGACCGGGGTTGCCGATGGCAGCGCGTTTCTCACCGTCAGCAGCACCGCCCCGCTGTTCTCGGATGCCTCGGAGAATCAGCTGACCGCGCTGCACGAGATCGAGGGTCCGGGCGGGCGGGCCGTGCAGCTCACGGGTATCGCCCAGGTGAACCGGGACAGCGTGGTGGCCATCACCGACCGCCTGCCGTGGGTGCTCGGGTTGATCGCCGTCATCACCTTCGGGCTTCTCTTCCTGCTCACCGGCAGCATCGTGCTGCCGTTGAAAGCCATTGTGCTCAATATCCTTTCGCTCACGGCAGCGTTCGGGGCGCTGGTCTGGATCTTCCAGGAAGGTCACCTCTCGGCACTGGGTACGACTCCGACCGGCACCTTGGTGGCCAATATGCCGGTACTGCTGTTCTGTATCGCGTTCGGGCTCTCGATGGACTACGAGGTGTTCCTGCTCGCCCGGATCCGGGAGAACTGGCTCTCGCTGCGCGCCACCGGCGGGGACACGCCGCGGCACCTGAACGACGAAGCGGTGGCGCTGGGTCTGGCCCGCACCGGCCGGGTCATCACGGCGGCTGCGCTGGTCATGTCGATCTCGTTCGCGGCACTGATTGCCGCCGAGGTGTCCTTCATGCGGATGTTCGGTGTCGGACTGACGCTGGCCATCCTCGTCGACGCCACCCTGGTCCGGATGGTGCTGGTGCCCGCATTCATGCATGTGCTCGGTGGTTGGAACTGGTGGGCCCCCAAACCGCTGGTTCGGCTGCATGACCGGATCGGCATCGACGAGTCCGGCGATGCCGATCCGGAGCGTCGCCGGCAGGTGCCCGCGCCGGTGGCGGACACTGTCTGACGTGTCCCCGCAATCACTGCGGCGCCGCCGTTCGGCACGTGGCTCCGGCGAGCAGCTGCATGACGAGATCCTCGACGCGACCACCGAACTGCTGCTGGAGACCGGGCACGCCAAATCGGTGTCCATCCGTGCGGTGGCCCAGCGGGTCGGGGTGACCTCACCGTCGATCTATCTGCACTTCGCCGACAAGGACGCGCTGCTGGACGCGGTGTGCGCGCGGTACTTCGAACGCCTCGACGAGGAGATGCAGCGGGTGGCCGCCGACCAGACCTCGACCATCGAGGTGCTGCGCGCCCAGGGCCTGGCCTACGTGCGGTTCGCCAGACAGACCCCCGAGCTGTATCGGATCGCGACGATGGGCGAGGGCAGTCCCGGTAGCGATGTCGACATGACCTTGGCCAGTTCAGCTTTCGTGCACATGCGCACGACGATCGAGGCTCTGATGGACGAGGGTGTGTACCCGCCCGGCGACTCCACCGCCGCCGCCCTGGAACTGTGGACCGCGGCGCACGGGGTGGCCGCCATGCTCATTGCCAAGCCCTACCTGCCGTGGGGAGATGTCGAACAGTTCACCGACCGTGTGCTGCGGTCGATATGCTGCGGACACATCGCGACGGGCTATATCGGGGTCGACGTGGCTCCCGCCGAGGCCGTCGAGAAACTCAAGGAGCTCAAGACGTGAGCGATATCGACAATCCCTTCTTCGCTCGGCTGTGGATGGTGATGTCCGGCCACGAGCCCGAATCGCTGCGGCGGCTCAGAATGGCCAACCTTGCGGGCCTGACCGGGCGCGTCCTGGAAGTCGGCGCCGGCACGGGCACCAACTTCGCGCACTACCCGGCCGGTGTCAGCGAGGTGGTGGCACTGGAGCCCGAGGTGCGGCTGGCCGAAGTGGCCCGCCGGGCCGCGGCGGCGGCACCGGTGCCGGTGACCGTCAGCACCGCCACCATCGAGGAGTTCGGCGCGGACGAATCGTTCGACGCCGTCGTGTGCTCGCTGGTGCTCTGCTCCGTCGACGACCCTGATGCGGTTGTGCAGCAGCTGTATTCGATGCTCAAGCCGGGTGGCCAGCTGCGCTACCTGGAACACGTCGCCGGAGTCGGCGCGCGCGCGACGCTGCAGAAGGCGGCGGACGCGACGGTGTGGCCCCGGCTGCTCGGGAACTGTCACACCCACCGCAACACCGAGGCGTCCATCGCGGCGGCCGGCTTCTCGGTCGCGGGCTCGCGGCGCGAGCAGACCCTGCCGGCATGGTTGCCGTTACCGGTGTCCGAGTTCGCCATCGGACGTGCGGTCCGGCCCTAACGACCCAGAAGGGCGGGCAACCGCTGCAGCAGTTGGGGCAGCGCGGTGGCCGAGGTCTCGCGCACCACGGCGGTGGCGGCTTCCGACAGCGGAGTGGGCTGCGGATTGACCTCGATGACCGGAATGCCGTTGGCCAGCGCGGCTTCCGGCAAACCAGCGGCGGGATAGACCACCGATGAGGTCCCGACCACGATCACCACATCGGCCTTGGCGACGGCCTGCACCGAGAGGTCCCATGCATCGTCGGGCAGCCCCTCGCCGAACCACACGACATTGGGCCGGATCAGGCCGCCACATGCGCAGCGCGGCGGCTCGATGACCTCGACCGGTGCCGGCATGGCCGGCAGTTCTCCGATGTAAGGGCTGCCGCAGGCATCGCAGCGGAACTCGAACAGGCTGCCGTGCAGGTGGTACACCCGGTTGCTGCCGGCCCGCTCGTGCAGGTTGTCCACGTTCTGGGTCACCACATGCACCTCGGCGTAGTCCTCCCACGCCGCGACCGCCAGGTGGCCGGGATTCGGGTTGACCGCACTCATCATGTGATGTCGCCACAGATACCACGCCCACACCCGTTCGGGGTGGCGCTGCCAACCGTCACTGCTGGAGATCTCGTAAGGGTCGACGTTGGCCCAAAGACCCGTCTCGACATCGCGGAACGTCGGCACCCCGCTCTCGGCGGACATGCCTGCACCGCTCAGCAGCGTCACTCGCACCTCACCAAACTATCGTGCGTGCGACATACTGGGCACGTGGGAGGTCTGGGGGAGTGGGTCCGCCTCGATCAGCGGGCCGGTGCCCCGCTGTTCGATCAGCTGAGGACGCAGATCATCGGTGGCGTGCGCGACGGCAGGCTCACGCCCGGCACCCGGTTGCCGACGGTCCGTGACCTTGCCGGGCAGCTCGGCCTCGCGGTGAACACCGTGGCGCGGGCCTACCGTGAGCTCGAGGCCGCCGGAGTGCTCGAAACGCGGGGCCGGTTCGGCACATTCGTCGCGCGGATCGATCCGGCCGACAACGCGATGGCCGCGGCCGCGCACGCGTTCGCCGAAACGGCCCGCGCCCAGGGCCTCGGCAGGGACGAGGCGTTTCGTTATCTGGACGCCGCTTTCGACTAACCGGTCCAGCGCAGTACGTCCAGCGCGACGGCCACGCTGACACTCTGCTCGGCCAGCGGCCGCGGCAACAGTTCGTCGGCCCGGGCGAGCCGGCGCAGCAACGTGTTGCGGTGCGTGTAGAGCCGCGCCGCCGCCCGCGAGGCGTTGCACTGGCTGGCAATGAATACCCGTACGGTCTCCTGCAACTCGGTGCCCGCGGTGGCGAGTTCGCCGAGTACGCGAGCGACGAAATCGGCGCTGCGGTCGGGATCGGCGGTGATCAGGGAGACCATCTCGACATCGGTGAATCTGGCCATCTGCTGACGGGAATGCAGCCGCGCCATCATCTGCTGGGTGATGATCGCTTCGAAATGGCTGCGCCGGAAACCGTCCAGGCCGTCGCCGGTGGTGCCGACCGCCACCCGGATATCGGCGCTGTCGCGCACCGCCGCGTCGAGGACGTCCAGATCGAGGGCGCCCGGTGCCCATACCCAGCGGGTGGCGCTGCTGGCCAGCACACTCAGCGGCCGCCCGCCGCCGGCCCGGCCGATGGCTTCGGCGGCTCGGTCCAGTCGGGTCAGATCGCCGTCATGGGTGTCGGTCCAGATGACGGCCGCGGTATGGCAGCCGGTCAGGGCGTACCCCAGGCGCTGTTCGGCCCGGGAACGCGGAATGGGCGCACCGTCGAGTAGCAGCGCGACGGTCTCCCGGCGCTCGGCGTGACTGCCGTGCGTGAGTTCGTCACGCTCCAGGTCGATCTGCGCGGCGATGCCGGCCAGCGTCGCGTCGACGAACGCACTGATGGATCGTGAACAGGCCTGCAGCAGATCGTGTAACTCGGTGGCGTCGGAGGTCAGCTCGAAGGCGATCTCCATCAACCGCCGCCAGGCCACGCCCTCACCCACCCGGTAGGCATCCAACGGGAAGGCGTTCACCCCGCGGCGCACCAGTTCCCGCGCGATGCTCAACGGCTCCGGCCCGGTGTTGGGCGGCACCGGCGCACCCGGATCGCGGACATTGGCAGTACTCCAGAAGAACAGGTTGGCGCGGTTGCTGCGGCTGACGGCGGCCGCGAGTTCCGGGTCCGCGGCGATGGCGGGACTGGCGGCCAGCACGGCCTGGTCGAGTTCGTCGAGCCATTCCGGGCGGGCATTGGACACGATCTGGGCGCACTGCCGGATCAGCTCCCTGACCCGGGGTGACGGCAGCGGCTCAGTCATGGGTGCAGCGTAGAAGGCTGGTGCATTGTGCACCAGCGTTTCGGCTTTATGGGATGTTTGGACCTGGCTGCACCCCGGCCCGCGCCGCGACGATCAACGCATGGAATCAGTCGATGTGGTGATCGTTGGAGCCGGGATCTCCGGTATCGGGGCTGCCTACTATCTGCAGCGCGAACATCCCGGCCGTAGCTTCGCCATCCTGGAGTCCCGCGGGGCGACGGGCGGCACGTGGGACCTCTTCCGCTACCCCGGGATCCGGTCGGACTCGGATCTGCACACCTTCGGCTACGAGTTCAAACCGTGGCGCGACGAACACGCCATTGCCACCGCCGACAAGATCCTCGCCTACCTGCGTGAGACCGTGGACGAGAACGGCATCGAGGACAAGATCCGGTTCCATCACCGCGTGCTGGGCGCCGCGTGGAACAGCGCCGACGCTCGCTGGATCGTCGACGTGGAACACGACGGCGTACGGTTCGAACTCAGCGCCAACTGGCTGTTCTGCGCCGGGGGGTACTACCGCTACGACGAGGGCTTCACTCCGGAGTTCGCCGGGCGGGAGCGGTTCGGCGGACAGATCATCCACCCCCAGCACTGGCCGGAGGACCTCGACTACACCGGCAAGAAGGTGGTGGTGATCGGCAGCGGCGCCACCGCGGTGACGCTGGTGCCGTCGATGGCGGCGACCGCCGGGCACGTGACGATGCTGCAGCGCTCACCGACCTATGTCATGCCGGTGCCCGCCAAGGACGGCTTCGCCAACACCGCGCGCAAGCTACTGGGCGATGACCGCGGATATGCGCTGGCGCGCCGCAAGAACATCGCCAAACAGCGCGGGGTCTACACCTTCTGTCAGAAGTACCCGACCGCGGCCCGGTGGCTGATCCGCCGGATCAACGCCAGCAAGCTGCCCGCCGGCTACCCGGTCGACGAGCACTTCAGCCCGCGCTACAACCCGTGGGATCAGCGGCTGTGCGCGGTGCCCGACGCCGACCTTTTCGAGGCCATCAGCAACGGCAGCGCATCGGTGGTCACCGATCGGATCTCGAGCTTCACCGAGACCGGCGTCGCGCTGGAGTCCGGACGCGAGCTCGACGCCGATATCATCGTCACCGCAACGGGTTTGAATGTCCAGCTGTTTGGCGGGATCACCCTGTCGGTGGACGGCGAACCCGTCGACTTCGCGCAGACCGTGGCCTACAAGGGCATCATGCTCAGCGGCGTGCCGAACTTCGCGTTTGCATTCGGCTACACCAATTCGTCGTGGACGCTGAAGGTCGGGCTGCTGTGCGAGCATTTCTGCCGGCTGCTGCGCTACATGGACGAGCACGGATACGACAGTGTGCGGCCGGAATTCGATGATCCGGGGATGCCCACCAAGCCGCTGCTGGACTTCGGCGCCGGGTATGTGCAGCGGGTCATCGACGAGATTCCCCGCCAAGGGGTGCGCGGTCCGTGGCAGATGACGATGAACTACACCGTCGACGCCGACGTGCTGCGCAACGGCCCCGTCGAAGACTCGTCGCTGAAATTCGGTGCGCTCAGCCGAATTCCAGCCGCGTTGTGACTCCGCGCAACTGATCGAGCACCGGCAGCCGGTAGGACGCCCAGATCAGCGCGTTGAGTACCGTGCCACGCCCGCTCGGTAGCTCCACATCGTGGGCCGCTCGCACGCCGGGGATGGTGGTGGCCAGCTCTGCCGCCTGTGCCGGCGACAGGCTGAACGGCATCGGCGGCACCCGGTAGCGCAGCGAGGGACGCAGCAGGCCCTGACGCGCCCACCAGGCGAACCAGTACGGCGGCAGGTCGAACATCATCTGCCCGCCCGGAAATCGCTTGGCGCATTCGGTGATCAGTCCGAGCGCCTCGGTCGGCTGCAGGTACATCAGCAGTCCCTCGGCGGTGATGAACACACCGTTGGTGGCGTCGATATCGTCCATCCAGCTGTAGTCCAGCGCCGACTGGGCGCTGCTGGACACACGTTGCGAGGGTGGCAGCAACGTTTCGCGCAGCGCCACGATCGGCGGGAGGTCGACCGTGTGCCAACGGAACCGGTCACCGACGCCGGCGGCATCGAGTCGGTAGAAGCTGGTCTGCAGACCCTCCGCAAGGGCCACCACGGTGGCATCGGGATGTTGACGCAGATAGTTCTTGGTTTCCCGGTCGAAGGCCAGCGCCCGCAAGGCCATGTCCTGGCGGTTGGCGAAGCCGAACTTCCCGAAGTCGAAGTCGATGGCGTCCACCAGGTCCACCGCCACCGGGTCGTCGATGATCCGGTCGGCCCGGCGGGCTTCGGTGGCGCGGACCAGCAGGGTCAGCAGCGCGGTCTCGGAAACGCCGGTCAGGGCGCTGGCATCGGCTCTCGGGGAACTCACATGGTCGAATGTACCTACGCGAGCACTTTGTCCAGGGTGCGCAGGTTGCGAGTGGTGGTGCAGGACTTGTAGCGCTTCTTGCCCATCGTCTTGCCGATCGCCGAGTTCAGCGTCGCCGACCGGGCCACCTGCCAATAGAGCACCCCGTCTCCGCGGGCGGCGGTCTCCCCGGCTGCGTCGGCGAGCGCCACCAACTCCTGCAGCACGTCGGCGTCGCTGACGAAGGTGACATAGGAGTGGTGTTCGGGGACCGCTCGCTCGAACGGGTAGTGCGCGGAGATGTCGGCGACGACGTCCAACGGGTAGGCCAACACCCAGGCGTCGTAGCCGAAATTCTCCCGCAGCGCGGCCTCGGCCGCCGCGCGTACCGCCGCCGCCGACGACGGGCTGTCCAGCAGCACGTTCCCGCTGGCCAGCACGGTCTTCACCGCGGTGAAGCCGGCCGCGGTGAATACCGCCGCCACCTCGGCCATCTTGAGGGTGACCCCGCCGACGTTCACCCCGCGCAGGAACGCGGCGTACCGCGTCACCGCCCGAACTCCAGCAGCGTGATGGCCGGCCGCGCCCGGCGGAAGGCACCGATCCGGTCCAGTGCCGGCAGGCTCGCGAGTTTCCACACCCCGCGACCGGGTGGCAGTGCGATATCGCGTGCACGGCGCACACAGTCGATACGGCCCGCCAGCGCGAGGGCCTCGTCGGCGGTCATCGCGAACGGCATCGGCGGGGCGATGTAGCGGTCGGACAGTTGCAGCCCGGTCAGGGTGCGCCTGCTGAGCCAGTGCGGGATCGAATCGAACATCATCTGCCCGCCGGGGAACCGGGCCGCGCAGTCGGCGATCAGGCCCAGCGAATCCTCGGGCTCCAGGTACATCAGCAACCCCTCGGCCGTGACGAACACACCGTGCTCGGTGCTCACCTTGTCCATCCAGCTGCGGTCCAGGGCCGACTGCGGCAGCTCGATGATCCGGTCGTTGCGCGGGAGCAACCGCCGGCGCAGTTCCATCACCGGTTCCAGATCGATGGAGTACCAGGTCAATTCGTCGGCGACGCCAGCACGGGCCAGTCGCCAGAAACTGGTCTGCAGGCCCTCCGCGAGGGCCACCACCGACGCCTTCGGGTGAGCCGTCAGATAGTCGATGGCCGCCGCGTCGAAAGCCCGTGCGCGCAACGCGTGCGACTGATTGGGTTTGCCGAACTTGCGGTAGTCGTAGCCGATGCTGTCGAGCAGGGTGACCGCCCACGGGTCCCGGATCACCCCGTCGGAGCGCTTCGCCTCAGAGCCGCGGTTGTGCAGGGTCCAGAGGGTGGTCATGGACACGCCCTCCAAACTGGTGCCGTCGATCCCACCCAGATGACTCATGTCCCCGATCGTAGAGTCGTACCCTCGTGGCATGGGGCGCCAGGTTTTCGACGACAAGCTGTTGGCATTGATCAGTGGGAACTCGCTGGGGGTGCTGGCCACCGTCAAGAAGGACGGCCGGCCGCAGCTGTCCAACGTGTCCTACTGGTTCGACGCGCGTCGGGTGGCCCTGCAGGTGTCGGTCACCGAACCGCGGGCCAAGACCCGCAATCTGCGCCGCGACCCACGAGCGTCCATCCATGTGTCCTCCGATGACGGCTGGGCCTACGCGGTCGCCGAGGGTGACGCCCTGCTCACCCCGCCCGCCGCGAATCCCGGGGACGAGACCGTCGAAGCGTTGATTTCCTTGTACCGCAACATCGCCGGTGAACACCCGGACTGGGACGATTATCGCCGGGCCATGGTCGACGACCGGCGGGTGCTGCTCACCCTGCCGATCAACCATCTGTACGGGATGCCGCCGGGCATCAGGTGACAGGGCTAGGCTGACCCCATGGCCGACGAGACTCCCGAAGACGACACCAAACGCAAGTTCCGGGAGGCGCTGGAGCGGAAGAAGACGCAGACCGCCGAGGGCGTGTCGCACGCCGACGCCGGGCGCAAACAGTCCCGCGGCGCGCACGGCCCGGTGGAGAACCGTCGCGAGTTCCGCCGCAAGAGCGGTTAGCTCGCCAACCGGCGGGCCGCCACGAGCGCGGCCAGCATGAGCGCGACGAAGTACAGTCCGAGGTCCTTCAGCCCCCAGCCCACCGCGGCCAGGGTGGTCGCGCCCGCGACGCACAACAGTGCGCCGACCGCCGCGCTGCGCGGTCCCGGACCGTCGACCGTGCCGCCGTCCCAATAAGGCAGCGGATTGTTCTCCAATGGCCGCAACGCCACGAACAACGCCGCCACCAGGACGACCATCAAGGCCAGCTGGGCGATACTGAGCGCCACGAAGTGCGGTTGGCCCGGGTAGCGGGGCAGACCCAGCAGGTCGAAGGCCAGGTGCACGCCCAGCAACGCCGGGATGTGCCACAGGTACAACGTCATCGCCCCGCTGTTCCCGATGGCGACCAGCCACCAGACCCGAGGCCGCCGGGCCCACCGCCCGATCGTGGGGGCGAGCGCAATCGCGAACGCGCACATCATGATTGCGTGCCCCGCCAGCAGCAGTGACGGTGGCGTCATGTTCTTGAGCTGCTGTCCCTCGATGCCGACCAGGCTCAGCTCGTACGGGCCGAACCGGGCCAGGGCGATGTTCACCGCCAGCATCGCCGCCCCGAGGATGGTCGCGTTCGACCGGGTGAGCAGCCGGTACCGGTAGGCGACGCCGAACATGCCGGGCACCAGCCACGCCGCGAGATTGGCGTAGCCCAGCCAGGTCCAGTCCGGGTCGTGCACCCGGATCACGTCGATGACCGCCACCGCCGCGTAAAGCGTCGCGACGGCCACGATGAGCCGGCCGGTGGTGCTGATCCGGGTGAGCAGCGGAACCGTCGCCAACACAAGCACATAGGCACCCAGGAACCAGAGCAGCTGAATCGAGATACCGGCCAGCGGTTCGTACACGTGCACCGGCAAGACCCGGCGGGCCACCAGCAACGCGAGGAACCAGAACGCAAGGTAGTAGAACACCGGGCGGTAGAGCCGGGTGCAGCGCTTGAGCAGCCACCCGCCCCAGGGACCGCCGTAGGCCGTCGCCGAGGCGGCCACCCCGGCGAAGAAGAACAGCGGCATGATCTGGAACACCCAGGTCAGTGCCTGGAACACCGCCGCCGTGGTGAGCAGGTTCTCCCAGTAGAAGACCCCACCGCGAATGATGCTGGTGGCCATGACGGTGTGCCCGATGACCACCCCGACCAGGGCGGTGATCCGGATGACGTCGATGGCCCGGTCCCGATCCACAGGTGTCGCGGCGGTGACGTCGGCGACCGTGGGGAACGCGGCGATGGGCATGCCCCAGAATCTAGAGGCCGGCGCCGCGTCGCACCTGAGTAGAACCACTCAGTCGGCGGCGCGGCTGCGCTGGATGAGGATGGCGGCCAGGCACACCGACGCCAGCACCGCCACCGCGGCCGCGAAACTCACCCCGGCGGTGCGCAGCCCCCAGGCCTGGGCCGCCACGCCGACCCCGACCACCGGCAGCGAGATCGCGACATAGGCCACCACGAAGTAGGTCGAGCTGACCTCACCGCGCCGCCCGGCCGGTACCTGCTCGACCACTGCCGCCAGACCGCGGCTGAAGCTGATGCCCTGTCCGGCACCCGCCACCAGGGCCGCGACGATGATCCCGGGCAGCGACGAAAATGTCAGCGCCACAGCCAGAATCACCATTGCCAGCACCAGGATCGCGCAGCCCCAGGCGACCGCCGTCGCTGCAACGATGCGGCGACCGATCAGCTGTGCCACCGCAGAGGCCAGGAAGATCGACCCGGCAATGGCGCCGGCGACAGCGTGGTTGTCCACGCCGACCACCTCGGAGACGAACGACGGTGCGATCGCGGCGAACAGGCCCGTCACCGCGAAGCCGGCGAAAGCGGCGGTGGAGGCGGTGACGAACACGCCGCGCACCTCGGCGGGCACGGCGAGGCGCTGCACGCCGATCCGGCCGGTGCGCGACGAGGTCTCCGGCGCGGCGAGCACCGCCGCCACGGCCAGGCTCGCCAACGCGATGTGCACGACGAACGGCATCGTCAACGGGTGCGCCACGTACTCGGCGAGCAGGCCCGCCAGCACCGGCCCGATGCCCAGACCTCCGATGTTGACGATGGTGGCCACCGTCGCGGCCCGTTCCTGCTGGGCGGCCGGCAGTGCCTCCACCACCGCCGCGGTCGCCGTGCCGGTGAACAGCCCCGCCGACAGCCCGGACAGCAGCCGGCCCACGAGCAGAAGCGCCACATCATCGGCGATCAGGAACACCACGGCGCTGGCGATCGCCGCGGCCAGTCCGGCCAGCAGCACCGGCCGGCGGCCCACCGCATCGGACCAGCCGCCGAACAGCAGCAGCGCGCCGAGCACGCCCACCGCGTACGCCGCGAAGATGACGGTGGTGGTGACGACGGAGAAGTGCATCCGTTCGGCGTAGAGGGCGTACAGCGGGGTCGGCAGGGTGGTGCCGACCATGACGGCGGCGAAGGCATAGGCCAGTGCAGCGAACGCAAAGGACCGGCGGCGGGTGTTCACTCGGGTGAACAACACCGCCGCCGGGCCGGGTAATCCGGGTGGTTGGTGCGCCGCGCTAGTGCGCGACCGCCTTCTCGGCTCCCACACCGGTCAGCGAGCGGACCTCCATCTCGGCGGCGATCGCCGGGTCGCCGGTGTCCTTGGAGGTGAGGGTGCCGATGATGCCCAGCGCGAAGGCCAGCGGGATGGACACGATGCCCGGGTTGGCCAGCGGGAACCAGGCGAAATCGGCACTCGCGATCATCGATGTCTTGGTACCGGAAACGGCCGGGGAGAAGACGATCAGCACGATGGTGGAGATCAGGCCGCCGTACATGCTCCACAGCGCACCGCGGGTGTTGAACCGTTTCCAGTACAGCGAGTAGACGATGGTCGGTAGGTTGGCCGCGGCCGCGACGGCGAAGGCCAGCGCCACCAGGAACGCGATGTTCTGGCCGTTGGCCAGGATGCCCAGACCGATGGCCAGGATGCCCAGCACCACCGCGGTGATGCGGGAGACCTTCACCTGCTCTGCCTCCGTCACGTTGTGGCTCTTGAGGACACTGGCGTACACATCGTGGGCGAAGGACGCCGATGCGGTGATCGTCAACCCGGCGACCACGGCGAGGATGGTGGCGAAGGCGACCGCGGAGATGATGCCCAGCAGGACCACGCCGCCCAGTTCCAGGGCCAGCAGTGGGGCCGCGGAGTTCACCCCGCCGGCGGCGCCGAGGATGCGGTCCGGGCCGACCAGGGCCGCCGCGCCGTACCCGAGCACCAAGGTGAACAGGTAGAACGCGCCGATCAGGGCGATGGCCCACACCACGCTGCGGCGGGCTTCCTTGGCGGTGGGGACCGTGTAGAAACGCATCAGCACGTGCGGCAGGCCCGCGGTGCCGAGCACCAGCGCCACCGCCAGCGAGATGAAGTTGATCTGGCTGGTCAGCGATCCGCCGTACTGGGCGCCCGGGGCGAGCACGTCGCGATTGGCCACGCCCTCGGTGGTGGCCCCGGAGATGGCGGTCTGGGCTGACCCGAGAATCTCGGAGAAGTTCAGGCCGAACTTGGCCAGCACCATCACGGTCATGAACCCGGCGCCGGCGATCAGCAGCACCGCCTTGATGATCTGCACCCAGGTGGTGCCCTTCATGCCGCCGACGAGCACGTAGACGATCATCAGGACGCCGACGACGGCAATCACCAGCGACTGGCCGGCCCGGCTGTTGATGTTCATCAGCAGCGCCACCAGGCCGCCGGCACCGGCCATCTGGGCGAGCAGGTAGAACAGCGAGACCGTCAGCGTGGTGGTGGCCGCCGCCAATCGGACCGGGCGCTGCTTGAGCCGGAAGCTCAGCACATCGGCCATGGTGAATTTGCCGGTGTTGCGCAGCAATTCGGCCACCAGCAGCAAGGCGACCAGCCAGGCGACCAGGAAGCCGATGGAGTACAGGAAGCCGTCATAGCCGTAGACGGCGATGGCGCCGGCGATGCCGAGGAAGCTGGCGGCCGACAGGTAGTCACCGGCGATGGCGATACCGTTCTGCGGGCCGGAGAAGGCCCGGCCGCCGGTGAAGAACTCATCGGCGGTGGCGTTGCGCTTGCTGGCCCGGATCACCACGACCATGGTGACCACGACGAACAGCCCGAAGATGGCCATGTTGGCGACGGGATTACCCACCGTTTGGGTGGCGGCCAGGAGGTTCACTGCAGGGGTCCTTCCAGCTCGTTGCGGATGGCTTCGGCGCGCGGGTCCAGCTCGCGGTTCGCGAACCGGACATAGAGACCGGTGATGACGAACGTCGTGAGGAACTGCCCGAGCCCGATGATCAGCCCGACGTTGACGTTGCCGAACAGCCGGGTGGCCATGAAGTCGTGGGCGAACGCGCCCAGCAGCACGTAGATGCCGTACCAGATCAGGAAGAACGCGGTCATCGGGAAGACGAACCGGCGCAGCCTGCTGCGCAGGTCCTGGAACTCGGGGCTGGCCTGCATGGCGAGGAACTCCTCGCCGGTGGGCGCAGGTCGCGCGGGTATATCGATCTCGGGCACCGGGGACTCCTGACGTTGACTGTGAACCAGCTCGACCCCGAATCTAATTGAGATGCAGGTCACAAATCCGGGTCAAACGGCGAAGCCGGGCAGCGGTGCGGTGAGCGGTCAGTCAGCGGCGGTGAGCGGTTGCCCACCCGGTGGATACGTGCGGACGCTCAGCTCTCCGGCAGCCGCTCGACGCCCATGCCGAGTCGTTCCGGCACGTGCATCCGGGCGAAGACCTGCGCGACATCGGGTGCGGCGCGGGTGAACCGGCTGACCACGATCATCGTCGCGAACGCCACCGGCACGCTCACCGCGGCCGGATAGCCGACCATCACCGCGGGCCAGCCACCCAGCACGGTCTCATCGACACCGCCTGTGATGGCCACCAGAACGGCGCCGCCGCAGACCAGCCCGCCGACGGCCAGTCCGGCGGCCGCCCCGGCGGCGGTCAGCCCACGCCACCAGATGCCCAGCACCAGAAGCGGACACAGGGTGGATGCCGCCACCGCGAACGCCAGGCCGACGGTGCGGGACAGCTCGATGTCGGCGACCAGCAGCGACAGCGGGATGGGAATGAGGCCACCGATCACCGCGGCGACGCGAAAGTCCCGCACGCGCCCCCGCATCACGTCGGTGGCCAGCGCTCCTGCGATGCTGACCAGCAACCCCGATGAGGTCGCCAGAAACGCCGCGATGGCGCCCGCGGCGACCAGCGCGGCCAGCAGTTGCCCGAACACCCCGCCGATCGCCGACCCCGGCGCCAACAGCACTGCGGCATCGGCGGTCCCGGTGATCAGCAGCTGCGGAACGTACAGCCGGGAGAACACCCCGAGCAGGACGGGGAACAGATAGAACAACGACAGCAGCGCGATGACCGCCAAGGCGGTCCGCCGCGCCGCCCGCCCGTCGCGGTTGGTGTAGAACCGCACCAGCACGTGCGGCAAACCCATGGTGCCAAGGAAGGTCGCCACAATGATCGAGATCACCTGGTACAGCGGGTGGTCTCCGCCCAGGCCGCCGCCGGAGGAAATCCACTCTCGTCCGGTCCCCGGGGTGCCGGCAACCACCGGCGTGGCGGCCCCGGCGGCCAGCGTGAGGCTGGTCCCCGCACCCAGGGTGTGCTCGCCAGGGGTGCCGAAGGTGGCGTCGCGCACGGCGTTTCCGTCGAGCTCACCGCTCACCCGGATCCCGGACGGGTCGACGACCTGCACGACGATGTCGGTCTCGATCTGCACGGTGGTCTCGCGGTCCACGCTCGGTGGCAGTGGGCCGCCGAGGTCGCCGCGGTCGGTGACGAACAGACCGAGCAGGGCCAGCGCGGGGATGGCGATCGCGGTGAGTTTCAACCAGTACTGGAAGGCCTGCACAAAGGTGATGGAGCGCATCCCGCCGCCCACCACATTGGTGATGACGATGGCGCCCACGAGTAACGGTCCCGTCCAGACCGGCATCCCGAGAAGGGTTTTCAGGGCCAGCCCCGCGCCCTGATACTGCGGGGCCAGGTAGAACACGCAGATGATCACGACGACGAGCATGGCCACCTTGCGCAGCCGCGCCGAACCGAGCCGGAACTCGGCGAAGTCGGGGACGGTGTAGGCGCCGGAGCGGCGCAGCGGCGCGGCAACGAACAGCAGCAGGCCGAGGTAGCCGGCGGTGAACCCGACCGGGTACCACAGCGCGTCGGCACCGTATTTCGCGATCAGTCCGGCCACCCCGAGAAATGATGCTGCGGAAAGGTATTCGCCGGATATGGCGGCAGCGTTCCAGCGCGGCCCGACGCTGCGCGAGGCCACCAGAAAGTCCGATGTGGTGCGGGACAGGCGGACGCCCCAGCTGCCGATCACGACCGTCGCGACGGCGGCGGCCAGCAGCGCGGCCGCGGTCAGCGGGGAGCCGCTCACGGTTCGCTGTCGACGACCCGGACGAAGTCCTTCTCGCCCTGTTCGGCCAATCGGACGTAGAGCCTGCCCACCCCGTAGAGCAGGGGATAGGCCAGCACCGCGAGCAGCAGCCAGTTCAGCCGCATGCCGAAGACCATCAGATCCGGTGCGGCCCTGTTCAACACCACGATGCCGGCCACGGCGAACACCACGACGGCACCCAGGCGGAGCGCGAGCCCAAGTTGCGCGCGCACCAGGCCCCGCACCAGCGCGTCGCCGACCTGGGTCTGCTCCTGTACCTCGATGCGGGTGCGCACCATGCGCGCGCCGCGCCGGTGGGCGAGCACCACCCGCTGGCGCTGGGGTCGTTCGCCCTCACTCATCCGAACCCGCCGGCTTGAGGTTGCGCATCGGATCGCGGACCAGCCGGTCGCGCAACTCGCGGGCCTGCCGCCGGCTCACCGGGAGCTCCACTGCGGGGGAGCTGCCATTGGCGCGCAGCCGTACCAGCACCGCGCCGTCGGCGGTGCGTAGTCCGGTGACCATCCGCAGCGAGACCAGGTGGGACCGGTGGATGCGCTGGAAGCCGTGGTCGCGCCAGCGGGTCTCCAAGACACTCAACGGAATACGTACCAGGTGGGTTCCCGTCGCCGAGTGCAGTCGGGCGTAATCGCCCTCGGCCTCGACCCAGCCGATGGTCTCCCGGGGCACCAGGTGGGTGATACCGCCGAGCTCGGCCGGGATGACATCGGAGTCGGGGTCCTCGGCTGGTTCGGGCTCGTTGCTGCGTGCGGCGCACACCCGGCGGACCGCCTCGTCGAGCCGGTTCTGCCGGATGGGTTTGAGCAGATAGTCGACGGCGCCGACATCGAAAGCGGCGACCGCCTTGTCATCGTGGGCGGTCACGAACACCACGGCCGGCCGGTTCGCGAAGTTGCGCAGCACGCCGGCGAGTTCGATGCCCGACAGCCCGGGCATGTTGATATCGAGGAACACCGCGTCGATCGGGTGGGCGTTGAGTTCCCGCAGCGCCGAGGTGGCATCCCCGGCGGTGTGCACCGCGGCGATATCGGGGTGCTGGTCCAGGAGGTAGGCGAGTTCGTCCAGGGCGGGGGCTTCGTCGTCGACGGCCAGCACCGTCAGGCCGGTCACGCCACACCTCCGCTGGCCCGCACACCGGAGCGGAATTTCGGCACCCGCATGATGACCTTGGTCCCCGCCCCGATCGCCGTCTCGACCACCAGACCGTAATCGTTGCCGAACGCCGCCCGCAGCCGATGGTCGACATTGGTCAGGCCGACATGTGCGGACTGGTCGGTTCCGGCGGGCTGCAGCGCATCGCCGTGGCCGGCCCGCAAGGTGTCGGGATCCATTCCGGCGCCGTCGTCCTCGACGGTGATGACGCAGTCCGAGCCGGCGTCATTGGCCACGATCTCCACCGATCCACCTCCGCGCCCGGCCAGCCCGTGCCGTACCGCGTTCTCCACCAACGGTTGTAACGCCAGGAACGGCACCACCACGTTGAGCACCTCGGGGGCGACCTGCAGGCGCACCTTCAACGCGGTGCCGAAGCGGGCCCGTTCCAGGGTGAGATAGCGGTCGATGTTGCGCAGTTCCTCGGCCAGGGTGGTGTATTGGCCGGCGGCCCGGAACGAATAGCGGGTGAAATCGGCGAACTCCAGGATGAGTTCCCGGGCGCGGGCCGGGTCGGTGCGCACGAACGAGGCGATGGTGTTCAGCGCGTTGTAGATGAAGTGCGGACTGATCTGCGCGCGCAGGGCCAGCACCTCGGCCTTGTCCAGCCGGGCACGGGATGCGTCGAGCTCGGCCAGTTCGATCTGGCTGGCGGCGTAGCGGGCGACCTCGCCGATCGCGCCGAGCATGCCGGGGCCGGGGGACGCGGCGGTGACGACGACCAGCACACCCAGCACGTCGCCGTTTTCGGCCAGCAAGGGCTGGGCCACCACCGTCGAGGTGCGGACACCGTTGAGCACCCGGCGTTCTCCGGCGATCGACTCCGCGGCGGTGGCCGCGCAGGTGTCGGCGACCTCGGACTGCCAGATCGATGCGTCGTCGGGGTCGGTGGCCAGCAGTTCGCCGTGGCCGTCGAACAGTGCGACGCCGTCGGTACCGGTCAGGCCGCGCAGGAAGGGCGCTGCGGTCGCCGCGGATTCGGAGTCCAGACCCTGCCGTAGCGCCCGCGCCGCCAGCGAGGCGGTGTGCAGGGCGGCGTGCACGGCACGTTCGGTGGGGGTGGCCACCACCCGGCGGGTGCGCACCACGAGGACGGCCGCCACCGCCGCCAGCAGCAGCGCGACCGCCAGCGCCCATGCGATCTGACCCGACATCGTGCGGCCACTGTAAACCGGGGGCGAGCCGAAGGTTCGCAGGCTGCACAACCTCGCCAACAGGCGTGATAAGCACTGGGGGTGGATGCCGAACCGACGCTGCTGGTGCTGGATCTGGTCGGTACCTTCGCGTTCGGGCTCAACGGGGCGCTGACGGCGGTGCGGGCGGCCCGGTTGGACGTGGTGGGGGTGCTGACCCTCGGCATGATCACCGCGTTGGGCGGCGGGGTGATTCGCGACGTGCTGATCGGCGCGACACCGCCGGCGACCTTCCTGGACTGGCGGTACTTCGCACTGGCCGCGGGCGGTGCGACGATCGCGTTCGCGCTCAGCAGACGGCTGCACCGGCTACAGACCTTGATCACGGTGTTCGATGCGATCGGGCTGAGCGTCTTCGCGGTGATCGGCGCGGGCAAGGCGCTGGCCTACGGAATCGGGCCGGCGCCGGCCATTCTGCTGGGTGTCGTCACCGCGGTGGGCGGTGGCACCATCCGGGACACGCTCATCCGGCAGGTGCCCACCGTCCTGCAAAGCGAGTTGTACGCCATCCCGGCGTTGATCGCGGCGGGGCTCACGGTGCTCGCCATCGAGCTGGGCGTGTACGGACTGCCGGCCGCGCTGGGGGCGGCGGCGGTCTGTTTCGTCATCCGGATGCTGGGGGTGCGGTACGGACTGAACGCCCCCCGTCCGCCCGGATCGTCGTGGCGCGCCGAGCAGTGACGATCACTGCACCGGGCAGGCGTACTTCCTGGCCACGTCGAACACCCGCTCCTGCGCCCCGGGCCCGATGACGCCCTGTGCGGCCAACTCCAGGCCGATGTATCCCGGCAGGCCGCCCACACACGCCTGATGCATGGCGCGCCATGCGGTGTCCGGGTTCAGGTTGTACCCGTTGCGCTGCAGGCCGCCCATGTACTCGTCGAACTCCGGTGTGCCCTGCTCGGGTATGGCGTGCGCCGTGGCGGCCAGCGCGATCGAGGCGGCAACGGCCGCAACCAGAGGTGCCATCACACGTCTCACGACTGTCTCCTACCGGGCTGTCTGCAGGTCAGGGCACTACGGTCGCACACCGCACCGGCACCGCGCGCGGATTCGCGGTTCTAGACTGGGCCGGTGCCCACCTTGCAGCTAGTCCAAGATCCCGCGGCCGATGCCCTGCTCGAGGCCAACCCGTTCGCACTGTTGGTCGGCATGCTGCTGGATCAGCAGATCCCTATGGAGACCGCGTTCGCGGGCCCGAAGAAGATCGCCGACCGCATCGGGGGCGTCGATGCCCGCGAGATCGCCGATTACAACCCCGACGAGTTCGTCGCGCTGTGCTCGCAAACCCCGGCCATCCACCGCTTTCCGGGGTCGATGTCCAAACGGGTGCAGGCCCTGGCCCAGGCGATCGTCGACGATTACGACGGGGACGTGACCGCGCTGTGGACCAGCGGTGAACCCGACGGCGCCGAGGTGCTCAAGCGGCTCAAACGGTTGCCCGGCTTCGGCGAGCAGAAGGCCAAGATCTTCCTCGCGCTGCTGGGTAAGCAGTACGGGGTGACGCCGAAGGGTTGGCGCGCCGCGGCGGGGGATTACGGCAAGGCCGGTACGCACATGTCGGTGGCCGATGTCGTCGACGCCGGTTCGCTGCAGGAGGTCCGGGCCTACAAGAAGAAGATGAAGGCGGCCGCGAAGGCTGCGAAGCAGGCCTAACTCGTCGACTCTGCGGCCAGGGCGCATTTGTGCGAGTGACCCGCACCCTCATCGCAGAGTCAAGGCGACTAGAACGCCGGGCCGTCGAAGCGTTCCCGGGTCACGAACTCGGAGACCGATTTACGGGTCAGCCTGGTGACCTGCTTGACCGGCTTGCCCAGCGGCAGCACCGCGGCGACCGCGAAGTCCGCCGGGATGCCGAGTAGTTCTTTCACCGCGGGCTCCTCGGGCACCACCATCGTGGTGAGCACACCGCCGAAGCCCTCGTTGCGCGCTGCCAGCAGGATGTTCCACACCAGCGGGTAGACCGACGCGCCCGCCACCAGGCCGATGCGATCGAGATCCTGATCGAAGGCCGCCACCACATTGAGGTCGACGCAGATCACCAGCGCCACATCGGCGTCGAGCAACTGGGCGGCGCGGGGCACCCGCACGGCGGCGAGCTCCTCGGCCGACGCGCCCGTGGGGTGCAGCGGATTCCACGGGCTCTCCCCGCGGCGCTGTTGGGCGATGTAGCGGCGGAACCCGGTGTCGGTGAGATCGGCGAGGGCCTGCATGGTCGCGCGTTCGCGGACCACCACGACACGGGCGCCCTGCCGGTTGCCGCCGCTCGGCGCGAAGCGGGCGTTGTCCAGGATCCGGACCAGTGTTTCGTCGGGCAGCGGTTCGCCGGTGAAGACCCGGACCGCCCCGGTTGTGCGCATAACGTCGTAGATGTCCATGCTCACCATCATCGGTATGCGAAGGTGGACATATGGCTAAGACACATCTGAACTGCCCGTGCGGCGAGGCGATTCAAGGTGCCGACGAAGACGATCTGGTCGAGAAGGCGCAGGCGCACCTCGCTGAGTCCCACCCCGGCCGTGAGTACGACCGGGAAATGATCCTCTTCATGGCCTTCTAGCGCGCTCGGCGAACGGGCTACGGCACCACCGTCGACCCGATGGTGGGCATGAACTGGCACTGCTTCTCGGTGGTGCTGACCTGACCGAAGATCGTCGACATGATGCTGCCCGAGCCGGTGTCGGCGATCGCGGTCAGCGTGGTCGGTCCTTCGGGGTTGATATCGGCCTGCGGTTTGAGCGTCGCGGTCCCGGACTTGCCGGTGCTCAGGTTCACCCAGGTGACGTTGAGCGGCAGCTTCTGCACGGCGGCCGGGCCGGGCGTTCCGACCGCGGTGAACACGTAGGCGGTCTGGCCGGCGACCGGTCCGGGCGCGGGGATCTTGGCCGGGCCCGCGACCGAGATCGCGGTGGCCAGCACGTTGCCGCCATCGGCGCCGCAGCCGTTGCTGATGGACGGGTACATGAAGTCCTGGGTGGTCGGCGCGTCGGGGCCGAAGTCGGGCATCGCGCCGGGAGCCGGGGCCGGGGCGGGACCGGGTGCCGGCGCCGCCTCGGGGGCGGGTGCGGCCAGCGCGGCGGCTTGCGGGGCCGGAGCCGGCGCGGGCACGGCGTCGGGGGGTGGCGCCGGAGCATCGACCGGCGGGAGTGCTGCCTCGGGTGCGGTGGGCACGGCCATCGGCACCGGGCCGACGGAGTAGGCCGGGTCCACGCCGGCGGGTAGGTGCGCCTGAGCGCCCGCGCCGGCCGCAGGCACGTGGGCCTGCGGTTCCGACACGAACTGGTTCACCGCGGACGCGACATTCAGCGAATCGGACGGCGCCGCCGCGTTTCCGGCGAACGCGGCGGCGGCGGCCATCAGCATCGAGGCGGCATTGCTCGGGTCAGCAGCAGCCTGCTGGATCGCCGGGCCGAGAGTCTCCATCGCCGGTAGTCCCGGTGCCTGTAAACCGTTGATCGGCAGCGGCATGGGCGCGGCCGGATCGGCGTGGGCCGGGATCGCGACCCCACCGCCCAGCACCACCACCGCGCAGGCTGTGGTGCTGGTCAGCAGTGTCCGGATCGATGGCATGACTTCCCCCTGGTGAGCTGTTCGGTGACGGTGTGGGCGGTCGGTCAGGGCAGCGCGGAGACCGGTAGGAACATCGGCACCAGCGACTGGGCCGCGGCGTCCGCCGGCGAGGACGCGGGAACGCCCGGGGCCGCGGGTGCACTCGGGGCCGTCGCGGCCGCGGCGCCCTGCGGCAGCAGACCCGCGAGCGGGGTGCCGGCCGGCATCAGCGAGGCCAGACCCGCGGGCATCAGGTCCTGCACGCCCGCCACGGCCGGTGCGGCAGCCGCCGCGGCCGGCAGCGCCGCGGCGACGCCCGGTGTCTGCGGCAGGTTGAGCGACGCGGTGGCCGTCGGCGGCTGCGGCGTGATCGGATCGACCGGCAGGGTCGACTGTCCGCCGCCACCGGTGAACGCCGAGGCGAGCCCCTGGATGAGCTGCGGTGCGGCGGCCGGGATGCCGGCGAGCTGGTTCATGAACGGGATGTTCGGCATGGCGGGCGCGGGTGCGGGCGGCGGCGGGGCCGGCTCGGCAACAGCGGTCGGGCTGAGCATCAGGGCGGTGGCGACGGCGCCTGCTCCGGCAATCATGCTGGCGGCAAACGCTTTTCTGGCTGGTGACACGAGACTCCCCATTTCGTTGACGGCACGTCTCAGACCGAAGGTACGGAGTTACTGGTGTTACTCAAGTGACAAGAGTGGCATTTATTCAACCGTTACGGAGGTGTGCGCCGATGGTGACCGGGGCGCGAGCCGCCGGGGGGTCGTTAGAGTCGGACCGGTAAACACCATGCGCAACACCGGTCCGAGGGCACAGCTGTATCGCTGGGCGCCGCTGGTGGTGGTGGTCAGCGTCCTCGCACGGCTGGCCTGGACCTACCTGGTGCCCAACGGGGCCAACTTCGTCGACCTGCACGTTTATGTCGGTGGCGCGGAGACCCTGGAGCACCCCGGTGCGCTCTACGACTACGTCTACGCCGAACAGACGCCCGACTTCCCGTTGCCGTTCACCTACCCGCCGTTCGCCGCGGTCGTGTTCTATCCGTTGAGCCTGCTGCCGTTCGGGGTGGTGGCCTTCATCTGGCAGCTCGGCATCTTTGCCGCGCTGTACGGCGTGGCGCGGACCAGCCTGCGCCTGCTCGGGCACACCGACACGCGGGCGGCGATGCTGTGGACCGCGGTGGGCATCTGGACCGAGCCGCTGCGCAGCACGTTCGACTACGGCCAGATCAATGTGCTGCTGGTCTTGGCGGTGCTGTGGGCGGTGCAGAGCAACCGGTGGTGGTTATCGGGTCTGCTGGTCGGACTGGCCGCGGGCATCAAGCTCACCCCCGCCGTGGCCGGGCTGTACTTCGTGGGGGTGCGCCGCTGGATGGTCGCGGTCTTCTCGGCGCTCGTCTTCTTCGGCACCATCGGCCTTTCGGCGCTGGTGGTGGGCGAACAAGCTCGCTACTACTTCACCGACCTGCTGGGCGACGCGCGACGCATCGGTCCGATCGGGACCTCGTTCAACCAGTCCTGGCGCGGCGCGATCTCGCGGATTCTCGGGCAGGACGCCGGGTACGGTCCCGTCGTGCTGGCGGCGCTCCTGCTCACCGCGGTGCTGGCGCTGTTGGCCTGGCGGGCCATCGGCACCGCGGACCGGCTCGGCGGCATCGTGATCGTCGGACTGTTCGGGCTGCTGCTCTCGCCGATCTCCTGGACGCATCACTGGGTGTGGTTGATCCCGCTGATGATCTGGCTGCTGCACGGACCCCTGCGCGAACGCCTCGGTGCCCGGGTGCTGGGCTGGGGGTGGCTGGCGCTCACCCTCATCGGGGTGCCCTGGCTGTTGAGCTTCGCGCAACCGACCATCTGGGAGATCGGCCGCCCGTGGCAATTGGCCTGGGCCGGGCTGGTCTATCCGGTGGCCACGCTGGCCACCCTGGGGTGGATCGCCGTCAGCGGTCGAGCAGCTGATCGATCGCCTTCGCCATCTGGAGATCCTGCTCGGTGATACCGCCGGCGGAATGCGTCACCAGGGCGAAAGTAACCGTGCGCCAACGGATGTCGATATCGGGATGGTGGTCGCGCTGCTCGGCCAGTTCGGCGACGCGACCGACGGCGTCGACCCCCTGCAGAAACGTCGGGAACTCGATCGAACGACGCAGCGCCCCGTCGGACCGTTCCCAGCCGGTGAGATCGGGCAGCGCGGCATCGACTTGGTCGTTGGTTAACACAGCCATGACCTCGACGGTATACCGTCGAGCGCGATGACCGGGCAGATCGTCGTTGCGGGAGCACTCATTTCACCGGCGGGGTTGCTCGTCGCGCAGCGGGTGCGGCCGCCGGAACTGGCCGGCCTGTGGGAGTTGCCCGGCGGCAAGGTGGCCGACGGCGAGACCGACGCGCAAGGACTGGCCCGGGAACTGCGCGAGGAACTCGGCATCGAGGTCACCGTCGGCGCGCGTCTCGGCGCGGACGTGGTGCTGCCGAACGCGATGACGCTGCGGGCCTATCTGGTGACCTGTACGGCCGGGAGTCCGCGCGCCCATGACCATCGCGCGCTGCGCTGGGTGCGTGCGCGGGAGTTGGACACCCTGGATTGGGTGCCCGCCGACCGCGGGTGGATACCCGACCTGGCCGGCGCGCTGCGTTAGCTCGGAGCCCTCACCAGCTCCCGATGGGCGCGTACTGGCGGAACTCGCCGCCCGCGGGGACCCCGAACGGCGCCGACGAGGTGCCCGGCACCGCGATCACGCTGTCGCGGACCTCGCCCTGGGCCATGACGCCACCGGCGCCGGCGCGCCTGTTCTCCGCGCCCGCGCCACGGGCAACGCCCTGGCCGGCGCGGCGCAGCGCATTCTTGTCGACGATCACCGCCTGCCGACTGCTCACATTCGGGCGCGGCGCGACCTCGGTGACCTCGGCGTTCGCGGTCGCCGCGGCGATGCTCAGCGCGGCGGCGGCCGCCGCGGCGGCGCCGATGCCGACGACGGTCAGCGAGCTCGCGACACGCACAAGGCTCCGGGTGGTCACAGACATCGGCACAAGCCCTTCGTCGCAGCGGACCGCTCTGGCCGCTCACCGGATCACGCAGGAGTGTCGAACGTTACCCAATCGATTGCGTGCGCAAGGGCTTTCGCGGCGGGCCTGAACGGCGATCGCGCCGAAAGATATTGACTATCAGGTCAATTGGGTGAACCTGAGAGTTCTCGAAGATTATTGCGCGCCGGAGGTGGCTAGTACCGCAGCCGGTCGCCGACCACCCGGACCGGCTGGTCGCGGTGGCCGGCGGTGTAGATCGGGTGCAGCAGCGCCGGGTGCCGGCAGTGCGGGCAGGACGCTTGCGGGTCCTTGGCCGAGGACAGCGTCAGATGGTGACATGCGGCACACCGCACCACGTACGCGGCGCCGAACCAGTTGAGCAAACCGAGATAGATCGCGGCCGTCGCGGCCACCGCCAGCACGACGATCACCGCCACCGTGAACACCTGATAAACCGCCATGACCGTAACCTCCAAGACGCCCGACGGGGTACCTCCACGGTACGCCTGCTGCGGCGTCAGGACCAGGTATCCGCCCAGCTCATCAGGTCTTTCGAGCGAGTTTGTAGACCTTCTCCAGCTCCTTGCCGCGCAGCCCGTTGTGGGCGGCCTTGTGCACCTTGTGCAGCACCAGTGGGCACTTCTTGCAGCGCGGCTTGCTGCGACAACACTTCTTTTTCGGCTTGGCCGAGAGCAGCTTCTTCACGCACGCCTTCCGCAGGATTGGCTCGTTTTCGTGATCGGGTACCCGCACTGCGACAATGACCCACGTGGATTCTCGCCCGAACTTTCGCAACGTAGCCATCGTCGCGCACGTCGATCACGGTAAGACAACCCTGGTCGATGCAATGCTGCGGCAGTCCGGTGCGTTGTCGCACCGTGGCGATGACGCCATCGAACGGCTGATGGACTCCGGTGACCTTGAGAAGGAAAAGGGCATCACCATCCTGGCCAAGAACACCGCGGTGCATCGCACCAACCCGGATGGCACCGTCACGGTCATCAACGTCATCGACACCCCCGGGCACGCCGACTTCGGCGGCGAGGTGGAGCGCGGCCTGTCCATGGTCGACGGTGTGGTGCTGCTGGTGGACGCGTCCGAGGGCCCGCTGCCGCAGACCCGCTTCGTGCTGCGCAAGGCACTCGCCGCGCACCTGCCGGTGATCGTGGTGGTCAACAAGACCGACCGCCCGGACGCCCGGATCGCCGAGGTCGTCGAGGAAAGCCACGACCTGCTGCTGGACGTCGCCTCCGATCTCGACGAGGAGGCCCAGAAGGCCGCCGAATTCGCCCTCGGCCTGCCGGTGCTCTACGCCTCGGGCCGGGCCGGCATCGCCAGCACCACCGAGCCGGCCAACGGGCAGAACCCCGACGGGGAGAACCTCGACCCGCTGTTCGACGTGCTGATGGAGCACATCCCGCCGCCGCAGGGCGATCCGGAGGCCCCGCTGCAGGCACTGGTGACCAACCTCGACGCCTCGGCGTTCCTCGGTCGTCTGGCGCTAGTCCGCATCTACAAGGGCAAGCTCAAGAAGGGTCAGCAGGTGGCCTGGATGCGTGAGGTGGACGGGCATCCCGTCATCACCAACGCCAAGATCACCGAACTGCTCGTCACCGTCGGCGTCGAGCGCACCCCGACCGATGAGGCCATCGCCGGCGATATCGTCGCCGTCGCCGGTATGCCGGAGATCATGATCGGCGACACCCTCGCCGACACCGAGCACGCGCACGCGCTGCCCCGCATCACGGTCGACGAGCCCGCCATCTCGGTCACCATCGGCACCAACACCTCGCCGCTGGCGGGCAAGGTGTCCGGGCACAAGCTGACCGCGCGGATGGTCAAGAGCCGGTTGGACGCCGAGCTGGTCGGCAACGTGTCGATCAAGGTCGTCGACATCGGCCGGCCGGACGCCTGGGAGGTGCAGGGCCGTGGTGAACTCGCACTGGCCATCCTGGTCGAGCAGATGCGCCGCGAAGGCTTCGAGCTGACCGTCGGTAAACCGCAGGTGGTCACCCAGACCATCGACGGCAAGCTGCACGAACCGTTCGAGGCGATGACGATCGACACCCCGGAGGAGTTCGTCGGCGCCATCACCCAGCTGATGGCCGCCCGCAAGGGCCGCATGGAAGACATGACCAACCATGCCGCCGGGTGGGTCCGGATGGACTTCATCGTGCCCAGCCGCGGCCTGATCGGGTTCCGCACCGACTTCCTGACGATCACCCGCGGCACCGGCATCGCCAACGCGGTGTTCGACGGTTACCGCCCGTGGGCCGGCGAGATCCGGGCCCGCCACACCGGCTCGCTGGTCTCCGACCGGTCCGGCAAGATCACGCCGTTCGCCATGACCCAGCTCGCCGACCGCGGCCAGTTCTTCGTCGAGCCCGGCCAGGACACCTACGAGGGCCAGGTCGTGGGCATCAACCCGCGTGCCGAAGACCTCGACATCAACGCCACCAAGGAAAAGAAGCTCACCAACATGCGGTCCTCGACCGCCGACGTCTTCGAGACGCTGGCGCGTCCGCTGGAGCTCGGCCTGGAGCAGGCCATGGAGTTCTGCGCCGAGGACGAATGCGTCGAGGTCACCCCGGAGATCGTGCGGGTGCGCAAGCTTGAGCTCACCGCCAGCCTGCGGGCCCGCGCGAAGTCGCGCGCCAAGGCACAGAACTCCTGAGATTGCGACGGCCCGATACCCTGAACCCCGTGCCGACAGCCCGACACCGCTGCACCGTGGTTGTGGCCGTGCTGTCGGCGCTGGTGCTGGCCGGCTGCACCGTCAGCCCGCCGCCCGCCCCGCAGAGCACCGAGACGGTGTCCACACCGCCACCGGCGCCGGCCAAGGCCATGCAGATCATCATGGCCATCGACGCGATCGGCGCCGGGTTCAATCCGCATCTGCTGTCCGACCAGTCCTCGGTGAACGCCGCGATCTCGTCGTTGGTGCTGCCGAGTTCGTTCCGTCCCATCGCCGATCCGGCGACCCCGACCGGTTCCCGGTGGGAGATGGATCCGACGTTGCTCGTCTCGGCGGACGTGACCGACGAGGAGCCGTTCACCGTCACCTACAAGATCCGGCCGGAGGCGGCGTGGACCGACAACGCGCCGATCGGCGCGGACGACTACTGGTACCTGTGGCGGCAGATGGTCAGCCAGCCCGGTGTCGTCGACCCCGCCGGATACGACCTCATCACCGGCGTGCAGTCGGTGGAGGGCGGCAAGACCGCCGTGGTGACGTTTTCGCAGCCCTATCCGGCGTGGCGGGAACTGTTCAACGACATCCTGCCCGCCCATATCGTCAAGGATGTGCCGGGTGGTTTCGGCGCCGGACTGGCCAGGGCGCTGCCGGTGACCGGCGGCCAGTTCCGGGTGGACAACATCGACCCGCAGCGTGACGAGATCCTGCTGGCGCGCAACGACCGCTACTGGGGCGAACCGGCCAAACCCGACCAGGTCCTGTTTCGCCGCGCGGGTTCCCCTGCGGCACTGGCTGACTCGATCCGCAACGGCGACACCCAGGTGGCCCAGGTGCATGGTGGGCAGGCGGCGTTCGCGCAGTTGTCGGCGATCCCGGATGTGCGGACCGCACGCATCGTCACGCCCCGGGTGATGCAGTTGACGCTGCGGGCGCAGCAGCCTGCGTTCGCCGACCTGCGGGTGCGGCGGGCCTTGTTCGGGCTGCTCGATGTCGACCTGCTGGCCGCCGTCGGCGCCGGGTCGGACAACACGGTGACCCTGGCGCAGGCCCAGGTGCGCTCACCCTCGGATCCCGGTTATGTGCCGACCGCCCCGCCGGCACTCAGCCGGGAGGCGGCGCTCGGATTGCTGGCCGATGCGGGCTACCAGGTGCAACCGGTGCAGGCGCCCACCACGGCGACGCCGGGCACTCCCGCGCCGGACCAGGCCCGCGGTCAGATCATCAAGGACGGTGTGCCGCTGACGGTGGTGCTCGGAGTGGCCGCCAACGACCCGACATCGATCGCGGTGGCCAACACCGCGGCCGACCAGTTGCGCAGTGTCGGTATCGCCGCCTCGGTGTCCGCGCTGGACCCGGTGACCCTCTACGGCGATGCCATGGTCAACAACTCAGTGGACGCGGTGGTCGGATGGCATTCCGCCGGAGGCGATCTGGCCACGGCGCTGGCCTCGCGCTACGGCTGCCCCGCGCTGGAAGCGACCCCGGTGTCCACGGTGACACCGGCGCCCAGCGTCACCGTGACCACCACGCTGCCGAAGTCCTCGAGCACCGTCACGTCGGCACCTCCGACGCCCACCGCCACCGCGCCGGCCACCACACCGGCCACCTCGGCACCCCAATCGCCGGAAAGCACAGGCGAATTGGTACAGGCGCCCAGTAACCTCACCGGGATCTGTGACCGCAGCATCCAACCGAGAATCGATGCGGCCCTGCGCGGCACCGAGGAGATCGGCAAGGTGATCGATGCCGTCGAACCGCGGTTGTGGGACCTGTCGACCGTGCTGCCGATCCTGCAGGACACCACCATCGTGGCGGCCGGGCCGCGGGTGTCCGGGGTCAGCCTGACCGGTGCGGTACCGGTCGGCATCGTCGGTGACGCCGGCAAGTGGGTCAAGCAGCCCTGACGGAGCTGCGCCAGATCCGGTGGGCGGCAAAGGCCGCGATCGCGAACACCGCCAGTAACCACACCGGCGGATGTGCGAGTTCCCAGACGAACAGGGCGGCGAACGCGGGCGCGCGCTGGGTGATGGCGAGCACCCCGGCGGCACAGGTGAGGGCGACCGCAGCGGTATTGACGTGCAGGCCGGTGAACTCGTTGAGCGCCAATGCGGCCACCGATCCCGCCGCGGCGCCGGTGGCCAGCGCGGGGGTGAGCAGCCCACCCACCGCGCCGGCCCGCAGGAACAGCGCGGTGAGAACGGGTTTGAGCGCCAGGATGGCCAGCGCGGCGGTGATGGTCAGATCGCTGTCGACGCTGACCACCAGGATGCTGCGGCCGTTGCCGGGAAGCTCGGGCCACCAGATGGAGCAGACTCCGGTGAGCAGGCCGGCCGCGGCGATGCCGGGGATGAGTGTCCAGGAGGAGCTGGGGGTGGTGCTCGTTGCGGTGATGCGGTTGAACGCGACGCCGACACCGACCGCCAGCGGTGCGATGACCAGCGCCAGTCCGACGAACAGGTAGGAAAGGTCCGCGTCCGGCCAGTCCAGCGGATGGCGCAGATGCGTGACCGGGGACGCCACCGCCACCGCGAGGCTGGAGGTGATCAGCGCGGTTCCCACGACGCGGGGGTGCCAACTGTGCATCAGCACACTGATGGTGAACAGCGCGCCGCCCAACGGCACGCCGTACACCGCGCCCAGGCCGGCCCCGGCCGCGCAGGACAGCAGGATCTCGCGGTCGCGCGCGGTGAGCGACCAGCGCGCCGTGGCGGCGTCGCCGAAGACCGCCGCCAGCTGCCGCGGCGCGCCCTCGCGGCCCAGCGACGCACCGGCGCCCACGAGGAGCACCTGCAGACCGGCATCGATGGCCATCGGCAGCCGGGGCAGGGGTCGGCGGGCGGCGATGGTGGCCGACAGCCGCGGCACCGGGTGGTGTCGCCGCAACACCCACCAGCCCAGCCCGGCCAGCGCACCGCCGATCATCGGGCCGACGGCACGGCGCAGGTGTCCGCTGTCGTCGACGCCGTCGAGCAGACTGCCGAAGCTGTAGCGGTAGGTCAGGTGCTCGATACCGTGCAGCAGCAGGGTCGTGGCGATACCGGCCACCCCGGCGAGCAGACCGATCGCCATGACCGCGCAGGCATACTCAAGCGCTCGGCTTCTCGCGTCCGGGGGCGGCACACGGTAAACCTAGGGGAGTGGAGACTCCGCGGCTTCTCTTTGTCCATGCCCATCCCGACGACGAATCGTTGACCACGGGTGCCACCATCGCGCACTACGCGGCGCGGGGCGCCGAGGTGCGGGTGGTCACCTGCACGATGGGCGAGGAGGGCGAGGTCATCGGCGAGCGCTGGGCCGGGCTCGCGGTCGACGCCGCCGATCAGCTCGGTGGCTACCGGGTCACCGAGCTCACCGCGGCGCTGGCGGCCCTGGGCGCCGGCGAACCGCACTATCTGGGCGGGGCCGGGCGGTGGCGGGACTCCGGCATGCCCGGCACGCCCGCGCGGCACCGCCAGCGCTTCGTGGATGCTCCGCTGGAGGAGCCGGTGGCCGAACTCGTCGCCGTCATCCAGGACTTCCGCCCACACGTGCTCGTCGGCTACGACCCCAATGGTGGTTACGGGCATCCGGACCACATCAGGGTCCACGAACTCACCACCGCGGCCGTGGCCGCCTCCGCGACACTGGCCTGGCCGGTCCCGAAGTTCTACTGGACGGTGATGGCCGTGTCCGGGTTCGTCGACGGCTTCGCCAATCTCGGCCAGCCACCGCAGGACTGGGTGGTGATCAAGCCCGAGGACTTCTCGTTCGCGTTTCCCGATGAGCGGGTGGACGCGGTCATCGATGCGTCGGCGCAGCTGCCGGCCAAGGCCGCCGCCCTGCGGGCGCACGCCACGCAGGTCACGGTGGCCCCGGACGGCCGGTCGATGGCGCTGTCCAACAAGATCGCGTTGCCGCTGTGGGGTGTGGAGCATTATGTGCTGGCCGCCGGCGAGCGGGGCAGCGACGGAATCGAGAACGACCTGTTGGCCGGGCTGAATTTCCGATAGTCGGGCACAGACGCGGTAAGGTCTGCGACATGGACCCGGATTTGGATCCCAACCTGCAACATTGGCAGGACCGCGCCGACAACTTCCAGTGGGTGGTCGGCTCCCTGGTCGCGCTGCTCGACAGCATCCCGACCTGACAGCGGGACGTCTGGACGGGCCCGCCTGGTTCGCGCCCCTCGTGCTCGGTGTGCTCGCCGTCGACGGCGTGCTGACCGCTCTGGCCTCGGCCTTCCTGCTGCCCCTTCGCCTGGGTTCGGTGCCGCTCCCGGTCAGCATGCTGATCAGCGGTGCGGTCAACGCCGCGCTGGTGTGGGCGGCACTGCAGTGCACACCGTCGATCCGGGTGGCCGCACTGCCGTTGTGGACATGGTTGGCCACGGTGCTCGGGCTGACCTTCGGCGGGCCCGGCAATGACCTGGTGTTCGGCGGGGTCGGCGCGATGAGCTACGCCGTGCTCGCGCTCATCGTGGTGGGGGCGGTGCCGGCGGCCCTGGTGTTGCGCGGCGCGCAGTCTGTGCGTGATCGGTAACGTCCACCGTTACTGATCACGCACACAATCTGATCACGTACGTCGTGGTGGTCTACTTCTCGGCGCCGGAGCCGGCACTGCTGTCGGGCTTGGTTTCGCTCGTGGTCTCGTTCTTGGTGTCGGGCGTGTTGTCCGGCTCGTTGTCGGCCTGCGGATCGGGTCCGGGGTCCTCGCTGTCGATATCCGGCTGCTCGGAGTCCACGTCGGTGTCCCCCGTGGTGGTCTCCTCGACATCGACATCGACATCGACGTCCTGCTCGGCGTCCTCATCGGGGAGGCCCTCACCGTCGCTCGTGTCGTCGGTGGGAGTCTCCACGGGCTGCTGAGGTTCGGCGTCCGCGGGGTCGGTCTCGACCGTGGACGGTCCGGGTTCCTCGGCCACCGGCGTCTCGGGCTCGGCCGGCGGGGTGGTCTGCTCGGTCTGCTCCGTCTGATCGACCGGGGGTGTTGCCGGTTCCTCGTCGGCGACCTCCTCGGCGGGCGCGGTGCCGACACCGGCCGGGACCTGCACCGCGGTGCGCGCCCCCATCACCTCCATCGTCGACTGCGCAGCGAGCGAGGAGAAGAACGGCGGGAAGGGCGGGAACGGGGGCAGGAAACTCAACAGCCAGTCGATCTCGGCGTTGACGAACCCGATGCCCGCGGCGACGGTGTCGTTGAAGAAGTTGGTCAGGCCCTGGCCGAAGCTGATGGTGCCGCCCACCCAGTAGGCGATGTTGAAGACGGCGCTGGTGATCATCGGGCGGATCAACGAGTAGTAGAAGATGCTGATCTGCGGGGTGAACCAGTTGACGACGGGAATCCACTGGGTGGCGTAGATGCCGAGGTTCACACCCCAGTCCACCCAGGGCATGATCACGTCGTAGGCGGTGATGATGGCGTTCTCCAGGCCGGGCAGTGCCAGCGCACTCACCTGTGCCGACGCCACATCCAGCGTCTCGGTCATCGCCTCGGTCGAGCTGAACGCGGACGCGGGCAGCAGCGCCGTCGCCGCCTGCGCGGTGGCGTACTCCGGCGGAGGCTGCTTCAGCAGCGGATTCACCGGTGCGGTGGACGCGGCCAGCGCCACGTTCTCGTGCCGGGGTGGGTGGGTCGCCGGCGCCACCGACGGGGGAATCGCGATGGAGCCGGCGGCGACGATACTGATCCCGGCCATCAGATATGGACGTACCCGCAACCGCATGATCGCTCCCGTTCACTCAGTCCCGACGGGCATGAACTTACGCCAGGGTCAACGTTTCGGGCGGTATTCCGAGGACGGCTCGTGCGACCGCCGCGCGGCGACGGCTAATGTGACCCTTATGCCAGGCGCATCTGTTTCAAATAGTGAGACGCGCGGATGATCCATGTCGATGCCGGGGTTACACGGGAGTGGCTCTGAACCCCCAGCACGGCTCCGATCTGCCCAGCCCGGTGGTCCCGCCGAAGCCCAACCCGTCCGCGCTGCGGCGCGTCCTGCGCCGCGCCCGCGACGGTGTCGCGCTGAACGTGGACGAAGCTGCCATCGCGATGACCGCACGTGGCGAGGACCTGGCCGACCTGTGCGCCAGTGCGGCGCGGGTGCGCGACGCCGGCCTGGAATCGGCCGGACGCCGCGGCGCCACCGGACGGCTTCCGGTCAGTTACTCCCGCAAGGTCTTCATCCCGGTGACCCACCTGTGCCGGGACAAGTGCCACTACTGCACCTTCGTCACCGTGCCGGGCAAGCTGCGCGCCGAGGGCAAGGGCATGTTCATGGAGCCCGACGAGATCCTGGACGTCGCGCGCCGAGGCGCGGAGCTTGGTTGCAAGGAAGCCCTTTTCACCCTCGGTGACCGCCCGGAGGCGCGCTGGCCGGAGGCCAAGCAGTGGCTCGATGAGCGCGGTTATGACTCCACGCTGGATTACGTCCGCGCGATGGCCATCCGGGTGCTGGAGGAGACCGGGCTGCTGCCGCACCTCAACCCCGGCGTCATGAGCTGGACCGAGTTGTCCCGGCTGAAACCCGTTGCGCCGTCGATGGGCATGATGCTGGAGACCACATCGCGGCGGCTCTTCGAGACCAAGGGCCTGGCCCACTACGGCAGCCCGGACAAGGATCCGCAGGTCCGGCTGCGCACGCTGGATGACGCCGGCCGGTTGTCTGTCCCGTTCACCACCGGGCTGTTGGTCGGCATCGGCGAGACGTTGGTCGAGCGCGCCGAGACCATGCATGCGATCCGCAAGTCGCACAAGGCGTTCGGTCACGTCCAGGAAGTCATCGTGCAGAACTTCCGGGCCAAGGATCACACCGCCATGGCCACGGTGCCCGATGCCGGTATCGATGACTTCCTGGCCACTGTCGCGGTGACCCGCCTGGTGTTGGGACCCAAGATGCGTATCCAGGCGCCGCCGAATCTGGTGTCGCGCCACGAGTGCCTGGCGCTGATCGGTGCCGGCGTGGACGACTGGGGTGGGGTGTCGCCGCTGACTCCCGACCATGTCAACCCCGAGCGGCCCTGGCCGAACCTGGACGACCTGGCATCCATCACCGCCGAGGCGGGATATGACCTCGTGCAGCGCCTCACCGCGCAGCCGCAGTACGTGCAGGCCGGGGCGGCCTGGATCGACCCGCGCGTCCGCGGGCATGTCGACGCCCTGGCCGACCCGGACACCGGGTTGGCGCGGGATGTGAACCCGGTGGGGCGGGCGTGGCAGGAACCCGACGAGGCGTCGGAATCACTGGGCCGCACCGACCTGCATACGGCGATCGACTCCGAGGGCCGGCTCACCGAGACCCGCAGCGATCTCGACAGCGCCTTCGGTGACTGGGAGTCCATCCGGGAGAAGGTCTCGGAGCTGGCCGCCCGCGCCCCCGAACGCATCGACACCGATGTGCTCGCGGCCCTGCGCGCCGCCGAGCGCGACCCCGGCGGGTGCAGTGACGACGAGTACCTGGCGTTGGCCACCGCCGACGGGCCCGCTCTGGATGCGGTTGCCGCGCTGGCTGATTCGCTGCGCCGCGATGCCGTGGGTGATGACGTGACCTACGTCGTCAACCGCAACATCAACTTCACGAACATCTGTTACACCGGCTGCCGGTTCTGCGCGTTCGCCCAGCGCAAGGGCGATGCCGACGCCTATTCGCTGTCCACCGACGAGGTCGCCGACCGGGCCTGGGAGGCGCATGTCGCCGGCGCCACCGAGGTCTGCATGCAGGGCGGGATCGATCCGGAGCTTCCGGTCACCGGGTACGCCGATCTGGTCCGCGCGGTGAAGGCCCGGGTGCCGTCGATGCACGTGCACGCGTTCTCCCCGATGGAGATCTCCAACGGTGTCACCCGCAGCGGATTGTCGCTGCGCGAGTGGCTGACGGCCTTGCGCGAGGCCGGCCTCGGGTCCATACCCGGTACCGCCGCGGAGATCCTCGATGACGAGGTGCGCTGGGTGCTGACCAAGGGCAAGCTGCCGACCTCGGAGTGGATCGACGTGGTCAGCACCGCCCACGAGGTCGGGCTGCGGTCGAGTTCGACCATGATGTACGGCCATGTCGACACGCCGAAGCACTGGGTGGGCCATCTCAATGTGCTGCGCTCCATCCAGGACCGCACCGGTGGGTTCACCGAGTTCGTGCCACTGCCGTTCGTGCACCAGTCCAGCCCGCTGTACCTGGCCGGCGGCGCGCGCCCGGGCCCGACTCACCGGGACAACCGTGCGGTGCACGCGCTGGCGCGGATCATGCTGCACGGCAGGATCTCTCATATCCAGACCAGCTGGGTGAAGTTGGGTATCGAGCGCACCCGGGTGATGCTCAACGGGGGCGCCAACGATCTGGGCGGCACCCTGATGGAGGAGACGATCTCGCGGATGGCGGGTTCGGAGAACGGATCCGCCAAGTCGGTCGAGGAGCTGACGGAGATCGCCGAGGGTATCGGCCGACCGGCTCGCCAGCGCACCACCACGTACACGCCGCTGGCCGCCTGAGCCTAGGCTCTCCTAACCGTCTGGGCGCGAAATTTGTTGTGCTCATGTGCCTTTCGGTCGCCATGGGCGGCCGATGGGCGGTATCTTCTGGTGGTCGCCGAGCATCAGGAGTGCCATGACCACGATTTCCGGGATACCCGCTCATGCGCTGCTGGTGCACGGCGTGGTGGCACTGGCGCCGTTGACGGCGCTGTTGCTCATTCTCTGTGCATTCTGGCGGGCCGCCCGCAGTCGCCTGGTGTGGTTGGTGCTGGCCCTTGCTGCCGGCGTCATGGTGCTCACACCGCTGGCGACGTCGGCGGGGGAGTGGCTGTACAACCGCGAAAGTGAGCACCGCCCGATCCTCGAGCTGCATGAGGAGCGCGGCGAGTGGATGATCTACTTCGCGATCGGTTTGTTGCTGGTGGCGATCCTGTTGGCGGTTCAGCACGTGCGGGAGTCGCGCGCGGAGCGGCCGGGTCGCGGGCTCGCGGTCGGGGTGGCGATCCTCGCCGTGGTGGTCGGTGTGTCGTCGACGGTCGGCGTGGTGCTGATCGGGCACTCGGGCGCGGAGGCGAAGTGGGGCACCATTGCGGAATGAAATCGGACCACGGTCCGTTTGCATGATGTGAGGGTGCCGGGCAGGCCGGCGCCGCCATGCAAGGAGACATCATGACCGCAGCAGTCGCCACCGATCTGACCACCGGCACCTGGGCGCTGGACCCGGTGCATTCCTCGGTCAACTTCTCGGTCCGCCATTTGATGGTGAGCAAGGTCCGCGGCACGTTCGACAGTTTCGAAGGTGCCATCACCGTCGCTGAGGACGGCACCCCGTCGGTGTCCGCGACCATCGACATCAACTCGGTCAACACCCGCAACGAGCAGCGCGACGCCCACCTCAAGGCCGCCGACTTCTTCGACGCCGAGCAGTTCCCGACCGCGTCGTTCGTGTCCACCGCGGTACGTGCCGACGGTGATGACTATGTGCTCGACGGTGACTTCACCCTCAAGGGTGTCACCAAGCCGGTATCGCTGAAGCTCGAGTTCCATGGCGTCAACCCCGGCATGGGCCATGGTGCGGTGGCCGGCTTCGAGGCCTCGGTGGTCCTGAACCGCAAGGACTTCGGCATCGCCTTCGACGCTCCGCTGGAGACCGGCGGCGCCGTGGTGGGCGACAAGGTCACCATCACTCTGGAGATCGAAGCGCTCAAGCAGGCCTGATCTACAGCCTGGCGGCCAGCTCGGTGCCCTGGCGGATGGCCCGCTTGGCATCGAGCTCGGCCGCGACGGCGGCACCGCCGATGACGTGTGCGGTGACACCGCGGGCCCGCAACTCGTCGTCGAGCCCGCGCACCGACTCCTGGCCCGCGCAGATCACGATGTTGTCGACGGCCAGCAGCCGCGCACCGGACCGATCGGACCCGAAGCTGATGTGCAGCCCGGCGTCGTCGATGCGCTCGTAGTTCACCCCGCAGAGCTGTTGCACGCCTTTGGCTTTCAGCGAGGCGCGGTGCACCCAACCCGAGGTCTTGCCGAGCCCGCGGCCCTGCGGCCCCTTGGTGCGTTGCAGTAGGAACACCTCACGGGCCGGCGGGAGCGGGATGGGTGTGGCCAGTGCGCCGCGCACCGTCGGCGCGTCCTGCGGGTCCAGGGCTCCCCATTCGGCCTGCCACTCCTTGCGGTTCAGGGTGGGCGAATGCGTGGTGACCAGGAACTCGCTGACATCGAACCCGATGCCGCCGGCGCCGATGACCGCCACCGATTCGCCGACGGCGGCTCCGGAGAGCACCTCGGCGTAGGACAGCACCTTGGGGTGCTCGATGCCGGGGATGGCGGGTACCCGGGGTGTGACGCCGGTGGCGAGCACGACATCGTCGTATCCGGCCAGGGTCTGCGTATCCGCGCGGCATCCCAGCCGGACGTCGACATTGTGCACCTGCAGCATGCGCGCGTAGTAGCGCAGCGTTTCGGTGAACTCTTCTTTGCCGGGAACCCTTCGGGCCAGGTCGAATTGGCCGCCGATCCTGTCGCCGGCCTCGAACAGTGTGACGCGGTGCCCGCGCTGGGCGGCCGTCACCGCCGCGGACAGCCCGGCCGGTCCGGCGCCCACCACGGCCACCGAACGGGCCCGCCGCGTCGGGCCGAGCACCAGGGTGGTTTCGTGCCCGGCCCGCGGATTGAGCAGACACGACACCGTCTTGTGCGCGAAGGCGTGGTCCAGGCAGGCCTGATTGCAGGCGATGCAGGTGTTGATCTGATCGGCGGCGTCCTCGGAAGCCTTGCGCACCCAGTCCGGATCGCTGAGCAGCGGGCGGGCCATCGAGATCAGTTGCACGCCGGTGTCGGTCAGGATGTGCTCGGCGGCCTCGGGCATGTTGATCCGGTTGGAGGCCACCACCGGGATGTCGACGTGTTCGGCCAATGCGCCGCTGACGCCGACGAACGCGCCGTTGGGTACCGAGGTGACGATGGTCGGGACGCGCGCCTCGTGCCAGCCGATACCGGTGTTGAGGATGCTCGCTCCGGCGGCCTCGATCTCGGTCGCCAGCGCGAGGGTCTCCTCCCAGGTCTGCCCATCCTCGACGTAGTCGGCCAGCGATATCCGGTAGACGATGATGAAATCCGTGCCGACGGCTGCCCGCACCCGGCGCACGATCTCGACCGGGAAGCGTCGCCGCTTCTCCGGCGTCCCGCCCCAGGCGTCGGTGCGCCGATTGGTGCGCGGCGCCAGGAACTGATTGATCAGGTACCCCTCGCTGCCCATGATCTCGACACCGTCGTACCCGCCCGCGCGGGCCAGCAGCGCGGCGCGCACGAAATCATCGATGGTGCCCTCGACATCGCGTAGGGCGCGCGGCCGGAACGGGTTGATGGGCGCCTTGATCGAGGAGGCGCTGACCGAAAGTGGATGGTAGGCATAGCGTCCGGCGTGCAGGATCTGCAGCGCGATCTTGCCGCCCTCGGCGTGGACGGCCGCGGTGATCCGCCGGTGTCTGCGCGCATCGGAGTCCGAACGCATCTCGGCGGCGAACGGCAGCAACCAGCCGGTCCGATTCGGCGCGTACCCGCCGGTGATGATGAGACCCACCCCACCGCGGGCGCGTTCGGCGAAGTAGGCGGCCAGCCTGTCGGTGTCGCGGGCACGGTCCTCCAGGCCGGTGTGCATCGAGCCCATCACCACCCGGTTGCGCAGGGTGGTGAAGCCGAGATCCAACGGGGACAGCAGGTGTGGATAGTTCACGGGGTCTCCGGTACTCACAGGGCCTCCAGTACTTCGGAAAGCCATTCGATGGCACCCTCCTCTGCGCGGATGCCGCCACGCAGCACCAGGTACTGGTGCAACTCGGATCCGGCGAGACGCGCCGGATCGGGGAACTGCTGTTTCTCGAATCCTCGGTAGGTGTCGAGCAGTGCGGCGCGTTCGGCGCGTAACCCGGCGGCCTGCGCGCGGATGGCGTCGACATCTCCGTATCCGGCGGCACGGATCTTGACGGCCAGATCGCGGGTGCGGTTGTCGGCCACCGTGCTCCCGCCGCCGGCCAGTGGTTCGGCGAGCCAACGCGCCAGTTCGGCGCGCCCGCGCGCGGTCACCGAGTAGACCTTCTTGTCCGGTCGACCGTGCTGTTCGACTTCGCGGACGCCCACCCAGCCATCGCCTTCCATGGCCCGCAGCGTCCGATAGATCTGCTGGTGGGTGGCCGACCAGAAGTAGCCGATCGACTTGTCGAAGCGCCGGGCCAGTTCGTAGCCCGAACTCGGCTGCTCGCACAGCGACACGAGGATGGCGTGGGGGAGGGCCATGTCCGGCAGCCTAAGCGCTACCGGCGGTCTTATGCAACAAGTTGCAGTGCACAGAAGTGCATAGCGCGTGGCTACTAGGCGCGGTGTATATGCAACGACTAGTGTCAGTAACCGCGCGCCACCCAGCACGGGCGGCGCGTGAAGTTAGGACACACTGAGACGCACGTCCCGTAATGAGCCCTTCATACTGGCCCGTGCGGGCGCTCTAGATGAGTCCCGACCCAGAAACTGAACCGACCAGCAGCCCACTGGACAGGACAGGAGAGACATCAGTGACGTACGTCATTGCCGAACCCTGCGTCGACGTCAAAGACAAGGCATGCATCGAGGAATGCCCTGTCGATTGCATCTACGAGGGTGCCCGGATGCTGTACATCCACCCGGATGAATGCGTCGACTGCGGTGCCTGTGAGCCGGTCTGCCCGGTCGAGGCCATCTACTACGAAGATGACGTCCCGGATCAGTGGAGCAGCTACACGCAGAGCAATGCGGACTTCTTCAATGAGCTGGGTTCACCCGGCGGCGCGTCGAAGGTCGGCCAGACCGACAACGACCCGCAGGCCATCAAGGATCTCGAACCCAAGGGCGAGTGAACTCACCTAAATCGGCGTCCTTGCCGGTGTTCCCCTGGGACACCCTGACGGACGTCACCGCCATCGCGCGCGCTCATCGCGACGGCATCGTGGACCTGTCGGTCGGCACGCCCGTCGACGATGTCGCCCCGGTGATACGTGCGGCTCTCGCGGCTGCGAGCGCGACGCCGGGTTATCCGACCACCGCGGGGACCCCCGAACTGCGTGCGTCGATCCATGCTGCGCTGCAACGCCGATTCGGCATCACCGGCGTGGACCCGGCCGCGGTGCTGCCGGTCATCGGCACCAAGGAGCTCATCGCCTGGTTGCCGACCCTGCTGGGACTGGGATCCGATGACACCGTGGTGATCCCGGAGCTGGCCTACCCGACCTATGACGTGGGTGCCCGGCTGGCGGGGGCGCAGGTGCTCGCCGCGGATTCGCTGACGCAGATCGGACCGCAGGCTCCGGCGCTGCTGTTCCTGAACTCGCCGAGCAATCCGTCGGGCAAGGTGCTCGGCCTGGACCATCTGCGCAAGGTGGTCGGCTGGGCCCGCGAACGGGGTGTGCTGATCGCCTCCGACGAGTGCTATCTCGGGTTGGCCTGGGACGCCGCGCCGCTGTCGGTGCTGCACCCCTCGGTGTGCGACGGCGACCACACCGGTCTGCTGGCCATCCACTCGTTGTCCAAGTCGTCCTCGCTGGCCGGGTATCGGGCCGGCTTCGTCGCGGGCGACGCGAGCGTGGTGGCCGAACTGCTGGCGGTGCGCAAGCACGCCGGGATGATGGTGCCCGGGCCCATTCAGGCCGCCATGGTCGCGGCACTCGACGATGACGATCATGTCGCAGTGCAGCGTGAGCGATACGCCCAGCGACGAGCGGTGCTGCTGTCGGCGCTGCGCGGCGCCGGCTTCACCGTCGACCACTCCGAGGCCGGACTGTACCTGTGGGCCACCCGCGGGGAACCGTGCCGCGACACCGTGACCTGGTTGGCGCAGCGCGGAATCCTGGTGGCCCCCGGCGAGTTCTACGGCCCGGCCGGTGCTCAGCACGTGCGGGTGGCGCTCACGGCCACCGATGAGCGCATCGCCGCGGCGGCCGAACGGCTCGTCTGAACCCTGGCTCCAAGGGCCGGCTGACGCACGGGATCCAGCCGAACGCGGGTCACCGGTTCGGCGGCGTGCGGTCCGCGCGCAGGCTCAGCGAGAGCAGCAGCCGCAGATCGGGGTCGGACAACGTACCGCCCAGGACGGTCTCGATGCGCCGCACCCGGTAGCGCACGGTGTTGGGGTGTACGTGCAGCCACTGGGCCGCCGCGCCGATATCGCCGAAACAGTCCAGGTATGCGCGCAGCGTGTCGGCCAGCACGGGGTCCGCGGCGCGCAGATCGCGCACGCGCGGGTCGATCAGGCGGTCATCGGCACCGACCATCGTCACGATCTCGTCGAGCAGCACCGTGGTGCGCGCCTCGGCGAGTGAGGTGAGGGCACCGAGCGCACCCGGGTGGCGTTCGGCGCTGTCGAGCACCCGGTCCACTTCGGCGCGGGCGGCTGCCGCGCCCGCGAGTCCCGTTGCGGGCGTGGCGATGACCGCCCGCAGCTCCAGCCCGAGTTCACGGCGCAGGGTGGCGATGGTGCCGCGAATCCACGACGTCACCGTCCTCCCGGCATGCGGAAGCAGGACGTACACCCGCACTCCACGGGACGCCACCTGGGCGTCGGGGCGGAAGGCACTGGCGCTCAGCGCGAGCACATCGACCAGGCGGGCCGGCGCCGCACCGGTACCGACGAAGCCGACGACGGCGGCCGGCCCCTCGGCGGCCAGTCCGAGTTCCCGTGCGGTGGCCGCGATGTCGATATCGGCCTCGCGCAAGCCGAGGATCTCCTGTACCCGCACGGCATGCGTCGACGGTGCCGCGGCGAGCCGCGCCAGGATTCTGGCGGCGAGCACCGATGCGCCGCGCAGCACCTGATCGGCATCGTCGGCCAGCGGACGGGCGCCCTGCTGTACCCAGATGGTGCCCGCGAACGCGGGCCGGTGACGGCTGTCGGGCAGGTGAATGCCGATGGCGCGGCGCGGTTGCAGCCCGAGTTCGGGCCGGGCATCGATACGCACCACCTCGGTGCTCCCGCGCAGCGCGTCGAAGATGCCTTCGCGCCCGATCCAGGCGAGGTGCTCCGGCGGGCCCGCGCGTCCGAGAATCGACAGCCGGCGCAACTCGTCCGCTTCGTCATTGGACGCGGAGTACGCGAGCACGTGCGACTGCACGTCCTCGATGCTCACCATGCCGTGCGTGCGCTCGGCGATCGACTGGGCGAGCCCGAACAGATCGGTACCGGATTCCTGTAGTGGGTCGGCGCGGTCGCCGTGGTGTTCGAAGACATGGTCGATGAGCCGGTAGAGCCGTTCCCAGCGCGCCCGCGGCTCCACCGCGACCACCGCGGTGCCCACGGCGACCGCACGGGTGATCACCGCGGCGGACGGCTCCTTGACGAAGATGGCGGCCGGTGTCCGAGGGGCCTGTTGCACCAGCCAGGACAGCACATCGTCATCGCCGACGCCGAGCAGCAGGAACACATCGGCCGATACGGCCGCGGCGGCCAGTCCCAGCCGCACATCGTCGGGGTCGATCAGGGCGGCCGACGCCACCGGCAGATCCAACCCGCGCGGGGCCTGCACCAGCGTCACCATCGTGGCGTCCAGGGCGAGTACCAGTTGACCCAGGCTGACCCCGGGCGGCGCGAATGCGGCCATGTTGTGGGATTCTACTAACTGGATTGTGGACTTTGGCCGATTCGCCAAGCCTGGGCCGGCGGCGCCACGAGACCCTGAGGGCATGGACGCCATCACCGCAGTTCCGCTGCCCTCGAACGAGCCGATTCACGAATACGCGCCGGGCAGCACCGAACGTGCCCGCCTCACCGCCGCGCTGCGCGACCTCACGAGCGCACCCATCGACCTGCCGCATGTCATCGGCGGCAAGCACGCCATGGGTACCGGCCGGCGCATCGACGTCGTGCAACCGCACCGGCACCGGGCGGTGCTCGGCACGTTGACCAACGCCGGCCACGACGATGCGGCCGCCGCCGTCGATGCCGCCATCGCCGCCAAGGACGCCTGGGCGGACACCCCGTTCGACGAGCGCGCCGCGGTCTTCCTACGGGCCGCCGACCTGCTGGCCGGGCCCTGGCGGGAGACGATCGCCGCCGCCACCATGCTCGGTCAGTCCAAGACCGCCTATCAGGCCGAGATCGACGCGCCCTGTGAGCTCGTCGACTTCTGGCGCTTCAACGTGGCGTTCGCCCGGCAGATCCTCGCCCAGCAACCGCTCAGCAGCCCCGGTGTGTGGAACCGCTGCGACTACCGTCCGCTCGAGGGGTTCGTCTGTGCGATCACCCCGTTCAACTTCACCGCCATCGCGGGCAATCTGCCGACCGCACCCGTGCTGATGGGCAACACCGTCGTGTGGAAACCGTCCATCACGCAGACGTTCTCGGCGTACCTGACCATGCAACTGCTCGAGGCCGCCGGGTTACCGCCGGGCGTCATCAATCTGGTGACCGGTGACGGTCACGCGGTGTCCGATGTGGTGCTGGCCGACCCGCGGCTGGCCGGTATCCACTTCACCGGGTCCACCGCGACGTTCCAGCACCTGTGGCGCGAGGTCGGCGCGCACATCGACCGCTATGACAGCTATCCGCGGCTGGTGGGCGAGACCGGCGGCAAGGACTTCGTGGTGGCCCACCCATCCGCGCGACCGGATGTGTTGCGCACGGCCCTGATCCGCGGTGCGTTCGACTACCAGGGGCAGAAGTGCTCGGCGGCCTCGAGGGCGTTCATCCCACGCTCGGTGTGGGCGCGCGTCGGCGACGATTTCCTGGATGCCGTCTCGGCCCTGAAATACGGTGATGTCACCGATCTGTCGAACTACGGCGGCGCCGTCATCGACGAGCGGGCCTACGCCAAGAGCGCACACGCCATCGAGCGGGCCAAGAGCGCGCCCGCCGTCACCATCGCCGTCGGCGGTGAATGCGAGGACAGTGAGGGCTATTTCGTGCGGCCCACGGTGCTGCTGTCCGACGACCCGACCGATGAGGCGTTCCGGGACGAGTACTTCGGGCCGATCCTGGCCGTGCACGTCTACGACGACGACGCCTGGACCGACGTCCTCGGCGTCATCGACGGCGGATCGAAGTACGCGCTGACCGGTGCGGTGATCGCCGACGACCGCGCCGCCGTCCTGCAGGCCGAACGCCGATTGCGGCATGCGGCGGGCAACTTCTACGTCAACGACAAACCCACGGGTGCCGTCGTTGGGCAGCAGCCGTTCGGCGGGTCGCGGGCGTCGGGCACCAACGACAAGGCGGGTTCGGCGCTGAACCTGCTGCGGTGGACGTCCGCGCGCTCCATCAAGGAGACCTTCGTCCCGCCGACCGACCACAACTACCCGCACATGGGGGTCTGAACGATGGGCGTTTTCGGGCAGGTCGCCCGGCCGGCGATCCTTGCCGCCGGCCGATCGGACCGGTTGCGGCGCAGCGCCGAACGTCTCCCGGTCACCCGCGAGGTGGTGCACCGTTTCGTTCCCGGGGACACCGTCGAGGATGCGCTGGGGGCGGTGGCCCGACTGCGGGACACCCAGCGCCTCGTCAGCATCGACTACCTGGGTGAGGATGTCACCGACCGGGACACCGCCGCGGCCACCGTGCAGGCATACCTGGGTCTGCTCAGCGCGCTCGGTGGACGCGGTGAGCAGGCCGGCAGACCCCGGCCCCTGGAGATCTCGCTGAAACTCTCGGCGCTGGGGCAGGCGCTGCCCTGCGACGGCGACAAGATCGCCTTCGAGAACGCACACACCATCTGCGCCCGCGCGGCCGAGCTGGGGGTGTGGGTGACCGTCGATGCCGAAGACCACACCACCACCGACTCCACCCTGTCGATCGTGCGCGAACTGCGCGCCGACTTCCCCTGGCTGGGCACCGTGCTGCAGGCCTACCTGCGGCGCACGGCGGCCGACTGTACCGAGCTGGCCGATATGCGAATCCGGTTGTGCAAGGGCGCCTACGACGAACCGGCCTCGGTGGCCCACCGTGACGCCGGCGAGGTCACCGAGTCCTATCTGCGCTGCCTGCGCATCCTGATGGCCGGTACCGGCTATCCCATGGTGGCGTCCCACGATCCGGTGGTCATCGGCGCCGTCGCAGAAATGGCGGCCGAGTTCAACAGGGGGAGCGATGATTTCGAGTATCAGATGCTCTACGGCATCCGTGATGACGAACAGCGCCGACTGGCCCTCGCCGGTAACCATGTCCGGGTGTACGTCCCGTTCGGCACGCAGTGGTACGGCTACTTCGTGCGCAGGCTCGCCGAACGCCCGGCGAACCTCACCTTCTTCCTACGGGCACTGGTGGACTGACCGCGAAGGCGGCCTCACGGCGCGGGGAATGCGGCGGCCGGCATGAGCACGTTGCCGCGGCACGGGCCGCTGAGGATATCGGTGTACCAGCTGCCCTGCAGGGTGCCGTCGGGTTGGGGTGTGTAGGAGACCCAGGACTGCGCCGGGCTGAACACCCGCGGCGCGCTGTCACCGAGATAGCACTCCCACTGCCAGTTGTAGGCGAAGGTCCACTTCTCGCCGTTCCACTTGTAGCGCTGGGGCTGCGGGATCGTCGGGTTCGACGGCGCGGGCCCGTCCAGCACGGTGGCGACACAGCTGGTGGCGGCGCACGCCGTCGCGAACGTATAGACGGCGCTGAGATCACCTTCGGGCTGGCGGGCGGCGACACTGGTGCCGTTCTTCTGCGATGCGTAGGTCACGACGGTGTAGCGGCCGTTCCACCCTTGGCCGACCGCGGCGGCCGACGGCATGGGAGCGAGGCCGGCCACCAGGACGGCTGCCAGCGCAGTACACAGTCGACGGACCAACATCCCTTTCCCTGTTCAGTCAAAAAGACCAGCTGACCACAAGGTAGCGGGGGGCGGTGACAAAACCCTCGATCGTCATGTCTGCTGCGTCAATTAGAGACCACATTGTGACGGTGAACTGGTTTTCTAGCGGCCTTCGGCCAGCCGCACCATGGTCCACGCCGCGATCGTCTGCGCATCGGTGATGGCTCCGTCGCGGATCATCTGCTCGATCTGTGCGCCGGTGAACCAGGCACTGTGCATGTCCTGTTCCTCGTGTTCACGCTCGTGCTCACCCTGGGTCAGGCCGGTCGCCAGGAACACCCAGCCGCGCTGGCTGCTCATCCCGGGCGCGACGTCGAGTTGGCCGAGCCGGACCAGCGAGTCCGCCCGCAGGCCCGTTTCCTCACGGAGCTCGCGGGCCGCCAGCTCGAGCGGTGCCAGGTCCACCCGGTCCGGCGCGGTGCCTTGCGGGAACTCCCAGCGCCGCAACCCGATCGGGTAACGGAACTGCTCCACCAGGTGGAAGCGGTCACCGTCGCGCGCGACCACCAGCGCGTAGGTGGGTTTGTCGATCACGCCGTAGATGCCGTGGCTGCCGTCGGGGCGTCGGATCGCGTCCTCGCGCACCGTCATCCAGCTGTTGCGGTACACCTCACGACTGGACATCCGCTCGATCGGTCGCATCGGCCAAGAGTAGCCTCGCACAGGTGTCTAAGGTGTTGCTGTCCTCGCTGGACCCGGCCGCCGTGGCCGCCGGGCACGACCTGGCCGACGCGGTGCGCATCGACGGGGTGACGTTGAGCCGCAGCGATCTGGTGGGGGCGGGCACCTCGGTCGCCGAACGCGTCGCCCGGGCGCAGCGGGTGGCGATCCTCGCCACCCCCACCGCGACCACGGTGCTGGCGGTGGTCGGCTGCCTCATCGCCGGCGTGCCGTTCGTCCCGGTGCCCGCCGATATCGGTGCCACCGAACGCGAACATCTGCTCAACGATTCCGGTGTACAGGCCTGGCTCGGTGAGCTGCCCGCCGAAAGTCAAGGGCTGGCGCATATTCCGGTGCGGATGCACGCCCGCTCCTGGCACCGCTACGCCGAGCCGCGGCCCGAGGCCACGGCCATGATCATGTACACCTCGGGGACCACCGGACTGCCCAAGGGCGTCGCCATCAGCCGGAGCGCCGTCGCCGCCGATATCGACGCGCTGGCACAGGCCTGGGAATGGACCGCCGCCGACACCCTGGTGCACGGGCTGCCGCTGTTTCATGTGCACGGGCTGGTGCTCGGATTGCTGGGGTCACTGCGGATCGGAAACCGATTCGTACACACCGGCAAACCGACGCCCCAGTCCTACGCCGAGGCGGCGGGCACGCTGTACTTCGGGGTGCCGACGGTATGGTCGCGTGTCGCCGCCGACCCCGCCGCCGCTCGTGCGCTGTCCTCGGCGCGGTTGCTGGTCTCGGGGAGCGCGGCGCTGCCGACGCCGGTGTTCGAGGACCTGGTGAGGCTCACCGGGCACGCACCGGTCGAACGGTACGGCAGCACGGAAACGCTGATCACCATCAGTACCCGGGTCGACGGGGAACGCCGGCCGGGCTGGGTCGGCCTGCCACTGGCGGGAGTGCAGACCCGGCTGGTCGACGACGAGGGGCGGCCGGTGCCCCACGACGGCGAATCGATCGGGCAGCTCCAGGTCAAGAGCCCGACCAACTTCAGCGGATACCTGAACCGACCCGATGCCACGGCCGAGGCGTTCGATGCCGAAGGCTGGTACCGCACAGGCGATGTCGCGGTGATCGATACCGACGGGATGCACCGCATCGTCGGGCGCGAATCGGTGGACCTGATCAAGTCGGGTGGTTTCCGGATCGGTGCCGGTGAGATCGAAACCGTCCTGCTGGGGTATCCGGGTGTGGCCGAGGCGGCGGTGGTCGGCGTGCCGGATGACGACCTGGGGCAGCGGATCGTGGCCTTCGTCGTCGGCGACGCGGACCCCGACCGGCTGATCCAGCACGTCGCCGAACAACTCTCGGTCCACAAGCGGCCCCGGGAGGTGCGCATGGTGGACGCTTTGCCGCGCAACGCCATGGGCAAGGTGCTCAAGAAGGTGCTGGCCACCGGAGGAGGCGACCCATGTTGAGGCTCAGCCAGATCTGCGTCGACGCCCACGACCCGGAGCGGCTGGGCGCCTGGTGGGCCGGCGTCCTGGGGTGGCCGTTGCGCGTCGACGCCGACGGCGATGCGTTCGTGACGCCGCCGCCTGGACAAGGGTCCGAACTGCTGTTCCTGGCCGTACCGGACGACAAGGTGGTCAAAAACCGGCTGCACCTCGACTTCACGCCCGATGACCAGCAGGCCGAGGTGGACCGGGTGCTCGCGCTGGGCGCCAGCCGGGTGGACATCGGTCAGGGCGAGCAGAGCTGGGTGGTGCTGGCCGACCCCGAGGGCAACGAATTCTGCATCCTCGCCCCGGAGTGATCAGTTGGCGTGCAACGCCTCGTTGAGGGTGATGCCGGTGCCGTCGCGCCGGACGACCTCCACCGCGCCGGACAGCGAGTTGCGGCGGAACAGCAGATTGCTCGAACCCGAGAGATCCTTCGCCTTGACCGTCTGCCCGTCCGCGGTGCTCACCTTGGTGCCACCGGTGACATACAGGCCCGCCTCGATGACACAGTCGTCGCCCAGCGAGATGCCCAGTCCGGCGTTGGCGCCCAGCAGGCAGCGCTTGCCCACCGAGATGACCTCCTTGCCGCCACCGGACAGCGTGCCCATGATCGACGCGCCGCCGCCGACGTCGGAGCCGTCTCCGACGACCACACCCGCCGAGATGCGGCCCTCCACCATCGAGGTACCCAGCGTGCCCGCATTGAAGTTGACGAAGCCCTCGTGCATGACCGTGGTACCCGGCGCCAGGTGCGCGCCCAGACGCACCCGGTCGGCGTCGGCGATGCGCACACCGGTCGGGATCACGTAGTCGACCATCCGGGGGAACTTGTCGATGCCGTACACCGTGACGGCGCCGCGGCGGCGCAGCTTGGCGCGCACCAGCTCGAAGCCGTCGACGGCGGCGGGACCGAAGTTCGTCCACACCACGTTGGCCAGCAGCCCGAAGATGCCGTCCAGGTTGGCCTCGTGGGGCACGGTCAGCCGGTGCGAGAGCAGGTGCAGGCGCAGGTATGCGTCGAAGGCGTCGACCGGCTTTTCTTCCAGCGAGGCGATGGTGGTGCGCACCGCGACGACCTCGACATCGCGATCGGTGTCCGGTCCGGTCAGTTCGGCCAGGTTGTCGGTCAGCTCGGCGACCGACAGCCGCGTCGTCTGCGACGTTCCGTCGCCGGTCAGCTCGGGTGCGGGGAACCAGGTGTCCAGGACGGTTCCGTCGGCGGCAATGGTGGCCAGGCCGAAGCCAGATGCAGCAGTCACGGGGCTACACGCTACTGGACTAGCCTCAACGGTCATGGGGCTAGACCTGCGCGCCGATCCGATCGCACTGACCGCCGCCCTGGTGGACATTCCCAGCGAGTCGCGTCACGAGCAGCGCATCGCCGGGGAGATCGAGACGGCGCTGCGCGAGCAGGCGCCGCATTTCGAGGTGATCCGCTCGGGCGACGCGGTGCTGGCGCGCACCAACCTGGGGCGTCCGTCACGGGTGCTGCTGGCCGGGCACACCGACACCGTGCCCGCCGCCGACAACCTGCCCAGCCGGGTGGTGGACGGCCGGATGTACGGGTGCGGGACTTCGGACATGAAGTCCGGCGACGCGGTGTTCCTGCACCTGGCCGCGACCATCGCCGAGCCCAGCCACGACATCACCCTGGTCATGTATGACTGCGAGGAGATCGAGTCCAGCGCCAACGGGCTGGGCCGCATCGAGCGCGAGCTGCCGGACTGGCTGGCCGCCGACGTCGCGATCCTGGGCGAACCGTCCGGCGGGTTCATCGAGGCCGGCTGCCAGGGCACCATCCGGATCGTCGTGAGCGCCTCCGGAACCCGGGCGCACTCGGCGCGATCCTGGCTGGGGGACAATGCCATTCACAAACTCGGAGCCGTACTGGACCGGCTGTCGCGGTATGAGGCGCGCAGGGTGGACATCGACGGGTGCGAGTACCGCGAAGGACTCTCGGCGGTGCGCATCGACGGCGGCATCGCCGGCAACGTCATCCCGGACGCGGCGACGGTGACCGTCAACTTCCGGTTCGCGCCCGACCGCAGCGTCGAGCAGGCGATCACGCACGTGCACGAGGTGCTCGACGGGTTGGAGGTGTCCCTGCAGGTCACCGATGCCGCGTCGGGAGCGCTTCCCGGACTGGACAATCCGGCCGCCGCCGCGTTGGTGGCCGCGGCCGGGGGAGCGGTGCGCGCCAAGTACGGCTGGACCGATGTGTCGCGGTTCGCCGCCCTCGGTATCGCCGCGGTGAACTACGGGCCGGGCGACCCGAACCTGGCGCACAAGGTCGACGAGCACGTCGACATCGCGGCGATTACCGCCACCACCGAGACGCTGCGGGCCTACTTAACCGCTTGACCGGAGTCGGTAGCATGGTTCACGTGCTGGGAATCGACGACATCTCCGGGTAAACCCCCGAGATCTGTGCTGTCGTCCGTCAACGTTCGTTCACGTGGAGTTCCCGCATGTCTGTTGTCTGTTCCCATCTTTCGTTCCATTGGCCCGATGACACCCCGGTGTTCACGGATCTGTCCTGCTCGTTCGGGCGTGGCCGATTCGGGTTGGTGGCCCCCAACGGCGCCGGTAAGAGCACGCTGCTGCGGCTGATCGCCGGTGAGCTCGGCCCGGCCGCCGGCAGTGTCGCGGTGGACGGTGTGCTCGGATACCTGCCGCAGAATCTGCCGTTCCTGGCCGCACACACCGTGTCCGATGTGCTCGGGGTGGCCCCGGTGGTCGCCGCGTTGGAGGCGCTGGCGGCCGGCGACGCCGGCGAGGCCGTGTTCGCCGCCATCGGTGAGGACTGGGACATCCAGGAGCGCTCACGCGCCGAACTCGATCGGCTCGGCCTGGATCTGGAGCTGGACCGCCCGTTGTCGACCCTCTCGGGTGGCCAGGTGGTGTCGCTCGGGCTGACCGCGCAACTGTTGCGTCGGCCCGATGTGCTGCTGCTCGACGAGCCCACCAACAATCTTGACACCGGCGCCCGCCAACGGCTTTACGGTGTGCTGGAGGATTTCGCCGGGTGTCTGCTGGTGGTCAGCCACGACCGGGTACTACTGGACCGGATGGACGCGATTGCGGAGTTGCGGGCCGGTGAGCTGTCGCTCTACGGCGGAGGGTTCAGTGCTTACCAGTCGGCGGTGCGGGCCGCCCGGGAGACCGCCGAGAGCAATATCCGCAACGCCGAACAGGACCTCAAACGGCACAAGCAGCAGATGCAGCAGGCGCGTGAGCGGGCCGATAAACGGGCATCGACCGCCAAACGCAATCTCAAGGACGCGGGCCTGCCGAAGATCGTCGCCGGCAAGCTGAAACGCGACGCCCAGCAGTCCGCGGCCAAGGCCGATGACGTGCACGCCCGGCGGGTCAGTGATGCTCGAGACCGGCTCGACGACGCCGAGCGCGCGCTGCGCGACGATGACGTGCTGACCCTGGACCTGCCGGATACCCAGGTCCCCGCCGGGCGCGTGCTGTTCGTCGGAAAGGGTCTGCGGTCACGGATGTTCGAGGGTGTCGAACTGGCCGTTCACGGCCCGGAGCGGATCGCGCTGACCGGCGCCAACGGCGTCGGCAAATCGACCTTGCTGCGCATCATCTCCGGTGACCTGGCGCCCGACGCGGGGGAGGTGCACCGCGGTGACGGGCGAATCGCCTACCTGTCGCAGCGCCTCGATCTGCTCGACGAGTCGATGTCGGTGGCCGACTGCCTGGTGGCATACGCGCCCGGGCTTTCGGTGACCCGGCGGCGACATCTGTTGGCGCAGTTCCTCTTCCGAGGTGACCGGATCGACCTGCCGATCGGTGCGCTCTCCGGGGGAGAGCGGTTGCGGGCCACGCTGGCGTGTGTACTGTTCGCCGAGCCGGCACCGCAACTGTTGCTGCTGGATGAACCCACCAACAACCTCGATCTGGCCGGCGTCGCCCAGCTGGAGTCGGCACTGCATGCCTATCGCGGGGCAGTTGTCGTGGTCAGCCACGACGAGAGCTTCCTGGCCAATATCGGTGTGCAGCGGCGGCTGCTGCTGACCGGCGGGGCGCTGATGACCGGCTAGCCGACCTGTGGGCGGGTGGGCGCGGGCGGCGCCGGCGGGGGCGCCTCGACGGGTGCGCGAGCCGACGGGACGTCCTGGCCGGGGCGGGCCCCCGGCGGCTGGGCCGGTTCGGCGTCCTCGGGTTTGTCGGCGTGCTCGGCGTCCTCCGCACGCTCGGCGCTGTCCTTGCGCTCGTCGTCGGGATCCTCGGACTCGTCGAGCATCCCGGCCTGGGCGGCCTGCTGGATGCCCTGCATGATCTGCTGTGCGCCCTGCTGCAAGCCCTGAGCCAGGCCCTGCAACGGCGCCGTGACGCCCTGGGCGAGCTGGCCCACCTGCTGGCCGACCTGACCCAGGATCTGGCCCAGCATGTCAGTGCCCGCGCTCGGCGATCCGCCGGCAGGCGCGCCAACGGATCCGGCGGCGTCGCAGGTCCGCGGCCCGCTGCCGCCCTCGAGAGCGGCGGCGGCCGCCTGCATACGTGCGCCGCCCTCCTCGTCACCGGCGGCATACGCGGCAGCGGCCTTCGCCAGCAGATCGGCGATGGTCGACGCCGATGTCGACGTGACGCCCAGGGTGGCGTCCCGCCCGCCGAGGGTGGTACCGAGCGCGCTGCCCACCGCCGAGGCGATGGGGCCGTGGCTGGTCTGCACAACGGTGCCCTCGGCGGCCAGTCCGGACAACCCCGAGGCCACCTGGGCGTGCGACTCCGTGAAGTCCCGCAGGCCGTCACGCTGGACGAAGAGTGGATCGGTCATGTGGCGGCCCCCTGTCGCTCGCAGCTCAGTCTATGGCCGCGGTGCGGGTGGGTACCGCGGGAGTTTCCCGCGCGGGGCCCGGTGCTACGCGGTCGGATTCGAGGCGGGGATCGAGTAGGCCGAGTGGACCGAGCGGACCTCCCGGACCCCGAGACTCGCCCCGCGGGGTTCGTATCTCGGCTCATGCGTCAACCGCGGAAAGTCGATCGGGAACTGCAGCAGGCCGGGAAAGGGACCGTCCTCGGTGACATCCTCGGTGACGTCTTTGGTGACACCGGCGTCGGCCAGGGCCGGTGGCGCGAACAGCAGCGTACCGGCAGTGATGACGGCGCCGACGGCGCCAATGATGGTCTTCTTCTTCATGTCTGGCTCCCTCTGCGGAGAAATAGCCATCTCCTCAACAGCGACTCATCGTTGACTTCTGCTGTCAGGACTCACCGTAGATCGCCGAACTGGCGGCTCACTGGGGCGTGGCGCACAGTTGACTGAAGACGATTCGCGCGCAGTTCCGTTGGGCGACAGCGGGCCTGACGCGCCCGTGCGGCTTCGGGTTCACGGGTGTGCAGCCCCGCGTTGAGCCCGGTGCTTTCGTCGTGGGCCGCAGGTCAGGGCCTGGTACGGCGACGGTCACATTCGTGCGCGTGCGGATCCCACGGATAGCGAGGTGAGGCCCAGTCCTTGGGGCGGAACGGCGTAACGAGGATGAGTGCTCCGACGGCGGCCACCGCCGCGCTGGTCATGGCGGTTCTGTTCATCTGCCTACCCCCCCGGTCAGGTGATGCCCTGCACCCCACGGGCCGTCCCCTCGGTCCCGGCGGGCGCGTTCCTAGTGCGTCACTAGTCGGCTACGGGTCATCGTACCGGAATTCGACACTGCGCCCGGCTGATTGGATTCCCGGTGACGCCGTGGGCAACCCGGCTCAGTGGGGTCGGTGCGCCTGCCGGACGCTATGGGTCATCCCGCGGGGCGCCATATGCGGAGCGCGGGTGAGGTAGTGCAGTCCGAACCGGTGATGAATCACCGTGGTGCCGGCGTCCGACGGTGTGGCCGGCGCAGCGTCGGCCTGCGCGGGCGCCGCGGCGCCGAGTACACCGGCCGTCACGGCGAGCGTGGCTGCGGCGATGGCGATGCGTTTCATGCCGGCTCCTTCTGTCACCGCCGACAGTAGGACGACATGCTGGTGGCCGGCTGTGTCCGACCGCACGGTTGCCTGGACTGCAGGCGTTGTCGGGTCGGCGAGCGGGTACCGGTCAGCCGGCAGCCGGCCCGGGTGGAGCCGGCTTGAGCGGAGCGGGACGTGGTGCCCGGAACATGGTCAGGATGTCCTGGCGTGCCGGGATCGGACCGGTCGTCTCGGCCGAACGCAGATAGCCCTCCGCCGCGGCGATGAAGGCGCCCGAGAGCACCCGACTCATCTCCGTGGTGATATGACTGCCATCCCGGTACACGAGTGTGTTGCCGATGATGCTGGGGCACGTGGTGGCATTGCAGAACAGCTCGGTGAAATCGACATAGGAGACGTTGCCGTATTTCTCGGCGACGGACCGTTCGGCGGCACGGAGTTCGGAGTCCAGCGCCTGGGTGCGCTCGAGTGCGCAGCGATCGGCGTCATCGAGGAAGCGGGCCAGGCAGATGGACGGTGTGACACCGGTCGACGGTGTGTCGGCGAGCAGGACGATGTGTGACTGCGCAGGCAGTCGGTCGATTGCCGCGGTCAGGGCGTCTCGCCACTGCTGTGCGCGATTCTCGTCGTCGCGCAGGTAGAGCTTGCCGAAGTTGCCGAGCAGCACGAGTTCCGGCGGGTCGGCTGCGAGCTTCTGCGCCACGGACTCGACCCAGGCCAGACAGCTGGTCGAGGCGATATCGGGCGGTGGTGCAGCCGGGCACCCGCTCTTGGTGTGCGACTCCAGCCGTACCTCGCCGCGCTCGGCCAGCGGTTGCAGGGCTGGATACCATTGTGCGGCATGGGAATCCCCGAACAGCACGACCCGTGCAGCCGTCGGGTCGGACCCGATGGCGCAGTCGGCGAGTTCGGTCTGTGTCAAATTGCGATGACATCCGTTGTCGTACAACACCGGCCGATCGTCGTCGGCCTCGCTGAGCTTCGGGGTCAGATTGCTGGGCACCCAACCGGTGCCCGCGGGGCTGGCGCGCAGCACCACCGGTTCGGCGGGTCGGCCGCCGTCCAACCGGGTTTGGGCCACCAACCCCGCCGCCATCGCCGTCACCACGACCGTGGCCATCGCGCCGGCGGTGACGGCCAAGGTGCGGCGCGGCCGCGCCGACGTGAGCCAGGTGATGCGCTGCCCCGGTATCTCGACGTAGGTGTAGAGCAGCCAGGCCAGCGGCACGCAGGCCAACGCCAGCGCGCTGCGCGCCCACATCGGCAGGTGTTCCATGTAGGCGCCGGCGGCGACCGGCAGCATCAGCACCGGCCAATGCACGAGATAGAGGGAGTAGGAGATATCGCCGATCCAGGTGGCCGGCCGCACACTGAGCACCGCTGCCGGGCCGCCCGGCGCGGTGCCCGCGGCGATCAGCGCGGCAGCACCCAGGACGGGGATGGCCACCGCGGACCCGGGGTAGACCGTCTTGGTCGTGAACACCACGCCGGCGCCGATGATCGCCAGTAGTCCGACCCAGCCCAGTGCCGCCGCGACGCGCGGCGCGAACAGCCTTCGCCCGTCGAGCAGTGCCAGCGCGACCAGTGCGCCGAGTCCGAACTCCCACACCCGGGCCGGCAGCAGGAAGAACGCGTCGGGTTGGGCGTAGGTGGTGGAGTACTGGCAGATGGCGAAGGACGCGACGATGATCGCCGACATCGCGATCGCCATCCTCCAGCGTGCCGTGAAGAGGCGGAACAGGATCGCCAGCAGCACCGGCCACAACAGATAGAACTGTTCCTCCACCCCCAGGGACCAGTAGTGCAGGAACAGCGATGGCGTCTTCTCGGCCAGATAGTCCGTGGCGTTGTAGGCGAACCAGAGGTTGGGGACGTAGAAGGTCGCGGCGATGGCGTCGGTGACCACATGGCCGAATTGGATCGGCGAGACCAACAGGCGGGCGGCCACCACGGTGGCGACGATGACGACGAAGGCGGCCGGCAGCAGCCGTCGGGCGCGGCGGGCGTAGAACGATCCGAAACCGATCCGGCCGTGGTCACGCAGGGATTTCAGCAGGTGCGTGCTGATCAGGAAGCCGGAGATGACAAAGAAGACGTCGACGCCGACATAGCCGCCGCCGAATCCCGGTATCTCCGCGTGGAAGAGCACGACGAGCAGCACGGCGACGGCCCGCATGCCCTGAATGTCCAGGCGCTTCTCGTTGATGCCGCACTACCTCTCTGTGTGATCGTGCGCACTGTCACGCTGACGCTGTGATCCGCGACACAAAATTGACGTCGACGTCACCATAGCGTTGCTCCGGGGCGGTTGGTACGCCGAGGTCCCATCGCGGGCCCCGCTTCGACGGGCGAGCATGGGGCCGGCCGTGCGCTTGCGGCATCGGCTTGCGGGCCGTCCGTGTGCCCGCGGTTGTCGCAGGCGGGTCGTCTGCGTGGGTGCCGGGGCGGTTTGCGGAAGGCCCACGCGGCGGTGCCCGGCAAACCGGCGGCGGTGTCGCCGGTCCTCGATACGCGCGCCCATCTGCCCCCCGGTCGCCATCCTTGCTGGGCTCATCCTAAGCGTGTGAGCGAAGCGGCGCGTGGGTTGGGCTGTGTCAATTCCTCTGCAAGAGACCAGATTTCGGCCTCGATGAATCAGATCGCTCTCGAATAACCGCACCGGGAGTAGTTTTTGGCTACCGAAGCGAGGGCAATCTCATCCCCGTCTTTCAGTGCTCGTGCATGGTCTAGGGTCAACCGAGCAAACATGCAGTCGATATCGAGCGCGAGGACACCGTCGGTGGCGCGGGTGTCGCCCAAACGGACCGCGTCGTGTAACGCACGCAACGCCACCGCGGACTGGCCGCCGCGGGTGGCGGCGCGGGCAGCCTCACGCGCGGCGGCGACCGCCGCCACGTTGTCCCGACGGGCCGCGCACGTCCAGGCCCGGGCCAGCGCCAGTTCCGGAGCGAACAACATCGATTTCAATCCGTGCCGGGATTCGGCCCGGCTCAGCGCCTTGGCGGCATCGACCGCAAGTCCCTGCTGCCCGAGTGCCTGCGCCAGCAGCATCCACGCCAGCGGTCCCCAGGAATAGCCGGTCACCGCGAGCGCCTTGGCGGATTCCCGCAACAATGGCACCGCCTCGTCGACGCAGCCACGCGCCAGCAGCACATCGGCCACCAGCAGTTGCCCGATGGCCCGAGCCGGATGCGCGTCCGACACCAACGCATGCGCCAGCTTCTCGGCACCATCGAGATCACCGTCGAGCACCAGTGCGGTGGTCTGTCCGAAGGCGGAGGTGAACCGCAGCAACCCGGGATTACCGGCGGCGATCGCCTGCGCGGCGAGACGGTCCACCGGGGCGAACCGGCCCATCCGGGCCGACGAGAGGGCCGCCGCCGATGCCGCCCACCCGATGGCCCGATGGTCGGCGTCCGGGGCCGCCAGCACGGTCTCGGCGAGTTCGAGCGCGCGTTGCGGGCTCCCGGCGTTCATGGCGAAGGTGCTCAGCAGCGCATCGATGGTGGTGGCCGAACGCAGCCGGGCGCGCGTCGAGCGCAGGAAGGCGGTCGCCCGCTCGGGCTCGTCGAGCATCCAGAACTGATTGGCCGCACGCGGCAGCGCCCACGCGATGAGGTCCGTTTCGGCCAACGCTGCCGGATCGACCTCGGCGAGGACGGCGTCGGCCTCGTGGCCGCGCCCCTGCCAGGCCAGCGCCTGGGCCAAGGTCAACCGGGCCGACAGCGCATCGCGTTCGGCCAGTGCCGCCCGGGCCAGTTCCTCGGCGGCCCCGAGGTCCGCGCGGCCCAGCGCGTCCGCGGCGGCGGCGCCGGCGGTGCTCGGCGGCTCAGACACAGCCGCAGTGTATGGCGGGCGGCCCCGCGGCCACAGCGAAACCGGCGGTAGGTTCTCAACCGTGTCCGACACCAGCTCCTGGGCCGTCTGCGTGTACTGCGCCTCCGGTCCAACCCACCCTGAACTGCTCGAACTCGCTGCCGACGTGGGTCGCGGCATCGCCGACCGGGGCTGGACGCTGGTCTCCGGCGGCGGCAACGTCTCGGCGATGGGTGCGGTGGCCGACGGCGCCCGGCAGCGCAACGGCCGCACCATCGGCGTCATTCCCAAGGCCCTGGTGCACCGGGAACTCGCCGATGTCGCCGCCGACGAGCTCGTGGTCACCGACACCATGCGCGAACGCAAACAGGTGATGGAGGACCGCGCCGACGCCTTCATCGCCCTGCCCGGTGGTATCGGCACCCTCGAAGAGTTCTTCGAGGCGTGGACCGCGGGGTACCTCGGCATGCATGACAAGCCGATCGTCATGCTCGACCCGTTCGGGCACTACGACGGTTTGCTGAATTGGCTGCGCGGGTTGGTGGACACCGGTTATGTCGGTGAACGCGCACTGGAGCGGCTGGTGCTCGTCACCGATGTTGAGACGGCTCTCAGCGCGTGTAGCCCCGATCACTAGGCTTGGTGGCCATGAGTGACGACACAACGCGCACCAGCGTCGGCCTGCTCGATATCGCCACCAAGATCCCCGGGTTGTTGCTGGATGCACCGGCGATCGTGCGGGGCGTGGTCACCGGCATGGGCGCCCGGCCCACCGCCAAGACCTCGATCGGCAAGGTCTTCCAGGACCGCGCCGCCCAGTACGGCGACCGGGTCTTCCTGAAATTCGAGGACCAGAAGATCACCTACCGGCAGGCCAACGAGACGGTCAACCGCTACGCCGCGGTACTCGCCGCCCGGGGTGTCGGCCACGGTGACGTCGTCGGGATCATGCTGCGCAACTCCCCGGACTCGGTGCTGCTGATGCTGGCCACCGTCAAATGTGGGGCCACCGCCGGCATGCTCAACTACCACCAGCGCGGCAACGTGCTGGCCCACAGCATCGGCCTGCTGAACGCCAAGGCCATCGTCGCCGAGGCCGACCTGGTGGAACCCATCACCGACAGCGGGGTGGCCACCGACGGCCTGATCACCCTCGACGAATTGCGGCAGGCCGCCACCACCGCACCCACCACCAACCCGCCGACGACGGCCGCGGTACTGGCCAAGCACAAGGCGTTCTACATCTTCACCTCGGGCACCACCGGCATGCCCAAGGCCAGCGTGATGACCCACTACCGCTGGCTGCGTGCGCTGGCCGGGTTCGGCGGCCTCGGCCTGCGCCTGAACAGCAATGACACCCTCTACTGCTGCCTGCCGCTCTATCACAACAATGCGCTGACGGTGTCGGTCGGTTCGGCCCTGAACGCGGGCGCCGCGCTCGCGCTGGGCAAGTCGTTCTCCGCGTCGCGGTTCTGGGACGACGTGATCAAACACGACGCCACCGCCTTCGTCTACATCGGCGAGATCTGCGGGTACCTGCTCAACCAGCCGCCCAAGCCGACCGATCGGGCGCACAAGGTGCGCGTGATCGTCGGCAACGGGCTGCGCCCGGCCATCTGGGACGACTTCACCACCCGCTTCGGCATCCCGCGGGTATGCGAGTTCTACGGCGCCAGCGAGGGAAACACCGCGTTCGTCAACGTGTTCAACGTGTCCAAGTCCACCGGCATCTGCCCGAGCCCGGTGGCCTTCGTCGAATACGACCTGGACACCGGGGAACCCGCTCGGGCCGCCGACGGTCGGCTGCGCAAGGTCAAGAAGGGCCAACCCGGCCTGCTGCTGTCCAAGGTCAGCAGCTTCCAGCCCTTCGACGGTTACACGGACAAGTCGGCATCGGAGAAGAAGCTGGTGCGTGACGCGTTCAAGGAGGGCGACGTCTGGTTCAACACCGGGGATCTGATGCGCGCGCAGGGCTTCGGGCACGCGGCCTTCGCGGACCGGCTCGGCGACACCTTCCGGTGGAAGGGCGAGAACGTCGCCACCACCGAGGTGGAGGCCGGGCTGTCCGGCGACAAGCAGGTCGAGGAGGCCACCGTGTTCGGGGTCGAGGTGCCCGGCGCCGGTGGTCGCGCGGGCATGGTCGCGCTGCAACTCAAGGCGGGGCAGGAGTTCGACGGAGCGGCGCTGGCGCGCACCGCCTACGCGCACCTACCCCCGTACGCGGTGCCGCTGTTCGTGCGGATCGTGCCGGAACTGGCGCACACCTCGACGTTCAAGAGCCAGAAGGTCGAACTGCGCAAACAGGGCTACGGCGAGGACGTCGGGGATCCGCTCTACGTGCTGGCCGGACGCGAGGAGGGCTACGTGCCCTTCTATCCGGAGTACGTCGACGAGGTGAAGGACGGTAAGCGCCCGAAGTCCTGAGCGACTTCGGCGTGATCGGCTGCGGTCAGCGCAACAAATCACGCCGAAATCGCTGAGCGCTAGCCTGGACAGCGTGCAGTCGACGGGCAGGGGCGAGCGAGGCGACGGGAACAAGACCTTCCTCGGCCGCCCGGTCGCCGGTGACCGGGCCATGATCATGGCGATCGTCAACCGCACGCCGGATTCCTTCTATGACCGTGGGGCCACCTTCACCGACGAGGCCGCCAAGGAGGCCGCGCACCGCAAGGTCGCCGACGGCGCGGACATCATCGATATCGGCGGGGTGAAGGCGGGCCCGGGCGAGGTTGTGGACGCCGACGAGGAGATCGCGCGGGTGGTGCCGTTCATCGAATGGCTGCGCGGTGCCTACCCCGACCAGCTGATCAGCGTGGATACCTGGCGCGCGGCGGTGGCCAAGCAGGCCTGCGCCGCCGGGGCCGACCTCATCAACGACACCTGGGCCGGTGCCGACCCCGGCCTGCCGGAGGTGGCCGCCGAGTTCGGTGCCGGTCTGGTGTGCTCACACACCGGTGGTGCGGTGCCGCGGACGCGTCCCTTTCGGGTGAACTACGGCATCACCGAACGCGGGGTGGTCGACGATGTGATCGCCGAAGTGACAGCCGCCGCCGAGCACGCCGTGTCGGTGGGGGTGGCCCGGGACGCGATCGTGATCGATCCCACCCACGATTTCGGCAAGAACACTTACCACGGCCTTAGTTTGTTGCGCCACGTGAAAGATCTTGTAAACACGGGATGGCCGGTCCTGATGGCCCTGAGTAACAAGGATTTTGTCGGGGAGACTCTGGGTGTGGGACTGACCGAACGCCTGGAGGGCACGCTGGCGGCGACGGCTTTGGCCGCCGCCGATGGCGCCGCCATGTTCCGGGTACACGAGGTCGGACCCACTCGACGCGTACTGGAAATGGTCGCGTCGATCCACGGATCGCGTCGGCCGACGCGCACGGTGAGGGGACTGGCATGACGGTGATAACAGAGCTGACACCAGAACTGACCGCAATGAACGAGACTGACGCGGTGTCAGGGCACCGCTGGATGGCAGACCACAGCTTCGGTCGCCCGTCCTGGACCGTTGAGGAGCTGATCGCCGCGAAGGCGGGCCGCACCATCTCGGTGGTGCTGCCTGCGCTCAACGAGGAAGAGACCGTCGCCTCGGTGGTGGAGACCATCACCCCGCTGCTGGGCGGGCTGGTCGACGAACTGATCGTGCTGGATTCCGGATCCACCGACGACACCGAGATCCGCGCGGTCGCCGCCGGTGCCCGCGTGGTGACCCGCGAGCAGGCGCTGCCCGAGCTGCCACCGAATCCCGGCAAAGGCGAGGTGTTGTGGCGTTCACTGGCCGCCACCACCGGTGACCTCGTGGTTTTCGTCGATTCCGATCTGATCGACCCCGACCCCATGTTCGTGCCCAAGCTGCTCGGCCCGCTGTTGACCACCGACGGCGTGCACCTGGTCAAGGGGTTCTACCGGCGTCCGCTCAAGGTCAGCGGCAGCGAGGACAAGAACGGCGGCGGTCGGGTCACCGAGCTGGTCGCGCGGCCGCTGCTGGCGGCATTGCGCCCGGAACTGACCTGCCTGCTGCAGCCGCTGGGCGGTGAGTACGCGGGCACTCGAGAGCTGCTGACCTCGATACCGTTCGCGCCCGCCTACGGCGTCGAGATCGGGCTGCTCATCGACACCTACGACCGGCTGGGGCTCGACGGTATCGCCCAGGTCAACCTGGGGGTCCGCGAGCACCGCAACCGCCCGTTGACCGAGCTGGCCGCGATGAGCCGGCAGGTCATTGCGACCCTGCTGAGCCGGTGCGGCATACCCGACTCCGGGATGGGGCTCACCCAGTTCTTCGCCGACGGTGACGACTACACGCCGCGCACCTCCACGGTGTCACTGGCCGACCGGCCCCCGATGAACACCCTGCGGCCGCGCTAGGGGGCATCCGTGTCACACCGGTAGGGCAGTATCGAGGCGTGACCCTGATACTCATGTACCTGGTGGTGCTGATCCTGGTCGGCACGGTGTTGTTTGCCCTGGGCAGCGTGCTGTTCGGGCGTGGTGAGCAGTTGCCGCCGCTCCCGCGGGCAACCACGGCAACCGTGCTGCCGGCCTCCGGCGTGACCGGTGCCGACGTCGACGAGGTCAAGTTCACCCAGACTCTGCGTGGCTACAAGACCAGCGAGGTCGACTGGGTGCTCGATCGGCTGGGTGCCGAACTGGATTCGCTGCGTGGCGAGTTGGCCGCGGTGCGTGCCGCGCACGGGCTGACCGACGCCGCGGATGGTCCCGCCGTCCACGAGCCCGCCCACGCCAGGGCCGACGAGTCGTGAGCACGCCGGCCGCCGACGACGGACGGGTCCGATGCGGTTGGGTGCCAACCGATTCCAGCCCCAACGGGGTGCTCTACCGGGACTATCACGACACCGAGTGGGGCAAGCAGTTGCGGGGCACGGTGCCATTGTTCGAGCGGGTCAGCCTGGAGGCCTTCCAGAGCGGGCTGTCCTGGCTGACGATCCTGCGTAAGCGCGACGGTTTCCGCCACGCGTTCAAGGGGTTCGACATCGAGAAGGTTGCCCGGTTCACCGACCGGGACATCGCCGCGCTGATGGAGGACACCGCGATCGTGCGCAACCGCGCAAAGATCGAGGCGACCATCAACAACGCCCGCGCGATCGCGGACCTCGACGTCGACTTCTCCGATTTGCTGTGGTCCTTTGCGCCGCCGCGGCGATCGCGTCCCGCGGCGATGTCCGAGGTTCCCGCCGTCACCGCGGAATCCACGGCGATGGCCAAGGAACTCAAACGTCGCGGATTGCGCTTCGTGGGTCCGACGACGGCGTACGCGCTGATGCAGGCCACCGGCATGGTCGACGATCACATCGCCACCTGTTGGGTGCCCGCGCCGGCGTGAGCGACATGTTTCCGGTCACGGTCCGTGCGTTTCGCCGGGTCTTTTCACACTGCGGCGCCGCGATAGGGAACAATAGGTTTAGTTCAGTACCAATTCTGTGCCGGTTGACGCCGGCTTGATCGGGTCCGTTCAGTGCGGGCCGGCTCATGCGGAGGGAGCACACGATGGCGGCGATGAAGCCCCGGACCGGTGACGGTCCATTGGAAGCGACCAAAGAGGGGCGCGGCATCGTGATGCGGGTACCACTGGAAGGCGGAGGGCGGCTCGTGGTCGAGCTCACCCCCGATGAGGCCGCCGCGCTCGGCGAAGAACTCAAGAACGTGACGAGTAGCTAGCTCGTCACCAGGTTGTATATCTGAAGGGTCTCCTCGGCGATACGCGCCCAGGAGAACTCTTCGATACAGCGTTGCCGCCCCGCGGCACCGTAGCGGCGGGCGCGTTCGGGCTCGGCGACCAGCGCGTTGACCGCGTCGGCCAGCCCCGACTCGAAGGCGACCGAGTCGTGGGCGTCGTAGTGCACGAGGAGTCCGGTTTCGTGGTCGGCGACCACCTCGGGTATGCCGCCCACATCGGAGGCGACCACCGCCGTCGAACAGGCCATCGCCTCGAGGTTCACGATGCCCAGCGGTTCGTAGACCGATGGGCAAACGAAAACCGTTGATGCCGACAAGATCTCGCGAATCTTGCCGATCGCCAGCATCTCTCGTACCCAGAACACACCGGACCGGGCGGCGGCCAGTTCCTGCACCGCCGCGCTGACCTCGGCGGCGATCTCCGGGGTGTCCGGGGCGCCGGCACACAGCACCAATTGGATGTCGGGGGCGAACCGGTGCGCCGCGGCGACCAGGTGCGCGACACCCTTCTGCCGGGTGATCCGGCCCACGAACGCGACGATCGGCCGGTTCAGGTCCACACCGAGCTCGGCCAGTACCGAACCCTGCGGCTCGGGTGGGGCCGGGAACCACACCGACGTGTCGATCCCGTTGCGCACCACATGCACCCGGGCGGGATCCAGCGCCGGATAGGTGGCCAGCACGTCGCTGCGCATCCCGGAGCTGACGGCGATCACCGCGGCGGCAGCTTCCACGGCCGTGCGTTCCACCCACGACGACACCCGGTACCCGCCGCCGAGCTGCTCGGCCTTCCACGGCCGCATCGGCTCCAGCGAGTGGGCCGTGAGGACATGGGGGATGCCGTGCAACAGCGACGCCAGATGGCCGGCCATCCCGGTGTACCAGGTGTGCGAATGCGCCACGGTCGCGCCGGCGGCCGAGTTGGCCATCACCAGGTCGGCCGACAACGTCGACAGCGCCGGGTTCGCGGACGCCAACGCGGGGTCGGGCGCGGCGACGATCGCGGTGTCCCGTGGCGCACCCATGCAGTGCACCTCGACCTCGCACAATCGTCGAAGTTGCGCGACGAGTTCGGTCACGTGCACGCCGGCTCCGCCGTACACCTCCGGCGGATACTCCCGAGACATCATCGCCACCCGCATGGTGTGCACCGTATCCGGCGAAACATCGCCGCGCACCCCTCATCCAGATCGCGAATCATGATCGGGTCCGCCGGCGCCCAAACTCCTTGACATGCAGCCATCGATCGGGGCGATTGGCTAGCCGCACTGCGGGCGGACCGATAGGTTGGCAGCATGAGGGAAGCGCCACATGTGCTGGGTATCGTCCTGGCTGGGGGGGAGGGTAAGCGCCTTTACCCATTGACGGCGGACCGGGCGAAGCCGGCGGTGCCATTCGGCGGCGGCTACCGGTTGATCGACTTCGTTTTGTCGAACCTCGTCAATGCCCGGTTCCTGCGGATCTGCGTTCTCACGCAATACAAGTCGCATTCGCTGGACCGGCACATCTCGCAGAACTGGCGGCTGTCGGGCCTGGCGGGGGAGTACATCACCCCGGTGCCTGCGCAGCAACGGCTCGGACCGCGGTGGTACACCGGATCCGCGGACGCCATCTACCAGTCGATGAACCTCATCTACGACGAGGACCCGGACTACATCGTCATCTTCGGCGCCGATCACGTGTACCGGATGGACCCCGAGCAGATGTTGGCCCATCACATCGAGAGCGGCGCGGGGGCGACGGTGGCCGGCATCCGGGTGCCGCGGGCCGAGGCGTCGGCCTTCGGTTGCATCGACGCCGACGAATCCGGCCGGATCCGGGGCTGGGTGGAGAAGCCGGCCGACCCGCCCGGCACGCCCGATGACCCCGAGCAGACCTTCGCCTCGATGGGCAACTACATCTTCACCACCAAGGTGCTGATCGACGCCATCAAGGCCGACGCCGACGAGGACCATTCCGACCACGACATGGGCGGCGACATCATCCCGCGCTTGGTGGCCGACGGAATGGCCGGCGTCTACGACTTCGATGACAACGAGGTGCCCGGCGCCACCGAACGCGATCACGGCTACTGGCGCGATGTCGGCACCCTGGACGCGTTCTACGACGCGCACATGGATCTGGTGTCGGTGCACCCGGTGTTCAACCTGTACAACAAGCGCTGGCCGATCCGCGGTGGCTCGGAGAACCTGGCGCCGGCGAAGTTCGTCAACGGCGGCTCGGCACAGGAGTCCGTGGTGGGCGCCGGCAGCATCATCTCGGCCGCCTCGGTGCGAAACTCGGTGCTGTCGTCCAACGTGAGCATCGACGACGGCGCGATCGTCGAGGGCAGCGTGTTGATGCCCGGGGTGCGCATCGGACGCGGTGCCGTGGTGCGCCGGGCGATCCTCGACAAGAACGTGGTGGTCGGGCCCGGCGAGATGGTCGGCGTCGACCTGGACAAGGACCGGGAACGGTTCTCCATCAGCTCCGGCGGCGTGGTCGCCGTCGGCAAGGGCGTCTGGATCTAGGGGGCCGCGGCCCTGCGGCGCCGGCGCCACCGCCACACCCGGACCGCCGCGAACGCGACGGCCGCCAGTGCGACGAGGACCAGCGCCGGCAGCAGTATCGAGACGAAGACCAGCCCGACACTGGTGACGTCCTCGGCGGTGCTCAGCACCGGGGCCGCCATCCCGGCGGATCCGATATTGGCCACCGGCCGCACGGCGGACTTGGTCAGCGACACCACCAGTGCGGTGAGGATGCCGATCACCACCGCGATCCACTGACCCGATGACGCGAAGGCGCCCGGGTCGGTGACGGCCGCGGTCTGGGCGGCGGTGCCGGACCCGAAGACGATGCCGCCGGCGGTCGGCCGGACGAACGTCTGGACCGCGTCATTGACCGTGTCCAGGGCGGGGATCTTGTCGGCGACGATCTCGATGATCAACAACACCCCGACGATGAGCATCACCCAGCCGTTCTCCAGCCACGCCCAGCTCGTGGGCAGCGCCACCAGATCGGTGAAACGCGACAACACGCCGAGCGCCAGCAGCGGGATGTAGGCGTTGAGCCCCGCCGCGGTGGCCAACCCGAAACCGGTGAGCAGCTCCATGGATTCAGTATGTGGCCGCAGCGGTCGGGAACGGATCAGTTCGGGCGGCGGGTGTTCTTGGAGGTGGCGCGGGACGGCTTGTCGTGGCGGGGGACCGCGGGCAGATCCTTGATCTTGCGTCCCTTACCCGCCACGGTGGCCAGCGATCGGCGGCACCGGGGGCAGATCGGTTTGCCCTCGATATCGACCGTCCAACTCTTCCCGCTACCGGGGCATGCCTTGTCGGTCATGGACTGCACTGTAGCCACCGCCGCCGCTCACCACAGGTAGGGCACCAACCGGTAGCGCACCCTCGTCATGTATTCGGGGTAGCCGACCAGTTCCTCGCTCAGCATCCGTTCCTCGTCGCGGATGCGCGCGACGATCACCGGGGCCGAGGCGAGCACGCCGAGCAGGCCCCACCACGAATCCAGGGCCAGCGGGGTGCCGAGCATCATGACGGCCGCGCCGGTGTACATCGGGTGGCGCACCCAGCCGTAGAGCCCGGTGTCGGCCAGCGGCTGCCCGGCTTCGACCCGGACGGTGGCCGCCGCATAGTTGTTCTGCACGATGACGAGCTGGGTCACGCCGAGGCCGGCCGCGACCAGCAGATCCCCGGCAATCACCAGCCACACCGGCACCTGCGACCACCCGAACCGGTGGTCGAGCGCCGACAGCACGAACGTCACGACCACCAACGTGAGCGTGAGGGTCATGATGATCCGTTGCGCGGGACGGGTTTCCGCGGTGGGACCGGCCTTCATGCGGCGCGCCAGGGCGTCCGGGTAGCGGGCCGCCAGGTAGGCGCTCCCCACGCCGGTCGTCGCGACGAACACCGCGAGGAAGACCCAGGCCTGCCAATAGTCGAAGGTGCCTGCCGGCCAGAACAATACGGCGAGGAAGAAGACGAGCCCGGTGACGGTCTGCGCGACGAGTTTCATCCCATGTCCCGTGTTCGATAGATCGAGCCGGCCAGCAGCGTGGCGGCGGCCGCGACGGCGAGCATCGCGACGAGGGCGGTGACCGGGAAATCGGCCGGGGCCGTGGTCTGCCCGATCGGTGAGGCATCCAGCAGCCACTGCGGCAGGCGCAGCAGCGCACCGAGATACAGCGAGGTCACCACGAATGCCACGGCGAGCCACCCGATCCAGGTCCGGCGCAACGCGACGGCGAATGCCGCGACCCCCGCCAGGACCGCCATGGCGGGCAGGAAGGTCAGCGCGGCGCCGGTCAGCCGCCAGGCGGTGGCCGGTTCGCCGACGGTGATCCCGGCGCCCAGGCCGTTGCCCAGTCCCGCGCAGAACAGCAACGCAGCCGCCCCGGTCAACGCCGCCGCGACCGAGGTCAGCAGCCACCGCCAGCGCGACACCGCGGCGGCCAGCACCTGCTCGGACAGTCCGGACTGCTCGTCGCTGAACGTTCGCACGACGGCGGCCACCACGTAGGCACCGACAGCGGCGGCCAGGAACTGCGACATGGTGGTGTACACACCATCGGTGCCCGACACCGCGAGCACCCGCGCGAGCAGTTCGTTGTGCTCCGCTGCGCCCAGCAGCGATGTCGTCATCGACCCGAATGCCAGGCCCGCCACGAAGAGCCCGATGCCCCAGCCGAGCAGCTGGCCGCGTTGCAGCATCAGGTGCAGGGCGAACACGTTGGGAATCGGGCGCGCATCGCGACGTCGGTCGCCGGAACCGATGATGCCGTCGTCGTACTGGCGCCGAGACTCCAGTACCGCGGCGGTCACCACCAGCGCCGCGGTGAGCCCGATCAGCATGAGCAGCGGCCACCAGCGCAGCTCCACGAAGGACCGCATCTGCTGCGCCCAGGCGATGGGGGACAACCAGCTCACCAGGCTGCCGGAGTTGTCGATGACATCACCGATGCCGCGTACCAACGCTGCCACGGCGAGCGCACCCAACGCAGCGCCCGTGGCGGTGCGTGCCTGGCGCCACAGCTGGGCGGTGACGGCCGCCAGCGCACCGAAAACCACTGCCACGGCGGTGATGCCGAGACTCAAGGCGGCGCTGTCGGCGATCCCGAAACCGTTGGCGACGAGCGCTGCTGTCACGGTGCCGGCAAGAAGGGCGTTGACGCCGCCGACCAGGATCAATGCTGCGGCGGTGCGGGCGTGCCGGCCGACCACCGAGGACAGCACGAGTTCGGCTGCGCCGCTTTCCTCATCGCGCCGGGTATGCCTGATGACGGTGAGAACGGCCAGGATCGAGGCGGCCACGATCATCGACAGCATCAGTTCGTTGGCGATCATGGCACCCAGGGCCGTCTCGTCGCGTCCGAACATCGGCCCGCCCATGATGATCCCCGCCGGGGTCTGCATCAGCTCGACGCGGGTCCGCCGCTGTTCCTCGGCGGGGTAGGCCAGCTCGAGCGCACCCGGGGTGTAGGCCATCATCAGGGTGAGCAGGGTGAGCCAGATCGCCAGTCGAATACGGTCGCGGCGCAGTGCAAGTCGCAGTGCCGCGGTGGTCCCGGTGAGTGCGGATTCCGCCGCCGGCGCCCGATGCCGGGTGGCTGCGACGGCGGTGCCCACCTAGCTCACCCCCTGATACTCGCGCAGGAACAGGTCTTCCAGCGATGCCGGCGCCACCGCGAGTTCGTCGATGCCGAGCGCGGCGAGACGGTCCATGGTGATGTCGAGATCTGCGCGGTCCACCGAGAAGCTGATCTGTCCGTCCTGGATGGCGAAATCATGGAGGAACGCCAACTCGCGCAACCGGTTTCCGTCGCCCCGAGTGCGAGCGGTGATGGTGTTGCGCATCAGGTCGCGCAGCTCGCTGAGGGTGCCCGTCCGTACGGTACGCCCGGCCCGGATGATGGTGACGTTATCGCAGAGCTTTTCGACCTCGGCGAGGATGTGGCTGGACAGCAGCACCGCCGCGCCGCGGCCGGCGACGTCGGTGACGCACCGCTGAAAGTTCCGCTCCATCAGGGGGTCCAGTCCCGACGTCGGTTCGTCGAGGATGTACAACTCGGCGTCGGTGCTGAACGCGGAGACGATGGCGACCTTCTGCCGATTGCCCTTGGAGTATGTGCGGGCGGGCTTGTGCGGGTCCAGCTCGAAACGTTCGATGAGTTCATTACGGCGCCGGTTGTCGACCGTGCCGCCACGCAGGCGGGCCAGAAAGTCGATGGCTTGACCACCGGTGAGATTCGGCCACAACGTGACATCGCCCGGCACGTAGGCGATCCGGCGGTGCAACGCGACGGCGTCGCGCCACGGATCGCCACCCAGGAGTCGCACCGCGCCGCTGTCCGCGCGCAGCAGGCCGAGCAGGATCCGGATGGTCGTCGACTTGCCCGCCCCGTTCGGTCCGAGAAAGCCGGTGACGTCTCCGGGGGCGACGCTCAGGTCGAGTCCGTCCAGCGCCCTGCTTCGGCCGAAGCTCTTTGTCAGACCTTCGATCTGGACTGCCTGTGTCATCACTTTTCGTCCTCCTCGGCGAGACCCTGCTCGCGCTGGGCGGCGAACGCGTCGTACATCGTGGAATCGGCCATCAGGCCGTTGGTGTAGACCTCAAGGGCGGGGAGCACCATCTCCGCGGCGTAATCGCGCAGCACCGCACGCACATCGGTGGGATTGTCGTGCAACTGCAGGTAGAGCAGGAAGGCCCCGCCCCCGCTCAACCCGAGAAACCTGGCCCGCGCCCCGGGGTCCCGGCTCGGCTTGACGGTGCCGGCTCGCACGCCGGCCTCGAGGTACTCCTCGGTGTTGTCCAGCATCCTGTGCCACAGGGCTTTGGCGAGATCGCTGCCGGACTGCATGCTGCGCACCAGGTAGGCCATCATCGGCGCGTAGTCCTCGATCTCGGCCATCTGGGCAAACCATGTCGCAGGATCCGAGGACTGGATGGACTCGGATTTCGAGCTGCGGATCTCCTCGATGATGTGGTCGTCACACGCCCTGCGCAGCGCATCCTTGGAGCCGAAGTGATGGATCACCAGGCCCGCGCTCACCCTGGCGGCCGCGGCGATCGCCCGCACGCTGGTGCCGAACCCGTGTTCGCCGAACTGCTGGATCGCGGCGTCGCGGATCCGCGCGGTGGTCGTCAGATCGTCGCTTGAACGCACGTTTAGTACGTTAAACACTCGTTCAGTCGAGCGTCAAGGGGTGAGCCCGTCAAGAACTCGTCAAGAACCCGGGCGGGCGGCCCGGTCAGTCGCGCGCGGCCGCGAGCAGACCGTCACCCAACGGGATCAGTACCGGGGTGAAGCGCTCGTCCTCGGCGATCAGCCGCGCCGCCTCGCGCACCGCGGCGACCTCGGCATCGTTGGCCGAGGCATCCCCGGCGCGGCCGCCGAGTGCGGCACGATGCACGACGATCGCACCGCCCGGTCGCAGCAACCGCACCCCTTCGGCGACGTACTGCGGCTGATCGGCCGGCGCGGCGTCGACGAACACCAGGTCATAGGACTCGTCGGCCAGCCTGGTCAGCACTTCCTGCGCGCGGCCGCTGATCAGCCGGGTGCGGGACGGGCCGACACCGGCCTCGGCGAACGCCTGCTTGGCCAACCGCTGGTGCTCGGGTTCGACGTCGATCGTCGTCAGCACACCGTCCTCGCGCATGCCCGCCAGCAGCCACAACCCGCTCACTCCCGCTCCGGTACCGACCTCGACCACGGCTTTCGCTCCGGTGAGGCGGGCCAGCACGCTCAGCAGCGCGCCCACCGCCGGGGTCACCGCGCCGGCGCCACTGTCCACCGCGCGTTCGCGTGCGGCGGCCGTCACCTCGTCCTCGGTGATCGATGCCTCCGCGTGCGAGACGATCGACTGGGCGGCGTCGTCGGTGCTGGCCATGCCCGCAGCGTAGAGCGAACTGCGACGGTCCGGCCCCCGACACGCCCGCCCCTGACACGAGAATCACACCCGATTTCAGGCGGTTTTACCTGGTCGAACGGTGGGTACTCCGCATTCTCAGGAATTGTTCAGTTTGCTCATATGCCAGGCACACCCCGGTCGGAGACGGTACTTCCCATGGAACACGGCGAAAGCTTGCGATCACGGAATACGGACGGCCTGGCCCACGTTTCCCTCGATAACGCGCAGACGCCGCCCACAACGGCCTGCCATCTCGACACGGAGGATCCGACGATCACCAACGCTGCAGTCTCGCCCAACACCGCAACGCCTGTTGCCAGCCCGGTGTCCATGCCCCACCTGGAGCAGTACACCGAGGACGGGTGGGTGGAGCCGTCAGACGAGCTGACCGGCACCGCGGTGTTCGATGCCACCGGCGACAAGGCGGCCATGCCGTCCTGGGACGAACTGGTGCGCCAGCACGCCGACCGGGTGTACCGGCTGGCCTACCGCCTCTCGGGTAACCAGCAGGACGCCGAGGATCTCACCCAGGAGACGTTCATCCGCGTCTTCCGGTCCGTGCAGAACTACCAGCCCGGCACCTTCGAGGGCTGGCTGCACCGCATCACCACCAACCTGTTCCTCGACATGGTGCGCCGCCGCACCCGCATCCGCATGGAGGCGCTTCCCGAGGACTACGACCGGGTGCCGGCCGAGGATCCCAACCCCGAGCAGATCTACCACGACTCCCGGCTGGGGCCCGACCTGCAGGCCGCGCTGGACTCGCTGCCGCCCGAGTTCCGCGCCGCCGTCGTGCTCTGCGATATCGAGGGTTTGTCCTACGAGGAGATCGGCGCCACCCTCGGTGTGAAGCTGGGCACGGTGCGCAGCCGTATCCACCGTGGTCGGCAGGCGCTGCGCGAGCATCTTGCCAAGCATTCGGATCAGCTGACCGCCTCCGCCTGAGCGTCATGGGTGTGAGGCGCGGATTACCGCGCTACATTCAATTGAGCAGTGTGTGTTCAACGGCGCGGCGTTCCGAGAGGAGTCGGGTGATGGCTGACCCGGGCGATGTGTTCCGTCGCGCGTTCTCCTGGCTGCCCGCGCAATTCGCCTCCCAGAGCAGCGGGCCGGTCGGGCCGCGTCGTTTCGGGTCCACCGAGCATCTGTCCACCGAAGCCATCGCCGCGTTCGTCGACGGCGAGCTGCGGATGACCGCGCATCTGCGCGCCGGGCACCACCTGTCGTTGTGCCCGTCGTGCGCCGGTGAGGTGGAGGCCCAACGGCAAGCGCGCTCGGCGCTGCGGGACGCCTGCCCGATCGCGATGCCCAATTCGCTGCTGGGTCTGCTGTCCCAGATACCCGAGCGCGATCCCGAGATCCCCGCCGCCGGGGAAGCGCCTGCCGACATTGCCGAAGGCGCAGGTCGCGCCCGCCGCAAGCGCCGGTAGGGTTGAGACGAACACGATCAGTCGCGGGTGCCGTCGAGGGTGCGCGCTTGAGCCGGGAGTGATGCACGGGTGACCAATCAGGACCAATCGGGTGCCAACCCGCGTCTTGCCCCCCGTCCGGTTTCTCGTCCGCCGGTCGACCCCGCCTCCCAACGCGCCTTCGGCCGCCCCAACGGGGTGTCCGGCTCGTTCCTCGGTGCCGACAATCACCGCGACCAGGGCGAGTACACCCCGAAGAACCTGTCGCCGGACCCGGTCCTGGCCGAGGCCTTCGGACGTCCGTACCCCGGTGGCGATTCGCTGCAGCGCCACCCCGCCGACGCCGGCGCCTTGGATGCCGAACGCGATACCGACGCCGACGACGTCGACGATCCGTGGCGCGACCCGTCCGCCGCAGCAGCGCTGGGCGCCCCGGCGGCCGCACCGAGTGCGCCCGTCGTCGTTGCGGCGCCGCAGGGCAAGCTCGGCGTCCGCGATGTGCTCTTCGGCCGCAAGGTCTCGGTCACCGCGCTGGTGATCCTGGCGATCATCGCGCTCGTCATCGGGGCGCTCGGCGGTGTCGTCGGCCGCAAGACCGCCGAGGTGGTGGAGGCCTTCACCACCTCCAAGGTCACCCTGGAGACCAGCGACCGGCCGGCCGAGCCCGCCGGCCAGTTCGCCGAAGTTGCTGCCGCCGTGGCCGATTCGGTGGTCACCATCGAAGCCACCAGCGATCAAGAGGGCTCGCAGGGCTCCGGTGTGGTGATCGACGGGCGCGGCTACATCGTGACGAACAACCACGTCATCTCCGAAGCGGCGATCAACCCGAGCAAGTACAAGATGACGGTCGTGTTCAACGACGGCAAGGAAGTCCCGGCCAACCTCGTCGGCCGTGACCCCAAAACCGATCTGGCCGTGATCAAGGTCGACAACGTCGACAACCTCAGCGTCGCGAAACTGGGCGACTCGGAGAAACTCCAGGTCGGTGAGCAGGTGATTGCGGCGGGCGCCCCGCTGGGCCTGCGCAGCACCGTCACCCACGGCATCATCAGCGCGCTGCACCGCCCGTTGGCGCTGTCGGGCGACGGCTCCGACACCGACACCGTCATCGACGGTGTGCAGACCGACGCCTCGATCAACCACGGCAACTCCGGTGGCCCACTGATCAACATGGCTGCCGAGGTCATCGGCATCAACACCGCGGGCAAATCACTGTCCGACAGCGCCAGCGGTCTGGGCTTCGCGATCCCGGTCAACGAGGTCAAGGATGTGGCGCAGAAGCTGATCGAGGCCGGCAGGATCTCCCATCCGACCCTCGGCCTGACCGCCCGCTCGGCCAGCAACGACCTGGCCTCCGGCGCGCAGATCGCCGACGTCAAGGTCGGCGGACCCGCGGAACGGGCCGGGATCCTGGAGAACGATGTGGTGGTCAAGGTCGGGGACCGCGATGTCGCCGATGCCGACGGCTTCGTGGTCGCCGTGCGTCAGCTCAAGATCGGCGAGCCCGCTCCCATCGAGGTCGTTCGCGACGGTCGCCGGGTCACCCTGACCGTCACCCCGATCGGCGACGGCGCACCCTAAATGTTCGCCAACGTCGGCTGGGGCGAGATGCTGCTGCTGGTGGTGGCCGGCCTGGTCATCCTCGGCCCCGAACGGCTGCCCGGAGCGATCCGCTGGACCTCCGGCGCGGTCCGTCAGGTGCGTGAGTACCTCAGCGGGGCCACCAGTCAGCTGCGTCAGGATCTGGGGCCGGAGTTCGAGGATCTGCGCGAGCCGCTGAGCGAGCTGCAGAAGCTGCGCGGGATGACACCGCGGGCGGCACTGACCAAACACCTGCTCGACGGGGACGACTCTTTCCTGACCGGGAACTTCGACAAGCCGGTCAAACCGGTATCCCCGGACGCGCCCAAACCCGCCGCCGATCCGACGCCGCCCGGCGGCGGCGAACCGCCCGGCGGCACCCGCTTCGACAGCGACGCGACCTAGCGGCCCGCCGGGTCCAGTCCCAGCGACATCCCGGCCAGGCCACGCTTGCGCGCCCCGAGGGCGTCGGCGACCTTGCGCAGTTCCTTGGCCGCGGGTGAATCCGGTGCCGACAACACCAAGGGGACTCCGGAATCCCCGGCGGCCACCAGGCTCGGTTCCAGCGGAATCTGACCCAACAGCGGCACATCGGCACCCACCGACCGGGTCAGCGACGCGGACACCTGGGCGCCGCCGCCGGACCCGAAGATGTCCATCACGGTGCCGTCGGGCAGGGTCAGGCCGGCCATGTTCTCCACCACACCGACGATGCGCTGGCGGGTCTGCAGGGCGATCGCGCCGGCCCGTTCGGCGACCTCGGCGGCCGCCGACTGCGGGGTGGTGACCACCAGGATCTCCGCACCCGGGATGAGCTGGGACACCGAGATGGCGATATCGCCGGTGCCCGGCGGCAGGTCGAGCAGCAGCACGTCCAGGTCGCCCCAGTACACATCGGCCAGGAACTGCTGCAGCGCGCGGTGCAGCATCGGTCCGCGCCACACCACCGGGGTGTTGCCCTGGGTGAACATGGCGATCGAGATGACCTTCACGTCATGGGCGATCGGCGGCAGGATCATCGAGTCGACCTGGGTGGGCCGATCCACCACACCCATCATCCGGGGCACCGAATGGCCGTAGATGTCGGCGTCCAGCACGCCCACCGACAGGCCGCGGGCGGCCATGGCCGCCGCGAGATTCACGGTGACGCTGGACTTCCCGACGCCACCCTTACCGGAGGCCACCGCGTACACCCGGGTCAGTGAGTTGGGCTGGGCGAACGGGATGACCGGTTCGCGGGAGTCGCCGCGCAGCAGCTTGCGCAGCTCGGCGCGCTGCTCGTCGTTCATCACGTCGAGGGTGACCTTGACCGCGCCGGTGCCCGGGACGTCGGTGACCGCCGCAGTGACCTTATCGATGATCTCGGTCTTCTTGGGGCAGGCCGCGGTGGTCAGGTACACCTCGACGTGCACACCGGCGTCGGCGTCGATGGTGACGGCTTTGACCATGCCCACCTCGGTGATCGGGCGGCGCAGTTCGGGGTCGACGACCTTGCCGAGCGCGGCGCGCACCGCTGCTTGCAGGTCGGAATCAGTTGCAGACATCACCCGCGAGTCTAGGCCGCGATGACCGGCCAACCGGGCGCCGGGCCGGGTAGGACGCTCAGGCCGCGGGGCCGGGTGGGACGCTCAGGCCGCGGGGCCGGGTGGGACGCTCAGGCCGCGGGGCCGGGTGGGGGGCCCAGCGGCGCGGGCACCGCCGGAGCCACCGCGGCCGGCGGCGGTGGGGCGAACGGGTTGAACGGTGCCGGTGGCGCGGCGGCCGGCGGCGGTGGGGCGAACGGGTTGAACGGCGCGGCCGGCGGTGGGGCGAACGGATTGACGGGCGCGGCCGGAGCCGGGGTGTTCTGCCCGATACAGAACACGGCGCAGCTCGGCACGGCCGTGGGCGAACCGGGCCCGGGCGGCACGGGCAGGCGGTCGGCCACATCGGCGCGGCCGAGGTCGAAGAAGGGCATCACGGCCATCGGATCGGTCGAGGGCAAGCCGAGCGCGTTGAGCGGCAGGCCGGGCCCGAGGCCTTCGGGTTCGGTGTCCAGGTGCACATTGCCCATGCCCAGGGCGGGCACCGGTCCGGTGATCGGCGGCAGATTCACCGGGACCACGCCCGTGGCGTACGCGGCGGCCCAGCCCAGCACGTTGCGGGCGTAGGCGACCGAATTGTTGTAGCGCAGGATCGCGGACATCACCTGGCTCTGATCGCGCATGTTCAGGCCACCGCTGCACAGGTAACGCGCCGCGGCGAGCGTCGCGTCGTACAGGTTCTGCACCTCGGCCTTGCCGTCACCGTTGCCGTCGGAGGCATACCGCGACCAGGTGCCCGGCAGGAACTGCATCGGGCCCATCGCCCGGGCGTAGGTGACTCGATCGTTGTTGCGGCTCTGGACGATCACCTCGTTGCCCGGCAGCGTGCCGTCCAGGGCGGGCCCGAGGATCGGTTTTGCGGCGGTGCCGTTGACATCGGTGGCGCCGCCGTTGGCGTGCATCGACTCGATGCGACCGATACCGGCCAGCAGGTTCCAGCTCATCCCGCAGTTCGGCGCGGCAGAGGCCATCATCCGTTCGGCGTTGCGGTAGGCGTTCAGCGCGACCGTCGGAATGCGAAGGTTGCCGGGGGCATTCACCACGGCGGCCGGCGGGGGAGCCGACAGCGCCGAGCCCGCGGTCTGGAACGGGCGCGGGGCCTTTGCCGCGGCCACCACGGTGACACCGGCATCGCGGTCGGGGGTGTCCACGACCGCCGCGAGCGGCGTCACGGTGGTCTCCAGCACCGGCTTGACGATCGGCGAGGAGGCACCCACACCCAGGGTCAGCACCAGTGGGGTGAGGATGGCGATCCCCGTCAACCCGCGTGTGCTGGGAGCAGAATCAGCCACCGTCCGCATCAGTCGCTCCGCTCCGTGCCGCGCTGCAGCGAGGGCGGAGGCTCCCCCTTTGACCACTCAACCGTCCTAGATGTGCGGTACCCGACCGTTTGTGAACCTGGTCACCATACCCAGTCCCACGTCGTCATGGTGCGGCATTGGCGGCAACCGATGTTCACTGGCCCGGCGTCTGCTCGGCGTCGTCGGTCGGCTCGTCGGGCGCGACGTCCGCCGCGGTGGCCCGCTTGCCCTTGTTCTTCTTCGGTTTGGGTGGCACCAGTTCGACCAGCATCTCCCGGAGTTCCTCGAGTTCGCGGCGCAGATAGTCGCGGGTGGCCACCTCGCCGACCGCGAGCCGCAGCGCGGCCAGTTCGCGGGCCAGGTATTCGGTATCGGCCTTGGTTTGCTGCGCCCGGCGGCGGTCCTCTTCCAGGGCCACCCGGTCCCGGTTCTCCTGGCGATTCTGCGCCAGCAGGATCAACGGCGCGGCGTAGGCCGCCTGAGTGGAGAAGGCCAGGTTCAGCAGGATGAACGGGTACGGATCCCACTGCAGCGTGACCGCGAACAGGTTCAACAGGATCCAGACGATCACAAAAACCGTCTGGATCGCCAGGTAACGCCCGGTGCCCAGGAACCGCGCGAACGACTCGCCGAAGCGGCCCGCGGCCTCGACGTCGAACTGCGGGGTGAGCCAGCGGCGCGAATCCCGCGGCGTGTCGATCCTGTCGCTCACGTCGACTTCTCCGTGGTGACGATCAGGGACTCGGCTTCGCGCTCACGCCAGTCATCGGGCAGCAGGTGGTCGAGCACATCGTCGACGGACACCGCGCCGAGCAGATGGTTCTCCTCGTCGACCACCGGCCCGCACACCAGGTTGTAAGCGGCGAAGTACCGGGTCAGCGCGCCGAGCGGTTCTTCGGGACGCAGGCTGGGCAGGTCCTTGTCCACGATGCCGCTGACCAGCGCGGCGGGCGGCTCACGCAGCAGCCGCTGCAGATGTACGCAGCCCAGATAGCGCCCGGTCGGGGTCGCGGTCGGGGGTCGCACCACGAACACCAGCGAGGCCAGTGCCGGCGTCAGGTCGGGGTCCCGGACCCGGGCCAACGCCTCGGCGACCGTGGTGTCCGGGGCCAACACGACCGGCTCGGAGGTCATCAGACCGCCGGCCGTGTTCGGCGAATGACTCAGTAGCCGCCGCACATCCTCGGAGTCCTCCGGATCCATCCGGCGCAGGAACTGCTCGGCATCGGCCGGCGCCATCGACCCCAGCAGGTCGGCGGCGTCGTCGGGATCCATCGCCTCCAGGACATCGGCGGCACGTTCGGTCTTCAGCTGCCGCAGCACGGCCACCTGCTCGTCCTCGGGCAGTTCCTGGAGCACGTCGGCCAGACGTTCGTCATCGAGGGCGTTGACCACCTCGAAGCGCCGTTTGGCCGGCAACTCGCGGACGGCGTCGGCGACCTCGATCGGACGCTGCCCCTGGAACTGCTCGAGCAACTGCGCGACACCCTGGTCGGGCATGGCCAATCCGGACGGGGTCAGGCCCTGCACATGTTTCCAGTCCACGACATGGATGTTGCTGCGGCGACCGAGCCGGCGCTGGGTGCGCACCGCCACTTTCGTGACCATCCAGTCGCGGGTACGGGTCTGCTCGATGCCGAGATCGACGACGATCACATCCTGGCCGGCGAGCTGCTCGAGGTCGGGGTCATCGACCCGTACCCGGGTCTCCAGCACTTGGCCCAGCGCCAGCACCTCACCGGGGCGCTGGGAGAACCGGCGTAACGAGACATTGCCGGTGGTCAGCGTGACGGCGCTGGGCTCGATGGCGGTCACCCGCAGGATGGGCACGAAAATTCTTCTGCGGGTGAGCAATTCGACCACAAGTCCGAGCACGCGGGGCTGCTGGCGAACGATGCTGATGCTGACCACCACATCGCGGACACGGCCGATCGACTCGCCGTCCGGGCCGAGGACGACCATGCCCGCCAGCCGGGCTGCATATACCCGGGTAACCGCCGCCATGAGTCAAAGCGTAGAGACTGGGGGCGTGGACAACAGGTATCGCCCCCGACGAACGTGTCTGTCGGTTCCGGGCAGCAGCGACAAAATGATCGAGAAGGCCAAGACCCTGGCGGCCGACCAGGTGTTCCTGGATCTCGAGGACGCGGTGGCCCCCGATGCGAAGGCGGCCGCCCGGACCCGGGTTGCCGCCGCACTGGCCGGGCCCGGCTGGAACGGCTCGTCGCTCAAAGGGGTGCGCGTCAACGACTGGACGACGCCATGGACCCACGCCGACGTCATCGAGGTGGTGACCGAGGTGGCCCGCGCCGGGTCGGTGCTGGACATCATCGTGCTGCCCAAGGTGCCCGACGCCACCCATGTGCATGCGCTGGACATGCTGCTCACCCAGCTGGAGCAGACCCATGGACTGCCGGTGGGCCGCATCGGTATCGAGCCGCAGATCGAGAATGCCCAGGGCCTGACGAATATCGACGCCATCGCCGCCGCGCCGCGCGTGCAGGCCTTGGTGCTCGGCCCCGGCGACATGGCGGCCAGCCTCAACATGCGCACCCTGGAGGTCGGCGGGCAGCCCGAGGGGTACGACCTCGGCGACGCCCACCACCACGTGCTGATGCGCATCCTGGTGGCCGCCCGCGCCCACGGTCTCAACGCCATCGACGGGCCATATGTGAAGGTGCGCGATGTCGAGGGGTTCCGCCGGGTGGCCGGCCGGTCGGCTGCGCTCGGCTACGACGGGAAATGGGTGCTGCACCCGGACCAGATCACCGCGGGCAACGAGCTGTTCAGCCCGCGGCAGGCCGACTACGACCACGCAGAGCTGATCCTGGATGCCTACGAGTGGCACACCTCGGCGGCCGGTGGAGCCCGCGGGGCGGTGATGCTCGGCGACGAGATGATCGACGAGGCCAGCCGCAAGATGGCGCTGGTGGTCGCGGGTAAGGGCCGCGCCGCCGGGATGGTCCGCACCGGTGAGCCCTACCGGCCGCCCACGGGGTCTTCGCAGAGCTAAACCAGGGTGAAGCCGCTGGCGACGACGCCGATCCACAGCAGGATCATCAGGACCAGGCCGGCGGTGACCAGCCCGCCGATGACGGTCCCGGCCAGGGCCAGCCCGTAGCCGTCCTGGCCGGTGCGTTTGGTCTCGCGCATCGCGATGACGCCGAGCACCAGCCCCACCACCGACGGCACCCCGCAGAACAACAGCCCGACGAGGGCGGCGACCAGCGCGCCGACCGCCTTGCCGTTGGTTCCGGGGGGTTTCGCCGGCCGGTACGGGTCGTAGAACACCGGGGCGCCGGGGTAGCCGGGATATCCGGGCGGCGGGTAGCCGGGTGCGCCGGGGAAGCCGGCGGGCGGTCCGGGGTAGATCGGCGGCGGCAGACCCGGATCGGCGGGGTAGTCCCACGCCGGGTTCGGCTCGCCCGCGGGCGGCTGCGCAGGGCCCTCGCTCACAGCACCGCGACGGCGATGATGAAGCTGAACACCAGCGTCAGCGCGCCGACCGCGATGCCCGCCACCGCGAGTCCGTGGCCGCCCTGGTGGTTCTGCTTGATCTGGTTGAGCGCGACGATGCCGAGCACGATGCCGATGATCGAGCCGATCCCGCAGAGGACTCCGGCGAGGGAGGCGATCAGCGAGCCGATGGCCAGGGAGTTCGTCCCCGGCTGTGGTGCCGGTCCGTAGCCCCCGTAGCCGGGCATGGAGCCGTACGGCGGCGGGTAGCCCGGCGGCGGCCCGCCGTACGGGGATGCGCCGTAGGGCGGCGCCGGCGGATAACCCGCGGGCGGGGGTGCGCCCTGGGGTGCCCCGAAGCCCGGGGGCGGTGGCGGGTAGCCGGTGGACGCATAGTCCGGCGGCGGGAAAGCGGGCGGCGGGTAACCGCCGTAGGCCGGTGGCGGCGAATAGTCCGGGTAAGCGGGCGTCGTCGGCGGGGTGGGTTCGGCGGGGGATTGCTCGATCGGGGGCGCCTCGTAACCGGCGGAGGTCGGCTCGGAGGCACCGCCTGCCGTGGTCGGTTCGGTACCGGAACCGCCGTCCGATGGTGGCGTTGCCCCTGCGTTCTCACCCGGATCGGTCATCCGTCAAACTTAGCGTACGTGCTGGTACCCGGGGTGATTGCCAGTGCGGGGCACTGGCGCGCCGGCACCGTTCGGGGGCTAGGGTTGTGGCATCGAACCCGAAGGACGCGTACCCGTCTGCACAGGTCGTGGAGCGCTGACGCGAACGAAGGAGAACGAGTAGCCATGACCGGTCCCCTCCAGCCCGGCAACGACCCCGTGGGCCGACCCGGCTCGCGTGGCCCATCCGCACTGCCGACCCCGCCGAAGGGCTGGCCGATCGGGGCGTACCCCACCTACGCCGAGGCCCAACGGGCGGTGGATTACCTCTCCGATCAACAGTTCCCGGTGCAGCAGGTCACCATCGTCGGCGTCGATCTGATGCAGGTCGAGCGGGTGACCGGCCGGTTGTCGTGGCCGAAGGTGCTCGGCGGCGGGGTGCTCTCGGGTGCCTGGCTGGGCTTGTTCATCGGGCTGATCCTGGGCTTCTTCAGCCCGAGTCCGTGGGGCGCACTGGCCACCGGCCTGATCGCGGGTGTCTTCTTCGGCCTCATCACCTCGGCCGTTCCGTACGCGATGGCCCGTGGCACAAGAGATTTCAGCTCCACCATGCAGCTCGTGGCGGGCCGTTACGACGTGCTCTGTGATCCGCAAAGCGCAGAGCAGGGGCGGGATCTGCTGGCGCGCTTGACGATCTGATGGGCGACGCGCCCGGGAAACGGTTGCATATTCCGCGCTTGTAGCCCTAGGTTTGCCCCGCGGGACGTTCTCGCCCGGAGCCGCTCCGGCGGTGCCATCAACGCAGACGGAGGCCGGAAGTGCTGAAGCGACGACTCTGCGCCGGGGTGATGGCCGCGCTGACGGTCGGTTCGGTGGTCACGGCGTGTGGTGAGGCCCAGAACGGCATCGTCATCAGCTACTACACACCGGCCAACGAGATGGCAACCTTCACGGCGGTCGCCGAGAAGTGCAATGAGCAGCTCGGTGGACGGTTCACCATCAAGCAGGTTTCGTTGCCCAAGGGGGCCGACGACCAGCGCCTGCAGTTGGCCCGCCGGCTCACCGGCAACGACAAATCACTCGATGTGATGGCACTCGATGTGGTGTGGACGGCCGAATTCGCCGAAGCCGGTTGGGCGTTGCCGTTGTCCGACGACCCCGCGGGCCAGGCCGAATCCGATGCCGCCGCCAACACCTTGCCGGGCCCGTTGGAGACCGCCAAGTGGCAGGACAAGCTGTACGCGGCGCCGATCACGACGAACACTCAATTGCTCTGGTACCGCGCAGATTTGATGCCCGCGCCGCCGGCGAACTGGGATCAGATGGTGGCCGAGGCGAAGCGTCAGTACGCCGCGGGGGGACCCAGCTGGATCGCGGTGCAGGGCAAGCAGTACGAAGGTCTGGTCGTGTGGTTCAACACGCTGCTGGAAAGTGCCGGGGGTCAGGTGCTCTCCGACGACGGCAAGACCGTCACACTGACCGACACCGCCGAGCACCGGGCGGCGACCGTCAAGGCGCTGCAGATCATCAAAGACGTTGCCACCGCACCCGGTGCGGACCCGTCGATCACCCAGACCGACGAGGGCACCGCGCGCCTGGCGCTGGAACAGGGCAAAGCCGCGCTCGAGGTCAACTGGCCGTTCGTGCTGCCGTCCATGCTGGAGAACGCCGTCAAGGGTGGCGTCGCGTTCCTACCGCTCAACGAGGATCCCGCACTGGCCGGTGCGATCAACGACGCGGGGAGCTTCTCGCCCACCGACGAACAGTTCAACACCGCATACGACGCCAGCAAGAAGGTCTTCGGTTTCGCGCCGTACCCGGGTGTGCGGGACGGCGAGTCGGCGCGGGTGACTCTGGGTGGGCTCAACCTGGCGGTCGGGAAGAACACCCAGCACAAGGCCGAGGCCTTCGAGGCCATCCGCTGCCTGCGCAACGTCGACAACCAGCGTTACACCTCGGTGGAGGGCGGGCTGCCCGCGGTGCGGGCCTCGCTCTACGACGACCCGGAATTCCAGAAGAAGTACCCGCAGTACGAGATCATCCGACAGCAACTCACCAACGCCGCGGTGCGGCCGGCCACGCCGGTGTACCAGTCGGTCTCGACCCGGATCTCGGCCACCCTGGCGCCGATCACCGACATCGATCCCGAGCGCACCGCGGACGAACTGGCCGAACAGGTACAGAAGGCCATCGACGGCAAGGGGCTGATCCCGTGAGCGATGCTTGCGAGCGAACCGACGGCGCTGAACGCGGCATCCGATCGGGCGAGGTGGCCGCGTGACGAACACGCAGACGGATGACCTCGCCTCGCAGCGGCGGTTGGCCTTCTGGTTGATCAGCCCGGCGGTCTTCCTGATGCTGGCGGTGACGGCCTACCCGATCGTCTACGCCGTCTGGCTCAGCCTGCAGCGCTACAACCTGGCCGCCCCCGATGACGTCGAGTTCGTCGGTATCGACAACTACGTCACCATCCTTTCCGACCGCTACTGGTGGACGGCGTTCGCGGTGACGCTGGGTGTCACCATCGTCTCGGTGGCCATCGAGTTCGTGCTCGGCATGGCGCTCGCACTGGTCATGCACCGCACCATCTTCGGCAAAGGCGTGGTGCGCACCGCCATTCTGGTGCCCTACGGCATCGTGACGGTGGCGGCCTCCTACAGCTGGTACTACGCGTGGACGCCCGGCACCGGGTATCTGGCCAACCTGCTGCCGACCGGCAGCGCGCCGCTGACCGAACAGCTTCCGTCGCTGGCCATCGTGGTGCTCGCCGAGGTGTGGAAGACGACGCCGTTCATGGCGCTGCTGTTGTTGGCCGGTCTGGCGCTGGTGCCCCAGGACCTGCTCAATGCGGCGCAGGTCGACGGAGCCGGCGGATGGAAGCGGTTGACCAAGATCATCATCCCGCTGATCAAACCCGCAATCCTGGTGGCATTGCTGTTCCGCACCCTGGACGCGTTCCGCATCTTCGACAACATCTACGTGCTGACCGGCGGTGCGAACGACACCGGTTCGGTCTCGATCCTCGGTTACGACAACCTGTTCAAGGCGTTCAACCTGGGGCTGGGTTCGGCCATCAGCGTGCTGATCTTCCTGTGCGTCGCGGTGATCGCCTTCATCTTCATCAAGATCTTCGGTGCCTCGGCACCCGGCGCGGACGAGGAGGGCCGCTAGATGGCGGAGAACGTGGGTGCCCGCCGCGCGACGGGTTGGGCTGTCGTCAACGTCATCGTCGTGCTGTACGCCTTGTTCCCGGTGCTGTGGATCCTGTCCCTGTCGCTGAAGCCGACGTCGACGGTCAAGGACGGCAAGCTCATTCCGTCGGAGATCACCTTCGACAACTACAAGGCCATCTTCGAGGGCAACATCTTCACCTCGGCGCTGGTCAACTCGATCGGCATCGGTCTGATCACCACGTTGATCGCCGTCGTCATCGGTGGGATGGCGGCCTACGCGATCGCGCGACTGGCCTTCCCCGGCAAGAAGGTTCTGGTCGGCGTGGCCCTGCTGATCGCGATGTTCCCGCAGATCTCGCTGGTGACGCCGATCTTCAACATCGAACGCCGGCTCGGGCTCTTCGACACCTGGCCGGGACTCATCATTCCTTACATCACGTTCGCGCTGCCGCTGGCGATCTACACCATGAGTGCGTTCTTCAAGGAGATCCCGTGGGATCTGGAGAAGGCGGCCAAGATGGACGGCGCCACCCCGGGGCAGGCCTTCCGCAAGGTGATCGCGCCGCTGGCCGCGCCGGGCATCGTCACCGCGGGCATCCTGGTGTTCATCTTCGCGTGGAACGACCTGCTGCTCGCGTTGTCGTTGACCGCCACGGAGCGGGCGATCACCGCCCCGGTGGCCATCGCCAATTTCACCGGTAGCTCACAGTTCGAGGAGCCGACCGGGTCGATCGCAGCGGGGGCGATGGTCATCACCGTCCCGATCATCATCTTTGTGCTCATATTTCAGCGACGGATCGTGGCCGGGTTGACCTCCGGCGCGGTGAAGGGGTAATTCATGGCCGAGATCGTGCTGGAGAACGTCACGAAGAGCTACGCCAACGGTGCCGCGGCGGTGAAGAACCTGTCGCTGACCATCGCCGACGGCGAGTTCATCATCCTGGTCGGACCGTCGGGCTGCGGGAAGTCGACCACCCTGAACATGATTGCGGGCCTGGAGGACATCAGCTCCGGGGAGTTGCGCATCGGCGGGGAGCGGGTCAACGACAGGGCGCCCAAGGACCGCGACATCGCCATGGTGTTCCAGTCCTATGCGCTGTACCCGCATATGACCGTGCGCCAGAACATCGCGTTTCCCCTGACGCTGGCCAAGGTCGGCAAGGACGAGATCGCCCGCAAGGTCGACGAGACCGCCAAGATCCTGGACCTGGCCGCACTGCTGGACCGCAAGCCCGGGCAGCTGTCCGGCGGTCAGCGCCAGCGGGTGGCGATGGGCCGGGCGATCGTCCGTAATCCCAAGGCGTTCCTGATGGACGAGCCGCTATCCAACCTGGACGCCAAGCTGCGCGTGCAGATGCGCACCGAGATCGCGCGGCTGCAGAGCCGGCTGGGCACCACCACGGTGTATGTCACCCACGACCAGACCGAGGCGATGACGCTGGGGGACCGCGTCGTGGTGATGCTGGCCGGTGTGGCCCAGCAGATCGGCACCCCCGAGGAGCTGTACACCACCCCGGCGAATCTCTTCGTCGCCGGTTTCATCGGGTCGCCGGGGATGAACTTCTTCCCGGCGACGCTGACCGACGGCGGCATCAAGCTGCCGTTCGGTGACGAGGTGGTGCTCACCGATGAGGCGCAGCGGATCCTGGGGCAGCATCCCAAGCCGACCAACGTGATCGCCGGGCTGCGACCCGAGCATTTCGACGACGCCGCGCTGGTGGACTCCTACACCCGCATCAAGGGGCTCACCTTCGAGGTGGACGTCGATCTGGTGGAGTCCCTGGGCGCCGACAAGTATCTGCATTTCCGCATCGAGGGGTCCGGTGCGAAGTCGGCTCGGCTCGCCGAACTGGCCGCCGAATCCGGTGCCGGCGAAAACGAGTTCGTGGCAAGGGTTTCGGCCGACTCGAAGGTGTCCGCCGGTAAGAAGGCGGAGCTGGCGGTGGACACCTCCAAGCTGATCATCTTCGACGGTGACACCGGGGTGAATCTGTCGATCCCGCCCGCCGGCTAGTGGTCGACGTCCCGGCCGAGGTGCGCGGCCGCCTGCAAGCGCACTTCACCGCGGCCGGTGTGCTCGGCGAGCCGGCCGAGGCGAATGTCACCTTCCTCGGTGCGGAGCGGATCTCCGTGCTGCGTTACGGTCCCGACGCTGAGGGCGTCAACCACTTTGTCTCACTGGGCTGTTCGCGCTACCCGATGGTGGATCCGACCGAGTTCGTCACCGACACCCAGCAGGGGCCCCGGGCCGAGGTGGTGGTGTCCCTGCGCCCGCCCAGTCCGGCGGGTCTGGCCCGCTCGATCGCGGTGCTGGCGGCCGCGCCGTCGGTGGAGGGGCTGGTGCTGGAGCCCGACGCGTTGATCGACCTGAGCGGTCCGCTGTTCGAGGGCGCGCCGTTCACCGCATTCCTGTTGGGCCCCAGCGATATCGAGGATGTCGCGTTGGCGGACCCGCTTTCGGACGTCAGGATTCTGCAGGCCACCCCGATCACCCCGACCGAGGCGGCCTGGGTGCGCCTCAAGGGCGCCGAGGCGATGCGCGAGGCGTGGCGCAGCGACGGGGTGGACGTGCTCGATGCGAACCGGCGCGCATCGCAGCCGTCCTAGACCCCGCACCCCTGATCGCCGAAACAGCATTCCAGACGGGCGGCACTCGCACTTCTGCGTCTGGAATGCAATTTCGGCGAGGGTGAGATCAGAGCCAGTGGTTGTGCCGGAACGTCCGGTACAACAGCGTGCACACCGTGAGCATCACCAGCAGCACCGTCGGGTAGCCCCAGGTGGCCTTGAGCTCGGGCATGTGCTCGAAGTTCATGCCGTAGATGCCGGCCATCGCGGTCGGCACCGCGGCGATGGCCACCCAGGCCGAAATCTTGCGCATATCGGTGTTCTGCTGCATGGAGACCTTGCCGACGGCGGCCTGCACCAACGAGCTGAGCACCTCGTCGTAGCCCTCGATGCGGTCGGCCGCCTTGATCGTGTGGTCGAGCACGTCGCGCATGTAGCGCCTGACCTCCTTGGAGATCAGGTCATTGTGATCGGTGGTGATGCGCTGCAGGTCGGTGGCCAGCGGGCTGACCGCCCGGCGGAGCTCGACCACCTCGCGCTTCATCAGATAGATGTGCTCGATCTCGGTGGCGCTGTTGGGGGAGAAGACGTTCTCCTCCATGGCGTCGATATCCGTCTCGACGAGGTCGGTGACGTCGAGGTAGTCGTCGACGACATGGTCGGCGATGGCGTGCATGACGGCGTAGGGGCCCAGCTTGCAGCTCGTCGGGGTGGTGTCGATGTGCTTGCGCACCGTGGCGAGTCCACCGTGCTCGCCGTGGCGAACCGTGACCACGAAATCGGCGCCGACGAACACCATGATCTCGCCGGTCTCGACGATCTCGCGGGTCATGGCCACCGAGTCGTGCGCCACGTACTTGACCGTCTTGAGCACCAGGAACAGCGTGTCGTCGTAGCGTTCCAGCTTGGGGCGCTGGTGGGCGTGCACCGCGTCCTCGACGGCCAGCTCGTGCAGACCGAACACCTCGGCCACGGCCTCCATCTGATGCTGGTCGGGTTCGTGCAGGCCGATCCAGACGAATGCGCTGCCGCCGGCGGCCTCGATCTCGTGCACCTTGTTCAGCGCGGCCGCGTGGGTGTACTTGCCCGGTAACCGGGTTCCCTCGCAGTACACGCCGCAGTCGACCATCGCCTGCGAGACCGGCACGTGGATCCCGGAGGCGTCCGGAGCGGTGGCGACCCGGCGTCCCGCCGGCCTCAACATCGACGGTGGCAGGGGGCGGAAAGACGGCATCGCGACCTCCATCATCTGGGGGTACGAGGGCGTGCCCCGTGGCCGAATGTTACTCGTCAGTCACGTTTCCAACCTCTCACGCGCAGGGAACCGGTGCCTGTGAGTTCCTTGGGTGAAGTAACGTGACGCCCGTGTCGGAATTGGTAAAGACCCCACAGGTTGTCATTGATGACGCGGAGATCTTCGCGGCCCACGAGGGTGGCAAACTCTCGGTCGAGCTGAAGGCACCGCTGGATACCCAGCGTGCGCTGTCCATCGCCTACACCCCGGGCGTCGCTCAGGTCAGCCGCGCCATCGCCGCTGATGTGACGCTGGCCAAGAAGTACACCTGGGCAAACCGCCTGGTGGCGGTGGTCAGCGATGGCAGCGCGGTGCTGGGACTCGGCGATATCGGTCCCGCGGCCTCGCTCCCGGTCATGGAGGGCAAGAGCGCGCTGTTCAAGACGTTCGGCGGACTGAACTCCATCCCGATCGTGCTGGATACCAAGGATCCCGACGAGATCGTCGAGACCCTGATCCGGCTGCGCCCGACCTTCGGTGCGGTGAACCTGGAGGACATCTCCGCGCCGCGCTGCTTCGAGATCGAGCGGCGCGTGATCGAGGCGCTGGACTGCCCGGTCATGCATGACGATCAGCACGGCACCGCGATCGTGGTGCTCGCCGCGCTGTTGGGGGCGGTCAAGGTGCTCGAGCGCGAGATCCACGACCTGAAGGTCGTGGTGTCCGGTGCCGGCGCCGCCGGTGTCGCCTGCACCAACATCCTGCTCAACAGTGGGGTCACCGACATCGTCGTGCTGGACAGCAAGGGCATCGTCGAGAGCGGTCGCAGCGACCTGAACTCCTTCAAGGCCGAGCTGGCCCAGCGCACCAATCCGCGCGGGCTCACCGGCGGGGCGGCGGAGGCACTGCACGGTGCCGATGTGTTCCTCGGGGTGTCGGCAGGTTTGGTGCCCGAGCAGCTCATCGCGTCGATGGCGCCGGGCGGCATCGTGTTCGCGCTGTCGAACCCCGATCCCGAGATTCACCCCGATGCCGCGCGCAAGTACGCCGCGGTGGTGGCCACCGGGCGCAGCGACTTCCCGAACCAGATCAACAATGTGCTGGCCTTCCCCGGTGTGTTCCGGGGCGCGCTGGACGCCGGCGCTCGCCGTATCACCGAGGAGATGAAAGTCGCTGCCGCGCATGCGATCTTCTCGGTGGTCGGCGATGATCTCGCGGTCGACCACATCGTGCCCAGCGCGCTGGACCCGCGGGTGGGCCCCGCCGTCGCGGCCGCGGTCGCGGAAGCCTCCGGCGTCTGATTCGGCCCGCAGGAGCGAAGCGGCCCGGGAACTTGCACAGCCAGATGCGCCGGCTGGCGATCGCGCTCGTCGCGCTGCTGATCGCCGGGTGCGGTGGGCAGGCGCCACCGCCGCCGTCGGTGTCGGTCGGAGCCGACGGGCAGTCGACGCTGCTGGCGCATCTGTATGCCGCGGCGCTGCGCTACTACGGCAGTCCGGCGCATGTGCGGGACACGCCGGATCCGTTGGCGGCGCTGGATTCCGGCGCGGTCGACGTGGTGCCGTCGTTCACCGGCGACGTGCTGGCGCGCTTCGCCCCGGATGCGGCGGCACGGTCGGCAGCGCAGGTGTACCGCGCCATGATCGGGGCCCTGCCGGAGGGGCTCGGTGCCGGTGACTACGCCGACGCCACCTCGGACAAGCCGGTTGTCGCGGTGACCGCAGAGACCGCCGCCAGCTGGGGGGTCGGTGACCTCAGCGCGCTGATCGGCCGCTGCGAATCGTTGAAACCAGGTGTGGTGCAAGGGGTTGCAGTGCCGGAGTCGTTCGGCACGTGTGTGCCGTCGGCGCCCGAGGAGTTCCCGGACGACGAGGTGTTGTGGGCGGCCCTGCGCAGCGGTGAGATCGACACCGCCTGGACGACGGCGGCGGCCCCCGATTTCCCGGCGGACCTGACCATGCTCTCGGACCGCACGGCACTGATCCGCGCCGAGAATGTGGTGCCCATTTTCCGCCGGAACACCTTGAGCCAGACACAGCTACGGGCGGTCAACGAGCTCGCCGGTGTGCTCGACACCGATGCGTTGGCGCAGATGCGTGCCGAGGTGGCCGGCGGTGCCGAGCAGGGGGCGGTGGCCGGTGCCTGGCTGGACGCCCACCCGCTCGGCCGCTAGAGCACGTCGGCACTATTACTTCGGGATGAGCCCCTTGGCCACCGACGAGAACAGGCGCTGGTAGCCCGAACCGGTGATTCGGATGATGACGTCGAGGACCTTGGCGTCGGCGCCGACGAGGACCCGGGCGCGGTCCTTGCGGACCGCCTCCAGGATGATCTTGGCGGCCTTCTCCGGGCTGGTCTTGGCGAGCTTGGTGTCGAAGGCCTTGGCCATCTCGGCGACGTCGATGCCTTCGGCGGCGGTGGCATTGCGGGCGATCGCGGTCTTGATGCCGCCCGGGTGCACGCAGGTCACCTTGACCGGGTGCTTGGCCAACGCCATCTCCTGACGCAGCGCCTCGGTGAATCCGCGCACGGCGAACTTCGCCGAGTTGTAGGCGGCCTGACCGGGCACCGAGAACAGCCCGAACACGCTGGAGACGTTGACGACATGCCCGTCGCCGGAGGCGATCAGGTGCGGCAGGAAGGACTTGGTGCCGTTGACGACGCCCCAGTAATCGACATCCATCACGCGCTCGATGTCCTTGTATGAGCTGACCTCGATATCGCCACTGAACGCGATACCGGCGTTGTTGTAGATCTGGTTGACCTTGCCGAAATGCTCCTTGACAGCGTCGGCGTACAGCTCGAAGGCCTCGCGCTCTGTCACGTCGAGACGGTCGGCCTTGACCGGGACACCGATCGCCTTGAGGCGTTCCTCGGTGACCGCCAGTCCCTCGGTGTCGACATCGCTGATCGCCACACTGGCGCCCGAGCGGCCGAGTTCGACGGCCAGCGCCTGCCCGATACCCGATCCCGCCCCCGTGACGACGGCAACTTTCCCGGCGAAGCCCTCCATGCACCCACTCCTGTCGTGACCAACTGTTGCTCGATTGTGTTCGACCTTAGCCGTTACCGGCGGTACCGACGCCGACCGGGTCGGCCCGTTGTCCACGAATGCGGTGACCAGGTCGGCGAACTCGTCGGGCCGCTCGATCTGCGGCATGTGCCCGGTGTCGGTGAACAGGTGGACCTGTGCGGCGGGGAAGTGCCGCCGGGCCGCCTCGAGGTGGGTCGCGGGCAGGATCCGGTCGCGGTCGCCCCAGATCAGCAGGGTGGGGCGGGGGTGCGCGGCCACGGACGCCAACAGTTCCGCGCGCCATTGCGGTCGAACCCCGCGGGTGGTGCCGAGATGATTGGCGATCTCCAGCAGGAACGTGCCGGTGTCGGGTTGTGCGGCGATCCGCAGCGCATGCGCGATGCGTTCGGGGGTGGCCAGTGCCGGATCGGCGAAGATCCGGCGTTCCATCAGCCGGGCGCCGGCGGCGGTGCTGTGCGTCGCGGCGTACCGCCCCAGACCGGGCAGGGACAACATGCGCAGCAGCGGGGTGACCTCGGCGCCGAAACCCGCGCTGTTGACCAGGGTCAGGCTGGCGACCCGGTCGGGGTGGGATGCCAGCAGCTGCATGGCGACCGCACCGCCGAGCGAATTGCCGATGACGTGGCAGGGCCGGGTCTCACCGAGTTCGGCCAGGATGCCCGCCACGCCGTCGGCCAGGGCCGCCAGGTCGGCGGGTCCGTCCCGGCGCGCCGAGAACCCGAAACCCGGCTGATCCGGCGCGATCACGTAGAAGCGCCGAGACAGTCGCTGCACCTGTTCGGACCAGTCCTCCAGGCTGCGGGAGATGCCGTGCAGCAAGAGCAGCGGCGTGCTCTCCCGATCACCTGCTGTCTGGACCCGGACGGCACGGTCATCGACAGTCAGCAGGCGCATCCGACCATGATGTGACAACCGTCTCGCGATGACCAGAGGCAGAACGCATCGTCTTGGTCCACTGATGGTGCGGTTTGTGCGCCGGGGTGTAACGATGCTCGCGCGCGCAGCGATGCCCCCATCATGATGCGTTTGCGATTCGCGGTTGCCGCCGGTGCCGTCCTGTCCGCCGGTCTGCTGGCCGCCGCCCCCGCCCAGGCCGATCCGGCCACCGATTTCCTGAACACGCTGGACGGTTCGGGTCTGGGCACCATCAACCCGGCCGACGCCGTCTCGGCGGGCCAGTCGGTGTGCCCGATGTTGGCCGACGGAGGGCAGAACCTCGCCGATGTCGCCGGGCGGGTCTCGGAGACGATCGGGCGTCCGCTCGGCCCGGCCACCATGTTCACCGGCTTCGCCATCTCGGCGTTCTGCCCGGGCGCGGTCACCTCACTGGCCAACGGTGAGTCGCCGTTCCCCGGGCTGTTCTAGCCCCGATGTGAAGAAGGTCGCGGGAATCGTCGACGATTCCCGCGACCTTTTCACGTTGAGTGCCGTTACGGCGCGAACGCCTCGTCGATGATCTCCTGCTGCTCGACCGCGTGCACCTTCGACGAACCCGAGGACGGCGCAGACATCGCACGCCGGGAGATGCGCTTGATCCCGGTCAGCTTCTCCGGCAGGAGTTCGGGCAGCGACAGCCCGAACGTCGGCCATGCGCCCTGGTTGGCCGGCTCCTCCTGGACCCAGAAGTACTGGGACACATTGGGATACTGGTCGAGTGTGGCGGCGAGCCGGCGCCGCGGCAGCGGGTAGAGCTGCTCGATGCGCACGATGGCCACGTCGTCGCGCTTCTCCTTGGCCTTGCGGGCCACCAGCTCGTAGTAGATCTTGCCGCTGGTGAGCAGCACCCGCTTCACCGTGGACCGGTCACCGACGCCCTCCTCGTAGGTGGGCTCCTCGAGCACCGAGCGGAACTTGATCTCGGTGAAGTCCTTGACCTCGCTGACCGCAGCCTTGTTGCGCAGCATCGACTTCGGGGTGAAGACGATCAGCGGCCGGTGGATGCCGTCGAGGGCGTGGCGGCGCAACAGGTGGAAGTAGTTCGCCGGGGTCGACGGCATTGCCACGGTCATCGAGCCCTCGGCGCACACCTGCAGGAAACGCTCGATGCGGCCCGACGTGTGGTCGGGGCCCTGTCCCTCGTGGCCGTGCGGCAGCAGCAGCACCACGTCGGAGAGCTGGCCCCACTTGGCCTCGCCGGAGGAGATGAACTCGTCGATGATCGACTGTGCGCCGTTGACGAAGTCGCCGAACTGCGCTTCCCACAACACGATTGCCTCGGGGTTGCCCACCGAGTAGCCGTATTCGAAGCCCACCGCCGCGAACTCCGAGAGCGCCGAGTCGTACACCATGAACCGGCCACCGGTCGGGTTGCCATCGGCATCCGCGGTCAGCAGGTCCAGCGGGGTGAACTCGGCGCCGGTCTTGCGGTCGATGATCACCGCGTGACGCTGGGTGAACGTGCCACGGCGGACATCTTGGCCGGTGAATCGAACCGTCTTGCCTTCGGCGACAAGCGAACCGAGGGCCAGCAGCTCGCCGAACGCCCAATCCACCTTGCCCTCGTAGGCCATCTCGCGGCGCTTCTCCAGTACCGGCTGCACCCGCGGATGGACGTTGAAGCCCTGCGGTGCGGCCAGATGCGCGTCACCGATGCGGGCCAGCACCGCCTTGTCGACGGCGGTGTTCAGCCCCTTCGGGGTCTGCTGGTCGGACTCGACCGATTCGCTGGGTTCGATCTCGTGCTTCTCCAGCTCGCGGACCTCGTTGAACACCCGCTCCAGTTGGCCCTGGTAGTCGCGCAGCGCGTCCTCGGCCTCCTTCATCGAGATGTCCCCGCGGCCGATCAGCGCCTCGGTGTAGGTCTTGCGGACACCGCGCTTGGTGTCGATCACGTCGTACATGCCGGGCTGCGTCATCGACGGGTCATCACCCTCGTTGTGCCCGCGGCGGCGGTAGCACAGCATGTCGATGACGACGTCCTTCTTGAACTGCTGCCGGAAGTCCATGGCCAGCTTGGCCACCCAGACGCACGCCTCGGGATCGTCACCGTTGACGTGGAAGATCGGTGCGCCGACCATCTTCGCGACGTCGGTGCAGTACTCGCTGGAGCGCGAGTCGTGCGGCGAGGTGGTGAAGCCGATCTGGTTGTTGACGATGATGTGGATGGTTCCACCGGTGCGGTACCCGCGCAGCAGCGCCAGGTTCAGCGTCTCCGCGACCACGCCCTGACCGGCGAAGGCGGCGTCACCGTGCAGCATCATCGGCACCACCGAGAACGCCTCGTGCTCCTCGGGGGAGCCGAAGTCGATCAGGTCCTGCTTGGCGCGGACCAGACCCTCCAGCACCGGGTCGACGGCCTCCAGGTGGCTCGGGTTGGCGACCAGCGACACCGCAATATCGTTGTCCCCGAACATCTGCAGGTAGGTGCCGGTGGCGCCGAGGTGGTACTTCACGTCGCCGGAGCCGTGGGCTTGGCTCGGGTTCAGGTTGCCCTCGAACTCGCTGAAGATCTGGCTGTAGGGCTTGCCGACGATATTGGCCAGCACGTTGAGCCGGCCGCGGTGCGGCATGCCGATGACGACCTCGTCGAGTCCGTGCTCGGCGGCCTGGTCGATCGCGGCGTCCATCATCGGGATGACGGTCTCCGCGCCCTCCAGTGAGAAGCGCTTCTGCCCGACGTACTTGGTCTGCAGGAAGGTCTCGAAGGCCTCGGCCGCGTTGAGCTTGCTCAGGATGTACTTCTGCTCGGCGACGGTCGGCTTGGCGTGCTTGGTCTCGACCCGTTCCTGGATCCAGCGCTGCTGCTCGGGTTCGAGGATGTGGGTGTATTCCACACCGGCGTGCCGGCAATAGGCGTCGCGCAGCACCGAGAGCACATCGCGCAGCTTCTTGTACTCGGCGCCGGCGAAACCGTCGACCTTGAATTCGCGATCCAGATCCCACAACGTCAGGCCGTGGGTCAGCACGTCGAGGTCGGGATGGCTGCGGAAACGGGTCTTGTCGAGGCGCAGCGGATCGATATCGGCCATCAGGTGACCGCGGTTGCGGTAGGCCGCGATCAGCTCGATGATCCGGGCGTTCTTGTCGAAGATCGAGTCCGGGTTGTCGATGCGCCAGCGCACCGGCTCATACGGGATCCCCAGCTCCATGAAGATCTCGTCGTAGAACTCGTCGTCGAGCAGCAGGGTGTGGATCGTGCGCAGGAAGTCGCCGGACTCCGCGCCCTGGATGATGCGGTGGTCATAGGTCGACGTCAGGGTGATCAGCTTGCCGACACCGAGCTCGGCGATGCGTTCCTCGCTGGCCCCCTGGAACTCGGCCGGGTACTCCATGGCGCCGGCGCCGATGATGGCGCCCTGGCCGCGCATCAGGCGCGGCACCGAGTGCACGGTGCCGATGGTGCCCGGGTTGGTCAGCGAGATGGTCACACCGCCGAAGTCCTCGGCGGTCAGCTTGCCGTCGCGCGCACGCCGGACGATGTCCTCGTAGGCGGCGATGAACTGTCCGAACTTCATGGTCTCGCAACGCTTGATGGCCGCCACGACCAGCGTGCGGTTACCGTCCTTGCCGGGCAGGTCGATCGCGAGGCCCAGATTCGTGTGCGCCGGTGTGACGACATTCGGCTTGCCGTCGACCTCGGCGAAATGCCGATTCATGTTCGGGAACTTCTTGACCGCCTGCACGATGGCGTAGCCGAGCAGGTGGGTGAAGCTGATCTTGCCGCCGCGGGTGCGCTTGAGGTGGTTGTTGATGACCACGCGGTTGTCGATCATCGCCTTGGCCGGGATGGCCCGCACGCTGGTGGCGGTGGGCACCTCCAGCGAGGCGTTCATGTTCTTCACGACGGCGGCCGACGCCCCGCGCAGCACGGTGTTCTCGTCGGCGTCGGCGGCGGGGGACTTGGTGGCCGGCTCGGACTTGGGGGCGTCCTTGGGTGCCGACTTGGGGGCAGCCTTCGGTGCGGACGTGGGCGCGGCCGCCGTCTCGCTCTTCGGCGCGAGCTTGCTGTCCGGCTTTGCCGGGGCCGGCTCCGCGGGTGCAGCCTTCGCAGCGGGGGCCGGCGAAGCGGGTGCCGACGTCTTTGCCGGGGCGGGCTCAGATCTCTGGGCCGGTGCGTCGATCGGCTCGGGGGCGTAGTCCACCAGGAACTCGTGCCAGCTGGGATCCACCGACGAAGGATCTTCGCGGAATTTGCGATACATCTCTTCGACGAGCCACTCGTTCTGTCCAAAAGGTGATGGTGAACTGCTCACAGCAGCGTTTCGCCCCGATTCCGTCTGTCCCGGCGGGCACCGTCCGGCGTCGCCCGCCCGCTGATTTTTCTGCGGCTTCCCGCATTTGGCCGACTAAAGGCTACGCCTCAGAACACACCCCCACCACGAGAGTGTTACTTGTCACTGGGGCTGTGCGGACGGTAGCACGTGTAGGGTCGACGGCCACCTCGGCGGCGGGCCACCGAACGCCAGCGCCGCGTTCGCGATGATCCGCTTGCCCATCAACCGATTACCGACACCGCCCACGACGGCACCGACGCCGACCGGCAGCAGTTTGCCGAACGCGATGGCCCCGCGCTTGAGCGCGTACTTCTTGACGAAGAACTTCAGCAGCCGGTTGTTCAGCTGCGATACCGCCGGCAGCGGCAGCGTCGCCGCACCGTCGGAGATCCAGGCGCCGCTGGTGCGGCCTCCGCCGAGCAGATCGGCGACCGCGTGCTTGCTGTCCTCGCCCACCAGCACCGCCAGCACCAGGGCGCGGCGCCGTTCGCGGTGATCGGCGGGGATGCCGTGCACCTCGGCCACCGCCAGCGCGAACACCGCGGTGGCCTCCAGGAACACCACCGTCTCCCCGGCGACGGCGGACATCGCCACCAGGGTGCCGATACCGGGGAACGCGGCGGCCGAGCCGACCGCGGCGCCACTGGCCATCACCGCCGCCAGATAGTGCTTCTCCAGTGCGGTGATGATCTCGGCCGGGGTGGCGTCCGGACGCTGCCTGCGCAGCCGGTCCACATAGGCGGTGACGGCCGGCGCCTGCAACCGCGTGCTGCGTTCGAGGATGTGGGACAGCGCCTTGGCGGCCGCGCCGGGGTCCTCATCGACCCCGTCCCGGACGGCGGGCAGATTCTTGCTGCTGGACCGAGCGTTCATCAACGGTTTCTCCCATCGCATCCCTGGAATGTGCTCCCACGGTGCCTGTCGAATACCCAGGCTAATGCCCGTTCAACGCGTGGGGGTCCGACCCGTGTGCCCGCACCCGCAGTGACGGCGGTCACGGGCCGGCCCGGGAAGAAAAAACCTCGGTGCGGCGCTGGCCATAGTCGTGGCAACATCCCCGGGCGTGACAACCGAGCGCGTGGAGCCCAGCAGACTCCGGATCATCACCGTCCTGGGACTGATGATCGCGCTCGGGCCGTTGACCATCGACATGTATCTGCCGGCGCTGCCGCGGATCGCCGACGACCTGGTGGTGTCCTCGTCGGTGGTGCAGTTGACCTTGACCGGCACGCTGGCGGGGCTGGCCTTCGGGCAGCTGATCATCGGACCGCTCTCGGATTCGTTGGGCCGCCGTGTCCCGTTGATGGCAGGTATCGCGCTGCACATGCTGGCCTCGCTGGTGTGCCTGTTCGCGCCGAACATTCAGGTGCTCGGCGCCGGGCGGGTGCTGCAGGGGTTCGGTGCCGCCGCGGCGGCCGTGGTGGCCGTTGCCGTCGTCGGCGACCTGTACGTCGACTCCGCCGCCGCCACCGTGATGTCCCGGCTCATCCTGGTGCTCGGCGTGGCGCCCGTCATCGCGCCGTCGCTGGGTGCGGTGGTGCTGCTCAAGGCGTCGTGGCACTGGATCTTCGCCGTGCTGGTGGTGCTCGCCGGCGCGCTGTTGCTGCTGGCGGCGCTCGCGCTGCCCGAGACTCTCCCGGTGTCGCACCGGCGTCCGCTGCATGTGCGGTCCATCGTCACCACGTACGGCGCGTTGCTGCGCGATTTCCGCTTCATGACGCTGGTGTTGGTGGCCGCGCTGAGCATGGCCGGATTGTTCGGCTACATCGCCGCCGCGCCGTTCGTCCTCCAGGGCGACTACGGGCTGAACCAGCAGTCCTTCGCGCTGGTGTTCGCCGCTGGGGCGATCATCCTGATCGGGGCCACCCAGTCCAATGTGGTGTTGCTGCGCCGGTTCTCCCCGCAGGCGATCATGCGCGTCGCGCTGGTGGTGTCGGTTATCGCCGCGATCGTGTTCGTCGCGCTGGCGGTGACCGGGGTCGCCGGGCTGGCGGGGTTCCTGGCACCCGTGCTGGTGATCCTCGGCGGGATGGGCTTGGTGCTGCCGAATGCGCCCGCCGTCGCGCTGTCCCGGCACCACGAAGCCTCCGGCACGGCGGCTGCGCTGCTGGGCGCCGCCCAGTTCGGGGTCGGTGCGGTGACGGCCCCGGTGGTCGGCGTGCTGGGCAACAACGAGTTCGCGCTGGCGTCGGTCATGTTGGTGGGGTCGGCGGTCGCGTTGGCGGCCATGGTGTTCGTCGGTCGTCCGTCCCACGCCGAGGGAGACGCCGTCGAGGTGCTCGGCGATCCACTGCCCGAACCGGCGTGATCACCCCGGTTGTCGCGGTGTGATCGTCCCTGACTTGTCGGGAATCGGGCGGGTCCGTAGCGTCGGGCAGATCGCCAATCTCCCGATGACGAAGTAGATGTTCGAGAACCCCGCTGATCGACGCGTGCCCACGGCCCCCCGACTGACCGAGGGAGCCCGCCCGGCCAATCCCTGGCATGCCCTCTGGGCGATGCTGGTCGGGTTCTTCATGATCCTCGTCGACTCGACAATCGTCGCCGTCGCCAACAAGCGCATCATGGAGGAGCTGAACACCGACTACGACGGTGTGATCTGGGTGACCAGCGCCTATCTGCTCGCCTTCGCCGTCCCGCTGTTGGTGGCGGGCCGCCTCGGTGACCGGTTCGGGCCCAAGAACCTCTACCTCATCGGGCTGGCGGTGTTCACCGCCGCCTCGCTGTGGTGCGGGCTGGCCGGTTCCATCGAAATGCTCATCGCCGCTCGGGTGGTGCAGGGATTCGGTGCCGCACTGCTGACGCCGCAGACGTTGTCCATGATCACCCGCATCTTCCCGGCTGCTGGTCGCGGCGTGGCGATGAGCGTGTGGGGCGCGACCGCCGGGGTGGCCACCCTGGTCGGCCCGATCGCCGGGGGAGTCCTGGTGGACGGCCTCGGCTGGCAGTGGATCTTCTTCGTCAACGTGCCGATCGGCATCCTCGGTCTCGGGCTGGCGCTGTGGCTGGTGCCCACCCTGCCCACCACCCTGCACCGGTTCGACATCCTGGGTGTCGCCCTGTCGGGCCTGGCGATGTTCCTCATCGTTTTCGCGCTGCAGGAGGGGCAGTCGCACCAGTGGGAGCCGTGGATCTGGGCGGTCATCGCCAGTGGAGCCGCCCTGATGGTGGCGTTCGTCTATTGGCAGTCGGTCAATCCTCACGAGCCGTTGATTCCGCTGCAGATCTTCCGGGACCGCAACTTCACCCTGTCCGCCCTGGGCGGCGCCGTCATCGGCTTCGTGGTGACCGCCATGATCCTGCCGGTGATGTTCTATGCGCCGGTGGTGGCGGGGTTGTCCTACACCCGGTCGGCGCTGCTGACGGCACCGATGGCGATCGCCTCCGGCGCGCTGGCCCCGCTGGTGGGACGCATCGTCGACCGCACCCATCCGACGCCGGTCATCGGGTTCGGTTTCTCCACGGCGGCCATCGCACTGACCTGGCTGTCGTTCGACCTGACCCCGACGACACCGATCTGGCGGCTGCTGTTGCCGCTGACCGCGATGGGCGTCGGCATGGCGTTCATCTTCTCGCCGCTGGCCGCGACCGCCACCCGGAACATGTCACCGCAGGCCGCCGGCGCGGGGTCAGGGGTCTACAACGCGACGCGGCAGGTGGGCGCGGTTCTCGGCAGCGCCGCGATGGCGGCGTTCATGACGGTCCGGATCAGTGCGGAACTGTCGGCGGCCGGTGTCGAGGTGACCGCCGACGGTCCGGCCCCCGCACTGCCCGGGTATCTGCACGGTGCCTTCTCCGAGGCGCTCGCGCAGTCGCTGTTGCTGCCGGCGTTCATCGCCCTGATCGGTGTGGTCGGCGCGATCTTCCTGCGCGGTTTCGCGACCGGGCCCACCGCCGAGGGCGAACCCGCCGCCGAGGTGCGCCCGATTGACGAGCAGCACTCGCTCGACGAACAGTGGGACGACGAGGACGACTACGTCGAGTACACGGTGGATTGGCAGCACCCGGTGCGCGTCGCGGACCCGCCGACAGATCTGATCCCGGCTCTCGGCGACGAACCCGCGGAGCCGACCACCGATCGCCTGTTCGAGCATGTCGAGCATCCGCTACCCGCGCCCGCCGACACCTGGCATCCCGGGCCGGTCGAGACCTGGCAGCACGTCATCGATGACACCGAGTCGGTACACGAGCCGGCACAAGAGGCGGTGGTCGAGGATCGGCCGCACGACGCGGCGTGGCCAAGTATCCTCGACGACGTGCTGGCCGCTCCGGCCGGCGATCAGATCGGTCACGCGCGCAACGGGTTTCACACCGACCAGCAGGGCTGGTTCCAGCCGCTGGAACCGCCTTCGGCTCACGAGCAGCCCGAGTCCTCGGGCCGGCATTCCCGGCCGAATCGCGGCAGGCACTCCCGCGAGGACTGATCGGCGCGCGCTGCGCGCTCGATGGTTTTCGGGTGACGGTGCTTCACGCGTTGTGCACCAACACCATTGGGTGAGTTCGCGGCACCGCCGGCCAAGGAGTACGTCCCACGGGCGCGATCCGTGGTGGCGGGTCCGGCGGGGTGTTGTGCCGCCGGACCCGCTGTGCGGGCGGTTTTCTCTGTGGAGTTGTCAAGGTGCGGTGCAGGTGTGGTTATGCCGCGGTGGGTAGGTCGGTCATGGTGCGTCGGGCGTGGGAGCGCAGGTGCGCCGGCTCGGGTGTGCCCGGGGCGCGGGGTGGGATGAACCAGGGGTGGCGGTCGGGGCCGAGGTAGACCTGCCAGCCGCCGTGGTGGATGGCGGTGTGGTGCAGTCGGCAGAGCAGGACGCCGTTGTCGAGGCTGGTGGTGCCGCCGTGTTCCCAGGGGGTGATGTGGTGGGCGTCGCACCAGGACACCGGCCTGCCGCAGCCGGGGTGTGCGCAGCCCCTGTCGCGGACCGCCAACCCTTTGCGGATGGCCGGGGTGAACAGCCGTTCGCTGCGCCCCACATCCAGGGGTGCGCTGGCGGCGTCGACGAGCACCGTCGTGAGGGTGCTGTCACACGCGATGAGTTCGGCGGTCGCGGCGCTGACCGGGCCACCGAACCCGAGGGTGTCCACGCCGTGCCGGATCAGGGTGACGTGTGGGAGTACGCCCCCCGACATCGGGCGTTGCGAGTTCGAGAGGTAGGTCCGCATGATCTGTCCGAAGGCGTCGGCGCGACGTCGACCGGCCGGCCTGGGGTCGGGTGAGCCGTCCGGTAGTGGCACGGGCCGGCATAGTGGATCGAGTGCTGCGATGAGTTCCTCGCCGGTGAGCGCATCGAGATCCATGGTCACGTTGACCCGTCCTTCGTCATTGACCATGAGGGTCATGTCGTTGAGGTCGGTGTTCTCCGCCACCGGCACCGCACCCTCCTCGGGGGATGAGGTGGCGGCTTTGGCGATGGCGATCCCGCGGGCCTTCTTATCCACCCCCGACGGAGTGGCCTGAATCATCAGGGTGGTGACGACCTCGGCGCGCTCGTCATCGGACAACGCGACACGGGATTCGATGTGACTGACGCCCTTGCCGACGGCGTCGGCGAACTCGATCCCGACCCCACCGAGGCGCTGCTGCGCCGTCAGCGCCGGCAAGGCCTCTGCCGCCCGCCCCACCCGAGCCGCCCGATACGCCGCACCCGGAGCGACCCCGATACTGGTGAGCAGATCGGCCCCCGTGCGCAGATGCCGCCGCGCCGGGATACCGGCGCGTTCCGCGGCGGCGACTGCCTGGGCGATCACATGGTCGAACACGTTGCGCGCCGTGACAGCGGCAGCCAGTACCGCGAGCAAGGCCGGTTCATCCACGATGCGCCGAGGAGAATCCAGCAGGTGACACAGCCTCCGGTCGGCCTCGTCCTCCGGGACGGGTGCCGGGGTGAGATCGTCGAGGAGCGCGTCGATGAAGGTGTTGAAGTGGGTGGCGTCCATAAGGGATACCGGCTTTCACAGAAGGTGCGCACAGCGCACGATCAGTCAACACGGTCCGACTGGCTCCCGAAGGGGCAGCCGAACCTGGCGGCGACCGAAGTCGCGGTCTGCAGCTCACCGAGTCGTAATGGGAGCCACGTCGCATTCGAACTTATGTGGCGCTCCTAGTGTTCTAGTGGGCGCTTTTCTGCTGTTCAGGGCCGGTTCATACTGCAGCACAAGCGCTCTCGGCGTGTCAGCGTAGAGATGAAGGACGCGCACGCGGTGTGCCTCTAGGTTTCGGGGTTACCACACCAACCTCAACCAGAGGATCCATCCGCGTGCGCGTCAGTACTGCATTTAACCGTCTTCTTCAGATCCCCGGCGCATCGGTGGTCGACGTGTCGATCGGGGACCACGATGTAGAGATCACCGTACGGCCCAAAACGCGGCTGCTGACCTGCCCCTGCAGCAAACGCGTGAGGGCCGTCTATGACCGTCGCCGGCGGCGATGGCGCCACCTCGACCTGGGCACCAAACGACTATGGCTGATTTACCGCATCCGCCGGTTGCACTGCCCGGATTGCGGGGTCATCACCGAAGACGTGCCCTGGGCCCGACCGGGAGCCAGGTTCAGCCGAGACTTCGAAGACATGGTGTTGTGGCTTGCTCAGCGCACCGACCGCACGACGGTCTCGACCCTGATGCGGTGCAGCTGGGAATCGGTCACCTCGATCATCACCCGCGGAGTCGATGAGCTGCTTGATCAACGCCGACTCGACACCCTCTACCGCATCGGTGTCGACGAGATCTGCTACCGCCACCCGCACCACTATCTGACCATCATCGGCGATCACGACACAGGAACCGTCATCAATGTCCAGCCCGGACGCAGCGAAGACTCATTCGCAGCATTCTTTGAATCCCAACCAGATTCGGACCTAGAAACCATCGAAGCGGTCAGCATGGATGTCAGCAAGGCCTACCAAGCTGCCGCCCGAGAACACGCACCGACGGCGACCATCTGCTTTGACCCGTTCCACATCATGCTGTGGGTCAACCGAGCCCTGGACCGCGTCTTCGCCGACGCCGCCAGCGGCCCGAACAAAGTCGTCATGACCTCAGCACAATGGCGTCAAACCCGATGGGCCCTGCGTACCGGGGAGAACAAACTCAACGACACCAAACGGGCACTGGTCAACCAGATCGCGCGCGCCAGCCGACGCGTCGGACGAGCATGGACCCTCAAAGAACAACTACGCGACCTCTACCGACTCGATCACGAACCCGGCGCCGCTCGCGCACTCCTCAAGGCCTGGATCACCGCGGCCAAACGCAGCCGCATCCCCTCATTCGTCGAACTCGGCAAACGCCTCCAAGAACACTTCGACGCCATCATCGCCGCCGTCGAACTCGGAATATCCAACGCCCTCATTGAGGGCATCAACGCCAAGATTCGCCTCATCAACGCCCGCGGCTACGGCCACCACTCCGCCCGAGCACTGACCGCAATGATCTACCTCTGCCTCGGCGGATTACGCCCAAAACTACCCACGAAAACATGAGGAGTCGCACTTATGTTCGATGCTACGCCGAATCACGTCCCCGCGCAAGGGAAAATGTGGAGGGTGCTTGCCAGCCGGGCGTGAACCCGGTATCGGCGGCCTGTCAGACGAACAGCACCGCCGGGTTCAGATATCCGGTCGGGTCCAGCGCAGACTTGACCGCGCGCATGGCGGCGATATCGGACTCGGTCCGGGCCATCGACAGGTAGTCACGTTTGCGGGTCCCGACCCCGTGTTCGGAACTGACGTTGCCGCCGTGCTCGGCGATCAGCGCCATCATCGCCGAGTACAGCGCGTGTTCCCGGTCACCGTCGAGGGCGCACCGCACCAGGTTCAGGTGCAGGTTGCCCTCGCCGATGTGGCCGAACAGCACCGGGATCGCCTCCGGGGCGTGCCGGGCGACGAGATCGACAGCGGCCGTGGTGAACCCGGCGATCGCCGCCAAGGGCAGTGATACGTCGAACTTGAGCGGCGGTCCGTAGGCGCCGAGCACATCGCCCACGGATTCGCGGACCTGCCACAGCCGTTGGGAGGCAACGGTGTCCATACCGACGGCCGGCTCACCGCTGAGGTCGGCGTCCTCCAGCATCTCGGCCAGGCTTTCGGTGTGGTCGGCGTCGCCGGCCAGTTCGATCAACAGCATCCACGCTCCGGCCACCGGCGCAGGTACGCCGAGATGCTCCGCCGTCAGGGTCGCCGCACGCGCGTCGATGAGTTCGAGGGCGGCCACCCCGTCGGCGTCGCGGAACCGGCGCCCGGCGGCGATCAGTGCGTCCAGGTCGTCGAAGCCGGCGACCGCGGTGACGCGATGCGCGGGAATGGGATGCAGCCGCAGGTCCAGTCCGGTGATCACGCCGAGAGTGCCCTCGGCGCCGACGAACAGCGCGGTCAGATCGTAGCCGGTGTTGTCGCTGCGGACCTCGCTGTGGCGACGCAGCACCGACCCGTCGGGCAGCGCCACGTCCAGCCCGATGACCTGTTCGCCCATGTTGCCGTAGCGCACGGTACGCAGACCGCCGGCGTTGGTCGACGCCATCCCACCCACCGTGGCCGAATCGCGCGCGGCCAGATCCACCCCGAAGAGCAAGCCGGCCGCGCTCGCCGCGCGCTGCACCGCGGCCAGGGTGGCGCCGGCGCCCACTCGCACCCGGCGTTCCACGGTGTCGACCGCGTCGATGGCGGTGAGGCGCTCGGTGGACAACAGCACGTCGTGGTGCTCGGGCACCGTGCCGGCCACCAGCGAGGTGCGCCCGCCCTGCACCGTCACGTACACCCCGACGTCGCGGCAGGCTCGCAACACCGCGGCCACCTCCTCGGCGGTTCCCGGTCGCACCAACGCGCCCGCCTGTCCTTGGTAGCGACCGGTGTAATCGACCGAGCGGCCGGAGAGCACGTCGGGATCGGTGCTCACCTGACTCGCGCCGACGATCACGGCGAGCTGCTCGATCAGGGCGGCGGACAGCGGGGCGGTCATGTGGTGGGTGTATCACATGCGGTGAGGGCGAGGAACGCGCCCAGCTCGATCAGTCCGTCCGGCTGCCCGGGCAGATAGTCGGTCAACCGCGCCGAGCGCACCAGCACCGCCGCATACTTGGCTCGGCTGATCGCCACGTTGAGCCGGTTCCTGTTCAGCAGGAAGCCGATACCGCGCGGCACGTCGTCGATCGAGGATGCCGTCATCGACACGAAGACCACCGGGGCCTGCCGGCCCTGGAACTTGTCCACGGTGCCGACCTGCACATCGGGCAGCCCTGCGGCGTCGAGGCGCCGGCGCAGCAGCACCACCTGGGCGTTGTACGGAGTCACCACCAGGATGTGCTGCTGCCCCAGCGCGACGGTGCCGTCCTCGTCGGTCCACGGGCAGCCCAGCAGCGCGACGATCTCGGCGATGATCGCGTCGGCCTCCTCGGGGCTCTCGGTCGAGTTGCCGCTGTGCTCGACGGCCAGCACCCGCACCCCCGGCGCCACACCGTCGAGGCGCCGGGCCGCGCTGACCTTTTCGTAGGCCTGCAGCCGCCCGTCGTAGGACAGCCGGGACACCGGCCGGCACACATCGGGATGCATCCGGTAGGACACCTCCAGGAAGTACCCGCGTTCCGGGGGCAGCGTGTGGTGGCCCTCGACCAGCCAGCCCAGCGCCGATTCGTTGACCGGTTCGGGATGGGTGCCCTGACTGACCTGGGGCAGCTGCTGCGGGTCGCCGAGCAACAGCAGATTGCGCGCGGCGGAGGCCACCGCGATGGTGTTGGCGAGGTTGAACTGCCCGGCCTCTTCGACGACCAGCAGATCGAGGCTCTGCCGCGGGACCCGTCCGTCATTGGCGAAATCCCAAGCGGTGCCGCCGATCACGCAGCCGCCGTCCGCCGCGATGAAAGCCGGGTAGTCCTTCTCGGCGATCTGGGACCACGGCACCCCCTCGCGGGCCTTCTTCTTGCCGACGCGCATCGGGTCGGCCCCGGCACGCACCACACCGTCGAGCAGGTTCTCGACGACGGCATGTGATTGGGCGACCACGCCGACGCGCCAGCGGTGCGCGTTGACCAGACCCGCGATCACCGCGGCCGAGGTGAAAGTCTTTCCCGTTCCGGGCGGGCCGTGCACCGCCAGATAGGAATTGTCGAGGTCGAGCAGGGCAGCGGTGATGGTGTCGGCGTGGTCGGTGGGTGTGTCCGGTCGCGGCAGCGGATTCCCGCTGACGGTCCGCGGCGGTCTGCGCAGCAACACGTCGGTCACCGCGTCCGCCGGCAGGGTGGGCAGCCCGGCCGCCACCGACGCCGCAGTGGCGTCGATGGATTCCTGCAGCGGTCGCGTGTTGATGGGCGGCCCGGGAGTCAGCGCGAACGGTAACTGGTCGAACTCGCCACCGTCCTTGGGCTGCCGTTCGCAGACGATGACCGAGGTCGGCACCTCGGGGTCATCGCATTCCAGCACGGCCACCGAACCGAACGCACGGCGATCGGGATCCTCGGCCAGCCCGGCCGGCGCGGGTGGATCGTAGAGTGCGTACATGTCCTTGGCGAGTTCGCCGTTGGCCAGCTCGCCGGTCAGCCGGACATGCCGCTGGGGCTTACGCGCGCGGGGCGGTTGGTGCCAGTCGTTGACGATCTCGGCTTCCTCGGCGACGAAAACACCGGTGTTGTCCGACCATTCGTCGACCGGGTTGTTCACCCGGTCGAAGTGGCTCCACCAGAAGGGCTTGTCCTCGCGCTTGTGAAAGCCCCGTGCCGCCGCCACCATCGCGACGGCGGTCTGCTCGACGGTGCGTTCCTCGACACCATCGCCGGCGAACTTCATCAGGGCGCGGTGCACCGCGTCGGATATCTCTGCGGCGCCGTCGGGTTCGGCAAGGCGCACCGGCTGTGGGCCGCGCGGCGGCACCTCCGATTCGATGGCGCGGGCCACCAGCCAGTCCCGCAGCCGACGGGTGGAGCGGCAATCATAGCGGTTGTAGTCCTCGATCTCCTTGAGCACCACCTCCGCGTCGTCGGTGCGGCCCTGTTCCCGCAGCGCGCAGAACTTCGCGTACTGGGTGATGGAGTCGGTGGCGGTGGTGACCTCGCCGCTGCGCAACTCGTTACCCATGTAGAGCGGTTCCAGGTACTTGATGCTGTAGCTCTCGGCGCCGACCCGAATGCTCTTGCGCACCAACGGATAGAGGTCGACCAGCACACCGTTGCGCAGCAGGTCGTCCACCGCGTTCTCGCCGACACCGTAACGCCCGGCCAGCCGTAGCAGGGTGCTCTTCTCGTAGGCCGCGTAGTGGTAGATGTGCATTTTCGGGTAGCGCCTGCGACGCTTGCGCACCATCTCCAGGAAGTCGAAGAGCGCCTGACGCTCGTCGGGACGGTTGTGCGCCCAGAACGGGGTGAACTCGTCGGTGACGGTCAGCACGCCCCAGAGGTATTCCAGCCCCCAGTCCCGGCCATTGCTGGTCCACAACGGGTCGCCCTCGAAGTCGAAGAACAGATCCCCCTTGTCGGCGTCGGGCAGCACCATCAGCGGCTGGGCGTCGACGACCTCGAAGGGGGGTTTCACGTTGCCGTTCTCGACGACTCTGTCGGCGATCTGCAGGCGGGCCTGCCCGGTGAGCGCGGCGACGGTGCGCTTGGACAGTTCGGGGACGGCCCCGTCGTGTGCGGCCAGCTGGTGCACCGTGCTGATGCCGGCGTCGATGAGCCGGGCGCGCTGGCTGGTCCGCATGCCGGCGACCAGCAGCAGGTCATCGGATTCGGCGACCTGGGCGCTGCATTCGGGGCAGCGGAAGCAGGCCCGCACCCCGTCGTCGGCCCAGGACACCGGGACACCGCCGGCCAGGTGTGCATCGAGCAGTCGCTGCAGGGCCTCGCGGCGCGGCCGGTATACGGGGAGCAGCTCGTCGACCCGGTAGCTGGAGACCGCGCCGTCGCCGAGCACCAGGTCGACCTCGTCGGCGACCGGGACGCCCGCGGTGGCCAGCGCGTCGGCGTAGGCGGCCAACTGGAGCAGCGCCTCCACCTTGACCGAGCGGGCCAGCTTGGTGTCGCGCAGGCGGTAGCGCCCGCCGCGAGGGCCGGCTTGCAGAGTGAGAAAGTCGGCGAAACCGGCGAACCGGCCGTCGAACATGGCGGCCTGGTAGATGGCCGGATCGCGGCGGCGGACGGCGGCCATGGTGTGTTCGGCGGCCGCCGTGAGCCCGGCCACCGTGTAGGCGGGCCTGCCGATCACGGTGACGTCGGTGGCCTCCCGCATCGCGGCGAGGTGTCGCTGCTCGTGCTCGTGCCCGAGATCGGCCGTGCGGGCCAGCAGCTCATCGTCGGTGCTGACGCGGGGCCCCCAGCCGAGGCGGGCGTCGAAGGAACGCAGCAGCGCGTATTCACACCGCGCGGCGGCCGCGAGGTCGGAGGCGCTGTAGATCACCAGCCCGCCGGCCCCGTCGTCTAGGAACACCCACTCAGGCTAGGGGAGACCTCGGACACAGGTGGCCGAGCGGGGGGCGGTGTCAGCCGGTGTTGCCGATGAGCTCCACGCCGTTGCCGTTCCAGCGGAACCGCACCACGCTGTCGAGCCCGGCCACCCCGCCGGTGAACTTCAGGGCGATGGTGTCACCGGTGCTCATGGCCTGGTCGATATCGTTGAAACCGTAGGTATCAGGCACCCCGGTCGGGATGAACTTGCCGAGGTGGAACATCACCGCGCGGGTGTTGGCATTGTCGGCGTTGGTGTTCGCCTTGACAATCACCACCGACAGCGGCGCGCACTCGTTGTAGTTGCCCGCCAACGGTTCCGGGCTCCACGGCTGATTGCTGCGCGGATCCTTGGGTAGTTCGGAGACCGCGCGGGTGATCTCCGGGGCGGCCAGATTCACGGCGCACGGATCGGGCACCGGGGTGACCGGGGCCGGGCCGGTCGGGGTGGGTGCGGGCACCGGCGCGCTGGCCGGCGCCGTCACCGGCGGGCGGTCATCGGGGGTCTTGGAGACGGTGGAATCACTGGATCCGCAGCCGGCCAACACCAGGGCCAGCATGGGGGCGACCGCCAGAACTGGAGCTCTCAACGCAAGCACCTCACAGGGTCGAACCGTACCCGTGGCGGCCATCCGTCCGGGCGAGGCCCGGTCACGCTCTAGACTGCTCATGAAATGACGTCGCCTGATGAAGCCACCCCCGCCGCCGAACTGACCTTTGCTGACCTGCAGATTCACCCATCGGTGCTGCAGGCCGTCACCGACGTCGGCTACGAGTCGCCGTCGGCGATCCAGGCCGCCACCATCCCGCCCATGCTGGCCGGCTCCGACGTTGTCGGCCTGGCCCAGACCGGAACGGGTAAGACCGCGGCCTTCGCCATCCCGATCCTGTCCAAGATCGATGCCGCCAGCAAGAACACCCAGGCCCTGGTCCTGGCGCCGACCCGCGAACTCGCGCTGCAGGTGGCCGAGGCCTTCGGCCGTTACGGCGCGCACCTGCCGGGCATTCAGGTGCTGCCCATCTACGGCGGCTCGTCCTACGGCCCGCAGCTGGCGGGATTGCGGCGCGGGGCGCAGATCGTGGTGGGCACCCCCGGTCGCGTCATCGACCATCTGGAGAAGGGCAGCCTGGACCTCTCGCACCTGGACTACCTGGTGCTCGACGAGGCCGACGAGATGCTGCAGATGGGCTTCGCCGAGGACGTCGAGCGCATCCTGGCCGACACACCCGAGTACAAGCAGGTCGCCTTGTTCTCCGCGACCATGCCGCCGGCCATCAAGAAGATCACCAGCAAGTACCTGCATGATCCGGTCGAGGTCACCGTCAAGTCCAAGACGCAGACCGCCGAGAACATCACTCAGCGCTACCTGCAGGTGTCCTACCCGCGCAAGATGGATGCGCTGACCCGGCTGCTGGAGGTCGAGGAGGGCGACGCGATGATCGTGTTCGTCCGCACCAAACAGGCCACCGAGGAGGTCGCCGAGAAGTTGCGCGCGCGGGGATTCGCCGCGGCCGCCATCAACGGCGACATCCCGCAGACTCAGCGCGAGCGCACCATCGCGTCGCTCAAGAGCGGTGCCATCGACATCCTGGTGGCCACCGACGTGGCCGCCCGCGGGCTGGACGTGGAACGCATTTCGCACGTGGTGAACTACGACATCCCGCATGACCCGGAGTCCTACGTGCACCGCATCGGGCGTACCGGCCGCGCCGGACGCTCGGGCACCGCCCTGCTGTTCGTGACCCCGCGGGAACGCCATCTGCTCGGTTCGATCGAGCGCGTCACCCGCCAGAAGCTGGTCGAGATGCAGCTGCCGTCGGTGGACGATGTCAACGCGCAGCGCGTGGCGAAGTTCAACGACTCGATCAGCGAATCGCTGAACTCCCCGGGGATCGATCTGTTCCGGCGCCTCATCGAGGACTACGAGCGCGAACACGACGTGCCGTTGGCCGATATCGCGGCCGCGCTGGCGCTGCTGTCCCGCGACGGGGAAGCATTCCTGATGACCGAGCCGCCACCGGAGAAGCGCAAGGAGCGCACCGAGCGGGCGCCGCGCGAGGATGGTCCGGGCCGTAAGAAGCACAGCACCCGCACCGATCTGGCGACGTACCGGATCGCGGTGGGCAAACGGCACAAGGTGGCACCCGGAGCGATCGTCGGCGCCATCGCCAACGAGGGCGGCCTGAACCGTAGCGACTTCGGACACATCAACATCAAGGTCGATCACTCGCTGGTGGAGTTGCCCGCCAAGTTGCCGCGGGAGGTCTACAAGAAGCTGGAGAACACCCGCATCCAGGGTCTGCTGATCAATCTGCAACCGGAACGGAGCAGCAAGCCCCGTCGCAAGGACTCGTGACGGCGCAGCAACAGGCCCAGGGGGGTCTGGAGTCCGTCTCGAGCACCGAGCGTGTCGCCGCGCTCACCGGTGTCCGCGCCGTCGCCGCGCTGCTGGTGGTGCTCACGCATGCCGCGTACACCACCGGCAAGTATCCGCAGGGCTACACCGGGTTGGCGCTCTCCCGCGCCGAGATCGGGGTGCCGATCTTCTTCGTGCTGTCCGGTTTCCTGTTGTTCCGGCCGTGGGTGAGGGCTGCCGCCGCGGGGGCGGCACCGCCCTCGGTGCGCCGGTACGCCTGGCACCGGGTGCGCCGGATCATGCCGGCCTATGTGGTCACCGTGCTGGCCGCCTATGCGCTCTACCACTTCCGGCATGCCGGACCCAACCCCGGCCACACCTGGGAAGGGTTGCTGCGCAACCTTTCTCTGACCCAGATCTACGCCGACAACTACGTCTACCGGTTCCTGCACCAGGGCCTCACCCAGATGTGGAGTCTGGCGGTCGAGGCGGCGTTCTATGTGGCACTGCCGGCACTGGCCTGGCTGCTGCTGGTGCTGTTGTGCCGTCGCGTCTGGCGTCCCGCGCTGCTGCATGCCGGGCTGGCCGTGCTGTTCGCGGTGAGTCCGGCCTGGCTGGTGCTGGTGCACACCACCGATTTCCTGCCCGACGGCGCCCGGTTGTGGCTGCCGACCTATCTGGCGTGGTTTGTCGGCGGCATGCTGCTCGCGGTCCTGGAGGCTCGGGGCGCGCGCGCCTATGCGCTGGTGTGCATCCCGTTGGCGGTGATCAGTTATCTCATCGCGTCGACGCCGATCGCGGGGGAGCCGACCACCTCGCCCGCGCTGCTGAGCGAGGCCATCGTCAAGACGATCTTCTATGCGGCGATCGCCACCCTGGTGGTGGCGCCGTTGGCGCTGCCGGGGCCGACGCGCGCGGGGGACCGGTCCTGGTATTCGCGGTTGCTGGCCAGCAGGCCGATGGTGTTCCTCGGGGAGATTTCCTATGAGATCTTCCTGATTCACCTGGTGGTCATGGAGGTGGTGATGGTCGAGATCCTGCGCGACCCGGTGTACACCGGGTCGATGACGGCGCTGTTTCTCGGCACCATGGTGGCGACGATTCCGTTGGCCTGGCTGCTGCACCGCTTCACCCGGGTGCGCGACCGGTAGACCTCGGTACAATTTAGGGTACGCTAACCTAAGTTGAACCGAGGAGGGCTGATGATCGATCTCAAGCCGCAACGTGGCATCGAGGGTGTCCTGGTCAAACTGTGGCGGGGCGGTGACTACGAACTGACGGTCACCGGCCGCACCGAGATCACCCCGAACTTCCTGCGGTTGCATTTCACCGGACCAGAGCTGCTCACCGAACGCGCGATCCATCCGACCATGTGGGTCCGAGGCTGGTTCCCGGACGGCTCGCGCTCACATCAGCGCGGCTACACCCTGGTCAACCCCGATCCCGAGGCCGGCACCGTGGACATCGACTTCGCCATGCACGACGGGGTTGCCACCCGGTGGGCACGCGAGGCGCAGCCCGGCGACACCCTTGAGGTGACGGTGCTCGGCAGCGATTTCGCCGTCCCGGAACCGGCGCCCGCCGGGTACGTCATCGTCGGCGACACGGCGTCGCTGCCGGCCATCAACTCCCTGCTGGACGCCATCGGCGACGCTCCCGCCCAGGTGTTCTTGGAGTCCTCACATGACGACGACCGCGAATTGCCCACCGGCCGAGCCGATGTGACGTGGGTGGATCGCGAGGATGACGGCGGCGCGCTGGTCGAGGCGGTGGCCGCGGCGGCCTTCGATGCGCCGGACCACTTCGGCTGGGTGGCCTGTGACAACCGCACCACCCGGGCGGTGGCCCGGGTGCTGCGTGAGGACTACAAGATCCCGCGCAAGTCGGTGAAGGCGCGCGCCTACTGGGCCGCCTGAGCCACGCCCGCCACCTGCGGCACGACGAACCGCTCCAGCATCAGGCGTTCGTCGTCATCATCGCGGCCCGGGAACTGCAACAGCGAGATCAGCACCCGCACCAGCCAGCGTGCCCGCAGTTCGGCATCGGTCTGATCGCCCATCGAGGCCAGGAATGCCTCGGTGAGCGCTCGGATGACCTCGGAGCGTTCACCCATCTCACCGCCGATCGGGCGGGCGGAGCTGGCGAACCATGAAGCCAGCGAAGGGGTTTCGCGCACCCGATGCAGGGCGGCCAGCGCACCCTCGGTCACCCGCCGGTGCGGATCGGCAATCCCGGCCAGTTGTTCGCCGATTTCGGCGAACAGTCGGAGGGTCTCGCGGTGCACGTAGGCGGTGTAGAGCACGTCCCTGTTCTCGAAGTAGCGGTACAGGGTCGCCCGCGAGCAGCCTGCGGCCGCGGCGATGTCGTTCATGCCGACCGAAGCGGCGTCGCGGTGGCTGAACAATTCCTCGGCCGCATCCAGGATGCGCTCGGCCGCGGCCTCGACGCGCCGCTGCGCCAGCCAGTCGTTGCTCATCTGGTGATGGTGAACGGTACGGACAGTGGCCGGCGCACATAGCTGCCGCCCGCCCACACGATATTGTCCTCGTCCACTTCGAAATCCGTTATGCGGGTGAGCAATTCCTCCAGTGCGACCCTGGACTGCATGCGGGCGGCAGCGGCACCCAGGCAGTGATGCGCGCCGTGGCTGAACGTGAGGATATTGCGTGGTCGGCGGGTGACGTCGAGGTCGGCGGCGTCCGGGCCGTACTGGCGTTCGTCACGATTGCCCGAACCGTAGAGCAGCAGCACCCGCCGGCCTTGCGGGATGTCGGTGCCGGCGACCGTGACATCCCGGGTGGTGGTGCGTGCCAGTCCCTGCACCGGGGAGGTCAGCCGCAGGAACTCGTCGACCGCGTCCGGGATCAGTGCCGGGTCCGCGGCCAACATGCGTCGCTGATCGGGGTGGCGATGCAGCAATTGCACTGAGCCGCCCAGCATGCCGGTGCTGGTGTCGTTACCGCCGGTCACCATGGTGAAGGTGAACGCCAGGATGGACAGCACTCCGGCGATGTCCCCGTCGGCGCCCACGCCCGCGGCGACCAGGTGTGACACCGTGTCGTCGGCCGGTTCGACCCGGCGGCGCTCGATGAGCGCGGTGAAGTAGGACATCATCCCGCCCAGGGCATCGCCGAGGGTCTCCAACGCCCCGCCGATACCGCCCGCGGAGGTGTTGGCCGCCACGATCGCGTCGGTCCAGCCGTCGAACTGGCCGCGGTCCTCCTCGGGCACACCCAGGTAGTGCGCCACCACCATGGACGGCAGCGGCTTGAACAGCTCCGCCACGATGTCCCCGCCGCCGTTCGCGCGCAACCCCTCGATGCGTTCGACGACGAACTCGCGGACCTTCGGTTCGACGGACTCCACCTGTCGTGGCGTGAAGCCCCGTGAGACGAGCTTGCGGAACTCGGTGTGTACCGGCGGATCCTGCATCACCATCGGCGGATTGTCGGCCAGTCCGATCATCTCCAGCTCGCCGTAGTTGACGGTGAGGCCCTGGGCGGAGGAGAACGTCTGGTGGTCGCGGGCCGCGGTGAAGATGTCGGCATGCCGCGCCATCACGTAGTAGTCGTGGTCCGGACTGTCGGTGCGGACGTGATGGACCGGGTCGTGGTCGCGCAGCGCGCGGTACATGCCGAACGGGTCACGCCACGACTCCGCGGTCGCGAGCTCGAACCGCGCCTCGTGAGACAAACCAGTCGTCATGTCTTATTCGTACGACACCTCGCGATGACTGTCAAGGAGGATGTCGCTGTCCGGCCGCGGACGGAGTTCTCGCCGACATCGGTCGCGGCGCATGCCGACTGCTGACGGTCCCCGGTCGTCGTGGTCGGTGCCAAAGCGCCCATCGCCAGCTCGCGCCGCTGCAGCGGTGCGCTCCCGGTCAGCACCAGCACGACGGCGAAGCCGTCGTGGTCACCGGTCGTGGTGGTGGGGGTGTTGTAGGCGTTCTCCAGCGGCACCAGCCCGCCGTAGGTCGCCTGACCGCTCGCGACAAGCTGGCGCACGAGCGCGTCGCGGGCCGCGTTGGATGACACGTAGACGTGTCCGGGCAGCAGGCCGGAGAAGCCGACCCGCTCGGTGCTGAAGGCGCCGGTCCACACGAAACCGGTGTCGGTCTGGATCGGATCGGGCCCGAAGAACCGGCCGTGATCGTTGCGGAACAGGAAGAAGTTGTTGGAGTAGGCCAGCAGCGGGCCGGTGGGCTTCTGCCCGTAGGTCACGCCGTCGATGCTCGCGCGGAACCCGACGTTGTGCAGGGGTTGCGCGGGGAACCGGGACCGCAGCATCGCGTTGTTGAGTCCGCGGTTGGCCTGCGCGCTCGTGGTCGCGTGCGGGTCGACGATGATGACGTTGACGGCCTCCAGCAGGTCCTTGCCATCGCGGCGCTTGCCGCCCCAGTCGGCGATCTGGCCGTTGGACCTGAGCATCCACTTGCCGATATCGCCGTACGTGCTGGGAGCGGAGTCCGCGGGTGTGGGTGCGGCGGCGTCGGCGAGCGCCGAGATCGCCGGTGCGGTGCGGGCGCGTCGCGGTGCGACCCGGGCCGCAGCGACGGGTCCCGCGGCGGCCGTCACGCTTCGGCGCAGTCCCGGCCGCGTGGTCGGGGCGGCCGTGTCGGAGGTCGACGCGGAACTGCCGGTGCCCCGGCCGTCGGCGGTCGGGCTGTCGGCGTGCGCGGCACCACCGGCCACCGCCGCCCCGATACCGAGCGCCACCACCAGCGATCCGACGAATCCGACGCGCTTCGATGCGCTGCGCACGCTCACGGCCATGGCGTTGTCCCCCCGCCGGCGGCTGGTGCGCGCCCGGCGACCGCAGCCTATCCGGGGTGCACCCCGCCGCGCGGGCTTGTCGATCACCTGACCCCCACCCGAAAGGCAAGTAAGGCTAGCCTTAGCGCAGAGGCGCGTAGTACCTGCAACGGAAAGGACATCGCCGATGGCACGCGGACTGCAGGGCGTGATGATGCGCGGTTTCGGCGCACGTGACCACGAGGTCACGGTGCTGGGCACCGAGCGGCTCGCTCCGCACTGCGTGCGAATCCGGATGGTGTCACCTACCGTCTTCGAGGACTCGGGCACCGACCCGACGTCCTGGCTGCGGTTCTGGTTTCCCGACCCCGAGGGCAGCGACACCGAGTTCCAGCGGGCCTACACCATCTCCGAGGCCGATCCCGAGACCGGACACTTCGCGATCGACGTGGTACTGCACGAACCCGCCGGACCCGCCTCGACATGGGCGGCCACCGTCGAGCCCGGCGCGACCGTCGCCGTGATGGTGATGGGGTCCAAGGGGTTTTCCGTACCCGACGCGGTCGAGGACCGGCCCGCCGGTTACCTGCTCATCGGCGACGCGGCCTCCCAGCCCGCGATCAACGGCATCATCGGGGCTGTCCCGCAGGACATCCCGATCGAGCTCTATCTCGAAAAGCACCATGATGATGACGCGCTGATCCCGCTCGCCGAGCATCCGCGGCTCACCGTGCACCGGGTGGCGCATCGGGACACGGAGTCCCTGGCGGCCGCCATCGAGTCTCGCGACTGGTCCAACTGGTATGCCTGGGCCGGCCCGGAAGCCGGTGCCCTCAAACACCTGCGCACCCGGCTGCGAGACGAGTTCGGCTTCCCCAAGCAGGAGATCCACGCCCAGGCGTACTGGACCGAGGGTCGCGCCATGGGCAGCAAGCGTGGCGATGAAAAGCCCGAAACCCCTGCCTCCGAGCGCAAACCCAAGCCCAAACCCGACCCCGCGCCCGCCGTCTCGGGTACGTGGCGCGCCCAAGCCGCCGGCCGGTTGCTGGCCCCCTTGAAGAAGACGCTGATCATCTCCGGTGTGCTGCAGGGGCTGATCACGCTGATAGAACTCGCACCGTTCGTGCTCCTGGTCGAACTCGCGCGGCTGCTGTTGCTCGGCGCCGGCGCCGAGCAACTGTGGGATCTCGGGATCGCCGCCGTCGCACTGCTGGGCACCGGAACCTTCCTGACCGCCGCGCTGGCGCTGTGGCTGCACCGGGTGGACGCGCATTTCGCGCGCGAACTGCGCGGCCGGCTGCTCACCAAGATGTCCCGGCTTCCGTTGGGCTGGTTCACCGCCCGCGGGTCGGGGACGATCAAACAGCTCGTCGCCGACGACACGCTGTCGCTGCACTATCTGATCACCCACGCCATCCCCGACGCGGTCGCGGCGGTCATCGCGCCGGTGGCGGTGTTGGTCTACCTGTTCGTCGTCGACTGGCGGATCGCGCTGGCGCTGTGCGGCCCGGTGTTGGCCTACCTGGTGCTGATGTCGGTGATGACGATCCAATCCGGCAGCAAGATCGTTGCCGCCCCGCGGTGGGCGGAACGGATGAACGGAGAGGCCGGCGCTTATCTCGAGGGCCAGCCGGTGGTGCGCATCTTCGGTGGCGCCGCCGCCTCGAGCTTCCGCAACCGGCTCGATGAGTACATCGGCTTCCTGGTCGATTGGCAGCGGCCGTTCGTCGGGAAGAAGACCCTGATGGATCTGGTCACCCGGCCGACCACGTTCCTCTGGCTGATCATGATCGTGGGCACCCCGCTGGTGGTCACCGGCCGGATGGAACCGGTCGGCCTGCTGCCGTTCCTGTTGCTGGGCACCACGTTCGGGGCCCGGCTGCTGGGCATCGGTTACGGACTCGGCGGTATCCAGGGCGGCATGCTGGCGGCCCGGCGGGTGCAGAGCGTTCTCGACGAACCGGAGCTGACGGTGCGCGCGGGCTCGTCGCCGGGAACGGCCGACGGCGCCGTGGTCTTCGACGGCGTCACCTTCGGGTACCGGCCCGAGGTGCCCGTCATCAAGAACGTCAGCCTGACGCTGCGGCCGGGCACGGTCACCGCGTTGGTCGGGCCGTCGGGTTCGGGCAAGTCCACCCTTGCCGCACTGCTGGCCCGCTTCCACGACGTACAGCGGGGGGCGATCACCGTCGGCGGCGCAGACATCCGCACCCTGTCCGCCGACGAGTTGTACCGCCGAATCGGCTTCGTGCTGCAGGAAACTCAGCTGGTGCACGGCACCGCCGCGGAGAACATCGCGCTGGCTCAACCGGACGCCGACACCGAGGCGATCACCGCGGCCGCCCGGGACGCCCAGATCCACGAACGTATCGAGCACCTTCCCGACGGGTACGCGACCGTGCTCGGCGCGGGCACCGGGCTGTCCGGTGGTGAGCGCCAACGCCTGACCATCGCGCGGGCCATCCTCGCCGACACCCCGGTGCTGATCCTCGACGAGGCCACCGCCTTCGCCGACCCGGAGTCGGAATACCTTGTCCAGCAGGCGCTGAACCGGCTGACCCGGGACCGCACCGTGCTGGTCATCGCGCACCGGTTGCACACCGTCACGCACGCGGATCAGATCGTTGTGCTCGACGACGGGGCGATCGCCGAGGTGGGTACCCACGACGATCTGCTGGCCGCGGGCGGGCGGTACCGCGCGCTGTGGGAGTCCGGTCGACCGGCGCACGTCGGGCAGGAGGTGACCCGGTGATCCGCACCCTGCTTGCGCTCGTCCCCGCCGACCGACGCGGCCGGGTCCGGCTGTATACCGTGCTCACCGTCTTCTCGGTGTTGCTGCGTGCGGTCGGGGTGGTGCTGTTGGTCCCGTTGGTGGCAGCACTGTTCAGTGCTACTCCGGCCGACGCCTGGCCGTGGCTGGGCGGGCTGACGGCGCTGACCGTGGCGGGCTGGTTGGTGGACACCTATGCCGCGCGGCTCGGTTTCGACATCGGCTTCGCGGTGCTCGACGCCACCCAGCACGATATGGCCGACCGGTTGCCGAATATCAAGTTGGACTGGCTGACTCAGGAGAACATCGCGACCACCCGGCAGGCCATCGCCGCCACCGGTCCCGAACTCGTGGGCCTGGTGGTGAATCTGGCGACCCCGTTGATCGGTGCCGTGCTGGCGCCCGCTGCCATCGCGGTGGCCCTGCTGATGGTGTCGGTCCCGCTGGCGCTGGCGGCCCTGGCCGGGGTGGTGATCCTGCTCGGCGCGCTGTGGCTGGCCGGGCGGCTCAGCAGGACCGCCGATCGACTGGCGGGGGAGGCCAATTCGGCGTTCACCGAACGCATCATCGAATTCGCCCGCACCCAGCAGGCGTTGCGCGCCGCGCGTCGGGCAGAACCGGAGCGCAGCCTGGTCGGCACGGCGCTGCAGGCCCAGCACGGCGCGAGTCTGCGGCTGCTGACCATGCAGATTCCCGGGCAGCTGCTGTTCAGCCTGGCCAGCCAGCTTGCACTCATCCTGTTCGCCGCGGCGACCACCGTGCTGACCGTGCGCGGGGACCTGGCTGTCCCGGAAGCCATTGCGCTGATCGTGGTCATCGCCCGCTACCTCGAACCCTTCACCGTGCTCAGCGAACTGTCCGCGGCGCTGGAATCCACCCGCGCAACGCTGGCCAGGATCCAACGGGTGCTCGACGCCCCCACCTGTTCGGCCGGCGTCGCGACGCTGCCCGAGACCGGGCCGCCACCCATCACATTCGAGGACGTGTCCTTCTCCTACGGCGGCGATCCGGTGCTGAAGGACCTCAGCTTCACGCTGGAACCCGGCACCACCACCGCCATCGTCGGGCCGTCCGGATCGGGGAAGACCACCATCCTGGGACTGATCGCCGGGCTGCACGAGCCCGACCGGGGCCGGGTGCTGTTCGGGGACGCGGACCTGGCCACCCTGCACCCGCAGGCCCGCCGCGCCGCGGTGAGTGTGATCTTTCAGCACCCCTATCTGTTCGACGGGTCGCTGCGCGACAACATCCTCGTCGGCGATCCGTCCGCCGACGAGGACACCCTCGCTGGCGCGACGAGGCTGGCACGGGTCGACGAACTGGCCGCCCGACTACCCGACGGGGAACACACAGTCGTCGGGGAGGCCGGATCCGCGCTGTCCGGCGGGGAGCGCCAGCGGGTCAGCATCGCCCGCGCCTTGGTCAAACCGGCTCCGGTGCTGCTGGTCGACGAGGCCACCAGCGCGCTGGACACCGAGAACGAAGCGGCGATCGTGGAGGCACTCACCGCCGACCTGCGGGCCCGCACCCGGGTGATCGTCGCGCACCGGCTGGCCAGCATCCGGCGCGCCGACCGGGTGCTGTTCGTCGAGGACGGTCGCATCGTCGAGGACGGCACCATCACCGAACTGCTCGCCGAGGACGGCCCGCACCACCGGTTCCGGGAGTTCTGGGGTCGCCAGCGCGCCGCCGCCGACTGGCAGATCACCGTCTGATCGCGGCGAATCCCTGCGGGCACCACGTCGATGAGGGAGGTTGTTCCCATGCGTGAATACCTGCAGTTCTATATCGACGGCGGCTGGGTCGACCCGGAAAAGCCCGCCACCCTCGACGTCGACGACCCGCGCACCGAGCAGGTGTCGGGCCGGATCGCGCTCGGGTCGGCGGCCGACGTGGACAAGGCGGTGCGGGCGGCCCGGGCCGCATTTGCGGCCTGGTCGGTGTCCAGTCGGGAGGACCGGCTGGCCGTGCTGGACGCCATCCGGGCCGAGTATCAGAAGCGCATGGGGGACCTGGCCGACGCGGTCGGCGAGGAGATGGGCGCCCCGCCCGGGCTGGCCGGCGGCCCCCAGGTCAACCTGGGCCTCGGTCATCTCGCCGCGGCGATCGAGGCCTTGGCGAATTTCGAATTCGAATCCGACCGCGGCGCCACCCGGATCATCCGGGAACCGATCGGGGTGTGTGGGCTCATCACGCCCTGGAACTGGCCGCTGAACCAGATTGCGGCCAAGGTGTACCCGGCGCTGGCCGCCGGTTGCACGATGGTGCTCAAACCGTCGGAGGTGGCCCCTTACTCAGGCCAGATCTTCACCGAGATCATCAGCGCCGCGGGCGTTCCCGCGGGTGTCTACAACATGGTCTTCGGCGACGGGCCCGGTGTCGGCGCGGCGATCTCCAGCCATCCCGGTATCGACATGGTCTCGTTCACCGGGTCCACCCGCGCCGGTATCGAGGTCGCCCGAAACGCCGCGCCCACCGTCAAGCGGGTCAGCCAGGAACTCGGCGGCAAGAGCCCCAACATCGTGCTCGACGATGAGGCCTTCGCCAAGGGGGTGGCCGCCGGGGTGTTGGCGATGATGCTCAACAGCGGCCAGAGCTGTAATGCCCCGTCCCGGATGCTGGTGCCCAATTCCCGGATGGACGAGGCGATCACCATCGCCCGTGACGTCGCAGCCGCGGTCACCGTCGGCGATCCGCAGGACAAGGCGGCGATCGGGCCGGTCGCGTCCCGGGTCCAGTTCGACAAGATTCAGCGGTTGATCCAGCAGGGCATCGACGCCGGCGCCGATCTGGTTGTCGGCGGCACCGGGCGACCCGACGGGCTGGACACCGGCTACTACGTGCGGCCCACGGTGTTCGCCAACGTCACCAACGACATGGTGATCGCCCGCGAAGAGATCTTCGGCCCGGTGCTCTGCATCCTGGGCTACGACGATCTCGATCAGGCCATCGAGATCGCCAATGACACCGATTACGGTCTGGCGGGCTATGTCTGGGCCGGCGACGTCGAGAAGGCCCGCGCGGTCGCCCGTCGGATCCGCGCCGGTTCGGTGGCCATCAACCACGCCTTCGACATCGCCGCACCGTTCGGCGGGTACAAGTCCAGCGGAAACGGCCGCGAGTGGGGCGATTTCGGCTTCCACGAATACCTGGAGGTCAAGGCTGCCCTCGGATACTCGCGCTAGGGCCTCAGTCCCGGGCGAACGCCGTGTCCACCACCGCCCGGGCGTCCGGCTCCCCGGACCCGGTGCTGAAGTCGAGGACCACCTCGTCGAACGCGCCACCGGTGAAGGGGAACGGTGAGCGGTAACGGGCCGATACCGAGAGCGTGACGCTGCGGCCCGCGCAGGTCCGTTGCATGAGGTCCAACCCGGTCATGCGGACCGCGTCTGCCGCGCCCACCACCCGATCGTCGATGGTCATCGTGACATCGCCGAGCATGTCGAGGGTGCCCTCGCCCGGCCCGGTGCGGCGGAAGCTGACCTCGAACACGTGTCGCCCCACGGTGACCGGTTCGTCGGCCACGACGGTGTGCTCGGTGCCCGCGTTCGTGCACGCGTACTGCAGTCGGCCGTCGGCGATGAACAGGGCCTGGCCGGATGAGCGACTGCCCTGCGAGAACAGCACCCCCTCGGCGTCGGTGCGCTCCACCGAGACCGGGACCCGCAACGTGAACGAGCGGCCGCGGACCAGCCCGCGGAACCCGGTATTGCCTGCGGGTGCGCCGCACGAGAACGACGCGCTGGAAGGTGACTCGCCGATCTCGTCGGCGGCCAGCATCACGATCTCCATGACGCTCAGGTCGGCCAGCGGAAAGGCGTGATGCTCCAGTGCCAACTCGTGCCACAACGTCTTCAGATCGGCGAGTTTGTCCGGCTGTTCGGCGGCCAGATCGTGGCACTGGCTGCGGTCGGTGGCGATGTGGAACAACTCCCAACGGTCCCGGTCGAATGCCGACCACCCCTTCGGTCCGCTCGCCGTGGGCGGGTGCACGGTGCCGGCGAACCAGCCGTCGTGCCAGATGCCACGGGTGCCCAGCATGGTGTAGAACTGGGTGTGCTTTCCCGTCTCTGCATCCGGGTCATCCAGCGCAGCAGCGAAACTCGTTCCTTCCAAAGGGGTTTGGGAAATCCCGCGGGCGGTCTGCACCTCGCCGAGGCCGAGCAACTCGTACACCGTCGGCGTGACATCGCTGACATGCACGTACTGCTCACGCACCGCGCCGCGCGCCGACACGCCGGCGGGCCAGGAGACGACGCAGGGATCAGCGATACCGCCCTCGTATGAGGCATAGCGCTTGTACATCTTGTAGGGCGTGTTGAACGCCATCGCCCAGCCGTTCGAGTAGTTCATCTGCGTTGCCGGGCCACCGAGTTCGTCGAACATCCGCAGGCCGTTGCGGGTGGTGTCGCCGCCACCGAACATCGGTACCACCTCATCGAGGGCGCCGTTCGGCCCGCCCTCACCGCTGGCGCCGTTGTCGGACATGATCACCACGATGGTGTTGTCGAGTTGGCCGGTGGCTTCCAGGTAGTCCACCACGCGCCCGATCTGCGCGTCGGTGTAGGACAGGAAGCCGGCGAAAACCTCGGCCATCCGGCAGGATACCCGCTTGTCGTCCTCGGACAATGAGTCCCAGGGCCGGACATTCTCGTCCTGCGGCCACGGCAACCCGTCCGGGCTGACCGCGTCGGCGTACGGATTCATCGGGGACAGTTCGGTGCCCGCCGGGAGCAGTCCGAGTTCCTGCTGCCTGGCCAGCACGATCTCCCGGTAGCGTTCGTAGCCCATATCGAAGCGCCCCCGGTACCTGTCGGCCCACTCGGGGGCGACCTGGTGCGGCGAGTGGCCCGCGCCGGGGCACAGGTACATGAACCACGGTTTGTCGGGTGCGGCGGCACGGTGGTCGCGCAGGAAGCCGATGGCGTTGTCCGCGAGATCTTTTGACAGGTGATAACCCTGCTCGGGGGTGGCAGGTGGGTCGATGGGCGCATTGTCGCGAACCAGACTGGGATACCACTGGTCGGTCATCCCGTCGAGGAAACCGTAGAAGCGGTCGAATCCGCGGCCCAACGGCCAGTAGCGCCGTGAGCCGGCGGCGTGGCAGTCCTCAAGCGGTGCCAGGTGCCACTTTCCGACGGCATAGGTGGACCACCCGCGTTCGCCGAGAACCTCGGAAACCAGCGCGGATTCGGCCGGTATGCGGCCGTGGTGCCCGGGGTAGCCGCGGGCCATGTTGAGCACCGAGGCCACCCCGACGCTCGTCGGGTTGCGGCCGGTCAGCAGGGCCGCCCGGGTGGGCGAACACAAGGCGGTGGTGTGGAACTGGGTCAGCCGGACACCGCGATCGGCGATCCGCTTGATGGTGGGCATTTCCACCAGTCCGCCATAGCAGTCCCAGGTGGCGATGCCGATGTCGTCCCACAACAGATACAGCACATTGGGTGCTCCCGCAGGGGCGGCCGTGCCACGGTACGGGGCCCAGTCGGGAGTCGATTCCCTGATGTCGATCGACACGCTGCCCTGAAAGCCCACGGATTCCACCTTGCTCTCGTCTAGATCGCCGCCCCCGGATTCAGTATGCCCGCCGGGTCGAGCGCGGTCTTGATCCTGCGGTTGAGCTCCATCGCTTCGGGGCCCAGATAGCCTGCCAGCCAGGGCTTCTTGAGCCTGCCGACACCGTGCTCACCGGTGATGGTGCCGCCCAGCGACACCGCCAGATCCATGATTTCGCCGAACGCGACGTCCGCGCGGCGCGCCATATCGGCATCGGCGGGGTCGAAGACGATCAGTGGGTGGGTGTTGCCGTCACCGGCGTGGGCGATCACCGAGATCAGCAGATCATGGTGTGCGGCGATCTTCTCGATCCCGGCCACCAGCGCGGCCAGCGCCGGCAGCGGCACCCCGACATCTTCCAGCAGCAGCGAGCCCTTGGCCTCGACCGCGGGAATGGCGTAGCGGCGGGCCACCACGAACGCCTCGCCCTCGGCCGGGTCGGAGGTCGAGAAAACCTCCGTGGCACCGGCTTCGGTGAAGACAGCCGCCATGAACTCGGCATCCTCGGCGCCGGCGGGCCCCCGGTCGTCAGAGGCCGCGACCATCATTGCCGCGGCGGTACGGTCCAGGCCCATCTTCAGTTTGTCCTCCACGGCGTTGATCGCCGCCGAGTCCATGAACTCCAGCATGGACGGCCGGATGCGTCCGGTGATGGTGACGACGGCGTCGGCGGCGGCCTGCACGGAATCGAAGGTCGCCACCACCGTGCACGGGGTGTGCTGGGGCGGCAACAGCCGCAGTGTCACCTCGGTGATCACCCCGAGGGTGCCCTCGCTGCCGACGAACAGCTTTGTCAGGCTCAGCCCCGCAACATCTTTGAGCCGCGGCCCGCCCAGGCGTACGGCGGTGCCGTCGGCCAGTACCACCTGCAGGCCCAGCACGTAGTCGGTGGTGACGCCGTACTTGACGCAGCACAACCCGCCGGCATTGGTGGCGATGTTGCCACCGATGCTGCAGATCTCGAAGGACGACGGGTCCGGCGGGTACCACAGGCCGTATTCGGCGACCGCCGCCTTGACCTCGGCGTTGAGCAGTCCCGGCTGCGCGACGGCGGTGCGGGTCGCCGGGTCGACGGTGATATCGCGCATCCGCTCGGTCGAGAGCATGATCGCGCCGTCCAGGGCGGTCGCGCCGCCGGACAGTCCGGTGCCGGCCCCGCGCGGCACCACGGCGATCCCGTGGGCGGTGGCCCACCGCAGCACTGTCTGCACCTCCTCGGTGCGCCGGGGGCGCACCACCGCCAGCGCGGTACCGGCGTCGGGGTCGGCGGCGCGGTCCTGACGGTAGGACGCGACGATATCGGGGTCGGTGACCACACTGCCCTCGGGGAGAGCGGCCACCAGGTCTTCCAGCGCGGAACTCACGGGCGCCAGTCTAGGGCTGACGGTCCCGGTCCAGGTCGCGCAGCGAAGGCAGCCCGATGGCCACCAGACCGAGCAGCAGCATCGGCACCGACAACGCCAGGAAGGTCGCCTGCAGCCCCGCCGCGTCGGCGAGCGGACCGGCCAGCAACAGCCCGAGCGGCCCGGCCGCGTAGGCCAGCGAACCCATCACTCCGACCACCCGGCCGCGCAGGTGCTGCGGAGCGTTGGTCTGCATGACGTAGTTGTAGATCGGCTGGATGGGGCCGTAGACGAAACCGACCACCGCCGAGAGCGACAGGATGACCGGCAGCGGCGGCAGGAACGCGATGATCGTCATCGCGACACCGAGGGTGATGACCGCGATCAGCATGGTGGTGCGGCGCTTGACGAACTTGGCCAGCACCGCATAGCTCAGTGCCCCGATCAGACCACCGATCGACAGGGCCATCAGCACCCAGCCCAGCTGTGCCGGTTCGTTGCGGTCGGTGAAGTACTTGGGGAACAGCACCGCTTCCATCGGCATGTAGAGGCCGGTGGCGGCGAGATCGATGAACGCCAGGGTGCGCAGCACCTTGAGGTTCCAGACGAACTTCAGGCCTTCGACGACACCGGCCCACACCCGGTCGGGCAGCGCGCTGCGATCCGGTTTCCCGGTGCCTTCGAGTTTGAGCAGCGAGACCGCGGCGATGGAGCAGCCGAAGGCGGCCGCGGTCACCCACATGGTCTCAATACCGCCCAGGGTGGCGATCAGCATGCCGCCGATACCGGGGCCGACGATATAGGCCAGGTTGAACACCGCTTCGTAGACGCTGTTGGCGTGATCCAGCGTCCAGCCGGCGCGTTTCGCGGCCTCGGGCAGCATGGTCTCCCGGGCCGTCATACCGGCGGGGTCGAACGCCGCACCGAGGGCCGCCAGTGCAGCCAGCACCGCGACGTTGACGGCGTCGGCCCCGAAGATCAGCGCCACCACCGGCACGGCGGCCACCGACAGGGCCGAGAGCAGATCCGAGATCATCGAGACTCGTCTGCGGCCGATGTAGTCCACCGCGGCACCGGCGATCACCGTGGATACCAGCAGCGGCAGCGTGCCCGCCATCGCCACCACGGATGCCTCGACGGCAGAACCGTTGCGCTGCAGCACCAGCCACGGGAACGCGATCATCGAGATACCGTTGCCGGCGCCGGCCATGAGGGCGGCGAACAGGATCAGGAACGCCGGACCGCGGCTGCGAGTATTCATCGTCTATCGCGGCGAATGTAGCAGCGCGATCACCGACCCGCCCATCGAATTTCTGTCCACCGGGCAGGATGGACGGGTGCCCACCGAACGGCGCCTGCCGCATCCCAGAACCGGGCGGCCATTCCCGTCGCCGGTGCCGCCCGGTTCGGGCTGGCCCGGCGATCCGGCCCGCCCGGACACCCCGGTGGCCCGCGACGCGGCCGGGGTGGCCGAACTGGCGGCCCGGCTGGGCTCCGTGGCCGAGCTGGACGCCGAGACCAGCGTGTGCCGGGCTTGCCCGCGGCTGGTGCAGTGGCGCGAGGAGGTGGCGGTCACCAAACGACGGGCGTTCGCCGACGAGCCGTATTGGGGGCGTCCGGTGCCCGGGTGGGGAGCCAGCCGGCCGACGGTGCTGATCGTCGGGTTGGCGCCGGCCGCGCACGGCGCCAATCGCACCGGCCGGGTGTTCACCGGTGACCGATCCGGGGATCAGTTGTTCGCGTCGCTGTACCGGGCCGGTCTGGTGAACTCGCCGCTCACTGTCGACGCCGCGGATGGCTTGCATGCCAACGGAGTTCGTATTGTCGCGCCGGTACGATGCGCACCGCCGGCCAACAAGCCGACTCCGGCCGAACGGGCCACCTGCGCGCCGTGGCTACAGGCGGAATGGCAGCTGGTGTCCCCGCATGTGCGGGTGGTCGTGGCGCTCGGCGGGTTCGCCTGGCAGGTGGTGCTCGGGATGCTGGCCGATCGGCTCGCCGGACAACCGAAACCGGTGTTCGGGCATGCGGTGCGCTACCCCCTGCCGGCCGGGTTGACGCTGCTGGGCTGTTATCACCCCAGCCAGCAGAACATGTTCACCGGCCGGCTCACCCCGGCCATGCTCGACGACGTGTTCACCCTCGCCGCGGAACTTGTGCACGATTCGTAACGCTCGGCGGCACAGATCGTGCACACATCGACGGGCCGGGGGAACGAACCGGTCGGCGATGGCGTTGCATGGACAATGCGTCTTTCCGTTCTCGACCTCGTCCCCGTCCGCAGTGACCAGAGCACCTCGGATGCGCTGGCTGCGACGGTGCGCCTGGCACAGACCGCGGACCTGCTCGGATACACCCGATACTGGGTGGCCGAGCACCACAACATGGCCTCCGTCGCCGCGACCAGCCCGCCGGTGGTGCTGGCCTACCTGGCGGCGCAGACCGCGTCGATCCGGCTCGGCTCGGGCGGGGTGATGCTGCCCAACCATGCCCCGCTGGCGGTCGCCGAGCAGTTCGCCCTGCTGGAGGCCGCCGCCCCCGGCCGCATCGATCTGGGGATCGGCCGCGCACCCGGGTCGGACCCGGTGACGTCGATGGCGCTGCGCGGCGCCCGCGCCCAGAACGACGAGGACATCGAGCGCTTCCCCGAGTACCTCGATCATGTCGCGGCGCTGATGAGCACCGGTGGTGCCCGGGTCGGACTGTCCCGCGGCATGCTGGCCCAGCAGGATTACGTCCTCAAGGCCACCCCGGCCGCGCTCGGCGAGCCCCGGCTGTGGCTGCTGGGGTCCTCGATGTACTCCGCGCACCTGGCGGCCGCCAAGGGGCTGCCCTACGTGTTCGCCAACCACTTCTCCGGGCAGGGAACCGCCGAGGCGCTGGCGGCCTACCGGGCCGAGTTCCGGCCCAGCGAGCTGCTGGCCGAACCGACCACGTTCATGACGATCAACGCCTCGGTGGCCGACACCCGCGACCAGGCGATGCGGCTGCTGCTGCCGAACCTGCAGATGATGGCGCGGCTGCGGACCGGGCGCACCCTGGGTCCGCTCGATCTTGTCGAGGACGCCGAAACCGCGCGGCTCTCCGCGCAGGAACAGCTGATCGTCGATTCGGGTCTGGCCCGCACGGTGGTCGGTGACCCGGCCGAGGCGGCCGAGGCGATCCGTTCGGTGGCAGCACAGTTCGATGTCGACGAGGTGATGGTGGCACCCGTCGCCTCGGCAGTCCGGGGCACCGATGCGCGCACGGCGCCGGGCCGAGAGCAGACACTGGAACTGCTGGCCAAGGAACTGCTCTAACGCGGTGTCAGCACGATGACCGGGATCGGTCGGCTGGTGCGCTGCTGATACCCGATGTAGCGGTCCTTGTTGCCGCGCATGTCGTTGACGATGCGCCACAACCGGCCGAAATCGGGATCGTCGGGAAACACCGCCCTTGCGGTGACACCGAAGCGTCTCGGACCCACGTTGATCTCGACCTGGGGGTTGGCTTTCAGGTTGTGAAACCAGCCGGGTGCCTTGGGCTCGCCACCCTTGGACGCCACCACCAGGTAGTCCTCGCCGTCGCGGGCGTAGGTCAGCGAGTTGGCGCGTGCCAGTCCGGTCTTGGCGCCCACGGTGTGCAGGATCAGCGCCGACGGCCCGAACGGGATGGTGTGCCCGATCCGCCCGTCGGTCGCCTTGTAGAGCTTGTCGTGCAGTAGCAGCAACGGCAGTCCGATGTACTTTTCCCACGGAGGCATGCTCATGCCGCTCAATCCTGCGCGGCTTCGCCGAGTTGCGCCAGCGCCGTCCGCAACAGCCGGCCGGATTCTTCCCGATCGGTGTCGCGGCGCACCAGCACGCCCTTGGCGAAGGACAGCTTGTCGCCGTTGCGCCGGGGCACCACGTGCAGATGAATGTGGAACACGCTCTGAAAGGCGGCCTTGCCGTCGTTGATGACGATGTTGTTGCCGTCGGCATGCAGACCGGACACCCGGGCTGCCCGCGCGATGCGCTGGCCGAGCACCGCCATTGCCGCCACGGTGTCCGGTGCGGTGTCGGTGAGATCCACCGCGTGTCGTTTGGGGAACACCAGGGTGTGCCCCCGGGTGAACGGCCGGATATCGAGGATGGCCAGCAGGTCCTCGTCCTCGTGGATCCGTATGGCGGGGGCGTCACCGGCGACGATGGCGCAGAACACGCAGGACATCCCGCCACCGTAGTCGGCGAGCGTCCTCTACAGTTCGGCCATGGGTCTGTTCGGCAGTTCGGAGGGCGATCTGGCGCGCCGGGTCGAGATGCTGGAGCGCCGCGTCGCCGCGCTGGAACGGGCTCTCGACGGCGGACACCGGCCGGTCGGCGAACTCACCGAGTCCTCGGGGTCGGAGCTGGTCGCGCCGCAGTCCGGGGTCAGCGAGATGGTCCGGCAGCTGGCCATCCAGGGCCACACCATCGCGGCCATCAAGCTGCTGCGTGACGAGACCGGAATGGGGTTGCGCGAGGCCAAGGACACCGTCGAGCGGCTGACCTAACGGGTCAACGCTGCGCGCCACAGCGTGAGTTTGTCGGCGAACCGCATGGTGTGCGCCGGGCTCGTCGAGGGCAGCCGCAGGCTCGGGATCATGGGTGCGCTGCGCACGAGTCTGCGGTAGTTGGTCTCGGCGGCGGCTCCGTTGAACACCACCAGGCCGATCCGGGGATGATCTCGGACGAACGCGCCGAAATCGTTGGGCACCATGCTGTCCCGCTCGACCGCGGCGTCCAGGCTGCCGGTGCGGCGACAGCACCGCAGCACATCCCACACCGCGACGCCGTGCCCGGTGAGTGCGGCGACCCGCCGGTCGTAGGGCGCCGCCGCGTCGAATCCGAAGATCTCCGCGGTGATCGGCCAGAACGCGTTGCGCGGGTTGCCGTAGTACTGCGCGGAGGCCAGGGACATCACGCTCGGCATGTTGCCCAGGATCAGCGTGCGCGGCGCGGCTCCGGTGAGCGGAGCGAGCCCGTGCAGTAGTTCACCCATCACCGGAGATGATGCCTGGCGCCGGTATAGGTTGGCCACGTGGGTGCGGACTTCGACATCGAGTCATCCGGGTTGCTCGACGGGCTGGAGGGTGCGGCCAGGGCCGAGCGCGCCGAGCTCATACCGTGGCTGCTCGAGCACGGGGTGACCGTCCAGCAGATCCGGGAGTCCTACGCGCCGGTGCTGTTGGCCTCGCGCCGCATGCTCGGCGACGACGGCGACTACGTCTCGGCACGCGAGATCTGCGAGCACACCGGGATCGATCTCGAGTTGTTGCTCCGCATCCAGCGGGTGCTCGGGCTGCCCACGGCCGATGATCCCGACGAACGCGTGCACCTGCGCGTTGATGGCGAAATTGCCAAGTACGCAAAATATTTCGTCGATGCGGGTATTGACCCCGACAACCTGGTGCTGGTGGTGCGGGCGCTGGCCGACGGCTTGTCCAAGACCGCGGAGGCGATGCGGTTCACCTCGATGTCGGCGGTGATGGCGCCGGGCGTCACCGAGCTCGAGGTGGCGATGTCCTCCGAAGCGCTGCTGCGGCACGTGGGCCCGCTGCTCGGCCCGATGATCCAGGACATGTTGCGCCTGGAGTTGCGGCGCACGATGGAAACCGAAGCGGTGACGGCGGGGGAGCGGGCCGAGGGCCTGCCGCTGCCGGGTGCCCGCCCGGTGACGGTGGCGTTCGCGGATCTGGTGGGTTTCACCCGGCTGGGGGAGGCGGTGCCGCCCGAGGAACTCGAAGGTCTGGCGAATCGTCTCGTGGAGTACACCCATGAGGTGGTGGCCCCGCCGGTGCGTTTCGTCAAGTCGATCGGCGACGCGGTCATGCTGGTCAGTCCCGACCCGGTCCCGCTGCTGACCGCGATGCTGGCGCTGCTGGACGCCGCCACCGTCGACGACGAGTTCCCCAGGCTGCGGGTGGGTTTGGCGTCGGGGATGGCGGTCAGCCGTGCCGGTGACTGGTTCGGCAGCCCGGTCAATCTGGCCAGCCGGGTCACCGGTGCGGCCCGCCCGGGTGCGCTGCTGGTGACCGAGGCGGTGCGCGAGGCGGTGGGCGACGCGGCCGGTGTCGAATGGTCGTTCGCCGGCGCGAAGCGGCTGAAGAACATCAAGGACGATGTGAAGGTGTTCCGGGCCCGCCGTTCGGTGTCAGTGTGACGAGCGGAACCGGCGCAGCCGCAGGCTGTTGCTCACCACGAAGACCGAGCTGAAGGCCATGGCGGCGCCGGCGATCAGCGGGTTGAGCAAGCCCACGGCCGCCAGTGGCAGGGCGGCGATGTTATAGGCGAACGCCCAGAACAGATTTCCCTTGATGGTGCGCAGGGTGGCCCGGGACAGCCGGATGGCATCGACGGCGGCGCGCAGGTCCCCGCGCACCAACGTGAGATCCGAGGCTTCGATGGCCACGTCGGTGCCGGTGCCCATCGCCAGGCCGAGATCGGCCTGTGCCAGTGCCGCAGCGTCATTGACACCGTCGCCGACCATCGCGACCACGCGGCCCTCGGACTGCAGGCGGGTGATCTCGTCGACCTTGCCCGCCGGCAGCACGTCTGCCACCACCCGCTCGATACCCAGTGTGGCGGCCACCGATTCGGCGGCGCGCCGGTTGTCACCGGTCAGCAGCACCGGTGTCAGCCCGAGCTTCCGGAACCCCGAAACGGCTTCGGCGGCATCGTCCTTGATGGTGTCGGCGACCACGACCACGGCTCGGATCCGCCCGTCGGCGGCGAACCAGATCGGCGTGTGCCCACGTTCGGCGGCCGCGTCGGCCGCGTGTTCCAGTGCGGCGGGCGGGGTCAACGACCAGTCGTCACGCAACCAGCTCGCCCGTCCTGCCGCGGTGGCTGCTCCGTCCACCACGCCGCTCACGCCGAGTCCGCCGTGATTCTCGAAATCGGTGACCGCCGGTAGCGTTCCGCGCGCGCCGGCATGGGCTGCGATGGCGCGGGCGATCGGATGCTCCGAGCCGTTCTCCAGGGCGCCGACCCAGCGGAGAACCTCGTCCGGATTATCGCCGTCGGCGACGTGCACGTCGACCACCGACATGCGTCCGGTCGTCACGGTCCCGGTCTTGTCGAGCACCACGGTGTCGACCCGCCGGGTCGACTCCAGCACCTGCGGGCCCTTGATCAGGATGCCGAGCTGTGCGCCCCGGCCTGTGCCGACCAGCAGCGCGGTGGGAGTGGCCAGCCCCAGGGCGCACGGGCACGCGATGATCAGGACGGCGACCGCGGCGGTGAACGCGGCAGCAACCGTTCCCGCACCGAATGCCAACCAGCCCAACAGCGTCAGCAGCGACAGCACCATCACGATCGGCACGAAGACCGCCGAGACCCGGTCGGCGAGGCGCTGTACCTCCGCTTTGCCGCTCTGGGCCTCCGATACCAGCCGGGCCATCTGCGCGAGCTGGGTGTCGGCGCCGATGTGGGTCGCGCGGACCTCCAGGCGTCCGCCCGCGTTCACCGTGGCGCCGATGACGTTGTCGCCCTCGGTCACTTCGACCGGCACCGGCTCCCCGGTCAGCATCGAGGCATCGACTGCGGAGGTGCCCGCGGTGATGACTCCGTCGGTCGCGATCTTCTCGCCGGGGCGCACCACGAAGATGTCGCCCACGGCGAGTTGGTCGATGGGAATGCGGATTTCGGCACCGGTGTCACGGAGCACCGCGACATCCTTGGCTCCCATGTGCAGCAATGCCCGCAGCGCCGCACCGGAGCGCCGTTTGGCGCGCGCCTCGAAGTAGCGTCCGGCGAGCAGGAAGGTCGTCACCGCCGCGGCGACTTCCAGGTAGAGGTGCGGTTCTGAGCTGGTGGAGATCAGTTCGAACGGCATCGTCATCCCGGGCATCCCGGCGTGGGTGAAGAACAGCGCCCACACCGACCACGCGTAGGCGGCGATCACCCCCACCGAGATGAGGGTGTCCATGGTGGCCGCACCGTGGCGCAGGTTCGTCCACGCGGCCCGGTGGAACGGCCAGGCCCCCCAGACCACCACCGGCGAGGCCAGCGTGAACGCCAGCCACTGCCAGTTGGTGAACTGCAGCATCGGCACCATCGACAGCGCCACGACGGGTAGCGTCAACGCCGCCGCGATCAGCAGTCGCTGACGCCACGGCGCCGACTCGTCGGGTTCGTCGGATCCGATGGTTGCCGTGTCGGTTTCGCGGGGCAGTGCCGCGGTGTAACCGGTGGCCTCGACGGCCGCCACCAGGTCCTCGGTGGAGACGGTGTCCGGGAACTCGACGCGGGCCTGCTCGGTCGCGAAGTTGACGCTGGCCTGGACACCGTCGATGCGGTTGAGTCGCTTCTCGATTCGCGCCGCGCAGGACGCGCAGGTCATCCCGCCGACGTCGAGCGTGAGGGTGCTCACGTGATCGCCTCCCTATGCCGACTGCGCGGAACCCACGTCGTACCCGCTGTCCTGGATCGCGGCGGTGACGGCGGCGACATCGTCGGTGCCGGCGACGGTCACCGTGGCGCCGGCCAGATCGACATCGACGGCGCTCACCCCGGCCAAGGGGCTGACCGCGGCGGTGATTGCCGACACGCAGTGGCCGCAGCTCATACCGTGGACCTCAAGAACGATGCTCATGCCGCCATGATATACCGGTAGGGGGTATGGGTAAATAGCCCCGTTCTGCGAGGATGGGCACATGATGCGCACACCGGCGAAGGCGATCGCGACAGCCGCGGCCGCCGCACTGCTGCTGGCCGGCTGTACCGATCAACCGGCTCAGACCAGCGGGGACGGTCACACCGAGCATGACCACGGGACCAGTCACAGTGGCAGCGGTGCCGATCCTGGACCGGGCGCCGAGGGCTCGTCGGCGCACAACGGCGAGGACGTCATGTTCGCCCAGCACATGATCCCGCACCACAGCCAGGCAGTGGAGATGACCGACATCCTGCTGGCCAAGGATGATGTCGATCCACGCGTGATCGAACTCGCCAAGGAGATCAAGGCCGCGCAGGCTCCCGAGATCGAGCAGATGCAGGGCTGGCTGACCAGCTGGGGTAATCCGCCGATGCCGGCGATGGACCACGGCTCGATGGAAGGGATGGTGGCGCCCGCCGATATCGAGAAGCTGAAGGCAGCGCCCGGCCCCGAAGCCACCAGACTGTTCCTGGACCAGATGATCGGTCACCACGAGGGTGCGATCACCATGGCGCAGAGCGTGATCGACGGCGGTCGGTTCGAGCCGGCGAAGACCATGGCGCGGGCCATTATCGACAGTCAGCAGCACGAGATCGACGAGATGAAGTCGATTCTGGACTCGCTCTAGGCGCTACTGCACCGGGTAGGTGATGCCCTCCGAGGGCTGCACGATCACGAATCCCTGGCCGTGGAAGGCGACCTGCACCGCCTCGCCGGACCCGCGACCGATCAGCGCGCCCGCCTTGAAGCTCGTCTTGAGCTGGGTCTGCAGGTTCGCCGACCATGCCACCACCGCATTGGTGTCGGCGAATGTCGGCGCCTCGGCGGCATTGAGCACCACCGGCGGTCCGTCGGTGGTCAACGCCACCCACCCGCTACCCCGCAAGGTGGTGTTGAACAGTCCGCCGGTGGCGATGCTGCCGCCCTTCACTCGCTCGATGTTCCAGTCCAGGCTCGCCGCGAAGGCCAGCACATTCTTGCCGCTGATGGACAGGCCGGAGTTGGTCAGCTGCAGCAGGTGCACGTAGTTGGCCTGTTCGGCGAGGAAGACGTCGCCCTGGCCCTGGCAGCGCATCAGCGGCAGGCCCTCGCCGGTCAGTGCCTTCTTCAGGAACTTCCCGGCGCCACCGCCCTCGAAGGCAAAGTCCACGTTGCCCTGGTAGGCGACCATCGAACCCTGCCGCGCCATGAACGGTTCGCCGAGGCGTACCCGCAGCAGCCGCTCGTTCTGCAGGGCGATCGCCTTGGACTCCTTCTCGCTGAATCGCCCGTCGATCAGGTCGCCGCTGATACCGGTGAACCCGTCGCCCTGCGGTGTCGGCGCCTGGGCCGCAGGGACCGGGGGTGCACCCTGAGGTTCGTGCTGGTGGGCGGCCGGCGCAGGCGGTGCGCCGAGCGGCGCGGTGTGCACCTGCCCCTGGTGGGAAACCTGATCGGTCCAGTTCTGGCCGTCATACCAGCGGTACTCGAAGCGGCCCTCGGGATCTCGCAACCATTGACCACTCACCGTGCACTCCTCTTCTCGGTCGATTCCACGCGTACAGGATCACTCTAGGCTGGCATTCTCTGATGTATGGCAGGTGACGAGATCGATCGCGTGCGGGCCAAGAGCGCGCTGGCAGTAGTCAAAGAGCATCCGGGCATGGTGCTGTTCCTCGCCTCCCCGGCGATCATCGCGGTGGCCGCGGTCTGGTGGCTGGCCGGCGCCGCGTGGGCGGGACTGTTGTTGGTGGCGCTCGTGCTCGGCGGCGGTGTGGTAGCGCTCAAGAAGCGGTAGCCGGCGGTGATTCCGGGTTTCGCCGTGTGCGAACGCGGCTCACCCAGCCATGTTACGGTGTAATGATGTAATCATGAGACACCATCAACACGGGCGGCGCGGCTCGGCCGACGCCGTCACCGACGCCGCGGAATGGTTTGCCGGGCGCCTGCCCGACGACTGGTTCGCCGGTGATCCGACCGTCGTGGTCGATCGCGAAGAAATCACGGTGATCGGGCAGTTGCCCGACACCGACGGCGAGCAGAGCGCCGCCCGGGCGTCCGGCCGGGTGGCGAAGTTCCGCGAAGAGACCCGCGGGGAACGCATGCGCATCGCCGACGAGGCCCAGGACCGGTTCGGCCGCAAGGTCTCCTGGGGTGTGCAGGCCGGAGGTGAGCGCACGTTGTTCACCCATATCGCCGTGCCCGTGATGACCAGACTCAAACAGCCGGAGCGCCAGGTGCTGGACACGCTGGTCGACGCCGGTGTCGCCCGGTCCCGCTCCGACGCCCTGGCGTGGTCGGTGAAACTGGTCGGCGAGCACACCGAGGAGTGGCTGGCCAGGTTACGTGAGGCGATGACGGCGGTCGACGACGTGCGCGCCGAGGGGCCCAACCCGCAGTGATTTCGGCGTGATCGGCTGCGCTCACCGCACCCGATCACGCCGAACTCGCTCGAGTTTGACGCGGGTACCGCCCAGCGCCGAGGTCTGCGACAACGGATCCAGCGCTGCACCGTCGACCAGTAGATTGCGGTTGACGCCGTAGGTCTGCGGCGCCGCGCCGGAGCGCGGGTCGAAAACGCGGGAACCCCAACCGTGTTCCATCACCACCAGGCCGCGGCGGGGCCGGTCCGACAGTGCCGCGATGATGTCCACCGAGCCGATCGCCGATGTCACCCGCACGGTGTCGCCATCGCCGATGCCGAGTGCGGCCGCGTCGTCGGGATGGACGAACACCACATTGCGCTTCCCCGACGGATGCAGGCCGGGAAGTTCGTTGAGCCACGAGTTCATCGCGTGGCGGTTGCGTCGATTACCCAGCAGGAAAGGGAACTCCGGGGTGAGTCCCGGGCCCGCGTCGGCCAGCAGTTCGCGGGTGCGCGCGACGAATTCGGTCGGTGCCACGTGCACCCTCCTGTCCGGTGTCCGCAGCGCTGCCCGGAAATGCCCGTACTCGCGCGGACCCAGCACCAGGCCGTGCGGGTTGTCGTGCAGATCGCGCCATTTCAGCTTGTGGCCGTTGACCTTCCGCGATGTCAGGATCATCAACCGGTTGATCCAATGCGGACCGAATGCGAGGGCCGGGCGCCGAGTGAGGGCGGCGACGCGCCGCGAGAACCGGATGACACCGTTGAGGCCGCGTGCACCGAACAGCGGACGCTTCATGGCCAGCGCCAGGTCGACGAAGATCCGCCACTCCTCGCGCGCCTGCGGCGGGGGGACGACGGCCCGCGCGCCGAACTGGACGAACGGCTCGTCGTGCATGCTGCTGGTGAACGCCAGCAGGTCCTCGCGCTCCAGCCAGTGCACCGCGGGCAGCAGCCAGTGTGCATGCCGATGGCTCTCGCGTTGCACGAAATCGATGGCCACCAACAGATCCAGCCGTTGCAGGGCGGCATCGAGTCGAGCACCGTCGGGGCCCGATATCACCGGGTTCCCGGAGTTGATCACCAGCGCGCGGATCCGGCCGGGACCGGGTGTCAGGATTTCACCGGGCAGTTCGGCCAGTGCGTGCGCGCCGGCCACCATCTCGCGGCCGGCGACCCGGCTGCGGTGTGGTGCGGTCTCGGCCAGGCCGGCCAGTCGCAGCGTGTCGACGTAACCGGGTTCGAACCGGCGGCCCCCGGGCCGATCCATCCGTCCGGTGATGACATTGAGCACGTGGCCCAACCATTCGGCGACGGTCCCCGTCTCCTGCAGGGACACGCCCGTCCGGGTGATCGCCATCGCGCCGGGTGCGGTGGCGAAATCTCGCGCCAATTGCTCGATCTCATCGCGATCGATATCGCAGCGGTCGGCCAGATCGTCGACATCGCACGAGGCCACCAGCGCGCGGATCTCCGGCATCCCGGTGGCCAGGTCGGCACAGTCACCGGCATGCTCCAGGCGAGCGTCCAGGATGACCTTGACCATCGCTAGTAGCAGCGCCCAGTCCTGGCCCGGAAGCACGGCCAGATGGGTGTCGGCCTTGTCAGCGGACTCGGTACGCACCGGGTCGACCACCACGATCCGCGCGCCGCGCCGCTGACGGTCCAGTGCGCGGCGCCACCCGTCGGGCACGGATTCCAGCCAATTCCAGGCGCTGACAGCCGGGTTCGCGCCGACCAGCAGGAATAAGTCGCAGTTGTCGATATCGGAGACCGGCACCATCAGGGGCGATCCGTACATCGCCTGCGCGACCACGTGCACGGCATTCTGGTCCACCGACCCGACGGCATAGCGGTTGTGGGTGCCGATCGCGTCCAACCAGCCGTTCATGAACACCAGGTTCGATGACGAGTAGCCGGCCGGGTTGCCGTAGTAGGCGCCCACCGCGTCCGGTCCGTCGGCGTCGATCACACGGTTCATCCGGTCGGCGATATCGCGCAATGCCTCGTCCCACGAGGCCTCGACGTAGCGGTCGCCGACCCGCCGCATCGGTGCCACGATGCGGCGCGGATGCTCGACCACCTCTGCCGCGGTGCGGCCCTTCGCGCAGAAATCGTGCCGGCTGTGCGGGTTCAGTTTGTCCGCGGCGATCTTGCGGACCCGGTTGTCCGCCACGGTGACCTCCACACCGCACGAGGCCAGGCAGTACCGGCAGAAGGTGTGCACGGTCGTCGTGGATTGGGGACCGGCCATATCTGCATACTGCCCAACGGGTTCCGGCGCTGTCCGGGGATTGGAATTGAGCAGACCGCTTGATGGCCGGTCCAGTCACGCCCTGGCCATGGCCCAATACTCACCGTGGCGCGCCAGCAGTTCGGTGTGGGTGCCGCGCTCCACGATCCGGCCGGACTCCATCACCAGGATCTGATCCGCGTCACGGATCGTCGAGAGCCGGTGCGCGATGATGAAACTGGTTCGGTCCCGCCGTAGTTCGGCCATCGCCTGTTGGATCAGCAGTTCGGTGCGGGTGTCCACCGAGCTGGTCGCCTCGTCGAGGATCAGTAGTTGAGGTTGGGCCAGAACCGCGCGTGCGATGGTGATCAGTTGTTTTTCTCCGGCGCTGATCGCGCCACCGTCGTCGCCGACCCGGGTGTCATACCCGTCGGGCAGGGTCTGCACGAACCGCTCGACGTGCGCGGTGCGGGCGGCCTCGTACACCTCCTCGCGGGTGGCGGCGGGGCGGCCGTAGGCGATGTTGTCGTAGATGGTGCCGCCGAACAGCCAGGTGTCCTGCAGTACCATCCCGATCCGTGCCCGCAGCGCCTGGCGGGGCAGCGCGGCGATGTCCACCCCGTCGATCATGATCCGTCCCGCATCGATGTCGTAGAAGCGCATCAGCAGGTTCACCAGCGTGGTCTTGCCCGCGCCGGTCGGGCCGACGATGGCCACCGTGGAGCCGGGCTCGGCGATCAGCGACAGATCCTCGATCACCGGGGTGCCGGGTCGGTAGCCGAACGAGACGTGCTCGAAGGCGACGCGGCCCGCCCCGGCGGTGCGTGCAGCGGCGACGGGCTCCGCCGACTCCTCCGGGGCGTCGAGCAGATCGAAGATGCGTTCGGCACTGGCGATCCCGGACTGCAGCGAGTTGTACATCGCCGCGACCTGGGTCAGCGGCTGATTGAACTGGCGGACGTACTGGATGAAGGCCTGGATGCTGCCCAGGGTGATCTGGCCGGTCGCAACCTGGATCCCGCCGACCACCGCGACCGCCACGTAGCTGAGGTTGCCGATGAACGTGGTGGCCGGTGAGACCAGGCCGGACAGGAACTGCGCGCCCAGGCCGGCCCGGTACACCTCGCCGTTGAGATCGCTGAACTTCTCGGCGGCCGCGGCCCGGTGACCGTAGGTCTTCACGACGGTGAAACCGCTGTAGGTTTCCTCGATATGGGCGTTGAGGCGACCGGTGTTGGTCCATTGCGCCACGAACTGCTTCTGCGAGCGCCGGGCGATGGCGCGGGTGGCCAGCAGTGACAGCGGCACGGTCAACACCGCGATCAAGGCCAGCAGCGGTGAGATCGTCAGCATCGCCACCAGCACGGCCAGCACCGTCACCACCGAGGTGAGCAGCTGGCTGATCGTCATGGCCAGCGACGACTGCACATTGTCGACGTCGTTGGTGACGCGGCTGAGCAGTTCGCCGCGCTGCCGGCCGTCGACGTAGGACAGCGGCAGCCGGTGCACCTTGTGCTCGATCTCGGTGCGCATCGCCGCCATGGTGCGTTGCACCACCACGTTGAGGATCCGGGCCTGGCACCAGACCAGCAGCGCGCCAATCAGATACAGGCCCAGCGCCAGCAGCAGGGTGTGCGCGACGGCGGTGAAGTCGACACCGCGGCCCGGGACCACATTCATCCCGGAGAGCAGATCGGCGAAGGTGTCTTCACCGCGCGCCCGGGCCGCCTCGACGGCCTGGTCCTTGCTCAGCCCGGCAGGCAACTCACGTCCGATGACACCGTTGAACAACAGGTCGGTGGCATGGCCGAGGATACGCGGTCCGATGACACCGATCGCGATACCACCGACGGCGAGCGCGATCACCAGTACGGTCAGACGGCGTTGCGGGGCCAGCCGTTTCAGCAGCCGCACCGCCGAGCCCCGCATATCGCGGGAGCGCGTCGCCGGCGGTTCGGCGCGCAGCGGCCGGGTCATGCGCGCACCGTCTGAGAGTCCGCGAACTGCGCATAGGTCGGACATTCCTTGAGCAGCGTGTCATGCGTGCCGGTGCCGACCACCCTGCCGTCGTCCAACACGATCACCTGATCGGCCTGTGCCACCGTCGAGATCCGCTGCGACACGATGATTACCGTCGCCGTGGACGACACCTCGCGCAGTGCGGCGCGCACCCTGGCATCGGTGTGCACGTCCAGTGCCGAGAAGGCATCGTCGAACAGGTAGACCGCCGGTCGCCGGACCACCGCGCGGGCGATGGCCAGTCGCTGGCGCTGACCGCCGGAGAAGTTGACCCCGCTCTGCGCGACGCGCATCTGCAGACCGTCCGGGTCGGCACGCACGAAGTCGTCGGCCGCGGCCACCCGCAGCGCGTCCCACATGTCGTCCTCGGTGGCCGACGCGTTGCCGTAGCGCAGGTTGTCGGCCACCGTGCCGGAAAACAGGTAACCACGTTGAGGGACCAAACCTATGGTGGCCCAGAGATCTTCGGGATCGAATTCACGCACGTCGACTCCGTCGACGCGGATCGAACCCGCGGTCACATCGTAGAGCCGGCCGATCAGCGATATCAGCGTCGACTTCCCCGAGCCGGTGCTGCCGACGATCGCGGTGACGGTGCCGGGCACGGCGGTGAACGAAACATCCTGGACCACAGCGCGATCGGCACCGGGGTAGCGGAAGTCGGCGCGCTCCACGCGCACTGACCCGGTCGCCGGAGCGGGCGCCGGATTCGGCGGCGCGGTGATCTCCGGTGCGGTGGACAGCACCTCGGTGATCCGTTCAGCGCACGCCGATGCGCGGGGCAGCAGCACCACCAGGAAGGTCGCCAGCAACACGGCGTAGAGGATCTGCATGAAATAGGCCAGGAACGCGATCAGCGACCCCACCTGCATCTGGCCGGCGTCGATGCGCTGACCGCCGAACCAGATGAGCGCGACACTGGAGAGGTTGATCACCAGCGTCGTGGCCGGCAGCATCAGTGCCTGCCAGCGCCCGGCGGCCAGCGCGGTGTCGGTGAGCGCCCGGTTGGCCTCGTCGAACCGGCTGCGTTCCAGCGGTTCGCGCGCGAACGCCCGGATCACCCGCATCCCGGAGAGTTGTTCGCGCATCACCCGGTTGATGTTGTCGATGACGCGCTGCATGGTGCGGAAGATCGGCATCAACCGCGAGACCAGCCAACCGTTGGCCAGCGCCAGGATCGGCACGCTGATGACCAGCAGCCAGGACAGCCCGGCGTCCTGGTGGATGGCCATCGCGATACCGCCCAGGCCCATGATGGGCGCGGTGATGAGCATGGTGGACGTCATCTGCACCAGCAGCTGGATCTGCTGGACGTCATTGGTCGTCCGGGTCAGCAGTGTCGGCGTCCCGAACCGGGCGGTCTCGGCCGCCGAGAACCCGAGCACATGGGAGAACATCGCGGCCCGCAGATCGCGGCCGAACCCCATGCTGGCCCGCGACCCGAAGAACACCGCCCCGACGGCGCACACCACTTGCAGCGCCGTCACCGCCAGCATCACCAGCCCGAGGTGGGTGATGCGCGCGGTGTCGCCGACGGCGACACCCTCGTCGATGATGGCGGCGTTGATCGTCGGCAGGTACAGCGAGGCCAGCGTGCTGATCACCTGCAGGCCCGCGACCGCTGAGAGCAAGCCGCGGTAGGGCCGCACGTGGCGGCGCAGCAGGGCGAGCAGCATCTGGCTACTGTCGCATACCCGCCTGCCGACACCGGTGTCGGACCGGGACACGAAATTGCAGGTCAGTCGGTATGTCAACGGTTCCGTGCCGGGTGGCCGCTACAGTGCATGTCGTGACCCCCAGAAGCGGCCATCCGATTCCTCAAGGCAGGCTCACCCGTGCCGCGAAGATGCTGGTAGCCGCCGCTGCGGTGCTCCCCGTGGTGGCCGCCTGCTCCTCCGGCCCGGAGGACCCGGGCTCCCCGTCGGTACCACCGAGCACCGAGTCCGCACCCGCGGCCCAGCACGGCCCGGACTTCCCGGAATGCGGCGGCATCACCGACCAGACCATCTCGCAGTTGACCGAGGTGCCCGGATTGGTGAACACCGCCCGCACCTCGGTGGGCTGCCAGTGGCTGGCCGGGGGCGGCATCGTCGGCCCGCACTTCTCCTTCACCCACTTCCGGGGTAGCCCGATCGGGCGGGAACGCAAGACCGAGGAACTGTCCCGCGCCAGCGTGGAGGACATCAACATCGAGGGGCACGACGGGTTCATCGCCATCGGTGAGGACCTGGTGCTCGGACCCAGCCTGTGCGAGATCGGCATCCAGTTCGACGACGACTTCATCGAATGGTCGGTCAGCTTCGCCCAGAAGCCCTACCCGGATGCGTGTGAGGTCGCCAAGGAACTCACCCGCCAGTCGATTGTGAACGCCAAATGATGGGCCGCGCCATGACACGTCCGCTGACCGTGCTGATAGCGCTGCTGGCCGCGTTGACCATGGTGATCGGCGTGCAGGGCTGCTCCCGTGCGGTCGACGGCTCGGCGGTCAAGGCCGGAGCCGGGCCGCGCAACAACGACTCCGAGAAGACCTACCCCAACCTGCTCAAGGAATGTGATGTCCTGACCGAGGACATCCTGGCCGAGACGGTGGGCGCCGATCCACTGGACATCCAGAGCACCTTCGTCGGCGCGGTGTGCCGCTGGCAGGCCGCCAACCCGGGCGGCCTGATCGATATCACCCGGTTCTGGTTCGAGCTCGGTGACCTGGAGAACGAACGCCAGGCCGCACAGGCGATGAACTTCCCGATCGAGGATCGCCGGGTCGCCGGGGTGCAGTCGATCGTGATGCGCAACCCGGCCGCCAACGGTGCGTGCGGGGTGGCCAGCGACGCCAGCGGTGTCGTCGGCTGGTGGGTGAATCCGCAGGCGCCCGGCATCGACGCCTGCGCGATGGCGATCAAGCTGATGGAGCTGACGCTCGCCACCAACTCCTAGCTACCGGGGGATCTCCTAGCTACCGGGGGATGTGGAACCCGGCCAGCTGGGCGCCGCCCAATTCGAGGGCCTGCCACGTCGTCGGCACCCGCAGCAGCGCGAGCGCCGAGGTCGGATACTTCGACTCGATCTCGGCGAGCACGCCGGCATCGCTGCTGTCGTCGGCCAGCCCGAGCGCCAGCCCTGACATCACCGGCTCATGCCCGATCACCAGCAACGTGCCGACGTCGTCGGCGACGCCGTTGATCTCGGTGAGGACGATGCCCGGCGTGGCGTCATAGATCCGGTCGACGAAGCGCACCGGCGCGTCGATCCCGGTCCGCTCCAGGGTCTGCCGGGTGCGGGTGGCGGTGGAACACAGCACGGCGTCGACGGGCGGTGCGGCGGCGCGCAACCAGTCTCCGGCGAGCCCGGCCTCCCGGATACCGCGCGCAGCCAACGGACGGTCGTGGTCGCCGACCCCGGCCGGGTAGTCCGACTTGGCATGACGCAGTAGCAGAAGCGTTCTCATCTCAATCAGGCTAGGCCATGCCGACGCGCGTCCCGGGACTTGTCGGACACCGGACCTAAACTCTGCACAAACAGCGGACGCTCGCGACGAACCACCGATGACCGAACCGAAAAGGAGTGCCGAGATGCGCTTTCTGCACACCGCCGACTGGCAGCTCGGGATGACCCGGCACTTCCTCAGCGCCGGTGGCGGCGAGGCGCAGTCGCGCTACGCGGCCGCGCGGCGGGAAGCGGTGTCGGGCCTGGGCGCGCTGGCCGCCGAGGTGGGTGCCGAGTTCGTCGTCGTCGCCGGTGACGTCTTCGAGGACAACCAGTTGGCGCCGCGTGAGGTGAGCCTGGCGCTGGAGGCCATGCGGGCCATCACGGTGCCGGTGTATCTGTTGCCGGGCAACCATGATCAACTCGACGCCGGGTCGGTGTACACCAGCACGTTGTTCGGCGACGAATGCCCGGACAATGTCATGGTGTTGAACCGCGATGGCGCTTTCGAGGTGCGCCCGGGACTCGAGATCATCGCGGCACCATGGCGTTCCAAGTCACCGACCACCGATCTGGCCGCCGCGGTGACGGCCGACCTGCCCGCCGACGGCACGGTGCGCATCCTGGTCGCGCACGGCGGGGTGGACGTTCTGGATCCCGACCCGTCGAAGCCTTCGCTGATCCGGTTGGCCGGCTTGGAAGCGAGCCTCGACCGCGGCGCCCTGCACTATGTGGCATTGGGGGACAGGCACTCCCGCACCGAGGTCGGCCGCACCGGCAGGGTCTGGTATTCCGGTTCCCCGGAGGTCACCAATTACGACGATATCGAGACCGACCCGGGGCACGTCCTGGTCGTCGACATCGAAGAGGCCGACCCTGCGCACCCGGTGCAGGTGTCCGCGCGCCGGGTCGGGCGCTGGCGTTTCCTCACTCTGCGACACGATGTCGACGACGACCGCGACATCGCCGGCCTCGACGTCAATCTGGACCAGCTGCCGGACAAGGAACGCACCGTCGTGCAATTGGTGCTCACCGGATCGCTGACCGTCACCGACAAGGCCAAATTGGACGCCTGCCTGGACCGGTATGCGCGGGTGTTCGCGTCCCTGCGATTGTGGGAGCGGCACTCCGACATCGTGGTGCTGCCTGCCGACGGGGAATTCGACGACCTGTCGATCGGTGGATTCGCTGCCGGCGCTGTGCAGGAACTCGTCGAGGCCGCCCGTGCCGACGGCGCGGAGGCCGAGGATGCCCGTTCGGCGCTCGCCCTGTTGCTGCGGTTGTCGGGTGGTCACCTGGAGGGCAACGTCGCGTGAAACTGCATCGGCTGGTTCTGACCAACTTCCGCGGGGTGGCCCACCGCGATATCGAGTTCCCCGACAGCGGGGTGGTGGTGATCAGCGGCGCCAACGAGATCGGTAAGTCGTCGATGATCGAGGCGCTGGATCTGCTGCTGACCGTCAAGGACCGCTCCACCAAGAAGGAAGTGAAGTCGGTCAAACCCACCCATGCGGACGTGGGCGCGGAAGTTCTTGCCGAAATCTCCACCGGTCCTTACCGTTTCGTGTATCGCAAGCGCTTCCACAAACGCGCCGAGACCGAACTGACCTTGCTGGCTCCGACCCGCGCGCAACTCACCGGCGACGAGGCACACGACCGGGTGTTGGCGATCCTGTCCGAGACGGTGGACACCGCGTTGTGGGAGGCGCAGCGGGTGCTGCAGTCCTCGGCCACCGCGCCGGTGGATCTGTCCGGTTGCGACGCACTGTCGCGGGCACTCGACGTCGCGGCCGGATCCTCCGACGGCGCTGCCGGTGATGCCGATCCGCTGCTGGTGGACCGGATCGAGGCCGAGTACCTGACGTACTTCACCGCGACCGGACGCCCGACCGGGGCCTGGGCGGCGGCCACCGCCCGGTTGCGCGCCGCCTATGACGAGGTGGCGCGCAGTGCCGCGGCGGTCGCCGATGTCGAGCAGGCCGTGCTGCGGCACGCCGCGCTGACGACCCAGCTGGCCGCGGCCACCGAGCGGGTGGAGGCCACCGAGGAGCGCGTGAGTGCGGCGCGACAGGCAGCCGCTGCCGTGGCGGAGCTCACCCGGGAACGTGACACCGCCCGGGTGCTCGCCGATGCCGCGACCGCCACCCATACCGCGTCGAGCGCGGCGGTCAACGAGCGCCGCCGGCTGCGCGCCGCGATCGACGAACGATCCAGGTCTGCAGCGGAACTCATCGCGGTGGCCGCCGAATCCGCGCAGACACACGCGGCCGCCCAGCAGGCCGCCGAGGCCGCCGAGGCCGCCGCCGAGCAGGCGCGCGCCGTGGCGGATGCCGCCGCGGTCGCGGTCGATGCCGCGCGTACCGACCTGGCTCACCTCGTCGCCCGCGACGAGGCCGACCGGATCACCAGCCAACTGGTCAAACTGGACGTCGCCCGCGCCGAACTCGCCGAGATCGACCGCGAGCTGTTCGGGAACACCATGAGCGATGCGCTGATGGCCGAGATCGAGGTCGCCGCGCGGGCCGTGCAGCGCGCGGCCGACCAGGCTGAACTCGCTTCGGCGCGTGTCGAACTCGTCGCACTGGCCGATACGCGGGTGCAGGTCGGGGAGCGGACCGTCGAGCTGAGGGCGGGGCAGGATTGGACGGCGGTCCTGGGCACGCCCACCGATATCGAGCTGCCCGGGGTGTTGCGCGCACGCGTTGTCCCGGGAGCAGACGCCGCCGAGACGCATGCCGCGCTGACCGCCGCCGGGGAGGTCCTCGCCGATGCGGTGCGCCGGGCGGGGGTGCAGAGCGTCGAAGAGGCCCGTGCCAAGGATGCCCGGCGCCGCGACCTGCAATCCGCGCAGCACCGGTTGCAGGCCACCGTCGCGGCGCTCACCGGTGACGAGACCGTCGATCAGCTGCGGGCCCGACATGCGGAACTGATTGCCGGCCAACCCGATATCGCCGGGAACACCGAGACCGCTCGGGCCGCGCTCATGACCGCTCGCGCGGCGCACCGAGTTGCCACGGAGCGCGCCGACGCGCAGCGCGCGTCGGCGGCGGCCGCGGTCACCGCCTGTCATGAGGCCGCGGTCACCGCCGGTGTACTGCGGGAGAAATTGGGCACCGCGCAGGCCGAGTTGCAGGCCGCCACCGAACGGCTGGCCACCGAGCGGCGCGCCGCCACCGATGACCAGCTTGCCCTGGCAGCCGAAGCGGATGCCGAGAAGGTCGCCCGCTCCGGCGCCGAGGTCATCCGGTTGGACGCCGAACTCGCCGCCGCCCAGCCGGAGACGGTCGCCGCCGAGCTCGACGCGGCGACCCGCGTCCTGCGGGAGGCGGTGCGTGAGCGGGAGGCCACCGCCACCGCGCTCACCGAGCTCACCGCCACGCTCAAGCTCTACGGGACGCAGGGGCGTAAGGGCACCCTGGATGCCGCCCACACCGAACGCGAGCACGCCCACGGTGAATATCTGAGGATCGAGCGGCGGGCCCGGGCCGCGCAGACGTTGCGCACGGTGCTACTGCGCCATCGCGAATCCGCACGCCGGCGATATGTGGAGCCGTTCCGTGGCGAGATCGAACGGTTGGGTCGCATCGTGTTCGGCGCCGATTTCGAGGTCGATATCGGCACCGACCTGACCATTCGCAGCCGTACGTTGGACGGCCGCACCGTCGGGTACGAGTCGCTGTCGGGCGGGGCGAAGGAGCAGATCGGCATCGTGGCGCGGCTGGCGTGTGCATCGCTGGTGGCCAAGGAGGACACCGTGCCCGTCGTCATCGACGATGCGCTGGGCTTCACCGATCCGGACCGTCTCACCCGGATGTCCGCCGTGTTCGACTCGGTGGGCGGAGACGGCCAGGTCATCGTGCTGACCTGCAGTCCGGATCGGTATGCCGGCATCGCCGATGCGCGGCTGATCGAGCTGACCGCGTGAGCTCAGGCGACCGCGTGGGCCACCCGATCTGCCGGCAGCGCACTCAACCCGAGGTGATCGCGCAGGGTGTCACCGGTGTACTCGGTGCGGAACAGCCCGCGCCGCTGTAGCTCGGGCACCACATAGTCGACGAAATCATTGAAGGTGCCCGGGCTTTGGCCCGCGGACACCATGAAACCGTCGGCCTCGCCCGAGGTGAACGACTCCTCGATCTGATCGGCCACCTGCGACGCGGTCCCGACGTACTGGGGAAGCAGCACACCCTGGGCGTACCACTTGCCGATATCGCGCAGGGTGAGGTTGTCCCGATTCGCCACCCGCCGCGCGGTGTCGAACAGGCCCTGGGTGCCGGTCACCTCAATGTCCTGCACCGGCGCGTCCAGGTCGTACGTCGAGAAGTCGTGGTTGGTGTGCACGCTCAAGGTGATCAGTCCGGAGATCGGGTCGGCCAGTTCGTTGTGGAAGGCCTGCTTCTCGCGGGCGATCGATTCGGTTTCACCGATGAACGGGATGAACGCCGGGAAGATCAGCACCCCGTCCGGATTTCGGCCGAAATCGCTTGCCCGCGACTTGATGTCGTCGTAGTAGGCGCGCCGGCCCTCCGGCGTCGGGTCGATCTCGAAGATCGCCTCGGCCCACCGGGCGGCGAAATCCCGTCCGGAGTTCGACGAGCCGGCCTGGATGAGGACCGGATGGCCCTGCGGCGAGCGCGGCACGTTCAGCGGGCCGCGGGTCCGGAAGAACGTGCCCTCATGGTCGACCCGGCGGATCTTCGCCGGGTCGGCGAACACCCCGCTGGCCTTGTCCACCACCAGCGCGTCCGCGTCCCAGGAGGACCACAGTTCCAATGCGGTGCGCACGAACTCGTCGGCCCGCTCGTAACGCAACTCGTGGTCCAGGTGGTCGTCCTGACCGAAGTTCTGCGCCTCGCTGGCCGTCAGCGAGGTGACGATGTTCCAAGCGACCCGGCCGCGGGTGATGTGATCCAGGCTGGCGAAGATGCGGGCGAGTTCGTAGGGGTGAAAGTAGGTCGCGGACTTGGTGATCGCCACCCCAAGTTTCGACGTGACCGCACCGATGCTGGCGGCCACGATCGACGGATCCAATGTCGCGGTTGCCTGGGTGCCGCGGCGCAGCGGCTCGGTGATATCGGCGCCATACTGGGCCGGGGCGGCCAGCAGGTCGGCGAAGAACACGAAATCGAACTTGCCGCGCTCCAGGATGCGGCCGATGCGGTGGTAGTACTGCGGGCTGGTGAAGTCGGTATCGCTGCCGGGGTGCCGCCACGCGGCGTGGCTGTGGGTGACCTGGGACGCGATCTGGAAGCCGCCGAGGTGCAGGTGTCTGGGCATGATGTCGGGTCTCCTTGTGATTTCGGCGTGATTCGCTGCGCTCACCGCGGCGAATCACGCCGAGATCATGGGTGGTAGGGGGTCAGAAGTAGGCGTTGGCGGGGATGGCGGTGCCGTGCAGCAGGTTCTGCCCAACGACCCGCGCCTTGAGGCCCACCGGGTTGTGCAGCGTGATGGTGCGGATGTTTCGCCAGTGTCGGTCCAGGTTGCGCTGCCGGCTCGCCGCGCTGGCTCCGCCGAGCTCCAGCAGTCGGGTAGCCGCGATCGGCGCGACATCGTCGAGATGAACCTTGACCTTGGCCACTTTCAACTGGGCCTCGGCGGCCAGGTCCGCGTCCGGCACGCCGTCGACCTCGGAATCGGTGGCCGCGCCGAGGGCCGCGGCGGCGTCCAGCACCGCGGTGCGGGCGATATAGGCCACCGAAGCCAGTTCGCCCAGCTGACGCTGGAGCAGGGGGTCGTCGGCGGGCCGTTCGGAAAGCGCGTGGCTGAAGCTGCGTTCCCGTGACCGCAGCAGTTCGACGCCGTCGTCGACGACATTGGCCAGCACACCTGCCACCACGGCGTGGATGTAGAGCTGCAAGGACGCGTACTGGATGGTCGGGACCGGCTCGGCGTCGTATGGGCTGTCGCTGAGGATTTCCTCGGCGGCCACCGCGACACCGGTGAAGGTGGTGGTCCCGGTGCCGGTGCGGCGCTGCCCGAAACCGTCCCAGTCGTCGATGATCGTGACCCCGGCCCGGTCCGCCGGCACCACGACCAGGGCGACGGAATCGTGATCGGTGGTCGCCGTGGTGGTCAGATAGTCGGAGAACAGGGTGCCGGTGCTGTAGAACTTTTCGCCGTCCAACCGGAAACCGCCGGTCGGGGTGGGCAACAACCGGGTGTTGAACACCAGGCTGCCGACGGCCTGGGTACCCTTCTCGCTGAATGCGTTGCCGAAGATCTTGCCCGCTGCGACACGATCGAGCCAGGTGTGCGACCGGGAGCGCAGCCGCTCCTCGACGAACCAGAAGTGGGCACGGAAGATGTGCGCGACGATCGGGTCGGCCTGGGCGACGTCGATCACCGCGGAGAACAGTTGCGGCACGGTGAATCCCGCACCACCGAACTCGGCGGGCAGCCGCAGCGTGCCGAATCCGGCGCGTTTGAGGGCAGTCACCTGGTCGAAAGGGTTCTCGTCGTTGAGGTCTCGGTCTCGTGCCCCGGAGGCGATGCTGCTCAGCAGATCCTTCCATTGCGTTGACCCGGGCAGGACGTGCTGATTGTGTGCGACGGTTGTCATGTCGACCATGTGTACCGGCGGTGACCGGCGTGGCGCACTGCTTGGGATCACCGCGATCCTGAGAGTGATCCTGTGACTGTTCGGCGGGAACGGGGCAGAATGGTCGGTGATGACGATGTCCGCCAAGCGCCGCCGGGCCCACGACAAGCTCGCCGCCCTGCCCGGTGTGCGCCCGGTCCGCCGGCCGGTCGCCCGCACCGGGGATGCGGCGTTCGACCTGTACTACGTGCGGGTCGGCCGTAAAACGGCGCATCCGGTGGTCGTCATCCCCGGTGGCCCGGGGTTGGCGTCGGTGGCGCCGTACCGCGCGTTCCGCCGGCATGCGGCCGCCGCCGGGTGCGATGTCATCATGATCGAGCACCGCGGTGTGGGGTTGTCCCGCCACGACGACGACGGTGCGGATCTGCCGCCGGAGGCGATCACCGTCAAGCAGGTGGTCGACGATGTCGCGGCCGTGCTCGACGACGCCGGTGTCGCGACCGCGCACATCTACGGCAGCTCCTACGGTTCCTATATCGCGGCCGGTGTCGGCGTGCGTCATCCCGGCCGGGTCGCCGGGATGGTGCTGGACTCCCCGGTGCTCTCGGCCGGGGATATCGACGAGATGCGGACCGCGATCCGCGGCCTGCTCTGGGACGGGACCGAGGAGCCGGGCGGTGCGGGCGAACCCTCGCCCGACCTGGCACTCAAGGTCAGGACGCTGGCCGAGGAGGGGATGAAGCTCGACGGCTCGGCCCAGGTTGCCAGCATGGTCTACGAGTACGGCGGTGTGCACCTGCTCGATCGCCAGCTCGACCTGCTGCTGCGCGGCCGGACGCTGCTGTGGGCGGGACTGAGCACGCTGCTGCGGATCACCCAGCGCAAGACGCCCTACCGCCACGAGGACGACCTGGTGGCCCGAATTGCGTTCCGCGAGCTGAATTTCGCCGGTGAGCCCGACGGGCTACCGCTGGATCCCTCGGTGGTGATGCGGGAAATCCACGATCCGGAACAGGAATTCGAGCGTGAGCCGTTTGACCTGGTTGCCGCGATGCCCGAATTCGACTGGCCCACCGCGGTGCTCTCCGGTGGACGCGATCTCACCACGCCGCCCGCGGTGGCGCGGCAGGTGGCCGATCTGATCCCGCACGCCACCTTGGTGACGTTGCCCACCGCCGGTCACAGCGTGCTCGATACCAGGGAGCGGGCAGCCCTGGAGGTGATCGGTGCGCTGCGGATCGGGGCGGTCGGCACGCTCGCCGAGCGCGGCGTGGAATTGGACCGGCTACCCGTCAATCCGATTGTGCGGGCCGCGATCACGGTGATCGCGGCGGCGGCCGCACTCGAATCCACCCTGCCCGCGGCGGTGCCGCGGATCGTCTCGCGGATCAGGGTTTCATGAAACCGATCGCCGAGTAGTTGATGTCCCCGATACCGGTGGGGCCGTAGTTCGCCAGGGTGCTGCGGACGGCGACGTTACCCGGCGCCTGGAACAACGGCAGACTGTGCCCCTCGGCCCAGATCATCTTGTCGAGTTCGTTGGCGAGTTCGCGCGCCTTGCCCTGGTCCAGTTCGGAGAGCGTCTCTTCGATCTTGGCGTCGATCTCGGCGCTGCCGATCTTGCCGTAGTTGCTCTCGCCCTGGGCGGCATAGATCTGGGTCAGGCTGGCCAACGGGAACGCGTCGCCGCCCCAGCCGAACTGGGCCATATCGAAGTTCCCGATGGTGACGTAGTCGGGGAACAGGGCGCCCCCGGCGGCCGGCACCAACTCCAGGTTGATGCCGATCTGGGCCAGCTGATTCTGCGCGATCTGGGCGACCGCGCGGGTGCTCGCGCCGTCGTAGAAGACGTTGCGAATCTTCAGCTGCTTGCCGTCCTTCTCCCGGAACTGGCCGTTCTGCACCCAGCCCAGTTCGTCGAGTTCGCGTTTGGCCGCCTCCGGATCGAAGCCGATGCTGTTGTCCTGGTAGCCCTCCTGGCCGGCCAGGTAGATGTGGTTGTTCAGCGCCGCCGGATTGTCGGCGAGACCACGCTGGGTCACCGCGGAGATGGCCTGGCGGTCGATGCCTTTCATCACCGCGGTGCGCAACCCGGGATCGGCGAGGATGGCGCCCTCGTTGCCGTTGATCGTGAAGTGATACCAGTTCGGGGCCGGGGCACGCCGGATGCTGATCCCCTGGGTGCGCTTGGCATTCTCCAGATCGTCCAGCGAGGCCAAACCCACCGAGTCCAGGGCGTTGTTCTGCAGCGCCGGGATCACCGCGGCGTCGTCGAGCACGGTGTAGGTGATGGAATCCAGTAGCGGCGGTGTGCCCCACCATTTCGGGTTGCGGGTCAGGATGATTCGTTGCGCACCGCGATCGACGGTGCTGATCATGAACGGACCGGCAGACACCGACGGGCCGTTGAGGAAGCCCTTGTTGAAGGCCTCCGGGTCCGAGGTCACCGCCTTGGACGCCAGCATCGCGTTGCCGGCGAACATGCCGCGCCAGTCGGCGAAGTGCCGGTCGAAGGTGATGACGGCCTGCCGGTCGTCCACGCCCTTGGTGACCGAGGCGACCCGCTCGCTGCCGTTCGGGGAGGCGAACAGGAACCGCTTGTCCTTGCCACTGGTGGCGTTGATCTGGGCGGCCATGTCCTCCCAGGTGATCGGCGACCCGTCCGACCAGACCGCCTTGGGGTTGATCGTGTACGTGACGACCTGTGGGTCGGTGCTGGTGAGTTCGACACTGGTGAAGTAGTCGCTGTTGACGGTCATCTCGCCGTCGGGCTTGATGACGAACGCGCGCGGCAGCGTCGCCCGCAGCATCCTGCCCAGCTCGGCGAGATTGCCGTCGACGTGCAGGTAGTTGAAGTTGGGCGGGAAGCCGGTCAGCGCCAGCCGCAGATTTCCGCCCTGCGCCAGGGTGGCCGGGTCCTGTGGGTTGATATCGGCGGTCGCGCCGAGTTCGGCTTCACCTCCGGCCGATGGCACCGAGGTGTCCGGGCTCGAGCAACCGGTCAGGGCAAGTGTCACCGCTGCGCCCACCGCGAGTAGACGCCTAATCGCACTCATGCGTTCAGACTCTAACCGGCATCGGGCCGGTGGCGGGGGACCGCCGAGAGCAGGCGGCGGGTGTACTCGTGCTGCGGCGCGTCGAACACAGCCTCGCTGTCGCCCTGTTCCACGATGCGGCCGCGGTGCATCACGGCCACCCGGTGGGCCAGGTGGCGCACCACCGACAGGTCGTGGGAGACGAACAGGTAGGCCAGTCCGAACCGCTCCTGCAGATCGAGCAGCAGGTTGATGATGCCCGCCTGGATCGACACGTCCAGTGCGGACACCGGCTCGTCGAGGGCCAGGATCTTGGGCTGGGTGGCCAATGCCCTGGCGATGCCGATGCGCTGCTTCTGCCCGCCGGAGAACTCCGCGGGGTAACGGCCGGCGTCCTCGCGGCGCAGGCCGACCAGGCTCAGCAGTTCGGCCACTCGGGGTTCGATATCGGGCTTTCCGGAACCGTTGGCGAGCAACGGTTCCGATAACACGTCGAAGACCGGAAGGCGCGGGTCCAGCGACGCGACCGGATCCTGGAACACCACCTGCAGATCGCCGCGCAGCAGTCGCCGGCCGCGGCGGTCCAGTTCGGCCACATCGGTGCCGAGTACCTCGATGGAGCCGGCCTGTGGGGCAGCCAGCTCCAGGATCTGGTGCAGTGTCGTGGACTTGCCGGAACCGGACTCGCCGACGATGCCCAGCGTGCGGCCCTGGTGCAGATCGAAACTGACCCCGTCGACGGCGCGCACCTCACCGACCCGGCGGCGGAACACCACACCCTTGGTCAGCGGGTAGGTCTTGGCCAGGTCGCGCACTCGCAGCACGATCTCACCGTCTGTCCCGGCGGTGTCCGCGGTGGCGGGGGCGGGCGGCAGCCCGTAGATATCGGCGGCGCTGCGTCCGCCGACCTGATCGCTGTTGATGCAGGCGACCTGATGGGCGGGGCCCACCGTGACGAGTTCCGGTTCGGCGGTGCGGCACTCGTCGATCGCCAGCGGGCAGCGCGGGTGAAACGGGCAGCCCGGCGGCAACGCCGCCAACGACGGGGGAGCCCCAGGGATGGGCACCAGACGCTCCCCGCGCGGAGCGTCCAGGCGCGGGACCGAGCCGAGCAGCCCTGCGGTGTAGGGCATCCGGCGGCTGCGGTACAGCTCGGCCACCGGTGCGGTCTCGACCGCGCGCCCGGCGTACATGACCAGTGCACGGTCGGCGAATTCGGCGACGACGCCCAGGTCATGGGTGATGATCAGCACCCCGGCGCCGGTGACATCGCGTGCGGTGCGCAGCACGTCGAGGATCTGGGCCTGCACGGTCACGTCGAGCGCGGTCGTCGGCTCGTCACAGATCAGCAGATCCGGGTCGTTGGCGATGGCGATGGCGATGACGACGCGTTGCCGCTCGCCACCGGACAATTCGTGCGGGAAGGCCCGCGCGCGCTGTTCGGGCTGGGCGATGCCGACGAGTTCGAGCAGTTCGATGGCGCGGGTACGGGCCTGCCGGGCGCCGGTGCCACGGTGGTGGATGCGGATGGCCTCGGCGATCTGGTCGCCGACGGTGTACACCGGCGTCAAGGCCGACATCGGGTCCTGGAAGACGGTGCCGATCCGGGCGCCGCGGATGCGCGACATCTGGGTGTCCGGTAGCCCGATGAGCTCGTCGCCGTGCAGCTTCACCGAACCGGACACCGACGCGAATTCGGGAAGTAGCCCGATGACGGCCATCGCACCCGCCGATTTACCCGCTCCGGATTCCCCCACCAGGGCGACGACCTCGCCGGCATCGACGTGATAGCTCAGACCGCGGACGGCGGCGACGGTCTCGGTGTCGGTGGGAAACTCGACCCGCAGATCGCGCACGTCAAGCAGCGTCATCTGCGCCGCCTGCGGGGCTGGGCCGCCGGGTCGATCGCATCTCGCAGACCGTCGCCGATCAGGTTGGCGCACAGCACGATCAGTACCAGGACGCCGGCGGGGAACAGGAACACCCACGGGAAGGTCGTCACCGAGCGGGTGCCGTCGGCGATCAGGGTGCCCAGCGATACGTCGGGCGGTTGCACGCCGAATCCCAGAAAGCTCAGGCCGGTCTCGGCAAGGATCGCGATGCCGACGTTCAGCGCGGTGTCGATGATCAGGATGGAGGCCACGTTGGGCAGGATGTGGCGAACGATGATCCGCCAGTGGGGGACACCCATATACCGCGCCGCGGAGACGAATTCACGTTCCCGCAGGCTCATCGTCATACCGCGCACGATGCGCGAGCTGATCATCCAGCTGAACACCGACAGCAGCAGGATCAGCCACAGGATGCTGCCCGATTCCCGGGTGCGGGGTGTCACGATCGCGATGAGCAGGAAGCTCGGGACGACGAGCAACAGATCGACGAGCCACATCAGGGCGCGGTCACGCCAGCCGCCGAAGTAGCCGGCGACCGCACCGACCGTCGCGGCGATGAGCGTCGAGATGAATGCGACGGCCACACCGATCAGCAGCGACTTCTGCATACCGCGCAACGTCTGCGCCAGCAGGTCCTGCCCGATCGAGTTGGTGCCGAACCAATGCACGGTGCTCGGCGGTTGTTGCAACGCGTAGTAGTCCAGGTCGGTATGCGAGTAGGGCAGCAGCGGCGGCAAGACCCAGCAGCTCACGAACAGCAGGATCAGCACGGCGAGCGAGATCACCGCGGGACGGTTGCGCAGGAACCGGCGCAACACCAGCGTGCGCCGGGACACGAAGCGGTACTCGGTGTCGGTCATCGCACCCGCACCCGGGGATCGAGGGCGGCGTAGATGACGTCCGACAACAGACCCGCCAGCAGGATCGTCACCCCGGTGAAGACGGTGATGGCGACGACGATGTTGGTGTCCTGGGTGGTGATGCCCTGAATGACCCACTCGCCCATGCCGTGCCAGCCGAAGATCTTCTCGACGAACACCGCGCCGGTGAAGAGCCCGCCCACGCTGTAGGCGAACAGCGTGGCCATCGGGATGAGCGCGGTGCGCAATCCGTGTTTGAACAGCGCCTCGCGCCGGGTGAGGCCCTTGGCCCGCGCCGTGCGGATGAAGTCCTGCCCCAGCACATCCAGCATGGCGTTGCGCTGGTAGCGGCTGAACCCGGCTATCGAGGCCAACGCCAAGGTGAAGGTGGGCAGCACCAGATGCTGTACGCGGTCGACGAACTGGTTCCACCAACCCCCGACGGCGTCGGACGAGGTCTCCCCGGTGTATTCGAACAGTTGCACCCCGAGTATCGAGTTGACCTTGAGCGCTCCCAGGATCAACAGGTTGGCGATCACGAAGGTGGGTGCGCTGATCACGAGCAGCGAGGCCATGGTGATGGCGCGATCGGAGAACCGGTACTGCCGGATCGCTCCCCAGGCGCCGACGACGACGCCGACGATCGTGCCGATGACCGAGCCGATCAGCACCAGGCGCAGGCTGACCCCGATGCGGCGCCACAGCTCGTCGGACACCGGCTGACCGGTGACGGTGGTGCCGAAGTCGCCGCGGACGGCCCCGGACACCCAATCCGCGTAGCGCAGCGGAATCGGCTGGTCGAGGTTCAATTCGGCGGCCTTGGCATCGATGACCGCCTGCGGCGGGCGCGGGTTGCGTTCCAGCAGGCTGTCCAGCGGCGAGAAGGTCAGCGAGGTCAGCGTGAACGTGAGTATCGAGGCAAGCGCCAACAGGACGATGTAGTTGAGCAGCCGGCGCGCCAGGAACCGGGTCATGCGGCGGATCCGCTGCTGGGCTGCATGCGGACAGGGTAGGAGATGGATGCGCACTCGGTGCGTCAGGCGCGGCGATATGCGTTTCATGCCGGGCAGCGCGGGTAATCACCCGGGCATGACATCGAACAGACTGAAGCTGCTTTGTGCCAGCGCGGGCGTCGGTGCAGTACTAGCCATGACCGGCCTGTCCGTCGCCCAGACCACCACCTTCACCGCCGATCCGGCACTGCCGGACCCGGTGGTGCCAGGCATCGTGACCGAGGTGACGGAGGCGCCCACCGAGGGGCCCACCCTGCAGGCCGAGACGCCCACCTACACCACGACCACCACCACGCCCGCGCCCTGATCGCTACTCGCTCGCCGATCTCGGCGGGTAGCCGGGCGGACCGAACCCGCCGGGGCCACTGCCGTGGTCGGTGGCGGCGGAGATCGCCCCGCCGCCGATGATGCCGCCGCCACCAGCACCGCCAGGGCCGTCTGGCGCGGATTCCACTCATCTGCCATCTGGGACAGCGTGCCCTGCGCGCCTGTGTCCGGGCTGTGCACGGGGTGGGTGGGCGATCAGCGGAAATTTCACAGCTCGCGCATAGCGTTGGCACAGATTCCGCCCACCGGGGCGCCGATAATGGAGATATGACGTCTCATGAGGCACCGGCGCGTGCGGTGATGCGCCGTGCCGACGGTAGGCCGATCCAGGTGCTCGTCGTCGACGACGAGCCCGTGCTGGCCGAGTTGGTGTCGATGGCGCTGCGGTACGAAGGCTGGGATATCGCCACCGCCGGAGACGGCGCGGGCGCCATCGAGCTGGCGCGCGGCAATCCGCCGGACGTGGTGGTGCTGGACGTGATGCTGCCGGACATGAGCGGACTCGATGTGCTGCGCCGGCTGCGGGAGATGCAACCCGGGCTTCCGCTGCTGTTGCTCACCGCCAAGGACTCCGTGGAGGACCGGATAGCCGGCCTCACCGCCGGCGGCGACGATTACGTCACCAAACCGTTCAGCGTCGAGGAAGTGGTGCTGCGGTTGCGGGCGCTGCTGCGCCGCACCGGGGTCGCCAATGACGCCAGCGACGCCCAGATCGTCGTCGGCGATCTGGTGCTCGACGAGGACAGCCACGAGGTGACCCGGGCCGGCGACCCGATCTCGCTGACCGCAACGGAATTCGAGTTGTTGCGGTTCATGATGCGCAACGCCAAGCGGGTGCTGAGCAAGGCCCAGATCCTGGACCGGGTGTGGAGCTACGACTTCGGCGGCCGGTCCAACATCGTCGAGTTGTACGTGTCATATCTGCGCAAGAAGATCGACAGCGGGCGCGAGCCGATGATCCACACCCTGCGCGGCGCCGGGTACGTCCTGCGCCCACCGCGTTGATCCGATGAACAGCCGCCTGCTCGCCCCGCGCACCTGGTCGCTGCGGATGCGGCTGCTGGTCACCCAGGTGGCCTTGCTGGCCCTGGTCTGTGTGGCCATCGGGGTTGCCACCGAATTCGCATTGCAGCGCTTCCTGATGCGCCAACTCGACACGCAGGTGGTGGAGGCGGCTCGGCGGTCGGTCGGGATCATGGAACTGCCGCCGCCGCCGCTGCACCTGCCGCCGCCCCCGCCGGGAGGCCCGGTGCCGCGGATCCGATTCCGGTTCGATCCCGAGCAGGGCCCGGGGCCAGGTTTCCTGAACGCGCCGGGGCAGGCGATCAACACCGTCGGGGCGGTGATCGGCAGCGGGGGAGCAATCGACAGCGGTGTGATCACTTCCGATGGCGTCACCGCCGATATCAGCCCGGCGGCCTCCGCGCAGTTGACCCAGGTGCCCCCGGGCCGCACCCCCGTGACCATCAGCCTCGACGGCCTGGGCTCCTATCGGGTGTTGTCGGTGCAACCGCGTCGCGGAGCGCACACCGTCGTCGTCGGGCTGCCCACCACCGTCGTCGACGAAACCCTGCTGTGGGTGCTCCTGATGTTCTGCGTGGTTTCGGCGGCCGCGCTGGCCGCCGCCACGGCGGCCGGGATCTGGATCATCCGGCGCCAATTGGAGCCGCTGGCAAAGGTTTCCGCGGCCGCCCGCGATGTCGCCGACCTCGAACTCGACAAGGGGGAGGTTCGGTTGCCGACGCCGATCGTCGTGGTCGACCCCGACAGCGCGCACACCGAGGTCGGTCAGCTGGGTTCGGCACTGAACCGGATGCTGGACCGGATCGCCGGCGCGCTGACCGCGCGCCACCACAGTGAGACCCGGGTGCGCCAGTTCGTGTCCGATGCCAGCCACGAACTGCGCACCCCGTTGGCGGCTATCCGCGGTTATACCGAACTGGCACAGCGCAAACGGGACGACCTTCCACACGACGTCGCGTATGCGATGAGTCGGGTGGAATCCGAGACCCAACGGTTGACCACGCTGGTCGAGGACATGCTGCTGCTGGCCCGTCTCGACGAGGGTCGCCCCTTGGAACGCGCCCAGGTCGATCTGGTGCGGGTGGTGGCCGACGCGGTCAGCGACGCCCACGCCGCCGGCCCGGAGCACGAGTGGACCCTGGAGCTGCCCGATGACCCCGTGCAGGTCACCGGTGATGACGCCCGCCTGCACCAGGTGTTGACCAACCTGCTGACCAATGCGCGGGTGCACACCCCGGCGGGCACCACGGTGACCACCTCGGTGACCACGCGCCGCGACGGTGCCGCGGTGGTGACGGTGGCCGACGACGGCCCGGGTATCCCGGATGCGTTGCAGCCGGAGGTCTTCGAACGGTTCGCCCGCGGCGACTCGTCGCGCTCGCGGCGCGGTGGCAGTACCGGCCTCGGGCTGGCGATCGTCGCTGCCGTGGTGAAGGCCCACGGTGGCTCGATCGAGATGCGCAGTGTCCCCGGCGACACCCGGTTCATGATCACCCTGCCCGCAGGCGGTCACAGCTGACGCACAGCCGGGACCCATTCGGCGCGTAGCCGCGCGCACCAGACTCGTCGGATGGTTGCCGTACCGGGGCGCGTTCCCGACGTGTCCGCACCGCCCCGGCAGGTGCGCGAGCGTGTCGCACTCGGTGTGCTGCTTGTGGTCACCGCCGCGGTGTACCTGTGGAATCTGTCGATCAGCGGGTGGGCGAACAGCTTCTACTCCGCGGCCGTGCAGGCGGGCAGTCAGAGCTGGACAGCCCTGTTCTTCGGTTCCAGCGACGCGGCCAACGCGATCACCGTCGACAAGACCCCCGCCGCGCTGTGGGTGATGGGGCTCTCGGTGCGGTTGTTCGGGTTCAGTTCCTGGACGGTGCTGGCGCCCCAGGCGGTGATGGGAGTGCTGGCGGTCGCCGTGCTGTACGCGTCCGTGCGACGGGTCAGCGGTCCCGGGCCGGCTCTGCTCGCCGGGACGGTGCTCGCCTTCACACCGGTGGCGGCGCTGATGTTCCGGTTCAACAATCCGGATGCTCTGCTGGTGGTGTTACTGGTCGCCGCGGCGTACTGCACGCAGCGCGCCTGCGCGCCCGGGGCCGGACGGTGGTGGCTGGTCGCCACCGGCACACTGGTGGGTGGCGCATTCCTGGCCAAGATGTTGCAGGCCGTCCTGGTGCTGCCCGCATTCGGCGCCGCCTACCTGATCTGCGCCTCGGCGCCGCTGCCGTCGCGGATCCGGCGGCTCGGCGCCGGTGTGGCGGCGCTGGTTCTCTCCGGCGGCTGGTATCTGCTGCTGGTCGAGCTGTGGCCGGCCGCACACCGGCCCTATATCGGTGGGTCGCAGGGCAACAGCATCGTCGAGCTGGCCCTCGGCTACAACGGGGTGGGGCGGCTCACCGGGGCCGAGACGGGGGGACTGGGCAACCTGAACTTCGACGTCGGCTGGGGCAGGCTGCTGGGCGCCGGCATGGGCGCCGAGATCGGGTGGCTGCTGCCGGCCGCACTGATCGGCGCCGCAGCCGGATTCATCCTGACCCGCCGCGCCCCGCGCACCGATCCGGCCCGGGCGGCGCTGATCATCTGGGCCGGCTGGCTGGCGGTGACGGCCGTGGTGTTCAGCTACGCCAACGGCATCGTGCACTCGTACTACACGGTGGCCCTTGCGCCGGCGATCGCCGCCTGCCTGGCCATCGGTGCAAACCTGTTGTGGCGCAACCGTACCAGGCCGCCCTGTGCGGTGGCGCTGGCGGCGACGCTGCTGGTGACGGTCACCTTGGCGGTGGTGCTGCTGGCCCGCCGGCCCGACTGGATGCCATGGCTGCGGCCGTTGATCGCGGTGGTCGGCGTGGCCGCCGCCGTCCTGCTGCTGGTGTCGGCCCGGTTGCCCGGCGCCGTCGCGGGCGTCGTCGCCGCGCTGGCCGCGGTGTCCATCCTGGCCGGACCGGTGGCCTATTCGGTGGCCACCGCGGCGGCCCCGCACCAGGGCGCGATCCCGATGGCCGGACCGGCCCGCGGTGGCGGCTTCGGTCCCGGGTTCCTGCACGCACCCGAGCCCACACCCGACCTGGCCGCACTGCTCACCGAGGACGCCGACCGGTACACCTGGCCGGCCGCGGTGGTGGGCTCCAACAACGCGGCCGGGTATCAGCTGGCCACCGGGGTCCCGGTGATGGCGGTCGGCGGATTCAACGGCACCGACCCGGCGCCCACCCTGAAGGTGTTCCGTGACCTGGTGGCGCAGGGGCGCATCCACTACTTCATCGAATCGCGCATCATGGCCGGCGCGCGCGCCGATCACGGCGGCAGCGAGGCCGCGGTGCAGATCGCGGACTGGGTGGCGCGCACGTTCAGTCCGAGGACCGTCGGCGGCACCGTCGTCTACGACCTCACCTCATAGCCGGCTCACAGCGTGCGCCCACCGGCGGCACACCGTACGCGCCGAGCATGGAGATCATGACCGAGATCCTCTCCGCGGCACGCCCCAACGTCGCACTGACCACCCCCGGTGTGCCGGTGGTCGATATCGTGGTGCCCGTCTTCAACGAACAGGCTTCGCTGGAGAATTCGGTGCGCAGGCTGCACCGGCACCTGCGGGACAACTTCACCTTCGCCGTCCGCATCACCATCGCCGACAACGCCAGCACCGACGCCACCGGGCGCATCGCCGCCGCGCTCGCCGCTGAGCTCGAGGGTGTGCGCACGGTGCGCCTGGAGGAGAAGGGCCGGGGCCGCGCGCTGCACAGGGTGTGGAGCGAATCGGAGGCGCCGGTGCTCGCGTACATGGATGTGGACCTGTCCACCGACCTGGCCGCGCTGGCACCACTGGTGGCCCCGCTGTTGTCCGGTCATTCGGATCTGGCCATCGGCACCCGGCTCAACCGCAGCTCACGTGTCGTCCGCGGCGCCAAGCGCGAGATCATCTCGCGCTGCTACAACCTGATCCTCAAGTCCACACTGTCCGCCGGGTTCTCGGACGCGCAGTGCGGATTCAAGGCGATCCGCGCCGATGTCGCCCGCGAACTGCTGCCCTATGTGGCCGACACAGGTTGGTTCTTCGACACCGAATTGCTGGTCCTGGCCGAGCGCAGCGGACTGCGCATCCACGAGGTGCCCGTCGACTGGGTGGACGACCCGGACAGCCGGGTGGACATCGTCGCCACCGCCAAGGCCGACCTGCGGGGCATCGGACGGCTGCTGCGCGGATTCGGCGACGGATCGATCCCGGTCAACACCATTGCCGCGCAGCTGGGTTCGCGCCGATCGGCGGCGCCGGGTTCGCTGCTGCGCCAGGTCGTGCGGTTCGCCGCGGTGGGGGTGCTGTCCACCGCGGCGTATCTGCTGATCTTCCTGGGCTTGCACGGTGTGGTCGGGGCGCAGTGGGCCAACCTGCTTTCCCTGCTGCTGACCGCGATCGGTAACACCGCGGCCAACCGGCGGTTCACCTTCGGGGTCCGCGGTGCCGGTGCGGTGGCTCGCCACCACCTCGAAGGTCTCATCGTGTTCGCTATCGCGCTCGCCATCACCAGCGGTTCGCTGGCCGGGTTGCACGCGGTGACGGATCGGCCCGATCAGCTACTGGAGACCACGGTGCTGGTGATCGCCAATCTGGTGGCCACCGCGGCGCGGTTCGTCCTGCTGCGCGGCTGGGTCTTTCACCCGCGCCGCCGCTGACTCCCACGACATGAAGGATTGACATGACGATGACTGCAGAAGTTCAGATACCGCCGGAGCAGGTCGTGCCCGGCGTGCACCCACGCTGGGAACGCCCGGGGCTGCTGGCACTGCTCGCCGGCACCGCCGCGCTCTACCTGTGGGGGTTGGGCTCGGGCGGCTGGGCCAACAGCTATTACGCCGCGGCCGCGCAGGCGGGCACCCAGGACTGGAAGGCCTGGCTGTTCGGCTCCTTCGACGCGGGCAACGCCATCACGGTGGACAAGCCACCGGCCGCGCTGTGGGCAATGGCGTTGTCCGGCAGAGTATTCGGCTTCAATGAGTTCACCATGCTGCTGCCGCAGGCGCTGATGGGTGTCGCGGCCGTCGCGGTGCTGTTCGGCACGGTGCGGCGCACCAGTGGTCCGGCGGCGGGACTCATCGCCGGTGCCGTGCTGGCGCTGACGCCGGTGGCGGCGCTGATGTTCCGGTACAACAATCCGGACGCGCTGCTGGTGCTGCTGCTGGTGGTGGCGGCCTACTGCATGGTGCGGGCGACCCAGCAGGGCAGCATGCGGTGGGTGGCGCTGTCGGGCGGCGCGGTCGGTTTCGCGTTTCTGACCAAGATGCTGCAGGCGTTCCTGGTGGTGCCCGCGCTGAGTCTGGTGTTCCTGGTGGCCGCCCCGATGGGTTTCTGGAAACGGGTTGGAGCATTGCTTGTCGCACTGGTCTCGGCGGTGGTCTCGGCGGGCTGGTATATCGCGCTGGTCAGCCTGTGGCCGACGGACGCCCGGCCCTATATCGCCGGGTCGAGTGATAACAGCCTGTTGCAGTTGGCATTCGGGTACAACGGAGTCGATCGCATCGTTGGTCGGGGCCAACCCGGGGGCGGTGCCGGACCGGGCGGACCCGGCGGCGGGGGAGCGAACCTGTTCTTCGGTGGGGATCCGGGCGTCGGCAGGTTGTTCGGGGCGTCCATGGGCGCCGAGGCGTCCTGGCTGTTGCCCGCGGCACTGCTCGGGCTGGTCGCCGTGCTGTGGCTCACCCGGCGCGCCGCGCGCACCGATATGGTGCGCGCCGCCACCCTGATGTGGGGGACGTGGCTGCTGGTCACCGGCGCGGTGTTCAGCTTCATGGACGGCACCATCCACCCCTACTACACCGTGGCACTCGCTCCGGCGATCGCTGCGCTGGTGGGGATTTCGTCGGTCGAGCTGTGGCACCGCCGGCACCATCCGGCGGCGCGTGCGGTACTCGCACTGAGCCTCGTGGGTACGGGTGGGTGGGCCTTTGTGCTGCTGGGCCGCAACCCGGATTGGTGGCCGGTGCTGCGCTGGTCGGTGCTGATCGCGTCCGTGGTCGTCGCGGCGGTCCTGGCGTTCGGCGTGCAGCGGCTGGGCCGGTCCGCCGAGGCCGTCCTGGTGGCCGCGGCCCTGCTGGCCGGTGGTGCGGGCAGCGCCGGATGGGCGCTGGCGACGGTTGCCGACGGCAACAGCGGCGGCCCGATGGCGGTCTCCGGTCCGGCGACCCAGCAACACGAGTTCGGGCCGGGCGGGCACACCGGTCGGCCGGGCGGCCCGGGCACCCGCGTCGACGACACGGCGCTGGCCGAGCTGGTGACCGGACTGGACAACCGGTGGGCGGCAGCGACCGTCGGCTCCATGATGGCCGGTGACCTGGAACTCAAGAGCGGGGCCTCGATCATGTCGATCGGCGGGTTCGCGGGCGGCGACAATTCGCCGACGCTGCAACAGTTCCAGGACTACGTAGCGGCCGGGGATGTGCGCTACTTCATCGCCGGTGAGCGGTTCGGGCCCGGCGGGCACCGGGACGGGTCGGGCACCCAGATCACCGAGTGGGTGCAGCAGCACTTCGCCACGCTCGACGTCGGTGGCACCACGGTCTACGACCTGAGCAGGCCGCTGCGCTAGCGACGTGCGCACCGCGGGGTCGACTAGATTTCCTGCCGTGTCCGAGCCCCAGCGCCCGCCGCCGTTCCCTCGCGGGATGGCGCTGCTGGTGGCCGGCGCGTTCTTCATGGAGATCCTCGACGCCACGATCATCACGCCCGCCATCCCGCTGATCGCGGCGTCCCTCGGTGTCGACGCGGTCGACGTGAACGTGGCGATCTCGGCCTACCTCGTCACCGTGGCGGTGCTGATTCCGGCCACCGGCTGGATGGCCGACCGATTCGGCATCCGGCGGGTGTTCCTGGCCGCGATCGTGGTGTTCACCGCGGCCTCGGTGGGCTGCGCGCTGAGTACCTCGCTGCCGATGCTGGTCGGGATGCGGGTCCTGCAGGGCATCGGCGGCGCGATGATGGTGCCGGTCGGGCGGCTGGCCGTGTTGCGTTCCAGCGCGAAGACCGATCTGGTGCGTGCCATCGCTCTGCTCACCTGGCCGGCATTGGCGGCCCCGGTGCTGGCCCCGGTGCTGGGCGGCGGCATCGCGACGGTCGGCAGCTGGCGGTGGATCTTCATCGTCAACATCCCGCTGGGGATCATCGGTTTCCTGTTGGCGCTCAAGCTGGTGCGCGGCGGCCCGGCCGAGACGCCGCGCACGTTGGACTGGCCGGGCCTGCTGCTGCTCGGTGGCGGTATCGCCGCGGCGCTAATCTCCCTGGAGAGCATTCGCGTCGCGGGGACGGACTGGCTGCTGGTCGGTGCCTGCGGTGCCGGTGCGGTGGTGCTGCTCGGCGTGGCGCTGTGGCATCTGCTGCGCACGACGGCACCGTTGATCGCGCTGCCGGTGCTGCGGGTGCGGACCCTGCGCATCACCGTCACCGCCGGGTCGCTGTACCGAATGGTCATCACCGCGGTGCCGTTCCTGCTGCCGCTGAAATTCGTGCTGGAGATCGGCTGGACGCCGTTTCGAGCCGGGTTGATGGTGGCGGTGCTGTTCGCGGGCAACCTGACCATCAAGCCGGCCACCACGCCGCTGATGCGTCGATTCGGGATCCGCGCGGTGCTGGTGGTCAACGGCATCGTCTCGGTGCTGTGGTTCGGGTTGCTGGCGCTCATCGAGCCTGGCATGCCCGCGGTGCTCATCGGCGTCGTGCTCTATGTCAGCGGCGCGTTGCGCTCGATCGGTTTCACCGCCTACAACAGCCTGGCATTCGCCGATGTCGACGGTGACGACCTGACCCACGCCAACACGTTGAACGCATCGGTGCAGGAACTGGCTGCCGGTCTGGGTATCGCGGTGGCAGCGCTGCTGGTGAGCCAGCTGGCGTCGTATTCGGTGACGTTCCTGGTGCTCGGGGCACTGCTGGCGGTGACGCTGGTGGAATCGATCCGGCTGCCCCGGGCGGCCGGAGCACAGGTGACCGGCCGGCAGTGATCTGTGCAGATCACCGGGGTGGGCGCGCCCGATCGTTGACATGACGGATGCCGGAGCGTTAAATACCCAACTATGATTGCAATCTTGGTCATATCTACCAACTTTATGGAGATGCAATGACGGCCTCCGCCGAGCTCGACCCGGCCGCCGCCCGCTACGAGCTCAGCCACCTGCGCGCGCTGGAAGCCGAGGCGATCCACATCATCCGCGAGGTCGCCGCGGAGTTCGAGAAGCCGGTGTTGCTGTTCTCCGGCGGCAAGGACTCCATCGTCATGCTGCACCTGGCCATCAAGGCTTTCGCGCCCGGCCGCCTGCCGTTCCCGGTGATGCACGTCGACACCGGCCACAACTTCGACGAGGTGCTCCAGATCCGCGACGAAATGGCCGCCGAGCACGGGGTGCGCCTGGTGATCGCGAGCGTGCAGGACGATATCGACGCCGGCCGCGTGGTCGAGACCATCCCGTCGCGCAACCCCATGCAGACCTTCACACTGCTGCGCGCCATCCGCGAGAACAAGTTCGACGCCGCCTTCGGCGGGGCGCGGCGCGACGAGGAGAAGGCGCGCGCCAAGGAGCGCGTGTTCAGCTTCCGCGACGAGTTCGGACAGTGGGACCCCAAGGCGCAGCGACCCGAACTGTGGAACCTGTACAACGGGCGGCACCACAAGGGCGAGCACATCCGGGCCTTCCCGATCTCGAACTGGACCGAATTCGACATCTGGTCCTATATCGGTGCCGAGAAGATCAAGCTCCCGTCGATCTACTACGCGCACCAGCGCCAGGTCTTCGAACGCGACGGCATGCTGCTGGCCGTGCACAAATTCATGCAGCCGCGCAAGGACGAGCCGGTCGTCGAGAAGACCGTGCGGTTCCGCACGGTGGGAGACGTGACCTGCACCGGCTGTGTGGAATCGTTGGCGGGCACCGTGTCCGAGGTGATCGCCGAGACCGCGGTGTCCCGGCTGACCGAGCGCGGAGCGACCCGCGCCGATGACCGAATCTCCGAAGCAGGTATGGAAGATCGCAAGCGCGAGGGGTACTTCTGATGGCCACTTTGTTACGCATCGCGACCGCAGGCTCCGTCGACGACGGTAAGTCGACGCTGATCGGTCGGCTGCTGTTCGACTCCAAGGCCGTCATGGAAGATCAGCTGGCCGCCGTCGAACGCACCTCCAAGGAACGCGGAAACGATTACACCGACCTGGCTTTGGTGACCGACGGCCTGCGCGCGGAGCGTGAGCAGGGCATCACCATCGATGTCGCCTACCGCTACTTCGCGACGGCCAAGCGCAAGTTCATCATCGCCGACACCCCGGGCCATGTGCAGTACACCCGCAACATGGTGACGGGGGCTTCCACTGCGCAGCTGGTGATCGTGCTGGTCGACGCCCGGCACGGGCTGTTGGAACAGTCGCGCCGGCACGCCTTCCTGGCCTCGCTGCTGGGCATCCAGCACATCGTGCTGGCGGTCAACAAGATGGACCTGGTGGACTGGGATGAGCAGCGGTTCAACAAGATTCGTGATGACTTCCACGAGTTCGCGGCGCGGTTGGACATCCACGATGTGACCACGATCCCGATGTCGGCGCTCAACGGCGACAACGTCGTCACCAAGTCCGATGTGGCGCCCTGGTACGAGGGGCCGGCGCTGCTCAACCACCTCGAAGAGGTGTACGTCGCCGGTGACCGCAACCTGGTCGACGTCCGCTTCCCGGTGCAGTACGTCATCCGGCCGCAGACCCGCGAGCACGCAGACCATCGCAGCTATGCGGGCACCGTTGCCGGCGGCGTCATGCGCACCGGGGATGACGTCATCGTGCTTCCGGCCGGCAAGACCAGCCGTATCACCGAGATTGCCGGGCCCTCCGGACCGGTCGACGAGGCGTTTGCATCCATGGCGGTGTCGATCAGTCTCGCCGACGATATCGACATCTCGCGGGGCGACATGATCGCCAGGCCGAACAACCAGCCCGATGTCACACAGGAATTCGACGCCACCGTGTGCTGGATGGCCGACGGTTCGGCACTCGAACCCGGCCGTGACTACATCATCAAGCACACCACCCGGACCACCCGGGCGCGGGTGTCGGCGCTGGACTATCGTCTCGACGTCAACACGCTGCATCGCGACAAGAGCGCCACGGCGCTCAAGCTCAACGAACTCGGGCGCGTCACGCTGCGCACCCAGGTCCCGCTGCTGCTCGACGAATACTCGCGCAACCCGGCCACCGGGTCGTTCATCCTCATCGATCCGGACAACAACGGCACCGTCGCCGCGGGCATGGTGCGCGACACCGAACCGGCGGCCAACCGCGCCGCCAGCCCCAACGCGGTGCGCCACCAGAATCTGGTCTCCGCCAACGACCGGCTGTCCAAGGGCTCGACGGTGTGGTTCACCGGGCTGTCTGGTTCCGGGAAGTCCTCGGTGGCAATGCTCGTCGAGCAGAAGTTGCTGGCCGCCGGCCGCCCGGCCTATGTGCTCGACGGGGACAACCTGCGGCACGGGCTGAACGCCGATCTGGGCTTCTCGATGGACGACCGCGCCGAGAACCTGCGCCGGCTCGCCCATATCGCGACGCTGCTGGCCGACTCCGGACAGATCGTGCTGGTCCCGGCGATCAGCCCGCTGGAGGCGCACCGGGAGCTGGCCCGCAAGGTGCACGCCGAGCAGGGCTTCGATTTCTACGAGGTGTTCTGCGACACCCCGCTGGAGGATTGCGAACGCCGCGACCCGAAGGGGCTCTACGCCAAGGCGCGTCGTGGCGAGATCACTCATTTCACCGGCATCGACAGCCCGTATCAGCGGCCGAAGAACCCGGACCTGCGGTTGACACCGGATCTGTCGCCGGAGGACCTGGCGCAGCAGGTTGTGGATCTGCTGGGCAAGAATGACTGACCACGAACTGGCGGCCCGGCTGGCTACCGAAGCCGGGGAACTGCTGCTGACGGTGCGTGCGGAATTCGCCGACGCCGACGCCAAGGAACGAAAGGCTGCCGGCGACAAGCGGTCCCACGATTTCCTGGTGGCTGCGCTGGCCCAGCACCGCCCGGCGGACGCCGTGCTCTCCGAGGAGGGCGCCGATGACCCGGTCCGACTGAACGCCGAGCGGGTATGGATCGTCGACCCGCTGGACGGCACCCGTGAGTTCTCCGAACTCGGCCGCCAGGACTGGGCTGTGCACGTGGCGCTGTGGGAGCGCGGCGAACTCGCGGCCGGTGCGGTCGCGCTGCCGGCTCAGGGCGTCACACTTGCCACCCCCGTGGTGGAGGCGCCGCCGAGCGCCCCCGGCGCCCCGCGTGTGGTGGTGTCGCGCACCCGGCCGCCCGCGGTCGCGCTCGCCGTGCGGGATGCCCTCGGTGGCACCCTGGTCGAAATGGGTTCGGCCGGTGCCAAGGTCGCCTCGGTGGTGCAGGGCATCTCCGATGTCTACGTGCATGCCGGTGGCCAATACGAGTGGGACTCGGCGGCCCCGGTGGCGGTGGCCCGCGCGGCGGGACTGTTCACCGCCCGTATCGACGGTTCGCCGCTGGCCTACAACCAGTCCGACGTGTCGCTACCCGATCTGATCGTCTGCCGGCCCGAGCTCGCCGATGCCGTGCTGGCGGTCACCACGGCGCACTGACGCCGCACGGGGGGTTATCCCGACCGCGCGATGATCACCGGCACCCGTGCCGCGTGCGCGACAGCCGAACTCACCGAGCCCAGCAGCAACCCGGCGAAACCGCCGCGACCGTGGCTGCCCACCACCAGCAACTGGGCGTCCTTCGACTGCTCCAGCAACTGATTCGCGGGCCAGTCGCGGGTGACCACCCGCCGCACCGTCACATCGGGGTAGCGCTCTTGCCACCCGGCCAGCCGCTCCGCCAGGGCCTCCTCGGCCTGCTCGACGACCATCGTCCAGTTGGCGTAGGCGAAGCCGGCGTCGGCGACGGCGTCGCTGTAGGTGTGCACGGCCACCAGCGGAACGCCGCGCCGGGACGCCTCGTCGAAGGCGATCGCCACCGCGGATTCCGACGTCGGCGAACCGTCGATGCCGACGACCACGGGGCCTGTTGCGCGCTCCTCGTCGTGGAACACCGCGATCGGGCAATGCCCGTGGTGCACCAGTCCGGTACTGACCGACCCGAGCAGTCGGCCGCTGATCGCGCCGAGGCCGCGGCACCCGACGACCACCATGGTCGCGTCCTTGGACAGATCCGCCAGCGTCGCGACGGCGTTTCCGGATACCGCCAGGGTCTCGACCGTGACCTCGTCGTGGGTGGCCAGATTGGCGATGCGGGCGGCTTCGGTGAGGATCTCGGTGCTTCTCCGGTCACGGGCCTGCAACCATTCCTCGCTGACGGGCACATCGAGCCACATGGCCGCCTCGATGGTGGGAAGCACGTGGACCAGCGTGAGGGGAATGTTGCGAAGGTGCGCATCCCGGGCGGCCCAGTCCACGGCCTGCTCGGAGGCGGGGGATCCGTCGACTCCTACGATGATGCCGTGATGTGTTGACTGAGAGGGCATTTCAAGTCCTTTCCACTGTGCTTGGCGGCGTGCCGGCAGGTTCAGACTCAACCTATGCCGGTGCCCCCCGGGCGGTCTGCACACCTAGGTCCCGGGTGCAGGGGTCTAAGGTCATTCGCGTCGGGCCCGAGCGTTCGCCTCGATCTGACGCAGGGTCGCTCGCATGATGTGACCCACAAACGGCCGGATCAGCCACCAATAGCGCAGAAACCGTCGCCGTGAAGCCGGATCGGTCGTCACTGTTCGACATTCGTAGCTGAGCAGCGTGGCCTTCGCGCCGTAGGGCAGGATGGAGAAATTGGCGGCGATCTTGCCCCATCCAGGTTCGCGAAAGCCGGGGAAGTCGGCCGCCGCGATGTCGCGCCATTCGATGGTGGGCTGCCAGAATTTTCCCACCGCGGCGAAGGCGACTTCGCGATCGCGCTGTTCGCCGAGGAATGTCCACCCCGGCAGCCCCATGTCGGGACCGATGACGATCCGGGGCGCGGGGGCGGGCACACCCTTACGGGAGAGCCGGGCCGGTAGGCCCCGAAGCCACATTGCCGTATCCAACAACGGCGAATGCACCGTCAGCAGGTCGAGTTCCCGCGCGGCCGCAAATGTCGTCGCCGGATCGGACTGCACGATGATGTGCTCGGAGATGGTGACGTCATAGGTCGGCATGGTCGCGTCGATCAGAAGCGCGGTGGACTCGCACGTGGTCATGTCCCCATGTTCGGCCGGTCCTTGGCTTGTCACCAGTGCCGTTGGTCCTCGATGGCGCGCCGAACGGGCCGAAACTCGATCCGGTACCGGCGTGCGGCCGGGACGTGTCGCCAAGAAGGGACTTTCGGCCCGTCCGTGGGCGGCCCGCGTTCCATAGGCTCACGGGTGGAACGCCACAGGCCAGGAACCTTGGAGACGCGAATGACCCGCACGCAGCCGCCGAGATCGATCGTGGTCGGTATCGATGGATCGGACGCCGGTCTGCGGGCGGCCCGGTGGGCGGTGGACGAGGCGGCGAACCGGGGGTTGGCACTGCGCCTGGTGCACGTCATCGAGCCCGGCTCGCAAGCCGTCCGGCTGGAGACCGAGTACGCCCATATCGCGCTACGGTCCGCTCGAGCTGCCGCGTACGCCGTCAGCCCGCGGGTGAGCATCGACACCGTCGTCAAGCGCGGTGGCATCGATACCGTGCTTGCCCGCGAGTCGCGCACCGCGGAGATGCTGTGCATCGGATCGGCGGCCACCGACGAGCGTGACGAGTCGACAGGCCCGTTGCTTTCGGCCCGTTTGGCTCATACCGCCCGGTGCCCGGTCGCGGTGATCGGCGTTGCCGACGAGCGTGCCGCTGCGCAGGGCCCTTGTCTGGCCGTCGTCACGACCGATTCGTCCGCGCGAGAAGCGATGCTGCGGGACGCGCTGGACCAAGCGCGGCGGCGGAGGTTGCCGCTGCTGGTGGTGGACGCGGCAACGGCCGGCCGTCTCGACCCCGACGACGATGCGATGCGTATCCGCGAGGCGCAGCTTTGCCGGAGCTATCCCGATGTCGTGGTGCATCGGGTGGTGGTGCAGACCGATATCGGTGCGTTTCTGGCCCAGATCACGCCAGCCGTGGCGCTGACGATGGTCGACGCGGATGCGCTGCGGCACGGTGTGGGTGCCGTCCGAGCCGAGTTGACTCGAGCCGAGCACCGCCGGTGCGGGACTGCTCCCGACGACCGATCCCGGTTCACGACCAACGACATTGCCGCGGAACTAGTTTCGACAGGTGAGCGGGCGGATACGGTATCGCGTTGACGCCGGCGATGTCCGGTGTTCGGTTGCCGGCGATCATGCTCCGGTGTCACACCGGAGCACCGCGGCCCCGTCGAAACGGCCGGCCTTGAGATCGACGAGAGCCTGCTGCGCCTGGGCCAGTGGGTACTCGTGGGTGGTCACCGCCAGGTGGTGCTCGGCGGCGAAGCGCAGGAACGCTTCCCCGTCGGCGCGGGTATTGGCTGTCACGCTACGGATTTCGCGTTCGTAGAACAGCTCGCGTTGGTAGTTGAGCACCGGTACATCGCTGAGATGGATGCCGGCGATCGACAGGATCCCGCCGCGGTCCAGCGCGCGCATCGCCACGGGCACCAGATCGCCGACGGGGGCGAAAAGGACGGCGCTGTCCAGCGGCTCCGGGGGCTCGTCGTAGGCACCGGTTGCCGACGCGGCGCCAAGATCCAGTGCCAGCCGCTGCGCCTGCTCACCGCGGGTCATCACGTGCACGGTGGCCCCCTGGGCCAACGCGATCTGTGCGGTCAGGTGTGCGCTGCCGCCGAACCCGTAGATGCCGAGGCGTCCGCCTCTCGGCAGGCCCGCGCGTTGCAGTGCGCGGTAGCCGATGATGCCGGCACACAACAGCGGAGCCAGTTCGACATCGGTGTACCCAGGGGGCAGTCGGTAGGCGAACGCCGCCGGGACGGTGGCGTACTCGGCGTAGCCGCCGTCCCTGTCCCACCCGGTGTACAACGATTGCGGGCACAGGTTCTCGGCGCCCCGCCGGCAGTATCGGCACGTCCCGCAGGTCTGGCGGAGCCAGGCGACACCCACCCGGTCACCGACGGAGTAGTCCGAGACGTCGGGTCCGAATGCGGCCACGGTGCCGACGATCTCGTGTCCCGGGGTGACGTGTGCGCTGTGTGGTGCCAGATCACCCTCGGTGACGTGCAGGTCGGTGCGACATACCCCGCAGGTGCGTACCTGCACCAGTAGTTCGCCCGGCCGGGGCCGGGGGATCGGCTTGCCTGCGTAGCGCATCGGGCCCGCGTCGATCGGGCCGGGCTCACGCACCACCCATGCCTTCATGCTGTCCGGCTGACGCGCGGTCATCGGTTGACCAGCAAGACCGATGACGGGGTGTCGCAGAGGGCGAACCGGCCGAAGGGACCTGTCAGACGTCCGGCCGCGTCTTCTCCGTAGTTGCCCGAGACCATCAGTTGCACCGGTGGGTCATGCTCGAGCAGGAATGTCGGTATATCGTCGGGTACGTCCAAGATGTGGGTCTGGACGTCGGGGTACGCGCCGGCCGATTCGGCCACCAGCGTCCCGACCACCGATCCACGAGCGATGACGGTTTCGATCTGCACCGGTACGCCGGTGCGGGTGGCCGCCGCGCGGGCCGCCCGCAGCGCGACCTCGGCAGCCGCCGCCGGCCGGGCGTGTGCCGACGTCGGCTCGACGACGTGCACCAGACGTAAGCGCACATCACGATCGACGGCTTCCTCGACGGCCCATTCCGCGGCATGCAGCGCCGACGCCGACTCATCGATGCCGACGACGACGGCCGCCGGCGGGTGCGTATGGGTCATCGTGTGCTCCAGGTCGACCGGTCAGCCGGGGAAGGGCCTCACCGGGTGACGGTACTGCACGCCGCCGCCCGCCGAAGCGGTCATCGGACCCCGATCCGCGAGGCGAAAGACCCGCCCGCCTTCTCCCGCGCGGGGTTCGGTCACCCGATGACGGCTGTGATCGCCAGGGCGGCGACGCACACGACGACGACGGCGGTGGTGACGCAGTAGGCGATGAAACTCGGACGGCCGATCGTGAAGCGCCCCATGAGATCGCGGTCCCGGGAGATACCGATCATCGCGAACAGGATCGGTACCAGAAGCACCGCGTTGAGCACCTGGGTGGCCAGCAGGATGGTGACGAGCGGGACGGTGGGGACGAGCACGGCCGACGCGCCGAGCACGGTGACCGCGCCGAACGTCACATAGAACGTCTTGGCCTCGGCGAAGGAGTCGTCGACGGCCGCCTCCGTGCCGGCAAACTCGCACACGGAGTACGCCGTCGACAGCGGCAGCACCGACGCGGCCAGCAACGCGGCGCCGATCAAGCCGGCGGCGAACAGGGTCGACGCTGCCCCTCCGGCGAGCGGCTCCAGCGCCCGCGCGGCATCGGCGGCATCGCGGATGGAGTGGCCGCCACTGTGCAACGTCGCCGCGCACGCGATCACGACGAAAAATCCGATGACGCCGGTGAGCACCGCACCGGTGACGACGTCGACCCGCTCAAGCACGAGATCGGACGTGCGCAATTTCTTGTCGACGGCGTAGGACTGGATGAACGACAGCCCCCAGGGAGCGAGTGTGGTGCCGACGGTGGCCGTCACGATGGCCAGCGCGGCACCGTCGATGGGCATGCTGGGAACCAGCAACCCCTGCGCGGCAGCACCCCAGTCCGGTCGCGCCAGCACACCCGAAGCGATGTACGCCAGGAAGACGGTCGACAGCAGGAGAAGCACGTGTTCCACGCGGTGGAAGCTGCCCCTGAGCACCAGCAGCGAGACGATGATCGCTGCCGCGGGCACGCTCACGTACCGGCTGATCCCGAAGAGTTCTGAACCGGCCGCGATCCCGGCGAACTCGGCGCAGGTGGTTCCGATATTGGCGACGACAAGGGCGGCCAGCGTCGCGCCGCCGACCCGGACGCCGTAGCGCTGACGGACCAGGCCGATCAGCCCCTGTCCGGTGACGACGCCCATGCGGGCGGCCAGCCCGTGGAACAGGATCAGCGCGACGGTGGACAGCAGCAGCACCCACAACAGTTGGTAGCCATAGTCGGCGCCCAGCACGGAGTAGGTGGTGATGCCGGCCGGGTCGTCATCGGAGAGTCCCGCGAGCAGCCCGGGACCGACGACGGCCACCAGTGCGCCCAGGGTGAGTCGCCTGCGGCGGATCCGCGTCACTGCGCGGCTCTGCTCCGCCGGTGGCGGCGACGGGGCCAGACATGGGAGCGCAGGAAACGCCGACCGCGCAACACGGGTGTGCTGGCCAACCGGGCGCGCCACCGTGCCGCGTGGTCGGCCGGCATTTCGGCAACGATGTCGGTGGCGTTCGAGCTGGGCATCGCCCGCAGGATCCGTTCGCCCACGCCGGGGTCCACCCGGATGGCTTCCGCGGCCACGGCGGGCGCCGTCGCGGCGAGCACCTCGGCGGCCGCCTCGGTGGCGAGACGCTCGACCATCGCCGCGAGCTCGGTGGCACCGAGGTGGTGCACGGCGGACCGGGGCGTCGCCAGTTGCACGGTGTGACCGCGGCCGGAGGTCATATGCAGGGCGTTCCATTCCACGATATCGCGTGGTGCCCGCGCCGCCAGCTGGGTCAGGCCGAGTCGTCGCAGTACTGCGCCGAAACCGACTTCGACGCCGATCAATTCGAGTCGATCCCCGGCCACCGAGGTGAGCGCGACGTCGGCCACCCTGGCGAGTCGCCGACCGACGATATCGACGATCTGGGTGTCGAGGACATCTCGCACGATCAGAATCTCGTGGCGATGCAGCGCGGCATCGGCGCAAGCAATCTCGAACGCGGCGACGTCGACTCCGGTGCGCAGCGAAATTCCACCCGCGCCGACATTCTCGGTGACCGACCACGGCAGGAGCAGATCGTGTGCCCGCCGGCGCCGAACCAGCAGTCGCTGTACCCGCGGCGGGCCGGCTTGGATGTCGAGGCCGACGGACAGGTCGGCGAGTCGTCCGATCGTGCGGCCGTCGGTTCCGATGACACGCCGGCCCACCGCGTCGCTGAGCAGAAGAAGGCCGGGCGGTGCTGAGGCGCTCGCCGGCTTCCTGGAGCTGTTCAGTGCCCGCCTCCTATGGCAGTTCGGGTCGAGCGCGACGGTGGCGAGCGCAACACCGCCCAGACCTCCCAGCCGTGCTGGAAGCGGTCACATCCCCAGGAGGCTGCCAGATGCCGCACCGCAGTAGAACATCGGGCCGGCCTCGTATCGGTCCGATCATCGAACAGCGGCGTCCTGGCCTGGGCATCGAACACGCGGACAGCGATCTGTCCGGCCATCAGCTCGATGTCGACCTCGACGTCGTGATGGCGCCGCCGGATGCTCTCCGCGACGAGTTCGCCGACGACGAATGCGGCATCGTCGACGACGCGTTGCGGCAGATCGGCGGGGTCGCCCAGTTCGTGGACCAGCCTGCGGGAGATTCGCGGTGCGAAGACGGTCGGGTGCAGACGCAACCGACATCTCGTGGAAGCCGGTCCGGCGTCGATGGCCTGCATTGGTTCCGATCTCCTGTCCGCGTGGCGATCTGTCGCCGACGATTCGCCGGGCTTCGAGGACCAGTGTCGCGGCCGTGCCCGGGCCCGCATAGTGCCATTGGTCCCGGGCTGGCCGTCGACACGGCGCCGGGGTCGGGATCAGGGCGACCGTCGGCCGTGGCCCGAACCCGCCCGCGTCCTGCGAAGCCATTTGTGCGTGGCGTCCGCCACGAGAATCGCCGGTATCGCGGCGGCGGCCACGGCGTAGCCCGCCGGGGGCGGTCCGGTGTGGCCCAGGATTTCGGCAATCGGGGGCACATACAGCAGCAGCACCAGCAGACCGAGCTCGGCGGCCACCGCCGCGACGAGGAGCCGGTTGGTCCACGGCGCCACGGTCCACGCCGGGCGCTCGGCACTTCGGCAGGCGAACGCGTTTGCCGCCTGGCCCAAGACGATCGCGGTGAAGGCGGCCCCGGAAGCCATCAGCAGAACGTGGGTGCTGACCGGGTCGGTGCCGAAATGCCAACCGCCCGCTTGTAACACCGTCACGAACGCCGCGAGCGCCACCACCGCCTCGGTCATCCCCAGAACGGCGAATGCCCGCAAGATCAGCGCGCGGTCCAAGAGATGGCCTTTGGTCGGCGGACCCTGCAGCGATCGGTTGTCGGGCGGCTCGGCGCCCAGCGCGAGGGCGGGCAACACGTCGGTTCCGATGTCGAGGGCCAACACTTGCAGCACGCCAATCGCAAGCGGAAAGTGGCCGGCGGTGAGCGCCCAGACCACGAACGGGGCCAGCTCGGCGACGTTGTCCGCGAGGTGATAGGTGAGGAACCTGCGAATGTTCGCGAACGTCGAGCGTCCCTGGGCGATGGCGGTGACGATCGTCTCGAAGTTGTCGTCGAGCAGGACAACGTCGGCGGCTTCCCGGGCGACGTCGGTACCGCTGCGGCCCATGGCCACGCCGATCGCCGCCTCTCTGAGCGCGGGAGCGTCGTTGACACCGTCGCCGGTCATCGCCACCACATGTCCCCGCAGCCGCAGTGCTCGGGCGATCCGCAGCTTGTCCTCCGGGGTCACCCGGGCAACGACCACGCCGTCCCGGTCGAGCAGCTCGCCCAGGGCGCCGAGTTCCGCGGGGAGATCGGCGCCGACCAGCACCGAGGCGTCCCCGCGCGAGAGCCCGATCTCGCGGGCGATGGCCCCCGCGGTCGCCGGATGGTCTCCGGTCACCATGGCGACGCGGATACCCGCAGTGCGGCAACGGTCGAGAACCTCGCTCACCCCGGGACGCGGTGGATCCTCCAGTGCCACCAGGCCCAGCAGGTGCAGGTCGCGTTCGGCGTCGGCGCAATCCTGCGGTGAGCCTTCGTCGTGCGCGACGTCACGGCGGGCGACGGCGAGCACCCGCAGTCCCCGGCCCGTCAATTCCTCGAGTGCCGGTGCGGCGGCGGCAGCGTTGTCACACAGCGGCAGAACCGCATCCGGTGCACCCTTGGTCAGAATGCTGTCACCGACGACCACGGACATCCGGCGTCGGCGCGGGTCGAACGGGAACTTCATCCGCGGTGCCGCCGGCCCGTTGTCGGCGCTCACCCGACGCGCGAAGGCGTCCAGTGCCGCCTCCATCGGATCACCGTGGGCGACCCAGATTCCGTCGGTCTCTTCCACCCGCCCGGATGAGCACATCCGGGCGGCCCAGGCCAGCACGCCGAGAGCATCGCGTGCCTCTGGGCGCGCGCAGTGCACGTCAGCGGTCGGCCGATAGCCGACGCCCTGGATTCGGGCGGAGCCGTGCGGCGTCCACACCTGCACCACCGACATCTCGTTCTGCGTCAGGGTGCCGGTCTTGTCGGTGCAGATGAACGTCGTGGAACCAAGCGTCTCGACGGCCTCCAGGTGCCGGACGAGCGCTTGCTTGCGGGCCATCCGTTGAGCGCCGATCGCCAGCGCGAGCGTCACGGTGGGAAGCAGGCCTTCCGGCACCACCGCCACGGTGACCCCGACGGCGAACAGGAAGCCGTCCGAGGGCGGCATGCCGATCAGCACTGCCGTCACGAAGAATGTCGCACCGATCCCGACGGCCACCGCCGCGATGACCCGTGACAGCCGGTCGAGTTCACGCCGCAGCGGTGTCGGTGAATGCCGTTGTGCCTGTGTCAGCTTGGAGATGGCGGCCAGTCGCGTTGCAGGACCGGTGGCCGTGACCCGGGTCCGCGCCTCACCCTCCACCACGAAGCAGCCGGCATAGACCGCGTCGCCCGACCCCGGGTGCTCGGCCAGGCTTTCACCGGTGAGTGCGGAGGAGTCGACGGCCAGGCCCGCGCCGTCGAGCACCACGGCGTCCGCCGACACTCGGTCCCCTTCGGCGAGCAGCACGATGTCACCGATCACGAGTTCATCGGCCCAGACTTGTCGGGTCAGCCCGTCGCGGACCACCGTCGCCTTGCGCGGCAACATCTGCTGCAATCCCTGTGCGGCGTGCTGGGCCCGTTCTTCCTGCGCGAAGGCGAAGATCGCGTTGAGCAGCACCACGGCGAAGATCGCGATGCCCAATTCCGGCATACCGGCGACGAAAGCCAAACCGCCCGCGATCCAGAACAACACCGCGAAGAAATGGACCAGGTTGGCGGCGAACCGCCGCCACCATCGCTGGTTACGTTGCAGCGGAGGGCTATTGGGTCCGTTCGATGCCAGCAGTGCGGCGGCCTGCGACGAGGTCAAACCACCGGTGTCGCCGACGACGTCGGCGTTGACGGACCCGCCCGTCATGTCGAGGACCGCCCCGTCGACGGGGATGCGTCGGGCAGCAACGTGAAGTAGCTCTCCTCCTCGGCGGCGAAGTGCAGCGACAGCAGGGCATGCAATCCGTACAGGCAGGCCAGCAGATCCTCGGTTTGTGCGAGCGCCACCGAACCGGTTGCCTCCGCTTGATCGAGGTGGGCATGCAGGCGGTAGGCCAGCCGGTCGATCTCGGCGTGCATCCGGCTCATCGTGGCCGTTGCTTCGGGGCTGCCCAGCGGTCGCGTGAGAGCCGGGTACAGGGAGCGATCCTCGGCGTGCTCGTGCGGTAGCAGGGTGTCCTGTACGAAGGCATCGGTGCGGCGCAGCGCGACCAGCGCCGCGGCGCGGTCGCCGACGGCCAATTCATGCGCGGTGTCCCGCAACAGGGACAGGTCGGCCCGCATCACATCGTGTTCGGCGGAGAACCGGCGAATCAACCCCTGGGTGCCGGCGGTCAACGCCGGCCGCTCTCCCGCACCCGCGCGTAGCGCCCGCAGCGCGTTGAGGATCACCGACAGGTCGATGACCTCCTGCAGCAGCGCACCGAGCGCCGGGGGAAGCAGACCCACCGCCGCGAACCCCATCGCCACAATGGACAGCACCATGCCGATGGCGGCGCTCTGCAAGGCAATTCGGCGTGAACGGCGTGCGATCAACATGGCGTCGGCCAACCGATCGAGCCGGTCCGTCGTCAGCACGACGTCGGCCGCTTCCGAACTCGCGGTGGCGCCGCGGGCACCCATCGCGACGCCCACCGTGGCGGTGGCGAGTGCGGGTGCGTCGTTGACACCGTCGCCGACCATGACGGTCACCGCGCGTTCCCGCTCGGCGGCCACGCGGGCCACCTTCTCGGCAGGAGTCTGCCCGGACCGCACCTCGTCGAATCCCAGTACCGCACCGATCTGCTCGGCGGGGGCGGCACGATCACCGGTCAGCATGATCACGCGGTCGATGCCCGCGGTGCGCAGTCGACGTATCGTGCGGGGAGCGTCGGACCGTATCGGATCCATCAACAGGATCGCTCCCACCAGTCGTCCGTCCACGGTGACCCATGCGATGGCGGCGGCATCGAACGACGCCTGAGACAGTGCGGCGGCCACCCACGGGGGCGGATCGTCGGACAGCTCACGATTTCCCACGGTGACCCGCGTACCATCGACGACCGCCGAAATGCCCTTTCCTGCTTCTTCGGTGACGTCCGTCGGCGGGCTGAGCGCGAGTCCGCGCTCGCGCGCCTCGTCGACAATTGCCCTGGCCAGTACGTGCGGAGAGAACTGATCGGCCGACGCGGCGAGGCGCAACACCGACGACGGCGACCATCCTTGCGCGACCACGATGTCGGTGCCACGTGGTCGACCGCTGGTCACCGTGCCGGTCTTGTCCAGCACCAGTGTGGTGGCCCGGGCCAGATTCTCCAATGCGCCACCGCCGCGGACGATTACGCCCATCCGGGAGGCCCGCGACAGTCCCGACACGATCGCCACGGGTGCCGCCAACAGCAGCGGGCAGGGTGTTGCCACCACCAGCACGGCGACGGCCCGCGCGGCGGATCCACTCCACCACCATGCCGTCGCGGCGACCACCAGGGTGAGTGGGAGGAACCACTGCGCCAAGCGATCGGCCAGCCGTACGACGGGCGCGCTGGTGGCGGCGGCCTCGCGCGCCAAACGCACGATCCCGGCATAGGTGCTGTCGTCGGCGGTGGCGGTCGCGCGGATCTCGATCACACCGCCGGCGTTGATCGCACCGCTGCGGACTTCGTGGCCGGCCGGCACGTCGACGTGCACCGATTCACCAGTAAGCGCCGATTCATCGAGCATTGCCCACTCCGAGGCGACCCTGGCGTCGACGGGCAACATCTCGCCCGGCCCGACCACGAGAACGTCATCGATGGCGACCTCGGCGAGGGGCACCGTCTCCACATCGTCGCCGTGACGGCGGCGGGCCTCCTTCGGCGCTCGCTCCAGCAGGGCCCGCAGATCCTTGGTTGCGCGTCGCTCGGCGGCGTGTTCGAGTGCCTGGCCGGTGGCCAGCATGACACCGATCAACGCGCCGGCGAGATACTCGCCGACGGCGAGCGTGCCGCCCAGCGAGAGCACCGCGATGACATCGACACCGAACTTTCCACGCCGCAGTGCGATGACCAACCACCACACCGCGGCCACCAGCGCCACCACGGTGCCCGCGGTCCAGAACGTGTCAGCCGCCGTGGTGGCGCCCAGAGACCAGGCCAGTCCGCCGGCCGCCAGCGCGCTGACCGTGGCGCCGACCAGCGCTACCAGCAGCACCTGGGACAGCGAGTCTCGACGGCGGGACGGAGACGCTCCCACGGAAATTACTCGGCCGCGACGGGCTGGGGTGTCCGGGGTCCGGCGGCTCGGCCTGCCCGCATCCCACCCGACGCCACGTCGATCGTCACTTGGCCGCGCATCGTCGGCCATCGCATGGTCATACGCACGAGTCTCGGTGCCGGAGCGTCACCCGACTAGGGCCTCTGGTCCCTTGTGCCGACCGCGAACGTCCCCGACCGGCGTGCGTGGGGTGGCGACGGGCTCGGGGCGGAAATACGCCGGGCCCCGAGAGAATGGCAAACAGCGCCCACAGAAGTGACTTCCGGCCCTCGTGGGCGCGAGTCCCGGCGGTACATCGTGGAGTGAACCGCCAAGTTCAACGAAGGTCGTTTCCGATGAGCGCTGAGTTCCCCGATGCCGCAACGCTGCGCGCCGCCCTGGCGCTGGCCGCCCGCGCGCCCTCGGTGCACAATGTGCAGCCCTGGCAGTGGCGCGTCGGCGCCGACCGCCTGCACTTGCACGTCGACCCAGCGCGACGGCTCGTCCACACCGATCCGGACGGCCGCGAGACGATGATCAGTTGCGGCGCGGCGCTTCATCATTGTGTCATCGCCCTCGCCGCCCTCGGCTGGCAGAGCAGGGTGCGTCGGTTCCCGGATCCGGACGACCCTCTGTGCCTGGGCACCATCGAACTGCGCCGCCAACCTGCCGCCGAGGTCGACATCACGCTGGCGGCGGCCATCCCGCGGCGACGCACGGATCGGCGCCACTTCAGCAATTGGCCGGTGGGGCACGGCGACATCTCGCTGCTGGGGGTGCGTGCCGCGCGGATGGGTATTGTCATGCGCCGCCTCGAACCTTCGGTGGATCTGCGCGCCGCGCTGGCGCAGGCCGTCTGGCAACATGCAACCGACCCCGATTATCTCAATGAGCTGACGGTCTGGACCGGGCGATACGCATCCAGTGCCGGGGTGCCCGCGCGTAATACGCCGCAGTCTGATCCGGCGTCACCTGTGCCGGCCAGGATCTTCGCCGGCGCGGCGTTGGCGCAGCCGCCGGACGTGCCCCCTGAACAGGACAGTGGCGCACTGGTGGCGCTGGGGACGGCGCGCGATGACGACTTGGCTCGCCTGCGTGCGGGGGAGGCCACCAGTCTGCTGTTGTTGACCGCGACCGCCCAGGGCCTGGCCAGCTGCCCGGTCACCGAACCACTGGAGATTCCGGAAACCCGGGCCGGCATTCGTGCGGACGCCTTCGACGACGGCAGCTACCCGCAGATGCTGCTGCGCATCGGCTGGGCACCGGTGAACGCCGATCCGTTGCCCGCGCCTCCACGCCGGCCACTGGAGGAACAGGTGCTCCACCTGGATGGGTCGCGATTCTTCTGAGGAACACCTCGCTCAAGGAGTGGAGCCGATGGAGACGTTCACGCTCGGCTGGGGGCGCAGTTGGCTGGTGCGGCTGTTCGGTCGCAACGAGCTGATACGCGGCAATGATCGTCTTGAGGCGTGCTGCGCCGCGTTGGCCGTCCTCGCGGTGATCGTCGCGCTGCCCGTCAGCGCGGCGTGGGGGACGCACGTCAAGGAGTCGCGCGAGTCCATCTATGCCGGGCAGTGGCAGACCCGGCACCAAACTGCCGCAGTGGCAACCGAAGACGCCACCGTGGACGTGGAGGCGGCCGGCCGAACCCTGACGGTACCGGCGCGCTGGACCACCGGTGGACGCACGCACGCCGCAATCGTCAGTCCCGCAGGCACGGTGCGCGCGGGCGACCGATTCGACATCTGGGTCGACGAGAGCGGTGACCATGTGAAAGCGCCGACACCGCTGGGCCGGGCGGTATCGGATGCGATCGGGTCGGCCGTCCTGTCCTGGCTCGCGGTGGCCTCGACACTGGCCCTTTGTACGTCCCTGCTGCACCGAAGACTGACCCGGGCCCGCTATGGCGCGTGGGACCGCGAACTCGATGCGCTGGCCGGCGACGGGGGCGGGCGCGCCAGTCATTGATCCTCCTGATGCAGGTCTGCGATAACCGATCTCGCGGCCCTATGGTGACCTTCGGCCCTGCCGGTGGTGACCATTGCCTCCGGAGAGCTGCGGGCGCCCGGCCGTAGGTTCGACCGAGAGGTTCACCGACCAACAGGGTCACCGAACTCGACCTGCCCGGGGCGCCGCCATGACTTCGTTGTACCCGCAGCCCGCCGTCGCCATGACCACCGACGAGTGCTGGGCGCGGCTGTCCAGCATGTCATTGGGCAGGCTGGTCACCGTGGCCGGCGGTGAGCCCGAGATCGTTCCGGTCAACTTCGCCGTACAGCGGCGAACGGTCATCATCAGGACCGGGCCGGGAACCAAGCTGCGTGACGTGCAGACGAATCCGCGCGTGTTGTTCGAAGTCGACGACCACACCTTCGAGACGGGGTGGAGTGTCGTGGTCAGGGGGGAGGCGTCGGTGCTCACCGACGCCGACGAGATCGCCGGTGCCGAACGTGCCCAGGTGTTGCCGTGGATAGCCTCGCCCAAGGACACCTTCATCCGGATCGATCCGACGGCCATCCACGGCCGCGTGTTCAGTTTCCTTTCCCAGCAGAACATCTCGTATGAGTCCCGCTGACCGAGCGTTGCGCATGTGCTTGCCGCGCGGGCGTTCGGCGCTCGTCGGCCGCGCCGGCCGACGAGACCGATTCAGGAACGAGGATTCGACAGCATCATGAGCGCCCATCATCCCGACGCCGAGACGGTGCAGGCCGCTCTCGCCTTGGCGGTGCGGGCACCGTCGATACACAACTCGCAGCCGTGGCGCTGGCGAGTCGGTCCGCACAGCATGCATCTGTACGCGGACCCGGCGATGCATCTGGTCCACACCGACCCGGACGGGCGGGACTTGATACTCAGCTGCGGCCTGGTCTTGGATCACTGTGCCGTGGCGTTGGCGGCATTGGGTTGGCAGGCCAAGATTCACCGATTCCCCAATCCCGCCGATCGAGATCACCTCGCGTCGATCGAATACCACCGGCGCAGTCCCGCGGAGACGGACATCGCGCTGGCCGCGGCTATTCCGAACCGGCGGACGGATCGACGACACTTCAGCGGTTGGCCCGTCCCGTCGGGGCACCTGGCCACGATGAGCGCCCGAGCCGCACGGATGGGCGCCGTCGTGCGGCGAGTGGTGACCGACTCGGCTTTCGAGTCGATCCTGCAACAGGCCGAAACCCTGCACCTGGACGACAAGAACTATCTGAGCGAACTTGCGCAGTGGAGTGGCCGGCACGCGGCGACGCTCGGCGTGCCTGCCCGGAACGCGCCGGAACCCGGCCTGGACGGTAGTGCGTACCGGTTGTTCGTCGGAGGCGAACTCAAGCAGCCCTCGACGGAGCCGCCGGCGGCCGACAACGGCGTGGTCGTCGCGCTGGGCACCGACGGTGACGACATTCTGGCCCAGTTGCGAGCCGGAGAGGCTGCCAGTCAGCTTGTGCTGACGGCGACCTCGCTCGGCCTGGCCAGCTGTATCGGCACCGAGCCGCTGGAGCTGACGTCCACGCGCGACGCGCTGCGGCAGCACATTTTCGGGGCGAGTCACTTTCCGCAGATGCTGCTGCGCATCGGGTGGGCGCCGGTGAATGCGGAACCACTGTCCGCCACCCCGCGGCGTCCGCTGGGCGATGTGGTGAGCTGGTTGGGCGGGACGCCGTTCGATCCGCTGCGGTGAGTGGCGAATTCACCTGACCTGGATCGTCTGTCCGGACGACAGTCGCTGGATGCGGCCCCGGCATTCGACTTCGATGGTCGACGCCCCGCTGGGGTCGGCAGTGACCTCGGCCGTTCGACCGCAGATGCTCAGGTGCAGTCGGTGCCCCCGATACCACAGCGAATACGTCAGCTCCCCGGCGCTTTCCGGCCACATCGGGCCGAGCACCAGACGATCACCCCGGGTTTCCAGGCCGGAGAAACAGCGCTGCAACAGGTCGATGCTGCCGGCCATCGCGGCCAGGTGGATGCCCTCGGTGGTGGAACCGCCCTGGCTGTCCGTCACATCTGAATCGAGAACGCGCTGGAAATAGTGCAGGGCCTGATCGCGGTCGCCACGTGCGAGTACCCAGGAATGCACCACCGCACTCAAGGTGGACCCGTGCGATGTGCGGTTCAGGTAGTAGTCGATCGTGCGGGGGATCTGTTGTGGTCGGAACTCATATCCCAGGTGGGCGAACAGCTCTCGCAGTTCGTCTGCGGAGAAGAGGTAGAACAGCATCAAGGTGTCGGCCTGCTTGGCGGCCCGGTATCTGTTGATGTCGTCGTTCTCGGCCTCCAGTATCCGGTCCAGGCGTCCGATGTCGCCGTATCTGCTCCGGTAGCGTTCCCAGTCCAGTTCGCGAAGGTCCTGATAGCCCTCGAACTGGCTGATGACACCGTCGTGGAAGGGGACGAACATGTACCGGCTCACCGAGTCCCACTGCGCCAAATCGCTATTGGATACGTCGAGGCGCTCCAGAAGGTTCAACCGGTCGGGTAGCGGCAGTGCAGCGAGGGCGTCGAGGGCCCGCAGGATCACCCACACCGCCATCACATTGGTGTACGCGTTGTTGTCGATTCCCTCGTGTGGACGCTGCGGGTAGCCGGAGTGAAACTCGTCGGGGCCGATCACGCCGTTGATCACATACCGCTGCCGGTCGGCATCGAACTGGGCCCGGCTGGACCAGAATCGGGCAACCTCGATCAGTGTCTCGGCGCCGTGATCGAGCAGGTACTGGCGATCGCCGGTGATCTGGTAGTAGTGCCACACGTTGTAGGCTACGGCGGAGCCGATATGGTGCGCCAGGTGGCTGGCGTCCGGATTCCAGTGTCCCGAAAGCGGATTCAGATGCAGACGCTGGCTTTGCTCACTACCGTCACTGCCGGACTGCCACGGGTACATGGCTCCCGCGTAGCCGGCTGCGGCCGCGTTGCGCCGGGCCTGATCCAGCCGCCGGTAGCGGTAACCGAGCAGTGCACGCGACACCTGCGGCAGCCGCAGCGTCAACACCGGCACGATGAACAACTCATCCCAGAAGATGTGACCGCGGTAGGCCTCACCGTGCAGACCTCGAGCGGGAATGCCGGTGTCGATGTCCGCGCTGTGGCCCGAAACCGACTGCAGCAGATGCATGATGTGCAGTCTGAGTATCGTGAGGCGATCGGGTGAACCGGGCAGATCGATATCGAATGACGTCCACAGTTGCGACCAGATCGTCGCGTGGTCCTCCAACAGGTCGCCGTACCGGCCCGCCTCGGTGACCAGCTCGCTCGCGGCCTCCTGCGGTGCCGACAGCGCGCGGTCATGCCCGGTGAAAATCGCTGCCACCTTCTCGACGGTGAGTGGACGGTCCGCGCTGATATCGGTGCTGACGATGTGGCCGGCGGTCGCCGGATCTCCGAGGAACTGTGCTGTGTTCGGTACCCGGCGGTCGGCCTGCCACACCGATGTCCGAGTGGCCACCGCCACGGGTGTCTGGGATTGGGTGGTGCGAGCGCCCACCACGACCGTGCCGTCGGCCGCCTCCGTCACGGTGATGCTGCAGAGGTGCTGTCCCGACAGAAGCTGGTATCGCTGCACACCGCTGTTGGACACCGTTGCGTCGATCGTCGATCGGATTTCAATGGTGCCCGACCAGTTCTCGGCGCGAATGTCCGTTCGCAGCGCGCCGATGTGCGGGTTGTGCATCGATACGAAGCGTCGTTGGGTCACCGCCGTCTGGCGTCCCGCGGCATCGCGGTACCGCAGCTCGCGGATGTGCTCGGCGCGGCCGATGTTCATGGTCTGGCGATAGGAGAGAAGCTCGCAGTCATCCACATCGAACCATCGGCCGCCCTGCGGGCGGATCGTGAGGGGCAACCAGTTGGGCAGGTTCACCAAGCTCTCGTTGCTGACGGTCTTCCCGGCGATGGTGTCGGTCAAGCGGTTGTACAGGCCCGCAACATATGTTCCCGCGTAGTGGGCCGGCCCGATGGGGCACTCTGGCGCCGCCCCGCGGGTACCGGCGTAGCCATTGCCGACCGTGCACAGCACCTCTCGAAGTCGTTCCGATGCCGGACGATAGCCCTCGAACTCGAGTCGCCAGTGGCGATCGTCGGCCGGTGATCCGGCCTGCAGCAGACGAGTCAGACGCGCGAGCAGTGCCACCACCCGGCTCGGTGCCGACAGCGTGAATTGTGCGGTGCTGGAACGCTCCTGGTCCTCGTCATGGCGGACCAGAATACCGATCCCGGTCAGCTTGACCGCGTCGAAGCCGTCTTCGTCGGTCACGTCGTCGCCGATGTAGATGGGTGTGAACGCGGCAGGCAACTGCAACCTGCCGGCTATCGACGTGACGGCTGCACCGCGGTCCCACATCACATCCGGGCGCAGCTCGACCATCATGCGGGCATATGTGACCCGTAGACCGTGACGCTGACCGACCGCCCGGGCCACTGACAGCACATGGGTGAGTTTTTCGGGTGCCACGTTGCGGTAATGAACCGCCACGGCGAAGGGTTGTTCCTCCAGAAGGGTCCCGCGTATGTCACCGAGCGTGCAGCGCAGCTCGGCGGCGGCATCGCGCAACGGCTGCACACTCCCGGTGCCGAGTTCCGTGCGGTACACCCGGCCATCCGGGCCTGCCAGATCGAGTCCGTGCGAGCCCGCGTACCACAGCCCAGGCACCCCCACCCTGGCCCGGACATCGTCCAGCGCACGGCCGCTGACGATGGCGACCGGACACACCAGGCTCAAGGCGCGCAATGTTTCGTCGGCACCGGCCACCAGGGTGGCGTCGACCGGATCCTCGACGAGGTCGGACAAGGTTGCGTCGAAATCGATGACGATCGCCGCTCGCCGGCCGGCCAGGACCGGCTCGATCTGGGCGAGGCTGTCAAGGGCATCCGGCAACGCGGACGCGCGCCGGTCACCGGTACGGACATCGATATCGGCCACGTCGCACACCGCTGTATCGGCACCTGCCGCGGTCAACTGAGCCCCGTTGCCGTACAGGGCGATTCCCACAACCAGTGCGAATCCGCCGGCGTGGCCCGCCCGCGTTCCCGAGGCCGCGTCATCGGCGATCACGCACCGGTCCGGCCGCACCCCTAACCGACGAGCCGCCTCCAGCAGCAGTGCCGGGTGCGGCTTGCCCGGCAGGCCGAGCATATCGGCGGTTTCGCCGTCGACCCGAACGGCGAAGAGGTCCAGGACGCCGGCCGCACGCAGGACGCGCTCACAGTTCTTGCTCGACGAGTACACCGCGGAGGCGATACCGACATCGCTGAGCCGGCGGACCAGTGCGATCGTCGAATCGACGGCGGTCACCCCGCCGTCCAACAGTCCCAGATAGAGCTGCTGTTTGCGGCCGGCCAGCTCAGCAACGGTGCGGTCGGTGGCCTCGCCGGGTACCAGCGCGATACCCCGCGAGGTGAGGAAGTCCCGGATGCCGTCCGCTCGGGGCTTCCCGTCCACATGACCGCGGTAGTCCTCGGCGGTGAAGGGGCCGTGATCCTCATGTGGCAGCGGCGGCCGTTCGGCCAGGAAGCTGTCGAAGAGGGCTTTCCATGCCCGTTGGTGCAGTTTCGCGGTGTCGGTGACGACCCCGTCCAGATCGAACAGCACCCCGTCGTGATGGCGCGGATCGATGATGACGCGGGTACCGCGGGCACCGCTGTTGGGCCGGGTCGACGGGCGCGCAGGGTCGTGGTGCACCGGTGCCGACATCGACCGATGTTCCGGTGTGCTCGTCACGTCAGCCCGCCGTGAGTGATTTGTTGATCCTGCGGTAGGCGGAGTGCAGCAGACGGTTCGTCTGGTCGAGTTCGGCGACGAACTCGCCGTCGTAGTTGTTGGCCGAACCGGCCGCGACGGACAAACAGTGATGCGCTGCGGTGTGACCGTCCTCGATGGCGGCGCGCAATTCGCTCGTCACAACGGGATCCGGGCTGGGCAGGGTGCCGGCCAGCTCGACCTCCGCCGTGCGGTGCATCGTTTGGCAGGCCTGCAGCAGGCCTCCCGGGTTGAGGCCCTCCAAGGCCTGTTGGGCGTCCTGAACGCTGCCCTGCAGATCGGTGAACGGCTGCTCTGCGGCGGTCCACCACTCCCGCAGCGACGGTGTTCCTTGCGTTGCGGTCTGGGAGCCGGGTCGCAACGGCGCATTCGCGGCCAGCTGGCCGAGGCCCACCCCGACCGCCAGCACGAGCATGATCAGTGCGGTGGTCGCGAGCAGCCCGGTGCGCCGGGGCCGGGTCATGGTGGGTTCGGGCGTGGTGATGGGGCAGCCGCATTGCCCGCACAGTTCCCAATCCGGCGGATTGACATGATGATTGGGGCAGACCCCCGCATCGCGGCTCACCCTGTGCATGGTCGCCCCGTCAGTTCCGCACCACGATCACCGGTGCTTGCGACTTGCGAGCCACCGCAGAGCTCACCGACCCCAGCAGCAGGCCGGCGAACCCACCGCGACCGCGGTTGCCGACGACCACCAACTGTGCGTGCTCGGATTCGGCGACGAGCCAATGCGCCGGCCGGTCGCACGGCAGGCGGCGCTGGACGTGGACGTCCGGGTACTGCTCCTGCCAACCAGCCAGCCGCTCGGCGAGGTTCTCCTCGGCCTCATCCCGATACAGATGCCAGTCGATCTCGATCGCCGGAAACACCGTGCTGTCGCTCCAGGCGTGCATGGCGACCAGATCGGCCCCGCGCAGCGATGCCTCTTCGAAGGCCAAGCGCGTCGCCGCCTCCGATGCCGGCGATCCATCGATGCCCAGCACCACGGGGCCGGCCGAGTCGGCGGCATCGCGGGTATGGACGACGACCACCGGGCAGTGTGCGTGGTGAAGTAGACCCGCCGTCACCGAGCCCAGCGCGAGCCGTTCTTGCGAGCCGGTGCCCCGATTGCCCACCACGACCATGAGCGCGGCCCGTGTCGCTTCGATGAGTGCCGGAACGATCGGTGCGGCCACGGATTCGGTGCGGACGCGGACCGCGTCCGATGCGGGGGCATGGGAGTGAAAGATCTTCTCCGCACGTTCGAGGATCTGGCGCGAACTGTCACCTTGCCACTCCGCGATGGCCGACTCGGCAGTGCTGATCGGCCAGGTCACCAGGACCGGTGCCTGGACATGGAGCAGCGTCACACTGGCTTTGCGCAATGCGGCTTCCCGCACCGCCCAGGACACGGCGGTGTCGGATTCCGGCGATCCGTCCACGGCCACCAGAATTCCGTACTGCGTTGGGTTGTCGGACATCGCTGCTCCCGGTCAGGTGGACGTTTCTGTTCCCATCGTTGCCCCGTGCGCACGTACCCGCTAGGGGCCAAAGTCATGAGTGCTGGCGCAGTGGTGCCGTACCGGCGGCCAGGACCAACGGCCGCGGGGATGTGACTTCGGTCCCTATCGGGCGTCGGGGTCACTTGGTGGAATACCCCTAGGAACGGCGCCCGACTGTTTCCAGGCTGCTGTTCTGACCGCGGCTGTCTCGCCCGCGTGGTCGTGCATCTCAGCGCCGGCGGTCCGAAACTCCGAACTCCGAGGAGCCATCATGACCCTGGCCACAGATGGACGGCGCCATTCGCCACGACGCGTGTTCCGGGACCGTCGAGAGGCCGGCCGTGTGCTGGCCGGCCTGCTCGACGCCTACCGCGGGGACCCGGACGTGCTGGTCCTCGGTTTGGCGCGCGGCGGCATCCCGGTGGCCTGGGAGGTCGCCGCCGCGATCGGTGCGCCTCTGGACGCGTTCGTGGTGCGCAAGCTCGGCGCGCCCGGGCACGAAGAGTTCGCCGTCGGGGCCTTGGCCAGTGGGGGACGGGTGGTTGTCAACGACGACATGCTGCGCGCGCTGCGGGTCACCCCGCAGCAGCTCCGTGATATCGCCGAGCGTGAAGGCCGCGAATTGGTCCGTCGTGAGGCTGCCTACCGAGGGGGCCGTGGCCCCGCCGAGATTGCCGGCAAGACAGTGATTCTGGTCGATGACGGACTGGCGACCGGCGCCAGCATGCTGGCGGCGGTGCAAGCCCTGCGCGAGCGCGAACCGGCCCGCATCGTGATCGCGGTGCCTGCCGCTCCCGAATCGACATGCCGGGAGTTCGCGGGGCTGGTCGACGATATGGTCTGTGCCAGTATGCCCACGCCGTTTCGTGCTGTCGGGGAATCATTCTGGGATTTCGCCCAGGTCACCGACGACGAGGTCCGCGCACTGCTGACCACGCCGACAACCGGCACCGCCGTCCTGCCCGCCGCGATCGGTCCGTCGGCCGCCGAGCTGCTGGGTCACGCGGTGATCGACGCCCCGGCGGGTGTCCCGCCGACGGAGGCGCTGGAGGAACTGATCGGCGACGCGCGGATCGTGCTGATCGGCGAAAGCTCGCACGGTACGCACGAATTCTACGAAGCCCGCGCAGCGATCACGCGCTGGCTCATCGAGGAGAAGGGCTTCGACGGAGTCGCGGCGGAGGCGGACTGGCCGGACGCCTACCGGGTGAACCGCTATGTCCGGGGGCTGGGCGAGGACACCTCCGCCGACGCCGCACTGACCGGGTTCCAACGATTCCCCGCCTGGATGTGGCGCAACACGGTGGTGCGCGATTTCGTCGAGTGGCTGCACGCGCACAACCAGCGCTGCCGTGCCGACGACCGCAAGCAAACCGGCTTCTACGGCCTGGATCTCTACAGCCTGCACCGGTCGATGAAGGAGGTCATCGACTATCTGGAGAATGTGGACCCGGTGGCTGCCGAGCGGGCGCGACATCGCTACGGGTGTTTCGACCACGCGTCGGCCGACGACGGTCAGGCGTACGGATACGCCGCGGCATTCGGGGCCGGACCCTCGTGCGAGGGCCAGGTCATCGAGCAGTTGGTGGAAATGCAGCGCAACGGTCTGCAGTACGCGCGCCGCGACGGACTGCTCGCCGAGGACGAGGCCTTCTACGCCCAGATGAATGCCCAGACCGTGCGGGACGCGGAGGCGTATTACCGGGCAATGTTCGGTGGCCGCGTCACATCGTGGAACATGCGTGACCAACACATGGCGCACACGTTGCGGGCGCTGCTGGCCCACCTCGACCGCGATTCCGGGGGGCGTCCCTCTCGAATCGTGGTGTGGGCGCACAACTCGCATGTCGGTGACGCACGCGCCACGGAGGTGTCCGGAGACGGTCAGCTCACCCTCGGACAGCTGGTGCGTGAGCAGTACGGTGACGACTGTCGTCTGATCGGGCTGACCACCTACGGGGGCACCGTGACCGCGGCGAGCAGTTGGGGCGGCATCGCCGAGCGCAAGACCGTCCGGCCGGCGCTGCACGGCAGCATCGAGGAGCTCTTGCACCACGCCGGAAGTCCGGCGTTTCTGGTGTCGTGTGCGCTCAGCCGCGATGCCGAACAGCCACTGGGCGCGGTTCGGCTGGGCCGGGCCATCGGGGTGATCTATCTGCCGGAAACCGAACGGCAAAGCCACTACTACCACGTCCGGCCCGCGGACCAGTTCGACGCGATCATCCACATCGACCGCACCCGGGCGCTGGAGCCGCTGGAGGTCACCAGTCGATGGGTGGCGGGCCAGACTCCGGAAACCTACCCGTCCGGGTTGTAGGCCGGTCGATGAAACCCGAAGCGGCCGTGGCGGTTGTCCCGCCGTCGATTGTCACGGTGACGATGAATCCCGCGCTGGACATCAGCACCGATACCGACATCGTGCGGGCCACCGAGAAGATTCGTTGCGGGGCCGTCCGGTACGACCCGGGAGGCGGCGGTGTCAACGTCGCCAGGGTCGCCCAGGAGCTCGGTGCGCGGGTCTGTGCGGTCCTGCCGGTGGGCGGATCGACCGGCGCGACAGTGGCCGGCCTGCTCGAGGAGGCGCACGTTCCCTTCCAAGCGGTCCGAATCGGTGGTACGACGCGGGAGAGCTTCACGGTCAACGAGCGGTCGTCCGGGCGTCAGTTCCGCTTCGTCCTGCCCGGTCCGCTGCTGACGCTCACCGAACAGCAGGCCTGCCTGGACCGCATCCGCACCGCGTCCGCGGGTGCCCGGTTCGTCGTCGCCAGCGGCAGCCTTCCCCCCGGCGTCGCGCCGGACTTCTATCAACGCGTCGCGGACATCGCCCACGCGTCGAATGCCCGATTGATACTGGACGCCTCGGGCTGCGGACTGGCAGGGATCTCCTCGGGTGCATTCATGGTCAAACCGAGCCTGCGTGAGCTGGCGGAGTTGACCGGGCGGCCGCTGGAAACCCAGGCCGACCAGATCGAGGCGGCGCGCGGGCTCATCGACCGCGGGATCACCGAAACGGTGGTGGTCTCCTGCGGATCGCGTGGGGCGCTGCTGGTCACCGCCGGCGGCGGTCGGCATGTCGCGCCGATACCGGTTGCCGGTGGCAGCGGCGTGGGAGCCGGCGACGCCATGGTCGCGGCGATCGCGGTCGCGCTGTGCCGGGCGTGGACGCTCGATGACGCTGTGCGCTACGGGGTGGCGGCCGGCGCGGCGATGCTCATGACGCCCGGCACCGCGACATGTCGTGGCGCCGATGTCGAGCAGTTCTTCGGTGGATCGTCGGATTGCGCCGACCCCGCCGAACCACCAGGTGCCCACGCGGCTCCGGGTTGACCGCACCGAACGAGACGGAGGAACAATGTCCACCACAACACGGTCCACCACAACACACCACGGCGTCATCGTCGGCGTCGACGGATCGTCGGCCAGTGATGCCGCCGTGCGCTGGGCCGCCCACGATGCCGCACTGCGGCATGTGCCGCTGACCCTGGTGCACGTGCAGCTCATGCCGATGGCGCTGACATTGCCCGAGATGGTGATGGCCTACGGGGTCGTCGAGGAGAGAGTCGACCGGCACGGGCGCGACGTGCTCGAGCGGGCGGCCCAGGTGGCGCAGCAGTCACCGGCGGGCAGCAATGTCGAGGTCCGGATCAAGATGCCGACCGGCAACATCGTCGCGACCCTGTCGGACATGTCCAAGGAGGCGACCATGCTGGTGGTCGGCGGACAGGGTGAGAATGCGCGTCAGCAAAGGCATCTCGGCTCGGTGAGTCAGGGCGTGGTGCACCATGCCCACTGCCCCGTGGCAATCATCGACGATAGCGAGCCGGGAGCCGGGCCGACCGCACCCGTCCTGGTCGGAATCGACGGATCACCCGCCTCCGAGGCGGCCACCGCGGTGGCCTTCGATGAAGCCTCGCGGCGCGGGGTCGGGCTGATCGCCCTGCACTCCTGGTCGGACTTCGGCCCGTACCGAATCCCCACCGTGGACTGGGAACCCCAGCTCGAGGCCGGGAAGGAGGCGTTGGCAGAGCGGATGGCCGGTTGGCAGGAACGCTATCCCGACGTGGCCGTGGAGCGTCGCCTGGTCTGGGGAGAGCCGGCCCACACGCTCGCCGCGGCTTCCGAAGAGGCCCAGCTGCTGGTGGTCGGTAGCCACGGGCGGGGCGGCTTCGCGGGAATGCTGCTCGGTTCGGTGAGCTCGACGGTCGTCCAGATTGCCCGGGTACCGTTGATCGTGGCACGGGCGGTCTGACCGTGGATGCGTCCGGCGGTTCGACTACCCCAGGGGTGGCGGTGGGCCACCACGGCAGTCCGGTATGGCTCAACTGGGTACTGGCACTGTTGACAGTTCCGGTGGCAATGGCGGTGTCGCTGTTCGCATTCGGTTCGGTCATGGGTTTGGCCCGCTGCACGTCGGTCGGCTGTCAGCACGCCGGGCCCGGCGAGTTCTGGTTCGGGATACTTGCCTACGGTCCGCCCTTCGTGGCGTTGGCGACCATCGGGTTGTCGTTCCTGACCGCGGCGCGTCGACACGGTGTCTGGATCCCGGTCGTGGGGCTGGCCATTCTGCTCACCGACCTTGCGGTGCTTGCCGTCACGTTCCGGCCCTAGCGTCACCCGCGATCGTCGCGCAGGTGTGAGCACTCGTCGGCCGGATCAGAGCAGCGGTGCGCTCCAGCGCAGCACGGTGCCACCCGACGGCGCGCTGTCGACGGACAACTCACCGCCGACCTGTTCGGCGCGGGTCCGGAGATTGACCAGACCGCTGGTGGCCGTGTTCTCGCCCATACCGCAACCATTGTCAGAAATGGTGAGGCACAGGTCGTCCTCGACCCGGACCACGATCGCGAGTTCGCTGGCACCGGAATGGCGCACGGCGTTGCTGACCGCCTCCCGTACCACGGCTTCGGCGTGGTCGGCCAAACTCGGCTCGATGACGGACAACGGGCCGATGAACTGGACACTCATCCGCAGTTCGGTGTTGGTGAACTGCTCGATGATCTCGTTTACGCGCTGTCGGAACCGCGTTGTTGAGGCGGCGCCGCCGTGCAGGTCGAAGATCGCGGTGCGAATCTCTTGGATGACAGCCTGAAGATCATCGACAGAGTTCGAAAGCCGTTGTTGGACATCGGATGAACGGGCGCGCGGAATGGTCCCCTGGATTGCCAGGCCGATCGCGAAGAGTCGCTGGATGACATGGTCATGCAGATCTCGTGCGATACGATCGCGATCGGTGAGCACATTGAGTTCATGCATCTGACGCTGGGTTGATGCGAGCTGCCACGCCAACGCCGCTTGACCGGCGAATGCTGCCGCCATGTCCAACTGATCCTCGGTGAACGCCGGGGAGCCCTGGCGGCGCAGTGCGACGAGTATGCCGGCGACCGATCCTCCGGCGTGCAGCGGAAGAACCAGCGCGGGCCCGGCATCGTCGACGAGCCCAGGGACGCCGTCGAACACATCGCACTGGTAGGGCTCGCGTGACCGAAATGCCGCGCCGACAGCCGTTTCGGCTACGGCGATCGGCGCAACCCGGTCGGCGGAGACCAGGCTCTCGCCGGCAATCTCGGTGACGATGAGTTCGTTTACCTCATCGGCCGGCAGCTCGTCATCGTCGGGCACCGCGACGAATGCGGTGTTGGCGCCGGTCAGCTTCAGCGCCTCGTCCGCGATCGCCTGAAATACCCGGCTCGGGTCGCTGCCGGAGAGCAATTCGGTGGCGATATCGCGGGTTGCCTCGATCCATGACTGCCGCGCCCGCGATTGCTCGTACAGCCGGGCATTGTCGATCGCGATGCCGGCCGCCGCGGCCAGCGCCTCGGCGAGCACCTCGTCATCCTCGCTGAAGGGCTGACCCGAGGTCTTCTCGGTCAGGTAGAGGTTGCCGTACACCTCTTGCCGGATGCGTACCGGGACGCCGAGGAAGCTCCGCATCGGGGGGTGGTTGGGCGGGAACCCGACCGACGCCGGATGGTCGTGGATATTCTCCAGCCGGATCGGGGTGGGTTCGGATATCAGGACCCCCAGCACACCAAGGCCCTGGGGGAGCGGTCCGATTCGCTGGCGGGTGGCTTCGTCGATGCCCTCGTAGATGAACGCCTCGAGTTCGTTGCCGCGCCCGCGGACGCCGAGGGCGGCATAGCGCGCGTCGAGCAGCTCGCGGGCGGTATGAACGATGGTGCGCAGTGTGACGTCCAGGTCGAGGCCCGCCGTCACGGCGAGCATGGCGTCGACGAGGCCGCCTACCCGGTCGCGGTCCTCCGCGATCTGGGCGATGCGATCCTGCACCTCGCTGAGCAGTTCGCGGAGCCGCAGCTGCGAGAGCGCGGCGCGCAGTGGACGCGCACCTTCATCGTCAGTCGCCTGGCTCCCCTTCACTGATCCAAGTCTGGCACCGGTGCGCCCTGATGGGCAAGCACTGTGGTCAGCGCGCTCAGGGCTTGCGGGGTGCCGGACGGTCCAGCTTGGACACGAAGACCGCCGCCTGGGTCCGGCGCTGCATACCCAACTTGGTCAACAGTCGGGAGACGTAATTCTTCACAGTCTTCTCGGCGAGGAACATTCTGGCAGCGATCTGCTTGTTGGTGAGACCCTCACCCAGCAACTCCAGCAGGACGCGCTCCTGGTCGGTGAGCTCGGCAAGCGGATCCGGACGTTCGGCGCCGCTACGCAATTTGGTCATCAGGGCGGCCGCGGCGCGGTTGTCCAACAGCGATCGACCCGCGCCGACCTCCTTGATCGCATGGGCGAGTTCCATGCCCTTGATGTCCTTGATGACGTAGCCGCTGGCACCGGCCAGGATCGCGTCCAGCATCGCCTCGTCGGTGGTCAGCGAGGTCAATATCAGGCATCGCAACGAGGGCAACTGTGACAGCAGGTCGCGGCACAGTTCGATGCCGTTACCGTCGGGCAACCGGACGTCGAGGACTGCCACATCTGGCTGCAGCGAGGGGATCCGCGCCATCGCCTGCGCCACCGAACCGGCCTCGCCGACGATCTCCAGTTCGGGATCGGCACCGAGCAGCCCGATCAGGCCACGCCGGACCACTTCGTGGTCGTCCACCAGAAATACCCTGATCACCGATGCCCCTCCCGCAGGGTGTGAAACACCCCCAGGATAGCTGTGTGATCGGCTCAGTCCGGCCGGCTTGGGTGATCGGCGGTGAAAACCTCGCGCAGGGGTCTGCGCGGTGTGGGGGCCGGGGATTCCTCGCCGGCGGGCGCCACGCCTATTCGGATCAGTACCTGCGGTAGCTCCCGGCCTGTCAATGCGCGCACCACCGCGAGTCCGGAGGGCAACTCGGTCAGGTGGGTCAACGTGCAGGACGCCGCCCCGGCCATGGTGGCGTCCAACAGAACCGCAGACAAAGCCTCACCGCACCTGAGTACGTCGAGGCGGGTGTCCTCATGGGCGGACAGGACGACGATCTCGGCGCGGTCATCGCCGACCTCGGGGCGCCGATCACCGTGATGGGTGACGGGGAACTGGCGTCCCAGACCGACCCGGTCGCCTTCAGCAGACGACACCAGTGCGCTGTGCGGTATGCCGACGGCCGGATCGAATGATGATGTCCACCAGTCGAGATCCGCATGATAGGCGACGTCGTAGAGCCGGTCGGCCTCGGCGAGTGCCGAGGCTCTGACCAGTTCGGGGCGCGCACCGTCACCGAGCACATCGACGATGGCGGCGTCGCCGACGGCTTGCCGCACCGTGGACTCGAGCCGGTCCCAGTCCGGCGGGGCCGCATATGCCAGGCGGTCGGTGCGGCGCGTGCGAATGGCATGGGCCCGCTGCTTGTGGCCGTCGGTGACGAACGGCGCCGCAGTGAAGTCCAGCGATGCGATGTGCTTGTGGTCGTTCGGGTTGGGATAGTAATCGACGTTGGTCGTCCAGCCGGCCGCCCGCATCGCGACCCGCAGATGATCGAGTACCGCGCCGCAGCTCAACAGCGCCAGTCGCCCCGAGGTATCGGATTGCACCAACCGGGCCGGGTCGAGATGTAGTTCGAGCGCCTGCCCGGTGTCGATCCACCGCCACGGTTGACTGTTGTGAAAAGACGGTGCCCGACAGGCAAATTGGATGGTTTCTTCGAGCACTGCGGTACTCACCGTGGTGTGCGACATCGGCACTCCTTTCCGGCGTGATGTACCGACTCGTCAACCATCGCGCATCCGGGGCACGCCCGGAAGGGCCATAGGTCCCACATTCCGGTGTGGACGGCAGGGGCCTGCTGGGTAACAATCCGCGTGCGAAGGGACCCGCTGGAAAGGACTTTGTGCCCTGCAGCGTCATGACCTTTAGGGCGGATCAGGGGCCGGTCGGCCACAGACGCCGATGGGTGCCGAACGCGACGATCATCTGCATGGACGCAGTATCGGCCATCCTCGGACGCGCCGAAATCACCACCGGGTCGGAACTTGGCGCGACCCTGCACGAGACACACACCGGAATCGTCGTCCTTGTCGGTGATCGCGCCTACAAGGCGAAAAAGCCTGTGATCACCGACTTCTTGGACTTCAGCACCCCGCAGGCACGTGAGCATGCGTGTCAACGCGAAGTCACGCTGAACCGCCGGCTGGCGCCCTCGAGCTATCTGGGTGTCGCCCATCTCACCGATGTGGAGGGCGGCCCGCCCGAACCGGTCATCGTGATGCGTCGCCACCCGGATGCGAGACGCCTGGCCACCATGGCCCGCGGCGGGCAACCCGTTGCCACCCACCTCGACGACATCGCCGGTGTCTTGTCGCGCTTCCACGCGAGCGCCGACCGGGGGCGTGAAATCGACGCGTGCGCGACGGTGGATGCGTTGACCGCTCGCTGGCGGGAGAACCTCACCGAGTTGCACCGCTACGAGGGCCGGCTCCTGCCGGTCGACACCATCGCCGCACTCGAGCGGATGGCACTGCGATTCCTGGCGGGCAGGGCGGTGTTGTTCGCACAGCGCATCGCCGAGCGCCGGATCCTCGACGGCCACGGTGATCTGCTGGCCACCGACATCTTCTGTATGCCGGACGGACCGGCCATGCTGGACTGTCTGGAGTTCGACGATCAGCTGCGCTACGTGGACGGTATCGACGATGCCGCTTTCCTGGCAATGGATTTGGAGTTCCTGGGCCGACCGGAACTGGCCGCGCACTTCTTGGGCGCCTACCGCGGGCTCGCCGATGACCCGGCGCCCCAAGCCCTGCAGCACTTCTATATCGCCTATCGCGCGGTGGTTCGTGCGAAGGTCGAGTGTATCCGTGCGGATCAAGGAGGCGCGGACGCCGTGGCCGATGCCCGCCGGCACCTGGACATCGCGGTCGCACACCTGCGGGCCGGCACGGTCCAGTTGATCATCGTCGGTGGCGGCCCGGGTACCGGGAAGACGACCCTGTCGCGCGCGCTTGCCGAAGAGTTGGGCGCCCAGGTTATTTCGACAGACGACGTGCGGCGTGAGCTCCGTCAGCAGGGCGTCATCGACGGCGATGCCGGTGATCTGTGCGCCGGCCTGTACACCCCGGCGAACGTCGACATCGTCTACGACGAAATACTGCGCAGGGCGCACCTGCTACTGGCCGGGGGTCACTCGGTGATACTCGACGGGACCTGGCGCGACGCCCGGCACCGCGAAGCGGCGCAGCTGCTCGGCGCGGAGTCGGCGGCACCGGTGCTGGAATTCCTCTGCACCACAACGCTTGCCGATGCCATGTCGCGGATACAGACGCGAACCCACACCACTTCCGATGCCACACCCGAGATTGCGGCGCAGCTGACAACGGACGGCGCGCACTGGAACACCGCACATCGCCTCGACACGAGCCGACCACTCGGTCGCAGCGTTGCCGAGGCCCGACAGATCTGCTGTTCGGCGATCTGACGTCCTCGCCGGGCAACACACCTCGCCGAAAGGAATTGCTCATGAAAGCGCTGGTCTACCACGGTCCCGGAGAGCGGAGCTGGCAGGAAGTCCCCGATCCCCGTATCCAGGAACCCACCGACGCCGTGGTGCGCGTCGACGCGGTCACCATCTGTGGAACGGATCTGCACATTCTCAAAGGTGACGTGCCGGAGGTTGCGCCGGGACGGATCCTCGGACATGAGGCGGTCGGCACCGTCACCGCCGTGGGAGCCGCGGTACGCAACCTCACCCCGGGCGACCGCGTGCTGGTGTCCTGCATCAGCGCCTGTGGCAGCTGCCGATTCTGCCGGGACGGGAGCTACGGGCAGTGCCTCGGAGGTGGGGGATGGATCCTCGGCCACCTGATCGACGGCACCCAGGCCGAATACGTGCGTGTCCCGTTCGCCGATCATTCGACGCACAAGGTCCCCGACGGGGTCACTGACGGTGACATGCTGATGCTGGCTGACATCTTGCCGACGTCCTATGAGGTGGGTGTGCTGAACGGGGCGGTTCGCCCGGGGGACGTCGTCGCGATCGTCGGTGCCGGGCCGATCGGTCTGGCCGCCATTCTCACCGCCCGCCTGTTCAGCCCCAGCCACATCGTGTCGATCGACGTGGCCGATACCCGCCTGGAGGCGGCCCGTACGTTCGGTGCCGACATCGTGGTGAATGCCGGCACGCAGTCGGCACGATCGGTGATCGACGGGCTGACCGGCGGGCTGGGGGCGGATTGCGCGATGGAGGCCGTCGGCACCCCTGGCACCTTCGAAGACGCTGTGAACCTGGTTCGGCCCGGCGGACATGTTGCCAATATCGGGGTGCACGGTGCCCCCGCCACGCTGCATCTGGAAGACATCTGGATCAAGAACCTGACGATCACCACCGGTCTGGTCGACACCTACTCCACTCCGACGCTCATCGGCCTGGTCGCCGGCCGCCAACTCGACACCTCGGCGATGATCACCCACCGGTTCACCTTCGATGAATTCGAGGACGCCTACGACGTGTTCAGCCGTGCCGGACAGACTGGTGCGCTGAAAGTACTTGTGGCGGAGTCGAAATGACGGTTCAGAGTTCGGTGGTGAAACGTGACACCGGTGGATCCGACGTCGTCCGCACCATCGCGGATCTGCGGCTCGCCGACGCCGGCCGGGCGGGCGGCAAGGGCGCCAACCTCGGCGAGTTGCATGCGGCGGATTTGCCTGTGCCACCCGGATTCGTGGTGTTGTGCGACGCCTACCGGCAGTCGACGCGCGGGGTGGCCGAGGAACTGGCCGCCCTGCACCGGGAGGCACTGACGTGCGTGGCCGACGCGCCACGTCTGGAGGAACTGTGCCGGCGGATGCGCCATCTGGTCGAGACCGCAGGGGTGGACGACCGAACGCGCCCGCAGATCGTCGAGGCCTACCGGGCTCTCGGGCCCGGCGCCGTGGTCGCCGTGCGGTCCTCGGCGGCCGGTGAGGACGGTAGCGATGCCTCGTTCGCCGGCATGAACCAGACGATCACCAACGTGACGGGTGATGCCGACCTGATCGATGCGGTGGTGCGCTGCTGGGAGTCGCTGTTCACCCCGCGGGTGCTCACCTATCGCGCCAGCCGGGGGTTCGCCGACGATCCCGAGATGGCGGTGGTCGTGCAGACGATGGTCGCCGCCGACCGCGCGGGGGTGGCGTTCACCGTCGATCCCGGCACCGGGAATCCGGATCATCTGGTGATCGAGGCGGCGTTCGGGCAAGGTGAGGTCGTGGTGGCCGGCAGCGTCATTCCCGACACCTACGTGATCGACAAGCGGACCCTGCGCGTGGTGGACACCCGGATCGGCAGCAAGCCCTTCAAGATCGTCAAGGGCAGTGACGGGCACGACACGATCGTGGAGATCGGCCGCGACCAGATCGACGCGCAGGTCCTGACCGATGGTGACGTACGCGGCATCGCCGAGCTCGCGGTCGCCGTGGAACGCCACTACGGCTGTCCCCAGGACATCGAATGGGTGGTCAGCGGCGACGCCACCTGGCTGGTCCAATCCCGGCCGATCACCACCTTGCACAAGGTGTCCGGCGCTGAGTCCGACGACCAATCGGCGGACGTGTTGGTCCGCGGGCTGGCCGCCGCGCCCGGCACGGCCACCGGACGTGTCCGGGTGCTGCAGACTCCGCAGGACGGAGCACAATTGCGCGACGGCGAGATCCTCGTCGCGCCGATGACCAATCCGGACTGGTTACCCACCATCCGGCGGGCCGGCGCGCTGGTCACCGAGGGTGGTGGGATGACCTGTCATGCCGCGATCGTCGCTCGCGAACTGTCCGTTCCGTGTGTCGTCGGAGCCCGTTCGGCGACCACCGTGCTCCGCCCGGGAGCCCTGGTGACGGTGGACGGGACACACGGCCAGGTGCGGGCGGCGAAAGCCGCTGCTGTGGTGGGGTCCGGCAGTGGTCGCGCGGTGCCCGATGGCGCTCCCGCCGCGGGTGGGCCGACGACCGCGACACGGATCTACGTCAACCTCGCGCTGCCCGAGGCCGCCGAGAAGATCGCCGCCGGGGATGTCGACGGCGTGGGGTTGCTGCGCGCGGAACTCATGCTCACCGATGCGCTGGCCGGTGAGCATCCACGCGCCCTGATGGCCCGCGGCGAACAGGACCGGATGGTGCGCGCCATGACCGCCGCGATCGGCCGAATCGCCGCCGCCTTCACGCCCCGCCCGGTGATCTACCGAACAACGGACTTCCGCAGCAACGAGTTTCGCAATCTCGGCGGCGGCGCGGACTACGAGCCGGTGGAGAGCAATCCCATGATCGGCTACCGCGGTTGCTACCGCTACATCAAGGAACCGGATCTGTTCGCACTGGAACTGCGGGCCCTTGCCGAGGTGCGCGACCAGTATCCCAATGTCCACGTGATGATCCCGTTCGTACGGACCCGGTGGGAACTGGAGCAATGTCTGGAACTCATCGACGCCAGCCGACTCGGGCGGCAGCGCGGCCTACATCGCTGGGTGATGGCCGAGGTGCCCTCGGTGGTGCACTGGTTGCCGACCTATATCGGCATGGGTATCGACGGTGTCTCCATCGGCAGCAACGACCTCACCCAGCTGGTACTCGGTGTCGATCGCGATTCCGAGATCTGCGCGGAAGTCTTCGACGAGTCCGACCCGGCGGTGCTGGAGGCGATCGGGCGGATCATCGATACGGCCAACAAGTACGGCGTGTCGTCCTCGCTGTGCGGGCAGGCGCCGTCGCGGGACCCGGTCTTCGCCGAACACCTGGTCAACATGGGCATCACGTCGATCTCGGTGAACCCGGACGCGGTCGGGGCGGCACGTTACGCCGTGGCCGCGGCCGAGCAGCGTCTGCTGCTGCGATCCGCTCGGCGCCCGTCGAGTGCGCACAGCGACGAGCGCGGACATGACTGACACATCCAAGCCCGTCGTCGTCGGCGTCGACGGCACCGCCGCGGCCCTGCGCGCCGCGCGGTGGGCCGGTGCCATCGCGGCGAAGATGGGCTCGCCGCTGCGGATCGTGCACGCCGGCCCGTACCTGGGGCACAGCCTGACCGATGCGGCGGCCGCCATTCGCGCCGCGGTCATCGACGAGCAACGTGGCTCCGCCGAGACCTACCTGAAGGACGCCGCGGAGGCCGTGGGCGAGCATGAACCGGATCTGGCCATCAGCACAGTGGCGCTCACCGCACCCGTCGACGAGGCATTGGTGTCGCTGAGCCTCGACGCACGACTGATAGTGCTGGGCAGTGACGAGATCACCACGGCCGCAGCCATGTTGGTGGGGTCGCTCACCCTGGTGGTGGCGGCCCGGTCCAGATGTCCGCTCGTCGCGTGGCGCGGTGATGCGTTACGGCCGACCGGGCAACCGGTCGTCGTCGGAGTCGACGGATCGAGCCGGGTGGCCATATCGCTTGCATTCGAGCTGGCCGACGCGCTGGGGTCGCCGCTGTGGGTGGTGCATTCCTGGTCGACAAGGCTGCCGGCGGGGGAGATCACCGTCCCGTTCATGATCGACTGGAAAGCGCTGGAGGACACGGTGCGCCGGGAGGTCACCGAATCCGTCGCACCGTGGTGCGCGCGATACCCCGACGTCGCCGTCAGCGTGTTCGTCGATCAGGCCAAGCCGAGCAAGGCCATCCTGGGGCACTTGGCGGGTGCACAGCTGGTCATCGTCGGTAGCCGGGGTCGCAACCTGCTGGCAGCCGCGCTGCTGGGCTCGACCAGCCTGAACCTGCTGCACCACGCACCGCTACCCGTCGTGGTCTGCCATCCGGACGGCGCCGGGCCCCGGGCATCGTTGACCGCCCGCACCCCGGTTCCGCGCGCCACCGGGACCTAAAGCACGGTATTGAGGACCAATGGCCGTGACCGCCGCGCCGTCGGGTGCATAGCCTCGATGTGTCCCTCCACATGTAAGCCCGCCATCGGAAGTGCGCCATGACCACATCGGGATCAACCGCCATCGTCGTCGGTATCGACGGCTCCAAATCGGCCGTCAAGGCCGCTCTCTGGGCCGCCGACGAGGCGGTCAGCCGCGACATTCCGCTGCGGCTGATTCATGTCGTTGCTCCCCACCAACACGACCATGACCGTGCCGACGAGTACGGGCATCGGGTGCTACGTGCGGCCGCAGACGAATTGAGCGGTACCGGACAACAGGTCAAGGTGGAGATCGACGTGTTGCACGGGGACCCCGTCGACGTCCTCGCCGAAGCCTCACGTTCGGCCGAAATGGTGTGTGTCGGTTGGAAAGGCCGCCACGACTCGGGGTCAGCGGGGCGCGGCGCGACCGCCGCCCGGTTGGCTGTCGCGGCGCACTGTTCGGTGGCGATCGTGCGGCGGCGCCGGATTCACCACGCGGTGGGCCCGCATCGATGGGTCGTCGCGGTGCTCGGGAGCGAGGCTCGGCCGCACGGCGTCGTGAACCGGGCGGTCGAGGAGGCCCTTCTGCGTGGCGCCGAGATTCTGGCGCTGTCGCCGTGGGGAGCCGAATCGGCGGAAACGGAAGCGATCCGGGCCGAATTCATCGCCCAACTCGACGATCGCGACTCAGCTGCCGACATCACGCTCTGCGTGCTGCCGCGGCCCGACGATATCGCTGACCTGCTGGCCCAGAGCGCCGATATCGATCAGCTCGTCATCGCCTCGGCCGACGACGGCGACGTCGTGGATCAACTGCGCAGCGCGGGCGTGCGGGACACGTTGCGCGGCACGAACTGCTCGGTCCTGCTTGTCCACGTGGACCGCAAGGACAGCTGAGGCGGTCACACCGCGCGGCGGGCATCCGGCGCCGTGCTCGAACCCGACTCAGCGTCCGGTCGAGCCGTCGATCAGCTCGCGCAGGATGTCGGCGTGCCCGGCGTGCCGGGCGGTCTCTTCGATCATGTGGGTGAGCGCCCAACGGGCACTTCGCGACTCTCGTCCGGGCACCGGGGCGGCGAGGTCGGTACCGCGATCGAGGACCTCGTTGGCCTGCCGCACGGTCGCACGGTAGCGCTCGACGACATCGGCCACGGTGGCGCCGGGGTCGGCATGAAACGTCGCGGGCCATCGGGCGACCGTCTCCCCGAGGAAAATCCAGCGTTCCACCCAGGTGACGTGGGTGAGCAGGCCGAGCAGATTGGTGCCGGATGCCACGAGTGCGGTCCGTGCCCGGGACTCGGGGGCACCCTCGACCTTCGCGGCGATCGAGTCGCGCAGGTAGTCGAGAAAGCCGCGCAAGGTCTCGATCTCGCCGCCGCCGGTGCGCGGTGGCGGGGTATCGCGTTTGCGCGCCGGCACCGTTCAAGTGTCGCGCAGGCGAGCCGTGCATGACGGGGCCTTGCCGTTCTGGCAAGCCCAACTACGCTGGCCGGATGAGCCGTCCCACCCTGCGCCACCTGGCCGATCTGCCGTCCACGCCGCCGTCGATTCGAGACTCGGCGCTGGTCCTGGTGGACTGTCAGAACACGTACACCTACGGGGTGATGGAGCTCGACGGTGTGCAGGCCGCGCTCGAGGAAACGGCCACCCTGCTGGAGCGGGCCCGCAGCGCGGGCATCCCGATCATCCACATCCAGCACAACGACGGACCGGGAACGCCGTATGACATCACCGCCGAGGTGGGCGCCATCGTCGGATCGGTCGCCCCGCGTGACGGTGAGCCGGTGGTCGTCAAGCAGTTCCCCAACGCGTTCGTCCAGACCGATCTCGACGAACGCCTCAAAGCCGTCGGCGCGACCAACCTGGTGCTCGCCGGTTTCATGACGCACATGTGCATCAACTCCACCGCGCGCGGCGCGTTCAACCTCGGCTACGCCCCGACCGTCGTCGCCGCGGCCACCGCGACCCGGTCGCTGCCCGGTGTCGGCGGCGCGGTGTCCGCGGCCGCGCTGCAGGCGGCCAGCCTCGCGGCGCTCTCGGACCTGTTTGCCGTCGTCGTCCCCGATGCCGCCGCCGTGCCGGACTGAACGGTGCACGGAGTGCGGCGGCTGGTCCTGCGACGCTGGCACGCCTTCGTCGGGCCGGAGGCCAGCGGCATCGACAACTCCGTCACGCTGACGCTGGGGGCGGTGGGCGGGCTGGCGGCGCACCGGCTGTCCCGTCACGAGCTCAGTAAGACCCACGAGCTGGTGCTCGACGGGCTGGCCGGTGACCTGTGGGGTGGCGCGTGGGCCAACAACACCAGGGCATGCGCGCGTTGGTACGAACGATCCGGCCAGACCGGGCGCGATCACCTGGCATTCGCCGCTGCGCATCTGCATCCGGTGGTCTGCGCGTGGATCGACCGCCGCGACAGGAGTGACGCGGCGGTGTGGGCGGCCACGCACTACGGCTATCTGTTGGCAGCGACCGTGGTGATCCGCGCATGGCCCCGGCATCGTCGCCCGCTCGGGGTGCTGACGACGGTGGGCGGGGTGGCGCTGGACCGCGCACTCGGTTCCTCGGGGGCGGCGCCATGGTTCGCGCCGGTGTTCTACCTCAAACTCCTGCTCGGCCATGCGTCGGCGGCGCGATGGTCCGATGCGGATCTCACGGCGCCACCCGATCTCGCTGCGCGCCGGTGATGGCCGCGAAATTGCCGTGCACAACCGCGTCGGACCGGTCAAGCTGGTCGTCGTGAACACCGAGCGTCCATCCACCCGTGTCAGCAGGCTTCGCGAGAAGCAACGCACGGATCGTGCCGGACTCGACGACCTGCTCGACAGCACGCCGCTGGCCACCGTCGCGCTGATCCGCGACGGGCACCCGGTGGCCTTCCCGACCGGGTTCGGCCGTGTCGGTGACGAACTGGTGATCCATGGCTCCACCGGTTCGCCGTGGATGCGCGCCCTGGGGGCCGGTGCGCAGGCCGCGGTATCGGTGACCGCATTGGACGGAGTCATGGTGGCGCGCAGCGGGTTCGAATCCTCCTTCCATTACCGCAGCGCGACGCTGTTCGGCACGTTCACCGTCGTCCCCGACGCGGAGAAGAACCGCTATCTCGAAGCGCTGACCGATGCCTTCATCCCGGGTCGGGTTGCCGAACTGCGGCCCAGCACCACCCGCGAACTGGCGGCCAGCCTGGCGCTGCGGTTGCCGATCGGCGCGGACAACTGGTCACTGAAGGTCAGCGCCGGCTGGCCCGAGGATGCGGAGTCCGATGTGGCCGGCGGCGCCTGGGCCGGGGTGGTGCCGCTGACCGTCAGCTACGGCACCCCGCAACGCGCGCCGGATTGTGACCCGGCCATCCCGGAGCCCGCCTCGGTGCAGGGGATGATCGGCCCGCTGCGCAACGTCGCGCCGCCACTTCGCTGATCGGGGCGCCCGCAATGGCACAATTCGCACTATGCGGATGTCGGCGAAGGCGGAGTACGCCGTCCGCGCCATGATCGAGCTGGCCACCGTCGAGGGCGGTGAACTGGTCAAAACCGACGATCTGGCCAAGGCGCAGGGCATCCCGGCGCAGTTCCTGGTCGACATCCTGTCCGACCTGAGGACCGACCGACTGGTGCGCAGCCACCGTGGTCGCGACGGCGGCTATGAGCTGGCCCGCGCGGCCGCCGATATCAGCATCGCCGACGTGCTGCGCTGCATCGACGGGCCACTGGCCAGTGTCCGTGACATCGGCCTGGGCGATCTGCCGTATTCCGGACCCACGGCAGCGCTGACCGACGTGTGGCGGGCGTTGCGGGCGAGCATGCGTTCGGTGCTGGAGGAGACCAGCTTGGCCGATGTGGCCGTCGGAGCACTGCCCGCTCATGTGGCCATGCTGGCCAGCGACTACCGCAATCAGGAGTCCGCCCGCGGGCATGCGGCTACCTGACGGCCGCGGCGATCCCTCGGATCACCGATCGATGACCCGCAGCGGGTCGACCGAGATATCGCCGTTCCGCGTGGTCGCGGTGACCGTCGCACTGGCCCGCGCCGCATCGGTGGTCTGCGGCACCCGCACCCTGGCCGAGCCGTCACCGGACTGCGCCCGCACCAGATAGGGGCCCGGCTCCGGCAGTGCGATGTCGATGTCCCCGTCGCGGGTGCTGGCCTCGATCTGCGACGGCACCTCGGCGAACCGCATCTGGACGTCCCCATCCCTGGTCTCGGCGATGAATGACTCGGTGACCGAGACGGCGCGGCGGGCATGGACCTCGCTGTCGCGTCCACGCACTTCGATGCGGCGCACCGTGCCACTCAGCAGCACCGCACCGTCGGTGTTGGTGGCGGTGAGTACGTCGAGATCGGCATCGGCGATGAGTAGCCCGGTTTCCTGGCGCACCGTCACGGCGAGCCGTCTGCCGAGGTCCGGCGGGACCGTGATGGTGATCTCGCCCGGGTCACCGAACGACAGCATTCCGGGCTGCGCGTCGACGCGGATCTGCGTGTCGTCGCCGCTGCTGGTGACCGCAAGTTCGTCGCGGTCGTCGCGCTGGGTGGTCACCATCCGCAGGTCGATCCTGGGTTCGGTGGCGTCCCGGTCGGTGACGATCCGGACGGCCGTCGGTGCGCCGGCGGTGTCGACCGTCAGCGTGCGCATGCCGGCGGGCAGGTTCTGGTGATCGGTCACCAGGCGAAGTGAGCTCAGGCCCCAGGCCGCCGCCGACAGCAGGGCCACGGTGACCGCGACGATTGCGGTGGCCGCGATCACCAGCGCCGCGCGCACGGCGGTTCGTCCGCCCGGGGATACCGGCGGCGGCCCGGGGGCAGTGAGTGTGGTGGTCATGTGGTTCCCTCTCGGGTCGGCACGGATCAGGATTCGAGGTAGCGCAGAACGGCGAGGACCCGCCGGTTCTCGCTGTCGTCGGGCGCCAGCTGCAATTTGGTGAAGATCGAGGCGATGTGCTTCTCGGCGGATCCGACCGAAATATGAAGTGCGGCACCGATTGCCGAGTTCGTCTTGCCCTCGGCCATCAGCTGGAGCACCTCCTGCTCGCGTGGTGTCAGCGCGTCCAGTGTCGCGCGCCGGCGAGAGCGCACCAGGATCTGGGAGACGACCTCGGGGTCGAGCACGGTGCCGCCGGCGCCGACCACCCGTACGGCATCCAGGAATGCGGGAACATCGGCGATCCTGTCCTTGAGCAGATAGCCGAAACCCTTGGTGTCCGAGGCGATCAGATCAGCGGCGTAACGTTCCTCCACATAGTGGGAGAGCACCAGGACCGGCGAATCGGGGTTCTGCGAGCGCAGCAGTGCCGCGGCGCGAATGCCCTCGTCGGTGAAGGTCGGCGGCATCCGGACGTCCAGGATGGCCAGGTCCGGCTTCTGCTCGTTGACGATGCGCAGCAGTTCGGTGGCATCCGGTACGCCGGCCACGATCTCGTGCCCGGCATCGGCGAGGATGCGTTCGATACCGGCCCGCAGCAGTGCGGAGTCCTCGGCGATCACGATGCGCATGGCAGCACCGCCGTCACGATCGTCGGGCCGGTGGCGGGGCTGGCCACCGAGAACGTCCCGCGGGCCGCGCGCACCCGTTCGGCCAAGCCGCGCAACCCCGTCGAATCCTCGTCGGCGTCGATATGCGCGCCGCCGCGCCCGTCGTCGAAGACCGAGACGTGCAGGGTGTTCGCGACCTCGTCGGCCCGAACGGTCACGATTGCCTGAGTGGCGTTGGCGTGCCGGGCGACATTCGTCAATGCCTCGGCGACCACGAAGTAGGCGCACGCCTCGACCTCCTCGGGCAGCCGAGCCGGCAAATGAATGTCGAGTGTCGTTGGTACACCAGAGGTCTCGGTTCGTTGCACCACCGCCGACAAGGCCGCGTCCAGTCCGCGGTCGGCCAGGATGGTGGGTGCGATACCGCGGACCACGTTGCGCAACTCCGCCAGCGCGCTCATCGCGTCATCATGAGCTTCGGAGATCAGCTTGCGGGCGGTGGGCAGATCGTTGTCCAGTTTGGTCTGAGCCAGCCCGATCGTCATGGCCAGGGACACCAGGCGCGGTTGCACGCTGTCGTGCAGATCGCGTTCGATGCGGTGACGCTCGGTCTGCGCCGAGGTGACCGCGCCGGCACGAGCCCGGGACAGCGCGCTCACCTCGTGTTGCAGCGCCGCGGTCGGTGAGGCCGACAGCAGCCAGCGGTCGATCCGGGCGTCGATGGCCGGCGCGAACACCAGGATCGCCGCGGCGGCGGCCAGTGCGACGACCGCCAGAACCACGCTCAACGCGGGTGAGAGGAATCGCAGGCCGGCGTCCTCGTCGCTGCGCTGCGCGGCCAGCGCCGCCGCCGGGCCGAGGAACGCGAACGCCAACAGGCCCACCGTGAGCCCGGTGACCAACAGGTCGTAGGTCATCCGCAGGTAGTGCTGCCCGGCCGCCTTCCAGAACCGGGCACTGCTGATGTCGAGCCACAGCTGGTGGGCCCAGCGCTGGAACCCGGTGTAGTGCGAAAGCGCCCGCGGAGGTACCGGAATCTGCAGACCGAACACCGCTTCGCTGCGCACCCGTTCGATCCACTCCACACCGCGCATCAGGTAGATGAAGACCACCGCGGCGAGCAGGAACCCGATGATCGAGGGGATCGACGAGATGCCGATGACGAAGATACCCAGGGGAATCCAGAACCACACGAGTGCCAGGAAGGCGCCGGTGATCATCGACGCCGTCGGGACGATGCCGAGATGGCGGAAGCGTTGTCGGGGTTCAGTCTCCGCTACGGCGGTGGCGGGGGCACTGGACGTGATGGCGACCATGTGACCAACCTATGGACTGACGCCCTCGCGCGACACCGCGTTTCCCCGCGAGCTTGGTGGGGGTTAACCCCCGCCCGCTCGGGTCGGCGCGGTGAGCTCGAGGGCGATGTTGTCGGGGTCGCGGAACTCCAGCACGTAGGCGGGCCCGATGTCCTTGACGGGTTCGTGCGTGATACCCAGGGAATCCAGATGGGCGGCGGCGGCCTCGAGTTCGGTCCTGCTGGTCAGCCGGAAGCACAGGTGGTCCAGGCCGGTGCGGTCCTCGTCGAAGCGGTCGGTGCCGACCGGCCGCAGGCCGATCAGCGTGCCGCCGAGGTCGTAGATGACCCCGCCGTAGAGGAACGCCAGCGCCGCTCTGGTGGCGGCGTCGGCGCCGGCGGGCACCTCGACCAGCACCGGCCAGCCGAACACGCTGTCGTAGAAACGCCGGGACTGCTCGATATCGGTGACCGTCAGGCGCACGTGCGCAATCGATGTGGTGGGGATCGCCATGAACTCATCCTGGCACTGTGCGGCACGTGTGAGAATCGCCGACGTGAAAGTCGGAATGACGATGCCGGTGATGGAACCGGACCTGGACGCGGCCACCCTCAAGACGTGGGCGAGGGCCATCGACGAGGGACCGTTCTCGTCGCTGTGCTGGGGTGAGCGCATCGCGTTCGACAATCCCGACGCGATGACACTGCTGGGTGCGCTGGCGGCCTGGACCGATCGGGTGCGGTTGGTGACCACCGTGGTGGTGCCGCAACTGCACGACCCCGTGGCGTTGGCCAAATCGCTGGCCACCGGTGATGTGCTCAGTGGCGGCCGGCTGACGGTCGGGCTGGGCGTCGGTGGCCGCCACGAGGACTACCACGCCGTCGGCGCCGATACCGCCACCCAGACCATGCGCGCGATGGCCGAGCGGGTCGCGGTGATGAAGCGGGTGTGGGCGGGGGAGAAGGTCACCGAGTCGGTGCTGCCGGTAGGGCCGCCGCCGGTACAGCCCGGTGGCCCGGAGCTGCTGGTGGGCACCCTCGGACCCAAGACGGTGCGTAGCGCGGCGGGTTGGGCGGCCGGGCTGGCCGGCACCACGCTGGATCTCGACACCGACCAACAGAACGCCCTGTTCGACGTGGCCCGCCAGGCCTGGGATGCGGCGGGTAAGCCGAAACCGCATCTGGCGACGTCATTCTGGTTTGCGATCGGCGAGCCGGAGGCTGCCCGCGCGCAGGTCCGCCACCATCTGCTGCGGTATATGAACTGGATCCCCGAGGAGTTCGTCGACGCCATCGCCCCGACCACAGGATGGTCGGGCAGCCAGGACGAACTTCTCGCCGTGCTGCGCCGTTTCGAGGACATCGGCGCCGACGAGGTGCACCTGATCCCGACCTCGGACGACATCGAGCAGGTGCACCGCGTCGCCGAGGTGATCGCCGATCTGGGCTGAATCGGCCCGATCGCCGGTGCTGGAACGGTAGTGCGGTGCAGGCGGGCCTAGCGGGCGCCGATCACCACGCGCCGATCGGCGGATCGAACACGAACGATCCGTTTGATTCGAGGTTGAACGGCGCAGACTTCGAGCCGACGATGGCCTTCGTGGAGTCGCGAACCTCGCCCTGGGCGGACACCACGCCGATATCGGCGTTGCGGGTTTCGCCCAGACCGCGCGCATCCCCGTAGTCGGCCACCCGCAGCGAATTGTCATCGATCAGCAGCGCCTGACGGCTGGTGACCTGCGGCGTGGGAGCGACCTCCTCGACATCCGCGTTCGCGACTGCGCTGCCGAGGCTCAGGAACGCCGCGGTGACGGCGAACGACCCGATTCCGAGGGCGGTGATTTTCTTGGTGGCGGTCATCTTGCTGTCCTCTGATCTGGTAGCCCGGTCGGGACTGACAGCTCAAAACGCTAGTGTCGCGGCGGCTGAAACGCCCGGTCAGCACGACGATTCCCAACCACTTCACAGGCGGCGACCGACTAACTGACAGGAACGATCCGGTTTGCCGCGCGGTGGTGCGGTGATTCCTGGCCGGCTCCTGGTTGCCCCGCCGGGCCGACCGAATTGACGCACGTTTCGCAAACACGATTCCGGGCGCTGTGAGCGGCGTTACACTTCGCGGCAATTGCTTCCGTTTCGCAAGGACCGGGCCTTCTGAGCGCCAGCCGAACGGGCAACCGGGAGTGCGAATGCAAGTGCGGTACGCCAGCCATATCGGGCGGGTCGGTGCGCTGGCCGTCGCGCTCGGAATCGGAGCCGCTGTGGGCACGCCCACGACGGCATGGGCCGCGCCCGAGGATCCGACGACGACGTCATCGTCGGCGGCGGAGACCGAACCGGGTACCGGCACCGCCACACCGGCGAGCATCCCCGGGCCGGATGCGTCGACGGTCGGCCCGAGGACTCCGACGAGCGCGCCGCGGTCGGTCGCGGCACCTGCCGGGGACGAGGTGGGGGCGCCGCGAAAGAAGAAGCGGACCGCCGCCACCCGGGTGCGCACCGTCGATACGGCCATGACAGTCCGCCGAACCGCCGAACGCCCGTGGCCCGAGCCGACGGCGGAGGTCGCGGCACCGGACGGCGGCGCGGCGGTCGACACCCCCGCGACGGTCACCGCGACGCCGGCCCCGGTCACCACCGTGGCCGCCACGCTCGCCGCGCGACCGGTCGTGGCGAACCCGGTGCAGGCGGTCGGCGACCTGATCGGCAGGGTGGTGCGGCCGGTGCTGTCCACGGTCCTCGGCGTGCTGCCCGGCGGGTCCACCGACTCGCCGCTGGCCTGGGTGCTGCTGGGGGCGGCCCGGCGCCAGGTGGGCCAACTCGAGCAGGACGTGGCGGGCATCTCCGCCGCGCACACCGTCGCCGCGGCGGTGCCGAACGCCCCACCGACGGCCACGGTGATCTGGGGCAGGCCGGACGCGACGACGGGGACCGTGATCGGGCGGCTGGTCGCCGCTGACCCCGAGGGCAAGAAGGTCGCCGTGGCGGTGGTGCCGCCGGCCGTCCCGGTGCAGGGCACGGTGGCCTACAACGCCAAGACCGCGACCATCACCTACACGCCCACCACGGCGCAGCGCTTCGCCGCCTCGACGAGCCCCGGTGACGACAGCGTCGCCATCACCCTCAGGGTGACCGACGCGGTGAACACCGTCGAGGTACCGATCAGCATCCCGGTCAGTCCGTCGCCGTTCTACCAGAGCGCGGCGTACCCCGGTGCGGGCGGTCCGAGCGCGGTGGCGGCCACCAACACCCGTGCCTACATCACCAATCGCGACTCCGGCACCGTCACGGTGTACGACACGATCAAGAACACCCTCGTCGGTACCTATCAGGTCGGTGGCGCACCCGATGGCATCGCGGTCAAGCGCGATGGCACCCGGATCTATGTGGCGAGTTCGACGGGCAACACGGTCACAGTCATCGATACCGCCACCGGTGCCAAGAAGGCCACCATCACCGTCGCCAATCCCACTGCGATCAGCATCAACCCGGCGGGCAGCGTGGTCTACGTCGCGAACGGCACCAGTGCTAGCGTCACCAAGATCAGCACCGCCACCAACAGGGCCGCGGGCACGGTCAAGCTCGCCCCGGGGCTCACGCCCACCGAGCTCGCGGTGAGTGCCGACGGTAAGCGAATCTTCGTCGGCGGCGCGCAGGCCGCCGGTGGTGGCCAGATCTCCTGGTTCTCCTCCACCGCGAGCACGGCGACACTGTTGGCCGATATCGCTTTTGCGCCAACGGGTCTGGCGTACAACTCTGCTTCGCAGAACGTGTACGCCGTGGATGCGGGCGGCGGATTGACCGTCTACAGCATGCTGACGAAAACGGTCGCGACGCTGAATGTGGGACATCCGCTCTCCGGTATCGCGCTGACCAACGACGGTTCGGCCGCCATGGTCACCACGTCCACCGGGATGGTCGCGGCGCTGAGCACTCGCGATTCATCGGTGCTCGGGGTGACCACCATCGGCGTGGTGTCGGCCCAACCCGTCCTCAGGATCAGCCCCGACGGCACCCAGATGTTCGTCACCGATCTCGACAACGGCTCGGTGCACGCGCTGTCGCTGGTCCCGTCGAATGTTGCGCCCTTCTCCAGCGACCCGAACTACACCGTCACCAACCCCGCGACGGGTGCGATGACGGGCAAGGTCGGCGTCGTCGACTTCGACGGTGATCCGCTGACCTACCAGGTGACCGTCAAGCCGGGCAAGGGCAAGCTCGTACTCGACGCACATGGGACCTACACCTACACGCCGACCGCCGCTGCCCGGCACGCCGCGTCCGTGCCCGGAGCGCCCGACACCGTCACCACCGATTCGTTCACCGTGGTGGTCTCCGATGGCCGCCACGGCACCGTGACCCAAACCATCACCATCGCCATCGATCCCGCGAACAAGGTGCCGACCGTGACCACATCGATCGGCAGCCCGAGTGCGTCGACGGGTGCGGTGAAGGTGACCATCAAGACCGCCGACGGCGACAACGACAAGCGGACGTTCACCGCGAGGCAGCCGGCCAAGGGCGTGGTCCAGATGACTGGGTCGGGTGTGTTCACCTACACGCCCAGCGTCGCGGCACTGGCCGCCGCACGGGCACCGGGCGCGGCCTACGAGGACCGACGCGACACCTTCACCGTCACCGTCGACGACGGCCACGGCGGCGTCGTCCCGGTCACGGTGAACGTCAAGATCGGCGCGCCCAATGCCAAGCCCACCGCCGTCGCGACGAGTGTCACTGCCACTCAACCCCGTTCGGGGGTGATCACCGGGACGGTCGGCGCCGTCGACGCCGACGGCGATGTGCTCAGCTACAGTGCCGGCAAGACCAACAAGGGCACGGTCACCCTCAACGCCGACGGCTCGTTCACCTACACACCCACCGCGGCGGCCCGGCTGGCGGCCTCCAAGCCCCGGGCCGGCTCCGCCACCAAATCCGAGACCATCACCTTCACCGTCAGCGACGGCTTCGGCGGGGTCGTCACCAAGACGCTCAAGGTGACGATCGTCGCCAATCCGGCGGACAACGCGGCGCCCACCAATGGCGCTGGGACAGTGTCGGATACGTCCACGGCCATCGGGAGCGTGACCGGCGTCGTCACCGCCACCGACCCGGACGGCGACGCGTTGACCTATCGCCTGGCCAGCGGCCCGGCCTTCGGTGTGGTCACGGTGAGCGCGGCGGGAGGCTTCGTCTACACCCCCGACGTCGACGCGCGCTACCGCGCGCTGGTGACCGCCGGCGAGGACACCGACAGTTTCGTGGTCGACATCACCGACAGCTTCGGCGGGATCAGCACGGCCACAGTGCATGTCACCATCGCACCACCGTCGACAACGGCGATCGACCAGCGGGCCACGACGGTCGCGGTCAACACCCAGCAGATGTACTTCTATTCGCAGACCGACACCGATATGGCACTGGGGCTGCTGAAAGCCGCTGGGGTGGAAACCATTCGGATCCTGTTGCCCTGGGCCGGCGCCGAGCCCGTCGATGACACCTTCGACTGGGCCGCGGTGGACCGGATGGTCAACAGCGCCAACGCCCAGGGCATCAAGGTGCTCGCCACGCTGAACACCACACCGGACTGGGCCGCGGTCCCGGGCCAGCAGATCTATACCGCGGCACCGGCCGATATCGAGGCGTTCGGCGATTTCGTCTCCGCGGTGGCGACCCGCTACCAGGGCAAGATCGCCGACTACGAGATCTGGAACGAGCCCAACTACGACGGCTTCTGGGAGCCCGGTCCGGACGCGGCGGCCTACACCGCTCTGCTGAAGGTCGCCTACACCGCGATCAAGGCGGCCGACCCGGACGCCACCGTGATCGGCGGATCGGTGGCCGCGGTGGCCGAAGTGCCCGGCGGCCCGGCGATCAACCCGGTGACCTACCTGTCCCAGATGTATGCCGCCGGCGCGGCCGGGTATTTCGATGCGCTGGCGTTCCACCCGTACCTGTACTCGATGCCGTTCTCGGCGCAGCAGGGACACGCCGGGGTGCCGTTCGCCCAGGCCCAACAGCTGTACGAGGTGATGGTCGCCCACGGTGACGGACACAAGAAGATCTGGGCCACCGAGTACGGACAGCCGGCCTCCGAGGGCGGTGAGGCCGTCCAGGCCGCGTATGTCGGTGACTTCCTGCGGGCGTGGCGCAGCCTGGAGTTCGCCGGGCCGGCGTTCATCCACACCATCGCCGACTACGGGCACGACTTCCCCGATCAGGCCACCATGGGTCTCTTCCGCGAGGACTGGACCCCCAAACCGGTGGTCGCGGTGATCACCCAGGTGATCGCGGAAAGCCAGGCGATCAACGCGGTGGGTGGCGATTCGGTCTAGGCGGCTAGGCTGAGGGACATGGCCGAGTCGATATCCGCGAAGAAGAATGCTGCCGCGGTCGCGAATTTCCTTGCCGCTCAGCTACATACGCGAGACGAGGTATTCGCCGACCTGGACGTCGTGCCCGCCGCGGCCGGCGCCTACGGGTGGTGGTTCCGCGAGATCCCGGGCGGTATCGACGTGGCCGGCTGCGAACAGCGTGACGGGTGGACGTTGCTCTACGTCGGGATCAGCCCCGGCCCGCCGCGGGCCGATGGCAAGCCGCGCGCACCCCAGGATCTGCGCAAGCGCATCCGCTATCACTTCGGAGCGGGTAATGCCGGGGCGGACGGGTCCACGCTGCGCAAGTCGCTCGGGGTGCTGCTCGGCGAGCAGCTCGGGTTCGCGCTGCGCCGGATCGGCTCGGGCAAGCGGCAGACCTTCGCCGGCGGCGAGGCGGTCCTGACCCAGTGGATGGCCGAGAACGCCGCAGTGTCCTGGGTGCTGCATCCCGAGCCGTGGTTTCTGGAGCCCAAGTTGATCAGTGCGTTGGTGCTCCCGCTGAACTTCCAGGACAACGACCGCAACGCCTTCGCGCCGGAGCTCAAGAGGTTGCGCAAGGAGGCCGGGGTGAAGGCCGGCAAGCTGCGTGTGCTCGCGGAGTGGACCTAGCCCCGGTTCGGGGCGGTCAGGACGTCGCGCGCTCGCGCGCCGCATCGAGTTCGGCGAGCAGCGCGTCGACCTCCGCGCGCTTCTCGGCGGGAACCATCAACGAATAGAACGTGCCGACCGAGATCGTGAGTTGTAGAAGCTCCTCACGGTCGCCGCCGAACAGTTTCTTGCGGCGGCTGAACTCCTTGACGTCGGTGCCGGCGTACTTGTCGGCGGGATTGCGTCCGATCGAGTTGTTGGCCCGCAGTTTTTCCACCCACACACCATCGATGACGATGCTCTCGCCGTTGATCCCGTCGATGCGAAACATGAGCAGATCGTAGCGGCGGGGGGTGTTGTCGGCGATGCTTCGAGCGCGCGCGAATGCCGCAGGGTAGAACGGAGCCATGTGGCGAGTTGCTTCCCGGTCGGTGCTGACGTCTTTGGTTCTCACCGCGACGGTGATCTGCGCCCCGGTTGCGCGGGCCGAGCCCGTCCCCGTCATCGTGCCCACCGTGCTGGCGGCGGTGCCCCATGACCCCGGCGCCTACAGCGAAGGATTGGAGTTCGACGGGCCCGACCTGTATGAGGCCACCGGGGAGGTGGGCAAATCGGAACTGCGGCAGGTCGATCCGCAGACCGGTGCGGTGATCCGGTCGGTGCCCTTGCCCAACGACTACTTCGGTGAGGGCATCGCCGTTGTGGGCGAGAGCATCTGGCAGTTGACCTACCGCGACGGGGTGGCGATCGAATGGGACAAGGTGTCGTTCACGCCGCGCCGGGAAGTGCCGGTCGCCGGCCAGGGTTGGGGGCTGTGTCACGACGGCGGCAGATTCGTCGCCAGCGACGGCGGTGACCGCCTGCGGTTCTTCGACCCATCGTTCACCGAGACCGGCAGCATCCGGGTGACCCGCGACGGTCAGCCGCAGGCCGGGCTGAACGAACTCGCGTGTGTCGACGGGCAGGTCTGGGCCGCCGCGTGGCCGGACGACACCTTCGTGCGGATCGATCCCGGCACCGGCGTGGTGAACCTGGTGGCCGATGTCTCAGGCCTGTGGCCCGCGGCTCAACGCAATCCGCGGCAGGTGGTCAGCGGTATCGCGCACATCGCCGGGTCGGAGTACCTGATCAGCGGCAAGGAATGGCCGCGGAGCTACCGGGTGATGTTGCCGTAGGTCAGGCGCGCGCTGGTCTCCCACAAATCGCGGGCCAGGGCCGTGTCATAGGACTGCGCCGAGGACCGGATCGGCTTGGCGCCCTCGAAGTACTCGCCGGTGACCCCCTCGAACCGCGGGTCGATGGCCAGCGCGGCCAGCCGGGTGCCGGAGGTCGTCAGGGAGTTCACATTGGGCAGCGCGCGCAGTAGCGGAGAAACCGTGCGCCACACCACCTGTTGCAGTGGTGTGTAGTCGCGCGACAGGCTCGATGCGGGCATCAGTCCCGGATCGAATGCCGTCACGGTGATTCCCGCGCCGCCGTGGTCGAGGCGTCGGTCGAGTTCGTAGGTGTAGAGCACATTGCACAGTTTCGAGGTGGTGTAACGACGGCGACCGTCGACCGGTTCGTCGGGTTGTGGATGCGCGAGCGCCTCGGCGGTGGTGTAGCGCGGGTGTGGCATACCGGTGAACTTCTTCGGATCGTGAGTTCCGCTGGCCACCATCACGATCCGGGCGGGCGCGACCAGTTGCGCGCGCAGGCCCTCGATGAGCGCGAAATGTCCGAGGTGATTGACCCCGAAGGTGATCTCCACGCCGTCCGCGGTCATCTGGAGGCCCGAGACCACCTGCAAGCCGGCATTGCAGACCACGGCGTGCAAGGCAGGCAGGCCCGCCGCGGCAACGGCGGTGGTGAAGGCGTGCACCGAAGCCAACGAGGCCAGGTCGCAGGCCAGCACTGTGCAGCGGTCGGGGGCGCCGAGCTCGGCGACGGCTGCCGCGCCCCGCGACACGTCGCGGACGGCGAGCACGATGTGCCAGGACTCGTCGCGGGCCAGGATCGCCCGGGCGCATTCGAGGCCGAGGCCGGTATTGGCTCCGGTGATGATCACCGATCGGTTATTCATTTTTCCTCCAAGAGGATTGGGATCAGGGCCTGGATGGTTTGAATCAACCGCACGTACATCCGGTCGACGTCGGTGCTGTCCGGTTCGAGGTGGTCGGCGAAGAAGATGCCGTCCGACATCGCGGTGGCGACGGCGGCCAGTTCGGCGACGATGTGTTCGGCCCTGTCGGGGGCGAGGTCGTCGGGGAGCAGCGGCCGGATCACGTCGGCGAATCCGGCGATCGCGGTGTCGCGGACTCGGCGGACGGCGGCGGCCACCGCGGGGTCGTCGCTGCGCTCCAGCGACAGCATGTACACCAGCCGGAAGAAATCCGGATTGGCCACCATGAGTTTCGCGGCGGCGGCGCGTTGGGCCTCGATATCACCGCTGCTGCGGGGAAGCTGCGCGAAGTAGCGTTGCGCGCCGCGCTCCATGACGGCGGCCAGCACACCCTCCTTGGAGCCGAAGTGCCAGTAGATCGAACTCGCGGGCAGGCCGGTCTCCCGGCGGATGTGGCTGATCGAGGTCGCCGCGTAGCCCTGGGTGGCCATCAGTCGTTCGGTCGCGTCCAGGATCAGCTCGCGGGAGTCCTCGCCCTGGCGTTGACGTTGCGTCGGCGGCATCCGGATTCCTGTCTGTAAGGATCGTTACAGACAGAGTAGCGCGTGTAGGCCTTCGTGTCATGGTGGGCGGCACGCGGCCTATCCGGCCTCGGGGCAAGCTGCACAGGCGCCGCACCGCGGCCAGGCCGGCCGGGGTGCGGGCCAATGCCGCGACACAGCCTCGGGCCCGGCGCGGCGCGTCACCGAGCCCAGCACGAGAGCCGCGATGATGGCGTCATCGGCGTATCCCAGCACGGGGATGACGTCGGGTATAAGGTCGAAAGGCAAGGCCAGATAGGCCGGCAACAAGGCCAGGTGGACGCGCACACCGCGGCTGATACCCGGATCTGCGGCCAGCCGCTTGGCTACTGCACAAAGGTGGTGCCCCCGGCAGGATTCGAACCTGCGGCCTTCTGCTCCGGAGGCAGACGCTCTATCCCCTGAGCTACGGGGGCGCAAGCAGAGGATGCTGCGCCGTTGGGCGTGCATAGCCTAACCCATCTCCAAGCGGTAATGGATTCGGGACCTGGGTACCCCGCACCATAGGATGGTCCCTCGTGACACCTGCCGACCTGGCTGCCCTGCTCAAGACCACCGCCGCCGCGGTCCTGGCCGAGCACAGCCTCGACCCCAGCGCGCTGCCCGAGACGATCACCGTCGAGCGCCCGCGCAACCCTGAGCACGGCGATTACGCCACCAACGTGGCCCTGCAACTCGGGAAGAAGGTCGGGGTCAACCCGCGCGAGCTCGCCGGCTGGCTGGCGGCCGCACTGGCCGACGCCGACGGCATCGCGGCCGCCGAGATCGCCGGCCCCGGCTTCGTCAACCTGCGCATCGAGGCGTCCGCGCAGGGGGTGGTCGTCACCAACGTGCTTACCGCGGCGGGCGACTACGGCCACTGCGCCGATCTGGCCGATCAGAACATCAACCTGGAATTCGTCTCGGCGAACCCGACCGGCCCCATCCACATCGGCGGCACCCGCTGGGCGGCCGTCGGCGACGCGCTCGGCCGGCTGCTGAGCACCCAGGGCGCCCGGGTCACCCGGGAGTATTACTTCAACGACCACGGCGCCCAGATCGACCGGTTCGCCCGCTCGTTGGTCGCCGCCGCCAAGGGCGAGCCCGCACCCGAGGACGGCTACGCCGGGACGTACATCAACGACATCGCCGCCGCGATCATGGCCCAGGCACCCGGCGCACTGAGCCTGCCCGCCGACCAGCAGCAGGAGACGTTCCGCTCGATCGGCGTGGACCTGATGTTCACCCACATCAAATCCTCGCTGCACGAGTTCGGCACCGACTTCGACGTGTACACCCACGAGGACTCGATGCACACCTCCGGCCGGGTGGACCAGGCGATCGCCAGGCTGCGCGACAACGGCGCCATCTACGAGAAGGACGGCGCAACGTGGCTGCGCACCACCGAGTTCGGTGACGACAAGGACCGGGTGGTCATCAAGAGCGACGGCAACCCGGCCTATGTCGCCGGCGACCTCGCCTACTACCTGGACAAGCGCGAGCGCGGCTTCACGCTGTGCATCTACATGCTCGGCGCCGACCATCACGGCTACATCGCCCGGCTCAAGGCGGCGGCCGCCGCCCTGGGTGACGACCCGGCCACCGTCGAGGTACTGATCGGGCAGATGGTCAACCTGGTGCGCGACGGCCAGCCGGTGCGGATGAGCAAGCGGGCCGGCACCGTCATCACCCTCGATGACCTGGTGGACGCCATCGGCGTCGACGCCGCCCGGTACGTGCTGATCCGGTCCTCTGTGAACAGCCCGATCGATATCGACCTGGCACTGTGGTCATCGGCGTCCAACGAGAACCCGGTCTACTACGTGCAGTACGCGCACGCGCGGCTGTCCGCGTTGGCGCGCAACGCAGCCGAACTGGGGCTGAGCGCGGACACCGCGCACCTCGACCTGCTGACCCATGACCGGGAGGCCACCCTGATGCGGACCCTCGGTGAGTTCGGTCGGATTCTCAAAACCGCTGCGTCGCTTCGGGAACCGCACCGCGTATGCCGGTACCTGGAAGACCTGGCGGGGGACTACCACCGGTTCTACGACTCCTGCCGAGTGCTGCCCCAGGGCGACGAGACCCCCGGCGAGCTCAACGCCGCGCGGCTGGCGCTGTGTGAGGCCACCCGTCAGGTCATCGCCAACGGTCTGACGATCCTCGGCGTCAGCGCGCCGGAGCGGATGTGAGCGCACAGTCCGGCACCGCGGTGCCGCCCAAACCCGGCACCAGTGACGAGATCATGCTGCTCGCCCCGAATGTGTGGCCGCGCAGCCTGGTTCGCGGCGCCGACGGCGTGGTGACGGTGGCCGGTGTGTCGGTCACCGATCTGGCCGAGCGCTTCGGCACCCCGCTGTTCGTCATCGACGAAGACGATTTCCGCGGCCGCTGCCGCGAGATCGCCTCGGCGTTCGGCGGTGGGGAGCATGTGCACTACGCGTCCAAGGCGTTCCTGTGCAGCGAGATCGCGCGCTGGGTGCACCAGGAAGGTCTGTCATTGGACGTCGCGACCGGCGGCGAGCTCGCGGTCGCATTGCACGCCGACTTTCCTGCCGAGCGAATCACCGTGCACGGCAACAATAAATCTGTCGAGGAGCTCACCACCGCGGTGAACGCCGGCGTCGGGCATATCGTGGTGGACTCCGAGATCGAGATCGAGCGGCTGGAGGCCGTCGCGGGCGCCGCGGGCGTCGTCCAGGACGTGCTGGTGCGGGTGACCCCCGGTGTGGAGGCACACACCCACGAGTTCATCTCCACCGCACACGAGGACCAGAAGTTCGGGTTGTCGCTGGCCAGCGGCGCCGCGATGGAAGCGGTCCGCCGGGTCTTCGCCACCCAGAACCTGCGCCTGGTCGGCCTGCACTGCCATGTCGGCTCGCAGATCTTCGACGTGTCCGGCTTCGAGATCGCCGCGCGCCGCCTGCTCGGCCTGCTCCGCGATGTCGTCGCGGAGTTCGGTGTCGAGAAGACCGCGCAGATGGACATTCTCGATCTCGGAGGTGGGTTGGGTATCTCCTATCTGCCGCACGACGACCCACCGCCGATGCAGGAATTGGCCGACAAGCTCACCGCGATCGTCCGCAACGAATCAGCCGCGGTCGGGTTGCCCACCCCCACCCTGGTGGTCGAGCCGGGCCGGGCGATCGCCGGACCGGGCACGATCACGCTCTACGAGGTCGGGACGGTCAAGGACGTGGCCATCTCGGCCGACAAGCACCGGCGCTATGTCAGCGTCGACGGCGGGATGAGCGACAACATCCGGCCCGCCCTGTACGACGCCGAGTACGACGCCCGGCTGGTCTCGCGGGTCAGCGACTCCGCCGCGGTGCTCGCGCGCATCGTCGGAAAGCACTGTGAGAGCGGCGACATCATCGTGCGCGACACCTGGGTCTCCGACGACCTGGCGCCGGGGGACCTGCTGGCCGTCGCCGCCACCGGCGCGTACTGCTACTCGATGTCGAGCCGGTACAACCTGCTGCGGCGCCCGGCCGTGGTCGCGGTAAAGGACGGAAGTGCGCGGCTGATCCTGCGCCGGGAAACCGTCGAGGATCTTCTGAGCTTGGAGGTGGGTAATGAGTGAAAAGGCCATCGGCGTAGCGGTGCTCGGCCTCGGGAACGTCGGCACCGAGGTGGTGCGCATCATCGAGGAGAGCGCCGCCGACCTGGAGGCGCGGATCGGCGCCCCGCTGGAGTTGCGCGGTGTCGGAGTGCGCCGGGTCGCCAAGGATCGCGGTGTCCCGGTCGAGCTGCTCACCGACGACATCGAGGCACTCGTCTCCCGTGATGACGTCGACATCGTGGTGGAGCTGATGGGTCCGGTGGAGCCCGCCCGCAAGGCCATCATGGCCGCACTGGAGCAGGGCAAGTCGGTGGTCACCGCCAACAAGGCGTTGATGGCCCAGTCCACCGGAGAGCTCGCCCAGGCCGCCGAAAAGGCGCGTGTCGACCTGTATTTCGAGGCGGCGGTGGCCGGTGCGATCCCGGTGATCCGTCCGCTGACCCAGTCGCTGGCCGGTGACACGGTGCTGCGGGTCGCCGGCATCGTCAACGGCACCACCAACTACATCCTGTCGGCGATGAACGACACCGGCGCCTCGTACGAGAGTGCGCTGGCCGATGCCAGCGCATTGGGTTATGCCGAGGCCGACCCGACCGCCGACGTCGAGGGCTACGACGCCGCAGCCAAGGCGGCCATCCTCGCCTCCATTGCGTTCCACACGCGGGTGACCGCCGACGACGTCTACCGCGAGGGCATCACCAAGGTCAGTGCCGAGGACTTCGAGTCGGCCAAGGCGCTCGGCTGCAATATCAAGCTGCTGGCGATCTGCGAGCGGCTCACCAGCGGTAAAGGCAAACAACGGGTTTCGGCGCGGGTGTACCCGGCGCTGGTTCCGATGGATCATCCGCTGGCAACGGTGAACGGTGCCTTCAATGCGGTGGTGGTCGAAGCCGAGGCGGCCGGTCGGCTGATGTTCTACGGTCAGGGCGCCGGAGGCGCGCCGACCGCGTCGGCGGTGATGGGTGATCTGGTGATGGCCGCTCGAAACCGCGTGCAGGGTGGCCGGGGGCCACGCGAGTCCAAGTACGCCAAACTGCCGATCGCACCCATCGGAGCCATCCCGACGCGCTACTACGTCAACATGAACGTCAAGGACCGCCCGGGTGTGTTGTCCGCGGTGGCCGCCGAATTCAGCAAGCACGAGGTCAGCATCGCCGAGGTCCGCCAGGAGGGGATGACCGACGACGAGGGCGAACTCTGCGGCGCCCGCATCGTCGTGGTCACCCACCGGGCCACCGATGCCGCGTTGTCCAAAACCGTCGAGGCGCTGGCCGAACTCGATGTCGTACAGAACATCAACAGCGTGCTTCGTATGGAAGGGGCAACAGCATGACCGGCGGGGCGAGCGATGCGACGGGAAATGCCACCGGACCGGTGCACCAGGCATGGCCGGGACTGATCGCCGCTTACCGGGACCGACTGCCGGTCGAGGACCATTGGACGCCGATCACCCTGCTGGAGGGCGGTACCCCGCTCATCCACGCCAAGCGACTGTCCGAGCAGACCGGCTGCACGGTGCATCTGAAGGTGGAGGGGCTCAACCCCACCGGCTCGTTCAAGGACCGTGGCATGACCATGGCCGTGACCGATGCGATCGCCCGCGGCCAGCAGGCCGTGCTGTGTGCTTCCACCGGCAACACCTCGGCATCGGCGGCGGCCTACGCGGCCCGCGCCGGCATCACCTGTGCGGTGCTGATCCCGCAGGGCAAGATCGCGATGGGCAAACTCGCCCAGGCAGTCATGCACGGCGCCAAGATCATTCAGGTCGAAGGCAACTTCGACGATTGCCTGGAGCTGGCCCGTAAGCTGACCGCGGACTACCCGACCATCGCCCTGGTCAACTCGGTCAACCCGGTCCGCATCGAGGGCCAGAAGACCGCCGCGTTCGAGATCATCGACGTCCTGGGCACCGCACCGGACGTCCATTCGCTGCCGGTCGGCAACGCCGGAAACATCACCGCCTATTGGCGCGGCTATCGCGAGTATCACCGCGACGGCCTGTCCGACCGGCTGCCACGCATGCTCGGTACCCAGGCCGCGGGTGCCGCGCCACTGGTCAGCGGGCACCCGGTGACCAACCCGGAGACCATTGCCACCGCGATCCGTATCGGCTCACCGGCATCGTGGAACTCGGCGGTCGAAGCCCAGGAGCAGTCCGAAGGACGCTTCCTGGCCGCCACCGACGACGAGATCCTGGCGGCCTACCGATTGGTGGCCGCGGCCGAAGGCGTGTTCGTCGAGCCGGCGTCGGCGGCGAGCATCGCCGGCTTGCTCAAGTCGATCGAAGACGGTTGGGTCAAGCCCGGATCCACCGTGGTGTGCACCGTCACCGGTAACGGACTCAAGGACCCGGACACCGCACTCAAGGGTATGCCCGAGGTGACCCCGATCCCGGTCGACCCCGCCGCGGTGGTCGCGAAGCTCGGTCTGGGCTGACGGTCGGATTCTCTGGTGACCAAGACTCTGCCGGCCGGGTTGCGGGCCAGTGCCGTTGTTGCCGCTTCCAGTGCCAACCTGGGACCGGGGTTCGACAGCCTCGGTCTGGCGCTCAGCCTCTATGACGAAATCGTGGTGGAGACAATCGATTCCGGTCTGGTCATCGATGTCGAGGGGCAAGGGGCGGGTCAGGTTCCGCTGAGCTCGGAGCATTTGGTGGTGCGGGCAATCGAGCGCGGGCTGTCTGCCGCCGGATTGCGGGCGGGCGGGCTGAAGGTCCGTTGCCGCAACGCCATTCCGCATTCGCGAGGTCTCGGATCTTCTGCGGCGGCCGCAGCGGGCGGCCTGGCGGTGGTCAATGGACTTGCCGTGCAATGTGATTCGCCCGAGCTGACGCTCGATCAGTTGGTGCAGCTATCCTCGGAGTTCGAGGGCCACCCGGATAACGCGGCGGCTGCCGTGCTGGGCGGGGCGGTGGTGTCCTGGACCGTCGACGGCAGCGACCCGGCGCGTTATGACGCGGCCCATCTGCAGTTGCACCCCGATATCCGGCTGTTCCCGGCGATCCCCGAGACGCGCTCGTCGACAGCGGCCACGAGAGGATTGCTGCCCGAGCAGGTTAGTCATACCGACGCCCGCTTCAATCTGGCGCGGTCGGCGATGCTGGTGGTGGCGCTCACCCAACGGCCCGATCTGCTTCTGGAGGCGACCGGTGACCGGCTGCACCAGGCTCAGCGCGCCCCCGCGATGCCGGCGTCGGCGGAATATCTCACGATGCTGCGACGTTCTGGAATTGCAGCGGTGCTGTCCGGTGCTGGACCAGCAGTGATTGCGCTGACCGACGGATCGGCTCTGCCGACCGAGGTACTCGAGTACGGCGCCGCCAACGGGTTCACGGTGACCGAAATGTCGGTCGGGGACGGTGTGCGTTGGAACGCGGAGACTCCCGCCCACGCGCTTTCGGGGTAACACGCGAATAAGCGGTGCTCCTTGCTTCCAGCTCAGATGCGGGTTATTCTCGCACCGTCCAGCAATCGCAGCGGCTCTACCTGCGCCGACACTAGGACGACTACCCAATCTTTCGTTTCACTCGTGGACTGATGGTTCGCCGCACGCCGGTGGGCCCTGGCGATCACCAATGCTCCGGCGATGGTGACGCCGCGGAAGAACACGCGCTCAGCTCTTCGGCTGGGTGCAGATGACCTTCGGGGAACCCCTCGCTCACTTGAGATATGCGAGGGAAAGAAAGGAAATCCGTGACTGATACGGACCTGTTCACAGCAAGCGACGCCGGCGAGGCCGCCGCAGATTCCGCTGCCGTGGACTCAGGCAAGGCTGCGCGCAGCGCACGCGGCGGGCGTTCCGGCTCGCTGACCTCGATGCTGCTTCCTGACCTGCGCGCGCTTGCCAGCGAAGTGGGTGTCAAGGGCACCTCCGGGATGCGTAAGGGCGACCTCATCGCCGCCATCAAGGAACGTCGAGGTGAGAGCAACGGCGCACCCGCCGCGGCCCCCACCGCCGCTGCTCCGGCGGCCGCCGAGCCGGCCCCGGCCGCAACGCAGCAGGCCGACGCCACTGAAGCGCCGCAGCAGAGCAACCCGCAGCGCCGCGAGCGCCGTACCGCTGCGCGCCAATCGGGTGCGCCGGACAGCCAAAAGGCCCAGGACGGCGCCGGCGCCAAGGCCGACAACGAGGGCACGCAGGAAGCGGCGCGCCCCGAGAAGTCCGACACCAGCGCCGGCGCGGACAACAACGCCGAGACCCGGGACAATCGCGACAACCGGCAGTCCCGCAATGCCGAGGGCAACGAGGCTCAGGGCGGCGGCCAGCAGAACCGCAACAGCGGCGGCGGTAACGCCGGTGGCGGCAACAGTGGTGGCGGTGGCAACGCCGGCAACAACGCGAACAACTCCAACAACAACGATGACGAGGACGGCCGCCAGGGCCGGCGCGGCCGGCGTTTCCGCGACCGCAGGCGGCGCGGCGAGCGTGCCGACGGCGGCGGCGGCGGCAACAGCGGCGGCGGGGGTGACCGCGGCGACCGCGACACCGAGCTGCGCGAGGACGATGTCGTCCAGCCGGTGGCCGGCATCCTCGACGTGCTCGACAACTACGCCTTCGTGCGGACTTCGGGCTACCTGGCCGGCCCCAACGACGTGTACGTGTCGATGAACATGGTGCGCAAGAACGGCCTGCGCCGCGGTGACGCGGTGACCGGTGCCGTGCGGGTGGCCCGCGAGGGCGAAGGCGGCGGCGGGAACAACCCGCGCCAGAAGTTCAACCCGCTGGTGCGCCTGGACACCGTCAACGGTGGCCCGGTGGAGAACGCCAAGAACCGGCCCGACTTCCAGAAGCTGACCCCGCTGTATCCCAATCAGCGGTTGCGCCTGGAGACCACCCCGGAACGCCTCACCACCCGCGTCATCGACCTGATCATGCCGATCGGCAAGGGGCAGCGCGCGCTGATCGTGTCACCGCCCAAGGCCGGTAAGACCACGATCATGCAGGACATCGCCAACGCGATCACCAAGAACAACCCGGAATGCCATCTGATGGTCGTGCTCGTCGACGAGCGCCCCGAAGAGGTCACCGATATGCAGCGTTCGGTGGTCGGCGAGGTGATCGCCTCGACGTTCGACCGTCCGCCCTCAGACCACACCCAGGCCGCTGAGCTGGCCATCGAGCGGGCCAAGCGCCTGGTCGAGCAGGGCAAGGACGTCGTGGTCTTGCTGGACTCGATCACCCGTCTGGGCCGCGCCTACAACAATGCGTCCCCGGCATCGGGCCGTATCCTCTCCGGTGGTGTCGACTCGACCGCGCTCTACCCGCCCAAGCGTTTCCTGGGCGCGGCGCGCAATATCGAGCACGGCGGTTCGCTGACCATCATCGCCACGGCCATGGTCGAGACCGGCTCCACCGGTGACACCGTGATCTTCGAGGAGTTCAAGGGCACCGGTAACGCCGAACTGAAGCTCGACCGCAAGATCGCCGAGCGCCGCGTGTTCCCGGCCGTCGACGTCAACCCGTCGGGTACCCGTAAGGATGAGCTGCTGCTGGGCGCCGACGAGTTCGCCGTCGTGCACAAGCTGCGTCGGGTGCTGTCCGGGCTGGATCCGCATCAGGCCATCGATCTGCTGATGAGCCAGCTGCGCAAGACCAAGACCAACTACGAGTTCCTGGTCCAGGTGTCCAAGAACACCCCGGGCGGAAACAGCGACAACGACTGACCGGCTCTGCACCATCTGCGATTTCGGCGCGGTTGCGTACGCTCAGCGTACGTTTCCGCGCCGAAATGCGTTCAGGCCGTGGGATCGCTGCGCAGAGCCGGCAGCAGGTAGCGCCGGATATGGGTGAGAAGTTGGGCTGAATCGCTGGGATCCAGCGTGTCGCCCGGCACGGTCGCCAGCGAAATCACCACGCGGGCAACCCATTCCGAGGCCTCGTCGATGACGGTGTCGGGGTGGATCTCGCCGCCGTCACGGGCCGCGATCAGGTAGCGGGACCAGAACCCGGCGAGGTCGGGCACCAAGCCTTGCACACCGGCGCCGGCACAGGCGGCGAACTCCTCGGGTTCGTCGACGCGCAGCTTCATCAGCAGCGCGCCCGGATCGTCATACGCGGTACGGCCGTGCCGGATGCCCGCGACGATCTGCTCGTCGAGCCCGTGCACCTGTTCGAGGACGGCGTGGGCCTGCGACCAGTACGCCTCGTTGAGTCGCACGATCGCGGCACCGAGCAGTGTGACCTTGTCCGGGAAGTGCCGGTACAGCCAGCCCCGGGACACGCCCGCGGTTTCGGCCACCTCCGAGACGGTGGTCGCGCGGATGCCCTTGGCGCGCAGACACACCTCGGCCGCGTCGATCAGGCGGTCGCGGACGGTGGCCGTGCTGGTCGGCACTCGGCGTCTCCTCGGCGGTGGGGATCTGCGGATTAGCAGACGTGTCGCTGCATTCTGCCAACAACCCCACCACTGCGGTGGGGCAGGCCGCCAATGGTAGACAGTCTGCAGGATCTGTTCACCGACTCGGAGGTGCCTCGCCATGGCGGACACACTGCAACAACTGCTGCGCACCCGGGCCGAGGATGAAGCGGTCGCCGTCAAGTACGGCGAGGACACCTGGACCTGGCGCCAACACATCGCCGACGCGGGCCGCCAGGCCGCCGTCCTGATCGCGCTCGCCGACCCGCAGCGGCCCCTGCACGTCGCGGCGTTGCTGGGAAACACGCCGAGAATGTTGACGGCGTTGGCCGCCGCCGGGCTGGGCGGGTACGTGCTGTGCGGGATCAACACCACCCGGCGCGGGGACGCCCTGGCCCGTGACATCGCCAAGGTGGACACCCAGATCCTGCTCACCGACGCCGATCACCGGTACCTGATCGACGGGCTGGACCTGCCCGGGGTCACGGTGATCGACACCACGTCCGCGCAATGGGCCGAGTTGCTCGACACCGCACCCGCGCTCGCCCCGCATCGCGAATGCACCCCGGACGACACCTTCATGATGATCTTCACCTCCGGCACGAGCGGCGAACCCAAGGCCGTCGAGGTGCCGCACTCGACGGTGCTGTTCGCCGGTGGCGCCCTGGTGCAGCGCTACCAGCTGAGCGAGCAGGACACCTGCTACCTGGCCATGCCGCTGTTTCACTCCAACGCGGTGTACGCGGGCTGGAGTGTGGCGCTCGGGGCCGGCGCCGCGATGGCGCCCGCCACGTTCTCCGCGTCATCGTTCCTGCCGGACATCCGCCGCTACGGCGCCACCTACATGAACTACGTCGGCAAGCCGTTGGCCTTCATCCTGGCCACCGCCGAACGCCCCGACGATGCCGACAACCCGCTGCGCGTCGCCTTCGGCAACGAGGCTGCCGATCGCGATATCGAGGCCTTCGGCAAGCGGTTCGGGTGCACGGTGTGGGACGGGTTCGGCTCCACCGAGACCGCCGTCATCATCACCCGGCCCGAGGACACCCCGGCGGGATCGATCGGCCAGGGATTCCCGGGGGTGGCGATCTACAACCCGGACACCGGCCAGGAATGCGAGATCGCGCAGTTCGACGCCGCCGGCGTGCTCATCAACGCCGAGGCCGCGACGGGGGAGCTGGTCAACACCGCAGGCAGCGGATTGTTCCGCGGCTACTACAACGACCCGGGTGCCACCGATGAGCGGCTGCGCGGCGGGATCTACTGGTCGGGGGATCTGGCCTACCGCGACGCCGAGGGCTGGATCTACCTGGCCGGCCGCACGGCCGACTGGATGCGGGTCGACGGGGAGAATCTGACGACCGCACCGATCGAGCGGATTCTGCTGCGGCTGCCCGCCATCAACCGGGTCGCGGTCTATCCGGTCCCCGACGAGCACGTCGGGGACCAGGTGATGGCCGCGATTGTGCTCCAGGACGACGCGGAACTGACCCCTGAGGCCTTCGCCGAGTTCCTCGCCGCACAAGCGGACCTGTCACCGAAGGCCCGGCCGCGCCATGTCTGGATCGCCGATGACCTGCCCAGCACCGCCACCAACAAGATCCTCAAACGCGAGCTCATCGCCCTCGGCGCCGCACCGCGCGGACGGTGCCTCTGGGAACGCAGCGGTCAGACCTACGCCCCGCGCAGCCGGGAATAGCCGCCGCTGGTGACGCGTTTTCGCATTCGACGGTTGACCTGGCATAATTCACCGTCGACCCTCGGTTCCGGTTCACGCTCGAAGACTCCCAGGTCTGGGCTCGGGCGACCCGGCGGCCAACGATTGCAGAGGAAAGCCATGAAATCGGGTATCCACCCCAACTACGCCGAGACCAACGTGGTCTGCGGCTGCGGTAACACCTTCACCACGCGCAGCACCAAGGAGAGCGGCCACATCGTGGTCGAGGTCTGCTCGCAGTGCCACCCGTTCTACACCGGCAAGCAGAAGATCCTCGACAGCGGCGGCCGCGTCGCCCGCTTCGAGAAGCGCTACGGCAAGCGAAACACGAAGGCTGCGGCCGACAACTAGTTGTCCCATCGGCGCCCGTTCCTGTCCCTGTGACAGGCCGGGCGCCGATCTGCGTGTGGAGGGAGGTTCGCCGGTGTCCGACACCGCGCCCATGATCGAGGCGTTGCTCGCCGAGCACACCGACCTCGAACGCCAGCTCTCCGACCCGGGCCTGCACGCCGACGCGGGTGCGGCGCGCAAGGTCGGCCGGCGCTTCGCCCAGATATCGCCGATCGTGTCGACCCACCGCAAGCTGGAGGCGGCCCGTGGTGACCTGGAGGCCGCACGCGAGCTGGCCGCCGAGGACGCGGCCTTCGCGGCCGAGGTCCCCGAGCTCGAGGCCACGGTCGCCGAACTGGACGCCAAGCTGACCGACCTGTTGGCCCCCCGCGATCCGCACGACGCCGACGACGTGGTGCTGGAGGTGAAATCCGGCGAGGGTGGCGAGGAATCCGCACTGTTCGCCGCGGACCTGGCCCGGATGTACATCCGCTACGCCGAGCGGCACGGCTGGACCGTCACCATCCTCGACGAGACGTGGTCGGATCTCGGCGGCTACAAGGACGCCACCATCACCATCGCCGGCAAGGGCGACACGGCCGACGGCGTCTGGTCGCGGATGAAGTTCGAGGGCGGCGTACACCGCGTGCAACGCGTACCTGTCACCGAATCCCAAGGCCGCGTGCATACATCGGCCGCAGGTGTACTCGTCTACCCCGAGCCCGAGGACGTCGAGGCCGTCCAGATCGACGAATCCGATCTGCGCATCGATGTCTACCGGTCCTCGGGTAAGGGCGGCCAGGGCGTCAACACCACCGACTCCGCGGTCCGCATCACCCACCTGCCCACCGGCATCGTCGTCACCTGCCAGAACGAACGCAGCCAGTTGCAGAACAAGGCCCGCGCCATGGTGGTGCTCGCCGCCCGGCTGCAGGCGCTGGCCGAGGAGCAGGCGTCGGCGGATGCCTCGGCGGACCGCGCCAGCCAGATCCGCACCGTCGATCGCAGCGAACGGATCCGCACCTACAACTTCCCGGAGAACCGGATCGCCGATCACCGCATCAACTTCAAGTCGCACAACCTCGACCAGGTGCTCGACGGCGATATGGACGCGCTGCTCGACGCGCTGGCGGCCGCGGACAAGCAGGCGCGCCTCCAGCAGGCCTGATGACCGCGCTGCAGCAGGCGATCTCGGACGCGGCCGCCACGCTGGCGGCCGCGGGTGTGCACTCCGCGCGTGCCGACGCCGAGCAGTTGGCCGCCCATGTCCTCGACGTCGAGCGGGGCCGGCTCATGTTCGCCGAGCCCGGGCCCGGTTTCCTCGCCGAGTACCGCGCCCTCGTCGGGCAACGCACCCGTCGGATTCCGTTGCAGCACCTTTTGGGCAGCGCCGCGTTCGGCCCGCTGACGCTGACCGTCGGCCCCGGGGTGTTCATCCCGCGGCCCGAGACCGAGGCGCTGCTGGAGTGGGCCCAAGGCGTGGCCGTCCCGCCCGGCGGCGTGATTGTCGACCTGTGCACGGGTTCGGGCGCGCTGGCGCTCGCACTGGCCGCCCACCGGCCCGACACCCGCGTGATCGCCGTCGAACAATCCGAGGACGCGCTGCGCTACGCGCGCGCCAATGCCGCGACGACCAGGGTGGAAATGGTCCACGGCGATGTCACCGACCGCGACGTGTTGGCCGACCTGACCGGCGAAGTTGACCTGGTGGTGGCCAATCCGCCCTACATTCCCGACGGTGCCGAATTGGAACCCGAAGTGGCAGAACATGATCCGCACGCCGCGCTGTTCGGTGGCCCGGATGGGATGGCCGTCATCGGGCCGATTGTCGCGCTGGCCGCGCGGCTGCTGCGGTCCGGTGGGCAGGTGGGAGTCGAGCACGACGACACCACCTCGGCGGCCACCGTCGAGTCCTTCGGCGCCGAAGGCGTCTTCACCGAGATCGCGGCACGCCGCGACCTGGCCGGTCGGCACCGGTTCGTCACCGCGGTGAGAAGCTGAGTGGCATGAGACGCGACGAGCGCCTGCGCGAGGCGTCATGAGTCAACTGTTCGACTGCGCGGATCCCGACCAGCGGGGCGCGGGTCTGACGTCGGCGATCAGCGCCGTCAAGGGTGGGGGACTGGTTGTGCTGCCCACCGACACGGTCTACGGCATCGGCGCGGACGCCTTCAACGGTGCGGCGGTCGCGGCATTGCTCGCGGCGAAGAACAGGGGCCGCGACATGCCGGTCGGCGTGCTGGTCGGTTCCTGGCACACCATCGACGGACTGGTCTATTCGGTGCCGCCGGCCGCGCGCGAACTCATCCAGGCGTTCTGGCCCGGCGCCCTGAGCCTGGTGGTTCGGCATGCACCTTCCTTGCACTGGGACCTCGGTGACGCCGACGGCACCGTCATGCTGCGCATGCCGCTGCACCCGGTGGCCATCGAACTGCTGCGGGAGGTCGGGCCGATGGCCGTCTCCAGCGCGAACGTCTCCGGATCCCCGGCCGCGGTCACCGCCGCGGACGCGCAAGCGCAGCTCGGTGCGCGCGTCGAGGTCTACCTCGACGCCGGACCGTCGCCGAAGGGCGCGGCCTCCACGATCATCGACGTATCCGGCCCGCAGCCGCGGGTGCTGCGGGAAGGGCCGGTCTCGATCGCCGACATCGCGCGCGTGCTGGGTGTGCAGGCCGACACCCTCACACCCGAGGACACCCGTGGGACTGCTCCGTAGGTCCGCGCTGCGGAGGTCGGTGCTCTCGGGGGCACAGCCTTTTCGCGTACGGTTCACCACGTGGTGAGCGAATCGGTCTGGATGGCTGACGGTCTGCTCGCCCTTTCGGACCGCGGCGCGGGCGTCCCGCTGCGCGAACTCGCGTTGGTCGGCCTCACCGCCGCGATCATCACCTACTTCGCCACCGGGTGGGTGCGGGTGCTGGCCATCCGGATCGGCGCGGTCGCCTACCCACGCGAACGCGATGTGCATGTCGCGCCCACCCCGCGGATGGGCGGGCTGGCCATCTACATCGGTGTGGTCGTCGCGGTGCTGCTGGCCTCCCAGCTGCCCGCGCTCAACCGCGGATTCGTGTACTCGACGGGCATGCCCGCGGTGGTGGTGGCCGGCGGGCTGATCATGCTCGTCGGGCTCATCGACGACCGGTGGGGGCTGGACGCACTGACCAAGTTCGCCGGCCAGATCACCGCCGCCAGCGTGCTGGTGACCATGGGCGTCGCGTGGAGCGTGCTCTACATCCCGATCGGCGGGGTCGGCACGATCGTGCTGGACCAGGTCACGTCGATCCTGCTGACCCTCGCGCTGACCGTGTCGATCGTCAACGCGATGAACTTCGTCGACGGTCTGGACGGGCTGGCCGCCGGGCTCGGGCTGATCACCGCACTGGCCATCTGCATCTTCTCGGTCGGGCTGCTGCGCGACCACGGCGGCGATGTGTTGTTCTACCCGCCGGCCATGATCTCGGTGGTGCTCGCCGGGGCGTGTCTGGGCTTCCTGCCGCACAACTTCCACCGGGCCAAGATCTTCATGGGCGACTCGGGCTCGATGCTGATCGGTCTGATGCTCGCGGCGGCCTCCACGACGGCGGCCGGGCCGATCTCGCAGAACGCCTACGGCGCCCGCGACGTGTTCGCGTTGCTGTCCCCGTTCCTGTTGGTCGTCGCGGTGATGTTCGTGCCCGCCCTGGACATGCTGCTGGCGATCGTGCGCCGCACCCGGGCGGGCAAGAGTCCGTTCAGCCCCGACAAGATGCATCTGCATCACCGGTTGCTGCAGATCGGGCACTCGCACCGCCGCGTCGTGCTGCTCATCTATCTGTGGGTCGGCATCGTCGCGCTCGGGGCGGCCAGCACGATCTTCTTCGATCCGCGCCACAGCGGGGCGGTGATGCTCGCCGCCCTTCTGGTGGCCGGCGTGGTGACCCTGATACCCCTGTTGCGGGGCCGCAGCAGTCCGCTGGAGGAGCCTCGCAAGCCCATGTACGACGAAAAGTAGTAGGCCTGTTTTTGTGCCTCCTACCTTGTGGTACGGTTCTGCGCATAACCCGAAAAACCTCGCGGGTTGCCGGCCCGGCCCATCGGTCCACCCGACCGATCGGCGCCGATACACGACCGACATAAGGGAGCTACCCCTTGGGTGATTCCAGCGCGCCCGTCGCCCTCCGATACTCTCGTCGGGCACGCACAGGAATTTTGCAGTTTTCTGAGTTGCAGTTTTCGATCAGTACCCCCCTCGACGCCGCGGGATTGAGGTGAACGACGTGACGACGCCAGCGCACGATGCGCCCCTGGTGTTCCCTTCCGTCGCCTTCCGTCCGGTACGGCTCCTGATCGTCTGCGCGGTGCTCACGGCAGTGGCCGTCGCGGCCGCCGCATTCGTCGGCAACATCTTCTTCGGTGTGTTCTTCGGTCTCGGGCTCGCGCTCGGTTTGCTCAACGCGTTGCTGGTGCGTCGGGCCGTCGAGTCGATCACGATGGAGGACCACCCACTCAAGAAGAAAATGGCCATAAACTCCGCCACGCGACTGTTGGTGATCACCGCGGTCGCACTGGCGATAGCCATCTTCTTCAAGGCACACGGCGGAATTGCGGTGCTGTTCGGGTTGGCAATCTTCCAGGCACTGCTGGTGATGAGCACCAGCATTCCGGTGCTGCGGAAGATCCGCTCCAACGGCTTGGACGTCGAAGGCGTCCCCGCAACGGATTCGAAGGATTGAGCTGACCTCTATGACTCAGACGATGAACGAGACCGTTCTCGCCGCCGAAGAGGGTGGCGCCGCCATCCACGTCGGACACCACACCATGGTGTTCGAGATGTTCGGCATGACCTTCAACGGTGACACCATCATGGCCACCGGGATCACCGCGCTGATCATCATCGGCCTGGCGTTCTACCTGAAGTCCAAGGTCACCTCCACCGGCGTCCCCGGTGGTGTGCAGCTGTTCTGGGAGGCGCTGACCATCCAGATGCGCCAGCAGATCGAGGGCTCGATCGGCATGAAGATCGCGCCGTTCGTGCTGCCGCTGGCCGTCGCCCTGTTCGCCTTCATCCTGATCTCCAACTGGCTGGCGGTCTTCCCGTGGCAGTACGGGGGATCCGACGGTGCGGCCGCCGAGCTGTACAAGCCGCCCGCCTCGGATATCAACTTCGTGCTGGCGCTCGCCCTGTTCGTGTTCATCTGCTACCACGCGGCGGGCATCTGGCGGCGCGGCCCCGTCGGCCACCCGATCGCCGTCGTCAAGGGCCACGTCGCCTTCCTGGCGCCGATCAACATCGTCGAGGAGCTCGCCAAGCCGATCTCGCTGGCTCTGCGACTCTTCGGCAACATCTTCGCCGGCGGCATCCTGGTGGCCCTGATCGCGATGTTCCCCTGGTACATCCAGTGGCTGCCCAACGCCATCTGGAAGACCTTCGACCTGTTCGTCGGTTTGATCCAGGCCTTCATCTTCAGCCTGTTGACGATCCTGTACTTCAGCCAGTCGATGGAAGTTCACGACGACCACGAACATGACACCAAAGAACACGCGCACTGACGTTCGACCCGCTTGACCAAGCTGTACTGAGACGTACGACAGAAGTCCTGGTGGCACCGCCACCAGTTACAAGGAGGAAAAAGGAATGGAACTCGATCCCAACGCTCTCATCACCATGGGCGCGCTGATCGGTGGCGGTCTGATCATGGGTGGCGGTGCCATCGGCGCCGGTATCGGTGACGGTATCGCGGGTAACGCACTGATCTCCGGCATCGCCCGGCAGCCCGAGGCCCAGGGCCGGCTGTTCACCCCGTTCTTCATCACCGTCGGTCTGGTGGAGGCCGCCTACTTCATCAACCTGGCGTTCATGGCGCTGTTCGTCTTCGCCACGCCGGGCCTGCAGTAGTCCGACAGCATGGACCAGCTGACCGTATCCATCGTGGCCGCGGAAGAGGGCGGGGGGACCAGTAACTTCCTGATCCCCAATGGCACCTTTTTCGCCGTGCTGCTCATCTTCCTGATCACGCTCGGCGTGATCTGGAAGTGGGTGGTGCCGCCGATCAGCAAGGTGCTCGCCGAGCGCGAGGCCATGCTGGCCAAAACCGCTGCCGACAGCCGCAAGTCGGCCGAGCAGGTGGCAGCCGCCCAGGCCGACTACGACAAGGCGATGGCCGGCGCACGCGCCGAGGCCTCGGCACTTCGTGACGAGGCACGTGCCGAAGGCCGCCAAGTTGTCGATTCCAAGCGGGCCGAGGCCAGCGGTGAAGTCGCCGAGACGGTACGCCAGGCCAACGAGACGCTGTCCCAACAGGGTTCAGCTGCTCAAGCCGAGTTGGCATCGTCGGTGGATGGCCTGTCGGCCACCCTGGCGAGCCGCATCCTCGGCGTCGACGTGAATTCGGGACGGAACAACTAGATGTCGACATTCATCGGACAGCTGATCGGCTTCGCCGTCATCGTGTTCATCATCGCCAAATGGGTGGCGCCCCTGGTGAAGGGGTTGATGGTCAAGCAGCAGGAAGCCATCCGCGTCGCCCTGGCCGAGAGCGCCGAGGCGGCGAAGCGGCTCGCCGACGCCGATGCCATGCACGCCAAGGCACTGGCCGACGCCGAGGCCGAGGCCGGCAGCGTCACCGGTGAGGCGAAGCAGGACTCCGAGCGCATCAAGGCCCAGCTGGCCGAACAGGCCGGTATCGACGCCGAGCGCATCAAGGCCCAAGGTGGCCAGCAGGTCCACCTGTTGCGTCAGCAGCTCGTGCGCGAGCTCCGGATGGGGCTCGGTGACGAGGCCGTCGCCAAGGCGGGCGAGCTGGTCCGTGCTCACGTGGCCGACCCGGCCGCCCAGGCGCAGACCGTCGACCGCTTCCTCGACGATCTCGACCAGATGGCCCCGTCGGCTGCGGTCCTGCAGACCGCTGCCACCGCCGGATTGCGGGCGGCCAGCCGTGAGGCACTGGCCAACCTGGTCTCCGAGTTCGACGGCACGGCAGCTGGTTTGGCCGCCGACGCGCTGACGTCGCTGGCCGACGACCTGGCTGCGGTGACCAAGCTGCTGATCAACGAGAGCGCTCTCACCAAGCTCCTCGCCGAGCCTGCCGATACCGCTGCGGCGAAGGTGGGGCTGGTCGACAAGCTGCTGACCGGCAAGATCGGCGATCCGGCGCTGAAGCTGGTCCGCACCGCCGTATCCCAGCGCTGGTCCACCGAGGCCAACCTGGTCGACGGTATCGAGCACATCGCGCGGCTGGCCCTCCTGCAGCGCGCGAGTGCCGCCGGTGAGGTCGACGAGGTGGAAGACCAGCTGTTCCAGTTCGGCCGGGTTCTCGACGCCGAGCCGAAGCTGTCCGCTCTGCTGAGCGACTACACCACTGACGCCGCAGGTCGAATCGCCTTGCTGGACAAGGTCGTCGGCTCCGGAAGCAGTGCCAACGGCACCGCCGCCGCGTTGCTGGCGCAGACCATCGGCCTGCTGCGCGGGGAACGTGCCGACGAAGCGGTCATCGATCTCGCCGAGCTCGCCGTGGCCCGTCGCGGAGAGGTCGTCGCGCACGTCAGCGCCGCGGCGGATCTGACCGATGCGCAGCGCGAGCGCCTGGCCGCCGTGCTGACGCGCATCTACGGGCATCCGGTGTCCGTCCAGCTGCACGTCGATCCGGAATTGCTCGGTGGTCTGTCGATCACCGTCGGTGACGAAGTGATCGACGGCTCCATCGCGTCCCGCTTGGCTGCCGCGCAGACCCAGCTGCCGGACTGACCCAGAAGACTTATCCCAGATCAAAAGGTAGGAAGACGAAAAACCATGGCAGAGTTGACAATCTCGGCTGCTGATATCGAAGGTGCCATCGAGGGCTACGTGTCCTCGTTTTCCGCCGCCACCGAGCGGGAAGAGGTCGGCACCGTTGTCGATGCCGGTGACGGCATCGCCCACGTCGAGGGCCTGCCCTCGGTCATGACCCAGGAACTGCTGGAGTTCGAGGGCGGCGTGCTGGGCGTGGCGCTGAACCTCGACGAGCACAGCGTCGGCGCCGTGATCCTGGGTGATTTCAACAAGATCCAAGAGGGCCAGCAGGTCAAGCGGACCGGCGAGGTGCTCTCGGTCCCGGTCGGCGACGCCTTCCTCGGCCGCGTGGTCAACCCGCTGGGCCAGCCGATCGACGGCCAGGGCGACATCGCGTCTTCCGACCGCCGCGCGCTGGAACTGCAGGCCCCGTCGGTGGTGCAGCGCCAGGGCGTCGGCGAACCGCTGCAGACCGGTATCAAGGCCATCGACGCCATGACCCCGATCGGCCGCGGCCAGCGTCAGCTGATCATCGGCGACCGCAAGACCGGCAAGACCGCCGTGTGCGTCGACACGATCCTGAACCAGCGGCAGGCCTGGGAGACCGGTGACCCCAAGCAGCAGGTGCGCTGCGTGTACGTCGCGATCGGCCAGAAGGGCACCACGATCGCCTCGGTGAAGCGCGCGCTCGAAGAGGGTGGCGCGATGGAGTACACCACCATCGTCGCGGCCCCGGCCTCCGACCCCGCCGGCTTCAAGTGGCTGGCCCCCTACACCGGTTCGGCCATCGGCCAGCACTGGATGTACGACGGCAAGCACGTCCTGATCGTCTTCGACGACCTGACCAAGCAGGCCGACGCCTACCGCGCCATCTCGCTGCTGCTGCGTCGCCCGCCGGGCCGCGAGGCGTTCCCCGGTGACGTCTTCTACCTGCACTCCCGGCTGCTGGAGCGTTGCGCGAAGCTGTCCGACGAACTCGGTGGCGGTTCGATGACGGGTCTGCCGATCATCGAGACCAAGGCCAACGACATCTCGGCGTTCATCCCGACCAACGTCATCTCCATCACCGACGGTCAGTGCTTCCTGGAGTCCGACCTGTTCAACCAGGGCGTGCGCCCGGCCGTCAACGTCGGTGTGTCGGTGTCCCGCGTCGGTGGCGCCGCGCAGATCAAGGCGATGAAAGAGGTTGCGGGTTCGCTGCGTCTGGACCTGTCGCAGTACCGCGAGCTGGAGGCCTTCGCGGCCTTCGCCTCCGATCTGGACGCGGCCTCCAAGGCGCAGCTGGACCGCGGTGTGCGTCTGGTCGAGCTGCTCAAGCAGCCCCAGTACAGCCCGCTGGCCGTCGAGGACCAGGTCGTCGCGATCTTCCTGGGTACCCAGGGTCACCTGGATTCTGTTCCCGCCGAAGATGTTTCGCGCTTCGTCGACGAGCTGCTGGAGCACGTCAAGGCCAGCCACTCCGACATTCTCGACGGTATCCGGGAGACCAAGAAGCTCTCCGAGGAGGCCGACGCGAAGCTGGTCAGCGTCATCAACGACTTCAAGAAGGGCTTCTCGGCGAGTGACGGTAGCTCCGTCGTCAACGAGGCCGACTCCGAAGCTCTGGATCCCGAGGACCTGGAGAAGGAATCGGTCAAGGTCCGTAAGCCTGCTCCCAAGAAGGCCTAGGTAACCAATGGCAGCCACACTGCGCGAGCTACGCGGTCGTATCAAATCCGCTTCGTCGATCAAGAAGATCACGAAGGCCCAGGAGTTGATCGCCACGTCGCGAATCGCCAAGGCGCAGGCCCGGGTCGATGCGGCCCGGCCGTACAGCACCGAGATCACCAACATGCTCACCGAGCTGGCCAGTGCCAGCGCGCTGGATCACCCGTTGCTCGTCCCTCGGGAGAACCCCAAGCGGGCCGCCGTGCTGGTGGTGTCCTCGGATCGCGGGCTGTGCGGTGGCTACAACGCCAACGTACTGCGCCGCGCGGAGGAACTCTTCTCGTTGCTGCGTGAAGAGGGCAAGTCGCCAGTGCTCTACGTCATCGGCCGGAAGGCATTGGGCTACTACAGCTTCCGCCAGCGCGATGTCGTGGAGTCGTGGACCGGCTTTTCCGAGCGTCCCACCTACGAGAACGCCAAGGAGATCGCCGACACGTTGGTGACAGCCTTCATGTCCGGCGCCGACGACGACGGTGACGATGGCGGTGCCGACGGCATCCTGGGCGTCGACGAGATCCACATCGTGTCGACGGAGTTCCGGTCGATGCTGTCGCAGACCGCGGCGGCGTTGCGGATTGCCCCGATGGTCGTCGAGTACGTGGGCGACGAGCAGCCCGAGGACGGACCGCGCACGCTGTTCTCCTTCGAGCCGAACGCCGAGACACTGTTCGACGCGCTGCTGCCGCGCTACATCGCCACCCGCGTGTACGCCGCATTGCTGGAGGCGGCCGCCTCGGAGTCGGCTTCGCGCCGGCGTGCGATGAAGTCGGCCACCGACAACGCCGACGATCTGATCAAGGCACTCACGTTGGCGGCCAACCGCGAGCGCCAGGCGCAGATCACCCAGGAAATCAGCGAGATCGTCGGTGGCGCCAACGCGCTGGCCGACGCCAAGTAAGCCCCGTAGGAAGCGAAGAGAGATATGACTGCTGTCGCAGAAAAGACCACGACGGGTCGCGTTGTTCGTATCACGGGCCCCGTGGTCGACGTCGAGTTCCCGCGTGGCGCCGTGCCCCAACTGCTCAATGCCCTGCACGCCGAGATCACCTACGGCGCGCTGGCCAAGACGCTGACCCTGGAGGTCGCCCAGCACCTCGGCGACAATCTGGTCCGCTGCATCTCCATGCAGCCCACCGACGGCTTGGTCCGTGGCCAGGACGTCACCGACACCGGTGCCTCGATCTCGGTGCCCGTCGGCGACGGCGTCAAGGGCCACGTCTTCAACGCCCTCGGTGACTGCCTCGACGAGCCCGGCTACGGCAAGGAATTCGAGCACTGGTCCATCCACCGCAAGCCGCCGGCCTTCGCCGATCTGGAACCCCGCACCGAGATGCTGGAGACCGGTCTGAAGGTCGTCGACCTGCTCACGCCGTACGTGCGTGGCGGCAAGATCGCCCTGTTCGGCGGCGCCGGCGTCGGTAAGACCGTGCTGATCCAGGAGATGATCAACCGCATCGCCCGCAACTTCGGTGGCACCTCGGTGTTCGCCGGTGTGGGGGAGCGCACCCGTGAGGGTAACGACCTGTGGGTCGAGCTCGCCGATGCCAACGTGCTCAAGGACACCGCCTTGGTGTTCGGCCAGATGGACGAGCCGCCGGGCACGCGTATGCGCGTCGCCCTGTCCGCGCTGACCATGGCGGAGTTCTTCCGCGATGAGCAGGGCCAGGACGTGCTGTTGTTCATCGACAACATCTTCCGGTTCACCCAGGCCGGTTCCGAGGTCTCGACCCTGCTGGGTCGTATGCCTTCGGCCGTGGGTTACCAGCCGACGCTGGCCGACGAGATGGGTGAGCTGCAGGAGCGCATCACCTCGACCCGTGGTCGCTCGATCACCTCGATGCAGGCCGTCTACGTGCCCGCCGACGACTACACCGACCCGGCCCCGGCGACGACCTTCGCCCACCTGGATGCCACCACCGAGCTCTCGCGTGCGGTGTTCTCCAAGGGCATCTTCCCCGCGGTGGATCCGCTGGCATCGTCCTCGACGATCCTGCACCCCAGCGTGGTCGGCGACGAGCACTACCGCGTCGCCCAGGAGGTCATCCGAATCCTGCAGCGCTACAAGGACCTCCAGGACATCATCGCCATCCTCGGCATCGACGAGCTGTCCGAAGAGGACAAGGTGCTGGTGTACCGGGCGCGCAAGATCGAGCGCTTCCTGAGCCAGAACATGATGGCGGCCGAGCAGTTCACCGGTCAGCCCGGCTCGACCGTGCCGCTCAAGGAGACCATCGAGGCCTTCGACAAGCTGGCCAAGGGTGAGTTCGACCACCTGCCCGAGCAGGCGTTCTTCCTCATCGGTGGTCTCGATGACCTGGCGAAGAAGGCAGAAACCCTCGGCGCCAAGCTGTGACCGGTCTAGTGGTCCGAAAGGTGGTGTGGCATGGCTGAACTGGACGTCGAGATCGTCGCCGTCGAGCGTGAGTTGTGGTCCGGCAAGGCCACGTTCGTCTTCACCCGCACCACCGCGGGTGAGATCGGCATCCTGCCACGGCACATCCCGCTGGTGGCCCAGCTGGTCGACGACGCCATGGTGCGGGTCGAGCGTGAGGGTGAGGACGATCTGCGGATCGCCGTCGACGGTGGATTTCTTTCGGTGACCGAGAACGGCGTGAGTCTCCTCGTGGAGAACGCGCAGTTCGAGTCCGAGATCGATGTCGACGCGGCCAAGCGCGACGCCGAGTCCGAGGATCCGGCCACGGCAGCCTGGGGCCGTGCGCGGCTGCGCGCGGTCGGGCAGATCGACTAGTAGGCACCGCCGATGAGCGCGTCCATGTTGTTCATGGTCGCGCTCGTCGGCGTTTTGCTGTTGGCGGTGGTCGCACTCGGCTACCGGCTGTGGAAATTGCGCCAGGTGGGCGGCACCGCCGCCATCCTGCGTGACTATCCCGCCGCGGGAGGCCAGGGTTGGCGCCACGGCGTGCTGCGCTACCGCGGTGGCGAGGCCGAGTTCTATCGGCTCTCCAGCGCCCGTTGGTGGCCGGACCGCCGGCTGAGCCGGCTTGGTCTCGAGGTCGTCGCGCGGCGTTCTCCGCGTGGCGACGAGTTCGACATCATGACCGAAGAGATCGTCATTCTGGAGCTGCGCGATGTCAGCCCCGAACGGGGGCGCGGCTATGAGGTGGCGCTGGACCGCGGTGCGTTGACAGCCTTCACCTCGTGGTTGGAATCCCGGCCCTCACCGCGGGCGCGGCGGCGGAATTAGGCCCGTTGCCCGCCGGGCTGCCACTTGACGTCGCCGTCCGGGTTGGCCACCCGCGACAGGATGAACAGCAGGTCGGACAGCCGGTTGAGGTACTTCGCCGGCAGGACGTTGATGGATTCGCCGTATTGGTCGACCGCCCGCCAGGCCGATCGCTCGGCGCGGCGAGTGACCGTGCGCGCAACATGCAGTAGCGCCGACAGCGCGGTGCCGCCGGGCAGGATGAACGAGTCCAGCTTCGGCAGATTCTCGTTGAACTCATCGCACCAGCCTTCGAGGCGGTCGATGTAGTCCTGCCGGACGCGAAGCGGCGGGTACTCGGGGTTCTCGACCACCGGGGTGGACAGGTCGGCGCCGGCGTCGAACAGGTCGTTCTGGATCTGCAGCAAGACGTCGCGGGTCCGGGCATCGGGCCGGCCCAGCGACACCGCGACACCGATGGCCGCGTTGGCCTCATCGCAGTCGGCGTAGGCCTCCAGTCGTGCGTCGTTCTTGGAGACCCTGCTGAAGTCACTCAGCCCGGTGGTGCCATCGTCGCCGGTCCGGGTATAGATGCGGGTCAGGTGCACGGCCATGGTTAAACCGTACCGGTCAGGACGTTGCCGATGTGCGCGCAGTGTTCTGTAACCGGCGCATCCTCTGCTTACACTGGCCCGCGTGAGCGATCGATTCGTGGTGACGGGCGGAAGCCGGTTATCGGGTGAAGTCGCCGTCGGAGGAGCAAAGAACAGCGTGCTCAAGCTGATGGCGGCAACGCTGCTGGCCGAGGGCACCAGCACGATCACCAATTGTCCCGACATCCTCGACGTTCCCCTGATGGCGGAGGTGCTGCGCGGCCTGGGCGCGACGGTCGAGCTCGACGGATCGACGGTCCGGATCACCTCGCCGGATGAGGTCAAGTACGACGCGGACTTCGCCGCGGTCCGGCAGTTCCGCGCTTCGGTGTGTGTGCTGGGCCCGCTGGTGGGTCGAGGCAAGCGCGCCAAGGTGGCTCTTCCGGGCGGCGATGCGATCGGTTCGCGTCCGTTGGACATGCACCAGTCCGGTCTGCGTCAGCTCGGTGCCCGCTGCAACATCGAACACGGTTGTGTGGTCGCCGAGGCCGACCATCTGCGTGGCGCGGAGATCCAGTTGGAGTTCCCGTCGGTGGGCGCGACCGAGAACATCCTGATGGCGGCGGTGCTCGCCGAAGGTGTGACGACGATCCACAATGCGGCGCGCGAACCCGATATCGCCGACATCTGCACGATGCTCAACGAGATGGGCGCGCAGGTGTCCGGCGCCGGTTCGTCGACGTTGACCATCACCGGGGTGGATCGGCTCTATCCCACCGAGCACCGGGTGATCGGGGATCGCATCGTGGCGGCGACCTGGGGGATCGCCGCAGCGATGACCCGTGGGGATATCTCGGTGACGGGCGTGGACCCCGCACACTTGCAGTTGGTGCTGCACAAGTTGCACGACGCCGGCGCCACCGTGACTCAGCACGACAACGGATTCCGCGTGGTCCAGTACGAGCGGCCGAAGGCGGTCAACGTCGCCACCCTGCCGTTCCCAGGGTTTCCGACGGACCTGCAGCCGATGGCGATCGGGCTGGCCTGCATCGCCGAAGGCACGTCCATGATCACCGAGAACGTGTTCGAAGCGCGGTTCCGGTTCGTCGAGGAAATGATCCGGTTGGGTGCCGATGCACGCACCGACGGGCACCACGCCGTCGTGCGCGGTCTGCCGCAGCTGTCGAGTGCACCGGTGTGGGCGTCCGATATCCGGGCCGGCGCGGGCTTGGTGCTCGCCGGCCTGGTCGCCGATGGCGATACCGAGGTGCACGACGTCTACCACATCGATCGGGGCTACCCCTTGTTCGTGGAGAATCTGGTCAGTCTGGGTGCCGAGGTCGAGCGGGTAACCTGATCTGAGACGGCCGTACCGGATCTTCAGGCCGTTGACCTGCGGACTTGACTTCGCAACGTCCTTGGCTCTAATCTTCTGAAGTCGCCGCGGAGACGCGAGACAGAGAAGCTTGACTCGCCAGACAAGATAGTTTAGGCTGGTGAGGTTGCCCCGAATCGGGCAGCTTCGACAAAATCAAGCCTGTTGTTTGAGAACTCAATAGTGTGTTTGGTGGTTTTTGTTTGTTGTTTTTGGCCACTCATTTGGGGGGATTCCCGTCTCCTTGAGTTGGTGGGTGGCTGTATTTTTGATGCCAGTTTTGGTGTCTTTTGTTTGGATATCGGATTTTTCCGAATGTGAATTCACCTGACTTTTTGGGTTGGGTTGTTTTTGTTTGGAGAGTTTGATTCTGGCTCAGGACGAACGCTGGCGGCGTGCTTAACACATGCAAGTCGAACGGAAAGGCCCTTCGGGGTACTCGAGTGGCGAACGGGTGAGTAACACGTGGGTGATCTGCCCTGCACTTTGGGATAAGCCTGGGAAACTGGGTCTAATACCGAATATGACCATGCACTTCCTGGTGTGTGGTGGAAAGCTTTTGCGGTGTGGGATGGGCCCGCGGCCTATCAGCTTGTTGGTGGGGTAATGGCCTACCAAGGCGACGACGGGTAGCCGGCCTGAGAGGGTGACCGGCCACACTGGGACTGAGATACGGCCCAGACTCCTACGGGAGGCAGCAGTGGGGAATATTGCACAATGGGCGCAAGCCTGATGCAGCGACGCCGCGTGAGGGATGACGGCCTTCGGGTTGTAAACCTCTTTCAGCACAGACGAAGCGCAAGTGACGGTATGTGCAGAAGAAGGACCGGCCAACTACGTGCCAGCAGCCGCGGTAATACGTAGGGTCCGAGCGTTGTCCGGAATTACTGGGCGTAAAGAGCTCGTAGGTGGTTTGTCGCGTTGTTCGTGAAAACTCACAGCTTAACTGTGGGCGTGCGGGCGATACGGGCAGACTTGAGTACTGCAGGGGAGACTGGAATTCCTGGTGTAGCGGTGGAATGCGCAGATATCAGGAGGAACACCGGTGGCGAAGGCGGGTCTCTGGGCAGTAACTGACGCTGAGGAGCGAAAGCGTGGGGAGCGAACAGGATTAGATACCCTGGTAGTCCACGCCGTAAACGGTGGGTACTAGGTGTGGGTTTCCTTCCTTGGGATCCGTGCCGTAGCTAACGCATTAAGTACCCCGCCTGGGGAGTACGGCCGCAAGGCTAAAACTCAAAGAAATTGACGGGGGCCCGCACAAGCGGCGGAGCATGTGGATTAATTCGATGCAACGCGAAGAACCTTACCTGGGTTTGACATGCACAGGACGCCAGTAGAGATATTGGTTCCCTTGTGGCCTGTGTGCAGGTGGTGCATGGCTGTCGTCAGCTCGTGTCGTGAGATGTTGGGTTAAGTCCCGCAACGAGCGCAACCCTTGTCCTATGTTGCCAGCGGGTTATGCCGGGGACTCGTAGGAGACTGCCGGGGTCAACTCGGAGGAAGGTGGGGATGACGTCAAGTCATCATGCCCCTTATGTCCAGGGCTTCACACATGCTACAATGGCCGGTACAAAGGGCTGCGATGCCGTGAGGTGGAGCGAATCCTTTCAAAGCCGGTCTCAGTTCGGATCGGGGTCTGCAACTCGACCCCGTGAAGTCGGAGTCGCTAGTAATCGCAGATCAGCAACGCTGCGGTGAATACGTTCCCGGGCCTTGTACACACCGCCCGTCACGTCATGAAAGTCGGTAACACCCGAAGCCGGTGGCCTAACCCTTGTGGAGGGAGCCGTCGAAGGTGGGATCGGCGATTGGGACGAAGTCGTAACAAGGTAGCCGTACCGGAAGGTGCGGCTGGATCACCTCCTTTCTAAGGAGCACCACGAGACTTGGGCCCGCCCACAAATTGTGGGGGTTCGGTGACTCAAGCGATTCGTTGGATGGCCTCACACCTGTAGTGGGTGGGGGTCTGGTGCAACTCAACAAACTTATTTGGTGCTTTCCCGTTGGGGGCGCTGGCTGCCGGACACACTATTGGGCTTTGAGACAACAGGCCCAGCGGGAGAGAGTTCTTCGGGGTTCTCTTGCCGGCCGTGCGTGCCCCGTTGGGGGCCAGGCGGTTGTTTGTTGTTGCTCCATCTTTGGTGGTGGGGTGTGGTGTTTGATTTGTGGATAGTGGTTGCGAGCATCTAGCACGCAAGGAAATTTTTTCCGGGTTTCGGTTCGGGAAGGTTTTGTTGTGTGTGTTTGATGTGCAATTTTTTTCTTTATTTGGTTTATCTGTGTTGTAAGTGTTTAAGGGCGCATGGTGGATGCCTTGGCATTGGGAGCCGATGAAGGACGTGGGAGGCTGCGATATGCCTCGGGGAGCTGCCAACCGAGCGTGGATCCGAGGATGTCCGAATGGGGAAACCCAGCACGAGTGATGTCGTGTTACCCAACGGTGAATATATAGCCGTTGGGGGGGAACGCGGGGAAGTGAAACATCTCAGTACCCGTAGGAAGAGAAAACAAAAGTGATTCCGTGAGTAGTGGCGAGCGAAAGCGGAGGATGGCTAAACCGTATGCATGTGATACCCGGCGGGGGTTGTGTGTGCGGGGTTGTGGGGCGTTTCTTCTCATCACCGCCGTGATGGGCAACAGTGATAAAAGTGTGTGTTAGCTGAACTGGTTTGGGATGACCGGCCGTAGCGGGTGAGAGCCCCGTAGGTGAAAACATATGCTCTGTTGTGGGACTGTCCCCGAGTAGCAGCGGGCCCGTGAAATCTGCTGTGAATCTGCCGGGACCACCCGGTAAGCCTGAATACTTCCCAATGACCGATAGCGGATTAGTACCGTGAGGGAATGGTGAAAAGTACCCCGGGAGGGGAGTGAAATAGTACCTGAAACCGTGTGCCTACAATCCGTCAGAGCCCTCGCTTGCGTGGGGTGATGGCGTGCCTTTTGAAGAATGAGCCTGCGAGTCAGGGACATGTCGCGAGGTTAACCCGTGTGGGGTAGCCGCAGCGAAAGCGAGTCTGAATAGGGCGTATCCGCACAAGAGTGTGTGGTGTAGTGGTGTGTTCTGGACCCGAAGCGGAGTGATCTACCCATGGCCAGGTTGAAGCAGCAGTAAGATGTTGTGGAGGACCGAACCCACTTAGGTTGAAGACTGAGGGGATGAGTTGTGGGTAGGGGTGAAAGGCCAATCAAACTCCGTGATAGCTGGTTCTCCCCGAAATGCATTTAGGTGCAGCGTTGCGTGTTTCTTACCGGAGGTAGAGCTACTGGATGGCCGATGGGCCTCACAAGGTTACTGACGTCAGCCAAACTCCGAATGCCGGTAAGTGAAAGCGTGGCAGTGAGACGGCGGGGGATAAGCTCCGTGCGTCGAGAGGGAAACAGCCCAGATCGCCGGCTAAGGCCCCTAAGCGTGTGCTAAGTGGAAAAGGATGTGCAGTCGCGAAGACAACCAGGAGGTTGGCTTAGAAGCAGCCACCCTTGAAAGAGTGCGTAATAGCTCACTGGTCAAGTGATTGTGCGCCGATAATGTAGCGGGGCTCAAGCACACCGCCGAAGCCGCGGCATCGACCTTGTGTCGATGGGTAGGGGAGCGTCCTGCATCCAGTGAAGCAGCGGAGTGATCCAGTTGTGGAGGGTGTGGGAGTGAGAATGCAGGCATGAGTAGCGATAAGGCAAGTGAGAACCTTGCCCGCCGAAAGACCAAGGGTTCCTGGGGCAGGCCAGTCCGCCCAGGGTGAGTCGGGACCTAAGGCGAGGCCGACAGGCGTAGTCGATGGACAACGGGTTGATATTCCCGTACCCGTGTGTGCGCGCCCATGATGAATCAGAGGTACTAACCACCCAAATGGTGGCCTATCCAATCCTTCGGGAGCGGAAAGTCGCCGGCTGCGTGGGACCTTCTCTGGTAGTAGTCAAGCGATGGGGTGACGCAGGAAGGTAGCCGTACCAGTCAGTGGTAATACTGGGGCAAGCCTGTAGGGAGAGATCTAGGTAAATCCGGGTCTCATATATCCTGAGAGGTGATGCATAGCCGATTGAGGCGAATTCGGTGATCCTATGCTGCCGAGAAAAGCCTCTAGCGAGCTCACACACGGCCCGTACCCCAAACCAACACAGGTGGTCAGGTAGAGAATACTAAGGCGTACGAGTGAACTATGGTTAAGGAACTCGGCAAAATGCCCCCGTAACTTCGGGAGAAGGGGGACCTCCTACTGTCATGGCCCAAGCGGTCGGCAGCGGTGGGGGGTGGCACAAACCAGTGAGAAGCGACTGTTTACTAAAAACACAGGTCCGTGCGAAGTCGCAAGACGATGTATACGGACTGACGCCTGCCCGGTGCTGGAAGGTTAAGAGGACCCGTTAATCGTAAGGTGAAGCGGAGAATTTAAGCCCCAGTAAACGGCGGTGGTAACTATAACCATCCTAAGGTAGCGAAATTCCTTGTCGGGTAAGTTCCGACCTGCACGAATGGCGTAACGACTTCTCAACTGTCTCAACCATAGACTCGGCGAAATTGCACTACGAGTAAAGATGCTCGTTACGCGCGGCAGGACGAAAAGACCCCGGGACCTTCACTACAACTTGGTATTGGTGCTCGATACGGTTTGTGTAGGATAGGTGGGAGACTGTGAAGCATGCACGCCAGTGTGTGTGGAGTCATTGTTGAAATACCACTCTGATCGTATTGGGCCTCTAACTTCGAACCGTATATCCGGTTCAGGGACAGTGCCTGGTGGGTAGTTTAACTGGGGCGGTTGCCTCCTAAAATGTAACGGAGGCGCCCAAAGGTTCCCTCAACCTGGACGGCAATCAGGTGTTGAGTGTAAGTGCACAAGGGAGCTTGACTGCGAGACGTACATGTCGAGCAGGGACGAAAGTCGGGACTAGTGATCCGGCACCTCTGAGTGGAAGGGGTGTCGCTCAACGGATAAAAGGTACCCCGGGGATAACAGGCTGATCTTCCCCAAGAGTCCATATCGACGGGATGGTTTGGCACCTCGATGTCGGCTCGTCGCATCCTGGGGCTGGAGCAGGTCCCAAGGGTTGGGCTGTTCGCCCATTAAAGCGGCACGCGAGCTGGGTTTAGAACGTCGTGAGACAGTTCGGTCTCTATCCGCCGCGCGCGTCAGAAGCTTGAGGAAACCTGTCCCTAGTACGAGAGGACCGGGACGGACGAACCTCTGGTCCACCAGTTGTCCCACCAGGGGCACGGCTGGATAGCCACGTTCGGACAGGATAACCGCTGAAAGCATCTAAGCGGGAAACCTTCTCCAAGACCAGGCTTCTCACCCATTCAGTGGGATAAGGCCCCCCGCAGACCACGGGATCGATAGACCAGACCTGTACACCTAGCAATAGGTTTAGGGAACTGGCACTAACCGGCCGAAAACTTACACACACCCCACCCTGTGGGGTAGCAGACAAAACCGTGTAAGAAAAAAATTGACGCACAAACGCGCTTGCAACCACACATCCACACCATCGGACACGTATCAACCAGAAATGGTCGACACACTCCACCACCAAAACACACTCCCCCCACACGCGTGTGGGGGCACCCAGAAAAGGGTGAATAAAGTTACGGCGGCCATAGCGGCAGGGAAACGCCCGGTCCCATCCCGAACCCGGAAGCTAAGCCTACCAGCGCCAATGATACTACCCAACAGGGTGGAAAAGTAGGACACCGCCGAACACACATTAAGACCCGAGCCCCCCAAACACACATTTGGGGGGCTCGGGCATTTGTGCTTTGTCTGGAAGACGACAATTCGTAATTCACGCCTGGATCAGTCGAATAACGCTAATTCTGAGCGACTCTTTTCCATATCCAATAGCAGTCTTTTGCGATTCAGGCCGCCGCCATAACCGGTAAGGCTGCCGTTGGCCCCGATAACGCGATGGCACGGGACGATGATGCCGATCGGATTATGTCCATTCGCCAAACCCACCGCGCGGAATGCGGTCGGGGAGCCGACCTGCACTGCGATCTCGCCGTAGGTTCTGGTCTCGCCGTAGGGAATCGTCAGCAGGGCGTCCCACACGCGGCGCTGAAACGGTGTTCCGCCGAATTGCAGGTCCAGGTCGAACTCGGTGAGCGTGCCTGCAAAGTACGCCGTCAGCTGCTCGACCGCCTCGGGGAAGGCCGATTCGTCGGACTGCCAGCCGTGCCGGCTCGGCTCATAGGTCTGGTCTTCCATCCGCAGATGCTCCAATCGACCGCCCGCGCCGGCCAGCGTCAACAGCCCCACCGGGCTGTCCATGGTTCGGTACTGCATGCCTGTCATCGTGTCTCCTGCTTGGTCGGTCGTGGCGGCCACTCGTTGACGGCATGGTCGAGCGCGGTCCACAGATGTTGTGTCACATAAGCCCGCCACGGGCGCCACCGGGCGCTGTGCTCGAGCAGGGCGTCCGAGGCGGTGGGCAGACCGACGGCCTTGGCGGCCGCTCGTACGCCGAGATCGGTGACCGGGAACGCGTCGGGGTCGCCGAATCCGCGCATGGCGATCACCTCGGTGGTCCACGGGCCGATTCCGGGGAGCTTGCCCAGTTGTGCCCTGGCGGTGTTCCAGTCGGCGCCGGCGTCCACCTCGACGTCGCCGGCAGCCAGCGCGGCGATCAGGGTGGTCAGGGTGCGGCGGCGTGAAGCCGGCATGGCCAGCCGGTTCGGGTCCAGGGCGGTCAACTGCTCGGTCGAGGGAAAGACATGGGTCAGGCCGCCGTCGGGGGTGGCCAGCGGCGTGCCGTGGGCCTGCACCAGCCGTCCCGCATGGGTACGGGCTGCCTTGACGGAGACCTGCTGGCCGAGCACCACGCGCACCGCCAACTCCGCCTCGTCGACGGTGCGCGGTATGCGCTGGCCGGGCGCCTTGGCCACCACCGCACTCAGATGCGGGTCCTGGCTCAGCGCGTCCACCACGGCCGTGGGATCGGCGTCCAGATCCAGCAGCCGCCGGCAGCGCGCGATCGCGGCGGACAGGTCCCGGAAGTCCTCGATGATCAACCGACACTGCACATGGTCGGGGTGCGGCGTCAGCGCCACCACCCCCGAACCGGACGGCAGGCGCAGAGTGCGCCGGTAAGCACCGTCGCGGACCTCCTCCACACCGGGCACCGCGCTGGCCGCGAGATGTCCGAACAGCCCCTCATAGGAGAACGGTGCCCGCACCGGTAGGCGCAGCGACAACACGTCTGTGCCGACCCGCTCCGCGGCGTCCCGGCTGTGGGCACGCTGCCGCAGCGCAGTGGGGGTGAGCGCACTGACCGTCCGCACGGTCTCGTTGAACTGCCGGATACTGCTGAAACCCGCGGCGAATGCCACATCGCTGAACGGCAGGTCGGTGGTCTCGATCAGTACCCGCGCGGTTTGACTGCGTTGGGCCCGGGCCAGCGCGAGTGGATTGGCACCCACCTCGGCCTGCAGCAGGCGCTCCAGTTGGCGGGTGGTGTATCCCAGGCGGTCTGCGAGCCCGGTCACCCCGCAACGGTCCACCGTGCCGTCGGCGATCAATCGCATTGCCCGGGCCACCACGTCGCCGCGGACGTTCCACTCCGGGGAGCCGGGTGAAGCGTCCGGACGGCAGCGCTTACAGGCCCGGAAGCCGGCCTTCTGCGCCGCCGCGGCGGTCGGATAGAACTCCATGTTCCGGGCCAGCGGTGGCCGCACCGGGCAGCTGGGCCGGCAATAGATGCCGGTGCTGAGTACGGCGGTGACGAACCAGCCGTCGAACCGCGCGTCCTTGGACTGGACCGCCCGGTAGCAGCTGTCGAAATCGTCGTGCATGTCTTCACCCTTACACCCGGGCGCCGACATCACTGGCGGAAAACCGACATCGATGTGACGGTGTCTGGCGCCTAGTCTCTGGCGGTGGCGCGGATGCCGGCCAACACGACGCTGACGATCCGCTCGACATCTGCGCGGGTCACCGGCCGGCTGCCCCGGTCGACGATGAGATGTACCGGACCGGAGATCATCTCGCCGAGAAACGCGCTGTCCACCGAAGGCAGTTCACCACGTTCGACGGCAGTGTCGACCCGCTGCTGCATGGCCGCTACCCGCAGCTCCAGCACCTTGGCGAGCGTTGCGATGGTGGAGTGGCGCGCCGGCTGGAGGGCGTGCGCGAGCGTCCGTCCGAACGGTGTCTGCAGCGCATTGGCAAGCGACAACAGGTAGTCGGCCAAATCGTGGTCGATGTCCCCGGTGTCGGCGATGGACGCCAGATCCTCCACGTAGTGGATCAGGGATTCGACCACCAACGCCTCACGGTCGGGCCAGTTCCGGTAAACGCTGGTCTTGTGTACGCCCGCCAGTTCGGCGACATCCTCATAGCGGAAGTGGTCGATGCCGTCGCGCGCAACGAGTTCGGCTGTCGCCGTGAGGATCTGGTTCCTGACTCGCGCACTGCGTCCGCCCGGGCGGCGCGCGGCCGGCTCGTCGGCCAAAGCTCACCCTCCTGTCGCCCGGTCATCGATTGTGGCGACCCCCGCCGTTGCGGTGCAACCCATCCGCGGGTAGCTTCATTCTAAAGCAACAAACTGTTGCGTTAAGGCCTCGGGGGTGTCGGTGCGGAACACGGCGGGCGCGGATCAGGTCCACAAGGCGCCACCGACCCGCGAGAACCCGCGGTGAGTCTTCAACGTCACTGGACCGGGCGGCTGCCCTGTGGGCGGCGGTGCTGACGCTGGCCAACGTGCTCGCCGATGTTGCGATCGGCTCACCGCTGATGGTTCTGCCCCAACTCTTGGAGCATTTCGACACCGACCAGGCCGCGTGGCTCAACGTCAGCGCCATGCTCGCGGGGGCCATCGCATCACCGCTGCTCGCAAAGGCGTCCGATCTGTTCGGCAAGCGTCGTGTTCTCGTCGGCACCCTGCTGGGCTCCTGTGCGGGAGCTCTGGTCTGCCTGACCGCCCCCAACATCTGGATATTTCTGGCCGGCCGCCTGCTGCAGGGCGTCGCCTTCGCCGCGGTCTTTCTCACCGTGGCCCTCGTGCTCCAGATATGCGCCCCGCCGGTCGCGATGGCCGTAATCGGGCTCGTGACCTCGGGGTCGGCGATCGTGGGAATCGTCGAACCCTTCCTGATGGCGCCCGCGATCGACGCATTCGGTTACCGCAGTGTGTTCGTCATATCGGCATTGCTCGCCGGGACCGCTGCACTGGGGGTGCGATGGCTCATTCCCGAGTCGCCGATCCGCGGCAGCGGGCGTATCGACGTGCGAGGCGGCGTGCTCCTCGGAGGCGGGCTCGGCGCAGCCCTCGCCTACCTCAGCCTCGGCAGGGACGTCGGATGGACGTCGGCGGGCATGATCGCGTTGCTAGCCGCGGGCGTCGGGGCCCTGGCCGGTTGGGCAATGCTCGCCGTGCGGTGCGAGGAACCGGTCATCGACCTGAAAGCACTCCGGCGTCCGATCCTGATGACGTTGGCAGCGCTCGTGCTGGCCGCGGGTGCGTTCCGGAGCATGCTGCAGCTGATCAGCCTCATCGCACAGGTGCCTGCCGAAGGTGGGCTCGGCTACGGGTTGGGCGACGGGGAATCGATCGCGGCCCTGTTTGCCGCACCGAACATCGGCATCGCCGTCGGTGGTATCTGCGCGGGTTGGGTGGCGGGGCGTCGCGGGCCGGCGGTGCCGCTGCTCGGCGGGATCGCCGTGGGGGCGGCGGCGACATTCGCCATGCTGACCGGTATCGCCGTACTCCCGCTGGCGATCGCCTGCGGCATGCTGCTCGGACTGGCGGCCGGAGCAATCGGCGCCTCCGGCTTCAGCCTGGCGACCAGTCTCGAAGCGCCTGACCGGCAGGGGACGGTCGCGGGTCTGGTGTCGGTCGTCCTTGCTCTCGGCTCGGTGGTGGTCAACGTCGCCGGAGCCGAGATCCTCAAAGCACACCGAGACGCGAACAGCCTGGCCGGTGGATCTGCGGTGAGCACCGTCACCGGTGTGTACCTCTATGTGGTGATGGCCGGACTGCTCTTCGTCCTGGCAGCCGTTCCCGCAACCCTGCTGGTGCGTGGTGCGGGCCGAAACCGTTTGGCATCGAGCCGGCAGCCATCCTGAGGGCGTCCTCAGCGACCTTTGGCCACACTGGAGGCATTTGTCCGGGCGTCCGTCGCCCACCGATCCGGTACGACCCGAGGAGCAGCTGCACCATGACCACGCCGGCTGAGGCGGTCCAACTCGACGGCGCGGCGGGGTGGGCCGTCGACCTGATGGAACATCTGGGTGGACCGGGCGCGGGGCTGGCCATCTTCGTCGAGAACCTCTTCCCGCCGATTCCCAGCGAGGTGATCCTGCCGATGGCGGGGTTCGCGGCCCGGCTCGGCGAAATGTCGCTACTCGGTGCGATCGTGTGGACCACGGTGGGTTCGGTGCTGGGGGCATGGATGCTGTACGCGCTGGGTGCCTACCTGGGGCCGGACCGCATCCGCCGCATCGTGTCCCGGATGCCGTTGATGGACGGCGAAGATGTCGACAAGAGCAGGGCGTGGTTCGCCAAGCACGGGTCCAAGGCGGTCTTCTTCGGGCGCATGCTGCCGTTGTTTCGCAGCTTCATCTCGATCCCGGCCGGGATCGATCGGATGAACTTTGCCGTGTTCACCGTGCTGACGCTGCTGGGCAGCCTCATCTGGAACTCGGTCTTCGTGCTGGCCGGCTACCTGTTGGGCGCGAACTGGCACCGAGTCGAACCGTACGCGTCCGCGCTGCAGTACATCGTCCTGGCGGCGGTCATCCTGGGCGTCGGCTGGTCGGTCCGGTCACGGTTGAAACGTCCGTCCGGTTCGGATCGTGCTGGGGATTTCTCCCCCGCGAAGTAGCCGGCCGCTGCTATAACCGTGGTGGAGGTGCAGCGATGCCCGGTGGTGCGGTCTTCATAGGACGGGTCGGCGCGCTGGCGGTGGCGCTCGGCGTCGGTGCCACCGTCGCTTCCGGCGTCGCGTCGGCGGACACCGGCGATCAGGGCTCGTCCCCGCGTACCTCGAGCAGCTCGGATGCGGACGCGTCCGCGCCCGGGCGCGAGGCCAAAACGCCGGCACCCACCCGGAAGACCGGCGTGCGGACAACCCGCACGGTGCGCACCCAGGCGACGCCGCAACGTTCCGAGCTGGAAGAGGCGCCGAAGCCGGCCGTCCGGGCGAGCAGCGAACTCGAAGCGGAGCCGAAAGCGGCGCCCGCACCGGGGGCCTCCGACACCCGGTCCTCGGATCGCCCCGTCGAGCCCGCCGCGCACCCGGCTGCGCTGGCCGTGCTCGCCGCGGCCCGCCGGGAAGTCGGGCACGAGGCGCAGAACGCGTTGACCTCGGTGGCGGACACCCAGACAACCAGTGCCGCCGCCGTGGCGCCGGTCAGCCCGCTGGGCACCCCGGACCAGCTGCGGGCCGAGAAGCTGGCGAATCGCATCGCGAATTCGTTGCCGGTGAAATTGATGAAGCTGGTGCTGCGGTCCGGGTTCACCTGGGCCGCCGAACGGCAATTCGACCGGGTGGACGGACCCGATCAGGAGAACATCGACCGCCTCAGCGCCGCGGTCGATGCCTACGCGATGGCTTCGGCGTTCCAACAACAGCTGCTGAATTCCAACAAGCCCACCGTCGTCATGCAGGTCGCGCCGCCGCATGCCTGGTACGGCCAGAGCGCCGGGGCCTCCCGGATCCTCTACGACAACCCCGACACCATCTACCGCTTCATGGGCGTGAATGGGGCGTCGTCGTACGTGATCACCGGTAGGTTCGCCGATCTGGCCAACCTGCCCGCCGACACCAGCTTCAGCGTCCTGACGGGCCTGACCGGTAACACCGCCGCGGTGCTCACCAAGGATCAGCTGGTCATCGGCGACGACGGCACCTTCACCATCACACTCGACAGGACACCGGCCAACGGTCGGCCCAACCATCTCCAGCTGACCGCGGACACCACCATCGTCGCGACGCGGAACACCTTGTCCGACTGGGCCAATCAGCAACCGATGAGCCTGGAGATCACCCGGACCGGTGGCCCACCCAACAGCCTGTTCAGCCAGCTCGGTGGTTTCGCCATCCCGGGTATCGGGCCTGCGGTGGTGCGCAGCAAGCTGCTGACCACGTTGGTCTCGCTGGTGCCCCCGCTGCCGTTCGTGCCGCCGGTGCTCCGCGGCGCGGTGACCGCGGTCATCATGGCCCTCGGCGTGCAGCGTGAGGCAACCTACATGGCCGTGGCGACCACCGATCCGACCACCGGCGAACGCATCGAACCCAATGTGCTGAAGAACCCGGCCCGCAACGCGGAATTCCTGGCCACACAGTTGCAGAGCGCCGGGTACTTCCAGCTCGCCGATGATCAGGCGCTGGTCATCACCATCGACCGCGCCGGTGCCGGGTACTTCGTCGTCCCCGTCACCGACGACTGGACCATCACCAAGGACTACTGGAACGAGCAGACCAGCCTCAACAACGCCCAGGCGGTGGCCGACGACGCCGGCAACACCACCTATACCCTCGTCGTCTCGCCGACTGACCCCGGCGTCGCGAACTGGGTTTCGACCGGCGGCCTCAATCAGGGCACCCTCTCGATCCGCTTCCAGGACATCGACCCCGACGTCACGCAACTGCCGACGGTGAGCGCTCGTGTGGTGTCGCTGAGCGAACTTGCGTCGGTACTTCCCCCCACCACCCAGTACGTCACGCAGGAACAGCGGGCGGCCCAGATCGCGTCCCGCAAGGCGGGATTCGACAACCGGTTCGCCCCGTACCCGCAGCAGTAACGCTACTCTGCAGGCGTGTCCCGTCAGGTCCAGCGCTACCTCGACCAGATTCGCGCCGAGTTCAGCGGGGTCGATGCGGGTGAGCTGGCCGACTATATCCCCGAGTTGGCCCGGGTGGATCCCGACCGATTCGGTGTCACGTTGTCCTCGTCCGACGGGTACATCTACGAATCAGGTGACTCGGCAGTCGAATTCACCATCCAGTCAATATCGAAACCGTTCACCTACGCGCTGGCGCTCGACAGGTCCGGCCCCGAGGCGGTGGACGCGAAGATAGGCGTGGAGCCTTCGGGGGAGGCGTTCAACGAGATAAGCGTGGACCGCGCCACCAAACGGCCGAAGAACCCGATGATCAACGCGGGGGCCATCGCGGCGGTTTCGCTGGTCCCGGCATCCTCACCCGACGAGCGTTTCGCGCTCATCCAGGACTACTACTCGGCGTTCGCCGGGCGCCGACTCGACATCGACGCCGATGTGTATGCATCCGAGAAGGCCACCGGCGACCGCAACCGTGCCATTGCCTACATGCTGGCCAGTTTCGGTGTGCTCGACGATGATCCCGACGATGTGCTCGACGTGTACTTCCGGCAGTGCTCGCTGAAGGTGACGACCACCGACCTGGCCCGGATGGCGGCCACGCTGGCGCGCAACGGGGTGAACCCGCTGACGGGCCGCCGTGTCACCGATGCGGCGGTGGTGCGCCGCACCTTGTCGGTGATGGTGACGTGCGGCATGTATGACGCCGCGGGGGACTGGGTCAGCGCAGTCGGCATGCCCGCCAAGAGCGGGGTGGGCGGCGGCATCCTGGCGGTGCTGCCCGGACAGCTCGGAATCGGTACCTACTCGCCGTTGCTCGACGCCAAGGGCAACAGCGTCAGGTCAGTCCTGTTGTGTCGCAGGCTTTCCGAGGAGCTCGGCCTGCACTTTCTGACGGTGGCCCGGGATGCGCGGGCCACCCTGCGGGCAATCTATCAACCGTGCGACGGCGTTCGCGTCTACGAAGCCCATGGCGACCTGCTGTTCTGCGGTGCCGAACAGGTGGTGCGCACCGTCGACCGGGGTTGCGAGGACTTCGTGGTGGGGATCCTGGACGTGTCGCGGGCCGACGACGTCGACGAGGCGGCCAAGGTGTTGTTGTCGGGGATGAGCACCGCCCTGCATGACCAGGGAAAGGCCGGTTTCATCGTCGACCCAGACCGGCGGGTGATCGGGGATGGATCGGAGTTCGAGCAGGTCCGCTACCGCACCGTGGAGGACGCGGTGGACGCCGCCACCGCGTTCATCCGCGGGCAACGGTCAGGCCGGTAGCGCCAGCCGGGTCGGCTGATCGAGGCCGCGCAGACGTACCTGCTCGCCCAAGCACCAATGCGCGCTTTCGGTTTCGCCTGCGTTGGCCAGGGTGTCCGATGATGCGACCAGATGGCCGGGAACCGACTTCGCGTGCTCGCACAACCTTGCGGCCTCGTTGACCGGTTCGCCGATCACGGTGTATTCGAAACGTTCCTTGGCCCCGACGTTGCCCGCCACCACCTGACCGGCGGCGACCCCGATGCCGGCGTCGAGCTCGGGCACCTCGGCGCGCAGCCGTGCCGCCATCGCCCGGGCCGCCGACAGGGCTTCTTCATCGGGGTTGTCCAGCGATACCGGCGCCCCGAACACCGCGAGTACCGCGTCGCCCTCGAATTTGTTGACGAAGCCGTGGTGCTTGTCCACCTCGTCGACGATGACGGCGAAGAACCGGTTCAGCAGTTCGACGACCTCCACGGCGGGTCTGCTGGTGACCAGCGCGGTGGACCCGATGACGTCGATGAAGATGACCGCGGCATGCCGCTCTTCGCCACCCAGCTCGGGCTGTTCTTTCTCGGCGAGCAGCGCGACCTCACGCCCGACATGGCGGCCGAACAGGTCGCGTACCCGTTCGCGTTCCCGCAGTCCCGCGACCATCGAGTTGAAACCCCGTTGCAGCTGGCCCAATTCGGTGCCGTCGAACACCACCAGGTTGGTCTCCAGGTCGCCCTGCTCGACGCGGTTGAGCGCCGAGCGCACCACCCGCACCGGTGTGGCGGTCAACCAGGCCAGGATCCACATCAGGATGAAACCGAAGGCGAGCGCGAAGAGCGCGAGGATCATCACCGCCACCGCGAACTGGGTGGGTGACACGATCTGCACCGAGAGCGTGATGATGGCGGCCAGCAGGATGCCCAGCACCGGTACTCCGGACCCCAGTGCCCACACCGTCAGCGTGCGGCCCATGATGCCGGGTGCGAAACGTTGCAGGGGAGGGCCGACCTCCAAGGCTTGCGCGGCGACCGGGCGCAGCGCGAACTCGGTGAACAGGTAGCAGCTCGCCGAGACGACGATGCCGGGAAAGCTGATGCCGAGCAGGACCTTTGGGATGTAGTTGGTGTCCTGCAGCCCGTAGAGCAGGGTCAACACCAGGGTGCCCCCACCCCAGAGCGACAGCAGCACGCGGCTCAGGCGCCACGGGGCGAAGAAGGTGTTGCGCTGGTCCTCGGGCGTCGGCTCACGCTCCTCGATCGCCCAGCGGACATTGTTGATGACCCGGTTGGTCGCCCAGATGACGCCCACCACGAACGCCAGCAGGATGTAGGCCGGAGCCACCGCGAAGGTGATCCACAGGACCTCCGAGTCGAACACACTCGGCACCGGAAAGGTCACCGTCACCACCAGACAAGCGACGACAACCCCGATCAGGTTCGCGCCCAGCACCACGGTGGTGAGGATCAACTGGATGCGGATGCGCCGGCGTTGCTGGCTTTCCGACACGCGCCCGAGGATCCACGAGCCGTACTCGGGTGTGCCGGTGACCCGACCGGTCTGCCTCGTCATCCGCTCGAGGACCCGGCCGAGACGTTGGGCCGCGTTCTTCTTGTCCGTCATCGTGGCGTCAGCCTAGTGAACCCCCCGGCGCAATCTATGGTTGTTGCGTGCGTCTCGTCATCGCCCAGTGCACCGTCGACTACGTCGGCCGGCTCACGGCACACCTCCCGTCCGCGCGCCGTCTGCTGTTGTTCAAGGCCGACGGCTCGGTGAGCGTTCATGCCGATGACCGCGCCTACAAGCCGCTGAACTGGATGACCCCACCGTGTTGGACCACCGAGGAGCTGGTCGAGGGGACAGCGCCGGTCTGGGTGGTGGAGAACAAGGCCGGCGAACAGCTGCGCATCACCGTGGAGGATGTCGAGCACGATTCCAGTCACGAGCTCGGGGTGGATCCGGGCCTGGTGAAGGACGGTGTGGAAGCCCATCTTCAGGAGCTGCTCGCCGAGCACGTCGAGTTGCTCGGCACCGGATTCACGCTGGTGCGCCGGGAGTACATGACGGCGATCGGGCCGGTCGACCTGATGTGCCGGGACGAGACCGGCCGGTCGGTCGCGGTCGAGATCAAGCGTCGCGGCGAGATCGACGGCGTCGAGCAGCTGACCCGCTACCTGGAACTGCTCAACCGCGACACCGTACTCGCGCCGGTCACCGGTGTCTTCGCCGCTCAACAGATCAAGCCGCAGGCCCGCACGCTCGCAACGGACCGCGGAATCCGTTGCGTCATACTCGATTACGACAAGATGCGGGGCATGGACAGCAACGAGTTCCGGCTGTTCTGATGGGGAGGCGCCGCAGGCCGGAGCGAAGCCCGGTCACACCGCTGCCACAGTGGCTGTCTGCGCGGCGCGTCGAGGCAGGCCCGGACGGCTACGACTACGAGGTCAAGGCCGTTCCGGCGGCGCGCGCCGCCAAGGCGTACCGGTGCCCCGGCTGCGATCACGAGATCCAGCCGCGGATTGCGCACGTGGTGGTGTTGCCGGTCGAGCACGGCGACATCGAGGACCGCAGGCACTGGCACACGGCGTGCTGGAACAACCGGGCCAATCGCGGCCCGACCAGGCGGTGGTCCTAGTGAGCGGCGTCCGCGTTGGGCTCGACGAGTTCGATGAGGACCCCGCCGGCATCCTTGGGGTGGATGAAGTTGATCCGTGAGTCCGCGGTGCCCCGGCGCGGCGCATCGTAGAGCAGGCGCACACCGTCGGCGCGCAGCCGTTCGGACAGGGCATCGATATCGCTGGTGCGATAGGCCAGCTGCTGCAGACCCGGTCCGCGGGTGCTGATGAACTTGGCGATCGTCGAGGTTTCGTCCAGCGGGGCCAACAGCTGGATCTGCGCGCTGTCCTTAGCCGATCCGCGCACCGACAACATGGCCTCGCGGACGCCCTGGTCCTCGTTGACCTCCTCGTGCAGCACGATCATGCCCAGGTGGTCGTGGTACCACTTGATGGCCGCGTCCAGGTCGGGCACCGCGATCCCCACGTGATCGATCGCGGTCACCAGCGCGCTGGCGAGGGCCGGTCGGGCGTCGACGTGTTCAGTGGTCATAGACTAAAAGTAACCTGACATGCTGGTTTTTATGCCTGTGTGATAGGCCACACTACGGCTTCTCAAGGCCTTACAGAACTCTTGGAGGATGGAAATGACGACCTCGGTGATCGTGGCTGGTGCCCGTACCCCCGTCGGCAAGCTGATGGGCTCGCTCAAGGATTTCTCGGGCAGCGATCTGGGAGCCATCGCGATCAGGGGCGCGCTGGAGAAGGCCTTCCCGAATGGTGAGGCCGACGCTTCCATCGTCGACTACGTGATCATGGGCCAGGTGCTGACCGCGGGTGCCGGCCAGATGCCTGCGCGGCAGTCCGCGGTGGCCGCCGGCATCGGCTGGGACGTGCCGGCGCTGACCATCAACAAGATGTGTCTGTCCGGTATCGACGCCATCGCGCTGGCCGATCAGTTGATCCGGGCCGGGGAGTTCGAGGTGGTGGTGGCCGGTGGTCAGGAGTCGATGAGCCAGGCTCCGCACCTGCTGCCCAAGAGTCGTGAGGGTTTCAAGTACGGCGACACCACCCTGGTCGACCACATGGCCTACGACGGTCTGCACGACGTGTTCACCGATCAGCCGATGGGTGCGCTCACCGAGCAGCGCAACGATGTCGACCAGTTCACCCGCGCCCAGCAGGACGAGGTGGCTGCGCAGTCGCACCAGAAGGCCGCCGCGGCGTGGAAGGACGGCGTGTTCGCCGACGAGGTTGTGCCGGTGGCGATCCCGCAGCGCAAGGGTGATCCGATCGAGTTCACCGAGGACGAGGGGGTGCGCGCGAACACCACCGTCGAATCCCTGGGCAGCCTGCGGCCAGCGTTCCGCAAGGATGGCACCATCACGGCCGGTTCGGCCTCGCAGATCTCCGACGGGGCGGCCGCGGTCGTCGTGATGAGCAAGGCCAAGGCCGAGGAACTGGGGCTGAGCTGGCTGGCCGAAATCGGCGCGCACGGTGTGGTGGCCGGTCCGGATTCGACGCTGCAGTCCCAGCCGGCCAACGCGATCAAGAAGGCCATGGCGCGCGAGGGCATCACCGTCGATCAACTCGACGTCATCGAGATCAACGAGGCATTCGCCGCGGTGGCGCTGGCGTCCGCCCGCGAGTTGGGTCTGGACGACGCAGCCGTCGCTGAAAAGGTGAACGTCAACGGCGGCGCCATCGCGATCGGTCACCCCATCGGCGCCTCCGGTGCCCGCATCACGCTGCATGCCGCGCTGGAACTGGCCCGCAAGGGCTCCGGCTATGCGGTGGCTGCGCTGTGCGGCGCGGGCGGCCAGGGGGACGCGCTGATCCTGCGCCGCCCCTGACCGCTGAGAATGCGCTCAGGTTAGACAACGACGCAATGTAGTAGCTGGCCGCCCGCTGCGGCACAATGGCGCTCATGGGAAGCAACTATGACCTCCGCAGCGTGGCGGGCTGGTTCCGGATCATCGCGATCGCGGAAGCTCTCAGCTGGGCTGGCCTACTGGTCGGGATGTACTTCAAGTACCTCGGGTCGCCGCAGACCGAGATCGGCGTGAAGATCTTCGGGCCGATTCACGGTGGCATCTTCATGGCCTTCCTGGCCGGTGCGCTGCTGGTCGGGATCGCCCGGAAGTGGAACCTCCTGACATGGGCGTTGGCGTTGCTGGGCAGCATCGTGCCGTTGGGCAGTGTGATCTTCGTCATCTGGGCCGATCGGACCGGCAGGATCGGGGAGCGCACCGTCGCTGCCAACAGCGGTGAGGACGTGCCAGACTTGGTGGCGTGACACGTCCACGCCCTTCCATCGGACCGGCTCTGGCCGGCGCATTCGATCTCTCCGCACTCAAGCAGCCACCGCCGCCCCCGCCCGGCGCCGCGACACCCTCCGAGGTGACCGGTGCGGTGCAGGTCACCGAGGCGAATCTGGAAGCCGAGGTACTGGTCCGTTCCGGTGAGGTTCCGGTCGTCGTCCTGCTGTGGACACCGCGCAGCGAGGCCAGTGTGCGGTTGGGGGAGGACCTCGGCGCGCTGGTACAGGCCGACGGCGGCACATGGTCGTTGGCGATGGTGAACGTCGACACCACGCCACGGGTGGCGCAGATGTTCGGTGTACAGGCGGTGCCCACCGTGGTGGCACTCGCCGGTGGGCAACCGATCTCCAGCTTCCAGGGACCGCAGCCCGCCGACCAGCTGCGTCAGTGGATCGATTCGCTGATCAGCGCGACGGCCGGCAAGCTCAGCGGAGTCCCCGAGCAACCGGAGCAGGCCGACCCGGAGTTGGAGCAGGCCCGCAGTTATCTGGACGAGGGCGATTTCGATGCGGCGCTCAGCGCCTACGAAGCCATCCTCGCGGCCAAGCCCAACCACACCGAGGCCACCGGCGCCGTCCGCCAGATCAGGTTCCTGCAGCGCGCCACCACTCACGCGGTCGACGCCCCGGCGGTGGCCGACGCGGCACCCGCCGATGTCGAGGCCGCGTTCGCCGCCGCGGATGTCGAGATCTTGCAGCAGAATGTGGAAGCGGCCTTCGACCGGCTGATCGCACTGATCAAGCGCACCGCCGGTGACGAACGCACCGCCGCCCGCACCCGGTTGATCGAGTTGTTCGACCTCTTCGACGCGGCCGACCCGGAGGTGCTCGCGGCCCGACGCAAGCTGGCCAACACGCTCTACTGACGGCACGAGCAGTCCCCCGCAAGCGGGGGACTGCTCGGCGGGTTACTGGTCGAGTTCAAACCACAGCGCGGCCAGCGGCGGCAGCGCCATGACCGCGGATGCCGGACGACCGTGCCAGGGCTCGGCCGTCGCCTGGACCGAGCCCAGGTTGCCGATGCCCGACCCGTTGTACATGGTGGCGTCGGTGTTGAGCACCTCACGCCAGGTGCCCGCCTGGGGCAAGCCCAGCCGGTACTGCGCGTGCTCGTTGCCGGAGAAGTTGAACACGCAGGCCAGCGCCGTCCCGTCGTCGCCGAAGCGCAGGAAGCTCAGCACATTGTTGGCCGAATCGTTGGCGTCGATCCAGGAGTAACCCTCGGGAACGGTGTCGCGGGACCACAGCGCCCGCCGAGTGCGGTAGAGCGCGTTGATATCGGTGACCAGTTTCGAGATCCCGGTGGAGAAGCTCTGTTCGGAGAGCTGATACCAGTCCACACCGCGCTCCTCGGACCACTCGGCGCGCTGACCGAACTCCTGGCCCATGAACAACAGTTGTTTACCGGGGTGGGCCCATTGGTAGGCCAGCAGTCCGCGCAGACCCGCGGCCTTGTTGTGGTCGTTGCCCGGCATCCGGCCCCACAGCGTGCCCTTACCGTGCACCACCTCGTCATGACTGATCGGCAACACGAAGTTCTCGCTGAATGCGTAGAGCACCGAGAACGTGATCTCGTGGTGGTGGTAGCTGCGGTGAATCGGGTCGCGCTTGATGAACTCCAGAGTGTCGTTCATCCAGCCCATGTTCCATTTCATCGAGAAGCCAAGGCCACCAAGGTTGGTCGGGCGGGTCACGCCGGGCCAGGACGTCGATTCCTCGGCGATCGTCACGATGCCCGGGGTGACCTTGTGCACCGTGGCGTTCATCTCCTGCAGGAACTGAACCGCCTCCAGGTTCTCCCGCCCGCCGTGGATGTTCGGCGTCCAGCCGTCGGCCGGACGCGAATAGTCCAGGTAGAGCATCGATGCCACCGCGTCGACCCGGAGCCCGTCGACGTGGTATTCCTGCAGCCAGTACAGCGCATTGGCCACCAGGAAGTTGCGCACTTCCGGCCGACCGAAGTCGAAAACGTAAGTGCCCCAGTCGAGTTGTTCGCCGCGGCGGGGATCTGAGTGCTCATAGAGCGCGGTCCCGTCGAATCGGCCCAGTGCCCAGGCGTCCTTCGGGAAATGCGCCGGCACCCAGTCGATGATCACGCCGATGCCTGCCTGGTGCAGCGTGTCGATCAGGTAGCGGAGATCGTCGGGACTGCCCAGACGCGGGGTGGGCGCGTAGTACGAGGTGACCTGATAGCCCCACGAACCGCTGAACGGATGCGCGGCGACCGGCAGCATCTCGACATGGGTGAAGCCGTGCTCGACGACGTACTCGGTGAGCTGAACCGCCAGTTCGCGGTAGGTCAGGCCCGGCCGCCACGACATCAGGTGCACCTCGTAGGTGCTCATCGGTTCGAAGACGGGATTGCGCAGCGCGCGGGCGGCCATCCATTCGTCGTCATTCCAGGTGTAGTCGCTGGTGGTGACCCGGGACGCGGTACGCGGGGGGACTTCGGCGGCGAACGCGAACGGATCGGCCCGGTCGCTCACCGATCCGTCGATCCCGTGCACGCGGAACTTGTACAGTCCGTCGTCGGGGAAATCGGGCCAGAACAGTTCCCAGACGCCGGTGGAGCCCAGCACCCGAAGCGGCGCCTGGCCACCGTCCCAGTGGTTGAACTCGCCGATCAGGCTGACGCCCTTGGCGTTCGGCGCCCATACCGCGAACGAATAGCCCTCCACCACGCCGTCGGGGGTGGTGAAGCTGCGGCGATGTGCGCCCAGGATCTCCCACAGCCGCTCGTGGCGCCCCTCGGCGAACAGGTGCAGATCGATCTCCCCGAGGGTGGGCAGGAACCGGTAGGCATCCGCGACCGTGATGGCCGGGGCACCCGGATACTGCACCTCGAGGCGGTAGTCGACCAGGTCGGTGAACGGCACCGCACCCGCGAACAGGCCCGCCTCAAGGTGGTTGAGCGGGTAGCGCTGACCTCCGATGAGCGCGGTGACCGATTCGGCGTGCGGACGCAATGCACGGATGACGGTGTGGTCCTCGTACTGGTGCGCGCCGAGTATCGAGTGCGGGTCGTGGTGCTCGCCCGCGCTCAACCGATGCAGGTCATCGGCACCGGGGCGTAGATGGACACTGGTGGTCGGGTTGGTCTGGGTCACGATGTGTTCACTCCCTCCGCAAGAGGCTCAGTCGAGATTCGTAGGGGATCAACGGCATGTTCAGAATGTGCGCTACCGCCCGTCCCGGGTCCAAGCGCACGTAGTTGGCCTGGCCCCAGTGGTATTCGTCGCTGGTGATCTCGTCGCGCACCCAGAACCGGTCGTAGGGCTCCATCCCGAGCGCACCCATGTCCAGCCAGATGGTGCCTTCCTCGGGTCCGAACGGGTTGAGTGTCACCACCACCAGCACACAGTCGCCCGACACCGGGTCGAACTTGCTGTAGGCCAAGATCGCGTCATTGTCCACGGGGTGGAATGTGATGGTGCGCAACTGTTCCAGTGCTGGGTGCAGCCGCCGGATCTCGTTGAGCCGGCCCAGGAATGGTTCCAGGGATTGGCCGGTCGCCACCGCGGCCTCGAAATCGCGCGGGCGCAGCTCGTACTTCTCCGAATCCAGGTATTCCTCGCTGCCCTCGCGGACGGCGCGATGCTCGAACAGTTCGTAGCCGGAGTACACCCCCCACACCGAACTGAGGGTGCTCGCCAACACTGCCCGGATGGCGAACATGCCAGGACCGCCGTGCTGCAGGCTTTCGTGCAGGATGTCCGGCGTGTTCACGAACAGGTTGGGACGCGCGCAGTCGGCGTACTCGGCGATCTGCTGCCCGTACTCGATGAGCTCCCACTTGGCTGTCCGCCACGTGAAGTACGAATATGACTGGGTGAAGCCGAGTTTCGCCAGCCCGTACAGTCGGGCCGGCCGGGTGAAGGCCTCGGCGAGGAACAGCACATCGGGATCTTCCTGCTTCACCTTGCCGATCAGCCAGGCCCAGAAGTTCGGTGGCTTGGTGTGCGGGTTGTCGACACGGAAGATTTTGACGCCGTGCGACATCCAGTACCGCACCACCCGGAGCACCTCGGCATAGAGTCCCGCCGGGTCGTTGTCGAAATTCAGCGGGTAGATGTCCTGGTACTTCTTGGGCGGGTTCTCCGCGTAGGCGATGGTGCCGTCCGGCAGCACGGTGAACCACTCTGGATGAGACTGTGCCCAGGGGTGATCCGGCGCGCACTGCAGAGCGAGATCCAGCGCCACAGACAACCCCTGATCCGCTGCGGCGGAAACGAAATCGTCGAAGTCGTCGATGGTCCCCAGTGCGGGGTGGACGGCGTCGTGACCGCCCTCGTCGCTGCCGATGGCCCATGGCGAGCCGACGTCGCCCTCGGCGGCGGTCACAGAATTGTTGCGCCCCTTGCGGTGCACCTTGCCGATGGGGTGGATGGGCGGCAGATAGACGACGTCGAAGCCCATCCGGGCTATCCGCGGGAGATCCTTGGCGGCGGTGGCGAAGGTGCCGTGTACGGGCTTGCCGTGGCTGTCCCAGCCGCCGGTGGAACGGGGGAACAGTTCATACCAGGCCGAGAACCGGGCCTGCGGACGGTCGACCCACACACCGAACTGCTCACCCCGGGTGAGCAGTTCACGAAGGGGATAACGGTGCAGCAGATCGGCGAGGGCGGGGGACAGCGCGGCGCCGGCACGGCTGAGCGGATCACCCGGTGCGCGCAGCGCCGCCGCGGCGTCCACCAGCGGCTGGCGCTGTTCGCGCGGCACGCCGGTGGCGGCGCGTTCCAGCAGGCGGGCGCCCACCAGCAGGTCGTTGTTGAGTTCGGTTTCGCCCTGGCCGGCGTCGAGCTTGGCGGTCACCGCCCGGCGCCAGGTGGCGATGGGGTCGCCCCATCCGTCGACCCGGAACGTCCACATGCCGACCTGGTCGGGGGTGAACTGCCCGTGCAGCACATCGGGTGTGCGGCCGGCCGTCATCGGCAGAATCAGCGGTTTGATGCGGGGCGGGGTCACCGGCGGTGCGGGCTCGGGCATCGATCCCGGCGGGTCCGGGGCCAGTTGCGGGTAGGACGTGCCGTGATAGCGCACCACCAGGGTGGCGGCGACCGCATCATGACCCTCCCGCCAGACGGTGGCCCGCACCGGCACCACTTCGCCGACCACCGCTTTGGCGGGGAACCGCCCACCGGACAGCGCGGGCGCGACGTCATCGATTCCGATACGACCGGTCACGCACGAATCTCCTCACTCGGCGCGGCCCCGACTTCGGTGACCGCGGTCCGTCTGGTCTCTGACTTCTGCCTCGACGCGCTCGTTACCGACTCTGAGTACCCACCGTAGTGTCAGGGACACATCGTTGGGCGAGATGACGTGAGTCGGTGACCGAGCCGACACCACCTCGGGGCCCGTCGGCGGGCCGGTCAGTAAGGTTGAGCCGCGTGAAGGCCCTCCGCAGATTCACGGTCCGTGCGCACCTCCCCGAGCGGCTCTCCGTCCTGGAGCGACTGTCGGTCAACCTGCGCTGGTCATGGGATAAACCCACGCAGGACCTGTTCGCCGCCATCGACGGCCGATTGTGGGACCAGGTCGGCGCGGACCCGGTGGCCCTGTTGGGTGCGGTGAGTCCGCAGCGGCTCGACGAGCTCGCGGCCGACGACGAGTTCCTCCGGCGCGTGGACGCGCGCGCGGCGGACCTGGACGACTATCTGAGCCGCCCGCGCTGGTATCAGCAGCAGGCCGGAGATGGGGTGCGGCTGCCCAACGGCATCGCCTACTTCTCCATGGAGTTCGGTGTCGCCGAGGTGCTGCCCAACTATTCCGGTGGCCTGGGCATCCTGGCCGGTGACCATCTGAAATCTGCGTCGGATCTGGGGTTGCCGCTGATCGCGGTGGGACTGTACTACCGATCGGGCTACTTCCGGCAGTCGTTGACCGCCGACGGGTGGCAGCACGAAACGTACCCGTCGCTGGATCCGCAGGGATTGCCGCTGCGGCTGCTGACCGATCGCAGCGGGCAGCCCGTGCTCATCGAGTTGGCGATGCCCGACGGTGCCCAGCTGTTCGCGCACGTGTGGATTGCCCAGGTGGGGCGAATCCCGTTGCTGCTGCTCGACTCTGATATCGGCGAGAACACCCACGAACTCCGGGGGGTGACCGACCGGCTGTACGGCGGCGATCAGGAGCACCGGATCAAGCAGGAGATCCTGGCCGGGATCGGCGGTGTCCGCGCCATCCGGGCGTACACCGAGGTCGAGGGGCTGCCGGCGCCCGAGGTGTTCCACATGAACGAGGGGCATGCCGGCTTCCTGGGCGTCGAGCGGATCCGCGAGCTGATCGACGCCGGACTCGACTTCGACACCGCGCTCACGGTGGTGCGCTCCTCCACGGTGTTCACCACCCATACCCCGGTGCCCGCCGGTATCGACCGCTTCCCGGTCGAGATGGTCACCCGGTACTTCGGGGGCAACACGCCGCTGTTGCCCGGTGTACCGCTGGATCGGGTGATCGCGTTCGGTGCCGAGGACGATCCGGCGAAGTTCAACATGGCGCACATGGGCCTGCGCCTGGCGCAGCGGGCCAACGGGGTGTCGCTGCTGCACGGGCGGGTGAGCCGGGAGATGTTCAACGAGCTGTGGCCGGGCTTCGACCCGGGCGAGGTACCTATCGGATCGATCACCAATGGTGTGCACGCGCCGACCTGGGCGGCGCCGCAGTGGGTGGAGTTGGCGCGCGACCTGATCGGCAGCGATGACCTCGGCGCGCTCAGTGAGGCGGACACCTGGCACAAACTTCAGCAGGTCGACGCCGGGCACCTGTGGCGGATCCGCTCCGAGCTACGGGCGCTGCTCATCGAGGATGTGCGGGTCCGGCTACGCCGGTCCTGGCTGGAGCGGGGTGCCTCGGAGGCCGAACTGGGTTGGATTGCAACGGCATTCGACCCGAATGTGCTTACCGTCGGGTTCGCCCGCCGGGTACCCACCTACAAGCGGCTGACCTTGATGCTGCGCGACCCGGACCGTCTGGAGAAGTTGCTGCTCGACGCCGACCGGCCGGTGCAGTTGATCGTGGCGGGCAAGTCGCATCCGGCTGACGACGGCGGTAAGGCCCTGATCCAGCAGATCGTGCGGTTCGCCGACCGCGCCGAGGTGCGGCACCGGATCGCCTTCCTGCCGGACTACGACATGTCGATGGCCAGAATGCTGTACTGGGGCTGCGATGTTTGGCTGAACAACCCGTTGCGCCCGCTGGAGGCCTGCGGCACGTCGGGGATGAAGAGTGCGCTCAACGGCGGGCTGAACCTGTCCATCCGGGACGGTTGGTGGGATGAGTGGTACGACGGCGAGAACGGGTGGGAGATCCCGACCGCCGGCGGACTCGCCGATGAGAGCCGCCGCGACGATATCGAGGCCAGCGCGCTGTATGAACTGCTCGAATCCTCGGTGACCACCAAATTCTACGATCGCGACCAGCATGGCGTGCCGTCCCGGTGGGTGGAGATGGTGCGCCACACGCTGCAGGCCCTCGGACCCAAGGTGCTCGCCTCGCGGATGGTCCGCGATTACACCGAGAAGTACTACGCGCCGGCCGCGCAGTCGCTGCGTGCCACCATCGAACCCGCCGGTGACGCCACCGGGGTGCCATTCGGCGCGGCCCGCCAGCTCGCGGCCTATCGCCAACGCGCACAACAGGAATGGCCCAAGATCCAGATCACCGATGTGGACAGCTACGGCCTGCCCGATACGCCGCTGATCGGCAGTGAACTCACCCTCACCGCGTCGGTGTACCTGGCCGGGCTGGCCCCCGACGAGGTGGTCGTGCAGGCCGTCCTCGGGCGGGTCGACGACGGCGACGTCCTGCAGAATCCGGTGTCGGTGACGATGACGCACACCGGAATGGCAGGCGGCAATCAGGTTTTCTCGACGACCACGCCGTTGCCGATCGCCGGTCCGGTGGGCTACACCGTGCGGGTGCTGCCGCACCACCGGCTGCTGGCCGGGCACAACGAACTGGCGCTGGTCACACTGGCATGAGCATCCTGTCGGTCGAGATCGCCGGCGGGCCGTACGCGCTGGCCGCCGGGCCCGACTCGACCATGTGGGTCACCCTGGTGCACAGTGGAGCGCTAGCCCGGGTGAGCGCGGACGGCACCGTCGAGACGTTCGGTGTCGCGCCGGGCAGTAAGCCCTCGATCATCACCGCCGGTCCCGACGGCGCCCTGTGGTTCACCCGCAACGGGGATGACCGGATCAGCCGGATCACCGCCGATGGCGTGCTCGATGACGTCGAACTGCCCTCCGGCAGCGGTCCTTTCGGAATCGTGGCCGGGCCGGGGCGGGCGTTGTGGTTCACCGCGACGAACTCCGGCGTGATCGGCCGGGTCGACCTCGACGGCACCGTCACCGAGGTGGCACACCCCGGTGGGATGCCGTCGATGATCACCACGGGGCCCGACGGCGCCCTCTGGTTCACCCTCAACGAGGCCAACGCCATCGGCCGGCTCGAGCCCTCCGGAGCGCTGACCGTGCGCGAGGTGCCGACGCGCAGGGGCGGGCCGGTCGGGATCGCCGCCACCCACGACGACGCCATCTGGTTCACCGAGATCCTCGCCGACAAGATCGGGCGGATCCCGACCGATGAGGCCATTCAGGAACTCGATCTGCCCGGCAAGCCGCACGCGGTGGTCGCCGACCCGTCCGGTGGCGTGTGGGTCAGCCTGTGGGGCGCAAGCCAGGTCGCCCGGATCACCGCCGACGGTGAGGTGAGCACCGTCGACCTGATTCCCGGCGGCGAACCGCACGGCTTGGCCGTCCAACGCGACGGCAACGGTGCAACGGCACTGTGGGTGGCGATGGAGGCCGGATATCTGTGGCGGCTGCCGGTCGGCTGAGCCCCGTACCGGCCGTGTCCTTGTCGTGGCCGCAGAGTTACATAGGCGATGTAAGTTCCTCGAGGTGCCTAATGAGGGGTTTGCCGTGCCACGACCCTTTGCGTTGTTCACCGCGGCGCTGACGGTGGCCCTGATCTGCGCCCCGGTGGCCGGGGGCGATTCCGGCACCGACCCGAACGAACCCGATGTCGACCCGGTGTTCGCCCCCGCCATCAATCCCGCCCTGGAACCTCCGATCACCGCGGTCGCCGCGCCCGCGGTCGCGACGCTCCCACCTGCGGCCCCGCCGCAGGCGCACGGCCTGGTGTCCTCGCCGCCGCCGGTCACCACCCAGACGCCGGACGGCTGGCGGCTGACACTGGGCGCGGCCGACGAGACCCAATTGGTCTCGGCGCCGTTGACCACCGCGTTGTCATCGCGCAGCTATGTCGTCGGCGGCACCTTCAAGGGCAACATCAGCGGACCGGAGGGCGGCGATCCCCCGGAGGGAGTGTTGGAGGTCGGCTATCAGATCGGGTGCGGCATCGATATGAGTACCTCCAACGGTGTCACCGTCACCGGCACCGTGGGAGCGTCCCCCTCGGTCGGCCTGGCCGGCGTCGATGTCGGGTCACCCGCGTTGGACGGGTTGATCCCGGTGCTGACCACGCCGGTGACCGGTGGCGTGGCCGTCGGCCTGAAACCGGGCATCATCAACATTGTCCCGGTCACCGAGAAGGAGTTCGCCGGGTCCAACCCGTGGGTACTGGTCAGCAACTTCCAGGTCAAGATCGACGGCTGTGTGGGTCAATCCTTCATCCGCTCGTATGCTTTCCTGACCCGCTCGACCGACGAATCCGATTCGGTGCTGGCCTATTACGGCGAGACGAAGGTGGTCTGATCCAGCTGCCCCGAGTCCGCCGTCAGGGGAATCGCTTGAAGCACCGCTCCTGCTCGCCGAGCACCCCCACCCGGAACGCGTCGATCCGGGAGAACCCTGAGGGCACCGACTCACCGTTGACGTCGCTGGCGACCAGACCGTTGAGCAGAATGCCCGACACCGCCTCGTCGACATCGCCGGCGGTGAGTGCGATCGTGTTGCCGTCCGGCGTGTTCACCTCGTCGACCATCTTCGTCGTGGCGACCCCGGTCAGGCAGGCGGTGCGCAGGGCGGCACGCGCGGTGTTCAGCTCCACGCCGCCATGCTGGTGCTGAATGGACTGCATGTAGCGCGATACCAGCACCGAGTACCCGGTGTTGTCGCCGGTCACCAGCCCGGTGTCCTCGTCATCGGATTGCGCGCCGAGTAGCTCCAACGCCGGTAGGTCCACCGCGATGGTGTTGGTTGCCGGGCAAAACGTCACCGGCGCATCGGAATCGGCGTCCGGGCAGTCCAGCGGTTCGAAGGTGAGCTCCGGCGGCTCGGCGGGCTCGAAGAGGATGTTCAGGGCGTCCATGATGGTGCGCACCGAGTCCTCGGTGATCTGCAGCTCACCGGATTGATCTTCGGGCAGCAACACCGGAAGGTCGCCGCGGCGCTGCTTGATCTCCGCCGGGTCCATCGACGCACACGATCCGGCACCGTCGGTGAAACCGAATTGGAAGGCGGACACCCGTTCGAACGCCGAACCGTGTTCGTCGTCGCCGACATCGGGGGCGCCCTCGTTGAGCAGCGGGTCGCGGAACGCGATCATCGCCGCCAACAGGTTGTTCAGCCCGTCACCGGTGGACAGCGTGAACCGCGGCGAGTTGCCCTCGGCCACCCAGCGCATGTAAACACCGGCCAGGCAGTCGGCCTGCTGCTCGGCCACCAGCGTCGGCGTCGACCTGGTGATCATTCCCGCCTGCAGTTGCACCGCGTGCCCGTACTCGTGGGCCAGCACCATCGTCACGGCCATGTCGCCGTTGGCGCGGCGCAGCGAGGGCAGGAGCACGCCGCGGTCCCAGCCGATCGTCTCGTCATCGTGGCAGAACGCGGCGTTGACCAGGTTGTAGGTATCGGTGTCGCAGAACATGCCGTCGAAACCGTCTGCGTCCCAGGAGATCACATCGGAGACCGGGGTGAACTCGTCATCGAAGGTCTCGGGGTAGGCGGTCTCCCAGAACTCCTCGATATCGCTGATCGAGCTGACCGCGAGGTGGTCGATCTCACCACCGTCGGTACCGGTCACCTCACGGGTGGGTTCGGCCGCGTCATCCCGCAGCCCGGTGGGCCCGTCGGTCGCCGGCATACCGGCCACCCGGAACGGATCGGCGAACACCGACACCGGGGTACCCCGGAGTTCCTGCCCGCACCCGCTGACCAGCAGCGCGACGCAGGCAAGCAGCGCAGCGAACCTGTGGCGCCTCATCTGCCCCCGCCTTTCGGTGCGCCCGGACGGGCTGCAAGAAGGATAGTGAATCCGCGGCGGTCACACCGCATGAACGCTCAGCCGGCGGTCAGCCGGCCCAGCGCGGCGATCACCCGCTCGTGATCGGTCGTCGCCCAGAACGGCGGCAGCGAGGCGCGCAGATAACCGCCGTAGCGGGCGGTGGCCATCCGGGAATCCAGCACCGCGACGACACCGCGATCCTCGACGCGACGCAGCAGCCGTCCGGCGCCCTGTGACAGCAGCAAGGCGGCATGGTTGGCCGCCACCGCCATGAACCCGTTGCCGCCGCGCGCCGCGATGGCGCGCTGGCGCGCGGTCAGCAGCGGATCGTCGGGGCGCGGGAACGGAATCCGGTCGATCAGCACCAACGACAGCGTGCGCCCGGGTACGTCCACGCCTTGCCAGAGCGACAGAGTGCCGAAAAGCGAGGTTGCCTCATCGTCGGCGAATCGCTGGACCAGGGCGGCGGTGGTGTCCTCACCCTGGCACAACACCGGCGTCGAAAGTCGCTCGGCCATCACCTCGGCGGTCGCCTTCGCGGCCCGCATCGAGGAGAACAATCCGAGGGTGCGCCCGCCCGCGGCGTTGATCAGCGCCTCGATCTCATCGAGCTGGGCCGGCGAGCCGGTGCCGTCGCGCCCGGGCGGGGGGAGATGTTTGGCGACGTACAGGATCCCGGACTTGGCGTGGTCGAACGGTGAGCCGACGTCCAGGCCGTGCCACTTCGGCGGTGGGTCCCCGCCATTGAGCCCCCAGGCCCCGGCCATCGCCTCGAAGTTGCCGCCGATGGTCAGCGTCGCCGACGTGAGCACCGTCGTGCAGTGCTGAAAGAGCCTGGTGCGCAACAACCCTGCCACCGACAGCGGCGCGACCCGCAGGATGGCCCGCTTCGGCCCGCCGCGGTTGTTCTCGATCTGGTCGAGCCACACCACGTCGTGGCGGTCGGGGATGGCCGGCCCGAACGAGTCCAGCATGCGTGCCGCGATGTCGCCGACCTCGGTCACCGCGGTGACGGCCTCGGTGCGGGCGGCCGCCGCCTGCGGATCCGATGGGGTGGTGTCGATCGCGGAGCGAATGGTGAACGCGGCGTCGCGCAGCGCGGTCAGGTAGGTCGTGAGCTCGTCGTCGAGGTGGTCGATGCGTCCGGGCTCGGCGTCGAAGATGGCGGCGGACAGATTTGCCCCGGCGGCCTCCAGCCGCTCGGCGAGTTCGTCGGCGACCAACCGTCCCAGCCTGCGCTGCGCCGCCCCCAGCACCGCCGCGGACAGTTCGCCGGTGGCCACACCGGTCACCCGGTCGACCAGTTCGTGGGCCTCGTCGACCACCAGCAGGCTGTGTTCGGGCAGTACCGAGGCATCGGCGATGGCATCGATGGCCAGCAGTGCGTGGTTGGTGACCACCACGTCGGCGGTGCCCGCCTTGGCGCGGGCCTTCTCCGAGAAACAGTCGGTACTGAACGGGCACCGGGACACCCCGATGCACTCGCGGGCCGAGACGCTGACCTGGCTCCAGGAGCGGTCCGGCACCCCGGGTACCAGCTCGTCCCGGTCACCGGTCTCGGTGTCCGACGACCAGTCGGTCAGCCGTTTGACATCGCGCCCCAGCGCGGTGGCGGCCACCGCATCGAAGAGTGCCTCCTGTGGCAGTTCGTCCGGTTCTGCTGCGCCGTTGTGGATCTTGTTCAGGCACAGGTAGTTTCCGCGGCCCTTCAGCAGCGCGAAGGTGGGCCGGCGGGGGAGCGTGCCGGCCAGGGCGTCGGCCAGCCGGGGCAGATCGCGGTCCACCAACTGGCGTTGCAGGGCAATGGTGGCGGTGGACACCACCACGGGCTCGTTGGCTGCGACCGCGCGCGCGATGGACGGGACGAGGTAGGCCAGCGACTTGCCGGTGCCGGTCCCGGCCTGCACGGCGAGATGGCGGCCGGTTTCGAACGCCTCGGTGACGGCCTCGGCCATCTGTACCTGGCCGGGCCGCTGGGCCCCGCCGAGTGCCGAGACCGCCGAGGCAAGCAACTCGGTGACCTGGTCGGTGGTGTTCACGATGCCGGCGAACCCGGTGTCACGACACGGGTCGGGATGGCCGGATCGCCCTTGGACAGCTTCAGGCCGTCCCATGGCAAGCTGCCGAGCCCGGCGGCGACCCGCGCCCGGGCCTGCGCGAGGGTGGCCTCGTGTACCGGGCGCCCGGCCCGCACGAGTTCGACGGTCAGCGGCCGCGAGGTGAAACCGTCCTCGGTCGGCGGGGGCTGTCCGGCCGGGTGCACGACCTCCTCGACGAAGGTCCCCGACGGTTTGGCGATCCGCATCGCCTGCTTACGGCCACCCGCCGACGCCTTGTGCGCGCTGCGTTTCTGCACGGTGACGCCGTCGACCTCGACGAGCTTGTAGACCAGGCCGGCCGTCGGCGCACCGGAGCCGGTGACCAGTGAGGTGCCGACCCCGTAGCTGTCGACCGGTTCGGCCCGCAGCGCGGCGATGGCGAATTCGTCGAGATCACTGGAGACGACGATCTTGGTGCCGGTGGCGCCCAGGCTGTCCAACTGATCGCGGACCTGACGGACCAGGATGGCCAGCTCCCCGGAGTCGATGCGCACCGCGCCCAGTTCGGGGCCGGCGACCGCGATGGCATTGGCGACGCCCGCGGTGATGTCGTAGGTGTCCACCAGCAGCGTGGTGCCGGTGCCGAGCGCCTGCACCTGTGCGGCAAAGGCCGCCCGCTCGTCCGGACCGTCGGCGGTGGTGTGCAGCAAGGTGAAGGCGTGCGCACTGGTACCCAGCGCGGGCACCCCGTAGCGCTGCTGGGCGGCGAGGTTGGAGCTGCCACTGAACCCGGCGATCCAGGCGGCCCTGGCCGCGGCCACGGCCGCCTGCTCATGGGTGCGCCGCGAGCCCATCTCGATGAGTTGGCGGCCACCGGCCGCGGACACCATGCGGGCCGCGGCCGAAGCGATCGCACTGTCGTGGTTGAGGATGGACAACGCCAGGGTCTCCAGGACGACGCATTCGGCGAAGCTGCCGCGCACCGACAGCACCGGCGAGTTCGGAAAGAACAGTTCCCCTTCCGGGTAGCCGTCCACATCGCCACCGAACCGGAACTCCGACAGGTAGGCCAGGGTCTCGGCGTCCAGGAAATCGGACACCGCGGCCAGGGTCTGCTCATCGAAGGTGAACTGCGCCAGCGCTTCCACGAAGCGTCCGGTTCCCGCCACCACGCCGTAGCGCCTGCCGTCGGGCAGCCGCCGCGCGAAGACCTCGAAGGTGCACCGTCGGTGGGCCGAACCGTCGCGCAACGCGGCGGCCAGCATGGTCAGCTCGTACTTGTCCGTCAGCAGTGCTGTACTCACGCCGTCGCTCACGATCTCACCGTATCGGTACCGTTCCGGTTCGGGCGCGCAGTCGGTCCCCGGTATCCTGTGCGTCATGGTTACCCCTGCGCGGACCAAGCCGGGTACCCGGGAGGACCAGGCGGCGGACGTCGACCGCGGTGAAGACGCCGCCACCGACAGTCCCTGGGTGACTGTCGTCTGGGACGACCCGGTCAATTTGATGTCGTATGTGACCTACGTGTTCCAGAAGTTGTTCGGCTACTCCGAGCCGCATGCCACCAAGCTGATGATGCAGGTGCACACCGAGGGCAAGGCCGTCGTGTCGGCGGGCAGTCGTGAGTCGATGGAAGTCGACGTCACCAAGCTGCACTCTGCCGGGCTGTGGGCCACCATGCAGCAGGACCGCTGATCGCGTGCGGAAGTGGAAGCGGATCGACAGCGCCGACGGCCCCCGATTCCGGTCCTCGCTGGCCGCGCACGAGGCCGCCCTGTTGCGCAATCTGGTGGTGTCGCTGACCGGGATGCTCGACGATCGCGAATCTGCTGCTCCCACTGACGAACTCAGTGAGATCACCGGGATCCGGACCGGCCACACCACCCCTCCGGACGACGAGACGATGAAACGGCTGCTCCCGGATTTCTTCCGGCCGCGCAACGGTCACCCCGCCGGCTCGGCGGCCGCGGAGAGTTTGAACAGCGCCCTGCGCAGTTTGCATGAGCCGGCCATCATCGATGCGAAACGGCAAGCGGCGCATCGGCTCCTGGACACCATGCCCGACGGTGGCGGCAAGTTCGAGCTCTCCGAGGACGACGCTCAGGCCTGGGCGTCGGCGGTCAACGATGTGCGCCTCGCATTGGGGGCGATGCTGGAGATCGGACCCGAAGGTCTCGACCAGCTACCCGTCGGCCATCCGATGGCGGGCCATCTCGATGTCTATCAGTGGCTGACCGTGCTGCAGGAGTACTTGGTGATCAGCCTGATGGGATCTCGATGAGCCGGGGTTCGATCACCGATGTCGCCGGCATCCGGGTCGGACACCATCACCGGATCGATGACGATGCCACGCTCGGGTCCGGGTGGGCCTGCGGCAGCACCGTGGTGTTGGCGCCGGAGGGCACGGTGGGCGCGGTGGACTGCCGGGGCGGGGCCCCGGGCAGTCGGGAGACCGACCTGCTGGATCCGTCCAACAGCGTGCGTCACGTCGACGCGGTGCTGCTCACCGGCGGCAGTGCCTATGGGCTGGCCGCGGCCGACGGTGTGATGCGCTGGCTCGAGGAACAGCACCGCGGTGTGGCGATGGACGGTGGTGTGGTGCCGATCGTGCCGGGCGCGGTGATCTTCGACCTGCCGGTCGGTGGGTGGGGCTGCCGACCGGACGCGGATTTCGGCTACCAGGCCGTGCGGTCCGCGAGTGAGACGTTCGCCGTCGGCAGCGTCGGTGCCGGGGCGGGGGCCCGCGCGGGCGTGCTCAAGGGCGGGTTGGGCACCGCCTCGATGACGCTGCCCGATATCGGTGTGACGGTGGGGGCGATCGTCGCGGTGAACTCCGGGGGCAATGTCGTCGACCCCGCCACCGGGCTGCCGTGGATGGCCGACCTGATCGCGGAGTTCGGGTTGACGGCGCCACCGCCTGCGGAGGTGGCCGAGTTCGCGAGCCTGGACAAGAAGAGCGGCCCGTTGAACACCACCATCGCCGTGGTCGCGACCGACGCCGCGGTCAGCCCGGCCGGGTGTCGACGCATCGCCATCGCGGCCCAGGACGGACTTGCCCATACCATCCGTCCGGCGCACACCCCGGTGGACGGCGACACGGTATTCGCGCTGGCCACCGGGGCGGTGCAGGCGCCGGCCGGGTGGGGTCCGTCGGAGAAGGTGCCGACCGCGATGTCCCCGGAGACGGCGCTGCTCACCGTGATCGGCGCCGCGGCGGCCGAGTGTCTGGCGCGTGCTGTGCTGGTGGGTGTGTTGGCGGCAACGTCGGTCGCAGGAATACCCACCTACCGCGGCCTGTTGCCCGGAGCATTCGCATGATGTCGCCGAAACAGCATTCCAGATGGAGTGTTCTCGACCTTTCCCGTCGGGAATGCGATTTCGGCGCTGACCAGAGAACGGAGTCGTGACGTGCTGGTGATCCGCGCCGACCTGGTGGACGCCATGGTCGCCCACGCGCGCGCCGACCATCCCGACGAAGCCTGTGGGGTGATCGCCGGGCCGGAGGGTTCGGATCGACCGCAGCGATTCATCCAGATGGTCAACGCCGAGCGGTCCCCGACGTTCTACCGATTCGACTCCATGGAGCACCTGCGGGTGTGGCGGTCGATGGACGAGGCCGACGAGGTGCCCGTGGTGATCTACCACTCGCACACCGGCACCGAGGCCTACCCGAGCCGCACGGACGTCTCGATCGCCGCGGAGCCGGACGCGCATTACGTGCTCATCTCCACCCGCGACCCCGAGGAGCATGAACTTCGCAGCTTTCGCATCCTCGACGGCGTCGTCACCGAAGAACCTGTCAGCATCGTCGAGCAGTACGGATAACAAGGAGCCACCGTGTCAGTAGTCGTGTCGATTCCCACCATCTTGCGCACCCACACCGGCGGGGAGAAGCGGGTGAACGCCGCCGGCGGCACCCTGGGGGCCGTGATCGCCGACCTGGAGGCCAACTACTCCGGCATCTCGGAGCGCCTCGTCGACCCCGCCAATCCCGGCAAGCTGCACCGCTTCGTCAACATCTACGTCAACGACGAGGACGTCCGGTTTTCCGGCGGCCTGGAAACCGCCATCGCCGACGGTGATTCGGTGACGATCCTGCCCGCCGTCGCAGGTGGCTAGGCCTTGACCCGATACGACTCGCTGCTGCAGGCACTGGGGAACACCCCGCTGGTCGGCCTGCAGCGGCTCTCGCCGCGCTGGGAGGCCGACGAGAACGGCCCGCATGTGCGGTTGTGGGCCAAGCTCGAGGACCGCAACCCCACCGGCTCCATCAAGGACCGGCCGGCATTGCGCATGATCGAACAGGCCGAGCGCGACGGGCTCATCAAGCCCGGCGACACGCTGCTCGAGCCGACGAGCGGCAACACCGGTATCTCGCTGGCGATGGCGGCACTGCTCAAGGGCTACCGGCTGGTCTGCGTGATGCCGGAGAACACCTCGATCGAGCGGCGTCAGCTCCTCGAGCTGTACGGGGCCAAGATCATCTTCAGTCCCGCCGAGGGCGGTTCGAACACGGCCGTGGCACACGCCAAAGAGCTTGCCGCGCAGAACCCTTCGTGGGTGATGCTGTACCAGTACGGCAACCCGGCCAACGCCGCCGCGCACTATGAGGGCACCGGGCCCGAACTGCTGGCCGACCTGCCGGAGATCACCCATTTCGTCGGCGGTCTCGGCACCACCGGCACACTGATGGGCACCGGCCGGTTCCTGCGCGAGCATGTGCCGGGAATCCAGATCGTGGCGGCCGAGCCGCGCTACGGCGAGGGTGTGTACGCCCTGCGCAACATCGACGAGGGTTTCGTGCCCGAGCTCTACGACCCGGACATCCTGACCACCCGCTTCTCGGTGGGGGCCTTCGACGCCATCAGGCGGACCCGCCAGATCGTGGAGGTCGAGGGCATCTTCGCCGGCATCTCCACCGGTGCGATCCTGCACGCGGCGCTGGGGATGGCGGCCAAGGCGATGAAGGCCGGCGAGCGTGCCGACATCGCGTTCACCGTGTGTGATGCGGGGTGGAAGTATCTGTCCACCGGCGCGTACGCCGGTAGCCTCGATGACGCAGAGGATGCGTTGGAAGGGCAACTGTGGGCATGACGCGATGGGCATGAATCTCCCGGTCACCCCCGAGCCGAAGAAGAAGCCGGCCTGGGTGGTCGGCGGCGCGACGATCATCGGGTTCGTCGCGCTGCTGTACGTGGTGGAGATCGTGGACACCGTCACCGGGCACCGCCTCGACAACGACGGCATCCGCCCGCTGCAGACCGACGGGCTGTGGGGCATTCTGTGGGCGCCGCTGTTGCATGGCGGCTGGCCGCACCTGGTCGCCAACACCGTGCCCGCGCTGGTGCTCGGATTCCTGATGACCCTGGCCGGGATGGGGCGCTTCATCGGTGCCACCGCGATTATCTGGGTGCTCGGGGGTTTCGGGACCTGGCTGATCGGCAATATCGGCGCGCACTGCCCCTATGTGGGCGTGCAGTGCACCACCAACCACATCGGGGCGTCTGGACTGATCTTTGGGTGGCTGACGTTTCTGATCGTCTTCGGCTTCTTCACCCGCACCGCCTGGGAGATCATCGTCGGCATCATCGTGGCGCTGGTGTACGGCGGCATCCTGCTCGGGGTCGTCCCCGGGACGCCGGGAGTGTCCTGGCAGGGCCATCTGTGCGGCGCGATCGCCGGGTTTGTCGCGGCGTACCTCCTGTCAGGACCGGAGCGCAAGGCTCGGGAGCGGCGGAGGACCGGCACGGCGCTGGGTGCCTGAGCGCTGCTTGTTGTCGTGTGGCACATCACGTCGCCGCCGACGGTGACGCGCAACCGACGCAGCGTCGGCATCGCGTCGCGTGTCACGGTGCGCACACATCATGAAACTTGTCGCTGATGCGGTGATGCTTTGGCCCCGACGGTGGGGGGCATGGCAAGCTAGAGAGGTGCGAGTCACCGTACTGGGATGTTCCGGCAGTGTTGTCGGCCCCGACTCGCCCGCGTCCGGATATCTGCTGACCGAACCCGACACCACGCCGATGGTCCTGGATTTCGGCGGTGGGGTGCTCGGCGCACTGCAGCGCCATGCCGACCCCGGGGCGGTGAACGTGCTGCTGTCGCACCTGCACGCCGATCACTGCCTGGACATGCCCGGCCTGTTCGTCTGGCGGCGTTATCACCCGAACCCGCCCGAGGGGCGCGCGATGCTGTTCGGTCCGTCGCACACCTGGGAACGTCTCGGCGCGGCGTCCTCGCCCGAGGGCGGCGAGATCGACGACATCTCCGACATTTTCGAGGTGCAGTCCTGGGTGGACGGCCGCCCGGTGGCGCTGGGGGCGCTGACCGTCGAGCCGCGCCTGGTCTGCCATCCCACCGAGTCCTACGGCATGCGCTTCACCGACCGCGACGGCGTCACGTTCGCCTACAGCGGTGACACCGGCATCTGCGACGCCGTCGTCGAACTGGCCCGCGGAGTCGACATGTTCCTGTGCGAGGCCTCCTGGACGCACTCGCCCGACCGTCCGCCGAACCTGCATCTGTCCGGTACCGAGGCCGGCCAGATCGCCGCCCGTGCCGGGGTGGGCGAGCTGCTGCTCACCCACATTCCGCCATGGACATCACGCGAGGACGTCATCAGCGAGGCCAAGGCCGAGTTCGACGGTCCGGTGCACGCGGTGGTGTGCGGCGAGACCTTCGATGTGACGCGACACTGACGCCGGTTAGGGTTGGCCCGTGTCCAGACGAGAAGACGGCCGCCTCGACGACGAGCTGAGGCCAGTGGTCATCACCCGCGGTTTCACCAGCCATCCCGCCGGTTCGGTGTTGGTGCAGTTCGGCCAGACCCGGGTCATGTGCACCGCATCGGTGACCGAGGGCGTGCCGCGCTGGCGGAAGGGGACGGGTCAGGGCTGGCTGACCGCCGAGTACGCCATGCTGCCCGCGGCCACCCATGAGCGCTCCGGCCGGGAGTCGGTCAAGGGCAAGGTCGGCGGCCGTACCCAGGAGATCAGCCGACTCGTCGGGCGATCGCTGCGCGCGTGCATCGACCTCGGCGCGCTGGGGGAGAACACCATCGCCATCGACTGCGATGTCCTGCAGGCCGACGGTGGCACCCGCACCGCCGCGATCACCGGCGCCTACGTGGCGCTCTCCGATGCCGTGACGTATCTGGCCGCGGCGGGCCGGCTGTCCGATCCGCGCCCGCTGTCCTGCGCCATCGCCGCGGTGTCGGTGGGCGTCGTCGACGGACGGGTCCGGGTGGATCTGCCCTACACCGAGGACTCTCGTGCCGAGGTCGACATGAACGTCGTCGCCACCGACACCGGCACCCTGGTGGAGATCCAGGGCACCGGCGAGGGCGCGACGTTCCCGCGTTCGACGCTGGACAAGATGCTCGACCTGGCGATGGCGTCCTGCGAGGAACTGTTCACCATCCAGCGCACGGCGCTGGAGCTGCCCTACCCCGGTGTGCTGCCGGAGCCCAGCGGCCCGGCGAAGAAGGCGTTCGGAAGCTGACCCGGCTACTGGTTGCCTCGCGCAACGCGAAGAAGCTGACCGAGCTGCGCCGGGTGCTGGATGCGGCCGGGCTGACCGAGCTGACGCTGCTGTCACTGGCCGATGTGCCCCCGTTCGAGGAGGCACCCGAGACCGGCGCCACCTTCGAGGAGAACGCGTTGGCTAAGGCGCGCGACGCGTACGTCGCGACCGGGATCCCGACGGTGGCCGACGACTCGGGTCTGGCCGTCGACGCGCTCAACGGGATGCCGGGCGTGCTGTCGGCGCGGTGGTCCGGTGCGCACGGCAACGATGTGGCGAACCTGGAGCTGCTGCTGGGGCAGCTGCGCGATGTGCCCGACGAGCGGCGCGGCGCGGCGTTCGTCTCGGCGTGCGCGCTGGTTTCGGATGCCCAGGAGACGGTGGTCCGCGGCGAATGGGCCGGGGCGATCGCGCGTGCGCCACGCGGTGCCGGCGGGTTCGGCTATGACCCGATCTTCGTGCCGGCCGGTTCGGAACTCTCCGCGGCCGAGCTGACACCGGCGCAGAAGGACGCCGCGTCGCACCGCGGTCGGGCGCTGGCCCTGCTGGTGCCCGCGCTGCGCGCGCTGGGGTAGCGCTCTCCACCACTTTTTCGGGCGAAACTCGCGTACCCGTTGCACATCCCCGCGCGGGGACGACCGGTACGCGAGTTTCGCCGCACTGTGGGCCCGGGCCGAAATTTTGTATAGCGCAACTAACGTGTCATGCTCGCGGCCGTGGTCTCCACCGAGCAGCGACGGCCGTCATCGGCCCATCCCGGCGTTCTGATCGCCGTGTTGTGCGCGGCCGGTATCAGCGTCTCGCTGATGCAGACCCTGATCATCCCGCTCATTCCTGAGCTACCGAAGCTGTTGCACGCCAGCGGTTCCAACGCGTCCTGGGCCATCACCGCCACGCTGCTGACCGCGGCGGTCACCACCCCGGTGTTCGGGCGCCTCGGCGATCTCTACGGCCCGAAACCCATGCTGATCCTCTGCGCCTCGATATTGGTCGCCGGTTCGGTGGTGTCGGCGCTGAGCACCTCGCTCATCCCGTTCGTGATCGGGCGCGGGCTGCAGGGGCTGGGCATCCCGATCATCCCGCTGGGCATCAGTGTGCTGCGGGCCTCGGTGCCCGCGAGCCGGGTCGGCAGCGCGATGGGCTTGATGAGTTCCTCGCTGGGGGTCGGTGGCGCGCTCGGATTGCCGCTCTCGGCCGCGATCGCCCAGCAGTTCAGTTGGCACGTGTTGTTCTGGTGCGCCGCCGGTCTCGGCGTCGTGCTGCTGGTGCTCTTCGTCGTCCTGGTGCCCGAGGTGCCCGCGTCGTCGAACGACCGGATCGATCCGCTGGGTGCACTGCTGCTCGCCATCGGCCTGGTGACCCTGCTGCTCGGTATCACCAAGGGGCGGGACTGGGGCTGGATGTCGGGTGTCACCGTCGGGATGTTCGGCGCATCGGTGGTGGTGTTCGCCGTCTTCGTGATGTGGCAGCTGCACTTCGACTCACCGATCGTCGACTTGCGCACCTCGATCCGGCCGCCGGTATTGCTCACCAATATCGCCTCGGTCGGCGTGGGTTTCGCGATGTTCGCGCTGACGCTGATCGCGCCGCAGGTGCTGGAACTGCCCACCGACACGGGGTACGGCCTCGGGATGTCGATGCTGGAGGCGGGTCTGTGGATGGCGCCGGGTGGGCTGGCGATGATGGTGATGGCACCGATCGCCGCTCGGGTGGCCGGGGCTCGCGGCCCGCGTTTCACCCTGTTCGCCGGCTGCGTGATCATCGCCGCGTCCTACCTGTCCGGCCTCTGGCTGCTCGGCAGTGGTCCGCAGGTGCTCGCGCTCAACGTGCTCATCAGCGTCGGCGTGGGCTTCGCCTACGCGTCGATGCCCGCGCTGATCAACGCCGCCGTCCCGATGTCGGAGACCGCGGCCGCCAACGGTCTCAACGCGTTGGCGCGCTCGCTGGGCACGTCGATCTCCAGTGCGGTGCTCGGCGCCATCCTGGCGGCGATGACGATGACCGCGGGTGGGCACGAGGTGCCGAGCCTGGACGGGTTCCGGGTCGCGCTGATCGTCGCGGCGTCGGTGTCCGCATTGTCCGCGGTGCTGACGCTGTTGATCCCGGCGGTGCGTCAGGAAACCGAGGTCACAGACCGAAGCGCTTCTTCACGTCTTGTGTCTGGAAATGCTCGACGATGAGGCCCAGGACGGGAACGGTCCCGGAGATCAGGGTGCCGAGTGCGCGGCCCAGCGGCCAGCGGACCTTCACCGCCAGGTTCGCGGTGGCGATCAGGTAGGCGAAGTACACCCAGCCGTGCACCACGGCGATCCAGCTCAGCGAGTCGTCGCCGAACCCGTATTTGCGCACCATCTCGTAGCAGAGCGCGATGAGCCAGAGTCCGGTCGCCCAGGCCAGCACCCGGTAGCTGGCCAGCGCCTTCTGGATGGATGACAGTGGAACCAGCGGCTCCTGGCTGTCAGCGGGGGCGGGGGTCTCGGGCGTGCTCATGTGGTGGTCCTGTCGTCAGGGGTTTCGGATTTCGCGAGTTCGGCGAGGTAGGCGTTGTACTCGCGCAGCGTGGGATCGTCCTCGGCGGGCGCCGCGGCCTTGGGGCGCTCGGGAAGCAGGCCGGCCGGGATCTCGGTGGGGCGCTCGGTGTCGTTCGTGTCGTACGTCGGCGGGGCGTCCTCCAGGCGGACGAACTTGAAGTAGGCGTAGACACAGAACGCGGCGAACATCGGCCACTGCAGGGCGTACCCGAGGTTGAGGAACGTGCCCGAGTTGGACTCGTAGCGGGTCCACTGCCACCACGCCAGCAGCAGGCAGCCGCCGGCGCCGAGGGCGGCCAGCGCGATGAGCGCCGGTCTCCTACGTCGTGTAGTGGACATGGGTCGACTTTACCGCCCGCCGATTCAGGCCTTTGGGCCGACGAACTCATCGAGACGTGCGGTGGCGGCTTTGCGGTAGACCGCGATCATGTAGCGGCTGTTCTGGGTCCACGGGATGCCCAGTGCGTCGAGAGCCGCGCAGAACAGCTTGCGGATGTCAGCGGAGTGGTTGGTGAAGTGGTAGCGGACGCTGGCGACCCCGCGGTCGTTGGCCACCACCCGACAACCGTCGCTGTGGATGAGGCCGCGGACGAACTCCTCGGTGGCGGCGTCGACGTGTGCTTGTTGCCAGGGCTGCAGGACGATCGGGCGGAGGTGCTTGGGGCCGGCTCCGTGTTGCGGAAACAGGCAGGGCCAGTGTTTGGAGAAGAGCGACACGTCGACGCAACCGGTCTTTCGGGGCAGTACCGCCGCGTGTTGGCCGAGCATGATCTTGTCGATCGCGGTACAGCAGCTTTCGATGATTCCGGGGTATTTCTTGTCGAGCGTCACCCGGAGTCGCCACACGGAGCGACACCGGCTGATGTATCCGTCGCCGAGGTACATCCCCAAGAGATAGCTGTACGCATCCGACGGCAGCAGGCTGTAGTCGTGGCCGCTACAGCTGTCGCGAGGTGTGATCGAACTGGGGTTGTTCCGCCAACCGCAGACGGTGCGCCGGGGTATCCCCGTCTGTCGCGCGATCGCACAATCGTTCAATCCGGCGGCAATCAGCGCGCGCACAGTATTGAAATCTTCGATCGAGCGCATAGGGCCTCCTGCCGCCTGAAGCCGACGTTAGTTCGGCCCACCGACAACCAGATACGCGCAGCGAGGCGGTAGTCTGAACCCCGCTTGCGGGCGTGATGGAACGGCAGACATGCCGGCTTTAGGTGCCGGTGCTCGGAAGAGCGTGAGGGTTCGAATCCCTCCGCCCGCACAACGAAAGACTTCCGAGTCTGCTGCTTGCCCTAAGTAGGGCGGTTCTCACCCCGCGGCCGGCGGCGTCCCCCAGCACTCGACCACCGCACCGGTATGCCGCAGCATCACATAGCGGTAGCCCTTTTCCCGAGCCTCGCCCGACCGCTCGGCGTACTCGGCGCGGGCGCCCTCTTCGTCACCCTGATAGACCTCGGTCGGCACCGGGGGCACTCCCGTGTTTCCCGGGTCGTCGATCTCGCCGATCTGCACGGTCCATGAATTGTCAGCCATCGCCTTCAGGTACCCGATATAGGCCCGGCGAACGCCAGGTCGCCGCTGCGCGTGAAATGCGGCAGCGGGTCGGCACCGCTGTGTCATAGTCGTCCGGGCGTTTTGCGATACGAAGGAGTACCCGTGCAGATCGATCCGGCCGCCACGGCCTGGCTGCTTGTCAGCACCGCAATGGTCTTGTTGATGACCCCGGGACTGGCCATCTTCTACGGCGGCATGGTGCGCTCGTCCGGCGTACTCAACATGATCATGATGAGCTTCATCGCCATCCCGGTCGTCACCGTGACCTGGGTGATCGCCGGCTACAGCCTGGCCTTCGGCCCGGACGCCGGGGGCGGACTGATCGGCGGACTGCAACACATCGGGTTGTCCGGTATCGACCTGGATGCGGTCCGCTCGAACGTGCCCGAACTCCTGTTCGTCACCTTCCAGCTGGCCTTCGCGATCCTGACCGCCGCCCTGGTCAGCGGCGCCATCGCCGACCGTGCCAAATTCTCGTCCTGGGTGTTGTTCGTGGCCGCCTGGACCCTGCTGGTGTACTCGCCGGTGGCGCACTGGGTCTGGGGCCCCGGCGGCTGGCTCTCAAGCTTCGGCGCGCTGGATTACGCGGGCGGGCTGGTCGTCGAAATCGTCTCCGGAGCATCGGCTTTGGCGCTTGCCCTGGTGCTCGGGCCGCGCATCGGGTTCAAGTCCGACGCGATGCGTCCGCACAATCTGCCGTTCGTGCTGCTCGGTGTCGGCCTGCTGTGGTTCGGCTGGTTCGGATTCAACGCCGGGTCGGCGTTCGCCGTCGACGGCAAGGCCGCGGTCATCTTCCTGAACACCCTGTTGGCCGGATGTCTCGGCATGCTCGGCTGGCTGGCCGTGGAGCGGTTCCGGGACGGTCACCCGACCACCTTCGGCGCGGCGTCCGGCGTGGTGGCCGGGCTGGTCGCCATCACCCCCTCGTGCGGGTTCGTCTCTCCGCTCGGCGCCATCGTCGTCGGAATCGCCGCCGGGGTGGTCTGCTCATTTGCCATCGGCTGGAAGTTCAAGGCCGGCTACGACGATTCGCTCGACGTGGTCGGCGTGCACTTCGTCGGTGGTGTGGTGGGCACCTTCCTCATCGGATTGCTCGCCGCGGAGATGGTGTCGGGCGGGCCGCAGGGCCTGTTCTACGGCGGCGGGATCACCCAGGTGGGTAAGCAGACGCTCGCGATCGCGGTGGTCGCCGTGTTTGCGTTCGCGGTGTCGTTCGCGCTCGCCAAGATCATCGACATGGCGGTCGGGTTCCGGGTCACCCGTGAGGACGAACTGTCCGGCATCGACTTCACCCAGCACGCCGAGACCGCCTACGCCGAGGGAGTGCACGGGACACCGCACAAGCGTCCCGGCGCCTGATCTCTCAGCGTGGGCCGTCGACCGCGAATGTGCCCTTGTCGTCCTGGAATTCGACGTACACGTGGCGCACCGTGCCGTCGATCTCCACGGCACAGGTGAAGCTTGCGCCCTTGGTCGCCGACGGGTCCTTGCCGTCATTGCAGCGCAGCGCGCTGATGCTGTTGGTGCCGTAACCGTTGATCGGGTCGGTCAGGATCTCACGAACCCCGGCCTCGGCCTGCGCGAGCGGGATGACGGTCGTGTCACGGAACAGCAACTGCCACACGCCAAGGGCGACGACCACCAGCGCGACGGCGACCCCGGCGCCGATGAACACGGTGCGCCGATCGGGCCCGGATCGTGTGGGTGCCGCGCGGTGTGGCGTCGGTGCGCCCGGGGGCAGGGTGTAGCGATTGGGGTCGATCACGACCGGCGGGCGTTGCGGTTGAGCCGGGTGCCGGGGCGGCGGGGGTACGCGTTGCGCCGGCGGTGGATATCCCGGCGCGACCGGATACGGCGGGCGGGGCGGCGGGTATTGCTGTGGAGCAGGCGGATACGCCTGACGGGGTGGCGGCGGGGCGCCATGTCGGGGCCCGCCACGCTGTGGCTCGCCCGGTGTCGGCGCGCCACCCGGGCGGGCCCACCACGGCTGCGGCGAGGGATCAGGGGGGCGGGTCATGATCGCTCACAGTGTGGACGCATACTGCTCCATCCGCTCGGTGTAGACCTCGCCGTCGGCAGTCACGATGGTCAGGGTGGTGGCCCGGATCTGGTAGCGCGTGCCGTCATTGGGGTTGACGACATCGAAGCCGTCGCCGGTGGGCTGTGCGCCGGCCAATTCGATACCGGCGTTGTCACTCAGGCGGACACCGCGATACAGCAGGGCGCCCGAGCTGGTCTGGCAGATCACCAGCGCGGACTGACTGGTGAGACCGAGGGCGACCGGGGTCTGGCCGGAGTCGCATCGAGCGCCCGGGTGATCGCGGAAACCCTGGGCATCGGAACCGGGTAGACCGGCGCGCGGGATCTGCGCTGTGGTGCTCACCCGCCGTGTCGTCGGGGTGCGCACACTCGATGTCGCGTCGAGCTGTGCGGCGGCGGTCGACGGCGTGCCGGCGCTGGTGGGGTCCGGGGCGTCCAGGGCGAGCCAGGCCAGCGTGCCGAGAGCGATGAGGGCGAGCGCGCCGGTCAGGCCGAGGACCACGGAGGTGCGGGGTCGACTCCGCGGCTGCGATTTTGCCGAAAGATGCTGTGGTGGTATCGGTTTGATGGCCGTCGGGGCCGCGGCTGCTGCGGCCGGGGTGGCGGTGGCCGCGGCGGTGGTGGCGTGTGCCAACGCGCCCGCCGACGGGCACCGGTGCGCCGGGTCCTTGGCCAAGCCCCAGGTCACCACATCATCGAATGCCGGGTGGATATCGGGTCGCAGCGCACTCGGGCGCGGCGGCGGTGCCGTCAGGTGAGCGCTCATCAGTCGGGTCAGGTCACCGGTGGGAAACGGTGGCGCTCCGGTGAGCAGTTCGTAGAGCAGACAGGCCAGCGAGTAGACATCCGCCGGTGGCCCCACGGTGCCGTCGGTGAAGCGTTCGGGGGCCATGTAGGCGCATGACCCGATCGCCGAGCCCGCACTGGTCAGACCGCTGTCACCGCCGGCCCTGGCGATACCGAAATCGACCAGGTACGCGAAGTCGTCTCCGGTGAGGAGCACGTTCTCGGGCTTCACGTCGCGGTGCGTCAGGCCATTGTGGTGTGCGGCATCGAGTGCCGCGCCCACCTGCGAGATGATCGCGGCCACGCGGCCGGGGCCCAATGGTCCCTGCTGGGCCAGTACATCTTTCAGTGTCAGGCCATCCACCAGTCGCATGTCGATATAGAGCACACCGTCGATCTCGCCGAAGTCGTGCACCGGGATGATGTGCGGTTCGTGCAGCTGGGCGGCCACCCGGGACTCGCGCCGGAACCGCTCCCGGAAACCCGGGTCGACGGCCAGCTCGGGTCGCAGCAGCTTCAGCGCCACCACCCTGCCCTTGGTGGTGTCGCGGGCGCGGTACACCTCACCCATACCGCCGACACCCATCAGCGCCTGCAGCTGGTAGGGGCCGAACATCTGGCCGACCCGGGGCACGGTCATGCCGAGAACCTTTGGTAGCACTGCTCGGGGTCACCGGACAGCCCGGCCCGGTAGGCCAGGATCCTGGTGAAGCCGGCCGTGGCCGTGACGCCGTTGACATCGCTGGCGGCCAGGCCGTTGGTGAGCAGCCCGGAGATCGCCTCGTCGGTATCACCGGCGGACAGTGTCAACGGGCTTCCCGGTTCGGCCATCCGACCCTGCGCCACCCCCGTGAGGCAGGCGGTGCGCAGCGCCGTCACCGGAGATTCCAGCGCAATGCCCCGTTCCCGTTGCACGGCAAGCGCATAGCGGGAGGTGACAATCGACAGAGCGGTGTTGTCGCCCTGCAGCAGCACACCCTGCTCCTCGGATTTCGGGGTGCCCAGTTCCTGCAGTGCAGGCAGATTGACGTTGATCGTGTTGGTCGCGGGACAGTACGCCGCCGGCGATATGGATTCCGCGTCCGGGCAACTGGCCATCTCCAGGTTGAGCGCCGGAGGGCTGCCAGGGGAATAGACGCCGCCGAGTGTGGTCATCAGGTTGTCCAGCAGGTCGGCATCGATGACGCTGTCTCCGGCGGCCGGATCACCATAGGAGTCGTAGGACAGGAACTTCGGCAGGTCGCCCTGGCGCTCGATGATCTCGTCCATATCGATGGCCGCACATTGATCGGCGTTCCCGCTGAATCCGATCTGGAAAGCACTGATCCGGTCGAGTGCGGATCCGTGCGCATCCCCGGTGAGGATCGCCTCCTCCTGCGTCATCAACGGGTCACGGATGTAGATCGCACCGGCCAGAACGTGATTGAGGCCATCGCCGGTGCTCAACGTGAATCGCGGCGACTTCCCGGCGGCCACCCAGTGCAGATAGACGCCGGCGAAGCAATCCGCCTGCTGTTCCTTGACCAGCACCGGGGTGGACTTCTCCACCAGGTGCGCCTTGGCCTGCACGGCGTGGCCGTATTCGTGGGCCATCACGCCGACGACGCCCATCTCACCGAAGTACTGCGCCGCCCCGGGGATGAATTCGCCGCGATCCCAGGCCATCACATCGGCGCCATAGCAGTAGAAGGCGTTCGACAATTCGAAGAGATCGTTGCCGCAGACCTGCGGGGTGTTCGGATCGGCGGCGTCGTAGGACACCAACGAGGCCACCGGCGAGAAGGTGCCCGTCAGCGCGCCGTTCCAGTTCTCCGACCAGAACTGCTCCAGATCGTCGATCGCACTCAGGGCGAGCCGATCCACCGGGCCGCCATCGCTGTTCTGCGCGGTGCGGGTCGGTGCGGGCGCGTCCGGGCGGGGTCCGCTGGGGCCGTCGCTGGCGGGCAGCCCACCCGCGCGGGAGGGGTCCCAGAGCATCGACACGGCACGGCCGTCGAGCACGGTGGTGCCACAGCCGGTGAGCAGCAGCGCGACCGTGAGTGCCACGCTGAGCCACCCGGCGCGGCGTCCGGCCCGTCGGTGCATGCCGACAGGCTAACAAGACGTGGGTATCCAGTCGTGTCGCAGTGAATTGCCGCTATTGCGGCTGCTGGTCGACCCGGATATCGAAGGTCACCCCTCCGCGGTGGACGGTCGTCACGGTCACGCCGTAGGTCTGACCTGAATCCCTCAGTTCGCAGCGCAGCGTGGCGCCGCTGTCGGCGCTGAGGTCGCCCGGACAGCTCACCCATTCCGGGGCCCGTCCGATCTGCCGGTTGACCTGGTCGGCAATCTGTTCGGTGACGGTCTTCTCGGCGATGCGCTGCTGGATGTGCAGCTCGATCCGGTCGCCCTCGGCCCCGCCCACGGTCACACTGACCCGGCGCTGCTGCCCGCCATCGGCCAGCGTGCAGTCCAGGCTGGCACCGACGGTTGCCGTCAGGTCACCGGGGCAGCTGACCGAATCCGGGGGTGCGCCCGACTGTTGGGTGACCTTTTCGACGATCTGGTCCTGCAGTTGCTCCCTGGTGAGGTTCCTATCGGTCGGCACCGAACACGAGATCAGCGCCGCCGCGGTGAGCAGGAGCGGCGCGAGCATCGACCCCCGAGGCATAGCAGCACGATGGCACATGTTGCAGCGGTCGGCAGCGTTATCGCAGGCGGGCCGCCAGTGCGCGTCGGTGCGCGGTCGGCGACCCGAACAGCGACCGGTTCAGCGTCGCCCGTTTGAGATAGACGTGAACCCCGCTCTCCCAGGTGTAGCCGATACCGCCGTGCAGCTGCATCGCCTTGCCCGCGACCGCGACCGCGGTGTCGGAAGCGTAGGCCTTGGCCATGGACGCCGCGGCGGTCGCGTCGGAATCCGCGGCCACCGCGTCGACGGCGGTCTCGACGAGACTGCGGGTCACCCGGATCTGCACCAGCATGTCCGCGCAGGCGTGTTTGACCGCCTGGAACGACCCGATGGGACGGCCGAACTGGTGGCGTATCCGGACATAGTCGACGGTGGCGGCCAGCATGGCCTCGGCAAGCCCCAGGCAGTCTGCGGCGACGGTCACGGTGGCGCGGTTCAGCAGCTGCTGCGTTGCCGGGAACGGCCAGACCTGGCTGGGTTGGGCCGCATCCGCGGTGACCGACGCAAGCCGACGGCTGCCGTCGAGTGTCGGGCGAGGCGTGACGGTCAGCCCCGACGTGTCCGACTCGATATCGACGAGTACCGGCCGCCCCGAGGAATCGAGGGTCGGGATCAGCAGGCGGGTGGCCTCAGTGGCGTCCGGCACGAAATCGGCTGTGCCATTGAGCCCGTTCGCCGCGAGCGTGAACCCGATATCGGCGCGTTCCCCGGTGCTGAGCACGGCGACGGGTAACTCCGTGCCCTCGGCGGCGCCGACCAGTGCATGATCGCGCGCGGTGTCCGGGGGTAATGCGAGCAGCGCGCCGATGCCGAGGCTGCCCCCGAGGTGGCTGGTGCGGGCAGCGGCCCGCCCGAGTTCCTCGCCCACGACCGCGGTTTCGGCGAATGACACCCCGGCCCCGCCGAGTGACTCGGTGATCTCCAGACCCGGCCAGCCCGCCTGGGCGATCACCGTCCATTCCGGCTGTCCGGCAGCCAGCAGGCTCCTGGCCACTGAACGCAGTTCGGCGTGCAGGTCGGCGAACTCGCGTGTCATCATGCTCCCGCCGGTTCACGGGGCAGTCCCAGTCCGCGCTCACCGATGATGGTGCGCTGGATTTCGCTGGCACCGCCCGGGATGGTCCATTCCCAGGATCCGATGAAGTCGAGCACCCAGGCGCCGGACTCCCAACCGCTGGATATCGGCTTGGCCAGCACGGTGTGCCCGGCCAGCCCGCTGATCTCGGCACCGAAGTCGGTGAGCCGTTGCAGCAGTTCGCTGTAGAACAACTTGACCACCGAGGCGTCGGCCGGGCCGTCGCTTCGCCCCTCGACAAGCTCGCGGCACAGCCCGCGCAACCCGGTGATCTCGATCTCGAACTGCGCAAGCCGGTCTGCCACCAGCGAATCGGTGAGCACACCGGCGCGTTCGCATTCGGCGACCAGCCAGCGGAAGCCGGCATTGCCGAGTCGCTCGGCAAGCTCGAGCATGGTCATTCCCCGCTCGGCGCCGAGTGTCTCCTGGGCGACCTGCCAACCCTTGTTCTCGGGGCCCACCAGATTCGCAGCGGGTATCCGCACATCGTTGAGGAACACCTCGCAGAAATGCGATTCGCCGGTGGCCTGTCTGATCGGACGCACCTCGATCCCCGGTGATGTCATGTCCATCAGGAAATACGAGATGCCGTGCCGTTTCTTGGCGTCCGGATCGGTGCGGGCCAGCAGCAGGCACCAGTCGGCGTGGAGGCCGCCGCTGGCCCAGACCTTCTGGCCGTTGACCACGAATTCGTCACCCGCGCGCCGCGCGGTGGTGCGCAACGCGGCGAGATCGGAGCCGGCTTCGGGCTCGGAGAAGCCCTGCACCCAGATTTCGCCGTCGAGAATTGCCGGGAGGTGCCGGCGGCGCTGGTCCTCGGTGCCCGCGGCCAGCAACGTCGAGGCGGCATGGTGGATGCCGACGAAGGCGAGCACCAGCCGCGGCGCGTCGTGTGCGGCCAGTTCGGAGTACAGCACGATCTGTTCGGCCACCGACATGCCGCCGCCCCACTCGGGCGGCCAGTGCGGCACCGCGAACCCCGCGCTGTGCAACTCGGCGAACCAGGACTTCTGGAAGCGCACGTACTCGTCATCGCTCACGCCGGTCTGGGCGGCGCGCCAATCGGTGGGCACGTGCTCGGCGCACCAACGCCGGACGTGTTCGCGGAAAGCATCGATGTCCTCAGTCATGTTGCGTCGCTGTACAGTCCGGCCAGGCCGCGGCTGCCCAACAGATCCGTCAGGTGCGCGCGCGTCGCCGAGAGCCCCAGCGGCAGGCGCCGCAACGGCTGGCTGTAGCGCGACAGCCAGGACAGCACGGTCTCGTCACAGAATCCGACGGCGCCATGCAACTGATGCGCCACCCGGAACACCACCTCGGCGGCCTCCAATGCGGCCAGCCGCAGGGCGAGCGCGTCGGCGAGGGCATCGGGCCCGGTGACGGTGGACAGCGCGTAGCGGGCCAGCATCTCCAGGCCGCTGCGCTCCACCTCGGCATCGGTGAGCTGAAACTGCACACTCTGGAACCCCGCCAGCGGCTGGCCGAACTGCTGTCGCAGCGTGACGTGCGCGATGGTGAGTTCCATGGCTCGGTCCAGCATGCCGAGCAGCGTCCAGCAGGGCAGCACGAGCGCCAGGGCGACGTCTGCGGCACCTGCATCGTCGAGAGCATCGAGCCGCAGCGAGGTGACGAAGGCGGTCCGGGTGCCCGAGGTGCCCGCTACGTGTGCCCGCCGCCCGTCCAATGTGACTGTTGTCCAACGCCCGTCGACACCGGCGATGGTCGCGGCCGGGGCGGGGCCTGCGACGACGATGAGCCCGTCGGAGTCGATGTCGCCTGCTCGGGACAACCGCTCGGCCACCGGGTAGGGCAGGCCCCAGTAGCCCGTACTGCGGCACAGCGCGGCGGCGGCCTCGGCCGAATCGGTGTCACCGCGCGGTTCCAGGTCCCAGGCGCCCAGCTCGTCGAGTACCGGGGCGACGAGCGACTCCCTGGTGGCGGGATCGGCCTCGGCGCGCTGAAGCAGGGCATCACCGCCGGCGGATTCGAAGGCGCGCAGCGCCTGTGCGCCGTACTCCCGGGCCTCCGGGCTCAGGTCGATGTTCACGATGCCGCCAACAGGGTGCGGGCCAGCAGGATGCGTTGCATCTCGATACTGCCGGAGGACACCGTCGAGGGCTGTGAGTAGCGCCAGTGGTCCTCCACCTCGGCGGTGAAGATCCGCGAAACCCCTTCGGGCAGTGCGGCGATGATCTCCATCAGCACCTCGGCGCTGTCCTGGTCGAGCCGGGTGACCGCAATGCGGTATGCCGCCGAATCGGTCGGGCGCACCTGCCCCTCGGCCTGCAGCGCGACCAGGCGGTAGGCCATCAGCCGGGCGCGCCGGCAGTGGGTGAGCATCCGGGCCCACCGGCCGCGCAACTCCTCGGGCAGGTCGGACCAGTACTCGCCGAGGGCTTCCGGGGCGAGTTGTAGCAGCCGCTCGCAGCGCGCGTAGCGGGCGATGCCGACCCGCTCGAACGCGAGCACGCTCTGCACCACCGTCCAGCCGTCGTCGACGGTGCCGAGCACATCGGCGTCGGTGACCCGCAGGTCGTCGAAGAACACCTCGTTGAGGTGGTGCGGGCCCATCATGGTCTGGATGGGGCGCACGGTGATCGCCGGATCCGACATGGGCACCAGGAAGATCGTCAGGCCTCTTTGCTTCTTGTCGTGCCTGGAGGTCCGGGCCAGCAGGAAGCACCACTGCGCCATCGTCGCGTAGGACGTCCAGATCTTCTGTCCGTTGATCACCCAGCCGTTTCCGTCGCGCACCGCCGAGGTCCGCAGCGATGCCAGGTCCGAACCCGCCTCCGGCTCGGAGAACCCCTGGCACCAGATCACGTCGCCGGCCGCGATCGGTGGCAGGTGTCGGGCCTGCTGCTCCGCGGTGCCGTGGCGCATGATGATCGGGCCGACCCAGTTGACGCCCATGTACTGCGCGCCGCGGGGTTCGTGGTGCGCCCACATCTCCTCGCGTACCACGGTCTGTTCCCACGGGGATGCGGCCTGTCCGCCGAATTCGGTGGGCCAGGACATGCACAGCAGCCCGCGCTCGGCGAGCAGCCGGCAGAAGGCCTGGGCCACCTCGAGATCATCCGGATTGTCGGTGAAGGCGCCCAGATAGTCCTCGGCGATATGCGCTTTCACCAGACTGCGCAACTCCCTGCGCAGTGCGGCGGCGTCCGGCCCCATGTCGAAGTCCACGTTCGCGATCGTAGGCAATCCTTATAAGGATTGCTAGTATTGTTTTCCATGCGCACCCCGCAACACCGCATCGCCGAGACCGTCGCGAGTGAGCTGCGGGACCGGATCCTGGCCGGCGCCGACCGGTTGCCGACCCAGGACCAGCTGGTCACCGAGTTCGGTGTCAGCTATCCGTCGGTGCGTGAGGCGCTGCGCATCCTGGAGACCGAGGGGTTGGTGACGGTGCGCCGCGGCAGCGTCGGCGGCGCCGAAGTGCACCGGCCCGACGAATCGTCGGCGGCCTACCATCTCGGTCTGGCGCTGCAGGGGTCTGCCGTGTCGCTCGGTGATCTGGCGGCCGGGCTGCAGCTGCTCGAACCGCTGTGTGTGGCCGAGGTGGCACGTCGTGCGGATCGGCTCAAGACGGTGGTGCCGGTCCTCACCCGCAATGTCGACGCATCCGCGCAGGCCGTCGCCGATGGCGCCGCCTTCACCCGCATCGCACGTGAATTCCATGATCTGGTCGTCGAATACACCCCGAATGCCACCGTGCGGTACGTGGTGGGCAGCCTGGTCGCGCTGTGGTCGGCGCAGGAGGAGAAGTGGGCCGACTATGTCGTCACGCGCGGCGAGTACCCGTCACCGGCGCAGGCGCGCGGCGCCGTGCGCACCCACCGCAGGCTGGTCGACGTGATCGCGGCGGGTAACGCATCCGAGGCTGAACGCGTCGCGCGCAAGCACCTGGCCGCCACCCAGGCCGTGCTGCTCGAACGCTTCACCGATGACGTCGTCCGGGCGGCGCGTGGCGCAAAACCACACGGACGCCGCACCTGCTGACCTAGGTTCTGCCCATGGCAGCAGTGGTGGTCACCGGGGCGGCATCGGGTATCGGTCGGGCCAGCGCGCAGGCGCTGGTCGCCGACGGGCGGCAAGTCGTCTTATGGGATCTCGCGCCCGAGGTCACCGCGGTGGCCGCCGATCTGGGGATGCCCGGTGCCGTCGTCGACGTCACGGACACCGCGGCGACGGCGGCGGCGATCCAGAGGCTCGACGGGGTCGACGGCCTGGTGCATGCCGCGGGTCGGGTGATCCCGGAACCGGTGGGCGCCTACACCGTGGAATCCTGGGATGCGGTGCTCGATGTGAACCTGCGTGCGCAGGCGATGCTGGTGCAGCAGCTGTTGCCGCAACTGGAGGCCAGCGCCCGTGCCGGTGGTACGCCCGCGGTCGTCGGCATCTCGAGTATCGAAGGGCTGACGGCCAATCCGTTCATCCCGGCCTACTGCGCGTCCAAGGCCGGGCTGCTCGGACTGACCCGGTCGATGGCCGCTCAGCTCGGCCCGTCCGGCATCCGCATCAACGCCGTGTGCCGAGGCTTCATCCGCACCCCGATGCTGCAGATCGCGCTGGACGTCGACGAGGTCCGCGAGAGTTTCGTGGCTGCCGCACCGCTGGGCCGTATCGGCGACCCCGAGGAGGTGGCCGCGGCGGTGGCGTTCCTGATGTCACCGAAGGCGTCGTTCATCACCGGCACCTAACTGGTGGTCGACGGGGGAGTGACCAGCCGTCACGCCTGAGGCAGGTCGAGAATCCGGCGGGTGACCTTGAGGATCTGAGTGCGCAGGGTGTCATCGTCGACATCGGTGACCAGCGGGTGCATCACCGCCGCGCTGAGCGCGCCGGACATGACCGCCGCATTGACCCGGGCTTCGACACCGACGCCGCCGCCGAGCAGCACCTGGTATAGCCGTTCGATGAATCGCGCGAAGGGTTGGTGCTCGGCCAGCAGGCGCACCACCACCGGGTCGAACTGCAGGACCCCGGTGAGCTGGCGGCGGCTGACCGCCATGTCGACGACACGGTTGAGCAGCACGTCGCGGGCGGTCACCTGGTCGGGCTCTTCCTCGGCGGCGTCCAGGGCGTCCTGCAGCGCGGCGAGCTCGGTCTCGGCGACCGCGATCACGACGTCGTCCTTGCTCTTGAATTGGTGGTAGACAGCGGCTTTCGTGACTCCGATGGCATCGGCGATCATCTGCAGGGAGGTGCCGCTGACACCGTGCGCGCCGAACAGGTCCAGGGCGGCGGTGATGACGCGGGTCTGTGCGGCGCTGTAGGCGGTCGGCGTCAGTCTGCCCTCGGTGCTCACGCGGCCAGCGTAGCCGGTCGGCTAGGTCGGTCGGCGTGGCTTGGGACCGATCGGATGGCGCGGATCACACGGTCGCGTGCGTTTGGTTGGCCCGTGGAAGCGGTACTTATTTCGAGTTCAGGTTGCAACGAGGCAACCGCTCGTAGGTGCTCAGAAAGAGGATCGCGTCATGAATGTCAAGAAGTTGATCGCCGGAGCCGCCATCGCCGGTGGCCTTTTGGCCGGCCCGATCGCCTTGGCGGGCTCCGCATTCGCCGAACCCGCCCCGATGCCGCCCGTCCCGCCGGCCGGTCCCAGCGTGGGCACCGCACCGGCGTGGGCGCCGCCGAAGCCCATGGACCCGGCCTGGGCGCAGGGCAACCCGCAGGTCTGGGATGCCGGCTGGAACCATTGGGGCGTCTGGATCAACAACGTGTTCGTTCCCACCTACTGACCGCCGCTGCGAGCGCGCGTCCCGCTCAGTGTCACACCGAGCGGGACGCGCGCTCGCGGCTTGGGGGCTTCTCGCGTTTCGGGGGCCAGGGCACGAACCGCGAGACCCGGTCCACCACATCCTGGTAGGCGGGACGGCGTGCCAAACTGCGTTCTTCCATCATCGGGATACTCGCCCCGAGGAACATCGCCAAGATGGCGAGCGCGCCGAGGATCAGCCACCACCAATCAGCCGGCGCCGCCGCAATACCGAAGAGGGCCAGCGCCGACCAAAAGCTGAACTCCCCGAAGTAGTTCGGGTGCCGCGACCAACTCCACAACCCACGATCCATGGCCGCACCGCTGCGGCGCTCCGCGACGAATCGATGCATCTGCACATCGGCGACGAGCTCCAGCGCCACCGCGGCCAGCCCCACCACGAAGGCGATCCAGGTCAACCACACCAGTCCTGGACCCGGCCGAGTCACCGCGACGTACACCGGCACCATGGCCAGGAAGACCTGCAGTGTCGGGATCAGATGGATGGCCACCAGGTCGGCCAGGATCTCGAAGCGGCCGGCGCGCTGCTTGAACATCGGGTAGCGCCAGTCCTCGTGGTGCAGACCCGGGAACGCGTAGACCCAGTTCGCGGTCAACCGGATCGCCCACAACATCACCACGACGGTGATGAGCCAGACGCGCAGCAGGTCGACATCGGTACTGCGATACCACCAGTAGAACAACAGCAGCGGTGGGATGACGCTCCAATAGGCGTCGTAGAAGCTGGAATTCCGGTACGCCCGGCTGAAGACGAAGATCGTCACCGTTGCCAGCAGATCGGCGATCAGGGTGTCGAGCCAGAGTCGGTCGGTGCTGGGGCCCAGCCACAGCCACGCCACCGCCACCGCGACGGCGACCACGTAGGCCGCGGTCACCACCCCGAGAGAGCGCGACTTGCTGATGGTCGTCATCTCCGGAGCTTAGCCAGGCTTGAGAACTAGTCGCTGGCGGGCAGCGGCTTGGCCTCCTTGATCGCCAACGGGGTGCTGCCGATGCTGAGCGTGCCCGCACCGGCCTTGGTCACCAGGATTTCCGCACCGCTGTCGTCGACATAGCGCTTGCCCATCAGGTTGCCGTCGGACAATGCGGGATCCAGCGTGAGCCCCGCATCGGGGGTGTCGCCGACCGGGATCAGCGGCGCGCCGCCGGCGCGCAGGTCGTCGAGGCCCTCGGAGGCGCGCACCACAATGATCTGGGTGTCGCACACCTGGCTCTGCAGGCGGGTGCCGTTCTTGATCATGCGGGCTCCTTTGCGTTCAGTTCGCTGACGAGTTCACGGCGCAGCACCTTGCCGGTCGCGTTGGTGGGCAACTCGTCGCGGAAAACCACCCGGTCCGGGGTGCGGGATCCGCGCAGCTGCGCGCGGACGAAATCCCTGAGTTCCTCCGGTTGCGGTTCGGCACCGGCCGCGGGGACCACGACCGCGACGATGATCTGGCCCCACTCCGGGTCCTCGGGGCCCACCACCGCGCAGTCACGCACATCCGGGTGTTCGACGAGCACATCTTCGATCTCGGCGGGCGCGATGTTCTCGCCGCCGCGGATGATGGTGTCATCGGATCGTCCACCGATGTAGAGGTAGCCGTCCTCGTCGAGGGTGGCCACATCCTTGGTGGGAAACCAGCCGTGGGCGTCGAGCACCGAACCGATACCGGTGTAGCGGCCGGACACCTGCTCGCCGCGCACGAACAGTTCCCCGGTTTCGCCTGGGCCCAGGACGGTTCCGTCCTCGGCGCGGATCTGCACCTCGATGCTGGGCACCGGCTGGCCGACCGAGCCGAGCCGCTTGGCGACGGCCTCGTCGTCCGAGCCCAGGGCGACCCGATGATCGTCGGGGGTGAGCACCGCGATCGTCGAACTCGTCTCGGTGAGGCCGTAGGCGTTGACGAAGCCGACCGCGGGCAGCAGTTCAAGTGCCTTGCGCACCAAGGGAAGTGCCACCTTGGATCCGCCATAGGCAAGGGTGCGCAGGGTGGGCAGGGCAGCGTTCTGAGCTTCCAACACGGTGACGATGCGATCCAGCATGGTCGGTACCACGGTGGCCGAGGTGACGCCCTCGGCCGCGACCAGGCGCACCCACTCACGGGCATCGAACTGGGTCAGGTACACCATCTTTCGCCCGGCATACAGGTTGGACAGGGCAGCCGAGACCCCGGCGATGTGATAGGGCGGCACGCAGATCAACGCGGCATCATCGGGCTCGGCCGACCCGAACTCCACCGTGCCGGTGATGTAGCTGGTCAGGTTGTTGTGGGTGAGCTCAACGGCTTTCGGCGCCGATGTGGTGCCCGAGGTGAACAGCACCACGCCGACCGAGTCGGGATCGGGGAACGCCATGTCCTCCGGTGCTGGGTGCTCGTGGCGGGCCGCAGCGAGGAACTCCGCGGACCCGATCACCCGGAATCCGTCGCCGACGGCGTCGCGGTACTCGTCGTCGACCACGACCAGCGGATCGGGCAACCGGGAGATGAGGGCGCGCAGTCCGTCGCTGCTCAGCCGGTAGTTCAACGGGGTCACCGGCACACCGGCCCGCGCCGAGGCGAACAACAGCAGGGGGAGCAGGGCGCCGCCCGCGCCGACATAGGCGACATGCTGGGCGCCCGCGGCGGTGACCACGGCAGCGCCCCCGTCGGCGAGGGCGCTCAAGTCGCCGGTGGTCAACCTCAGGTCGCCCGATACCACCGCGGTGCGGTCCGGGTCGGTCGAGGATGCCATCTCCAGCAGCAGCGAGATACTCATGATTTGTCGTTCATTTTCTTGTCTACGAAGATATCCCAGATGGGGTCGTCGCCACCGCCGTACCGGGACAGGTCGGTGATTCCCGCGGCGGCCAGGACATCGGCGTCGATGTAGGTCTGGCCGTTGGCGTCCTTGGCCGGTCCGATGAGGATCTGCGTCGCGGCGTCGGCCATGATCTCCGGGCTGCGCGACGACGATGCCAGGTGATCGCCGTCGGCGAGGTTCGTCACCGCCGAGGTCGCGATATAGGTCTGCGGCCACAGGCAGCTGAACCCGATACCGGAGTCCTGATACTCCTCGGCCCAGCCCAACGAGAGCAGCGTCATGCCGTACTTGGACACCGTGTAGACGGGGTGCGCGCCCAGCCAGTGCGGGTTGAGGTTCAGCGGCGGCGCCAACGTGATCACGTGGGCGTTCGCAGATTTCCGCAGGTGCGGCAGCGCGGCCTTGGTCAGCAGGAACGTGCCGCGCACATTGATGTCCATCATCAGATCGAACTTCTTGGCCGCCAGCGCCTCGGTGGGCTCGGTGGCGATGGCGCTGGCGTTGTTGATGACGATGTCGACGCCGCCAAAGGTCTGCACTGCGGTGTCGATGGCCCGCTGGACGTCGTCCTCCTTGCGGACATCGCCGACAACGGCCACCGCCTTGGCGCCGACGGCCTCCACATCGGCCACCGCGGTGTGCACGGTTCCCGGCAGCTTCGGGTGGGGTTCGGCAGTCTTGGCCAACAGCACCACATTGGCGCCCTGCTTGGCGGCGCCTAGGGCGATGGCCAGCCCGATACCGCGGCTGCCGCCGGACACCACCAGGGTGCGATCGGCAAGCGGACGTTGCTCGCTGGACATACTGACTCCTCGGACGGAAGGGGTCTTGCTACCCCTGATGGTATTGGCATTCTCATTTTCAGCAAGTGTCATAATCGCTCATGTGCTGGGATGACGTGCCGCCGGGGTGCTGTCGGGGCGTGGCCGATACGGGCTTGCGGGCGGCTGGCAGGCCGTCACGGTGCATGTTTTCAGCCAGCGGTATTGGCATTCTCATTTTGAGCAAGTACGTTATCCAATGATGAACGACCAATCCGACTCCCCGGTAGTCACGCCCTCTGGGATCCCGCTGGCCCCGGTATACGGCCCCGCCGATCGCGCGGCAGATCCGCCCGCGCCCGGCGAGTATCCGTTCACCCGCGGCAACTTCGCCTCCGGCTACCGCGGCAAGACCTGGACATTCCGGCAGTACTCGGGCTTCGGCACCGCCGAAGAGTCCAATGCGCGCTACCGGTACCTGCTCGACCAGGGCGGCACCGGTCTCTCGGTGGCATTGGATCTGCCGACGCAGTGCGGATACGACTCCGACGATCCCGAGTACGGCGAGGAAGTCGGCCGGGTGGGCGTCGCGGTGGACACCCTCGCCGATGCCGAGATCCTGTTCGACGGCATCCCGCTGGACAAGATCAGTACCAGCTTCACCATCAACGGCACCGCCGCGATCCTGCTGGCCTTCTATGTTGCCGCCGCGGAGAAGAAGGGTGTGCCGCGACGGATGCTGACCGGCACCATTCAGAACGACATCCTCAAGGAGTACGCGTCGCGGGGAACCTGGATCTGGCCGCCCGAGCCGTCGCTGCGGCTGATCGCGGACACCATCGAGTTCTGCGCCGCCGAAGTTCCGCGGTTCAACGCGATCTCGGTGGCCGGCGCGCACTTCCGCGACGCCGGCGCCAACGCCGTACAGGAGATGGCTTTCACACTGGCCGACGGCGTCACCTATTGCGACACCGTCGTCGAGCGCGGCCGCATGACCATCGACAAGTTCGCCCCGCAGATCTCGTTCTTCTTCTACACCCACGGCGACTTCTTCGAGGAGATCGCCAAATACCGCGCCGGCCGACGGCGCTGGGCCACCATCGTGCGTGAGCGATACGGCGCCACCACCGACAAGGCCGCGATGTTCCGGTTCGGCTGCGTATCCGGGGGAGCGTCCCTGTACGCACCACAGGCCCAGAACAACCTGGTGCGCGTCGCCTATGAGGCGCTGGCCTCGGTGCTCGGTGGTGTGCAGTCGATGTTCACCGCCGCCTGGGATGAGCCGTTCGCACTGCCGTCCGAGGAATCGGCGACGCTGGCACTGCGCACCCAACAGATCCTGGCCTACGAGACCGGTGTCACGAAAGTGGCCGACCCGCTGGGTGGTTCGTACTTCGTCGAGGCGCTCACCGACGCCACCGAGGCGAAGATCGTCGAGATCATGCACGACCTTGAGCAGCACGGCGGCATGGTGCGCTGCATCGAGGACGGGTACCTGCAGGGTCTGATCGCCGACGAGGCGTTCAAGATCCACAACGAGGTGGAGTCGGGTCAACGGCCGGTGGTCGGAGTGAACAAGTTCGTCGTCGACGAACCGGCACCGGATCTGGCCACCTACGAACTCGACGCCGAGGGGCGCGACAAGCAACTCGCGCGACTGGCGAAGGTCAAGGCCGACCGTGATGACGTCGCGGTCAAAGAGGCGCTTGCTGCGCTGTCACGCGCGGCCGAGGGAGATGACAACCTGATGCACAAGCTGATCGATTGCGCAGGCGCCTACTGCACGGTCGGGGAGATGGTCTCGGCGCTCAAGGCAGTGTGGGGCGAGTTCGTGCAACCGGTGGTGTTCTGACATGGCGACACGAGTGCTGGTCGCCAAGCCCGGTCTGGACGGTCACGATCGCGGTGCCAAGATCGTCGCCCGCACCTTGCGCGATGCCGGTTTCGAGGTCATCTACACCGGCATCCGGCAGCGCATCGAGGACATCGTGTCCATCGCCCTGCAGGAAGACGTTGCCCTGGTCGGCCTTTCGATTCTGTCCGGGGCGCACGTGGCGATGACCAAGCGCACCGTCGACGCGTTGCGCGCCGCCGATGCCGGTGACATCGCCGTCGTGGTGGGCGGGACCATCCCGGAATCGGACGTGCAGAAACTGCTCGACGCCGGTGCGGCCGCGGTGTTCCCGACCGGTACCGCGCTGGAGACCCTGGTGACCGAGGTGCGGGCGCTGACGGAGAAGGCAGGGGAACACGCATCATGAGACTGGGCGTGATGATCGGGGCCGAGCGCGGCGACATGTCCCGCAAGGTCAAAAAGCTGGTCTCCGATATCGAGTGGGCCGACTCGGCCGGTCTGGCCACCGCATGGATGCCGCAGGTGCCCGACGATTTCGACCTGCTGACCATGGTGTCGCTGATGGCCTCGCACAGCACCCGCATCGAACTGGGCACCGCGGTGGTGCCGCTGCAGGCTCAGCATCCCATTGCACTGGCGCGCCAGGCACTCTCGGTGCACGCCATCTCGAATGGTCGACTGGCCCTGGGGGTGGGACCGTCGCACCATTGGATCATCCGGGACATGCTCGGGTTGCCCTATGACAAGCCCGCCGCCTACACCCGCGACTATCTGCAGGTGTTCAACGCGGCCATCGCGGGACCCGGTCCGGTCGACGTGGAGAACGATCACTTCACCGTGCACAACCCCACCGCGCTGGCCGCCGAGTCGCCGATGCCGGTGCTGGTGGCCGCGCTCGGCCCGGTGATGCTGCAGATCGCCGGTGAGCACGCCGACGGGACATCGCTGTGGATGGCCGACGAGAAGGCCATCGGCGAGCACATCGCTCCCAAGATCAACAAGGCGGCGGCCGGGGCAGGCAAGCCCGCGCCCCGCATCGTGGCCGGCATCCCGGTGACGCTGTGCGCGAACTCCGAGATCGACTCGGCGAAGGATCGCGCCAACCGGATCCTGGCCGAGGCCGAGACCTCGCCGAACTATCAGCGACTGCTCGACCGTGGCGATGCCCGCACCGTCGGTGATCTGTGTGCCGCGGGAGACGAGGAGTCGATCCTCAAGCGGTTCAAAGCCTTCGCCGATGCCGGCGTCACGGATCTGTCGGTACGGCTACTGCCGATCGGGGACACCCGTGACGAGTTGATCGCGTCCAAGTACCGGACCCGTGAGGTGATCGCCGAGCTCGCCAAGCAGGTCCGATGAGCGCTTGCTCGAAGAGAAGAGTGCGACAGTGACGGGTCCGCTATCCGGCATCCGGATCATCGAGGTCGGTGTCATGCTGGCCGGTCCGTACGCCACCATGCTGCTCGCCGATCTCGGCGCCGAGGTCATCAAGGTGGAACCGCCCGGCGGTGAGATCTCCCGGCAGGTCAGCGACAGCTATTTCGCCAGCCTCAACCGCAACAAGCGCAGCGTGTGCCTGGATCTGCGCTCGGCCGAGGGGCAGACCAAACTCGGCGAGCTGGTGTCGGATTCGCATGCGCTGCTGGTCAACATGAAACCGTCGGCGATCAAGAAGCTCGGGCTGACCTATCAGCATCTGCGCCGGCACAACGAGCAGATCGTGTGTGTCGCGCTCACCGGATACGGCCTGCACGGCGGCGACGACCCGGCCTTCGACTATGTCATCCAGGCCGCGACCGGGGTGGCGGCAATGACCGGTGATCCCGACGGTCCGCCGACACTGCCCGGATACTCGGCGGCGGACAACTCGACCGGGCTGACGGCCGCACTGGGGCTGCTGGCGCAGATCGTCTCCGGGCGGGGCGGGCAGGTGGACGTGTGCCTGCGCGACGTGATGCTCTCGCAGCTGAACTACCGGGCCGCGGCGTACCTCAACGACGGTACCGCCCCGAAACGGTATCCCTTCGGGGCGCACTCCTATTACGTTCCCGCGCAGCTCTTCCCGACTGCCGACGGCTATCTGGCCTTGTTCATCACCCACGACGGGTTTTGGAGGTCGTTCGCGGCTGAGGCGGGGGTGACCGGCTTCGCGACGATGGCGCAGCGGGCTGCCGCACGTGAGGACGTGCTCACCGCGGTGACCGCGGCGCTGGCCGGTGACACCGCGGTCAACTGGGAGCGGCGGCTCACACTGCTGGGTATTCCGGCCGCCGCGGTGCGGTCATTGCCCGAGGCGCTGGAAGCCACTCCGGATCTGGTGGTGCAGGCCGGCGATTTCCGGCTGGTGGCCAGCCCGATCAAGATCGACGGCTTCGCCCCGGAGTATCGGCCCGCGCCGGTCTTCCAGGCGGCTCAGTCGTCGTAATTCACCGTCAGCGGGCCCGGATCCGGGATCGCCTGGCACGTCAGCACATAACCCTCTTCGACCTCGTCGTCGTCGAGCGCGTCATTGACCTTCATGGTCGCGCTGCCCTCGCTGAGTTTGGCGATGCAGGTGCCGCAGTTGCCGGCCTCGCAGGCGAACGGGGGTGTCAAGCCGGCGCGGCGGGCGGTCTCCAGTAGCGTGTCCCCGGCGACCGGCAGGATGGTGGTGCGGGCACCGTCGAGCAGGATCGTCACTTCGTCGGCGGGCACTGGTTCGGCCGTCATCAAACTCTCCTGGGCGTCGGATTCTGACAAATGGAGAATAACATTCTCCATTACGGATAAGATAACCGATTGATGGCTGCAGTGAACGAACCGGTCCTTGCGTTCGGGGTCCGCCAGTACAGCATGGCAGAGCTGGACGCGCTGTCCGATGGGATGGCCGCGGTGCTGGCCGCGCGGGGCGTGACAGCCGGTGATCGGGTGGCGTTGATGTCGTCGAATCGGCCCGAGTTCGTCGTTGCCCTGCGGGCGATCTGGCGGCTCGGCGCTGCCGTGGTGCTGATGAGCCCGAGTTGGAAACCAGCCGAGGTGGCCCACGCGCTGGACCTGACGGCGCCGGTGCTGGGGGTCGGCGACGCCGCGGTGCTGGCCGATCTTCTGCCGATGCTGCACCTGGACGAGTCGATCGCCCCGGCCCACCGTGAATGGCCGCCGGTCCCACCCGGTGCCGATGCCCTGTTCGTGTTCAGCTCCGGAACCACCGGACTGCCCAAGGCCGTGCGGCACTCGCATGCAGGTTTCGCCACCGCGGTGCGGCACTGGCGGAGCGCGCTGGGCCTCACGGCCGATGACCGCATGCAGATCATGACGCCGCCCTCGCACATTCTCGGGCTGCTCAACATCGCCACCGTCCTGGACACCGGGGCCTGGATGCGGCTACATCCGCGCTTCGATGTCGACCGCATGCTGTCGCATATCCAAGACGACCGGATCACCATCGAAATGGCCGTTGCGCCCATCGCTTTGGCCATCGCCGCGCACCCGCGCCTGGAGAGCTTCGACCTGTCTTCCCTGCACTACATCATGTGGTGCGCCACACCGGTGACCAAGAGTGTCGCCGACACCGTGACCGAGAGGATCGGTGTGCCGTGGGTGTCGGCCTACGGTGCCAGCGAGCTGCCGGTGATCGCCTGTTGCCCCACCGGTGACGCGCGGTTGGACACCGTGGGTAAACCGGTACCCGGGGTGAGCGTACGCATTGCCGAGAGCGGCGAGATTCAGGTGCGCTCGGACTCGGTGATGGTCGGCTACCTGCCCGACGACGCCACGGCCGACGCATTCGACGATGGCTGGTACCGCACCGGAGACATCGGTGAACTGGACAGCGGCGGCTGGCTGCGAATCACCGACCGGCTCAAGGAGATGATCAAGGTCCGCGGATTCCAGGTCGCGCCGGCCGAGGTGGAGGCGATTCTGCACGGGCACCCGGCGGTGCAGGACTGTGCGGTTTTCGGCGTCCCCGACGGCGTCAACGGCGAGGCGGTCGTCGCGGCGGTGACGACCGGAAAGCCGGTGAGCGAAACGGAATTGATCGCTCTGGTGGGCGAGCGACTGTCCTCCTACAAACGCCCGAGCCGGGTGGTGTTCGTCGATGCCATTCCGCGGTTGCCGTCGGGCAAGGTCTTGCGGCGGGTGCTGCGCGACGGGTATCGCTGACCCGCCGAACGGCCACTTATCGCACGCTTCTCCGTGAAATGTCTGTGATAAGTGGACACTCGGCGTCAGATGGCGAGCTCCTCGGAGCGCTGCACGGTGCCGGTGATCCCGCCGGCGTCCTGCCCGGCCAGCAGCACCGCGGCCCGCCCCATTGCCTCGGGAGGTTCGACCATCTCGGGTGGAATCTCGATCCCCCCGCCGCCGGCCCGCCACCCCTCGGTGAGTACCACCCGGGATGGGCTCAGGCAGTTCACCGCGATGTTGTCACCGCGTAGGTCATCGGCCAGGCCGAGGTAGAGCCGCTCGGCGGCGGCCTTGGACACCCAGTACGCGTTGGCGCCCGCCATCCCGACCCCGGTGGTGGTGACGGCCATCAGTGAGCCGCCGCCGCGAGCGCGGACATGCGGGATGACGGCCTTGGTCACCAGGAACACCCCGGTGAGGTTCACGTCCAGGCACAGTTGCCAGCGCTTCAACGGCGTCGTCTCCACCGGGCCGAGCCACAGCACGCCGGCGTTGGCGACCAGGATGTCGATCGCGCCGAACTCCGAAACCGTCTCAGCGACGGCGTCATTGACCGATGCTTCGCTGGTGACATCGCACGCTACGGCGAGTGCGGTACCGCCCCGCGCGCGGATCGAATCGGCCACCGAACCAATGGTGCCCTCCAGAGTGCTCGGGCGTTCGGTGCGGGCTGCCACTGCGACGGAGGCGCCCGCGGACGCGAGCGACCGGGCGATGGTCGCCCCGATACCCCGGCTGGCCCCCGCGACGAATGCGGTCTTGCCGGCGAGTGAACTCACTTGGGCGGAAACCGCAGCGCCCCGTCGAGACGGATGATCTCGCCGTTGAGGTAGTCGTTCTCGATGATGCTCTGGGCCAGCTGGGCGTACTCGGTTGAGCGACCCATCCGCTTCGGGAACGGAACCTGCGGTGCCCAATACTGCTCCAACTGATCGGCGGCCTTCCCGTAGGCGGGGGTGTTGATGGTGCCGGGGGCAATGGTGTTCACGCGAATCCCCAACGGGGACAGATCGCGTGCGGCCACCAGCGTCATGCCGAGGACGCCACCCTTGGCCGCGGCGTAGGCCAGCTGGCCGATCTGCCCCTCGTAGCCGGCAATCGAGGCGGTGTTGACGATGACACCGCGGCCGCCCTCCTCCAGGGGTTCGGTGCGCCCGATGGCCGCCGCGGCCAGTCGCATCACGTTGAACACCGCCGTCAGATAGAACTTGACCGTGGTCTCGAAGCCCTCCAGGCCGTGCGGTGAACCATCCTTGCCGACCAGCCGGCCGCCCGCCGCCGGTCCACCGTGGGTGTCTACCGAGATGCGTAGTGGGGCAAGAGCTTCGGCTTCGGCGATGGCGGCGTTGACGGATTCTTCTGATGTCGCGTCGGTGCGGACGTACTTGACGCCCAGTTCGTCGGCGAGTTTTGGGCCCTTCTCGTCGGCAAGGTCGGCCACGACCACCTTCGCCCCTGCGGCATGGAGGCGGCGGACGGTCGCCTCCCCGAGGCCTCCAGCGCCACCGACGACCAGTGCGGAGCTTCCGGCGATGTCCATCTACTTCTCCTTGTTGCAACTCTTACTCTCGGGTAGAGAGAATAACATTCTCGTTTCCGTCTGAAAGGGGCAGTTAATGCCTGATGCCGTGATCGTCTCCGCGCTGCGCACACCGATCGGCACCGCCAAGAAGGGCACACTGCGCGATACCGACGCCTATCTGCTCGCCGACCATGTCGTGGCAGCGGTCGCCGCCGGACTCGGCGGCGCCCCGGTGGACGATGTCATCCTCGGCGAAGGCCTCTACGGCGGCGGTGTGATCGCCCGGCACGCAGCCGTCACCGCCGGCCTGACCTCGGTGCCCGGACTGGCCGTGAACAGGCACTGTGCGGCCGGACAGTCCGCCGTGCAGTCCGCCGCGGCGAGTATCCGGGCCGGGATGGATCAGCTGGTGATCGCCGGCGGGGTGAACTCCGCATCCACCTCACCGCGGTTCCTCCGCCAGGTGGGTTCGGAGTTTGCGCCGTGGTTCCCGCCGACCCATCCGGATCGGCCCGAGGCGCCCAACATGGACATGTCCATCACCGTCGGCTGGAACGCCGCGGTCAAGGCCGGGGTGAGCCGGGAGGAGATGGACGCCTGGGCGCTCGGCTCACACCAGAAGGCCATCGCGGCCATCGATGGGGGCCGCTTCGTAGACGAGATCGTGCCGATCGACACCCCGCACGGAGTGTTCGACACCGACGAACACCCGCGCCGGGACACCACATTGGAGAAGTTGGCCGGTCTGAAGGTGCTTCACCCCGAGATCGACGGTTTCTCGATCACCGCAGGCAATGCCTGCGGTGCCAACGACGCGTCGGCGGCACTGGCGATCGCCAGCGACCGCCTCGGGTTGCCCGCGTTGGGCCTCATCCGCGCCTGGGCGTCGGTGGGGGTGGACCCGGCGTTCACCGGACTCGCGCCGGTGGAGGCCATCACCAAGGCGTTGTCCCGGGCCAGGATGTCGCTTTCCGACGTCGACCTCTTCGAGATCAACGAGGCGTTCGCGGCGATGTGCGTCGCCACCATAAAGCTGCTCGACATCGACCCCGCCAAGGTCAACGTCAGCGGCAGCGGCTGTTCGCTCGGCCATCCGGTCGCCGCCACCGGAGCCCGGATGATCGTCACTATGGTGCACGAATTGCGCAGGCGCGGAGGCGGTGTCGGAGTGGCTGCGATGTGTGCGGGCGGCGGCATGGGTTCGGCCACGGTCATCGAGGTCGCGCCATAGAGTTTCAGGCGATGGATATCAGCGAATTGTTGGCCGCCGCCCGGGGCGGATCGATGCGGGCGGCGGGCCGGCTGCTGAGCCTGGTCGAAAGCGAGCGTCGCGACGAGCTGTTGGCGGTGCTGCCCGCGTCCCCGGTGCGCACCGTCGGGATCACCGGGCCGCCGGGCGCCGGCAAGTCGACCACCGTGGCGGTTCTCGTCTCGGCGTACCGGGCCGCCGGGCTGCGCGTCGCGGTGCTGGCCGTCGATCCGTCGTCCCCGTACAGCGGGGGTGCGCTGCTCGGCGACCGGATCCGGATGGCTGCCCACATCAACGACCCGGACGTGATGATCCGTTCGGTGGCCACCCGCGGGCATCTGGGCGGGCTGGCCGCCGCGGTGCCGGCGGCGATCCGGCTGCTGGCGGCGCTGAACTACGACATCGTGGTGCTGGAGACCGTCGGGGTCGGGCAGTCCGAGATCGAGATCGCCGCCGTCGCCGACCCGACGGTCGCCATCCTCAACCCGGGGGCCGGCGACGCGATCCAGGCCGCCAAGGCGGGACTGCTGGAGATCGCCGACATCATCGTGGTCAACAAGGCCGATCGCGACGGTGCTGAGCAGACCGCTCGCGACCTGCACATCGAGACCGGGCTGCCGATCCTCAAGATCATCGCCGCGCAGAACATCGGCATCGAGGCGCTGATCGCCGCCATCGATGACCACCACCGAGCCGACAACGACGAACGCCGTTCCATCCGGGCGCGGCTGCAGATCCTGTCACTGGCCCAGAGCGCGTTGCAGTCGCATCCCGGACTCGCTGAACTGGCCGGGCGGGTGGCCGACGGGGACCTCGACGTCTACGCGGCGACCACTCGGCTGCTCGGTGGGGCGCAGGTCAGCCCCCGATGAGAATGTGGTTTCCGCTTTAGAGAAATGCTATTGTGCGAATTCGTCAATACATTCTTCCTGGTAGCCGAGGAGCCTGATGCAAAAGGCGCTTGCCCCCGAGATCTCCACCTGGCCCGATGAGTTCCCACAACTCATCGGGAGCCAGTGCGGTGCGTGTTCCGCGACGACGTTCCCACGCCAGCAGCGCTGCCCGAAGTGCAGCAAGGCCGACATGTCGGATCTGTTGTTGCCTCGCCGCGGCACGGTCGTGGCCTGGACGACCCAGGGGTTCCCGCCGGGAGCGCCATACGCCGGTCCGACCGGCAAGGATTTCGTGCCGTTCGGTGTCGGCCTGGTCCAACTCGGTGACGTGATCCGCGTCGAGGGCCGGCTCACCGAGAATGACCCGGCCAAACTGGAATTCGGCATGGAGGTCGAGCTGACGATGCAGCCGTTCGCCACCGATGACGACGGCGACGAGCTCGTCACCTTCTGGTTCCAGCCGGTTCGGAAAGGGTCCGACTCATGAGCAATGACGTAGCCATCATCGGCGTGGGCATCCACCCCTTCGGCAGGTTCGACAAGACCGCGATGGAGATGGGCGCCGAGGCGATCACCAGTGCGCTGGCCGACGCCAAGCTGGAATGGAAGGACATCCAGTTCGGGTTCGGCGGCAGTTACGAGGTGTCCAATCCGGACGCCGTGACGCGCCTGGTCGGGCTGACCGGCATCACGTTCACCAATGTCTTCAATGCCTGTGCCACCTCGGCCAGTGCCATCCAGCAGACCGCGGACACCATCCGGCTGGGCAAGTACGACATCGGTATCGCGATCGGCCTGGACAAGCATCCGCGTGGCGCCTTCACCGATGATCCGGCCAAACTCGCGCTGCCGCAGTGGTACGCCAACAACGGCCAGTTCGTGACCACGAAGTTCTTCGGCATGAAGGCCAATCACTACATCCACAAGCACGGCATCTCCGAGGAGACGCTGGCCCGGGTGGCCAACAAGAACTTCCGCAACGGCGTGCTGAACCCGAATGCTTTCCGGCGCAAGGAAATCAGTGTGGACGAGATCATGGCCTCGCCGGTCCTGAACTATCCACTGCGCCAGTACATGTTCTGCGCGCCCGACGAGGGTGCGGCCGCGGTCATCATGTGCCGCGCCGATATCGCGCACCGCTACACCGACAAGCCGGTCTACGTGCGCGCCAGCGAGATCCGCACCCGCACCTTCGGCGCCTACGAGGTGCACGCCACGTCGGCACCGCTGGACGAGGATCCGTCGCCGACGGTGTTCGCGGCCAAAGCCGCCTACGAGGCCGCCGGGATCGGGCCCGAGGATGTCGACGTCGCGCAGCTGCAGGACACCGACGCCGGCGCCGAGGTCATCCACATGGCCGAAACCGGTCTGTGCGCCGACGGTGAGCAAGAAAAGATGCTCATCGACGGAGCCACCGAGATCAACGGAACGATCCCGGTGAACACCGACGGCGGTTTGATCGCGAACGGTGAGCCGATCGGTGCGTCGGGCCTGCGACAGATGCACGAACTGGTGCGCCAGTTGCGCGGCGAAGCGGGGGAGCGTCAGGTGCCCGGCCACCCGCGCGTCGGACTGGCCCAGGTCTACGGGGCCCCCGGCACCGCGTCGGCGACCATTCTCTCGCTGTAGCGTGCCCGGCGCGGTAACGGCGTTCTCATAGGAATAGAGTGCGATTCATGGCTGACCAGACCCCTGAATACCGCTTCGTCACATACGAAACCCTCGACGAGGGCACCATCGCCCGGATCATGCTGAACCGGCCGGAGGCGCGCAACGCGCAGAACCGCGGGATGCTCGTCGAGTTGCACGAAGCGTTCCTGCGGGCCGAGGCCGATGACACCGTACGGGTGGTGATCCTGGGCGGGCATGGACCGATGTTCTCTGCCGGACACGATGTCGGGTCCAAGGTGCAGATCGGTGAGTACTCGCCCGGCCCGGATCAGCACCCGAGCTTCACCGTGAACGGCGGTACCCGAGAGGGCGCCGAGAAGCTGATGCTGCAGGAGTGGCATCACTATTTCGAGAACACCCGCCGCTGGCGCAATCTGCGCAAGATCACCATCGCCTCGGTGCACGGCGACGTCTACGCCGCGGCGCTGATGCTGATGTGGTCCTGCGATCTCATCGTCGCCGCCGACAACACCCGGTTCACCGACGTGGTCGGCACGCGGTTGGGCATGTGCGGCGTCGAATACTTTGCTCACCCATGGGAGTTCGGCGCCCGTAAGACCAAGGAGCTGATGCTCACCGGAGATACCCTCTCGGTCGAGGAGGGGCATGCGCTGGGGATGGTCTCCAAGATCTTCCCCGCCGACGAACTCGCGGACAAGACCGTCGAGTTCGCGCGGCGCATCGCCAAGGTGCCCACGATGGCTGCGCTGCTGGTCAAGGAGTCGGTGAATCAGACCCAGGACAATCAGGGTTTCTACAACTCGCTCAATGCCTGCTTCACCATGCACCAGCTGAACCACAGCCACTGGGCGCAGGTGCATGGCAACAAGTTCCCTGTCGGCTTGGCCGAGGACGGGCTACTGGACTGGCGGACCGCGGGTCCGCCCGGACCGTCGCGCAAAGATCAGCCCTAGCCTGCGATTTGTGGAGTTTTACCCGGAACCAGTCCGGTGTCGTGTCTCGGGACATCGCTGACACATATGTCTCGGGACATCGCTGACACTTATGGTGCCGGTTGGGGCTCGCGAGTGCGATAGCTGCGGGTGGTCTTGTCGCCGGGTTGATATCTGCGTTTGGGGTTGGCGACCAGTGTGCGCACGAGTCGGTTTCCGCTGAAGATCGTGATGTGGTCGCCGTCGCGGATGGCGTGGCATTGGTGCCCGGCCCACCGCAGCCCGACATTGACGTCGTAGGGGCCCACGTTGAGTCGTCCGGTTTTCTTATCGACGACGTTGCAGGTGACAAAGACCGGTCCCGGCAGCGGCCGGGGTGCTGGGCGAGCGGATACGGTGGCGCTGAATACGGCCGCCGGCGTCACCCCGCGGTGGGCACGGTGGCGACGGTGATGGTTGTAGAAATCGCGGAACGCGTCCAAAAGCGTATTGAGTTCAGCGATGGTCATCGGCGCCCTCTGGGCCCGCAGCCATTTCTTCAGGGTCTGCCAGAACCGTTCGATCTTGCCGCAGGTCTGCGGGTGATACGGGGTGGAGTTGATGGTCTGGGTCCCCAGCGTGCGCAGGTTGATCTCGAAGGCTGACTCGTGGCCGCGCAGGCGACCGGTGTAAACGGAGCCGTTGTCTGTCAACGACATTGCCGGAATCCCGCACTCCCAGATACCGGCCATGATGACTGCCCAGACCAGCTCCCCGTCGGCATCACCGGTGGCCGCGTGCAGCCCGACCAGGTACCGGGAGTGATCATCGAGGGTGCCTGCGATCGCGACGTGGGTGCCATCGGCGAGTTGCCATTGCGTCCAGTCCGACTGCCAACACTCGTTGGGTCGGGTGAAGCAGAAGCGTTTGGTCGCTGATTTCGGCCGTTTCTGCGGCTGCGGGGTGATCATGCTATGGCGAGTCAGGATCCGCCACACCGTCGATCGTGAAGGCACCAGCGCGGCATCGACAGTACTGTCGTCGCGCAGTGACCACACGATGGATTCCGGCCCATGATCAACGCCTTGGTCAAGCAACCGCTGCCGGCGATCCAGGACCAGCTTCTCTACCACCGCGCTGCTCTGCCCTGGGCACCGACGCGGGCGCCGCGACAGGTCCTGCAGCCCGGCCAGGCCGTGCTGCAGGAACCGTCGTCGCCACTTGTAGAACGTCTCTCGGGAGATGTTCTCGCGGCGGCAGAACTCCGCCACATTGTCGATCTGCCCGGCCAACGCCGCAGCCATGCGAATGTCCATCGCCGTCACCTTCTGGGCCATGAACCATCCTGGTCGCGGCCCTACTCAGGTGTCAGCGATGTCCCGAGACATATGTGTCAGCGATGTCCCGAAACCGGACACCGGAACCAGTCCGGCTAAAACTCCACAAATCACGCGGGGGATTCACCGGTGGCGGCCGCATACCCGCTGCGGTAGCCGAACGTCATCGCCGGGCCGAGGGTGCCGCCCGCGCCGCCGTAGGCCTTTCCGGTGACCCCGGCCATCGCGTTGCCGGCGGCGAACAGGCCGGGAATCACCCTTCCGCTGACGTGCAGCACCCGGCCGTCGCGGTCGGTGCGCGGTCCGCCCTTGGTGCCCATCGCGCCTACCGCCACCGGGACGGCGTAGAAGGGTGCGGTGTCCAACGGCCCCAGGGTCTGCAAGGCCGGCGACGCGGCCGTCGGATCACCCCAGTATCCATCGTAAGCGCTTGCGCCACGGCCGAAGTCGGGATCGTGCTCCTGCTCGACGTTTCTGTTCCATGCCTCGACGGTCCCGACCAGGCCCGCGGGGTCGACCCCGATCTTGTCGGCGAGCTGCTCCAGTGTCGGTGACTCGTTGAACCACTCCGGCGCCGGTCCGTTCGGGTCGATGCCGAGGAAGCCGTACCGTTTCAGGTGTTGGGCATCGAAGACGATCCAGGCCGGATCGTTGAGGTAGCCGGCCCGTGGGTCGAGGTGATGGAACGGTCCGGCCATCGAGTTGTACTCACCGGCCTCGTTGAGGAAGCGCTTCCCGGCGCGGTTGACGATGATGCTGCGCGGCCGGGTCCGTTCCAGCCGGACACTGCGGCTGCGGGGCTTGCCGCCGAGGGTGTCCCCGGGAATCTGCACGATGGGCACCCACCACGCTTCGCCCATGTTGGCCAGGTCGGCGCCGTGCGCCATCGCCATGCGCAGACCGTCGCCGGTGTTGTTCGGCGGGGACACCGCGCCGCGCATCGGACCGCGCAGGTACGCGTCGACAAGGCCGGGATCCCATTCGAATCCACCGGTCGCCAGGATCACGGCTCGCCGGGCGCGGACCCGGATGTCTTTGCCGTCATGGTTGATCCGGACGCCGACGATGCCGTCGGCCGATCCGAGAAGTTCGACGGCGCGCGCCTCGGTGACCGGTTCGACACCGCGGTCGAGAAGGCCTTTGAGCAGTCCGGCGATCAGTGCGGTACCGGCGACACACGGTTCGGTCAGCGACTCGTCCACCGTCGCGTGGATGCGGGCCTTGGTCTCGGCGTCGATACCGACATTGCTGAAGTCGACCGGGAAAGCGGTGATACGCGCGCCCCATTCGCCGAGCTTGGCCAGATCGAACGGGGCGGCGGCCAGCGAGCGTCCGCCGCCCGGACGCCCGCCGGGCAGTTCGGGCTTGTAATCGGGGAATCCCTCCGCGATGTCGAATCGCAGATCGCTGTGCTGCTCCAGGTAATTCAGCATCGCCGGGCCGGTGCGCACGAAGGTCTCGACCAGTTCGCGGTCCATCGCACCCAGGGATTGCGCCTCAAGGTAGTTGAGGGCGTCTTCCACCGACAGGTCGGCACCGGCCAGCCGGTCGTGGGCGGGGATCCAGGTGATGCCGCCGGACACCGCGGTGGTGCCGCCCACGGTGGCGGCCTTCTCGTAGATGGCGACCGCGGCTCCGCTGGCGGCCGCGGTGAGCGCCGCGGCCAACCCGGCGCCGCCACTGCCGAGCACGACGACGTCTGTCTCCGAATCCCATTGCGGGCGCCGCGGCCCCACTGAATCGGTCACTGCCACAGTCCTTCCGGTCAGCTGAGGATGTTGGAGAGTTCACCGGCGGCGCGGATCACCGCGTCGCGGCCGCCCAGTACGACATCCTCACGGTGCGAGATGAGATTGATACAGGTCGGCGGGGCCGGGCGACGGCGCTTTACCGGTACGGCCAGACCGTAGGTGTCCGGTTCGACTTCACCGTGAGTGATGACCCAACCCTGTTCGCGGGCTTGTCGCACGATGTCACGCTCGCCGGGGCGCGGTGGCATACCCGCCAGCAAGGCTGCCCCGGCGGCGCCCCGGTCCAACGGATGGCGGCTGCCTTCATGGAAGGACAGCTGGTAGAAGACCAACGTCGGCACGATGACGGCGATCGCCACCTGTTGGTCGCCTTCGGCGACCAACAGCGACACCGTGGTCCCCAGGTCATCGGCGAGCATGCGCAGCGTCGGGACGCTGAGCTGGCGGACGTTGTTGTCGAAGGACGCACCGAGCACGGCGAGCGCGGCCGCCGGCCGGTATTTGCCGTCGGATCCCTTGGCGATGAATCGGGCCTGAGCCAGGGTGCTGAGCAATCGGTAGGCGATGGTGCGGTGCACGCCCACATAGTCGGCGACCTCCGTGGCGGTGACGCCGGTGGGCGCGCTGGCCACGGCCTGCAGGGCGGAAAGTCCTCTGGCCAGCGTCTGTGACCCGGTCGCGGGGCGCGCGGTGCTCTCGACGGCCGTTCCCGGTACCGAGGGCGGGCCGAGTCCCTTGACAGACGTCATCGCGAGAGTGATGCTCTATAGATAGTGCACATAGATGTCCGATATTAGCACACATGATTACGCAATAGCGAGAATGAGATTTCCGCAGTGCGGAATCGGTAAGGAGCGGGATGGCCGTCCACGAAAGCATCTGGAGTGATCTCCAGGGCGTTTCGTTTTCCCAGGGCTACCTCGACGCACGGGGTGTCCGCACCCGTTACCTGCACGCCGGTGACCCGGCCAACCCCGCGTTGGTGCTGTTGCACGGCTCCGGCGGGCACGCCGAGGCGTACGTGCGGAACCTGGAAGCGCACGCCGCGCACTTCTCCACCTGGTCGATCGACATGCTCGGCCACGGCTACACCGACAAGCCCGGTCGCCCGCTCGAAATCGCCCACTATGTCGACCATCTGCTGGCAGTCTTCGACACGATCGGCGCGCAGCGGGTGCACTTGTCGGGAGAGTCTCTGGGCGGGTGGGTGGCCGCGCGCGCGGCATCCGATCATCCCGATCGCATCGAGCGGCTGGTACTCAACACCGCCGGCGGTTCGCAGGCCGACCCGGAGGTGATGAAGCGCATCATCACGCTGTCGATGGCCGCCGCGCAGAATCCCGACTGGGACACGGTGCAGGCCCGCATCAAATGGCTGATGGCCGACAAGTCCAAGGGCTACGACGATATCGTCGCCAGCCGCCAGAAGGTCTATCAGCTACCAGGTTTCGCCGCCGCGATGAGCGACATCATGGCGCTGCAGGATCCGGTGATCCGCGCTCGCAACCTGCTCGGCCCCGCGGAATACGGTGCGATCACCGCGCCCACCCTGGTGCTGTGGACCAGTGACGATCCGACCGCGGATGTCAGCGAGGGCAGGCGTATCTCGGAGATGATTCCCGGCGCGCGTTTCGAAGTCATGCCCGGCTGCGGGCACTGGCCGCAGTACGAGGACGCCAAGAGCTTCGATCGGTTGCACATCGACTTCCTGCTGGACAGGTCATGACCGCCCGCCGCACCACCGACCAGGTCGACGTCCTCATCGTCGGTGCCGGTCCCGTCGGCTTGACACTGGCCAATATCCTCGGCTTGCAGGGTGTTCGGACCGTCATCGTGGAGGACCGCGATACCCTCATCGACTATCCGCGCGGGGTGGGGCTCGACGACGAGTCCCTGCGCACCTTCCAGTCGATCGGCCTGGTCGACCAGATCCTGCCGCACACCGTGCCCAACCAGATCCTGCGCTTCTTCGACGGTAAGCGTCGACTGCTCGCCGAGATGGCACCGCCGGACGCCCGATTCGGCTGGCCCAAGCGCAATGGGTTCGTGCAACCCCTCGTCGACGCCGAATTGTTGCGCGGGTTGGACCGCTTCGATCACGTCGAGGTGCGATGGGGCACCCGGATGGAGCACTGCGTCGCCGACGAGGCCGGGGTGAGCACCGAACTGGTGGCCGCCGGCGCCCCGCTGCGCCTGCGCGCGCAGTATGTGGTCGGTTGCGACGGCGGGCGCAGCACGGTTCGCCGTCTGATGGGCGTCTCGTTCGAGGGCACCACCTCGGCGACCCGCTGGCTGGTCGTCGACCTCGCCTCCGATCCGCTCGGGCACCCCAACAGTGAGGTCGGCGCCGACCCGCACCGGCCCTACGCCTCCATCTCGATCGCGCACGGAATCCGCCGCTTCGAGTTCATGATTCACGCCGACGAGACCGACGAGCAGGTGGAGAAGCCGGAGTTCATCGCGCGCATGCTGGCACCGTTCGTGCCGCACCCCGAGCGGGTCGAGATCATCCGGCACCGGGTCTACACGCATCACTCGCGCATCGCCGGCGCCTTCCGGCAGGGCCGCATGCTGCTCGGTGGCGACGCCGCCCACCTGATGCCGGTGTGGCAGGGCCAGGGATACAACAGTGGGATCCGGGATGCGGCGAATCTCGGGTGGAAGCTCGCCGCAGTGGTCAACGGAGACGCCGGTGACGGTCTGCTCGACAGCTACGATGCCGAGCGCCGTAAGCACGCACGGGCCATGATCGACCTCTCCACCCTGGTGGGCCGGGTCATCTCGCCGACCAATCCGCGTGTCGCGACGCTGCGGGACAGCGTGATCCGCGGGGCGTCGGTCGTGCCGACGTTGAAGCGCTACATCCTGGAGATGCGGTTCAAGCCCATGCCGCGTTATGACGCCGGCGCCGTGGTGCACACCGCGTCCACGTCGGCGATACCGCCCGCGGGCACGCTGTTCATCCAGCCGACCGTGGACACCCGCGATACCCAGAACGTTCTGCTCGACGAGGTTCTCGGCACCGGGTTCGCGGTGCTGGCGTGGAACAACAATCCGCGCGCGCTGCTCTCGGACAGCACCTTCGCCCGCTGGAAAAGTCTGGGCGCCAACCTCATCGAGGCCCGGCCGAACACCCAGCTGTATTGGACGGGACATGATGACCCCGATGTCACCGTCGTCGGTGACCGGACCGGGGCGCTGAAGAGGTTCTTCGACGCCCACGCCGAGTCGGTGCTGTTCGTGCGGCCCGACCGCTGCATCGCGGCGGCCTGTCTGGCCCAGTTGTCCGATGAGACGAGCACCGCGCTCTTCGACGTGCTCTGCCTCACCGAGGGAGGTGAAAGCCATGTCTCAGATCGCCCTGTGCTGCATGTCGCACAGCCCCCTGCTTAACTTGCCCGGGCCGTCGGACGAGCTGCTGGAGGACATCGGTACGCAGCTCGCCGCGGCGCGTGCGTTCGTCGCGGACTTCGACCCGCAACTGGTCGTCATATTCTCTCCGGACCACTACAACGGGTTCTTCTACCGGCTGATGCCCCCGTTTTGTATCGGTAGTGCTGCCAACGGTGTCGGAGACTATGGCAGCTATGCCGGGGCCCTGGATGTACCGGCGCGGCTCGCCGAGCAGATGGCCGCCGCGGCGTGGGAATCCGGGGTCGATGTGTCCCTGTCGGCCGCCATGGATGTCGACCACGGCACGGTGCAGCCGCTGGAAGCGCTCTTCGGCGACGCGGGTTCACGCCCGGTCATCCCGGTGTTCATCAATTCGGTGGCCACCCCGCTGGGTCCGCTGAAACGTGCCCGGGCGCTCGGCACGGCCATCGGGGCCCACCTGGGGACCCTCGATCGACGGGTGCTCGTGATCGGATCGGGCGGGCTGTCCCATGATCCGCCGGTTCCGACGCTGGCGACGGCACCGCCGGCGGCGCTGGCCCGGATCGTCGGCGGAGCCCCGATGACGCCGGAAGCCCGGGCGGCCCGGCAGGAAGCGGTGATCTCGGCCGCGCACGATTTCGCGCACGGCCAGAGCGCGCTGCAGCCGCTGAACCCGGACTGGGACCGGGCCCTGCTGGACCTGATCGACACCAACCGGCTGACCGAGGTGGACGGCTGGAGCAATGAGTGGATCGCGCGCGAGGCCGGCAGTTCGGCGCACGAGATCCGTACCTGGGTGGCGGCATTCGCCGCACTGGCGGCCCAGGGTCCCTACCAGACACGGCAGCGCTACTACCGCGCTGCTCCCGAGCTGATCGCGGGATTCGCGATCCGGACGGCGGTGCCGCAGTGAGCAGCCAGTTCGACCACACCGTCGACGTTCTCGTCATCGGCTCCGGGGGCGGCGGAATGACCGCCGCGCTGAAGGCCGAGGCGGCCGGGCTGTCCACCCTCATCGTGGAGAAGTCGGCCAAGTTCGGCGGTTCCACCGCCTTGTCCGGCGGCGGTATCTGGGTGCCCGGGGCGCCGGCGCAGCGACGCGCCGGATACACCCCAGACCCCGAAGGCGTCTTCGACTACCTCAAGAACATCACCGGCGGGCTCGTCAGCGACGCCCGACTGCGCGCCTACGTCGACGCCGCTCCCGAGATGATGGACTTCCTGGAGCACTGCAGCGACTGGTTCGAATTCGTGTGGAAACCCGGGTATGCCGACTATTACCCGGAGTTGCCCGGCGGATCCGAACGGGGCAGCACCATCAACGTTCCCGAGATCGACCTGCGCAAGCTCGGTGCCGAGGAACAGAATCTGCTGGCGCCGCTGGCGCTCGCACCGAAGGGAATCTGGTTCGCGCCCAAGGACCTACGACTGTTCTACCAGGTACGGCAGAACTGGCGGGGCAAGGCGGTGCTGGTGAAACTGATCTGGCGGATGTTCCGCGCCCGGGTATTCGGGGACCGAATGGCCGCCATCGGACAGTCGCTGATGGCGCGGATGCGGCTTGCCCTGCAGGAACACGACATCCCGCTGTGGCTGTCGGCCCCGATGACCGAACTCATCACCGACGTGGACGGGCGGGTGGTCGGCGCGGTGGTGGAACGCGACGGTGCGGCGATCCGGATCGCCGCCCGCGGCGGAGTGGTGTTGGCCACCGGCGGATTCGACCACGATATGCAGTGGCGACGTCGATATCTGCCGCTGCTGGAGCGGGATTGGAGTTTCGGTAATCCCGCGGCCACCGGGGACGGTATCCGGGCGGGGGAGAAGGTCGGCGCTGCGACCGACCTACTGGACGAGGCGTGGTGGTTTCCCGCGATGTGCTGGCCCGACGGGCGGCTGCAGTTCATGCTGAACGAGCGGATGATGCCCGCCCAGTTCGTTGTCAACGGTGCGGGCAAACGCTTCATCAACGAGGCCGCGCCCTATATGGATTTCGCGCACGCCATGATCGAGGGACAGCGGTCGGGGGTGGATCACGTCCCGTGCTGGCTGGTCACCGACATCGGCTCGTTCCATCGCTACGTGGTCGGCGGGCACCTGCCCATCCCGAAGGTACCGTTCGCTCCGGTGCCGACCGGTCGCAAGATCCCGCAGGCATGGCTGGATTCCGGCATCGTGGCCGCGGCGGCAAGCTTCGAGGAGCTGGCCGCCAAGATCGGGGTACCGGCGGGCGAATTATGCGATACTGCAGAGCGATTCAATGACCTGGCCCGGCGCGGACACGATGACGACTTCAACCGCGGCGACAGTGCGTATGACAACTACTACGGCGACCCGACCCTGCCCAACCCCAATCTGGCGCCGCTCGGCAAGCCACCCTACCTGGCCTTCCAGATCATCCTGGGTGACCTGGGCACCTCGGGCGGACTGCTGACCGACGAGCATGCCAGGGTGCTGCGCGAAGACGGCAGCGTCATCGCCGGCCTGTATGCGACCGGCAACACCTCGGCGGCGGTGATGGGGCGTAGCTATGCCGGTGCCGGCGCCACGATCGGACCTGCCATGACGTTTGGCTACGTTGCGGCACAACACATATCTGAGAACTCCCATAGAGAGGTAACCGCATGAAGATCTCGCTGTTCTACGAATTCCCGTTGCCGCGGCCGTGGTCGGAGGACGACGAGCACCAGCTGTTCCAGCACGGGCTGGACGAGGTCGAGGCAGCCGACAAGGCCGGGTTCTCCACGGTGTGGTTGACCGAGCACCACTTCCTGGAGGAGTACTGCCACTCGACCGCGCCGGAGATGTTCCTGGCCGCGGCAAGCCAGCGCACCAAGGACATCCGGCTCGGCTTCGGCGTGATGCACCTGCCCCCGCCGATCAACCACCCCGCACGCATCGCGGAACGGGTGGCCACCCTGGACCACCTGTCAGGAGGCCGCGTCGAATTCGGCACGGGTGAGGGCTCCTCGGTCGCCGAGCTCGGTGGATTCGATATCGATCCGGCCGACAAGCGCACCATGTGGGAGGAGGCCCTGGAGGTCTCCATCCGCTGCATGACGGAGGCGCCGTTCACCGGTTTCAAGGGCGAGCACGTCGAGATGCCGGCCCGCAATGTCATCCCCAAGCCGCTGCAGTCACCGCACCCGCCGGTCTGGGTGGCCTGCACCCGACCGTCCTCGGTGCAGATGGCCGCCCAGAAGGCGATCGGGGCTTTGAGTTTCGCCTACACCGGCCCGGAGGCCCTGAAGGACCGGGTCGATGGCTACTACAAGGAGTTCGAGGAGGCCGGCGCCCCGGTCACCCCGGCGGTCAACCCCAACATCCTGGCCATCGGCGGCGATCTGTCGATGATGGTGGCCAAGACCGATGACGAGGCACTCAAGCGGCTCGGAACCGGCGGCGGGTTCTTCTCGTTCGGCATCATGCACTATTACCTGACCGGAATGCACACCCCCGGCCGCACCGGGGTGTGGGACCTCTACCAGGACGCGGTCAAGGAGGATCCGACGCTGGCCTACGGCCCGGGTCGCGGGGCCATCGGTTCTCCGGACACGGTGCGCGAGTTCCTGCGCGGTTACGAGGCCAGCGGCGTCGACGAGATCATTCTGCTGCTCAACCCCCGCAGCCACGAGGGCACCATGGAATCGATCGAGATCATGGGCAGGGAGATCCTGCCTGAGTTCATCGAGCGGGATGCAAAGGCCGTGGCGGACAAGGCCAAGCGACTGGCCCCGGTGATCGAGAAGGTGGAGGGCCGCAGGCAGCCCTCGAACGCGCCGATGTTCGACGAGACGTACTCCTTCGGTGGTCTGCCCACCGGCCGCGGTGGCAAGTTCACCGCCGGTGAGATCCCCGAAGCGATGGCCGAAATCAACGAGGGCCGGGTCAAGGCCGCCCAGCTGGAGAAGGAACAGCGCGAGGCGGCGCGATAGGTATGTCGGCGCAGCGGTGGCGCTACGACGGGCGCCGAGTGGTGGTGACGGGGTGCGCGTCGGGGATCGGTGCGCATCTCAGCGCCCAGCTGGCCGACCTCGGTGCGCATGTCACCGGGCTCGATCTGCGCAGGCCCGATCGGCCTCCGGCGGCGTTCGTCGAGGTGGACTTCGCGGACGGCGCGTCGATCGACGCCGCGGTGGCCGCCATCGACGGTCCGGTGCACGCGCTGTTCAACGTGGCCGGGGTGTCCTCGGGAATCGGCAACCCACTGCTGGTGGTGACCGTCAACTTCCTCGGCATGCGGCACTTCACCGAGGCGTTGTTGCCGCAGATGCCTGCCGGGTCAGCGATCGCCAATGTGTCCTCGTTGGCGGCAGCCAACTACCTTGCCAACAGGTCTGTCACCGCCGGATTGTTGGCGACACACTCCATGTCGGAGGGCATCTCGTGGTGTGCGGGCCATCCGGAGGCGCTCGCCGACGGCGGCTACCGGTTGTCCAAGGAGGCCATCATTCTCTACGGCATGACCCGTGCGCTGGACCTTGGCGAGCGGGGCATCCGGATCAACTGCACCGGTCCGGGCGTCACCGAGACACCCATTCTGGACCAGTTGAAGTCGGCCTACGGCCAGAATTATCTCGACGCGTTCCCGACGCTGCTGGGCCATGTGTGCGGGCCCGATGAGCAGGCGTCGGTGCTGGCCTTCCTGAACAGCCCAGCGGCAAGCTACATTTCGGGACAGGTGATTTGGGTGGATGGCGGCAGCGTCGCGAACCGGATCGCGGAGGAACTGCTGTCGGCGCAGGCGGCACGGGAAGGAACCGACTAGATGTCCACCATGAAGGATTTTCGGCGGGTCGCCGACGACGTGCGCAACTGGGGCCGCTGGGGCGACGACGACGAACTCGGCACCCTCAATCTGATCACCGACGACAAGGTTGCGGAGGCCGCGTCGTTGGTCAAGCGCGGCAGGGTTATCTCGTTGGGCGGCGACTTCGGGTCCAACGGGCCGCAGGGGGCCTTCAAATTCCGCATCAACCCCATCCACGTCATGACGGTCGACGGTGGCGACGCCGAGACCCTGGTCAAGTATGCGCCGGAATGGGCGCGCAAATCCGTTGCTCAGGAGCTCAGTTCGTTCTTTGTCGACAACCCGTTCCGGTTCAACGACGACATGATCACCATGTCACTGCAGGCGGCAACGCAGTGGGATGCACTGTCGCATGTGTACTACGAGGACAAGCTCTACAACGGCTTCCCAGCCGATTCGGTCACCAGCTTCGGCGCCTACCGCTGCGGCATCGAGAAGGTGGACGGTAAGGGCATCGTGTCTCGCGGCGTGTTGCTCGACGTCGTGGCCCACCGCGGGGAGGAGGTCTTCTGCGAGCCCGGGCGGCCGATCACACCTGCCGAGCTCGACGACATCGCCGCGAAGCAGGGTGTTCGGATCGGGCGCGGCGACATCGTCGTCGTGCACACCGGGTGGTGGACGCGTTTCCTGTCCACCGGCGACGGGCACGAGGCCGGCTCCGGTTTGCACTGGACCTGCGCATCGTGGCTGCATGACCACGAGGTGGCTGCCGTTGCCTCTGACAATCTGATGGTGGAGGATCCCGACCCGGCGAACGGCGTGGAGGGGACCTTCCTGCCGATGCACATGATCTGTCTGCGCGACATGGGGCTGATGTTGGGCGAATACTGGGATTTGACCGGCCTGGCCGCGGACTGCGCCGCCGATGGTGTCTACGAGTTTCAACTCATCGCGCCACCGCTGAAGGTTGTCGGCGCGGTCGGTGCCCCGGTCAGTCCGATCGCGATCAAATGAGCTTCGAGCGCAGGACCATCCACGTCGACGGGCTGACAACCAGCTACCTGGAAGCCGGCACCGGCGAGCCGGTGGTGCTGCTGCACGGCGGTGAGTTCGGCGGTGGCGCCGAGATCGCCTGGGAGAACACCATCGGCTCGCTCGCCGAGCACTACCGGGTGCTCGCGCCGGACATGCTGGGATTCGGCGAGTCCGCGAAGGTCGTCGACTTCACCGACGGGCGCGGTATGCGGATCCGGCACATCGCCCGGTTCTGTGAGGTGCTGGGTGTGAGTTCGGCCCACTTCGTCGGCAACTCGATGGGGGCGATCAACCTGCTGGTGGATACCACCTCCGAACATCCGATGCTGCCGGTGCGGTCACTGGTGGCCATCTGTGGCGGCGGGGACATCCAGCGCAACGAGCACGTCGCCGCGCTGTACGACTACGACGCCACCTTCGACGCCATGCGTGCCATCGTGGCCGCCCTGTTCGCCGGCCCGGGCTACCCGGCCGACGATGCCTACGTGCAACGACGATACGAGTTCAGCATCGCGCCCGGGGCGTGGGAGTCGTTGGCGGCGGCGCGGTTCCGCCGGCCCGGCCTGGAGGCCCCGCCGACCCCATCCAGTGCGCGGGCCTACGACAGGATTTCGGTGCCGGTCTTGATCATCGAGGGCGCCGCCGACAAGCTACTGCCCCTGGGGTGGTCCGCCGACATCGCCGGCCGGATCCGGGGCGCGCGCTCGGCGGTGGTCGCGGACGCCGGCCACTGCCCGCACATCGAGTCGCCGGACGCCGTCAACGAACTGCTGTTGGACTTCCTGAAAGGTGTTTCATGAGCGACGAATTGGCCGGCAAGGTCGCCGTCATCACCGGAGGGGCATCCGGGCTCGGTGAAGGTCTGGTGCGGCGGTTCGCTGCCGAGGGGGCACAGGTCGTCTTCGGTGACGTGGACGCCGAACGCGGCAAGGCGGTGGCCGAAGAACTGGGCTCCGCGGCACGGTTTCTCCCCTGCGATGTGACCGATCTGAGCCAGATCACCGCGCTGGTGGGCACCGCGGTCGGCGAGTTCGGCGGTCTGCACGCGATGGTGAACAATGCGGGCATCTCGGGCACCATGCACCGACGCTTCCTCGACGATGACCTGGCCGACTTCGACGCGGTGCTGCGGATCAACCTGCGCGCGGTGATGGCAGGAACCCGAGATGCCGGCCGCCACATGGCCGAGAACGGCGGCGGATCGATCCTCAACCTCACCTCGATCGGCGGTATCCAGGCCGGTGCGGGAGTGCAGACCTATCGTGCGTCCAAGGCGGCCGTCATCCAGTTCACCAAGTCCGTCGCGATCGAGTTGGCTCACCACGAGATCCGGGTGAACGCGATCGCGCCGGGCAACATCCGCACGTCGATCGTGCGCAAGAGTGCGGCCGGTGAGGATCGCGAACGGCTCGAGGCGTTCGAGGCCAAGATCCGCACGCAGATGCGTGATGACCGGCCACTCAAACGCGAGGGCACGGTCGATGACGTCGCCGAGGCGGCACTGTACTTCGCTACCGACAGGTCACGTTATGTCACCGGAACCGTGCTTCCGGTCGACGGCGGCACGGTGGCCGGGAAGGTCATCGTCCGCAGGTCGTGACGGCGCCGGCGAGCGTCGCGTCCCGAGGCGTACGCGCAGAATGAAGTAAATCAACCGCTTGACTTAATTACAGAAGGGGCGTTGACTGTAACGATGACGGCTGCCAGACCCCTGCGGACCGACCGGGCGAGCACGACTCGCGAGGCAATCTTGACCGCGGCCGAACGGCTCTACGCCGAACATGGCGTCTTCGCGGTATCGAACCGTCAGGTCAGTGAGGCTGCCGGACAGGGGAACAACGCCGCCGTGGGTTATCACTTCGGCACCAAGACCGACCTGGTGCGTGCCATCGAGCAACGGCACCGGGAGCCGATCGAGGAATTGCGACAGCGACTCGTCGCCGATACCGACGAGCACACCGACTTGCGGGGGTGGGTGACGTGTCTGGTGCGCCCGCTGACCGACCACCTCGACGCGCTGGGCAACCCCACCTGGTACGCGCGATTCGCCGCGCAGGCGATGGCCGATCCCGCCTACCACGGGATCGTGGTCAAGGACGCGTTGAGCTCGGCCTCGCTGGTGCAGGTCATCGACGGTATCAACCGGTGCCTGCCCGAGCTGCCCGTCATCGTGCGCTACGAACGAAACATCATGGCCCGCAACCTCTTGATGCACAGCTGCGCCGACCGTGAACGTGCGCTGACCGCGGGTGGCACCGCTGTGGGACGGTCCTGGCGTGCGGCCGGAGCCGGGCTGATCGACGCGATCGTCGGACTCTGGTTGGCACCGGTGACGGGGGACGCCGCGTGAAAGTAACGGTGGATCAAGACAAGTGCGTGTCGTCAGGTCAATGCGTGCTGAACGCCATGGACCTGTTCGACCAGCGCGACGAGGACGGAGTCGTCGAACTGCTCGACGCGGAGCCCGGCCCGGACCAGTACGACAATGCCCGCGCCGCCGCCGCGGCCTGCCCAGCCCTAGCCATCGACATCCAAGACTGAGGACCCATGTCTGACACGCTGACCGAAACCGACACCCCGGAATATCCCATGGAGCGGGAGGCCTCTTGCCCGTTTTCGCCGCCGCGGCAGATGCTGGGCAACCCCAAAGGGCTTTCCCGGGTGCGTATCTGGAACGGCGACACACCGTGGTTGATCACCGGTCACGAAGAGGCCAAGGCGTTGTTCGCCGACGCGCGGATCAGCGTCGATGACCGACGCGTCGGGTTTCCGCACTGGAACGAGCATATGGCGGCCACCGTGGACAAACGCCCACGTTCGGTGTTCACCGCCGACGCCGAGGAACACACCCGGTTTCGTCGGATGCTGTCCAAGCCGTTCACCTTCCGCCGCGTCGAGGGCCTCCGGCCGGTGATCCAGAAGATCACCGACCAATGCATCGACGAGATCCTGGAAGGGCCGCAGCCCGCCGATATCGTCGACAAGCTCGCGCTCCCGGTGCCGACGGTCGTGATCAGCGAAATGCTCGGTGTCCCTTACGAAGACCACGAGTTCTTCCAGGAGCACGCCAACGCCGGGCTGGCCCGTTACGCCGCGGCGGACGCGATGCAGAAGGGTGCGATGAGCCTGCACCAGTATCTGATCAACCTGATCGAGAAGAAACAGGCCGAACCGGCCGAGGATGCGGTGTCCGACCTGGCCGAGCGGGTGACCGCCGGCGAGATCAGCGTCAAGGAGGCCGCGCAGCTGGGGACCGGTCTGCTCATCGCCGGGCACGAGACCACGGCCAACGTGATCGGCATCGGTGTGCTGGCGCTGCTGGAGAATCCCGAGCAGGCCGATTTCCTGCGTAATGCCGACGATCCCAAGGTGATCGCCAACGCCGTCGAGGAATTGATGCGCTACCTGTCGATCATCCAGAACGGACAGCGCCGCGTCGCCATCGAGGACATCGACATCAGCGGTGAGACCATTCGGGCCGGTGAGGGTGTGATCATCGACTTGGCTCCGGCCAACTGGGACCCGAAGGCCTACCCCGAGCCCGACAAGCTCGACCTCACCCGCAACGCAAGCCAGCAACTCGGCTTCGGTTACGGCCGGCACCAATGCGTCGGACAGCAGCTCGCGCGCGCCGAACTGCAGATCGTGTTCCACACGCTGCTGCGCCGCATTCCGACCATGCGCCTGGCGATTCCATTTGCTTCGGTGCCGTTCAAGCACGACCGTCTCGCCTATGGCGTCTACGAGCTTCCGGTGACCTGGTAGGTCGCTCGAACCACCCCTCAGTCCACCGCCCACCCGATCGGAGACATGAAATGTCCAGCGCCACTGCCCTCTACCCGCCGGAAGGATTCGGCGCTCCCAAAGACCGACGCGGCCACGCGTCGCCGGACGGACTGGCCGGATTGCCCCAGGGCACCGAGATCTTCTCGGCCGACAACCACATCTCCGTCGCCGATGACATCTTCTATGAACGTTTCCCCGACGAGTTGAAGGGCGCTGCGCCGCGCATCTGGTACGAGGACGGCGCCTATATGGTCGGGATGAAGGGCAAGGCCTGGACCGGTGGTGACTTCGGCCGGGTCCTCATGCAGTACGACGACCTCGCCGGCGCCGCGTCGAACAATATCGAGGCCCGTATCCGTGAGCTCAAGGAAGACGGTATCGACAAGGAACTGGCATTCCCCAACGCCGTGCTCGCGCTCTTCCACTACCCGGATAAATCGCTGCGCGAGCGGGTATTCCGGATCTACAACGAGCACATCGCCGATCTGCAGGAGCGCTCCAACGGACACTTCTACGGTGTCGGGCTGATCAACTGGTGGGACCCCAAGGGCACGAGAAGCACACTGGCCGAGTTGAAGGCTCTCGGACTCAAGACGTTTCTGCTGCCGCTGAATCCCGGCAAGGACGACGACGGCAATATCTACGATTACGGCGGCGCGACACTGGACGCGGTGTGGGACGAGATCGAGGACGCCGGCCTGCCGGTCAGCCACCACATCGGCGAGACCCCGCCCAAAACCCCGTGTGAGAACAACAGTGTCGTCGTGGGCATGATGGTCAACGTCGACTCGTTCCGGGAACAGTTCGCCAAGTACCTGTTCTCCGGCATCCTCGACCGCCACCCGAGGCTCAAGATCGGATGGTTCGAAGGTGGAATCGCTTGGGTGCCGACGGCGCTGCAGGACGGCGAGCACATGCTCGCTTCCTACCGTCACATGTTCAACCACGAACTGCAGCATGATATCCGGCACTACTGGGACAACCACATGAGCGCATCATTCATGGTGGATCCGCTGGGCCTGCGGCTGATCGACGATATCGGCGTGGACAACGTGATGTGGTCCAGCGACTACCCGCACAACGAGTCCACGTTCGGGTATTCCGAGAAGTCGCTGGCGACCGTCGTGGATGCGGTCGGCCCGGAGAACGCCGCCAAGATCGTGTCGACGAACATCCAGAAGTTCCTCGGTCTGCAGTCATGACGGCGGCGACAGTGTCCGGGGTCACTCAGATCGCCCGCACCGGGTACAGCCGGCTGGACATCCCGGACGAACCCGACCTGGACCGGATGCGCCGTGAGGTCTCGGCGCGCTTGCAGGCGGCGATGGCCGATCACGGCGTCGATGTCCTGGTGCTGTTGGGCAACAGCAACGTCATTTACGCGACGGGGATCAGCTGGCCGCTGGCCGACGCCGGGTTGTCGCATATCGAGCGGCCGGTCGCGGTCGTGGTGGCCGGCGACGAGCATCCGCATCTGTTCCTCCCGTTCCGCGAGGGGTCTGCCAGTGAGTCCGGCCTGCCCGCCGATCACCTCAACGGGCCGGTGTATCTCGAGTTCGAGGAGGGCGTCGGGGATTTCGCCCGGATTCTCGGCCGGTTGCTCCCGGCCGGTGCCACCATCGCGGTCGACGAGCTGACCGGCGCGATGCGCCGGGCCGGCAGCGCACTGTTCCCCACCGAGCCGGTGGATGCCGCGCCGGTGATCGGCGCGGCCAAACTGGTCAAGACCATTGACCAGATCTCCTGTATCCGCCGGGCCTGCCAGATCACCGAGCAGGCTGTCGCCGAGATCCAGAAATCACTGGTGCCGGGCGTGCGCCAGATCGACCTGTCCGCCGAATTCGTGCGTCGCACCTTCGAACTCGGCGCGACGACGAACATGTTCGATTCCATCTGGCAGGTCATGCCGACCTCCAAGGCGGCCGGCACCTGGACCACCACCGGCGATCTCGCCCTGCCACTGCTGACCACCGAGCGTGAAGTCGCCGAGGGTGACGTGTTGTGGACCGACGTCTCCATCGCCTACCGCGGATACTGCTCCGACCACGGTCGCACCTGGATCGTCGGTCAGGATCCGACCCCGGCGCAGCAGGCGCAGTTCGACAAGTGGCGCACGATCGTCGACGCCGTCCTGTCGGTGACCAAGGCCGGTGCCAGCTGCGGTGACCTCGGACGCGCCGCCACCGCGGCCGCCGGCGGGCAGAAGCCCTGGCTGCCGCACTTCTATCTGGGTCACGGGATCGGGACCAGCGCCGCCGAGATGCCGATGATCGGCACCGATCTCGGCCAGGAGTGGGATGACAATTTCGTCTTCCCCGCCGGGATGCTGCTGGTGTTCGAGCCGGTGGTCTGGGAGGACGGCACCGGCGGCTACCGCGGTGAGGAAATCGTGGTGGTCACCGACGACGGCTGGATGCCGCTGACCGCGTATCCGTACGACCCCTACGAGGTGTCCAATGGGAACTGAGATCGAGGCCGACGGCCGGGCGCTGCGACTCAGCCGCCGTGCGCGCGCCATCGCGCAGATGGAGGCGCACGACCTGGACATCCTGGTGCTGGGGCGGCAGGCCAATGTGCGCTACATCTCCGGTGCGCCACAGCTCTGGGTGGTGGGAACCCGGCCGTTCGGGCCCATCTGCTCGTATGTGCGGGCCACCGGGGAGATCCACCTGAACAGCACCTGGGATGAGGGCATCCCCGAGGAGATCCCGCACGAGAACCTCTACGGGTTCGCCTGGAACCCGATGACCCTGGTCGGCATCATGGCGAAGATGAAGGGTGCCGACACCGCGCGACGGGTCGGAACCGATGCGCTGACACCCATGTTCGCCAAACTGCTGCCGATGGTGTTCCCTCAAGCCGAACTCGTCGATGCCGAGCCCGCCATGCGGGCCGCCCGGCGGGTCAAGACCTCCGAGGAGATCGCCGCGCTGCGGCGGGCACTGACCGTCGCCGAGGAGGCCCTGGCCAAGGGGGCCGCCGAGCTGACGCCCGGCACGACCGAACAGCACCTTGCCGGGGTGATCCTGGAGGCCGAGGCGGCCGGCGGGGTCAGTACCCCCGCCACCCAGGACGCCGCGTGGGTGACCTCCAAGGATCACCCGTGGCGGCGCGAGCGCGGCGACGGCACCGTTCGCGCGGGCGATCTGGTGGCGCTGTCGGCCGGGGTGCTCGCCGACGGGTATGTCGCGGAGGTGGCGCGCACGTTCTACATCGGCGAACCGACCGATGCGGTCCGGTCGTTGTACCGACGCCGAGACCACCTGTGGGACAGGTTGATCGACGCCTGCCGGCCCGGAAACCCGGCCAGCGCCCTGCTCGATGCCTACGCACAGGCGGGTGAGCCGCTGCCGGCGATGCCGGTGGCGCACGGCCTCGGCCTCGGATTCGACCCGCCGGTGGTGTCACCGGCGCTGCGTGCCACGGCCGAACGCGACGTGCTGGCCGACGGCAACGTGCTGGCGGTGACCGGCTATGTCTGGGAACCCGGCGTCGGCGCGGTGTTCACCCGCGACGCCGTGGTGATCGGCGCGGACGGACCCACGGTGCTGACCCAGACGAGCAAAGGAGCGTGGTGATGGCCGATCGGCCCACCCCGGAGGAGATCATCCGCTACGAGAAGGACCGCAGCACCAAGATCGCGACCATCACGTTCGACCGGCCTGAGTTCCTCAATGCTCCGACGTCGATGGCCCGGCTGCGCTACGCCGACGTCCTGCGCGCCGCCAACGCCGACAACGACGTCAAGGTGGTGATCATCCGCGGTGTCGGGGACAACCTGGGAAGCGGTGCGGATCTGCCGGAGTTCATGGAAGGTAACGACAATCCGGCCGCCCGGTTGGCCGAATTGCGGCTGGAGGATGACGGAGTCGGTGAGGTCAGCTATCCGCCGAAGGGCACCTTCCGCAACGGGGCCACCATCAGTTCGTGGTACGCGAACTCGCAGGCGGGCAACCGTGCGCTGCAGGATTTCAAGAAGATCAGCATCGTCGAGGCCAAGGGCTACTGCTACGGCTGGCACTTCTATCAATGCGCCGACGCCGATCTGGTGATCTCCAGCGATGACGCGCTGTTCGGTCATCCGTCCTTCCGCTATCACGGTTGGGGTCCGCGGATGTGGACCTGGGTGCAGATGATGGGTCTGCGCAAGTTCCAGGAGATGGTGTTCACCGGGCGTCCGTTCACCGCCGCCGAGATGTATGACTGCAACTTTCTGAACAAGGTGGTGGCCCGCGATCGGCTGGAGGCCGAGACGCAGAAGTACGCACAGGCGTGCGCCCGGAACCGGCCGGTGGACACCGTGTTTCAGCAGAAGATGTTCTTCGAGATCTTCAAACAGCACCAGGGCGAGTACATGGGCAGCCTGCTGAGCGCCTTTTTCGAGTCGATGGGCAACGGCGTGGCCAACGACAGCGAGGACGACCTCGACATGTTCGATTCCATCGACTCCGGACTGTCGGCGGCGGTCAACGACAACGACAGCAAGTTCCCGCCCGACTTCCGGCTGTCGAAGAAGAACCGGAACAAGCCCGAGTAGACATGAGCGCACCGCTTTCCGGCTACACCGTCGTCGACCTGTCCACCGGCATTGCCGGTGCCTACTGCACCAGGATCCTGGCCGACGGGGGTGCCGACGTCATCAAGGTGGAATCACCCGGCGGAGACCCGCTACGGCAGTGGTCGGCCTCCGCAGCACCCATCGCGCCCGGCGACAGCGGTGCGTTGTTCACGTTCCTCGGCGGTGGTAAACGCAGCGTGGTGATCGATCCGGACAGCGGAACCGCCCTGCTCGACCGGCTGGTGGCTGCCGCAGATGCCGTGGTGTGGTCAGCGGGGTCTGCTGTCGCCGAGATGATCTCGCCAGAGGAGCTGCACCGCCGCCACCCCCATCTGATCGTCACCGCGATCAGCCCGTTCGGGTTGGACGGCCCCTGGCATGACCGGGCGGCCACCGAATTCACCCTGCAGGCCTGGTCCGGTGGCGCGATCGGGATCGGTCGCGGATCCCAGGACCGGGCGCCGGCCCACGTCGGCGGTCAGGTGGGGGAGTGGGTGACCGGCGCTTACGCCGCGGCCATGACGCAGGCGTTCCGGGTTCGTGCGCTGCGGGACGGGTACGGCGAGCTGATCGACCTGTCGGCGTTGGAGACGCAGATCCTGTGCCTGACCTACTATCCGGTCACCTACTTTCAGATGCTCGGCCGCCCGTGGCGCACCGAGCGGCGGCCCACTGTGCCAGGTGTCGCTGAGGCCGCCGACGGTCTGGTGGCGCTGGGGTGTGGCACGGCCCAGCAGTGGCATGATCTGTGCGTCATGTCAGGTCACAGCGAGTGGATCGACGAGGACACCAGCCTGACCATCACCGAGCAGGCCAACCTGCACGCCGAAGAGCTCTATACCTGGCTCCGCGACCAGAACGTCGACGATATCCGCGACCTGGCCTCGGCCTTCCGCATCCCGAACGCCCCGGTCGGCAACGGTGAGAATGTCACCGCGATGGATCATTTCGTCGAGCGGGCAGCGTTCGTCGACAACCCGCACGGCGGGTTCACTCAGCCCGCGCATCCCTACCGCATCGGTGGCGTATCACTGCGCCCGCCCAGCCCCGCCCCGGCTCTCGGCGAGCACACCGCAGAGGTGACCGCGCAGACTCCGACCGCACGCCCGGAACCGCAGCAACCGTGTGACCGGGACCGCCTGCCGTTCAGTGGCATGCGTGTCCTGGACATGACCACCTTCTGGGCCGGCCCGTCGTGCACCCACATCCTGGGCATGCTGGGCGCCGAGGTGATCCATCTCGAGTCGACCGCGCGCCCCGATGGCACCCGGCTGATCGCGGGCATTCCGGCCAGTGAGGAATTGTGGTGGGAGCGCTCGCCGATCTTCTCGGCCCTCAACACAAACAAGAAGGGGTTGACACTCGACTTCCAAACCGAGCAGGGCCGCGATCTGCTTCGCCGCCTGATCGGTACCTGCGATGTGGTGGTGGAGAACTTCACTCCTCGGGTCATCGACCAGATCGGTTTGGACTTCGAGGCCGTGCGCACCATGCGCGACGGCATCATCATGCTGCGGATGCCCGGTTTCGGCCTGGATGGTCCGTGGCGGGACAACCCGGCCTTCGCCTACATCATCGAGGACGCCACCGGTCTGAGTTGGCTGACCGGCTTCCCGGATCGCACCCCGTTCGAGCCGTATGCGGTGGGCGACCCGAACGCCGGGGTGCACGCCTTGAACGCGCTGCTGCTGGCACTCGAGCACCACCGCCGCACCGGCGAGGCGGTCCTGGTCGAGGCGGCGATGGCCGATGCCGCCCTCAACATCGCGGCCGAACAGGTGATCGAGTTCTCCGCGTACGGGGCTCTGTTGCAGCGCGACGGTAACCGTGGACCGGCCGCCGCGCCGCAGAACATCTACCGCTGCGCCGATATCGACGAGTTCGGCCGCGCCGACAGTTGGGTGGCGATCGCGGTGGCCACCGACGCGCAGTGGATCGCCCTGCGGGACGCATTGGGCGCACCCGACTGGGCCGCGGCCGGGGCGTTGACCACCCGCGCCGGCCGAGTGGCGCAGCACGACCTGATCGACGGACACCTCGCCGCGTGGTGTGCGACCCGCGCCGGCGACGAGATCGTCGAATCACTCTGGCCGGCGGGGGTTCCCGTGGCGAAGGTGATGCAGCCACACCGGCAGACCGAGCTGCCGCAGCTACGGCACCGCCGGTTCTTCGAGTTCGTCGGCCACCCGGTGAACCCAGCCGCGCCACACAGCACGTTGCCGATCGCGCTGTCACGAGGACCCGCGGAACTTCACCGCACGGCGGCACCGTTGCTCGGCGAGCACAATGACGAACTGCTCACCCAGCTGGGCCTGTCGCCCGAAGAGATCCGGGCACTGCGGGAGGACGGCGTGATCGGCTCCGAGCCCGGTGCCCGCCGGACGGCGGCACGCTAGCCGGACCGGCTCTCACTGTTCAGTTTTCAAGGGGCGTCGAGGCTCTGGTTATGCGGCGGCCGATAGGTCGGTCATGGTGCGCCGGGCGTGTGAGCGCAGATGCTCCGGTTCGGGCTCACCCGGCTTGTGCGGTGGGATGAACCAGGGGTGGCGGTCGCGGCCGAGGTAGACCTGCCAGCCACCGTGGTGGATCAGGCTGTGGTGCAGCCGGCACAGCAGCACCCCGTTGTCCAAACTCGTTGACCCACCGTCGCTCCAGGGTTGGATGTGGTGGGCGTCGCACCAGGACACCGGACGACCGCACCCCGGATGCGCGCAGCCCCCGTCGCGCACCCCGAGCGCTTTGCGGATCGCCAGGGTGAACAGCCGCTCCGCGCGGCCGACATCAAGCGGCACCCCGGAGAAGTCGACGATCACATTGGTCAACGTCGAATCGCATGCGATCAGATCCGCGGTCGCGGCGCTGACCGGTCCACCGAACCCGAGGGAATCCACCGCCTCCTCACCGCGCTGCCCCGGGCGAATGAGCGTGACGTGCGGTAGCACCCCACCGGACATCGGTCGCGTCGACTGCGACAGATAGGTGCGCAGGATCTGCCCGACCGCATCGCCACGGCGTTTGTCGATGGAGCGGGGGTCCGGCGACCCGTCGGGCAGTGGGACAGGCCGGCATAGCGGATCCAGCGCCGCACACAGCCCTTCCCCGGTTCCGACGTCGAGGTTGAGGGTGGCCTCGTATCGGCCTTCCTCGTCCAGGACGAGGGTCATCGTGTTGAGGTCGGCGTCCTCGGCTACCGGTACCGCACGCTCCTGCGGCGGTAGATCTGCGGTGCGGTCGATGGCGATCGCCCGCGCCTTCTTCCCCACCTCGGCCGGGGTCGTCTGGGTCATCAGCTTGGTCACCACACTCGCCCGATCATCCTCGGACAGCTCGGTTCTGGCATTGATATGCGTAACGCCTTTGCCGACGGCGTCGGCGAACTCGATCCCGATCCCACCCAACCGTTGCGCGGTGGTCATCGCCGGCAACAGGTGCGCCGCGCGGCCCACCCGCACCGCCCGCACCGCCGCCCCAGGCGCCATCCCCAGCAGACTGAGCAGATCGGTGCCCGTCTTCAGGTGCCGCCGGGCCGGGATCCCGGCCCGCTCCGCAGCGGCCACCGCCGAGGCGATGACATGGTCGGCCAGGTTGCGTACCGTCACCGCCCCGGCCAACACCGCCAACAGCGCGTCGTCATCGATCATTGGCCGCGGACACTCCAACAGATGAAACAACGTCCGCTGCGCATCGTCGGCCGGCATCTCAGCCGGAGCCAGATCATCGATCAACGCATCAACAAAACAATTCACATCGGTGGCGTCCATAAGGGACCCAACCTTTCGGACAAGGCCAACACACACGCTCCACAGGGGCACTATGGCTCGATCACACCCTCGTCAGGGTCGGTCGAACCTTCTCGACGGCGTGGTGCCGCCGACACGGGCTCACCTGGAGAGTGGGAGCCACTTCGCTTCGAACTTGTGTTCGAGTCTACGCTGGAAATGCAAGCCGTGCAAGTACTTTCTTGAAGACCTCGGTGACCGGCCCGAGTCAAGACTGCGAAGCGCTTTCTGCGCAGATTCCGGTGTGCCTATTGCTGAGTCCACTGTGTGCGCGTTGTCCGGGCGGCCGCGACGCGACTCGGTATGCGCCGGGCGAACCCGTCGACCCCGGCGTCGGCCACAGAGTCGCGGCGCGGATCGTCGAAGTCGCGGGAGAACTTGACGAACAGCTCGGTCGGCGGTTCGGGTTGCAGATACTCGACGTCCAGCTGCGCGTTGCGCCCGGTGCTGCTGCCGCCGCATTCGGAGAACCGGGTCACTGTCGTGATCCGGTTGTCGGAGGGCAGCGCCCCGAGCCGATGCATCGCGGTGGTCAGAAAGTCGGCGCCACCGACCCGTAGCGCATCCGGTTCGGCAGGGAAGAGCAGGCCGTCGGCGGAAGCCCAGCGTGTCATCGGCCTCGGTCGGCGAAGAAGCGGACGGCCCGCTGGATGGAGTCGCGGACAGGTTCGGGCTGCCAACCCAGCTCGCGCACCGCCTTGGAATGGTCCAGCCTGCCCATGTTCTCGACGATGCGCAGGCCGGCGGTGGCGAACGGCAGGTCACGGTTCACCACCCGGGCGGCGAGATCATTGATCCGGGCACCGGCGTAGAGCACCGGAAGCGGGATACCGATGCGGGGAGCTCGCACACCGCCGGCCTCGGCCGCCACGGCATGCAGTTCCTGCGAACTCATGAAGCGATCAGAAATGATGTAACGCTCGCCGATTCGGCCTTTCTTGGCGGCCAACAGCATGGCGCGGGCGGCGTCCTCGATGCCCACCACCTCGAGGGAATAGCCGAAGTAGAACGGAAATCGGCCGGCGGCCACCATGGCCAGTGCTCCGCCGTGTGGCGTCGGCTGCCAATCACCGGGACCGTAGGTGGTCGAGACGCACATCGCCACGGCGGGCAATCCGCGGGTGCGGGCGTACTCCAGTACCAAAGCCTCGGCAGCCCGGCGGGATTCGATATAGGGCCCGCCGCCGGTCCAGTCGGCTTCGTCCTCTTCGGTGACCGGTCGGTCGGTTCCGGCGGCCAAGGTGCCGACGGTACTGGTGAAGACGAACTTCTCGATACCGGTCGCCAGGGCCATGTCGAGGACCCGGCGCAACCCTTCGACGTTGGTGCTGAACAGCGTGCCGGGATCGCGTAGCCACGCCCGGGCATCGACCACGCAGTAATAGAGGACGTCGACGTCCGTCATCGCGGCACGCAACCCGTCATCGTCGAAAAGGTCGCCATAGCAACGCTCTACGTCCAGGCCGTCGATGCCGCGGGTGTCGCTGGTGCGGCGCAGCAACACCCGGACACCGTCACCGCGCCGGGCCAGTTGACGGGTGACGTGGGATCCGAGGAACCCGCTGGCGCCCATCACCAGGGCGGTCATACCGGCGCGGAGTCGATGCTGGTGTCCCCGAGCCGGGCGCTCAGCGCCCCCCACGGATCGGCATACCGACCGGGTGCACCACGGTAGGCGCCCTGCCGTTTCACGAACGCCCGCGCGAGCGGGGCGATCAGCCGGGAGGGGTACCGCTTCCAACCGGTCTGTACCCGGATCTCGTCGAGCATCTCGGGCCAGGAATGGTGTTGGAACTTCAGCAGTTCCTGCGCCCTGGTGGTGTCCATCCAGTCGGTGATGAACCAGTCGTCATCACTGTCCGGATCACCCGGGCGGCCCGCAGGCAGCACCCCGGGCATCCCGCGCGCCGCCGCCAACGCCGCGCCGACATCCCCTTGGCGCATACGGTGGGTTTCGTCACCGGCGATCAGCAGTATCTCGCCGACCGCATCGGCGACCGTGGCCGCGGCGAACGCACTCGCCACATCCCGGACGTCGACCATGTGGATGCGATTGTCGGTCGGCAGCGCACTCTCGAAGTACAGCGCGTCCATGGTGAACGGAAGCGCGGACAGATCGGTGCTCATCACCCCGCCGAGCCGCAGCACGATCCACGGCAACGACGAGGCCCGCACGTACGCTTCGGATTCCAACTTGTGCTGCCCGTACAGTTCGGTCGGCCGCGGGGGAGTGTCCGCGCGCACCGGGTCCGGATTGCGGTGGGGATTGCGGGATCCGTACACGGCGTTGCTGGACGCCTGCACGAACCGTGGAGGTTCGGCGGCGGCCGAGGCGATGTCGACCAGGGTTCTGGTGGCATCGACGTTGACCCGACGGGCCAGTGCCCGGTTGCGGTAGATCGGCGGCGGGATCACCGCGGCCAGATGGACGATCGCCTCCGGAGCGATCTCGTCGATGAGCCGCTGCACCTCGCCAGGTGCGGTCAAGTCGGCCCACTGCGCGCGGGCGCCGCTCGGAAGGTCTTGCGCCTTGGCCCGATTGGCCTCGGTGCCGAGGTCGGTGGCGACCACGGAGCGGCCCTCGGCTGCCAATGCCCTGACAGTCGCCGACCCGACCAGTCCGAACGCCCCGGTGACCAGGACGGTGTCGGACATCGGCTACTTCAGGCAGCTACCGGCGTCGACCGGCAGCGTGACGCCGGTGACATACCGTGCCTCGTCGGACGCCAGGAACAGCACCGCGTTGCTGATGTCCACGGCGTCCACCCAGGGGATGGGCAGGGTGTGGAACAGCTGGCAGATGGGTGCCATATCGTCGGGGCCCGGGTTCTCCAGGTCGGGCCGGAACATCTTGAACGTGCCCTCGTTGTGCAGCATCTGGGTGCTGACGTGGGTGGGGTGCACCGAATTGGCTCGGATGTTGTGCTGGCCCAACTCGACGGCGAAACCGCGCATCAGACCGACGACGCCGTGCTTCGCGGCGACGTAGTTGCCGCAGTGCGGGTAGGCCTTGAGGCCGCCGACCGAACTGGTGAGAATGATGGAGCCGCCCCGCCCGCCGGCGATCATATGCGGCACAGCGGCTTTCACTGACTTCCAGACGCCCGAGAGGTTGATGTCGATCATCTCGTCCCAGTCCAATTCGCTGGTCTCGTGCAGCACGTCACCACCGTTGCCGATGCCGGCGTTGGCCACCACGATGTCGAGGCGGCCGAGTTGTTCGACGCCGCTGTCGACGGCTGCCTTCACCGCGGCGGCGTCGCGGACGTCGACCTCGGCGGTGACGATGCGTCGGTTGAGACCCTTCACCAGGTTCGCGGTTTCGGCGAGATCATCCGGTGTGGCTGCGGGGATTGCGGTCTCCACGCCCGGACGCCAAGGCCCGGCGATGTCGATCGCGATGATGTCGGCACCCTCTTCGGCCAGCCGCACGGCGTGGCTGCGGCCCTGCCCCCGCGCCGCACCGGTGACGAATGCAACTTTGCCTTCTACCCGCCCTGCCATCTGGTCCTCAATTCTCCGACGGTTCCTGCGAAACAGTTCTTGTGCACTTGCTCAGCACTCTGTCATCGGCGCCGAGCTCTGTCAATGAAAGACTCAAATCCGAATATTTCTACTCTTCGCCTAGGAGAATCCGATTCTCGCGTGGACGCGCCGGTGGGGGTTTCCGCCCGCTGGGCGCCCGGCTGCGAGTCGTCGCTACGCGCGCGCTGCCGGTGGCATGCACCGGCGCGGCATCGAAGGTGGTCGGAATCGTCGGGGGTCTACGGCGTCTGCGCCCAGACCGCCCATGATGGTGGATCTACACGGTCGAGAACCAAGTTCTCAATCTGCGGTGGCGAACCCGTGCGCCACGAAATCCCACACTTCCTCGGCACTGATCGGTTTGTTGGCGATGTCCTCGCTACCGCTGGATTGTGCGACGAACATCACGGTCTGCATCGTCATGGCGGCCATTCGGCGCGGGCTCACCGTCGGCCGCAACTTGCCGGCGGCGGCCGCTTCCTCCATCAGCTCTGTGAGCAGCACCAACAGTGGTGCATGCGCCACCTTGACCTCGGAGGGATGCGACACCAGCAGCCGCGGGGCGAAGTCGGTGAACAGCGGCCGCTTTGCGGTCGGGTCCGGTCGTGACGATTCGAAGAGCAACTCGATGGCGACCTTGAGCCGCTCGATGGGATCGGTCTGGCCGGCGGTGGCCGCACGGATCTGGTCCGCCGAACGGCTCAGGGCGTCCTCGAAGAGGGCGAGCAGCAGCTCGTGTTTACCGTCGAACTGCAGGTAGAAGCTGCGCAGCGACTGGCGGGAGCGGTCGACGACCTCTTGCACGGTGAAGTCTGTGCTGCCCTTCTCGATGATGATCGACTGGGCGGCATCCAAGAATCGCTGGACGCGCTGAGCGGCGCGCAGTTTCGCCGTCTTGATCGATCGTTCGACCGCGCGCTGCTTCCAGGCGGGTTCTTCGCTGGCGCTGGTCACCGGCGCCTCAGACGCGTGCCGAGTGGGAAGGACATGAATGGACTGTACCGGAGAATGCCTGGGCATCGCCGTCCTCCACCCCCTCGCGACCTACGTGTCGGAGACTCTAGCTTCCTCATGACGAGAATACTATTCTCATTTTCGCATTTTCATAAGGTCTACCGGAAAACGACCTTTCCCGCGCACGAAGGTGTGCCCGGCCTGCGGCTATTGCCGCAAAGATGTGCTCTGAACAGGAAGAACCGCATTCACGGCCGAGTCATGGGGTCAGAGCTGGGCCAGTCGGGGCGCCGATCCGCGGGCACGTAGGCCCGCGCCGGCCTTGCGGGTCAGCTCGCGCGAACTGCCCAGCAGTCCGTCCAGGACGAGGACCCGCTTCACATGGTGGTGCAGGTCGTGCTCCTCGGTGAAGCCGATACCGCCGAGCACCTGCTGGCAGTGCTTCGCCGCGGTCAGCGCGGCCTTGCCCGCCGCGGCCTTGGCCAGCAACGAGGTCAGGTCGGGGCTGTCGGAGTCGGGGAGGTTCAGTGTCGCCTCGGCACCCTCGATCGCGACCAGTGTCTCGGCCAACCGGTGGCGCACAGCCTGGAATCCTGCGATCGGCTTACCGAACTGGATACGGTCCAGCGCGTGCCGGCGCGCCAGGGTCAGCATCGCCCTGGCCGAGCCGATCAGCCACCAGCTCACCGCGACGCGGGCCTCGGCAACCCGGATCGGATAGCCTTCCTCCTCGCGGCGCAGCGGCAGGCCGCCCAGCGTGGGATCGACGGTGTCGGCGGAGATGCGGTCCCAGATCACCCAGGAATTGCCGGTGTACGGCAGCGGCAGTTCGACGGAGTCACCGATGGTGTTGCCGGTGGCATGTAGCACCACGTCGACGAGAACAGATGCGTGCGAACCGGTTTCGCCGAGCAGGCGAAACACCATCGGCACGGCGATATCGGGCATGTCGGTGAGCATGTCGGCCCAGCCGAGCTCGGTCAGTGCGGCATCCAGCGCCGGACCGGAAGAGGTCAGCATGGTCTTGCGCAGGCCATCCTCCAGTAGCTCGAGGGAATCGCGATCCATCGTCTTCACTCCTTCCCGAGGTCCAGCAGCCGGCGGGCGATGATGTTGCGCTGGACTTCGGCGGTACCGCCGTAGATGGTGGCCGCACGCGAGTACAGGTATTCGGTGCGCCAGGGCGTTTGGTCCAGTTCGATCGCACCCGGCAACAGATCGTGGACGGTGTCGAAGAGACGCTGTTCGGCGGTGGCGAGCAGCACCTTGTCGATGGAGGTATCGGGGCCGAGCTTCTCGCCGTCGGCCAGTCGGTGCTGGGTGGCCCGGGACCGGCACCGCAGCGTATGCAGCGCCAGATACGCCTCGCCCATATCGGTATCGATGATCTGGCCGTCCCGTTTGACCTCATCGATCAGCGCGTCGAAACGCGAGTACAGATAGGCGATACGCTGCCAGAAACAGGTCGAACGCTCGTAGGGCAGCAGGTCCATCGCGAGTTGCCAACCGTCACCGGGCTTTCCGAGCATGCGGTCGGCGCCGACGATGACGTCGTCGAAGTACACCTCGCAGAACTCGTCGACACCGTGCATCGTCAGCAACGGGCGGATGGTGATTCCCGGCGTGTCGGTGTCGACGAAGAACGCGGTGATGCTCGCATGGGGTGAGCGCGGCGAGGTATCGGCCGCGCCGTCATCGGTACGGGTCAGCAGGATGCAGCGGTGCGAGAACTGCGCGAAGCTCGTCCACACCTTCTGGCCATTGATGATCCAGCGGTCGCCGTCCGGTACAGCCTTGGTGGTCAGTGACGCGAGGTCGCTGCCCGACCCGGGCTCGGAGAAGCCCTGGCACCATTGCTCCTCGCCGGACAACAGCTTGGGCACCATCTCGGCGGCCAGTTCGGTTGTGGCGTAGTCGATCATCGTGGGGGCCAGCACCTCGAGCATCGAATAGGGCCCGGGTTCGGCGAGCCTGCGGCCCACGATCTCCTCGCCGACGATCGCCCGCAGGATGGCCGGGCCGCCGAGCCCGCCCGCGTGCTCGGGCCAGCCGTACCGGCTCCAGCCGGCGTCATACAGCGCCTTCTGCACCCGGGCGAACTGGCGCATGTGGCCTGCCAGGGAATGATCATCGGGTGGTGTGAGGTCGTTCTCGGCGAGCCATTCCTGCAGCGAAGTGCGAAAGGTGGCGGGTTCGTGGAGCTCGCTGCGCTCGCTCATGCCGACGGCCGTCCGATCGCGTGCGGCTTGCCGTGGTCGTGATCGCCGCTGCGCCGGATGAATGTCATGGCCCTGGTCCGCAGCCGCCAGCCGGCGTCGGTGCGCAGATAGGTGTCCCGGTAGTACCCGATGCGCATGTCATGAGCGGAGTGCTCGATGAAACACAGCGGTTGAGTCCCGGTGGCACTGTCCGCGCCCTCGACGAGGTCGATCAGCGCGGTGCCCGTCATGAACAGGCCCTTGGGTGCGGCATCGACCAGCACCGGAAAGCGTTCCAGCGCATAGGTTTCACCGAACGCACTGTAGGTGCCGTCCGCGGTGAAGACGCTGACCAGGCCCTCGATGTCACCCTGGGTGATGGTGACGGCGTATTTGGCCAGCAGCTGCTGGATTTCCACCAGGTCGTCAGTTCGGCTAGGAGCCATTGGCGTACTCATTCTTGTAGACCTTACCGCCCTTCATTACAAAAGTGACATCCCGTGTAACGGTGATGTCCTCCAGCGGGTTGCCCGGGACCGCGATGATGTCGGCCAGCAACCCCGCGGCCAGCCGCCCGCGGTCGGTGACATTGATCAAATCGGCGGCGATGGTGGTCGCCGAGCGCAGCACCGCGGCCGGGGGCATGCCCCACTCCACCAAGGTGACGAGTTCGTCGGCGTTTTTCCCGTGCGGGATGGCCGGTGCGTCGGTGCCGACCGCGATCTTGACCCCGGCCTCATAGGCGGCCTTGATCGATGTCTCGGCCTTCGGGAACATCTCGGCGGCCTTGTCCTGCAGGACCTTCGGAGCCTTCGAGACGTCCATGGCCTGGGCCAGCCTGCGGGTGGTGACCAGAAAGCGGTCGTTGTCGACGAGTGCCTGGATGGCCTCGTCGTCCATCAGGAAGCCGTGTTCGATGCAGTCGATACCGCAGGCCACCGCGTGCTTGACGGCCTCGGCGCCGTGGGTGTGCGCGGCGACCCGCAGACCGCGGCGATGTGCCTCGTCGACGATCGCGCGCAGTTCCTCGTCCGAATAGTGTTGGGCACCGGCCTCTCCGGTCAGCGACATGACGCCGCCGGATACGCACACCTTGATCAGTTGGGCGCCGTGTTTGATCTGATAGCGCACCGCCTTGCGGATCTCGTCGACCCCGTTGGCGATGCCCTCCTCGACGGTGAGTTCCAGGGCGCCGGGCATGAAGGCGGCGAACATGGTCGGGTCCAGGTGGCCGCCGGTGGGCGTGATGGCGTGACCCGCGGGGATCACCCGTGGCCCCTCCACCCAGCCCGCGTCGATGGCCTTGCCCAGTGCGACGTCCAGCAGGTAGCCGCCGGTCTTGACGAACAGTCCGAGGTTGCGCACGGTGGTGAATCCGGCGCGCAGCGTGCGCCGGGCATTGCCGACCGCGCGCAGCACCCGCGTCGGCGGGTCGTCCTGCACCTGGGACAGCCCGGGGTTCTCCCCGCGACCGCCCATGAGCAGGTTGACCTCCATGTCCATCAGGCCGGGTAACAGGTAGGCGTCGCCCAGGTCTATGACCTCGCCTTCGTCGGAGCCGATGACGGAATCTGATGCGCCGTCTCCGACGGCGACAATGCGGTCTCCGGAGACACGAACGATGCCGGGGCGAATGATCGCCCCGGCATCGACGTCGACCAGACCCGCGGCTTTGAGGGTCAGTACGTCCGACACGCCTAGACCACCGGCTCCTTGATGAGCTGGATATAGGCGGCGCCACTGTCGAGCACACGCGGCTGCTTCCACACCTCGATCGGGAAGCTCACCATGACGATCGACTGCCCGAGGTGCACCAGTGCCTTGGCGTCGTCGGGCATGCTTGCCAGCGGAAAGCGGGCGTCGACGTAGACCATGATGTCCTCAAGGCGCGCCATGCCGGCGTCGTAGAGCTCCTGCATCTCGGCCATGGTGGAGTTGAGGCGCTTGGAGTAGCGCTCCTCCTCGGTCGGCAGGCACCAGTCCGAGAACCGCTCCAGGTCGGCGAATTCCGCGGGCAGCTTAGACATTTGCTGATTCCTTCACGCTCGATGCGGCGGTCGGCTTGCCGGACCCGTTGGACTGTGCCGCCCGCTCGGCCTGGTATCTGTCAACGTACTGGTGCGCGGTCATGTGCAGATGGCGAAGCAGGATTTCCTGGTCGCACAGCGGGAATTCGGTGACGGCGCGCGTGCCGATCTGGCTTTGGGTGGCTTCCAGGGTGTTGGCGTCCTGGAAGGCGTACTCCTTGAACGTCACCGCCGCCAACTCCTGCGAGAGGCGTTCGCGCAGGTTCTTCGGCGGCACGAAGTACAGGTCGGCCTCGAAGATGTGGCTGTCCACGCCGGTCGGCCAGTAGTTGTACGTCAGGTACCAGCCCGGCGCCCAGAACAGCAGGGTCCAGTTCGGGAAGAACTCGAAAGAGTCGGTGCCCCAAGTCTTGTGGCGACCCGGGTTGATGGCCGGCGGCAGCTCGTCGGGCAGGATGCCTTTGATGTCCGGCCGGTCCCACGGTCCGAACAGTCCGCTGTGCAGGATCCGCTCGATGGGTTTGACCATGTTGAGATCCTTCGGCGGTGACATGCCGCCCCAGGACGACACCATGGAGTGATCGCCCTTGATGTCGTAAGCCAGTGCTTCGAAGCCGAACTGGGCCAGCTTCTCGGCCTCCTCCTTCTCCGCCTGCTTCATGTGCAGGATCGGTGCGTGGTAGAACTCGGTGAACGCGTCGATGAACAGCTTCCAGTTCGCCTTGATCTCCGAGCGGTAGCTGTAGTGCTCGGTCATCTCGTGGAACGGGTAGCCCTTCAGGCCTTCGCCGAACTCGCCGAGGTATTCCTGCAACGACACGGCGTCATCGTCGAAGTTGACGAAGATGAAGCCCTCCCAGACCTCGCAACGCACCGGCTTGAGCGGATAGTCGGCCTTGTCGAGGTCGAAGAACTCGCTTTCCTGCTGGACGAAGGTCAGGTCGCCCTTGAGGTCGTAGCGCCAGGCGTGGTACTTGCAGACGAACTGCCGACAGCTTCCCGAGACCTCCTCGCCCGGGTAGTCGTTCCAGACCAGCTTGTTACCTCGGTGTCGGCAGAGGTTGTAGAAGGCGCGAATCTGATCGCCGTCGTTGACGATGATGATCGACACGCCGGGGCCGACCGACGGCAGTTCGCGGGTGACGTAGCGGCCCTTCTTCGGGACCAGTTCGACCCGGCCCATCTGCAGCCAGGTCTTGCGGAAAATGGCCTGCTGTTCCAGCTTCCAGTGCTCGGGATCGATGGAGTCGGTGTAGTCGACCGGTGCCGTGCCGAGTTCCGGCCAGTTCTCGGTCCAGCTTCCCGCCGCTGGTTTGGGGAAAAACGCCACGGTGCAACCTCTCTGAGTGTGGGTCTGTCGGTTCCGTCGCTCGCTGCCGTGTGCTGGATTGGCCAGCGCGGCGTCCGCGTCTTCTCCGGTACGAGAATCATATTCTCATAACTGACTAACAGATTTCCACTGTTTGGCCGTAAGGTCAATGACAAGCGCCCGGAAACCGGCCGTCTCGTGCCGGGTCGGGGAACCGAAACGCGCGGTCAGCGCCACCAAGCGCGGTTCCGGACGTTGATTCTCGTACTGAGAGAAGTTAGTTTGCAGGTATCGAGAATCTCCAGCGCGGAACCGGATGCGACCCCGAAGGACGGCTCATGCACCAAGACGACATGATTCTGATCAGCGTCGATGACCACATCATCGAGCCGCCGGACATGTTCAAGAATCATCTGCCGGCCAAGTACGTGGATGAGGCGCCGCGGTTGGTGCACAACCCGGACGGCTCCGACACGTGGCAGTTCCGGGACACGGTCATCCCGAACGTCGCGCTCAATGCGGTGGCCGGACGGCCCAAGGAGGAGTACGGGCTGGAACCCCAGGGTCTCGATGAGATCCGCAAGGGTTGTTATGACGCCGCCGAGCGGGTCAAGGACATGAACGCCGGCGGCGTGCTGGCAACGATGAACTTCCCGTCCTTCCCGGGGTTTGCCGCCCGGTTGTTCGCCACCGAGGACACCGAGTTCTCGCTGGCGCTCGTGCAGGCCTACAACGACTGGCACATCGACGAATGGTGCGGATCGCATCCGGGTCGTTTCATCCCGATGGCGATCCCGGCGATCTGGGACCCGAAGCTGTGTGCCGACGAGGTCCGCCGGGTCTCCAAGAAGGGGGTGCACTCGCTGACCTTCACCGAGAACCCCTCGGCGCTGGGCTATCCGAGTTTCCATGACCTGGAGTACTGGAAGCCGCTGTGGGATGCGTTGGTGGATACCGACACGGTGATGAACGTGCACATCGGGTCCTCGGGCCGGCTGGCCATCACCGCGCCGGACGCCCCGATGGACGTGATGATCACCCTGCAGCCGATGAACATCGTCCAAGCCGCGGCCGATCTGCTGTGGTCGGCGCCCATCAAGGCCTATCCCGATCTGAAGATCGCCTTGTCCGAGGGCGGCACCGGCTGGATCCCCTACTTCCTGGACCGGGTGGACCGCACCTACGAGATGCACTCGACGTGGACGCACCAGGATTTCGGGGACAAGTTGCCCTCGCAGGTTTTCCGCGAGCACTTCATGACGTGTTTCATCTCCGATCCTGTCGGGGTGAAGAACCGGCACGCCATCGGGGTGGACAACATCTGCTGGGAGATGGACTACCCGCACTCGGATTCGATGTGGCCCGGGGCGCCCGAGGAACTGCACGCCGTGTTCGACACCTATGACGTCCCCGATGACGAGATCAATAAGATCACCCACGAGAACGCGATGCGGCTGTACCACTTCGAGCCGTTCAAACACATCCCGCGCGAGCAGGCCACCGTCGGCGCGCTGCGCAAACAGGCCGAGGGCCACGACGTTTCGATCCAGGCGCTCAGCCACCATGACAAGCGCGGCGGCTCCAGCGTCGCCGACTTCACCGCGAACGCCCGTGCGGTCACGGGCGTCAAAGACTAACCGCAGAGCGCATATTCGGCGGACGGTGCAGGGCACACCTGTACCGAGGACGTCGCGCGCACGGACCGAGGAGAAACTGTGTCTGAGGGAATGAACTTCGAACTCACCGAGGATCAACAACTGATCCGCAAGTCGGTCGCCGAGCTGGCAGCCAGGTTCGACGATCACTACTGGATGGACAAGGACCAGGCGCACGAGTTCCCGACCGAGTTCTACGACGCCATCGCCGCCGGCGGCTGGTTGGGCATGACCATCCCGGAGGAGTACGGCGGACATGGTCTGGGCATCACCGAGGCCACCATCCTTGCCGAAGAGGTGGCCCGCTCCGGTGGCGCGATGAATGCCGCCAGCGCCATCCACATGTCGATCTTCGGGATGCAGCCGGTCGTGGTGTTCGGATCCGAGGACATGAAGAAGGCGACGCTGCCGCGCATCGTCAACGGCGACCTGCACGTCTGCTTCGGCGTGACCGAACCCGGGGCCGGGCTGGATACCTCCCGGATCACCACCTTCGCAAAACGCGGTCACGATTCGGCGGGCGACCACTATGTGGTGAACGGCCGCAAGGTGTGGATCTCCAAGGCGTTGGAGTCGGAGAAGATCCTGCTGCTGACCCGCACCGAGAGCCGCGAGGATGTCGAGAAGCGGGGCGGCAAACCCACCGAGGGTCTCACCCTTTTCCTCACCGATATCGACCGTGACCACGTCGACATCCGGCCGATCAAGAAGATGGGCCGCAACGCCGTCAGCTCCAACGAGGTGTTCATCGACGACCTGCGCGTACCGGTCGAGGACCGCATCGGGGAAGAGGGCAAGGGTTTCTCCTACATCCTGCACGGACTCAACCCGGAACGGATGTTGATCGCCGCCGAGGCGCTCGGAATCGGACGGGTGGCACTTGATCGCGCGGTCAAGTACGCCAACGAACGGGTGGTGTTCGACCGTCCGATCGGCCAGAATCAGGGCCTCGCGTTCCCGCTGGCCGATTCGCTGGCGCGCCTCGATGCCGCCGAGCTGGTCCTGCGCAAGGCCACCTGGCTCTACGACAACGGGCGCTCCTGCGGCCGCGAGGCGAACATGGCCAAGTATCTGTGCGCCGACGCCGGGTTCGGCGCCGCGGACCGGGCGCTGCAGACCCACGGCGGGATGGGCTATTCCGAGGAGTACAACATCTCCCGGTTCTTCCGGGAGTCGCGCTTGATGAAGATCGCGCCGGTGAGCCAGGAGATGATTCTGAACTTCCTGGCCGCCAACGTGCTCGGCCTCCCCAAGAGCTACTGACCTGAAGAGTCACTCGAGGTTGCGGTTATCGTCATGTCCACTCGCACTTTGTCGCGATAACGGCAATTTCGCGTGCAGACAGAGGGGATCATTGTCATGACCACCACCGGGCCGGCATTGCCGCTGGCCGGAATTACCGTCATCGCCATGGAGCAGGCGGTCTCCGCGCCGATGTGCACGAGGGTGCTCGCCGATTTCGGCGCCCGGGTGATCAAGATCGAGAACCCCAGGGGTGGTGACTTCGCGCGGGACTACGACGACGTGGTGAACGGGCTGGCCGCCCACTTCGTATGGGCGAACCGTGGCAAGGAGTCGGTGACCCTCAACCTGAAAGCGCCGGCGGGTTTGGAGGTGTTACACCGCTTGCTCGACGGCGCCGACGTCTTCGTGTCCAATCTCGCCCCCGGGGCGACGGCGCGCCTTGGGCTGGGCGCGGCGGACCTGCGGGCGCGGCACCCACAGGTGATCCCGCTCGAGATCGACGGCTACGGCCCCGGTGGGCCGCTGTCCGACAAACGCGCGTATGACCTGCTGGTCCAAGCCGAGTCGGGGTCGTGCGCGGCCACCGGATTCCCCGGAATGCCGGCCAAACCCGGGGCGCCGGTCGCCGATATCACCACCGGTCTGTACTCGGCCCTGTCGATCATGGCGTTGCTGTTGGGCCGGGCGCGCTCCGGCGCCACCGATGCCGCACCCGCCGTGGCGGTCAGCCTGTTCGACACCATGACCGACATCATGGGTTACCAGCTCACCTACACCCAGCACTCCGGGATCGACCAGGAGCCGCTGGGTATGAGCTCACCCGCGGTCGCGCCATACGGGTCGTTCGGTACCCGCGACGGGCAGACGGTGGTGCTCGGCACCACCAATGACCGGGAGTGGCAGCGGCTTGCCCGAGAGATCATCGAACGGCCCGACCTCGCCGAGGACCCGCGCTTCGCCACCAATCCGCAACGCTGCACACATCGTGACGAGCTCAACGCCGCCATCCAATCCTGGTGTGCACAGCACGATCTCGACGAGATTCAACGTATCGCGGACGCCGCGGGCATCGGCAACTCGCGCTACAACAAGCCCAGTGAGGTGATCGCGCATCCGCATCTGGCGGCGCGCGACCGCTGGCGGCGGGTCGGCACGCCCAACGGCGAGATCTCCGCGCTGCTTCCACCGCCGGTGATCAGCGGCCTGGACCTCGGCATGGGTGCGGTGCCCGGACTGGGTGAGCACACCGATACCGTCCTGGGTGGCCTCGGCTACAGTCGGATCGAGATCGGTGATTTGCGTGTCGCCGGGGCGATCGGCCCGGAGTACGCGCATGGCTGACTCGTTGTTGGTCGAGGACCGTGACGGGGTGCGGACCCTCACCCTGAATCGGCCGCACCGCAAGAACGCCATCGATGTCGAGCTCTGGCACGCCCTGGCCGAGGCGCTGCGCGCCGTCGACAGCGACGACTCCGTGCGCGCGGTGGTGCTCACCGGGGCGGGTGGCGCGTTCTGTTCCGGTGCCGATATCGGCACCGGTGAGAACGTCCATCCTCGCCGGAAGCTGCAGCGGCTCACCGATGTTGCGCTCGCGCTGCACAACGTGACGGTGCCGACCATCGCCAAGGTGACCGGCGTGGCCGTCGGCGCCGGCTGGAATCTGGCGCTGGGCTGCGATCTGGTGGTGGCCACACCGGAGTCGTCGTTCTGCCAGATCTTCGCGCGGCGGGGATTGTCCGTCGATCTCGGTGGCTCATGGCTGCTCCCGAAAATCGTCGGACTACAACAGGCAAAACGTCTTGTCCTGCTGGCCGATATGATCGACGCGGCCGAAGCTCATCGGCTCGGGTTGGTCACCTGGGTGCAGGAATCGCACGCTATCGACGGGTTCGTCGACGCCTTGGCGTCCCGGCTGGCCGACGGGCCGCCGTTCGCGCTGGCGCAGAGCAAAGCATTGCTCAACGACGGCGCGGCAATGACTTTCGCCGAGGCACTTGGCAACGAGGCGCGGGCTCAGCCCGGCAATTTCGCCACCGCGGATTCGGCGGAGGCCTATGCGGCGTTCGCCGCCAAGCGCGATCCATCATTCACCGGAACCTGGGCCGTCCCACCCGCCTCCTCGGGTGCAGGAGCGGAGCGGCCTGGGGGAACAACACAGTAGGAGCAATTCATGCGCGAGACCGTCATCGTCGGAGCCGTGCGCACCCCGGTCGGGAAACGCAACGGCGGATTGTCCGATCAGCACGCCGCCGACCTGTCCGCCGTGGTGCTCAACGAATTGACCGAGCGAACCGGGGTCGACCCGGCGCTGATCGATGACGTGGTGTGGGGCTGCGTCTCGCAGGTCGGTGATCAGTCCAGCAATATCGGCCGGTACGCGGTGCTGGCCGCCGGCTGGCCCGAGTCCATCCCCGGCACCACGGTGAACCGGGCCTGCGGCTCGAGCCAGCAGGCGTTGGATTTCGCGGTGCAAGCCGTCATGTCCGGCCAGCAGGATGTCGTGGTGGCCGGCGGTGTCGAGGTGATGAGCCGGGTCCCGCTGGGTGCCGCGCGGGCCACCGGGCAGCCCTATGGTCCGAAAGTCTTTGCCCGCTATGACAATTTCTCCTTCAACCAGGGAATCTCGGCCGAGCTGATCTGCCAGAAATGGGATCTGTCGCGGACCCGCTGTGACGAGTATTCGGCCAGGTCCCACGAGCTCGCCGCCGCCGCGCAGGACTCAGGCGCCTTCATCGACCAGATCGTGCCGGTGTTCACCCAGGACAGCGTGATCACCGATGACGAGGGCATCCGGCGCGGGACCACCGCCGAAAAGCTGGCCGGGCTCAAGCCCGCCTTCACCGACGACGGTGTCATCCATGCCGGGAACTCCTCGCAGATCTCCGACGGTGCGGCCGCGCTGATGGTGATGACCGCTGATCAGGCGCTGAACCTGGGGTTGACGCCGCTGGTGCGCTACCGCGCCGGCGCGGTGACCGGCGCCGACCCGGTGTTGATGCTGACCGGGCCGATTCCCGCGACGGAGAAGGTGCTGCGCAAGGCGGGTGTCGGTATCGACGAGGTCGGCGTGTTCGAGGTCAACGAGGCGTTCGCGCCGGTTCCGCTGGCCTGGCTCGCCGAGACCGGAGTGGACGAAGCCAGACTCAACCCGTTGGGTGGGGCAATCGCGCTCGGGCACCCGCTCGGCGCCTCCGGTGCGGTGTTGATGACTCGGATGATCCACCACATGCGCGACAACGGGATCCGTTACGGACTCCAGACCATGTGCGAGGGCGGCGGCACCGCCAACGCCACTCTGGTCGAGTACGTCTTCTAGTCGAAAGGACGACACGTGCAACGCAATCTGTTCAACGAGGACCACGAGGCGTTCCGTGAACTCGCGCGCAACTTCGTCGAGAAGGACGTGGTGCCCGCCTATCCCGACTGGGAGAAGGGCGGCCGGATGCCGCGCGCGGTCTTCGAGAAGATGGGCGCCCTTGGCATGCTGGGCATGGCCATCCCCGAGGAGTACGGCGGCGGTGGCGCGCCGGACTACCGCTACAACGTGGTCCTGCAGGAGGAGGCGGCCCGCGCTTTGGTGACGCTGTCGACCGTGCGCACCCAGCTCGAGGTGATCCTGCCGTACTTCCTGCACTACGCGAACGAAGAGCAGCGCAAGCGCTGGTTCCCGGGTCTGGCCGACGGAACCCTGCTGACCGCGGTGGCCATGACCGAACCCGGGACCGGGTCGGATCTGGCGGGCATGCGCACGACGGCCGTGCAGGACGGCGATCACTGGATCGTCAACGGCGCCAAGACCTTCATCACCGGCGGGATGCAGGCCGACCTCGTCGTCGTGGTGGCCCGCACGTCCACCGACCCCGACAACCGGCGCAAGGGTCTGACCCTGTTTGTCGTCGAGGACGGAATGGCGGGGTTCACCCGCGGCCGCGAGCTGGAGAAGATGGGCTGCAAGGTGCAGGACACCGCGGAGCTGTCCTTCGTCGACGTGCGGGTGCCCGCGGCCAACGTGCTCGGCGAGGTGGGGGAGGCGTTCAGCTACCTCGGCCACAATCTCCCGCAGGAGCGGTTGACCGTGGCGGTGGGGTCGGTGGCGCAGGCGCGTTCGGCGATCGCGGCGGCCATCGACTACACCAGGGATCGCAAGGCCTTCGGCACACCCGTCGCGTCGTTTCAGAACACCAAGTTCGAACTGGCGGCCTGCTCGACGGAGGTGGAGGCCGCTCAGGCGATGCTGGACCGGGCCGTGGCACTGCACGTCGACGGTGAGCTGTCCGCGCCGGACGCGGCCCGGGTGAAGTTGTTCTGCACCGAGATGCAGGCCCGGGTGATCGACCGCTGCCTGCAGTTGTTCGGCGGTTACGGCTACATGATGGAATACCCGATCGCCCGGCTGTACACCGACGCCCGGGTGGCGCGGATCTACGCCGGGACCAGCGAGGTCATGAAGGTGATCATCGCCAAGTCGCTCGGCCTGTAGTCGGCGCGATCCGTGACGCCGAGCGTTACAGATCGCGCACGGATTGCATCGTCCGACGCTCTGACCAGGCACCTGACACCCGTCCAGAAATTTGTTAACTGAGACCCTTGTCACAGCCCGCCAACCAACCTACTGTTTGTTCAGTTGGTTGGTTCGTCGGCGATCGGAGTGCGGTGTCAGCGGTATCGGCGGCGTCCGGTCCTCGGCCCTACGAGGCGCTGTTGGCCAAGGGGGAGGACCGTAAGCAGCGCATTCTCGCCGCCGCGGAGAATCTCCTGGCACGTAACGGTTGGCGCAACACCTCGCTGGCCCAAATCGCCAGGGAGGCCGGCGTGAGCGCCGCCGGCCTGCTGCACCACTTCGAATCGAAGGAAGCGCTGCTGCACGCCGTCCTGGATGCTCGCGATTTCGACGATGACACCCACGCCGATCGCGGCGGCGATCTCATCGCGAACATCGGCCGGGTGGCCGAGCGCTTCGACCGTGCCCCCGAACTCGTGGGCACCTTCACCGTCCTGCTGGTGGAGAACATCCAGCCGGACGCACCGCTGCACGACCGGCTGGTGGCCCGGCAACAGGCCGCCGTCGCGATCGTTGCCGACGCGATCCGGCGCGGCCAGAGCAGTGGCCGCTACCGCCCAGACCTCGACCCGGCCGCCAAGGCCGTGGAGATTCTCGCCTTTGTCAATGGAATGGAGACCGCATGGCTACTCGATCCTTCAATCCCACTGGCCGCAGTGTTCAAGGGGTATACGGAGTCGCTGGCCCGCGACTTCGCACCGGCTCCCGCCCGAGCAGTCGAGGAGAGGAATTCGATATGAGGTATCGACTCGATGTGGTGGCACCCAGTGTGGCCGAGGTGGTGCGCAATGCGGGTGGCTGGCTCGTCGACCGTGTGATGGCCGGCTGGGACGTCACGGTGCTCGTCACCGGTGACGACGATATTCGGCCCCTGCAGATCCTCGGCGTCGAAACCGCCGACCTGGAGGCCGTGATGGCGCTGTGGGAGGAGCGGCCGCACCCGCAGACCGTCGCAGTGGCGGCCGAACTGTTCGTCAGCGATGCGCGGGTCCGCGCAGGGGTGCTCGGCGCCTTGGAGCAGGGCTTCACCGAGGTGACGCTGTGGGGCGAGCAGTGGCCCGAAGAACTGGACAGCACCATCGATTCGGTGCAGCACGAACTGAGCGCCGCGGCGCGTGCCTTCAAAGTTCAAGCGTTGGCGGCCGTGGGGGACACCGACCCGTTCGGTCGGACCGAGGCATTCCGTTGCGGCGTGATGTCCTGTCCATCCGTCGCCGCAGATTTGGTGCCCGCCAGCTGAATTCGCCGCGGCGCAGCGCGCTTCAGAACTGGGTTGTCCGGCCCGGCCGTCACACCGGTGCACACACGTCCACCACCACTTTTCCGATCGCGCGCCCGTCGGCCACGTGCCGCAGGGCGGCGGCGGCTTCCGTCAGCGGATAGCTCGCGCCGACAAGCGGGGCGACGGTGCCCGAAGCCAGCAGGTGGCGCAGTTCGGTCTCATTGCGGGTGAACTCGTCGGCCGGTATGTCCTGGAACTGGAATCCGAGCACCTGGATCCCCTTGACCAGCACCAGATTCAGCGGGATGCGCGCAACGGATCCCGATGCGAAGCCGATGGTGACGAAACGCCCACCGCGCGCCAGGGATCGCAGCGCAGGTTCGGACAGCTCGCCACCGACCGGGTCGAGCACGGCCGTGGCGCCACCGGGCAGTGCCTCACGCAGCGCCGCGCGCAGGTCCTCGGTGCGGTGGTTGATTCCCCGGACTGCGCCGTGACGGGCAGCCGCGGCCAGCTTCTCGGGATTGGACGCCACCGCGGTGACGCGCGCACCGAGCGCGGTGGCCAGCCCGACAGCGGCCAGCCCGACCCCGCCGCCGGCGCCCAGGACCACGATGTCGTCACCGGTGGTGATGCGTGCGACCGAGCGCAGTGCGTGATACGCGGTGCGGAACGCCACCCCCGAGGCCGCCGCCGTGTGGTCGTCCACACCGTCGGAGATGGGTGTCAGAGCGTCAACCGAGATGCACACCTGCTCGGCGAACGCACCGAACATGGCGGTCCCGGCGACTCGGTCGCCGACCGCGAAAGCGTCTATGCCCGGTGAGATTTCGGTGACGACACCGGAGAACTCGCTACCCGGGACGAACGGCGGCGTCACCTTGACCTGGTAGGTCCCGGCAACCAAGAGGACATCGGGGAAGTTCACCGCCGCCGCGGCGACCCGCACCCGTGCCTGCCCGGGAGCGAGATCCGGGCACGGGAGCTCCCGCACACCGACCACCTCGGGGGGACCATAGGCCGGGCAGACCGCAGCTCTCACCGGTAGTCGCTGCTCTCGGCGAGCTCGGCGGCCGAGCGCATCAGATCGGTGACCACCGGGCCGAACGCCAGCAGTTTCTCGTCGTTTCCGGCGCGCTGGTAGCCCTGCTCCAGCACGATGGCCAGCTTCCACTTGGCGAGCACCAGATAGTAGTCCAGATCGTCGACCTGGCGGCCGGACACCTGGCTGTAGTGCGCCACCACCTGATCGCGGCTGGGAGCGCCTCGCATATCGACGTAATCCATCGCGGCGCGGTCATTGTCGTGAGCCGGCCAACTCTGCACCATCCAGCCGAGATCGAGTTTCGGGTCCCCCACGGTGCCCATCTCCCAATCGACGATAGCCGCCAGCCGTGCGGGAGCCCCATGGCGGTACATGACGTTGGCGAACTGATAGTCGCCGTGCATCAGGCCCGGGATGAAGTCGAGCGGCTTATGCTCCCGTAGCCATGCCGTGGCGACCTCCTGGCCGGGCAGGTCGCGCCGCTTGATGCGCTCCAGGAAGCCGATCCAGCGGGTGACCTGGCGCTCGTGGAAGCCCTCCGGACGGCCGAGATCGTGCAGCCCCTTGCCCTTCCAATCGACCTTGGAGAGCAGGGCAATACCCTCGGCCAGTTGGTAACTCAGCTCGGCGCGGATGCTGAGATCGCTGTCGAACGGCTCGGGCCAGCGGGCGTGCCGGTCCATCGGAGACCACCCGTCGACGAAGCCCATCAGATAGAACGCTCTGCCCAGCACGCTCGCGTCGTCGCACACTCCGACGGCTTCGGTGTGCGGCACGTCGGTGCCGTCGAGTGCCTCGATGATGCGCCATTCGCGCAGGATGCCCTTATCGCGGTCGGCTGGTGCGCCCGGAGGTGGCATTCGGATGACGCAGCGCTCGTCGCCGCGGGTCAGTTCGTAGATGACGTTCTGCGTCCCGCCGGACAGGAAACGTGCCCGCAGCGGGGCACCCTTTCCGGGCAGTCCGGCATCGTCCATCCAGTCGGCAAGGCGGGCAACATCGATCGTCGGGTCGCTCACAGGTTGCCCACCTCGGCCTCCAGATACTCGGCGAACCGGGCCCGGGCGGCGTCCCGTTTGCCGGGGATCCACTGGGTGGGCCAGAGCCCGTCGGTCCCGGTGTACTCCCGCAGCACCTGCTTGGCGACGGTGGTCTTGTGCACCTCGGTGGGCCCGTCGGCCAGGCCCATCACCGCGGCCCCGGTGACCATACCGAGGAACGGCATCTCGTTGGTGACGCCGAGCGCACCGTGGACTTGCATTGCGCGCCAGGCGATATCGTGCAGCACCGTGGGCATGACCACCTTCACCGCGGCGATGTCCTTGCGGACCCGTTTGTAGTCGTTGTATTTGTCGATCTCCCATGCGGTGAACAGCACCATCAGCCGGAACTGTTTGAGCTGGGCGTAGGAGTCGGCGATATAGCCCTGCACGGTTTGCTTGTCGGCGAGCAGGCTTCCCGCGGTATGCCGGGACAACGCGCGTTCGCACATCATGTCCAGCGCTCTCTGGGCCAGGCCGATGGTGCGCATCGCGTGGTGGATGCGGCCACCGCCCAATCGAGTCTGGGCGATCACGAACGCCTGGCCCTCACCACCGAGCAGCGCGGCGTTCGGCACCCGGACGTTGTCGTAGTGGATCAGGGCGTGCGAACCCTCGCCGTCGGCCTCTCCGTACAGCCCACAGTTGCGCACGATGGTGACACCGGGCGTGTCGGTGGGCACCAGGAACATCGACATCCCCTGGTAAGGGCTGACATCCGGGTTGGTCACCACCATGACGATCAGGAACGACGCGGTGGAGGCGTTGGAGGAGAAGAACTTGTGTCCATTGATGATCCAGTCGTTCCCGTCGCGCACCGCGGAGGTCGTGAACTGGGTGGGATCGGCACCGCCCTGCGGCTCGGTCATCGAGTAACAGGAGAACACCTCACCTTCCAACAGCGGACGCAGGTAGCGGTCCTTCTGATCCGGGGTGCCGTAATGGGCGATGATCTCGGCGTTGCCGGTATCCGGGGCCTGACAGCCGAACACGATCGGTGCCCACTGGGACCGGCCGAGGATCTCGTTGAGCAGGGCCAGTTTCAGCTGCCCGTATCCCTGGCCGCCGAGTTCCGGGCCGAGATGGGTGGCCCACAGTCCTTTTCGGCGCACCTGGTCCTTCAGCGGGTCCACCACCGCACGGCGGGCGTCGTCCAACGGTGTGAACTGCAGGTGCGGCCAGATCAGGTCCAGTGGTTCGACCTCATCGCGCACGAAGGCGTCGGCCCAGTCGAGGAGTTCGGTGAACTCCGGGTCGGTCTCGAAATCCCATGCCATCACGGTCTCCTTTGTCCGGTGCTGCCTGCGATCAGGGCGGTGATATCGGTGCCGACGACCTCGACGAACGAGCGTGCGCCGAATGAGCCTGCGGCCCAGTGCCTGGCACCCTCACTGACCAGCATCATGGCCAGATAGGCCAGATGGTCGGTATCGGTGCCGGCGGGCAGTTTCCCGTCGGTCAGTGCCCGTTGGAACAGGGCGGTGAACATTCCGCCGTCCAGATCGGGGGTGGCCTCGCCGGTGCTGAGCAGACGGTGCTCGTGGCGGTAGCCCTCCAAGATTGTCTCCACGATCAGTTCCGGCGGGTTGCGGGCCATGGAACGTTCCAGTTCGGCCAGGGCCGCGGTGATGACGGCGGTCACGTCGTAGTCGCGGTCCAGCAGGGTGGCGATGGTGCGCTGCGCGGACCGGGTCGACATCACGCCGACCTCGAAGAGCACATCCTCTTTGCGGGGAAAGTAGAAGTAGAACAACGCTTTCGAGACTCCGGCCGCGGCGCAGATCTGGGCAACCGTGGTGCCGGAGTAGCCGTTGGTGCGCCACAGTGCCATGGCGGCCTGGACCAGCATGCGCTTTGTCGCGCGTGAGTTGGCGCGCTGGAAGGTGGCCCTGCGCTGACCGCGGTCAGCTTCTGCGTTGCGCGAAGGATTGGGCATAGCGCGACCGTACCGCGTGTCCGTCAAGCTGACCAGAGTGTAACTAAAACGAGTGGCAGACTGGTCTGATGGCGTTACGCGCGGCCGCGCTGGCCTTCGGTCTGCTCGCCCTGATCGCAGGCGGGTTGCAGCTGTGGGCCTTTGGCGCGTCCGGCGGTGTGCGGCATGGCGTGCTCGGAATGTTCGCCTGCGCCCTCGGAGCGAGCGTCGTCACTGCGGCGTGGCGCCGGCGGGGCTGATCAGAGCGGACCGGCGCGGCGGGTCAGGTGATCGATCTGGCGGTGTATCGCCAGGAGCGCGAAGAACGGCAGGATCATGAACGGCACGTTCTCGGCAATGAACTTGAACCAGAGGCCGAAGGCACCCTGGCCGATATCGCCGAAACCGGCCCGGACCTCGGACAGGAAGTACACGCCGGTGCTGCTGATCAGCATGGCGCAACCCGTGAACGCCAGCCACAGGCACCTGATGCGCGATTCGGTCGGCAGGTCGGTACGCATCAGCCGCAGCCACACGATGAAGAGCATGGTGCCGGTGATGACGCCGATCAGCTCCAGGCCGAAAATCCAGGCATTGGCACTGGTGTAGCGGGTGTCGGCGAGACCGTACTGCCACCACAGCCACTTCCAGCCGGGGTCGGCGGTCGGGGTCCACCAGTGCAGCGGATGGCCGATGAGGAAGATGGTCTCGTACCCGAGTTGGCTGCCTGCGGTGTAGGGCAGGTAGATCATCGTCAGCTCGGCGGCCCGCTGCAGCCGTGAGCGCCGCTCGCCCCGGGCGGTCCAGAAATACACCAGTGGCAGCACGATGACCGGCAGTCCGAACGCGAGGTTGGCCGCGACGTCGACGGTGAAGCTGGGGGGTAACAGCCCCGTGCCGACGCCGATGACTGCGGTGCTGAAGGCAATGCCGGTGATCGCGGTGAGGGCGATATACGCCCGACGCCGGTGGGGCGCCCACGGACGGGCGAGCTGGGCGTCCCCGTCGGCCGGGGCCTGGATATCGGCGTCCGCTGTCATCGCCCATCCCGTCCTTGCCGAATCCTGCACCTCAGCGCAGGATAGGGCTCCGGCGCCGATGTGTTGAGCGAATGCTCAACATTTTGAGAATATGGTTCTCCGAGATGGTGCTTTGAGCGCATCGATCAGGCGTTCGCCCTCGTTGACGACAAAGCGGCACTGTGGAAATGTAATACTCATAGATGAGAGGCACGTTCTCATCGGCTGGGCACTGCCCGTCAGAAACGGAGTGAACGATATGGCGATCGATCCCGCCGGCATCGATTGGTTCAAGGACCCGCGTCTGGTCGCCGATCCCTACCCGTACTTCAACGCGTTGCGCGACCAGTGCCCCGTGCAGCCCGAGGACATCTACGGCGTCACCATGGTCACCGGCTGGGAAGAGGCCGTCTCGGTGTACAACGACGAGGAGACGTTCTCGTCGTGCACGTCGGTCACCGGCCCGTTCCCCGGCTTCCCGGTCCCGCTGGAGGGCCGCGACGATGTCGCCGAGCTGATCGAAAAGCACCGCGACGAACTGCCGTTCAGCGATCAGCTGCCCACCCTCGACCCGCCCGTGCACACCAACCACCGCTCGCTGATGATGCGGCTGATCACGCCCAAGCGCCTCAAGGAGAACGAGGACGCGATGTGGCAGCTGGCCGACGAGGTGCTCGACGAGTACCTGGCGCCCGGCAACGGCGAGTTCATCAAGGGCTTCGCCAGCCCGTTCACGCTGCTGGTCATCGCTGACCTGCTGGGAATCCCACCGGAGGACCGCACCGCCTTCGTCGACGGCATCTCGCAGAACTCCGGCGGCGGTATCGGCAACACCGGCGGGGATTCGTTGTCGCACAGCCCCTTGGAGTTCCTGTACGGACAGTTCGAGGCGTATATCGAGGATCGGCGCAGCAATCCCCGCGAGGACATCCTGACCGGTATGGCTACGGCGGTGTTCCCGGATGGCACCACGCCGACCCCCGGCGACGTCGCACGGGTGGCCACCAACGTGTTCTCGGCCGGACAGGAGACCACGGTCCGGTTGCTCGGCACCGCACTCAAGGTCCTCGGGGACCGTCCGGACATCCAGCAACAGCTGCGTGCGGACCGCAGCCTGCTGCCCAATTTCATCGAGGAGGCGTTGCGCTTCGAGAGCCCGGTCAAGGGGGATTTCCGGCTATCGCGATGCCCGGTGATGGTGGGGGACCAACAGTTACCGTCGGGGCGCACCGTCATGGTGGTCAACGGCGCCGCCAACCGGGATCCGCGCCGCTTCGACAATCCCGACGAATTCGATCCGGCACGCAAGAACGCCCGCCAGCATCTGGCGTTCGGGCGGGGCATTCACAGTTGCCCGGGTGCCCCGTTGGCCCGCGCCGAGACCCGGGTGGGCTTGGAGCGGCTGCTGGACCGCACCACCGATATCCGCATCTCCGAGGAGAAGCACGGCCCGGCGGGCAACCGCGACTACCACTACATCCCGACGTTCATCCTGCGCGGGCTCACGCACCTGCACCTGGAGTTCGACGTCAAATGAGGGTAGCCGTCGACGAGGACCGGTGTGCCGGGCACGGGATGTGCCTGACGCTGTGCCCGGAGGTGTTCGACCTGTCCGACGACGGGTGGGCGGTGGCCGCACCCGGAGATGTACCGGCCGAGCATGAGGCGGCGGTGCGGGAGGCCATCCAGTGCTGCCCGGAGAACGCCATCCACGAAGTCTGAAGCAATCATCCTCGACCACAAGGAGTTTCGTCGATGCCCAAGGGCTATGTCATCATCACCGAAGATATCAAGGATCCGGCCGGCATGGCCGAGTACGGCAAGCTGGCCAGCAAGGCGATGACCGGCGCCACCGTACTGGGATTCGGCCCGGCCGTCGAGACACTCGAGGGGCAGTGGCACGGTACCCAGACCGTACTGCTGGAGTTCGAATCGGTCGAGGCGGCCAAGCAGTGGTATCACTCCGACGAGTACCAGGCCGCCGCGAAGCTGCGTCAGGCCGCGGCCGACTGCAACGGCGCGATCATCTCCGGCTTCTGACCTCCCGCGAGCAGACACAAAGGGCCGCAAAACAGCTCACTTTTGCGGCCCTTTGTGTCTGCTCGCGAGGTTATCCCCAGGCGGGAATGCCCGAGGCTGTACCGATGATCCGCTTTGCGCGACCATCCAGGGATGTCCTGGCACGAGCTACTGGCGGACAGCGGCGTCGCCAGCACCCGACAACTGCTCGCGGTGATCTCACGCAGACACTTGCGCACGCTGGTCGACAGCGGCCGGCTCATCCGCGTCCAGCACGGCATCTACGCAGCGGTGGCACCGGACCATCTCGCCCGCCTGCGCGCCATGGACCTCCGGATCGGCGAGCGTGCCGTCGCGTGCCTGCACACCGCCGCCACGCTGTACGGATTCGACACCGACCCCGACACCCGACTGCACATCCTCGACCCCGGTGTCCGGATCCGGCCGTCGACCGATCTGATGGTGCACCAACGCCTGGGTGCACCGCTCGCGCTGGTCGATGGCCGGCTCGCCACCGCGCCGGCGTGGACAGCGGTCGAACTCGCCCGGACGCTTCGCCGCCCACGTGCGCTGGCGGTCCTCGATGCCGCGTTACACAGCGGGCGGTGCACAGCCGCGGACATGGCATCGGCGGTAGCTCAGCAGAAGGGCCGCCGGGGCATCGTCGCGGTGCGCGCGTTGCTGCCGCACGCGGACGGGCGCGCGGAGTCGCCGATGGAAAGTGAGGCACGCCTGGTGTTCATCGACGGCGGATTGCCCTTGCCCGAACTGCAATTCGAGATCGTCGACCGACAGGGCAGACTGTGGCGCGTCGACTTCGCCTGGCCCGAATTCGGCGTGGTGGCCGAGTACGACAGTATGCAGTGGCACGCCACGGCGGCCGCGCTCGTCCACGACAGGATGAAGGTGGCGCGGCTCCAGGAGGTCGGGTGGGCCTCGGTCCCGCTGGTCGTCGACGAGGTGCGCAAGCACCCGGGGGAGCTGGTGGCACGCATGCAGACACTGTTCGAACGTGCGGCCCTGGCCGGGTGAGCAGACACAAAGGGCCGCAAGATGAGCCCTGAGGGCGGCCCTTTGCGTCTGCTCGCGGGAGAAACGCGGGCCGGCTACTCCACGATGGCGATCGCCTGCCGGGGGCACTGCCGTACCGACTCGCGCACTCGTTCCTCGTTGTCGGGCGTGACCTCGTCGGTGAGCACGTGCAGGTAGTCCTGATCGTCGAGGTCGAAAACCTCCGGGATGATGCCCATGCACACCCCGTTGCTCTCACAGAGCCCGAAATCGACCACGATCTTGCTCATTGGGCAAGCCTTCGCACCGGAACATGCGAATAGCCGGCCACATTCTGCATGTGAACCCGTTGCAGGCCATCCCATTTCACCTCGTAGCGGGGCATGAACTCGAGCAACTTCTCCAGCGCGATGACGCTCTCCATGCGGGCCAGCGCCGCGCCCAGACAGCTGTGGATGCCGTACCCGAGCCCGAGGTTCTGCGCCTCGGTGCGGTCGCGCTCGATATCGAAGGTGTCGGCGTCGGTGAACGCGTCGGTGTCGCGGTTGGCGGCCGCACTGAGCAGGAACACCGGCTTGCCCGCCGGGATGACCCCGCTGGGAACGTGCGCCTCCTTGAGCGTGTAGCGCACGTTGTATTGCACCGGGCCCTCGAAGCGCAGCAGTTCCTCGACGGCCGCGGGCACCAGTTCGCGGTTGTCGAGCAGCTTCTGCCACTGCTCGGGGTACCGCGCGAACAGCACCATGGCGGTACCGATCAGCTTGGTCACGGTTTCGGCGCCCGCGCCGCCGAGCAGGGTCGCGAACCCGGTGATCTCGATATCGTCCAGCTTGTCCAGTCGGCCGTCCTCGCGCTGGATCTCCGCGGCGATGAGGCGGCTGATCATGTCGTCCTGCGGATTCTCCCGGCGCTTCTGCACCAGCGAGTAGTAGTAGATACCGGTGTCGATATTGGCCTGCATCCCGGCCTCGGAGGTGCCGAACTGGCCGGGTTCGCGGGACAGGCTGGTATCGATCCAGTGCCGGACCATCTGGCGGTACTCGGGCTCGACGCCCGCCATCCGGGTGATGACCTCCACCGGGAACGGACCCGAGAAGTCCTGCACGATGTCGAATTCGTCGGACGTGATCTGCCCGAGGTAGCGGTCGATCTGCTCGACGATGGTGTCCCGCTGGGCCTGCACCGCGCGCGGGGTGAACGCCTTGTTGAGCAGGCTGCGCATGTGCCGGTGATCCGGCGGGTCCATGAAGATGATCGACTTCTGCGGCGGTGTCTCGCTCTGCACCATCGCCAGGTCGCAGCCGCGTGAGGACGAGAACGCCTCGTAGTCCTTGAGCGCGGCCGACACGTCCTCGTGCCGGGTGAGAGCGTAGAAGTCCCGGTCGGCGCTGTAGTAGAGCGGTGCCTCATTGCGCATCCGCCGGTAGATCTCGAACGGGTTGTTGAAGTACTCCTCGGAGAACGGATCGAAAACGAGTTCCGCGGTGGTCATACGGGTCCTCCTCGAGGGTGGCTGTCCGAGGGTGCGGCTGTCACCCGGAACGTTACGGAAGGCTTTTAAACTGTAACGCTAACAGTAGCCGCATCGGCATATTGGTGAAACTGCCAATTTCGGCCGCACTCAGCGGCCGAGCCCGGCGTCCACGATCGCGTCCAGTTCGCCCAGATCGGCCCCCAGTTCGGCGATCGTCTGCCGGATCACCGCGACATCCTTACCGATGAATTCGCCTACGGCGGCGACGAATGCGGCGGCCGAACCGGCCCGTGCGACGTTGTCGAGTGCCCGGCTGGCACCGCTGCCGTGCGACAACGCGCGCAGCAGTGCGGCCTCGTCGACCCCCAAGCTGTCCGCCAGCTGGGCCGCCCGTGCCAGCAGGCCGAGCTGTGCGGCGAATACGGTGTTGTTGATCAGCTTGACCTTCTGGCCGGACCCGAGTGCGCCGACGTGCAGCACCGGGTCGCCATAGGTGGCCAAGACCGGCCGCGCGCGCCGCAGCGCCGCCTCCGAGCCGCCGACAAAGAGCGTGACCGTCCCGGCGGCGATATCGTGCGGACCGCCGCTGACCGGCGCATCGACGACCTCGATATGCGGTGCCAGGCCGTGCAGCTGCTCGACGGTGCGGGGGCTACCGGTGGTGTGCACGATCAGCACCGCCCCGGCCGGGATCGCGGCCAGCAGTTGCGCATCGGCGACGGCATGTACCTGTTCGTCGGTGAACAGGCAGAGCACCACCGCGTCGGCGCCCTCGGTCACCGCAGCGGCCTCGGCGACGGCGGTGGCGCCGAGGTCGGTGATGGCCCGGCGGTGCTCCTGGGTGCGGCCGAGCACACGGACATCGTGGCCGGCCCCCACGAGCCGGCCCACCATCGGGGCGCCCATCCGGCCGGCGCCGATGAACCCGACCCGCATCAGGACCGTCTGTTCTTCGCGCAAGCGCTCATCGGTGTTGTCTGTTCGTCGCGCAAGCGCTCATCACCGCGGATGGTCCATCAGGTGCAGCGCGGCATCGGCGGCGTCGAACACCGCCCCCTCGGCGGCCGAGGCCTTGGCCGCGAGCGTGGCGGCGTGCCGGCAGTCCTTCTGCAGTAGCGCGCCGGCAATCGGGGCGAGGTTGTCCAGGCTGCCGCCGAATGCGGCGATACTGCCCAGCGCCTTGCTGTTGGCCGAGCCGCGGGTGACCACCTCGCACAGACGCTCGCGCGGCACCCCGAGGGACTCACCGAGTGCCAGTGCGCTCATCGCGCTACCCAGGTTGGCGGTGAACAGCAGGTTGTTCAGGATCTTGGCGACTTGACCACTGCCCAGCGGGCCGAGATGCACGATCGGGTCGGCGTAGGTCGCGAACACCGGCCGGGCCCTTTCCGCATCGGCCTCGTCGCCGCCGACCATCACCAGCAGGGTTCCTGCCTCGACGGCGGGTCCACCACCGCTGACGGGTGCGTCGATCACCGATACCCTTTTGGCGGCAGCCAATTTCCCGATCTCCGAACAGGTATCGGGATGCACCGTGCTGTGGATCGCGATGATGCCGCCGGGAGCCATCCCGGCCAGCACACCGTCATCGCCCGAGATCACCTCGCGGACATCGTCATCACCGACGACGCACAGGCACACCAGATCGCTCGCCGCACCCAGTTCGGCCGGCGTGCCCGCCGTCTTGGCCGCGGTGTCGGCATAGGGTTCCAGCGACGCCGCCCGCCGCGCCCACAGCGTCAGTTCGAAACCGCCCTCGACGATGCGGCGGGCCATCGGCCCGCCCTGACTGCCCAGTCCGATGAATCCGACGCGCATCATCCAGCCTCCGCTTCCTTCGCGCCGCCGCAACGGGCGGCGACACATTCCTCGACAAAAGACAACACCTGTTGGTGGTAGCTGCGCGCCGACAAGCCGACGCTCAAATTGTGTCCGCTGGAAGGCATCTCGTTGATCGAGATCGCCGCACACCCGAACAGCGCCGTGATCTCGCGCAGCGCTGCGGCCGAGGTATCCCAAACGCGTTCGTGCTCGGCGGCGCTGTACTGCACCGGGACCTGAACCCGTGCCGCCAGTTCCGGGAAGTCCCGGCGCGACCAGTTCGAGGTCACCGGACCCTCGTAGGCGACTCCGGGCGCGGACAGCGCGCCGGTCAGCACCTCGGCCGGATACAGTTCCGCGGGCTCCCACAACAGCTCCCGTAACCCGGCAGGCCGGCGTGTCAGCGTCGCCTGGCTCAGGATCTCTTGAGCCGCGCGGTGGTAGCGCAGCCCGGTGCCGGCGATCTCGACGCCGAGCACGTCGGCGTACTCGATCGCCATGCGCAGTGCCAGTTCACATCCCAGTGAGTGCGCGAAGACGAAGACGCCCGCGCCGCGGGGGCCGTCGCCGAGGATCTTGTCCACCGCCCCGGACGCAAGCGCCACCCGGTCAGCCGGCTCGGCCATGGTGTCCTGGTACAGCGCGGACGCACCGTAGCCGGGACGGTCCAGGGCGATCGCGGTGAAACCCTGTGCCGCGGCGGTCCGCAGCAGCGACAGATCGGGCCGGCCCGGGCAGTCGAAATACACCGAGGAGGTCGCGCCACCGTGGATGGCAACGATCACCGCACGCGGCTCGGCGACGGTGGCGACCAGAGCCGACATCGGGACCCCGCCGACCATCACCACCCGCGGTTCAACCATCGGTTCGCAGCAGCATCACACCGCTGGGGGTCAGGCCGCCACTGCTCACCACGGCGACCCGGGCGTCGGCAACCTGACGCTCGCCGGCCTCCCCGCGCAGCTGGGACACCGCCTCGTGCACCAGGCCCATGCCGTGGGTCCGGCCGTGCGAGAGCTGGCCACCGTGGGTGTTCACCGGGATCACGCCGTCGCGGGCGATGGCGGTCCCGCCGTCGAGGAAGTCCTTTGCTTCGCCGATGCCGCAGAAGCCCAGTGCCTCCAGCCAGGACAGGCAGTTGAAGGTGAATCCGTCATACAACTGCGCGACGTCGACATCGCCGGGACGCAGCGAGGTTCGGGTCCACAGATGGGCGGCCTGCCCGAGCACCTGCGGCTCGTGGGTCAGGGTCGTCTGGTCCCAGTCGGTGCGTTCGATGATCTGGGTGCCGACCGCCTCGAAGTACACCGGTTTCTTCGGGGCGTCCGCGGCGGCGTCGACGGCCGAGACGACGACGGCCACCGCGCCGTCGCACGGCACATCGCAGTCGTAGAGTCCGAACGGTGTGGTGATCGGGCGGGCGTTGAGATAGTCCTCCATGGTCATCGGATCGCGATAGATCGCGGTCGGATTCAGCGCCGCGTTGGCCCGCTGGTTCAGGGCGATCCAACCGAGGGTCTCCTTGGTGGTGCCGTACCGGTGAAAGTGCCGCTGCGCGTTGAGCGCCAGGGTGTGCGCGGCCGATGTCGCCCCGAACGGCGCCTGCCAGCTGTTGACCCGGGCGCCGCCGGGTGGCGAGACCTTGCCCTCCTTCATCAGCTGGTTGAAGGTGGCCTCCCACAAGGTTCGGAAGCACAGCACGTGACGGGCCATCCCGGTCGCGACCGCCATCACCGCGGCGATCACCGAACCGCCCGGCCCGAAGGTGTCCATCCCGCCGTTGATCCAGGTCGGCCGGATGCCCAGGGCGTTCTCCAGGGCCGTGCACCCGCCCTCGCCCATCCCCATCGCATCCATGGCCGGGTAGGTCGACAGACCATCGATATCGGCCAAGGTCAACCCGGCATCGGCGATCGCGGCCTCACTGGCCTCGATCGTCAACGACAGCGGCGACACCATCAGACGACGGCCGATCCTGGATGCCCCGATACCGGTGATGGCTGCCGCGTCCTCGAACTTCTTCTCGGTCAACCGCGGCCGGACGAACATGCCGAAGTCCTGCGGGGCGATCTCGTCGTCGGGCAGTGGCCCAGTCTCGGGTTCGGCCGTCGGCCGGAACAGCGGCAACCACACGTCGTCGTGTTGCTCGAAGACGACTTCCACGACGCGACCGAGTTCCAGCGCGGCGGGTTCGGCGTCGACGATATTGGTGGTCAGTCGGACCCGCGGATCCTCCTCGATCGCGACCTGCGCGACGACGTAGGGCGCCGGCAGCCCGGGGATGGAGAACCGCTCGTTGACGGTGAAGGCCGACAGCACGGCCCGGCCGGACACCGCGTGCGGGCTCAGATTGTGGCTGCGGCAGTACCGGCACACCGGCTGCGGCGGGTGGATCAGCGACTTGCAGTCGTCACAACCCTGGATGCGCAGCACCCCGTCGGCTCCCGAGGTCCAGAAGAACTCGTTGTCGAATGTCAGCTGCGGCAGCGGAAGCCGGCTCATCGCGTCATATCCCATTGGGCTGCGCCGGTGTCGACCCGCAGGTTGTCCAAGTCCGGTTCAGCCAGCGACGGCGGCGGCGGATCGTCGGGACGACGTTCGGCGATCTCCAGGATCGCGTGCACCGGGCAGTCCAGTAGAGCGCGCTGCACGGCCGCGCGATCCTGCTCGGGGATGACGCCGTCACCGACCAGCACGGCGTACCCCCAGTCGTCGAGCGAGAAATAGTCCGGGGCGTGCTTGGCGCAGATTCCGAAGCCGTCGCACAGTGTGCGGTCGAGCTTGATCCGCATCCGCTCGTTCACAGTGCCTCCACTTCGAAGGGGCGCAGCGGCCGATAGGTCGACGGGCTACCCGTGCCGTCGAGCATGCGAGCAATGTCGTCACCGAACATCGCGAGCAAGCTGGCGGTGATGTTGCAGGCGGCATCCAGGGTCGCGCAGGCGCCGCGGCCGCGCAGCACCACCGACCACCGCCGCAACCGGGCGAGGTCCTCGGCGTCGGCGGTGCCATCGCGCAGCGCCGCCGCCACCGCGGCCATCGCCGCGGTGCCGTTGAAACACGAGCCGCACTGGTCGGCGTTCTCCCGGTCGTAATAGGCCAGCACAGCGGCGGCGACGGCGATCGGGTCCTCCTCGGTGATCACCGATACCGCGCCGCAGCCGAGCCCACTGCCGAGTGCCTGCAGCGACCGATGGTCCAGGGTGGCTCCCAGGACCCGCCGGTCCAGCATGCCGGCGAAATATCCGCCCATCAGGGCTCCGCGCACCTGTTCGGCCGGGATACCGTGCAGGGCGATCAGATCGGCTGCGGCGACACCGAATGGCACCTCGTACAGTCCCGGTGCGCGGCCGCCGCCGGTCAGGGTGGCCAGGAACGTGCCGGGGGAGTCGTCGGTGCCGGCCGCGCGGTATGCGGTGGCACCGTGTCGTTGGACGAAGGGCAGGTTGGCCAGCGTCTCGACGTTGCAGACGGCGGTCGGCAGCCCGCCGACGCCCACCTGGAAAACCCTCGGCGGCTTGTCGGTCGGTTTGGCCGGCCCGCCGTTGATGGCACGGACGGCCGCTGACTCCTCGCCGGCCACATAGCCCGGTTGCACCGTTCGCACGCTGACCGTGACACCGTCGAGCGCATCGGAGGGGAGTTCGCCGAGCGCCGCGCGCACCGCGTGTTCGGCAGCACCGTCGGAGACGTAGACATGGGCGTGCCGGGCTCCGATGATCTGCGCCGCCAGACGCACCCCATCGAGGACCAGATGCGGCCGGTTGCGCAGCAACCAACGGTCCTTGACCGACGCCGGTTCGCCTTCTTCCCCGTTGGCCACCAGCACGGTGTCCACACCGCGCAATGCGGCGTTGCGCACCGTGGTCAGTTTGACGGCCATCGGGAAGGCCGCGCCACCGCGGCCCAGCACACCCGCGTCGGCGATCACCGCCAGCAGTGCGGCGGTGTCGCCGCATGCCTGATAGCCACCCGAATCGAGGTACTGCGCCCGCGACTCGGCGCCGTCGCCGGCCCACAACAGCCGTGGTGTCAGACCGGGCCACGTCGCCACTGTCAGTTCGGTGTTCATCGCCGTGCTCATATCCGGCTACCCTTCCCTGCATGCGGACGGCAGTGGTACGGATCGGCGTCGACCCGGAGGGCCGGCTGAGCGCCGGCCAATTGCGCAGTGGGATGGCTGAGCTGACCCGGCTGGCGGCCGGAATCGGTGCCCGGGTGATCGGCAACGACCTGTCGGTTCTGCCGGCGGCCCGGCGGGAGGCGGAGTTGCTGATGGACGGACCCGACGCGGTGGCGCTGCAAGAGGCGGCTCTCTCGCTGTGCACCAAAGCATTCGGTACCGAGCCCGTCGCGGGCGTGGTGACATTCGTGAGCCACGGCACCGACGACGACGCGCACGGTGTGCTGGCCGGGTTCGGGTTGACCGGGCAGGTGCATCGGTATCCCAGTGGTGCGGGCTGGGATGTGGTCGAGGTGACGCTGCGCCGCGCCGATCTGCAGCGGGTGCCGGAGAGTCGGATCCATACCGCGCTGGAGGCTTCGCTGAACAGTGAGGTACGCATCCTGGTGACCTGAGGTCATCGGGATCCGCCTGCGGCACGCAGAAACTCGAGGATCCGCGGCGCCGCCTGGACCCAGGTGTCGAACAGGCAGAACGTCTTTCCGCCGCTCTGCGCGAACTTCTCGCCGGCCCGTTCCCAGGCGTCCTCCGGCCACGGTGGATCGATCAGCGTGGAACCCTTGATCAGGCAGCTCACCTCCAACGACGTCCGCTTGGGATGATCCCAGTCGTTCTCGCCGCCCCGGATGATGAGGGTGGGCACGGTGATGTTGTCGAACATCTCGTCGGGCACACCGGGAATGGTCTGGCCCGGTTTGGGCACAAAGGCGTTGAGCCAGCGCAACATCACCTTGAGGAAGGCGTCGGCGTCGAGATCGAGCAGGCGTGCCCGATTGGCCGGGTTCGCCTCGATGCGTTCCTTCCATTCCGGCACGCTCAACAGGCCCTCGATGCCCAGTCCGCGGACGGCCAGGATGCTCGGGGTCACGTAGTGACCACCCAACACGAAGGAGCCATACACCCCGCCGACGATGTTCCAAACCACCAGGGTGCGGACGATCTCGGGATAGAGCATGGCGGTGAGCATCGAGTCCCGGGCACCGCCGGAACCACCGAGAATGATGCACGGCCCGGCGTCGAGCGTGGTGACCAGTGCGTGCAGGGTCTCGGCGCGCATGTGCGATTCGCTCTGCCCGTAGAACGCGACGTCGGACTTGCCGCAGTTGGGCCGGTCCCACAGCAGCACCCGATAACCGCCCTCGACCAGCGCCTCGGCCAGGGGCCGCAGACCGGGAATATCCTTGCTGAAGCGTCCGCCCGGTGTCAGGACGATCAATTCACCGGTGTCGCCGAGGATTTCATAGACGACGTTGCCGCCGTTGATCTCGACGGACTTTTCGCCGTTCACGCCTGCACCAACACATCGTTGCCGACCACGCGCACCGGATAGGTGCGGATGCTCCACTCCGGCTTGACCGCGGTGGTCCCGGTAGCCAATTCGAAGCCCCACTGATGCCACGGGCAGAAGATGTACTCCTTGTCGCGCACCATCACGGCGTCACCGGGCACGTTCTCGTCGACGATGTTGAGTCCGCGTGCGCGCCCCGAGCACAACGGCCCGCCTTCATGCGGACAGTAGTTGGCGATCGCGTAGAAGGTGCCGTTCACGTTGTACACCCCGACGCCGTGACGGCCGATCGGGACCAGTTTGTGTGAGCCATGGGGAATCTCGTCGACCGTGGCGACGACATGTTCACGTCCTTGGGCGAGCCGGGGTGCCTTGACGATGTTGTGATCCCGGGTCGTTTCGCTGCTGTCCGCCATGTTTCAGAAGACCCGGACCTGGCCCTCAAGTGCCGGGACGGTGTCCGGCATGTTGCGGTAGGTCGCCATCCCGTTGCGAAACATGATGGGCTCGCGGGCGTGTTCGGGCAGGTGCTTGACCAGCCAGCGCGGATCGTCGAACGTCCAGTGCGGATAGTCGCTGCTGAACAACAGGATCTTCTCGCATTCCATCCACTCGAAGGCGCGGGTCAACTCGGTCTTGTCCTCCGGATAGTCCAGCGGCTGCGTGGTGAACTTGATGTGGTCCTTGACGTACTCGCTGGGTTTGCGCTTGATGTCCACCCACGATCTGCGTGCCTCATACAGCGCGTCCATCCGCCACATCAGCGGCAGAATCCAAGTGAACGCGTGCTCGACGAAGACGATCTTGAGCGTCGGATGCCGGTCGAAGGTGCCGTCGAAGATCAGACTCATCACCTGGTTCGCCGCCAACAGCGAGTAGGTGACCATGAAATCGTGGTTGTAACTGGGCAATCCGACCGGTGGCATCGGCAGTTCGTCGTAGTGGCTGCGCGAGAGATGGCAGCTGACCGGGATGTCGTGTTTGGCCGCGGCCGCCCAGATGGGGTCGTACTTGGGATTGCCCCAAGACGGCCTCGGCTCCGCCTTGATCAGGATCTGCGCCATGTACGGATGGTCTGCCCAGCGTTCGATCTCTTCGACGCTGTGCTCGGGTTCCTCGATGGCCAGGCAGATCGAACCGCGCCAGCGTTCGTGCCAATTGTTGTGGCTGTCGAGCCAGTGGTTGGCCTGCCAGTCGTTGAGCGCCATGGACATCGCGTGCTGGGCTTCGGGGATGCGCGCCGGGTAGGCGGCCGGTTCGAGCACCGCGATATCTGCGCCGGCCTCCATGATCAGCTGTTTGAACGCCAGCTCCGGGTCACTGCAGGCGAATTCACCGTCGGGCGGGAAGGCATCGAGCCGCATCGCATATGAGTGCGCGTAATCGGGTGCGTCATAGTAGATCTGGTCGCCGACCTTGTGCGTGCCGAAGTACCTGCTGCGCCAGGGCTCGGGGATGTACTGGCCCAGTTCGCCGGATCGCGGCGCGGGGTGGACATCGGAATCGATGCACCGCACCGCGATGCGCTCGGGGGCTGGTATCCGTGGGTTGGCCGTGGTGGTCATGAAGCCTCCTCAATACCTCTACTGTGCCGCAGCTGCGGACGATATGACCGGTGATTGGATGCCATACAGTTCGGCTGCGTTGCGCCAGCACAACTTGTCTCGCTGTTCCGCGCTATAGGAGCGCGGCACCGACAGTTCGTTCAGTTGCCAGTGCGGGTAGCTGGATCCGTACATCACCATGTCGTCCTTACCGGTGAACCCGGCCCACTCACCCGCGAAGTCGACGTCGCCGGGGCCGTCCAGAAGCCCCTGCACGAAGTACACGTGCTCGGGCAGATAGTCTCTGGGCATCCTGGGCGCCCACGGTGTCTGCTCCAGGTGCGGCCGGCCGAAGCAGTCCATCCGCCAGATGAACGGGGTCAGCAGGTCGGCGGCGCCGTCGGCCCAGACGAGTTTGAGCGCGGGCCACTTCTCGAAGACGCCCTCGGCGATCATGTTCATCAGGTGATAGAGGTAGTTCAGCGCGGTGAACCCGACGTACTGCTCGTAGGTGCGGGTCAGCCCGTTCGGGGTCGGAGGTAGCGCGACACCCGAGCCGACCTCGAAGTGCACGGCGACCGGAAGACCCGCGTCGACGGCAGCTTCCCACAGTGGCCAGAACTGCGGTTTGCCGTAAAGCTCGCGGGACTGCAGCGGAATGCCGAGCTGCACCACGCGAGGATGGTCCTTGTACTTCGCGATCTCGCGCAGCGCGCCGGCGATATCGTCCGGATTGACCCGGATGGTGCCGCGGAAACTCTCGCCGAACTCGTCATGCTCCAGCCAACGGGTCACCATCATCTCGTTGTGCGCGGCGGCCAGCGCCGAGCCGAGGTGGCGGTCGGGCATGATGCCGCGCGTCATCGGATGCAAGATGGCGATGTCCACGCCGCGATCGGTGAACAGGTGCTTGGCGACGACGGCCGGGTCCGAGCCGGGGTACTGGCCATCGGGCCCCTTGGTGCGCGGGGCGTACTCCCCGCCGGGCGCGCCGTACCAGTCCATCTCGTAGTCCGGGAAGCCGCGGCTGCGGAACGGCTCCTTCAGGAAGTTCGTCCGCAGGTCCTTGTTCGACTCGACGAAGATGTGCACGCTGGTGTCGATGACGGGAACCAGCACGCCCGTAGCGGCACCGCCCGCGCCGTCCTGCAGTTCTTTCATCGTGGTCCCATCGTTGAGCTCGGATGCCGGGCGATGGGCGCGCGAGAGCGACCATCCTGTGGCTCAGTGTAGATCCTTGTTCTTCAATAGCAAGAATATTGTTCTCCAGCAGATCGCTTACATCGCCCCTGGTGAGAGTGTGCGCTGGTCGGTCGCACAGCGTCGATATGGTGAAATCACGTAGCCGAAGCAGGAGAATGCCTCCACCAATGAGGAGAATGCTATTCTCCTGATGACGGAACTAGTGCAGGCGGGAGGTGCCAGATGCTTCTGGAGTTCGACTCTGATCAGCGGCTTTGGCAGGAGACGGTGCGCGACGCGGTGGGCAAACAATGCCCGGCATCGCTGGTCCGGGGGATCGCCGAAGGGCGGGGCGAAGAGGACGCGTCGATCCCGTTGTGGCAGTCCTACCTGGACGCCGGGTGGACCGAGCTGACCGACCCGCAGAACGCAGTGGAACTCGCCATCGTGCTGGAGGAACTGGGCCGGGCCACCGACCCGACACCGCTGCTGGCCACGTTGTCCCAGTTCGCGCCACTGGCCGGCGACCGGTATGACGCCGCCAAGGCCGGGGCCGCGGTGTATCAGGGCGTCAGCGCCAACTGGAGCCGGGAGGGCTGGGTGCTGGACGGAACCGACGCGTTCGTCCTGGACGGCGACCGCGCCGAGCAACTTGCGGTGGTCACACCCGCGGGTGTGTTCGTGATCGAGCCGGGCCCGGTGCGCACCCGTCGACGCGATGTGTTCGACCCGGTGCTGCACGTCGCCGAGGTGACCTTCGACCGGGTGCGCGTGCAGGAATCCGATCGCCTCGACCTCGAACCCGCCGCCGCGCTGGCGCTGGTCGAGCGGTCCCGCCACATCGCATTGATGGGGATGGCCATCACGATGGTCGGGGCGTGCCAGCGCATCCTGGATCTTGCGCTCGAACATGCCAAGAGCCGGCACCAGTTCGGGGTGCCGATCGGGTCGTTCCAGGCGCTCCAGCACAAGGCCACCGACATGTACGTGGCGATCGAGCGGGCCCGGGCGCTGTCCTATTTCGCCGCGCTCACCATCGCCGCCGATGACCCGCGCCGCCGGATCGCCGCGGCGATGGCCAAGGCCAGTGCGGGAGAGTGCCAGACGCTGGTATTCCAGCACGGCCTGCAGACCTTCGGAGCCATGGGCTTCACCTGGGAGAACGACCTTCAGTTCGCGCTGAAGCGGGCCAAGGCCGGCGAGCTGCTGCTCGGCGGTGCCGCTGAACACCGCGCCCTCATCGCCGAGGAGTTTGATGCAACTCGAATTTGATCCCGACGTCGAAGACTTCCGCGCCGAGTTCTCGGCCTTTCTCGACGAGCATTTGCCCTCTGCGGCAGACACTCTGGAGCGTCCGCGCTCGGTGTCGCACATGCCGCAATGGGCACGCGACTGGCAACGACTGTTGTTCGACAACGGCTGGCTGCTACCGGCCCAGCCCCCGGAGTTCGGCGGCCGCAACGCGTCGGTGCTGCAGAGTTTCGTGCACCTGGAAGAACTGTGCCGGCGACGGATCTACCACAGCTTCAACCCCCAGGGCGTCAACATCATCGCGGCCTCGCTGCTGACGTTCGGAACCGACGAGCAGAAACAACAGTGGGCGGTTCCGGTGCTCAAGGGAGAGCGCACCGCCTCGCTGGGGATGAGTGAGCCCAGCGCCGGGTCCGATCTGGCGTCGTTACGCACCAAGGCCGTGCTCGATGGGGATGAGTTCGTCGTCAATGGCCAGAAGGTGTGGACCTCGGGTGCGCACGACGCGGATTGGTTGCTGACCTTCGTGCGCACCGATCCCGACGCGCCCAAGCACAAGGGCATCAGCGTGCTGATCATTCCCACCGACACCGAAGGGGTGGTGTGCCGGCCGTTCGCCGACCTCACCGGCGAGGAGAACAAGGACTTCAACGAGGTCTTCTTCGCCGATGTGCGGGTCCCGGCGGAGAACCTCGTCGGCCCGCTCAACGGCGGCTGGAAGGTGGCCAACGGGTCGCTGGGGCACGAGCGCACCATGATGTGGCTGGGGTTTGCCGACCGGATCGCCAACTCGATCGGCGATTTCACACCATCTACACCGCTGGAGCGCGATCAGCTGGCGTCGACCATCATGGATTACCAGGCGCTGCGGTTGCTGGGATCGGTCGGGCTGGCCAAAGCGGCACGCGGCGAGGTCGACGTGGCCGCGGTGTCGGTGCCCAAGCTGCTCGGGGCCGAGGCGGAGCTGCGCGCGGCGAACAATGCGCTCGTCGCAGCCGGGCCGGAGGGGCTGATCCACCCGTCGTTCAGCGGGCCCTACGCCCACATGAACCTGGACCACTACTACGCGAGCTGGTTCGAGCGGTACGCGCGCAGCTTCTCCGGGACGATCGCCGGTGGGACCTCGGAGATCCAGCGCAACATCATCGCCCAGCAGGTGCTGGGGTTGCCCCGCGGCTAGCACCACGCAAAAAAGTCCCGCTTTCCGGCATCGGAAAGCGGGACTTTTTTCGGCTGGCGAACTCAGTAGTTGTTGCAGCTCCCGGCCAGCTGCAGGGTGGCCCCCAGGTAGCTCTGCGCGCCCGGGTAGGCGGCGATCTGGTTGACCGTGCCCTGGCGGTCCGCCGGGCTGGAGTTCAGGAAGCTGCGCAGCATTCCCAACGCCATCGGCTGGGCGTTGAACTGGGCGGCCAGGTCGGGACGTTCCGCGTTCATGGCGGCCATCACCTGGTCGTAGTTGCAGGTCGTGTTGATGACCGGACCGAGGTCGGGCTGGGCTGAGGCGATCCCGACCGACATCGGCACCGACAGAGCCAGACCGCCGATCACGACGGCAAGCTTCGTGCGCGACACCTTGAGCATGTGGTTTTACCTTTCCCCACCCGACTGATTCGGGCGACATCCTCCATGTCGTGGAGGACATCTAATTTGTTACATACCTTGTGATCAAAAGGCTAACAGGAGCGACGGTGCCCCACGCAAGTCTCTTTACCCACAGGTAACGCTGGTCAACCGGGTGAAGTTCCCGGTTGCGCGAGGTCGGTGCCGATCACTTCCAGTCGATGACGGCGGTGTCCTTGCGTTCGGTGATCGGCCGAGCCAGCTCCTGCTCGTCGCAGATGCGCTGCAGGTTGTCCAGCGTCTCGTCCAGACCGGGACCCAGTCTCTTGCCCGGGGTGAACGTGGCGGGCAGGTTCCGCATCCCCTGGATGACGCCGATGCTGTCGTAGTGCACGGTGCCCTCCGGGTCACACACGTAGTCGGGCATCCGGTCGAGCACCGCCGTCAGCATCGACTTGAACACGGTCCGGGCCACATTCGAACCCACACAGCGGTGTACGCCGATGCCGAAGCTGAAGTGCCGGTTGCCCTTGCGGTCCATGATGATCGTGTTGGGGTCCTCGAACACGGCCGGGTCGCGGTTGGCCATCGCCCACGAGATCCAGAGCCGCTCGCCCTCCTTGAACTGCGTGCCCTCGACCTCGACGTCCGCGGAAAAGGTACGGCCGTCCCCGGGGGCGGGGGTGAAGAACCGCAGGAATTCCTCGGTGGCGGGGTTGAGCAGGGTCTCCCGCTCACGGCTGAGCAGAGTGCGCTGATCGGGGTTCTCGCCCAGCCATTCCAAGGCGTGCGCCGTGAGCGCCGTGGTGGTGTCGAATCCGCCGCCGATGATCAGGCCCAGGTTGCCCAGAATCTCCATATCGGGCGCGGGTTCGCCGTCGATGCGTAGTTGCAGCAGCGCATTGATCAGGCCGGGCTTGGGGTTCTCCTTGAACGCGAACATGTTGGTGAGCAGATCGATGCCCATCTCACGGTGCTGCTCGTTGACCTTCTCGCGGTCCGGTGAGTGTTCCGGCGTGTACACCGATGCGTGCGTGGGTTCGCTGTAGACCTGCCACTTCTTGAGGTCCAGACCCATCATGGCCAGGGTCAGTACCGCGGGGACCACGTTCGCGAGGTGGTCGACGAAGTCGATCCTCCCCGTCTCGATGTGTTCATCGAGGGCGGCCCGGGTGATCTCGTCGACGAACGGTACCCAGCGTTTGATGGCTGCCGGGGAAAGATATGGGTTGAGTGCCCCCGATAGGTGCTGTGGTCGGGCTCGTCCATCTCCAGGATGCCGCCGCGTACCGTCTTGGCGCGGCTGGCGACGGGGATGCTGATGCCGTCGTAGCCGGTGCCCTCGCCGGTGAGGTCGTGATCGTTCGACACGACCGGGCAGCGGGCCAGTTCGAAGACGTGCTTGCTGTCCGCGGCAACCCAGTGGCCGTCGTAGACGTCGGTCCACGCCATCGGACACCGGGACTGCATCTCCTCGGTGATCTTCTCGAACTGCAACCGGTACTCGGGTGTGTGCCGGTCGAAGTGGTACCTGTTTCGCTTACGCGCGTCATCGCTGGTGACGTCGTCGACACTCACGGCGGTGTCTCCCTTGGTTATTGGTGTGGATGGCGCTTGGGTGTGGTCATGTCATTCGATGACGATGGCCTGTTCCGGGCAGGAGTGCACGGCCTCGGTGACGGCTTCCTCCTGGTCGGCCGGCACCACATCCGAGGTGGGTGAGGCGTGGCCGTCGACGTCATCGAGTTTGAACGAATCCGGAGCGATCATCGCGCACAGGGTGTGTCCCTGGCAGCGGCTTCCGTCGACCGAAACCTTCACTGCACCAGCTCCTTCCGAGAGATTGGCCGCGTCATCAGACGTGGTAGTCGTACCACTTGAGGTAGCCGCCGGCGTCGACGCGCAGCTGCATTCCGGTGACGAAACGGGACTCGTCCGACGCCAGCCACAGCACCGCGTTGCTGATGTCCTCGGGCTCGATGTAGTTGACCTTCATGGCCTGCTGCACGCCGAAGACCGGCTCGGCGTCGGCGCGGGTCGGGTTCGGTAGATCCGGGCGGAACGACCGGTACATCGGTTCGCTCTGCAACATGTCGGTGTTGCAGTTGGTCGGGTGGATCACGTTGGCCCGGATCCCGCGGACCGCGAGCTCGGTGGCCAGGTAATGCACGTACTCGGAGATGAGTCGCTTGCTGACCATGTAGCCCATCCCGCCGGGGTCGTTACCTGGGTTGGGCTTGTTGTGGGCGTCCATCAACGCGGCCGCCGAGGCCGTCGCGACGATCGAGGCGCCCTCGGCCAGGTGCGGCAGCGCGACCTGGATGGCGTTGATGGTGCCGACGAAGTTGGTGTTGATGCCGTCGGTCCAGGCTTGCATGGGCGGTTGGCCCTTCATGGCAGCGACACCGGCCTGCGCGACGACGATGTCGACCTTGCCGAACTCGGCCAGGCCTGCCTCCAGCGCGCCCCGCACCTCGGCCTCGTTGCGGACATCGGCCTGTGCGGTGACGATCCGGCGGCCGGTCTTCTCGACGTAGTTCTTGGTCTCTTCGAGGTCCTCGGCGGTGGCCATGGCATAACCGACGGTGTCGTAGTTCTTGCAGATGTCGACGGCGATGATGTCGGCGCCTTCTTCGGCGAGTCGGATCGCGTGGCTACGGCCCTGGCCGCGAGCAGCGCCGGTGATGAATGCGACCTTGCCGGCGACCCGGCCTGCAGTGCTTCCTGTCGTACTCAATGTTGTGCCCTTCTCGCTCTCAGGTGTTCCGGCCGCCGTTGACGCCCAGGATCTGTCCGGTGATGTAGCTCGCCTCTTCGGAGATGAAGAAGGCGCAGGCCGCCGCGATGTCCTCCGGTTTGCCCATCCTGCGTACCGGGGTCTGCTCGATCTGCTTGTCGGTATCGCCGAGGAAGCCGCGGCCCTCGGCCTTGCGCAGCATCGGGGTGTCGATGAATCCGGGCGGGACGGCGTTGACGGTGATACCCATCGGTCCGTATTCCAGCGCCAACGATTTCGTCAGACCGTTCACCGCGGACTTCGCCGCGACATAGGGCGCCATGAACGGCTGGCCCGAGTGCGTGCTGGAGGAGGAGATGTTGACGATGCGGCCCCAGCCGGCTTCCACCATGTCGGGCAGCACCGCCTGGATGCAATGGAAGGTTCCGTTGAGGTTCACGTCGATCACACGCTGCCACTGCTCGAACGTCGTGTCGGAGAAACGGCGGAAGCTGTCCAGTCCGGCGGCGTTGACCAGGATCGAGATCGGGCCGAGCTGGCTACGGATACCGGCGAGCGCCTCGTCCACCGCGGCGCGGTCGGTCACGTTGGCGATGAACGCGTTCTGCGTATCCGATGGGTTGAGGTCGAGGGTGGCGACGTTGTAACCGTCGGCGCGGAGGCGGTCCGCGATCGCCCGTCCGATGCCCGACCCGCCGCCTGTCACGACAGCGTTCTTCACGTAGGAGCCCTCCTTGGCACTGACGGAACTGTGGCCGCGATCTCAAGAATCGCCCTTCCGATTATGAGAACCGTACTCTCGGCAGCAGCTTCACCGCAAGGCGCGGCGCACGCAAATCGGGAACAAACGTTTGGGCGGGTCGGCAGCTAGGCGCGTACGACTAGCGCATCTATCTTTTCTTGCGTTCTCATCAACCGGATGTAGTATTCGCCGTTGATGAGAATGAAATTTCCATCACAGTGAGGAGCCTGATGTCGACGACCCCCACGATCACCGCCGAGGGCGGCAGTGATTCGGCCGGCCACCCAGCGGATACGAGGGCAGATCGGCGGATGCTGATCGACGGGCAACTCGTCGATGCTGCCCGCACGTTCGCCACCGTGAACCCCGCCACCGGTGACCTGCTCGGCCACGCACCGGACGCATCGGTCGCCGATGCCGAGGCCGCGGTCGCCGCGGCGCGGCGCGCCTTCGACAGCTCGGGCTGGGCCACCGACGTGGCGCTGCGCGTGCGTTGCCTGGAGCAATTCCACGCCGCCCTGCTGGCCAACCGCGACGAGCTCGCCGCGCTCACGACCGCGGAGGTGGGCGCCACTGCGGCGCTGAACCAGGGCGCGCAGCTGGACCAGCCGATCGCGATCGTCGAGTACTACGCCAACCTGTTGCGGGACTACCCGCTGACCGAGGACCTCGGCAATGTCGAGAGCCGCGGGCAGCAGCATCATCGCTGGGTCGAGAAGGAAGCCGGCGGCGTGGTCGCCGCGATCATCGCCTACAACTATCCGAACCAGTTGGCGTTGGCGAAGTTGGCGCCCGCACTTGCCGCCGGCTGCACCGTGGTGCTCAAGGCCGCGCCGGACACCCCGCTGATCACTCTCGCGCTCGGCGAGCTGATCGCCCATCACACCGACATCCCGGCCGGTGTCGTCAACGTCATCAGCGGGGCGGACCCACAGGTGGGCGCGGTGCTGACCACCGACCCGGATGTCGACATGGTGACCTTCACCGGTTCCACCCCGACGGGTCGGGCGATCATGGCCGCGGCCAGTGCCACCCTCAAAAAGGTGTTCCTCGAACTCGGAGGCAAGTCCGCGGCGATCGTCCTCGACGACGCCGACTTCGGCACCGCCGCCCTGTTCTCGGCGTTCAGTATGGTCACCCATGCCGGGCAGGGATGCGCGCTGACCTCGCGACTGCTGGTGCCGCGCAAACACCACGACGAGATCGTCGAACTCGTGAAGACGAACTTCGGCCATGTGCGGTACGGGGATCCGACCGACCCGTCCACCTATATGGGTCCGCTGATCAGCGAGAAGCAACGCGACAAGGTCGACGCGATGGTTCAGCGGGCCGTCGCCGCCGGGGCAACACTGGTCACCGGCGGCGAGAAGAAGGGTCCGGGCTACTTCTACACGCCGACCCTGCTGACCGACGTCGACCCCGACAGCGAGATCGCCCAGGAGGAGGTGTTCGGTCCGGTTCTCGCGGTCATCGCCTATGACGATGACGACGACGCGGTGCGGATCGCCAACAACTCCATCTATGGACTGTCCGGCGCGGTGTTCGGCAGCCAGGACCGTGCGCTGGCGGTCGCGCGGCGCATCCGTACCGGCACGTTCTCCATCAACGGGGGTAACTACTTCAGCCCGGACAGCCCCTTCGGTGGGTTCAAGCAATCCGGCATCGGACGCGAGATGGGTATCGCCGGACTCGAAGAGTTCCTGGAAGCCAAGACATTCGCGGTGCCGGTGGCCGCGGAATGAGCGCTTGCGCGGAGAGGAGATTGCGCCGATGAGTAAACCGCTGGACGGGATCCGGGTGCTGGAGGTCGCCATGTACGGCTTCGTGCCGTCGGCCGGCGCCGTGCTCGCCGAATGGGGTGCCGATGTGGTCAAGGTCGAGCACGCGGTGACCGGCGATCCGCAGCGTGGGCTGCGTCAGACCGGTCTGCTGCGGGTCGAAGGCGATCCCAACCCGAATATCGAACATGCCAACCGCGGCAAGCGGAGCATCGGTCTGGACATGTCGGTGCCCGAGGGGCGCGAAGTTCTCCTCGAACTCGCCCGCCGCGCCGACGTTTTCCTCACCAGCTTCCTGCCCGGGCACCGGGAGAAGTTCGGCATCGACGTCGAGGATGTCCGCGCGGTGAACCCGAACATCATCTACGCCAGGGGGAGTGCGCTGGGGCCGCGGGGCGAGGAAGCGGTCAAGGGCGGGTACGACATGACGGCGTTCTGGTGCCGCGCCGGCACCGCCGCGACCATCACGCCGCCCGGCACCCCGGGCATGGTCGGGCCCCCAGGACCCGCCTACGGGGACACCATCTCCGGGACGAACCTGGCCGGCGGCATCGCCGCGGCGCTGCTCAAGCGGGAGCGCACCGGGGAGCCGTCGGTGGTGGATGTCTCCCTGCTCGGCAGTGGGCTGTGGTCGCTGGGCCACACCGTGGCGCTGACCAACCACCTCAATCAGCGGATGGAGGCCTTCCCGCCGGGAACACAGGGTTCCCCGCTGAACCCGCTGGTCGGGCTGTACCCGACCGCCGACGACCGCTACATCTCGTTCGTCATGATGCAGCCCACGAAGTTCTGGGCCGACGTGTGCCGGCACATGGAGCTCGACGAGCTGATCGACGATCCCCGGTTCGCCACCGCGGAGTCGATCGGCGAGAACACCGCCGCCGCCAACGAGATCCTCACGCAGGCAATGCAAAAGCGCACGCTGCCCGAGTGGAGCGAGCGCTTCGCCACCCTCGCCGGACCGTGGGCTCCGGTTCAGGACACGCTGCAGGCCGCCAAGGACGCCCAGATCCGCTCCAACGAGTACATCGTGCAGGCCGGGGATCTGGAACTGGTGGCCAACCCGGTGCAGTTCGACGTGACCGCGCCCAGCACCGGGGGAGCGCCCGGATTCGCCGAACAGACCGACGAGATCCTGCTGGAACTCGGTCTGGACTGGGACCGCATCATCGAGCTCAAAACCGCCGGCGCCGTCACCTGATTCGTCCCCGAGAGGTCCAGACACAGCCCATGCCCTACCTGTCGATCGGTCGCCCGGACAAGGCGACGCGGTGAGTACCCGTCATGCGGTGTACCGCAGGTGTAGCGAATATCGGCATACTTACCGTAAATCGTTCGATATAGTTTTAATCCGGCAACGAGGGGAGGTCATGAGACACGTCGCCATCGACGGCGCTGGGGTGTCCACCTTCGGGGAGCACGTCGCGCTCGGGCTCAAGGATCTGCTGCCACCGGCTTTCGCCGACCCGATACGCAGCGTCGACAACGATCCGGCCGCATTCCAGCGCCTGGCCACCCGCCCTGGCACGAGGCGCACCGCACTCGGTGATGCGGCAATGCAACTAGGATCCCTCGGCGGTCCCGGCACCCGTCATGCGGCGCAGCAGTGCTTCAGGATGGCAAATATGACACCGTCGGATATTCGTATCCCCGAACTCGGCGATTCCGTCCCCGGAGACGGGGCGATCAGCTATGAAGATCATGGCTTTGCTGACCGCCTCGACGGATACGAACTCGCCGAGGCGGAAGTCACCAGCGTCGGGGGAGCGCTGCCGGTGAATCCCAGTGGAGGTTTGACATCCAAAGGGCATCCGCCGGGTGCCACCGGTGTGGCACAGTGCGTTGAGCTGTTTCAGCAGCTGCGCGGCGAGGCCTTCAATCAGGTGGATGGAGCCCGAGTCGCGTTGGCGCACAACGCCGGCGGCGCGACAGCGGTAGCATCAGTCACGATCTTGGAAGGACCCGGTGGGCATGGCAGGTAAGGGTCCGGACCGCTGGACACCCGGTGTCGCGATTGCGCGGAACGCCTCGGGTCCGATGCAGGCCGTAGGTGGTCTGTTCGCGATGAGCGCGGACGCGGTGAAGTATCTGTTCCAGCGCCCGTTCTTCTGGCGGGAGTTCCTCGAGCAGGCCTGGTTCGTGGCGCGTGTCTCGCTGGGACCCACACTGCTGGTGGCGATCCCGTTCACCGTGCTGGTCTCCTTCACACTCAACATCCTGCTGCGCGAATTGGGCGCGGCTGATCTGTCCGGCGCAGGCGCCGCATTCGGCGCCGTGACCCAGGTGGGGCCGATGGTCACCGTGCTGATCGTTGCCGGTGCCGGTGCGACGGCGATGTGTGCGGATCTGGGTTCGCGGACCATCCGCGAGGAGATCGATGCCATGGAGGTGCTGGGCATCAACCCGGTACAGCGTCTGGTGACACCTCGCATGTTGGCCTCCGGGTTGGTGGCATTCCTGCTGAACAGCCTGGTGGTCATCATTGGAATCCTGGGCGGTTACTTCTTCTCGGTGTTCGTCCAGGACGTCAACCCGGGAGCGTTCGCCGCCGGGATCACGCTGCTGACCGGTGTGCCGGAGGTGATCATCTCCTGTGTGAAGGCCGGCTTGTTCGGCCTGATCGCCGGATTGATCGCCTGTTACCGGGGTTTGACGATCAGCGGCGGCGGCGCGAAGGCCGTCGGCAACGCGGTGAACGAGACGGTGGTGTACGCATTCATGGCGCTGTTCGTGGTCAACGTGGTGGTCACCGCCATCGGTATCCAGCTGACGGACAGCTGAAGTCATGGGAAACGTCGCAGTACTGAAGTCGACCTATCCGCGGCTGGCGCGCACCATCAAGCGCCCGGTCGTCACGCTGGCATCGCTGGGTGACCACACCCTGTTCTATGCCCGGGCGGTGAAGGGCATTCCGCTGGCCGCGATGCATTACCGCCGGGAGGTCATCCGGCTCATCGCCGAGATCTCGATGGGTGCCGGTGCCCTGGCGATGATCGGCGGCACCCTGGTGATTGTCGGGTTTCTGACCTTGGCCACCGGCGGCACGCTCGCCGTGCAGGGCTATTCCAGCCTGGGCAATATCGGTATCGAAGCGCTGACCGGATTTCTGTCCGCGTTCATCAACGTCCGCATCGCGGCCCCGGTGATCGCCGGGATCGGGCTGGCCGCCACGTTCGGCGCGGGTGTCACCGCGCAGCTCGGGGCGATGCGTATCAACGAGGAGATCGACGCGCTGGAGGCCATGGCGATCCGGCCGGTGGAATACCTGGTGTCCACCCGGATCGTGGCGGGCATGATCGCGATCACCCCGCTGTACTCGATCGCGGTGGTGCTCTCGTTCTTGGCCAGTGAATTCACCACAACGGTGCTCTTCGGTCAGTCCGGCGGCCTCTATTCGCACTATTTCAACACGTTTCTGAACCCGATCGACCTGTTGTGGTCGTTCCTGCAGGCGATCCTGATGGCGCTGGCGGTGCTGTTCATCCACACCTACTTCGGGTTCTTCGCGACCGGCGGACCGTCCGGGGTCGGGGTGGCGGTCGGTAACGCGGTGCGTACCTCACTGGTCGTGGTGGTGTCGGTGACCCTGTTGGTGTCGCTGGCCATCTACGGCTCCAACGGCAACTTCAACCTGTCGGGCTAGGGGCAACGGTCGATGACGCACACAAGCAAGAGCGCCCTGGCCGGCCTGGTCACCGTAGTGGTGATCGGCCTGATCATCGGGCTGTCGGTCACCCTGTTCCGGGGGGATTTCACCAAGTCCGAGACAGTGACCCTGATCTCGGACCGCGCGGGTCTGGTGATGAACCCGGACGCCAAGGTCAAGATGCGTGGCGTCGAGGTGGGCAAGGTGGCCGCGATCGACGCGCTGCCCGACGGGCGCGCCCAGCTGAAGCTGGAGATGAACCCGGCGCAGTTGAGGCTGATCCCTTCCAACGTCACGGCCGACATCGCCTCGTCGACCGTGTTCGGTGCGAAATACGTGGAGCTGCTGCCGCCCGAGAACCCCTCCGCGGCAAGGATGTATGCCGGGCAGGTGCTGACGGGGCAGCGCGTCACCGTCGAGATCAACACCGTCTTCCAGCAGCTCACCCGGGTTCTGGACAAGATCGATCCGGCCAAGCTGAACGAAACCCTCGGCGCGATGTCGGCGGCCTTCGGCGGCCGCGGTGAGAAGATGGGGCAGACGCTCAGCGATTTCGAGGCGCTGCTGGAAAAGCTGGAGCCCAGCCTGCCCAATATGGCGCGTGATATCGAGAACACCGCCGTCGTCGCCGGTGGTTACGCCGACGCCGCGCCGGATCTGCTTCGGACGCTGGACAATACGACGCAGATCAGCCAGAGCATCATCGACGAGGAACAGAACCTCGACGCCTTCCTGGTCAGTATGATCGGGCTGGCCGACACCGGTAACGAGGTCATCGGCGGCAACCAGCCCGCACTCAGCGAGGTGCTGCGCCTGCTGGCGCCGACCACCGACCTGCTCAACGAGTACGCGCCCGGCCTGAACTGTGCGCTCGAGGGCATGTTGTTCGTCAAGAACCAGCCGCCGCTGCCCGATCCCGGGGTTCTGGTCAATGTGGCGTTCACGTTGGGAATCGAACGCTACCGCTACCCGCAGAACCTGCCGAAGGTGGCCGCCAAGGGCGGACCGAACTGCATGGGGCTGCCCTATATCGGCTTCGGCAACCGGGCGAAGTATCTGGTCACCGACACGAACGCCAACCCCTGGCAGTACGGCAACCAGGGCATCCTGCTCAACTCCGATGGACTCAAGCAGATGTTGTTCGGCCCGCTGGACGGACCGCCGCGCAACACCACACAGGTAGGACAGCCGGGATGATGCGCGCCAACGGCACTCTCATCAAGTTCGCGGTGTTCGCCACCGTGATGGCGTTCCTCACCGCGTTCCTGTTCATGGCCTTCGGCCAGTACCGCAGTGGCTCCACCAACGGCTACTCGGCGGTGTTCGCCGACGCCTCCCGCCTGGAGGCCGGTGATTCGGTCCGCGTTGCCGGCGTCCGGGTGGGCACCGTCAACGAGGTGGCGCTGCAGCCCGACCGCTCAGTGGTCGTGTCCTTCGACACCGACCGCGCGATAGGCCTGACCACTGGCACCAAGGCGGCGGTGCGCTACCTGAACCTGGTGGGGGATCGCTATCTCGAGCTCATCGACGGACCCGGATCCACCCAGCCGTTGCCGGCCGGCGCACAGATCCCCAAGGACCGCACCGCCGCAGCACTGGATCTGGATCTGCTGCTGGGCGGGCTGCGCCCGGTGATCCAGGGCCTGAATCCGCAGGATGTCAACGCGCTCACGACATCGCTGATCCAGATCCTGCAGGGTCAGGGCGACTCGCTGAGCTCGCTGATGACCAGGACGTCGTCCTTCTCGAACACGTTGGCCGACAACAACGAGGTCATCCAGGAACTCATCACCAACCTCAACGGCGTGGTGGACACCCTGGCCAAGGACGGCGACAAGTTCTCCGCGACCATCGACCGGTTGGAGCAGGTGATCACCGGACTGTCGGAGGACCGCGACCCGATCGGTGAGGCCATCACCGCATTGGACAACGGCACGTCCTCGATCGCGAGCCTGCTCACCGAGGCCCGCCCACCGCTGAAAGGCACTGTCGACCAACTCAATCGGATGGCCCCGCTGCTCTACGACGGCCGGGCAGGGTTCGATGCCGGCTTGCAGAAGGCCCCGGAGAACTACAAGAAGTTCGCGCGGCTGGGCTCTTACGGCAGCTGGATCATGTACTACATCTGCGGACTGTCGATCCGCGTCACCGACCTGCAAGGTCGTACGGCGGTCTTCCCCATGCTCAAACAAGAATCCGGAAGGTGCGGGGAGCCCTGATGCTCAAGTATCGCGGAGCCAATCTCGTCAAGGCCGGCATCATGGGCGTGGTCTTGATCGTGCTCGTCATCTCGGTCGGTCTGCAGCCCGAGAAGCTGATTCAGTGGGCCACCTCGGTGCGCTACCAGGCGCTGTTCACCGAGGCCGGTGGCATTGCCGTCGGCAACGACGTGACGATGTCGGGTATCAAGATCGGGTCGGTCACCGACGTGTCACTGGAGAACGGTGATGCGCTGGTCAAATTCACCACCGCCGGAAAGTACCCGGTGGGTTCACAGACCACCGCGCACATCCGGACCGGCTCCTTGCTCGGCGAGCGGGTACTGACCCTCGAATCCGCAGGCAGCGGGACACTCAGCCAGAACGACGTCATCCCGACATCGCGTACCTCCTCGCCGTATTCGCTCACCGATGCGGTCAGCGACCTGACCATCAACACGGCCGGTACCGACACAGGTCAGCTCAACCAGTCGCTGGACACCTTGTCGGCGACCATCGACCAGCTCGCCCCGCAGCTCGGGCCCACCTTCGACGGCCTGAGCAGACTGTCCAAGTCGATCAACGGACGTAACGAGGATCTGGCCACCCTGCTCAAGAGCGCGAGCGAAGTGTCGGTGGTCCTTGGCGAGCGCAGCACGCAGTTGAACACGTTGATTCTCAACGCCAACGACCTACTCGGCGTGCTCGACGACCGGCGCGGTGCCATCGTCGACCTGCTGGCCAGCACGACGGCAGTGTCCCGGCAGCTGACCGGGCTCGTTGCCGATAACGAGGCTCAGCTGGCGCCCACCCTGGAGCGGCTGAACGCGGTCACCGAGGTGCTGGAGAAGAACCGCGACAACATCTCCAACGCACTGCCCAACGTCAAGAAATTCATGCTGTCCCAGGCCGAAACCCTGGCTAACGGCCCCTTTTACAACGCCTACGTGCCCAATCTGCAGCCGGCTCAGATCCTGCAGCCCTTCATCGACTACGCGTTCGGCTTCCGGCGTGGCGTCAACGCCGGGCAGCCGCCGGACAATGCGGGTCCGCGTGCCGAGCTACCGCTGCCCTACAACGGAATTCCCGGAGGTTCGCGCTGATGAACCGCAGACGTACGGCGATCCTGGCCGTCGCCGCCGTGGCACTGCTGGTGGCGGGCGCCGGGTATCTGGCCCGCGAGTTGTACTTCGGGCCGCGCACCATCTCGGCACTGTTCACCACCGCCACCGGCATCTATCCGGGCGACGAAGTGCGGGTGTCCGGTGTCGTCGTCGGCACCATCGAGTCGATCGAGCCCGAAGGTACCCAGACCAGACTCACCTTGAAGGTGGACCACGGTATCGAGGTGCCCGCCGACGCGAAGGCGGTGATCGTGGCGCCCAATTTGGTGGCGTCCCGCTATGTCCAACTGGCCCCGGCCTACCGGTCGAGCGGCCCGACGCTGCCTGATGACGCGGTGATTCCGTTGGAGCGCACCGCGGTTCCCGTCGAATGGGACGAGGTGAAGGCCCAGCTCACCCGCCTGGCGACCGACCTCGGGCCGCAGAGCGGTGTCGACGGCACCTCGGTGTCGAGGTTCATCGACAGTGCCGCAAATGCTCTGGAGGGCAACGGGCCGAAGCTGCGTGACACCATCAACGAACTGTCCGGGGTGGCGCGGGTGCTCGCCGAGGGCAGTGGCGACATCGTCGACATCATCACCAACCTGCAGAAGTTCGTCACCGCATTGAAGAACAGTGACCAGCAGGTGGTGGCATTCCAGAACCGGCTGGCCACCTTGACCAGCGTTGTGAACGGTAGCGGCGACGATATCGACGCGATGGTCAAGGAACTCTCGGTGGCCATCACCGAGGTGCAGCGCTTCGTGGCGGGTAGTCGCAACCAAACCTCAGAGCAGGTGCAGCGGTTGTCCAATGTCACCCAGAATCTGGTCGACAACAAGATCAACCTGGAGAATGTGCTGCACATCGCGCCCAACGCATTCCTCAACGGCTACAACATCTACAACCCGTCCACCGGCAGCGCCGTCGGCCAGTTCGTGCTGAACAACTTCTCCGATCCGGTGTCGTTCGTGTGTTCTGCGATCGGAGCGATCGAGAACACCACCGCGCCGGAGACCGCGAAACTGTGCTCGCAGTACCTGGGTCCGGCCCTTCGGCTGGTGAACTTCAACCATCTGCCGTTCCCGATCGCGCCCTACCTGATGCCGTCCGCCGAACCGCAGGACATCGTGTACTCCGAACCCGGCTTGATGCCCGGTGGGGTGGGCGGCTCGCCGGAGGCCCCGGATCTGCCGCCGACCCTGTCGGCGTACAACGGTGGCCCGCCTCCGCCGCCGCCGTTCACCGGCCGGCCACCGGAGACCCCGCCGCCGGGGGCGCAACAGATGCTGCCGGGCGCTCCGCCGGTGTCGGTGCTGCCGCCCAACGTGCCGTCGTCGCTGCGCGACATGCTCAATCCGGCAGGGACATTGCCGGGCCCGGCGCCCGATGCGCCGCCGCCACCGGCGCCGGAGACACCGTTGCTGCCAGCGGAAGGAATGCCCCCGGCATGAGAGGCAGACGAATAGTCGTGGCAGTCGGTGCGTGTGTGGCGATCACCACCTCCGGCTGTGCGTTCCAGGGCGTGAATTCCCTGCCGTTGCCCGGAGCGGTCGGCCGGGGATCGGATGCGCACGTCTACCAGGTCGAGATCGCCAATGTGGCGACCTTGGAGCCGAATTCGCCGGTGATGGTGGATGACGTGGTGGTGGGCAGCGTCCGCAGCCTCGCGGTGAAGAACTGGCACGCCGTGATCGAGGTGTCGGTCAAACCGGACGTGGTCATACCTGCGAACGCCGTCGCCAGTGTGGGGCAGACCAGTCTGCTCGGGTCCATGCACGTGGCGCTCAATCCGCCGATCGGTGAGGCCCCGGAAGGTCAGTTGCCGCCGGGTTCCACGGTGGCGCTCGACAATTCGTCGACCTATCCGTCGACGGAGCAGACACTGGCCTCGTTGGCTGCGGTCGTCAACGGTGGCGGGCTCGGTCAGATCGGCGATGTGATCCACAATTTCAGCGCCGCCGTCGGCGGGCGCGAGACCGAGATCCGAGACCTGATCACCCGGTTGGACACCTTCGTCGGCGTTCTCGACGCGCAACGGGGCAACATCGTGGCATCGATCGAATCTCTGAATCGGCTGTCCTCGACGTTCGCCGGTCAGCGTGATGTGATCACCCGCGCCCTGGACAAGATCCCGCCCGCGATGGACGTGCTGATCAAGGAACGGCCGCGGCTGGTGACGGCGTTGCAGAAGCTCGGCACCTTCGGTGCGACGGCGAGCAACCTCGCCAACGAATCGCAAGCCGATCTGGTGCGAAACCTCAAGAATCTGGAACCCGCGATCAAGGCGCTCGCCGATGTCGGCAAACAACTCCCCGATGTGCTGGAGTACGCGGTGCATTTTCCGTTCACCCAGAGCTTCATCGACCGGGCCATCCGCGGCGATTACTACAACCTGTTCGCCACCATCGACCTGACGGTGCCTCGGCTGAAGCGCAGTCTGTTCCTGGGTACGCGGTGGGGCGAGGCCGGCCTGCAGGTGGTACCCGCGCCCGGCGATCCGCCCTACCTGAACTACACCTATGATCCGCTCAAGACCGGCGTCGAACCGCCGCCGGCGCAGATCATCAATCCGGGCGAGCCGCCGGCCGCTGCGCCGCCGGCCCCGCCTCCGCTGCCGACGGGTCCGGTGCTGCCGTTCACCCCACCGGTGAGCACGGTGGGTGGTCCGCTGCAGGTCGCCACGCCGATGACCGGTGGCGCGGCCCCCATCTTCGCCGGACCATATGGGCCGCAAGGCAATGCACCTGCTGGAGGCCGCTGATGCTGACCCGTTTCGTTCGTATCCAGCTGATTCTGTTCACCATCGCCTCGGTGATCGGTGTCTCGGTGATGATCTTCAACTACATGCAGGTGCCCACGCTGCTCGGCCTGGGACGGATCACCGTGAAGGTGGAACTCCCGGCCACCGGGGGGCTTTACCGGTTCAGCAATGTGACCTACCGCGGTTCGCAGGTCGGCAAGGTCACCTCGGTCGAACTGACCGACAGGGGCGCCGAGGCCACGCTGTCGCTGGACACCTCACCGGAGATCCCTGCGGATCTGAAGGCGGAGGTGCGCAGCATGTCGGCCGTCGGTGAGCAGTTCGTCGAGCTGTTGCCTCGCACCGATTCCGGCCCGTTCCTGAAGAACGGATCGGTGATCACACAGGAGAACACCTCCATCCCGCAGAAGGTCGGGCCGATGCTCGATCAGGTCAGCGCGCTGATGGATACCATCCCGCAGGACAAGCTGAGCCAGTTGCTCGACTCCACCTATGAGGCGTTCAACGGCACCGGCTATGCGTTCGGTTCGATGCTGGACTCGGCCGAGACGATCACCAGGGACGCCAACGGGATCTCCGATCAGGTGCGTGCCTTGATCGACGACTCCGGGCCATTCCTGCAAGCGCAGGCGCAGACCACCGAGCAGACCCGGACCTGGGCGGCGAGCCTAGCCGGCATCACGGATCAGTTGGCGGACAACGATGTCCACGTGCGGTCGATCCTGCAGAACGGGCCCGGGTTCGCCGCGGAGACCTCGATGCTGCTCAACGACCTCAAGCCGACGCTGCCGGTGCTGTTGGCGAACCTGACCACCATCGGTCAGATCGGTGTCACCTACAACGCCTCGCTGGAGCAGCTGCTGGTGTTGTTGCCGCCCTATGTCTCCCAGATTCAGACATACGCACCGACCAACAATCCCGCCGGCCTACCCAATGGTGAGTTCTCGCTCGGGCTCGGCGACCCGCCGTCGTGCACGGTCGGATTCCTGCCGCCGTCGGCGTGGCGGTCGCCGGCCGACACCACCACCATCGACACCCCGGACAACATCTATTGCAAGCTGCCCCAGGATTCGCCGATCGCGGTGCGCGGCGCCCGGAACTACCCTTGCCAGGGACATCCGGGCAAGCGCGCACCCACCGTCGAACTCTGCAATGACCCGCGTGGGTTCGTGCCGCTGGCCCAGCGTCAGCACGCGCTCGGGCCGTACCCGATCGACCCCAACCTGATCGCCCAGGGTGTCCCGGTGGACACCCGGGTGCTGCCCGACGAGAACATCTACGGTCCACTGCAGGGCACCCCGCTGCCGCCGGGGGCGGTCGTTCCGCCGCCGAACCCGCTCTCGCCGCCGCAGCCACCCGCCAGCTTCCCGGGCATGCCGCCCGGGCCCCTGCTGCCCGGTCGGCCGCTGTACACCGAACCTCCGGTGGTTGGCCAATTGCCGCCGCCGGAGCCGGATTACGGGGTGGTGCCGTTGCCCCCCGGAGATCTGCCGCAGGCCACCGAGGTCCCGCAGTTCCCGGACACCTATGTGAAGCTGCCCGAGGGAGGCGCGGTGCCGCCGCCGCCCGATGTACTCGCCCCGGCCGCCACGCCCAGTGCCTTCGACGGTGCAGGTGCACAGGGCCCGTCGATGGCGGTCGCCAAGTACAACCCGCGCACCGGCCAGTACATGGGGGCCGATGGCCACCTGTATCGGCAGACCGATCTGGTGAACACCGCGTCGACGTGGCAGGACCTGATGCCGACATGAATGTCTGGAGGCGATCGATGAAAACGATGACAGCCGCAACGGTGTTCGGTGCGGTGGGCGCTGCGGTCGCGGTGGGTGTCGCACCGCCGGCGGCTGCAACGATGTACCTGGGCAACTACGGCGTCAACATCCCGGACCGGCGGGACTTCCATACCTGGATCTGGTCGGCGATGACACCGTGTGAGGGCGAGGACCGGGTCCTCATCCCGGACTGCATCAATGTCCTGACCATTCCGCAGCCGGTGGCCAAGGCGCAGTATACGAATGCGAACGCGACCATGGTCGACGGCCGGTACACGATGACCATCGACGACCCATTCGGGTTGCGCTGCGGGAACATCTATTACGGCCCGACGATCCCGACCCACGATGTGTATTCCTGGGATGCAACGACTTTGGCCGGCGAGATGGTCTCCAGCTTCGCCGTCGGCTGTGACGGTGCGCCCGGGGGGTCGCTGACCTATCCGTTCTACCTGACGAGGATGTGACGATGCGTCGTGAATTGCCGCTGTGGGGGGCGTTGACGATGTTGTGCGCGGCCGTGGTGACGGCCGCGCCCGCGGTGGCCGAACCGCCGCCACCGCCGCCACCGCCGCTGCGGCACGTGCAGTACATCGTGACCGCGGATTCGCCGTTCTACGTGGACATCTACTACCGCGAAGCCGATCCGCCGACCTGGTCGGACTACAGCCACAATCCGTACCAGTTCAGCCCCCGCGCGCAGGTCGAGGTGGCGCCCGAGCATCCGTGGGTGTTCGATGCGATGCTGGCCGATCCGGACATGTGGGCGATGGTGACCGCGCAGAGCGGCGAGTCCCCGAATCTGACGCCGCCGACGATCTACTGCACCCTGGCCGTCGATGGTGTCGTGCTCAAGACCGATAGTGGCCCCAAGGGGGCGCTGTGCTCACTGCGGAGCTGGTAGCGCGTGTCAGGAATCGCCGCGCCGCCAGCGGGTATCACCGTTCATCGCCACGCAGCTGAGGAACAGTCCGTCCGGCGCCTGGGCCACGGCGTTGTTCTCGTTGATGCAGAGGCTGTTCTCGTCGCGGATGCCCACCATCGGTGGCGAACGGAACCAGCGTGGCTCGTAGCGACGCGGCGATCCGCAGAACACCAGTCGGCCCCAACCGTTTCGGGCGTCGACGCCGAAGACGTAGTACGTGGTGTTGGTGCACGTGTTGCCGAGGATGGCGTTCGGGTTGATCCCGGGCACGCAGAAGGCGTCATTGCACGTTTGCGGCTCCGCCGCCGCTCGCGGGGCATTGGCCTGCGGAGCCACGATCGATCCGGCGGCAATCAACGCACTGGCCGCCAATACTGTCACGCGCACGGCTTCTACTCTTGCACACTTGAAAACGAAATTCTTGTTTCTGGAGAAGATTGCTCCGACGCGAGAGCTCGACCTGGCCGACCTCACGCGATCGCGCCGTCCAGATCGGCGGGATCCGCATGGGTGCGCCGCCTTTCGCTGTTATTCTCCGAAACAGAGAATGCCACTATCGGTCCGGAGGAGCGCTGCCATGTCGGCCACTAAGGTGAGCGCTGTCGTCGCCGCCGCATCGTTCATCGCGTTCGGTGGAGCACCGCCTGTCCATGCCGATCCGCTGGGTCCCGATCAGCAGTGGGGGATCAATGGAACGTTCCTCACATCGTCCAACGGTGACTGGGCGCAACTGAATCAGCGCTACGAGGATCAACCCTCCACGCGCAGCACCTGGACAATCTCCACCCAGTGCGTCTCTCCATCGGACTGCACCGGCACGGTGAACAGCGACGCCGGCTGGTCTGCGCCCATCTACACCACGAACGGTCTGTGGTACGTCAAGCGCAAGGTGCCGAACTGGCGGTTCTGCGCCGACGGTGTCCCGGTCGAAGGCTTCCAGACGTTCAAGTTCTATCCGGTGGGCGCCAACGGTCACGTCGACGTGGAGGCCACGGAGTACGCCGGATACGACAAGACGATCGGGCCGAGCGGATCCTGCGGCCGCAATCAGTGGCCGGTCATCGAGATGCCGTTCTACATGAAGCCTGCCGGCTGAGCACACCCCGGCACACGCGACTTCGGCGCGTTCCCGTACATACGGGAACGCGCCGAAGTGTTGAGGGGGCCTACCGCAGTGGCGTGTAGTTGATGTTGAGCTCGGTCAGTCCGCGCAGCACGAATGTGGGCTCGTAGTTGAAGTTCTGATCGCCGATGGGACCGTGCTTCTCGGGGTCGACGGTGATATCGCCCATCCGGTCCAGGAGCCGTTCGATGGAGACGCGCCCTTCGACCCGTGCCAGCGGTCCACCCGGGCAGGAATGCACGCCGCGGCCGAAGGCCATGTGCTCGCGCACGTTCTTGCGGTCCAGGCGCAATTCGTGCGGATTCTCGAAGCGTTTCGGGTCACGGTTGACCGCGCCCGGGAGCACCATGACCGGCGCGCCCGCCTTGATCAGCACGCCGCCGACCTCGGTTGTCTTGCGGGCCAACCGGAAGTCACATTTCACCGGGCTCTCCAGGCGCAGCGACTCCTCGATGAAGGTCGGGATCAGGCTGCGATCGTCGCGCAGTTGCTGCTGCACCTCGGGATTCTCGGCCAGCACCCTCATCGCGGCGCTGAGCAGCTTGGTGGTGGTCTCCTGGCCGGCGGCGAACAGGAAGGTCGCCGAGCGCACCACCTCGATCACCGGCGGCACCGAATCGTCGGGGTAGAGCGCGGTGGCCAGTGAGGTCAGGACGTCCTCGCGCGGGTTGGCGCGGCGATCCTCCAGGTAGGCGATGAACTTGTCATCGAGGAACTGCAGCGGGTTCTCGTCGACGACCTCCTGCTCCAGTGAGCCCACCCGTGCGCCGGGACGGTCGGCGCCGAGCTTGGTGCGGAACTGCTTGTGGTCCTCCTCGGGCACGCCGAGCAGGTCCGCGATCACCAACAGCGAGAACGGCTTTGCGTACTCGGCGAGGAACTCGCACTTGCCGTTGTCGAGGAACTCGTCGAGCTGGACATCGGCCAGCTTCCACATGAAGTCCTCGTTCTCCTTGAGTCGCCGCGGGGTCAGCAGCCGGTTCAGCAGGGAGCGGGCCTTGGTGTGATCGGGCGGGTCCATCGTGACCATGTGCTCGAACATGGGCAGCAGGTGCCGGTGCGCCTCGAGCTGCTCGGAGATGTCGTCGCCCTCCGGGGTGAAGGGCAGCGGCGGGAAGGGGCCACCCAGGGCGACGGCGTTGGAGAAGGCGTCGGTGTTCTTGTAGACCGCGACGGCTTCCTCATAACCGGTGACGGCGATGCATCCCCACGGGGGTACTTCCAGCACCGGGTTCTGCTCGCGCAGGTAGTCGAAGTACGGGTAGGGGTTGGGAACCAGCGACTGGTCGGTGAGGAAATCCAGGGTCGCGTATTCGCTCATGTGGGTCGATCTCCCGGGCTGTGGGTTGGGGTGAAGGCGATGTCGTGTGGGTGGGATGTGAACCACCGAAAGTGCTGTGCACCTGCTTAGCATGCGGATAGAGTCGTGGTCAAGGTCACAACCGGCGGGTCGCTACGATCCGTTTGAGCAGTTGAGCGAACGTCGAGCAGGGAGCGACATGTCCACAGCGCGCAGGATCGGAGCCCCCGACGCCAAGAACCGGGGCGTCCTTCTCGACGCCGCCGAGGCGCTGATGATCGACGAGAGCTATGCAGCCGTCACGTCGCGGCGGGTCGCCGAGCGGGCCGGGCTGAAACCCCAACTGGTGCACTACTACTTCCGCACGATGGACGAGCTGTTCCTGGCGGTGTTCCGGCGCCGCGCCGAGCAGGGGCTGGTGGTGCTGGAGGCGGCGCTGAAGTCGGCGCAGCCGCTGCGGGCGATCTGGCTGTTCAGCACCGACCCCGAGGCCACCCGACTCACGATGGAATTCATGGGCCTGGCAAACCATCGCAAGGACCTGCGAGCCGAGATCAGCTACTACGCCGAGCGCTTCCGCGAGGAGCAGCGAGTGGCCATGACGGCGGCGCTGCAGCGCTACGGTGTGGATCCCGGCGATGTGCCACCGGTGGTGTGGGCGGTCATCGGCACCAGCCTGTCCTGGGCTCTTGTGATGGAGCAGGCGCTCGGGATGTCCGCCGGACACGCCGAGACCCTGGAGTTCGTCGAGCGTTGGCTGCGTGAGCTCGAGGGGGAGGCTTTGCCGATCGAGGAGATCTTCGGCGACCTGGCGGGCAGCGGTTTCGAGGCGGCAGCCGGCAAGGTGCGCGCGCCGGGAGCGCACGCTACGGAATGATGAGATAGATACCGAGCAGTGCGGCGAAAAGCGTCACCACCCAACCGGTGACGACCACCCGCAGCCAGTTCGGCGCGTGCCGCACCTCCATGAAGTACCAGATCACCAGCTGCGATTTCACCGCGGCGATGGCCAACACGACGACCGTCACCCCCACGTTGAGGACGTGCGCCGAACCGGTGTCGCGGGCCGCCAGCCAGGACACCAGGGTGACCGCGGTGAGCAGCACCCAGGTGATGGTCAGCGGGTTGCGGACATATCGCGCCATGTCAGCGCATCCCGTAGAGCAGAGCGAACAGGACGAGCCACAGCACATCGACCATGTGCCAGTAGGTGGCGCCGGTCTCGACGAACGAAATGTTCTTCCTGGCAGGATCTCTCAGGTTGCGGATCACGAAAGAGAGAATCACCAGGCCCAGCATGACGTGGCACAGGTGCAGACCCGTCATCACGTAGTAGAACATGAAGAACACGTTGGTGCCGGGGGTGACGCCGGCAAGGACCTCCGGAACGTATTCGAACAGTTTCAGGACCGGGAATGCGGCCCCGAGGGTCAACGCAAATCCGATGAGCCGCACTCCATCTGCTGTCTTCTCGGACCGCGCGGCGGAGGTGCCGAGTGCGACGAACAACGAGCTGGTGAGCAAAACCACCGTGTTGGCCGCACCGATGTCGAGGTTCAGCCGAGCCTGACTCTCCAAGAACAGCTCTGGATCTTGGCCGCGGTAGTACATGTACGCCAGGAAGTAGCCGGCGAAGATGATCAGGTCGCCGATGACGAAGAACCACATGCTCGACTCGCCCGGAATGTGGCCGCGGGTCTTGGCTTCTCGTTGCAGGAGATCGGTCACGCGTTCTCCAGCTCGTCGTCGGGCTGGTTCTTGATGGAGCGGTGGATGCAGACGTAGACGATGATCTGCCACGGCACGTAGATCACCATCGCGAACCAGAACGTCATCAGCCCGTTCCAGGCGAAGGGCCCGGATGTGGCGATCCACACCGGTGCGGCCATCAGTTCGGTGACGTACTGCCAGACGGTGTAGTAGCCAAGCCATTTCGGCAACACGCTGTTGGTGTCCAGGATGATGGCCAGGCCGAAGGCAAGCCACATCACGCAGAAACAGCCCAGCGAGCCGATGTAGGCGAGATATCCGAAGTCGTAGAGCATGGCCAGAACCGACGGGTCGTAACCAGTGCGGAATGCCCCGAGGCCGAAGCAGAACATCGGGAACAGCATGCCGACGATGGCACCGGACATCGAGCCGACCATCAGCGAATAGCGGAACACCGGACTCACCGACATGCGTTTGATCTGGATGAGGTACACCGCGTTGGACAATGGTGCCAGCCCGAAACAGAGCGTCAGGATGGCGCAGGCGACCAGCAGGCTGTCCGACTGCATGAAGTCGACGATCTGCGGTGGTGAACTGCTCGGTGAGCGCGGCGGCATCATCCCGCTCAGTGGGACGAAAACGATGCCGAACAGGGTGAAGAAGAACGGCACCGTCGCGAAGGCGAGCCACTGGTCGAGCTTGGGGCGGCGGCGCGCCGGCGCGAGGATCACACCAACACCGCCTGCTCGCTGCCCTGGCGGTTCACGGCCCGCAGGACAACCGGGAACATCACCACCAGGTAGGTCGCGAGCACCACGATCCGCAGGGTGAAGGACGCCGAACCATCCCAGGCCAAGGGGCCGGTCTTGAACAGCACCGAGAACGCTCCGGGGGCCAAGAGCAGGGCGGCCGCCACATTGAAATGCGCCACCCACCGAGGAAAGATCGGCTGGGAGCGTTCGTCGAGATAGATGCTCGCCGCGAAGCAGAGGTTCTGCACCACGATGGTGCCGACCGGTGCGATGAAGAAGAACCACGCCATATCGTTGAGCAAGCTGATCAATTGCGGATCGCGGTCGGGTCGGAAAGCGGCCACCCCCCAGCAGTAATCGGCGAGGATGAGCGCGGTGGTGCCGGTCCCGACACAGATGATGTACGCGTAACTGAAGACGCTGCTCGAGGTGGCAGTGCGGGAGATCTGCACGGCGATCACCGCGAACAGTGGTACCAGCGATCCGGCGATCAGGTTGCACAGGATCACCACCCCGAGGATGGCGGTGTGGTGCTCCCGGAAGAACGCGGCAACCTGCTCCGGTGTCATCGTCGGCGACAACGGCGGAGCGAACACCGGGAAGAGCACGAAGGCGAGCGTGAACAGGGCCATGGCCGGGGGCGCCGTCCACAGCAGAATGCGTTGACCCCGGGTGTTCATCGGTACCTGCCCATCGCCTGGCTGCTAGCCGTTCGGCTATCCAGCGTGATGTCACAGTAGCCGATCGGCTAGTTCGCCTCAAGGCCCCATGCGCCAATGGTCACTTGGACCCGGGCTGCGCCGCGATGGTGCGTCAAGTAGCCTCTGGCCCAGTCTATTTCGCCTTGTTCATCACCTTGTCGGCGGCGTCCCAGTGTTCCTGGGAGACCCAGAGCCTCGCGAACGCCGTCACGGCCTCGGTGGTCGTGGCGCCGTTGATCACCCGCTTGATCTCGCCGGCTGGGCGGCGCGCCAGCAGCTGCGCAGTCTCACGCCAGGTGTCGGCGAATGTGGCGCGTGGCACCACCTGGTCGATCAGGCCGACCCGCTCGGCCGTCGCGGCATCCAGCACGCGTCCGGTGCCGGCCAACAGCAGCGCCTGACTGCGACCGACGAGTGCGCCGAGGCGCTCCGCACCGCCCCAGGCCGGCATGATCGCCAGCGAGATCTGATTGAACCCGATCCTGATGTCATCGGCGGCGATCCGGATGTCGGCGGCCACGGCCACCTCGGCACCGCCTCCGAGCGCATGTCCGTTGAGCGCGGCGATCACCGGCCCGGGGAACCCCGCGATGCGATCGCAGATGGTGCGCATCCGCCAGGCCATCTCGGCCGCCTCCAGTTCGGTGCGCAGCAACGCAAGTTCCTTGAGGTCGCCCCCGGACACGAACGCCTTGTCGCCGGCGCCGGTGATCGCGAGCGCGCGGGCGCCGGCCGCGCCGTCCAGGGCCGCGTTCAGCGCGTCCATCGTGTCCAGCGAGATGGCATTGCGGGCGTGGGGACGGTCGATGGTGATGACCGCCAGTTCGCCGTCCAATTCAAGGTCGACCATCAAGCATTCTCCAATTTCGGTATTGGCATTCTCGGCGAGTGAGAATAGCATCGCCAGCATCTGCCCGGCCTCCCGGAGGTGCTGTCATTTCGATTCGAAAAATCCCTGCTGAGCTGAGTGAACGGTACGTGGAGCAGGGGTGGTGGACGCCGGAAACGCTCGGTCAGTTGCTGGCCGACGGGTTGCGGGCCAGCCCGGACACCGGTTTCGTCGTGCACTCCGCGACCCGGCCCTTTTCTGGCACGTTCGGTGACGTCGAGCGTGGCGCGCGTCGGCTGGCCGCCGGGCTGCACGAACGCGGGGTGCGGGCCGGCGATGTGGTCGCCTTGCAGTTGCCGAATTGGATGGAGGCCGCGGTCGCCTTCTGGGCCTCGGCCTTCCTCGGTGCGGTGACCGTCCCGATCGTGCACTTCTACGGCCGCAAGGAGCTGGCCCACATCATCGCCACCGCCAAGCCGAAGGTGTTCATCAGCACCGCGGCATTCGGCCGGATGAGCTATCACCCCGACCTGTGTGCCCAGGTGCCGATCGTCGGATTGGTCGGCGCCGCCGGTGACCTGGCATTCGAGCGGCTGCTGGCCGACGAGCCGATGGCCGGCACGGTCGATGCCGACCCGGCCGCGCCCGCGCTCATCGCGTTCACCTCCGGAACCACCCGGGAGCCCAAGGGGGTCATCCACAGTCATCAGACGTTGAACTGCGAGACGCGCCAGCTGCTGGCCAACTATCCGCCCGGGCGCGGGCGCCAGCTGACCGCCACCCCGGTCGGACACTTCATCGGCATGCTCGGGGCGTTCCTGATCCCGGTGCTGGAAGGTGCGCCCATCGACCTGTGCGATGTGTGGGATCCGGGCCGCGTGCTCGAGATCATCGAGCGCGACGGGTTGTCGATCGGTGGAGGTCCGCCGTACTTCGTCACCAGCCTGATGGACCATCCGGACTTCAGCGACGCGCATCTGGCCAAGTTCTCCACCGTCGGACTCGGCGGCTCGACGGTCCCGTCGGCGGTCACCCGGCGGCTGGCCGACCTGGGTCTTTTCGTTTTCCGCTCGTACGGCAGCACCGAACATCCCTCGATCACGGGATCGGGGGTCGGCGCGCCGGAGGACAAGCGCCTGTTCACCGACGGCAGTGTTCGGCCGGGCGTCGAGATCCGGCTCGGGCCCGATGGCGAGATCTTCAGCCGCGGCCCCGACCTGTGTCTGGGCTATACCGATGCGGAGTTGACCGCGAAGTCCTTCGATGACGAGGGCTGGTACCGGACCGGCGATATCGGGGTGCTGGACGAGGACGGCTATCTCACCATCACCGATCGCACCGCGGACCTCATCATCCGCGGCGGTGAGAACATCAGCGCTCTCGAGGTCGAGGAGGTGTTGCTCACCATGCCCGCGGTGGTGGAGGCCGTCGTGGTGGCGGCTCCGGACGAGCGGCTCGGCGAGCACGTCGCGGCGGTGCTGCGGATCCGGCCCGGCGCGGTGATGCCGACTCCCGAGCAGGTGCGCGCCCACTTCGAGCAGGCCGGTGTGGCCCGGCAGAAGTGGCCCGAGGAGTTGCGTCAGGTGCCCGAGGGCCAGGACTTTCCACGGACCGCCAGCGGCAAGGTGCAGAAGTTTCGGGTACGGCAGGAGATCGCCGCGGCCGCACCCGGAGGCGTTGCCACATCCCGCACATGAGAATATGATTCTCACTAACCGAAAAGGAGCATCTCATGGGTCAACTGTCGCATCGGGTCGACATACCGTTTCCGCTGTTCGATGCGGACAACCACCTCTACGAGCCTCCGGAGGCCATGACCAAGTACCTCCCCAAGGAGTACAAGGACATCGTCCAGTACGTAGAGGTCAACGGCCGCACCAAGATTGCGCTCAAGGGTCAGATCAGCAACTACATCCCGAACCCCACCTTCTCGGTCGTGGCCAAGCCCGGCGCCTGGGAGGAGTACTTCAAGTTCGGTAACCCGGACGGCAAGAGCAAGCGGGAACTGTTCGGCGAGCCGATGAAGGCCATTCCTGCGTTCTTCGAGCCCGAACCGCGCATCAAGGTGATGGACGAGCTGGGCGTCGACCGAAGCCTGATGTTCCCGACGCTGGCCAGCCTCATCGAGGAGCGGCTCTCCGATGACCCGGTGGCCATCCACGTCATCGTGCATGCGCTCAACGAGTGGCTGCACGAGGTCTGGGGTTTCAACTACCAGAACCGGATCTTCACCACCCCGGTGATCACCCTGCCGATCGTCGAGAAGGCGATCGAGGAGCTGGAGTGGGCGGTCAAGCGTGGGGCCCGCGCCATCCTGATCCGTCCCGCGCCGGTGCCCGGGTTCCGCGGACCCCGGTCGTTCGCGCTACCGGAGTTCGATCCGTTCTGGGAGCGTGTCGTGCACCACGACATCTTCGTGGGCATGCACTCCAGCGACAGCGGCTACTCGCGCTACACCTCCGAATGGGATGGTGCCGCGCAGGAGATGCTGCCGTTCCAGACCAACGCGATGTCGATCCTCAACGAGTGGCGTCCGATCCAGGACGCGGTGGCCTCCTGGGTCATCCACGGTGCGCTGTTCCGCTTCCCGACGCTGAAGGTCGGCATCGTCGAGGCAGGGTCCAAATGGATGTTCCCGCTGCTGGATTCGATGGCCGAGGTGTACAAGAAGGCGCCGGAGGCGTTCCTCGGTAATCCGATGGAAGAGATCAAGAACCGCATCTATGTCAGCCCGTTCTACGAGGAGGGCATCGACGATCTGATCAACCTGGTCGGCGTCGATCAGGTGCTCTACGGCTCGGACTGGCCGCACCCGGAGGGCCTGGCGGAGCCGACCCACTACATCACGGCCCTCGAGCATCTCGCGCTGGAGGACCAGGCCAAGATCATGGGCGGCAACCTCGGGCGTCTGGTCACCACATAGTTCCGCGAGTGACCTACCACCCCAGGTGGCAGACCATCCCGGAGATGGTCTGCAGCGTCGGCGACCGTTTCGGTGATTCCGAAGCGGTCGTCGACGGGCCGCTGAGGATCAGTTATGTCGAACTGGCGCACCGTGTTCGATGTGCTGCCGGCGCGTTCGCCGAGTTCGGGATCGGCAGAGGTGATCGGGTTGCGATCTGGGCCCCCAACTCGGCGGCGTGGCTGATCGCGGCCTTCGGCCTGGTCACCGCCGGCGGCGTACTCGTGCCGGTGAATACCCGGTTCAAGGCCGAAGAGGCCGCCGACATCATCACCCGCAGCGGCGCGAAGGCCGTCCTGGTCCAAAATGGTTTTCTGGGACAGGATTTCAGCGTGCCCGAGGGCTTTCCGGCGATCGAGATCACCTCGGACTTCCTGAGCAGTGGCCGGCCCTACGAAGCGCGGGGCCTGCTCGGCACGGACATCGCCGATGTCATCTACACCTCCGGTACCACCGGCCGGGCCAAGGGCGTGATGATGAATCACGAACAGACACTGCGGCTCTACAGCGAGTGGTGCGATCTCGCCGACCTGCGCCAGGGTGACCGGTACCTGATCGTCAACCCGTTCTTCCACACCTTCGGCTACAAGGCCGGATGCATCGCCTCGCTGATCCGGGGCGCCACCATCCTGCCGGTTGCGGTGTTCGACGTGCCCGCCGTGGTCGATCTGGTCGAATCCGAACGGATCACGATGCTGCCGGGAGCGCCGACGCTGTATCACTCGCTGCTGGCGGTGCCCGACAAGCATCGGCTGGCGACCCTGCGCGCCGGGGTCACCGGGGCCGCCGACATCCCGGTGGAACTCATCCGTCGGGTGCACGAGGAGTTGCCGTTCCAGACCCTGGCCACCGGATACGGACTGACCGAGGCCGGCACGGTCACGTTGTCGCGCCCCGGCGACTCGTTCACCGATATTGCCACCACCGCGGGCAAGCCCTGTGACGGTGTCGAGGTGCGGATCGCCTCCGACGGTGAAGTGCTGGTGCGGGGCTACACCGTGATGCAGGGTTATCTGGACGACCCGGTGGCCACCGCGGAAACGATCGATCCCGACGGCTGGCTGCACACCGGAGATCTCGGCACCCTCGATGAGGCCGGGCGGCTCACGATCGTCGGCCGCAAGAAGGACATGTTCATCGTCGGCGGCTTCAACGCCTACCCCGCCGAGATCGAGGGCTTCCTGCTCGAGCATCCGGCGGTGCGCCAGGCCGCGGTCATCGGTGTTCCCGACGAACGGATGGGCCAGGTCGGCAAGGCCTTCGTGGTGTTGCACCCCGAGGCGAAGGAAGCGACGGGGGAAAGCGGCGGGGGCGGCGTGAGCGCGCCGGAACTCATTTCCTGGAGTCGGGAGCGCATGGCCGGGTATAAGGTGCCGCGGTACGTAGAGTTTCTGGATGAACTGCCCCTGAACGCCACCGGCAAAGTCATGAAGGACCGCCTTCAGGGCCTGGCGCGCTGAGCGGACGCACAGCGCGGAAATAACATTTCCGCAGGAAAACGGTCATGTCTGGACGCGCTGGCGATGCGGTATCGTCGAGGGATCAGCAAAATCTGATAATGCCATTCTCATTATTGGCACAGGAGGTCACGATGCCGACGTTCAAGCGCGGGAAAGCTACGCCGGACGCCGATGAGGCGGACGTCGCGGAGCTGTCCGCCGAGGAGGCGGAGGCGCTGGCCGCGGCGGCCGAGGCCGAGGCGGCCGCAGCGCGGGCCCGTGCCAATGTGCTGAAGGTGCAGCAGGCCAAAGTCGAACGGGAAGCCGAACGGGAAACCGAGGTACACGACGAGGTGTCCGGGGCCGAGGACGAGGTCGCCGAGAAGGACACCGGGGACACCGGTGCCGCGGGGGACTCCGCACCGCTGACGCCCGCCGCGCCTCGCCGCAGACGACTCGCGACCGCCGCCAGATACGCCGCGGTGTGCCTGGCGGTCATCGCCATCGCGGCGTTGGCCAGTACGAGTGCCTGGATCGTGGTCAAGCACCGTCAAGCCGAACATCAGCGCGACCTCGCCGCGCAGTTCTCGGCCGCCGCACGTCAGGGTGTGGTGTCGTTGATGTCGTTGGATTTCAACCGCGCCAAGGACGATGTGCAGCGCATCGTCGACAACTCGACCGGCCAGTTCCGCGAGGATTTCCAGGCCCAGGCCGAGGAGTTCGCCAAGGTTGCCGAATCATCGAAGGTCGTCACCGAGGCGAACGTCACCGCGACCGCCGTGCAGACAATGACCGAGGACACCGCCGACGTGCTCGTCGCGGCCGCGTCGACCATTACCAACGCGCAGGGCGCGAAGGACGACCCCCGCAGCTGGCGGCTCATCGTGAGCATGGCCCGCGACGGTGACCAAATCAAGATGGCGAAAGTCGAGTTTGCGCCGTGACCGTGAAGAACGACGAAGAGCTGTTGACCGCTGAGGCAGTCGACACCGTGGACAGCCCGGACGACGCCGAGGCGAGCGCCGAGCCGACGACGGTGGCGGCCACACCACCGGATCGGCCCGCCGGACCCCTGCGCCGGGTGTTGCAGGGCGCTGCACGTTTCTGGGTTGTCATCGTGTTGATCACCGCTCTGGCGGTGACCGGGGGTGTGACCGCGTGGTTGTACGTCAACCAGTACCGGCCCGACCAGGCCACCGGAAGTGCCGCTGCCGACTCGGCACTCAACGCCGCCAAGGACGGAACCGTTGCGTTGCTGTCGTATTCGCCGGAGACTCTCAACGAGGACTTCACCAACGCCAAGACACACCTGACCGGTGATTTCCTGAATTACTACAACCAGTTCACCGAGCAGATCGTCACGCCCGCGGCCACCAAGAAATCGGTCAAGACGACGGCGGCGATCGTGAACGCCGCGGTGGCCGAGCTGCATCCGGAATCGGCCGTGGTGCTGGTGTTCCTCAATCAAACCACCACCAGCACCGAGAACCCGGACGGATCCTTTTCCACCAGTGCGGTCAAGGTCGGGCTGACGAAGGTGGGCGACGCCTGGCTGATCTCGTCCTTCGACCCGGTGTAGCGGTCCCGGCGGCGGTGCCCCAGGCGACCTCGATCGGCCGTGCCGATACATTGACCGCGGTGACCATCTCAGCGATCCTGCCGCTGCCGGCCTCGGTGGCAAGCAACCGGGCTTCGGTGCTCACCCCGGTCGAGGGCGAGTCCGCACTGGTGCGGATCGTGCGCGCACTGGCCCCGGCGGTCACCGAGGTGCTGGTGACCTCCGATGATGCGCTGATCGATGATGTTCGCGCGGGCCTGGCCGGTGTGTCGGCGCGGGTCATCGCGGCCGGCGTGAACGCGAGCACCGCAGACTGTCTGACGGCAGCCACGGGTCACCTTCGGACCGGCGCCGCCACACATGTGCTGGTGGCCGACCACCGCCATCCGGTGATGTCGCGTGACCTGATCGACCGCGTCATCACCGCCCTGTCGGACGGCGCGGCGGTGGTGGTCCCGGTGCTGCCGGTCACCGACACCGTGAAACAGGTTGACGAGCAAGGGGTTATCCAGTCCACCGTGGACCGTTCGGAGCTCGCGATCACCCAGTACCCCTACGGCGCCGCGGTCCCGCGGCTGGGCGATCTGCGCACCGTTCTGAACGCCGGAGCCGAGCTGGTGCGCGTCGCCGGGGACGCCGACGCGATCCCGTTCGACCTGCCGGCAGATGCCGCGCTGCTGGCCGCGGTCATCGCCTGTCGGCGTTGACCGTCGCGGCCAGCAGATGCTCGGCCAGTCGGATGTCCGGAGGATAGGTGACTTTGAGATTGCTTGCGGCACCGCCGAACACCCGCACCTCGACATCGGTGAAATGTTGGACGCACGCCGAGGTGTCGGTGCCGTCGAAACCCTGGGCCTCGGCGCGGCGATAGGCCTCGAGCAACGGTCCGGCCCGGAAGGCCTGCGGTGTCTGGACCCGGACCAGGCGTCCGGTCAGGGGCTCCAACCCGCCGTCGGGTAGCGGCCGGGCCAGGCCCGAGGCGGGCAGCGCGGGCACGGCACCGCCATAGGCGCGGGCAGTATCCAGTGCGGTTCGCATCAGGTCCGGGCCGGCCAAGGGTCGGGCGGCGTCGTGGATGAGCACGACGTCCACGGCCCCGCTCTCGATATCGGCACACAGGTGGCCCAACACGTTGAACTCCGAATCGTGGCGACTCTCGCCGCCCTCGACGAGTTCGACCGCGATACCGGGCAGGTCCTCGTGCAGCGCGCGAGCCGCCACGTCCCGCTCACCGCGTCGGTACACCAGAATCACCCGGTCGATTCCGGCGGTCTCGGCCACTGCCCGCACCGACCAGGACAGCATCGACGCGCCGGCCAGCCTCAGGTAGGCCTTGTTGCCGTCGGCGCCGACCCGTGAGCCCATCCCGGCGGCGAGCACCACGCCGACCGCGGCGCGGGGACCGGACACAGTGGACACCCGCTCACGCTAGCCTGTGCGGTCGGTGAACCGGTGCAGGCCGGAACCATCGGGGAGAGGATGATCGGGTGAGCGTTTCCACACCACCGCCTTCGGGTCCCGCCGCGGCGCACCGCCTTCGGCGGATGTCGGGCCGTGACCCGCATGAGCCGCACCGCACCGCCACCCCGCTGGAACTGCTCTTCGATCTCACCTTCGTGGTCGCGTTCGGCGTCGCGGCATCGGAGTTCGCCCACGCGATGGCCGCCGGTCATGTCGGGGCGGGACTGGCGGGCTTCGGATTCGCGATCTTTGCGGTCTGCTGGGCCTGGATCAACTTCACCTGGTTCGCCTCCGCCTACGACACCGACGACTGGGTGTACCGGCTGATGACGATGGTCCAGATGGTGGGCGTGCTGATCCTGGCCCTCGGCGTCCCGGACCTGTACGCCTCGCTGGAGCACGGCGGGCATGTCGACAACGCGGTGATCGTGGCCGGGTACGTCGTGATGCGGGTCGCGATGGTGGGGCAGTGGCTGCGGGCGGCCCGACAGGATCCGGCCCGGCGCAGCACCTGCCTGACCTATGTCGCGGCCATCGCGGTTGCCCAGGTGGGTTGGATCGCCGCGATCTTCGTGCACACCTCGCTCGCGGTCACGTTCGGCATCGTGGTGGCGTTGATCGGTGTCGAGATGCTCGGACCCTTCCTTGCCGAGCGCCGGGCCGGCGGCACCCCGTGGCACGCCCACCACATCGCCGAACGCTACGGACTGATGGCGATCATCGCGCTGGGCGAGGGCGTGGTCGGCACGGTGGCGACCTTGTCGGCGGTGGTCCACGACCAAGGCTGGACCACCGACGCGGTCCTGGTCGCGCTGGCCGGCACCGGGCTGACCTTCGGCATGTGGTGGCTGTTCTTCATGGTGCCCTCGGCGCAGTTGCTGCATGCGCACCGCGAAACCTCGTTCTGGTTCGGCTATCTGGCGATCCTGCTGTTCGGTGCGATCGTCGCCACCGGCGCCGGTCTGCACGTGGCGGCCTACTACCTCGAGGAGCACTCGGTGCTGAGTTCGCAGGCAACGGTGCTGTCGGTGGCGATACCGGTCGGGGCCTACATCGCGGTGATCTATCTGCTGCACGCGCTGCTGCTGCGCAGCGTGAACGCGGTCCACCTCATGTTGGCCGTGCTGACCGTGGCGGTCCTGGTGGGTGCGGTGGTGCTGGCCCTGTCCGGTGTGTCGATGGCACTGTGCCTGCTGGTCGCGTCGGCGGCGCCGATGGTGGCGGTGATCGGCGATGAGTGGGTGGGTCACCGGCACACCGCGGCCAAGCTGGCCGCCCGGATCGGCTAGCCGCGCGCCGGTTCGAAGGTCTCCAGCAGGGACCGTTCCTGCTCGGCCTTCATCAGTCGCCGGGCCTTGCGCCGAGTGACCAGAATGCCGATGACGGCCAGCACCCAGACGATGTACTGCAGCGTCCAGGCGTGCCGGAACGACTCGACGGAGTATCCGCCCTCGTGGTCGAGGACCCAGCCCATCGCCTGCATCAGCAGCAGGGAGGCCAGGAAGCCGCCCATGTTGACGAAGCCCTGCGCGGTGCCCAGGGTGGCGCTCGGATTGAACGTGCGGGCGAAATCGAAGCCCACCATCGAGCCGGGTCCACCGACGGAGATGATGACGACGAGCACGACGAGCAGCCACAGCGGCGCCTGGCCAGGCAGGGCCAGCACGATCGTCCAGATCAACGCATTGCTGCCGATGATGGCCAGGACCATCAGCGAGCGCTTGTGTGGGTAGCGGCCGGTCAGGACGCCGAGCACGATGCCGGCGGAGATCGCGGTCACGACCGAGATGGTGAGCAGCATGCCGGCCACCGCACGGGTCTGGCCCTGGGCGGCGGTGACGTAGGGGACACCCCACATCAGGGCGAAGGCGGTGACCGAGAACTGGGTGCCCATATGGGTGAAGAACCCGAGCCGGGTGCCCGGACGCATCCACACCGTGCGCAGGCTGGTCATGGTGTCTCGCACCGTCATGGTCTCGGTGGTCACGAGCCGGCCGGACGGCGTGTTCTGCAACAGGGCGGCCGCGAGCACCATGGTGAGCACGCCGAACGCGGTGACCGACAGGTACGCCGATGTCCAGCCGCTGACCCCCAGCAACGCCAGGAACGGCACCGCGGAAAGCACCTGCCCGAGTTGGCCGCTGATCCCGGTGAGCTGCGTCAGCAGCGGCACCCGCTTGGCGGGGAACCAGTGGGGCACCAGCCGCAGCACGGAGATGAAGGTGACGGCGTCACCGAGCCCGACGACAGCACGTGCGGCCAGGGCCATCGGCAGTGAGTCGGTGAGCGCGATGGCGAGTTGTCCGGTGACCATCAGCGCGGCGCCGGAAACGATCAGCAGCTTGGAGCCGTAGCGGTCCAGCAGCACGCCGGCGGGGACCTGGGCGCCGGCGTACACGATGATCTGCAGCACCACGAATGTCGACAGCACGCTGGGCCCCGCGTGGAAGCGGTCGCCGGCCTCCAGGCCGGACACGCCCAGAGTGGTCCGGTTGAGCACCGCCACCACGTATGCCAGGAGTCCGGTGGCCCAGATGATCCAGGGACGCACGCGGACCTCTTTCGGTGATGTCGGGAAGGGTTGCCCGGCAATCGTCCCAAATTCGTGGGATGAATCTCCAGTTATTTATGGTGAGATCCCTCACCGATATTGCTGGATGCGGTATCTGAACAGTCCGTCGCGCATCGGTCCGGTAGCTGGGCGGCGGGATCGGCCCGACGAACAACCTGATGCGGGCGGCTGTCGATCCGCCCAAGGGTCACCGCGCGGCAGGCGGGGCACCACGCAGCGGCCCGGGCGGGGAGGCTGGCGGGGACCTCGGACCGGGGGTGGCGCACGCCGCACACCGCTGGCAACGACACGGCGCGGCCGGTGGTGCGGGCATCACCGGCCGCCGGCCCGCCCGACGGGGACCCGGTCGCGGTGGGTCGCCGCCGCACCCGGCGACGACCGGTGGGCGCGGCAGCGACCTGCGGGCGGTGCGAAACCGGATGCGCGGACCGACGCCCGTTGGTCCGAAAGGGCCCGGTGCGGTGGTATTCGTGCGTACCACCGGCGGTGCCTTCGGGCGCGCCGGCGCGCGCGGTGCTTCGGTCGGCGCCGCCGTCGGAATGGGGCCATCCGGCGCGCCCGCGGCGGTGTCGGGGTCAGGCGTCACCCGGATCTTGGCGACCGGAGTCGGCAGGCAGCTGCAAAACTTACCGATCAGTAATAATTTCCAGCAAACTAAATTGCGGCCGTCGGGCCGCTGGGTGGACACATATGGGCGATGTGTTCTCTCGTGGATGGCATTCTCGATGCCGCCGCGGGTGCCGGAGAACATGAAATTCTTAGATAACGATTTCATAACGGCATCGCGCTGATCTGGGAAGTTATAGCTACTCGACCGTAACCACCTGCATGCAGGACGTTTGTCCCGCAGAGGATTGACCCGCGTGGTGACCTTTGTTACCCAACGTATGGTTACCCGTCCGTAGAACTCGCCAGTAACCATTTAGAGGCGGAAAATTGCCCTAGCTCTTATGACACTCTTAGTGGGGTTGGGCTGCCCTCCGGGCACGTCCGGATCCGGGACCAGGTGATGCCGGATCGCCCGGACGACACCAGTCCAACGGAGATTCAAAGCCGAATCACCGCAGACCACCAGGACGACGGGACCGTCGGGGATCCCGTACGCATCCTCGCCGCGACGACGCGGCACACCGGTACGAACAGCGACAGTGCGTGAAGAAGACTGCACCGAGGGAGATACAAGACGTGACGATCAACGAGCACGACAGGGTGACAGCCGGTACCAAGAGCAGCCTGGGCGAGGGTTCGTTGTCGGGCGCGCACGCGCTCGTCGATCTGCTGAACGCCGGTGAGCCGTACGCCGTCGCGTTCGGCGGTCAGGGCGGCGCCTGGTTGGAGAGCCTGGAGGAGCTGGTCAGCTCCGCCGGCATCGAGTCCGAACTCAGCGAGCTGGTCGGCGAGGCCGCGCTGCTGCTGGAACCGGTGGCCCGCGAGCTCGTCGTCGTGCGTCCGATCGGTTTCGAGCCCCTGCAGTGGGTGCGCGCGCTGGCTGCCGAGGAACCGCTGCCCGATACCAAGCAACTCACCACCGCCGCCATCTCCGGCCCCGGCATCCTGCTGACCCAGATGGCCGCCATCCGCGCACTGACGCGCCAGGGTCTGGATCTGATGGGCACCCCGCCCGTCGCGATGGCCGGCCACTCCCAGGGCATCCTGGGCGTCGAGTCGCTCAAGGCGAAAGGCACCCGCGATGCCGAGCTGCTCGCCCTGCTCCAGCTGATCGGCGCCGCCGGTTCGCTGATCTCGCGCCGCCGCGGCATGGTCGGCCGCGGGGACAAGAGTCCGATGGTCTCGGTGACCAACGTCGACCCCGCCCGGATCGCCGAACTGCTCGAAGACTTCTCCACCGACGTGCGCACCGTGCTGCCCCCGGTGCTGTCCATCCGCAACGGCCGCCGCTCGGTCGTCATCACCGGGACCCCCGAACAACTCGGCCGCTTCGAGCTCTACTGCTCGAAGATCACCGAGAAGGAAGAAGCCGAGCGGAAGAACAAGCTGCGCGGTGGCGCGGTGTTCGCGCCGGTGTTCAATCCCATCCAGGTCGAGGTCGGATTCCACACCCCGCGCCTGGCCGACGGCGTGGCGCTCGTGGACCGCTGGGCCGCCAAGTGCGGTATCGACCCCGAGCTGGCGCACGCCATGACCGAGTCGATCTTCGTCAGCCCGATCGACTGGGTCGCCGACGTGGAAGCCCTGCACACCGCGGGTGCCCGCTGGATCATCGACCTCGGCCCCGCCGACACGCTCACCCGCCTGACCGCCCCGGTGATCCGCGGGCTGGGCATCGGCATCGTGCCGGCCGGCACCCGTTCCGGTCAGCGCAGCCTGTTCACCGTCGGCGCGGTGCCCGAGGTGCCCGCCCCGTGGAGCAGCTATGCGCCGACGACGGTCGCCCTGCCCGACGGGTCGGTCAAGCTGTCCACCAAGTTCACTCGCCTCACCGGCCGGTCGCCGATCCTGCTGGCCGGGATGACCCCGACCACCGTGGATGCCAAGATCGTCGCCGCGGCCGCGAACGCCGGGCACTGGGCCGAGCTCGCCGGTGGTGGCCAGGTCACCGAGAAGATCTTCGAAGACCGCGTCGCCGAACTGACCCAGCTGCTGGAGCCGGGCCGCGCCATCCAGTTCAACTCGCTGTTCCTGGACCCGTACCTGTGGAAGCTGCAGCTCGGTGGCAAGCGCATCGTGCAGAAGGCGCGCCAGTCCGGTGCCCCCATCGACGGTGTCGTCGTCACCGCGGGCATCCCCGAGCTGGATGAGGCCGTCGCGCTCATCGAGGAACTCAACGAGATCGGCATCACCCATGTGGTGTTCAAGCCGGGCACCGTCGACCAGATCAAGTCCGTCATCAAGATTGCGGCCGAGGTTCCGGGCAAGGACGTCATCGCCCACATCGAGGGCGGCCGCGCCGGTGGTCACCACTCGTGGGAGGACCTCGACGACCTGCTGCTGGCCACCTATGCCGACCTGCGCAAGCTGTCCAACATCACCATCTGCGTGGGCGGCGGCATCGGCACCCCCGAGCGGGCCGCCGACTACCTGGCCGGACGTTGGGCGCAGGACTACGGCTTCCCGCTGATGCCGGTCGACGGCATCCTGGTGGGCACCGCGGCGATGGCCACGCTGGAGGCCACCACCTCCCCGGCCGTCAAGCAACTGCTCGTCGACACCAAGGGCACCGATGTCTGGGTCGGGGCCGGAAAAGCGCAGGGCGGCATGGCCTCCGGGCGCAGCCAGCTCGGCGCCGACATCCACGAGATCGACAACACCGCCTCGCGCTGCGGGCGACTGCTCGACGAGGTCGCCGGTGACGCCGACGCGGTCGCCGAGCGCCGCGACGAGATCATCGCCGCGATGGCCGACACCGCCAAGCCGTACTTCGGCGATGTCTCCGACATGACCTACCTGCAGTGGCTGGACCGCTACGTGGAGCTGGCGATCGGCGACGGTGACTCCACCGCCGATACCAAGGCCGCCGACTCGCCGTGGCTCGACATCACCTGGCGCGATCGCTTCGAGGAGATGCTCAAGCGCGCCGAGGCCCGCCTGCACCCGGCCGACTCCGGTCCGATCGACACCCTGTTCGCCGGCACCGAGGGTGCGGCCCTGCTGGAGCATCCCGCTGCCGCGGTGGACACCCTGCTCAACCGGTACCCGGACGCCGAGAACATCAAGCTGCACCCGGCCGATGTGCCGTTCTTCACCACCCTGTGCAAGACCCCCGGTAAGCCGGTCAACTTCGTGCCGGTCATCGACAAGGACGTGCGCCGCTGGTGGCGTAGCGATTCGCTATGGCAGGCCCACGACGCCCGCTACACCGCCGACCAGGTCTGCATCATCCCCGGCACCGCGGCCGTCGCGGGTATCACCCGGGTCGACGAACCGGTCGGTGAGCTGCTGGACCGCTTCGAGCAGGCCGCCATCGACGAGGTGAGCGCAACAGGCGCGGTGCCGGTTCCTGTGGTGTCCCGCCGCCAGGCCAGCGCCGCGGTCACCGGACCCATTGCGGTGGTGCTGGATTCGCCCGACGTGTTGTGGGCCGGCCGCACCGCCATCAACCCGGTGCACCGCATCGGCGCCCCCAGCGAGTGGCAGGTCAACGAGAACCGCTCCGCGGTGCACCCGTCCACCGGTTCGCGGATCGAGCTGACCGATGCCGGTGTCACGCTGAGTGTTCCGCTGTCCGACATCTGGATCGACATCAAGTTGACGCTGCCTGCGGCCACGGTCAACGGCGGTATGCCGGTGGTCACCACCGAGGACGCCGCCGCCGCCATGCGCGCCGTGCTGGCCATCGCCGCCGGCGTCGACGGGGTGGATGCGCTGCCCACCGTCGTCGACGGCACCGCGACCGTCACCGTCGGCTGGGACCCGGAGGAGGTCGCCGACCACACCGGTGTCACCGCCACCTTCGGCGCCCCGCTGGCGCCGGGGCTGACCCTGGTGCCCGACGCCCTGGTCGGCCGCTGCTGGCCGGCGGTGTTCGCCACCATCGGATCGGCCGTCACCGATGCCGGGTTCCCGATCATCGAAGGTCTGCTGAGCCTGGTGCACCTGGATCACGCCGCGCACCTGCTGGCCCCGATGCCGAAGTCGGAGGCCGAGTTGACGGTCACCGCAACGGCTTCGGAAGCCGTCGACACCGAGGTCGGCCGGGTGGTGCCGGTCAGCGTCGTCATCAGCGATGCCGAGGGCACCGAATTGGCGCGCCTGGAAGAGCGTTTCGCCATCCGCGGCCGCACCGGGGCCGTCGAGCTGGAAGACCCGGTGCGTGCCGGCGGGGCGATGACCGACAACGCCACCGACACCCCGCGTCGTCGCCGCCGTGACGTCACCATGACCGCGCCCACCGATATGAGCGCGTTCGCCGTGGTGTCCGGCGATCACAACCCGATCCACACCGACCGTGCCGCAGCGCTTCTCGCCGGGCTCAAGGGCCCGATCGTGCACGGTATGTGGCTCTCGGCCGCCGCCCAGCACGTGGTGACCGCCACCGACGGTCGCGCCACCCCGCCGGCTCGCCTGGTGGGCTGGACCTCCCGCTTCCTGGGCATGGTGTTGCCCGGCGACGAGATCGAGTTCCGGGTCGACCGCGTCGGCATCGACCGGGGTGCGGAGATCATCGAGGTCACCGCGAAGGTCGGCGGTGACCTGGTGATGGCCGCCAGCGCGCAGCTGGCCGCCCCGAAAACCGTGTACGCCTTCCCCGGTCAGGGCATCCAGCACAAGGGCATGGGCATGGAGGTTCGCGCCCGGTCCAAGGCCGCCCGCAAGGTATGGGACACCGCCGACAAGTTCACCCGCGACACGTTGGGCTTCTCGGTGCTGCACGTGGTCAAGGACAACCCGACCAGCCTGATCGCCTCCGGTGTGCACTACCACCACCCCGAGGGCGTGCTCTACCTGACGCAGTTCACCCAGGTCGCCATGGCGACGGTGGCCGCCGCCCAGGTCGCGGAGATGCGTGAACAGGGTGCCTTCGTCGAAGGGGCCATCGCCTGCGGGCACTCCGTCGGCGAATACACCGCGCTGGCCTGTGTTTCCGGCGTCTACGAGCTCCCGGCGCTGCTGGAGGTGGTCTTCCACCGCGGCTCCAAGATGCACGACATCGTCCCGCGCGACGAGAAGGGCCGCTCCAACTACCGGCTCGCCGCGATCCGCCCGTCGCAGATCGACCTGGCCGACGATGACGTCACCGCGTTCGTCGAGGAGATCTCGCAGCGCACCGGTGAATTCCTGCAGATCGTGAACTTCAACCTGCGCGGTTCGCAGTACGCCATCGCCGGCACCGTTCGCGGCCTGGAGGCCCTGGAGGAGGAGATCGAGCGGCGTCGCGAGATCAGCGGCGGCAAGCGCTCGTTCATCCTGGTGCCCGGTATCGACGTGCCGTTCCACTCCGAGGTGCTCCGCGTCGGCGTCGCCGACTTCCGTCGCTCGCTGGAGCGGGTGATGCCCACCGATGCCGACCCGGAACTGCTGGTGGGCAAGTACATCCCCAACCTGGTGCCGCGTCCGTTCACACTGGACCGCGACTTCATCCAGGAGATCCGCGACCTGGTGCCGGCCGAGCCGCTGGACGAGGTCCTCGCCGACTACGACACCTGGCGCAACGAGCGTCCGCGTGAGCTGATGCGCAAGGTCGTCATCGAGCTGCTGGCCTGGCAGTTCGCCAGCCCGGTGCGCTGGATCGAGACCCAGGACCTGCTGTTCATCGAGGAGGCCGCCGGCGGCCTCGGTGTCGAGCGGTTCGTCGAGATCGGCGTCAAGACCGCGCCGACGGTGGCCGGCCTGGCGACCAACACGCTGAAGCTGCCCGAGTACTCGCACAACACCACCGAGGTGCTCAACGCCGAGCGGGATGCCGCGGTGCTGTTCGCCACCGACACCGACCCGGAGCCCGAGCCCGAAGAGGCCTCTGCGCCTGAGGTTTCGGCCGAGGCGGCCCCGGCCGCCGCCGCGCCTGCCGCGGCACCGGCACCGGCCGCCGCGCCGTCGGGTGGCCCGCGGCCGGACGACATCACCTTCGATGCCTCGGACGCGACACTGGTGCTCATCGCGCTGGCGTCGAAGATGCGCATCGACCAGATCGAGCCGCTGGACTCCATCGAGTCCATCACCGACGGTGCGTCCTCGCGGCGCAACCAGATGCTGGTGGACCTCGGTTCCGAGCTCAACCTGGGTGCTATCGATGGTGCCGCCGAGGCCGATCTGTCCGGCCTCAAGGCGCAGGTGACCAAGCTGGCCCGCACCTACAAGCCGTTCGGCCCGGTGCTGTCGGATTCGATCAACGATCAGCTGCGTACGGTGTTCGGTCCGTCCGGTAAGCGTCCGGCCTACATCGCCGAACGTGTCGCCAAGACATGGGAACTGGGGCCGGGCTGGGCCAAGCACGTCACCGCCGAGGTGGCGCTGGGCACCCGTGAGGGCTCCAGCGTCCGCGGTGGCAGCATGGGCGGCCTGCACGAGGGCGCCCTGGCCGACGCCGCCTCGGTCGACAAGGTCATCGACGCCGCGGTCACGGCGGTCGGTGCGCGCAAGGGCATCCCGGTCAGCCTGCCGTCCTCTGGTGCCGCCGGTGGCGGTGTCGTGGACTCGGCGGCCCTCGGTGAATTCGCCGAGCAGGTCACCGGGCCGAACGGTGTGCTGGCCAATGCGGCCCGCACCATCCTGGGTCAGCTGGGTCTGGACGACCCGGTCAACGCGGACGAGACCGTCAGCGACGCCGACCTGATCGACCTGGTCACCACCGAGCTCGGCTCGGACTGGCCGCGGCTGGTCGCCCCGGTGTTCGACGCCCGCAAGGCCGTCGTGTTCGACGACCGGTGGGCAAGCGCGCGTGAGGATCTGGCCCGGCTGTGGCTGCTGGACGAGAGTGACATCGACGCCGACTGGCAGCGGCTGTCTCAGAGCTTCGAGGGGGCCGGCAACATCGTGGCCACCCAGGCCAGCTGGTGGCAGGGCAAGGCCCTGGCGTCCGGACGCAACGTGCACGCCGCGTTGTACGGCCGGGCCGCCGCCGGTGCGGAGAACCCGGACAAGGGCGGCTACGCCAACGAAGTCGCGGTGGTGACGGGTGCTTCCAAGGGCTCCATCGCCGCATCGGTGGTCGCCCAGCTGCTGGAGGGCGGCGCGACCGTCATCGCGACCACCTCACGACTCGACGATGACCGGCTGGCGTTCTACCGCACGCTGTACCGCGATCACGCCCGGTTCAACGCCACGCTGTGGGTGGTTCCGGCCAACATGGCGTCGTACTCGGATATCGACGCGCTCGTCGAGTGGGTCGGGACCGAGCAGACCGAGAACCTGGGCCCCAAGGCCATTCACCTCAAGGAGGCGCAGAACCCGACGCTGCTGTTCCCGTTCGCCGCGCCGCGGGTCGGCGGGGATCTCTCCGATGCGGGCGCGCGCTCCGAGATGGAGATGAAGGTGCTGCTGTGGGCCGTGCAGCGGCTCATCGCCGGCCTGTCGCATCTGGGTGCCGAGCGGGACATCGCCTCGCGCCTGCACGTGGTGCTGCCGGGTTCGCCCAACCGGGGCATGTTCGGCGGTGACGGCGCCTACGGCGAGGCCAAGGCGGCGCTGGACGCCGTGGTCACCCGGTGGAAGGTCGAATCCTCGTGGAGCCAGCGTGTTTCGCTGGCGCACGCGCTGATCGGCTGGACCAAGGGCACCGGCCTGATGGGTCACAACGACGCCATCGTCGGTGCCGTCGAAGAGGCCGGGCTGACGACCTACACCACCGCCGAGATGGCCGCCAAGCTGTTGGCGCTCTGCGATATCGAATCCAAGGTGGCTGCCGCGCGCCAGCCCATCGAGGTCGATATGACCGGTGGGCTCGGGGAGATCGAGATCGACATGGCCGAGCTGGCCGCCAAGGCCCGCGAGGAGATGTCGGCGGCAGCAGCCGAGGACGAGGACGACGAGGCGGAAGGCATCATCCGTGCCCTGCCCTCGCCGCCGCGCGGCTACGCCGCGGCACCGCCGCCGGCGTGGGATGACCTCGACGTCGATCCCGCCGACCTGGTGGTGATCGTCGGTGGCGCCGAGCTCGGACCGTATGGTTCCTCGCGTACCCGCTTCGAGATGGAGGTCTCCGGCGAGCTGTCTGCCGCGGGCGTCCTGGAGCTGGCCTGGACCACCGGGATGGTGAAGTGGGAAGACGATCCCAAGCCGGGCTGGTACGACACCGAGACCGGTGACCTGGTCGACGAGTCCGAACTCGTCGAGCGCTACCACGACGCCGTGGTCGCCAAGGTCGGTATCCGGGAGTTCGTCGACGATGGCGCGATCACCCCGGATCACACCGCGCCCCTGCTGGTTTCGGTGTTCCTGGACAAGGACTTCAGCTTCGTGGTGTCCTCGGAGGCCGACGCCCGCGGTTTCGCCCAGTCCGATCCGGAACACACCGTGATCGCGCCGGTCCCCGACAGTGGTGACTGGCAGGTGACCCGCAAGGCGGGCACCGAGATCCGGGTGCCGCGCAAGGCCAAGATGTCCCGCACCGTCGGCGCTCAGGTGCCGACAGGGTTCGACCCGACGGTGTACGGCGTGAGCCAGGACATGGCGAGTTCGGTGGACCGCCTCGCGCTGTGGAACCTGGTCACCACGGTGGATGCGTTCCTGACCGCGGGCTTCACCCCGGCCGAGCTGATGCGGTGGGTGCATCCGAGTCTGGTGGCCTGCACGCAGGGCACCGGTATCGGTGGGCTCACGTCCATGCAGCGGATGTTCCACGGAAACATGCTGGGTCAGAGCAAGCCGAACGACATCCTGCAGGAGGTGCTGCCGAACGTCTTCGCCGGCCATGTCGTGCAGTCCTACATCGGCAGCTATGGCTCGATGATCCACCCGGTCGCGGCTTGCGCGACGGCGGCGGTGTCGGTGGAGGAGGGCGTCGACAAGATCCAGTTGGGCAAGGCCGATTTCGTGGTCGCCGGCGGCTACGACGACCTGACGCTGGAGGCCGTCACCGGCTTCGGTGACATGTCGGCCACCGCCGACACCGAGGTCATGCGCGCCAAGGGGATCAGCGATGCGAAGTTCTCCCGCGCCAACGATCGTCGTCGCCTGGGATTCGTCGAATCCCAGGGCGGCGGAACGATTCTGCTGACCCGCGGTGACCTCGCGGTGCAGATGGGTCTGCCGGTGCTTGCGGTGGTGGCTTACGCCTCGTCCTTCGGCGACGGCGTGCACACCTCGATCCCGGCTCCCGGGCTCGGTGCGCTGGCATCCGGTCTCGGCGGCACGCAGTCCCGGTTGGCCCGTTCCCTGGCCAAGCTGGGGGTCGGTGCCGATGACATCGCCGTCATCTCCAAGCACGACACCTCGACGCTGGCCAACGATCCCAACGAGACCGAGCTGCACGAGCGGCTCGCGGCCTCGATGGGACGCTCGAAGGGTGCACCGCTGTTCGTGGTGAGCCAGAAGAGCCTCACTGGTCACGCCAAGGGCGGTGCCGCGGCCTTCCAGATGATGGGGCTGTGCCAGATCCTGCGCGACGGCGTCATCCCGCCGAACCGCAGCCTGGACTGCGTCGACGACGAGCTCAACCATGCCAAGCACTTCGTGTGGGTCCGGGAGGCACTGCATCTGGGCGAGAAGTTCCCGATCAAGGCCGGTCTGGTGACCAGCCTCGGGTTCGGCCACGTGTCGGGTCTGGTGGCGCTCGTGCACCCGCAGGCGCTGCTGGCCGCACTGCCCGCCGATCAGCGTGCCGACTACCAGGCGCGGGCCAACGCCCGTGTGCTGGAGGGGCAGCGGCGACTCGCCTCGGCGATCGCCGGTGGGCCCGCACTTTACGAGAAGCCGGCCGATCGCCGGTTCGGTCACGACACCCCGGAGAAGCGTCAGGAAGCGGCCATGCTGCTCGATCCCGACGCCCGCCTGGGTGCTGACGACCACTACTCGAAGTGACGGAAAGCGAGTCGGCTAGCGTCTCAGGGATGGGCATCGTGGGAGTAGGGATCGATCTGGTGTCGATTCCGGATTTCGCCGAGCAGGTCGACCAACCTGGCACCGTTTTCGCCGAGACCTTCACGCCGGGGGAGAGGCGCGACGCCGCGGACAAGAGTTCGTCGGCGGCGCGCCACCTCGCGGCGCGGTGGGCGGCCAAGGAAGCGGTGATCAAGGCATGGTCGGGGTCGCGCTTCTCGAAGCGGCCGATGCTGCCGGAGGGGATCCACCGCGATATCGAGGTGGTCACCGACATGTGGGGCCGTCCGAAGGTGCGGCTGTCCGGGGCGATCGCCGAGCATCTCAAGGATGTGACCATCCACCTGTCACTGACGCATGAGGCCGACACCGCCGCCGCGGTGGCGATACTCGAAGCCTGATTGCCGCGAGCGTGCGTGTCTGCAGCCCGACACGCCGCCCGCGGGCGGGAGTTTGCGCACGCTCGCGGGCGACGGCTGCGGACTAGCCTTGAGCCATGAGTGAACTCGCCGCGCGCGTCCGTGAGCTGCTGCCCGCCGTGCGGGCAGATCTCGAAGAGCTGGTGCGTATCGAGTCGGTGTGGGCCGACCCGGCGCGCCGGCCCGAGGTGTACCGCAGCGCCGAACTGACGGCGAAGCTGTTCTCCCAGGCCGGTTTCGGTGACGTGCGCATCCTCGAAGAGGGCGGCGCGCCCGCGGTGATCGCCCGCCACCCGGCCCCCGACGGTGCGCCGACGGTGCTGCTCTACGCCCACCACGATGTGCAGCCCGAGGGCGACAGCGCGCAGTGGCACTCACCGCCGTTCGAGCCGACCGAGCGCGACGGCCGGCTCTACGGCCGCGGCACCGCCGACGACAAGGCCGGTATCGCAACACATCTCGCCGCCATCCGGGCCTTTGACGGCAACCTGCCGGTCGGTGTCACCGTCTTCGTCGAGGGCGAGGAGGAGTCGGGTTCGCCCTCACTGCCGGCGCTGCTGGCCGCCCATCGCGAACTGCTGGCCGCCGACGTGATCGTCATCGCCGACTCGGACAACTGGGGCGTCGACATCCCGGCGCTGACGGTGTCACTGCGCGGGCTGGCCGACTGTGTGGTCGAGGTGGCAACCCTGGACCACGGCCTGCACTCGGGCCTGTGGGGCGGCGTGGTGCCCGACGCGCTGAGCGCGCTGATCCGGGTGCTGGCCAGCCTGCACGACGATGACGGGAACGTGGCCGTCGAGGGTCTCTTCGAGGCGACCGCCGCCGAGGTCGAGTTCAGTGAGGAACGGGTGCGCGCGGACTCCGGTCTGCTCGACGGGGTACAGCAGATCGGTTCGGGTCCGGTGGTGCAACGGATGTGGGCGCGGCCGGCGATCACCGTCATCGGCATCGACACCACACCGATCGACAAGGCGTCGAACACCCTGGTGCCGAGTGCCCGGGCCAAGGTGAGCATGCGGGTGGCCCCCGGCGGGGACGCCCGAGAGCATCTGGCGGCCTTGACGCGGCATCTGCAGGAGCATGCGCCGTGGGGTGCGCGGGTCACCGTCACTCCCGGCGACGTCGGGCAGCCCTACGCCATCGACGCGTCCGGTCCGGTGTACGACGCTGCCCGGCGAGCGTTTCAGATCGCCTGGGGTCGCGAGCCGATCGACATGGGGATGGGTGGCTCGATCCCGTTCATCGCCGAATTCGCCGCCGCGTTCCCGGATGCCAAGATCCTCGTCACCGGAGTGGAGGATCCGGGCACCCAGGCGCACAGCATCAACGAGAGCCTGCACCTTGGGGTGCTGGAGCGGGCGGCGACGTCGGAGGCGTTGTTCCTGGAGGCCCTGGGCTCAGACCGATAGGTCGCGGCGCAGCTTGGCCACGTGACCGGTGGCCTTGACGTTGTACTGCGCGACCTCGATGACGCCCTTCTCGTCGACCAGGAAGGTCGACCGGATGACGCCTTGCACGGTCTTGCCGTACATGGACTTCTCGCCGAAGGCGCCCCAGGCGGTCAGCACCTTCTTCTCCGGGTCCGACAGCAGCGGGAAGGTCAGGCCCTCGGCATCGCGGAACTTGGCCAGCTTCTCGGGCTTGTCCGGTGAGATCCCGATGACGTCGAGTCCGGCATCGTTGAGTTCGGCGAGGCTGTCCCGAAAATCGCAGGCCTGCTTCGTGCAACCCGGGGTCGACGCCGCGGGGTAGAAGTAGACGATCACCTTGCGGCCTGTGAAGTCGGACAGCGTGACGGTGTTGCCGTCGGCGTCGGGGAGGCTGAAGGCGGGTGCCTTGTCGCCGACGGCCAGCCGCGGGGTCTGTGCCATGCGTGGATGCGCCTTTCTTTCGTCGACCGGGGCAGCGTGGTCGGCTCCGGCTGCTCTAGGGTAATTCGGTACGCCGACGACATGGAGGACACAGTGGCTGATCGGGATCCCGAGGCGATCAAGAAGGACATCGACCAGGCTCGTGATCAACTGGCCGCGACGGTGGACAGTCTTGCCGTGCGGGCGAATCCTCACCGTCTGGCCGAGGATGCCAAGGCGAAGATCGTGGCGTTCGTGACCAAGCCCCCGGTCCTGCTGACGCTGGCCGGTGCCGGCACCGTGGTCGTGGTGGTGGTGATCCGGCGGATCAGGCGCCGCTGACGCTGTTGTAGCGGCGCCGACGGGGTCGCAGCCAGTCCGTCAGCGAGAAGGTGGGCGGGTTGGCGGTGCGGCCCAGGCGGCTGCAGCTGATGACCGCTGCGACGCTGTCCAGCGGCGCGCCATCGGATGTGGCGGCCGAGGAGCTCGGTGCGCGCTCGGCTGGCATCAGCTAATTCCTCATTTCGTCCCCGGGTCGTTCACCGCGACCCGGCGACGCGGGCTGCAGCTAACTCAGCGTAGCACGCCACCTGTGTGGGGTGGTCAACTTAATACGCCGCTTCTAGCTGGCGCTTTTTGGTTGCCAGCTACGTTTTCTGGCCTTGTTGCGGTCGCAATGTTTCGTTTCGAGCGACTTTCAGCACATCGGCGCGGTATGTCGCTTGATTTATTGACGCACCCGTCGGCCGCAACCGTAGCAGTGATTCCGCCGGCCCGAGCCGTCCGCCGGTGAACGCCGGGTAAGCACTACTGGCCGAGTCAGGCCGGACCGGTGACCGGCTGATACCAATATTCGCCCGTACCGGTGAGCACCGCGCCGACGAGCTCATCGGTCACCAGCATCGCGGAGCGCTGCGGGTCCGTCGGTTCGGGGCTCAGCACCCGCGGGGCCCGTTCGATTTTGCTGTCGAGGGGAATGCCCGTATCGGGATTCGGTGCGCAATCCGTTCCGTACGGGTCTTTGCCGACGAGTAGATCGGCGACCGCCGACGCGGTATTGCGGAGCGGCTCGGCCTTGGCGGCGACACACGGGGCGAATATCTGGGATGCCGCCGGCGACGGACCGAACTCGGTGGGCGGCGCAGCAAGATAGAGCGGTGACTGGGCGATGGTCTGGATCTGGACTCCGCACCCGCTGAGGACCGTCATGCCTAGTAGAAGGCAGGCAAGCGACCGCCGGACTCGGGTCTCGCAGCAACGTGCCATCGCAGGTCCTCCCACCCTGGCACCCTCCCCGCGGAGTGCGTGTTCTTTTTCCGCTGAGCTCACTGGGATGTATCGGCTATCGGAAAAGGCGGTTGAAGAATTTACGTATTGGACAATTTGATGCGGCGGTGATCAATTTGCTGAACGAATTGTGATCATTGCACAGCGCGTCGCGCAATGGATAGTTTTTGTATCGCTTATGTTGGATGGTTCCGAATGAACTCGGAGGTCAATTTCCCTGCGGATGGCCCGCCCGGTCGCTCGGGCCGCACGACCGAGAACCTGCATACGACAAAGGCCCTGCCGAAGCAGGGCCTTTGCGGTGGTGCGCCGTCAGGGTTTCGAACCCCGGACCCGCTGATTAAGAGTCAGCTGCTCTACCAACTGAGCTAACGGCGCGCGTTGGAGACAATAACAGCACCAACGCGCAGAGGTGAAATCCGCATGACGATGGCGGTTCCAGCGCTTCGTGGACGGCCGGTTGTCGGAGATTCCCTTAGACTATTGCCAAGTGGCCGTGATCCCGCGGGTCCGTGTGAATCAAAGTGGAGCAGAACAGATGGTGCAGGTCTCGCCGGTGGGCAGCGCGCGTCGGCGCAAGACGTGGCCAACCATGATCGCGGTGGCGCTGACCACGGTGTTCGCGGTGGCCGCGTGCAGTGGCAATCAGGCCCCCGAGCAGCCGAAGACCATTGCGGACAAGGGCACCCCGTACGGAGACCTGCTGATACCCAAGCTCACCGCGTCGGTCACCAACGGTGCCGTCGGCGTCACGGTCGACGAGCCGGTCACCGTCACCACCGCGGGCGGCGCCCTCGGGCCCGTCAGCCTGACCGACGAGAACGGCGCTCCGGTCCCCGGCGAGTTCAGTGCCGATGGCCTCACCTGGTCGAGCACCGACCCGCTGGAGTACAACGCGAGCTACACCCTCAATGCCCGCTCCTCGGGCCTCGGCGGTCAGGCCGCCACCACCGCGACCTTCGAGACCCACTCGCCGGAAAACCTGACGATGCCCTACCTGCTGCCCAACGAGGGTGAGGTCGTCGGCGTCGGTCAGCCCATCGCGGTCCGTTTCGACGAGAACATCACCAACCGTGCCGCCGCCGAGAAGGCCATCAAGGTCACCACCACCCCCAAGGTGGATGGTGCTTTCTACTGGCTCAACAACCGCGAGGTCCGGTGGCGCCCAGCCGAATACTGGAAGCCCGGGACCAAGGTCGCCGTCGAGGTCAACACCTACGGGGTGGAGGTCGGCGACGGCCTGTTCGGGCAGGACAACGTCAGCACCAACTTCACCATCGGCGATCAGGTGATCGCGGTCGCCGATGACGCCACCAAGACGCTCACCGTGCGCCGCAACGGCGAGGTCGTCAAGACCATGCCGATCTCGATGGGCAAGGACAGCTCGCCGACCAACAACGGGGTGTACATCATCGGTGACCGGTACGCCGAGCTCGTGATGGACTCGTCGACCTATGGCGTTCCGGTCAACTCTCCCAACGGGTATCGCACCGAGGTGGACTACGCGACCCAGATGTCCTACAGCGGCATCTACGTGCACGGCGCCCCGTGGTCGGTGGGCAGCCAGGGCTACAGCAACGTCAGCCACGGGTGCCTCAACGTGAGCACCTCCAACGCCCTGTGGTTCTACGAGAACACCAAGCGCGGCGATATCGTCGAGGTCGTGGGCACCGTCGGATCGCAGCTCCCCGGCACCGACGGACTCGGCGACTGGAACATCCCCTGGCCGCAGTGGAAGGCCGGTAACGCCAGCGCCTAGCTCGTCGGGGGCTCGCTCGCGCAACGCTCCAGTGCGGCAAGTGATTCCTCGATGTAGCCGGCCGGAAACGGTGGCATGCCGACCTGTTCGCGGAAGCTCTGCGGGGTGTCGGTCCAGTCATAGGTGATCGTCACGTCGGTGCCATTGCCGTTGGGGCGCAGGTCATAACGCCACCACCACCCGCCTGGATTGTGGTTGCCGGACTCGTCGAGCTGGCCGGGCAGCCAGGCGATGGTTCGGTCTTGCTCGAACTCGGTGACCAGGTTGTGCATCACGTAGTGCCCGCCCGCGAACTCCAGGAACATGTTGATCACGAAGATCTGGCCGACCCCGGTGATCGGTTCGGGGTCCACGGCGTCGCGCACCCAGTCGCCGGGCTCGGTGTGCTGATGGCGCGCCGGGTCGGACAGCACCGAGAACACCGCGCTCGCGGTCGCCGGGATGGTGCGGGTGACCACGTAGCGCTCCTGGTCGGCCCGGCTGGTCATGCCGTGGCTCCCTGGCCGTAGGCGCGGGCGACATCGGGTGAGTCGAGCCACTTCGAGTAGGTCGGGGACTGGGGCCAGCCGGCCGGGGAGTCCTGCCACACTTCCTGGCGACCGAAGGGCAGGATGTCGATCAGCGCGAAGCTGTGGCTGAGCTGTTCGGTGCCGCGGCCGTTGGTGTGCCAGGTGCGGTAGACCGTGTCGCCGTCCCGGAGGAAGACGTTGACCGCGAATCCTTCCCCGGGCGCGGCATCGACGTCGGCGCCGAAGCTGCTTTCCGACGACGAATACCAGTCCATCTTGTTGCCGACCTTCTCGCGGTAGGCGAGTGCCTCCTCGATCGGGCCGTTGGTGACGATCACAAACCGCGCGTCGTAGTTGTCCAGGAAGTCCAGCCGGGTGAACTGCGAGGTGAATCCCGTGCAGCCGCCGCACTGCCACTCCGCGCCGTCGGTCCACATGTGGTGGTAGGTGATCAGCTGCGACCGGCCGCCGAAGACATCGGCCAGCCGCACCGGCCCGTCGGCGCCGATCAGGGTGTACTCGGGCAGTTCCACCATCGGCAGCCGGCGTCGTTGGGCGGCGATCGCATCGAGCTCGCGGGTGGTGGCCTTCTCTCGGCGGCGCAGATCGGCCAGGGCGGTCTTCCAGGTGGCGGCGTCCACCACAGCGGGTTTTGCGGTCGTCATGGGCAGTCTCCTTCACAGTGATTCGTGTCGGTATAGACCCACTGTGCGGTTCGAACTCATCGCGCGCGGTACTGTCCGTCAAACAAAGGGTTACCTAAGACATGTGGAAGTGAGTCGACCGAAAAATGAGTGGTGAAGGTTCCGATATCGCCGGATTGCGTGTGCTCGTCGTCGGCGCGTCCTCGGGCATCGGGCATGCCGTCGCGGTCCGCGCCGCCGAGCGCGGCGCCAAGGTGGCGGTGGCCGCACGCCGGATGGACCTGCTGACCGAGCTGGCCGAGCAGATCGGTGGCTCGGCGTTCGAGCTCGACGTCGAGGACCCAGGGGCCATCGGCCGGGTGGTGGCCGAGGCTGCGCAGACCCTCGGCGGCTTCGACGCCGTCGTGTTCACCAGCACGGTGGCTCCGATGGCGCATATCGAGGACACGGACGTCGCCACCTGGATCCACGCCTTCAACGTCAACACCCTGGGCGCCAACGGTGTCCTGCGCGCCGTGCGCCCGCACCTGTCCGACACCGGGGTCGTGCTGATTGCGTCCAGCCACGATGTGGGGCGGCCGCGTGCCGGGGTCGCCGCGTACAACGCCAGCAAGGCCGCGCTCAACGAGATTCTGCACTCCTGGCGCAGCGAGCACCCCGACCTGGCGATCCTGCGGGTCGGTATCGGCCCGACCGAGGACACCGAGATTCTGCGCGGCGCCGACAGGGAGCTGCTGGCGCTGCTGTTCAAGTCGTGGACAAAGCACGGACAACTGCCCGCGCAGATGTCGGCGCTCAACGACGTTGCCAACACCCTGGTTTCGCTCGTCGGTACGGCCTACCTGAACCCCAGTGTGGTCCCCGAGGTGGTGCAGCTGGCACCGCGGATCCGGCGGGGCTAGGCTGGGGCCGAGGCCGCCGTGCGGCCTGTGCGAACCGTTGACCCGGCCGGGCCGAGGGACATATTCCCGAGGGACGGAAAGATTGAGTGCAACAATCGCAGGCCTGTGCCGTATGCGGCGGACCGACGACCTACACCTCTGGTGGCGCCGCCGGTGACGGTGTCTGGTACCAGCCCGGCGTGCACGACCGCATCTGCTCCAACCAGCATTGCGAGGGCGCCGATCCCGCACACCAATGGATGCTGCTGCCGGAAGACCCGGCATTGAAACCGCTGAACCCGACCCCGCGGGAAATCTTCTAGAAACGCAAACGGTGGGAGGGCCGAAAGGCCCTCCCACCTGCGCGGGTGGCTGACGGGACTCGAACCCGCGACAGCCAGGATCACAACCTGGTGCTCTACCAACTGAACTACAGCCACCATTGCCGCCGCAGCGGCGTTGACGATCTTAACCGTATCGGGGGCGTTAAGCCGAATCGGTTTCCTGTGGCGCGTCGGTCGACGCGCCCAGCTCGGCAGCGACGGCCGCAATCTCGCTGGTCGACGGCCCGGGGGCGGCCACGAAGGCGGTCTGGCGGTAGTACTTCAGTTCCTGGATCGATTCGTGGATATCGGCGAGGGCTCGGTGCGCGAGGCCCTTCGCGGGCTGGCCGAAATAGATGCGCGGGTACCAACGCCGGCACAGCTCCTTGATGGAGCTGACGTCGATCATCCGGTAGTGCAGGAAGGTGTCCAGCGTCGGCATGTCGCGGGCGATGAACCCACGGTCGGTGGCGATCGAATTGCCGCACAGCGGAGCGGTATTCGCGGATTTGACGTGACTACGGATGTAGTCGAGCACCATCTTCTCCGCGGTGGCCAGGTCGATGTCGGAGGCCAGCACCTCCTTGTCCAGGCCGGACTTGGCGTGCATCTTGGCCACCACCTCGACCATCCCGGACAGGTCGTCGGGTTCGGCGTGGATCACCACGTCGATGCCGTCGCCGAGGACGTTGAGGTCGGCGTCGGTGACCAGCGCCGCAATCTCGATGAGCTTGTCGGACTTCAGGTCGAGCCCGGTCATCTCACAGTCGATCCACACGAGTTCTTCACGCACGGAGATCCACAGTATTCGCACCGCCGGCAATCAGCTGACCGCACCTGCCTTCGCGGGGCGTATTCAGTAGTGTCTGGCCCCATGACCGCAGAACCGACCGCGACCCCGGCGCAGCAGATCGCCGCAGGTTATGCGGTGGAAGGGCAGGCCCTGGAGCTGGGCACCGTCGTCGTCGACGGGGTGGTCGACCCGAGCGCGGCGGTGCGGATTCCGCTGGCGATGGTCAACCGACACGGTCTGGTGTCCGGCGCCACCGGAACCGGTAAGACCAAATCGCTGCAGGTGATGGCCGAGCAGTTGTCGGCGGCCGGGGTGCCGGTGTTGATGGCCGATGTCAAGGGCGATCTGTCCGGGCTGTCGCGCCCGGGTGCGGCGGGCGACAAGATCACCCAGCGTGCCACCGACACCGGTGACCCCTGGGCGGGCACGGCCTACCCGGTGGAGTTCCTGACGCTGGGCACCGGGGGCATCGGGGTTCCGGTGCGCGCGACGATCACCAGCTTCGGACCGATCCTGCTGTCAAAGGTGCTGGGGCTCAACGCGACTCAGGAGTCGACGCTCGGGCTGATCTTTCACTGGGCCGACCAGAAGGGCCTCGCCCTGCTGGACCTGAAGGATCTGCGGGCGGTCATCCAGTACCTCACCAGCGACGAGGGAAAGCCGGAACTCAAGGCGCTGGGCGCGGTGTCCACCACGACGGCCGGGGTCATCCTGCGGGCGTTGGTCAACCTGGAGGCCGAGGGCGCCGACACGTTCTTCGGCGAACCCGAACTGGAACCCAAGGATCTGATCCGGCTCGACACGTCGGGCCGCGGCGTCATCTCGCTGCTGGAACTGGGCGCCCAAGCCGCCCGCCCGGTGATGTTCTCGACCTTCCTGATGTGGGTGCTGGCCGATCTGTTCACCACCCTTCCCGAGGAAGGTGACCTGGACAAACCCAAACTGGTGTTCTTCTTCGACGAGGCGCATCTGCTGTTCGACGGCGCCTCCAAGGCCTTCCTGCAGCAGGTCGAGCAGACGGTGAAACTGATCCGGTCCAAGGGCGTCGGGGTGTTCTTCTGCACGCAGCTGCCCACCGACGTCCCCAACGATGTGCTGAGCCAGCTCGGCGCCCGGGTGCAGCACGCGCTGCGCGCGTTTACCCCTGATGATCAGAAGGCGCTGTCCAAGACGGTGCGCACCTACCCCAAGACGAAGGTCTACGATCTCGAAAGCGCGCTGACCTCACTGGGCATCGGGGAGGCCATCATCACCGTGCTCTCGGAGAAGGGCGCGCCGACGCCGGTGGCATGGACCCGGATGCGGGCTCCGCGGTCGCTGATGGACACCATCGGACCGGACGCCATCCGGGCCGCCGCGGCCGCCAGCCCGCTGCAGGCGATCTACGGGCAGACGATCGACCGGGAGTCGGCCTACGAGCGGCTCACCGCCCGCCTTGCCCCACCGCAACCGCTGCCCGCCGACCCGTTGCCGCCGCCGCTGCCCGTCCCCGGGGGCGTCGCCGATGCGGGCGGCACGGTGAGATCGCGCGGCACCGCCGAGCCGAGCCTGCTGGACAAGATGGCGGCCAGCCCGGCATTCAAGAGCGCCATGCGCTCGGCGGGCACGGTGATCGGCCGCGAGATCACCCGCAGCATCTTCGGCACCGGACGCCGCCGTCGCCGCTGACGGGCGCTACTCGCCGCCGAGCTTCTTGTAGACCGCGCCGACGATTGGGGTGACGATGGCCCGCGGTGCGTACCCGCTGGCCACCGACATCGCCTTGGACGTCAGGCCGGGCACGATGCGCATCTTGTTGGCTTCCAGCGCGTCCAGCGACACCTTCGCGGTGTACTCGGTGTCGATCCAGAGGAAGTCCGGGATCAGCCGCTCCACCAGCGACTGCTCGGAGACATCGGGCAGCTCGGTGCGCACCGGGCCGGGCGCCAGCAGCGTGACGTGCACGCCGTCCTTCTTGACCTCGCCGCGCAACGACTCGCTGAAGGTGTTCGCAAACGCCTTCGTCGCCGCGTAGGTGGCGTTGTTGGGGATCGGGGAGTTGCCCGCCGCCGAGCCCGAGATCAGGATGCCGCCGGCCTTGCGGGCCAGCATGCCGGGCAACACCGCCAGACAGAGATCGTGCACGGCTACGGCGTTGAGCTGAACCTGGGCCTTCTCCCCGGCCGGGTCGAGCTTCGCCAGCGGCCCGAAGGTCGCCGTCCCGGCATTGGCGCACAGGATGGAGATGTTGCGGCCGGCGAGTTCGTCGCACAGCACCTCGCGGGCGGCCGGGTCGGCGAGGTCGAGTGCCCGGACCTCCACCGTCACACCATGTCGTTCGGTGATCCGCCCGGCCAGCTCGGCGAGTACCTCGCCGCGGCGTGCCGTGATGATCAGGTGGTGGCCACGGGCGGCCAGATCGAAGGCCAGGGCCTCGCCGATGCCCTGGGAGGCACCGGTGACGACTGCGCGGGCATCGGGGTGGGGCGCGGGTACGGGCATGGCAGAAATCGTAGGGACCGTTAGGGTGGCGCCCATGAGCAGCCCCGGGTCGGCGCCGCCTGCGGCCCGGCGGTCACAGATTCTGTCCTGGGTTCTCTACGACTGCGGGGCCACCGGCCTGAACGCGATCGTCGTGACCTTCGTCTTCTCCGTCTACCTCACCAGCGCGGTCGGCGAGGGCCTGCCGGGGGAGACCACGCCGGCGAGCTGGCTGGGCCGGGCGCTGACGGTGGCCGGTGTCATCGTCGCGTTGCTGGCACCGGTGACCGGTATCTGGGTGAATGCCCCGCATCGCCGCCGCCGCGCCCTCGCGCTGCTGACCGGGGTGGTGGTGATCCTGGCCGCCTCGATGAGCCTGATCCGGGCGGACCACCACTACCTGTTCGCCGGCTTGGCGTTGCTGGCCCTGGCGGCGGCCTGCAACGACCTGGCCACCGTGCCGTACAACGCGATGCTCGGCCAGCTCACCACGCCGCAGAACTCCGGGCGGGTCTCCGGTGCGGGCCTGGCGGTCGGCTACGCCGGCACCGTGGGGCTGCTGCTGATCGTCTACGTGGCCTTCATCTCCGGCGACGGCGGCGTGCTGGGGCTGCCCACCGACGACGGCCAGAACGTCAGCGCCGCGATGCTGCTCACCGCGGCGTGGTTCGCCGCGTTCGCGTTGCCGTTGTTGATCAAGGCGCCGTCCCCGCCGCCGGACGAGAACCACCGGCCGATCGGATTTTTCGCGTCCTACCGGGTGCTGTGGTCGGAGGTGCGCAGCGAATGGCGCCGTGACCGCAATGTCGTCTTCTACCTGATCGCCAGCGCGATCTTCCGGGACGGGCTCACCGGGGTGTTCACCTTCGGGGCGGTGCTCGGGGTGAACGTCTACGGCATCTCGCCGGCCAGCGTGCTGCTGTTCGGCGTGTGCGCCTGTCTGGTGGCGGCCATCGGGGCGGTGGCCGGTGGACTGCTCGATGACCGGTTCGGGGCCAAGCCGGTCATCCTCTGCGCGTTGACGCTGATGATCGCCGTGGGGCTGACGCTGATGACGTTGTCGGGCCAACTGGCGTTCTGGATCTGCGGTCTGCTGTTGTGCCTGTTCATCGGGCCCACACTGTCGGCGGCGCGGACCCAGATGCTACGGATGTCGACCGAGGGCAAGGAGGGCGTCGCCTTCGGTCTGTACACGACGACCGGACGCGCGGCGGCCCCGCTGGCCCCGTGGTTGTTCTTCGTGTTCATCGATGCGTTCGGCACGGACCGCGCCGGGATGGGCGGGTTGTGCGTGGTGCTGGCGCTCGGGCTGGTGCTGATGCTGGGGGTGCGTACCCCGCGGATGTCCCGGGCGGCCAACCTCCCCGGACATCACCCCTAGCCGATCGGGCTGCAGATCGTCAGGCCCGATCCGGTGCGCTGCTGCACCTGGGCGCCGTCGATGCTGATCGAGCAGTTCACCTTCCGCCCGACGTTGATGATGGTGACACTGGCCGACTGCTGGGCCGGCTGCGCCAGATTCACTGTCTTGCTCCATGGCAGCAGCACGTTGAACTCGGTCTGCAGCACACCGCCGTCGTCGACATAGGTGACGTTGATGGCCCGGCCCTCGCCGGTCACGGTGTAGGTCACCGTCTCGGTGGCGCCGGGAGCGCTCGACCCGCCGGGCACCGAGGGTGCGGTGGTAGTGGCCGGGGCGGGCCGGCTGGTGGTGGTGGTGGGTCGGCGGGTGGTGGTCGGCGCCGTGCTGCTCAGCGTCGGCTCGGCCGTGTTGTTCTCCGACAGGGTGGGCACCGGTGCCACGACGGTCTGCTGCTGGGAGCTGTTGACGATGACCAGCGCGATGACCAGACCGATGACGGTGACCACCGCGATGGCGGCCGCGATCCACAGCCAGCGCGGGGTGCCGGGCGGCTCTGGGGGCTCCCCGCCGACCGGCGGTGGACCTCCATAGGGCCCGGCCGTCTGGTCGTAGCCGTATGCCGGGTACGCCGGTAGTGGTTCGGTGGGACGCATGCCGTACGGGCTCTGGCTCGCATAGGCAGGATCGGAGTATCCGGGGTGTCCGGAATGGCCACCGTCGAACCGCTGCGTCGGTTCGTCCCTGCGTGGAGAATCGGTCATTGCCACCTCATGTGGTCACACGCTACCCGTGAGGCCTGGGAAAGGGTGGCGACTGATCGGTTGCTGTGGCTGAGCGCAACTCAGCGTGCGGCCGCCAGCGCTGCGACGGTCATCGCGCGCAGGATGCTCCGCGAAGCGTGGTCTGTGCTCGGCATTTTGACGCTGTGCGGGGTGGAGTTGAGCAGCCCGAAGACGGCGTGTGCCTTCAGGCGCGCCTCGGTCTCGTCCAGCCGGTCATCGACCTGTCGCAACACGTCCACCCAGATTTCGACGTACTGGCGTTGCGCCTTGCGGACCTGGCGTTTGGCCACCGGCGGCAGGTGCCCGAGGTCGCGGTCCTGGATGCGGATCAGGTTGGATTCGCCGAGCACGAAGTCCAGGTGGAAGTCGATCAGGCCGTCTAGTGCGGTGCCGGCGTCGGCGGACGCCTCGACCACCTCACGGGCCCCGGCCAGCAGCCGGGTGCTGATCCCGACCAGCAGCTCGACGAGCAGGGCCTCCTTGTTCGGGAAGTGTCGGTAGATGGCCGGACCACTGACTCCGGCTGCCGCGCCGATGTCCTCCAGCCGGACCGAGAGGTAGCCGTGTTCGGCGACCAGACGTTCGGCGGCGGCGATGAGTTGGGTCCTGCGATCGGATTTGGCCTTGCTGCGCGGAGTCTCGGTGGTCATCTCGGCTCCGTTCCGGCATAGACATTTCAGTTAGTGGCAATTAACATCATATGAGTTAGTCGCCATTAACTCAAGTGGGACGGTTCATCGATGACACACCGCGACGCGCACGTCGCCCTGGTGACCGAGCTGCGCGCCAAGCTGGCGGCAGTTGCGCTGGGCGGGCCGGAGAAGGCGCGAGAACGCCACGTGGGGCGGGGAAAACTGCTCCCACGCGATCGGGTCGACGGACTGCTCGACCCGGGCAGCCCGTTCCTGGAAGTGGCGCCGCTGGCGGCCGACGGGATGTATGACGACGACTGCCCGGGCGCCGGCATGATCGCGGGCATCGGCCGGGTGTCGGGGCGCGAGTGCATGGTGGTGGCCAACGATGCGACCGTCAAGGGCGGGACGTACTACCCGATCACCGTCAAGAAGCACCTGCGCGCCCAGGAGATCGCCGCCCAGAACCGGTTGCCATGCCTGTACCTGGTGGATTCCGGCGGGGCCTTCCTGCCGCGCCAGGACGAGGTCTTTCCCGACCGAGAACACTTCGGCCGGATCTTCTACAACCAGGCAACCATGAGCGCGCAGGGCATCCCGCAGATCGCGGCGGTCCTCGGATCCTGCACCGCCGGTGGCGCTTACGTTCCCGCCATGAGTGATGAGGCCGTCATCGTCCGCAACCAGGGCACCATCTTCCTGGGCGGTCCGCCGTTGGTGAAGGCCGCCACCGGTGAGGTCGTGACCGCCGAGGAACTCGGCGGTGGTGACCTGCACTCCAAGACCTCCGGTGTCACCGACCACCTCGCGCACGACGACCGCGATGCGCTGCGCATCGTGCGCCGCATCGTGTCGACCTTCGGGCCGCGCCTGGATCCGCCGTGGGAGGTGCGCCCGACCGTCGAACCGGTCGCCGAGCAGTCCGAGCTCTACGACGTCGTCCCGGTGGATTCCCGGGTGCCCTATGACGTACACGAGGTCATCACCCGGATCATCGACGGCGGCGAATTTCAGGAGTTCAAAGCCGAATACGGCACCACACTGGTCACCGGTTTCGCGCGTATCCACGGCCATCCCGTCGGCATCATCGCCAACAACGGGGTGTTGTTCGGCGAATCCGCGGTCAAAGGCGCACATTTCATCGAACTGTGCGACAAGCGCAATACCCCACTGGTCTTCCTGCAGAACATCGCGGGATTCATGGTGGGCCGCGACTATGAGGCCGGCGGCATCGCCAAGCACGGCGCCAAGATGGTCACCGCCGTGGCATGTGCGCGCGTGCCCAAGCTGACGGTGGTGATCGGCGGCTCCTACGGTGCGGGCAACTATTCGATGTGCGGCCGGGCCTATTCACCGCGCTTCCTGTGGATGTGGCCCAATGCCCGCATTTCGGTGATGGGCGGAGAGCAGGCCGCGTCGGTGCTGGCGACGGTGCGCGGGGACATGACCCCGGAACAGGAAGAGGCCTTCAAGGCGCCGATCCGCGAACAGTACGAGCACCAGGGCAATCCGTACTATTCGACGGCCCGGCTGTGGGACGACGGCGTGATCGATCCCGCCGACACCAGAACCGTTCTGGGACTTGCCCTGTCAGTTGTCGCACAGGCTCCGCTGGAGCCGGTGTCCTACGGTGTGTTCAGGATGTGAGCGAGATGACCTTCGAAACCGTTCTGGTCGCCAATCGCGGTGAGATCGCGGTGCGGGTCATCCGCACGCTGCGGACCATGGGCATCCGCTCGGTTGCGGTGTACAGCGATGCCGACGCCGCGGCGCGGCATGTCTCCGAGGCCGACACCGCGGTGCGGATCGGGCCGGCACCGGCACGACAGAGCTATCTCGACATCGAAGCCATCGTGTCGGCCGCGCGACGCACCGGGGCCCAAGCGGTGCACCCCGGCTACGGATTCCTGGCCGAGAACGCCGAATTCGCCTCGGCTCTGCACGCGGCGGGCATCGTCTTCATCGGCCCGCCGGTGCCGGCGATCCAGACCATGGGCGACAAGATCGCGGCCAAGGCGGCGGTCTCGCAGTTCGATGTGCCGGTGGTGCCGGGCATCTCGCGGCCCGGGCTGACCGATGACGACCTGATCGCCGGCGCGCCCGGGGTCGGCTTCCCGGTGCTGGTGAAACCGTCGGCCGGTGGCGGGGGCAAGGGCATGCGGGTCGTGCACGAGGCGTCCGAGCTGCCGGCCGCGTTGGCCAGTGCGCGCCGCGAGGCGGCCTCGGCCTTCGGCGATGACACGCTGTTCCTGGAGCGGTTCGTGTTGCGCCCCCGGCACATCGAGGTCCAGGTGCTCGCCGACGGGCACGGCAACGTCATCCATCTTGGTGAGCGGGAATGCAGCCTGCAGCGCCGGCATCAGAAGGTCATCGAGGAAGCGCCGTCGCCGCTGCTGGACGCGAGCACCCGCGCCCGCATCGGCGCGGCGGCCTGCAACACCGCGCGCAGCGTCGACTACACCGGCGCGGGGACGGTCGAGTTCATCGTGTCCGCGGACGCGCCCGACGAGTTCTTCTTCATGGAGATGAACACCCGACTGCAGGTCGAGCACCCGGTCACCGAACTGGTCACCGGCGTGGATCTCGTGGAGCAGCAGGTGCGTATCGCCGCCGGCGCCGAACTGGGGATCTCGCAGGACGACATCGTGCTGAGCGGGCATGCGATCGAGGCCCGGGTGTACTCCGAGGACCCGGGAAACGGCTTCCTGCCCACCGGCGGGACGGTGCTCGACGTCGTCGAAAGCCAGGACGCGCGGGTCGATTCGGGGATCTATCCCGGCACCGTGGTGGGCAGTGACTACGACCCGATGCTGGCCAAGGTCATCACCCACGGTGCGGATCGGGACACCGCGCTGCATGCGTTGGACCGCGCACTGGCGCAGACCGCCGTGCTCGGCGTGACCACCAATATCGACTTCCTGCGCTTCCTGCTGGCCGATGCGGATGTCGCCGCCGGACTCTTGGACACCGGCCTGCTGGATCGGCGCACACCCGACTACGTTGCGCCCCAACCCACCGACCACGAGCTGATGGCCGCCGCCGTCTACCGCTGGCTGGACACCTGGGCGGCCGCCACCGGCGATCCGTGGTCGGTGCCCTCGGGTTGGCGCACCGGTGCGGCCGCGCCGACGGTTCAGCGGCTCGGCGCGGGGGACCGGGTGGACCATGTCCGGATCACCGGCACCCCGGACCGGGCGATCGCCGAGGTCGAACACGGCGCGAGCTATGAGATCAGCGCAGTGCGCCGGGGGCGGGAACTCGACCTCGTCGTCGACGGGATCGGCACCCGCTACATCGTCGCCCACGACGCCGGGCAGGTCTGGCTCGCAGGGCCGCAGCGCACCATCGCGGTACGGGAGGTGCGCGAAGCACCGGTGCGGCCAGATGACGCCCACGCCGGGGACGCCGAACTGCTCAGCCCAATGCCCGGCGCTGTGGTCGCCGTCGGTGTCACCGACGGCGCCGAGGTCGCCACCGGCTCGGTCGTGGTGACCGTGGAGGCGATGAAGATGGAACACGCGCTCTCGGCACCCGTCGACGGGGTGGTCGAGCTTCTCGTCGCCGTCGGCGACCAGGTCAAGGTGGGTCAGCCGCTGGCCCGAATCATCGCATCGAAGGAGGCTCAGGAATGAGCGATTATCTGTCGACCGGCGCACTGCCCGACGACTACGCCCAACTCGCCAAGACGGTCCGTGATTTCGCGCAGAGCGTCGTCGCGCCCGTTGCCGCCAAACACGATGAGGAACACAGCTTCCCGTACGAGGTGGTCGCCGGGATGGCCGAGATGGGGCTGTTCGGTCTGCCGTTCCCCGAGGAGTACGGCGGCATGGGCGGTGACTACTTCGCTCTGTGCCTGGCCCTGGAGGAACTGGGCAAGGTGGACCAGAGCGTGGCCATTACGCTGGAGGCCGGTGTCTCGCTGGGCGCAATGCCGGTGTACCGGTTCGGCAACGATGCGCAGAAGCAGGAGTGGCTGCCGCTGCTGGCCAGCGGCAAGGCGCTCGGCGCGTTCGGGCTCACCGAGGCCGGTGGCGGCAGCGACGCCGGCGCCACCAAGACGACCGCCAAGGCCGATGGCGGCGACTGGGTGATCAACGGCTCCAAACAGTTCATCACCAACTCGGGTACCGATATCACCAAGCTGGTCACCGTCACCGCGGTCACCGGCGAGACCGGCACGGGCACGAAGGAGATCTCGTCGATCCTGGTGCCGGTGCCCACCAAGGGATTCACCGCCGAACCCGCCTACAACAAGGTCGGCTGGAACGCCTCGGACACCCACCCGCTGAGCTTCGACGATGTCCGGGTACCGCAGGAGAACCTGCTGGGGGAACGTGGCCGCGGGTATGCCAACTTCCTGCGCATCCTCGACGAGGGCCGCATCGCGATTGCCGCGCTGTCGGTGGGCGCGGCGCAGGGCTGCGTGGACGAGAGCGTGAAATATGCAAGGGAGCGTGAGGCTTTCGGCGCCGCGATCGGCAGCTACCAGGCGATCGCCTTCAAGATCGCCCGGATGGAGGCCCGCGCCCACGTGGCCCGCACCGCCTACTACGACGCCGCCGCCCTGATGCTGGCGGGCAAACCCTTCAAGAAGGCCGCCTCGGTCGCCAAGCTGGTGGCCAGCGAAGCCGCCATGGACAATTCGCGCGACGCCACCCAGATCTTCGGCGGCTACGGGTTCATGAACGAGTACTCGGTGGCCCGGCATTACCGGGACTCCAAGATCCTCGAGATCGGCGAGGGGACGACCGAGGTGCAGTTGATGTTGATCGGACGGGAGCTCGGACTGTGAACGATGTGCCCAAGAAGATCGTCGAGCAACGCGGCCTGTGGTTCGAGGAGTTCGAGACCGGTGTGCTGTACCGGCACAAGCCGGGGCGCACCATCACCGAGGCGGACAACGTCCTGTTCACCACGCTGACCATGAACACCCAGGCGCTGCACCTGGATGCCGCGTTCTCCGATGCGCTGCCCCCGTTCCACCAGCGGTTGGTGAACTCGATGTTCACGCTGTCGACACTGGTGGGGTTGTCGGTCACCCAGCTGACCCAGGGCACCATCGTCGGCAACCTCGGCTTTTCCGACATCGCCTTTCCCAAGCCGCTGTTCCACGGCGACACGCTCTATGCGGAGTCCGAGGTGATCGACAAGCGGGAATCCAAGAGCCGGCCCGGCGAAGGTATCGTCACCTTCGCCCACACCGGACGTAACCAGCACGGTGACATCGTGGCGACCGCGTCGCGGAAAACCATGGTGCGCAAGAAGCCTCAGGAGGGCTAGTGCCACTCGACAACATCGGCCCGGCCTGGATCTTCTGCCCGGCCGACCGTCCGGAACGATTCGAGAAGGCCGCGGCCGCCGCCGACATCGTGATTCTGGACCTGGAGGACGGCGCGGGCGACAAGCCCGCCGCCCGGGCCGGCATCGTCAACGCACCGCTCGACCCGGCCCGCACCGTGATCCGGATCAATCCACACGGCACCGAGGACCAGCGCCTCGACCTGGAGGCCCTGCAGCGCACCGCCTACACCACCGTGATGCTGCCCAAGTGCGAGGCCGCCGATCAGGTGACCGCGCTGGCACCGCTGGAGGTGGTCCTCATCGTCGAGACCCCGCTGGGTGCGCTGAAGGTGGGCGAGACCGCCGCGGCCGCCAACACCATCGGGGTGATGTGGGGCGCCGAGGATCTGTTCGGGTCACTGGGCGGGACGCTCAACCGGTTTCCCGACGGGTCCTACCGCGAGGTCGCCAAACACGTCCGCTCTCAGTCGCTGCTGGCCGCCAAGGCCCACGGCAAGCTGGCGCTGGACTCGGTCTACATCGACATCAAGGATCTCGATGGGTTGCGCGCCGAAACCGACGATGCCGTCGCGGTGGGCTTCGATGTCAAGGTTGCCCTGCATCCGACGCAGGTCACAGTCATCCGGGAGGGCTACGCACCGTCTGCCGAGCAGGTGGACTGGGCGCGACACGTGCTGGCGGCGGCGACAAACCAGCGGGGCGCATTCGCCTTCGAGGGCATAATGGTGGATGCCCCGGTACTGCGGCGGGCGGAGCGGATCGTCCAGCTTGCGCCTCACCCCGGTAGCTAGCCGGCGCCCCTGACCAAGGGGGTCGCACCGACCGCAGCCGTGCCGAGCACCTCGCGGAATGGCGGCCGAACATGTCGCCACCTGAAGGAGGCGGTATGGCTGGTTTCGATGACGCGACGGTTGACGACGGGCTGGTGCAATTGCTCCGGCCGGACGGAACGCCGAGTGACGAACACGGTGCTGCGGGCTACCGCCGTGACCTACCGCCGGAAACGCTGGCCTGGCTCTACGAGCAGATGGTCCTCACCCGCGAACTCGACACCGAATTCGTCAACCTGCAGCGCCAGGGTGAACTCGCCCTGTACGCCTCCTGTCGCGGTCAGGAAGCCGCTCAGGTCGGCGCGGCGGCGTGTCTGCGCAAGACCGACTGGCTGTTCCCGCAGTACCGCGAACTCGGCGCCCTGTTGACCCGCGGTATCGCGCCCGCGCAGATGGGTGCGGTGTGGCGCGGGACCTGGCACGGCGGACTGTCGTTCACCGATAAGTGCTGCGCACCCCTGTGCATCCAGATCGGCACGCACGGGCTGCACGCGGTGGGCGCGGCGATGGCGGCCCAACGCCTCGGCGAAGACTCGGTGACGGTGGCCTTCATGGGCGACGGTGCGACCTCCGAGGGTGACGCGCATGAGGCACTGAACCTGGCCGCGGTGTTCCAGACGCCGTGCGTGTTCTTCGTGCAGAACAACCAGTGGGCGATCTCGGTGCCGGTCAGCCGTCAGCATGGCGCGCCGTCGCTGGCCCACCGTGCGGCCGGCTACGGTATGCCGGCCGTGCGGGTCGACGGCAACGATGTGCTGGCCTGTTTCGCGGTGATGGAGCGGGCCGCCCAGCGTGCCCGCCACGGCGGCGGGCCGACCTTCATCGAGGCGCTGACCTACCGGATGGGTCCGCACACCACCTCCGATGACCCCACCCGCTACCGATCGGCGCGCGATGTCGAGCAGTGGGCGGCACGGGACCCGATCGCCCGGTACGCGACGTATCTGAGAACTGTTGGTGTGCTGACGGATCGGATCACCCAACGGGTGCAGAGCCGGGCCGACCGGCTGCGCGGTGAGTTGCGTGATGCCGTCGTCGGTGCACCCGACAGGAACATTGAGGAGGTCTTCGACACCGTCTACCACGACATCACCCCGGAGCTGGCGCGGCAGCGCGACCAGTTGCTCGTGGAGCTGGGGAAGGACTGAGACCATGACACAGATCATCGAGCGGTCGCCGATGCACGGTGACGATCTGCCCGAACCGCGCCCGTCCCTGCTGACCATGACCATGGCCCAGGCCATCACCGGTGCACTGCACGATGCAATGGCGGCCGATGACCGGGTGCTGGTGTTCGGGGAGGACGTCGCGACGTTGGGCGGGGTGTTCCGGGTGACCGAAGGATTAGCCGAAACCTTCGGAACGCAGCGGTGTTTCGATACTCCGCTGGCCGAATCGGCCATCATCGGGATCGCCATCGGGATGGCGGTGCGCGGATTCGTCCCGGTTCCCGAGATCCAGTTCGACGGATTCTCGGCCCCGGCCTTCGATCAGATGGTCAGCCATCTGGCCAAGTACCGGATGCGCACCCACGGCGATATCGACATGCCGGTCACGGTGCGCATCCCGTCGTTCGGGGGTATCGGTGCGGTGGAACATCATTCGGAATCCACCGAGGGCTACTGGCTGCACACCGCGGGGCTGAAGGTGGTGGCGCCCTCGACCCCGTCGGATGCATACTGGCTACTGCGCCAGTCGATCGTCTGCCGGGACCCGGTCATCTACCTGGAGCCCAAACGTCGGTACTGGACCCGGGGGACCGTTGACACCGCGGAGCCCGCGTTGCCCTTCGGGCGAGCCTCATTGGCGCGCAACGGAACCGACGTCACCGTGGTGACCTACGGTGGTCTGGTCGACACCGCGCTGAGTGCGGCCGAACTGGCCGCCGGCCAGCACGGTTGGGACCTGGAGGTGATCGATCTGCGCACGCTTAACCCGCTCGATTTCGACACCGTGGCCGACTCGGTGCGCCGCACCGGGCGTTGTGTGGTGATGCACGAAGGCCCGCGGACCCTCGGGTTCGGCGCCGAGCTGGCGGCGCGGATCTCCGAGGAACTCTTCTACGATCTGGAGGCTCCGGTGTTGCGTGCCACGGGATTCGACACCCCCTACCCGCCGGCCCGGCTGGAGAAGCTGTGGTTGCCCGGGGTGGACCGCCTGCTGGACTGTGTGGAGAAGGCGCTGAGGCAATGACCGAGCTGCTCGAATTCCGCGTCCCCGATCTCGGCGAGGGCCTGGAGGAAGCCACCGTCACCGGCTGGTCGGTGGCCGTCGGGGACGAGGTGGCGCTGAACCAGACCTTGTGCACGCTGGAGACCAACAAAGCCGAGGTGGAGATCCCCAGCCCGTTCGCCGGGCGCATCGCCGAACTCGGTGGGCGCGAAGGTGAAACACTGGCGGTCGGCGCGGTGCTGGTGCGCATCGCCGGGCAGCCGCAGACGGCGGTGCTGGTGGGTTACGGCACCGACGACCGGATGGACACCTCCCGGCGGGCGCGGGCCAAGCCGCCGGTCCGCAAACTGGCGCGCGATCTGGAGGTGGACCTCACCACGGTGGCGCCCTCGGGGCCGGACCGCATCGTCACCCGCGAGGATGTTCTCGCCGCGGCGGCCACCCCGGAGATGCGGGCACCGTCGGGCGTGCAGGCCGAGATGGCCCGACGGATGTCGCTGTCCCGTCAACAAATTCCCGATGCTCATGCCGGTGTGCAGGTGGACTGCACGGCGCTGCTGCGGCTGCGGGATCGTTTGCAGCTCACACCGTTCGTACTCACGTTGCGGTTGTTGACGATGGTGCTGCAACGCCACCCGCTGCTCAACGCGACCTGGGTGGACACCGCAGACGGCCCGCGCATCCACCCGCATTCGGCGGTGCACCTGGGTATCGGAGTGGCCACCCCGCGCGGACTGCTGGTGCCGGTGCTCGCCGACGCCCAACGGTTGCGCACCCGGGAACTCGACGCCGAGGTGACCCGGTTGGTCGAGGGTGCCCGCAATGGCGGTCTGCGCCCCACCGAGCTGATGGGGTCGACGTTCACGGTGTCGAACTTCGGTGCGCTCGGACTTGATGACGGGGTGCCGGTGATCAACTACCCGGAGGCGGCCATCCTCGGGATGGGTTCGCTCAAACCGCGGGCCGTGGTGGTCGACGGGGAGGTGGTCGCGCGCCCGACGATGACGCTGACCTGTGCCTTCGACCACCGGATCGCCGATGGCGCGCAGGTCGCGGCGTTCCTGGGTGCGCTGCGGGAACTGCTCGAGACGCCGGAACTGGCGTTGGCCGACCTGTAGACCGGCGCCTCGTCAGCTCTTCTTCGCTGCGGCCAGCCGGCGCTGGAACTCCGGTGACTCGATGGAGCGCGCCTGCGGGGCGATCTCCACGTCGACGGCGATCGCGTGTTGCTCGCTGTCGAGAAATCCCGGGTTGGCGGTCGCACGCATCGAGGCTTTGGTCGCGATGACCACGTCGCGCGGCGCAGCGGCGGGGCCTGCTGCGAGTTCTTGCGCGGCGGCCACCGGGTCGTCGGCGATGTCGAACGCCAGGCCGTATCGCAGAGCCTCTTGGGCGTCGAATCGCTTACCGAACAGCAATGCCGCCCGCGCCACCTGCGGCCCGACGCCGCGTTGCAGCATCCAGGTCGCCCCACCTCCGGGATGAATGCCCAACTTCTGGAATCGTGGATCGAAAAGTGCTGCGGGACCGGCAATTCGGACATCGGCCGCGAGCGCGAGATTGAGTCCGGCGCCGACCGCCGCGCCGTTGACGGCGGCAATGGTGGGCAGGATGCAGTCGGCGAGGGCCAAGAACCCGTCGTAGATGACGCGCAGTCCCTCCTCGGCGGCCTCACCCAGTGCGGTCAGGTCGGCGCCCGCGCAGAACGCCTTACCCGCGCCGGTGACCACGACGGCGTGCACGTCGGTGTCGGCCTCGGCGGCGTCGACCGCGGCGCGCAGGGCCGCCGAGATCTCGGCGGTCACCGCGTTGCGGCGGTCGGGGTCGTTGACGGTGATGGTGGCGACGCGGTCCGCGACGTCGACGAGAACGAGGTCTGACATGGCCTCAGGCTACGGATCGCCTGCGCGGCGCGTCGCCGGAGGTCGGCCTGGCATCCGGCGGGCGCGGGAAGCCCTGATCACCGCGGCTGTCCTGGCATTTTGCCCGGTTCTGTCACAGCCCCGGATCTCCTTTGCATCGGAACGGTAACCCTCCCAACTGTCGCACCGGGAAGTTGCATCTATGTCATTTACCTTTCTCTCTGACTGCGACGTCAATATGAAAGCGCTTGGGGTGACATGGTGAGTAAGTCAAATCGACTGGCCGTCAGCATGATTGCGGCGGCGGCGTTGTGCACGCCGCCTCTTTTGCTGAGCGCAACGGCTCAGGCGCAACCGGCGTGGCAGTCGAGCGCTGGCGGGGTGCCCTGCGTCGGCATGGTGCAGCAGCTCGCCGCGTCGCCCCCTGATGTGGGTCAGTCGTTGCAGGGCATCGCGGCACCGTTCACCGGTGCGGGCGCGGCCCCCGTTGTCATCCCGCCTGCCACTGCTGCCGGCGCCATTCCCGGCGCGGCTGGTGGCGGTGCGGCCGGCGGGGCAGGCGCTGGTGGTGCCGGCGCGGCTGGCGCTGGTGGCGCTGGTGGCGCCGGTGGCGCCGGTGCGGCCGGCGCTGGTGGTGGTGCCGGTGCGGCTGGCGCTGGTGGCGCCGGTGCGGCCGGCGCTGGTGGTGGTGCCGGTGCGGCTGGTGCTGGTGGTGGCGGTGCAGCTGGAGCCGGTGGTGGTGCAGCTGGAGCCGGTGGTGGTGCAGGTGGCACGGGTGGTGCCGGCGGTGCCGGGGCACCTCTGGCGGGTGGCGCGCCCGTCGCGGGTGGAGCACCCGTCGGCGCGCCGCTCGTGGATGCCGCGGGCGCTGCGGGCGGCGCCCCGGCCGGAGTCGTGGATACCGCCGGCGCGCCGCTCGCGGCTGCCGCAGGTGATGGTGCACCGCTCGCGGATGCGGCGGCCCATGTCGGCCAGGGCGGTGTCCCGGGTGCCGGCGGGGGCGAGGGTGCTGGCGGCGGTGGTGCGCCGGGTGGCGGCGTGGTTCATCCCGCGGGCGCGAATGTCGGGCCCGCCGGTCCGCCGGCCGGCCCGATCGTCGATGCGGCTGCGGTCGTCCCGCCGGCAGGTGATGCGGGCGTTCCCGCGGCGGCAGTCGTTGATGGCGCCGCGGCTGCTCCCGCGGCCGCCGCGCCGGTGATCGGTGGCGGTGAAGGCGCGGCTCCTGCCGCGGCGGCGATCGGTGGCGGTGATGCCGGTGCTGGCGCAGGCGGTGCGGGTGGTGCCGGTGGTGGTGGCGCTGCCGGCGGTGGTGCCGGTGGTGGCGCTGCCGGTGGTGGCGCGGCGGGCGGCGGTGCTGGTGGTGGTGGCGCGGCGGGCGGCGGTGCTGGTGGTGGAGGCGCTGCCGGTGGTGCCGGCGCAGGTGGAGCAGGTGGTGGCGCTGCCGGTGGAGCCGGTGGTGGCGCGATTCCCGCCGGAGCTGTCGTTGAAGGCGGCGGGGTCGGCGGTGCTCCCGTCGAGCTTGCCGTGGCTGCGCCTCCGGTTGAGGTGGCCTTGCCGCCGGTTGAGGTGGCCGCACCTCCGGTGGAGGTGGCTGCGCCTCCGGTCGAGGTCGCATTGCCGCCGGTTGAGGTGGCCGCGCCCCCGGTCGAGGTCGCGTTGCCGCCGGTCGAGGTGGCCGCACCTCCGGTGGAGGTGGCTGCGCCTCCGGTCGAGGTTCACGCGCCTCCGGTTCAGGTGGCGGGGCCTCCGGCAGAGATCTCGGTGCCCGATATCGACATCGAGGTGCCCGACATCAGCATTCCGGGGATCGATGTGCCCGGTGGTGCCGGCGTTCCCGGTGGAGTTGTCGGTGGCGCCCCCGGCGCCGCGGTCGGCGGTGCTCCCGCGGCCGTGGTCGCTGATGCCGGAGCAGCGGCCGCCGCTCCCGGTGGCGCCGTTGTCCAAGCTGCGGCACCGGCGGTGGCCGGAGGCGGTACTGCCGGCGGCGGTGCCGCGGGTGGTGCCGGAGCAGCAGGCGGAGGTGCCGCCGGTGGCGGCGCTGGTGCGGGTGGTGCCGGAGCGGGCGGCGCTGGTGCCGGTGCAGACGCGGCTGCTGTCGGTGGCGGTGCCCCGGCAGCCGGTGCTGCGGGTGGCGGAGCCCCAGCCGGCGCCGGTGCCGCAGGCGGTGCTCCGGCAGGTGCCGGTGGCGGTGCTCCGGCAGGTGCCGGTGGTGGTGCCCCGGTCGGTGGGGGTGCGCCCGTGGGTGGCGGCGCTCCCGTCGGTGGCGGTGCCCCGGTCGGTGGGGGTGCGCCCGTCGGTGGCGGTGCCCCGGTCGGTGGGGGTGCGCCCGTCGGTGGCGGTGCCCCGGTCGCGGGCGGCGCGCCCGCCGGAGCTCCTCTGGTGGACGCAGCCGGTGTGCCTGCGGGAACGCCGCTGGTGGATGCCTCGGTGGTGGGTCCGCTGATGGCGAATACCGGACTCAATGGAGGGATCCTCGACAACGCAGCCGGTGCGGCACCCGGCGGCCTGGCCGCTGCCGAAGGAGTCATCGCTCAAGGCCCCGGCGGCGGGGGACTTCCGCTCGCCGACGCCGCGGGCACCGGTGGTGGACTTCCGCTCGCGGATGCAGCCGGCGTCGGGGGCCCGGCAGCCGGCGCGCTCGAAGACGCGGCCGCCGTGGCGATCCCCGCGGGTGATGCGGGCGCCGGTGCCGGTGGTGCCGGTGCCGGTGGCGGCGGTGGCGCAGGTGGTGCCGGAGCGGGCGGCGGTGGCGCAGGTGGTGCCGGAGTCGGCGGCGGTGGCGCGGCCGGTGGCGGCGGTGCCGGTGGAGCTGGTGGCGGTGGCGCGGCCGGCGGAGCTGGTGCCGGCGGTGCTGGTGGTGCCGGTGGTGGTGCGGCTGGCGGTGGCGCAGGAGGCGCTGGAGCCGGCGGTGGTGCAGGAGGCGCCGGTGGCGGCGCGGCCGGCGCTGCCGGTGGTGGTGCGGCTGGTGGCGGTGGAGCTGGTGCCGGTGGTGCCGGAGCGGGCGGTGCTGGTGGTGCCGGTGGCGTGAATGCCGCGATCGTCGGACCGCTGATGGCGAGCACGGGCGGGCTGGGAGCTGTGCAGGCCGTCACCGCACCGGCGGTGGCAGCCGTTCAGGCGGCAGCCCCCGCAGCCGCGGTGGGAGGCAGCGGTGCGGGAGTGACCGGCGGTACCGCCTTCGCCGGCATTCCCGGAGTCGTGGCTCCCGCGGCTGGTGCCGCATCGGGGATTCCGGGGATGGTCATGGCACCGCTGGCCGGTGTCACCGGCATCCTGGCCGAGATGCTTCCGCAGCCCTCGCTCGGTATGCCGAGCGGGACAGGCCTGACCGGAATGCTGCCGACACCTCAGCTGAACATGCCGTCGGTGAGTGGACTCCCGGTGCCGGTGCCCACCCAGGTGTCCATGCCGACCGACCTGGTCTGCGAAGGCGTGGCCGGATGGTCGTTGTCGACGCCGGGAACCGGCAGTGTGATGCCGGACGCCACAGCAGCGGCAACGGTCCGGCAGGACGACTGGGACCAGTCACCCAAGCGTGCAGCGCAGTAGGTAGCGGTAGTACAGCGCGCGCCGGATCACGGCGCCGGGCAGCACGTCGCCGGCCACGCGTCGAATCTCGTCGAGAGATTCACGCGGGTCGGCGACGGCCACGCCGATCTCCGGGACCTCGGAATGCCGCCACGACCCCACGCGCACCGCAGGCAGGCATATCGCCGACCAGATCCAGTCGCCGACAGTCTTGTTCGCGCTGAGACCGACGACGGCGATGGTGCCGCCCGGATTCAGCATGTCGCGCGCCCGGACCAGGGCTTCGCGGGTGTCCATGTGATGCAGGCTCGCCACGAACGTGATCAGGTCGAATCGCTGCGATCCGGGATCGAAGGCCTCGAAGGCGGATTGACGGACCCGAACCCCGGGCAGAGCCCTGACCCGCTCGCCGGCCCGCCGCGCGGACAACGGGTCGGGATCGATCGCGGTGACGGTGTGTGCAACCGGTGCCAGCCGTTGTGCCAGCAACCCGTCGCCGCAACCGACGTCGAGCACGTCACCCCCACGACATGCCGCGATCGTGAGCAGCCACCGATGGTAGGCCGTGTTGTGGTTCCAGTAGTCACGGCGATTCGAGTTGGCAGCCCCCATGACCGTCCACTGTGCCAGTTCCGGACAACGAGGTGCGGCTAGCGTCGGTAGAATCTGCGAGGCGGTCCGGCGGCACCGCCGCCAGCAGCGCGCGGGTGTATTTCTGTTCTGGCGCGGCGAAAAGTTTAGCGGCGGAGCGGTATTCGACACATTCGCCGGCGCGCAGCACCAGCACGTCGTGGCTCACCCGTTGGATCACCGCCAGGTCGTGCCCGATGAACAGGTAGGTCAGTTCGAGATCGCGCTGCAGCTCCAGCAGCAGATCCAGCACTCTCGCCTGCACCGACACATCCAGGGAAGCGGTGGCCTCATCGAGGATCAACAGTTCCGGCGCCACGGCGAGCGCCCGCGCAATACTGACCCGCTGACGTTGTCCGCCGGACAGCTCGTGCGGGTAGCGGGTGGCGAACGCCGCGGACAGACCGACCGAATCGAGGAGTTCGGCGACCCGGGCGACCCGCTGTGCGCGGTCGCCCACCAACCGGTGCACGACGAGCGGCTCCGCGATCGACGCGCCCACCGGCATCCGCGGGTTCAGGGTGGCAAACGGATCCTGCATCACCAGGCTGATGCGTTGCCGGACGGTCTTACGCTGTGCGCCAGGTACATGCAGCACGTCGACGCCGTCCAACACGGCACTACCCGATTGGGGTGTGACCAGACCGGTCAGTGCCGAGGCGACCGTAGACTTGCCGGAGCCGGATTCGCCGACCAGACCCAGGGTGGTGCCCCGGCGGATCTGGAACGACAGATCCTTGACCGCGTGCACCACCGAGCGTCCCGCCGGCGTGCGCACCGGAAAGCGGACGTCGAGCCCGTCGACCTGCAACAGCACCGGAGCGTCGGCGGCCGGCGCGGGAGGTCCGTCACCGCCCAATACCGGACGCGCACTGAGCAGTTCGCGAGTGTAGGGTGCGCTCGGACGAACAAAGATGTCGTCGACATTGTCCTGCTCGATCACCTCGCCGTCCCGCAACACCGTCACCGAATCGGCAACCTCGCCGATGACCCCGAGGTCATGACTGATCCACATCACCGCGGTGCCGAAATCGCGCTGGAGGTCCCGGATCAGTTCGATGATCTGCGCCTGCGTGGTGACATCCAGCGCGGTGGTGGGTTCGTCGGCGACCAGCAGTTCGGGATCGCAGGCCAAGGCGATGGCGATCATCACCCGCTGGCGTTGTCCGCCGGAGAGCTGATGCGGATAGCTGCGCAGCCGGTGCGGCGGGTCGGGAAGACCGACGGCCTCCAGCAGCTCCAATGCCCGCGAGCGGGCCTGCCGACGCGTCTGATTCTTGTGTGTCTCCAGCGATTCGGTGATCTGGCGTTCGACTGTCAGCAACGGATTCAGCGACGTTCCGGGGTCTTGGAAAACGAATCCGATCCGTCCGCCGTGCACCCGGCGCAACGCGCGGGCCGATGCCCCCACGAGTTCCTGGTCGCCGGCGAGAACGCTGGAGCCACGCACCTGCGCGCCGGGGGCGTCGAGCAGGCCGGTCGCGGCGAGCACCGTCATCGACTTGCCGGAACCGGACTCACCGACGATGCCGAGGGTCTGCTCCGGTTCGACACGGACCGACACATCGCGCACGATCCGCCGCCCTCCGATGCGCACAGCCAGGTCGCGGACGGCCAGCACCGGCGGGCTCATCGTCGTCTCCGGGCTTCGATCATGGTGCGCTGCTTGGGATCCAGCACATCGCGCAGACTGTCACCCAGCAGATTGCAGGCCAGCACGATGACGAAGATGGCCAGCCCGGGGAACACCGCCATCCACCACGCCAGCGTGACGAAACCCTGAGAGTCGAAGATCATCCGCCCCAGCGAGGGTGCGGGCGGCTGCAATCCCAGACCGAGGAAGGACAGCGCAGCCTCGGACAAGATGGCGAACGCCAGCGATAGCGAGAGCTGAACGATGAGCGGGCCGGTGATGTTGGGCACGATGTGCCGGGCCAGGATGTACCCCGAGCCGGTGCCCATGGTGCGCGACATCGCGACATACGGCTCGACCCGTACCGAGAGGGTGCTCGCGCGGGCCACTCGGGCGAAGATCGGGATGTAGACGATGCCGATCGCCAGAATCGTGGTGGTGAGCCCCGGTCCGAGCACGGCGACGATGGACAGGGCGAGTAGCAACACCGGGAACGCGAACATGACGTCGACCATCCGCATCACCACGGTGTCCAGCCAGCCGCCGCGATAACCCGCCAGCACCCCCAGTGTCACACCGAGGACCGCCGCGAACGTCACACTGATGACGGCCACCTTCATCGACGCCTGCACGGCGATCAGAACCCGTGACAGCACATCGCGGCCCAGTTCATCGGCGCCCAGCCAGTGCGCTCCGCTCGGCGGGCGCAGAGCCTGCGGAACGTCCACGTCGTTGACACCGTACGGCGCGATCCACGTCGCGGTCAGCGCGATCACGAGCACGGCGAGCAGCGTCAGGGCACTCAGCACGGTCACCGGATTTCCTGCCAACAGTCGCCAGGCCCTGGTGCGCTCGTCGACGATCCCGTGTTCGGTCATGACAGCCGGATCCTCGGATCGACGACCGCGTACAGCAGATCCACCAGCAGATTGACCGCAAGGAACAGCACCGCCATCAGCAGGACCGCGCCCTGGATCACCGGATAGTCCCGCGCGGCCACCGAGTTGAACACCAGCCGGCCCAGACCGGGCCACGCGAACACCACTTCCACGACGATGACGCCGCTGAGGATGGTGGCCACCTGGATTCCGGTGATGGTGAGGATCGGGACGAGCGCGTTGCGCACGGTGTGGCGCATCGTCACCAATCGGGGTGGGAGCCCTTTGGAGCGTGCGGTGCGGACGTAGCCCATCGCGGACACCTCCAACACCGCCGATCGGACATAGCGGGTCATGATGGCCGCCGCGACCAGGCCCACGGTCAACCCGGGCAGCATGACGTGGCGCAGCCAGCCGCCCGGATCCTCCAGCAGCGGTCGATACCCCGAGGTGGGCAGCCAGCCCAGCACCGTGGAGAACAACGAGATGAGCAGGATGCCCAGCCAGAAGTCGGGCACCGAGACGCCGAATTGGCTGGTGATACGGACGATCGCGTCGCTGGCCCGGCCTTCGCGCAGCGCGGAGTAGACGCCGGCCGGCAGCGCGATCGCGAGCGCCAGCACAATGCCGACGAACGCCAGGGACACCGTCGCGGGCAGCCGGTCCAGGAGGAGTTCGGTGACCGGATCTCCGTTGCGAAAGCTGACTCCCAGATTTCCGGTTGCGGCGTGCCCGAGGTAGCCGAAGAACTGGCTGATCAGCGGTTCGTCGAGCCCGCTTGCTTCGCGTAGCGCTTCGTAAGCCGCTGGTGTGTAACGGGTTCCGAGTGCCAGCCGCACCGGGTCGCCGGGGACCAGGTGGACCAGTGCGAACACCACGATGAGCACGCCCACCAGCACCACCAGTGAGTACGCCAGCCGCCGGGCCAGGAACGCCAGTACCGTCACGGGTTTGCACCGCCGGAGTCCAGGGCGGCGTCGCGGAACCGGATCGCCTTGTCACGGCGGGCCTGGTAGCCGGACAGCCCGGGTGTCCAGGCCTGGATGACCGCGGGGTTGTACAGGTACAGGTAGCTCACCTCGTCGGCGATCAGGGTGGCGGCCTGTGCGTAGTCCGCTTTGCGCGCTGCGACATCGGTCTCGGTGCGGCCGGCGTCGAGCAGCCTGTCCACCCGTGGATCGGAGAATTTCTGGGCGTTGCTGGTGCCGTCGGTGTGGTGCTGAGCGTAGTAGAAGTCATCGGGGTCGATGTTGCCCAGCCATCCCATCATCAGCATGTCGAACCGTCCGCTGTTCTGTTCGTCGAGCCAGGTCGCGAAGTCGACGGTGCGGATGTTCACGGTGATGCCAAGGGGCGCAAGGTTGTCGGCGATCACCTGGGCGGCAGTGACGGTCTGCGGGTACTCGGTGGTGACCAGCAGGTCCATGGACGACGGTGTCACGCCGGCCTCCTGCAGCAGCGCGCGGGCCTTGTCCAGGTCCCGGCGGTAACGGTCATAGGGCACGAACCACGGGTTGCCCTCGGGGATCGCCAGTTGATTCGCTTGCGCGGTACCGTAACTGGTGGCCTGCAGGATCGACAGTCGGTCGATGGCGTAGGCCACCGCTCGGCGGACGCGCACGTCGTTCCACGGTGGGCGGGCCAGGTTGAGCGCCAGGTACCAGTAGTCGTTACTCGGCGTCTGCGCCAGGTGCAGCGAATCGTCGTTGCGCAACTGGTTCACCCGTTGGGGTGGCACCGCATCGGTCCAGTCCACCTCACCGGCCTGCAGAGCGGACAGAGCGGTGGATGGTTCGCTGATGAATCGGTAGGTCACGCCGGCGATGTTCGGGGCACCGTCCCAATATCGGGAGTTGGCGCGCAAGGTGATCGAGTCGCCGCGCTGGTGGGAGACGAAGGCGAACGGGCCGGTGCCGACCGGATGCGTGGCGATCCGACCTTCCTCGACATTGCGACGCTGCACGATCGCCATTCCCTTGAACCCGCCGAGGTTGGTCAGCAGATTCGGCGTCGGGCGTGCCAGCGAGATACGCACCGTGTGGTCGTCGACGGCGCTGATGTCGGCCAGCGCGCTGAGTTTGTCGACGTTGGTGAGTTCTTCGTCGATGATGCGGCGGTAGGAGTAGACGACGTCGTCGGCGGTGAACGGACTGCCGTCGTGAAAGGTCACGTCCGGCCGCAGCCGGAACGTCCAGACCAGCTGGTCCGGTGAGATCTCCCAGGACTGCGCGAGCGCCGGACGCATGATCAGATCGGCGTCGGGTTCGACCAGCGTGTCGAACACGTTCTCCAGGACTTCGAACGAGAAATACGCGCTGGTCTTCTGCGGGTCCAACTGGTCGGGTTCTCCGGCGATCGCGGCAACCAGGTTGCCCGCGTCCTGGCCGAGGTCGACCCGCTGACCGGTGGAGCATCCCGCGGACGCGACCACGACGACGGCGGCGATGATGGCCGCGACCAGTCGCATATCCGTCACTTTCCGTGCGCGCCGGCCCCGAGTGGGCGTCGGCCTACAGCTGAAAATGCGGCTACCCGCGTCGCACACTCTTTACACCTGTGGCCGCACTCGGCGGACCGGCGGACGAATTCAGACGTCGCTGGTGGTGTACCGCGTCTTCACCGGCGGGGCGGTCAGGAGCGCGGGCACCGCGGTGAGCTTGCCCTCGCCGGCCCGGAACGCGCGGTAGGCCTCGTCGTGTTCGACGGACTCCCACAGTTCGTAGATCAGCCAGTGCCCCTCATCGGTCTCGTCGACGAGCACATCGGTTCCGAGATTGCCGGGGAAGGCCCGGGTGTCGACCAGGGCGCGGCGGAAGATGTCGCGCGCTTCGGCGACGCTATCGGGCTTGATCTTGAGTTCGAGGACAACGGTGACCGGCATGTCCGACAACATACCGCCGGGGATCAGAGGCGTTGCAGCGTGATGATGGTGACGTCGTCATCGGTCTCCGAGGATGCCAGCGCCTTCGAGATCGTCGACGCGCTGCGGTCGCCGGCCCGGCCGATCGCGTCGGCGAGTCGGTCCAACCCCGCGTCGATGGTGGAGTCCCGTCGTTCCACCAGTCCGTCGGAGTACATGACGAGCCCTTGTCCGCGGTCCACGGTGAACGCGCTCGGTGCGTAGCTCACACCACGCACCCCGATGGGAGGTGACAGTTGCACCGGTGCCTGCTCGATCACCGGCCCGGTGCGATAGGGCGGCAGGTGTCCCGCCGAGGCTGCCTCGACCTGCCCGGATTCCAGATCGACCCGCACGAGGATCACGGTGGCGAAGGTGCGCGGCATCAGGTGCAAGCTGAACGCGTTCAGTTGTGCCAGTGCCTCAGCCGGCGTGGCCCCGGCAAACAACTGCGAGCGCAACGCGTTACGAAGTTGGGCCATCGCCCCGGCGGCACTGAGCCCGTGTCCGGCGACATCGCCCAGCAGTGCGATGAGGCGACCGTCGGGCAGCTGGAACGCGTCATACCAGTCGCCGCCCACCCGGCCCCCGGCGGCCGGCCGGTAGTCGGCGGACAGCTCCCAGCCCTCGATGGTCGGAATCGACGCGGGCAGCAGGCTGCGCTGCAGCATCTCGGCGACGCGGAACGCTCCTCGGGTGCGCCGGTACAACTCCTCGACGAGGTGGCCGCGCAGCGCCTCGGCGGTCTCGAGTTGGATGGATGTCCAGGGTTCACAACACTTCTCGACGACCTCGCGCCAGCGCTCGAAGGATCGGCGGGGGCTGAGCCGCACTCCGTCTCCCTCGCGCACGGCGATGGCCTTGTTGTGCGGGTCCCCGCCCCAGTCCACTGCGCGCAACGCTTCCTCGCGAAACCAGATCACGTATTGTTCGTCGGGCAGATTCAGCGCCAGTGCGCCCGCGGCGTCGTGCAGATCCAGTTCGGGGAATTCGTCGGACAGCCGTTCGGTAGAGGTCATCTCCGCGCCGGAGTCCCGCGCCCAGGAAGCGACCGCGGCCACCACATCGGCCGGCGGGACCTCGCCCAGCACATGGTATTCACCGCCGAGGCTGACCGCGACCCCGGCGGCGGGTAGCAGGTCCAGCAGGCTGGGGTAGCCCAGCAACGCCGACGCGACCGAATCGCTCTCGTTGAGTGTCGCGGCGGTCAGGTGGGCGAGCATCGACTGCGACGCCAGGCGCTCGCGCAGCTGATCTTCGTCAAATCGGTCGACCAGTCGCAAAGACAGTGTGGAACCGAGGAATTCGGCTGCGGCCCGGACGCCGTAAGGGGGTAGATGCGGTCCGGCGTAGTGGTGGCAGGCGATCAGACCCCAGAGCCGGCCATGGCGCAGCAGTGAGATGGACATCGACGCGCGCACACCCATGTTCTGCAGGTACTCGATGTGGACCGGCGAGACGCTGCGCAGGGTGGCGTGCGTCAGGTCCAACGGCGTGCCGACGTCCGGGTCCACGGCGGGCACCAGTGGGGCCGGAACATAGTCGACATCGGAGATCAGACGCAGCCAGTTCTTCTCGTACATGGCCCGGGCCTGCGCGGGGATGTCACTGGCCGGATAGTGCAGGCCGAGAAAGGAATTGAGGTCCTCACGTTTGCATTCTGCGACGACTTCCCCGTTGTAGTCGCGGTCGTAGCGATACACCATCACCCGGTCGAATCCGGTCAGATCGCGCACCGCCCGGGCCGCCGTGTCGTACAGCTCGCCGATCGAGGTGGCCCGGTTGAGTTCCTCGACGGAGTTGCGCACCGCCTGAAAGGTGTTCGGGAAGGAGAACGGCCGCTGCCCGTACGCGATTTCGAGCTCGACCAGCAGCACACCGCCCGGTTCTCGATGCAGCAGCGCGTCGAAGGGCCGCGCACGTCCGGCGACGGTGAGTTCCAGCTCCAGCGGATTGCGTTGCCGCAGATCGCCGAAAGTCTGTGCCGACTGTTGAACGCGGTCGGCCTGCGCGGCGCCGATGAGTGCCGACAGGTGCCTGCCGAGGACCTCATCGACGGACACCCCGAGCAGATCGCCGACGTTCGCGCTGATCTGCCGGATCTCGAAATCACGTTCCCGAACCACCGCCAGCACCCCGCGCGGCTGGACGCTGCCCGGAATGTGGATCGGCTCACGGGCGCAGTTGTCGAGGTCGATGGGCGTGCCCGCGGGCAGCAGATCGCCGTCGGCGTCGCCGTCGGTGGTGTGACGCGAAATAGCTCGACCCCCAGGTTGAAGTGCGGTCTTCCCGCCTCGAGAGTGCCAGGTCAGTGCGCGTCCGGTTACATCGACTCCGGGCTTGCCGTAAGCTCGGGCACAGTCAGCGTTCTAACTTGCCCGGTTGAGCAACAGCCCGTGAGAGATTGCGCCCGAATCAACGCATCCGCGAGGTATTGAGATGCCCAACCCATTCGTTTCTGGTCCGTCATCGCTGGTGTGCACCGAAACATGGCGTGCCACCACCGTGGTGATCAGCTGCTCCGGCGTGGTCGACATGCTCACCGCGCCCCACATGGGCCAGCTCATCGCCAGCGCGCTGGACAAACGGCCGGCCGCCGTCGTGATCGACCTGACCGACACCACCATGTTCGCCTCGTGCGGGATGTCCCTGCTGGTGGAGACGCAGGAGAAGCTGCCCGACGAGGCCGCCCTGATCGTCGTCGCCGACGGACCGGTCACCCGACGCCCCCTTGAGCTGGTGGGGCTCTCGGCGTTCCTGACCATCTGCTCGACGGTGGATGAGGCGCTGCAGGAGGCGCAACCCGCCGAGGGCTGAGACACCCGTGGGCGCTTCGTGCACCATGGGCCCATGACCGTCGTATTCGTTCATGGGAACCCGGAAACCAGTGCCATCTGGGGGCCGCTGATACGCGCCCTGGACCGCGACGACATCGTCACGCTGTCGCCACCCGGGTTCGGCGCGCCATTGCCCGACGGATTCGACCCGAGCTACCTGGGCTACCGGGACTGGCTCGAAGACCAATTGGAACGCATCGATGCGCCGATCGACCTGGTCGGCCACGACTGGGGCGGCGGTCACGTGGTCAACGCCGTTATGCACCGCCCCGAACTGGTCCGCAGCTGGGTCAGCGATATCGTCGGTGTCTTCGACCCGGACTATGTCTGGCATGACCTCGCCCAGATCTGGCAGACGCCCGACGCCGGCGAGCAGCATGTCGCGGCCATGATGGCCGGTCCCGTCGCCGAGCGCATCGCGAATGCTGTCGCGATGGGCATCGGACCCGATATCGCGCCGGCGTTGGTGGCGGCCCAGAACGAGGACATGGGCGCTGCGATCCTGCGGCTGTACCGCTCGGCCGCCCAGCCGGTGCTCGCCGAGGCGGGCGCCGCGTTGGAGAACGCCGCGGCGCGTCCCGGTCTGGCGATCCTGGCCACCGAGGACCATTTCGTCGGCTCGGAGCAGATCAGGCGGCGGGCCGCCGACCGGGCCGGGGCCCGCACCGAGGTGCTCCAGGGCCTCGGACACTGGTGGATGATCGAGGACCCGGCGCGCGGCGCGGACGTGCTGAGGCGGTTCTGGGCCACACTCGACGCTGCGGAATAGGTAGTCGAGGCCGGGTCGCCGTACCCTGGCGCGGTGACCGCGATCGATCCGGAGAAGCTGCGCACCTGCCTGCAGGTGCTGTCCGAGGTCGAATCGTTGCACCCCGAGCACCCCGATGCGGTTGCTGTGCGACGTGCCACGGCCGGCATCTGGAAGTCGGTGCGCAAGGCGCGCCGGCACGCCAAACGCGACGAGGTGGCCGCCGCCGACAAGGCCGTCATCGCCGCGACCGCCACCGGTGCACCCGGGCGTATCGACGACGAGACCGCCGGGCTGCCGCTGGTGTCGGCGACCACCGGCGCTTCCGCGGGGACGCTGCTGCGCTCGCGGGCCTGCTACATCTGCAAGCAGCACCACACCGTGGTCGACGCGTTCTACCACCAGCTGTGCCCGGAGTGCGCCGCGTTCAGCCACGCCAAGCGCGAAGCCCGCACCGACCTGACCGGCCGCACCGCCCTGCTGACCGGCGGTCGCGCCAAGATCGGCATGTACATCGCGTTGCGGCTGCTGCGTGACGGTGCGCACACCACCATCACCACCCGCTTCCCGAACGACGCGGTGCGCCGATTCGCGGCCATGGAGGACAGCGCCGACTGGCTGCACCGGCTGCGCATCATCGGTATCGACTTGCGTGATCCCGCGCAGGTGGTGGCGCTCGCCGACACCGTGGCCGCCCGCGGCCCGCTGGACATCCTGATCAACAACGCCGCGCAGACGGTGCGTCGGGCACCCGGCTCGTACTCGGCGCTGGTCGAGGCCGAGCGCACCCCGCCGGCGGAGCTGTCCCGGGTGGACGTGGTCACCTTCGACCGGGTCAGCGACGCCCATCCCGCGGCGCTGGCCGGCAGCCTGGCCGAGCACCAGACCCCGCACGGGATCATGGAACTGGCCCTTACCGCCCGCAGCGCCTCGCCCGAACGGATCGCCGCCGGGACCGCCATCGATGCCGGCGGACTGCTGCCCGACACCGCGCCGGTCAACAGCTGGACCCAACGGGTGCACGAGGTGGATGCGATGGAGCTGCTGGAGGTGCAGCTGTGCAACCAGACCGCGCCGTTCATCCTGGTGAGCCGGCTGCGCCCGGCGATGGCCGCCTCCCCGGCGCGCCGCAAGTACGTGGTGAACGTATCGGCGATGGAGGGCCAGTTCGGCCGCCGCTACAAGGGCCCGGGTCACCCGCACACCAATATGGCCAAGGCGGCGCTGAACATGCTCACCCGCACCAGCTCCGCGGAGATGCTGGAGCAGGACGGCATCCTGATGACCGCGGTGGACACCGGCTGGATCACCGACGAGCGTCCGCACCCGACCAAGCTGCGGCTGGCCGAGGAGGGCTTTCATGCGCCGCTGGACCTGGTCGACGGCGCCGCCCGCGTCTACGACCCGATCGTGCGCGGTGAGGCCGGCGAGGATCTGCACGGCTGCTTCCTGAAGGATTACCGGCCCAGCGACTGGTAGCTGGACCCCATTTCCGCGCGAAATTGCAGATATCGCGTGAAAGTGCGAGTGGCTCGCGCAGAAACAGCAATCTCGCACCGAAGAACACCAGAACAGCGCCCCCGGCAGGAATCGAACCTGCGACCTAGAGATTAGAAGGCTCTTGCTCTATCCAACTGAGCTACGGAGGCAACGCGGCTGAGTGTATCGTGCGCAACCCCCGTCCCCGCCACGAGTGACACCCGCCGAACACCGCGCAAAAGCTGTCCCCTAGTAACCGGCCGCCGACTAGCGTGGACGCTGCGTCGCGGCCGCCAGGGGAGCGCCACGCAGGAGGAGAGTTCGCGCGATGAGCAAGGTGCCGTTGGATGCGGCGGGGCTGCCCCAGAAACTGAACGGCGTCGACACGCTGCTGCACCGGGGGGAGGCCAATCCCCGTACCCGCTCCGGCATCATGGGCGTCGAATTACTTGACACCACCCCCGATTGGGAACGCTTCCGCGCGGTGTTCGACCAGGCGTCGCGCAAGGTGCTGCGGCTGCGTCAAAAGGTGGTCATGCCGACGCTGCCGACGGCGTCGCCGCGCTGGGTGGTCGACCCCGACTTCAACCTCGATTTCCACGTGCGACGGGTCCGGGTCCCCGAACCGGGCACCCTGCGCGAGGTGCTCGACCTGGCCGAAATCGCGTTGCAGTCACCGATGGACATCACCCGCCCGCTGTGGAGTGCCACGCTCGTCGAGGGTCTCGCCGACGGACGCGCCGCCACGATCCTGCATCTCAGCCACGCCGTCGCCGACGGGGTCGGCACCGTGGAGATGTTCGCCCACATCTACAACCTGGAGCGCGACGTCGAGATCGGCGAGCTTGCGCCGCTGCCCATTCCGCAGGATCTGTCGGCCAACGACCTGATGAAGCTCGGGATCAACCGGCTGCCCATGAAGATCACCAACAGCGTGCTGGGTCTGCTCGGCGGTGCGGCGCACGCGGTCACCAATGTGGTGCGTGATCCGGCGGCGGCGGTCAGCGGCGTGGTGGACTACGCGTTGTCGACCACTCGGGTGTCCCGGCCGGTGGCCGACCATTCGCCGCTGCTGCGCCGGCGCAGCCTGTCCTCGCGCAGTGAGGCCATCGACATCGTGTTCGCCGATCTGCACAAGGCGGCCAAGGCGGCCGGCGGTTCCATCAACGACGCCTACCTGGCCGGGTTGTGCGGAGCGCTGCGGCACTACCACGATGCCCTCGGCGTCCCGATCGACACCCTGCCGATGGCGGTGCCGGTGAACCTGCGTTCCGATGACGACCCGGCCGGCGGAAACCGGTTCGCCGGCATCAATCTGGCCGCGCCCATCGGCATCGCCGATCCGGAACGCCGCATCAAGGCGATCCGCTCGCAGATGACCAGCAAGCGCGAGGAACGCGCCATCGACATGGTCGGCACGATCGCGCCGATCGCCAGCTTCCTGCCCGACGCCGTCCTCGAATCGGCGGCCAGTTCGGTGGTCAACTCCGATGTGCAGGCCAGCAATGTGCCGGTCTACCCGGGGGACACCTTCATCGCCGGGGCAAAGGTGCTGCGGCACTACGGACTCGGTCCGCTGCCGGGAGTGGCGATGATGACGGTGCTGGTGTCGCGCGGCGGTTACGTCACCGTCACCACCCGCTATGACCGCGCGGCATTCGTCGATGACGCCCTGTGGGCGCGCTGCCTGCTGCGGGGCTTCGACGAGATCCTGGCACTCGGCGGGGACGGCCGAACCGTGCCGGCCTCCTTCGCCGTGGAAACCTCTTCACCGAACGGGAGTGCTGCGCAATGAGTTCGGCGGACGGGCAACCGGGCGGATCGAAGATCATGCGGCTACCGGGCACGGTGGCCGAGATCGAGGCGAGCCCCGAGGGGCCGCAGGTGGGTGCCTTTTTCGATCTGGACGGCACCCTGGTCGCCGGATTCACCGGCGTGCTGATGACCCGGGATCAGTTGCGGCGCGGCCAGATGAGCGTCGGCGAGTTCATCGGGATGGTGCAGGCCGGTATCAACCACCAGCTGGGCCGATCGGAGTTCGAGGATCTCATCGGCAAGGGTGCACGCATGCTGCACGGAAACTCGATGAGCGATCTCGACGAGCTCGGCGAGCGGCTCTTCATCCAGCACGTCCGTGACCGGATCTACCCCGAGATGCGGGCCATGGTGCGTGCGCACATGGCCCGCGGCCACACCGTCGTGCTGAGCTCATCGGCGCTGACGGTGCAGGTGGAACCCGTTGCCCGGTTCCTGGGCATCGACAATGTGCTGAGCAACAAGTTCAAGGTCGACGAGGAGGGCCTGATCACCGGTGAGGTCGAGGAACCGGTCATCTGGGGCCCCGGCAAAGCCCATGCGGTGCAAAAGTTCTCGGCGGCCAACGGTGTGGATTTGAGCAAGAGTTACTTCTACGCCGACGGTGACGAGGACGTCGCGTTGATGTATCTGGTCGGCAACCCGCGGCCCACCAACCCGGCCGGGAAGCTGGCATCGGTCGCCCAGAAACGCGGCTGGCCGATCCTGAAGTTCAGCAGCCGCGCCGGCAGCAGCCCGGTGTCTCAGCTGCGCACCCTGGCCAGCCTGGCGACCATCCCCACGGTGGCCGCAGGCGCGGTCGGGCTGGGTCTGCTCACCCGCAACAAACGCGTCGGGGTGAACTTCTTCACCTCCACCTGGAGCAGGCTGCTGATGCTGACCACCGGTATCGAGCTCAATGTGCTCGGTGAGGAGAACCTGACCGCGCAGCGCCCGGCGGTGTTCATCTTCAACCACCGCAACCAGGCCGATCCGATGATCGCCGGCCGGCTGGTCAACGTGGACTTCACCGGGGTGGGCAAGAAGGAGCTGGAGCGCAATCCGCTGATGGGCCCGCTCGGCAAGGTGATGGACGCCGCTTTCATCGACCGCGACGACACCCAATCGGCCGTCGAAGGGCTGCGCAAGGTCGAAGAGCTTGCCCGCAAGGGTCTTTCGATTCTGATCGCGCCCGAGGGGACCAGGCTGGACACCACGGAGGTCGGACCGTTCAAGAAGGGCCCGTTCCGCATCGCGATGGCCGCCGGCATCCCGATCGTGCCGATCGTGATCCGCAATGCCGAGGTCATCGCCGCCCGCGATTCGAGCACCTTCAACGCCGGCACGGTGGATGTGGCGGTGTTCCCGCCGATCCCGACCGACGACTGGACACACGATGAGCTGCCCGACCGGATTGCCGAGGTGCGCCAGCTGTACCTGGACACGCTGCTGGACTGGCCGCGCGACACCTTGCCCGATGCCGCTGTGTATCAACGCATCCGGGGAGAACGCGCGTGAAGCAGGTTAGCGAGGACTTCACCAGCTTCAGTCCGACCGGTGACACCCTGGTGCTGGCCGCCGTCGCGTCACCGGCCGAACAAGAGCTACTCGACGATTGGTTGCGCCAGCAGCGACGGGACCGGCCGGAGGCCCGCGTCGAGGTCCTGCTGCTGCCGGCGCATGCGGAGGATCCGCCGGCCACCGTGATGGCGCGGCTGGTCGAACTGCTCTCCGCGGATCCGGACCGCTCGGTGGTGCCGGTGCGGATCTTCTGGGTGCCCGGTGGTCTGCCCACCCGGTCCAAGGTGGTGTCCCTGATTTCCGGACGTGACACCTACCGGCCGCCGGAACTGCTGCAACGCCGCATCCTGCGCAGGGATCCCGCGCGCGCCCGGGTGGTCGCCGGTGAGCCGGCGAAGGTGTCCGAGCTGCGCCAGCAGTGGAACGACACCACCGTGGCGGAGAATCCACGCGAATTCGCACGGTTTGTCATCCGGCGCGCCATCCTGGCGATCGAGCGGGTGGAGCTGCGGCTGCTCGGTCCGGAGTACAAATCGCCGCGTCTGGTCAAGCCGGAGATGCTCGCCTCGGCGCGATTCCGCGAGGGGCTGGAGAAGATTCCCGGCGCCACGGTGGAAAAGGCCGGCGAAATGCTCGACGAGCTCTCCACCGGGTGGAGCCGCTTCTCCGTGGACCTCATCCCGAGTCTGGGCCGGGCCATCTTCAGCCGCGGTTTCGATCCCAACATCGACTATGACCGCGACGAGATCGAAGCCATGCGGCACGCACTGGAGATCCACCCGGCGGTACTGCTGTTCTCGCACCGTTCCTACCTCGACGGCGTGATCGTCCCGGTGGCCATGCAGGAGAACAGACTTCCTCCGGTGCACACCTTTGCCGGCATCAACCTGTCGTTCGGCTTCATGGGCCCGATCTTCCGGCATTCCGGGGTGATCTTCCTGCGCCGCAAGCTCGACGACCCGCTGTACAAGTATGTGCTGCGCCAGTTTGTCGGCTACATCGTGGAGAAGCGGTTCAACCTGAACTGGTCGATCGAGGGCACCCGGTCCCGCACCGGAAAGATGTTGCCGCCCAAGCTCGGTCTGTTGTCCTATGTCGCCGACGCCTACCTCGACGGGCGCAGCGAGGACATCTTGTTGCAGCCCGTGTCGATCAGTTTCGACCAGTTGCACGAGACCGCCGAATACGCCGAGTACGCCAGGGGAGGGGAGAAGACCCCGGAGAGCGTGAGCTGGCTCTACAACTTCATCAAGGCGCAGGGCGAACGTAACTACGGCAAGATCTACGTGCGGTTCCCCGAAGCGGTGTCCATGCGCCAATATCTGGGCGAACCCAACGGTCCCATCGCCAAGGACGAGGATGCCAAACGCCTGGCCATGCAAAAGATGGCCTTCGAGGTCGCCTGGCGCATCGTGCGGGTCACCCCGGTGAATGCGACGGGGCTGGTGTCGGCGTTGTTGCTCACCGCCCGTGGGCTGGCGCTCACCGTCGGGCAGCTGCACCACACCTTCCAAGACGCGCTCGATTATCTTGAGCGCAAAGAGATCCCGATGACCAACAGTGCGCTGCGGTTGCGCACCCCGGAGGGGGTGCGGGCGGCTGTGGACGCCTTGTCCGGCGGCCATCCGGTGACGCGGGTGGACGGCGGCCGCGAACCGGTCTGGCGGATAGCCAGAGACGACGAACTGCAGGCCGCCTTCTACCGGAACTCGGTCATCTACGCGTTCCTGGAGACCTCGCTCATCGAACTTGCGCTGGCGCATGCCGCACGGGCGGAGTCCGATTGGCTTGCGGTGTTCTGGACCCAGGTGATCCGGCTGCGCGACCTGCTGAAGTTCGAGTTCTATTTCGCCGACTCGGCGACGTTCCGGGACAACATCGCCCGGGAGATGTCCTGGGTGCCGGACTGGGAGGAGAAGATCGCCTCCGGTCCGGACGGCATCGACGCGGTGCTGCAGACCAAGCGGCCACTGCTCGGGTCGGCGATGCTGCGGCCGTTCTTCGAGGCCTACCGGATCGTGGCCGATGTGCTGCGGGACGCCGCGGCGGAAATCCCGGAGGCGGAGTTGACCACGCTGGCGCTCGGTGTGGGCCGCCAGTACGTGGCCCAGGCCAAGGTGCGCAGTGCCGAGTCGGTGTCGGCGCTGCTGTTCACCACCGCACGGCAGGTGGCCGCCGATCAGGGTCTGCTGCGCCGGGCCGCGGATCTGTCCGAGCGGCGCGCGGCATTCCTGTCCGAGATGCGCGGCATCCTTGCCGACATGGACACCGTCGAAGTTGCCTCCCGGGAGCAGTTCATTGCCCGTGAGCGGGCCTCACGCCAGTCCGCGGGTCGCTGAGGGCGCCACTTACCCTTGAGGGCATGACGACCGTCGCGCCAGGCGTGCGCACAAGCGCCGTGTGGCCGGTCCTCTGCGGTGTGGCGCTGCTGGCCGGGGCGGTGGCCGCCGGCATCGGTGGCCTGTCCCTGGTGGACGCGCTGGCCGCGACGGGCCTGCCCGATCCGGGCCCGGCGACCACCTACGGGCTGCCGTTCGTGCGCGCGGTCGGCGAGATCGCCGGCGCCGTCGCCGTCGGCTCGTTCCTGATGGCCGCGTTCCTGGTACCGCCGCAGCGCAACGGGGTGCTCGACGCCGGTGGTTATCGGGCGCTGCGCACCGGCACCGCCGCAGCCGGCGTGTGGACGGTGTGCGCGATGCTGATGGTGCCGCTCACGGTGTCCGATATCACCGGCGCGCCGTTGACCAGCAGGCTCAGCCCGGTCGACATCTGGACGGTGGCCAGCATGGTGGAGACCGCGGGCACCTGGCGCTGGACGGCCCTGTTGGCCGGCATCGTGACGCTGATCAGCATCCCGGTGCTGCGCTGGTCCTGGACGCCGGTGCTGCTGGCCGGATCACTGGTCACCCTGTTGCCGTTGGCGCTCAGCGGTCACTCGTCGTCCGGGGGCGCCCACGACGTGGCGACCAACGGCCTGCTCATCCACCTGATCGCCGCGGTGGTGTGGGCCGGCGGCCTGATGGCGCTGTGGGTGCTGGCGGTGCGCGGCGGTGAGCATATCGACGTGGCCGCGCGCCGCTTTTCGGCGATCGCGCTGTGGTGCTTCGCGGCGATGGCCGTCTCCGGCGTCGTCAACGCCCTGGTGCGGGTCCGCCCCGCCGAGCTGGTCAGCACCACCTACGGTCTCCTGCTGTTGGGTAAGGCCACCGCCCTGGTGGCGCTCGGAGTGCTGGGCTGGCTGCAGCGCCGGCGCAGCGTCGCCGCACTGGCCGACGACCCCGCCGCCCGCCGCCCGCTGATCCAGTTGGCGCTCGTCGAATCGCTGGTGTTCGGGGTGACCTTCGGGCTCGCGGTGGCACTCGGGCGGACCCCGCCACCGCCGCTGGCCGAACTGCCGTCGATCACCGCCGTGGAGATCGGCTACGACCTGGCCGGCCCGCCCACCCTGGCGCGGGTGCTCTTCGACTGGCGCTTCGACCTGATCTTCGGCACCGCCGCCATCGTGGCGGCCGCGATCTACATCGCCGGGGTGGTGCGGTTGCGTCGCCGCGGCGACTCCTGGCCGGTGGGCCGGATCATCGCGTGGCTGTGCGGCTGTGCGGCGCTGCTGTTCGCGACGTCGTCGGGGGTCGGGCGCTATATGCCCGCCATGTTCAGCATGCACATGGCCGCGCACATGATGTTGTCGATGTTGGTGCCGGTGCTGCTGGTGCTGGGCGCGCCGGTGACCCTGGCGCTGCGCGCATTGCCCACCGCGGGCAAGGACCGCCCGCCGGGCCCGCGGGAGTGGCTGCTGGCCGCACTGCACAGCCGGGTGTCGACGTTCTTCACCAATCCGTTGGTGGCGACCGCGATCTTCGTGGCGGGTTTCTACGGGCTGTACTTCGGCGGCATCTTCGACGCGGCCGCCGACAGCCACGGCGCGCACCTGGCAATGAACGCGCACTTCCTGCTCAGCGGCTATCTGTTCTATTGGGTGGTCATCGGGGTGGACCCGACGCCGCGGCCGATCCCGCCCCTGGCCAAGCTGGCGATGGTGTTCGGTTCGCTGCCGTTGCACGCCTTCTTCGGTGTGGTGCTGATGGGTACGCAGACCGTGCTCGCCGGCGATTTCTACCGGTCACTCGGGCTGGCGTGGCACACCGATCTGCTCGCCGATCAACGTCTCGGCGGTGGGATCGCCTGGTCGACGGGCGAGGTCCCGCTGGTGCTGGTCATGCTGGCCCTGCTGATCCAGTGGCGGCGTAGCGACGACCGCACCGCCAAGCGGCTGGACCGGGCCGCCGATCGCGACGAGGACGCCGACTTGGCCGCCTACAACAGCATGCTGGCCAAACTGTCCCAGCGCGAAGATCGCTAGCTCCCGTAGTTCACCGTGATGATGCCGTCCCGGTTCACGCCGGTACCGGGCGCGGGGACCTGCTGCACGACCTTGGCGCGGCGGTCGCTGCCGGCGTCCATATCGGGTCCCTTCAGGAATTTCCCGACGAAACCGAGCGCATTCAGCTGTGCCAGCGCGTCCCCGTACAGCAGCCCGCGCAGATCGGGCATGGCGAACTGGTTGCCGCGGGAGACCTTCAGGGTGAGCGGGGCATCCGAGGCCACCGACGTCCCGGCCGGCGGATCGGTGCCGGCCACCTGGCCCGTCGGCAGCGTGCCGTCCGCGTCGGCCTGCAGGATGGTGGTGAAACCGGCGGTGTCCAGGTTCCGGGTGGCCTGCTCGACGGTCTGCCCGGTCACGTCGGGCACCGTCCGCGCCGAGGGACCCGAACCGACCAGGATCACGATCTCGTTGCTGGTGGCCGAATCCTGTTGCGCCGCAGGGACGGTTCCGACGACGCGGTCGAGTTCCTCGCTGGTGGAGGCCTGCGGCATCCGGCGCACGTTCTCGAAGCCGGCGTCGGCCAGCGTCGCCACGGCCTCGTCGTAGGACAGCCGGGAGACATCCGGGATTCGGCGCTGCTCCGGCCCGGTCGACACGTTCAGCGTGATATCGCTGCCCGCGGAGACGGAGCCACCGGCGGCCGGGTCGGTGCCGATCACCCGTCCCGCGTCGACCGATCCGTCGGGTTTGGCGTCCACCACCGGATTCAGGCCGCTGTCCTGCAGCCGACTCACAGCCTCCTGCTGGGTCAGTCCTTGCACGTCGGGAACCTGGATCCGGTTCACGGCGCCGACGATGTACACCCCGGCGATCACCAGCAGCGTGACGGCGACCAGGGCCCCGGCCATCACCCAGCGGCGAGATCCGCGCCGCGGCTGCTGGGCCGGAAACTGCAGGGTGCTCGGACCGCGGGCCGCGGGGACGTCATCGGTGTCATCGTGGTGTCCGGGCTGCGGCGGCCGGGCCTGCGGGGCGGTGCCGCTGGCGACCCGGCGCAGGTCGGCGTGCATCTCGGCCGCGCTCTGATAGCGCTTCTCGGGTTTCTTGGCCAGCGCCTTGAGCACCACCGCGTCGAGTTCGGCGGAGATCCCCGCCCTGCGCTTCGATGGCGGGACCGGCTGCTCCCGAACGTGCTGATAGGCAACCGACAGGGGCGTGTCCCCGGTGAACAGGGCCTGGCCGGTGATCATCTCGTACAACACGCACCCCAGCGAGTACACATCGGTGCGGGCGTCGACCTGATGGCCGCGGGCCTGTTCGGGGGAGAAGTACTGCGCGGTGCCGACGACGGCCGAGGTCGCGGTGAGGCGGTCCCCGGTGGTGGCGTTCATGGCGCGCGCGATGCCGAAATCCATCACTTTCACCGCGCCCGCGGAGGTGATCATGATGTTGGCCGGTTTGATATCGCGGTGCACGATTCCGCGGCTGTGGCTGAACTCCAGCGCCGTGCAGACCTCGGCGATGATGGAGATCGCCCGCTGTGGCGGCATCGCGCCATGGCGGGCGATCAGCTTCCCGACGGTGGCCCCGTCGACGTACTCCATCACCAGGAACGGCAGTTTGCCCTGCGGCGTCTGCGCCTCACCGGTGTCGTACACGGCCACGATCGACGGATGGTTCAGCGCCGCGGTGTGCTTGGCCTCCCGCCGGAAGCGCTGGTAGAAGTTGGGGTCGCGGGCGAGGTCGGCACGCAGGATCTTGATCGCCACCTCGCGGTGCAGTCGCACATCACGCGCGCGGTGCACCTCCGACATCCCGCCGAAGCCGAGGATCTCACCCAGCTCGTAGCGGTCGGTCAGCTGCCGCGGCGCGGTCATAGCGCCCCGCCGTTCACACCGATGCCGTCATGAGCCACACCCACGATCATCTCTCAATGCCGCCGCGGTGGACGCGACACCCCATCGGCGTCGGTTGTCCACAATGGCGGATCTGTGCACAGGCGACGGTCCCACCATGGTGTGCCGCGGTGACCTGTCGGTGCCCGGCGAGTCAATGGGACACCGGCCGACGGGACCGTCGGCACCGAGAAATGAGCGAAAGGCACTGCCATGTTCGAGACCCCGTTTTCCGTCGTCGGCACCGTGGTCACCGATCCCATCAAGCGCCGGGTGAATGACCAGGACTTCACCCGGTTCCGGGTGGCCAGCAATTCGCGCCGTCGCACCCCGGAGGGCACCTGGGAGACCGGCACCACGCTCTTCCTCTCCGTCAACTGCTGGGGAAAGGTCGCCGAGGGCGTGGTCGGCGTGCTCTACAAGGGGGACCCGGTGGTCGTGGTGGGCCATATCTACACCGACGAATACGAGGACAAGGAGGGCATCCGGCGCTCCAGCGTCGAGGTCCGCGCCTTCGCGGTCGGGCCGGATCTGAGCCGCTGCCGGGCCAAGCTGGAGAAGTCTCGGCCGGCCGCCGAACCGGCGTCGCCCGCCGGGTCCGACGGTGATGAGGGCCCCGATCGCACCGAGGCGTCCGACGAGCTGCCGATCTCGGCGTAACGGGGTGTTCGGCCGATGCCTAGGATGGGCTGCGGGTTTCACGAGATCTGCAGCGCGAGGAAAGGCAAGACGACGGCATGGCCGAATTCATCTACACGATGCGGAAGGTGCGCAAGGCGCACGGCGACAAGGTCATCCTTGACGACGTCACGCTGAACTTCCTTCCGGGAGCCAAGATCGGCGTCGTCGGTCCCAACGGGGCCGGTAAGTCGAGTGTGCTCAAGATCATGGCCGGCATCGACCAGCCCAACAACGGTGACGCCTTCCTGGCGCCCGGCGCGACGGTCGGCATCCTCATGCAGGAGCCGCTTCTCGACGAGACCAAGACCGTCCGGGAGAACGTCGAGGAAGGCGTCGCCGTCAAGGCCAAGCTCAACCGGTACAACGAGGTCGCCGAACTGATGGCCACCGACTACACCGATGAGCTCATGGAGGAGATGGGCCAGCTGCAGGAGGAGCTCGACGCCGCCGACGCCTGGGATATCGACTCCCAGCTGGAGCAGGCCATGGACGCGCTGCGCTGCCCGCCGCCCGACGAGCCCGTCACCCACCTCTCCGGTGGTGAGAAGCGCCGCGTCGCGTTGTGCAAGCTGCTGCTGTCCAAGCCGGACCTGCTGCTGCTCGACGAGCCCACCAACCACCTCGACGCCGAGAGCGTGCTGTGGCTCGAGCAGCACCTCGCCGACTACAAGGGCGCGATCCTGGCGGTCACCCACGACCGCTACTTCCTGGACAACGTGGCCGAGTGGATCCTGGAGCTCGACCGTGGCCGCGCCTACCCCTACGAGGGCAACTACTCCACCTACCTGGAGAAGAAGGCCGAACGCCTGGAGGTGCAGGGCAAGAAGGACCAGAAGCTGCAGAAGCGGCTGAAGGAAGAACTGGCCTGGGTGCGTTCGGGCGCCAAGGCCCGGCAGGCCAAGAACAAGGCCCGGCTGGATCGCTACGAGGAGATGGCGGCGGAGGCGGAGAAGACCCGCAAGCTCGACTTCGAGGAGATCCAGATCCCGGCCCCGCCGCGGCTGGGCAACCTCGTGGTCGAGGTGAGCCACCTCGACAAGGGTTTCGAGGGCCGCACCCTCATCAAGGATCTGTCCTTCACGCTGCCCCGCAACGGCATCGTCGGCGTCATCGGCCCCAACGGCGTCGGCAAGACCACCCTGTTCAAGACCATCGTCGGCCTCGAGCAGCCCGACAGCGGTGAGGTCAAGGTCGGCGAGACGGTCAAATTGAGCTACGTCGACCAGAGCCGTGCCGGTATCGACCCGAAGAAGAACGTCTGGCAGGTGGTCTCCGACGGGCTGGACTACATCGAGGTCGGACAGAACGAGATCCCGTCCCGCGCCTACGTGTCGGCGTTCGGGTTCAAGGGCCCCGACCAGCAGAAGCCCGCGGGCGTGCTGTCCGGTGGTGAGCGCAACCGGCTGAACCTGGCGCTGACCCTCAAAGAGGGCGGCAACCTGATCCTGCTCGACGAGCCCACCAACGACCTCGACGTGGAGACGCTGTCCTCGCTGGAGAACGCGCTGGAGAGCTTCCCCGGGTGCGCCGTCGTGATCAGCCACGACCGCTGGTTCCTGGATCGCACCTGCACGCACATCTTGGCGTGGGAGGGCGATGACGACAACGAGGCCAAGTGGTTCTGGTTCGAGGGCAACTTCGGCGCCTACGAGGAGAACAAGATCGCGCGCCTGGGCGCCGATGCGGCCCGCCCGCACCGGGTGACCCACCGCAAGCTGACGCGCGACTGATCCTGCGGGAGTGCCCGCACGTGACGCCGGTGTTTCACTAAGGTTGCAGTCGTGTCCGGAACCGCCGAGCAGTTGCACATGAGTCAGGACGCGATGACGCGGCTGACTTACGCCTACGTCGAGACCCACCACGGTCCGCACGGTGGCGCACCGGCGCCCGATAGCGCGGTCACCGCGCCGATCGAGCGTGGCCCCGCGACGAAGGTGACACCGGAGCTGCTGGCCGCCCACACCGCGGTCGGTCACCGTCGGCTGCCGGGGGAAACCCTGGTGGCGGTGTATCCGGCGGACGAGCCGGGCGGCTTCGGCCCGGCCATCCAGGTCGTCACCGACTACAGCGCGATGCTGATGGATTCGGTGACCGTTCTGCTGCACCGTCTCGGTGTCGGCTACGCGTGGGTGATGAATCCGGTGCTGCGGGCACGGCGGGGTTCCGACGGTGAGCTGCTGGCACTCGCGCCGGCCTCGGATCCGGACGCCCCCGACGGGTTCGACGAGATGTGGATCCACGTCCGGCTGTCCTCGACCGCCGATCCCGCGGCGGTGACCGAGATGGTGGAGCTGTTGCCCTCGGTGCTGGCCGACGCCCGCCAGGTCGCCGCCGATTCGGCGGCGCTGAACGCGACGCTCATCGGGTTGGCCAACGCGCTGGACTCCGATCACGCCGGGCACTTCGCGGGCCCGGACCGCCGCGATGTGGCCGCGCTGCTGCATTGGCTCGGTGACGGGCATTTCGTGCTGCTGGGTTACCAGCGGTGCGCGGTGCACAACGGCCAGGCCACCGTCGACGCGGCCAGCAGGCTGGGTGTTCTCAAATTGCGCACCGATGTGCTGCCGCAGCTGACCGAGGCCGAGGATCTGCTGGTGCTCGCGCAGGCCACCATGCCCAGCTTCCTTCGCTACGGCGCCTACCCCTACATCGTCGTGGTTCGAGAGAACCCGGCCGGCCCGGCGTCCAACCAGGCCATCGAACACCGCTTCGTCGGACTGTTCACGGTGGCCGCGATGAATGCCAACGTGCTGGAGATCCCGCTGATCTCGCGACGGGTGGACGAGACGCTGGCGCAGTCGCATTCCGATCCCAGCCATCCCGGGCAGTTGATGCTCGATGTCATCCAGACCATCCCGCGCTCCGAGTTGTTCGCGCTGCACACCCCGGATCTGCTCGAGATGGCAAGAGCGGTAGTTGATCTGGGCTCGCTGCGCCGCACTCTGCTGTTCCTGCGCGCCGACCAGCTGGGCCACTTCGTCTCGGCGCTGGTGTACCTGCCACGTGACCGCTACACCACCGCGGTCCGGTTGGCGATACAGGACATCCTGGTCCGCGAGCTGGGCGGAGTCAGCATCGATTACGCCGCCAGGGTGAGTGAATCACCTTGGGCGGTGGTGCATTTCACGGTCAAAATGCCCGACGGGTCGCAGCGGTCGGATGTCGACACCTCGTCGGACAACGAGGTCAGGATCCAGCACCTGCTCACCGAGGCCGCCCGGACCTGGGCGGACCGCTTGATCGGCTCGGTCAAGACCGAGTCGATCAGCCTGGCCGATGCCGAGTACTACGCCGGCGCGTTCCCCGAGATCTACAAGCAGGCCTTCGACCCGCAGGCGGCCATCAAAGACATCGCGATCATCGAAGAGCTGCAGGACAACTCGGTCCAACTGGTGTTTCGCGACGGCGGCGCTGAGCGCGTCGACCTGCTGACCTGGTATTTGGGCGGCCGGTCGGCTTCGCTGTCCGAACTCCTCCCGATGTTGCAGTGCATGGGTGTGGTGGTGCTCGAAGAGCGACCGTTCAGCGTCACCCGACCAGACGGTCTGGTGGTGTGGATCTATCAGTTCATGGTGTCCCCGCACCCGTCCATCCCCGCCATCTCCGACGCCGATATCGATGACGTGGCCAAGCGGTTCGCCGATACGGTGACCGCGATCTGGCACGGCCGGGCCGAGATCGACCATTTCAACGAACTGGTGTTGCGCGCCGGGCTGACCTGGCAGCAGGTCACCATCCTGCGCGGTTACGCAAAGTACCTGCGCCAAGCCGGATTTCCGTACAGCCAGGCCTTTGTCGAGGGCGTGCTCAACGGTAATCCCGGGACCGCGCGGTCCTTGGTGCAGCTGTTCGAGGCGCTGTTCACCCCGGAGGCCGACGTCGTCGACGCCGGCCGGAAGCTCGACGCCCAGGCTGCTGCCGCCGCCGTCGCCGCCGATATCGACGCCTTGGTCAGCCTGGACACCGATCGGGTGCTGCGGGCCTTCGCCGGGCTGATCCAGGCGACCCTGCGCACCAACTATTTCGTGGACAGCCCGGACTCGGCACGCGCCCAGAATGTGTTGTCCTACAAGCTCAATCCGGGGCTCATCGACGAACTGCCGTTGCCGCGGCCGCGATTCGAGATCTTCGTGTACTCACCCCGCGTCGAGGGTGTGCACCTGCGATTCGGGTTCGTCGCCCGCGGTGGTCTGCGCTGGTCGGACCGCCGTGAGGACTTCCGCACCGAGATCCTGGGCCTGGTCAAGGCGCAGGCCGTGAAGAACGCCGTGATCGTCCCGGTCGGCGCGAAGGGTGGCTTCGTGGTCAAGTCACCGCCGATGCCCACCGGTGACGCCGCGGCCGACCGCGACGCCACCCGCGCCGAAGGCGTGGCCTGCTATCGGCTGTTCATCTCCGGGCTGCTCGACCTGACCGACAATGTCGACAAGTCCAGCGGGGCGGTGGTGACTCCCGCGCGCGTCGTGCGTCGTGACGGGGACGACGCCTACCTGGTGGTGGCCGCCGACAAGGGCACCGCCACCTTCTCCGATATCGCCAACGACGTGGCCCAGTCCTACGGTTTCTGGCTGGGAGACGCCTTCGCCTCCGGCGGGTCGGTGGGATATGACCACAAGGCCATGGGCATCACCGCCAAGGGTGCCTGGGAATCGGTGAAACGGCATTTCCGCGAGATCGGGGTCGACACCCAGTCCCAGGACTTCACCGTTGTCGGTGTCGGCGATATGAGCGGCGACGTGTTCGGCAACGGCATGCTGCTGTCCCCGCACATCCGGCTGATCGCGGCCTTCGACCACCGCGACATCTTCCTGGACCCCAACCCGGATGCCGCGACGTCCTTCGCCGAACGTGAACGCATGTTCGCCCTGCCGCGATCCAGTTGGGCCGACTATGACCGCGCCCTGATCAGCGAGGGCGGCGGCGTCTACAGCCGGCAGCAGAAATCGATCCCGATCAGCCCACAGGTGCGCCACGCCCTGGGCCTGCCCGACGGTGTCGAGGAGATGACCCCGCCCGCGCTGATGAAGGCGGTGCTGCTGGCCCCGGTCGACCTGTTCTGGAACGGCGGTATCGGGACCTACGTGAAGGCCGAGACCGAGGCGGACGCCGATGTCGGCGACCGCGCCAATGACGCCATCCGGGTCAACGGAAACCAGTTGCGGGTCAAGGTGATCGGTGAGGGCGGCAACCTCGGCATCACCCAGCGCGGCCGCATCGAATTCGACCTGTCCGGCGGCCGGATCAACACCGACGCGCTGGACAACTCCGCGGGTGTGGACTGTTCCGACCACGAGGTCAACATCAAGATCCTGATCGACTCGCTGGTGACGGCGGGCAAGGTGAGTGCCGACGAGCGGACCCCGCTGCTGATGTCGATGACCGATGACGTGGGCCGGCTGGTGCTCGCCGACAACATCGACCAGAACGACCTGATGGGGACCAGCCGCGCCAACGCACCCAGCCTGCTGCAGGTGCACTCCCGCCAGATCAAGGAGTTCGTCACCGAGCGGGGGCTCAATCGCGAGCTGGAGGCGCTGCCGTCGGAGAAGGAGATCCTGCGCCGCCACGAGCTCGGGATCGGTTTGACCTCACCGGAACTGGCGACGCTGATGGCCCACGTCAAGTTGGCGCTCAAGGACGAACTGCTGCGCACCGACCTGCCCGACCAGGAGGTGTTCGCGGCGCGCCTGCCGCAGTATTTCCCGATCCAGCTGCGGGACCGGTTCACCGCCGAGATCCGATCCCATCAGCTGCGGCGCGAGATCGCCACCACGATGCTGGTCAACGACCTGGTGGACACCAGCGGCATCACCTATGCCTACCGGATGACCGAGGACACCGGAGTCGGCCCGGTCGACGCGGTGCGCAGCTATGTCGCCACCGACGCCATCTTCGGCATCGGGGAGATCTGGGAGGGCATCAAGGCTGCCGGACGATCCGGGATTCCGTGCGCGGTGACCGATCGGATGACGTTGGATCTGCGCCGGGTCATCGACCGGGCCGGTCGCTGGCTGATCAATTACCGCCCGCAGCCGCTGGCGGTCGGCGCCGAGATCAACCGGTTCGCGGAGAAGGTCGCCCTGCTGTCGCCGCAGATGTCGAAGTGGCTGCGTGGTGACGACAAGGCGATCGTGGCCAAGGAGTCCGGCGAGTTCGAAGCCCAGGGTGTGCCCAAGGAATTGGCTTACACCGTGGCCACCGGTCTCTACCGTTACAGCCTGCTCGACGTCATCGACATCGCCGATATCGCCGACCGGGACGCCGCCGAGGTCGCCGATGCGTACTTCGCGTTGATGGACCATCTCGGTATCGATGGTCTGCTCACCGCGATCTCGCAGCTGGATCGCGATGACCGGTGGCATTCGTTGGCACGCTTGGCGATCCGCGACGACATCTACGGTTCGCTGCGAGCGTTGTGCTTCGACGTGCTCGCCGTGGGCGAGCCGGACGAGACCGGCGAGCAGAAGATCGAGGAGTGGGAGCTGACCAACAGTTCCCGCGTCGACCGTGCACAACGGACGTTGAACGAGATTCACACCGAGGGGCAGCGGGACCTCGCGACACTGTCGGTCGCGGCCCGCCAGATCCGCAGCATGACGCGAACGACAGGAACGGGAACAAGTGGCTGAGCGTTTCACCACACCGGTGCCGGTGCGCTGGTCGGATATCGACATGTACCAGCACGTCAATCACGCCACCATGGTCACGATTCTCGAAGAGGCGCGGGTGCCGTTTCTGCACGAGCCGTTCGTGAACGACATCGACACGATCGGCCTGCTGATCGCCGAAGTCAACGTCAAGTACAAGGGGCAGGTGCGGTTGATGGATTCGCCGCTGCAGGTGACCATCTGGGTGAGCCGGCTGCGGACGGTGGACTTCAACCTCGGCTACGAGGTGCGGTCGGTGCACGCCGACCCGGACTCCAAGCCGGCGGTCATCGGGGAGACGCAGCTGGTGGCGTTCAACATTGCCGAGCAGAAGCTGGTGCGGCTGCTGCCGCATCACCGCGAGTATCTCCAGCGCTTCCAGCGGTGAGCAGTCCCGAACGCGGCCTGTGGCTCGATGACGCAGCGCACCGAAAGGACTTGTCCACCTTTGTCGATCGGGCCCTGCGGCTCGACGACGCTGCGGTGATCCGGTTCCGTGAACGCCCGGGCGCCGGGCAGCTGGTCGCCTGGGTGGCCACCGGTTTCGACGTGCTGGCCAGCCGGGTGGTGGCCGGACGGATGCGACCGGCCGATCTGTCGGTGGGTGCGGACAGTCTCGTGGGTGCCCTGTCCGCTATGGACGAATCCGGTTTCGTGGAGCCGGGTTTCGCGATGGACTCGGCGTGGCGGGGTGTGTTGCCGCCCGATACCGGGTTTGCCCACCTCGACGATGTGCCGGCCTGGGCGATCCTGGAATTGGTGGAGCGGGGGACCGCGCTGGCGCGCGAACACGGCAGCGCGCACGGGCCGCCGGCGTCGCTGCTGGATCAGGAGGTGCTCGCGGTGAGCGCGGGCGAGACCAGTGTGGGCATCCCGATGCGCTGTGTGTTCGCGTTGACGGCGATGGGTTTCCTGCCGCAGGACGCCGACGCGCTGTCCTCGGACGAGATCGTGCGGGTGCGGGTGCACCCGGCGTGGTTGCGGGTCGACGCGCGGTTCGGCACGGTGTACCGGCGCCTGGGGGACCCGGCGATGGTCCTACGCTGACACCAACCAAGCCGCGGTATCGGGCGGCAACAGCCCGTCTTTCAGCGGCCCACTGGTCAGCAGCACCTCGCCGGCCGGAAGCGTGACGGGCACGGCACCCGCGTTGAACGCACACACCAATCCACCCGGCCGCCGGAACGTCGAGTCGCCCAGCCATTCGACGGTGTCGCCGGCGAATTCGGCACGCCCGGTGCGTAACGCGATGGCCCGCCGGTAGAGCGTCAGCGTCGAATCGGGGTCGTCCCGCTGGGCCTCGACGGTCAGCGCCTTCCAGTCCGCGGGTATCGGCAACCAGGTGTCCGGTGTCGAGGAGAACCCGAATGGCGGCGCAGATCCGCTCCACGGCAAGGGAACCCGGCACCCGTCGCGGCCACGCTCGGCCCGCCCAGAGCGCTCCCAGACCGGATCCTGCAGCACGTCGTCGGGCAGCTCGACATTGGGCAGCCCCAGTTCGGCTCCGTTGTAGATGAACACGGTGCCCGGCAGGGCCAGTTTGACCAGTGCCATCGCGCGCGCCCGCCGCAGCCCGGCGGCACCGTTGCCGTACCGGCTGACCTCGCGCGGCACATCGTGGTTCGACAGCGTCCAGGTCGGTGCCGCGCCGGCGAGCGCCGCCGCATCGAGCGAGTTGTCGATGGCCGCCCGGATGCCGGCGGCGTCGTAGTCGGTCTGCACCAAGTGGAAGTTGAAGCCCAGGTGCAGTTCGTCGGGGCGCAGATATTTGGCGAACTGTTCGTTGCCGTGCACCCAGATCTCGCCGACGGTGACAGCGTCCGGGTAGTCGTCGAGCACGGTGCGGATGAACCGGTGGATGTCGTGCACGGCGTCGTTGTCGAAGCGTGGGTCATCGGCCTTGTTGCGCAGCAGCTCGTTCTCGGTCAGATCCATATCCGGCAGCGTCGCCGGTTTGGCCATCCCGTGCGCGACATCGATGCGGAACCCGTCCACCCCGCGGTCCAGCCAGAACCGCAGCGTCTTCTCGATATCGTCGAAGACCTCGGGGTGCTCCCAGTTCAGGTCGGGCTGGGCGGCGTCGAACAGGTGCAGGTACCACTGCCCGTCGGGCACCCGGGTCCAGGCCGGCCCGCCAAAGATCGACACCCAGTTGTTCGGGGGCTCCGAACCGTCCGGGCCGCCGCCATCCCGGAAGATGAACCGGTCCCGGTGCGTCGGGTCGGCGAGCGCCGCCACGAACCAGGGGTGCGCGCTGCTGACATGGTTGGGAACCAGGTCCATGGTGACCCGGATGCCGCGCGCGTGCGCGGCCGCGAGCAGTCGGTCCAGCGCCGCGAGATCACCGAACAGGGGATCGATATCGCGGGGATCGGAGACGTCGTAGCCGTGGTCGGCCATCGGTGACACCATGACCGGGTTGAGCCACAACGCCTGGACCCCGAGGTCGCTCAGATGGTCCAGCCGCTCGGTGATGCCGTCCAGGTCGCCGACGCCGTCGCCGTTGCTGTCGGCGAACGAGCGGGGATAGACCTGATAGAACACCGCCCGCGACCACCACTGGGGGCGAGCGGAGCGACCGGGGATGGGCGGCGCCATCAGAACGCCGAGTTCACCATCGAATCGGCAGCCATCTGCAGATAGTCCAGCAGCGCCCGGCGGTGCGCGTCGTCGAGGGTGTCCGAGTCGATGGACGCGACCGCGGTGTGCATGCAGCGCAACCAGGCGTCCCGCTCCAGGTAGCCGATCCGAAACGGTGCGTGGCGCATCCGCAGCCGCGGGTGTCCGCGCTGGTCGGAGTAGGTGCGCGGGCCACCCCAGTACTGCTCCAGGAACAACCGGAGCCGCTCCTCGGCGCCGTCGATATCGTCCTCGGGGTACAGCGGCAGCAGGATCTCGTCCTCGCGCACCAGCTCGTAGAACCGCGCCACGATCGCGGCGAACGTGGCGTGGCCTCCGACTTCGTCATAGAACGAGCGTTGCGGCTGGGTCACCGCACCCATTGTTCCCGATCGGCTGTGATGCCGACCGGGTGGGATGCCCCCGGATCCGGCGACGATTAGCGCAGCTAACAGCAGTTTCACCGGAAGTTCACCGGACTGACCAGCGAACACCCACGAAATTGTCGTGCGAGCGACCCCAAATCGTGGTGGACTGTCTTTCCGGAGGACGAATGTCGCAGCGCAAAAAGAGCCCTGCCCGACGACAGGGCTACCGATTCCCCACGGCCGTGGCCGATTCTGCCGGCGCGCACTGCTCACAAGTCGCCGAGGTTCCACCCGCCGCCCACCAGGGTTCGGTCTGGGGGCGGCGCCGGGTGCTGTTGCTCAATTCCACCTACGAACCGCTCACCGCGCTGCCGATGCGCCGGGCTGTCATCATGCTGATGTGCGGTAAGGCCGACGTCGTGCATGACGACCCGTCCGGGCCGGTCATCCATTCGGCGCACCGCACCATCGTGGTGCCCTCGGTGATCCGGTTGCGCACCTTCGTCCGGGTGCCGTATCGCGCCCGCATCCCGATGACCCGCGCCGCCCTCATGCACCGCGACCGGTTCCGCTGCGCGTACTGCGGGCAGAAGGCCGACACCGTGGACCATGTGGTGCCGCGCAGTCGCGGTGGTGAGCACTCCTGGGAGAACTGCGTCGCGGCGTGCTCGTCGTGCAACCACCGCAAGGCCGACCGGACGCTGGCCGAGCTCGGCTGGTCGCTGCACGCGGTACCGATGCCGCCCAAGGGACAGCACTGGCGGCTGTTGTCGTCGGTGAAGGAATTGGACCCGGCGTGGGTCAGATATCTGGGCGAGGGCGCGGCGTGATCTGCGCTGCGATACGGTTTGCATCGTGAGTACAGCACTTGCCCATGCCCTGATGGGTGGGGTCCCGATCGTCGTATTCCTGGTCTTGGCCGCGTTGGCCTACCGGCACAAGGGACCGCACCCGGAGTCATACAAGCTCGGCACCGAGTGGACCCACGATCCGATCCTGTGGGCTGCCGACGAGCCGGCCGACCATGGCCACGGCGGCCATGGCGGCCACGGCGATCACGTGACGGTGGGAGGTGGCGCAAGTGGCAAGTGGTAGCCATACCAACGAGATCGCCAGGACGACGACCGACGTCGACCTGCCCTACGGTTACGCGCTGACCTCCAGCGGCCGGATCTCGGGTGTCACCGAGCCCGGCGAGCTGTCGGTGCACTACCCGTTCTCGGTCAAGGACCTGGTCGCCCTCGACAATGCGCTGAAGTTCGGTTCGCGCTATGCGAAGGCCCGGTTCGCGGTGTACATCGGCGATCTCGGTGCCGACACCGCGGCCACCGCCCGCGAGATCCTGGCCAAGGTCCCGACCCCGGACAATGCCGTGCTGTTCGCGATCTCGCCGAACCAGAAGGCCATCGAGGTCGTCTACGGCGCCGAGGTGAAGGGCCGCGGTATCGAGACCGCCGCACCGCTGGGCATCTCGGCCGCACTGGGCTCGCTGCGCGATGGCAACCTGATCGACGCTCTGGTCAGCGCCGTCAACGTCACCTCCGCGGCAGTCTCGCCGCACTGACAGCTGTGCATATCGGCCCCGGTACCGCGCGTCGGTACCGGGGCTGATTGCGTCAGAGGGCAGGAAGCGTCATCGCCGCGCGGATCTCCACGTACCGCATCAGGAATGTCCGCTCGTCGAGCCGCTTGCGTCGCATCCAGTGCGTGACTTCCTCATTGCACTTGCTGGCGTTGCAGGCCGCGCACGCGGGCACCACATTCTCCACCGTGTACCGGCCGCCGCGGGAGATCGCCATGACGCAGTCGCGCTGCATGGGCTTGTCGGTCACCCCGCAGTAGGCGCAGCCGCCCCAGGCCTCCCGGATCGCAGCCCACTGCGCGTCGGTGAGGTCGTTGACGACGGCCTTGACCCGGCGGGTGCGCCGCCGGGCGGCGCGGGCTCTGCGCGAGTTGTTGACGGCCACCGGGAAATCATGCGCGGCGAGCGTGCGATAACTCGGGTGCGCGAGCGGCGTGTCGGGGAGCCGACACGCACGCTCGCGGTCCGGTCAGCTCACATCGAAGGCGCGCGCCTTCAGTGACCGTTCCACCCCGGCGCGACCCTCCAGCACCAGCCGGTGCAGAGCGGGGGGCACATCGGGGCCGGACAGGAACGCATCGGCGGCATTCAGCCCGCCCTGGCTGATATCCCAGGACGGGTACAGGCCGATCACCACGGTCTGGGCCACCTCGCTGGAGCGGCGCTCCCAGACCCCCGGGATGGACGCGAAGTACAGGTCCCGGAAGCGCGCGAGCAGGTCGGCCTGGCCGGGCTGGGCGAAGCCGCCGACGATCGCGCGGGTGGTGATATTGGCCAGCGTGTCGTCCTCGATGACCTGCTGCCAGGCCGCGTTCTTCACCGTCAGCTGCGGCCGGGCCGCGGCGGCCGCCGCCGCGTGGCGCTTGCCGGCGGCGGTCGGGTCGCGTTCGGCCTCGGCGTCGATGAACGGGGTGTCACTGCCCTCGGCGTCGATCACACCGGCACCCGCCAGCGCGGTGACGATGCGCCAGCGCAGATCGGTGTCGATCACCAGTCCGGACAGGTTGACCTCGGCGGGTTCGTTGTCCAGCAGGGTCGACAACACGGCGACGTGATTGGGCGCCAGCACCGAGGTGCACAGCGCGTTGACGAAGGCCAACTGGTGATCCGACCCGGGGGCCGATTCGCGCGCCCGGTCCAGCAGCGCGTCACCGAAGGCCGGCCAGCCGGTCTCCTTGGCCCACTGCGGATCGGCGTACGAGTTCAGCGCGGTCTGCGCCTGCAGCAGCAACCGTTGCGCCACACCGACTTCGGTCTCTCCGTGGATACCGCCGATCACCAGCGTGACGAAGTCGCGCGCCTTCATCTCGGCTTCCCGGGTCATCTCCCAGGCCGCCGACCAGGCCAGCGTGCGGGGGAGTGGCTCGGCGATATCGGCGATACGGGACAGCACCGTCTGCAGTGACTGCGGATCCAGCCGCGACGAGCAGTAGGTGAGATCGTCATCGTTGACCAACACGAACCGGCCACGCCCAACGCCGACCATTGCGGGCACATCGGTGCGCGCGCCCTCGATGTCGAACTCCTCGCGATGCACCCGCACCAACTTGCCGGAGGCGTCCTCGTCGTAGACACCGACGGCCAGGCGATGCACCCGGGTCTCGCCGGCACCCGGCGCGGCGCCGGACTGCAGCACGGCGAAGCGGGTGAAGGCGCCGTCGGCGTCGACGTCGAAATCGGCCCGCAACGTGTTCAGCCCGGTGGTCTTGAGCCACTGCTGACCCCAGCCGGACAGGTCGCGGCCCGAGGACTTCTCCAGTGCGCCGAGCAGATCGCCGAAGGTCGCATTGCCGAACGCGTGATCGCGGAAGTAGTCGCGTAGCCCGGCCAGGAACGCGTCCAAGCCGACATAGGCCACCAGCTGCTTGAGCACGCTGGCGCCCTTCGCGTAGGTGATGCCGTCGAAGTTCACCTCGACGGCGTGCAGATCCGGGATGTCGGCGGCCACCGGGTGGGTGGAGGGCAGCTGGTCCTGGCGGTAGGCCCAGGACTTCTCCACGTTGGCGAACGTCGTCCAGGCCTGGGTGTACTCGGTGGCCTCGGCCTGGCACAGCACCGAGGCGAAGGTGGCGAAGGATTCGTTGAGCCACAGGTCATCCCACCAGGCCATGGTGACCAGGTCGCCGAACCACATGTGCGCCATCTCGTGCAGCACGGTCTCGGCGCGGCGCTCATAGCTGTACCGGGTCACCTTGGACCGGAAGACGTAGTCCTCCAGGAAGGTGACCGCGCCGGCGTTCTCCATGGCGCCCGCGTTGAACTCGGGCACGAACAGCTGGTCGTACTTGCCGAACGCGTACGGTTCGCCGAAGTTGCGGTGGTAGAAGCCGAAGCCCTGCTTGGTCTCGGTGAACAGCCGCTCGGCGTCCATGAACTCGGCCAGCGAGGCGCGGCAGAAGATGCCCAGCGGGATATCGCCGTGGTCGTCGGTGTAGACGTCGTCCCAGCGGGCGTACGGGCCGGCGATGAGCGCCACCAGGTAGGTGCTCATCTTCGGGGTGGTGACGAACGTGTGCCGCCCGTCCTGCACGGATTGGGTTGCGCCGTTGGAGATCACCTGCCAGTGCTCGGGCGCGGTGACGGTGACGTCGAAGGTGGCCTTCAGGTCCGGCTGATCGAAGCAGGCGAACATCCGCTTGGCGTCCGCGGTTTCGAACTGCGAATACAGGTACACCTCGTTGTCGACGGGGTCGACGAAGCGGTGCAGACCCTCACCGGTGTTCGAGTAACGGCAGTCGGCGTCGACGACGAGTTCGTTGCGCTCGGCCAGTCCGGTCAGCGCGATGCCGGTGGATTCGTCGTACCCGGAGACGTCCAGCGCGTGGCCGTTGAGGGTCGCGCTGCGCACGGTGTCCGCGGCGATGTCGATGAAGGTGTCCGCACCGGCGAGCGCGGAGAACGTCACGGTGGTGACGGACCGGAAGGTCGTGTCGCCGGATGTCAGGTCCAGGTCGATGCGGTAGTTGTCGACGGTCACCAGCGTTGCGCGTTCGACCGCCTGGTCGCGAGTCAGATTGGGGAGTGCCACGCCGACCAACTTAGTCCCCGCCGGGGAACATCTGCCGGGCGACAACAGTTGTGCCGTCGTGGAGACTGACCACATTCGAGGCGAGAGGACCGAGCCCATGGCTGTCAAGGACGCTGGAAAAGACTCGGCAGGATTCTGGTTCGACCCGTTGTGCCCGTGGTGCTGGATCACCTCACGGTGGATCCTCGAGGTGGAGAAGGTCCGCGATATCGAGGTGAATTTCCACGTCATGAGCCTGGCCGTGCTCAACGAGGGCCGTGACCTGCCCGACGAATACCAGGAGATGATGAAGAAGGCCTGGGGTCCGGTGCGGGTGGCGATCGCCGCGGAGCAGGCGCACGGCCCGGAGATCCTGTCCCCGCTGTACACCGCGATGGGCACGCTGATCCACAACGAGGGCAACAAGGATTTCGACGACGTCATCAAGCGGTCGCTGGAGCAGGTCGGCCTGCCCGCCGAGTTGGCCGAGGCCGCCACCACCGACACCTACGACGACGCTCTGCGCAAGAGTCATCACGCGGGGATGGACGCCGTCGGCGACGATGTCGGCACCCCCACCATCCACGTCAATGGTGTCGCGTTCTTCGGGCCAGTGCTCTCCCGCATCCCGCGCGGCGAGGAGGCCGGCAAGCTCTGGGACGCCTCGGTGATCTTCGCGTCCTATCCACACTTCTTCGAACTCAAGCGAACCCGGGACGAGGCCCCGGAGTTCGACTGAGGGTCCTACAGTCCCTGCAGCTGCGACAGGGTGGCGTGGGCGATCATGAAGTAGATGATCAACCCGGTGCCGTCGACGATGGTGGCGATCATCGGCGCCGACACCACGGCCGGGTCGACCCGGCATTTCTTGAGCACCGGCGGCAGGATCGACGCCACGAACGAGGACCACAGCACGATCGCGGCCACCGTCAGGCACACCGTCAGCGTGATCTCCGGGCCGACCCCGAGCATCCAGGCCCGGATGAGCGCCGCCAGCGCCATGGTCAGCGCGATCATCATCCCGGTCGACATCTCCTTGAGCAGCACCGCGGGCACATCGCGTAGCCGGACCTGACCGGTGGCCATCGCCCGGACCAGCGTGGTGGTGATCTGGGTGCCGGTGTTGCCGCCGGTGCCGATGAGCAGCGGGATGAAGAACGCCAGGGCGACGACGGCCTCCATCTCCTCCTCGAAATGCCGCAACACCGTGCCGGTGTAGGCCTCCGCGACGAACAGCAGCAGCAACCAGCCGATCCGTTTGCGCCACAGCAGCCAGGGCGACGCGCGCAGATAGGGCACCTCCAGCGGTTCCGAACCGCCCTGGCGTTCGGCGTCCTCGGTGACCTCTTCGGAGGTGATGTCGGCGGCGGTGTTCTCGGTCAGCATGCCGAGCAGCCGATTGCCGTCGTCGACGACCGGCACCGCTACCAGGTTGTGGTCCATCAGCGCCTGCGCGGCGACTTCGGCGTCGGTCAGCGGGGACACCGACAGCACGTCGCGGTTGGTCAGCGCCGACACGGTGTCCTGCGGATCGCTGAGCACCAGGTCGCGGAACGCCACCACGCCGAGTAGTCGGTTGTCCTCATCGGTGACGTAAACGTATGCCCCCGTGCGGGAATCGCTGCGCAGCGTCGCGGCGTCATCGCGCAGCGCGGCGACCGCGCCACCGACGGACATGTCGGGGCGTACGGTCAGTGCCTCGGGCACCATGTGCGCGGCCACCGAGTCCTCGGGCCAGCGCAGCAGGCCGCGCAGCGCCTCCGCGCGGGCCTGCGGCAGCCCCGACAACAACTGCTCCCGCGGGCCGGGTTTGATATCGCGCAGCACGTGGGCGGCATGGTCGAGGTCGAGGACGTCGACGAGATCGGCGGCATCGCGGGCCGGCATTGCTTCGAGCAGGCGGGCGGCCAGTTCGTCGTCGATCGATTCGAACAGGTCGGTGCCGCCGTGCCGGTCGAGCAGGGTGCCGAGGGCGCGCAACTCGGTGCTCGACAGTTTGGCGAGTTGATGGGCGCGCTCGGCGGGATCCCTGACCGATCGCAGCCACGCGGACACGTTCTCGCCGGCGATCGCCTCCCGTATCGACGCTGCGGTGGTGCTGCCCATCCGTGTCTCCATCTCTGCCGATTGCGAAGGTCACCCTAGCGTGCCGCTGTCGGGGCGGGATAGCTTGCACGGCAATGCATTAGCAGGTGAACAACAGTGCAATCCCGGGTGTCGCAGGGGGATACGGCGACGAAATCCGCAGGTGTGAGATTCGGTGGTTCCGGTTGCAACCATGTGCCGCGCGCGTCAAAGTGCTCAGAATGACAGCGGCTGAGCCCACCACCGACGGCAGCTACCGGGACCGCCTTGTCGCGGTGGAACCGGGAGGCAACGAGTTCATCGCCGAGGCCGACCGGCACGGCCGGCCCAGCCAGCTGCTGTGGACCTGGGCATCGCCGAACCTCGAGTTCGCGACCATCTTCCTGGGTGTGCTCGCCGTCTCCTACTTCGGCATGACGTTCTGGCAGGCCGCGGCGGGCATCGTCGTCGGTGCGGGGCTGGGCGCACTGGCGCATTTCTTCCTGTCCGCCCGCGGGCCGCAGCTCGGTGTCCCGCAGATGGTGATCGGCCGGTTGCCGTTCGGTTTCAAGGGCAACGCGGTGCCCTCGGTGCTGATGGCGATCACCGCCGGTGTCGGCTGGTTCGCCACCAACAGTGTCAGTGGCGCGTTCGCACTGTCCACCTTGTTGGGCATCGGCCCGCTGCTGGCGCTGGTGCTGGTGGTGGCGGTCCAGACGGCGCTGGCGTTCTTCGGGCACAACCTGGTGCAGGCGTTCGAGCGCTGGGCCTTCCCGGTGCTCGCGGTGATCTTCGCGATCACCGCGGTGGTCATCATGGGCAAGGCCGACCTGAGTGCGCCCGCCGTGGAGGGCGGTGTGGGAGGCGTCGGCGGCTTTCTGCTGACGGTGGGTGCGGTCTTCGGCTATGTGGCCGGATGGGCGCCCTATGCCGCCGACTTCAGTCGTTATCTGCCGGCCACCGTCTCCCCGGTGCGCACCGGGCTGTTCGCCGCCGCGGGGCTGTTCTCGGCGTGCACCATCCTGGCGATCGTCGGCGCGGCCTCGGTCACCATCGTCACCGCGGCGACCGACAATCCGACGGATGCCTTCACCAGTTCGCTGCCGGGGTGGCTGGCGGCGGCCACCCTGCTCGCCATCGCGATCGGCGCCGTCGCGGCCAATGCCATCAACGTGTACTCGGCCGGCATGGCGTTCGTCACCACCGGGGTCAAACTGCCCGCTCATATCGCGCGGGCACTGGCCACGGCGTTCTTCGGAGTGGCCGGCTTCCTGATCGCCTGGTGGGCGCTGGCCGATGCCGCCGCCAGCTACGAGGCGTTCCTGCTGCTGATCGCCTACTGGGTCGGGCCGTGGCTCGGAGTGGTCTTCGCCGACCAGTATCTGCGCCGCGGCCACCGCGTCGACGGCTTTCTCTATGATCGCAGCTACACCAACTGGCCTGGCCTGGCGTCATTCCTGATCGGCCTGGTGGTGTCGGTCTTGCTGTTCTGCAATCAGGAGAAGTTTGTGGGGTTCGTGGTGCGGGCGGTGCCGGAGTTGGGCGATATCACCTTCTTCATCGGCTTCCTGCTCGCCGCCGGCTGCTACCTGGTGTTGTGCCGGTCGAAGATCGAGTCGGAACGGGTGGCCGTGTGAATCCTGCCGAGATGCTCGACGTTGCCGTCGAGGAGGCGCGTAAAGGGTTGGCCGAAGGCGGGATCCCGATCGGCGCGGCGTTGTTCACCGCAGACGGTGTGCTGCTGGGCAGCGGGCACAACCGCCGCGTGCAGAACGACGACCCGTCGGTGCACGGCGAGACCGATGCCTTCCGCAACGCCGGCCGCCAGCGCGATTACCGCAAGACCGTCATGGTGACGACACTGTCGCCGTGCTGGTACTGCAGCGGTCTGGTGCGCCAGTTCAACATCGGCGCCGTCGTGATCGGGGAGGCCACGACATTCTCCGGTGGCCACGAGTGGTTGGCCGAGAACGGCGTGCAGGTCACCCTGCTCGACGATCAGCGGTGCGTGACGATGATGCGGGAGTTCATCGCCGAGCATCCGGAACTATGGAACGAGGACATCGGAGTGGCTGAATGAGCGCCATTGCCACCGTGGACATCTCACGGTGGTACGCCGGCGGTGCGGATGCGGACGCACTGGCGGCCGAGGTCGACGAGGGCTTGCAGCGGGCCGGGTTCATCGTGGTCACCGGCCACGGTGTGGACGCCGGTCTGGCGGCCCGGGTCCGGGCCGCGAGTCGGGAGTTCTTCGCGCTGCCCGAGGAGATCAAGCAACGCTATTCGGTGCCCGTCGGCGGGCACGGCTGGATCGGTCCCGGTGCGGAGGCCAACGCCTACGCCGAGGGCACCGAAACGCCGCCCGATCTCAAAGAGAGCTTCTCCCTGGGGGCGGAGACCGCCACCGGCGACCCGGAGGTCGACCGAATCTGGTTCGCGCCCAACGTCTGGCCCGCCGAGGTGGCGCACCTGCAGGGGTTGGTGGCCGAGTACACCGCCGCCATGCGCCGGCTCTCCGATGACCTGCTGGCCCTGTTCGCGCGGGCTCTGGGCCTCTCGGACAACCCGTTCGCGGCCTTGGCGAGCCGACCCACCTGGACGATGAACATCAACCATTACCCGCCGGTGAGTGTGGTCGGAGAACCCGAGCCCGGGCAGTTCCGGATCGGCCCGCACACCGACTTCGGCACCGTCACCGTGCTGGACCGCGAACCGGGAGCCGGTGGCCTGCAGGTCTATTCGGATGCCGAGGGCTGGGAGGACGCGCCCTGGGAGCCGGGCGCGCTGACCGTCAACATCGGTGACCTACTGGAGTATTGGAGTGGGCGGCGCTGGCCGTCGGGACGCCACCGGGTACTGCCGCCGCAGCCGCACGCCCCCGAAGAGGATCTGGTGTCGTTGATCTACTTCTACGAGGCCAATCATGATGCGGTCGTCACCCCGCTGGAGCCGCCGATCGGTCGGGTGTCCGGGCTGGACCCGGTGACCTCGGCCGATTTCATCAAGGAACGCCTGGACGCCATCACCGTCGTTTAGCCCTGCACTGTCGGCCGGATCGACAGTGCGCCGATCTCGACCTCCCAGGGTTGATCGATGACGAACTCGACCGCCCGGGCGATCGCGTCCGGGTCGATCCCGAAAGAGCCCATCGTTGCGTCGATCTCGGCGCGGATGCCGGGGTCGGTGATGGAGTCACCGAACTCGGTGCGCACCACACCCGGTGAGATCGCGGTGGTCTTCAGTACCCCATCGGTGGACTCCTGGCGCAGTCCCTCCAAGAGCGTCCGCACGGCGTTTTTGGTGGCCGCATACACGGCCATGGTGGGCACGATCTTGAGGCCCGCGGTGGACACGATGGTGACGAAGTGCCCGCGTCCCTGCTTCTCGAACACCGGTAGGGCGGCGTCAATGCCGTGCAACACGCCGCGCAGATTCACGTCGATCATCGCGTCCCAATCGGCGCGGCGGCGCGCGGTCATCGGGGAGATTGGGCCGATCCCGGCGTTGCCGATCAACACGTCGAGCCGCCCGTGCTCGTGCACGGCGGATTCGACGAGCCGCTGCAGATCCTCGGCGCGGGTGACGTCCACGGTGACCGTGCCGGCCCGTCCGCCGTCCGCGCGGATCTGGTCGGCCAGTGCGTCGAGACGGTCGGTGCGGCGCGCACCGAGCACCACGGCGGCTCCGCGGGCGGCGAGCCGGCGTGCGGTGGCCGCGCCGATACCGCTGCTGGCGCCCGTGATGGCCACCACCTTGTCGGCGATCGCATCCATCGATACCCTCCTGAGTTCATGCGGACAAAGTGTCCGTTTTCATTTAAACGGACAAACTGTCCGTTTGCAACGCGAGGGTGGACCATGGTCGAACGCACAGATGCGGCACGCAACCGCGCCGCGATCATCGAGGCCGCGCGCCAACTCGTCACCGAACCGGGCGAGCTGAAGCTCAGTGCGGTCGCCAAACGCGCGGGCGTGGGTCAGGGCACGCTCTACCGTCACTTCGCGACCCGCGACGAACTGGTACGCGCGCTCTATGACGGGGAGATCGACGAGCTCGTGGGCCTCGCTCACGCCCTCGTCGGCGCGTATCCGCCTCGGGAAGCCTTGCGGCGGTGGTTCACTCAGCTCGCCGCGTACGCACGGGTCAAGTTCGGGGTGATGGCCGCGGTCGAGGCGTCGGTGTGGCAGGACATCGCGGCGCAGACCCCTGGCAAGCTCGGCGAGGCGGTCAACGCGCTGCTGGCTGCCGGTCGCGACGCCGGCGACGTGCGCGCCGACGTCGACTCCCGCGATGTGATCCTGCTGTCCTGGTTCCTCGCCCACGTGGAAGACCACGAGTGGGCCGAACGAACCCCACGCCTGCTGGAGGTATTGCTCGACGGCCTGACGGCTCACTGATCCGCTCGGCGGGCGTCTGCCAGAATTACCGCCATGCGCGTCTACATCGGTGCCGACCACGCCGGATTCGAATTCAAGAAGACCATCATCGAGCACATCAAGAGCAACGGCCACGAGCCGATCGACTGCGGTGCCTATAGCTACGACGCCGAGGACGACTACCCGGCGTTCTGCATCGACGCCGCGATCAAGACCGTCGCCGATCCGGACAGCCTGGGCATCGTGCTCGGCGGCTCCGGGAACGGGGAGCAGATCGCCGCGAACAAGGTGCCCGGCGCCCGATGTGCGCTGGCCTGGAGTGTGGAGACCGCGCAGCTGGCCCGCCAGCACAACAAGGCCCAGCTGATGGGTCTCGGCGGGCGCATGCATACCGAGGAGGAGGCGCTGGCCATCGTCGACGCCTTCCTGTCCACCCCGTGGTCGGAGGCCGAACGCCACCAGCGCCGCATCGACATCCTGGCCGCCTACGAGGTCGACCACATCGCACCCCCGGTGCCCGGCGCGCCCGCCTAGCCGTGGCCTGACAGATGCCGGAAGGGCACACCCTGCACCGGCTCGCCCGGCTGCATCAGTCGCGGTTCGGCCGCAAACCGGTCATCGTCACCAGCCCGCAACAACGGTTCGCCGAGGGCGCGGACGCGGTGAGCGGTCGGGTGCTGCGCCGCGCCGACGCCTGGGGCAAGCACCTGTTCCACCACTACGACGGCGGCCATATCGTGCATGTGCACCTCGGCCTGTACGGCACCTTCACCGAGGCCCCGCTGCCGCTCGACGAACCCGTCGGGCAGGTCCGGATGCGGATGATCGGCACCGAGTACGGCACCGATCTGCGCGGGCCCACCGTGTGCGAGGTCATCGACGCCGGGGCCGTCGATGATGTGGTGGCCCGGTTGGGTCCGGACCCGTTGCGTCCCGACGCCGACCCGCAGCTCGCCTGGAAGCGGATCAGCAAGTCCCGCAGAACCATTGGCGGTTTGCTGATGGATCAAGCGGTGCTCGCCGGAGTGGGCAACGTCTACCGCAGCGAACTGCTCTTCCGCCACCACGTCGACCCGTATCGGCCCGGAACCCGGGTCGACGCCGACGAGTTCGACGCCATGTGGACTGATCTGGTCGCGTTGATGAAGGTCGGTGTGCGCCGCGGCAAGATCGTGGTGGTGCGCCCCGAGCACGATCGCGGTGCGCCGTCGTATCGGCCGGGCCGGCCACGGACCTACGTCTACCGCCGGGCCGGCGACGCCTGCCGGGTGTGCGGCACGACGGTGCGCACCGCAGAACTGGAGGCACGCAACGTGTTCTGGTGTCCCACCTGCCAGACCTGACGCGAGGTCAGCGCCAACACCGACGACCAGGGAGAATCTTGCTCGTGGAACTCATCCTCGTGGTCGTCGGAGCCATCGTCGTCACCGCCATCGCGCATCGGCGTGGGCTCGAACCCGCGCTGATCATCGTGGTGGTCGGTATCGCGGTGTCGTTCATGCCGGATTTCGAACCGCCGGAACTGGACTCGCACATCCTGCTGACCGTGGTGCTTCCGCCGCTGCTGTACTCGGCGGCGCTGAACTTCTCGTTCCCGACCTTCCTGCGCAATATCCGGCCCATTCTCGGTCTCGGTGTCGGCCTGGTCGTGGTCACCGCCTTCACCGTGGCGCTGGTGTCGTCCTGGTTGGTGGTGGTCCCGCTGACGTTCGCGACCGCGCTGGTGCTCGGCGCCATCGTGGCACCCCCGGATGCGGTCACCGCCGTGGCGGTCGGGCGCAAACTGGGGCTGCCCAAGAAGGTGATGGCCATCCTGACCGGGGAGAGCCTGATCAACGATGCCGCCGCGCTGACGCTGTTCACCATCGCGGTCGCACAGGTGGCCGGAAGTCACACCTTCATCGAGAACCCGGTGCTGCTGTTCACCTATAGCGCCGTGCTGGGGCCGGTGGTCGGCGGTGTGCTGGGCTACATCACGTTGTGGATCCGCAAGCGGCTGGCCAATCCAGGCCTGGAGACGGTGCAGGGGCTGGTGGTGCCGTTCGCTGCGTTCATCCTGGCCGAGGAGATGCATGCCTCGGGCGTGCTCGCCGTGGTGGTGGCCGGATTCGTCGTCGGCAACGGCACCTTGTCGGCGGGCTACCAGACCCGGCTGCAGGAACGCTACGTCTGGAACTCGGTGGACGTGCTGCTCGAAGCGTTCGTCTTCGCCTATATCGGGCTGCATCTGCGCTTCGTGCTCGAGGATCTGCACGGCGCCGACGAGTCGGTGGCGGAGGTGCTGGTCGCGTCCCTGCTGGTGCTGTTGATCGTGCTGGTGATCCGGCCGCTGTCGGTGCTGTTGATGTTCGGACGCGGCAAGCTCGCCCGCCATGTCGAGGCCCGCTGGAGTGTGCCGGTTCCCGACGGCGACGCACGTGACGGGCGGGGGCGGGCGGCACCGCGTAGGGAGCCGGGCAAGTGGCGCTCCAAGATCGACCGCCGTTCGCTGACCTGGCAGGAGAACGTGGTGGTCTCCTGGACCGGGATGCGCGGGGTGGTGACGTTGGCCGCCGCGGCCGCCATCCCGGTGACGACGGCGAGCGGGGAGCCATTCCCGGAGCGCGCCACCATCCAGGCCATGGCGTTCGTGGTCGCGATCGGCACCCTGCTGATCCAGGGGTGGACCCTGCCGCTGTTGATCAAGCGGCTGCAGTTGTCCCGGTTCAACGACGACCACGAGGCCGACCGGGCCGAGGAACTCAAGGCCGAACAGGTGGTGCACGACGCCGCCGACGAGGTACTCGCCGAGTTCCGGGCCAACCCGCCGGGCGGGATCAACCCCCAGCTGGTCGACGAGATCCGGGCCACCATCGCCCGGCACTCCCAGGACGTCGACGAGATGCCCGATCCCGAGGCCCCGACCAAACGGGCGGAGGTGTTCTCCACGGTCTACCGTTCGGTGCTCGCCGCGCAACGGGCCGCACTGATCGCCGAACGCGATGAGGGCCGCATCGAGGACGAGGCGGTGCGCGCCATGCTGGAGCGCCTCGATCTGCAGGAGGCCGGTGTCACGGCCCGTCTGGAGAGCCGACTCTAGTTCTACGCGTTATCGACGTTTTGGCGGTCCCACGCATGGTTGTGGCCGCCAAAGCGTCGAATGCGGGCCCTCAGAACCCGCCGAAATCTCCGCCGAAGTCGCCGCCGCCGAAGTCGCCGCCGCCGTCCCAACCGCCGGAATCCCAGCCGCCCTGGTCGCCGCCGCCATCGCCGAGCTGGCCCTGGTCCAAACCGTCCTGGAATCCGTCGCCGTAGCCGTTCTCGAAGGCCTGGGCGTCGTAGCCGACGCCGGCCATACCGCTGAACATCGTGCTGAACAGCAGCGCCGATCCGATGCCCCAGGCGCCCGCGACGAGTGCGGGTTTCCACCACGGTTCGGAGTACCAGCCCGCGGGGACCGGGCGCCCCGCGACGCGCCCGCCGGGGTAGTAGTTCGGGGTGCGCTCCGAGGGTGTGGGGGAGGCCTCGATCTGGCGGCCCTCGAACTCGACGCGCCGGTCCTCGGTGACGGTGCCCGCGGTGCGTTGGCCGGCAAGGGATTCCAGCTCCGGTCCGGGATCCATGCCCATCGCGACGCGTGCCGCGCGCACGTAGTAGAGGCCCTCGATGGCGCTCTCCTTGGCCAGCAGCGCCTGCTTGGCGGTGGTGGCCTGCTCGATCTGTGAGGAGGCCGCGGTGTAGCGCTCGGAGGCGTCGGCCATCGCCTGCTTGGAGGCGTCGTCGGTGCCGTTGAGGTTGAGCACCTGGCCGCCGAGTCGTTCGATCACCCGGCGCGCGTCGGCCTGGGCGTCGGCCAGCGATTCGGCGGTCTTGCGGCCGTTGGCCTGCGAGGAGGTGTACACGACGAACGCGATCGCCGCGATCACCAGGACGATGAGAATGAGCAAGACGCCGTTCATGGTCCCAGCGTACCGACAGGGAACTGGGCTTTCTGAGTGTGAACTCAGCGGCTGACAGTGCTGGCCGGGAGGCGTAAATTTGAGCACCAGCAGGGTCGGGGTTCCTCCGATGAAAGGCCTGCACACGATGATCGGCATTCGACATCTCGCCATCGCCGGGGCGGCCGCTCTGGCGCCACTCGCGGTCGTCACCGTGGTGTCGGTGAGTCCGGCCGGCGCCGCCGAGTGCGGGGTCGGCACGGTCTTCGATCCACCGACCAACACCTGCGTGGCGGCTGTCCTTCCGCCGCCGCCCCCGCCACCGCCGCCGGCCTGGAACGGTGACCCCACGCCGGGGTTCTCCATCGGGATCTGCGCACCGATCCCGTTCGTGTCGTTGTGCACGGGGATCTGAGACCGCGACGGCAGAAAAACGGCCCTACCAGCGTTTCCGCCGGTAGGGCCGTTCTCGCGTGGAGCGGGCGACGGGAATCGAACCCGCGTAGCTAGTTTGGAAGACTAGGGCTCTACCATTGAGCTACGCCCGCTTGCGGTGCATCGGAGACTGTACCGGCGAAGGCGCAATCAAATCCAATTGATTGCTCCACGACACGTGCCCGTAGTATCTCGCGTGGTCGGCGTGCGTGCGTGCCGACCAGGCAGGCACGGAAAACAGGCACGGGGTGTAGCGCAGCTTGGTAGCGCATCCGCTTTGGGAGCGGAAGGCCGCAGGTTCAAATCCTGTCACCCCGACCGCACGAGAATCACGAACCACACATACAAGGAGTAACGCAGTGAAGAGCACCGTCGAGAAGTTGAGCCCGACCCGGGTTCGGATCAACGTGGAGGTGCCCTTCACCGAGTTGGAGCCCGACTTCGACCGCGCGTTCAAGCAGCTGGCCACCCAGATCCGGCTGCCCGGCTTCCGTCCCGGCAAGGCGCCGCGCAAGCTGCTCGAAGCCCGCATCGGCCGTGGCGCGGTCCTGGAGCAGGTCGTCAACGACGCGCTGCCCAGCCGCTACAGCGAGGCCGTCAGCTCCGCCGAGCTGCAGCCCCTCGGCCAGCCCGAGATCGACGTCACCAAGCTGGAGGACGGCGAGGAGCTGGTCTTCACCGCCGAGGTGGACATCCGTCCCGAGATCGACCTGCCGGATCTGTCCGCGCTGAAGATCACCGTGGATCCGATCGAGGTCGGCGATGACGAGGTCGACACCGAGCTGCAGAACCTGCGCGCCCGCTTCGGCACCCTGACCGGTGTGGAGCGTCCCGCCGCCGAGGGCGACTTCGTCTCCATCGACCTGTCGGCCACCGTCGACGGCGAGGATGTACCCGAGGCCGCCACCGAGGGCCTGTCCCATGAGATCGGCTCCGGCCAGCTCATCGAGGGCCTCGACGAGGCGATCATCGGCCTGAAGGTCGACGAGAGCACGACCTTCACCACCACCCTGGCCGCCGGCGAGCATGCCGGTAAGGAGGCCGAGGTCACCGTCACCGTGAAGTCGGTCAAGGAACGCGAGCTGCCCGAGGCCGACGACGAGTTCGCGCAGCTGGCAAGCGAATTCGACACCATCGAGGAACTGAAGGAAAGCCTCGTCGAGCAGGTCAGCCGGGTCAAGCGCATTCAGCAGGCCGAGCAGATCCGCGACAAGGCCCTGGAGGTGCTGCTCGCCGATATCGAGGTGCCGCTGCCCGAGGCGATCGTCAAGGCTCAGGTCGACGACACCCTGCACAACGCGATCCACGGCCTGGACCACGACGAGGACAAGTTCAACGAGCAGCTGACCGAGCAGGGCAGCAGCCGTGAAGAGTTCGACGCCGACAACCAGAGCAACGCCGAGAAGGCCGTCAAGACCCAGCTGCTGATGGATGCGGTCGCCGACAAACTCGACATCCAGGTCGGCCAGGGTGACCTGACCGAGCGCCTGGTGCTGATGTCGCGCCAGTACGGCATCGAGCCGCAGCAGCTGCTGCAGGTGCTGCAGCAGAACAACCAGCTGCCGGCCATGTTCGCCGATGTGCGCCGCGGGCTGACCATCGCCGCGGTGGTGCACGGCGCGACCGTCACCGACACCGACGGCAATGTCATCGACACCGCCGAGTTCTTCGGCCCGGCCGGTGGCGCCGAAGCCGGCGAGGCATCCGAGGCCCCGGCCGAGGTCGACGCCGCTGACGCCGAGGCTGACGCTGACGACGACGCCGAGAAGAAGGCCAAGAAGGCGGAGAAGAAAGCCAAGAAGAAGGCCGAGAAGAAGGCCGACGCCGAGGATGCCGACAGCGCGGAGTGACGCCGCGCGCGTGACGCTGTGAGCGAAAGCGCGCGTTTCAGGGAGTGCACGATCGCACCGGTTGGTTAGTGTTCGTGTGTACGTAGACGAGAAAGCAGGTATTCAGTCGTGACTGAGATGCGATCGGGCGCGTCGGGGCTCAACCTCATCGACTCGGTGTATGAGCGGTTGCTCGCCGAGCGCATCATCTTCCTGGGCACCCAGGTCGATGACGACATCGCCAACCGGCTGTGCGCGCAGATTCTGCTGCTGGCCGCGGAGGATCCCACCAAGGACATCCACCTGTACATCAACTCGCCGGGTGGGTCGGTGACCGCGGGCATGGCCATTTACGACACCATGGTGTTGGCGCCGTGCGATGTGGCCACCTACGCGATGGGCCTGGCCGCGTCGATGGGGCAGTTCCTGCTCGCCGCGGGCACCAAGGGCAAGCGGTACGCGCTGCCGCACGCGCGGATCATGATGCACCAGCCGTCGGCGGGTATCGGTGGTAGCGCCGCCGATATCGCCATCCAGGCCGAGCAGTTCGCCCTGACCAAGAAGGAAATGAACCGGCTCAACGCCCAGTTCACCGGTCAGACCCTGGAGCGGGTGGAGGCCGACGCCGATCGCGACCGTTGGTTCACCGCCCCCGAGGCGCTGGAGTACGGCTTTGTCGACCACATCATCACGAGCGTCAGCGTCAACGGTGAGGGACCAGGAGCAGGAATCAAATGAACCCGATGCAATCGCGCTACATCTTGCCGTCGTTCATCGAGCACTCCAGCTTCGGCGTCAAGGAATCCAACCCGTACAACAAGCTGTTCGAGGAACGCATCATCTTCCTCGGCGTGCAGGTCGACGATGCCTCGGCCAACGACATCATGGCCCAGCTGCTGGTCCTGGAGTCGCTGGATCCCGACCGTGACATCACCATGTACATCAACTCGCCCGGTGGTTCGTTCACCTCGCTGATGGCGATCTACGACACCATGCAGTACGTGCGTGCCGACATCCAGACGGTATGCCTGGGCCAGGCCGCATCGGCCGCCGCGGTGCTGCTGGCCGCCGGTACCCCCGGCAAGCGCCTGGCGCTGCCGAACGCTCGCGTGCTGATCCATCAGCCCGCGGTGGGCGGTGCGATCCAGGGTCAGGTGTCGGATCTGGAGATCCAGGCCGCCGAGATCGAGCGGATGCGCAGCCTGATGGACAGCACCCTGGCCCGGCACACCGGCAAGGACCCGGCCGTCATCCGCAAGGACACCGACCGCGACAAGATCCTCACCGCCGAGGAAGCCAAGGAGTACGGGATCATCGATACGGTCCTGGCCTACCGCAAGCTCTCGGCGCAGAACGCCTAGTCACACCCCTCTTATCCACTCGGCCCCGGTTCGCACGCGAACCGGGGCCCAGTGTTTTGTCGTTGGCGTCAAAATGCTGCGGGCGCCCGGTACGCATGCGATTCTTGTTGCGTCGGGAAACTCCGAGGGAGACGACTATGACGATGCACAGACACCGGGCGATGCTCGGTGCGTTCCTGTTCTCGGCCGGGATGTTCGGCCAGTTTGTCGCGCCGGCCATCAGCCTGGCCGAGGATCCCGTGTGCCCGTACGGAATGTACTGGAACCCGGTGGTGGTGCAGTGCCTGCCGGTGGGTGTGAACCCCGTCGTCGGCCCGGCGGGCCCGGTCGGTGTCGGCGGGGTCGTGGGTCCGGTCGGCGTCGGCCCCGTGGGTCCGGGCCCGGTCGGTCCGGGCCCGGTTGGCCCGGGACCCGTCGGACCCGGGGGACTGGGACCGCGCTAGCCGCTCGCGCGGATCAGTAGCTGAAGGTGGTGGCGCCGTCGCCGATCCACTCCCATAGCTGCACGGTGCCCCCGGGCACTGCGCCGGCGATGAAGCCGGTCGCGTCCAGCTTCTTGGAGTCGATGCAGATGGGGCAGACCAGATACCGTCCGCCCGCCTTCGCGTAGCGCTCGATCAGGCCCGGCAACGGCGGGCAGCCCTCGCAGGCGGTGCCCACCGCGACACCCGGGACGACCAGGCGCACCGCCTCCTTGGTCAGGAACATCATTGTCGGACGGCCGGATTCGGCCGCGCCGACCGCCATCAGGAACGCGATGGTGACCCGTTCGGCGTCCTCCAGACCGGTGGTCAGGCTGATCGCCGCCTTGCTCTTCGAGTTGCTCATGCCCCGATCGTGCGCCGCCGAGGGCTCTCGCGCATGAGGCGTTTGCCCCAGTTCGTACGGGAGTCGAGGTCAGGCGTCGACCAGTCCGTGGCGCAGCGCGTACATGCTGGCCCCGATGCGATTGGACGCGCCGATCTTGACGTAGGTGCGCTCGACGTGGTTGCGCGCGGTCTTCTCGCTGATCACCAGTGCCGCGGCGATCTCCTTGTTCGACGCACCGCGGGCGACCAACCGCAGCACGTCCACCTCACGCGGCGTGAGTCCATCAGGCCGCAGGGTCGGGCCCGGGGATCGGTGACCGGCGGCGTGGGCCACCGCCTCGACCGCGGTCACATCCAACTCACCGGCGACCACTCTGTCGCGCAGCCGGCGCAACGCGGCCTGCGGGGACTGCTCGGCCCGATACGGCCTTGGCTCACAAGCCGACTGATAGCTCACCGCCGCGGCCAGAATCCGATCCGGGAGCCCGAGTGCCGAACCGGGTAGTCCGCGGGGGTATCCGGAGCCGTCCACGCATTCGTGGTGATTCCCGGCGATCCGGGCCACCGACTGCAGGCCGGGCACCCGGCTCAGGATCCGCACCGTCAGATAAGGATGCAGCCGCACCCGCTCGAACTCGCCTGCGCTCAACGGTCCCGGCTTGGACCAGATCTGGTTCGATACCCCGATCCGGCCCAGGTCGTGCACGTGGCCGGCGCGGCGGGTCAGCGCCACGGTGTCCGGGGCCAACCCCGCCGCCGTCGCGGCGGCGCCGGCCAACTGGGCCACCGCCCGGGAATGACCAAGAGTGAACGGGCATTTCAGATCCACGAAATCGCCGAGCGCCACCAGCATCGCATCCAGCCCGTCATCGTCGAGCGTCTCATGACGGTCCGGTGCCTCGTGCAGTGCGGCGGCCCACACGTCCCCGCGCGCCGCTCCGGCCAGGATCGCATCGGCGTCTTGTACGAACGCATCGACGACCTGCGGGTCGAACTGCCCGCCGCGACGGGTGGTGGCCAGCGCCACGGCGGCGTCGACGCCACCGGTGCGGTGGTGCACCTCGACCAGATCGGCCAACTGGGCGATCCGCATCTGGATGGGGATGGCGTCGCCACCGATACCGGCCGGCATGCCGCCGCCGTCGTACCGCTCGAATGCGCAGGCCAGCCCCGCCTGCACCTCGGGACCCAGCCCCATCCGGTCGGCCAGCAGCGCCGCCGACGTGCAGTGCGAATGGATCATCCGTGACAGCTGGCCGCGGGCGTCGACCAGCAGCGCGGCCATCACATTCAGTCGCCGCCCCAACGGTTCGCCCCGGGCGATGTTGTTGACCAGGAAGCGCAGGAAAGGCAGTCCCTTGGCCTCCACCTGATAGGTGTCATGGCGGACGGCGATATCGTCGCCGAACCACCGGGCGTACTCGTGGGAGTCCGCGTGGCATCCGATCCACATGATGAGCGTCGTGTAGTAGACGGCGTCGCGTCGGGCCCCGCTCAGCCCCAGCCGATCGGCCAGCCGGGTCGCGATCAGCGCGGACCGCAGCATGTGCTCGCCGGGTTGGCCCAGACCCAGGTCCACGGCCACCGACAACGCGGCCAGCAACTCGGCCCGGGTGGGTGTCTCGGCCGGCGCCACCGGTTGATTATGCGCTTGTGCCCGCCGCGGGGTCACGGCTGTCGCGGTGCCCCGAAAACCCGCCGTCACGCACTCGAACCGCCAGGTACTGTGGGAACCGGCGTACATCCGATCCGACCAGGTGATTTCAGACCGCAATCCCGTCACGGTGACGACACGCCAGGGACACGGACAGCGTGCCGCCGGGTGGTGGGCCACCGGGAGATATATGTTCTCCTGCACGCGAACAAATACCCCGACGCGATTCGGCCCTTCGGTCGCACCGTGACGGAACGAACGGGTAGCGTCGGGTTCACACCCGGGGCAACCCACATTGAGTGACAGCGACAGGAAGTAGGACCCCCCCACATGGCGCGCATCGGAGACGGCGGTGACCTGCTGAAGTGCTCGTTCTGTGGGAAGAGCCAGAAGCAAGTCAAGAAACTCATCGCGGGGCCCGGCGTCTACATCTGCGACGAGTGCATCGATCTGTGCAACGAGATCATCGAGGAGGAGCTGGCTGACGCCGACGACGTCAAGCTGGACGAGCTCCCCAAGCCCGCCGAGATCCGCGAGTTCCTCGAGGGCTACGTCATCGGACAGGACACCGCGAAGAAGACGCTCGCGGTCGCCGTCTACAACCACTACAAGCGCATCCAGGCCCAGGAGAAGAGCCGCGACTCGCGGGCCGAGCCCGTCGAGCTGGCGAAGTCCAACATCCTGATGCTCGGCCCGACCGGCTGCGGCAAGACCTACCTCGCGCAGACGCTGGCCAAGATGCTCAACGTCCCGTTCGCCATCGCCGATGCCACCGCGCTGACCGAGGCCGGCTACGTCGGCGAGGATGTCGAGAACATCCTGCTCAAGCTCATCCAGGCTGCCGACTACGACGTCAAGCGCGCCGAGACCGGCATCATCTACATCGACGAGGTCGACAAGATCGCCCGCAAGAGCGAGAACCCGTCGATCACCCGGGACGTGTCCGGTGAGGGCGTGCAGCAGGCGCTGCTCAAGATCCTGGAAGGCACCCAGGCGTCGGTGCCGCCGCAGGGTGGGCGCAAGCATCCGCACCAGGAGTTCATCCAGATCGACACCACTAACGTGCTGTTCATCGTGGCCGGGGCGTTCGCCGGCCTGGAACGCATCGTCTCGGACCGCGTGGGCAAACGCGGGCTCGGTTTCGGTGCCGAGGTGAAGTCCAAGGCCGAGATCGACACCCAGGACCACTTCGCCGAGGTCATGCCCGAGGACCTGATCAAGTTCGGTCTGATCCCCGAGTTCATCGGCCGTCTGCCGGTGGTCGCCTCGGTGACCAACCTGGACAAGGAATCGCTGGTCCAGATCCTGTCCAAGCCGAAGAACGCCCTGGTCAAGCAGTACACCCGGTTGTTCGAGATGGACGGCGTCGAGCTGGAGATGACGCCCGAGGCGCTCGACGCGATCGCCGACCAGGCCATCCACCGCGGAACCGGTGCCCGTGGCCTGCGCGCCATCATGGAAGAGGTCCTGCAGCCGGCGATGTACGACATCCCCAGCCGCGATGACGTCGCCAAGGTGGTCGTCACCAAGGAGACCGTGCAGGACAATGTGCTCCCGACGATCGTGCCGCGTAAGCCCCCGCGTAACGAGCGGCGCGAGAAGACCGCCTAGTCCCAGACCTGCAGCGAGGGTCGTGATCCACACCGGATCACGACCCTCGCTGCATGTTCATGCCAGGGCGGGTTGCCGCTGGGTGATCACCTCGTCGATGAGCACGGCGATCTCGGCGATCCCGTCGCGGCGCGCGTAGGCCGCCTCCAACTCGCGGGCCCGGTGCCGGTAGCGATCGTCATCGAGGATCGCGCGCACCGCGCGGCGTATCTCGGCGGCGTCCGGGGTGCCGGTGCGCAGGTTGAGCCCGACCGCGAAGTGCTCGACCCGCGCGGCGACCTCCGGCTTGTCCTCGGTCTCTCCGGCGACCACCAGCGGCACGCCGTCGGACAGGGCGCGTTGCACGGCGCCGTACCCTCCGTTGGTCACCATGACGTCCACCATTGGCAGCAGCACATCGTGGGGCAGGTAGGTGGCGGCGAAGGTGTTGTCCGGCAACGGCGACGGGAGCAGCGAGAGCGGCCGCCCGCCGGTGGTGACCACGACGGTGACATCCTCCTCGGCGAGCGCTTCGACGGTCGGCCCGATCAGCCGGCCCAGATCGGCATTGTCGACGGTGCCCTGGGTGACGTGCACGACCGGCCGGTCGCCGCGCAGCACGTCCCACCACCCGGGTGGCATGAAGTCCTCGCTCGGCAGCGGCGTGACCGCGCCGACGAACCGCACGTGCGCGGGCAGATCGCTGCGGTGGTACTCGAACTCGGGGATGGTCGGCACGATCACCCGGTCGGCGAGCACCGCGCAGTCCAGCACGAAAACCGGCAGTGCCGGCAACCCCAGCGCGGTGAGCATCCGGTTGGCCGCCCGGTGCGCGGGCCGCAGCAGCACCTTCTGTGTCACTACGGTGAGCAGCCGGTTGCGCAGCCGGCCGACCACGCCGGGCATCGGCGTGATGCCGGGCCCGCCGGGCGCGGTGTCCCTGCTGGTGAGGAACAGCGGCGTGGTGCTGTAGCTGAGGATCGGCGGCCTGGTCGCGGTGTCGTCGAGGAGCAGGGGCAGCGTGCCGAGAAAGAACGCGTCGGTGAGGATCACGTCATAGTCGCCCTCGGCCAGCAGTTCCCGCACGGCATTGAATTGGTGCGGAAGCGGACGGACGAAGATGTGCTCGACATCGAAGTTGATCCGCGCAATCCCAGAGGTCTCGGCGCGTCCGGGAAGGTCGGCGTCGAGCGCCGAATCCTCGTAGTCGGCGCCCAGCGGCAGCGGCCGCGCATCGGCACCGGTGGCGCGGATCGCGTCCGCGTGCCGGGCGCTGGTGAGCACGGTGACGCGGTCACCACGGGCGACGAGACCGCGGGCGACATTGAGCAGCGGTGCGATGTGTCCGACGGGCGGGCAGGAGGCGATCAAGATCTTCGGCATGCCGACGATGCTGGTTGATCAGCAGTGTCCGCGCATGGAGGTTCTGTGGAGAACCGGTGGAGGTTGTCGGCCGGCTAGCTGTTGTGACCTGACACGTTGTTGTCAGGCGGCGAGTCGGCTGATGGGTGGGTGTCCGCCGAGGGCGGAGTGGCCTCGTTGAGTGTTGTAGCGGTGTAGGAATCGGTCAAGTCCTCGTTTTCGTAGGCTGTTGGATGTCCAGGGGCGGGCGTAGGCCCATTCGTTGAGCAGGGTGCGGTTGAAGCGTTCGGCTTTGCCGTTGGTCCAGGGGCAGCCGGGTTTGATGAACCGGCGTTTGAGTCCCCAGGCCGTGCACACCCAGCCCCAGTTGGTGCCGTGTCGGTAGACCATGGCGTTGTCGGTCAGCAGCCGACGCACCCGCACACCGTGGCTGGCGAACCATTCCAACGCTCGGTGCAAGAATCCCGCGCAGGTCAGGTCTTTCTCGTCGGTGAGTACCTCGCTGTAGGCCAGCCGGGTGTGGTCGTCGATGGCGGTGTGCACGTAGTCGTAGCCGATGCGGGTCTTCTTGTGCCGGTTGGCCACTGACACCGCGGCGTCGCGGCCGTGCAGGCGCCACCCGCCGCCTTTGGGGATGCGGCCCAGCTTCTTGACGTCGACGTGGACCATTGATCCTGGGGTGCGGTGCTCGTAGCGGTTGGGGCTGCGCCGCGACGAGCGCACCGGCTCACCGGTGATCGGGTCGATTGCACTCAAATGCGGTACCTGGTGACGCGCCAGGATCCGTCCCACCGTCGAGGCGTGCATCCCAAGTTCAGCAGCCAGCATGACTGCGCCACGCTTGCGGCGTCGCCGCGCGGCGAGCACCTTCTTCTCGACTCGGTCGCTGGTGCGCCGGGGCATCCGGTGCGGACGCGAGGACCGGTCAGCGAGGGCTTCGTCACCACCTTCGGCGTATCGGCGCAGCCACTTGTAGACCGTGGCCCGCGAAATTCCCAGTTGTTCAGCAACCTGCGCGGGCGGCCAGCCGGCCGCGACACGCTCCACGATCAAGCGACGTGCGAACAGGTTGGTACGGGCGTTAGCGTGAGACACGAGGACCTCCTACGGGTGAATGCCAGACACATCCACTCCGTCAGGAGGTCCTCCCCATTTCAAGCAGGCGCGCCGTCAACAACCTCTCAGGTCACGACAGCTAGCTGCGCACCCGGTCGGGCCGGGTGTAGACGTTCATCGAGTCGCCGCGCAGAAACGCCACCAGCGTCACACCGGACTGGGCGGCCAGGTCGACCGCCAACGAGGACGGTGCGGACACCGCTGCCAGCAACGGGATTCCGGCCATCACCGCCTTCTGGGTGAGCTCGAAGGACGCCCGGCCGCTGACCAGCAGCACGGTGCCGGTCAGCGGTACCCGGCCCGATTCCAGGGCCCAGCCGATGACCTTGTCGACGGCGTTGTGCCTGCCGATGTCCTCGCGCACCACCAGTGCGGTGCCGTGCGCGTCGAACAACGCGGCGCCGTGCAGGCCGCCGGTGGCCGCGAACACCTTCTGCCGGTCGCGCAGCCTGGTGGGCAGCGCCGACAGGGTGGCTGCATCGACGATGAGGGGATCGTCGCCGGGGGCGTGCTTGCTGCTCAGACGCACGGCCTCCAGCGACGCCTTCCCGCACACCCCGCAGGAGGAGGTGGTGTAGAAGTTGCGGGTGACATCCACGTCAGGCATCGGGACACCGTGCGCCAGGGTCACGTCGAGCACGTTGTAGGAGTTGACACCGTCTTCCCCGGCGCCGCGGCAGTACTGCACGGCGGCGATGTCCGCACGCCGGGTGACCAGTCCCTCGGTGAGCAGAAATCCCTGTGCCAGTTCGACATCGGATCCGGGTGTGCGCATCGTGACAGTCAGCGGGGTGCCGTTGACGCGGATCTCCAAGGGTTCCTCGACGGCCAGCGTCTCGGGCCGGGCGGTGGCATCGTCGGCGGTCACGTGCTGCACCCGCCGGCGCGCGGTCACCCTACCCATCGTTACTTCCCGTCGCTTCGCTCGCCCGGGGGAGCGCTTCCAGCCGGATCACCACGGCCTTGGATACCGGCGTGTTCGACCGTGCCGCAACATGATCCAGCGCCACCAGGGGGTTGGTTTCCGGATAGTAAGCCGCCGCGTTACCGACCGGCGTGGCGTAGGGCACCACCCGGAAGTTCTTCGCCCGGCGTTCCTGGCCGCCGAACTCCGAGACCAGGTCGACGCGGTCACCGTCGCGCAGCCCGAACGCGGCGATATCGGCGGGGTTGAGGAAAACCACCCGGCGCCCGCCGCTGACGCCGCGGTAGCGGTCGTCGAGCCCGTAGATGGTGGTGTTGTACTGGTCGTGGCTGCGCAGGGTCTGCAGGATCAGCCGGCCCTCGGGTACCGGGACCCATTCCAGCGGGTGCACCGCGAAATTGGCTTTGCCGGTGGCGGTGTGGAATTCGCGGGAATCCCGGGGCGGGTGGGGCAGCTGGAAACCGTCTGGTTGACGCACCCGGGTGTTGTAGTCCTCGCAGCCCGGCACCACGTCGGCGATGGCATCGCGAATGCGGTCGTAGTCGGCGTTGAACTCCTCCCACTCGACGGGGTGGTCGGGGCCGAGCAGGGTGCGGGCCAGCTGGCAGACGATGGCGACCTCGCTGCGCAGCCGATCGCTGGCCGGTGTCAGGCTGCCGCGGGACAGATGCACCATGGACATCGAGTCCTCCACGGAGACCAGTTGTTTGCCTGAGGCCTGGAGGTCGCGGTCGGTGCGGCCCAGTGTCGGCAGGATCAGCGCTGTCTTGCCGTGCACCAGGTGGCTGCGGTTGAGTTTCGTCGAGATCTGCACCGTGAGTGTGCAGTTGCGCAGTGCGGCCTCGGTGACCTCGGTGTCGGGGGTGGCCGAGACGAAGTTGCCACCCATTCCGATGAAGGTCTTGGCGTGGCCGTCGCGCATGGCCCGGATGGCGTCCACGGTGTCATGCCCGTGCCGGCGCGGGCTGGTGATCCCGAACCGGGAATCCAGTGCGTCCAGGAATGATTCGGGCATCTTCTCCCAGATGCCCATGGTGCGATCACCCTGCACATTCGAGTGGCCGCGTACCGGGCACACCCCGGCGCCCGGCTTGCCGATCATGCCGCGCAGCAACAGCAGATTGGTGGCCTCACCGATGGTGGCGACCGCATGCCGCTGCTGGGTGAGGCCCATCGCCCAGCAGATCACCGTTCGCTCGGAGCGGCTGAGGATGTCGGCGACCCGGCGCAATTGGCCCTCGTCGACACCGGTTGCTTCCAGCACCGTGCCCAGATCGACGGCGCGGGTCTGGCGTTCGTACTCAGCGAAGCCCGCGCAGTGCGTATCGACGAAGTCGCGGTCGACCACCGTGCCGGGCGCGCGATCTTCGGCCTCGAACAACAAGCGGCCCAATCCTGCGAACAGCGCCATATCGCCGCCGATCCGGATCTGCACGAACTCGTCGGCGATCGGGGTGCCGTGGCCGACCACGCCGTGCACCTTCTGCGGGTCTTTGAATCTGATCAGCCCGGCCTCGGGCAACGGGTTGACCGCGATGACGGTGGCGCCGTTGGCCTTGGCCTTTTCCAGGGTGGACAGCATCCGCGGATGGTTGGTCCCCGGGTTCTGGCCGGCGATCAGGATCACGTCGGCGTGCACCACGTCATCGACGGTCACCGAACCCTTGCCGATGCCGATCGAGTCGGTGAGTGCGGTGCCCGATGATTCGTGGCACATGTTCGAGCAGTCCGGCAGGTTGTTGGTGCCGAAACTGCGCACCAGCAGTTGGTAGAGGAAAGCGGCCTCGTTGCTGGTGCGTCCCGAGGTGTAGAACACTGCCTCGTCGGGGGAGGCCAGATCGTGCAGGTGGTCGGCGATCAGCCGGTAGGCGTCATCCCACTCGATGGGTGCGTAGTGGGTGGCACCGGGCCGCAGCACCATCGGATGGGTGAGCCGGCCCTGCTGAGACAGCCAGTATTCGGGCTTGGCGGACAATTCGGCGACCGAGTGGCGCGCGAAGAAGTCGGTGGTCACGACGCGTTTGGTGGCTTCTTCCGCGACGGCCTTGGCACCGTTCTCGCAGAATTCGGCCAGTTTGCGGCCACCGTGCTCCTCGGGCCAGGCGCAGCCGGGGCAGTCGAATCCGTGCCGCTGGTTCAGCCTGGACAGGGTGGCGGCGGTGCGCAGCGGACCCATCTCGCTGAATCCACGCTGCATGCTGACCATGACCGCCTTGACGCCGGCGGCCTCGTGCTTGGCGCCGGTGATCTCGATATCGCGCTCGTCGTAGCTCGCGTCGACGTCTCCGGTCATATCGTCCAGGCTAACCGTCGACGGCCGTGGCTCACGGTGATCAGTATTTGCCATTTCACATGCAGTGATAGACGGTGTCTATCGATGGCAAGTGACATGCTTCTGCAACACCTTGACTACCTCCTGGCGCTGGCCGCCGAACGGCATTTCGGGCGGGCCGCCGCGCGCTGCCATGTCAGCCAGCCGACACTGTCCGTCGCGATCCGGCGTCTGGAGAAGGATCTGGGCATCGTCATCGTGCAGCGCGGTCACCGCTTCGAGGGCTTCACCGAGGAGGGCCGGCGCGTCGTGACATGGGCCCAGCGGATCATTGCCGAACGCGACGACATGCTGGCCGACCTGGAACGCATGCGCGGCCGGTTGACCGTGACCGCCCGCCTGGGCGCCATTCCCACCGCGGTGCCCGCGAGCCCGTTCATCAGCGGCGAGTTCCTGCGCCGCAACCCCGCGGCATCGGTGCGCATCGAGGCCCTGTCGTCCCGCGAGATCGCGCGACAGCTGGCCGACTTCGAGATCGACGCCGGACTGACCTACCTCGACGACGAGGCCCCGCCCGGGACCAGGTCCGTGGTGCTGTACCGGGAGCAATACGTCCTGGTGGCTCCGGCGGCGAACCACTTGATGAACGCGCCCGAGGTCGCCTGGTCCGACGCGGCGGGCCTGGAGCTGTGCGTGCTGATGACCACGATGCGCAACCGGCGCATCCTGGACGCCAACATGGCCGCCGAAGGGGTGCAGTACCGACCTGTCGTGGAGGCGGCGTCGGTCGACGCGCTCTACGCCCATCTGTCGCACTCGGGGCGGGCGACGATCGCGTCCACGGCCTGGTTGCCGCAGCTCGGGGTGCCGGCGGGCTTCGCCGCACGACCGATGGTGCAGCACGGGCCGCGGCCGGTGATCGGACTCGTCGTGCCGGACCGGGCACCGGCCTCGATCGTCGCGGCCGCCCTCGCCGAGGTGGCCGACGACGTGGACCTCGAAGCGCATATCGCGGCCGCCTGGGATGCCGCAGGCGACCGGCGCGGGTAGCTCGGAGCTCCCGCGCGACTGCAACTGCGTCGGCATTCGCTGCGGTACGGGCGAAACTCGCGTACCGGTTGCTTCAAGGCTGCTTAGAGCGACCGGTACGCGAGTTTCGCCACGAAAATGGGGCGCAAACGAGGACGGCTAGCCTGCCGGTCCCCAGTCAGTGACTCGAAGTCGCAGGCCGAGGGGGCCCACCGCCGCCACGACGCGCACACGTTGTCGAGCACCGATGTGCACCGCATTCCGGTGTTGACGCCGGCGTAACAAGTTCGGCATCCGGTGTTCCTATCGTTGGCCGGTCAACGTCCGTCGAGTAGCTGGCGGACCGCAGTGCAAAGGAATTCCATTGAGCGCAAATGCTGTCCGCCTGCAGGCGATCACCAATGTCGAAGGCTACGTGCCGCCGGCCTTCAGCTTCGACCCCACCGAGGCGCCCGGCGAGATCTTCGGGTCGAACGTGTTCACCAAAGCCGAGATGCAGCTGCGGTTGCCGAAGTCGGTGTACAAGTCCGTGGTCGCGACCATCGAGAAGGGCGCCGCGCTCGACCCGGCCGTCGCGGATTCGGTGGCCTCGGTCATGAAGGACTGGGCGCTGTCCAAGGGTGCCACCCACTACGCGCACGTCTTCTACCCGATGACCGGGCTGACCGCCGAGAAGCACGACAGCTTCCTGGAACCGGTCTCCGACGGCCAGACGCTGGCCGAGTTCGCCGGCAAGACCCTCATCCAGGGTGAGCCCGACGCGTCCAGTTTCCCGTCGGGCGGGCTGCGCAGCACCTTCGAGGCGCGCGGATACACCGGCTGGGATGTCACCAGCCCGGCCTACATCCTGGAGAACCCGAACGGCAACACGCTGTGTATCCCCACCGTCTTCGTGTCGATGACCGGTGAGGCGCTGGACTACAAGACGCCGTTGCTGCGCAGCCAGCAGGCCATGGGCGCTCAGGCTGAGCGCATCCTGAAATTGTTCGGGCACAAGGATTTCGACAACATCGTCTCGTTCTGCGGGCCGGAGCAGGAGTACTTCCTGGTCGACCGGCACTTCTTCCTGTCGCGGCCGGACCTCATCAACGCGGGCCGCACGCTGTTCGGTGCGAAGCCGCCCAAGGGCCAGGAGTTCGACGACCATTACTTCGGCGCCATTCCCGACCGGGTGCTGGGCTTCATGATGGATACCGAGCGGGAGCTGTTCAAGCTGGGCATCCCGGCCAAGACGCGGCACAACGAGGTCGCACCCGGGCAGTTCGAGATCGCGCCGATGTTCGAGCGGGCGAATATCGCCGCCGACCATCAGCAGCTGCTGATGACCACGTTCAAGACGATCGCCAAGAAGCACGGCATGGAGTGCCTGTTCCACGAGAAGCCGTTCGCCGGCGTCAACGGCTCCGGCAAGCACGTCAACTTCTCGCTGGGCAACTCGCAGTTCGGCAGCTTGCTGGTGCCCGGTGACACCCCGCACGAGAATGCACAGTTCCTGGTCTTCTGCGCCGCCGTGATCCGTGCGGTGCACAAGTTCGCCGGCCTGCTGCGGGTCTCGGTGGCATCGGCGACCAACGATCACCGCCTCGGCGCCAATGAGGCGCCGCCGGCCATCATCTCGATCTTCCTCGGCGATCAGCTTGCCGACGTGTTCGAGCAGATCGCCAAGGGCGCGGCGACATCGTCGAAGGGCAAGGGCACCATGATGATCGGTGTCGACACACTGCCGCATCTGCCCACCGACCCGGGTGACCGCAACCGCACCAGCCCGTTCGCGTTCACCGGTAACCGATTCGAGTTCCGGGCGCCGGGTTCGGGCCAGACCATCAACGTTCCGATGATCATCCTCAACACGATCATGGCCGACTCGCTGGACTACATGGCCACCGTGCTGGAGAAGGCCGTCGCCGATGGCACGGAGTTCGACGCCGCGGTGCAGACGCTGCTGACCGACATCATCACCGAACACGGTGCGGTGGTGTTCAACGGCGACGGCTACTCGGAGAACTGGCAGATCGAAGCCGCCGAGCGTGGGCTGCCGAACCTCAAGACCACCCTGGACGCCATCCCGGAGCTGATCAAGCCCGAGGCCATCGAGGTGTTCGAGAAGTACGGTGTGTTCAGCGAGCGGGAGCTGGAGAGCCGTGTCGAGGTCCGCTACGAGATGTACGCACTGACCGTCGCGGTCGAGGCCAAGCTGGCACTGGAGATCGGGTCCACGGTGATCCTGCCCGCCGCGGTCCGGTATCAGACCGAACTGGCGCAGAATGTCGCCTCGCTCAAGGCAGCCGGAGTGGAACCGGATCTCACACTGCTGCAGACGGTTTCCGAACCCATCGGTGCCCTCACCGCCGCCTTGGCCACCCTCAAGGAGGGGCTGTCGCACCACGCTGACAGTGCCGCCGAGGAGGCCAAGCACGCCCAGTCGGTGCTGCTGCCCGCGATGGATGCCGTGCGCGCTGCGGCGGACACGCTGGAGAGCCTTGTGGCAGACGATCTCTGGCCGCTGCCCACCTATCAGGAGATGCTCTACATCCTGTAGGCGGATATCAGACATCGCCGGGTGCGGGGGTCAGGCCCGTCCGGGGCCTCTGGTGACCTCAGCCCCCGCTCCCGGCGATCAATCTCGGCGACGCCGAGACCGCCGCCATATCAGGGACTTAAGGCACTGCCGCCGTGTGCCCCGTGCGGCCTACGTTGGGCGCATGGGAGATCACGATCATCACACCGCTGTACTCGCCGAACTGAAGCCGCAGCATCGTGCGTTGCGTCAGATGATTCCCGAGGTTTACGACGGGTTCGGGGCGCTGAGTCGGGCGGCACTGGGCACCGGAGCGGTCGATGCCAAGTTCAAGGAACTGATCGCGATGGTCATCGGAGTCGTGCAGGGCTGCGACGGGTGCATTGCCTCGCACGCCCATGGAGCAGCCCGAGCGGGTGCCACCAAACAGGAGGCGGCCGAGGTCATCGGCGTCGGCATCATGATGCATGGCGGGCCGGCCACCATCTATGGTGCGCGCGCCTACGCCGCCTTCTGCGAGTTCGCCGATGCGGGCACCGGACAGCCGGCGTGACGGTGAGCGACCTGCGCACCATCGAGGTGTTCGCCGACGTCCTGTGTCCGTTCACCCACGTCGGGCTGCGCACACTGGTCGATCGCCGCGGCCGGTACGGCCTGACCGAACCGCGACTGCGAATCCGGGCCTGGCCGCTGGAGCTGATCAACGACGGGCCGCTCGACCCGCACCACATCGCCGCGGAGATCGCCGCGCTGCGCGGGTCTGTGCGCCCCGACCTGTTCGCGGGCTTTTCGGTCGATGCCTTCCCCGGCACGTCGATGGCCGCGTTCGCACTGACGGCCGCGGCGGACCGCACCGGCGATCCCGCGCTGGTCGAGGATGTCGGGATGGCACTGCGTAACGCGGTGTTCGAGGAGGGGCTCGATATCGGGCGACCCGAGATCGTCGAGCCGATCGCCGTCCGCTTCGGTCTCGAACCCCTCGACGTCGAGGCCACGTCCGCCGCGGTCCGCGCCGATTGGGAGGAGGGCCGCACCCGCGGGGTGATCGGATCGCCGCATTTCTTCGCCGAGGACGGCAGCGGCTGGTTCTGCCCCAGCCTGGCGATCAGCCGCGATGACGTCGGCAACTTCGTCGTCGCCTGGAAGCACGGCACCGAGGCGTTCATCGACCGCGTCTTCGGCTGAGAGCCAACGGCTCACGACGTGGCGATCCGATCGGCTCGAGCAGACCCGATCGCTCGTGATCAGAGAACAGTGCCGGGGGTACCGTCGTCCCGAATCACCGGCCGACCGGCCTCCCGCCACGCCTTCATGCCGCCGACCAGGTTGTAGACGGTGACCCCTGCGGCCGCGAGTTTTCTCGCCGCGGAACCGGATCTGTTGCCCGACCTGCATACCGCGACAACCGGCGCACTCGCACCGAACGTGCGTGGATCGAGTCGACCAAGTCGCAGATGGACTGCGCCGGGGGCATGGCCTGCTGCCCACTCGTCGTCTTCGCGGACGTCGAGCAGGATGGCGCCGGACTCGTCGACGAGCCGCATCGCTGCGATCGGATCGACCTCTGGTACGTCCATCACGCCGTGCCTTTCGCCCGAATGGCGGCCTCGACTGCGTCGGCCGGGATCTCTTTGGTGCAGAAGAACCAGTCCGCGCACGTGACGCCGTCGTCGTGGCCGTCCATGCGTTCCTTGGCGGTGCCGCAGGAGCCGGCGGGCGGAACGATGACGGGCTCGCCTGGGCGCCAGTCGGCGGGTGTGGCCACCGAGAAGTGGTCGGCGGTCTGCAGGGCCTTGATGACGCGGAGCAATTCGTCGAAGTTGCGGCCCAGGCTCAGCGGGTAGTAGATGACGGTGCGAATTCTGCCCTCGGGGTCGATGACGAAGACGGCCCGTACCGCCTTGGTCGAGTCCTCGCCGGGCATGATCATTCCGTACATTTCGGCGATCCTCATCGATACGTCTTCGATGAGCGGGAACGTGACTTCGACGTCCTTCATGCCGCGAAAGGCGATCTTCTCCTTGATCGTTCGCAGCCAGGCGATGTGGCTGTACAGCCCGTCCACCGACAGCCCGACCAGCTCGGTGTTGTAGGCGGCGAACTCCTGCTGCATCGATGCGAACGTCATGAACTCGCTGGTGCAGACCGGGGTGAAGTCGGCGGGGTGGGAGAAGAAGATCACCCATTTGCCCGCGTAGTCGGCGGGGAAGGTGATGTCACCCTGGGTCGTCACGGCGGTGAAGGCCGGCGCCGGGTCGCCGATGCGCGGCATGCCCGTCACGGCCGGTGTGGTGGGAGAGGGAATCTCGGTGTTTGTCATGGCAATTCACTCCGTCTTCTGTTGATGGTTCTCGTCGGGCATCGCTGCCGGGGGCGCCGGTGCAGACTCGGCTGGCCGGTCCCACGGTTGGGTGTGCAGGAGGATGTCGATCGCCTGGTCATCCCCGTGCGGTCTGCTGAGGTGGGCGAGTTCGACAACCTGCATGCCCTGGCTTGCCCGCGCAAGATCCGCGACACCGGGCAGAATGGCGGGATCGGGAGGCCCGCCGACCCCGTGGACGAAGTTCTCCAGCGCGTGGCCGAGATAGAGCAGATGACCGCCGGGGCGCAGCCAGGTCCCTGCAACGGTGATGACCTGGACCAGCTCGTCGATCGGTAGGTGCAGGAAGCTGATCACCACCAGATCTGCGGACCCGGCGGGCTGCCACGTCCTGACATCGTCGACCACATAGGAGATGTGCTGGTTGTCGTGGGCTGCGGTCGCCACTTCGATCGCCACCGGCGAGAAGTCCACAGCCTCGACGTCCCAACCCGACTCCGCCAGGTGCCGGGCGTTGCGACCGTCTCCGCAGGCGAGATCGATGGCCCGCCCCGGGCGCAGCGTCGCGTAGCGGGCTATGAGCGCACCCGGAGGCGCTGAGCCCCACGGGTGTTCGGCGCCGGCGTAGCGCTCATCCCAGGCGGTGGAGTCCATCGCGCATACCCTTTCGTCGGCGGGTCGAAGGTGTCGGTGTGTCTACGACAGTGTGAGGAAGAGCTTTTCGAGCTCGGCCTCGGTCAGCGGGGGATGGTCGCCGTTGGCGGCGGCGCCGGTGGCGCATGCCCGCATTCCGGTGGCGACAATCTTGAATCCGGCGCGGTCCAACGCCTTCGACACCGCGGCGAGCTGTGTGACCACGTCCTTGCAGTCGCGGCCCTGTTCGATCATCGCGATCACTCCGGTGAGTTGCCCTTGGGCGCGTCGTAGGCGGTTCAGCACCTCGTTTTCGGTGTTCTGGTCAGCGGCCATGTCGGTTCCTCCGTTTCTCCGCATCGAATTGTCATGAGCTGGTCTGTGGGGCGGGTTGACCAATGGCCACGGGCTCCCGCCGGCCGGGAATGAGCATGCGCAGTGGACAGAGATCTTTCCTGGTGCACGCGAGGTACAGCCCGCCCGCGATGATGGTCAGCGCTGCCGCGGCCAAGCCCACGGCCAGGTGGATTTCCTGGGCCAAAATGACCGAGGACATCGCGAGTACGAACCAGCCGAAGGTTTTGCGGAGGGCGTCGGGGTTGATGATGGCGGTGAGTCGGGCGCCGATGAGCGCACCCACGACGGCCGCGGCGGTCACCCCCAGTGCCACCGTCCAGTTGATCTGGACGCTGGACAGGTACCCGGCTAAGCCGGCGAACGACTTCATGGCGATCACGACCAGTGAGGTGCCGACGGCGATGGGCATGGGGAGTCCGCCGAGCAGGGCGAGGGCGGGCACGACGAGGAATCCGCCGCCGGCGCCGACGAGGCCGGTGACCAGGCCGACGACCAGGCCTTCGGCGAGGATTTTGGGTACCGGGAGCCGGTGGTTGCTGTCGGTGGCCTCGACGGTTTTGCGGCCGCGCAGCATGGCGATGGCGGTGGCGATCATCATGATGGCGAATCCGATGAGCAGGACCGTGCCGGGGATGAATTGGGCCAGCAGGCCCCCGGCGTAGGCGCCGGCCATGCCGGCGGCGCCGAAGATCAGGCCGGTGCGCCACTGGACCCGGCCGGCGCGGGCGTGGGAGATCGCGCCGATGGCGCTGGTGACGCCGACCACGAGAAGTGAGGTGGCGATGGCTTGTTTGGCGTCCATGCCGGCCACGTAGGCCAGCAGCGGGACGGTGAGGATGGACCCGCCGCCGCCCAGTAGCCCCAATGCGATACCGACGAACACGGCCAGGCCGATGGTGAGGGCAATCATGATCGGCTACTTCGCTTTCTGGTCTGTGGGGCCGGGGCCGACGAGCTGGGAGACGATGGTCTGGGCGTCGCAGCTGGCGCCGCGGTTGTAGGGCAGCTTGGACAGCGCCATGCCCATTGCGCAGGTGTTGGAGACCGCGGCGAAGGTGAGTCCGCCGCCGATGCCGGCGGCCAGCCATTTGAGTTTGGGGGCGGCGATGCTGCCCAGGACGGCGGTGAGCACGAGGGAGCCGGCGACGAGACGGACTTGGCGTTCGAGGTCCCAGCGGGTGGCGCCGCGGTTGACGGCGAAGCCGTTGGTTTCCCAGGCGTTGATGCCGCCGTCGAGGATGTGCACGTTGGTCAGTCCGGCGGTGCGCAGGGTTTCTTCAGCCTGGGCGGCGCGTTGGCCGGAGCGGCAGACCAGGACGACGTCCTCGTCGAGATGCTTGATGATCTCGTCGCGATGCTCTTGGAGCAGGTCCAGCGGGACGTTGTAGGCGCCGGCGATGTGGGCGGTCTCGAACTCGCCGGGGGTTCGGACGTCGAGCACCCGTGGCGGGGTGGCCGAATCCAGCATCTGGTGCAGGTCGTGGGAATCGATGGTGGGTGCGGTCATGGCGGGGGTCCTTTCGGTGGTGTGGTGACGAAAGCCCCTACAGGGGCTGATACCTCGGGGGGTATCGTTACACCCATGATAGACATACCCCAGGGGGTAAATGCAAGAGGGAATTTATATACCCCCTAGGGTACTTGACATACCCGTAGGGGTATAGGCAGAGTGGTCGTCAGACAACCCCGTCACCGACAATTTGAGAGGACTCTGGTCATGAAGTTCATCCAGTACTACCTGGATTGCCTGTCGCATGCGTCGTATCTGATCGCTGATGAGTCGACCGGGCGTGCGGTGGTGGTCGATCCGCAGCGTGATGTCGCCGAGTATCTGGCCGATGCCAAGGAGCTCGGGGTGAGCATCGAGTTGGTGATCGAGACGCACTTTCACGCCGATTTCCTGTCCGGGCATCTGGAGCTAGCCAAGGCCACCGGCGCGAAGATCGTGTATTCCTCGGTCGCGCAGACCGAGTTCGAGTCGATGGGGGTGGACGACGGGCAGCGCTACTCGCTGGGCGAGGTGATGTTGGAGTTCCGCCACACCCCGGGACACACCCCGGAGTCGTTGTCGGTCGTGGTCTATGAGCATGCCGGCGATGAGGTGCCCTACGGGGTGCTGACCGGGGACGCGTTGTTCATCGGTGATGTGGGCCGCCCGGATCTGCTGGCCTCGATCGGGTTCACCCGCGAGGAGTTGGCCGACAAGCTCTATGACTCGTTGCACACCCAGTTGATGACGCTGCCCGATGCCACCCGGGTCTATCCCGCCCATGGTGCGGGGTCGGCGTGCGGGAAGAACCTGTCCACGGAGTTGTGGTCGACGATGGGGGAGCAGAAGGCCACCAACTATGCGTTGCGGGCCCCGGACAAGGAAACGTTCATGGCGTTGGTCACCGAAGGCCAGCCCCCGGCGCCGAGCTATTTCGTCTACGACGCGATCCTCAACCGCAAGGACCGTGAGTTGTTGGACGAGACGAAGATGCCGACCGCGATGAGCTATGCGCAGGTGCGCGACGCCATGAGCAAGGGCGCGGTGCTCGTCGACGGGCGTGGGCCTGAGGAGTTCGCGTTGGGGCACCTGCGGGGTGCGGTCAATATCGGGTTGGAGGGCCGCTACGCCGAGTTCGCCGGGTCGGTCGTCGCCACCGATGCCGATATCGTGTTGTTCACCGAACCCGGCCAGGAACTGGAAGCCAAGACACGGTTGGCGCGGATCGGGTTTGACCGGGTGATCGGGTATCTGGCGCGGCCGTTCGAGGTGATGTTCGACCATCAGGACCAGGTGCAGGTGGCGTCGCGGTTGACCGCCAAGGCCTTCGATGAGCGGGCCGCCCAGATCGCCGATCTGCAGGTCGTGGATGTGCGCAATCCCGGTGAGGTCGCCGCCGGGATGATCCCGGGCGCGGTCTCCATCCCGGTCGGTCAGCTACCCGCCCGACTCGCCGAGCTGGACCCCGCGCGCCCCACCGTCGTGTACTGCGCCGGCGGCTACCGATCCTCAGTCGCGGCCAGCCTGCTGCGGGCCCACGGCTTCACCGACGTCAGCGACATCCTGGGCGGCTACGGCGCCTGGGACGAAACACACCAAAACGCCTGAGCAGAACTACCCACACCTATCGAGAAAGGAACACAGCAATGTCCACCAAAACCATGACCGCCGCCGATTTCGAGAGCACGATTGCCGACAATCCCATTGTGCTGGTCGACTTCTGGGCCTCGTGGTGCGGTCCGTGCCGCGCCTTCGCCCCAGTCTTCGAGCGCTCGTCGCAGGCACACCCCGACGTGGTGCATGCCAAGGTCGACACCGAGGCGCAGCAGCAGCTCGCCGCGGCGTTGGAAATCCAGGCAATCCCCACCATCATGGCTTTTCGTGACGGCGTACTCGTCTACCGCCAGCCTGGCGCCATGCCCGCCGCGGCCCTGGAGGATCTCATCACCAGGGTCCAGGCGCTCGACATGGATGACGTCCGCGCCAAGATCGCGGCCTCGACACCCTGACCGAATCTCGTATCACCCCAGGAGAACCCATGTGTTACCCAGAGAAATGTCCCAAGTGCGGCAAGACAGGATGGGCCGGTTGCGGCCAGCACGTCGATGACGTGATGCGGTCGGTGCCGGCAGCGCAACAGTGCACGTGCGGGCGGGACACCACACCGCAACCCCGCACCCGCGGCGCGACATCCTGGTGGCGCCGTTGACCGTCGTCGCGAGCCCGCGGTCAGGCGTTCCCGGGGAAGCCGAGGTCGATGCCGCCGTGGGAGGGGTCCAGCCAGCGGCTGGTGATGGCTTTTTGGCGGGTGTAGAAGTTGACGCCGTCGGTGCCGTGGGCGTGGCTGTCGCCGAACAGTGAGGCTTTCCAGCCGCCGAAGCTGTAGTAGGCCATGGGGACCGGGATGGGGACGTTGATGCCGACCATGCCGACTTCGACTTCGTTTTGGAAGCGTCGGGCGGCGCCGCCGTCGTTGGTGAAGATGGCGGTGCCGTTGCCGTAGGGGTTGGTGTTGATCAGTTCCAGGGCTTGGTCGTAGGTGTCCACGCGTAGCACCGAGAGGACGGGGCCGAAGATCTCGTCGGTGTAGACGCTCATGGTGGGGGTGACGTTGTCGAGCAGGGTGGGGCCGAGCCAGAAGCCCTCTTCGGCGCCGTCGGGGGTGACGGTGCGGCCGTCGACGACGACCTTGGCGCCGTCGGCTTCGCCGGCGTCGATGTAGGAGGCGACCTTGTCGCGGTGGGCCTTGGTGACCAGGGGTCCCATATCGGCGTCGCGGGTGCCGTCGCCGGTTGTGAGGCCGACGGTGCGTTCGGTGATCTTGGCGATCAGGTCGTCGGCGATGGGGCCGACGGCGACGGCGGCGCTGATGGCCATGCAGCGTTCCCCGGCGGAGCCGAATCCGGCGTTGACCATGGCGTCGGCGGCCAGGTCCAGGTCGGCGTCGGGGAGGATGACGGCGTGGTTTTTGGCGCCGCCGAGGGCTTGGACGCGTTTGCCGGTGGCGGTGGCGGTGGCGTAGACGTATTGGGCGATCGGGGTGGATCCGACGAAGGACACGGCCTTGATGGTGGGGTTGGTGAGCAGTTCGTCGACGACGGTCTTGTCGCCTTGGAGCACGTTGAACACGCCGTCGGGTAGGCCGGCTTCTTTCCACAGGGCGGCCAGCCACAGGGAGGCGGAGGGGTCTTTTTCCGAGGGTTTGAGGACCACGGTGTTGCCGGCGGCGATGGCGACGGGGAAGAACCACATGGGGACCATGGCGGGGAAGTTGAATGGGGAGATGATTGCGACGGGGCCCAGGGGTTGGCGGATGGAGTAGACGTCGACCTTGGTGGAGGCGTTTTCGGTGTAGCCGCCCTTGAGCAGGTGGGGGATGCCGCAGGCGAATTCGACGACTTCCTGGCCGCGGCTGACTTCGCCGAGGGCGTCGGAGACGACTTTGCCGTGTTCGCTGGTGATGATTTCGGCGAGTTCGCCTTTGCGTTCGTTGAGCAGTTCGCGGAACCGGAAGAGGACCTGGGTGCGTTTGGCCAGGCTGGCGTCGCGCCAGGCCGGGAACGCGGCGGCGGCGGCGGCGATGACGGCCTGGGCGTCGGCGGTGCTGCCCAGGGCGACCTGTCCGGTCACCTGGCCGGTCGCCGGATTCGTCACCGGCGCCGTGATATTCGAGGAACCGGCGAAAGCGCCGTTGTTCACCCAGTGGGAGATGGTGCGCATGTGGTTCTACCTTCCGTACTTCGCGACGTAGTCGGTCATGGTCTTGAGCTGGTAGCGGGACACCTCGTGGGCGGTCTCGTCCTCGGCGAACACCGAGGAGACCATCACGGTGTCCTCGCGGTCGTAGAAGCCGAGCGCGGCCAAGCCGCCGAAGAATTCGTCCCAATCGATGTCGCCGTCCCCGATCTTGAGGTGCTGATGCACCCGTACCGGATTGCCCGGCGGGTTGGTGATGTAGCGCAGGCCGTGGCTGCGATGGTGATCCATGGTGTCGGCCACGTGCACCAGGCGCAGCAGGTCGGCGGCGGCGCGCATGATCTCGGTCATGTTCGAGCCCATCGTGCCCCCCATGTGAAACGTGTGGCAGGCCACGTACACCATGCCGATATTCGGCGAGTTGACTCCGCGGATGATGCGCACCGCTTCCAGGCCGTCCTCCACGAAATCGTCTGGGTGCGGGTCGATCCGGACGTCGATCCCCTCACGCTCGATGATCGGCAGCAGCTCTTCCATGGACCGGAAGAACGCCCGCTCGGATTCCTCGGCCTTCTCCGGCCGGCCCGAGAACTCGGTGTTGATCACGCTGACCCCGAGGTCGACGGTGATCTGTATGACCCGCTTCCAGTTACGCACGGCCGCCTCCCGGGCATCGGGATCGGGACTGGCCCAGCGCAGCACCGGCAGCACCGAGGCAATCCCGACACCCGCGTCGGCGCAGGCCTTACCGAACCTGGCCACCAGCGCGTCGTCGGCGCGCGGGTGGTTGAAGAAGGGGATGAAGTCCCGGTGCGGGGTCAGCTGCAGGTGCTCGTACCCCAACTCGGCCACCACATTAGGGAGGTCGAGCAGATCATGGTCGTGGTGAAACGGGGTGGGATCAAGCGCGATCTTCACCTCACGCCCCCGGGATGGAGGCGCGGTCGACCATCGTCACCTCGACCGGCAGGCCGGAGTTGAGCGATTCCACACCGGCCGCACAGACCGCGGCGGCGGCATAACCATCCCACGCGCTCGGGCCGTCGACATTGCCGCCACTGTGCACGGCGTCCACCCAGCGCTGAAATTCGGTGTCATAGGCCTGCCCGAACCGCTCACGGAAACCCGGGGTGATCCGTCCGCCGCGGATCCCGCCGCTGTGCGAGCGGATCAGTCCGACGTCCAAACCGATCATGGCGCTGCCCTTTTCGGCCACCACCTCGGTGCGCACCTCGTAGGCGACACCGGTCGTGACGAACAGTTCGACATCGACGTGCCGACCCGACGCCGTACGCAGGATGGCGATCTGCGGATCGGCCAGGCCCTCCGGCGCAGCGGGATTGGCCGACGGCGCGATGATCTGGATCGAGGTGACCTCCTCGTCGAACAGGAACCGCGTGACATCGACCTCGTGCACCAACGAGTCGCGCACCACCATGGCGCTGTCGAAGGACGGCGGCACGGCCGGGTTTCGATGTACGCAGTGCAGGACCAGCGCGCGGCCCAGGTCACCGGAGTCCAGGAGCGACTTCAGCTGGGCGTACTCGTGATCGAAGCGCCGCATGAACCCGACCTGGATGAGCCGCTTGCCCAGTTCGGCCTCGCGCTTGACGATCTCCAACGAGGTGGCGACATCGGTGGTCAGCGGCTTCTCGCACAGCACCGGCTTGCCGTGCTCAAGGCAGGCCAGCAACTGCTTCTCGTGGGTCGGGCCGGGAGTGGCCAGCACCACCGCGTCGACCTGCGGGTCGGCGATGGCGTCGAGCGGATCGGCGACGGCGCGGCATCCGTCGATGCCCGCGGCGATCTGCTCGGCCTTCTCGGTGATGAAGTCGTTCACGACGACAACCCGCGCTCCGGAGATCCGGCTGGTCAGGCGGGCGACATGGTCGGTGCCCATGATGCCGACGCCCAGGACGGCCACCCGAAGATCGTTCGCTGTTCTTGAATCAGACACTGCGTTCTCCTAGCTGAAACGAACGGACGGGATGCCACAGGAACCCAGGTAGGCACTCGTGCGCTTGGCGATGGGCAGGGGAGCGTCGACCTCGCAGGGGTACATGTCCTGCTCGACGATGGCGAACACGTCGATGCCGAGCTTCTCGATCTCGGCGAGCAGCGGCGGCATCTCCGGAATGCCGAGCGGCGGTTCGGTCATGGCACCGAGCTTGACGGCCTCACCGAACGGCAGATCCTCCGCCTCGACCTTGGCGCGCACCTCGGGGTCGACCTGTTTGAGGTGCAGGTAGCCGATGCGCTCGGGGGCCCGGCGGATGATGGCGATATTGTCGCCGCCGCAGTAAGAGATGTGCCCGGTGTCCAGACACAGGTTCACGAACTCGGCATCGGTGCCGTCGAGGAAGCGGTAGACGTTTTCCTCGGTGTCGACATGGCTGTCGGCATGCGGGTGGTACTGCGCACGGACGCCGTACTTCTCGAACATCGCCTTGCCCAGCTCATTCATCCCCTGGGTCTTGTGCCGCCACTGCTCGGGGGTGAGGTTGCGGTCCTCCAGGACTGCCCCGGTGGCGGGGTCGCGCCACATCTCGGGGATCACGACAACGTGCTTGCCGCCGGCAGCGGCCGTCAGCTTGGCGACGTCCTCGATCTGGGTCCATACCGAGTTCCAGGCATCGTCGCCGCGGGTCTGCGACTGGTGCAGGTGCTCGAACACGGTGCCGGCGGACAACTTCAGGTTGCGCTTGCCGAGTTCGTCGAGCAGCTGCTGCGGATCGGTCGGCAGATAGCCGTACGGGCCGAGTTCGATCCACTCGTAGCCCGATTCGGCGACCTCGTCGAGGAACCGGGTGTACGGGGTCTGCTGCGGATCGTCAGGGAACCAGACGCCCCAGGAGTCGGGGGCGGATCCGACGAGAATGGTGCTCATGGCGCTGTCCTAGTGGCGATCTGACGGGTTGACAAGGGGGCGTTGGACTTTCTTCCAGTCCGAATACCGTTGATAGGCCTCCTGTGTGGAGGCCAACGTCGATTCCTGGCTGACGGGCACATCCCACCAGGAGTGGCTGTCCGGTGCATAGATCCGGGGATCGGTCTCCACATGGATCACCGTGATGTGACCGGCGGCCTTGGCGACCTTGACTGCATCGGCGAACTCGGCCGCGGTGGCGACCTTGATGACATCGGCGCCCAGGCTTGCGGCGTTCGCGGCGAGGTCAACCGGCAGCTTGTCACCGTCGAGGCGGCCGTCGACGCTACGGTACCGGTACTCGGTGCCGAAGCGTTGAGATCCCAATGACTCGGAAAGCCCACCGATGGAGGCAAATCCGTGGTTCTGCACGAGGACCGGGATGATCTTGACGCCCTCCTGCACGGCCGTGGCAATCTCGGTGGCCATCATCAGGTAGGAGCCGTCACCGACCATGACGAAGACGTCCCGGTCCGGTGCAGCCATCCGGACGCCGATACCACCGGCGATCTCATAGCCCATGCAGGAGAACCCGTACTCGACGTGGTAGCCCTTGCGATCCCGGGTGCGCCACAGCTTGTGCAGGTCCCCGGGCATCGAGCCGGCCGCGCACACCACTACGTCACGGGGATCGGACAGCGTGTTGACCAGACCGATGACCTGGTTCTGATTCAACCCCGACCCGTCATCCGAGGTGGCGTACACCGAAGTGACGGTGTCCTCCCACTCGGCCGCGAGTTCGGTGACCCGGGTGCGGTATTCGTCGCTGGCGGTGTAACCGTCCAGCGCGGGGGACAGGGCCTGCAAAGCCTCGCGGGCATCGGCGACCACACTGATGCCACCCTGCTTGACCGAGTCCAGAGACGCCACGTTGATGTTCACGAACCGCACGTCCGGATTGTTGAACGCGGTGCGCGAGGCCGAGGTGAAATCGCTGTAGCGAGTACCGATCCCGATGATCACATCGGCCTCCGCGGCCAGCGCGTTGGCCGCGGTGGTGCCGGTGGATCCGATGGCGCCGACGCTCTGCGGGTGGTCGTGGTTCAGCGAACCCTTGCCGGCCTGGCTCTCGGCGACCGGGATCCCGGTCGCCGACGCCAGCGTGGCGAGCGCTTCTTCGGCGAACGCATAGTGCACTCCGCCACCGGCCACGATCAGCGGCTTGCCTGCCGAGGCGATGACCTCGGCGGCGCGGGCGATCACCGAACGTTCGGGCAGCGGACGGGCGATATGCCAGGTGCGTTCGGCGAACAACGATTCCGGCCAGTCATGCGCTTCGGCCTGGACGTCCTGCGGGATGGACACCGTGGCCGCTCCCGTCTCGACCGGATCGGTGAGCACGCGCATGGCACCCAACAGGGCCGCGGGCAGCTGCTCGGGCCGCCACACCCGGTCGAAGTAGCGCGACAACGGCTTGAACGCGTCGTTCACCGTGACATCACCGGAGGACGGCAGCTCGAGTTCCTGCAGCACCGGAGAGCTGACGCGGGTGGCAAAGGTGTCAGCCGGGAGCAGCAGCACGGGGAGCCGGTTGATGGTTGCCAGCGCCGCGCCGGTGAGCATATTGGTGGAGCCGGGACCGACGCTGGCGGTGACGGCCCAGGCCTGCAGCCGGTCCCGCTGCCGGGCGTAGGCGACCGCACTGTGCACCATGGCCTGCTCGTTGCGTCCCAGCACGTACCTCAGGCCGGGTTCGCGGCCGGCCTGCCGCGATTCGATCTCGTCCTGCAGCAGCGCCTGGCCCAGCCCGGCCACGTTGCCGTGGCCGAAGATGCCGAAGCAGCCGGCGAAGAACCTGGTGCGTTCCCCATCGTGTTCGACGTACTGGTTGGCGAGGAACCGAATGGTCGCCTGAGCGACGGTGAGACGCACGGATGGCTCGGTGTCGACGTGCTTCTCGCCTCCCTTCGGAGCGGTGGAAACCATGGTCACTCTCCTTGGGTCTTGCGCATCGGCAGGCGCGGGTCGATTTCCTGGTGTTCCCAGCTGCCGCGCAGCCAGGTGTGGTCGGGGTTGTCGCAGATCAGCCAGGCGCGATCGGGTCCCGATCCGGCCATCACGTTGAGGTAGTACATGTGGTGGCCGGGGGCCGCGATGGACGGGCCGTGGTAGCCGTGCGGCACCAGCACGACGTCCCCGGAGCGGACCTCCTCGAGCACCTCGATCGGACGTTCGGGCGTGCCGAACACCCGGTGGTAGCCGAAACCTTTTGTCCCGGATGGGCTGTCGTCGATCTCGAAGTAGTAGATCTCTTCCAGCTGGGTTTCGAACTCGGTGTTCTCGTCATGCTTGTGGGACGGGTAGCTCGACCAGTTGCCGCCGGGAGTGATGACCTCGCAGGCGATCAGCGAGTCGGCCTCGAACGTGGTCGCCGTGCCGAAGTTGTGCACCTGCCTGCTGCAGTTGCCGGCCCCGCGCAACTCGACGGGCACGTCGGCGGCGGCGACCCGCCGGTTGGGGAAGCTCCGGCCGGCCCGGGCACCGCAGATGGCGATGCGACCGTGCCCGGACAGCGTGTAGGTCTGGTTGATGCCGAGGTAGACCATGTCGGCCGGACCGTCGAAAACCGAGGCCCGCGTCGACAGTTCGAAGGTCTCGTCACCGGCTGCGACGGATCCGCCGCCGGACAGCGGCAGGATCATCACCTCCTCGTCACCGGTACTGCGGGTCACCGATCCGTCGATGCCGAGATCGAGGACGTGCAAGCTGGACTCGGCCCAACCGGCCGACTGCGGGGTGACATCGACGATGTAGGGCGCGTCCGCGGACCGGGCCGGGATGTAGAACTCGCTGTTCATCTCAGCGCACCAGCTTCACCGCGGTCGACACGGCGCCGGCGACGTCGTCGTCGGGCGGGTAGAGCAGAGTGCGCCCGACGATCAGGCCCTTCACCGCGGGCAGCGCCAGTGCCTTCTCCCAGCTGGCGAACGCCGCATCGGGATCGGTCGGGTCGCCGCCGAGGAGCAGCGTCGGCATGGTCGTGGACTCCATGACGCGGTCCATCTCGGGTACCACCGGCAGCTTCATCCACGTGTAGGCCGAGGTGGACCCGAGGCCCTGACTGATGTGCACGGACTTGACGACGGCGTCGGGGGAGAGGTCGTTGCGGACCTTGCCGTTCACCCGCGACGACATGAACGGCTCCAGCATGGCGATCAGACCGTGGGCGGCCAGTTCATCGACGGCCTGTGCGCAGGCCGCCATGGTGGCCACGGTGCCCGCGTCGTCGAGGTCGATGCGGCACAGCATCTTTCCGCCATTCATGTTGGCCGCAGCGGTCGAGGCTGCGGTGGCGCCGGTCATCCGGTCATCCAACTCGAACGAGGACCCGGCGAGCCCGCCGCGGTTGAACGAGGAGAACACCACCTTGTCCTCGAGTGCGCCCAGCAGGACGAGATCGTCGAGGATATCGGCGGTGGCGAGCACGCCGTCCACACCCGGATCGGCGAGGGCGGCACGCAGCCGGTCCAGCAGCTCGATCCGGCTGTTCATGGCGGTCGGCCGGTCACCGACCGCCAGCGCACCACGAGCAGGGTGGTCGGCGGCGACGATCATCAAGCGGCCGTCCCCGCGCACCGTCGGTCGCGCGGCCCGGGCCTGCCAGGCCTGTGCGACCGCGGTGGGGTTGGCGGTCCGGATCGCTGTCACATCGGCATACGTCCGCACTGGTGGCTCAGACATTGACGGCCTCCACCGCGGGCTGTTCGGCGAGATCGGCGACCTCGGCTGCGGTCGGCATGGCGGTCGAGCATTCGAGACGGGAGGCGACGATGGCGCCGGCGGCATTGGCGTAGCGCAGTGTCTTCTCCAGTGGCCAGCCTCGAAGTAGTCCATGGATGAGGCTGCCGCCGAAGGCGTCTCCGGCGCCCAGCCCGTTGACGACATCCACCTCGTTGGGTGCAACGGTCACCGAGCTGCGCTTGGACTTGCCGAGCACCCCGCGCGGTCCCTGCTTGACGACGGCCAGTTCGACACCGAGGTCGAGCAGGGCGTCGGCCGCCTTGTGCGGGCTGGTCTCGCCGACGGCGATCTCGCATTCCTCGCGGTTACCGACAGCGACCGTGACGTGGCGTAGCGCGCGCTGGACCTGTTCGGAGGCGGCGGCTGGGGAGTCCCAGAACATCGGGCGGTAGTCGAGATCCAGGACCGTCAGAGGCTTGCGTGCGCGCGCCTCCCACGCGGCGAAATGCGCGCTGCGGCTGGGCTCTTCGGACAGGCCGGTCACCGTGGACCAGAACAGGCGGGCATCGCACACGGCGTCGGTGTCGATCTCGTCGGCGGTGATCTGCAGATCGGGAGCCGAGGGCTTGCGGTAGAAGTACAGCGGAAAGTCATCCGGCGGGAAGATCTCACAGAAGGTGACCGGGGTGGGGTACTCGGAATGGGTGTGGACGTACCGGCTGTCGACTCCCAACCGGGTGAGCTCGTTACGTACGAATCGCCCGAACGGGTCGTCGCCGGTCCCGGAGATCAACGCGGTCCGGTTACCGAGCCGGGCGGCCGCGACGGCGACATTGGCGGCGCTGCCGCCGAGGAACTTGCCGAACGACTCGACGTCTTCGAGTCCGACGCCGGTCTGCAGGGGATAGACGTCCACGCCGCTGCGCCCGATGGCGATCACGTCGAACGGTTCCGCGCTGGAGGGTCTTTCAGTAGACACTTCTGCTCCCGAAGATGGTGGGCGGGCTCTTCTGCTAAGACTGTGCCTCGCGTCACTCGCTCATGTCAATAGTTTGTCCTGACATTCGAACTTTCGATCATGGTGCTATGGTTGGCTAATCTTTCTGATCAATGGCCCGAGATCGGAGTGGACGTGCCGTTAGCTGTCGAGCTGGACAGGTCCAGCCCTGTTCCCCTCTACTATCAACTCGCCCAGGCGATCGAAGCCTCGATCCGCAACGGCGATCTCGCCCCCGGCGACCGGTTCGAGAACGAACTCGCACTGGCGAGCCGGCTGGCCTTGTCGCGGCCGACCACCAGGCGGGCGATCCAGGAACTCGTCGACAAGGGTCTGCTGGTGCGCAAGCGCGGCGTCGGCACCCAGGTGGTGCAGAATCCCGTGCACCGCAGGGTGGAGCTCACCAGCCTGTTCGACGATCTCGCGAAGTCCGGCCAGGATCCGACAACGCAGCTGCTCCAATACCACTCCGGTATCGCCGACGAGGAGATCGCCGCCGAGCTCAATCTGGGCAAGGATCATGAGATCGTCACCATTCAGAGACTGCGTTGCGCCAATGGGGAGCCGCTCGCGGTGATGACGAATCATCTGCCCATCGAGATCGCGCCAGATGCCGAGGAGCTCGAGGCCAGCGGTCTCTACCAGGCACTGCGCGGGCGCGGTGTGCACATCCGACTGGCCCGGCAACGCATCGGAGCCAAGCCGGCCAATCGCAACGAGGCGCGGCTTCTCCATGAGAAGGCCGGCGCGCCGCTGCTCACCATGAGCCGCACGGCGTTCGACGACTCCGGCCGCGCGGTCGAGTTCGGTAGTCACTGCTACCGCGCTTCGCGGTACTACTTCGAGACCACGCTCGTCGACCGCTAGCGTCTCAGGAGAAGGCCACGCGGAACGCTTCGAGTGCTGCGACGCTGTCACCGGCCGCGTACGCCTCCATGCAGACAGTGCCGTCATAGCCGCTATCGCGCAGTGCCTGTGCGACAGCGGGGTAATGGATCTCGCCGGTGCCTGGCTCGCAACGTCCCGGGACGTCGGCGACCTGGATCTCGCCGATCGCGTCACCGCAGCGGCGCACGAGTTCGACGAGATTGCCCTCGCCGATCTGGGCGTGGTACAGGTCGAGCATCATCTTGACGTTCGGGTGCCCGACGCCCTCGACGAGGGCAAGAGTGTCCTTGGCGCGGGCCAGCGGCACACCCGGATGGTCGACGATGGTGTTGAGGTTCTCGACGCAGAACGTGACGCCGGCCGCCGCGCCGAGGTCGCCGATGCGTTCCAGGGTGCGCAGCGCGCTCGCCCACATCTGGCCGGTGGCGCGTTGCCGCGGCCGGGCGGCCCGACCGTCGACGAGCTCGGCGGTGTGCAGGTTGAGCCGCGCAACCCCCAGCGTCTCAGCGGCTTTGATGCTGAGCGCGGCGGTACGCACCACGTCATCGGCGCTGTCCGGATCGACGAGGTCGCCGTGCAGATAACCGGTCATCGAGGAGAATCGGGCACCGGTGGCGGCCAGTGCATCGAGGTCCTTGTCGTGCCAGCTCCAGATCTCCACATCGAAGCCGAGCCCGTCGATCCGGCGCACCCGGTCGAGCAGGGGCAGATCGGTGAATACCATCTCCGCGCACACCGCGAGCCTCATGCCCGCACCCCGCTCAGCACCACCGGCGCCTTTGTCTCGATGGATTCGCGGGCCGCCAACGCTATTTCGAGTGCGACGCGGGCGTCGGCCCCCGTCACGGACGGTTCCGAGCCGGCCAGCACGCTGTCGGCGAAATGGGCGAACTGCGCGGTATAGGCATCGGCGAACAACTCGGTGTTGATCCGGCCCGCGTGCTCGGGGGCCAGTCCGGCCTGAAGTACCCCGCCGGAGCCGAATACCTCGCCGCGGATGTCGTACCCGTACACGGCCTGGAAGCTGGCTTCCGCGATCGCGAAGGCGCCGTTGTCGAACCGGATCTGCACGACGGAGGTGTCCAGGAAGCCCCGGTCGGCGAACTCGGGATGGACCAGCGCATCGGCCTGCGCGTAGACCTCGGTGACCCGCGCGCCGGGGTTGAGCCAGCACAGCGTGTCAAAATCGTGGATGAGCGTCTCGTTGAAGATCGTCCACGGCTTGACACGGGCGGCGACCTCGGCGGAGATGCCGGGATCGCGGGTCAGGGAACGCAACAGCTGCGGGGTGCCGATGTCGCCGGCATCCACACGGGCCCGCATGGCGGCGAAATCGGCGGCGAAGCGCCGGTTGAAACCGACCTGCAGCGCCACACCGGCGGCGTGTGCCGCGGTGATGGCTCGGTCGGCATCCTCCAGCGTCAGCGCCATCGGTTTCTCGCAGAACACGTGCTTGCCCGCGTGGGCCGCCGCGACCACCAGATCGGTGTGGCTGGCGGCGGGGGAGCAGATGGCCACGGCCTGCACCTCGGGGTCCGCGATGAGTTCCAAGGGGTCCCGGTAGCCGCGTGCGCCGGGGAACCTCTCTGCCGCGCCGGGTACCGGGTCGGCGACGGCAGCGAGCCGGGTGTTGGGCAGGCGCGTGGCAAGGGTTTCGGCATGAAAGCTGCCGATCCAGCCGGCGCCGATGAGGCCGAAGGACAACGGGGAGGACATGGCAGACTCCGATCGACTAGAACGTTCTAGGGACGGTAGGCGGCCCGGGCGTGTTTCGTCAACAATTTTTCTAGAAGGTTCTAGAATTCCGGTGTGCAACGACGCCCGACGCTCGAAGACGTGGCCACGCGCGCCGGTGTGTCGCGCGCGCTGGTCTCGATCGTCATGCGCGATGCACCGGGTGCCAGCGAGTCGACGCGCGACCGAGTGCGCCGCGCCGCCGACGAACTCGGGTACCGGCCCGATCACCGGGCGCGCAGGTTGCGCCAGCTGCGCACCAAGCTCATCGGCGTCACCTTCACTGCCGGCCAGGAGTTTCACGCCGATCTCGTCGACGGTGTCTACGTCGCGGCCGAAGAGCTCGGCTATGACGTGGTGCTCAGTGCCACCACCCCGCACCGCGACGAGGATCGCGCCGTGCGCACGCTGATCGATGAGCAGTGCGAGGGCCTGGTGTTGATCGGCCCGGAGGCGCCGGCGCGGAGCCTCGCCGAGCTGGCCAAGCGGGTGCCGGTGGTGGTGCTGGCCCGCCGGGTGCGTGGCGTCGACGCCGTCCGCAGTGACGATGCCGCCGGCGCACTGCTCGGCACCCGCCATCTGCTCGGCCTCGGTCACCGCCGGATCGTCTATCTCGACGGCGGGCGGGCACCGGGTGCGGCCGAGCGGTTGCGGGGCTACCGGCGGGCGATCAAGGCTGCCGGGGTGCCCGAGCAGGTGCGCGCGGGTGGGCTCACCGAGCGCGACGGTGGCATCGCCGCAGCCGCGATGCTAGCCGAATCCGAGCTGCCCACCGCGGTGTTCGCCTTCAACGATCGCTGCGCCCTCGGCGTCATGGATGCCTTGATACGCGCGGGAATCACTGTGCCAGAACGGGTATCGGTGCTCGGATTCGATGACAGCCCGCTGGCTGGGCTGGCCCACATCGACCTCACCACGGTGCGTCAGGACGCTCATGGCCTGGCGTCGGCCGCGGTGGGGCACCTGGTCGGACGTCTCGACGGCCCGGGTGTCGTCGCCGCGGCGGTGGATGTGGTGTGCGAGCCGACGTTGGTGGTGCGCGGGTCGACCCGCGCCCCCGGGCATTGTCCTGCGGAAACCGGGTCGACAAATGACTTGCAGTCCTAATGTCAGGACAAAGTCTTGACTTTCCGGTGTGAGCCGTATTACAGCGACTCTGCAGGCGTAGCGTCCGGCACTCGGCCCACTGGGCCGACGCGGATGGCACGGCGATCTCGATACGAGGAGAAACAATGGCGTTGAAGCGGCTCGCAGTATTCGCCGGAGCCGGCGTAATGGCGTTGAGCATGGTGGCGTGTTCGTCCGGTGGCGGCAAGCAGGACGGCGCCGGCGAGGGTAGCGGCGGTGGAACCGTCGACACGCCGCGCATGACGATCGCGATGATCACCCATGAGGTGCCCGGTGACTCGTTCTGGGATCTGATCCGCAAGGGTGCCGAGGCGGCCGCCAAGAAGGACAACATCGAGCTGCGCTATTCCAACGACCCGGAGGCGCCGAACCAGGCCAACCTGGTCCAAAGCGCCGTCGACAGCGACGTGGACGGCATCGCGGTCACCCTGGCCAAGCCGGACGCCATGCAAGCGGCGGTGAAAGCCGCGGGCGCCAAGAACATTCCGGTCGTGGCCTTCAACGCCGGGATGGATGCCTGGAAGCCCATGGGCGTCAAGGAGTTCTTCGGCCAGGACGGCCGCATCGCCGGCCAGGGGGTCGGGGAACGCCTGACCCAGGAAGGTGCCACCAAGGCGATCTGCGTCATCCAGGAACAGGGCCACGTCGACCTGGAGGCGCGCTGCGCCGGGGTCAAGGAGACCTTCCCCGCCACCGAGATCCTGAACGTCAACGGCAAGGACATGCCCTCGGTGGAGTCCACCATCACCGCCAAGCTGCAGCAGGATCCGGGTATCGACTATGTCGTCACTCTGGGTGCGCCGTTCGCGCTGACGGCGGTGCAGTCGGCGCAGAACGCGGGCAGCAACGCCAAGATCGGCACCTTCGACACCAATGCCGCTCTGGTCGAGGCGATTCAGGGCGGTGACGTTCAGTGGGCGGTGGACCAGCAGCCCTTCCTCCAGGGCTACCTCGCCGTCGACTCGCTGTGGCTGTACCTGAGCAACGGGAACGTCATCGGCGGCGGTCAACCGACCTTGACCGGTCCGGCGTTCATCGACAAGTCCAATATCGAAGCGGTGGCCGAGTACGCAAAGGGCGGCACGCGCTGATGTCCGCTCGCGCGACGGAAGGAATGTGATGACTACTCAAGAGGCGCTCGAAGTCGCCAACCACACCGTGGTGCGTGACGAGCGCGTCAAGGAACGAAATCGTCTGCAGCGTTTCCTGATCCGGCCCGAGATGGGGGCCGGTATCGGGGCGATCGGGATCTTCATCGCGTTCTTCGTCGTCGCGGCCCCCTTCCGGGAGGCGTCTTCGCTGGCCACCGTGCTCTATGCCAGCAGCACCATTGGCATCATGGCGTGCGGTGTCGCGGTGCTGATGATCGGCGGCGAGTTCGATTTGTCGGCCGGCGTGGCGGTGACGTTCAGTTCGCTGGCGGCCTCGATGCTCGCGTACAACCTGCACCTCAACCTGTGGGTCGGGGCGGCCTTGGCTCTGGTGCTGGCGCTGTCGGTCGGATTCCTCAACGGTTTCCTGGTGATGAAGACCAAGATCCCCAGCTTCCTGATCACGCTGAGTTCGTTCTTCATGCTGGCCGGGATCAACCTCGCCGTCACGAAACTCGTGGCGGGACAGGTCGCTACGCAAAGTGTCAGCGATATGGACGGCTGGGACTCCGCGCAGAAGGTGTTCTCCTCGACGATCACCGTGGCCGGCGTCGGCATCCGCATCACGGTGATCTGGTGGATCCTGTTCACCCTGGTGGCGACGTGGGTGCTCTTCAAGACGAAGATCGGCAACTGGATCTTCGCCGTCGGCGGCGACGCCGAAAGTGCCCGGGCCATCGGCATCCCGGTGACGAAGGTCAAGATCGGGCTGTTCATGTTCGTCGGGTTCTGTGCCTGGTTCGTCGGCATGCACCTGCTGTTCGCGTTCAACACCGTGCAGTCCGGTCAGGGCATCGGCAACGAGTTCTTCTACATCATCGCCGCTGTCATCGGTGGCTGCCTGTTGACCGGCGGTTACGGCACCGCAGTCGGCGCCGCCATCGGCGCGTTCATCTTCGGCATGACCAACCAGGGCATCGTCTATGCGGGTTGGGACCCGGACTGGTTCAAGTTCTTCCTGGGCGGCATGCTGCTCTTCGCGGTGATCGCCAACAATGCCTTCCGTAACTACGCAGCGAAGAAGTGATCTGATGACCGCAACAGTGGAATCCCCCAGCAACGAGGCCGCCGCGGACCGCAAGGTGCCGCTGGTCGAGCTACGCAATGTCGGGAAGTCCTACGGCAACATCACCGCGCTCAAGGACATCAGTCTGCGGGTACACGCCGGCCAGGTGACCGGCATCCTGGGCGACAACGGTGCGGGCAAGTCGACGCTCATCAAGATCATCGCGGGCCTGCACCAGCAGACCGAGGGCGAACTTCTGGTCGACGGTGAGGCCACGAAGTTCTCGTCGCCGGCCGATGCGCTGGGCAAGGGGATCGCGACGGTGTACCAGAACCTCGCCGTCGTTCCGCTGATGCCGGTGTGGCGCAACTTCTTCCTCGGGCAGGAGATCCGCAAGAAATCGTTCCCCTGGTCGTTGGACGCCAACGCGATGCGCGCCACCACCTTGGCCGAGCTGTCCAAGATGGGCATCGAGCTGCCCGATGTCGACGCGCCGATCGGGTCGCTGTCAGGTGGACAGCGCCAGTGCGTGGCGATCGCGCGGGCCGTGTTTTTCGGGGCGCGGGTGCTGATCCTCGACGAGCCGACCGCCGCGCTCGGGGTCAAGCAGTCCGGCGTGGTGCTGAAGTACATCACGGCCGCCAAGGAGGCCGGCTTCGGCGTCGTGTTCATCACGCACAACCCGCACCACGCGCACATGGTGGGAGATCATTTCGTGCTGCTCAACCGCGGGCGGCAGAAGCTGGACTGCACGTACGACGAGATCTCGCTGGAACACCTCACCCAGCAGATGGCCGGCGGCGACGAGCTGCAGGCCCTCTCACACGAACTCGGGCGCAAGTAACCCGAGTCGGCGCCGCACGGCTACTCGGGGCCGCGCCGGTTTCGTGCCTTGTGCTCGACGGGTGTAGCCGGGGCGTGAGTCGGGTATCAGGCCACGATGACTCCGTCGACGCTCAAGACAGAAGACGCAGGACCCCAGGCCGTCAGCCGCAGCGTGCAGGTGGCCGCGCCCGCCGCGGCGCTGTTCGAGCAGATCGCCGATCCGCACCGGCATCACGAACTCGACGGCTCCGGGACCGTGCGCGATGCGCAGGTGAAGGGGCCGCACCGGCTGGCCGCGGGAGACAAGTTCACCGTGGCCATGACCCAGTACGGCGTGCCGTACAAGATCACCTCCACGGTCACCGCCATCGAGGAGAACCGCGTCGTGGAATGGCAGCATCCGCTGGGACACCGCTGGCGCTGGGAACTCACCGACGTCAGTCCCGCCACCACGAAGGTCACCGAGACGTTCGACTACTCGACGGCCAAGGTGCCCTTCGTGATCGAACTACTCGGGTATCACAAGAAGAACGCCGAGGGCATCGAGTCCACGCTGACGGGCCTGGCCGAACGCTACGAAACGCACTAGCACCCTCCGAGCCGCGTGCGTCTGTCAGAAGGTGGACGCACGCGGCTCGTCTGTGTGACCAAGGCTCCTCGCAGGGCGGTGTCGGGTGAAGTCGCGGGCACTGTCATCAGTTTGCCGATATTTACGTCCAGGTTAATTCGTGGTGGATCAGTGGAGTGCTCGCGGTCCGTTGCCGGCTTCCCGTCGAAAGTCGCTGCTCCTCAGCAAACGTCGAACCCGTCCGTGCGGTGTGCCGACTCCACCAATAGGCATGACCTGGGAATATTGCGATAACAAACAGGTGCAACGGCGACGGGCTTCCTGGGACGCGAGTGCCGAAATCGTGATCGGTCGCTTTGCGCGTCGCGGTTGCTCGCGCGAACGATGTTGCACGGCAATCGGATCGCGCGGGAATGAAAACGGGCTCGGCGGGTGTTTGCCGCGCTGCGTGGCACCGATTCGGCATGGCGGCTTCTTTACGTAAAGCGCTCACTTGTCAACTTACTTCTGAGTAAATTACTGGCCGTTCATAGGTGTGGGCACATCAGAGGAGGATCCATGCATGCAGCAGTAAGGCCGTATCTGGCAACCGGAGTCGCATTGGTGGGGCCGCGTCCATCGCGATCATGCCCCTTCAACCGTCGAGCCCGCCGGTCCCCGTTCCGGCGCTTCCGGCCATCTCGTCGCAGGCTTTCACCCTCACCGCGCAGACCAACCCCATCGCACTGTGGGCGGGCGTCTTCAATGACGCGATCGCCAATGCGGGCGTGCTGGGCGAGGACCTGCTCTCCGACCCTGCCCCGATCATTCGTCAACTACTCAGAAATCAGATCGGCTACCTGGGCACCGCGGTCGGCGCCGGAAAACAGATCGTCGACGGTGCGGTTCAGTACCTGACGCCGAGCAACCCGCTGAGTCTCCCGGCCGGTATCGAGAAGGCAGTCGGAGAGTTGAAGTCCGGCCTCATCGCGGACGCCTTCATCACGCTCTCGGGGACGTTGATCACCACGCCCATCATGATGGTTCTCGGTCTTCCGTTGGCGGGCTCCGGCCTGCTCGACGTCCCGGTCAAGATGGCCCAGAACTTCGCGAATGTGGTTGCGACGGCGCTGTCGCTCACCACGGCATTACCGCTGCTGTCGAGTGCGCTGGGTCCGGTGATCGGTGCCGTCGACAGTTTCGGTGAATCGGTGCAAGACGTCGTCCGGGCCTTGGCGAGCGGTCGGTTGGTCGAAGCGATCACCGCTGCGATCAACATTCCGGCGCAACTGACATCGGCGGTCCTCAACGGCTACACCGATGTTGCGGGGTCCTTCTATCCGGGTCTGCTGTCCTTCAGCGACGATCCGCTCAGTGGCGGGCTGGTCCAGACGTTGCTGGTCTCGATTCCCCGGGCCATCGCCCAGGCCCTCGGCGCTGCCCCGGTCGTCGAGCCGGCGGGTGCCGCTGCCCGCGACGCGGTCGCGGCGCTGCCCGCCGCGTCGGCGCAGGTGGTCACGCTGAGCGTCGCGGCAGACGAAAACCCCGCGGTGGCAGATGAAGTCGACGTATCGACCAGTGGCGCGGTGCCGGGTGCCGCCGATCCGGTCGAGGTGCAGGCGCCCGTCGCGGTGCCGGACCCCGAGCCCGCCGCGGAGGTCGACGGCGCTGATATCGCCGATGACATCAGCGCCCCCGAGTCCACCGACGAGGTGACCGAGCACAGCGAACCGAAGGCCGACGGGGCCGCATCCGCGGATCCGGGTGCCCTCGACGTCGAGGCAGAGGACGCCGAGGTCGCCGAGGCGGAGGACACCGAGGTCGCCGACGCAACGATCACCCCGGCGCTCCGCGGCGCCAAGAGCGCCAAGAGCGCCAAGGACGGCGTACGCAGCGCCGCCGGTCCTCGCACGGCAAAGCGCATGTCCGCGCGGGGGTAACGGGTCGCGTCGGGGTTGACGGCGCGGGCCCCCGGATCCACTCAGGGGCCCGCGTCGGTCACCGCTATCTCGGCTCGAGCCCGGCCGCCCGGTACGCCGCGTCCACCAGTGCCATGTTGGCCACCGCGTCATCGACCCCGAACGGCAGCGGTGTGCCGCTCTGCACGTGCGCGGCGAAGGCCTCCAGCTGATGGCTGTAGGACGGCCGGGTGCCGTGATGCTCGACGGTGGTGCCGCCGGCGGTGGTCAGGGTCAGCCGGTCGTCTGCGGCGGGGTGGATGAAATCGTGCACGAAGGCCTCACCGGCGCTGCCGATGATCGTCAACGTGAACGAATAGCCGGGCGCCACCATCGAATTGGTGGACAGTCCGGTGGCGCCGTTGGGGAACTCGAGCTCGACATCGCAGCGTGCGTCGACACCGGGGGAGCGCAGTTCGGCGCGCGCCCGGGTGACGGCCGGATCGCCTAACCCCAGGCTGCCCAGGCTTCGCATGATGTGCAGGCCGTAACAGCCGAGGTCCATCAGCGCACCGCCGGCCAGATCCAGCGACCAGCGCGGATCGTCGTCGCCGGGTGCGGGCATCGCCATCCGGACCTCGACCCGGCGGATCTCACCGAGCTCACCGTCACCCGCCATCCGGAACGCCCGGCGGGTCACCGGGTGGAAGAAGTAATGGAATCCCTCCAGCACGGGCACACCTGCCGCCTCGGCGGCTCGGGCCACCCGAACTGCCTCGGAATGGTCGCGGGCAAAAGGCTTCTCGCTCAGCACCGGCTTGCCCGCCGCGATGGCGGCGAGATTCCACGGCGCGTGCAGGGCGTTGGCCAGCGGGTTGTAGATCACGTCGACCTGCGGGTCGTCGATGACGTCCTGGTAGGAGTCCAGCACGCGCTCGACGCCGTACTTGTCGGCGAAGGTCTCGGCGCGGCCGCGGTCCCGGGCCGCCACGGCCACCAGGCGGTGGCCGAGTTCGACCGCGGGACCGACGATCGCCACCTCCGCGATCCGGGACGCGCCGAGCACCCCGATGCCCAGTGGGCTCATCCGGTCACGCTGTTCAGATAGGCCACGCTGGCACGCACATCGGCCAGCGGTCCGTCACCGTCGGGCGCACCGTCGAGGATGGTGTCCTGTTCCATCACGAACCAGCCGTTGAAGCCGTTGTCGCGCAGCACCGAAACGATGCCCGCGATGTCGACATCGCCGGTTCCCAGCGGCGTGTACATCCCGGCCTTGACGGCGTCGGTGTAGCTCAGCTCGCCGGATTGCACCTTGGCGGCCAGCGCGGCATCCACATCCTTGAGGTGGGTGTGCGCGATGCGCTGCGGTACCGCCTTGGCCAGCTCCAGCGGATCGGTGCCGCCGATGAGCAGATGGCCGGTGTCCAGGCACAGCGGAATCGACGTTCCGGCCAGCACCCGGTCCACCTCGGCGCGGGTTTCCACCATGGTGCCCACGTGCGGGTGCAGGACCGCGAGCAGACCCCGCTCGGCGACGATCCCGGCCAGCCTGTCCAGATTGGTGAGCAGGGTGGCCCATTGCGATTCGTCGAGCACCGGCCGCGAATCGTAGCCGTCGGCGCCGGTGGCGGCGGCCAGCACCACCACGCCGGCACCCGCGGCCACCAATGAATCGAGGGGTCCGGCAAGGTCGTCGGCCGGATCGTGGTCGGCCTGGTGCAGCACGACCGGCACGAAGCCGCCCACGCAAGCGAGCTCATGCCGCGCCAGCACGGATTTCAGCTCGTCGGTGTCGGTGGGCAGGAATCCCTCCGGCCCGAGCTCGGTGGCGGTCAGCCCGACACCGCGCATCTCGGTGAGCACCCGGTCGGGTTCGAGTTGGAAACCCCAGCCGGGGACCTCGCACACCCCCCAGGAAATCGGGGCTCCGGCAATCTTGATCGCGGCGCTCATGCGTGGCTTACCTCCCTTGTAACCGACTCTTTGACCGACTCGAGTGCCACCGGGGCGCCTCGGCGCAGCGACTCGGTGGCGGCTTCGGCCAGCCAGGCCACCTCGACGGCGTCGGCGACGGTCGCGCCGCGGACCGGTCCGCCCTCGGCGACCTCGACGAAACCGGCCAGCTCGGTGCGGAACGCCTCGGTGAAGCGGTCCATGAAGAAGTTGTGTGCCGGGCCCGACGGGAAATCCGATGGATCGGCAAAGCGCGGGTCCGTGTTCCGCAGCGGCACACCGTGATCCCAGCCGGCGGCGACACTGTCGGCGAAGCCGTGCACCTCGAGGCGGCAGTCGTAACCGCGGGCGTTGTACCGCGCGTTGGAGACCACACCGAGTGCGCCACCGTCGAAACGCACGACGACGGCGGCCGAGTCGACATCGCCATACTCGGCGAACAGCGGGTCGCCCTGCACCGTGCCGGTGGCATACACCTCGACGGCGTTCTGTCCGGTGATCCAGCGGATGATGTCGAAATCGTGGACGGCGCAATCCCGGAAGATGCCCCCGGAGCCCTTGATGTAGTCCATCGGCGGGGGAGCGGGGTCCATCGTGGTGCTCCGCACGGTGTGCAGGGTGCCCAGCGTGCCCGCGTCGACCGCGGCCTTGGCCGCGGCGAAGGCCGCATCGAAGCGGCGCTGGTAGCCCACCTGCACCGGCACGCCGGAGCGGTTGATGATTTCGGCGACCCGGGCACTCTCGGCGGCGGTGGAGGCGATCGGTTTCTCGCAGAACGTCGGGATACCGCGCTGTACGGAGGCCAGCGTGAGTTCCGCGTGGGCGGGCGTGGCCGCGGCCACCACCACGCCGTCGACACCCGAGGACAGCAGCTCCTCGACCGAGCCGACGGCCCGGGCGCCGTGCTTGGCGGCCACCGATGCGGTCACGTCGGCGCGTTCATCGGTGATCACCAGCCCGTCGACTCCGGGCAGCCCGGCGAGGGTTTCGGTGTGGAATGCGCCGATGCGGCCCAGTCCGATCACGCCGATGGTGGTCATGGGGTTCTCCGTTCGTCTTGTGCGTCCAGTACTGCAATGAGTCCGTCGAGTTCGAGTCCGTCGGCCAGGGCGGCCAGCACGGTGTCGACCTGACTGGGCGGGGCGAGGCTGCCGATCGGTTGATCGCTGTCCAGGTTGGTCGGGAAGGCGTAGCCCTCGGCGGCGGCGTTGACGATGTTGACCAGGTCGGCGGCCGGCCGGCCGGACCGCCGCATCCGCAGCAGCGTCGGGTACAGCGCCTTGACCATGGCGGTGCGATCCAACGATTCCATCGCGCGACCGAAGGGCGACGAGATCTGCAGCAGGTTGGCCATCCGGCGGATATCGGACGACGTGTTCTGGCCCGCACCGTGATACAGCGCCGGATTGAAGAACACCGCATCACCCTTGCGCAGCGGCACCTGGACATGGTGCTCGGCGAAGAACCCGATGAACTCCGGCCGGTAGAAGGCGATATAGCCGGCCGCGAAACGCTGTGAATACGGCAGCAGCATCGTGGGCCCGCTCTGGCGTGGCATATCGCAGTGGGCGACCGCGCCCTGCAGCGTCAGCGTCGCGGACATCCGGTGCAGGTGCGCCGGGTAGTGCGCCAACTGGTCGGTATCGACGAACCCGAGGTGGTAGTCGCGGTGTGGAACCTGCGCGGCGCCACCGGGATTGACCACGTTGACCTGAGAGGTGACCTGGTAGCGCGGGCCGAGCCAGGCCTGTGACACCAGTGCAAGGGTGTCCGCCGCGTAGTACTCGGCGAACACCTCGGGGGCATGCAGTGCGAGTTTTTGCGCGGCGTTCCAGACCCGGTCGTTGGCGCCGGCCGTGCCGAAGTGGTCTCCGGTCGCGCCGCCCTCGGCGCGTTGGGCGGCGATGATGTCCTCGAACGCCGCCGACGCGCGGTCGGTGACCGCCTCGTCGAACGCCCCCTCGAACACCACCACGCCGGGCCCCTCGGTGAATGCGCGGATCAACTCCGACTGCACCGCTCGACGATCGGCGGACGCGATGCCGGCGGCCGAATACACCACGACGTTGTGCCGGACGTCGGTGGCGTGCGGGTAGTCGGCCAGATCGGTCTCGCGCAGCACCTGGCGGCGGAACTCAACGAGATCGCAGTCGGACTCGGTGATCCAGCCGGAGGCGGTGAGCGAAGCGGGCATGGCGGTTAGTCTTGCTGTGATATCGACCGCAATCAACAGCAAAAAGCCATCAAAAAAACCTCATCACGGAGGGGCGGCATGCACCGGTACAAGGTCCGCGAGATCGCCCAGCAGTGCGGGCTGAGCGAGGCAACGGTGGACCGGGTGCTCAACGGCCGGCCCGGGGTCCGGGAGAGCACCCGGGCCGAGGTCCGCCAGGCCATCGCGGATCTCGACAAGCAGCGCGCACAGCTGCGGCTCAACGGTCGCCGCTACCTCATCGATGTGGTGATGCAGACCCCGCAGCGGTTTTCCGACGCGTTCCGGGCGGCGGTCGAGGCCGAACTGCCCGCCTTCGCCCCGGCCGTGCCGCGAGCCCGATTCCATCTGTGGGAATCGGGCTCGGCGGCTCAGACCGCCGAGGCGCTGGCCCGCATCAAGGGCAGCCACGGAGTCATCCTCAAGGCGCAGGACGAACCGGAGGTCGCCGACGCCGTGAACCGGCTTGTCGCATCCGGTGTGCCGGTGGTCACCTACACCACCGACGTGGCCAACAGCGATCGCTGTGCCTACGTCGGGATCGACAATCACGGTGCCGGGCAGACGGCGGCGTTCCTGGTGGACCAGTGGTTGGGTCAGCAGCCCTCTGCCGTGTTGATCACGTTGAGTCGCACAGTATTCCGCGGGGAGGGTGAACGCGAGGTCGGCTTCCGGTCGGGGCTACGCGGTTCCGGGCGCCAGATCGTGGAGGTCAGCGACAGTGACGGTATCGACGCCACCAACGAACGACTGGTGCTCGACGCGCTGCAACGCCATCCCGAGATCGGGGCCGTCTATTCGCCGGGCGGCGGGAACACCGCGACCGTGCGGGCCTTCGAGAGCCTCGGCAGAGCCTGCCGGGTTTTCGTGGCCCACGACCTGGATGCCGACAATCGCGCGCTGCTGCGCGCGGGCAAGCTTTCGGTGGTGCTGCACAACGATCTGCGGGCCGATGCCCGGCTGGCGATCCGGGTCATCCTGGCCCAACATCGGGCCCTTCCCGAAGAACCGGTGCGGCCCACTCCGGTCCAGGTCATCACGCCGTACAACCTGCCCTCGTGATGACCGGTACCACCCGGCGGTCGCTGGGGAATCGCTGAAAGCGGGCAGCGCCGACTACCATTTCGGCGCACGGCCACGTCAGCATGTGCCGACGACAGGACAAACCACAAGCAGGGGAATTCTATTTTGATGGCGCCAGAGCTCGTCCCGGGCGTGACAGTGCTGGGGAACCTGGCCATCGATGTCATCAACGGAGCCCCGCCCAGCCCGGGCGGTTGCGCCTCGTTCGCCGGGGTGGCACTGGAAGCCGCGCCCGGTACCGCGCACATCGTGGCGATGGGTGAGCAGCAGCACCACGAGCTCTTCGACCCGGTGCTCGAGCGGTTCGGCTCGCTGGTCCGGCTGCTGCCGTCCGAAGCCACCAGCGGATTCAGCCTGGATTACGACGACACCGACCACCGGCACATGGCGGTGCAGGCGATCGGGCCGGTGTGGACGCCGCGCGATATCGACGCCGACGACCCCCGCACCACCTGGATCCACCTGGCCCCGCTGCTGCGCACCGACTTCCCGGCCGAGACGTTGGCGCACCTGGCGGCCCGGGGACACCGGATCGCCTACGACGGGCAGGGCCTGGTCCGCGCGGACCGCGTCGGCCCGCTGGTGCTGGACCGGCATTTCTCACCCGAACTCCTGCGCCACCTCGATGTGCTCAAGCTTGCCGAGGACGAGGCCGTCATCGTCGCCGACGGTGCGTTCGACCTGGCGACGGCCGAGGCGCTGGGAGTGCCCGAGATCCTGGTGACCTACGGTTCGGAAGGCTGCGACATCTACAAGGACGGCGCCGTGGTGCGGGTGCCGGCGGCGTGGCGGGTGATGGACGTGCAGACGACCGGCGCCGGCGACATGTTCACCGCCTCCTATGTCGCCCACCGCGCGGCGGGCGCCGATCCGCGCCGCGCCGTCGAGATCGCCAGTGAGCTGGTGGCAAGGGAGTTGCAGAAGCGGGTCCAGGTCCGCTCGGCGCCGGCGTAACCGCTGGTTGAAACGATCCACTTGACACCCGTCAAGTTTCGGGTGCACAGTGCTACTGCGCGGTAACCAGTCCCTTAGAGAATGACATTCTCCTAAAGTGACGAAGACCACATCGCGGCGGGAACTCGTTGTGTTTCACTGCCCCTGAACAGGCAGTTCTCCTCGGCGAAACCCGCGTGTCGCGGACTCGTCTGGCATTGGTCACCCTAAGAGAAGTGCCATACTGGTTACCGGCAGTGACACCAAAAGTTTTTGACGCAAACACCCCCGCGACTGATCCATGACTCGCGCGGGTGTGAAAGGCAGGAAGTCGTGGGTCAGAACGGCAACGCGGGGACACCCCGGCAGAAGCTGGAAAAGGTGGTCATCCGCTTCGCCGGTGACTCCGGTGACGGCATGCAGCTCACCGGTGACCGGTTCACCTCCGAGGCGGCGCTGTTCGGAAATGACCTTGCGACACAGCCCAATTACCCCGCCGAGATCCGCGCACCACAGGGCACCCTGCCCGGTGTGTCGTCCTTCCAGATCCAGATCGCGGACTACGACATCCTGACCGCCGGCGATCGTCCCGACGTTCTCGTCGCGATGAATCCTGCCGCATTGAAGGCCAATGTGGGCGACCTCCCGCGCGGCGGCCTGATCATCGCCAACTCCGACGAGTTCACCAAGCGCAACCTGGCCAAGGTCGGGTACGACGCCAACCCGCTGGAGAGCGAAGAGCTGTCCGACTACGTCGTGCAATCGGTGGCGATGACCACCCTCACGCTCGGCGCCGTCGAAGCGATCGGCGCCACCAAGAAGGACGGGCAGCGCGCCAAGAACATGTTCGCGCTCGGTCTGCTGTCGTGGATGTACGGCCGCGAACTCGAGGCCAGCGAGGCCTTCATCCGGGAGAAGTTCGCCCGCAAGCCCGAGATCGCCGAAGCCAACGTGCTGGCGCTCAAGGCGGGCTGGAACTACGGCGAGACCACCGAGGCCTTCGCCACCACCTACGAGGTCGCCCCGGCCAAGCTCAAGACGGGCGAGTACCGGCAGATCTCCGGAAACACGGCGCTGGCCTACGGTGTCGTGGCGGCCGGTCAGCTTTCGGGGATCCAGGTGGTGCTGGGTACCTACCCCATCACCCCGGCCAGCGACATCCTGCACGAGCTGTCCAAGTACAAGCACTTCAACGTCATGACCTTCCAGGCCGAGGACGAAATCGCCGGTATCGGCGCCGCCATCGGCGCGTCCTACGGCGGGGCGCTCGGTGTCACGAGCACCTCGGGCCCCGGCGTCTCGCTGAAGTCCGAGGCCATCGGCCTCGCGGTGATGACCGAACTGCCGCTGCTCGTCATCGATGTGCAGCGCGGCGGCCCGTCGACCGGCCTGCCCACCAAGACCGAGCAGGCCGACCTGCTGCAGGCCCTGTACGGCCGCAATGGCGAATCTCCGGTCGCGGTGCTCGCACCCTGCTCGCCGTCGGATTGCTTCGACATCGCCGTCGAAGCCGTGCGGATCGCCATCGGCTACCACACGCCGGTGATCATCCTGTCCGATGGCGCGATCGCCAATGGCTCGGAACCGTGGCGCATCCCGGATATCACCAGCTACCCGGCCATCGAGCACACGTTCGCCAAGTCGGGCGAACCGTTCGAGCCCTACGCCCGTGACCCGGAGACGCTGGCTCGCCAGTTCGCGGTGCCGGGCACCCCGGGCCTGGAGCACCGCATCGGCGGCCTGGAAGCGGCCAACGGTTCGGGCAACATCTCCTACGAGCCCAAGAACCACGACCTGATGGTCCGGCTGCGCCAGCTCAAGATCGACGGCATCACGGTGCCCGATCTGGAGGTCGACGATCCGACCGACGACGCCGAGCTGCTGCTGCTCGGCTGGGGCAGTTCGTACGGGCCCATCGGTGAGGCCTGTCGGCGGGCACGGCGCAACGGCATCAAGGTGGCCCACGCGCAGCTGCGCTACCTCAACCCGTTCCCGTCCAACCTCGAAGAGGTGCTGCGCCGCTACCCGAAGGTCGTGGTGCCGGAGATGAACCTCGGTCAGCTGGCCCTGCTGCTGCGTGGGAAGTACCTCGTGGACGTGCAGTCGGTCACCAAGGTGGAGGGCATGGCGTTCCTGGCCGACGAGGTCGAGGGCATCATCGACGCCGCGCTGGATGGCACGTTGCGCGAAAAAGAAACTGACAAGGCGAAATTCGCGCGGTTGGCTGCGGCCACCGTGGAATCTGTGGGAGCAGGAGCATGACCGACCTGATTGGCGCTGATCTCGGCCTGACCGAAGCCCTGAGCAAGACGGCACTGGTCCCGACCACGGACCAACCGCAGAAGGGCAAGGATTTCACCAGCGACCAGGAGGTGCGCTGGTGCCCCGGCTGCGGTGACTACGTCATCCTCAACACGATCCGTAACTTCCTGCCGGAACTGGGTCTGCGCCGCGAGAACATCGCCTTCGTCAGCGGTATCGGCTGCTCCAGCCGCTTCCCGTACTACCTGGAGACCTACGGTTTCCATTCCATCCACGGGCGGGCCCCGACCATCGCCACCGGCCTCGCGCTGGCCCGCGAGGATCTCTCGGTGTGGGTCGTCACCGGCGACGGTGACTCGTTGTCCATCGGCGGCAACCATCTGATCCATGCGCTGCGCCGCAACATCAACATCACCATCCTGTTGTTCAACAACCGGATCTACGGCCTGACCAAGGGGCAGTACTCGCCGACCTCCGAGGTCGGCAAGGTCACCAAGTCCACTCCGATGGGCTCGCTGGACTACCCGTTCAACCCGGTGTCGCTGGCGCTGGGTGCCGAAGCCACCTTCGTGGGGCGGGCGCTGGACTCCGATCGCAAGGGCCTGACCGAGGTGCTGCGCGGTGCCGCAGCGCACCGCGGGGCCGCGCTGGTGGAGATCATGCAGGACTGCCCGATCTTCAACGACGGGTCCTTTGACGCGCTGCGCAAGGAAGGCGCCGAGGACCGGCTGATCAACATCACCCACGGTGAGCCGATCACCTTCGGCGCCGACGGTGAGTATGCCGTCATCAAGTCCGGGTTCGGCCTTGAGGTCGCCAAGACCGCCGACGTGTCCGCCGACCAGATCGTGGTGCACGATGCCACGATCGACGACCCGGCGTATGCCTTTGCACTGTCGCGGTTGAGCGAGCAGAACCTCGAGCACATGGTGATGGGCATCTTCCGCCAGGTGAGCAAGCCGACCTACGACGATGCCGCGCGGGCTCAGATCACCGCCGCCCGTGAGGCCAAGGCGCACGACACGGCCGCATTGCAATCGCTGCTTCGCGGTAAAGACACCTGGTCGGTGGATTAGCCTGCTGGTGTGACCCCGTCCGTGCCGCCGGCCGCCGTAGTACTGGCAGGCGGGGCATCGCGGCGGATGGGACGCGACAAGGCGACTCTCGTGTTCGAGGGACGCACGCTGGTGCAGCGGGTTGTCGACGCCGTCGGTGCCCGCTGTGACCCGGTTTTCGTCGTCGCCGCGCCCGGCCAGTCGCTGCCCGAGCTACCCGCCGAGATCCTGCGCGACGAGGTTCGCGGGGTGGGTCCGTTACTGGCCACCGCGCGGGGGCTGCGCGCCGCCGCCGACGCCGGCCGGGATTGGGCGTTCGTCTGCGCCGTCGACATGCCGCACCTGCACGCACGCGTCATCGACGAGCTCATGGCGGTGGCGCTGTCCACGGCGGCCGAGGTGGTGCTGCCCTGGGACGGGCGTGACCATTATCTGACCGGCGTCTATCGGACCGCGCTGGCTGAGCGGGCCGATCAGCTGGTGGCCGCCGGTGAGCGCAGCATGCGCGCCCTGGCGGACGCCTGCGACACCCAGCGCATCGTCATGGAACCGCGGCACGAACTCACCAACGTCAACACCCCCGGGGATCTTGCCTGACTGGCTCGCCCGCAGGCTTCTCAGCAAATGGCGAATTTGTTCGCCAACCAGATTGAATTTCATCACGCGGCCATTTATCGGCCGTCATTGCGAAGGAATTCGCCGCGTCCCGGTGCGCTAATTGCCGCTGTGGATATCGGCGGTACAACGGTCGCCACCCTCGTTGTTGTCGAATTGTGCTGTGCCCGAGTCGATCTGATGTACCCGCGGCCGTCGTCACCCCGGAGGGGTGGGGTGCCGAATTTCGGGTCGCGCGGCATCGGCGGACGGCGTGATAACGACCCATTCGCTGCGGGTCCGCATCGGCGCCGAGATCGACGTGTCCATTCGTTGCAGGCCGGCGTCGGTGCGATCAAACCCCATGAAAGCTGTTTGACAGCAAAATCTTTCGCCTTCAATCGACGGTCACCGGGTCAATCCTGCTGTGTCGTAGCGTCGTTCCACACTTCGGACTGTATCGACAAGTTCACTTGTTGCGCATTGTATTTCGCACTTATCGGCGCATGATTCAACATTTCAGGCGGCCAGCGAACACATTTCGGTTCGAACACCTGTCTTGCGGTGTAGAAGAACGACTTTCGGGGTACGCACGAGCCATCTGCATGGGGTGTGACGACGTGGACCGGTGGCGCACGTCACAAAAACCATGTGATCTGCCTCACCGATAGTGTGTCGACCCGTGATTCAGGGTTGATCGGGGATTGCGGCGCTGACCTGCGCCCTCTCTGCACATCGGTGGTCGTGATCATCCTGTGATCTGAACGCGACACGTTCGACACCGAAGTGACTTCGCTCTGCGCTTTTTGTACGTTCATTTTCAACTCCACCGACGGAGCAAATAATTTCACAAACAAGAACCTGCGTGTGAGTGGGCCAGAGGTGAGCTGAGATGCCCGCCGGGCGGCCGGATGGATCATCCGGCGAGACGGAATGTGTCTCCCACTGTCGTGCCTGACCGAGATGGCACGCCCCAAAATTCTGCGCCTGTGCATTCAGGCATGCCGTCCGCGTACGCGCGGGCGTCCTTTTGGCGCGCGCTTGGCGAGAGGATTGACGTTGAAGAACATCCGCAAGACGTTCGGTTTGGCCACCTTTGCCGGAGCGCTGGCAGTTGCTCCGATGGCCCTGGCGGCTACCGCACATGCGGACTCCGTGAACTGGGATGCCGTTGCGGCCTGTGAATCGGGCGGCAACTGGGCGATCAACACGGGCAACGGCTACTACGGTGGCCTGCAGTTCTCGATGGGAACGTGGCGCTCCAACGGCGGTTCGGGTGCGCCGCACGCTGCCAGCCGCGAGGAGCAGATCCGGGTGGCCGAGAACGTGCTGGCGAGCCAGGGCATCGGCGCTTGGCCGTCCTGTGGCGGTCGGGGATAACCCAATAACAGAAGAATCACAATGGCGCCGGGCTTTTCGCCCGGCGCCATTGTTTTCTCATGAACACCGTGGATATCCACCCGTCTCATAAGAAACTGCTAAAACTTGCGCCACCTCCGTAACGGGTGATGTCGGTCACCCGACACACCGGATAACCGCGTCGCAAGAACGCTCCAGCCTTGGTTCGCGGCCCTCGTGTCACCGGTCGGGGAAGGACCGCAATGAACAAGATCCGCAGTTCCATCAAGAGCATCGTCCGCAAGACCCTGTGGGTGGCCGCCGCAACCGGCGCGCTCTCGGTGGCGCCGATGGCCATCTCGGCCACCGCGAGCGCCGATTCCGTCAACTGGGACGCCATCGCGCAGTGCGAGTCGGGCGGCAACTGGGGAATCAACAGCGGCAACGGCCACTACGGTGGTCTGCAGTTCAAACAGGCCACCTGGAACGCCAACGGCGGGGTCGGCTCCCCGGCGGGCGCCACCCGTGCCGAGCAGATCCGGGTCGCGGAGAACGTGCTGCGCACCCAGGGCCTCGGTGCGTGGCCCAAATGCGGACCGCGCGGTGCCACCCCGGCCGTCTTCAGCACCCCGGCCGCGCAGACTCCCGCCCCGGCCGCCGTCGGCTGCCAGGCCATCCGCGGCGGTGCCGTGCTGGGCCTGTTCGACTTCCGCAAGATGTGCCAGGCCATGCAGACCGCGGTCACCGCGTTCCAGCCGCGCTGAGCTCAGCGCGACGGTAGGACGAAGGCCGACCGGCCCGCCACCGCGGCCAGGTGGCGCGCCAGCACCGCCTCCGGGATCAGCGTCGTCGCCCGGCTGGCCAGCCCGCTGAGCGCAGCGGGCCGCATATTGACGATGCGCCCCACGGTGCGGGATTCGACCACCAGCCCCCGTACCCGCCGGCTCCGAAACTGCGCGAAACGCCGGAACGCCGCCGATAGGTCGGACTCGCCCACCGTCAGCGCCGCGAGGATCGCGGCGTCCTCCAGCCCCTGGCAGCCACCCTGGCCCAGGTGCGGGCGCATCGGGTGAGCGGCGTCGCCGACGATCACCGCGCGGTCGCGGGCCCAGGTTGCGGCGCGGCGGCGGTCATAGAGGTCATTGCGCAGCACCGCGGCGGGGTCGGTGCAGGCCAGCAGCGTGGGGATCGGCTCCGGCCAGTCCCCGAAGACGCGCCGCACCTGCGCGTGTTCGCCGTCCACCGCGGATTGACCCTGTGGCGCCCGCTGGGTGGCGAACCAATAGGTGTGCTCGGGCCCCATCGGCACATGCCCCACCTCAAGGCCCGGCCCCATCGTTTCCCCGGCCAGATCGGGATCCATGGAATACGAGGCGATTCCGCGCCACGCGGTGTAACCGGCGTACCGGCGGGGGAGCACGCCGTTGAGGTGGCGCGCCACCGTCGAGTCGACGCCGTCGGCGCCGACCACCGCATCGACCGCCGCGACGGTCCCGTCGGACAAGGTGACCCGGGCTCCGGTGCGCGAGACGTCCAGGGCAGTGGCCGCAAGGCCGTGCGACACCGCGCCGGGCGGCAGGGCGCCGACCAGGATCCCGGTGAGGGTGGCGCGGTGGATGATCACCAGCGGTTCGCCCAGCGCCCGCACGATCCGGTCGGGGGACGGCCGCCGCAACCAGCGGCCATCGCGCCAGCGCACCGCACCCGCGCTGACCCGGCCGCCGGCCTCCCGCACCGGATCGCCCAGGTCGAGGACATCGAGCGCGGCCAGCGCATTGGGCCAGATGCTGATGCCGGCACCGGTGGTGGCGTCGGTGCGTTGCTCGACCACACGCACGTCGTGACCGGCCCGATGCAGGGCGACGGCGGTGGCCAGCCCGGCGATCCCCGCGCCGACCACCAGGATGTGCGCGGACATGGTGCAGACCCTATCGGTGAGCGTGTCAACAAGACGAGACAGCGAGGTCACATCGCCGAAACGCACGTTTGGTTTCCTGAAGGGCAACCCTGTCAACCACTGGTGTCCACGGAAGGGCTTCATGCGACCTGACCTCGAGCTGACGAGCGTGCCCGTCTGGGCGCTGAACCCCACCCGGCCCGGCGCCGACCTGTCCGGGCGGGCCTGGACGATCATCGCGTTCGGGCCGCACGGTGCCGATATCGCGCAGACGTGGATCGACCAGATCGCTTCCGTGCACGGTGAATCCGCGGTGCGGCTGCATCGGTGTGACGACGGCACCCAGTGTGACGACGGCACCGCCTCGGCGATCGAGGCGCTGACCGCCGACCTGGTCGACGCCCGCGTCGGCTGGCGATTGATGATGGCCGGTCCCGCCGATGCCTGCCTGCGGCTGCGCGGAGCGGCCGGCGCACTCGGGGTCGCCGATGACGAGATGACGGTGGCGTCCACCGATGACGACGCGCGCACGGTGCACTGTGTGCACTGCGGGGCGGTCACCCGGGCGCAGGTGCAACTCGATCAGGTGCTGCCGTGCTCGTCCTGCGCGCGCAAACTGCTGGTCTACCATCACGTCTCGCGACGAGCCGGTACGTACCTGGGCTTCATGGTCGACGCCGAGCAGCCGGCCGAGGTGCCGTCGTGAACACCCTCAAACTGGTCGTCACCGCGATCGACGACACCGTCGGCGGCATTCGGACCCTCACCCTGGCCGACCCCGACGGGAACCCCTTACCGTCGTTCACCCCCGGCAGTCATATCGTCGTGGAGTGCGGCGGCAAGGCCAACGCCTACTCGCTGACCGGCGACGGTAATTCCCCGACCGCCTATGTGATCTCGGTGCTGCGCTGCGCGGACGGGTCGGGCGGGTCGCGGTGGATCCACGACGAGCTGGCACTCGGGGACACCGTCGCCGCCGGGCCGGCGCGCAGTGCCTTCGCGCCGGTGTTGCGGGCCCGTCGGCACCTGCTGGTCGCCGCGGGAATCGGCATCACCCCGATGGTGTCGCACCTGCGTAGCGCGCAGACATGGGGGCGCGACGTGCACCTGCTCTATATCCACCGGCAAGGACGGGGAGCCTATCTCGATACCGTCGCCGAATTGGGTCAGCACGTCTCGATCCACACCGAGCGGGCGGCCTTCTCGGCCGAACTTCTTGCCGCCCTTGCCGATCAGCCGTTCGGCACTCACCTGTACGTGTGTGGGCCCGCCTCGTTCATCGACGACGTCACCGGCGCGGCAACCCGACTCGGATGGCCGGACAGTCGAATCCACCTGGAACACTTCGGATCCGAGGCACTCGACCCCGGGGAACCTTTCACCACCCGGGTGGCCTCCACCGGCGAGGAATTCGTCGTCGACGCCGGTGTCTCGCTGCTGGAGGAGTTGGAGCGCCGCGGATTCGAGGTGCCCAGTCTGTGCCGCCGCGGGGTGTGCGGTGAATGCCGGCTTGCGGTGTCGGCGGGCACCATCATCCATCGTGACCTGTACCTGACCGACGCCGACAAGGAAGCGGGCGATGCCGTGATGTCCTGCGTTTCGCGCGGCGGAGCCGACACCCTGGAGGTAGCACTGTGATCTCGGCACCCGATCTCGTCCACACCTTTCCCTTTCCGTTTGCCGCCGACACCTACCGGTACAGCACCAATGTCGAGCCCGCCGGCTCGGCGGTGCCGACACCGGTCGGTCGGTGGGGCGAGCGCGTGGTCGATATCGACAGTGAGTACGAGCACGAATTGGCGGAGCGGGCAGCCATTCTCGCCGCCGATCCCACCCGCAGCGCGGTGTTGCCGCATATGCGCCCGGCGTGCTGGGACACCATGCTCACCTTGATGCGTGAGCTTGCCCGCGCCTATCCCGAGAGCATGGCGCTGCGGCGGCACGGTGCCGGTTGGCGCTGGCGCAACGACAGACTGGGCATCGAACAGGATTTCGTCCTCGGTGACGAGACCACCCTGCCGGCCGAACCGCTGCGCTACATCGCCGGCCAGGTGCAGGAGGATATCGTCCTGCTCGACCAGCGTGACGGCGATCTGTTCGGCGACGCGGGTGTGGTCACCTTCGCCGCCGACTGGTCGTTCGGGTTCGACGTCGGCATGACATTCCTGGAGATCCACGGGCCGGTGCCCCGGTTGCGGGCCACCGGTGTGATCACGCGTGCCAGGGACTTCCTCATGCGCCTGCAACCCGGCGAGACCTACCGGCGCACCAACTGGACGCTGACCATCGGTCGCCGACTGGACGTCTCGACGGAGCTCTACCACGAGTGGGGGCCGGACCGCACGATGATCCTGGGCGTTTCCGACGAGGAGTTCGGGCGGTTGGTGCACCTGCGGGTCGAGGTGCAGCATCTGATCCGGCTACCGGAGTCGGGGTCGATCTGCTTTCTCATCCGCACCTACATGCTGCCGCTGGCCGATATCGCGACCGTGGACGACTGGCGGGTGCGGGCGGCGGCCGTGCTGGCCGAACTTCCCGACGACATCGCCGACTACAAGGGGATCATCGGGTACCGTGACCGCGCCGTGCGGTGGCTGCGCGGAGTCTGACCGAAACGCCGAAATCGCCCGGAACCGTAAGGTTCCGGGCGATCTCCGGGTGACCGATCAATCAGTAGGGTGTCGGCTCTCCTTCGGCCGCCGGCCCCGGTTCCACCGGCTTGTGCTCGATGATCGCGGTGTATGCCTTGTTCTCGTGCTGGACCATCCGGACGAAGAAACCGACGAACAGCAGCAACGCGACGATGAACGAGATCCACACGCCGAGTGAGTATCCGCCGAAGGTGAACACCACGGCGGCATCGTCATAGCTGTCGATGGGACTGAACATTTACTTGACCTCCTCGGTGACAACCAGGACGGAACCGTTGGTCCGCATGACGGTGACCGGGATGCCCTCCGGGTACGGCGTTGCGGGCACCTCGCTGAGATCCAGTCCCTGCTCCTCGACCTCCGGTGGAATCCGCAGCAGGCCAACCTTCTTCAGGCCCAGCGAGACCAGGTAGGCGGGAATGAAGCCGAGCGCGGCGAAGACCACGGCGCCGATCACTTGACCCCAGAAGGACACCGACGGGTTGCCATCGGTGTTCGGGTAGCCGGACAGCCAGATACCGGCCATCAGCACCGAGTACAGGCCGATCCCGCCGTGCACCGACACCGCGCCGACCACGTCGTCGATCTTGAACTTCTCCAACAGTTTTCCGATGTACGGGGCCAGAGCGCCGGCGCCCAGGGCGATGATGAAGCCCAGCGCCGGGTGGTAGAGGTCCATTCCCGATGCCACGCCGATCACGCCGCACAGACCGCCGGAGATGGTCCAGAACGGCTCGCCCTTCGAGGTCAGGTAGGCGCCCAGGATGCCACCGGCCAGGCCCATCAGGGTGTTGAAGGCGAACGCGCTCAACGTCGTCGGGCTGGCGTAGATGGTGGCGAAGCCGTCACCGGCGTAGATGACACAGCCCATCAGGAAGCCGAAGAAGCCGGTGAAGATCAGCATCAGGCCCACCATGGTCAACGGCAGGTTGTGCGGCCGGATCGTGACGGGCTTGCCGTCGGGCAGGAACCGCCCGATGCGCGGGCCGAGGTTGATCAGGATGCCCAGCGTGGCGAAACCGGCGATCATATGCACGCAACCGGCGGCGCCGACATCGTGGAATCCGAGCTTGGTCAGCATCCAACCGGCGCCGTGCCACCCCCAGGCCGCGCCGATGATCCAGGTGACCGATCCCACCAGCACGGTCAGGACCAGGAAGCCGCTGGTGCGGATGCGCTCCAGCACGGCACCGGACATGATCGAACCGGTGGTGGCCGCGAACAGCGCGAACGCCCCCCAGAAGATGCCGCTCGCCGGGTCCTGGACGTTCGGGCCCATGTTGTCGCTCCACGGGAGAGCGGCCCTTGCGGCATCGGTCATTTCGATGAAGCCGCTGGGCATTGCGTTGTACAGGAACCAGCCGACGAAGAAGAACGATGCCACGATGGTGGCGAAGGCCAGCAGGTTCTTCATCGCGGTGGCAAGCACATTCTTCGACCTCGATGCGCCGACCTCGTAGGCGAGGAAGCCGGCGTGGATGAGCATCATCAGCGCGATGGACATCCAGTAGAAGAACTCGTTGTTGACGGCCGCCATCGTTGAGAGGGCGTCCTCCACTTCAGGTGTCAAAGGAACCTCCGCCGATCATTTCTGGGGGATGGGGTGGGGAGGCACTGCGTTTAATCACAGTGGCCATGAGGTACTGACGGTGTACCGGATTGAAACTAACCGCGGGAATGTGTCCCAGCGGTCAAGGCGAGTTAATTCCGCGTGAAGAGGTTGTGCGCGCCCGAAGTTGGGATCGGTAGCACCGGCCACCCACCACGCTGTGCGCCATGACGACATTCACCCGCCTCGGCTTCGGCCTGGCCGCCACCGCAGTTTCGATCTCGATGCTCTCCGGATGCTCCAAGATCGATGACATCAAGGCCATCACCGATGCCGCGACCACCGCCGTCGAACAGCTCAGCGACACCGCCGGCGGACTCACCGAGATCGCGGCCGGCGACCTGGTCACCGTGGAAGGAATCGACCGGGCGCTCGGGGCGATCTCGCAGCGGGTGGGCGCGAACCCCATGCAGGTGGTCGAGCTCGTGATCACCGAGCAGGTGGTCACCGTGCAGGCGGTCAACCCGGCCGCGCCGACGGAACTCAACCAGTGGACGTACACCGCCGGTCAGGTCGGCGATCTGCGCCCGGTCGACTACGACGACGACACCGAGGCGTTGCAGCAGAATCTGTTCCCCGTCACCGAGGTGCCGGCGACCGCGATCATGACCGCGGTCGACAACGCCATCGGGGCCAGCGGTATCGCCGACGGTGAGGTGCAGACCGTGATCGTCAAACGCAATCTGCCCTTCAGCGACGATCTGCAGATCCTCATCAACGTGCAGGGCGAGCGCAGCAACAAGCAGGTGCGTGCCGACGCGACCGGACAGGTCACCGGCGTTGTGTGAGCGGGCCGTTGATCCGGCACTACGGTGGTGCCATGACGCCGTTCCACGATCTGGACGACTACTTCGCGCTGCCGCGGGTGGCGGGTCTGGCCGTCGCCCCCGGCGGGGACCGGGTGGTCACCACGATCGGCGAGCTCAGCCATGACCGCACCGAATACATCACGGCCCTATGGGAATTGGATCCGCACGGGGTACAGCCCGCCAGGCGGTTGACGCGCGGGGCCAACGGGGAATCTGGGCCCGTCTTCACCGCCGGCGGTGACCTCCTGTTCGTCGGGGTACGGCCGCTGCCAGGGCAGGACGAGCCGCCGGCAGCGCTGTGGCGACTGCCCGCCGCCGGCGGCGAAGCCGTCGAGGAGCTCGCGCTGCCCGGCGGGGTGTCGGCGGTGCACACCGCGCGGCGCGCCGCCCGGACGGTTGTCACCGCGCCGGTGCTGGCCGGGGCAACCGGCCTCGACGACGACAGGAGGTTGCGGGCGCTGCGCAAGGACACCAAGGTATCGGCGATCCTGCACACCGGATATCCGGTGCGGCACTGGGATCACGACCTGGGACCCGACCAACCCCACCTGTTCGATGCCGACGGCGTGAGGGACCTGACCCCCGCGCCCGCAGGCGCCCTGCGCGACACCGAACTCGATGTCAGCGCCGACGGTCGTTTCGTCGTCACCGCGTGGAACGACGGCGCGCCCGGCGCGGGCTTGCGTTCCCGACTGGTCCGCATCGACATGGGAACCGGAGCGCACACGACGGTGGCCGATGATCCCGGCGCCGATCTGGGGCAGCCCGCGGTTTCCCCCGATGGCACCCGGGTGGCCTTCCTGCGCGAGACCACCTCCACACCGGCGCGAGCCCCGAGGATCACGCTGTGCTGCCTGACGTTCGGCGAGCAGTGGGTGGAGCTGGGGGATTGGGACCGCTGGCCGACGTCGGTGTGCTGGTCTGCCGACGGCGCCCAACTGATCGTCACCGCGGACGACGGTGGGCGCGGCCCCATCTTCTCCGTCGACCCGGACTCGGCCACGGTCACCCGCGTGACCGCCGACGAGCACACCTACAGCGATGTGCGGACCGCTCCGGGTGGTGTCATCTTCGCCCTGCGCAGTTCCTATCTGACACCCCCGCACCCGGTGCGTATCGATGCGGACGGGTCGGTCACGGTGCTGCCCTGCGTTGCGCTGCCGGTGCTGCCGGGCCGGGTGGAAGAGATGACGGCCACCGCGCCGGACGGTGCCACGGTCCGGTCCTGGCTTGTGTTGCCGGACGGCCCGGACGAGGACGGCGCGGCGGCTCCGTTGCTGCTGTGGATCCACGGCGGCCCGCTGGCCAGTTGGAACGCCTGGCACTGGCGGTGGAATCCGTGGCTGCTGGCGGCGCACGGTTATGCCGTGCTGCTGCCCGACCCGGCGCTGTCGACCGGCTACGGGCAGGCCTTCATCCAGCGCGGCTGGGGAGCCTGGGGTGCCGCGCCGTACACGGATCTGATGGCGGCGACCGACGCCGCGTGCGCGCACCCGCGCGTCGATGCGGCGCGCACCGCGGCGATGGGTGGATCCTTCGGTGGCTACATGGCGAACTGGATCGCGGGGCACACCGACCGCTTCGACGCCATCGTCACCCACGCGAGTCTGTGGGCGCTGGATCAGTTCGGCCACACCACCGACGGTGCCTACTGGTGGGTGCGCGAGATGACCGAGCAGATGACCCAGCTCAATTCCCCGCATCACCATGTGGGCAACATCCGCACCCCGATGCTGGTCATCCACGGCGACAAGGACTATCGCGTCCCGATCGGTGAGGGCCTGCGTTTGTGGTACGAGCTGCTGAGCCTGTCCGGTCTGCCCGCCGACGATGCCGGCGCAAGCCCGCACCGGTTTCTCTACTACCCGACCGAAGGGCACTGGATCGGCGCCCCGCAGCACGCCAAGATCTGGTATCAGGTCGTGATCGCATTCCTGGACACCCACCTGTTCGGCCGGGAGGTCGGTCTACCGGAGCTTCTCGGGTAGCTTCGGGACGCATGACCTCCTCGCAGCGGGAATCCGATCGAGAATTTGACATAGTCCTATACGGCGCCACCGGGTTCGCCGGCAAACTCACCGCACAGTATCTCGCCACGGCGGGCACCGGTGCGCGCATCGCGCTGGCCGGGCGTTCGTTGGTCAAGGTCCGCGACGTGCGCGACACGCTCGGGCCGCAGGCGCAGTCCTGGCCGCTGATCGAGGCCGACGCCGCCCAACCGTCCACGCTGGCCGATATGGCGGCGCGCACCCGGGTGGTCATCACCACCGTCGGCCCGTACACCAAGTACGGGCTGCCGCTGGTGCAGGCGTGTGTGGCGGCCGGCACCGATTACGCCGACCTGACCGGGGAGACCCTGTTCATCCGGGACAGTGCCGAACAGTTCCACAAGCAGGCCGTCGACACCGGCTCCAGGATCGTGCATTCCTGCGGATTCGATTCCGTCCCATCGGATATCACCGTCTACGCGCTACACGATCGGGTGAGTAAGGACGGTGCGGGAGAACTCGGCGAGACCAACCTGGTGCTGCGTTCCTTTGCCGGTGGTGTTTCCGGCGGCACCGTCGCCTCCATGGTCGAATTCATGCGGACCGCCGCGGAGAACCCGCAGCACCGCAGCGATCTGGAAGACCCGTACACGCTGAGCACCGATCGCGGCGCGGAGCCGGAGCTGGGTCACCAGTCCGACAATCCGTGGCGGCGCGGACGTGAGATCGCCCCCGAACTCGACGGCATCTGGACCGGCGCCTTTGCCATGGCCGCCCCCAACTCCCGCATCGTGCGTCGCAGCAATGCACTGCTGGACTGGGCCTACGGTCGCAGCTTCCGGTACGCCGAGCAGATGAGCATGGGCTCCTCGGTCGTCGCGCCGGTGGCGGCCGCACTGGACACCGCGGTCAGCGTCGGCATGTTCGGGCTGGGCACCCGCTATATCAACAAGGTGCCCACCGGTCTGCTCGAGCGTGTGTTGCCCAAACCCGGGACGGGCCCGAGCGAGCGCACCCGGGAAAAGGGGCATTACCGCGCCGAGACGTACACCACGACCACCACCGGGGCCCGGTACCGGGCCACCATCGCCCAACAGGGTGACCCCGGTTACAAGGCGACCGCGGTGCTGCTCGGGGAGTGCGGGCTCGCCCTCGCGCTGGACCGGGACAAGCTCTCGGATCTGCGCGGGGTGCTGACCCCGGCGGCGGCCATGGGCGACGCGCTGCTGAGCCGCCTGCCGGCCGCCGGGGTGACGTTGGAGACGGCTCGCCTCAGCTGATTCGGGCGGCACGGCCGGGCCTGCGCCGAACACCTGTGGACCCATGGTCGAAAGGGTTAGGGTCCAGGTCAGGGGTACCTGACATCGACAGAGGTGAGTGGAACATGGCCGGTCTGGACGAACTCTTCGCGCAAATCCCGGTGCAGGACATCGCGGCGAAACTCGGTGCGGATCCCGGCGAGGTGAACAACGCCATCCAGACGTTGGTGCCGGCACTGGTGGGTGGGCTGCAGGCCAACGTCGCGGCCGATGACATCGATTCCACCGACCTGGAGGCCGCGGTCGGCTCGCAGGCTGCGAGCGGCCTGCTCGACGGCGGGGTCAAGGTCGACGATGTCGATCCCGGCGAGGGCGACAAAATCGTGGCCAACATCTTCGGCGGCAACGACAGCAATTCGGTCGCCTCCGCGCTGGCGGGTACGGGTGCCGGCAGCGGCGATCTGATCAAGAAGCTGCTGCCGATCCTGGCGCCGATCGTGCTGGCCTATATCGGCAGGCAGTTCTCCGGCAGCTCTGCCCCCGCGCAGTCGCAGGCCGCCGGCTCCGGGGGCGGGCTCGGCGATGTGCTCGGCAGCATCCTCGGCGGTTCCGGCGGCGGCGGTAACAATCCGCTGGGCAGCATCCTGGGCGGCGTTCTCGGCGGTGGCGGCCAGGGCGGCAATCAGGGCAATGTCATCGGGGACATTTTGGGTGGCCTGCTGGGTGGGAAGAAATAGGGCGGGCTTACTGGGTGGGAAAAAGTAGCCCAGCGCGGTTTCCCTAGAATCGACGGGTGACCGACAGCCCGCGTGACCGTGCCGATGCCCTGCCCAAGTCCTGGGAGCCGGGTGCGGTAGAGAGCGAGCTGTATCAGGGCTGGGTGGACGCCGGGTACTTCACCGCCGATCCCGCCAGCGACAAACCGGCCTACTCGATCGTGCTGCCGCCGCCGAATGTGACCGGCAGTCTGCACATGGGGCATGCGCTCGATCACACCCTGATGGACGCGCTGACCCGGCGCCGCCGAATGCAGGGCTACGAGGTGTTGTGGCTGCCCGGCATGGACCATGCCGGTATCGCCACCCAGTCCGTGGTGGAGAAGCAACTCGCGGTTGACGGCAAGAGCAAAGAGGACTTCGGGCGCGAACTGTTCATCGACAAGGTCTGGGACTGGAAGCGTGAGTCCGGTGGGACCATCGGCGCGCAGATGCGCCGGCTCGGCGACGGTGTGGACTGGAGCCGCGACCGGTTCACCATGGACGACGGACTGTCCCGCGCCGTGCGGACCATTTTCAAGCGGCTCTACGACGCCGGACTGATCTACCAGGCCGAGCGACTGGTGAACTGGTCCCCGGTGCTGCAGACGGCCATCAGCGATCTCGAGGTCAAATACTCCGACGTCGAGGGTGAACTGGTGTCCTTCCGGTACGGCTCGATGAACGACGACGAGCCGCATCTGGTGGTGGCCACCACTCGGCTGGAGACGATGCTCGGGGACACCGCCATCGCGGTGCACCCCGACGACGATCGCTACCGCGCCCTGGTCGGCCAGACGCTGGCGCACCCGTTCCTGGACCGGCAGATCATCGTGGTCGCGGATCAGCACGTCGACCCCGAATTCGGCACCGGTGCAGTGAAAGTGACACCCGCTCACGACCCGAACGACTTCGAGATCGGGATTCGGCACAACCTGCCGATGCCCTCGATCCTGGACAAGGCCGGCGCCATCACCGGCACCGGGACCCGCTTCGACGGGATGGACCGCTTCGAGGCCCGGGTCGCGGTGCGCGAGGCGCTGGCCGCCGAGGGGCGAATCGTCGCCGAGAAGCGGCCGTACCTGCACAGCGTGGGGCACTCCGAACGCAGCGGCGAACCCATCGAGCCCCGGCTGAGTCTGCAGTGGTGGGTCAACGTCGAGTCGATGGCCAAGGCCGCCGGCGACGCCGTTCGCAACGGCGACACCGTGATCCACCCCGCCAGCCTGGAGCCGCGCTGGTTCGCCTGGGTGGACAACATGCATGACTGGTGCATCTCGCGGCAGCTCTGGTGGGGTCATCGCATCCCGATCTGGCACGGGCCCGACGGGCAGCAGGTGTGTCTCGGTCCGGACGAGACTGCGCCCGAGGGTTGGGAGCAGGATCCCGACGTGCTGGACACCTGGTTCTCTTCGGCGCTGTGGCCGTTCTCCACGATGGGCTGGCCGGATCGCACTCCCGATCTCGAAAAGTTCTACCCGACAAGTGTTCTCGTCACGGGCTACGACATCCTGTTCTTCTGGGTGGCGCGCATGATGATGTTCGGGACCTTCGTCGCCGGCGATGACGTCATTCCCGAGGGGGCCGTCCCGTTCGAGAACGTCTTCCTGCACGGGCTGATCCGCGACGAGTTCGGCCGCAAGATGAGCAAGTCGAAGGGCAACGGCATCGACCCGCTGGACTGGGTGGAGAAGTTCGGCGCCGACGCACTGCGCTTCACCCTGGCGCGCGGGGCCAGCCCCGGTGGTGACCTGTCGATCGGCGAGGATCACGCCCGGGCCTCGCGCAACTTCGCCACCAAGATCTTCAACGCCACCAAGTTCGCGTTGATGAACGGTGCGCAGCTGGCTCCGCTGCCGGCTCTGGCGGAGCTCACCGACGCCGATCGCTGGATCCTGGGCCGGTTGGAAGAGGTTCGCGCCGAAGCCGATTCGGCCATGGAGAGCTATGAGTTCAGCCGCGCCTGTGAGGCGATCTACCACTTCGCCTGGGACGAGTTCTGCGACTGGTACCTGGAATTGGCGAAGGTGCAGTTCGGCCAGTCCGAACACGCCGCGCACACGGCGGTCGTGCTGGCCACCGTGCTGGACAATCTGCTCAAGCTGTTGCATCCGGTGATGCCGTTCGTCACCGAGACGCTGTGGACAACGCTGACCGGCGCAGAGTCCTTGGTCATCGCCGATTGGCCGTCGCCATCGGGCATCCCGGTGGATTCTGTTGCGAACCAACGCATCACCGATATGCAGAAGCTCATCACCGAGGTCCGGCGCTTCCGTAGCGATCAGGGCCTCAACGATCGGCAGCGGGTTCCGGCAAAGGTGGTCGGTATCGACGCCGCCGGGCTGGACGCCCAGCTGCCCGCGATCGCCGCGCTGGCCTGGCTCACCGAGCCCGCGGACGGGTTCACCCCGTCGGCGGCTGTCGAGGTGCGCCTGACCGGGGGCACCGTGCTCGTCGAACTCGACACGTCGGGCACCGTCGACGTCGCCGCCGAACGCAAGCGGCTGGAGAAGGATCTGGCGGCCGCGCAGAAGGAACTTGCCCAGACCACAGGCAAGCTCGGTAACGAGGCCTTCCTGGCGAAGGCGCCGGAGGCCGTCGTCGACAAGATCAAGGCGCGCCAACAGCTGGCGGCCGAGGAGGTGGAGCGGATCACCGCCCGCCTGGGTGGCCTGTCGTGAAACCGGCGCGCACATGACCCAGCCCGCGCCGGACGAGATCGCCGCGCTGCTGCAGGTCGAGCATCTGCTCGACCAGCGTTGGCCGGAGACCAAGATCGAACCCAGCACTGCGCGGATCGCCGCGCTGCTGGAACTGCTGGGTTCACCGCAGCGCAACTACCCGGCGATCCACATCGCCGGCACCAACGGTAAGACCTCGGTGGCCCGCATCGTCGATGCGTTGCTCACCGCACTGCACCGGCGCACCGGGCGCACGGTCAGTCCGCACCTGCAGTCCGCGGTGGAGCGCATCTCCATCGACGGCAAGCCGGTCACCCCCGCCCAGTACGTCGAGACGTACCGGGAGATCGAACCGTTCGTCGAGATGGTGGACCGGCAGTCCGAAGCGGCCGGCGGCCCGCGGATGAGCAAGTTCGAGGTGCTCACCGCGATGGCCTTCGCCGCGTTCGCCGACGCTCCGATCGACGTGGCGGTGGTCGAGACCGGGTTGGGCGGTCGTTGGGATGCCACCAATGTGATCGGCGCGCCCGTCGCGGTGATCACCCCGATCGGGTTGGACCACACCGATTACCTCGGTGACACGATCGCCGAGATCGCCGGCGAGAAGGCCGGCATCATCGTCAAACAGGAAGACGATCTGGTGCCGACCGACACGGTGGCGATCATCGGGAAGCAGCTTCCCGAAGCGATGGAGGTATTGCTGGCCGAGGCAGTGCGCGCCGATGCCGCAGTGGCGCGCGAGGATTCGGAGTTCGCGGTGCTGGAACGGCAGGTGGCCATCGGTGGTCAGCTGCTGACCCTGCAAGGGCTCGGCGGGGTGTACCCGGAGATCTTCCTGCCGCTGCACGGTGAGCACCAAGCCCACAATGCCGTCCTGGCGTTGGCCGCGGTGGAGGCGTTCTTCGGGGCCGGTGCCGATCGACAGCTCGACGTCGACGCCGTGCGCGCCGGGTTCGCCGCGGCGAGCAGCCCGGGCCGGCTGGAACGGGTGCGCAGCGCACCGACGGTCTTCATCGACGCCGCGCACAACCCGGCGGGTGCCGCGGCGCTGGCCCAGGCCTTGGCCGATGAGTTCGACTTCCGCTACCTGGTCGGCGTGGTGTCGGTGATGGCCGACAAGGACGTCGACGGCATCCTCGCGGCCCTGGAACCGGCGTTCGACATGGTCGTGGTCACCGACAACGGGTCGCCGCGGGCGCTCGATGTCGAGACGCTCGCCGCCCGCGCCGAGGAACGCTTCGGCCCGGAACGGGTGGTGGCGGCCGCGGCGCTGCCCGATGCCATCGAGACGGCCACGGCGCTCGTCGAGGAGTCCGGCAACGACGGTGAAGGATATTCAGGGAGCGGCATGGTCATCACCGGTTCGGTCGTCACCGCGGGCGCTGCGCGCACTCTGTTCGGGCGGGAGCCGCAATGAGTGCCGTGCCGCCGCCGCAACCGGGGGATCCATGGCGCAGTTTCCGCGGCATCATGGCCGCCGCCCTGATCCTGGAAGCCATCGTGGTGCTGCTCGCGCTTCCGGTCGTCTCCGCGGGGGAGGACGGGCTGACCGCGGTGAGCGGGACGTTCCTGATCGGTATGGCGGTGGTGCTGGTGCTGATGTCCGGTGTCCAGGGCAGGCCGGGCATCATCTGGGTGAATCTCGGCATTCAGGCGGTGTTCGTCGTCGGCGCACTGATCCACGGCGCCATCGGGTTCATCGGAGTGGTTTTTGCCGGGGTGTGGGCGCTGATGATCTACCTGCGCAGCGAGGTCAAGCGTCGCCAGGACCGCGGGCAACTGCCGTTCCAGCAGTCCGGTCCGCCGCCCGAGAGGGACTGATTCCGAGCCGCTCGTTACTGCCCGGTAGGCTGTGCGCCGTGACTGAGCGGACCCTGGTTTTGATCAAGCCTGACGGCGTACAGCGGCACCTGATCGGTGAGATCATCGGCCGGATCGAGCGCAAGGGGCTGACGTTTGCCGCTCTCGAACTCAAGGTCGTCTCCGAGGATCTGGCCCGCCGGCATTACGCCGAGCATGACGGCAAGCCGTTCTTCGGTTCGCTGCTCGAATTCATCACCTCCGGTCCGGTGGTGGCCGCGGTGGTCGAAGGTCCGCGCGCGATCGCCGCGTTCCGGCAGATCGCCGGCGGCACCGATCCGGTGGAGAAGGCAACCCCCGGCACCGTCCGCGGTGACCTGGCACTTGTCACCCAGGACAATCTGGTGCACGGCTCCGATTCGCCGGAGTCGGCGGCCCGCGAGATTGCCCTCTGGTTCCCGGAACTGACCGGCGCCTAGCTCCCGGTTAGCACCGCTTCGTCAGATTCCGGCGCGCGGTGTGGGATACTTGTCCCGGGAGACCGTCGCCACAACAGGGGCGGTCACCCGGATGAAGACTTCGACGAGCGCGACCACCGCGTTAGCGGTGCGGCGCCACAACGTCCAGCCATCATTCAGCCAGGCGCCGAGTTCGTCCCTCGTGGACCGCTCGGGGCGAGACCATAACAAGTTCGGGAGAAGCTCCCCGGACCCATAGCGGAAGCCCTCGCGTGGCCGCGTCATTACGACGCGCCCGGGGGCTTGAGGAGAATTTGTGGCCGAAGATGCCCCTACCCAAGACCTGTCGGAAAGCACCCAGAGCAGCGAGGAACTGCCGGCGAAACTGAGAGTTCATTCGCTGGCCCGCGTGCTGGGCACCACCAGCAAGCGCATCGTCGACGCTCTCGCCGAGCTGGACGGTCGGGCCCGCAGCCCGCACTCGACGGTCGAGCGGGCGCAAGCCGAACAGGTCCGCGAGGTGCTGAACGCCGAGGCCGCCGCGTCCGCGGTCGAGGTCCCGGTGACCGAGACGCCCGTCGAACCCGCCGCCGCCGACACCCCCGCCGAGGCGGAGACCGCTGTCGCACCCGTCGCCGTCGTGGAAGAGCCCGAATCCCGTCTGCTGCTGGAGGCGCCCCCCGCTGTGGAGGCGGCCCCGGACACCGCGCCGAGCGAGGCCGGCACCCAGCCGGCTCCCTACCTGCCGCTGTTCGTCGCGCCCCAGCCGGTGCCTGCCATCAAGGCGCGCCCCGTGCCCGCCGCCGACGAGACCGATGACACCGACGACGATGACGACGACGCCGACGAGGCCGACGACACCGCCGGTGAGGACGACCAGTCGGACCGGCCCGCCGCGCGGCGCCGCCGCCGCGGCCGTCGGGGCCGCGGTCGTGGTCGCGGGGAGCAGAGCGCCGAGGACGGCGAGGAGTCCGAGGACGCGGATGCCGACACCGCCGAGCAGTCCGGTACCGAGGATTCCGAGGGCGACAACGAGAACGACGAGGCCGACTCCGAGGACGGCGATTCCGACGACACCGAGGACGGCGCGGGCTCGGAGGCGGGCAGCCGCCGTCGCCGCCGTCGCCGTCGTCGCAAGTCGGGTACCCCGGATTCCGACGAAGCCGTCGCCCCCGACGATCCGCCCAACACCGTCGTGCACGAGCGAGCGCCGCGGGAGAAGTCGGCCAAGGCCGGCCGCGACCCGGACGAGATCCAGGGCATCTCCGGGTCCACCCGGTTGGAGGCCAAGCGCCAGCGCCGCCGCGACGGCCGGGACGCCGGGCGCCGTCGACCGCCGATCCTGAGTGAGGCCGAATTCCTGGCCCGCCGGGAAGCGGTCGAGCGCACCATGATCGTGCGGGACAAGATCCGCACCGAACCGCCGCACGAGGGCGCCCGCTACACCCAGATCGCGGTCCTCGAAGACGGCGTCGTGGTCGAGCATTTCGTGACGTCGGCGGGGTCGGCATCGCTGGTCGGCAACATCTACCTCGGCATCGTGCAGAACGTGCTGCCCTCGATGGAGGCCGCGTTCGTCGATATCGGCCGCGGCCGCAACGGTGTGCTCTACGCCGGCGAGGTCAACTGGGAAGCGGCCGGTCTCGGCGGCGCCCAGCGCAAGATCGAACAGGCACTCAAGCCCGGCGATTACGTCGTCGTGCAGGTCAGCAAGGACCCGGTCGGCCACAAGGGCGCCCGGCTCACCACGCAGGTCTCACTGGCCGGCCGCTACCTCGTGTACGTGCCGGGTGCGTCCTCGACCGGAATCAGCCGCAAGCTGCCCGACACCGAACGGCAGCGCCTCAAGGAGATCCTGCGCGAGGTTGTTCCGGCCGGTGCCGGCGTGATCATCCGGACCGCGTCCGAGGGCGTCAAGGAAGACGACATCCGCTCGGATGTGAACCGGCTGCAGGAGCGCTGGACACAGATCGAGGCCAACGCCGCCGAGGTCACCAAGAAGAAGGCCGGCGCCGCGATCGCGCTCTACGAAGAGCCCGACGTACTGGTCAAGGTGATCCGCGATCTGTTCAACGAGGACTTCACCGGCCTCATCGTGTCCGGCGACGACGCCTGGAACACCATCAGCAACTACGTGAATGACGTTGCGCCGGAGCTTGTTCCGCGCCTGACGAAATACGAGCCGAGTGCTCCGGACGGCCCCGACGTGTTCGCCGTGCACCGCATCGACGAACAGTTGGCCAAGGCGATGGACCGCAAGGTGTGGCTGCCCTCGGGTGGCACCCTGGTCATCGACCGCACCGAGGCGATGACCGTCGTCGACGTCAACACCGGCAAGTTCACCGGTTCCGGCGGCAACCTCGAGCAGACGGTGACCAAGAACAATCTCGAAGCCGCCGAGGAGACGGTGCGCCAGCTGCGGTTGCGCGATATCGGCGGGATCATCGTCATCGACTTCATCGATATGGTGCTGGAGTCCAACCGCGACCTCGTGCTGCGGAGGCTGACCGAGGCGCTGGCCCGGGACCGCACCCGTCACCAGGTGTCCGAGGTGACCTCGCTCGGCCTGGTGCAGCTGACCCGCAAGAAGCTCGGCACCGGCCTGATCGAGGCCTTCTCCACGACCTGCACGCACTGCGCGGGCCGCGGCATCCATCTGCACGCCGATCCGGTGGACTCCGCGGCACCGTCCGGGAACGGCGGCGGCCGCAAATCCGAGCCGGGCTCCGGCAACAGCCGACGCAGCAAGCGTGGCAAGAAGGCGGCCAAGACCGAAGAGGTGGTGGCCGACGACATCCAGATGGCCAAGGTGCCGGCGCACGCGGCCGGTGAACACCCGATGTTCAAGGCCATGGCGGCCGGCCTACACGGATCCGAGGAGGACGTTCCCGACGAGGACGCACCCGCCGAGGAGTCGATCGTGGACGGCGCCGACACCGAGGACGCCGAGGACATCGAGGAAGCGACCTCCGACGCCGCTTTCGACGAGTCCGATGATGACGAGTCCGACGAGGATGACCTGGACCTCGATGACGACGATGACGAAGAGGACGACGACGAGATCGAGGTCCTCGACGACGACTCCGATGACGAGGACTCCGATGACGAGGTCTCCGATGACGAGGACTCCGATGACGAGGACTCCGATGACGAGGACTCCGACGACGAGGACTCCGACGACGAGGACTCCGAGGACGAGGACGCCGAAGCGGTCACCTACCAGCCCCCGGTCGCGGCCCCCAGGGGCCGGGGTCGTCGGCGGGCGGCCGCCCGCCCGGCAGGCCCGCCGGCCGGCTGAGACGGGATCGAACAGGCGGTTTGACCCTCTACCCGCTGGTCACGTACCCTTGACCAGTTGTCGCGGGGCTTGCAGCCGCAACTGCTGGCTCGGCCCGCACCCAAGACCCGCACGTGCATGATCCAATGTGCGCGCGCCCAGACGAACGAAGCAGAGGTAGATCCACGATGGCAGCCGATAACGCCACGTACGCAGTCGTCAAGACTGGCGGCAAGCAGTACAAGGTCGCCGTCGGGGACGTTGTCAAGGTCGAGAAGATCGAGTCCGAGCCCGGCTCGTCGGTCTCTCTGCCGGTTGCCCTGGTCGTCAACGGCGCGACGGTGACCACCGCCGCGGATGACCTGGCCAAGGTCGCCGTCACCGGCGAGATCCTGGAGCACACCAAGGGCCCCAAGATCCGCATCCACAAGTTCAAGAACAAGACCGGCTATCACAAGCGCCAGGGTCACCGTCAGCAGCTGACGGTGCTCAAGGTCACCGGAATCAAGTAAGAACGGGAGCGAACAGACATGGCACATAAGAAGGGCGCTTCCAGCTCTCGCAACGGTCGCGATTCAGCCGCCCAGCGGCTCGGCGTCAAGCGTTTCGGCGGCCAGGTCGTCAAGGCCGGCGAGATCCTGGTCCGGCAGCGCGGCACCCACTTCCACCCAGGCGTCAACGTCGGTCGCGGTGGCGACGACACCCTGTTTGCCACGGCGCCGGGCGTCGTGGAATTCGGCGCCAAGCGCGGCCGCCGGACGGTCAACATCGTCCGACTCGTGCGCTCGGAAGCCTGATCACCCGAGGACTTTCTGCGAACGTGAAGCTGCTGCGGGTTCTCTGAAGAAACTCGCAGCAGCTTTCGTTTTCCGGAAGGACTTATCTCATGCCCCGTTTCGTCGATCGCGTCGTCATCCACGCGCAGGCCGGCAACGGCGGTAACGGCTGTGCCTCGGTGCACCGCGAGAAGTTCAAGCCCCTCGGCGGGCCCGACGGCGGCAACGGCGGCCGCGGCGGCTCCATCGTCCTGGTGGTCGACCCGCAGGTGCACACACTGCTGGACTTCCACTTCCATCCGCACGTGGTCGCAGCGTCCGGTAAGCCGGGTGCGGGCAGCAACCGCGACGGCGCCATCGGTGCCGATCTGGAGGTCAGGGTTCCCGACGGCACCGTGGTGCTCGACGAGGACGGCCGGATGATCGCCGACCTGGTGGGCGCGGGCACCCGGTTCGAGGCCGTGGCGGGTGGCCGCGGCGGGCTGGGCAACGCGGCGCTGGCCTCCCGGGCCCGCAAGGCTCCCGGCTTCGCCCTGCTCGGGGAGAAGGGCCAGGCCCGCGACCTGACGCTGGAACTCAAGACCGTGGCCGACGTCGGCCTGGTCGGTTTCCCGTCGGCCGGCAAGTCTTCGCTGGTCTCCACGATCTCGGCGGCAAAACCCAAGATCGCCGACTATCCGTTCACCACCCTGGTGCCCAATCTGGGTGTGGTTTCGGCCGGCGATCACACCTTCACCGTCGCCGACGTGCCCGGCCTGATTCCCGGCGCCTCCGCCGGCCGCGGTCTGGGCCTGGACTTCCTGCGCCACCTGGAACGCTGCGCGGTGTTGGTGCATGTGGTGGACTGCGCCACCATGGAACCCGGCCGTGACCCGATCTCCGACATCGAAGCCTTGGAAGCCGAGTTGGCCGCCTATCAGCCCACGCTGCAGGGTGATTCGGCACTCGGTGATCTCGCCGACCGCCCCCGCGCGGTGGTGCTGAACAAGATTGACGTGCCCGACGCCCGCGAACTTGCCGAGTTCGTCCGTGACGAGGTCGCCGAGAAGTTCGGCTGGCCGGTGCTGGAGATCTCGACGGTCACCCGGGACGGTCTGCGGCCATTGATCTTTGCCTTGTGGGACATGGTCGCCGCCTACCGTGCCGCCCAGCCGGAGGTCGCTCCGCGCCGCCCCGTCATCCGCCCGATCGCGGTGGACGAGACCGGCTTCACCGTCACCCCGGACGGTGCGGGTGGTTTTGTGGTGCGGGGCACCCGACCGGAGCGCTGGATCGCCCAGACGGCCTTCGACAATGACGAGGCCGTCGGCTACCTCGGTGACCGGCTGGCCCGTCTCGGCGTCGAGGACGCACTGCTCAAGCAGGGCGCCAAGCCCGGCTGCGCGGTCACCATCGGCGACGTCACGTTCGACTGGGAACCGCAGACCCTGGCCGGGGTGGACACCCAGATGTCGGGCCGTGGAACCGATCTGCGCCTGGAACAGACCGACCGCATCGGTGCGGCCGAACGTAAGGCGGCCCGCCGGGAGCGTCGTCTCCCCGACGTGGACGAGTCGTGAGCCGGCACCGCGAGGCGGTCCGGACCGCGCGCAGTGTCGTCGTCAAGATCGGCACCACCGCGCTGACCACCCCCACCGGTGTGTTCGACGCGGGCAGGTTGGCCAGCCTCGTCGAGGCCATCGAGGGGCGGATGAAGGCCGGCTCCGATGTGGTGATCGTGTCCTCCGGGGCGATCGCCGCCGGGATCGAACCGCTGGGATTGAGCAGGCGCCCCACCGATCTGGCTACCAAACAGGCTGCCGCCAGTGTCGGGCAGGTGGCCTTGGTCAATGCGTGGAGCGCGGCGTTCGCACGTTACGAACGTACCGTCGGCCAGGTGCTGTTGACGGCACACGACATCGCGATGCGGGTACAGCACAACAACGCCCAGCGCACCTTGGACCGGTTGCGCGCCCTGCACGCCGTGGCGATCGTCAACGAGAACGACACGGTGGCCACCAACGAGATTCGCTTCGGTGACAACGACCGGCTCTCGGCGTTGGTGGCGCACCTGGTCGGCGCCGACGCGCTGGTGCTGCTGTCCGATATCGACGGTCTCTACGACGGTGACCCCCGCAAGGCCACCGCCGACAAACCCGCCCGGTTCATTCCCGAGGTGGCCGCCGACGGTGACCTCGACGGGGTGGTCGCCGGGCGGGGCAGCAGTCTGGGCACCGGCGGAATGGCGTCGAAGCTGTCCTCTGCCCTGCTCGCCGCGGACGCCGGCGTGCCGGTGCTGCTGGCCGCCGCCGCCGATGCCGCGTCCGCCCTCGCGGACGCGTCGGTGGGTACGGTCTTCGCCCCGCGCCCGGAACGCATGTCGGCACGGCGGTTCTGGGTCCGCTATGCGGCGGAGGCCAGCGGGGTCTTGACCTTGGACGACGGCGCGGTGAATGCGGTGGTCAGGGGACGGCGTTCGCTGCTGCCGGCCGGTATCACCGGGGTATCCGGCAAATTTCACGGCGACGATGTCGTCGAACTGCGCGGACCGGACGGGCAGACCGTGGCCCGCGGTGTGGTGGCCTACGACGCGGTCGAACTGGCGGCCATGATCGGCCGCTCCACCCGCGATCTCCCCCCGGAACTGCGCCGCCCCGTCGTGCACGCCGACGATCTCGTCGCCACCTGACCGGAAACCGCTGGTACCGGCATTTCTCAGGTACCTGTGAAAGAACAGCAAATGCCCGTTGGCAAATTTGTCGCATGCAACGATGCGTTGCCTGCGCCTTTACCTCGGCTCGGTGTCGCGCCGCGTCATGATCACAATGCCCCTGCGTGGCGCGGTTGCGAGCTAATGCTGACGCCGCGGTGAATATCGCGGTATGCTCCGACTCAATCAAGTGTCAGCAAAGGGGAAGCAGGGGGCATGACACGTCGATCGGTACTCGCGGTGGGAGCCCACCCCGACGATATCGAACTTGGCTGCGGGGGCGCCTTGGCTAAACACGTCGCGGCCGGCGACAAGGTCGCCATGCTGGTGGTCACCCGCGGCGAGGAAGGTCCCGGCCGATCGGCGCAACGCGTCGCCGAGCAGTTGGCCGCCGTCGACGTGCTCGGTGTGGACACCCTGCTGTGGGGCGAAGGCTTCTTGGACTGCCGGGTGTCGTTGCAGGAGTTCGAACTCGTCCACCTCATCGAGGACGCGATCGAACAGGTTTCGGCCACCGTCATCTACACCCACATGGCCAACGACAGTCATCAGGATCACCGGGTCGTCTCGCGCTGCACCATGGGCGCGGCGCGCTGGGTGTCGACGATCATGGCCTACGGCGGCCCGTCGGCGGTCAGCTTCAATCCGACGTCGTTCATCGACATCTCCGATTCGCTCGACAAGAAGATCGAGGCGCTGATGTGCCATGTCTCGCAGGCGGAGGCGAGTGAGAAGGTCAGTGCCTCGTGGGTGCGCAGTTCGGCCGAGCACTACGGCTTCCTGTGCCGGCGGCCGTTCGCCGAGGGCTTTGAACCGATCCGCCAGGTCGTCGACTTCTAAGCTGTGCCAACGTTTCTCGTGGTGGGCGCCGGCGCCACCGGCATCGGGGCTGCGGTCCGGCTGACCGAACTCGGTATCGATCACCTTGTCGTGGACGCCGGGGAACGCCTGGGCGGCATGTCCGCCTCGGTGACCGACGGCGCCGGGTTCACCTGGGATCTGGGCGGCCACGTGCTGCACAGCCATTTCGCGGACTTCGACCGCGCGGTGCAGGCCAGCGGTGTCCAGATGCATCACGTCACTCGCAACGGCTGGGTGTGGCTGCACGGCGACGGGCCACAAAGCCTGGTGCCCACCCCCATCCAACAGCAGCTCGCCGAGCTTCCCGCGGATCTGGACCCGGATGCCCCGATCGGTCATCTTGCCGACTACTACCGCAACAACTTCGGCAGCCGGCTCTACGGCGAGTTCTTCGAGCCCTACAACCGCAAGATGTGGACGCTGCCGCTGGAGCGTGTTGACCACGAGTGGACGTCGCTGCGCAGCGGCAGCGCGGCCCGAAATGTTCCCGTGCTCGGGCTGGCCGGTGGCCCGCCGGCGCCGGCATCGACGTTTCCATATCCGGTCGGCGGTACCGGCGCCCTCTGGCAGGCCGTACATGATCGGCTGATGACACCGGATGCGTTGCGGCTACGGACCAGGGTGCTCGGTATCGACCCCCGCGCCCGCGAGGCGCATCTCGACGACGGCAGCACGGTGCGGTTCCGATTCTGCATCAGCACCGCCCCGGTGACCGACGCGCTGGGCTGGATCGGCTGGTCCGAGGGGGTGTCGACGCTGCACGCCAGCCGGGTGCATGCCGTCGGGCTGGGTTACAGCGGGCCGCCGCCGACGACACTGGCAGACAAGACCTGGCTGTACTGTCCGGCGGATTCGGTGCCGTGGTATCGCGCGACGATGTTGAGCAACTACGACCCGGCCAACGCCGGGCCCGGGCGGTGGAACATCCTGTGCGAGGTGCCGATCTTCGCCGATGACCCGATCTCGGCGCCCGACGCCGTCGAGGGCGTGCAGCGTTCGCTGCAGTTGCTCGGCGCCGACCCTGGGAAAGTCGTGAGCCGTTTTGTCGAAACTCTCGAATTTGGTTATCCGGTACCCACTTTGGGGAGGGACCGCCTGCTGCGCGCGGCCGATGTACGGCTGCGCGCGCACGGTATCTACAGCCGGGGACGGTTTGGGGGCTGGCGCTACGAGTCGTCAAACCAGGACTACGGATACGTCCAGGGACGTCAAGCGGTCGACAACGCGTTGTCGGGTACGCCCGAGGATGTCTACTGGCACCCGGAGCGGTACTAGCGCCTAGCCGTCCAAATAGAGTGCGCCTCTGATGATCTCGGTCAGTGTGTCGGCGAGCTCGGCGTCGTAGGAAGGCGGCTGCAACGGCAGGTTCTGCTGGCAGACCCGCTCCACCATCCACACCAGACTGCTGGCCGTGGTGGCCGCCGGCAGGGTGGAACGAATGGACCCGTCGGCCTGGCCGGCGGTGATGACGCCGGCGAACTGCTCGCAGATCCCGGTGAGCAGTTCGCGATAGGTCGCGCCGACGGTGGCGTCGTAGCCCGCCATCTCGTTGAGTGCGATCAGCACCGGTTGGTGGCGACGGTAACTGGCGATGAGGCGGGCCATGGACGACCGGATATCGGCGGGATCGCGGCGCCCGGCCACCGCCCACCATTCGGCGGCGTCCTCGGTCAGGTCGCCGAAGACCTGCCGGGCCAGCCGGCGCAGCAGGTCGCCTTTGTCCTCGAAGTAGATGTAGAAACTGGCCCGCGAGATCCCGGCCTCGGTGGCGAGTCGGTCCACGCTGAGCTCGGTGAAGCTGGTGCCGTCGGACATCAGCCGATCGGTCGCGTCCAGCAGTTGGCGTTCGATCTGTTCGCGGCGCTGTTGGCGATTGGCCTGGGACTTGCGCGTCACCCGGGTCACCGATGCCATGGACCTAGCGTATGCCGTCGACGCGCCATCTTGACTAGACAACACGTCTAGACTTATTGTCGCCTGCATGTCTGTGTCACCGATCACACCCGTGCAGCGCACCTACGATCCGATCGACCTGTCGTCGCGGGCCTTCTGGTCCACCACCGCCGACGACCGCGAAGTCGCCTTCGCCGAATTGCGGGCGCAGCGTCCGGTGAGCTGGCATCCGCCGGTCGAGGATTCGTTGATGCCCGACCCGGCCGACCGCGGTTACTGGGCGGTGACCCGGCACGCCGACGTCGTCGAGGTCAGCCGCAACAGCGAGGTGTTCCTGTCCGGGCAGGGCGTGCTGTTCGAGAACGTCCCCCAGGAACTGCTGGAGGCGTCCCAGTCGTTTCTGGCGATGGACCCGCCGCGGCACACGGTGATCCGCAAGGTGGTGCACTCGGCGTTCACGCCGCGGCAGGTGCGCCGCATCGAGGACTCGATCAAGGCCAACGCCGCCGAGATCGTCTCCGAACTGCGCGCCGCGGGCAGCGGTGCGGACTTCGTGGATCTGTGTGCCAAGGAGTTGCCGATCCGCACCTTGTCCGACATGGTCGGTATCCCGGAATCCGAGCGCCATCAGGTGGCCGCGGCCGCCGACGCGCTGGTGTCCTGGGGAGACCCGGTCTACCTCGACGGGCGCAACCCGTTGGAGGTGTTGGTGACCAACCAGATGTACCTGCACCAGGTGGCGCTCGCCCTGGCGGCCGACCGCCGCGCCAACCCGGGGGACGATCTGTTCAGCGCGCTGGTGCACGCCGAGGTCGAGGGTTCGCGGTTGACCGATCAGGAGATCGCGGCATTCTTCGTGCTGCTCGCCGTGGCCGGTAACGACACCACCCGCCAGACCACCAGCCACGCGCTGAAGGCGCTGACCGACTTCGGTGACCAGCGGGCGTGGCTGGCCGAGGATTTCGACGACCGCATCGGTCTCGCCGTGGAGGAGTTCGTCCGGTTCGCGACGCCGGTGATGACGTTCCGGCGCACCGCGGCAAGCGATTACGAACTGGGCGGCCAGCAGATCACGGCGGGGGAGAAGGTGGTGATGTTCTACTCCTCGGCCAACCGCGATGCCGCGGTGTTCGATCGCCCGGAGCGCCTGGATTTGAGCCGGCACCCCAATCCGCATGTCGGATTCGGCGGTGGAGGACGACACTTCTGCCTCGGCGCGCACGTGGCCCGCGCCCAGCTGCGGGCCATCTTCGCCGAGCTGCTGGGTCAGCTACCGGATATCGCGGCCGGTGAGCCGTCCTATGTGGCGGGCAATTTCGTGCACGCCATCCGCGCGATGCCCTGCACGTTCTAGCGGTCCCAGCTCACCGGGGGACGGTGGTGAGCTCGCCGGCCAGCAGGGTCAGCAGCTCGGAGCAGCCGGCCTCGACCTTGACGGTGGCCAACGCGTCACCGCGGGTGGGGCCGCGGTTGACGATGGCGATCGGCTTCCCCGCGGCGGCCGCGTGCCGGACGAACCGGTATCCGGAGAACACCGTCAGCGAGGAACCCGCGACCAGCAGCGCGTCGGCGCCATCGACCAGTGAAAATGCCTGCTGTACGCGCTCTTTGGGCACGCTCTCGCCGAAGTAGACGATATCGGGTTTGAGCATGCCTGCGCAGTGCGGACAGTCCAGATACCGGAAGCTGGACGTGTCGGCCACCACGGCGTCCGCGTCGGGTGCCACCGCGATGCCACCGAGGCGTTCGGCACGGTCGGCGAACCCGGGGTTGAGTGCCTCCAGTTCCTCGGCCAGGGTCTCTCGTGACATGGTCCGCCCGCAGTTCAGGCACACCACCTGGGCGTAGGTGCCGTGCAGGTTGACCACCGTGCGGCTGCCGGCCTTGGTGTGCAGCAGGTCGACGTTCTGAGTGATCAGGCCCGACACCACCCCGGCCGACTCCAGGCGCGCCAGCGCCCGGTGGCCCGCATTGGGTTCGGTGTCGTCCATGTGGCGCCACCCGAGATGATTGCGGGCCCAGTAGCGCTGCCGGAACACCGGGTCGGAGCGAAACTGACCGATGGTCATCGGATTGCTGGGTGGGGAGTCCGGCCCGCGGTAGTCGGGAATGCCCGAATCGGTCGACATCCCGGCACCGGTGAGGACGGCCACCCGGCGCCCCGCCAGCACGGCCACCAGTTCCGGAGCATCCACCTCATCGAGGATAGGCCGCGCGTGGCATGGTGGCCGCATGGTGCCGATGTCACCCGACCAGCTGGCCGACCGGCGCCGACGTGCGGCGGCGGCCGCACTGGAGGCGGGCCGAGCACTCGGGTTACCCGCCGAGCACGCGACCGTCCTGCACGACGTGTTCTCGGTGGTCGTGCGGTTGGACCCGACGCCGGTGGTGGCCCGCATCCCGGTGGTGCTTCCGCCCGGCTACACACCGCCGCTGCAACACGCCCGGCAGCGTCGCGAACTCGATGTGGTGGCCTGGCTGCACGCCAGGGGTGTGCCGGTGGTGCCGCCCAGCCCGCTGGTGGCTCGCGTGCCGGTTCGCCATGCTGGTTTTCCGATGACATTCTGGGAGTTGGCCGACGTGGCGCCCGATCATCAGCCGTATTCCGGTGTGGCGATCGCCAAGAGCGCCGAACTGCATGCCGGGCTGTCCGGGTACCGCGCGCCGCTGCCGTTCCTCGCGCCGTTCAACGAGGCGGGCCCTGGCATGTTCGCCGCGCTGGAGGAATCCGAGCTGCTCACCGCCGCCGATATCGACGCCGCGCGCGCCCAGTACGCGTCGCTGCGCACGGTGCTGGCCGATCCGGCCGCGTTCACCGCCCGGTATCCCGGTGCCACCCTGCAGGCCGTACAGGGCGACGGGCCATCGCACAACGTCATCCGAACCACCAGCGGGATCCGGTTCTCCGACTTCGAGGATGTGTCGCTCGGGCCGGTGGAATGGGATCTGGCGATGCTGGGCCCGGAGGCGGTCGCCGAGTACGACGATGCCGCGACGGCGCTCGGGTTGCGGCGTACCGACCCGCAGGTACAACGGCTCATGGACACCGCCCGAACGCTGCAATTCATCAGCGCCGCGACGTTGGTTCCACAGCTGCCGGTGCTGGCCGAAGGGCTCGCCCCGGTGATCGAGCAGTGGCGGCGCGCGCCGTGACCTGACGGGGCGGGATTGCGCCCAATGCCAGAATGGCCGGGTGGACTTCTACTCCGCCTACCGGCATGGCTTCGTGCGGGTGGCCGCCTGTACCCACCACACCACACTCGCCGACCCGGCGAGCAACGCCGAATCGGTGCTCAGCATCGCCCGGGAATGCCATGACGAGGGCGTCGGGCTGGCGGTGTTCCCGGAGCTGACGTTGTGCGGATATTCGATCGAGGACATCCTGCTGCAGGACAGCCTGCTGGACGCCGTCGAGGATGCGGTGGCCACGGTGGTATCGGCCTCGGCGGATCTGCTGCCGGTACTGGTGATCGGCGCACCGCTGCGGTACCGCAACCGGGTCTACAACACCGCCGTGGTGATCCACCGCGGCGTGGTCCTCGGCGTGATCCCCAAGTCCTACCTGCCCAACTACCGCGAGTTCTACGAGAAGCGCCAACTCGCCGCCGGCGATGATGTCGACGGCATGATCCGGCTCAACGGCCGCGCCGGGTCCGCCGCGGCCGCAGTCGACGTGCCGTTCGGTCCGAATCTGCTGTTCGCCGCGACCGATCTGCCCGACTTCGTGTTGCACGTCGAGATCTGCGAGGACATGTGGGTTCCAGTGCCGCCCAGTGCGCAGGCCGCGCTCGCCGGCGCGACGGTGCTGGCCAATCTGTCCGGCAGCCCGATCACCATCGGCCGGGCCGATCAACGCAAGCTGCTGGCGAAGTCGGCATCCTCGCGCTGCCTGGCCGCCTATGTCTACGCCGCGGCCGGTGAGGGTGAGTCGACCACCGATCTGGCCTGGGACGGCCAGACGATGATCTACGAGAACGGCGTCCTGCTGGCCGAATCCGAACGATTCCCCAAGGGGGAGCGGCGCTCGGTCGCCGATGTGGACGTGTCGCTGCTGCGCGCCGAGCGGCTGCGGATGGGCAGCTTCGACGACAACGCCCGGCATTACCGCGCGACCGGGGGCACGTTCCGCACCATCGAGTTCACCCTGGATCCGCCCGCCGGTGATATCGGTCTGCGCAGGCACGTCGAGCGCTTCCCCTTCGTCCCATCGGATCCGACGCGCCTGCAACAGGATTGCTACGAGGCCTACAACATCCAGGTCGCCGGACTGGAGCAGCGGCTGCGTGCGCTCAATTTCCCCAAGCTCGTCATCGGGGTATCCGGCGGGCTGGATTCCACCCACGCGCTCATCGTCGCCGCCCGCGCGATGGACCGGGAAGGCCGGCCACGCAGCGATATCCTCGCCTTCACCATGCCCGGATTCGCGACCGGCGAGCGCACCAAGGGCAACGCGATCGCGCTCAGTGCGGCATTGGGCGTCACGTTCGCCGAGATCGACATCCGAGAGACCGCGCAGCTCATGCTCACCGAGATGGACCACCCGTTCGGGCGTGGCGAGAAGGTGTACGACGTCACCTTCGAGAACGTGCAGGCCGGACTGCGCACCGACTACCTGTTCCGGTTGGCCAACCAGCGCGGCGGCATCGTGCTGGGCACCGGCGATCTCTCCGAATTGGCCCTTGGCTGGTCCACGTATGGCGTTGGCGACCAGATGTCGCACTACAACGTCAACGGTGGGGTACCGAAGACGTTGATCCAGCACCTGATCCGGTGGGTGATCTCATCAGGGGAGTTCGAGGACACCGTCGGGGAGGTGCTGCAGTCGGTCCTCGACACCGAGATCACTCCGGAACTGGTGCCCACGGGTGAGGACGAGGAGGTTCAGAGCAGCGAGGCCAAGGTGGGCCCCTATGTGCTGCAGGACTTTTCGCTCTTCCAGGTGCTGCGCTACGGGTTTGGCCCACCAAAGGTCGCCTTCCTGGCCTGGCATGCCTGGCGCGACGCCGAGTGCGGACACTGGCCGCTGGGCTATCCGTTGGACAAGCGACCGGCCTTCTCGCTCAACGAAATCCGGCGCTGGCTCACGGTGTTTGCGCAGCGGTTCTACTCGTTCTCTCAGTTCAAACGGTCGGCGCTGCCCAACGGCCCCAAAGTCTCCGCCGGCGGTGCGTTGTCACCGCGCGGGGACTGGCGGGCTCCGTCAGACATGTCGGCACGGGTTTGGCTGGAGCAGATCGAGCGGGATATCCCGCAAAGCTAGCCAGAACTCACAGGCGCTGATGCTGTTGGGGCGCTCGCCACGCGAGACGGATCGGTCCTGTCGGCGTGTGCCCGGGCGGCGGCGCGGACCACGAGCGCGAAACAGATCGTGATCGGGATGCCCGCACCGTCCATGCCGCCGGCGATGATGGCGTCGGCGGCGGTGAATGCGGGTGGCACGATCATCGAGAACAGGGTGGCCGATACCGGCGCCGTGGCAAACCCCCACAACAGCCATCGCCATTGTCGCTCCCGGGCCGTGGCGCCCCGCGTGCGCGCGCGTATGACACCTAGTGTCGTGAGCGCGATCGCGATCCAGAGCGGTACGAGGTGGAACGCGACCAAGGTGTGCGGTATCGGTTCGGGCAACCGCAGAGTCAAACCGGTGTATGTGAGCGAGCCGAGCAACGCGATTGCCCCCGCGGCACCGTATCGCCATGCCGACACCGGTGTGGTGCCGGCTTCGGGCGGGGTGTGCTGGGTGAGCATGAACGCCAGTGCCGCGCCGCCGGGCGCGGCGACACCGAGGATCAGTGAGCCGACACCGATATTGGTCAGCAGATCGTGCTGCGGGATCACCGGCTGAATGCCGATCCAGATGAACCGCAGCAGCGGCGCGGTCAGCATGAAGGCGATGCTGTAGGTCATCCAGGCCCGGTGGCTGATCACATCGCGCTTGCGGATCGCGTAGACGGCGTACCACGCGCTGGCGAGTGTCCCCACGGCCAGGGCGCGCAGCTGCGTCTCGAACGCGGGTCCGATGAAGTGCTCCGCCGGAGGGGTGGCGTACAGGAATATCAGGGCGGTCAGCATGCTGACCGACATCAGCGCGAGATAGGCCCGGCCGGTCCAGCGATGGACCGCGGGTCGTCGCTCCCGCAGCCGCGACGAGAACTGAAACAGGGCCAGTGTCAACGCCACTGCGCCCAGCGTGGTGTGCACCAGCAACACCACCCGATGCTCGGCGTAGGCGGCGTGGCGTACCGATTGCACCGACCCGTCGGCCGTGGCATAGCCGGGGCCGTTGACGACAGTGTTGACCCCGTCCTGCCAGCTGGTCGCCTCGGGGTGGAAGAGCGGCCAGGTGTAGTTCATGGCCAACGGGAGATAGAGCACAGCCACCGCGGCAGCGACGATGAAGAGTCCCCGCGACAGTACTGCCTGCTTGTGGTTGTTCATTTCAAGATCAGATTCTAGGTGGCGGGTGCCGACGTGTCGGTCAGTTCGGCTGATCTTGATACGTTCGACCGACGCAGCGCAGGTTCAGAGTCGGCCGTCGAGGCGCAGGTCGGGGTGCACCCACTCCGGCGAGCGGCGCTCCTTGAACGCCACGAAGCCCTGTCGCGCCTCGGGCCCGCCGAAACTGGCCTTCATGCCGATCCGGTCGAACAGCCCCAGATAGCTGTCGAGGCTGGACTTGACCACCGACCGTGCGCCCGGCGCGGTGCGGCAGACCTGGGCCAGCACCTCTTTCGCCTCCGCGAGCAGGTTGTCGTGGGTCACCACCCTGGCCACCAGGCCCCAATCGAGTGCCTCCGCGGCGGTGAGCACCCGGCCGGTGAACATCAGATCGCGCGTGCGGACCACGCCGATCAGTCGGGCCAGCATCTGGCTGTAATAGGTATCGGCGATACCGCGGAACAGTTCGGGCACCCGGAAGGTCGCTCGCTCGCTGACCACGGCCATATCGCTGCACAGGGCGATCTGCATGCCGCCACCTTGGGCCAGGCCGTTGACCGCGGACACCACCGGCTTCACCGACTGGCGCAACGTCTCGAAGGGGGTCACATCCATCGACAGCGCCGCGCCCCACGGCATCCAGTCATCGGAGCCGTCACCGCCACCCAGATCGCCGCCGGGGGCGAAGACGTCGCCGGTGCCGGTGATCAACAGGCCGGCCAGGTCGGGATCGTTGTCGACACGACTGACCGCGTACCGGATGCCGAAGTACATCGCCGGGGTCATCGCGTTGCGTGCCTGGGGGCGATCGAGGCGGACCACCGCGAACGGGCCTTGGCGCTCGAAGGTCAGGAATGGGGTTCCGAGCCAGTCGCCCTCGGGCGGTCGCGCTGTCATGGCAGCCGACTATAACTCCCAACTGTTGGTGATTCAGTTCAGCGCGTCCTCGATCGCCTCGTCGTCCGGTGCGCAGTCACCGGCACCGGCCACCAGGGTGGCCAGGGCGCCCGCCGCACACGCGCGGCGCAAGGCGTGCGCGGGATCGGCGATCCAGCCCGCGGCCAGCACGCCCGCGAAGACGTCGCCCGCACCCGTGGTGTCCACCGCCTCGACCGCCGGCGCCGCGACCCGGGTTTCGGCATCGGCGCTGCGGTGCACCGCTCCGTCGGCGCCGAGCGTGACGACCAGGTGCGGCACCGGCCACGTCCAGCGTTGCGCCTCGGACTCGTTGACGATCACGACATCGGTGACCTCGGCCAGCTGCGCCAGCGCGTCCGGGTCGGCGCCGGCCGGGGAGGCGTTGAGCATGACGGTCGCGCCGGCGTCGCGGGCGATGCGGGCCGCGGCGAGTGCCGCGCCGGTGGGAATCTCCAACTGCATCAGCAGGACCTCACACCCGGCCACCAGCTCGCGCAGCGCCGACGAGTTGAGGGTGAGATGTCCGTTGGCTCCAGGTGCCACCACGATCACGTTCTCGGCGTGCGCGTCCACCACGATCGACGCCGTTCCACTGGGTACCGGCAGCGCGATGACGCCGCTGACGTCGACATCGTTGGACTGCAGGTGGGTCCGCAGCGCCGCACCGGTGTCGTCATCGCCGACCGCGGCCACCAGCACCACCTCGGCGCCGGCCCGGGACGCCGCGATGGCCTGGTTACCGCCCTTGCCTCCCGGGGTCCGCGTCATCGACGAGGCCAACACCGTGGCGCCGGGTGCGGGCAGCGCAGCCACGGCGAAAACGAGGTCCATGTTCACGCTGCCCACCACACATACGCGCGCCACGGGCCCACCGTAGTCACCGTCGGCGTCCTAGGGGCGAGATCGAACGCAGGGTCGTCGCGGGTGGGCGATGAAGAAGAAATCGCGACCCTGTGTTCGATCTCGGCCGCAGGGCGACCACCCGGGACCCCATCGGGCTGGGCCCGGGGATGCCCGATACCCTGGCTTAATGAGTGTGCAGTCTCCCGTCACGGCCGACCTGCGCCGGCAGGTCCACGACGCCGCAGCGGCCGCCCGCACGGCGTCCCGCGCATTGGTGACGCTGAGCACCGTCGACAAGAATCGGGCCCTGCATGCCGCCGCGGACGCGGTGCTGGCACACGCCCACGACATCCTGGCCGCCAACGGCGAGGACCTCGACGCGGCGCGCGCCGCGGGCACGGCCGAGGCGATGCTGGACCGGCTCGCCCTGAACCCGCAACGCATCGACGGTATCGCGGCGGGGCTGCGGCAGGTGGCAGGGCTGCCCGACCCGGTCGGGGAGGTGCTGCGCGGCAGCACCCTGCCCAACGGACTGCAGCTGCGTCAGCAGCGGGTGCCGCTCGGCGTGGTGGGCATCGTCTACGAGGGCCGTCCCAATGTCACCGTCGATGCCTTCGGGCTCACCCTGAAATCGGGCAACGCGGTGCTGCTGCGCGGCAGTTCCTCGGCGGCGCGCTCGAACGCGGCGCTGGTGCGGGCACTGCGGGAGGCGCTGGTCGCCGAGGGCCTGCCCGCCGACGCGGTGCAATTGCTGCCCAGCGAGGACCGCGCCAGCGTCACCCACCTGATCCAGGCCCGTGGACTCGTCGATGTCGTCATCCCGCGTGGCGGTGCCGGTTTGATCGACGCCGTGGTGCGCGATGCCACCGTCCCCACCATCGAGACCGGTGTCGGCAACTGCCACGTCTTCGTGCACGCCGGTGCCGATCTCGATGTGGCAGAACGCATCCTGCTGAACGCGAAGACCCGGCGGCCCAGTGTCTGCAACGCCGCCGAGACGTTGTTGGTGGACCGGGCGGGCGCCGATACCGCGCTGCCGCGGCTGCTCAACGCCTTGCAGGACGCCGGGGTCACCGCGCACCTCGACCCCACCGAGGAGGAGTTGCGCGCCGAGTTCCTGTCCATGGACATCGCGGTGGCACTCGTCGACGGCGTCGACGGCGCGATCGCGCACATCAACGAATACGGCACCGGCCACACCGAGGCGATCGTCACCACCGAATTGGCGGCCGCGCAGCGGTTCACCGAGCAGGTCGACGCCGCCGCGGTGATGGTGAACGCATCCACCGCCTTCACCGACGGCGAGCAGTTCGGTTTCGGCGCCGAGATCGGCATCTCCACTCAGAAGCTGCACGCCCGGGGCCCGATGGGGCTGCCCGAACTGACCTCCACCAAATGGATCGTGTGGGGCGACGGCCAGATCCGTCCCGCCTGAACACCGCTGCGAAAAGAGAACATGTGAGCCTCCCCGCCCGCCCGGCCCCGCTGTTCACCGATATCGACGATGTCGCCAGGCGGCTCGCCGAAACCGGCTACCTGCCCGACAAGGCCACGGCCACCGCCGTTTTTCTCGCCGACCGGCTCGGCAAGCCGCTGCTGGTGGAAGGTCCGGCGGGAGTCGGCAAGACCGAACTGGCCCGTGCCGTCGCACAGACCACCGGATCGGAGCTGGTCCGGCTGCAGTGCTACGAAGGTGTCGACGAGGCGCGCGCACTCTACGAGTGGAACCACGCCAAGCAGATCCTGCGCATCCAGGCGGGAACCGCCGCCGGCTCCGCCGGCGGTGGCGACTGGGATCAGACCAAGACCGACGTGTTCAGCGAGGAGTTCCTGCTGAGCCGTCCACTGCTGACCGCGATCCGGCGCACCGACCCGACCGTGCTGCTGATCGACGAGACCGACAAGGCCGATATCGAGATCGAGGGCCTGCTGCTGGAGGTGCTGTCCGATTTCGCGGTGACGGTGCCCGAGCTCGGCACCATCAAGGCCGAACGCGCGCCGTTCGTGCTGCTGACCTCCAATGCCACCCGTGAGCTGTCCGAGGCGCTCAAACGGCGATGCCTGTTCCTGCACATCGACTTCCCCGATCCCGAACTGGAGCGGCGCATCCTGCTGTCCCGGGTTCCCGAGCTGCCCGAGCGAATCGCCTCGGAGCTGGTGCGGATCATCGGGGTGCTGCGCGGGATGCAGCTCAAGAAGGTGCCGTCGGTGGCCGAGACCATCGACTGGGGTCGCACCGTATTGGCTCTCGGCATGGACACCATCGACGACGAACTGATCGCGGCGACCCTCGGTGTGGTGCTCAAGCATCAGTCCGATCAGGTCAAGGCGGCCGGTGAGCTCAGGCTGAACTGATGGCATCCCGCCGGATCCGCCCGCCGCAGCCGCTGGCCCCCAACGGAATTCCTGGACACCTGGTGGAGTTCGTGGAGGCGCTGCGCGGGGTGGGTATCGCGGTGGGACCGTCGGAGACGGTGGATGCCGGCCGGGTGATGACCGTGCTCGGGCTCGGAGACCGGGAGGCGTTGCGCGAAGGCCTGGCCTGCGCGGTGCTGCGGCGTGCCGACCACCGCGACACCTATGACGCCATGTTCGACCTGTGGTGGCCGGCGGCCTACGGAGCGCGGACCGTGCTGGAGGACGAGCCCGATCCCGAGGCCGAACCGGCGCGGCTGCCGCCCGAGGACATCGAGGCGATGCGCGCGGCGCTGATCGAGATGCTGGGCCCCGACGGTGATCTGGAGAATTTCGACGATCGGCTCGCGGCCATGATCGCGCGGATTGTGGAGGCCTACGGCCGGTACAACTCCAGCCGCGGTCCGTCCTACTCGTCATATCAGGCCCTCAAGGCGATGGCGCTGGACGAGTTGGAGGGTCGGCTGTTGGCCGGTTTGCTGGCGCCCTACGGCGAGGAACCTACCCCGACACAGGAAGAGATCGCCAAGGCGATGGCCGCGCAGCGGGTTTCCCAGCTGCGCCGGATGGTGGAGGCCGAGACCAAGCGCCGCACAGCCGAACAGCTCGGCCGCGACCACGTGCAGATGTATGGGATCCCGCAGCTGGCCGAAAACGTCGAATTTCTGCGTGCTTCCGGTGAACAGCTGCGTCAGATGCGAAAGACCGTGCAGCCGTTGGCCAGGACGCTGGCGACCCGGCTGGCGGCCAAGCGCCGCCGCGCGGCCAACGGGCAGATCGACATGCGCAAGACGCTGCGCAAGTCGATGTCCACCGGGGGTGTGCCGATCGAGGTGGTGCTCAAGAAGCCGCATCCGGCGCGGCCCGAGCTGGTGGTGCTCTGCGATGTGTCGGGCTCGGTGGCCGGGTTCAGCCACTTCACCCTGATGCTGGTCTCGGCGTTGCGCCAGCAGTTCTCCCGGGTGCGGGTCTTCGCCTTCATCGACACCACCGATGAGGTGACCCACATGTTCGGTCCGGAGGCCGACCTCGCGGTCGCGGTGCAGCGGATCACCCGGGAAGCCGGCGTCTACACCCGCGACGGGCACTCCGATTACGGGCACGCGTTCGTATCGTTCGCACAGAACTTCCCCAATGTGTTGTCGCCGCGTTCGTCGCTGCTGATTCTCGGCGACGCGCGCAACAACTACCGCAACCCCGAGACCGAACTGCTGACCCGGATGGTGAACGCCAGCCGGCACGCGCACTGGCTCAACCCGGAGCCCAAGCACCTGTGGGGCAGCGGCGACTCCGCCGTCCCGCGCTACACCGACCTGATTCCGATGCACGAGTGCCGGTCGGCCAAGCAACTCGGCGCGGTGATCGACGCCCTGCTGCCGGTCTGAGCCCCTCGGCACGTTCGAGCGCCCCGGAACCCTGCCGTAAGCTGGCTCTTCGTGGCAGCACGGCGCAGGTTGGGAGTGATGGGCGGGACGTTCGATCCCGTGCATCACGGCCACCTGGTCGCCGCCAGCGAGGTCGCCGATCAGTTCGATCTCGACGAGGTGGTCTTCGTCCCGACCGGACAACCGTGGCAGAAGCGTGACCGCCACGTCACCGCCGCCGAGGACCGCTACCTGATGACGGTCATCGCCACCGCGGCCAACCCGCGATTCTCGGTGAGCCGGGTCGACATCGACCGTGGCGGCGCCACCTACACCACGGATACGCTGCGCGATCTCGCTCACCAGAACCCGGACACCGACCTGTATTTCATCACCGGTGCCGACGCGCTGGCCTCGATCCTGTCCTGGCAGAACTGGGAGGAGCTGTTCTCCCTCGCTCGTTTCGTCGGGGTGAGCAGGCCCGGTTACGAGCTCGACGGTGAGCACATCGCCGCGGCCATGCAGGAACTCCCCGAGGACGCGCTGACCTTGGTCGAGGTGCCCGCGTTGGCCATCTCGTCGAGTGACTGCCGACTGCGCGCCCAGCAGTCCCGACCCATCTGGTACCTGGTGCCCGACGGTGTCGTGCAGTACGTGTCCAAACGCAACCTGTACACCGCAACGGAGGCCCGTTCATGACCGCCACCCCCGAAGCCGTCGAGATGGCAGGAGTCGCGGCGCGTGCCGCCGCAGCCAAGCTCGGCAACGACGTTCTGGTCATCGACGTATCCGACCAGTTGGTCATCACCGACTGCTTCGTGATCGCCTCGGCGTCCAACGAGCGCCAGGTCAACGCGATCGTCGACGAGATCGAGGACAAGATGCGGGCCGCGGGGCACAAGCCGGCCCGCCGCGAGGGAACCCGGGAAGGGCGCTGGACGCTGCTGGACTATGTCGACATCGTGGTGCACGTCCAGCACGCCGACGAGCGTGAGTTCTACGCCCTGGAGCGGTTGTGGCGGGACTGCCCGGTGGTCCCGGTGGATCTGGGTGACGGTGACGAGCCGCGGGATGCCACGTGAGTGTGCGCCGGCTGGTGCTGTTGCGGCACGGGCAGACCGAGTGGAACGCCGGAAGCCGGATGCAGGGCCAGCTGGACACCGATCTGACCGAACTTGGGCGCGAGCAGGCCGGTGCGGCCGCCGAGGTGCTGGCCAAACGCCAACCCCTGGTCATCGTGTCATCGGACCTGCGGCGCGCCCTGGACACCGCCACCGCGCTGGGCGAGCGCTCCGGTGTGCATGTCTCGGTCGATGAGCGGCTGCGCGAGACCCACCTGGGCGACTGGCAGGGCCTGACCCATCTGGAGGTCGATGATGCGGCACCGGGTGCCCGGCTGGCCTGGCGTGACGACGCCCGGTGGGCGCCGCACGGCGGGGAGAGCCGGGTGGACGTCGCGGACCGCAGCGTCCCGCTGGTCACCGAGCTCATTGCCGCCCAGTCGGATTGGGGCAGGGATGAGCCCGATCGTCCGGTGGTGCTGGTGGCCCATGGCGGGCTGATCGCCGCGTTGACCGCGGCGCTGCTGAACCTGCCGGTGGACAACTGGCCGGCCCTTGGCGGTATGGGCAATGCCAGCTGGGCGCAGCTCTCCGGGCACGATGTCGGGGACGAGATCAAATGGCGGCTCGACGTGTGGAACGCCTCGGCGCAGGTGGCCAACGATGTCCTCTGAGCGCCGCACCCTGCTCGTCTTCTGCGACTCACTGTCCTACTACGGGCCGACCGGCGGTCTGCCCGCCGATGACCCCCGGATCTGGCCGAATCTCGTTGCCGAACAACTCGGTTGGGATGTCGAGTTGATCGGGCGGATTGGCTGGACGTGCCGCGACGTGTGGTGGGCGGCGACCCAGGATCCGCGTTCCTGGGCGGCGCTGCCGCGGGCCGGGGCGGTGATCTTCGCGACCTGCGGGATGGATTCGCTGCCTTCGCCGCTGCCGACGGCGTTGCGTGAACTCATCCGCTACGTGCGACCCCCGTTCCTGCGGCGCTGGGCCCGCGACGGTTATGGCTGGTTGCAGCCTCGGCTCTCGCCGGTCGCGCGCCCGGCGCTGCCTCCGCATCTCACCGTCGAGTATTTGGAAATGACGAGGGCTGCACTGGATTTCAACCGTCCCGGACTTCCCGTGGTGGCGACCATTCCGTCGGTGCACATCGCCGAGACCTATGGCAAGTCCCATCGGTGGCGCGACCCGATCGTCAAGGCGATCACCGGCTGGGCCGACGAGCACCGGGTGCCCGTCGTCGATCTGAAGGCCGCCGTCGGTGACGAGGTCATGAGCGGGCGCGGTAACCCCGACGGTATTCACTGGAACTTCGAAGCGCACGCCGCGGTCGCCGATCTGATGCTCAAGGGTCTCGCCGAAGCCGGTGCCTACCAACCGGATACCTCTGGACGGTCATGACGGTCCAGGTGGTGACCGACTCGTCGTCACGGTTGAGCGACGATGAGCGCAAACGTTGGTCGATCCGCCAGGTGCCATTGCACGTCCTGGTCGACGATCTCGATTTGCGCGACGGTGTCGACGACATCCCCAACGACGTGTTCGAGCGCAGCCAGGTGACGACCGCCGGCGCCTCACCGGCCGATCTGGCGCAGGCCTACCGGGAGGCGCTGGCCGCCAGCGATGGTGACGGCGTCGTCGCGGTGCACCTGTCGGCAGCGCTGTCCAGCACGTTCAGCTCCGCCGCGGCCGCTGCCCGGGAGTTCGGTTCGGCTGTGCGCGTGGTGAACACCCGATCTGCCGCGATGGGTGTCGGGGCTGTCGCGCTGGCCGCGGCCCGCGCCGCCGAGACCGGCGCCGAGCTCGACGCCGTCGAGGCCGTGGCGCGCGCCGCCGTCCCACGCGGGCACGTGTTCATCGTCGTGCACCGCCTGGACAACCTGCGCCGCAGCGGGCGCATCGGGACCGCCGCGTCCTGGTTGGCCACCGCGCTGTCGGTGAAGCCGCTGTTGCGGCTGGACGTCGACGGCCGGTTGGTGCTGGCCCAGCGAGTGCGTACAGTGTCCAAAGCCCATGCCGCCATGGTGGATTCGATCGCCGAGGTGGTGGGGGAGCGGTCGGCGTCGATCACGGTGCATCACGTGGACAACCACGACGCGGCCGCCGAACTGGGTGCTGCGCTGACCACCCGGCTACCGCAGCTGGAGTCGCTGACGGTCCGCGATATGGGTGCGGTGTTGGCCGTCCATGTGGGTGCCGGTGCGGTGGGGGCGTGCGTCAGCCTCGCCGAGTGATTCAGCCGGCGAAGCGACCGGTGATCGGCGGCAGGTCCTTGAGGGTGGCGATGCCGGGTGCGGCGGCCACCACCGCGGGCACGGCGTTGGTGACCGGCATCGCGGTGTAGATCATGCCCAGCCCCATGAAACCCGGTTCGGTCCAGTCCTTGGGTGGCAGGCAGTGCAAGACGGTGCGCATATTGGGCGTGCCGAACACCTGGATGACATGACCGTGCTCGAGGGGTTTGGGCGGCGTGACGTGCTCACCCATCGTCCAGTTGAACCCGACGCTGACGACATTGCGCTCGCCGACCCAGCCACGGTGATAGCCGAGCACGCTGCCCACGGTGCCCTCGGGGATCGTCATGAAACCGAGGTCGGAGTCGCCGGTGGCGGCGGTGAAGGTGACATCGAACGTCATCCGGTCCAATGTGGCGCCGATCGCGTCGGCCATCATCGCTGCGGATTCGGCGAACACCTCGCTTTCGCGGCGCACGCTCTCGGCCAGTCCCGGAGTGTCGGGATCCTGTGAGAAGCCCATGGCTGTCTGGGTTTCCGCGGATTCGTAGGTCGAGCAATCCACCGACTCGGTGATCCGGATCTCGTCGACCCGTTCGCAGGAGCCGGACAGCACCATGGCGACCATATTCGTCATCCCCGGATGAGCTCCGCTGCCGAAAATGGTGGAATTGCCGGCCGCGCAGGCGGTTCTGATGCGGTGGAGGTCCTCGGGCGATTGCTTGCCGCCGGTGATCCAGGCGGCACTCGAGCAGACGTTGACGCCGGCCTCCAGCAGGGCAACCAGTTCGTCGATGCTGGGCCACAGCGGGTTGTAACAGCATGCGTCCGGCTTGAGGGCGATCAGTGCGTCGATGTCATTGGTCGCCGCAATACCGGTCGGCGTGGGCCAGCCGGCGAGCTCGGCGGCATCGACGCCGACCTTGTCGGCGCCGTGGGCGTACACCCCGACGAGTTCCATATCGTCGCGGCCGATGATGGCGTGCAGGGAGCGGGTACCGATGTTTCCGGTGGTCCACTGGATGACGCGGAGGGGATCGCTCATGGCTGAACACTATTCGAAAGATGTGCATCGGTGTAACCCGGGTCACAATTCGACCGGCACGGCGGTCGTTGAGATTACGATACGAAACGTGCCGTACTTGAACAGTGCTGACGGTGGCGAGCGTCGTGGAGGCCGCCCCCGAGACAGCGGGCGGGAGAGCGAGATACTCGGTATCGCCTACGCGCTGCTGGCCGAGGTCGGCTATGACGGTGTCACCTTCGAGGAGGTGGCGCGCCGCGCCGGTGCCTCCAAGGCGACCCTGTACCGGCGCTGGAAGTCCAAGCGCGAGATGGTGACTGCCGCATTGGCGGCCAACCCTGCACGTCGGGAGGGCGCGGGAGAGATCGACACCGGCAGTCTGCGGGGGGACCTGTTGGCGCTGTGTCGGCGGCTCATCACCACCATGCGCTCGACGGACGGGCAGACCGCGCTGCTGTTGCTGCAGGCCGGCCTGGAGGATCCGGCGCTCTGCCAGGAGATCGAACGGACCGCCGGGCCCACCGGGGCGCGACTGCCCGCGACCGTCGTCGCCGCCGCCGTGCGGCGCGGCGAACTGCCGCACGCCGTCGACCCGTTCGCCTTCGAAGAGGTCGCCGGGGCGGTGCTGCTGCTGCGGCGGATGAACGGACTGGACACCGACGAGGCCTATCTGGAGGCGCTGGTCGACTCGATTCTGCTGCCCGCCCTGCGCGCGTCGCCCCCGGCCAAGGCTGCACTGCCCGCCGGCATCTTCTCCGGACATCCCGATCACGCAAAGGAAACCCCGTGACCACCATGACCATCGACGGATTCAGCTACTCCACCCAGGCAGGTGAGGGTGGCGTCGAGATCAACGTCGGCATCGCCGGCACCGGTCCGCCAGTCGTTCTGCTGCACGGCTTCCCGCAAACGCACTACATGTGGCGGCGGGTGGCCCGGGTGCTGGCCGACGATTTCACGGTCATCGTTGTCGATCTGCGCGGGTACGGCGGAAGTGGAAAGCCGACCGTGGCCGGCCCGCAGACCTACTCCAAGCGGACCATGGCGCGCGACATCGCGAAGGTCGCAGCAGCGTTGGGACACCATCGGTTCGGTGTGGTGGGACATGACCGTGGCGCGCTCGTCGCGGTTCGCGCCGGACTCGATCAGCCCGAGGTGGTGCAGTATGTCGGGATCCTCGACGTGTTGCCGACCCTGGACACCTGGGATGTGCTCCACGGTGTGAATGCCAAGGTGGCCTGGCATCTCTACCTGATGGCGCAACCGGTCGGCCTGCCCGAGAAGATGATCAAGGCGGTGGCCGCGGAGTTCTTCGCGTCCTTCCTGGACGCCTGGGACACCGACGGATCCACCTTCGCCCCCGCGGTTCGTGCCCACTACATCGACAGCTCGGTGGCGGCCGTGGACTCCATCGTCGCCGACTACCGGGCGACCGCAGGGATCGACCTGGACATGGATCGCGCCGATCGTGACGCCGGCAGGCAATTGCCGATGCCGGTCGGTGTCATCTCGCAGGACTGGGGTACGCAACTGGGCTTCGACCCCGCGGCGATCTGGGCGGCATGGGCGCCGGACTTCAGCTACGAGCCCATCGATGCCGGCCATTTCATGGCCGAGGAGAAGCCTGCCGAGATTGCCCGGTTCATCCGGGGACTCGCGGCGCGCTGCCGCTGACCACCGTTGTCGCCCACTAAACTGCCGGTATGGCTGTGGATTCCGCGTCGGTGAGCCGCTGGTTCGACGACTATGTCGAGGTGTTCGCCGCGGCGGTCCGCGGTGAGCGCCCCGTCTCGGAGCTGTTGGACTGTTACGCCGTGCCGCTGACGCTCACCACCGATGAGGGCGCCGTCAGCCTGTCGACCCGTGACCAGCTCGCCGCCGTCATCGGTGGCCAGGTCGACGGGTTGCGCGCGCAGCGCTATCACCACACCACGTTGTCGACCGCGGAGGTCACGGTGCTCAACGGGTCATCGGCGCTGTACCGCGGATCGTTCGTGCGCCACGATGTCGACGGTGCCGAACTGGGCCGGGTCGCGGTGACCTACCTGCTGGTCGACGGACCCGGCAGCGCGCGGATCGCGGTGCTCGCCTCGCACGGGAACTGACTCAGTCGCCCGCGCCGTCCGGTCCATCGCGGGCGGCGGTGAGGCGGGCTATCGCCTCGGCCCGCAGTGCGGACCCGGTGCGCTTGGCCGCGTAGAGGGCTGCGCCCAGCGCGGGATCGAGCAGGGGGTGCCTGAGTTGGTAGCCGGCGGCGAGGCCATCCAGGGACCGGCGAAAGAGGGTGCGGAATCCGTTGTCGGCGAACATGCCGCCCGAGTACGACACCGGTACCGTCTCGTGCGTCGTGAACCCGAGCAGGGTGCGGGTGGTGTCGATCAGGACGAGGAGTTCGTCGACGGCCGCCGAGAGGATGCCGGCCGCGACGACGTCACCGGCACCGGCCGCCCGGCAGATTGTGGTCGCCAGCGCGGCGATGGACTTCCGGTCGCCGGACCACCTGTCCACGATGAGGCTGACGGCATCGAGGTCCTCGGCGATGCCGAGGCGATCTCTGATCAGCGCATGCAGCGGGCCGCGGGGGACTCTGCCGTCGCTCATCCGGCTGAAGGCGTTGAGTCCCCGTGTGGCAACCCAATAGGCGGAGCCCTCATCACCGAACAGCTCGCCCCACCCGCCGACGCGTCGGCCGACACCCAGGCGTTCGCCGTAGGTCATCGATCCGGTGCCGCTGATGACGTTGATGCCATCGGAGCCCGCCAGCGAGCCGGCCCAACCGCACACCATGTCGTTGTCGCAGATGTAGCGGTGGTGGCCGAGGACGAGAGCGGGTATCTGTGCGAGTCGCGCGGTGTCCTGGCTGGCCTCGCCATAGCCGGGCAGACCGAAGAATGCCGCGTCGATGCCGGATCGTTCGATCCCGGACAATGTGCAGATATCCGTAATGCCCTGTGCAAGAACGTGTTCTACGCGCTGAAAGCCATCGTTGAAGTAGTAGGAGGAACCGGCGACGGTGCGGGCCAGGATGTCACCCGTATCGTCGATGAGGACGAATGCCGTCTTCGTCCCACCGCCGTCGACGCCGAGATAGCAGGGCATCGCTCAATTGTGCATCGGATAGATGGTGACACCCTTGACGACGCGGCTGACTTCGCCGGACGGGAACGGGTTGTCGGGGGTTTTCCCGTACTCCAAGGAGGCGAACAGTGCCAGGCACTGTGCGAAGACGAGATAGGGCAATGCGACCATCGAGTCGTCGAGCCCGTCGAGACCCGGGATGACGATCGCCGGTCCGTGCGACTCGGGGATGGCCGTGGTGCTCAGCACCGTCAGCGCGTCCGCGCCCAGCTGGGCGCGAATCTCGGCGATGATGTCGAGATCGTAGCGCCGCGTATGGGGGTCGGTGGAGGCGAACACCACGACGAGAGTGTCGGCGTCGAGCACCGATTTCGGCCCGTGCCGAAATCCCAGCGGGGAGTCGAAGTACGTCACCACTTCGCCCGCGGTCAGTTCCAGCAGTTTGAGTGCCGACTCGCGGGCGAGCCCCTGCAGCGGGCCGCTACCGAGGTAGACGAATCGCTGTTTCTTGCTGATGGCCAGGTTGCGGATCTGGGCTTTGCGATCCAGCACGTACTGGGCTGCTCGGGCCAGCGCTTGCGCGTCGGCGGCGTCGGTGGGTCCCAGCAACACCAGGCACGCCAACAGCATCGAGGTGAGGCTCGAGGTCATGGCGAAACCGGTGTCGTTGGTCCGTTCGGGCATCTGGACCACCAGTGAGCGAGACCGCCCGGCGTGGCCACGCGACAGCGCGCCATCGGGGTCGCAGGTCACCACCAGGTGCCACACCTCCTCGATCAGCGCGTCGGCGAGATCGGTGGTGGCCAGGCTTTCGGGGCTGTTTCCCGACCGCCCGAACGACACCAGCAGGGTGGGCGTCGTGCGGTCGAGGTGGTCGTGCGGTCGCGCGACGATGTCGGTGGTGGCGATGGCCTCGACGCGGTGGCCGAGCGTGCGACGCAACGCGGGTGCGGCGATTTCGCCGATGAACGCCGAACTGCCGGCGCCGGTGAGGACGATCCGTAGTCCATCGCGCTGCAGCACCGGGGCGAGGAATTCACCGGCGTGCGCGCCGACGGTGGCGGCGACCTCGCGCCAGGCCTCGGGTTGCTGCCCGATCTCCAGAACCGTGGCGCCGCCGTCTGCTTGGTCGGGGATGTGCTGATCAGGCATGGGGTGCTCCGGTGTTGTCGGTGAGAAGAGTGGGGTGTGGATGGCAGGCGCGGGCGTAGGGCCGCAACGCATCCCGAATCCGATCGATCACGAGAGCCTCTGCGCCGGCAGGGATTTCGCCGGCGCGGAGGCGTTCGTATTGGGCCGGAAGGAACTGGTTGATCAACGGCAGTGGGATGCCGGTGGCGTCCAGGTTGCTCAGCAGGGTGCGCCGCGCGGCGTCCACCTCGGGGTGGGCCCAGTAGTAGCGGAGCCGGTCGCTGTAGCTGTACCGACGCGCGGTGCGCTGAGTCTGTGGGTCGCCCGCGTAGTAGCCCGCCCACTGGGCGGGCTCGGCGAGCATCCGTTGCTCGACGACCTCGATGAGGTTCGACCGGCGCGCTGCGGGCAGGAGTTCCTCTTCGATGAGGGCCAGTCCGAACAGTGCCTCGCGCATCGCGAATGTCAGACCGGGACCGACCTTGAGGATCGCCCAGTGATCGCGGACCAGTTCCCGCAGTTGTGCCGGACGCTGGTAGTCGGTGGAATGCGCCTCGAACACCAGATTGGGCTCCTCGTCGAGGACACGACGCAACTGCGTGGTGGCATCGTGGCAGTAGTCCACGACGTTGAGATGGTCGAACTCCACCCCGGGCTGAACGACCAGCGCGATGACACGCGGCCATACGTGCCCGAGCCCGGCGTCGGCGAAGGCTTCGCGATGCACGGCGATGGTGGTCCGCGCCCGGTCCGCGGGCGTGGGCATCAGTCGGCCCAGCGTCTCGTGCGCCCCACCGGGTACCGGTACCTCCGTGCCGATCACATAGACGGGCGCCTCGGCGTGGTGGTGTCCCGCGGTGTCCTCGGCCACGCGCAGCAGGCGGGCTGCCCGGTCGGCCACCACCTGGTCGGACAGCACCGGCCGATCGTCGGCGCAGGACATGCTGCAGTCGAGGTGGATCTTGGTGTAGCCGGCCGCGACGTAGGCGGCGACGAGCGTCTCGGCGTGGGCCATGGCCACCTCGGCGGGTTCGCGTTGCCACCGGTTGGGGCCGAGATGGTCACCACCGAGAACGACGCGACGACGGGGAAACCCGGCCTCGTCGGCGATCCCGAGGACCAGGTCGCGGAAGTCGGCTGGCCGCAAACCGGTGTAGCCGCCGAACTGGTCGACCTGGTTGGAGGTGGCCTCGACCAACACGTGGGTGCCGTCGGCGGCGGCTTGGTCGATGGCCGCCCGCACCACGGTGGGGTGAGCCGAGCACACCGAATACACGCCGACCGCGTGCCCGGCTTTGTGCTCGCCGATGGTCTGGGTCAGATACGTGCCGGCCACCGCCGGGGTGGTGCTGTTCACCGGGGTTCTGTCCGTACTGCGGCCGCGGTGGCAGCGCGCTGGAGGACACCACAGAGATCGCCGACCGCGGCGGCGACCGCGTCGCGCCCGGCGGCGAGCTGCGGCCGCGGATCGACGGTGTCGGTCTGGACGGCGAGTACCCGGCGCACCGCGCCGGTGTAGGCGATGTTGAGCGCGGTCCCGACGTTGATCTTGCGGATCCCCGCACCGACCGCCAGGCCGAGTTGATCGTCGGGCACGCCAGAGGAACCATGCAGCACCAGTGGAACATCAACGCGCGCAGCGAGTTCACCGATCAAAGCGATATCGAGGCTGGCATCACGCGTGGTCATGGCGTGTGAGCTGCCCACCGCGACGGCCAGACCGTCGATTTCGGTTTCGGTCGAGAAGGCTTCGGCTTCGGCCGGGTCGGTGCGGGCACCCGGGGTGTGCGCCCCGTTCTTCCCGCCGACCTCGCCCAGTTCGGCCTCGACCCACAGCCCGGCGTCGTGGGCCTGACGGACATGGAACCGGGTTCGTTCGACATTCTCGCGGTAGGGAAGATGGGCGGCGTCGACCATGAGGGACGTGACCCCGAGCCCAGCGGCGGTGCTGATCGCCTCCGCGATCAGGTCGGCGTCCTGCAGATGATCGAGGTGCACGGCGATATCGATCGATGACCGCCGGGCGATGTGCGCGCAGGCGGAGACCAGTGGCGCGAGGCTGCCATGAAATCGCACCGTGTTCTCACTCACCTGCATCAACACCGGGACGCCGGCGTACTCGGCACCCGCCGCGATGCCCACGGCATGCTCGATGCCAATCACGTTGAACGCCAGCACCGCAGTGCGTTCGGCGGCCGCCGCGCTCATCAGGGCGGCCGTGCTGGTAAGGCTCACGGTGCGCTCGACCGATGCGCTGAAGACGTGTGGAACATGCGTCGATCATGAGAAGCTCACTCAAAGCGCGCAATGGAAAACCGGGAAACGCTCAGTAAAAGTGATCGTGGTGCAGGAGGGTCGTCGATGTCGATCAAGCGGACGGACCGCATGCGCGAGGTGCTCGCGCTGTTGCGGGAGCGCGGTGAGCTCGCCTCGCGCGCATTGTGTCTGGAGTTGCAGGTGTCCCCGGCGACATTGCGACGTGATCTCGGTGTGCTTGAGGAGCAAGGACTTCTGGTCCGAACGCACGGCGGGGCGCGCGCGCTCGATTCGACCGGGAGCGAGATCCCGGTGCGCTTGCGCGATCACCGCACCATCGCGGTCAAGCGGCGGATCGCCCAGCGGGCGGCCGCACTGGTACCGGCCGGCCCGCAGGCGGTCGCCTTGACCGGTGGTGTCACCACCGGGGAGGTGGCCCGCTCACTCAAGGGCCGGCCGAAGATGACGATCGTGACCAATTCGCTGACCATTGCCGCCGATTGCGCCGTCGACGTGCAGATGAAGGTGATCGCGACCGGTGGTCTGGTCCGCCCGAACTCGCTGGAGGCAGTAGGACCCATGTCCGAGCATGCCTTCCAGGTGATCACCGTCGGCACGGCCATCCTCGGTGCCGACGGCATGTCGGCGGAAGTTGGCGCGACGACCTTCGACGAGGCCGAGGCGCGTACCGCCATCGCCATGGCCGCCAATGCCCAGCAAGTGGTGGTCGCCGTGGACGGGTCGAAAATCGGCCGGGTGACGTTCGCGAAGATGGTCGCGCCCAGTCAGATACACCATCTGGTCACCGATTCGACCGCAGACCCGCGTCAGCTCAAGGCGATCGCGGCCACGGGTGTCCGCGTCCATGTCGTCCACATCGGCGACGATTGAGGAACCGGTCATCGCCGGCCACCCAACGTTCGCCGCAGGTCGCTTGCGGCCCATGAGCGGGCGCTCACTTTTCTTGAGCGATTCGGCGCTAGCTAGTGCAATATTCGCTCGTCCTTCTCATGATCGACGCATGCTCTTCATGTTCGTGCAGACGGCCCCGCGGCGGGCCACGGGCCGGATATCCGAGCACTGACCACCGGTCCGACGCGTGTTCGCCTCGACCACCTACCCCGAGCCTGCTGGAGGCCACCTTGAAACCCACGATCGCCATCGTCGGCGCGGGCAGTGCCGTCTTCACCCGTGAGTTGCTCGGTGACATCCTGTCGTTTCCCGAACTTCGGTCGGTGCGGGTGGTGTTGCACGACATCGACGCCGAAAGGCTGCAGACGGCCGAAGCGATCGCACATGCCACCGCCCGCGCGGCCGGTGCCGACCCGGACGTGATCGCGGTCGCCGACCGGCGCAGGGCTCTCGAGGGCGCCGACTATGTCATCAACGTGATCCAGGTCGGAATGCACGACGCGACCGTCCGGGACTTCGAGATCCCGGCCCGGTACGGCGTCAACCAGACCATCGGCGACACCATCGGTATCGGCGGTATCTTCCGCGGTTTGCGCACCTTCCCGGTGCTGGCCCAGATCGCCGAGGACATGGCGCAGGTCTGCCCGGATGCCTGGCTGCTCAACTACACCAACCCGATGGCGATGAACATCAGCTATCTCGGTGCGATCGCGCCGGCACTCAAGGTGCTCGGTCTGTGTCACTCCGTGTACTGGACGATGGATGGACTGTGCGACCTGATCGACGTTCCGCTCGACGAGGTGTCGTGGTGGTCGGCCGGAGTCAACCATCAGGCGTGGGTGCTGCGCTGGGAACGATCCGGGCAGGATCTCTATCCGCTGCTGGACGCCCGGATCGCCGCGGACCCCGAACTGCGCAGGCGGGTCCGCGTCGACATGTACCGACGGCTGGGCTACTACCCGACCGAAACCAGCGAGCACTCAAGCGAATACGTACCGTGGTACCTGCGCCACCCCGGCGAGGTCGACCGGCTCCGGCTCGATATCGGCGAGTACGTCGGGATCAGCCAGCAGAACATGGTCGACTACGCCAGCGTGCGTGCCGAACTTCAGAACGCCGAAACCCTGGAGATCGATACCAGTTCCACCGAGTACGCGCCGCAGCTCATCCATGCACTGGAGACCGGAACCACCCGGGTGATCTCCGCCAACGTCATCAACGACGGGTTGATCACGAACCTACCCAACGGGGTGGCCGTCGAGGTGCCCACGGTCATCGACGCACTCGGCGCCCATCCCATGCAGGTCGGTGATCTTCCGGCACAGTGCGCCGCGCTGAACCGGTCCTTCCTGGGGCCGGTCGAGCTCACGGTCCGCGCGGCGCTCGACGGCGACCCGCGCCTGGTCCGGGCGGCGGCGATGGTCGACCCCAACACCGCGGCAACGCTGACGGTCGACCAAATCTGGCACCTGTGCGACGAATTGGTCGCCGCCCACGGATCCCTGTTACCCGAACCGCTGCGCGCAGCGCTGCCCCTGTGAAAGAAGGAGTGTCACCGATGATTCGTTCGTGTTTCAGTGTGGTGCTGGCTGCCGTGCTCGCCGTCCTGTTGGCCGCCTGCGGCGGCGGTGGGGGTGGCGACGGCGCCGGCGGTAAGACCGAGGTCGTGGTGTGGCACGGCTACGCCGACGCTCAGGGCGAGAACTTCACCGCCCTGATCGACCAGTACAACCGGGAGCATCCCGACGTCAACGTGACCCAGCTGGTCACCAACAGCGATCTGGTACTGCAGAAGGTCCTGACCGCGGTGCGGGGCGGCACCCCGCCCGACGTCGCGTACATGTTCGGTTCCTGGTCGCCGAACATCGCCGAGATACCCCAGGTCGTCGATATGAAAGACCATGTGTCGCAGACGGGCTGGGACTGGGATGACTTCTATCCGGCCGAGCGGGCGGCCGCGACCGTCGGCGACAAGGTGATCGGGGTGCCCGCACTCGTCGATAACCTGGCGATCGTGTACAACAAGACGCTGTTCGCCGACGCCGGTGTCGCACCGCCCACCCGCGAGTGGACGTGGGACGACTTCCGTTCGGCGGCAGCGAAATTGACCGACCCGGCCGAGGGTCGGTACGGCTTCGCGATCCCGGCCGACGCCAGCGAGGACACCGTGTGGCACTACCTGCCGATGCTCTGGGAGGCCGGCGGTGACATCCTCAACTCCGATAACACCAAGGCGGTGTTCAACTCCGAGGCCGGGGCGCGATCGCTGACCACATTGCAGCAGATGGCGGTCACCGACAAGTCGCTCTACCTCGACACCACGAACAGCAACGGCAGCAAGCTGATGAACAGCGGCAAGGTCGCCATGATGGTCACCGGGCCGTGGGATCTGAGCACCTTCACCGATATCGACTACGGCGTCCAGATCCTGCCGACCTACGCCGGGTCGGACGGGGGCCACCAGACGATCTCCGGGCCGGACAACTGGGTGACCTTCGACAACGGTGACGCACGCAGGCAGGCCGCCGTCGACTTCGTCAAGTGGATCACCGCGCCCGAGCAGGTGAAGACGACCTCGCTGGCCACCGGCGACCTGCCCACCCGCAGTTCGGTCGGCCACGACCGGGCGTTCGTCGACGAACTCGACAAGAAGATGCCCGGCACCGGGGTCTTCGTGGAGAACCTGGCCAACGTGCAGAAGGCCCGGCCCACGGTCGAGCAGTACCCGGCGATCTCCGAGGCGCTCGGTCAGGCGGTGGTCTCGGTGATGCTCGGAGAATCCGAACCGGCCCAGGCCCTAGACGCCGCGGCCGCGACCGCCGACGCCGCGCTCGCCGAGAAGTAGACGATGGCAGCCGGGCCTGACACGGTCGCGCACCGCTCGGTGCGGAAGCGCTTTCTGAGCGCCGACAACGCGGCCGGCTGGACGCTGGTGAGCCCGGGCGCCATCCTGATCGTCCTGTTCGGAGTGCTGCCGGTGGTGATGTCGCTCAAACTGTCCTTCCAGCAGTCAGACCTGCTGTCGCCGAAGACGCCGTGGGTGGGTACCGACAACTACGAGCGGCTGTTCGACGACCCGCAGTTCGTCGACGCGATCAAGAACACCATCGTCTACACCGTGCTGTACGTACCCGGCACGATGGTGGTGGGTCTGCTGGTGGCTGCGGCGTTGAACCGGTCGATCAGGTTCATCTCGGTGTACCGGACCGCGGCCTACGTCACCATGGCGGTATCGACGATCTCCCAGGGCATCATCTTCCTCTGGCTGACCGACCGCGACTACGGTCTGGTGAACGCGGCGCTCGGAGTCGTGGGCATCGCACCGCAGCCCTTCCTGTCTTCACCCTCACAGGCGCTGCTGGTCATCGTCGCGATGACCATCTGGGGCTGGACAGGTTTCACGGTGATCGTGTATTTGGCGGCGCTGCAGGGTGTTCCGGCTGAGCTGCACGAGGCCGCCGCGATCGACGGGGCCAGCGCCTTCACGCGGTTCCGGACCATCACGGTGCCGCTGCTGGGCCCGGCGAACCTGTTCCTGCTGATCTGGCTGACCATCAATGCCCTGCAACTGTTCGACGAGGTGTACCAGACCACCAGGGGCGGGCCACTCAAGGCCACCACGGTGATCGTGTACTACCTGTGGAACCGGGCGTTCGTGCAATTCGACGCCGGCTACGCCGCGGCGATGGCCTACACGCTGTTCGCGGTCATCGTGGTGATCACCGCGCTGCAGTTCCGGCTCGCCCGACGACACGTGCACTACTCATGACCGCCCCGACCATGCACGCCCCATCGGAGTGCCCATGACCCACACCGCAATTCCGGCCGTCAGCACCGCGTCCGGCGACCCGCAGCCGACCCACACCGCCGCCGCACCCGTGCGCCGCCGAGTCCGGCTGCCGTTCAGCCCGTGGCATCTCGTGTTGATCCCGACGTCGTTTCTGCTCGTCGTCCCGCTGCTGTGGATGCTGGTCACCTCGCTACAGACCCCCGGCGAAGCCAACAAGTTCCCGCCCGATCTGGTGCCTGAGCATCCGCGCTGGCAGAACTATCCCGATGCCTGGGATGCCGCTCCGTTCGGGCATTTCTTCCTCAACAGCCTGACCGTCACCACGGTCGTGCTGATCAGCAATCTGTTGGTGTGCAGCCTGGCCGGCTACGCCTTCGCGCGGATCCGCTTCCTCGGTCGCGGCGCCTTGTTCGTCGTGCTGATGGCCACCCTGATGGTTCCGTTCCAGGTGACGATGATCCCGGTGTTCCTGATCGTCAAATGGTTCGGCGACCATATCTGGGAGGGCTTGGGTATCGACCACATCGGTGCGCTGATGCTGCCCAACTTGGCGACCGCATTCGGAATCTTCTTCCTGCGCCAGTTCTTTCAGACCGTGCCGGTGGAGCTGGAGGAGGCGGCCCGGGTGGACGGCACATCGCGGATCGGGGTGATGTTCAAGATCATCCTGCCGCTGTCGATGCCCGCACTGTCGACGTTGGCCGCACTCACGGTGCTGACGTCGTGGAATGACTTTCTGTGGCCACTGATCGTCATCACCTCGACCGACACCATGACCGTTCCGCTCGGGATGAGCTATTTCCAGGGCGCGCACACCACCCAGTGGCCGCTGTTGATGGCGGCCAATGTGATGAGCCTGTTGCCGATGCTGCTGGTGTTCATGGTGGCCCAGCGCTACTTCGTGCAGTCGGTGGCCAGCACCGGGTTGAAGGGATGAGCATGAGATCAGCGACACGAGAGGTGAAGCGGTGGCAGAAGTAGAGTTCCGCGACGTCACCCGCAGCTACGAAGGCGGCGTGGCCGCGCTCAAGGGGCTCAACCTGACGATCGGCGACGGGGAGTTCCTCATCCTGGTCGGGCCGTCGGGCTGCGGCAAGAGCACCGCACTGCGCCTGCTGGCGGGTCTGGACGAGCCGACCTCCGGCGAGATCCGGATCGGCGGCCAATCGGTCAACGGAGTGCCGCCGGGCCGCCGCGATATCGCGATGGTGTTCCAGAACTACGCGCTGTACCCCCACATGACGGTGTACCGCAACCTGGCCTACGGGCTACGGCAGCGCCGTACCCCGAAAGCGGAGACCGATCGGCGGGTGCGTGAGACCGCCGAGCTGCTGCAGATCACCGAACTGCTCAACCGTAAGCCCGGCCAACTATCGGGTGGGCAACGCCAGCGGGTCGCCATGGGGCGCGCGCTGGTGCGTCAACCGCGGGCGTTCCTGCTCGACGAACCGTTGTCGAACCTGGATGCGAAACTGCGCAACCAGGTGCGCGGCGACCTCAAGCGACTGCACCGGGAGGTGCCGGTCACCTCCATCTACGTCACGCACGACCAGGTGGAAGCGATGACCCTCGGCGACCGGCTGTGCGTGATGTCGGCCGGGGAGGTGCAACAGATCGGCACCACCGACGACATCTACAACCGGCCGGCCAACACATTCGTGGCGGCATTCATGGGCAGTCCGCCGATGAACCTGATCCCCGGCATGGTCCGAGACGGTGTGCTGCACATCGGCGATGTCGCGGTGAGCATCCCGGTGGCGCTGCCGACCGGTCCGGTGACCGTCGGGGCTCGGCCGGAACACCTGCAACTGGCCGGCGGTGACATCGAGGGTGCGTTGCCCGCACGGGTGGACTTCGTCGAACCGCTGGGCAGTCATGCCCTGGTCACGGCTCTGGTGAACGCGCCCACCGTGGGCGCCCCGCCGACGGTGGGCGAGCACCGGGTCATCGTGCACGCACCGGCGGGAACGGACTTGGCCTCGGGCGCACACATCGGCATCATGCTGCCGCGCCGGCGCACCTACTTCTTCGACGCAGAGTCTGGAAAGGCAATCCCCGAGCGTCCGTCGGCACGGTCGAACGGCGCGGCGGTCACCGACACCCGAGTGAACTCGTGACGTGCCGCGCCCCGATACCGACCACCACCGGAATCGACTCTTCGGCTTCATCCCCAATGCCGGATCCGTCCACAACCTGACCCGTCACGAGCCGCGGACGATGCCGGTAGGTCGGTTCGGGTGCCTACGGTCGGCTCATGGACACCGAATCGCCCGCGCAGCGCCTGACGCGTCGCATCGGGACCGATCGTGACGCGATAACCGAAGCGCCAGAGGAAGAATCGGATACCGTACTGGCCCGGTGGCTGCCCGAGCACGACAGCCGCTCCGCGCCGGACTGGCTCGCTACGCTGCGAGCAGACCCGGGCCGGGCCGGCGTCATCGCGCTGCTCGGGGTGGGGATCATCGCCGTGCTGGTGACGGTCTTCACCGTGGTCCGGGATTCCCCAGCGCCGGTTTCGGCGGCGAATCTCCCCGCCGTGCAGATGGTTTCCGGCGCTCCCAGCGCCCCAGCCGGCGCCACCCCCGGGCCACCGGACGGGCCCGTGGTGGTCAGCGTCGTCGGCCTGGTCAACACACCCGGGTTGGTGACCCTGGCGGTGGGGGACCGGATCGCCGACGCGCTGGAGGCGGCCGGCGGCGCGGTGGATGGCGCCGACCTGGTCGGGTTGAACCTGGCTCGGCCGGTGGTCGACGGCGAACAGATCATTGTCGGGCTGGCCGCACCGCCGGGATCGCCGTCACCGATGGGCAGTTCGGTGAGTTCGGCCACCCCACCCGGGCAACCATCGGCGGTGCAGGGGACGGACGCAACGGGCACACCGGCGGGACCGGTGGACCTGAACACCGCGACCGCCGAACAGCTCGACGCGTTGCCCGGGGTCGGCCCGGTTACCGCCGCGGCGATCATCGCGTGGCGTGCGGCCAACGGCCAGTTCACCAGCGTCGAGCAGTTGAGCGAGGTGGACGGTATCGGTCCGGCGCGACTGGACAAGCTGCGTGACCTGGTCGATGTGTGAATGCCGAAGAGCGCCAGGTCGATATCCGCCTGGTGCCGGCGGCGATGGCCAGCTGGTTGGTGACCGCCGCCGGGATCCTCTGGTCACCGTGGGTAGTGGCCGCGGCCGTCGCCGGGTGCACGGCGGCGGCCGCGATGGCGGGACGATGGTGTGCCGGTCGCGGGATCCGGCTCGGATCGGCGGGTGTGGCCGCGGTCGCGGTGATCGGTACGGCGTTCGGCCTGGCGATCGCAATGCGCGCACACGACGCCCGACACCATCCGATCATCGCGCGGCACGGCAGCACCGCCATCGTCGGCGTGGTGGCGACCGAGTCTCCGCGGTCATTGGGACAGGGGCGCATCATGTTCCGGGCCGGGCTGCGCGACCTGGATGGCGCCGCAATGTCCGGCATGGTGCTGGTCTTCGCGCCGGTGGCCGACTTCGCCGAACTGAGCGTGGGCCGCCCGGCCACCTTTCGGGCGCGCATCGGGCGTCCCTTGCGTCCCGATCTGAGCGTCGCCGTGCTCACCGCGATCGGTGAACCGACGCTCGGTGCCGTCCCGGCGGTGCGCCGGCTGTCCGGGCAGATTCGCACCGGCTTCGCGGAGGCCGCGCGGGAGGTGTTGCCCGCCGATCAGTCCGCGATGCTGCCCGCGTTGGTGCTCGGCGATATGTCGGCGGTCACGGCGACGACGGCGGACGATTTCAGGATCGCCGGCCTGACTCATCTCACCGCCGTCTCGGGTGCCAATGTCACCATCGTGTGCGGCGCCGCACTGTTGTCCGCGGCGGTGGTGGGGCCGCGGTGGGCGGCGATGCTCGCCCTGGCGGTGCTGATCGCGTTCGTCATCGTGGTGGAGCCGTCGGCGAGCGTGCTGCGCGCCGCGGTGATGGGCGCAATCGCACTGCTGGCGGTGCTGACACACCGTCGCCGGCAGGCGATCCCGGTGCTCTCGGCGAGTGTCGTCGCCCTGATGACGGTGGCACCGCAATTGGCCGTCGATGCCGGGTTCGCGTTGTCGGTGGTCGCGACCGCGGCGCTGGTGGTGATCGCACCGGGCTGGACGGCCCGGCTGGTGGAACGCGGCTGGCCCAAACCGGTGGCCGCCGCGGTGAGCATTGCGCTGGCCGCCCAGCTTGTCACCGCCCCGCTGATCGCCGGGATCTCGGGGCGATTCGGGATGCTTGCCGTGCTGGCCAACCTGCTCGTCGCCGGTGTCATCGCGCCGATCACGGTGATCGGCACCGCCGCGGCGGCGCTGTCGGCGTTCCTGCCGGCAGCGGCCGGGATCCTGATCCGGTTCACCGGGCCGGAACTGTGGTGGGTGCTGACGGTGGCGGACGGTATCGCGGCGGTGCCCGGCGCCTCGATCGCGATCCCGTCCGGCACCGCCGGCATGGCGCTCGTCGCGGCGGTGACGGTCGGGCTGATCTGGAGTTGGCGCCGGCCGTGGGGCCGCAGGGTGTGCGCCGGCGCTGCCTGTTGTCTGTTGGCCTGGACCCTGTCCGGCATTGTCGGCGCGACGTGAAACGATCGTGGCGTGACGGACACCGCGGAATTGCACCTGGTCCTCGGCGATGAGGAACTGCTTGTCGAGCGTGCGGTGGCCGGTGTGCTCAAGGCCGCACGCAAGAAGGCCGGATCGGTCGATGTCCCGGTGGACCGGTTGCGCGCCGGCGAGGTCAGCACCAGCGAACTCGCCGAGCTGTTGAGCCCGTCGCTGTTCGCCGATGAGCGCGTCGTCGTGCTGGAAGCCGCCGGTGAGGCCGGCAAGGATGCCGCCGCCCTCATCGTCAGTTCGGCGGCGGACCTGCCGCCGGGAACGCAGCTGGTGGTGGTGCATTCCGGCGGGGGGCGCGCCAAGGCGATGGCCGATCAGCTCAAGAAGCTCGGCGCGCAGGTGCACGCCTGCGCGAAGATCGCCAAGGCGGGTGAGCGGGCGGACTTCGTGCGTCGCGAGTTCCGGGCGTTGAAGGTCAAGGTGGACGATGACACCGTTTCCGCCATCCTCGACGCGGTCGGGTCCGACATCCGCGAATTGGCGGCGGTGTGCTCGCAGCTCGTTGCCGACACCGACGGCACCGTCGACGCCGCCGCGGTGCGCCAGTACCACCAGGGCAAGGCCGAGGTGAAGGGGTTCGACATCGCCGACAAGGCCGTCCTCGGTGATGTCCCCGGTGCGGCGGAGGCGTTGCGCTGGGCGATGCTCAGCGGGGAACCGCATGTGGTGCTCGCCGATGCGCTGGCCGAGGCGGTGCACACCATCGCCCGGGTGGGGCCCCTGCAGGGCGACCCATATCGGCTGGCCGGGGAGCTGGGCATGCCGCCGTGGCGGGTACAGAAGGCACAGAAGCAGTCGCGGCGCTGGTCGCGCGATCGGGTGGCCGAAGCGCTGCGGGTGGTGGCGTCGCTGAATGCCGATGTCAAGGGCGCTGCGGCGGATGCGGACTACGCGCTGGAGGCCGCGGTGCGCAAGGTTGCCGAACTCGCCACCGACGGGTGACCTTCAGAAGAACCCGGACACGCAGAAACCCGCGCGTGACCGGAGTCGGTCAGCGCGCGGGTGTGCGGGGTGAAAACAGAAACTCAGAGCTTGTTGACGGCGAGCGTCAGTGCGGACTTCTTGTTCGCGGCCTGGTTCTTGTGGATGACGCCGGCGCTGGCAGCCTTGTCCAGCTTGCGGTTGGTGACGACCAGCAGTTCGCCGGCCTTGTCCTTCTCACCGGCGTCGATGGCCTCGCGCAGCCCGCGCACAGCCGTCCGCAGCGACGACTTGACGGACTGGTTGCGCAGTCGACGGCGCTCGTTGGTCTTGATGCGCTTTTCCTGCGACTTGATGTTGGCCACGCGTGTTGTTCCTTCGTAAAACGTCGGTTGGTATACGTCTGGACGCCCGGCTGATCGACCACGGCTGGGCAGCGGTTGTCCAGATTACCAGCGTGGGTGCCATTCCCCCAAAGCGGAGCGGCTGGCCTGCCGAAACGGCGGATTTACGGCAGCATGGCACTGGTGAGCCTACGAACCCTGCCGAATGAAGCTGCCCGCACGTCGCGCTCAGGTTCGCGCGCGGTCAAACGCCAGGCCGGCATTTTCGACGGCTACGAGAATCTGGGCAGATATTCCGAGGCCTTCGATGAGATGTTCGACGCCGAAGGCAACGTCCGCGGACCCTACAAGGGGATTTTCGCTGAACTATCGCCGTCGGATGCGTCCGAACTCGAGGCGCGGTCCGAGGCCCTCGGCCGCGCCTTCATCGACCAGGGCATCACGTTCTCGCTGTCCGGCCAGGAACGCCCGTTCCCGCTCGATCTGGTCCCGCGTGTCATCTCCGCGGCCGAGTGGTCGCGGTTGGAGAAGGGCATCGCGCAACGGGTCAAGGCCCTGGAGCTCTACCTCGACGACATCTACGGCGAGCAGGAGATCCTGCGCGACGGCGTGATCCCGCGCCGGCTGGTCACCTCGTGCGAGCACTTCCACCGCGAGGCGGTCGGCATCGTGCCGCCCAACGGGGTGCGCATCCACGTCGCGGGTATCGACCTGGTCCGCGACGCGCAGGGCACCTTCCGGGTGCTCGAGGACAACCTGCGTTCGCCGTCGGGGGTGTCCTACGTGATGGAGAACCGCCGCACCATGGCGCGGGTGTTCCCGAACCTGTTCGCCTCCCACCGGGTGCGGGCGGTGGGCGACTACTCCTCGCATCTACTGCGCGCACTGCGCAAGGCGGCGGCCACCAACGAGGCCGATCCCACCGTCGTGGTGCTCACCCCCGGCGTCTACAACTCGGCCTACTTCGAACATTCGCTGCTGGCCCGGCAGATGGGGGTCGAACTCGTCGAGGGCCGCGATCTGTTCTGTCGCGACAACACGGTGTACATGCGCACCACCGAGGGGGAACGGCAGGTCGACGTCATCTACCGGCGCATCGACGACGAGTATCTGGATCCGATGCAGTTCCGGCCGGATTCGGTGCTCGGGGTCGCCGGGGTGCTCAACGCGGCACGGGCCGGCAACGTGGTCATCTCCAGCGCCGTCGGCAACGGTGTCGGCGACGACAAGCTGGTGTACACCTATGTGCCGACCATCGTCGAGTACTACCTGGGCGAAAAGCCATTGCTGGCCAACGTCGACACCTTCCGCTGTTGGCTCGACGACGAGCGCGAAGAGGTGCTCGACCGGGTCGACGAACTGGTGATCAAACCGGTCGAAGGCAGCGGTGGGTACGGCATCGTGTTCGGTCCGGACGCCAACGAGAAGGAGCTCGCCACCATCAGCAAGAAGATCCGCGCCGACCCGCGGGGCTGGATCGCCCAACCGGTGGTGCAGCTTTCGACGGTGCCCACCCAGATCGACGATTGTCTGGCCCCGCGACATGTGGACCTGCGGCCGTTCGCGGTCAACGACGGAGACGATGTCTGGGTGCTGCCCGGCGGGTTGACCCGGGTGGCGCTGCCGGAGGGTTCGTTGGTGGTGAACTCCAGCCAGGGCGGCGGATCCAAGGACACCTGGGTGCTGGCCTCGCGCACCTCGGCCGCCGACCGTGAACTGGCCGCCGCCGAGGTGGTCCGCTCGCTGCCGGACGCCGCGAAACCGGGCAAACCGTCGGTGGCCGAGAAGGTCTCGCGCAACGGCAAGGCCGGCCGGGAGGTCAAGAGCGAGCAGACCCAACAGCAGCAGACCCGTGACGGCCGGGCGATGTCCGGCCAGAACGAACAGCAACAACAACAGCAGCAACAGCAGGTGGTGGTCGACTGATGCTGGCACGTAACGCGGAATCGCTGTACTGGATTGGGCGCTATGTCGAGCGCGCCGACGACACCGCCCGCATCCTCGATGTGGTGGTGCACCAACTGCTGGAGGACTCCAGCGTCGACCCGGATCAGACATCGCGGGTGCTGCTGCAGGTGCTCGACATCGAGCCCCCGGAGCAGCAGTTGGATGTGTGGTCACTGACCGATCTCGTCGCCTTCGGCAAGGACACCAAGGGTGGCTGCTCGATCGTCGAGTCGATCACCGCGGCTCGCGAAAATGCCCGTGGCGCACGTGAAGTCACCTCGACAGAGATGTGGGAGTGTCTCAACACCACCTACAACGCGCTCGCCGAGCGCGAGCGTGCGGCGCGGCGACTCGGCCCGCACGAGTTCCTGGCCTACGTGGAGGGGCGGGCGGCGATGTTCGCCGGGTTGGCCGACTCGACGTTGTCGCGCGATGACGGTTACCGCTTCATGGTGCTGGGCCGGGCCATCGAACGCGTCGACATGACGGTGCGGATGTTGCTGTCGCGGGTCGGCGACAGCGGCTCCTCGCCGGCCTGGGTCACCGTGCTTCGTTCGGCCGGCGCGCACGACACCTACCTGCGTACCTATCGAGGCGTGCTGGACGCCAGCAGGGTGGTCGAATTCATGCTGCTGGACCGGCTTTTCCCCAGATCGATCTACTACTCGCTGCGGCTGGCCGAACACAGTCTCGACGAACTGTTGCACCGCAGGCACAACCGGGTCGGGTCGACGGCCGAAGCGCAGCGGCTACTCGGCCGGGCCCGCAGCGAGCTGGAGTTTCTGCCGCCCGGCGCGCTGCTGGAATCACTGGAAGACCAGCTCGCGGCGTTGCAGCAGACATGTGTCGAAGTGGGCGACGCCTTGGCGTTGCAGTACTTCCACTCCGCACCGTGGGTGGCGTGGACCGACGCGGGGCGTGCGGGTGGCACGGTCATCGAAGAAGGGGAAATCTGATGTGGCGCATGCGGGTTGTCCATGCAACGGGCTACGCCTACAAATCCCCGGTGACCGCCTCCTTCAACGAGGCCCGGCTGACGCCGCGATCGGATTCGCGTCAGAACGTGATCCTCAACCGGGTGGAGACCATCCCGGCCACCAGGCAGTACCGGTACGTGGATTACTGGGGCACCGCGGTGACCACCTTCGATCTGCACGCGCCGCACACTGAGCTGGAGGTGACCGCATCCTCGGTGGTCGAGACCGAGAAGCCCGGCGCGCCGGTATCCACGGTGACATGGGCTGATCTGGGATCCGCGGCCGTCATCGACCGCTTCGACGAGCTGCTGACCCCGACGAGGTACACCCCGGCCAGCAAGCGCATCGAGCGCGTCGGCAAGCGCATCGCGAAATACCACGAGCCCCAAGAGGCCGTCATCGAGGCGGCGCGCTGGGTGCACGGCGAGCTCAACTACGTCCCCGGCACCACCGGGGTGCACTCATCGGGTCTGGACGCCTTGCGCGAGGGTAAGGGCGTCTGCCAGGACTTCGCCCATCTGACGCTGATCCTGTTGCGCGGTATGGGGATTCCGGCCCGCTACGTGTCGGGGTACCTGCATCCCAAGCGCACCGCGAAGGTCGGCGACACCATGGAGGGCCAGAGCCACGCCTGGATTCAGGCATGGACGGGGGACTGGTGGCATTACGACCCCACCAACGACAAGGCCATCAACGAGCAGTACATCAGTGTCGGTGTGGGGCGGGACTACGCCGACGTCACACCGCTGAAGGGCATCTACTCCGGTGAGGGCTCCACCGATCTCGACGTGGTCGTGGAGATTACCCGGCTGGCCTGAGCGACCGTGCTCGTCACGGCACCAGCGACCTGACACCGTCGAGAAGTCGGTTGGCGTCAGCCACGTCGCCGGTACGGGCGCGCGACAGCACGCCCAGCACGCCGGCTTGTAACGCGTCGGCGAACATCTCGGGGGATGCGGACGCGAACTCGCCGGCGTCGACTGCACGCCGAACCGCCGCGTGCAAGCTTCGCCGGAGCCGGTTGAGGTGTTGGTCGGTCAGCGCCTTCACGCGTGGGTCGCCGTTGACGGGGTTCTGCATCGTCTCCACGACCAGGCATCCAGCCGGGCCCATCGGGCCGTGTAGCCACTGTGCGATGCCGTCGAAAAAGGCCCGCAGGTCGGCTACCCCGGCGACGCCCTCCTCCAGTGGGGTGAACAACGTCGACGCATGCGTGTCATAGCGCGCCAAGACGGCTTGGAGGATATCGGCCTTGTTTCCGAATGACCGGAACAGCGTCGAGGACGACAGTCCGGTGGCGGTCAGCATCTCCTCTTGTGTCGCACCGTCATAGCCCTTGCTCCAGAACAGAATCAAGAGTTGATCGAGTGCGTGCCCGCGATCAAACCGCGGGGGGCGTCCTGGCCGCCGTTTGCCGTCATCTGGAAGCGTTGACATTTGGAGTGAGTGTACTCAATACTGGCGTGAGTTGGATATGGAGTCGGATGACTCAATATGGAAAGGGGTGCGACGTGCTCAACGTCGGAGACGCGGTGGCGGCGCGGACGCTGACGACCATCGACGGTGTGGATGTGGTCGTTCCCGCACGCGATGCCGTTGTGCACCTTCAGTTCCGGCGTTTTGCGGGCTGCCCGATCTGTAGTCTGCACATGCGCGAGATGGCGCGTCGCCGTCAGGAGATCGCCGATGCCGGCATCCGCGAGGTTGTGCTGTTTCATTCCGACGCCGACCAGCTCCGCAGATACCAGGCTGACCTGCCGTTTGCGGTCGTCGCGGATCCGGATCGGAATGTGTACGCCGAGTTCGGCGTCGGATCATCGCTTAGCGCAGTGCTGCACCCCCGCGCCTTCGTGGCGGCAGCACGTGGAATTCGGCGGACCGGGCTCAAAGGTGCGCTCTCGCCGGGTGAGGATCACACGGGCAGGCCCGCCGATTTCCTCATCGGTACCGATGGCGTCATTCGAGCGTGCAAATACGGTGTACACGCCGACGATCAGTGGTCGGTCGACGAGCTGCTCGCGCACGTGACACCGGCTTGACGTGAAGTGTGGGGTTCGTGTCGGAACGAATCCGACACATCACGGTGATGTGGAGCAGACGCCGGGGTGAACGAGCACGCGGTGCAGGTCGTCACCGCATTCGATCTGGCGGTCGAACACCGTTGCCGCCAGCGCCCGCCAGTCGTCGTACTGGCCCCGCGCGGGGCTGGGCACATAGTGGGTGAGGATCAGGATGCCGACGCCGGCGCGGGCCGCGGTATCGGCCGCCTGTTCCACGGTGGAGTGATAGTCGCAGATGTCGCGGATCCGTTGCAGCGGTATCGCTTCGACCAGATCGTGACGGATCACGGTATGCACCAGGGCGCCTGCGCCCGCGGCGAGGGTGTCCAGGCCCTCGCAGGGCACGGTGTCGCCCGCCAACACCACCGATGCGCCATCGTGTTCGATGCGAAAGCCGATGGTCGGAGCCACGGGGCGGTGATCGGTCGGCGCGGCGACAATGCGGACGCCGTCGGCATCCCACACCACGCCCTCGGTGTACTCGTGCACCTCGACGGCCGGCGGCCCGGTGAGATCGGCGTGGTGGGCGATGCGGTAGCCGATGTCGTGACCGAACGCCTTCAGCGTGGCGGCCACCACGTCGGCGGTCCCCGGCGGTCCGATGATCTGCAGCGGTGCGGGATCCGGGGTGAACGTGGTGATCCAGCGGGTGATGATCACATCGCCGAGATCGGCGATGTGATCACTGTGCAGATGCGTCAGCAGGAGTGCCGTCAGTGCGTTGGCGCCGGATCCCGCGGCGGCCAGTCGCTGTTGGACACCGCGCCCGCAGTCCACGAGGAAGGTCTGCTCGCCCGCGCGGATCAGCGTCGACGGGCCGGCCCGGTCGGGGTCGGGAATGGGGCTGCCGGTGCCCAGGAGCGTCACCTCGATCATGGCTCACATGATCGCGCGAATCGGCGTGGGTTGCGCACAATCGGCCAAACGGGTGCCGATCCGACGTAGCCTTGAATGTGTTCGGGATCACATTCTGGATTGGGTGGAGGATGTCATGCGTATCGCCGACGTGTTGAAAGCCAAGGGTGCCACCGTCGCGACGACCACCCCGGAGACGTCGGTCGCCGTCCTGCTCGCCGGTCTGGTCGACCGCAATATCGGTGCGATGGTGGTCGTCGGTCCGGGCGGGCCGGTAGGCATCGTGTCCGAACGCGATGTGGTGCACAAGCTGCACGATCTCGGTGCGGACCTGCTGAGCCGGCCTGTCAGCGAGATCATGACCACACACCTGGTCTTCTGCTCGCCGGAGGATTCGGTGGACAGCCTCAGCGCGGTGATGACCCACAACCGGGTTCGGCACATCCCCGTCCTGAAGGACGGTCGGCTGGCCGGCATCGTGAGCATCGGTGACGTGGTCAAGACCCGGATGCAGGAACTGGAATCCAGCCGAGAGCAGTTGCAGGCGTACATCACGCAAGGCTGAATGAGTGCCGTGAGCAACACCGACGACGTTGTGGTGCGCCCCGCCCGGCACGCCGACATCCCTGCGCTGTCGCACGCCTTGGGCCGTGCGTTCCTCGATGATCCGGTGATGGCGTGGCTGCTGCCGGACGCGCACGCGCGGCGGCGCAAACTGCACAAGCTGTTCGGCGCCCTGACCCGCCACCACCACCTCGCGCACGGCGGGGTGGAGGTCGCCTCGGTGGGTGCGACGATCGGTGCCGCGGCGCTGTGGGACCCGCCGGGCAAGTGGCGGCACACCACCGGCGAGGAGTTGCGTGCCGCGCCCAGCATGGTGCTGACGTTCGGCACCGCCGTGCGCCGCGGCATCCGGGTCACGGAGCTGATGAAACGCGAACACCCCGAGGAGCCGCACTGGTATCTGGCGGTGATCGGCAGTGACCCGCAGGTGCGCGGCGCCGGACTCGGCCACGCCCTGATGCGCTCGCGGCTGGACCGGTGCGATGCCGAGTTCGCGCCGGCCTACCTGGAGTCGAGCAACCCCGAGAACATCGGCTATTACGAGCGGTTCGGTTTCGAAGTCACCGGGGAGATCGCACTTCCCGACGGCGGCCCGGTCATGTACCCGATGTGGCGGCACCCACGCTGAGTCGATCGCGGTAGAGTGCGGATGCTGACCTGCAGGGGAATCCGGTGAGAACCCGGAGCTGACGCGCAACGGTATGAGGTGTGACCTCCAAGCCCGAATGCCTGCAGTCGGTTAACCGTCGACGGCTCCGCGCCTGGGCCCTGTACCGAAGGAAGTCACGCCGTGCGTGCGTTGATCCCCCTGCTCTTGTTGCTCGTGATCACATCCTGTGGCCGAACCGACCAACCCCCGCCGGCGGCGCCGTCCGTCGAGGATGCCGGCGCCACGCGCTACCCGCTGACGCTGCAGAACTGTGGCGTGACGGTCACCTTCGAGCGCGCGCCGCAGCGCGCCGTCTCGCTATATCAGGCATCCACCGAGATCCTGCTCTCGCTCGGTCTGGCCGACCGCATGGTGGGCACCTCGACGTGGTTCGACCCGGTGCTGCCGGAACTGGCCGCCGACAACGACCGGGTGCCCCGGCTCGCGGACAACGATCCGAGCGTGGAAGCGGTGCTCGACCGCGAGCCCGACATCGTCACCTCGGCCAGTGCGCATACGTTCACCCCGGCGGTCGTCGGGGATCGGGGCCGGCTCGCCGACCTCGGCATCCCCACCTACCAGTCCCCGTCGGTGTGCACCGACGCCGTCGTCGAAGGGGAGACCGTCACGCGGACCGGCCCGTTGCAGATGGACACCCTGCTCCGTGAGATCACGGAACTGGCGCAGATTTTCGATGTGCAGGACCGTGGGGCCGCGTTGGTGAGCGCGCTGCAGCGCCGGTTGGCCGATGCTCCGGTGATCCCGCGACAAGACGCCACCGTCGCATTCTGGTTCTCCGGGTTGCGTACGCCCTACCTGGCCGGCTGCTGCTCGGCACCCGGTCTCTACGCCCGCGAGGTCGGCGCCATCAACGTCTTCGCCGATGCCGAGGAGGACTGGCCGGAGGTCAGCTGGGAGGCGCTGGCCGACCGCGACCCCGACGTGCTGGTGTTGGCGGACCTGAGCCGCAAACGGATCGACGGCGATGCGCTGGACACCAAAGTTGCGTTTCTGGAATCCAATCCGGTGACCCGCGCCATGACGGCGGTACGGGAGAAACGGTATGTGGTGCTGACGGGCTCCGAGCTGGATCCCGGTATTCGGCAAGTCGGTGCCGTCGAGAAGCTGGCCGCGGGCTTCGGATCGATGAGATGATCGGGCAAAGTGTCCTGGCGGCCGTGCTGGCGGTGCTGGTCAGCGCCTGCGGGCAGGCCGACAGCCGGGCCGAAAAGACCGATGCGGCAGTGGGTTACCCGATCACCGTGGCGAACTGCGGCCGTGCGGTCGTCATCGATGCGCCGCCGAAGCGCGCGGTCTCGCTCAACCAGGGGTCCACCGAGATCCTGCTCTCGCTGGGCCTGGCCGACCGCATGGTCGGCACCGCGACCTGGACGGACCCGGTGCGGGAGAACCTCGCCGAGGCCAATGCCACGGTGCCGCAGCTGGCGGTCAACAAGCCCTCGCTGGAGAGTGTGCTGGACACCGAACCCGACTTCGTGTCCGCCTCGTTCGCGGGAACCCTGGGCCCGGGCGGTGTCGCCGACCGCGATCAGTTCGCATCGCTGGGGGTGCCGACCTACCTGGCGCCCAGCGATTGTGTGGGCAAGGTTTCGGTCAACGCCGACGGCGCCCGCACCGAACCGTTCACCATGGACGCCATCTACGGCGAGATCCGCGATCTGGCCCGCATATTCGACGTCGCCGAGCGCGGCGAGGAACTGATCGACGATCTGGACCAACGCATGCAGGCCAGCCGGGTGGTGGCGGACGCCGATCTGGGGTACTGGTTCTCCGATATCCGCGCCCCGTACTTCGGTGGGTGCTGTGGGTCGCCGGGGGTGATCACCGACACCGTCGGGGCCCGCAACGTCTTCGTCGACACGACCGAGGAATGGCCGCAGGTCAGCTGGGAAGTGATCGCCGACCGCAACCCCGATGCGCTGGTGCTCGCCGACCTGAGCCGGCGCACCATCGACGGTGATGCGCTGGCCGCCAAGATCGCTTTCCTGGAATCGAATCCGGTGACCGCGCGGATGACCGCAGTGCAGGAGAAGCGCTACATCGTCGTCAACGGGGCCGACCTGAACCCGTCGATCCGGACCGTCGACGGCGCCGAGAAAGTCGCCGATGGGCTGCGCCGTTTCGGATTGACCGCCGGCCGTTGACCGTGCGTACCCGTTCGCTGCCGGTGCTGTGGGTGCTGGGGCTTGTGCTGCTCGTCGCCTCGGCGGCGGTGGCCATCACCATCGGTCCGGCCGCACTGTCGGTGCGCGACGTGTACGGGATCGTCGCCGAGCATCTGGGCGCCGGACCGTCGGGCACCACCCGGATCCAGGACGGCATCGTGTGGCAGCTGCGGCTGCCGCGGGTGCTGCTGGCCGCCGTGTGCGGTGCGGGCCTGGCGCTGTGCGGGGCGATCCTGCAGTCCTTGCTACGTAACCCGCTGGCGGATCCATTCGTGCTCGGGGTGTCTTCGGGCGCCTCGACCGGGGCGGTGCTCATCGCGGTGCTCGGGGTGGGTGGCGGCGCGCTGACCCTGTCCGGTGGTGCGTTCCTCGGTGCGGTGCTGTCCTTCGGGGTGGTGTTGGGATTGGCCTATGCGGCCGGCGGTGGCACCGATCGGGTGGTGCTCGCGGGAGTGGCGGCGACACAATTGTTTTCGGCGCTCACCTCGTTCATCGTGTTGTCGTCGGCCGATGCCGAGCAGACCCGCGGGGTGCTGTTCTGGCTGCTCGGGTCGCTGGCCGGGGTCACCTGGAACGATGTCGCGGTGTGCGCCGCGGTCGTGGGCGCGGGGTTGGTGTGCTGCCTGGCCTACGCACGGGCCCTGGACGCCTTCGCTTTCGGTGACGACGCCGCCGCCACCCTGGGGGTGTCCGTGCGCCAGGCCCGGATCGTGCTGTTGGTGATGACCGCACTCATCACGGCGGCGCTGGTCAGCGCGGCCGGTGCGATCGGGTTCGTCGGGCTGGTGCTGCCGCATGCGGCACGCTTCGTGGTGGGGCCCGCACACGTGCGGCTGCTCCCGACGGTGGCCATCCTCGGGGCGGTGTTCATGGTGTGGGTCGACACCCTGGCCCGCACCCTGTTTGCGCCGCAAGAGCTGCCCACCGGCGTGGTCACGGCTCTGCTGGGGGTCCCGGCGTTCGCGCTGATCCTGTTGCGGCGCCGAGGGATACCGACATGAGCCTGCTCGCCGACCAGGTCAGCTGGACGCGGTCCGGCCGGCTGGTGCTCGACGGTGTCACCGTCGAGCCGGATCCCGGCGCCACGGTGGGATTGCTCGGCCCGAACGGTTCCGGCAAGTCGTCACTGCTGAAATTGCTGGCCGGCGTGGACCGGCCGAGCAGCGGGACGGTGCATCTCGACGGTGAACCGTTGACGCGGATGTCGCGGCGCCGGCTCGCCCGCCGGGTGGCGATGGTCGCCCAGCACGCCGACACCGAACTGCACATCACCGTGCGTGAGGTGGTGCGGCTGGGCCGCATTCCCCACACCGGCATGATCGCCGCCGATACCGACGGGTCGGCGGTGGTCGATGCCGCGCTGGCCGCCACCGGGCTGCAGGACCTGGCCGACCGGTACTGGCACATGCTCTCGGGCGGGGAGCGCCAGCGCGTGCAGATCGCCCGGGCGCTGGCCCAGGATCCGGACCACCTGCTGCTGGACGAGCCGACCAATCATCTCGACATCGCCCACCAACTGGAGATCCTGGCTCTGATACGCACCGTGAACGTCACCACGGTGGTGGCGCTGCACGACCTGAACCTGGCCGCGATGTTCTGCGACCACGTGGTGGTGCTGTCCGGCGGTGCCATCGTGGCCGTCGGGACCCCCATCCAGGTGCTCACCGAGGACCTCATCGGCACCGTGTACGGCGTGCGGTGCCGGGTCGGCGTCGAGGACGGGGTTGCGCATGTGCGCTTCGCGCAACGGTAATCGCGCGAGCGTGCGCAGACTTCGGCCGGGCGGCGTGTTGCCCGCCGACACGCACGCTCGCGGAGCGCACGTCAGCTCCAGGAGAACTCGGCCCGTAGCCGGGTGGCGATGACCTCGAAGCGGTCACGGTCCAGGATCGCGCCTTCCCGGCGGATACCGTCCTCGGGCACGTCGAGCACCCGGTCCAGCCGCACCCAGGAGGGCCGGCCGTCGTAGTCCCAGTTGCCCGTTCCGATCCCGACCCAGGCGTCGTCGCGGGCGTGGTGTTCCTGGCTGGACAGCATCAGCCCCAGCAGGGTGCGCTGGTCGCGGCCCACCACCAGGACCGGGCGGTCCTTACCGCGGGTCGGGTCGTCCTCGTAGACCACCCAGGTCCACACGATCTCGCCCGGGTCGGCACGGCCGTCGAGGTTGGGTGCGTAGAAGATGCGCCGCGCCCGCTGCGCGGTGGGCACGCTGGCCCGCGTCACCGGGCGCCCGGTGGTGAGGGCGACGGGTGTGGGGGCGGCCTGCCCGGCGAGGGCTTCCATCCCGATCCGCAGGCCCTGCTGGATGACCCGCTCCGGCTTCGGAAGCTGGCGGATGAACTTGGGGGCCTCGTTGAAGACGATGTTCTCGGCGAATTTCTGGAACGCCTTCCATTGCGACGCCATAGCGGCCAAGCATAGCGAGAAAGGGTCCGGCCCGATTGTGTCGAGCGGGGCGGAAGTCGATACCCTGGGACAACACGATCGCGCCAGGACCAGGAGATTCCCAATCAGCACTTTCGCCGACAAGACGTTCACCGACCCGGCGCAGATACGGAACTTCAGCATCATCGCCCACATCGACCATGGCAAATCGACGCTGGCCGACCGGATGCTGGGGATCACCGGTGTCGTCGCGGACCGCGATATGCGGGCCCAGTACCTGGACCGGATGGATATCGAGCGCGAACGCGGTATCACCATCAAGGCGCAGAACGTGCGGCTGCCCTGGACGGTGAACGGCGAGGAGTTCGTGCTGCACCTGATCGACACGCCCGGCCACGTCGACTTCACCTACGAGGTGTCCCGCGCGCTGGAGGCCTGCGAGGGTGCGGTGCTGCTGGTCGACGCCGCCCAGGGCATCGAGGCGCAGACGCTGGCCAACCTGTACCTGGCGCTGGACCGCGACCTGACGATCATCCCGGTGCTCAACAAGATCGACCTGCCCGCCGCGGACCCGGACCGCTACGCCGCCGAGATCGCGCACATCATCGGTTGTGAACCCGAGGATGTGCTGCGGGTGTCGGGCAAGACCGGGGCCGGGGTCACCGAACTGCTCGACGAGGTGGTCCGCAAGATCCCGGCGCCGACCGGCGACCCGGACGCCCCCACCCGGGCGATGATCTTCGACTCGGTCTACGACATCTACCGCGGCGTGGTCACCTACGTCCGCGTCGTCGACGGCAAGATCACCCCCCGCGAGAAGATCGCGATGATGTCCACCGGCGCCACCCACGAACTGCTCGAGGTCGGCATCGTGTCCCCGGAGCCGAAGCCGTCGGCCGGGCTGGGCGTCGGCGAGGTGGGATACCTCATCACCGGTGTGAAGGATGTCCGGCAGTCGAAGGTCGGCGATACCGTCACCACCGCCCGCAAGGGGGCCACGGAGGCGCTGACCGGGTATCGCGAGCCCAAGCCGATGGTGTACTCCGGCCTGTACCCGGTGGACGGCTCCGATTACCCGAACCTGCGGGAGGCGCTGGACAAGCTGCAGCTCAACGACGCCGCGTTGACCTACGAGCCGGAGACCTCGGTGGCGCTCGGGTTCGGTTTCCGCTGCGGTTTCCTGGGGCTGCTGCACATGGAGATCACCCGCGAGCGCCTCGAGCGCGAGTTCAACCTGGACCTGATCTCCACCTCGCCCAACGTGGTGTACCGGGTGGTCAAGGAAGACAACACCGAGATGGTGGTGACCAACCCGTCGATCTGGCCGGAGGGCAAGGTCCGCGCGGTCTACGAACCGGTGGTCAAGACGACCGTCATCGCGCCGAGTGAGTTCATCGGCACCATCATGGAGCTCTGCCAGGCGCGCCGCGGCGAACTGGGCGGGATGGACTACCTGTCCCCGGAGCGCGTCGAACTGCGCTACACGATGCCGCTCGGTGAGATCATCTTCGATTTCTTCGACTCGCTGAAATCACGCACCCGCGGGTACGCCAGCCTCGACTACGAGGAGGCCGGCGAGCAGGAAGCCGACCTGGTGAAGGTCGACATCCTGCTGCAAGGCGAGGCCGTCGACGCGTTCAGTGCCATCGTGCACAAGGACGGGGCGTCGGCGTACGGCAACAAGATGACCACCAAGCTCAAGGAACTCATTCCGCGCCAGCAGTTCGAGGTGCCGATCCAGGCGGCCATCGGCTCGCGGATCATCGCCCGCGAGAACATCCGGGCCATCCGCAAGGATGTGCTGTCCAAGTGCTACGGCGGTGACATCACCCGCAAGCGCAAGCTGCTGGAGAAGCAGAAAGAGGGCAAGAAGCGGATGAAGACGATCGGGCGGGTCGAGGTCCCCCAGGAGGCGTTCGTCGCGGCCTTGTCGACCGATGCGGCCGGCGACAAGGCGAAGAAGTGACTCCGGGCCCGCCATCGGTCACAATGACGCGGTGAACAGTGCCGCAGTCTCGCCGCGCCTGCGGTATGCCCGTCGTGCTCTCCTCGCCGCATCGATCGGCTGTGTGCTGCTGAGCGGCTGTTCTGCCACCGTGACCGGCCAGGCCGTCCGAGACAAGAATGCCGCGCCGGTCGACGCGCCGCCGTTGAAGGAGAGCCAGCTCGACGACGTGCTGCTGTCCATCGGCGATATCAACGACATCATGGGCTCGGACACCATGGAGGTCACCGGCGAACTCGACCAGATGGTGGACCACTCCGGCGATGTGTCCGACCCGGACTGCCTCGGTTCGATCTTCGGCGCCGAACAGCCGGTCTACGGGGACAGCGGGTACACCGCGGTCCGCGACCAGGTTTCCCGCGAGCCCGATGACGACAACGCGCACTGGGTGGAACAGACCGCGGTGCTCTACCCGTCGGCGGACAAGGCGCAGCGGTTTTTCGACAACGCCCGGTCCAGCTGGGACGCCTGCGCCGGCACGTCGATCGCCATCGACGACGGCACCGACAGCTACACCTGGCAGATCGAGGATCTGACCGCCACCGACACGCTGCTCACCCAGATCACCACGCAGGACGATGCGGACGGCTGGGAATGCCAACACGCGCTTGCCCCGGTCACCAACGTTATCGTCGAGGTATGGGCGTGCAGCTACGGCGCCGGCGATGAGGCAGCCGATATCGCGGCGAAGATGGTCGACAACGCGGTCCGGTAGGACTGTGAGCGAGGCTGATCGCATTCTCTGGGATCGGCGATACGCCGAACGCTCAGCCATGCTCACGCCTGCACTTCCCGCGGTGTTCGCCGATTTCGAATCGGTGTTTCCGCGCACCGGTAAGGCCCTCGAACTTGCCTGCGGATCGGGTGCCGCGGCGGTGTGGTTGGCTATGCGCGGGTTGGATGTTCACGGTGTCGACGTCTCCGACGTGGCGATCGAACAGGCACGATTGATCGCCCGACAGTCCGGTGTCGCGATGCGCTGCCGATTCGACTCCGTGGATCTCGATCTGGGTCTGCCCCCGGGTGATGCGGTCGATCTGCTGCTATGCCACCGGTTCCGCGACCGCAGACTCGACGGCGCGGTCATCGGTCGATTGGCGCCGGGAGGGCTGCTGGCGATCTGTGCGCTCCGAGAGGTCGGTAGCGCGCCTGGTCGCTTTCGCGTCCGGCCGGGCGAACTCCGCACCGCGTTTGCCGCACTCGAGGTGGTCGCGGCGGGAGCGAGTGACAAGCAGGAGTGGTTGCTTGCCCGGGCCTCTCCGGCCACAGCGACGTGAAAGAACCGGGGCGAAAGCCACCTAGCTCAATGATGTGCTGCGGCTTCGATATTGCCCGCCGGCGACTCTCTTCGTCACCTACTGTGAACAGGTGAGTCCTGCCCATCGTGGAGTCGCCGACGCCGACCCCGGTGGCGTGTCGGGGCGCACGCGGACTCTGGGGCTTCTGCTGGTCGCTGCCGTCATGTGGGTTGCCGCTTACACCCTGAACGAATACATCTGGGATGCGACGGTCCGATGGCTGAGCCTCGACCTCGAGACCCGAGCCGTCGGCGCAGTGCATTTCTTCCTGTACGACACGGTGAAGATCCTCCTGCTGCTCACCGGTCTGATGTTCGTGGTCGGGATGCTGCGCGCGAGCCTCGACCTGGACAAGGCCAGGGACTATCTGCAGGGGCGTGGATTGTTCGTGGGCTTGGTGCTCGCGGTCTTCCTGGGTGTGGTGACGCCGTTCTGCTCGTGCAGTTCGATTCCGCTGTTCATCGGATTTGTCGCGGCGGGCATACCGCTGTCGATCACGCTGACCTTCCTCATTGCGTCCCCGCTGATAAGCGAGATCGCCGCGATCATGATCGGAGGCCAGTTCGGCTGGCACATCGCTGCCGCCTATGTGGCGGCGGGCAGCGCGCTGGCCCTGGCGATCGGCTGGATCTTCTCCCGCTTCGACCTCGCTCGCTGGGTTGAGGCAAACGTCTTCACCACGAAGGTGGCGGCGTTGCGTGCCGACGGTCATGTGCCCGCACTGGCCGAGCGGGTCGGCGCCGCGGTCGACGAGACGAGGGAGATCTTCCGGAGCGTCTGGCTGTGGGTCCTGCTCGGGGTCGGCATCGGAGCCGTCATCCATGGCTGGGTTCCGGCGGATTTCTTCGTGCGCTTCGCCGGACCGGACAACCCCTTCGCGGTGGTGGTGGCGACACTGGCCGGAGTGCCGCTATATGTCAACGGTGCCGGCGTCGTGCCGATCGCAGAAGCGTTGTGGGCCAAGGGAATGTCACTGGGCACGGTGATGGCGTTCACGATGAGCACGATCGCCCTGTCGATCCCGCAGGCGGTGATGTTGCGCCGGGTACTCAAGCCGCCGCTGTTGGCGATCTTCTTCGGCACAGTGGCCGGCGGAATCATGATCATCGGCTTCCTGTTCAACCTCATCGGCTGATGCTCCATCCATTTTCAGAGAACGGAGTTGCTCTCATGATCGTCAAAATTCTCGGACCCGGCTGCCGCAACTGTCACGCCCTTGAGGAGCGCACTCGTGAGGCGCTCACCCAGCTGGGCCTGCAGGCCGATATCGAGGCCGTCACCGACTACGCCGCGATCGCCGGCTATGGGGTCATGAAAACCCCCGGCCTGGTGGTCGACGACGAGGTCGTGGTGGCTGGAAAGGTGCCCAGCGTCAAGGACCTCACCCGGCTACTTGCCGCACGCTGACACTGAGGCGGGGGGTAGGGCGACCGACCAGCGGTTCGCACCCGGACCGTTGAGAGCCCAAGGGCTAAGCCGGCGCGTTCGCGGGCTGGAAGACCCCGGTGCTGTCGGCCTCATCCTCGGCCCGGATGACGTGCACGACCGCGTTGATCAATGCCAGGTGGGTGAACGCCTGCGGGAAGTTCCCCAGGTGCCGTCCGGTGCGCGGCTCGATCTCCTCGGCGTAGAGATGCAGCGGACTGGCGAAGGACAACAGTCGCTCGCACAACCGCTTGGCCCGGGCCACCTCGCCGATCTCGACGAGTGCGGACACCAGCCAGAACGAGCAGATGGTGAACGTGCCTTCCTCCCCGGACAGGCCGTCATCGGTCTCCTCGGTGCGGTACCGCAGCACCAGCCCGTCCTCGGTGAGTTCCTCGGCGATCGCCAGCACGGTGGCCCGGATGCGCGGATCATCCGAGGGCAGGAACCGGGTGAGCACGGCGAGCAGCAGGGATGCGTCCAGTGCGTCGTCTCCGTAACGCTGGGTGAGCACGCCACGGGAGTCCACACCATGGGCCAGGATGTCGGCCTGGATCTCCTCGGCGATCGTGCTCCACTGCTGCGCGTAGCTCTTCTCACCCTGCAGATCGGCCAGCTTCGCTCCGCGGTCCAGTGCCACCCAGCACATGATCTTGCTGGAGGTGAAGTGCTGCGGCTCGCCGCGCACCTCCCAGATGCCGCGGTCGGGTTCGCGCCAGTGCTTGATGGCCTCCTCGACCTGATTCTTCAGGATCGGCCACAGCGCCTCGGGCATCTGCTCACGCGATTTGGCGTGCAGGTACACCGAATCCAGCATGGTGCCCCAGATATCGTGCTGCATCTGGTTGTACGCGCCGTTGCCGATGCGCACCGGCCGGGAGTTGTCATAGCCCGACAGATGGTGCAGTTCCTCCTCGACGAGGCTGCGTTCGCCGCCGACGCCGTACATCACCTGCAGGGGATGGCGTTCGCCGTTGGTGGCCCCGGACACGTCGGCGATGAAGGAGAAGAAGTCATCGGCCTCGCGGTCCAGGCCCAGGGTGTACAGACCCCACAGCGCGAAGGTGGAATCTCGGATCCACGAGTATCGGTAATCCCAGTTGCGTTCTCCCTGTGGGGTTTCCGGGAGCGATGTGCTGCTTGCCGCCAGCAACGCCCCGGTCGGGGAGTACACCAGCCCCTTCAGGGTCAGCGCGCTGCGTTGCAGATATGCCCGCCAGGGATGGTCGGGAAAGTCACCGATGTTGATCCACTGGCGCCACGACTCGCTGGTCTTCCACATCTTGTCCGCGGCTTCCTCGAAATTCTGCGGCGCAGGGTGTTTCGACCAGCTGAGCGCGACGAACACCTTGTCACCCTCGGTGAGCCGGGTGCGCGCGCGGGCCTCGTGTCCCTCCAGGCCGATGCGCAGGTTGGTGGTCAGGCGCAGCGTCGGGTTTGCCTCGGGGTCCTTGCGGGCGCGGGCGATCGCCTCACCGTAGGCCGCCGACGAGTATTCCCACGTCGCGGGGCTGCGGCCGTAGTCGAAGTTCGGCTCGCAGCTCATCACCAACTCGACGGTGCCGCTGACGCAGCGCACGGTGCGCAGCAGGATGTGCTCGGCATCCCAGTCGGTGGGGGTGCGGCGATGGGTCCGCGAGCGGGTCTCGGTGTCGTGCCAGGGACCCATCACCAGCGCGTCCCGGACGATCATCCAGCCGGTATGGGTCTGCCAGGTGGTTTCCATGATGAGACTGCCGGGCAGGTAGCGCCGTGCCGAGGGCACCGAGACGCCGTACGGGCTCAGCTTGAAGTGACCGGCGCCACGGTCCAGGATGGCCCCGAAGACGCTCGGGGAATCCGGCCGCGGCACGCACAGCCACTCCACGGCTCCCGCCGAGGAGACCAGACAGGTGCTCTCGCAGTCGGACAGGAAGGCGTAATCCGCGATGGGCGGGAACGGGTTTCGCAGGGCTCCGGACGGGGCGTACGCGATGGGAGCCGATGCCGTGAACGGTGTCGGCGACGGATCGTGCTCGGTGTGTTCCAGAACCATGACGCCCATCATGAGTGCATAATCGTTTGCCGTCTAGTTCGCGCGAGTTGTGGACGATTCCCGCTCAGCGCCGGGCAAACGCGGGTATGTGCTCCGGCAGCGGCCCGATCGCGACGCCGTATCCGATGATCCTGCGCAGCAGCGGAACCCGGCCGACCACCTGCACCCCTCGTGGTGCCCGCGCGGGGGCGCCTTCGGCCACCGCGACCGCGATCACCCGGTTGTGCACGATCCGCTGCACACCCTGGACCACCACGGTGGGTAACCACCGGCGGATCTGGACGCGGCGCAACTGCCGTGGGGTCACGACGCCGGACCGCAGCGGTTCGGCGAGCAGGCGGGCCGTCGCGACGGCGTCGGCCACCGCCAGATTGATACCCACCCCGCCCACCGGGGACATCGCGTGCGCCGCGTCGCCGATGAACAACAAGCCGTCGGTGTACCAGTGCGCCAACCGATTCAACTGCACATCGAGCAGCTTGACCTCGTCGAAGGACGTGACGGAGCCGATCCGGTCGGCAATCCACGGCACGACCGCGGTGACGCGCCGGTGCAGCGACTCGATCCCCTCGGACCGAAGTTTCTCATCGCTTCCCTTCGGGATCACGAACGCGCACTGGTAATAGTCACCGCGGTCGATCATGGCGACCATATGACCGGCGCCCATCGCCCCGGCCAGTCCCGCCGGGTCACCCGCGGTGCGCGGCACCCGGAACCACCAGACATCCATCGGTGTGCCGAAACGTTTGGGCGCAAAGGACATTGCTGCCCGCAGCGTCGAATCCCGGCCGTCGCAGGCGACCGTCAACGGTGCCTGCAGCTCGCGCTCGATGCCGTCCGCGTCGCGATAGCGAACCCCGGTCACCGTCGAACCGGTACGCAAGGGTTCGAGTACCTCGCAGTTGCGCAGCAGCGTGAAGGTCGGTTCCCCCTCGGCGGCCTGGGCGAGCAGTTCCAGGAAGTCCCATTGCGGGACCAGCGCGATGTGTCGGTGGTCGCCGGGCAGGTGACGCAGATCCACCTCGACCGGGACGCCCTGTACCGACAATCGCAGCGATTCGATCAGCCGATGCGGTATCGCGGCGAAGCGTTCACCGAGGCCGAGTTCGTCGAGCAGGCGCAGCGTGCTGGCATGCACGGTATCCCCGCGGAAATCGCGCAGGAAGTCGGCGTGCTTCTCCATCACGGTGACGGGCACACCCGCCCTGGCCAGCAGCAGCCCCAGCATCATTCCGGCCGGCCCGCCGCCGACGACTATGCATCCGGTCGACATGGCTCCATGGTGGCACCGAATGCGGCCGCACTACTGTTGTTCGGTGTGGGTGGATTTCTGAGCTGGTGGGACGGCGTCGAGCTGTGGTTGTCCGGTCTCGGTTTCGTCGTTCAGACCGCGATCGTGATGCCGGTGGTGCTGGTACTGGCCTACGGGATCGCCGTGCTCCTCGACGGCGCACTCGGCAACGGGATCCGGCTGCTGCGCCGGGCATTGCACCGGGACCAGGAGCCCTCGTGAACCGGATGCCGCGCTCGCGGGTGACGTTGGCGCTGGTCGCCCTGGTGGTGCTGGTGATCCTGATGTGGCTGTTGGCCCGCTGAATCGATGCCCCGGCATGGGATGCCGCCGCACCGGGTCCGTGCCGCCGATTCTGGTACTCTTCCGGCCATGCACGCGGCGACCGGCAACAAGAGCGGCCATATCTTGGCCCTCATTGCCGTGGGTTTCTCCGCCGTTGCCGATGTCTGTTGTTGTCGCTGACCCCACACCCGTCTGCGGTTTGGCGTTGGTGAGCGGCAGGTGAACGCGTCGCGCTCCCGATCCATCTTCTTTTCCGTATGCACGGGATCTCTGTCCGTCATCCCCGCCCCGGAAAGGCCAACAATGCCCAGTGTCCCCAAAACCGCCACAGCCCGAAGGTCCACCAAACGCGCGAGCGCACTCACCGCGCTCGCGCTGTCCACCACACTGCTCGCGGCGTGCGCCGGCGGAGCCAGCGATGTCGTCGGTGAGGGCAACGTCGCCGATGCCGACACGACGCTGACACTGGTGGCCTACGCGGTGCCGGAGCCCGGCTGGTCCAAGATCGCGCCGGCGTTCGCCGGCACCGAGGAAGGCAAGGGTGTCGGTGTCACCGCGTCCTACGGCGCCTCCGGTGACCAGTCCCGCGGCGTCGAGTCCGGTAAGCCGGCCGACGTCGTCAACTTCTCCGTCGAACCGGACATCACCCGGCTGGTCAAGGCCGGACTGGTCGACGAGGACTGGAACGCCGGTGCCCAAAAAGGTGTGCCGTTCGGGTCTGTGGTGACCTTCGCCGTCCGCGAGGGAAACCCGAAGAACATCCGTGACTGGGACGACTTGCTCAAGCCGGGCGTCGAGGTCATCACCCCCAGCCCGTTGAGTTCGGGTTCGGCCAAGTGGAACCTGCTGGCACCGTATGCGGCCAAGAGCAACGGCGGCCGGGACCATGCGGCCGGCATCGCCTACGTCCAGGAGTTGGTCAGCCAGCACGTCAAGCTGCGGCCGGGCTCGGGCCGGGAGGCCACCGACGTGTTCCGCCAAGGCACCGGTGACGTATTGCTGGCCTACGAGAACGAGGCCCTGCATTACGACCTGGAGCACGTGAACCCGCCGCAGACCTTCAAGATCGAAAACCCGGTAGCGGTGGTGAACACCAGCAAGCACCTCGACAAGGCCACCGAATTCGTGAACTTCCAGTACACGCCGGAGGCGCAGAAGGTGTGGGCCGAGGCCGGCTTCCGGCCCGTCGATCCCGCGGTCGCGGCGGAGTTCGCCGAGAAGTTCCCGGCCCCGGAGAAGTTGTGGACCATCACCGATCTGGGTGGCTGGTCCAAGGTCGATCCGCAGCTGTTCGACAAGGACAACGGTGAGATCACCAAGATCTACAAGCAGGCCACCGGGTGACGACCCAGGCCGATGCTCGCGCGGTGCGTCGATCACCGCGTCGACCCGGCGGCGCCACCCTGCAGGTCGGGGTGGCGGTGCTGTGGTTGTCCCTTATCGTGTTGCTGCCGCTGGCCGCGATCGTGTGGACATCGGCCGAAGGTGGGTGGGGCGCGTTCTGGTCGGCGGTCACCTCGCCCTCGGCGCTGGCGTCGTTCCGGGTGACGCTGACCATCTCGATCGGGGTGACCCTGGTCAACGTGGTCTTCGGACTGCTGATCGCCTGGGTTCTGGTTCGCGACGAGTTCCCGCTCAAGCGCGTCGTCGACGCGATCATCGACCTGCCGTTCGCGCTGCCGACGATTGTGGCCAGCCTGGTGCTGCTGTCGTTGTACGGTCCCGGCAGCCCGGTGGGCATCCATATCCAGCACACCGCGTGGGGTGTCGCGCTGGCGTTGGCGTTCGTGACGTTGCCGTTCGTGGTCCGCGCCGTCCAGCCCGTCCTGCTGGAACTCGACCGCGAGGTGGAGGAGGCCGCGGCCTCACTGGGCGCCAACAATCTCACGATCTTCCTCAGGGTCATCCTGCCCGCGCTGGCACCCGCGCTGCTCTCGGGTGCCGGGCTGGCGTTCTCCCGCGCCATCGGCGAGTTCGGGTCGATCGTGCTCATCGGTGGCGCCATCCCCGGCGAGACCGAGGTGTCCTCGCAGTGGATCCGCACGCTCATCGAGAATGACGACCGGGTCGGCGCGGCGGCCATCTCCATCGTGCTGTTGCTGATCTCGTTCGTGATGCTGTTCATCCTGCGCTACTTCGGCGCGCGGGCGGCCAAGCGGGAGGAGTCGGCTCGATGACGCTGTCCCGCCCCGCGCAGCTCATCCTGCGACTGATCGCCGCGCTGTATGTCATCGCGCTGCTGGTGGTCCCGCTGGGGGCGATCCTGTGGCGCGCGCTCGCGCCCGGGGTGGGGGACTTCTTCGCCTCGATCTCCACCCCCGCCGCGCAGTCCGCCCTGCAGCTGTCGCTGCTGGTGGTCGCGATCGTGGTGCCGCTGAACGTCGTCTTCGGGGTGCCGACGGCCATCGTGCTGGCCCGGCGCAAGTTCCGCGGCAAGAACGCCCTGCAGGCGGCGATCGACCTGCCGTTCGCGGTGTCGCCGGTCGTCATCGGTGTCGCTCTGATCGTGCTGTGGGGCAGCGCCGGTCTGTTCGGGTTCGTGGAGAACAGCTGGGGTTTGAAGATCATCTTCGGCTTTCCCGGCATCGTGCTGGCCAGTCTGTTCGTGACGATCCCGTTCGTGATCCGTGAGGTCGAGCCGGTGCTGCACGAGGTCGGCACCGATCAGGAGGAGGCGGCGGCCACCCTCGGTGCCAACTGGTGGCAGACGTTCTGGCGCATCACGTTGCCGTCCATCCGGTGGGGGCTGACCTACGGCGTGGTGCTGACCGTGGCCCGCACTCTCGGCGAGTTCGGTGCCGTGCTGATGGTGTCGTCCAATCTGCCCGGCCAGTCGCAGACGCTGACCCTGTTGGTGCACGACCGCTACACCCTCGGTAACCCCTACGGCGCCTACACGATCTCGGTGGTGTTGATGGCGGTCGCGCTAATCGTGTTGGTGGCGCAGATCGTGTTTGACGCCCAACGTTCGCGCGTCAAGACTGAGGACTGAAGGAGATATCGGAGATGACCGAAACTGCCATTGCGGTCAAGGGCGCGAACAAGCACTACGGCGAGTTCGCGGCCCTGGACAATATCGACTTCGTGGTGCCCAAGGGCTCGCTGACCGCTCTGCTGGGGCCCAGCGGCTCGGGAAAATCGACCCTGCTGCGCGCCATCGCCGGCCTCGATCAGCCCGATACCGGGTCGATCACCATCAACGGCCGCGATGTCACGGGGGTGCCGCCGCAGCAGCGTGGCATCGGCTTCGTGTTCCAGCATTACGCCGCGTTCAAACACCTCACGGTGCGCGATAACGTCGCGTTCGGTCTGTCCATCCGCAAGAAGCCCAAGAGCGAGATCAAGGAGAAGGTCGACAACCTGCTCGAGGTCGTCGGTCTGGCCGGTTTCCAGACCCGTTACCCCGCCCAGCTCTCCGGCGGGCAGCGCCAGCGCATGGCCCTGGCCCGGGCGCTGGCTGTCGATCCCGAGGTGCTACTGCTCGACGAGCCGTTCGGGGCGCTGGACGCCAAGGTGCGCGAGGATCTGCGGGCCTGGCTGCGCCGACTGCACGACGAGGTGCACGTCACCACGGTGCTGGTCACCCACGACCAGTCCGAGGCGCTCGATGTCGCCGACCGGATCGCGGTGCTCAACAAGGGCCGCATCGAGCAGGTCGGCTCACCGACCGAGGTCTACGACGAGCCGGCCAATCCGTTCGTCATGTCGTTTCTCGGCACGGTGTCGCTGCTGAACGGGAACCTGGTGCGCCCGCACGACATCCGCGTCGGCCGCAATCCCGATATGGCCATCGCCGCCGGCGACGGGACCGCCGAGTCGACCGGGGTCACCAGGGCCACCATCGACCGGGTCGTGACACTGGGCTTCGAGGTGCGCGTCGAACTGATCAGCTCGGTCAACGGCACCCCGTTCACCGCGCAGATCACCCGGGGTGACGCCGAAGCCCTGGGGCTACGCGCCGGCGACACCGTCTACGTACGGGCCACCCGGGTGCCGGCCATCGCCGGCGAACGGCCGAACGCCGAGCCGCGCGCCGAGGCGCTCACCTAGAGCGGCGCCAGCCGGTCGGCCCACGGCGACGCCTCTTCGAGTTGCGCGGCGAGCCGGATCAACAGGGCCTCCCCGGCCAACGGCGCCACGAATTGCACGCCCAGCGGCAGGCCGTCGTCGGTCCAGTGCATCGGCAGGCTGATCGCGGGGCGCCCGGTGAGGTTGGCCAGCTGCGTATAGGGCACCCAGCCGAGGTTCTTGTCGACCATGTCGTCGACGATCTTGGTGTGCCGCAACAGTTTTGCAGTGCGGGTCTTGAGCAGCACATCCGCGCCCCTGGCCAGCGCGGCCGGCAGCTCGAACTCGCCGATCCGGGGTGGCGGGGTGGCCAGAGTGGGGGTGAGCAGCAGATCGTAGGTTTGGAAGTAGGTGCTCAGCCTGCGGGTGTGTTCGTGGCGGCGCTGCACCGCGTCGACGTAGGCGACACTGCTGGTGGCCCGACCGAGGGCGGCCATGATCAGGGTGTCACGTTCGAAGGCGTCATCGCCGGCGCCGGACCGGCGTTTGGCCTCATCGACTTCGTAGGCGATGTACACGAACCAGGTGAGCAGGAACTCGCGTGCCAGCTCGGCGTCGTCGAACGGGGCGGTGGGGAGTTCCTCCACATGGTGGCCGAGATCGGTGAGCACCCGCACCGCATTCTCGACCGCGGCGTATGCCTCGCGGTGCGGTGTCGGGGTGATCGCCGAGGGCACCCGCACGCCGATCCGCAGCGTGCCGGGGTGCTGCCCGACGACGGATGCGTACGTCGCCGGCGCCGGCGCCGGCACATACGGCCCGAACGGCTCGCCGCCGGCGATGACGTCGAGCATGGCGGCGGTGTCGCGGACCGTGCGCGACACCACGCCCTGCACCGCGGCGCCGTGCATGAACTCGGACTGGCCGGGACCCATCGGCGTCACCCCGCGCCCGGGCTTGAGGCCGACGAGCCCGCAGCAGGCGGCCGGGATCCGGGTCGACCCGCCGCCGTCGTTGGCACCCGCACATGGCACGATGCCCGCGGCGACCGCGGCCGCCGAACCGCCCGAGGAGCCGCCGGGCGTGTGCGCGAGGTTCCACGGATTGCGTGCGGGTCCCCAGAGTGCCGGTTCGGAGATGGCCTTCGCGCCGAACTCGGGCAGATTCGTCTTCCCGAAGATCACCAGACCGGCATCGATCCAGCGCTGTACCACGGTGGCGTGTTCGGTGGTTGCGACGTCTTTGAGTGCCCGCGATCCGCCGGAACTCGGCAGCCCGGCGTAGTCCTGGGCGAGGTCCTTGATCAGGAAGGGCACGCCGGCGAACGGGCCGGTCAGGTCGTCGGTGGGAGCGGCCGGGACATCGCGGACGATGGCATTGATCTTCGGGTTCACCGCGGCGGCACGTTCGGTGGCCAGCGTGAGCAACTCCGAGGCCCGTACCTGCTTGTCGGCCACCAGCTTCGCCAGGCCGGTCGCGTCATGGCTGCGGTACTCGTCGAACCTCATGACGCCAGACTAGGGGAGGCTCCCGTCGGTGACGTGTGCTTGCCCGTTCCGGCCGGTCAGGCCGCGGCGGACAGCGCCAGCGCGGCGTCGAAACGGTCCAGTACCGTCTCGGCCACCAATCGGTGCGCACCGAGCGGTGCGGCCATGGGGATGCCTTGGGACACAGCGAAATCCGCGACCCGGTCGGTGATCTTGCCGTGTGCCAGAAACCACGGCGCGATGACGACGCGGTCGGCGCCGAGTCGGCGCAGTCGGTGCACCGCGGACGGCAGCGACGGTTTCGGTCCGGTGGCGAAGGCCGAGGTGACCCCGATCCACCGGGTGTCGACCGCGACGGCGGATGCCACCGTCGAGGTACGCGCATTCGCCTGTGCCCGCGACGAACCGACCGCGGTCACGATCACGCCGACATCCGAATCCTGTGCGGCCACACCGGCTTCGGCGATCCGGCGGCGCAACACCGCGATCAACTGATCATCCTCGCCGAGCACCTCGGCTTGCAGCGCCCGCACCCCGCTGGCGTCGATCATCGCCGGGATGTCACTGCGTGCGTGATAGGCGTCCGCCAACAACAGTGGCGTGACCACGGCGCGGTCGCCGATCTCACGCAACACGTCCACCAGGTTGGGCGTGCTCTGCTCGCAGAACGCGGGCAGCACGTCCAGTCCCGGCCGCAGCCTACGGATCGTCTCGGCCACCGCATGCGTGGTCGCCGCCGAGCGTGGATCGGCGCTGCCGTGCGCGGTGAGCACCAGGACCGGCGCGCTCACCGCGACCTCACGATGCGTGCAGACCGCATTCCGTCTTCGCCTGGCCGGCCCACCGGCCACTGCGCGGGTCGGCACCCGCGATCGGCTTGCTGGTGCACGGTGCGCAACCGATCGACGGGTACCCCTCGTACACCAGCGGATTGACCAGGATGTCGTTGGCGTCGATATAGGCCTGCATGTCCTCGTCGCTCCACGCGGCGATGGGATTGATCTTCACCAGGCCGAACGCGGCGTCCCAGCTGATCAGCGGTGCGTTGGCCCGGGTCGGCGCCTCGACACGGCGGATGCCGGTCACCCAGGCCGAGTACCCGCGCAGCGCCTTGCCCAGCGGCTCGACCTTGCGCATCCGGCAGCAGGCCGCGGCATCGCGGGCGAACAGGTCCTTGCCGTGCAGCTCATCCTGGCGGGCGACGCTGTTCTCGGGGGAGACGTTCACCACATGCACGTCGTAGACGGCCTCGACGGCGTCGCGGGTGCCGATGGTCTCCGCGAAGTGATACCCGGTGTCCAGGAACAGCACGTCGACCCCGGGCCGCACCGTGGCGGCCATCTGTACCAGGACCGCGTCCTGCATGTTCGACGCCACGATGTAGTTATCGCCGAAGTTCTCGTCGGTCCAGCGCAGCAGGTCTTCGGCCGACGCATCGGCCAGCTCCGCCGCGCCACGTTCGGCCAGCGCCTTCAGGTCGAGCTCGGTCCTCGTGTCAGTCATCGTTACCTCAAATCCGCGTCATCGGCGCGTACCGCCCACTGAGCGAAACGCTCGCCGTCCTCGCGTTGTTTCACGAAATTCCGGACAACCCGCTCGATGTAGTCACCGAGCTCGGTGGCGAGCACCTTGTGCTGGCGCAGCTTGCGGCCGAAGCCGCTGTCCAGGCCCAGGCTGCCGCCCAGGTGCACCTGGAAACCCTCTTCGGGCCCGTTGCCCTCGTCGACCATCTGGCCCTTGAAGCCGATATCGGCGACCTGGATGCGCGCGCACGAGTTCGGGCAGCCGTTGATGTTGATGGTGACCGGCACGTCGAGCTGGGCGTTGAGGTCCTCCAGCCGCTTCTCCAGCTCGGGGACCAGCACCTGGGAACGGCTGCGGGTCTCGGCGAAGCTGAGCTTGCAGAACTCGATGCCGGTGCAGGCCATCAGGTTGCGCCGCCAGTGCGACGGGGTGGACGGCAGGCCCAGCGCATCCAGGCCGGCGCGCAGCGCGTCGAGTTTCTCGTCGGGGACATCGAGGATGATCAGCTTCTGGTACGGCGTGAACCGGATCCGGTCGCTGCCCACGGACTCGGCAAGGTCGGCCACCTTGGTCAAGATGGTGCCCGAGACGCGGCCCGCGATCGGCGAGACGCCGACGGCATTGAGACCGTTCTTGAGCTTCTGCACCCCGACATGGTCGATCGGTCGGGTCACCGGTGTGGGCGCCGGACCGTCGATGAGCGGCCGCTTCAGGTACTCGGTTTCCAGAACCTCGCGGAATTTTTGGACGCCCCAGTCCTTGATCAGGAACTTCAACCGCGCCTTGGACCGCAACCGGCGGTAACCGTAGTCGCGGAAGACGCTGACCACGCCCTCCCACACGTCGGGCACCTCGGCCAGCGGCACCCAGGCGCCGACCCGCTGGCCCAGCATCGGGTTGGTGGACAGGCCGCCACCGACCCACAGGTCGAAGCCGGGCCCGTGCTCGGGGTGATTGACGCCGATGAACGCGACGTCGTTGACCTCGTGCACGACATCCTGCAGACCGGAGATGGCGGTCTTGAACTTGCGCGGCAGGTTCGAATACTCCGGCTTGCCGACGTAGCGCTTGACGATTTCGTCGACCGCCGGGGTGCCGTCGATCACTTCGTCGAGCGACTCGCCGGCCAGCGGCGAGCCGAGCACCACCCGGGGGCAATCGCCGCACGCCTCGGTGGTCTGCAGGCCGACCTGGTCGAGCCGGCGCCAGATCTCGGGCATGTCCTTGACGTCGATCCAGTGGTACTGGATGTTCTGCCGGTCGGAGATATCGGCGGTGTCGCGCGCGAACTCGGTGGAGATCCCGCCGAGGGTGCGCAGCGCGGCGGCGGTCAGGGCGCCGCCGTCGCTGCGGACCCGCAGCATGAAGTACTCGTCTTCGAGCATGTCGGTGTTCTCGTCGCCGGTCCAGGTGCCGTCATAGCCGGGCTTGCGCTGGGTGTAGAGGCCCCACCAGCGGAAACGGCCGCGCAGGTCACCCTTGTCGATGGATTCGAAGCCACCGGCGGCGTAGATGTTCTCGATGCGCGTCCGCACGTTGAGCGGGTTGTCGTCCTTCTTGGACTGCTCGTTGGCGTTGAGCGGCTCGCGGTAGCCGAGCGCCCACTGGCCCTCGCCGCGGGGCCGCTTCACCGGCTTGGCCGGCTTGTCGGCGGGTTTTGACACGGTATCGGTCATGTTGTCGGGCTCCTTGTCGGAGGAGCGGCACGTGAATCGCGCGATTCGCCGGGGGCTGGCCGGCGGCGCAGATCCGGCGGCCAGCTCACTGTATTGGCGGGCAGATTCCGTAATCGACGCAGGTCAGGACAGACAACAACAGCTGCAGATGCGCTTTAGGTCGACATGCCGCCGGACCACGAGCGCAATGCTGGTGGAGCTATCGACGGCGGCGGTCACGTCCGCCATTCTGCCACGGCTGCGTCCACCTGCCCTAACCGGACCAGATTTGGGCTCAGGGTGAGCGCAACAGGGTCTGGGACAATGCGGTCATGCGCAGTGACGGCCCCTTCGGCATCTACATCCACGTGCCGTTCTGCGCGACCCGCTGCGGATACTGCGACTTCAACACCTACACACCGGCCGAACTTGGGGGCGCCACCCCCGACGGCTGGCTGGCGGCCGTGCGGGTCGAGTTGGAGCTCGCTGCCCGCCGCGTCGGTGCCCGGCCGGTGGACACGGTGTTCGTCGGCGGGGGGACACCCACGATGCTCGGGGCTGACGGATTGGTGGCGGTGCTGGCGGCGGTGCAGGAGCGGTTCGAGCTGGCACCCGATGCCGAGGTGACCACCGAGGCCAACCCGGAGTCCAGCTCCCCGGAGCTGTTCGCCCGGTTACGCGCGGCCGGTTTCACCCGCATCTCGCTGGGCATGCAGTCGGCCGCCACGCACGTATTGAAGGTGCTCGACCGGGTGCATTCGGCGGGGCGGGCCCCGGCCGCCGCAATGGAGGCCCGCGCCGCAGGGTTCGAGCACGTCAACCTGGACCTGATCTACGGCACACCCGGCGAGACCGACGATGACCTGTTGCGGTCGATCGAGACCGCGCTGGGGGCCGGTATCGACCACATTTCGGCCTACGCACTGATCGTCGAGGACGGGACCGCACTGGCCCGCCGGGTACGCCGGGGTGAACTTCCGGCACCCGACAACGACGTGCTGGCCGACCGCTACGAACTCCTGGACGCGCAGCTGTCGGCGGCCGGCCTGCACTGGTACGAGGTGTCCAACTGGAGCCGCCCCGGCGGCGAATGCCGGCACAACCTCGGCTACTGGGACGGCGGGCACTGGTGGGGTGCCGGTCCTGGTGCGCACAGCTTCCTCGGCGCGACACGCTGGTGGAACATCAAGCACCCCAACGCCTATGCCCAGGCGCTCGGCGAGGGCCGGCTGCCGGTGGCCGATTCCGAGGAGCTCGACGAGTCGGCCCGGCACATCGAGGACGTGATGCTGCGGATGCGGCTGCGCAGCGGCCTGCCGCGCGGCCTGCTCACTGCACCCGAACGGCGCCGTGCCGATACCGCGCTCACCGACGGACTGCTGGTCGCCGCCGCGGACCGGCTGGTGCTCACCGACCGGGGCCGGTTGCTGGCCGATGCGGTGGTGCGTGACCTGCTCGACGACTGAGCTCAGCCGCAGGACACGCCGACCTCCTCGGCCTGATCGGAACCCGAATGCTCTTGTGGTGTAAGCATTTCCACGATCTTGGCGGTGACCGCCGCCGCGGTCGGATGCTCCCACAACAGCGTCGGTGGCAGCGCGAGTCCGGTCTTGCGCTCCAGTTGCCGGCGCAGTGCGACGGTCATGATCGAGTCGACGCCGATCTCGGCCAGCGGTAGCCGCGGGTCGACATCGTCACCGGGCAAACCGAGTTCGGCGGCCACGGTGGTGAGCACCAGCTCGGCCACCCACGTCGCGGTGTCCACATCGTCGCGCCCGAGCGGCAACTGCAGACCAGCCAGCCCGTCGGCGTCCTCGTCCTCGCTCGGGGCGATGTCGGCGAGCATCGGTACCGAGGCGGCGTCGGCGGTCACCGGCAGCACGACGATATGGGCCTGATCGGCCCGCACCGCCAGGTCCAGTGCGCGCATCGCGTCGTCGGCGCCCACCGTGCCCATCCCCAGCGCGGACAGCTGCGCCGCGACAAAGCTTGACGCCGAACCCATTCCGAGTCCGCGCCAGGCGGTCCAGGCCACCGCCGTGGTGCGGTCACCGAGGCTGCGGCGGTGCTGTGCGAAGCTGTCGAGGAACGCGTTCGCGCAGGCGTAGGCGCCCTGGCCGGGGAAGCCCGCCAGGTATCCACAGGACGAGAACAGCACCAGCCAGTCCAGCTCGCCGGGCGGGAACACCTCATGCAGGGTGAGCGTGCCATCCACCTTGGGGCGCATGGCTTTTGCGAAATCCTCCGCGGTGCTGCCGGTCAGTAGCGCGCCGGCCTCCACGCCGGCGGCATGCACCACGCCGCGCACCGGCGGCAGGTCGGACAGGGTCGCGCGCAGCGCCTCGGCCGCACCGGGTGCGGCGATGTCGACGGCCGCCACCCGCACCGACACGCCGCGTTCCTCCAGCGACAGGATGGTGCGGATCGGCTCCTGGTCGGGGACCCAGGACGCCCGGTCGGCGAGACCGCTGCGGGACACCAGCACGATGCGCCGGGCCCCCAGATCGGCCAGTCGGGCGGCGACGCGCACACCCAGGGCGCCGGTGCCGCCGGTGATCAGATAGGTGCCTGCCGGCGAACAGGACAGGGTGGTTCGCCTGCTCGACTCGGCCGGGGCCAGGCGCGCGGTCAGGGCGATATCGTCGCGGACCACGACGACACCATGACCGCCCAGTGATCCGAGCACGCCGACCGGCAGGCTGTCATCGGCGGTGTCCAGGACGCCGCCCCACAGCCCGGGGTGCTCGGCCGCCGCGACGCGGGACAGGCCCCACAGCGGTGAGCCGCCGATGTCGCTGCCCTCGTACACGCCCCGGGTCAGTGCCCACAGTTGCGCCGGTGCAGCACGTTCCAGCAGTACGGTGAGGCTCTCGTGCACCCGCAGGACGGTGTCGAGGGGAGCGTCGCCGGGGTGCGGAAGCACCAGGACGACCGCGCCGGCGCTCAGTGAAGCCGGGATCTCCTCGGCCGATCGGCACAACCGGTGGTCCACGTCAGCGGCGGCGAGATCCCGCATGCACCAGGCCAGTGTCTCGGCATCGCCGCCGACCAGGATCACCTGCGCGGGTGTGGTGGCCTGCCACGGGGTCGGATGCCACTGCAGCTGTTGCATCATGCGGCTGACATCGTTGCCGCCGGGGTTCTCCAGCTGATCGAAGAACATGCCGTCGATCGCACCGACCACCGTGCCGTCGGCGTCGGCGATCGTGACATCGGCGACCGTGCTGCCGGTACCGCGGCGAATATGCAGGAATGCCACCGGGACCGGCGCGCCGCGCAGCGCCACCCGGTCGATGCGGGCGGGCATCCGCAACCGCAGCGGGCTGTCGAACACCGTCGAGGCCGCTGAGGTCGCGGCGTCCAGCAGACCGGCCCAGGTGTCCGGGGTGGTGCCGTCGGGTTCGACGCGCACCACGGCCAGCATCTCGCCGTCACCACGGCGCAGTTCGGTGATCTCCCAAGGGAATCCCATGGCCGTCACGCCCAGCTCGGCGAGCGTGTCCACGACGTGTCCGGCGGCCTGCACCGTGCTGCAACGGCGGCGCACCCCGGCGATGTCGATGGCCGGCAGCGGGGTCTGTGCGGCGGATGCGACGGCCGTGCAATGGGTGAGCCAGCCCCCGCCGTCGGCATCGGTGCCGGTCGCGGTGTCCTCGATCCGGGAGGCCAGCGCCAGCGCCCGGTCCTGCAGCACGACCTGCACCGACCGGGCCCGCCCCGGTGCCACCGGGGTGCGCAGCCGTACGTCAACGATTTCGCTGCCCGCAGCGGTGGCGATGTCGCTGCCCGCAGCGGTGGCGATCTCGCTGCCCGCAGCGGTGGCGATCTCGCCACCGGCGGCATTGAGGAACGTGTTGAGCAGCACTGCGGCCGGGATGATCTCGGTGCCTTGGACCGGGTGATCGCCCGGATAGGGCCGGGTGTCCATGTCGAGCTGGGTCTGCCACACCTTGGCAGGCACCGCGGCGGTCACCTCGAGGCGCCCCCCGAGCAGGGTGTTGGTCTGCGGGTCGTGCACCGCACCACCGCCCGGCGGTGCGGCGGGGGTGCGCCAGAACCGGCGATGCTGCCACTGGGTGCCGGGAAGATCGTGCGCCCAGCCGGTATGCGACGGGCCGAGCCGCACCGGTGCGCCGTGGCAGTGCAGTGCGGCCATCGTGGTGGTGACCGAGCGCACCTCCGGCATGTTGCGGCGGTGCAGCGGCAGCACCGCGTACTCGTCGAGACCGGCCGCGGTGAGGGTGTCGACGATGGAGTGGCTGACCACCGGGTGCGGGGCGATCTCCAGGAACAGCCGGTGCCCGTCCTCGGCGGCGGCGGTCACGGCTTCGGTGAACCGGACCCGACCGCGCAGGTTGGCCACCCAGTAGTCGCCGTCCCGTGGGGCCGCCGACCGCGGGTCGGCCATGGCCGTGCTGTAGAGCGGAATGCGCGCAGGCCGCGGGGACAACGCGCCGGTGAGCCGGGCCAGTTCGCCGGTCAGGGCGTCCATTGCCGGGCTGTGGAACGCGACATCGGTGTTCACCGCGCGGGTCACGATGCCCTGTGCCGACCATTCGGCGGCGATGGCCCGCACCGCGTCGGCGGTGCCGGAGATGACCGTCGATTCCGGCGCCGCGCTGATCGCGGCGACGACCTGGTGTTGGCCGGCCAGGCGTTGCTCGGCGTCGGCGAACGACAGCGCAACCAGCGCCATCGCTCCCGCGCCCTGCACGGAACGGAAACCGCGGGCCCGGTAGCAGGCGATCCGCGCGCCGTCGGCCAGATCGAAGACGCCGGCGATGACGCAGGCGGCGACCTCGCCGACGGAGTGCCCGATCACCGCGGCCGGCGCCGCACCACGGGAGCGCAGCACCGCCGCCAGCCCGACCTGCATCGCGAAGGTCAGGGCCTGCACCTGATCGGTGCCGCCGTGCTCGCCGCCGGCCAGCGCCGCGCGGGCGGAGAAGCCGAGTTCGTCACCGAATACCGGGTCGATGGCATCGATGACGGCGGCGAATTCGGGTTCCTCGCGCAGCAGCTCGGCGCCCATGCCCACCCAGTGCGAGCCGTGTCCGGAACACACCCAGACCGCCCCGGCACCGGCGCCGGGTACCACCGAGCCGGTGGCCACCGAGGAGTGCCGCTCACCGCCGGCCAACGCGTCCAGGCCGACGATGAGTTCCTTGTGATCCGCGGCGATGACGGCCGCGCGCACCGGCTCGTGGGACCGCCGCGACCACAGGGTGCCCGCGACATCGGCCAGTGACTCGTGCGCGGACCGCAGATGGTCGCCGAGCGCCTCGGCGTTGGCCGACAGCCGCGACGGTGATCGGCCGGAGATCGGAACAACGTGATACGCCGAGGCTTTCGCTGCCTCGGTGGGTGCCGGCAGCGGCGCCTCTTCGAGCAGGACATGCGCGATGGTGCCGCCGTAGCCGTAGCTGCACACCGCGGCGCGGCGGGGCGCCTCGCCGCGCGGCCAACTTTCGGTTTCGGTGTTGACCCGCAGCCCGTTGGTGGCCCAGTCCACCGCGGTGGTGGGAGTCTGCACGCCGGCGGTCGGCGGGATCGCCTCGTGGTGCAGCGCCAGCGCGGCCTTGATCAGGCCGACCACTCCGGCGCCGCCCTCCAGGTGCCCGGTGTTCGGTTTGACCGAGCCGACCACGCAGGGCCGGTCCGCGCGGCCGGCGCCGTACACCGCGGACAACGCGGTCAGTTCGACGGGGTCACCGGTCGGGGTGCCGGTCCCGTGCGCCTCCACGAAATCGATGCCGGCCGGGTCGATACCGGCGGTGCGGCAGGTCATCCGGAACATCTGCTCCTGTGCCGCACCGTTGGGCGACATGATGCCGACGGTCCTGCCGTCCTGGGCGACGGCCCCGCCGCGCACGACGGCCAGCACCCGGTCGTGGTCGCGCTGCGCGTCGGCCAGCCGTTTGAGCACCACCACCGCGGCACCTTCACCGCGGCCGTAGCCGTCGGCGGACTCGTCGAAGGATTTGCACCGCCCGTCCGGGGCGGTGGCCCCGGCGACGTCCAGCACCCGGGTCAGGCCGGGTCCGATCAAGGCGCTGACGCCGCCGGCCAGGGCCAGCGCGGTCTCGCCGGCGCGCAGCAGCTGGCAGGCCTGATGCACGGCGACCAGGGAGGCCGCGCAGGCGGCGTCCAGCGCGACGCTGGGGCCACGCAGATCGAGCAGGTGGGAGACCCGGTTGGCGATACCGCACAGCGCGGTGCCGATCCCGGTCCAGGCCTCGATTCCGGGGAGGTCCTCCATGACGAGTTTGCCGTAGTCGTCGGAGTTCACGCCCATCAGCACCGCGGTGTCGCTGCCGGCCAGTGAACGCGGCGGCACGCCGGCGTGTTCGAGGGCCTCCCAGCTGACTTCCAGGGCCAGCCGCTGCTGCGGGTCCATGAGTTCGGCCTCGCGCGGGGACACCCCGAAGAACTCGGCGTCGAAACCCGGCAGGTCGGAAAGGAAGCTGCCGCTGCGTGTGGTCGCCTTCAGGATCGCGGCATTGCGGGGGTCCCTGCGCAGATATGGTTCCCACCGATCGGCGGGAACTTCACCGACGGCGCTGTCGCCGTCGAGCAGGAATCGCCAGAAGTCCGCCGGGGAGTTGACATCACCGGCGAGCCGGCATCCGATACCGACGATGGCGATCGGTTCCAGGGTGGGTTCCTGGTTATGCGTCACGGCTGCGAATCCTCTTCACATGATCGGTGTTTACACAGATCGTGGCACGCGACGACGCTCGGTGGCGGGCTACCTGTTGTGCCTTCGGGCACACTGGTCGCTGAGATCGCAAGCGGATCAACGGATCAACGTTCACGACGACCCCAGCAGGGCGATGATCTGCTTTTTGTCGACCTTGCCGACCGCGGTCTTGGGAAGCGACGGTAGCCCGGCCAGCATGTCCGGCTTGGCGTGCGAGGACACGCCGCGGCTGTCCAGGAAGCCGTGCAGCTCTGCCAGCGTCAGCTCCTTGCCGGAGAAAACGACTGCGGCACATATTTTTTCGCCGAGATACTCATCGGGAAGAGCCACCGCGGCCGCGGCGTAGATACCCGGATGAGCGAACAGGTGCTCTTCCAGGTCCGAAGCCGACACCGTCTCACCGCCCCGGTGGATGACGTCCTTGATGCGTCCGGTCACCTCGACGTGGCCGGCCAGTGGGCCGTCGGCGAAGATCCGCACCCGGTCCCCGGAGCGGTAGTGGCCCTGGGCGCTGAACGAGCGCGCGTTGGCTTCCTCGGCGCGGTAGTACCCGTTGATGGTGTTGGGTCCCCGCACCAGCAGTTCGCCCTCTTCACCCGGGGCCACGGCATCGCCGTGCTCGTCGACCACGAGCATCTCGTCGTGCGGGGACATCGGACGGCCCTGGGTGTGCAACAGCACCTCAACCGGGTCACCCGGACGGGTGAAGTTCAGCATTCCCTCGGCCATCCCGAAGATCTGGGACAGCCCCGGGGTGAGGTTGTCCAGGATGAACCTGGCCTCCTCGGCGGTCATCCGCGACCCACCCACCTGGACCACCCGCAGCGAGGTGGGCAGCACCGGCTCCCAGTCGCAGGCCTGCGCCCAGACCTTGGCCAGCGCGTTGACCAGGCCCGTCACCGTCACGTGGTGCTTGTCGATGAGGGCGAACGCGTTCTCCGGGCTCGGGTCGTCGGTGAACACCGTGGGGGCGCCGACGGTCATCGCGCCGAGCAGTCCGGGGCAGGCGAGCGGGAAGTTGTGCCCAGCCGGCAGCGCGACGAGGTAGGTGTCATCGCTGGTCATCCGGTACTCCCGGGCCGATGCAACGGCCGTGTAGACGTAGTCGTCGTGGGTCCGCGCGATCAGTTTGGGCAGCCCGGTGGTGCCACCGGAGACCAGCAGCAGCGCGGGTGCGGCCGGGTCGAACTGCCCGCGTACCGGCGCAGTCGCCGGCCCGTCGGCACCCGGATCGGTCAGCGCCGACCACGGGAGGTACCCACCCGGGTCGCCGTCGACGATCACGTGACGCAGCTGCGGGTGGTCTCGCTGCAGTTGGGCTGCCATCGCGCGAAAGTCGAAACCGGCTGCGGTATCGGTGATCACGAGACCGACCGCGCCGCTGATGCCGGCGAAGTGGCTCAGTTCGGCAGACCGGTGGCCCGACAGACACATCACCGGCACCACGCCGGCGCGCAGCAGGCCGAAGAACGCGACGGCGAACTCGGTGGTGTTCGGTAGCTGCAGCAGCACCCGGTCGCCGGCCTGCAGTCCCCGTGCGGCCAACCGCGCGGCCACCCGGTCGGCGACGGCGTCCAGTTCGGCGAAGGTATAGCTGCGCTGCGCATCGACAATCGCGGTGACCTCGGGCCACCGGGCCGCCGCATTGCTGAGAATCGAGTCCAGTGGTTGCCCGGTCCAATAGCCCGCGTGCCGGTAGGTGGCGGCGCGATCGGCCGGGAAAGGGACAAAACCGTCGGTCAGATCGCCCTGTCCCTGCGAAAAACCCGTGCTCATGCTGGAGAAACCGTCCCTCTGGGTAGGTGCGTTGCCGATACGAATATAGGGTAGCCTCGCCCTAGTTAGGGCAGCCTGTACTAAATCTTCGGAGGAACCAGAGTGGGCGTCGCTGCGACGACATCAGACACCGTTCGCGCGGAGGTGGCAGAACTGCTCGGAATCGCGCCGGAGGAATTGGATCCGGGTGCCGACCTCATCGCCTCCGGCCTGGACTCCATCCGGATGATGTCGTTGTCCGGACGCTGGCGCAAACAGGGCATCGAGGTCGGGTTCGCCGCGCTGGCCGCCACCCCCACGGTGCGGGCCTGGCAGGAACTGGTGGCCGAGCATGCACCCGCCGCACCCGTCGTCGACGTGGCCACCGCGCCCGATCACGATCCCGGCGCGCCCTTCTCGCTGGCTCCCATCGCGCACGCGATGTGGGTCGGCCGCCACGGTGAGCAGGAGCTCGGCGGTGTCGCCGCGCACCTCTACGTCGAATTCGACGGCACCGATGTCGACCCCGTTCGTTTGCAGGAAGCAGCCACCAAACTTGCTGTGCGCCATCCGATGTTGCGCCAGGAGATCCTCCCGGACGGCACCCAGCGGATCGGCGACCGCGGCTTGCCGGTGACCGTCTACGACCTGCGGGCGCTGGACGCCGTTGCCGCCGACGCGCGTCTCGAACGCATCCGTGACGACAAGTCGCATCAACTGATGGACAACGAGGTACTGCAGATCTCGTTGTCGCAGTTGCCCGGTGGTCGCACCCGCCTGCACGTGGACATGGACATGCAGGCCGCCGATGCGGTGAGCTATCGCAACTTCATGGCCGATCTGGCGGCCTACTACCGCGGCGCCGATCTCCCCGAACTGGGCTACACCTACCGGGAGTACCGCGCCCGGCTGACCGCGGCCACCCCGCCGCCGTCGGAGGCCGACCGGCAATGGTGGGCGGAGCGCATCCCCGATCTTCCCGAACCGCCGGCGCTGCCGCTCGTCCCGCGCGGCGAGCAGCAGAACCCGTTGCGCAGCATCAGGTTATGGCACATCTTCGACGTACCGACCCGTGATGCGCTGTTCGCCGCGGCACATCGCCGGGGCATCACACCGGCGATGGCCGTGGCCGCGGCGTACGCCAACGCGCTGGCCCGCTGGTCCAGCGACGCACGCTTCCTGCTCAACCTGCCGATGTTCGGTCGCGAGCCCTATCATCCCGACGTCGACAAACTGGTGGGCTGCTTCACCTCCTCGCTGATGCTCGACATCGACCTGGCCGGCACCGGTTCGGCGGCCGCCCGAGCGCAGGCGGTGCAGGACGTCCTGCACGCCACCGCCGCGCACTCGTCGGTGTCCGGCCTGGACGTGCTGCGCGATATGAGCAGGCACCGCGGTACCCAGACCCTGGCCACCATCGTCTACACCAGCGCGCTGGGGCTGGGGGACCTGTTCGCCGGCGACGTCACCGACCAGTTCGGTGAGCCGGTGTGGACCATCTCCCAGGGTCCGCAGGTGCTCATCGACGCCCAGGCCACACCGCTGGCCGACGGACTGATGATTAACTGGGACGTCCGCGTGCAGGCCTTCCCACCCGGGGTGCCGGAGGCGATGTTCGCCTACGAGATCGCCGAATTGGCCCGGCTGGCCGAGAGCGACGCGGCCTGGGATGAACCGGACCCGCCCGCGCTGTCGGCGGACGCCCGCGCCGTCCGCGACGCCGTCAACGCCACGACCGCGGCCCCCAGCGGTGAGAACCTGGTGGACGGCTTCTTCCGCAACGCCGAGGCCGCTCCCGCGGCCACCGCGCTGATCGCGAGCACCGACACGCTGACCTACGGTGAACTGAAAGAACGAGTGCTTGCGGTGGCCGGCACGCTGCAGGCCGGCGGTGTCGGCTCCGGCGATATCGTCGCCGTGCTGGGACCCAAAGGCGCCCAGCAGATCCCCGCGTTGCTCGGCATACTCACCGCCGGGGCGGCCTACCTGCCGATCGGTGTCGATCAGCCCGTCGACCGGGCTGCACGCATGCTGGCTACCGCAGGGGTGACATTCGCGCTCGTCTGTGGCGACGACGTTCCCGACGTGCTGGCCACCGCCGGTGTCCCGTTCCGACGCATGGTCGATATCGGCACTGCCGTGACACCATTCGAACCCGTCACGGTGGCACCGAGCGACTTGGCCTATGTGCTGTTCACCTCCGGTTCCACCGGCGAGCCCAAGGGTGTGGAACTGACCCACGACGCGGTGCTCAACACCCTGGAATTTCTCTACCGGCACTTCCAGATCGGGCCCGAGGACCGGGAATTGGCGCTCTCGCACCTGGAATCGGACATGTCGGTACCCGATGTGTTCGGCATCCTGCGCGCCGGCGGCGCCATCGTCATGGTCGACGAGGACCAGCGGCGCGATCCGGACAGCTGGGCACGGTTGATCGCCCGACACAAGGTATCGGTGGTCAACTTCCTTCCCGGCTGGCTGCAGATGCTCACCGAGGTCCCCGGCGACCTCAGTTCGCTGCGGGTGGTGCTCACCGGCGGGGACTGGGTGCGGCCCGACCTGGTCCGGGCATTGCGTGCCCGCGCCCCCCGAATGCGGTTCGCCGGACTGGGCGGCGCGACCGAGACGGCGATCCACGGCACCATTTTCGAGATCGGGCCCGCCTCCGGCCCAGATCTGGGGATTCCCGCGAATGCCCCTTCGGTGCCCTACGGTGTGCCGTTCCCCAACAACGCCTGCCGGGTGGTCAGCCCCACCGGCGAAGACAGCCCGGACTGGGTGCCCGGGGAACTCTGGTTCACCGGTCGTGGCATCGCCCGCGGCTATCGCGGCCGCCCGGACCTGACAGCCGAGAAATTCGTCGAGTACGAAGGCCGCACCTGGTACCGCACCGGGGACCTGGCCCGCTACTGGCCGGACGGCACCCTGGAGTTCATCGGCCGCGCCGACCACCGCGTCAAACTCAGCGGGTACCGCATCGAACTCGGTGAGGTGGAAGCGGCGCTGGGCCGGGTGCCGGGTGTGGGCGCGGCCGTGGCCGCGGTGATTCCGGCCGGCGGCGAGCGGCCCGGTGGGTACGACCGCGACGTCCTTGGTGCGCTGGTCCGCATCGACGATGCCGGGGTGGACGCCGACGCGGTCCTCACCGCGATGGCCGGCCTGGTGCCGGCCCACATGATCCCGCAGGTCATCGTGACCACCGACCGGATCCCGTTCACCGTCGGCGGCAAGATCGACCGCAAGGCGGTGGCCGGGCGCCTGGCCGAGGCCGAACTGCCCGCCGGGCGCGGCTACCGCGCACCGTCCACCCCGCTGGAAACCGCACTCGCCCACATCATGTCCGGCCTGCTGGGTCGCGACACCATCGGCGTGGACGACGACTTCTTCGGTCTGGGCGGTGATTCGGTGATGGCCACGCACGTGGTGGCGCAGGTGCGTGACTGGCTCGACACACCCACCATCATGGTGCCCGACGTGTTCGCCACCAGGACGGTCGCCGCGCTGGCCGAACGCCTGATGGAGCGGGAATCCGAGGCGCAGCGCCTGGAACTGGTGGCCGAGCTGTACCTGGAGGTCGCCGCCATGGACGATGCCGACGTGGTGTCCGAACTCGACACCGCGGGCCGCGCATGAGCTCGTTTCAGCCCTGGATCAAGCGGTACTCGGGAGCCGGTGGCGGTGCCGCGCTGGTGTTCCCGCATGCCGGGGGTGCCGCCCTGGCCTACCGTGCCCTGGGCGCCGCGCTGGCCGCGGGCGGCTCCGACACCTACGTCATGCAGTACCCGCAGCGCGGGGACCGGCTGACGCATCCGGCTCCGGAGACCGTCGGCGACCTGGCCGCCGACCTTTTCGACGGCGGCGACTGGGCCGGGCTCGGCCCGCTGCGGTTGTTCGGGCACTGCATGGGTGCGGTGGTGGCGTTCGAGTTCGCCCGCGTCGCCGAGAGCAAGGGCATCGCGGTCGACTCGCTGTGGGTGTCGGCCAGCGAGGCGCCCTCGACGGTCGCCGCCGCCCCGGCATTGCCGATGGCCGAAGCCGAGATCATCGCCGAGATGGTCGATCTGGGTGGCACCGACCCGCAGTTGCTGGCCGATGACGATTTCGTGGAACTGCTGCTGCTGGCCGTGCGAGCCGACTACGCGGCCTTCAACCGCTACGCCTGCGACGAGGGTGTTCGCATCGCCGCCGATATCCACACCCTCGGTGGCGATGCCGATCACCGGGTCAACGAGAACATGTTGCGCCGCTGGGAAACCCACACCACCGGCGCCTTCACCGTGTCGATGTTCGACGGTGGCCACTTCTACATCAACGAGCACATCGCCGAGGTGGCGGAGCTGGTCCATGCCCTCTGAGAACAGGCGCTCCGACGACAGGCGTTCCGACGACAGGCGTTCCGACGACATGCCCGCCGACCCCGATCCCGTGGTGATCGTCGGCATGGCGGTGGAGGCACCCGGAGACGTCGATTCCGCGGACTCGTTCTGGGATCTGCTGTCCGGGAAACGGGAGGCGCTCGGGCCGTTCCCGACCGACCGCGGCTGGTCGGTGGCCGACCTGCTGGAGGGATCGCGCCGCGACAGCTTCAAACCGATCCATGATCTGGGTGGCTTCCTCACCGGGGCGGCAAGTTTCGACCCGGCATTCTTCGGCATCTCGCCACGCGAGGCGGTGGCCATGGACCCCCAGCAGCGGGTGGCACTGCGGCTGGCCTGGCGCACCCTGGAGAACAGCGGGATCAACCCCGACGATGTCGCCGGACACGACATCGGTTGCTATATCGGGGCGTCGGCACTGGAATACGGGCCGCCACTGTCGCAATACTCACACCACAGCGGGCATCTCATCACCGGAACGTCGCTGGGAGTCATCTCCGGTCGCATCGCCTACACCCTGGATCTGGCCGGGCCCGCCCTCACCGTGGACACCTCCTGCTCCTCGGCGCTGGCCGCGCTGCACACGGCCGTCGGCGCGGTACGCGGCGGCGACTGCGATATGGCGCTGACCGGGGGAGTGTGCGTGATGGGCAGCCCGGGCTACTTCGTCGAATTCTCCAAGCAGCACGCACTGTCCGATGACGGGCACTGCCGCCCCTACAGTGCGGCGGCCAGCGGCACCGTCTGGGCCGAGGGCGCCGGGATGTTCCTGCTGCAGCGCCGGTCCGCGGCGCTGCGGGACGGCCGGCCGATCCTGGCCGAGGTGCGTGCCACCGCCGTCAACTCCGACGGACGGACCGTCGGGCTGACCGCCCCCAGCGGCGCCGCCCAGCAGCGGCTGTTCGCCCGCGCCATCGCCCGCGCGGGGGTCCGGCCGGAGGACGTCGGCATGATCGAAGGCCACGGCACCGCGACCCGCCTCGGCGACCGCACCGAACTGCGGGCCCTGGCCCGGACCTATGGCGCCACCGCGCCCGGCGCCGGGCCGCTGCTCGGCTCGGTGAAATCCAATGTGGGCCATACCCAGGCCGCCGCCGGCGCGCTCGGACTGGCCAAGGTGATCCTCGCCGCCCAGCACGGCGCCATACCCGCCAGCCTGCACACCGACACCGCGAGCCGGGAGATCGACTGGGCAGCACAGGGTCTGCGCCTTGCCACCGAGCTCACCGAATGGCCGGCCGTGGGCGGCGAACGCTTCGGCGCGGTATCGGCCTTCGGGATGAGCGGCACCAACACGCACGCCGTCGTGGCCATCCCGGACACCGTCGGACGGGCCGCGTGATGAGTATCGACACCCTGCCCGACGGCCGGATCCCGGTCTTGCTGAGCGCGCACGCCGAGGGCCTCACCGCCGCGGACGCCGGCGCGATCCTGGCGTACCTGCGCCGCAGGCCCGGCCTGCGCACCGCGGCCGATGTCACCCGGGTGGCCGCGACCCTGGCCGGAACCCGGCGGGTACGCACGTTCCGAACCCTGATCCGGGCCGGCGATATCGCCGAACTCACCGAGGCGCTACGCGCCGTGCAGGCCGGGGCGGACCACCCGCTGGTCACGCGGTCGGCCCACAGCGCCCGACCACGCACCGCGTTCGTCTTCCCCGGGCAGGGCAGCCAGTGGCCGTCGATGGGCGTCGAGGCGTATGGCCGGCTGCCGGTCTACCGCGACACGGCCGACCGCTGCGCGGCGGTCTTCGCCGCGGGCGGGCACCCCTCGCCGCTGTCGTATCTGCTCGCCGATCCTGGCGCACGGACCAACGACTTCTCCCAGGTGCAGATCCAGGGTGCGCAGTTCGTGCACGGCGTGGCGCTGGCCCGGGTGTGGCAGTCCTGTGGGGTGACGCCGGACATCACCGTCGGGCACAGCCTCGGCGAGATCGGCGCCGCCCACATCGCCGGTGCCATCACCCTCGATGCGGCCGTCGGCGTGGTCGTCTCCCGCGCCACCCTGCTCGACGGTCTCACCGGGCCCTACCGGGTGGCGGTGCTCGGGGTGGATCCCGAACAGGCGCAGCGGGCGATTACAGAAACGCCGGGCTGGCTGGAACTCTCGGTGGTGAACTCCCGGTCCTCGGTGGCGGTGTCCGGTGACACCGCTGCCGTCGCCGCGGTGGTGCGCCGGGTCGGCGAGAGCGGCCGGTTCGCCAAACAGATCGAGATGTGGTTCCCGGCCCATACCACCAAACTGGACGGCAAACGCGCCGAGCTCGAATCAATGCTGCCCGCAGCTGCCTTCGATGCGGCCCAGGTGCCGTTCATCGGTTCGGCGACCGGGCAGACCGTCGCCGCGGGTACCGACTTCGCCGAATACTGGTATGCCAACCTGCGCAACACGGTGCGCTTCGACGACGCCGTACGTGCCGCGGTGGCCGCCGGCGCGCAGACGTTCGTCGAGTTGTCGGCGCACCCGGCGCTGCTCTACGCGATGGCCGACACTCTCGAGGATGCGCCGGACCCGCCGCTGATGGTCGGGTCGGGTCGCCGCGACGAGGCCCTCGTCGACCGGCTGTCGGCAAACCTGGCTGCGGTGGCTCTGGCGGATCCCGGATTCCGTTGGGGTGCCCGGGACGGGGAATTGTTGCGCGACTTCCCGTTCGCGCCGATGCGGACCCAGCGGCTGTGGGCCGCGCCCGAGCCGTTGCCGCCGGTGCCGGGACTGAAGGTGCTCACCGAGCGGTGGGAGCAGCGCCCGCCGGCGCCGGTCGGCCCGCGCCGCGCCGCCGTCCTCGACCTCGGTGACGACGGCCGGCTCGCCGTCACACTGCGGACCGCACTGGGCAGCACCGACCCGGGCGAGGCCGACCTGTTGGTCGTGGTCTGCCCGGTGCTGGATCACCTGGACGCGGTGACCGCCGGCCACGACCTCGCGGCCCGCATCGAGACGGGTCTGCTGCGCTACACCGACGCCATCGGAGCGCGCTGCCGCGACGTCTGGCTCGTCACCGTCGGTGCCGAACAGGTACGCCCCGGCGAACCGGGCCCGCTGCCGGCCCAGGCCGCACTGGCCGCGATGCACCGCAGTGTCGGACTGGAACACCCCGACCAGACATTCGGTCATCTCGACCTGCCGTCGTGGGATATCGACGCCGCGGTGACCGCGCTCGCCGCCGTCGCCCTGCGCGGCACACCCGCCGAAATCGCAGTACGGCGCACCGATTCCGGGGCCGCACTGTACGAGCGCGGCACGGCCGAGCACCCGCTGCCGCACCCGGCCTGGGACGCGTCCCGGGTGTTCGACAATGTGGTGATCACCGGCGGTACGGGTGCGGTCGGTTCGCATTTCGTCGACTACCTCGTCGCGCACGGGGCGCGTCGCATCGTGCTGCTCGGACGCACCGGGGCCGACCCACAGCGTCGGGTCGGTGTCGAGGTGCTGGCACCGCCCTGCGATATCACCGATCCCGAGGCGGTGGCCGCCGTGGCGGCCGAATTCGGTTCCGGCGGTGCGTCGCTGGTCATCCATGCCGCGGGGGCGGCGACCATCACCGGGCACCGCGAGCTCACCGGTGCGGGATTCGCCGCCACCGTAGCGGCGAAGGTGGCCGGGCTTGCCGGATTCACCGCAGCCTGGCCGCTGCGCGACGATGCGCGAATCATCCTGTGCTCCTCGGTATCCGGCCTGTGGGGCGGCCAGGGTCACACCGCGTACGCGGCGGCGAACCGGCTGCTCGACGTGATGGCGGGGCAACTGCGCGGCGATGGCAGGCACTGCACATCGGTGCGCTGGGGGCTGTGGCCGGGCGCAGAGGGTCAGCCCGGCATCATCGATGCCGACGAGGTCGCCCGCGTGCAGCGGTCCGGGCTGCTCGCGATGGCACCGGAGCGTGCCGTCGAGGTCTGCCTGCGGGACTTCGCCGGGGACCCGCTGGTGTTCACCGCCGACCCGACCCGGCTGCAGATGTTCCTGGGGGAAGCGCCGGCGCAGCCGCCGGCGGCCGGGCCGCCGGAAATGTCAACGGACGGGCTGGATGAGGCCGGCATCCTGCGGGTGGCACTCGGGTCGGTGCTCAACCTGCCGGCGGATACGGCGCTGGAGCCCTCCGCCTCACTGCTCGATCTGGGCGTCGACTCACTGTTGGCGCTCGACCTACGCAAGAAGCTCAAGACAGCCGCCGGGGTCAATGTGCCGCTGGCAACCATCCTCGGCGGGGCCACCGTCGAAGAGGTACTTGAGCACCTGACACGACCTGAGAAGAAGGCACGCCTGAAGTGACTGACACCGTATCCGCAACCGTTGCGTCATCCCGCCTCGAATTGATGCGCCGCAAACTCGCCGAGCGCGGCCTGGCCCAGAACGCCGCCGCCGAGGGCGATGAGCGGGCACTGTCCGACGGCCAGCGCCGGATGTGGTTCGTGCAGGCGCTCGACCCGACCGGGGTGCTGCTGAACATCAGCCTGTCCTACCGGCTGACGGGCGCACTGGACGCCGGCCGGCTGCACACCGCGCTGAACGCGGTGGCACGCCGGCACCCGGTGCTGCGCACCACCTATGCCGCCGACGAGAACGGCGAACCGCGGGCCGTCCTGCACGACGACCTGACCCCGGGGTGGGCGCTGCACGACCTCTCGGAGATGTCCGAGCGGGCCCGCGGCCTGCGCCTGGAGGTACTGGCCCAGCGGGAGTTCGGCCGGAGCTTCGACCTGGCCGCCGACGCGCCGCTGCGGATCACGCTGGTGCGCTTGGCTGCCGACGAGCACGTGATGCTGCTCGTCGCCCACCACATCGCCTGGGACGACGGCAGCTGGCGGGTGTTCTTCGCCGATCTCACCGCGGCCTACGGTGGCGCCGACCTCGGCCCCGCGCCGCGGCCCCCGGCCCCGGCACCCGACACCACCGACCAGGATCTGGCGCACTGGCGCGCCGTGCTCGCCGATCCGCCCGAGCCGCTGGAGCTTCCGGGGCCGACCGGATCGGCGGTCCCGACCGGATTCCGCTCCCAGCGCAGCTCGCTGGCGCTGGCGCCCGAGACTGTCGCCAAGGTGGCCGTGCTGGCCCGCGAGACCGGGTCCACCCCGTACATGGTGTTGCTCGCCGCCTTCGGTGTGCTGATCTACCGCTACACCCACACCGATGACTTCCTGGTGGCCAGCCCGGTCCTCAACCGCGGCACCGACGACGCCATCGGCTACTACGGCAACACGGTGGCCATGCGGCTGCGTCCGCAGCCGACCCGAGGATTCCGTGAGCTGGTCCTCGACACCCGCGACACCGCCCTGGGCGCCTTCGCCCACCAGCGCATCAACCTGGATCGGGTGGTGCGGGAACTCAATCCAGACCGGCGTCACGGCGCCGAGCGGATGACGCGGGTGAGCTTCGGATTCCGTGAACCCGACGGCGGTGGCTTCCGCCCCGAGGGGGTGCAGTGCCGCCGCGGTGACCTGCGCGGGCACGTCACCCAGCTGCCGCTGGGCTTCATGGTCGAGTGGGACGGGACGAACGCGGTGGTGGAGGCCGAGCACCTCACCGAGATCATCGACGCGGACCTGGCTGCGCGCATGCTGAAATCCTTTGCGGTACTGCTGGACAGCGCGTTGGAGCACCCGCAGCGCCCGGTGGCACGGCTGGACGTCCTGTCCGTGGCGGACGCCGAGTGGATGCGCACGGTGTCGTGCGGTGAGCGGTTCGACAGCCCCGCGACCACCCTGGCCGCGTTGGTGCAGGAGCAGGCGGCCAAGACGCCCGAGGTGACCGCCGTGGTGTACGAGGGTCGCCACTACAGCTACCGTGAGATCAACGAGACAGCGAACCGGTTGGCGCACAAGCTGATCAGCCAGGGAATCGGGACCGAAGACCGCGTCGCGGTGCTGATGGAGAAATCGCCCGAGTTGGTCATCGCCGCCCTCGGCATCGTGAAGGCCGGTGCGGTGTACCTGCCGGTCGACCCGAGCTACCCCGAAGACCGGCTCAACTACATCCTCGCCGACTCCGCCCCCTCGGTCGTGCTGCGCGAACTGGGCGCCGACCTGGACGGCTATCCCGGGGCCGACCCCACCGACGCCGATCGGGTGCGTCCGCTGCTGCCGGAGAACACCGCTTACCTGATCTACACCTCCGGCTCGACCGGCCTGCCCAAGGGTGTGCCGGTGCCGCACCGGCCGATCGCCGAGTATTTCGCCTGGTTCGGTCCGGAATACCAGGTGTCCGATCAGGATCGCCTGCTCCAGGTGGCTTCCCAGGGCTTCGACGTGTCCATCGGTGAGATCTTCGGCATGCTCGCCGCCGGCGCCCGCCTGGTCATCCCGAAACCCGACGGCCTCACCGATATCGGCTACCTGACCGACCTGCTCCGCACCGAGGGCGTCACGTCGATGCATTTCGTCCCGTCGCTGCTGGGGCTGTTCCTGTCCTTGCCCGGGGTCAACGAATGGCGGACGCTGCAGCGTGTCCCGATCGGCGGCGAGGCGCTGCCCGGCGAGGTCGCCGACAAGTTCCATGCCACCTTCGACGCCCTGCTGCACAACTTCTACGGGCCCACCGAGACGGTGCTCAACTGCAGCCGCTACAAGGTCGAGGGCAAGCAGGGGTCGCGCATCGTGCCGATCGGCACCCCGAAGATCAACACCACCATGCACCTTCTCGACGACCACCTGCAGCCCGTCCCGGTCGGGGTGATCGGCGAGATCTACATCGGTGGAACACATGTCGCGCACGGCTACCATCGCCGACCGGGCATGACCGCCGAGCGTTTCGTCGCCGACCCGTTCAACCCGGGAATGCGGATGTACCGCTCCGGTGACCTCGCCCGGCGTAACGCCGACGGCGACATCGAATTCGTCGGCCGCGCCGATGAGCAGGTCAAGATCCGCGGCTTCCGGATCGAACTCGGTGAGGTGGCCGCCGCGATCTCGGTGGACCCGTCGGTGGGCCAGTCCGTCGTCGTGGTCAGCGACGCACCCGGGTTGGGTAAGAGCCTGGTCGCCTATGTCACGGCGGCCGGCGAATCCGGTGGCGTCGAGATCGACCGGATCCGGGCTCGCGTCGCCGCCGCCCTGCCCGAGTACATGATCCCCGCGGCCTATGTCGTGATCGACGAGATCCCGATCACCGCGCACGGCAAGATCGACCGAAAAGCGTTGCCGGAACCCGAAATCATCGTGGCCACCGCGTACCGCGAACCCGGCAGCGATACCGAGCGGGAGGTCGCCGAGCTGTTCGGCGAGTTGCTCGGCCGCGACACCGTGGGCGCCGATGACTCGTTCTTCGAACTCGGCGGACATTCGCTGTTGGCCACCAAGCTGGTCGCGGCGGTACGGGCACGCTGTCGGGTGGACATCGGGGTGCAGGATATCTTCGAGCTCGGCACCGTCAGCGGAATCGCCGCGCACATCGATACCGTCGCCGCGGCCGGCGGTCGCTCCGACCGGCCGGCCATGGTGGCCGTCGCGCACGACGGTCCGCGGCAGATGTCGGCGGCCCAACTGCGGCAATGGTTCCAGTTCCGTATCGACGGCCCCAACCCGGTCAACAACATTCCGTTCGCTGCGCGCCTGAGCGGACCGAACAACCCGCAGGCCTTCGTCGCGGCGGTCACCGATGTGGTGCACCGGCACGAGATCCTGCGCACCACCTACCGGGAGATCGACGGTTCGCCGTACCAGATCATCCACCCCGGCGCGGCGGTCCCGGTCCGGCGGGCGCGCGGCGTCGGCGAGGAGTGGCTGCACGCCGAGCTGACGGCCGAACGGCGGCACTGCTTCGACCTGGAGCACGAGTGGCCGATCAGGGCCGCGGTGCTCTCGACGACATCCGATGATGCCCACGGCGCGCCGGACCAGCATGTGCTGTCGCTGGTGGTGCATCACATCGCCGCCGACCACTGGTCGGCCGGTGTGCTGTTCACCGACATCCTGACCGCCTACCGGGCCCGCAGCGCCGGGCAGGAGCCGGACTTCGCGCCGCTGCCGGTGCAGTACGCCGATTACGCGGCGTGGCAGGCGCAGCTGCTCGGCGGCCAGACCGAGAGCATCGCCGCCCAGCGTGACTACTGGGTGGAACAGCTCGCGGGCCTGCCGGAGGACAACGGGCTGCGCCCGGACTTCCCGCGCCCGCCGGTGCCTGACGGCGAAGGCGCGGCGCTGCCGTTCACCATCGACGCCGACACCCGCGCACGGTTGGCGGGACTGACCCGCGAACTCGGTATCACCGAGTTCATGCTGCTGCAGGCCGCCGTCGCGGTCGCCCTGCACAAGGCCGGTGAGGGGACCGACATCCCGATCGGCACCCCGGTGGCCGGGCGCACCGAGCCCGAACTCGACGGCCTGATCGGCTTTTTCATCAATATCGTGGTGCTGCGTAACCGGCTGGACGGCAACCCGACCGTGCGTGAGGTGCTGCGCCGGGCCCGGGAGATGGCACTGGGCGCCTATGCGCATCAGGACCTGCCCTTCGACCGCGTCGTCGACGCGGTCAGTCCGGTGCGCACGCTGTCGCGCAACCCGCTGTTCGGCGTCGTGGTCCACGTGCGCGAGGAACTGCCGTCCGACCAGGTCATCGACGTCTCCGAGGACGGCGAAACCCGTTTCACCGCACTGGAACCGACGTTCGACGTGGCGCACGCCGATCTGTCGCTGAACTTCTTCGCCGAGATGGCCGCCGACGGTAGCCCGGCGGGATACCAGGGCACCGTCATCTACCGCACCGAGCTCTACCGCCCGGAGACCGCGCAGCGGTTGGTCAGCTGGCTGGGCCGGGTCATCGCGGTGTTCGCCGACAACCCGGACGCCACCCTGCGTGATATCGCCATCGCGGACGCCGCCCATACGGTGACGCAGTGGAGCCACGCCACCTCACCACGGACGGGCCTGCCGCAGACTGCCGGGGCCGATCGGGTGTTCGTTCTCGACGACTGGTTGAACCCGGCCGCCGTCGGGGTGACCGGTGAGGTCTACTACGCCGGTGGCGGTGTCGACGCCGCCGCCCGCACGGCCACGCCCGCAACCGCGCTCCGTTACCCGGAGAACCCGTACCGGGACTCCGATGACACCGCCTACCTGTACCGCACCGGTGATCGCGCCCGGTGGAGTGCCGAGGGTGGTCTGGAGTATGTGGCCAGCGGTGATCTGCAGGTGCAGGCCGCACTGGAGGCCCTACCCGGCGTGGCCGCGGCGGCGACCAGATACTGGGAGACCCGCGGCGGCCCGGTGCTGGGTGCGTACGTGGTGTTGACCGACCCGGCGTCCCCGCTCGACACCGCCGCGCTACCGGAACCGCTTGCGGCACTGCCGATCACTGTGCTGGATGCGTTGACCGGTCCGTTGCCGAGGCCGGTCATCACCAGTGCCGCGCCGAGTGAACCGGCCCGCACCGAGACCGAACGCGCATTGGCGGCCATGCTGACCGACCTGCTGTCGGCGGAGCGGTTCGGTCGCCTCGATGACTTCTTCACCCTCGGCGGGGACAGCATCCTGGCCGTGCAGCTGGCGGCGCGGGCCCGCGATGCCGGGATGCCGTTGACCGCTCGGATGGTGTTCGAGCATCCCGTGCTGGCCGAACTCGCCGCCGCCGTCGACGCGAAGGTGACCCACGCCGACGTGAGCGTCGATGCCCACCACGAGCCGATGGCGGCCTCCGGGCTGTCCTCCGACGAGCTGGCCGCGTTGACCGCGGGATGGGGCACCGACAACTGATGGCCGGACCCCCCAGTCCCACCGTGGCCGGCGCCCAGCCCGCGGACAGACCCACCATCACCGATGTGATGGCACTGAGCCCGCTGCAGCAGGGGCTGTATTCGCTGGCCGGTCTCACCGACCGGGAAGCCGGAGCCGACCCGTATTTCATCGCGATGGCCGCGGATATCGAGGGTGACCTGGACCCCGACCTGCTGAGATCCTGCGCCGAGACGATGCTGGAACGCCACCCGAACGTGCGGGTCAGCTTCTTCCAGGGCAATCTGAGCCGGCCGGTCGCCGTGGTCCCGTCGACGTTCGAGTTGCCCTGGCAGCACGTCGTGGCGAGCGCGGATGAGGCCGCGGCGCTGGAGGCCGAGGCGCGCAGCAGGCCATTCGACCTCGGCAAGGGCCCGGCGATCCGGTTCCTGCTGGTGCAGCTGCCGCAACTCAGCTGGCGGCTGGTGGTGGTCGCGCACCACATCGTCATCGACGGCTGGTCGCTGCCGGTGTTCGTCGGCGAGCTCATCGGGCTGTACCGGGCCGGTGGCGATCTCGCCGCGCTGCCGCCCGCGCCGCGACCCTACCGTGACTACATCGGCTGGCTGGCCGGCCGGGACCCGGAAATCAGCAGGGAGCGCTGGCGCGCCCACCTCGCCGACCTGGACGGCCCGACGCTGCTGACCCCGGCCCTGGGCGGCGAGGCCACGGCAGGCCTGCCCACCCGCACCGAGGTGGAGCTCGACGAGCGGGCCACCGACGCCCTGCTGGAGGCCGCCCGGGCGCGCGGCGTCACCGTCAGCACCCTGTTTCAGATGGCTTGGGCGGCAATACTGTCCGCCTTCACCGATCGCTCCGATGTGGTGTTCGGGGTGACCGTCTCCGGTCGTCCCGACGAGCTGTCCGGGGTTGAGGCCATGGTGGGGCTGTTCATCAACACCGTGCCGCTGCGGATCCGGCTCGACCCCACCGAGCGGGTTGGGTCGCTGTGTCGTGCGCTGCAGCGCGAGGCGGCCGAACTGCGTGACCACGGCTACCTGAGCCACACCGAGTTACGCGCGGCGGGCGGCATCGGCGAGTTGTACGACACGCTGCTGGTGTACGAGAACTTCCCGCCCGGCGGACTCGTCGGCAGCAGCGAGTTCGATCTCGGCTCCGCGGTGATCCGCCCCGCCGCGCTGGAGAGCCTGGCGCATTTCCCGGTCACCATCGCCGCGCACCCGACGCACGGACGTCTCACCGTGCTGGTCGAAACCCTGGACGGCGCGCTGGGATTGCTCGATCCACAAACCCTCGGGCAGCGGGTGCTGGCCGTCGTGGGGCGCCTGCTGGCATGCTGGGGACGCCCGATGCGGGAGGTGACGGTCACCCTCGACGCCGAGCTCACCAGCACCGAGATCGGTGAATCCGGCAGTGCGGTGGAGGGTTTCCACACCGCGGTATCCGCCGTGGCGGCCGAGCGTCCGGACGAGATCGCGCTGAGCTGGGACCCGGCCACCGCGTCCAGGTTCGGTGCGGCAGGCCAACTGAGCTACCGTGAGTTCGACGCCGCCGCCGACCGGGTGGCCGCCGAACTGCAGCGCAGGGGTGTCGGCGCGGAGACCCCGGTGCCGATCCTGTTGCCGCGCAGTCCCGACTACGTGGTCGCCATGCTGGGCGTGCTGAAGGCCGGCGGCATGATCGTGCCGCTGGATCCGGGGATGCCCGCCGAACGGGTGCGCGAGATCCTCGGTCAGACCGGCGCCGAACTCGTCATCGATGACGCTCTGCTGTCCGCCGCGGGCGCCGAAACCGGGCCGGGTTTCCGGCCGGCCCGGATCCGGCCGGAGCAGGGCGCCTACATCATCTTCACCTCGGGAACGACCGGAAAACCCAAGGGTGTCATAGGAACGCACAGCGCGTTGCTGGCTTACGGGCATGCTCACGTGCGTGACGTGCTGAGTCCGGCACAGTCCCGGCTGGGCCGCACGCTGAACATCGCGCACGCCTGGTCGTTCACCTTCGACGCGGCGTGGCAGCCGCTCGTCGCGCTGCTCGGTGGCCACCGTGTACACATCGTCGGTGACGACGTGCAACGCGACGCCGAGGCGCTGGTCGCCACCATCGGGCGCTTCGGTCTGGACATGATCGACACCACACCGTCGATGTTCACCCAACTGCGGGCGGCCGGACTGCTGTCGACGGTGCCGCTGGCGGTTTTGGCGCTCGGCGGGGAGAACATCGATCTCGCGGCCTGGCAGGGGATCCGCGCCGAATGTGAGCGCACCGGTGTGCGGGCCCACAACTGCTACGGACCGACCGAGACCACCGTCGAGGCCGTCGTGGCCGCGATTGCCGACAGTGCCCGGCCCTGCATCGGCCGGGCGACCGGGTCGATGACCGCGCAGGTGCTGGACAGCTGGCTGCGCGCGGTGCCGGTCGGGGTGGCCGGTGAGCTGTACCTGGCGGGCGCCCAGCTGACCCGCGGTTACCTGGGGCGCGCGGGGGAGACCGCGGCCCGCTTCGTCGCCGATCCCGCCACCCCCGGCGCACGGATGTACCGCACCGGTGACATCGTGCGCCGCCTGCCGGACGGGACCCTGCAGTTCCTCGGCCGCAGAGACGACCAGGTCAAGATCCGCGGGTTCCGGGTGGAGCCCGCGGAGGTGGCGGCCGCTCTGCACCGCCATCCCGGTGTCCGGCAGGCGCATGTCGCGGTGCGCCGGCACCGCAGCGGTCCGCGGCTGACGGCCTATGTGGTCACCGATACCAGCACGGTCGAACTGCGCAGGATGCTGACCGGTGTGCTGCCGAAATATCTTGTTCCACATCACATCATCGACGTCGAGGCGATTCCGCTGACCTCGCACGGCAAGGTCGACGATGCCGCCCTGGCCGCGTTCGACACCCACCGCGCGGGCGGCGCAGACCAGTCTGCCGCACCCAGCACCGAGACCGAGATCGTGCTGGCCGAGGTGCTCGGCGAACTGCTGGACACCACCGTGGTCGACGTCGACGCCGACTTCCTCGACCTCGGTCTGGACAGCATCGTGGCGCTGTCGGTGGTGCAGGCGGTGCGCAGGCGCGGGGTGTCCCTGCGGGCCCGGCTGATGCTGGAATGCGCCAGTATCCGCGAACTCGCCGCGGCGATCGACGCCGATGGCGATGCCGAACAGCCCGATGCCGACGACACCGGCCCGATACCGCTGCTGCCCGCCGGGCACTGGCTGCTGGCCCACGGTGATCCGCGAAGGTTGGCCTCCACCGAGGTGATCCGGCTGCCCGGGGGCGCCACCCGCGAACAGCTGGCGGCACTACTGCGCGCGGTGATCGACGGACATGCGGCGCTGCGTAGCCGATTGGACCGTGCGGCAATGACACTGGTCGACCATCCGGTGTGCGATCCGCTCACCGAGGCGCGGGAGTCGGGCGACCTGGCGGCGGCCGTCGCCCGGCACACCGACGCCGCGGTGCAGCGTCTGGACCCCGAACGGGGCGCGATGTTCGCCGCCGTCTGGCTGCACCATGACAGCGGCGCCGAGATCCTGGTGCTGACCGCCCACGTGCTGGCGATGGATCCGGCGTCCTGGCAGATCGTGCTGGGGGAGCTCGAAAGTGGTTGGCACGCCCTGGCCGCGGGACGGGCGCCTGTTGCGGTGCGCGAGCACACCTCACTGCGGCAGTGGGCGCGCCTGCTGAGCGAGCGGGCCCGCACGCTCGACACCTGCGGGTATTGGGAACGTCAACTCGCCGGTGCCGATCCCGATATCGGCACCCGCCGGGTGTGCCCGGACACCGACCGCGCCGCGGATGTGGCGGTGTCGATGTCCTTCGTAGGGCGCACCGTCACCGCGCAGCTGCTGGCCGCGCCGATCCCGGTGCCCGAGGTGTTGGCCGCGGCCACCGCCCGGGCGCTGACCAAGTGGCGCCAAAGGCGCGGGCAGACCACGCCCGCAACGCTTTTGGCGCTAGAAACGCACGGGCGTGCCGACGGCGTGGTCTCGGCCGGGCACACAGGGCGTCGGATCGACACCGGCGACACGGTGGGGCTGCTCAGCGCGATCTACCCGGTGCGTCTGGAATCGTCGGATCTCGCTGCGGTGACCACCACGCTGGCCGCGATGCCGGGGGACGGTATCGACTACGCGCTGCTGCGCTACCTGCGTACCGATACCGCCCAGCGCCTCGGCGCCTACCGCGGCCCGCAGATCCTGCTGAACTACCTGGGCCGGATGCGGCAGGCGCCGGCCGGTTCGGCGTTGACGCTGGAGCGCGACCTGCTGTCCCAGGTCTCCCGGGTACCGGAGCCGGATCTGGCGGTGCGCCATGAGATCACGCTCAATGCGGCGATTGTGGACAAGGACGGCGCACCGGTGCTTGGCACGCAGTGGCGCACACTGCCCGACATTCTGTCCGCCGACGACGTCGCGACATTCCAGGCGCTGTGGCAGGACGCCCTACGAGAGGTGATTTCATGACAAAGGGGTTGAGATGACCAAGACACTCGCCGTCATCGGCGCCGGTGTGAAGGCGATCGCGGTGGCCGCCAAGGCCGCCGAGTTGCGCGCGATGGGCGTGCCGGCCCCCGATGTGGTGGCCATCGAACGCACCGCGGTGGGCGCCAACTGGCAGCCCGCCGGAGGCTGGACCGACGGGCAGCACCGGCTGGGCACGGGGCCGGAGAAGGACATCGGCTTCCCCTACCAGTCGGCGTTGGTGCCGCGGCGCAATGCCGAACTCGATCAGCGGATGATGCGGCACAGCTGGCAGTCCTATCTGATCTCGACCGGGCAGTTCTCCGAGTGGATCGACCGTGGACGTCCCGCCCCGACCCATAAGCGCTGGAGCCAGTACCTGGGGTGGGTGGCCGACAACACCGGGATGACGGTCCGCCATGGGGATGTCGCCGAGATCGGCCTGCAGGACCACGGGGACGGGGTGCGCTGGGAACTGGGCACCCGCGAGGGTGCCGTGCACGCCGACGCCCTGATGGTGACCGGGCCCGGGCAGGCCGAGCGGTCCATCCTGCCGGGCAACCCGCGGGTGCTCTCGATCGCCCAGTTCTGGCACCGTGCGTCCCAGCACGAGCTGATCGCCGCGGACCGGGTGGCCGTCGTCGGCGGTGGCGAGACGGCCGGCACCATGCTGGATGAGCTTTTCCGGCACCGGGTTTCGACCATCACGGTGATCTCACCGCAGGTGACGTTGTTCACCCGCGGCGAGGGATTCTTCGAGAACGCGCTGTACTCCGATCCCATCCACTGGGCCGGTCTCACGCTGGCCGAGAAGCGGGACGCCATGAACCGCACGGATCGTGGGGTGTTCTCGGTGCGCGTACAGGAGGCGTTGCTCGCCGATGACCGGATCCGGCATCTGCGCGGCCGGGTGGCGCACGCGGTGGCCCGCGACGAGCGCATCCGGTTGACCCTGCAGACCGAACGGGGCGGGGAACGGCTGGAGACGGTACACGGTTTCGACCTGGTCATCGACGGATCCGGTGCCAACGCAATGTGGTTCGTGCCGCTGCTGCGCCAGGACGCGCTCGACATGCTGGAGCTGGGCATGGGCAAGGCCCTCGACGCCGACAGCATCCAGGAGTCGATCGGCCATGACCTGTCGGTCAACGATGTCGAGCCCAAGCTGTTCCTGCCGGGCCTGGCCGGCCTCACCCAGGGACCCGGGTTCCCCAACCTGAGCTGCCTGGGCCGCTTGTCCGACCGGGTGCTGGGGTCGGAGTTTTTCACCAAGACCGATGCCGCTGCGAGGAGAGTCGATGAGCAACAACCCGTTCGATGACGAGGACGGCACCTTCTACGTCCTGATGAACGACGAGGAGCAACACAGCCTGTGGCCGACCTTCGCCGAGTTCCCGGCCGGGTGGCGGGTCGTGTTCGGGGAGAGCAGCCGAGCGGACTGCCTGGCCTATGTGGAGGAGAACTGGTCGGACCTGCGGCCCAGAAGCCTGCGCGACGCCATGTCCTAACCCGCCTCTCGCCGAAACAGCATTCCAGACGGCGTGTACTCGAACATTGGCTTCCTGGATGCATTTTCGGGGATGCGGGTGTGCATCTGGCCGTCCCATCCGCGTTCCCGTAACGCGCGGCACACGCGGTTGACGATCTCGGCGTCGTGGGTCTTCCCTGATGACCTGGATGACGTTCCAGTTCATCTCGGCCAGCTGCGGCAACACCCAGTGGTCCTTGACGTACTGCGGACGGCTCGTCTGATGCTGTTCACCGTCGTACTCGATGGCCACCTTGTAGTCCTCCCAGCCCATATCGAGGGTGCGTAGGTGTCGTCCGCACCGGTCGACCACGGCGATCTGCGTCGTCGGCCACGGAAGGCCGGCGTCGATGAACATCAGACGCAGCCGTGTCTCCTGGGGTGAGGCCGCGCCGCCGTCGACCAGCGGCAGGATCGACCTGAGCCGAGCCACCCCGCGTGCCCCGGCATAGCGAGCCGTCAGCGCCATCACCTCGTCGGGATCGAACGGGGCCGCACGCATCAACGCGTCAAGGCGTGCCAGTGCCGGACCTCGGCGTTGATAGCGACCCAGATCGAAGGCCGCTCGTGCCGGGGTGGCTACCGGTAAGCCCATGACGATCGTCGTCTCGTCCACGGCCAGCCGTTCGTTGCGCACCACGATGCCGCACGGCGCCCGGGTGACGGTCGTGCGGATCAGCTCGATCGGGGTGGCCGCGTCGACCCACTCCGCGCCGTGCAGGGCCGACGCGGCGACACCGGTCACCACGCCGTCGCGGTGTGTCCACAGCCACGCCGCGACGGTGGTGTCCCGCAGCGTCAGGATGCGGTTCTTCGGCGCATGGATGTTCGCGAAGACGGGCCGGTGATGATGCTGGAGCTCGTGCCTGGTGACGGTGCCGTCCCGCAGCGCTTCACTGCCGATGATGATGTCGCTCATGGCGTGATCGTGGTCGGGGCCACCGACATCGTCGGTGAGACTGTGCGGGTGAAGGGGAGGTGCGAGTGAAGGTCGTCCGGAATGCTGTTCCGGCGAGGAGGGGGCGCGCGGCCGCGCTGCTGTGGCTGCTGGCCGCGGCCGGGTACCTGCTCGCCGAGGCATTCGCCGCGGCGGCGCTGCCCGGGTACAGCTACCGCACCGACTACATCAGCACCCTCGGTGACCCCAGCGTTTCCCCGCGGGCCCCGTTGATGAACGCGGCCTTCGCCGTCCAGGGCGTGTGCTTCGCGGCCGCCGCGCTACTCGTCGCCGCAGCACGAAAACAGTTGTGGTTCTTGGCCTTCGCCGTCGGCAACGGTATCGGCAACGTGCTGATCGCCGTCGTGCACAGTGGGCAGGGTAACCCCGCGCATATCGTCGGGGCGGTGCTGGCGATCGTCGGCGGGAACGCGGCCGCCCTGGCCGGATCGGGTGCGCCCCTGGCGGCGGCCTACCGGACGGCGTCGATCACACTGGGCGCGCTGGGCCTGGTCTGCCTGCTGGTCACGGCCACCGCGCCGAGTCAGGTGGGCGGCTGGGAACGCGGCAGCGTCTACCCGATCTTCGCCTGGCAGATCCTCACCGCGGTGATGCTGCTGCGCGCCGGGCCGAAACAGCGTTCCTGACGCCGACGTGCGAGTAAGGGCCTTCTGGAATGCTGTTTCGGCGCAAGAGGTGGGGTCAGGCCGGCAGCGCGTCGTCCATCTCGTAGACCCGGGCGTGCAACACCGTCCGGTTGCGCAGGGCCGCGCGCACCGCGTGGTGCACCCCTTCCTCCAGGTAGACGATGCCCTGCCAGCGCACCGCGTGCGGGAACAGATCCCCGTAGAACGTCGAATCCTCGGAGAGCAACCGATCCAGGGCGAGCACGGTGGTGGTGGTGACCAACTCGTCGAGCCGGATCTGGCGGGGCGGAATCTGCGCCCACTGCCGGTAGGTCAGATTGTGCTCGGGATACGGCTTGCCATCGCGGACACCTTTGAAGATCACCGGAGGGCTCCCATGCTGCGAGGTTAACCGCAAACGACGGCCGATGTCGGCGAAGTCCTTGCCGGTGGAACCATCCTCGCGGGGTCCCGGCGGCACGTGATCTGTGTCGCGGTGAATATGCGCTGCTGGTCCCCGTAAAATAGCGGCACAGCAGACGGCAAAGGGGAGGTGAACAATGGGCAGTGCGGATGACCGCCGCTTCGAAGTGCTGCGGGCCATCGTCGCCGACTTCGTCGCCACCAAGGAGCCCATCGGGTCCAAGACCCTCGTCGAACGCCACAACCTGGGCGTTTCGAGCGCCACGGTGCGCAACGACATGGCTGTCCTTGAGGCCGAGGGCTACATCGCCCAACCGCACACGAGCTCGGGGCGGATACCCACCGAGAAGGGTTACCGCGAGTTCGTCGACCGGCTCGACGACGTCAAGCCGATGTCCTCCAGCGAACGCCGGGCCATCCTGAGCTTCCTGGAATCCGGCGTCGACCTCGACGATGTGTTGCGCCGGGCGGTGCGGCTACTGGCCCAGCTGACCCGCCAGGTCGCCATCATCCAGTACCCGACACTGTCCTCGTCGACGGTGCGCCACCTGGAGGTCGTCGCGCTGAACCCGGCCAAACTGCTGCTGGTGGTCATCACCGACAGTGGGCGGGTCGACCAGCGGGTCGTCGAGCTCGGTGACGCCATCGACGACGGGCAGCTCGCGCAGCTGCGGGAACGGCTCGGTTCGGCGTTGGAAGGCAAACCGCTCTCGGCGGCCTCGGTGGCCGTGGCGGACCTGGCCAGCACGCTGGACGGCCACGGCGGTCTCGGTGACGCGGTGGGCCGGGCGGCCACCGTCCTGGTCGAAACCCTCGTCGAGCACACCGAGGAACGGCTGCTGCTCGGCGGCACCGCGAACCTCACCCGCAACACCGCCGACTTCGGTGGGTCGCTGCGCTCGGTGCTGGAGGCGCTCGAGGAACAGGTGGTGGTGCTACGGCTGCTCGCCGCCCAACAGCAGGCCGGTAAGGTCACGGTGCGTATCGGGCACGAGACCGAGGCCGAGCAGATGCTGGGAACGTCGGTGGTGAGCACCACCTACGGCAGCTCGGGCAAGGTGTACGGCGGAATGGGCGTGGTCGGTCCCACCCGGATGGACTATCCGGGAACCATCGCGAACGTCGCCGCAGTTGCTCTCTACATAGGTGAAGTCCTGGGCACCCGATGAGGGAATGCCGCCGACGGCGGCACGAGAGAGGTTTTTAGCGTGGCACGCGATTATTACGGTCTGCTCGGCGTGAGCAAGGGCGCCAGTGATTCGGAGCTCAAGCGCGCCTACCGGAAGCTGGCCCGTGAGCTGCATCCCGATGTCAACCCCGACGAAGCGGCCCAGGCACGCTTCACCGAGATCCAGCTCGCCTATGAGGTGCTCTCCGACCCGGAGAAGCGCCGCATCGTCGACCTCGGCGGCGACCCGATGGAGAACGCGGGCGCGGGCGGCGGCGGGTTCGCCGGCGGATTCGGCGGCTTGGGTGACGTTTTCGAGGCCTTCTTCGGGGGCGGCGCGGGCTCGCGCGGGCCGATCGGCCGGGTGCGCCCGGGCTCGGACTCGCTGCTGCGGATGCGGCTGGACCTGGCCGAGTGTGCCACCGGGGTGACCAAGCAGGTGGCCGTCGACACCGCGGTGCTATGCGATCTGTGCCAGGGCAAGGGCACCCACGGCAACTCGGTGCCCAAGACCTGCGATACCTGCAAGGGCCACGGCGAGGTGCAGTCGGTGCAGCGTTCGTTGCTCGGTCAGGTGATGACGTCGCGCCCGTGTCCGGTCTGCGGCGGGGTCGGCGAGGTCATCCCCGACCCGTGCCACCGCTGCGGCGGTGACGGCCGGGTGCAGGCCCGTCGCGAGATCAGCGTCAAGATTCCGGCCGGTGTCGGCGACGGTATGCGGGTGCGCCTGGCCGCGCAGGGGGAGGTCGGCCCCGGCGGCGGACCGGCCGGCGACCTGTATGTCGAAGTGCACGAGCAACCCCATGACATCTTCGTCCGCGACGGCGACGACCTGCACTGCACGGTGTCGGTGCCGATGTTCGACGCCGCGCTGGGCACCACCGTCACCGTGGACGCCATCATCGACGGCCCCACCGAGCTGGTCATCCCGCCGGGGACCCAGCCGGGTGCGGTGACCACGCTGCGCGGGCACGGTATGCCGCACCTGCGCTCCGGGGTGCGCGGCAATCTGCATGCCCATGTGGAGGTGCTGGTGCCGACCCGCCTGGACGGTACCGATTCGGAGTTGCTGCGCAAGCTCAAGGAGCACCGCCCGCGCGATGTCGCCGAAGTGAAGTCCGCGCACGGCGCCGGGTCGAACAACGGCGGGCTGTTCAGCCGGCTGCGTGAGACGTTCTCGGGGCGCTGATCCCGACCCTGACATGAGAAGCCTCTTCTATGTCGACGCACTGCCCGGTGTCGGCGGGATCGCCGTGGTCGACGGGGACGAAGGGTTCCACGCCTCCAACGTGCGTCGGATCCGGCCCGGTGAGGAACTCGACCTCAGCGACGGCGCCGGCACCGTCGCGCACAGCGTCGTCGAGGAGGCCGTCAAGGGCCGGCTGACCGCGCGGGTGCTGGATCTCACCGAGATCGCGAGGCCGACACCCGCGGTGACCGTTGTGCAGGCGCTGCCCAAGTCCGAACGGTCCGAGCTGGCAATCGAATTGGCCACCGAGGCCGGTGCCGACGGGTTTGTGGCCTGGCAGGCGCAGCGCTGCGTGGCCCGCTGGGAATCGGCGGCCAAGATCGACAAGGGGTTGCGGCGCTGGGGCGCGGTGGCCCGATCGGCGGCGCGGCAGTCCCGGCGTGCCCACGTCCCGCAGGTCGAGGGCCTGATGTCCACCGCGGACCTGCTCGGCCGCGCCCCGGACGCGTTGACCCTGGTGCTGCACGAGTCCGCCACGGTGCCGCTGGCCGATATCGGCCTGGCGGATGCCGCTTCGGTGCTGCTGGTGGTCGGGCCGGAGGGCGGGATCAGCGACGAGGAACTGGCCCAGCTCGCCGGTGCGGGCGCCCGCACCGTGCGGCTCGGGCCGACGGTGCTGCGCACTTCCACGGCCGCGGCGGTGGCGCTCGGCGCGATCGGGGTGTTGACCCGGCGCTGGGACCTGCCGAACTAACCATTGGGTCGCGTCGGTGACCAGCGGTAAACTCGACGACATCATTACCCGAGAGCACAGGAAGCAGGCACGAAACCGCACGTGACGCCCCGCGAGACGACCGCTGGCCCGATCTCTGGACCGGTACGAAGCAGCATCACTGTTCCGCCCGACATCATTGTGGGCCTGCTGGGTTCGGCCGATGAGAATCTGCGCGCCCTGGAAAAGCTGCTCACCGCCGACATCCACGTCCGCGGAAACGCCATCACCTTCAGTGGTGAGCCCGCCGATGTCGCCCTGGCCGAGCGGGTGGTGACCGAGCTGATCGCCGTGATCGCCCAGGGACAACCGCTGAGCCCCGACGCGGTGCGCCGCAGTGTGTCGATGCTGACCGGGGCCGTGGACGCGTCGCCGGCCGAGGTGCTCACCCTGGACATCCTGTCGCGGCGCGGTAAGACCATCCGGCCCAAGACGCTCAACCAGAAGCACTATGTCGACGCCATCGACGCGCACACCATCGTCTTCGGTATCGGCCCGGCGGGCACCGGCAAGACCTACCTCGCGATGGCCAAGGCGGTCGCGGCGCTGCAGGCCAAGGAAGTCAACCGGATCATCCTGACCCGACCCGCGGTGGAAGCCGGTGAGCGCCTTGGCTTCCTGCCCGGCACGCTGACCGAGAAGATCGACCCGTACCTGCGCCCGCTGTATGACGCGCTGCACGACATGATGGACCCGACCGCCATCCCGAACCTGTTGGCCGCCGGGGTGATCGAGGTGGCGCCGCTAGCGTTCATGCGCGGCCGCTCGCTCAACGACGCGTTCATCATCCTGGATGAGGCGCAGAACACCACGCCCGAGCAGATGAAGATGTTCCTGACCCGGCTGGGATTCAACTCCAAGATGGTGGTCACCGGCGACGTCACCCAGGTCGACCTGCCCGGCGGGGCGCGGTCGGGTCTGCGTGCGGCCAGCGACATCCTGGACGGCATCGACGATATCCACTTCGCCGAGCTCACCAGCGCCGACGTGGTGCGTCACCGGCTGGTGTCGGCGATAGTGGACGCCTACTCGCGGCACGAGGCGCAGCCGGAATTGATCAACCGCGCGCAGCGCCGGTCGTCGGGTGGACGTGCGCGCAGATGAGCGACGCTTGCGGAGCGAATGAACAGATGACATGCGGGACCCGAGCCTGCGAGGGAGCCGCATGAGCGACGCTTGCGGAGCGAATGAACAGATGACATGCGGGACCCGAGCCTGCGAGGGAGCCGCATGAGTATCGAGGTCTCGAACGAGTCGGGGATGGATGTCTCCGAACAGGAATTGGTCAGCGTCGCCAAGTTCGTCATCGCGCAGATGGATGTGAACCCGGCGGCCGAGCTGTCCATGGTGTTGCTGGACACCGCGGCGATGGCGGATCTGCACATGCGGTGGATGGACCTGCCCGGGCCGACCGATGTGATGAGCTTCCCGATGGACGAGCTGGAGCCCGGCGGACGACCGGATGCGGCCGAACCCGGTCCGTCCATGCTCGGCGATATCGTGCTGTGCCCGGAGTTCGCCGCCGCTCAGGCCGAGAAGGCGGGGCACTCGCTCGGGCAGGAACTGGCCTTGCTCACCGTGCACGGTGTGCTGCACCTGCTCGGCTACGACCACGCCGAACCCGATGAGGAGAAGGAGATGTTCGCCCTGCAACGTCGCCTGCTCGAGGAATGGGTTGCCGATCAAGTGGAGTCCTACCGCCAGGACCTGCAGAACGAGAAGGATCGCCGACTGCTCGACAAGTCGCGATACTTCGACCAGCAGTGACCGGCCTCGCCCCGCTGCTGGGTGCAGTGCTGCTCATCGGCCTCGGTGGGCTGTTCGCCGCGGTGGACGCCGCGATCAGCACCGCCTCGCTGGCCCGTGTGGAGGAGATGGTCCGCGAGGAGCGGCCCGGCGCGAGCCGACTGGCGGGTGTGCTGCTGGACCGTCCCCGCTACATCAACCTGGTGGTGCTGCTGCGTATCACGTGTGAGGTGAGCGCCACCGTCCTGCTGGTGTCCTATCTGGACGGCTACCTGGGCGTGGCCTGGGGTCTGTTCGCCGCGGCGGCCACCATGGTGGTGGTCAGCTTCGTGGTCATCGGTGTCGGTCCACGAACCGTGGGCCGGCAGAATGCCTACACGATTGCGCTGGCGTCGGCCCTTCCGCTGCACGCGATCTCGGTGCTGCTCACTCCGATCAGCCGGCTGCTGGTGCTGATCGGTAACGCGCTGACGCCGGGTCGCGGTTTCCGTAACGGGCCGTTCGCCTCGGAGATCGAGCTGCGCGAGGTGGTCGATCTGGCCCAGCAGCGCGGTGTGGTGGCCGATGACGAACGCCGCATGATCCAGTCGGTGTTCGAACTCGGTGACACCCCGGCGCGCGAGGTGATGGTGCCGCGCACCGAGATGGTGTGGATCGAGTCCGACAAGACGGCGGCACAGGCGCTCTCGCTGGCGGTGCGCAGCGGGCACTCCCGGCTGCCGGTGATCGGGGAGAACGTCGACGATGTCGTCGGGGTGGTCTATCTCAAGGATCTGGTGGCCCAGACCCGCACCGAATCTCCTGCCGTCGCCGCGCGCCACCAGGCAAACGGGCCCGTCGACACCCGGGTCGGCGAGGTGATGCGCCCCGCGGTGTTCGTGCCGGACTCCAAAACGCTGGACACCCTGCTGCGCGAGATGCAGCGCGACCGCAAGCACATGGCGTTGCTGGTCGACGAATACGGGGCGATCGCCGGTCTGGTCACCATCGAGGACGTGCTCGAGGAGATCGTCGGCGAGATCAACGACGAATACGACGCCGACGAGGTGGCGCCGTGGGAAGAGCTGGGTTCCCACCGGTTCCGGGTATCCACCCGGCTGCCCATCGAGGACCTGACCGAACTGTACGAGGATCTGGAGATCGACGAGGACCTCGAGGTCGATACCGTCGGCGGGCTACTGGCCCACGAGCTCGGTCGGGTGCCCTTGCCGGGCGCGCAGGTCAGTTGGAACGGATTGCGGATGCGGGCCGAGGGCGGTCCGGACCATCGCGGCCGGGTGCGGATCGGCACGGTGCTGATCGCCCCGGAAGCACCACCGGAGGAGGACACGTGAGCGATCTCGACGCCGAGGACGGCAAGCTGGTGGTGCTGGCTCGCGGTGCCATGGCCCGTGCGGAAGCCGCCCAGGGGGCGGCGGTGCGCGATCTGGACGGCCGCACCTATGCCGGGGCGCCCGTGCAGCTTTCGGCGCTGAGCCTGACCGCACTGCAGGCCGCCGTCGCCGCGGCGGTGTCCAGCGGTGCGTCCGGACTGGAGTCGGTGGTGCTGGTCGGTGGGTCGGCCGAGGACCCGGGGGTCGGCGCGGTGACCGAGCTGTCCCCGTCGGCCGCGGTCATCGTCACCGACCGGGCGGGCAACCCGGTATGAGCGGCGAATTCCGTTCCGGCTTCGTCTGTTTCGTCGGCCGCCCGAACACCGGTAAGTCGACGCTGACCAATGCGCTGGTCGGCGAGAAGGTGGCCATCACGTCGAATCGGCCGCAGACCACCCGGCACACCATCCGCGGCATCGTGCACCGCGACGATTTCCAGATCATCCTCGTCGACACCCCGGGCCTGCACCGGCCGCGCACCCTGCTCGGTGAGCGGCTCAACGAACTGGTCAAGGCGACCTATTCCGACGTCGATGTGATCGGGCTGTGCCTGCCGGCCGACGAGGCGATCGGGCCGGGTGACCGGTGGATCTACGACCAGATCCGCGCCGTGGCCCCCAGGACCACGCTGGTGGTCATCGTGACCAAGATCGACAAGGTGCCCAAGGAGAAGGTGGCCGCCCAGTTGTTGGCGGTCAGCGAATTGACCGGCGGCACCGCGGAGATCGTGCCGGTGTCGGCGACCAGGGGTGAGCAGCTCGACGTGCTGATCGACGTCCTGGTGGGCAAGCTTCCGCCGGGCCCGGCGTTCTACCCCGACGGGGAACTCACCGACGAGCCCGAGCAGGTCCTGATGGCCGAGTTCATCCGGGAGGCCGCGCTCGAAGGGGTCCGCGACGAGCTGCCGCACTCGCTGGCCGTCGTCATCGACGAGGTGACCCCCCGGGAGGGTCGCGACGACCTGATCGACGTACACGCCATCCTCTATGTCGAACGGGACAGCCAGAAGGGCATCATCATCGGCAAGGGCGGTGCCCGGTTGCGTGAGGTCGGTACCGCCGCCCGGCTGCAGATCGAGAAGCTGCTGGGCACCAAGGTCTACCTGGATCTGCGGGTCAAGATCGCCAAGAACTGGCAGCGTGACCCGAAACAGTTGGGGCGCTTGGGCTTCTGAGGGTTATGGCGTCCAGCCCGGCACCTGGCCGAAATCGCGGATATCCGACGGGACCGGCGGTGCGCCATCACCCTTGCCGTACACCGCGACCACCACGGTGCGGTCCAGCAGGCTTTCCGACCAGACACCGATGTGCACATTCGAGCAGTCGGCCATGATCGCGTAGTAGTCCGGCCGGTGATACCACTGGTTGATCAGCTCGATGCCGCTGATCGCCAGCGCCGGGTTGATCGCCACTGTCTCGGCGACGGCCCCGGCGTAGCCGGCGTTGCGTGCCCGGTCGGCGACGGTTGTGCCGTCGGACCCGATATCGCCGTTGAGGGCCCGGTTGTTGAGCACGTCGTTGGTGTGCCACTGGGCGGCGAGGCGCAACTTCGGGTTGATCTTGATCTCGGTGTCGCATCCGGCCTTGTGCTGCACGGTGTAGACGTTGGCGACCACGCCGTCGTTCAGGCGCCGGTTGTCAGCGTTCGCGGTGGGTGCGGCCAGCATCGCCCCGGCGGCGAAGGTGGCCACGCCGACTGCCGTCGCGCAACGGCGGGTGTTCGTCATAGGGGGTGACCTTACGTCAGCGCGGCACGGTCCCACCACGGTTCCGGTTGCTTGACCGTCCAGCCGTTCACCGCCTCCAGGGCGGCGGCCAGGGAGATCAGCAGCGGTTCGCTGTCGGCTGGCCCCATCAGCTGCACGCCGATGGGCAGCCCGTCGGAGGTGAATCCGGCCGGGACATTGATCGACGGCCAGCCCAGGAGGTTCCACGGCCAGGTCACCGGGCAGGCACGGATCATCGCCCGGTCGGTGGCCAGCGGGCCGCGGCGGTCGTACTCGTCGACCAGCGGTGGCGGCTGCGCGGTGGTGGGGGCGAGCACCACATCGGCGATATTGAAGATCCAACCGACCCGGCGCTGGGCCTGCGCTTCGGCCGCCCGCGCCTTGCGCAGGGTGTGCTGGGACAGCAGCCAGCCGGTTCGGATGTTGCTCACGGTGCGTTTGTCCAATGTCACGCCCGATCCCAGGCGTTGCTGCCACTCCATGAGGCCCGACGTGGAGCGGGCCAGGAAATTCCACGACATCCGCAGCCCGTAGTCCGGGTCGGCCTTGATGACGGTGTGCCCGAGCTGGCCCAGCTGATCGGCGACGGCCCGCAGCGCGTCGGCGATCTCCGGGTGCAGCTCGGAGCGGAAGAAATTGAACGGAAAGGCGGTGGACATCGCGATGCGCAGCGGGCCGGGAGCGCGCGCCACATGATCGGAGACCTGCACCGGCGCGGGCTTGTGCAGGTCGCCGGGGGCGTTACCGGAGGCGGCATCGAGCACGATGGCGGCGTCGGCGACGGTGCGGGCCAGCACCCCGTTGACGGTGATGCCGTTGAAGGCCTCGGGCAGCGGCCAGGTGGAGATGCGTCCGCGCTGCGGTTTGATCCCGACCAGATTGGTCCAGGCGGCCGGTATTCGAACGCTGCCGGCGCCGTCGGAGCCGATGGCGGCGGTCACCAGGCCGGCCGCCACTGCGGCGGCGCTGCCCCCGGAGGAGCCGCCCGGGCTGTGCTCGCGCGACCACGGATTACGCGTATGGCCGAATCCGGGTCCGCTGGTGAACGGCCACTGACCCAGCTCGCAGGTGTTGGTCTTCCCGACGATCACCGCGCCGGCCGCCCGTAGGCGGCGCACCACCTCTGCGTCCGCACTGGCCACGGGGAGTTCGCCATCGGTGCCGAATCGGGTGGGTACCCCGGCCACGTCCACGTCGTCCTTGACCGCGATGGGGATCCCGAGCAGTGGAAGATGTTGTCCGGCAGCACGTTTGCGATCGGCCTCGGCGGCCTCGGCCAGCGCCGTAGTGGTCAGCACCACCCGGAAGGCGTTCAGGGTGGGCTGGCTGGCCTCGATGGCATCCAGGGACTGGCGTACCAAGTTCTCGGATGTCGTCGAGCCGCTGGCGAGTCGGTACTGCAACTGGGTGAGGGTGGGGAATCTGGGGGTGCGAACCATGCTGGTGGGCGTTCTCGGGGTGGGAACCATACTGATCTCGAGGATATCCGGCGTTGCGGTGCGGTCGTTGTCACCGCGCGGTGACAGACTGTCCCGATGCGGTTGTACCGGGATCGAGCGGTGGTGCTGCGCCAGCACAAGCTCGGCGAGGCCGACCGGATCGTGACCCTGCTCACCCGTGAGCACGGCGTGGTCCGCGCGGTGGCCAAGGGGGTGCGCCGCACCCGCAGCAAGTTCGGGGCGCGACTGGAACCTTTCGCGCACATCGATGTTCAGTTGCATCCCGGGCGCAACCTCGACATCGTCACCCAGGTGCAGTCCATCGACGCGTTCGCCGTCGACATCGTCAGTGACTACGGCCGCTACACCTGCGCCTGCGCGATGCTGGAGACCGCGGAGCGGCTCGCCGGAGAGGAGCATGCCCCGGTGCCGGCGCTGCACGGACTGACGGTGGCGGCGCTGCGGGCGGTCGCCGAAGGCAGCCGCCCTCGTGAGCTCGTGCTGGACGCCTACCTGTTGCGCGCGATGGGGATCGCCGGCTGGGCGCCGGCGCTCACCGCATGTGCCCGGTGTGCGGCGCCCGGCCCGCACCGGGCCTTCCACGTCGCCGCCGGTGGCAGCGTGTGCGTGCACTGCCGGCCGTCGGGTGCGGCGACCCCCGCGCAGGCCGTCATGGACCTGATGACGGCCCTGCACGACGGTGACTGGGAGTTCGCGCAAGCCTCCACCGCATCGCATCGCAGCCAGGCCAGCGGGCTGGTCGCCGCGCATCTGCAGTGGCATCTGGAACGCAAACTGCGGACATTGCCGCTGGTGGAGCGTGGCGATGCGCGCTGGCGGGAAGAGCAGAAGGCATATTTCCGGGTTGATAGCGCGGCCGTTGAACGCGGCGCGGGGACGTTCGGGCAGGATATGCCCCATGGCTACCAAACGGGGCAAGACCACCTACCCGCAGCTGCCCCCGGCGCCTGAGGACTACCCGGTCTTTCCGGACGTCTCGACGTGGCCGGTGGTGTTCCCGGAGCTGCCGCCGCGTACCAACGGCAAGTTCTCCCGGCCGCCGCAGCATCCGTCCAAGGCGGTCGCCCCGCAGATCCCGGCCGACCAGGTCCCCAATCACGTGGCCGTGGTGATGGACGGCAACGGCCGGTGGGCCACCCAGCGGGGGCTGGGCCGCACCGAGGGGCACAAGATGGGCGAGGCGGTGCTCATCGACATCACCTGCGGCGCCATCGAACTGGGCATCAAGCATCTGAGCGTGTACGCGTTTTCCACCGAGAACTGGAAGCGCAGCACCGAAGAGGTGCGCTTCCTGATGGGCTTCAACCGTGAGGTGGTGCGCCGCCGCCGGGAGAACCTGGACGCCATGGGTGTCAACATGCGGTGGGTCGGTTCGCGGCCGCGCATGTGGAGCAGCGTCATCAAGGAGTTCGACATCGCCGAGCAGATGACCGTCGGCAACGACGTCATCACGGTCAACTACTGCGTCAACTACGGGGGGCGCACCGAGATCGTGGAGGCGGCAAGGCAACTGGCCGAGGAGGCGGCCGCGGGCAAGATCAACCCCGGTCGCATCAGCGAGGCGTCCTTCGCCAAGCACCTGCACCGTCCCGACATCCCCGACGTCGACCTGTTCATCCGGACCTCGGGGGAGCAGCGCGCCAGCAACTTCCTGATCTGGCAGGCGGCCTACGCCGAGTACGTCTTCCAGGACAAACTCTGGCCCGACTATGACCGCCGCGACCTGTGGGCGGCGTGCGAGGAGTACGTCAACCGCAACCGCCGCTTCGGGCGGGCCTAGCGTGGATCTCGCGGAACGCCTCGTCGCCGTCGCCGAGGCCCTGTTGCCGGCCACCCGTGAGGACGACGGTGCGCTCACCGTGCACCATGACGGCACCTTCGCCTCGCTGCGCGTGGTGAGCGTCGGTGACGGGCTGGACATGGTCTCGCTCAACCAGATTTTGGCCTGGGATCTGCCGCTCGACGACGAGCTGCGCACGAAGGTGGCCGGGCACACCCGGGGCACGCTGCTGGGGACGGTGTCGCTGGCGGAGAAGCAGGGCAGCGCGGATGTGCTGCTGCGCTACAACTTCCCGGGATCCGGGCTCTCCGACGAAGCTCTGGGCACGCTGATCATGATGGTGTTGTCCACCGGTGCCGACGTGCGGCGCACGCTGACGTGAACGCGGTGATCCGGATCGTCGCGGCGGTCGTCCTCGACGACCGTCATCGCGTGCTGGTGGTCCGCAAACGGGGCACCACGGCGTTCATGCAGCCCGGCGGCAAGATCGAACCGGGGGAGACGCCGATGCAGGCGTTGCACCGCGAGGTCCGAGAAGAGCTCGGCGCCGATATCGTGGCGGACTCGGTCCGCCCGCTCGGGCACCACGATGCCGCGGCGGCCAATGAACCCGGGTACCGGGTCGCGGCGGACCTCTTCCTGGTCAGCCTGGATCGGCCGCCCACACCGGGGGCTGAGATCGAAGAGATGGCCTGGGTGGACCCGTTCGCCCCGGGTGAGATCGAGCTCGCCCCGCTGACCCTGGGCGCGGTGCTGGAGTTCGTCCGGGTCAGCTGACCTTCGCACAGCCGGCGCACACGCCGAAGATCTCGATGGTGTGGCTGACGTCGGTGAATCCGTGCTCGGCCGCCACCTGATCGGCCCACACCTCGGCGGCACCGCCCTCCACCTCGACGGTGGCCCCGCAGATCCGGCACACCAGGTGATGGTGGTGGTGCTGCGAGCACAGCCGGTATACCGATTCACCGGTGTCGGTGCGCAGGGTGTCGACCTGGCCGGCGACCGCCATCGACTGCAGTGTGCGGTACACGGTGGTCAGTCCGATGCCCTCGCCACGCTTGCGCAGTTCGTCGTGCAGTTCCTGGGCGGAGCGGAAGTCGGCGATATCGTCCAGCAGCGCGGCGATCGCCGCGCGTTGCTTGGTGGAGCGCACGGGCGCGCTCATGCGCGATCCTCGGACGCATGGGTGACGGCGGCGACCACGATCTCGGCCAGATGCTGGTCGACGAGGCGGTACATCACCTCGCGGCCGCTGCGCTCCCCGGCCACCACGCCCGCGGACTTGAGGATCCGCAGGTGCTGGCTGACCAGGGGCTGGGGCACGTCCAGTGCGTCGACCAGTTCGTGCACGCAGCGCTGCGATTCGCGCAGTTGCAGGACGATGGCGATGCGCAGGGGCGCCGCCAGCGCGCGCAGCAGATCACCGGTGATGTCCAGGATCTCCCGCGACGGGAGCTCGCAGAACGGCTCGCCGGCGTGCTCGTGCACCTCGGCGGCGCCGTCAGTAGTGGAAACGATTTTCATTATGGACACAGATTACATGCAGGTCTGCGCATGTCAATGGCCCGCCGGGGACTCCGCGGCGCCGGCGTCGCGGTCTCATCGCTAGGCTGTCGACCCGTGGCTCCGTCTTCCTCGATCATTGAGACCGTTGCAAACCTGGCGAAACGCCGTGGCCTCGTCTACCAATCGGGCGAGATCTACGGCGGTACGAAGTCCGCCTGGGATTACGGGCCACTCGGGGTGGAGCTCAAGGAGAACATCAAGAAGCAGTGGTGGCGCTCGGTGGTCACCGGCCGCGACGACGTCGTCGGGCTGGACAGCGCGATCATCCTGCCCCGGCAGGTGTGGGTGGCCTCCGGGCACGTCGCGGTGTTCAACGATCCGCTGGTGGAATGCCTGAACTGTCACAAGCGGCACCGCCAGGACCACCTGCAGGAGGCGTACGCGGCGAAGAAGAATCTCGATGACCCGGATTCGGTGTCGATGACCGAGATCGTCTGCCCCGACTGCGGCACCAAGGGCCAGTGGACCGAACCGCGTGACTTCAACATGATGCTCAAGACCTACCTCGGGCCGATCGAGTCCGAGGAGGGGCTGCACTACCTGCGACCCGAGACCGCACAGGGCATCTTCGTCAACTTCGCCAACGTGGTGACCACGTCCCGCAAGAAGCCGCCGTTCGGTATCGGCCAGATCGGCAAGAGCTTCCGCAACGAGATCACCCCGGGCAACTTCATCTTCCGCACCCGCGAGTTCGAGCAGATGGAGATGGAGTTCTTCGTCGAGCCGTCCACCGCGCCCGAGTGGCACAAGTACTGGATCGACACCCGGCTGCAGTGGTACATCGACCTCGGAATCGACCCGGAGAATCTGCGCCTCTACGAGCATCCGCTGGAGAAGCTGTCGCACTACAGCGCGGGCACCACCGATATCGAATACAAATTCGGCTTCGCCGGCAGCCCGTGGGGTGAGCTGGAGGGTATCGCCAACCGCACCGACCACGACCTGTCCAGCCACGCAAAGGCTTCCGGGGCGGATCTGACCTACTATGACCAGGCTTCGGACACCCGCTACACGCCGTACGTCATCGAGCCGGCGGCCGGCCTGACCCGGTCGCTGATGGCCTTCCTGGTGGACGCCTATACCGAGGACGAGGCCCCCAACGCCAAGGGCGGAGTGGACAAGCGCACCGTGCTCAAGCTCGACCCGCGGCTGTCGCCGGTCAAGGCCGCGGTGCTGCCGCTCTCGCGGCACGCCGACTTGTCGCCCAAGGCAAAGGATCTCGCCGCCGAGCTGCGCCAGAGCTGGAACGTGGAGTTCGACGATGCCGGCGCGATCGGGCGGCGCTACCGTCGCCAGGACGAGATCGGCACACCGTTCTGTGTCACGCTGGACTTCGATTCGCTCGACGACCACGCGGTCACCATTCGCGAGCGCGACAGCATGAGCCAGGAGCGGGTGGCGATCTCGGAGGTCTCGAACTATCTCGCCGTGCGCCTGAAGGGCTGCTAACCCCCGTTCCCGCGAGCGTGCGTGTCTGTTGGTGGACACGCCGCTGCCGGACCCGAGTTCGCGCACGCTCGCCGCGGTCGCGTCATTAACAATCGCCGAACTATCCACAGATTCGTTGGCGGGAGTCGACCGGGCCGCGCTGCCCCACCGACGATCGGCAGTATGTCTGACGACGTCGCCGCCTTGCTCGCACGCCAGGGTGGAGTAGCCGCTACCGCCCAACTCCTGAACGTCTTGAGTCGCAGCCGGCTCGATACCCTGATCAGGGCGGGTGAGCTCATCAAGGTGTGGCCCGGTGTCTACGCCGGTGACGAGCCGGACCGTCTCACCCGTCTTCGCGGATTGGACCTTCGTGCGGGTGGGACCGTCGCCATCTGCCTCGGAACTGCGGCTGCGGCATATGGTTTCGACACCGAAGGCGTGATCGACCTGCACGTGCTCAATCCCGACGGCTGCCAGCTCCGGGCATCTGACGGGTTGATCATCCACCGCCGCGATGGTGCACCACTAGCGATGGTCGACGGTCGCCCGGCCTCGACCGCCGCGTGGACGGCGGTCGAGGTGGCCCGGCTTCTGCGTCGTCCGCGTGCTCTGGCAACTTTGGATGCGGCACTGCGGACGGGGAGTTGTGAGCGCCGGCAGCTCCTTGCGGCGGTGACCGAACAACACGGTCGACGTGGCATTGTCCATGTGCGGGAACTGGTTCCGTATGCAATGGCTGGCGCGGAATCGCCGATGGAGAGCGAAGCGCGGCTGGTGATGCTCGATGGGCAGCTGCCGGCCCCCGAACTCCAGTACGAGATCGTCGACTACTCCGGACGGAGGTGGCGACTCGATTTTGCATGGCCGCTGTGCAAATTGGCCGTCGAGTACGACGGGTTCGACTGGCACAGCGACCCTGTCAGCTTCGCTCGGGACCGGCAGAAGCGCGCCGCCCTGCAGGAGATGGGGTGGACCGTGTTGTCGATCGTGTCCGACGATGTCCGGCGCCGGCCGGCTGATTTCCTGCGCCGCGTGCGTTGTGAGCTCTCGCGCTCCCCGGCCGCGTGAGCGTGCGCGATGTCGGAACCGGACGCGGCGTGTCGGCCAGCAGACACGCACGCTCGCGGGTGAGGCGGCTCTCGTGACATATTCCTTGACGGGAATACGTCATGGCGCTTATGGTGACCAGCATGCAGGCGGCGGTGTTCGTGGCACTGGGGGAGCCGAGTCGCCTGCGGATCGTCGATCTGCTCAGGGCCGGGCCGCTTCCGGTCGGCGCGATCGCCGAGGCGCTCGGAATACGGCAGCCGCAGGTGTCCAAACATCTTCGGGTGCTTGGTGATTCCGGGATCGTGAGCAGTCAGGCCCAGGCCCGGCAGCGGATCTACCAGCTCGAAGCCGCACCCTTCGAGGACATCGGCCAATGGGTCGCGTCCTTCGAGAGGCTGTGGGATGACCGGCTGGATTCCCTTGGTGACTTCCTCAATTCGATCACACACGAGAAGAAAGACGACGGCCCATGATTCTGCAGCTGTTCAAGAAGAAGAAGGAGTTCACCCTCCAGCGCACCTACCGTGCGCCGATCGCCACGGTGTGGGAGGCCTGGACCCAGGCCGACCTGCTGCGGCAATGGTGGGGCCCGAAGAACACCTTCGTCCCGGAGTGCCGCATCGAACCGCATGTCGGCGGCGAGGTCTACGTCGTCATGGAGGCCGGGGAGGGAATGGGTAAGTATGCCGGCACCCGCTGGCCGATGGCGGGCACCTTCACCCGCGTCGATCCGGTCAGCCGGCTGACCTACGACGCGCGCTCGTGGACCGACGGGCAGGAGGCGACGACGACGATCGAGCACACCAACGACATCACGCTGCAGGAGCGCGACGGTCAGACGACGCTCACCCTCGACGTCACCATCAGCAGCATCGGCGACAAGGCCAAGATGGCGGCCTTCGGTATGAAGTTCGGCTACAAGGCGCAGCTGGACAAGCTCGCCGAGCGGCTTGCGGGGCAGAGCGGCTGACTTGCGCGCGGCTAGAACCGGCCGCCGCCACCGCTCATGCCGCCGCCGCTGAACCCGCCGCCGCCGGAACCGCCGAAGGTGGTGGAACTCCAACCGCCACTGCCGATTCCGCCTCCGATACCGCCACGCAGCGCCCCGGACAGGATGTTGCCGATGATGATTCCGCCGAGCACCGCGCCGGCATTGGAGCCGCCACCACCACCGAAACCCCCGTGGTTGCTGTAGCGCTGCTGAGCCGCCGCGACATCGCTGTTGGCGATCGTCTGGGCCTGACCGGCCAGCATGGTGGCGCCGTTGGCGTGCGCGATGGCCGCCGGCAGATCGGTGCCCTGCTTATCCTGTGCCGCCTGCAACTGACGGACGGCCTCGGCGAGCCGGGTGCGGGCCTCGGGACCGATGCTGCCGCGGCGGGTATCGATGAAATCCGACACGCCGCGCACCCGTGCCTGTGCGGTGAACAGCGCCTGTTCGAATGCGCGGCGCATCCGCTCGGCGGCTTCGCGCTCCTCGGCCACCGTGGCCAGTAACCGGTCCAGGTCGGCGTCGGCCTGGGTCAGTGCGGTGAAGGCCCCCAACGGGTCGGTGCCGCTGGTGGCCTGCGCGTCGGTGACCGCGCGCGTCGCGGCATCGCGTGCGGTGGTCAGCGCCGCGGCCTCGACGGTCCCGCCCTGGGCCAGTTGGGCGTTCGCGGCCTTGATGCCGTTCTGGATATCGGTGATCGCATCGGGCAGCGTGGCGATGGCGCGGTTGATGTCGGTGGCGGCACTGTCGACCGCATCGAGCATCGTGCGGGCCTGCCCCAACGCGGACTCGGCGGCGTGGATGGCGTCCACCAGGCCGCTCTGGCGTCCGGCCGGGCGCGCCACCAGGGTGCGGCCGTCGGTGATGTTCTGGTCGGCGAAGGCCAGTCGTTGCTTGGCGGTCTCCACATTGTCGGCGACCGAGTCCAGCGCAGCGGGAGCGTACCGCTGGTGCAGCCCGGTCAGCGTCTGTTCGGCCGGCGCGATGCGGGCGCTGAGATCGACCATCTGCTGGGTCAGCGCATCGAGGCGGCTGGGTGCATTGATCACCAGATCCCGCAGTCCGGCGAACGCCTCGCGCTGGGCGTCGAGTTCGCGATCGGCCTTCGCCGCCGCCACGATCACCCGGGTCAGCAGATCGCGGCGCTGCTGCGCGGTCTCGGGCACCGCGTCATCGAGAATCTGGCGCGCGTTGAACGCCTGCGCCAGCGTCGTCTTTGCAGCCGTGACCGCGGCACGAAACGGTGCGGTGTCCTTGTCGCCGAACTCCTCGACGGCCAGTGCCAATTCGTTCTCGCTGGTGCGCACGGCGTTGTCGACCTCCACCACGATGGAGCGCGACAGCTCGTCGAGGGTGTCCAACGGAACGGCCGCCAGCGCGGTCGGGTCGGCCGGGTCGACCCGCTGCGCCGCGGCGAAATCGGCCTCCCGGCGCTTGCGCTTGCGCCGCCGCGACCACAGCAGCAGACCGGTCACCGCCGCCGCGATGACCGCCAGCATCACCAGCACCCCGAACCAGTTCAGTTCGGTATCCGAGGATCCCGGCGATGCCGACCCCGACGGGCCGTCCAGGCCCTGGGCCGCCGCGATGGCCGCCTCCGCCCACTGCTGATCGCGCAGCAGCGGCTCAACCTCATTGCGGCGCAGGGCATCCACATCGATCCCGCCGGCCGCCGCGGTGGGGGCCAGCAACGCGTAGGCGCGGTCGGTGGTGGCGACCGCCAGCAGCGCGTCATGGTCACCGAAATCGCTGGTCCGCATGGTGGCGCGAGCCCATTCCGCGGCGGGCGACCCCGAGAAGGAGTCCACGAACACGACCCAGAGTCGCACCTTGCGATCGGCGTAGAGCTTGTCGATCGCCTGAGTCACCTCGGCCATGTCCGAGCCGCTGAGCGCATTTGCCTCGTCGACCACGTAACTGGCCAGCCGCAGCGGCGGCGCGGCCGCACCGGTGGGAGCGAACAGGAGGCCGGCGGTCAGCACCGCGAGGGCCACGCTGAGCAGACGGGCGATACGCATGCCGTCAATCTAGTGAACGCCGGCGCCGCGCGACTCGGCATGTTCAAACGGCGTCGTGTCCGAACGTGCGGCACCGCTGCTGGCAGACTGTGCGTCGGTGGCGACGCAACGGGACACATACGACTCCTACGACGACTTCGACCGGCAGCGGCTGGTACCGGAGTCGCCCAAGGGTGCCGGCCTGAGCGGGATCGAGCCGACCGGAACCGATACCGAGCACCGCACCGCCTTCGCCAGGGACCGCGCCCGGGTGCTGCATTCCGCGGCGCTACGCCGACTCGCCGACAAGACCCAGGTGGTCGGTCCCCGACACGGCGACACCCCGCGCACCCGGCTGACGCACTCTCTGGAGGTGGCCCAGATCGGCCGCGGGATGGCCGTCGGGTTGGGCTGCGACCCCGACCTGGTCGATCTGGCCGGGCTGGCCCACGACATCGGTCACCCGCCCTACGGGCACAACGGCGAACGTGCGCTCAACGAGATCGCCGATGCCTTCGGCGGGTTCGAGGGCAATGCGCAGAACTTGCGTATCCTCACCCGGTTGGAGCCCAAAGTCCTTGACCCCGAGGGGCGTTCGGCGGGCCTGAACCTCACCAGGGCGGCGTTGGACGCGGTCACCAAGTACCCGTGGACGCGTGCGGAGAACCCCAGGAAGTTCGGTATCTACGACGACGACATCGTCGCGGCCGGGTGGCTGCGCGACGGAGCGCCCGCCGGGCGGCCCTGCCTGGAGGCCCAGGTGATGGACTGGGCCGACGATGTTGCCTACTCCGTGCACGACGTCGAGGACGGTGTCATCTCCGGGCGTATCGACCTGCGGGTGCTCGCCGACGACGACGCCGCCACCGCACTGGCCGAACTGGGCGCCAAGGCCTTCCCGGCGATCGGCCATGACGAGCTGCTCGACGCGGCGGCCAGGCTGTCCCGGATGCCGATCGTCGAGGCGGTCGGCAAGTACGACGGGACGTTGACGGCGTCGGTGGCTCTGAAGAAACTGACCAGCGAGTTCGTCGGCCGTTTCGCGAACGCGGCCATTTCCCAGACCCGCGCCGCCGCCGGGCCCGGCCCGCTGCGCAGATTCGACACCGACCTGCAGGTACCGGCGCTGGTACGCGCCGAGGTGGCCGTGCTCAAGATGCTGGCCCTGCAGTTCATCATGAGCGACCATCGCCACCTGCAGGTGCAGGCCGATCAGCGCACCCTCATCCGTGAGGTCGCGTTGGCGTTGTGGGCGCAGGCGCCCAACGGTCTGGATCCGCAGTTCGCCCTGGAATTCGCCGAGGCCGCCGACGACGGAGCCCGGCTGCGCGTGGTGATCGACCAGATCGCGTCCTACACCGAGTCCCGGCTGGAGCGAGTGCACGAAGTGCGCTCACCCAGACCCTTGTGACGGGCCTCTAGACTGACCGGATGGCCGGTATCGACACGACGCGGGGTGGCCGGGGCCGCATCCCCGATCGCGATATCGCCGCCATCCGCGAGCGCGTCCGCATCGAAGATGTGGTGGGCGACTACGTCCAGCTGCGCAAGGCCGGGGTGGACTCGCTGAAGGGTCTCTGCCCGTTCCACGACGAGAAGTCCCCGTCCTTCCATGTCCGGCCCAACCATGGCCACTTCCACTGCTTCGGCTGCGGGGAGGGCGGCGATGTCTACGCCTTCCTGCAGAAGATCGAGCACGTCACCTTCGTCGAGGCCGTCGAACTGCTCGCCGACAAGGTCGGCTACACGGTCACCTACACCGGCGGGGCCAACACCAACGTGCAGCGCGACCGCGGCAGCCGTAGCCGGCTGATCGCCGCCAATGCCGCCGCGCAGGAGTTCTACGCCGAGGCGCTGCGCTCCGAGGAGGCCGCCCCGGCCCGCCAATACCTGATCGACCGCAATTTCGACGGCGAGACCGCCGCCCGGTACGGCTGTGGATATGCGCCCTCGGGCTGGGACACCCTGACAAAGCACCTGCTGCGCAAGGGTTTCGAGTTCAAGGAACTGGAAGCCGCGGGTCTGAGCCGGGAAGGCAAGCGCGGCCCGATGGACCGGTTCCACCGCAGGCTGCTGTGGCCCATCCGGGTGTCCTCGGGGGAGACCATCGGGTTCGGCGCCCGCCGCCTCTTCGATGACGACCACATGGAAGCCAAGTACGTCAACACCCCGGAAACGGTGCTGTACAAGAAGTCTCACGTGTTGTTCGGGCTGGACCTGGCCAAGCGTGACATCGCCAAGGGGCACCAGGCCGTCGTGGTCGAGGGCTACACCGATGTCATGGCGATGCACCAGGCCGGGGTGACCACCGCGGTGGCCGCCTGCGGGACCGCGTTCGGCGACGAGCACCTGTCGATGCTGCGCCGACTCATGATGGACGACAACTTCTTTCGCGGTGAGCTCATCTACGTCTTCGACGGTGATGCCGCGGGCCGGGCGGCGGCGGTCAAGGCGCTGGAGGGGGAACAGAACCTCGCCGGGCAGTCGTTCGTCGCGGTGGCCTCTGACGGGATGGATCCCTGCGACCTCCGGCTGCGATCGGGGGACGGCGCGCTGCGCGACCTGGTGGCCCGGCGCGCCCCGCTGTTCGAGTTCGCCATCCGCACGGCGCTGACCGATCACGACCTGGACAGCGCGGAGGGCCGGGTGTCGGCGCTGCGGCGTTGTGTGCCGATGGTGGCGCGGATCAAGGATCCGACGCTGCGCGACGAGTACGCCCGCCAGTTGGCCGGCTGGGTCGGCTGGCAGGACGTCGGCCAGGTGCTTGCGCGGGTGCGTGAGGAGGCCGGGCGCAAGGGGGGCCGCACCAACGGCCGTGGCGCGCCCGCCTCGAACCGGCGCTCCGGGGCCGAGGCGCCGTCCCGTCCGCAGGTCTCGATGGCGCGTCCCGATCCGCGAGACCCGATCCTGCGCCCGCAGCGCGAGGCGCTGAAGTCGGCGCTGCAGTATCCCGGACTGGCCGGGCCGGTGTTCGACAGCCTCTCGGTCGAGAGCTTCACCCATCCCGGCTATGCGGCGGTGCGCAACGCCATCGCCGCCGCCGGCGGGATGTCGGCGGGTCTGTCGGGTGCGCAGTGGATCGACACCGTGCGGGATGCCACCGGATCGCCGGAGGCGGCCAATCTGGTCAACGAACTCGGGGTCGACGCCATCCGCATCGAGGACGACGAGAAGCTGGCCCGCTACATCGGCGGGGTGCTGGCCCGACTGCAGGAAGTGTCGGTGGGTCGGCAGATCGCCGAGGTCAAATCGAAGTTGCAGCGGATGTCGCCGGTGGACAACAGCGACGAGTATCACGCCCTGTTCGGTGACCTGGTGGCGATGGAGACTTATCGGCGCAGCCTGCTGGAACAGGCCAGCGGCGACGACTTGTCTGCATGATCGTGACGTTCGCGTTACAGTGAGTGCGCAGTTAACTGACTTCGAAAGGCACGCCCGTGGCATCGCTGAGCAATCAGAAGCGCAGGTTCGTCGTGGCCGGTGCGTTTGCGGCCGCCCTCGCGGCGCCCGTGCTGGCTCTGTCGGCGGCCCCGACGGTATCGGTTCAGGCCGGCCCCGCCTGCCTGGCCTGGTTCGGTAACAAGGAAGACGGCAACTGCCTGTCCACCTCCAACGGCAACGGCATCGCCGTGGGCACCCCGGGTGCCGGGCTGTGCAACGGCGGTTTCTGCACCTCGCCGATCTTCCCGGGTAACACCTGGAACACCAGCATTCCGTTCGGCTGAGCTAGAACGTCTTCCCGTTCTGGGCGTCCACATCGGCCTGCTCGGGGTGCAGCACCGAGGTCTCGGCGTCGATCGCCGTCAATCGCACCATCGCCGGATCGGGTGATACCCGGTCGGCCACTTTGCGGCGCCCGGCGTCGAGCACGGCCTTGGTCGCCGGGTTCTCGGTGACCGCCTTATAGGTGGCAGAGATCTGCTCGTATCGGCGCCGGCCCGCTTTCGCGCCCAACACGTAGCCGACCCCCAGCACGAACACGAACCGGAACACAGGGCTCCCCTCACGGTGACAGCAGAATGCTTCCATCCTGCCTCACGCACCCGCGAACGTGGCGACGGGGCATCTGACGTGGCGATTCGGGAGCAGCAGGGTCCATGCGCTAGAGTCTGTTCCGCATCATTCCCCTGTAGCTCAATTGGCAGAGCTTCCGACTGTTAATCGGACGGTTGATGGTTCGAGTCCATCCGGGGGAGCATCACGGGCCGGCGCGAAAGCGCCGGCCTGAGTGCTTTCTAGGCGATCCTGCCCGCGGCGGCGGTCGCCGCCGCACCGACCAGACCGTTGTAGGGATAGGTGGCGTGGGCCAGCGAGCCCAGCAGCGAGGCCGGCGAACCATCGCAGATGTTGTCGGCCGGTGCGCACAGATCCAGCGACTTGCCCGCGAAGGCCGGTGCGATGTTGGCGGGCGGCGCGCCGTATTGGGCCAGCAGCGTCGCGCTCGGCTTACCGAACAGCACCAAGCCGGCGACCCGGTTCTGCACGTCGGCGGGCAGGTCCGCCGTGGCGTAGGCGGCGACGGCTGCGCCCTGCGAGTAGCCGCCGACGATGATCTTGGTGTTCGGGCAGTTCGCGGCTGTGGCCCGCACCCGGGCGGCGGCGTCACCGACACCGTCGAACATGGTGGCCGGGAAGACCGCCTTGTTCTCGAAGTCGCCGGTGGCCGGGTAGTTCACCGGGTAGACGCCGATGGACTTACCGGCGGACTGCGCGCGCAGGGCATCGACGAAGGCCTGGCCGGTGGTGCCGAGGCCGGGCGGCTCATCGCTGCCGCGGGCGAACACCACCTCGGCATCGGGGCACGGTTCGGCCTGCGCGGCCGGGGCGAGCCCGATTGCGGGCGCCGACGCGACCAACGCGCCGACCATGATCAACCGGCGCAAATGGTGAAACCCCATGGGTCGGATGCTACTCGCGGCGTTCGCTGCGCACATCCGGACGGGAACGCCGGCCCGGGGGAGCCGGATGCGCTCCGTAAGCTCACAGCCATGCGGCTCACGCGGAATGTCACGGCCCTGGCGGCGCTCACATTCGTGCTCGCCTCGTGCGGGTGGAGCCCACCCAACTCGGCGCCACAGTCCACCTCGGACTGCCCCGCCGAGGACACCCCGAGCGCCGAAACCATCACGACCGCCGTGCAGAAGGTCGGTGAGCGGTGGTCGGTGACCGACAGCGGCAACACCGGTGACTGTCGACTGCACTGGGTGGTGATCGGCACCGGGGACACCGCGCCCGACGCGGCTGTGCAGGTGTTGTTCTTCGACGGTGACAAGCCGCTGGGTCCGCCGACCCCGCGGCCCCGGCCGTACACCACGGTCGTCCCGTTGGGGCAGAAGATCGCCACGGTGCAGTACCAGTGGCTGCAGGGCCAGGACAAGCCGTGCTGCCCGACCGGGATCGCTCAGGTGCGCTTCGAGATCGGCGCGGACGGCGCGCTCACGGCGCTGGATCCGATTCCGACGCCGACCCCGTAGGTCCCACCTTGAGCTCGTAGAGCGCGATGAGGGCGTCCTCGACGTGCCGCAGTGGCTCGGCGGATTTGGTGGCCTGGCACACGACGATTGCGCCTTCGACGGCCGATACGGTCACGCTGGCCAGCTGCGTGGCGTCTTCGCGACCGACATCGGCAGCCTCGAGGTGGGTGGCCAGTCGTTGCTGCCAGTCGATGAAGACCGCACCGGCATTGTCGGCGGCACGGTCGGCCGCGGAGCGGCCGAGCGCGGCGGCCACGATCGGGCACCCGGACAGAAAGTCACTGCCGGTCAGGGTTTCTCGCCACACGGCGACGAAAGCCCGCACCGCGGCGACCGGGCCGAGTGCGGCGGCCAGCTGGTCGATGGCATCGCCGGTGTAGCGGCCGGCGGCCAGGGTCGCGTCGGCGATGAGTTCGCTCTTGCCGCCCGGGAAGTTCAGATAGAGCGACCGACGCGCGGTGCCGCTGACGTCCAGCAGCAGTGACAGGCCGGTGCCGGCGACGCCGTTGCGGCGGATCAGATCGATGGCGCTGCTGACGAGTCGATCGCGGGCCTGCATGCGTGTTTTTCCTACCTGGGGATGATTGCGGTGTATCGATCAGTCTACTAACGTCTGCGCCGGCACGTAGACCGTTTGGTCTAACCGGGGGTCTGAGGGGGCTCGATGCAGCACAGCGATGGTCGGCGGTTCGGGGATTTCAGCAGGTGGTGTGCACGCCATGCCTGGCTGGTCATCGGGTTCTGGGTGGTGCTCGTCGGTGCGCTCAACCTCGCGATCCCGCAACTGGAGCAGACCGTGGCAGAGCGTTCGGCGCCGTTCATGCCCGCCGATATCCCGGCTGCGCAGACGCTCCGGCAGATGTCGCAGGCGTTCGGGGTCCCGGAGTCCTCGGCCATCGGCAGCGTGCTGATCGTTAACGAGCAGGGCATCGGCCCCGCTGAGGAAAAACTCTACGGCGAGCTCGTCGAGGCGTTGCGTGCCGACACCGGCAACGTTGCCTACGCGCTGGACGTGTTCGGCAACGAGCGGATGCGTGATATCGCGCTGAGCCCGGACGGCAAAGCCATCAACGTGCTGGTGGCCGGCGTCGGTGACGTCGGTTCCACCGAGGCGCACAAGAACACCATCGCGATACGCGACACCATTCACTCGCTGTCGACCCCGCCGGGCGTGCAGCTCTACTACACCGGGCCGTCGCCGACGCTGGCAGATCTGTTCAGCTCGATGGACTTCTCGCTGCTGATCATCACCGCGGTCTCGGTGGTGCTCATCATGGTGGTGCTGTTGGTGGTCTACCGATCGGCGGTCACCGCGCTGATCCCGCTGCTCACCATCGGGATCGCGATGGGTGCCGCCCGCCCGGTCATCTCGCTGCTCGGCGCGTCCGGCACGCTGACGGTCTCGAACTTCACCATCGCCCTGATGACCGCGATGCTGCTCGGCGCGGCCACCGACTACGCGATCTTCATCCTCGCCGGCTATCACGAGGGACGCCGAAAGCGGCTGTCCGTCAACGATTCACTCGCCTACGCCGGCGGGCGGGTCTCGAGTATCCTGATCGCCTCGATGCTCACCATCGCTGCCGCCGCGACCGCGATGGGCTTCACCGAACTCGGCATGTTCAAGGCGGCGGGCCCGCCCATCGCGATCGCCATCGTAATCGCGCTGGCGGTGTCGATGACACTGCCCTACGCCCTGCTGGCGGTGCTGGGCGCGCGCGGACTGGCCGAACCGCGCCGGCTCGACGAACGACGTTGGCGGCGCATCGGATCGACCGTGCTGCGGCGTTCGGGCGCGCTGGCGGCGGCGTCGCTGGTGTTGCTGATCGCCGCGGCCACCGTGCTGCTCACCTTCCGGGTCAACTTCGACGAGAACGCCATGCAACTCGACGCCACCGAGAGTTCGGCCGGCTATCAGAAGGCCCATCAGCATTGGGGCGTCAACGAAGTCGCGCCCGAATACCTCATCGTCAGCGCCGATCACGACATGCGGAACACCAATGATCTTGCCGCACTGGACCAGATCGCCGAACGGATCACCAAGCTTCCCGAAGTCGCCTACGTGCGGGCACTGACCCGCCCGGACGGAAAGCAGCTCGAGCAAACGACCGTCGGCTACCAGGCCGGTGTGGTCGCCGATCGGCTCGGATCGGCCCGCGACCGCATCGACGCCGCGCACCCCGATCTACAGCGGCTGGCCTCGGGTACCTCCGCGCTGCGCGACGGTGCTGCCACCGCGGACGCCCAACTTCCCCAATTGATCACCGGGATCAAACAAGTCGCCGCCCTCGCGCATGAAGTGCTGGGCAGCTACGAGTCCGCGAACGCCGCGCTGGCCACCGCGACCGGGGCACCCGCCGACCTTGACGCGGTGCTGGCCGACCTGAACGGCTCGGTCGATCTGCTCGACGTGGCGCTGCAGGTGCTCACCCAGAACACCCAGGTGCTCGACGCGGGCCGCACCATGAGTGCCGCGCTCGGGCCGGCGTTGGACGTCGAGGCGCGGCCGTCCTGCCTGGCCGACCCGATCTGCGCGCGGGCCCGCACCGGAATCGCCGAGCTGGACGAGATCTCGGGTGGGGCGGTCAGCAGGGCACTGCGACAGGTCCAGTTGGCCACCGCGATGCCACGCGAGGCCATCGACCGGCTGCGCGCGGCCGAACCCGCGATCCGGAACACCGTGGCACGCCTGCAGAAGCTGGCTGCCACCGCACCGGGGGACTCACCGGCACAGAGCAGGGCCCGGCTCGACGAACTGGTGCGCGGCGCGGACCAGCTGTCCGACGGTGTCTCCGAGCTGTCGGCCGGTCTGGAACAGGTCAAGGGCGGTGTCGACCAGGTGGTCGGTCTCACCGGAGCGCTCAGCGACGGACTCTCGGAGGCCACCGATTATCTGTCCACGCTGAGCGCGCACACCTCCGCCGGGCCCGGTGCGGGCTTCTACCTGCCACCCCAGGGCCTGTCCGACGCCAATTTTCGGACCGCGGAGCAACTGCTGTTCGCGCCCGACGGGAAGACCGCCCGTCTGCTGGTGATCTGGCAGGTGAACCCGTACAGCGCCGAGGCGCTGGACGCGACCCGGCAACTGCCGGTGGCCGCGCACGAGGCCGCCACCGAGACCTCGCTGTCCGGCGCGCATTTCGCCAGCACCGGCCTGGCCTCGCTGTCGGCCGATATGCGCGATCAGGTGTGGCGCGACTTCGCCGTCTATGGTGCGGTCGCCATCACCGGTGTCCTGCTGGTGCTGATCGTGCTGTTGCGCAGCATCGCCGCCCCGGTGTTCATGGTCGCGGTGGTCACGCTGTCGTTCGCCGCGGCGGCCGGGGTCAGCGTGCTGGTGTGGCAGCACCTGATCGGCATCGACGTCGACTGGTCGGTGTTCCCGGTGTCGTTCATGGCGCTGATCGCCGTGGGTGCCGACTACAGCATGCTGTTCGCGGCCCGCATCAGAGACGAATCCGCCGACGGGATGCGGCGCGGCATCCTGCGCAGCTTTGCCAGCACCGGGAGCGTGATCACCACGGCGGGCGTGGTTTTCGCGCTGACCATGTTCGCTCTGATGAGCGGGCGGGTGATCAACCTGCTGCAGATCGGTTTCACTGTCGGCGTCGGACTGCTCATCGACATCACGCTGGTACGCACCATCCTGGTGCCGGCGGCCATGTCGCTGATCGGCGACCGCATCTGGTGGCCGAGCAAGCCCCGGCGCGGCTGAACCTACGTCGGCTCGATGGTGCCGGCGCTGACGGCGTCCTTCTCCTGATGCTCGTCGGCGTCCGGGATGTGCTCGGGATGCAGCATCTCCGCGTAGCGCAGTTGCTCGGGGATCCCGAAGCCGTCGACCAGCAGTTGCGCATGCGGGCGCAGTTTGCGGCAGCGATCGTTGATCCCGCGGGTGACGGCCTTGGCGCGTTCGGTCGAGATGAACCGATGCTCGATGAACCAGGCCTTGTCCGCTTCGATCACGCTGAGCGCGTACAGGTCGCACACCATCGCGAGGATCTCGCGGGCGTCCTCATCCTCGCAGGCGTCGATGCCGGCGACGAACGCCTCCAGGATCACCCGGTCGATGTGGGCCTGGGCGGTGTGCAGCACATGGTCCTGCACCGCGTTGAACGCCTCGAACGGTGACATCTCCTTGGCCTTGCTCTGCAGCCGGCGCGCCACCGAGGCCAGCATGTACTCCTCGCGGTCCTCGAACATCTTGACCTGAGTGCCGCGGTTGAACAGCGAACCTTCTTCCTCGTTGTCCTCGCGGGTGTCGACGATGGTCTGCATGATCGTCTGCGCGGCAGTGCGTTTCAGTACCCGCTCGCCGGCGAAGTTGGCCGCGAAGCGCACCCACTGGGCCGGGCTCATCCCCTTGATGTCATCGGCGTACGCCGTCAGCAGCTCCTTGGCCACCAACTGGGTCAGCACATGGTTGTCACCCTCGAAGGTGGTGAACACATCGGTGTCGGCCTTCAGTGCGATGAGCCTGTTCTCGGCCAGATAGCCTGCGCCGCCGCACGCTTCGCGCGCCTCCTGGATGGCCCGGGTGGCATGCCAGGTGTTGGCGGCCTTCAGCCCGGCCGCGCGCGACTCCAGCTCGCGCTGTTCTTCGGCGTCCGGATTGTCGGAGGTCTGCAGCTCGTGGCATTTGGCCACCAGTTCGTTCTGGGCGAACTGCAGCGCGTAGGACTTGGCGATCAGCGGGAACAGCCGGCGCTGGTGCACCAGGTAGTCCATGATGAGCACCTCGTCCTCGGATCCCGGTGCCTCGAACTGCCTGCGCTCCAGGGCATACCGGGTCGCGATGTCCAGGGCCACCCGCGCGGCGGCGCCGGCGCTGCCGCCGACGGTGACCCGGCCGCGGATCAGGGTGCCGAGCATGGTGAAGAAGCGACGGCCCTCGTTCTCGATCGGCGAGCTGTAGCTGCCGTCCTCGGCGACGTCGGCGTACTTGTTGAGCAGGTTCTCCCGGGGGACGCGCACCTTGTCGAACTGGATGCGCCCGTTGTCGACACCGGGCAGACCGCCCTTGTAATGGCAGTCCGAGGTGGTGACACCGGGCAGGTCGTTGCCCGCATCGTCGCGGATCGGTACGACGAAGCAGTGCACGCCGTGACCCTCGCCCTTGGTGATGAGCTGAGCGAACACCGCGGCCACCCGTGCCGTTTCCGCGGCACCGCCGATGTAGTCCTTGCGCGAGGACGGGGTGGGGGAGTCGATGACGAACTCGCAGGTCTGCGGGTCGTAGGTGGCGGTGGTTTCCAGCGACTGGACGTCACTGCCGTGACCGGTCTCGGTCATCGCGAAGCAGCCCAACAACTCCAGGTTGATGATCTTCTCGACGTAAGCACGGTGATGCCGTTCGGTACCCAGGTTCTCGATCGCGCCGCCGAACAGGCCCCACTGCACGCCTGCCTTGACCATCAGTGACAGATCGCTCATGGCGAGCATCTCGATCTGGGTGACCGCGGCGCCGACATCACCGTTGCCGCCGTGCTCCTTCTTGAAGCCGTCCTCGGCCGCGCCGCGGGCCGCCATGATCTTGAGCTGCTCGGCCACCTTGGTGCGGGCGATCACCGTGTTGGGTGTGTAGTGCGGCCGGAAGACCTCACCGGCCAGTTCGGCACGTACCTCGTTCTTGACATCGCGCCAGCGGCCGTCGAGCGCGTTGCGGAGATGATCAGCGGTAGTGGTCATAGTTGACGGTAACGTGCCCCCGCAGCGGGAAAGGTAAACCTGAGTGCATCGGCGCGGAATCGGCGGAGTTGAATTTGCGACATGACCGAGCGCTCTGAGCCCGAGACACCTACTGGCCTGCCGCACGTGGTCGATCACCAGCACGCCGATGTGACCGGCGGGTGGCTACGCGCGGCCACCTTCGGTGCGATGGACGGCTTGGTGAGCAATACCGCCCTGATCGCCGGTGTCGCGGCCGGCGCGGGCGCGCACACCGTGGTGTTGGCCGGTGTGGCCGGCCTGCTGGCCGGGGCGTTCTCCATGGCGCTCGGCGAGTTCACCTCGGTGACGACGGCCAATGAGCAGATCGACTCCGAGGTGAAGGTGGAGCGGCGGTCCTTCCGCAACCAGCCCGACGCCGAGCGTGACGAGTTGGTGGCGATGCTCGTCGAGATGGGCATGACCCCGGAGACCGCCGCCACCGCGACGGCGGAGATCCACCGCGACGAGACCCGGGCGCTGAACTTCCACCTCGTCCAGGAACTGGGTGTGGACCCGCGCGAAAAGCCCTCACCGTGGGTGGCGGCGTGGTCGTCGTTCCTGATGTTCACCATCGGTGCGATCGTGCCGCTGATCCCGTACCTGCTGGGTTTCGACTCGCTGTGGGCCGGTCTGGCCTGCGGCGGGCTGGGCCTGCTCATCACCGGAGCGCTGGCGGCCAAATTCACCCGCAAGCACCCGTGGTGGTCGGCATTGCGACTGCTGGCCCTGGGTGGCACCGCGATCGCCGTCACCTACCTTGTCGGAACCGTTGTGGGAGTGGCGGTTACCTGACGGGCCTCAGCTGCCCACGGTGACGGCGGTGGCCTCATCGGTCAGCTCGTCGACCCGGGACTCGGGGGCGTCGATCCCGGCCAGCTGTCCACGGGCGGCGAACAGCAGTGCCGCGCCGGCCAGCACCGCGGCGGCTCCCACCCAGTAGGGCAGGTGCACGTTGACCTGCTCACCGAGCACCCCGGCCAGCCACGGCGCCACCGCGGCGCCACCGAAGCGCAGGAAGCTGTAGGCCGCCGATGCGACGCCCCGCTCCACCGGTGCGGCTTTCATGACCGTCTCGGTGATCAGGGTGTTGTTGATGCCGATGAACAACCCGGCCACCACCACACAGGTCGCCAGTACCGCCTTGGTGTCGGTGCCGATCGCCATCACCGCCAGCGTCGCCGTCAGAGCGAGCAGGTTGATGACCAACGTCGGAACCGTGCCGAAACGATGTTGCAGTCGCGGGGCGACCACCACCGAGGTGAACGCCAAGGCGACACCCCAGCCGAAGAAGATCAGCCCGATCTGGTGGGCGTTCATGTCCAACGGGAACGGGGTGAAGGCCAGCAGCGTGAAGAAGCCGAAGTTGTACAGCAGCGCGGTCACCGAGACGGCCAGCAGGCCGCGGTGGCGCAGCGCGCGGAACGGATCGATGAGGCTGGTCGCCCGTGCCGGCCGCGGGGTGGCGGGCAGCAGGAAGACGGTGACCACGAGCGCGACGGCCATCAGCGCCGAGACCCCGAAGAACGGGCCGCGCCAGGAGATCGAGCCCAGCACGCCGCCGACCAGGGGGCCGACCGCGATGCCCAGCCCGAGCGCGGCCTCATACAGGATGATCGCCTGGGCCACCGAACCTTTCGCGGAGTTCACGATGGTGGCCAGCGCCGTCGCGATGAACAGGGCGTTGCCCAGGCCCCACAGCGCGCGCCAGCCGACGATCTCCATGACGGTTTCCGACATACCGGCCAGTCCGGCGCCGGCGATGATGATGGCCAGGCCGATCAACAGCGTGTTCTTCGGGCCGATCCGGCTGGACACCACCCCGGTGATCAACATGGCCACCCCCATGACCGCCATGTAGCTGGTGAACAGCAGCGACACCTGCGAGGGGGATGCGTTCAGGTTGTCGGCGATCGGTTTGAGGATGGGGTCGACCAGGCCGATGCCCATGAAGGCCACGACGGAGGCAAAGGCAACGGCCCAAACGGCTTTGGGTTGACGCCACATGGCGGGTGAACTCCTAACTACGGTTGGCGATCGTGGCGGGCCATGTCGAGCAGCCCGCGCAGCACGGCGATCGCGTCGGTGAGCGCGGTGCGCTCGGCGTCATCGAGGTGTGCCAGATACGGGTTGATCGCGGCGCTGCGATCGGCGCGCACCCGGCTGAGGATCCGGCGGCCCGCGTCGGTGATGGCGATGAGGACGGCGCGGGCATCACCGGGATCCTCGGCGCGCGTCACCAGTCCGGCGTCCTCGAGCCGGCGTACCTGGGTGGTCATCGTCGGTTGCGAGCAGTGATCGAGGGCGGCCAGATCGGAGATGCGGGTCGGACCCTGATCTTCGATCGTCGAGAGCAGGCGGGCTTGCGCGACCGGTAGCGGAAGCTCGATGCGCTGATTGGCCAGCCGGTTGATCCGGGCCACGACGGCCAGCAGGTCGGCGCCGAGGGCCGCGGTGTTGTCCGGATGATCCACTCGAAAAAGGTTACATAGAGACACTATGTAGATGCAAACCCGGTGGGGTGGGAGTCGTCACAGTGCGGGCCACCGGGGCACTCTGGCGAACTGGCAGAATCGGGTGATGCCTCCTGGTTCGCCAACGCTGCGCCGGGCCGGGTCATTGCAGCCGAACGAACTTGCTCAGGCCGCCGTGATGGCGGCCCTGTGCGCGGCCATCGCGATCATCGCCGTCGTCGTCCCGTTCGCGGCCGGCCTGTCACTGCTGGGGACCGTCCCGATGGGGCTGCTCGCCTACCGGTACCGGTTGCGGGTGGTACTCGCCGCGACCATTGCCGCCGCCCTCATCGCGTTCCTGATCGGCGGCTTCGGCGGACTGATGACCGTGATCAACTGCGCCTATATCGGCGGGCTGACCGGCATCGTGAAACGTCGCGGCCGCGGACTGCCGGTGGTGGTGCTGGTATCGCTGATCGCCGGCGCGGTCTTCGGTGTCGCCGCGGTGCTGGCGCTGCTGATCGCGTCCCGGCTGCGCGAGCTGGTGTTCACCGCCATGACCGCCAACGTCGACGGCTCCGTCGCGATCTGGAGCTATATCCCCGAGCTGCGGCCGGCCGCCGAGAAGTTCCGGGAACTGTTCGGTCTTGCCTTGGAGCACTGGCCGGTCCTCATCTTCTTCTACGGGCTGTTCGCCATCATGGCGGTCAGCCTGGTCGGCTGGTGGGCGTTGTCACGGGTGCTGACCCGGCTGTTCGGGGTGCCCGATGTGCACAAGCTGGAGACCGTCATCACCGACGGCCCGGTCATCCCGGTCCCGTTGCGGCTGCGCGATGTGGTGTTCCGCTATCCCGGTACCACCCGCGATGCGCTCGGCCCGCTGTCGATGGACGTGCAGCCGGGTGAGCATCTCGCCGTCACGGGCGCGAACGGCTCCGGGAAGACGACGTTGATGCTGGTGCTCGCCGGGCGTGAACCCACAGAAGGCACCGTGGAACGCCCCGGCGGCGTCGGCCTTGGCGCGCCCGGTGGTACCGCGGTGATCTTGCAGCACCCCGAGAGTCAGGTGCTGGGCACCCGGGTCGCCGACGATGTGGTGTGGGGGCTGCCCGCCGGCACCCATGTCGACGTGCCCGAGCTGCTCGCCGAGGTCGGCTTGGACGGTCTGGGCGAGCGCGACACCGGCAGTCTGTCCGGCGGTGAGCTCCAGCGGCTGGCGGTGGCCGCCGCGCTGGCCCGCAAGCCGTCGCTGCTGATCGCCGACGAGGTCACCAGCATGGTCGATCAGCAGGGCCGCGAGGGACTGATGGCGGTGCTGGGCGGGCTGACCCGCAAGCGCGACATGTCGCTCGTGCACATCACGCATTACAACGAGGAGGCCGAGGCCGCCGACCGGGTGGTCAATCTGGCCGGCGGGTCGGAGATGGTGCAGGCCGCCGAGGTCCCCACCCCCAGCGGTGAGGTGCGCTCGGAGGTACCGGTGCTGGAGCTGAGCAATGTCAGCCACCGCTATGCCGACGGAACGCCCTGGGCCAAAACCGCTTTGCGCGATATCGATCTGGTCGTGAACGAGGGCGACGGGGTACTGATCCATGGGCTCAACGGATCCGGCAAGTCGACGTTGGCCTGGATTCTGGCCGGTCTGACCATGCCCACCACCGGGACGTGTCTGCTCGACGGCAAACCGGTCAGCGATCAGGTCGGTGCGGTCGCGTTGTCGTTCCAGGCCGCCCGGCTGCAGCTGATGCGCAGCCACGTGCACCGCGAGATCGCCTCGGCGGCCGGGTTTTCCGCCCGTGACCGGGCCCGGGTGGTGGCCGCCCTGGCCACCGTGGGACTGGAACCCGCGCTGGCGGATCGTCGTATCGACCAACTCTCGGGCGGACAGATGCGTCGCGTCGTGCTGGCCGGGCTGCTGGCCCGCTCGCCGCGCGCCGTGGTGCTCGACGAGCCGCTGGCCGGCCTGGACGCGGCCAGCGCCCGCGGCCTGCTGCGCCTGCTGGAGGAGCTGCGCCGCGGTGGGCTGACGATCGTGGTGATCTCCCACGATTTCGCCGGACTGGAAGAACTGTGCCCGCGCACCCTGCATCTGCACGATGGCGCACTGGTGCCGCTCGCATCGGGGGCCACCTCATGAGTAACGCCCAGCGTCGCCCCGTCGTGCTGCTGCGGCCGGTGCCCGGCGACACCGTCATCCACCGGCTGTGGGCCGGAACGAAACTCATCACCGTGCTGGCGCTGGCGGTGCTGCTGATGTTCTACCCGGGATGGCTGCCGATCGCGTTGGTCACCCTGCTGGTCACGGCCGCCGTGGTGCTGGCGAAGATCCCGCGCGGCGCGCTGCCGTCGATCCCGGGATGGCTCTGGCTGATCGTGCTGCTGGGCGGCGTGACCGCCGCGTTCGCCGGCGGCACACCGATCGTCGACCTCGCCGGGATCGAACTCGAACTCGGCGGGCTGCTGAAGTTCCTCCGGATCACCGCGGTGTCGATCGTGCTGCTGGGCCTGGGCGCACTGGTGTCCTGGACCACCAATGTCGCCGAGATCGCGCCCGCGGTCTCGACGTTGGGTCGGCCGCTGCGGATCCTCAAACTGCCGGTCGATGACTGGGCGGTGACGCTGGCGCTCGCCCTGCGCGCCTTCCCGATGCTGATGGACGAGTTCAGCGTGCTGTATGCGGCGCGCCGGCTGCGCCCGCGGCTGCGGGCCCAGACCCGTCGGGAACGCCGTAAACAGTGGATCGCGGAGGTGATCGACCTGCTCGCCGCGGCGGTCACGGTGGCGCTGCGGCGCGCCGACGAGATGGGCGACGCCATCACCGCACGCGGCGGGGCCGGCCAGATCGCTGCCGCCCCGGCGCGCCCTGGTGTCGCCGATTACGTGGTGCTCGCCGTGGTGACCGTGGTCTGCGGTGCCGCCGGGTACCTGGAGGCGGCGTCGTTCCTCGGCACCACCTGACGCACCCCGGGACGCCCGGCCCGATGATTGTCGGGACTCGACAAACGATGCTCGCTCGATTGGCCGTTATCGCAGAGCCGTTGGGCTGCCCGCTCCCGATGATGGTGGGACTACCAGCCAACGAGCGGAGGTCATCACATGGTCGGCGTCGATCGCATCGGCGAGGGGCCGCGCAGTGTCATCGTGGTCGGAGCCGGCATCGTCGGGTTGTGCACGGCGTGGTTCCTGCAGGAGCGCGGGGTCGAGGTCACCGTGGTGGACCGCGACGGGGTGGCCGCCGGTGCGTCCTGGGGTAACGCCGGATGGGTCTCGCCGGCGCTGACCATTCCGCTCAACCAACCCGCCGTCCTGCGGTACGGGCTGCGGTCGCTGTTCAATCCGTCTGCCCCGCTGCATATCCCGCTGCGCGCCGACGTCGGGCTGGCACGCTTTCTGGCCACCTTCGCGCGGCACTGCAGCCACGCATCCGCGCGCCGCGCGGTCCACGCCAACCAGCCGCTGAACGCCGACTGTGTGGAGGCTTTCGACGTCCTGGTCGCCAACGGGGTGGACGCCCCGGTCACCGACTCCGACATCGTCGCGCTGTTCGGGTCCGATGCGCACGCCGACGAACTGCGCGCCGAAATCGAGATCCTCGAACGCGGCGGACTGCCGGTGCAGACCCGTCGACTCCGCGGCACGGCACTGCGCGACGCGGTGCCGCTGGCCGCGCCGGAGGCCACCGTGGCACTGGCCGTGCAACAGCAGCGCTTCGTCGACCCGGGCCGCTTCGTCACCGCACTGGGACAGGCCGTGATCGAGCGCGGTGCCACCATGCGCACCGAGCGCGTTGTGGACGTGAGCACCAACGGCCGCGTCGTCGTGCGCACGGTCCGCGGTGAGGACCTCACCGCGGACGCCGTCGTCCTGGCCACCGGGGCCTGGCTGCCCGACCTCGCCCGGCGCTGGGTGCGGATGCCGATACGCGCCGGCCGGGGATACTCGTTCACCGTCCCGGTCGATCGCCCGATGCCGGGACCGATCTACCTGCCGACCGTGCGGGTGGCCTGCACGCCCTACCAGGGTGCGATGCGGGTGGCGGGCACCATGGAATTCCGTGGCCCCGACGACCCCGTCGTCCCGGCACGGGTGAACTCGATCATCGACTCGGCAGCCCAATTCCTGCACGGCGTGCGCTGGGAGGCGCGCAGCGATGTCTGGGTCGGCCCGCGCCCGGTGAGCGCGGACGGCGTGGCGGTGGTCGGGCAGGTCGACCGCGGACTGTATGTCGCCGGTGGGCACGGCATGTGGGGGCTGGCGCACGGACCGGTCACCGGCCGGTTACTGACCGAACAGATCACCACCGGCAAGCAACCCGAGGCTTTGCGCGCCCTGGATCCGTTGCGCTGAGAACTTCTCTCTCGTCGTCAGGGGCGGTGCGGGGACCCACCCGCCCCTGACGACAATCTCCTGCCATTACGGTGGGTGCCGTGACAAGTCGAAACGTCGACCCCGACTTCCTCGCGCTGCCCCGCCGGGCATTGGCCGACGCCGCCCTCTCGGCGGCCCGCGCGGCCGGAGCCAGCTACGCCGATCTGCGGATCCACCGTCTCACCACCGAAGTCGTGCACCTGCGCGACGGCGAGCTGGAGAATTCCACGCTGGACCGTGAGATCGGCCTGGCGGTGCGCGTCATCGTCGACGGCACCTGGGGGTTCGCCTCGCATGCCGAGCTCGACCCCGCCGTCGCCGCGGAGACCGCGCGCCGGGCGGTGCGGGTCGCGACCACCTTGGCCCCGCTGAACGCCGAGCGCATCGAGTTGGCCGCCGAACCGGTGTACGACGATGTGAGCTGGGTGTCGGATTACCGCATCGACCCGTTCACGGTGCCCGGCCCGGACAAGATCGCCGTGCTGGCCGACTATTCGGAGCGGCTGCTGGCTGCCGACGGGGTGGACCATGTGTCGGCCGGCCTGCAGGCGGTCAAGGAACAGACCTACTACGCCGACACTTTCGGCACCTCCACCACCCAGCAGCGGGTACGGGTGCAGCCGTCGCTGGAGGCCGTCAGCGTGGACCCGGCGGCCGGATCCTTCGAGACCATGCGCACGTTGGCCCCGCCGACGGCGCGCGGCTGGGAGGCCGTCGCCGATGACAGCGTCTGGAACTGGAGCGCCGAGCTCGCCGAGCTGCCGGCGCTGCTGGCCGAGAAGGTGAAGGCACCCAGCGTCACCGCCGGACCCACCGATCTCGTGATCGACCCGTCCAATCTGTGGCTCACCATCCACGAATCCATCGGGCACGCCACCGAATACGACCGGGCCATCGGGTACGAGGCGGCCTACGCCGGCACCTCGTTCGCCACCCCGGACAAGCTGAACAGCATGCGGTACGGATCGCCGGTGATGAACGTGACCGCCGACCGCACCGTGCAATACGGCTTGGCCACCACCGGTTTCGACGACGAAGGGGTGCGCGCGCAGAGCTGGGACCTGGTGCGCGACGGGCTGTTCGTGGGCTACCAGTTGGACCGGGTGTTCGCGCCGCGGCTGGGGGAGTCGCGTTCCAACGGTTGCTCGTATGCCGATTCCGCACACCACGTGCCGATCCAGCGGATGGCGAACGTCTCGCTGCAACCGGGCACCGACGACCTGTCCACCGAGGATCTGATCTCCCGGGTGTCCGACGGGATCTACATCGTCGGGGACAAATCTTGGTCGATTGACATGCAGCGGTACAACTTCCAGTTCACCGGGCAACGGTTCTTCCGGATCCGGGATGGCAGGCTGGACGGTCAGCTGCGCGATGTCGCCTACCAGGCCACCACCACCGACTTCTGGGGGTCGATGGAGGCCGTCGGGGGGCCATCCACCTGGCGGCTCGGCGGCGCCTTCAACTGCGGTAAGGCCCAACCGGGCCAGGTCGCGCCGGTCAGCCATGGATGCCCGTCGGCACTGTTCCGGGGAGTGAATGTGCTCAACACGCAAGCCGAATCGGGGCGCTCATGATCGCCGCGCAGCAGGTCGTCGACCAGGTGCTGGCCGAGGCGGCCCGCCTCGGCGGCGCGGACGAGACCACCGTCATCGTCACCGACCGTGCCGATGCGTCGCTGCGCTGGGCCGGGAACTCGATGACCACCAACGGTGAATCCCGGGGCCGCAGCACCACGGTCATCTCGGTGGTGCGCCGCGGCGAGCAGGCACACGTCGGCTCGGTGAGCTCCACCGAGGTCGACCGGGACGCGCTCGCGGCGCTGGTTGCGGCGTCCCAGCAGGCCGCCGCGTCGGCTCCCGCGGCCAGTGACAATGCGCCCGCGCTGCCCGGCGGGCCGACCCCGGTGGACTGGGACACACCGATCCCGAGCACCGGGGCGGATGTATTCGCCGATGTGGCAACCAGTCTGGTGCGCGGCTTCCGCGGTGAGGATCAGCTCTACGGGTATGCCCGCCACGTCCTGGAGACCACCCTCGTGGCCACCTCGACCGGCCTGCGACGCCGCTTCACCCAACCCACCGGTTCGGTGGAGATCAACGCCAAGCGCCACGGCGCCAGCGCGTGGGCCGGCGTCGGCACACCGGATTTCGTCAACGTGCCCACCGACGCGCTGCTCGAGGAGCTGTCGACCCGGCTGGGCTGGGCGGCGCGCACGGTCGAGCTGCCGGCCGGGCGGTACGAGACCCTGATGCCGCCCTCGACCGTCGCCGACATGCTCATCTACCTGGGGTGGAGCATGGACGGTCGCGGCGCGCAGGAGGGCCGCACCGCGCTGTCGGCGCCCGGCGGGACCCGGGTGGGGGAGAAGCTCACCGATCTTCCCCTGACGCTGTATTCGGATCCGGCTGCGCCCGGGCAGGAATGCACCCCGTTCGTGGTGGCGTCGCGGTCCTCGGAGCAGGCCTCCATCTTCGACAACGGGATGGACATCGGCCGGGTGGACTGGCTGCGCGACGGGGTGATCAACGCATTGGCCTACCCGCGCGCCGCGGCCGCGGAATTCGGTGCGCCGGTGACGGTTCCGGCCGACAACCTGCTGATGACCGGCGGCACGAAATCGTTGGCGGAGATGATCGCGGGCACCGAACGCGGGCTGCTGCTCACCACCCTGTGGTACATCCGCACGGTGGATCCGGCGGTGCTGCTGCTGACCGGGCTGACCCGCGACGGGGTGTACCTGATCGAGGACGGCCAGGTGAGCGCCGCGGTCAACAACTTCCGGTTCAACGAGAGCCCGCTGGATCTGCTGCGCCGCGCCACCGAGGCCGGCGTCAGCGAACCCACCCTGCCGCGAGAATGGGGCGACTGGGCGACCCGGGCGAGCATGCCGTCCTTGCGGATTCCCGACTTTCACATGTCCTCGGTCAGTCAGGCGCAATAATCGCAGGCGTGATGGACCTGCTGACCGGCTTGGTGGCGCTCTCCCCGGACGGGCTCACCTCGGAGAACGCGCTGATGCGCACGGTGTGCGCGCGGGCGGTGAGCCTGGAGCCGCTGCCCTTCGAGCCCGCGGCTTCCGCTGCCGATCCCGTGCTGGCCGAGGTCGCCGAGCAGTTCAGTGTCGACGTCGCCGGGGTGACCGCCGAGCAGCGGGCCGCGTTGGTGTCGGCGTACGGGGCCGAGGTGCTCGGGGTGGCGGCGCTGATGTACGTCGCCGATTTCGTGCCCCGGGTGCGGGCCGGACTGGCCGCGCTGGGGATGACGTTCCCGGACCCGGTGGGTTGGGACCGCACCACGCACCCGGCGGACGCGCTGCTGAACCGCTTCACCTCCACGGTCGGCGCGATGCGCGGGCTGGATCCGCTGACCACCGAGATCATCCGGCTGCGCGGGGCCACCCAGCACAATTGCCGGCTGTGCTCATCGCTGCGGGAGAGCACCGCGCTGCAGGCCGGCGGTTCCGAGGCGCTGTACGACGAGATCGGCGCCTACCAGGTATCCGATCGACTGACCGATGCGCACCGGGCCGCGCTGCGCTACGTCGACGCGTTGATCTGGACGCCGTCTTCGGTTGATGAAGCGGCGGCCGTTGTGCTCGAACATTTCTCGGCCGAGCAGGCGGTGGAGATCACGCTGGATGTGATGCGCAACGGCACCAACAAGATCGCGGTGGCGCTCGGGGGGGATGCGCCGCGGGTGACCGAAGGGGTGGAGCTTTACCTGCTGGGTGCCGACGGGCAGCCCGTCTTCAGCTCGTAGCGGCCTTCTTCTTGAGCACCAGCGCCGGCAGGATCAGGGTGGCGATCGCGGTGACCAGCCACACCACCACCGTCGCCGCGACCCAGGAACCGATACCGCGGATGCTGATCCCGCTGGAGAACAGCGAGGCCAGAAACAGCGCGGCGAAGGTGGAGACCAGGCCGATGCCGCCGAGGAAGGCCGAGGCGTAGCGGCTGGCCATCTTGAGGAAGAACGGCGACAGGATGCCCTGCGCGACGGTGAAAATGACCACCGCGGTGATGAATCCGAGCGGACGCAGCGTCACACCGGATACCAGCCAGGACGCGGCCAGCAACCCGATGGCCGAGGAGGCCAGGAACACCGCGATGCGCAGCAGGAATCTGATCACCCGGTGAGCGTAACCGCGGTGCGGGCCGGGTGTGGGTGCTGTGCGAACATAGGTGCCGCGCGTTGCGCCGGGGCGGTAGCTCAGTTGGTTAGAGCCGGGGACTCATAATCCCTTGGTCGCGGGTTCGAGCCCCGCCCGCCCCACTTCAGATGATCACTCGCGCCCAGGCGTCGTGCACGGCGGACAGCGCATCCTCCGACGAGACCGTGAGGCGGGTTTGGCCGGCGAGCTGGTTCCGCCAGTCGGCCTCTGCCGGAGCTTTCGTGAATTCGCGCAGAGCCGGCGGTTTGTTCGTGGGACCAAGCCGCCGATACAGCTTCTCGGCCTCGGTATCGATTGCGCCGATCTGGTCGAGCGCCCACAGATCCCATAGATCCCGGGAGGCGCGGCGGTCGAACCACGTCGCGGTCTTGGATGCCGCGAAGGCGGGCAGGGTCGGCACCAACAGCTCGGCGGCGGGAGCATCGGCATACCGCTGAACGAGTGACCGCCGCTCTGTCGGCCACACGGTCCGATCCCGGGAGGACAGCAGTTGGATTCTCACCGTCAACCCTTCCGCGGTTCGCAGGATTGCAGCCCGTGTGTCGGGAACGCTGCCGAGTGCCGGGTCGAGGGTGAGTCGCCCGTGAGTGCGGGCAAGTGCACGGGGCAGGGCGGTGTCCAGATCGGCGGCGACGGACCTGCGGACGTCGACGGCGATGAGGTCGATGTCCTCGCTCAGGCGTCCATTCGGGAGGTGGGTGCGGGCGAGTGCGGTTCCACCGATGAAATGGATTCGGTCGCCGAAGTCGCGGCTCAGGAAGGCGAGGAGGTGCGAGATGAGGTGATCCCGTTCGACTTGCTCGGCTGCGACGCCGAATTGCTCAGCAACAGCCACCTTTTCGTCGCTGTTCATCGTCGGGTCCAGGTCTCCGCCCGGCGCAGGGATGCGATGCGCCGCTGTTCGGCCGCCAAGACCTGTAGGCGGTCCTTATCGCTGCGTTCATACAGCGCCGCGACCGCACTCGGGACATCGACCTCGGCACCGCCGAGTTTCGGGCGGTGCGCGAGGTCCAGGATCGTCTGTTCGGGTGTGGTCACCAGTGTCGAGCCGAGTTCGGTGTCGTGGCGTTCGGCATCCAATTCGTGTGTGTTGCGTTTGACGAATTGGACCACCGCAGCGCGGTCGGACAGCGGGATGGGGCGGTGTTGCGCAGGCACTGCGACGGTCGCGGTGGCCAGCGCGCGCGGAATCGCTCCGTAGAGCCGGGCGGCACTGACGCCCATGACGATGATGCTGTCCGGGTCGTAGATCGCCGAGGCGATTCCGGCTGCGGCCGTCTCCAGGCCCGGCATCCATCGGCGGCCGACCATGTCCCGCGGCACGACGACGTAGTAGCCATCGGCCAATCGGTGCAGGAGACCGCGTTCGTGAAGACGGGCCACCTCGGCCGCCGGATGCGCGTAGGTGTGTTTCGCCTGTGCTGGGCGGAAGGTCCCGAGCGGATGCGCAGCAAGGCTGGCGGGAACTGCTGTTAGGTGTGCGCGCCCCATAGTCGCTCCTTCAGTATGCATATCATAGGCTATTAGCCTATGAAATGCATACTCGCGGTGGTCCGCCGTCCCGCGTCGAATCCGGCCGACCCTTGAACGCGAGCCCCCTGACGGTGGTGGCACGCCGATTCAATCTCCGATCCGGACCAGCAAACCCTGTCTTGCGGGAGGCGTTACGCAAGTCTTACGCACGTCCGCCCCGGTGGGTCTGACCTGCGAGGTTGGTTCTAGCCCGTGATCTGAATGCTCCTTATTTATCGAATAGTGTTGTGATACAAGGGATCAATCGTTTCAAACGAATCGGCGCGATAATCTTGAGGTGCTCTAGTTTGTCCAGTTTTCGGCGGGAGTCAAGTTCCCATACTCCCTTGGTCGCGCGTTCGAGCCCCGCCCGCCCCACTTCAGAATGTTCCCCGGCAGCGTCGTACGCAGGTCGCCGACGGTCATGAACGCCGCGGTGGGCGGTCCCTGGCCCTCATCCCCGCGATGGATGACGTCGGGGTGGATAGCCAGGAGCCGATGCCGTTTCCGCCGATTTTGCGACAACCCCGTTCTGGGCGGGGGCCGTGTTATATGTTGCGATTCAGCATCCGCCCTCACCTGGTAGGTGATCATGCTACGAACCGTCCGTGCGGCCGCCGCCCTCGTTTCCGCCGCCGCCCTGGTATCGGGTGTGGGGGCGTACACCGACCCGGTACAGACCGCCGCGCGCGAGGTGCGGCTCACAGCCAACGTCTACGGAATCCAGCCGCTGCTGCTGAGCCGCCGCGATGCGGTCACCCCTGTGCTTGCGGGACGCCCCTGCGGGCAGGGGCAGTGCACCATCATCGAGCACCCTGCCAACCTGAGCGCGGGCTCCATTCCCACCGGGATCGCCAACCTGAATCGGACCTTGCTCGAAGATCAGAGCACGGGCATCACCGTCTTCGGTCTCAGCCAGGGCGGGCAGGTCATCACCGGATGGCTGGACACTCACGGGGCCACCGCCGCACGCCAGGGCGACGTCACCTTCGTGACGGTCGGAAACCCGGAATCTCCAGGCGGGTTCCGCGACTTCTTCGGGTTCACCGACCCGTCCACCCCTGAGGACAGCGGGTATGCGGTCATCACCATCGTCCAGCAATACGACGGCTGGGGGAACTGGCCCACCAGGCTCGGGCTGCTTTCCGCCCTCAACGCAACGATGGGCATGTTCACCATCCATAACGAGTACGACGAGGTGGACGACGCCCCCTACACCGAGGAGGGGATTCTCGAAGCGCTCGCCGCCGACCCCAACGGAGAGGTGAACCGCATCTGGAAGTCCGGCGGCACCTACTACGTGGTGAACCACACCGACCTGATTCCGCTCGCCGTCCCACTGACGTGGATCGGTCTCAACGGCGTCGCGCGGTGGGTCGACGACATCCTGCGTCCGATCATCGACGCGGACTACCGCCTTCCCGCCCACGGCAGCGGAATCACCCTTCCCGCTCCCGCTGCCGAACCGGAAGCGCGCACCCAACGGGTCTCCCTATCCGCCGACGACACCGCTGAGACGGTCGTCGAGCCCCGGCAGGCTGCGCTCTCATCGGGTGAGGTGGATACCGCGTCTCCAACGGGCAGTGCCGAAACCGTCAAGGCGGGCACCCCGTCTCCAGCGGACATCGCCGGCACATCCTTGGACACCGCTACCGAGAAGCACGACGCCAAGAAAGCCGAGCGCGCCGCGGCGAGGGCGGAGAAGCAAGCGGAACGCGCGGCCAAGAAGGCCGAGCGTGCTGCCGCGCGGGCGCAGAAGCAGGCCGAACGCGAGGCCAAGAAGGCCGAGCGTGCTGCCGCGGGAGCGGAGAACCAGGTCGAACGCGAGGCCAAGAGGGCCGACGCTCCGGCAGCGGATACGCCTGACACCGCCGAGTAGCCTGCAGGTGTGTAGCGATCCCGATCTGCTTGACAGTGCCGCACCTGACGCTGGCACCTTTTGTACGCTGCCCGGATTCGACCTTCGGGCTCCCCAGCAGCTCTGATGACATCACCAGCCCCGAACCCGGATCCCAGGAGGTCAAAAGTCCATGACACGAACACGATTCGCCGGGGTGGCTCCATGAGGACCCTCGACGAGATCCGCGCCGCCCTCGAAAAGTCCTTCCACACCACCGAAACCCTCTGCGCGGGCCTCGCCGACGCCAACTGGCGTGCGCAGTCGCTGTGCCCGGATTGGGATGTCCGAGGCGTCGTCAGCCACGTCACCAGCGTCGAGGCCGTTCTGATTGATTGGTTGCCCGAGGATGCCGCCGCGCTGCCACCGCTGGCGAAGATGACTGAGTTCGAAAGCGAGAACGCCGGTCTGGACAACTCGGCGTTCCTCGACCGGGTCCGCGCCATCTACGACCGCCGCCGGCGCAATCTGGCGACCCTGAAGGACGAGGATTTGCAACGGCCGTCCTGGACCCCGGTGGGCCCGAAAACCTACGGGCGATTCATGGAGATCCGAGTCTTCGACTTCTGGGTCCACGAACGCGATATCGCCACCCCACTGGCCATCGAGACCGACGACACCGGCATCGACGCCGAGATCGCACTCGGTGAGGTGGAGGGTTCGCTGGGCTACATCGTCGGCAAGAAGATCGGACTACCCGACGGGAAGAGCATCAGCTTTCACCTCACCGGACCGATCACTCGCGACCTCCACATCGCCGTCGAGGGCAAGGCCACCAGGGTCGAGCACCTGCAGCATCCCGATGTCGAGGTCACCGCCGACTCAACCACATTCATCCAGCTCGCCTGCGGGCGCATCGACCCTCAGCAAGCGATCGACTCCGGTGCGATCAGCTGGAGCGGTGACGCCGAGCTCGGCGAGCGGGCCGCCCGCAACCTCAGGTTCACGATGTGACGAACACACCCGCATCCGTCGACTTCCACTTCGACATCATGTGCCCCTACGCGTATCAGACCTCGCTGTGGATCCGCGAGGTGCGCGCGCAGACCGGGCTCACCGTGAACTGGCGCTTCTTCAGCCTCGAGGAGATCAACCGTCAGGAAGGCAAAAAGCACCCGTGGGAACGGGACTGGTCCTACGGCTGGTCGATGATGCGCATCGGTGCCCTGCTGCGCCGCCACTCCATGGACGACCTGGACGCCTGGTACGGACGCGCCGGGAAGGCGCTGCACATCGACGGACACAAGCCACATGAGAAGACCGTCGCCGAGCACCTCCTCGGCGAACTCGGCTTCGACCCCGGCCTCGTCGACGCGGCGATCGCCGACCCCACCACCCACGACGAGGTGCTCGCCGAACACCGGCGGGTGGTCGATGCCGACGGGTACGGCGTGCCGACGATGTTCTTCCCCGACGGGCAGTGCCTGTTCGGGCCGGTGCTCATCGATCCGCCCACCGGGCAGGCCGCCGTCCGGCTCTGGGAGGCTGTTCTCGCATGGACGGAGTTCCCGCACCTCTACGAGCTTCAGCGGCCCAAGACCCGCGCCGATGAGCAGCTGATCGCCGAGACCTTCCGCCCCTACCTGGAGGCGCGCGACTGGGTGTCGATCAACCGCGGCGAAGTCGTCGGCTTCGGCAGGCCGCAGGCCCCGGATCAGCCTGCCCAGACGTCCTCGACATAGTGGTCGGAGGCGACCAAGCCCTCCAACCATGCCCGGGCCGCGTCCTCGTCGGCGCCGGTACGCGCCCGGTAGATATCGCGGAACGCCGCCCGCACCGCCGGCGCCATCCGGCCGCCGTCACCGCAGATGAACACGTGGGTGTCCTTGGCGGGGTCACCGATCAGCTCCCACACCTCGTCGGCGTCCGCGGCGATGCGGTCCTGCACATAGCGCACACCGTTCTGCGGCGCACGGGAGAACGCCGGTCGCATGGCCACGATGCCCTGGCGTTCGGCATCCTCGAACTGATCGCGGAAGATGTAGTCCACCTCCGGGTCGCGCACCCCGAAGAAGCACAATGCCCGAGAGAACGGCGAGCCGGATTGCTTGGCTGCCAACCGATCTCCGAGGAACCCGCAGAACGGCGCCACCCCGGTGCCGGCGCTGATCAGGATGACGTTCTTCTCCGGTTCGGCCCCGGCGCGGAACGCCTGGCGTGCCTGGTCCACCCGGGCCCGGATGCGGGCGCCGGGGGCGATATCGGCAAGGTGGTTCGACGCGACGCCCTTGAACAATCCGCGACCCGAGCGCGCCGGGGTGTCCAGCACGCTGACGATCAGCGCCACCTCCTTGGGGGACAGCCGCGATGACGAGGCGATCGAATAGTGCCTCGGCGTCATGGGTTCGAGCAGCTCGAGCAGATCGGCGCCGGTCAGCGCGCAGGCCGGGAATTCTTGCAGGCACTCCAGCGGGCTGAGCAGGCACGGCTCGTCGGAGGCGGCGAGTTCCTCGAGGCGCTGCTTTTCCGGTAGGCACGGATTGGCGGCGGCCAGCCGGCGCAGCTGGCTCTGGGTGGCGGGCTTGCGGAGCTCGACGAAATGGGTGAGTAGCTCGCGGACGCTGACCTCGCGATCCAGCGCGATGAGCCGCCGCGAGGTGCGGCGCGGGTTGATCGACAGTCTCAGCTGCGGGTCGATTCCCAGCAGCTCGAGCACCGCGTCGACCACGTCGGGGGGATTGTCGGCGAGCACGGTGAGGTGATCACCGGTGGAGTACTCCACATCGTCCGGAAGCGTCACCCGGACATAGCGTTTGGCCTGCCCGAGGGAATTGTCGGCGCTCACCAGCTCGTCGTTGAGCACGACCGTCATCGGCTCCACCGCAAACCTGGTATCGATGGCCGCGGTGACCGGTCCGGTGATGAGCTTCAGATCGTAGAGCGGCTCGTTGTTGTCGGTCAGCGGCGCAGCATCGGGGTCGCCGAACTGTTCGGACAATGCCGACCACAGCGCCGTCTCGAACTCCTCCAGCGTCCTGGTGAGATCCCCCGAGGTGTCAGCCGCCGCGCGGGGGACCAGCGCCTTACCGCCGAGTTCGGCCAGCCGCTCGTCGAATCGGATCGGCACGGCCTGATAGGTGTCCGCCCAGTTGTGATCCCCGACGCCGAGGACGGCAAAACGCGACGTGTCACCCACCGCCGCGTCATCACTGAACAGCCAGTCCACGAAACCGCGGGCATCATCGGTCGGTTGCCCGTTGTACGACGACGCAACGATCAGAACGGCATCGACGTCCGGCAACCCGCCGGCGGCGTCATCCAGCGGTCCGACCGTTGTGACACAACCGATATCGGCCGCCTCCTCGGCGAGCTGCTTGGCCAGTGCCCGGCAGGTGCCGAGGTTGGATCCGTGCAGCACGGCCAGCGTGGTGCCCGCCTTGACGGGCAGCGTGGCGCCGGTGGCGGCCGGCGCCGACGAAGCCGCCACCGCGTGCCGGCGATCCTCGGGTGTGCGGCGCACGAGGTCGAGATGGAACCCGACGGGCCTGCGGCTGAGACCTTCCCACTGCAGCACGTAGTGCTCGGAGTCCACCAGGCGGTAGCGGTGCACGAGGCGGGCGATCAACATTGCGGCTTCGTGCAGCGCGAACTGGCGGCCGATACACGATCGCTCACCGGTACCGAACGGCTTGAACAATGCGGTGGGGCGTTCGGCGGCCACGTCGGGTGCGAACCGGTCCGGGTCGAACAGCTCGACATTGTCGCCCCACTGCGGTTGGCGGTGTAATGCTCCGGTGAGTATGGTCACCGCCTCGCCGGCCTTGATCGGATACTTACCGCCGATCACGGTGTCCGCCAGCGCCATTCGGTCGAAGTTCAGCACCGGCGGGGTCAGTCGGAGTGTCTCGCTGATCACCTGGCGCAGGTAAGAGAGCTTGCCGATATCGTCGTAGGTCGGTACATAGTCGTCATCGGGGCCGAAGACCGCATCCACTTCGCTCTGCACGCGCCGGAGTACCGCCGGGTGGTGCACCAGGTTGTACACCGTGTTGGGCATGAGCTCCGAAGTCGTGAGCTGCCCGGCAATCAGGAATGTCATGATCTGGTTGCGGATGTTCGATGTTTCGAGCAGCGGCTCACCGTTGCCGTCGTGGCCGAGCATGACGTAAAGCAGGTCGTCACCGCCGCCCGCGGCGCGGTGCCCCGCGATCAGCTCGTCGAAGTAGTGGTGCAGGGTGGCCCGGTCGGCCGCCAATGCGGTTGTCTCGCCGTTGGTTATCGATTCGACGATCGCGGCGGTGAAGCAGGCCGGTATGGGCGCCAACCCGTCGTGGTCGAACGATTCGAACCGCGCGCCGAACCCGGCAAGAGCGACGGTGTCCATCGCTAACTTCTGCAGGTCGTGGGAGACGTTCACCGGTGCCCGGCTCACGGCGGCGTCCCAGCGCTCGACGAGCTGATTGTTGATGTCGAGCATCGCGTCGTGGTAGTTCCGCAGCCCGGCATAGCTGAAGCCCGGCAGCAGCACGTCGTGCGCCTTCTGCCAGTTCGGCTCGCCGTAATAGGCGGTGAACAGGCCGTCACCGGCCAGCGGCCGCACCCGGGCCAACGTCGGGGTCAGGTTCTTCGCGAACCGGGTTTCGTCGCAGAGTTCGTCGACCAGTTCCATCGAGCACGCGTAGAGCTTGCGGACGCCGTTGTAGTCGGCGTAGAAGATCGGGCCGTGCAGCTCGGCGAGGATGTCGATGGGCAGTGCGTAGGGCCGGCCGGCCAGGTCCGCCGCGGTGGGCAACGGCTGCCCCTCGATCGACGGAACATTGTCCAGTGTGGGCGGCAGCGACGGCGCGAACTCGGGCATTCACGCAGCGTATGCGCTGATCGCGATGTCGCTCAGCGGATCGCCCGCAATTTACGACTTCGACATTTCGTCGTGGGTTTGAGAGGTGCGGTGCGTCAGGCCGGTGGGGCGGGGGCGGTCAGCTTCTGGATGGTGGCGATCTCGCTGGGGCGGTAGGCGCGGCCGTCCGGCTGGATCAGGTCGTGGAACCACGTCTTCGGTGGCGCGTCGTAGGGGTTGTCCCAGGAGTCCCAGGGCAGGTAGGTCTGGGTGCGGCCGGCGATCAGCCCCCAGTTGTAGACGCCGACCCCGCGTTTCTTCGCAACGGGGAGGATGCCTTCCACGGTGCTGCCCTCCTCGCGGGCCAGGTACTCGGTGCAGATCATCGGGCGCCCCAGCGGGGTGAGTTCGTCTATGCGGGCGTCGAATTCGTCAGGGTCGCCGTAACTGTGGAAGGTGATGACGTCAGAGTTGTCCAACTGGATGCTCGCGATGGCGCTGCGACGACTCGGGGCCCAGCTGCCCTGCCACACCCCGCTGGTCAGTGGTTGAACGGGATCCACCGCGCGCGCCCATTCGAAGACCTGCGGCAGCAGCTTCGCCACCACTTTCAGCTTGTCGGCGCGCTCGACCTTGCGGTACTGCTTGGCGGGATTGTCGGGTTCGTTCCAGAGGTCCCAGCCCAGGACGCGACTGTCGGCACGGAACGCGCCGATGATCCCGGTGACGTAGTCGTGCAGCACGGGAAGGTAGGCGGGGTCGTCGATCAGGTCGGCGCCCGGGCCCTGCACCCAGCCCGAGTTGTGCACCCCCGGTGTCGGCGCCCGTTGCGGACCGACCTTCGGATGGGGATCCCAGCAGGAATCGAAGAGCACGAACAACGGCTTGATGCCGCGGTTGGCGGCGATGGTGACGAATTGCTGTACGCGGCGCAGGAATCCGGCGCGGTCCTGGGCCCATAGCTGATCGTGCAGGAACACCCGCACCGTGTTCATCCCGATGCGCCGCGCCACCTGGAGTTCCCCGTCGATGCGCCGAGGGTCGTAGGTGCCCGGCTGCCACATCTCGATCTGATTGCTGGCCGTGACCGGAACGTAGTTGGCGCCGACCAACCAGCCCTGCGCCTTATACCAGCTGTTCGCCCGGGCCGCCGGCCAGCGGGCTGCGGCCGCGGAGGCGACCGGCACGGTGCTCAGGGTGGCGCCCGCCGCCAGCAGCAGCGGGAGTTTGAGGGCCGTCCGACGGTGCACCTACAGAATCTACGGTGGCGCGATCGTCGGCTTCGACCCCGCGCACTGCTTCGCAACCGGTCGGAGGTCAAACCGTGATGATCAGTCCGATTTCCCGAGCCCCTTGGCTTGGAAGCGTCCGATCGACACCACCGCGCGACGGCGCGACATCAGCCGCGTCTGTGCGAGCAGGAACAGCCGATTGGGCAGGCTCGGTACCAGCATGTGCTTGCGGCCGACCGCCTTGAAGACCCGGCGCACCACGGCGTGTGGTTCGGAGATCAACCACTGCGGATAGCTGTCGAACATGTCGCCCTGGGTGTTCATCAGGCCGCCCACCATCACCAGGACATCGACGCCGGTGCCGAGCAGCTCGAACCAGAGCGCCTCACCGAGGCCGATCTGAAAAGCCTTGTTCGCGCCGTAGGCCCCGGTGAAGGGGCTCGATGTCAGGCCGACCCCCGACGACACGATGATGATCGACCCCCGTCCCCGGGCCCGCATCCGGTTGCCGAAGCGGTGGATGAGATCGGTGTATCCGCGGGCATTGATGTCGATCATGCGACGGTGCATCTCCAGCGGCATGTCCAGGATCTCTGGAGTGTCCGCCGGCGTGAACATGTGGTTGCACACCAGCACATCGATGTCGACGCCGCCGGCAGCCTGTTCGATCTGCTCGATGGCGTTGGTATCGGCCATATCGCACGGCACGGCGCGAACGTCGACTCCGAATTCGGTGCGCAACTCCGTGACGCGGCTGGTCAGTTCCTCGTCGAGCACGTCGACGAGAATCAGGTTCAACCCCTCGGCCGCGAGTTGCCGCGCGAACGCATACCCCAGACCGACCTCGCGTGCCGAGCCCGTCACCACCGCCCACCCACCCCGGTAGGCGCTGATGCGGGATCGCCGCAGCCGCCGTAATCGGGGGCGATGCGAGGCCGTGCGTGTCATCCGAAGTCCTCTCGCTGCACCCCGCGACGCTATCCGAACGTGTCGTACCCCTCTGGGAGAATCGTGGTATGCCGCCTCCGACAGCGCCTTTGGATCGCGATCGGTTCGCGCCCAAGCGTATCGAGGTGTTGTTCGACGAGATGGCGGAGTTGACCGGGCAGCGCAATGCCATCGATGGCCGGTTGGTGGAGATCATCGCCGAGATCGACGGCGCGGGTAGCGCCGATGGCAACGCGTTGTGGGGTGCCACCGGGTGTCGGTCGTTGCCGGGGTTGGTGGCGTGGAAGACCGGGGTGAGCCCGCGGCGGGCCGAGACCATGGTCGCGGTGGCGCACCGGCTGTCAGAGCTTGGACGCTGCGCGGCGGGGCTGCGGGAGGGTCGGGTGTCGCTGGATCAGATCGGGGTGATCGCCGAGCGTGGCGGGCCGGGCTGCGATGAGCATTACGCGGAGTTGGTAGCGGTCGCCACGGTGAGCCAGTTGCGTACCGCGGTCAAGCAGGAACCCCGTCCCGAACCCGACCCGGCGGTGGAGCCGCAGCGGGCCTTTTCGCAGGTCGAGGGCGAGGGCTACACCAGCTACCGCCTCCGGCTGCCCACGGTGGAGGCGGCGATGTTCGAGGCCGGCCTGCAGTCGCACCGCGACAAGCTGATCGCGCAGTGGAAACGCGATCACGATCCCCGTGACGTGATTGATCCGCGCGAGGGGGATCAGTACGACGTCGACAGATCCGACACGATTTCGGTGCAGGCGCCGCCGTTGCCGAATCTCGTGGATGCGTTCATGAGTTTGGTGGTGGCCGGCTGGGATGCCGATGTGGCGGCGCGTCCGCACGGTCAGCACACCACCGTGGTGATTCACGCCGATGTGGACACCCCGGTCGCGGCGCTGCACCTGGGTCCGGCGCTCTCGGAGGCCGATCGCCGGTATCTGCTCTGTGATGCCACCTGTGAGGTGTGGTTCGAACGCCACGGTCGTCCTATCGGGGCGGGGCGGGTGACCCGGACGGTGGGGCGGCGGCTGCGCCGGGCGTTGGAGCACCGTGACCGTACGTGTGTGGTGCCCGGGTGTGGGGCGACCCGCGGGTTGCATGCCCATCATCTGGTGCACTGGGAGGACGGCGGGCCTACCGAACTGTGGAATCTGGTGTTGCTGTGCCCGTTTCATCACCGCTTGCATCACCAGGGTGGCATCACCCTCACCGGGCCCGCTGACACGCTGAAAGTCACCGACAGCGATGGCGAGGAACTGACCAATGCCGCGTTGGCCCGCCCACCCACCACGGCGGCACCCGAGGTGCCACCGTGCCCCGGCCCGAAAGGTGAACGCGCCCAATGGTGGTGGTACACACCATTCCAACCACCACCGGCGTCGATGAACTAGTCGTGGGGCCGGCCCGCGGTTGTGATCGAATGGGCTGATGACTGCCGGAAGACGACGGGTAGCGGTGACGACGGCAGCCCTGAGCATGGCGTTCTGCTGGGCCGAGTGGAGGACCTGGAGAGCGTCCAGAGACGCGCTTCCGAGCGGAGCTACCGATTCGCGGGACATCACGTCCGGTGAGTGTGTGCTAGTGCTGGGAAATCCACTACCGATTCTGCACCGCTGGCGGGTACGCATCGCGGTGCGCTCGACCGATCCGGATCGCGCGCGGTTCGTGTTCTCCGGCGGGGCCGTGCGCACCACCATTCCGGAGGCACGGATGATGGCCGACTATGCGGTGAACGAACTCGGCGTGCCGGCAGGCAACGTGGTGGTCGAGGACCAGTCGAGGACAACCGTCGAGAACATCAGGTTCACGGCACCGTACCTGGCCGACAGCCCGGTCATCAAGATCGCGTCGGACACCTTCCACGCACTGCGCGCCCGTCAGATTCTTCGCGACGAATCACCCGCGTTGGCAGATAAATTGGCCCGGGCGCGTGACTATCTGCCGGGGGAGTGGGGGCCGTTGCACACCGTCTTGGTGCTCTTCGAGTGCTGTCGGGTTCGACGCGCTCGTCGGAGGGCGGCTTCGGCATCTCGGCACGAACCGCGGCCGGGACGTCCACACGTTGGGCGTGTCATTACAGTTGATCGGCATGGGGGACCTGCATGACTGAGCCCGCACGCGGCCCGAGCGAGGCGGGTTCCGGCGTCGAGCCACCGATCGCGCCCCATGTGCGGGAACGGTTCGCCCTGCTCGAGCGGTTCGCGCCCGGTGAGGGCGCGCGGTGGGCCGCCGAATTGTGGTGCACCCCGCCGGCGGTGGAGATGAGCCTGCGGATGCCGCCGGGTGTCCCGCCGAGTCGGCCGATCGAAGCGGCCTGGGACGGAAACCGGGTCATCGGCGAGTCATGGGGGGAGGGCGATCCGGTCTACCTGGTGCACGGCTGGGGTGGCTGCCAGGCGCACCTGGGCGTGTTCGTCAAACCGCTCGTCGAGGCCGGCTACCGTGTCATCGCCTTCGACCTGCCCAGCCACAACGGGTCCGATCCGGGCGCGATGGCCCCGGGCCGCACCACCATCGTGGAATGCGCCAAGGCCGTCCACGCCGTCGTCGACGAATTCGGCCCCGCGCACGCGATCCTCGGCCACTCGCTCGGCGCCAAGGCCACCGCGCTCGCGGTGTCGTGGGGGGCCGCCGCGCAGCGGTTGGTGTTCCTCGCGCCGATGGGCGACTTCTCCTGGTACCTGGACGTTTTCACGCAACGCCACGGTTTCGGGCCGCGCATCCGGGATGGGCTGCACCGACGCCTGGACCAGAAGCTCGGGATGCCACTGTTCGACACCGACATCGCCGCGGTGGCCGACCGCCCCGACAATCCGCCGCTACTGGTCATCCACGATCCCGACGACCCCGACAGCCCGTACGGGTTCAGCGAACAGATCGTGACCGCGTGGCCGAACGCGTTGCTGCACACCACCAAGGGGCTGGGGCGGCTGGCGCACTACCGCATCCTGCGGCACCGGCCGGCGCTGGACGCGGCCGTCGCGTTCATCGCGTCCTAGGCCGGGCGGGCGTTCTTCGCCTCGTACATGAGCTCATCGGCGCGCGCCAGCAGTTCCTCGACAGTGCTGATGTCCTCGGCGGGCACCGCCATCAACCCGATGCTGGTGGACACCTCGTAGGAGCGGGCCGCGGTGTCGTTGAAATGCTGCATCGCCGCCGTGATGCGCGCCTTGAGTGCGGCCGGCTCGCTGTCCGCCCCGACGGCGAGCACGCAGAACTCGTCACCGCCGATCCGGGCCAGCAGATCGGATGTGCGTAGCGTCGCTCGCAGCACGTGTGCCACGTCCACGATGAGGGCGTCCCCGACGACGTGCCCCTGCCGGTCGTTGACCTTCTTGAGGCCGTCCACGTCGATGAAGCCGAACAGGCAGCCCAGCCCGTCGCGGCGGGCGGCCGCCAGCACCGATTCGGCCAGCAGATAGAACCCGCGCCGGTTGGTCACGCCGGTCAGGTCGTCGGTGACCGACAGCTGCAGCATCTCGTTGTTGACCCGTTCCAGGTCGGCGGTGCGGGCGAGCACCCGCTGCTCGAGTTCGGCGTAGATCTGCACGTTCTCCATGGCGACCGACGTCGCGTCGGCCAGCGCCTGCAGCAGTGACACCTCCCGTTCGGTGGGCATGTGCTCGTCGGCCCAGTAGTTGCCGATCGCACCGACCGGGTCGAGCGTGCGGATGGGCACCATGACCAGACTCTGCACGAACGTCGGGCGGTAGGCCTCGTGCGGTATCCGGTCGTCGTCGTAGATGTTGCGGATGACGACGGCACGACGGTTCAGCATGGTCCAGCCGCTGATACAGGTCTCGATGGGGAAACGCCTGCCCTTCCACAGCGGGGCGATGGCATCCTCGTCGGCGTACCAGCACATGTCGTTGTCCCGCAGGACGAAGGTGGCGCCGTCGCATCCGGTGAGCGCGCGCGCCGCGGCCCGGACGATCCGCTGGATCTCGGGAAGCCCGCGGGCCAGGGAGAGCTCCTGCACCGCTTGCAGCAGGTGCCCCATGCTGCCGGCATGGTCGTCGTCGGCGGACCAATCAGCGGTGGACGGGGCGGCGCGCGAGGGATCCTCGACGCTCATCCAGCCTCCGCGTGTCTCCTCCAGCGCCCCACCCGGGCGGTCCCGTCGAGATCGTACGCGGGATGCCGGTAGTTAGCGCGCGTTGACCGGACTCAGGTCATGAGCGGACACGCATTTGCTGAAGCCGCATGATCGGCACGAAAATCAGCGGGCGGGTTCGAGCGGCTGCGGCGGGGTGGCCGGCTGTGCGGGCCGTTGCCGAACCAGTTGCGGCCACCAGAACCACTTGCCCATCAGTGCGGCGATGGCCGGCGTCATGAAGGACCGGATCACCAGGGTGTCGAACAGCAGGCCGAGGCCGATGGTCGTGCCGACCTGCGCCACCACCGTCATCTCACTGACGAACATGGACATCATCGTGAAGGCGAAGACCAGACCGGCGGCGGTCACCACCGAACCCGTGCCGCCCATCGCCCGGATGATGCCGGTGTTGAGGCCCGCATGGATCTCTTCCTTCATGCGCGCCACCAGCAGCAGGTTGTAGTCGGCGCCGACGGCCAGCAGCACGATCACCGCCATCGCCATCACCATGAAGTGCAGTTCCACGCCCATGATGTGTTGCCACACCAGGATCGACAGCCCGAATGATGCGCCGAGCGACACCACGACGGTGCCGACGATGACGGCCGCGGCCACCAGCGCCCGGGTGATGAGCAGCATGATGATGAAGATCAGGCTCAGTGCCGCGATCCCGGCGATGACCAGATCCCAGTTGTTGCCCTCCTGCATGTCCTTGAAGGCGGCGGCGGTGCCGGCGAGGTAGATCTTCGATCCCTCCAGCGGGGTGCCCTTCACAGCTTCCTTCGCCGCGGTCTTGATCTCGCCGATCAGCTTGATGCCGTCCGGGGTCAGCGGGTCATCCTGGTGAGAGATGATGAACCGCACCGACTTTCCGTCGGGGGAGATGAAGCTGTCCATGCCGCGCTTGAAGTCCTCATTGTTGAAGGTCTCCGGCGGCAGGTAGAAGGTGTCGTCGTTCTTGGCGTCGTTGAACGCCTCGCCCATCGCGTGCTGGTTCTCCGACATCGCCATGCCCTGGTCCTGCATGCCCTTCTGGGTCTGATACATCCGCAGGATCATGTCGCGGGAGGATTCCATCGATGCGATCTGCGAGGGCATCGTCTCGATCATCTGCGGCATCAGCGCGTCGAGTTGATGCAGGTCGGGGATGACCGCCTCGAACTGGGTGGTCAGCCGGTCGGTGCCGTCCAGGGCGTCGAACACCGAGCGCATCGACCAGCACAACGGGATGTTGTAGCAGTGCGGTTCCCAGTAGAAGTAGTTACGGATGGGCCGGAAGAAGTCGTCGAAGTTCGAGATGTTGTCCCGCAGTTCGGCGACGTCGACCGCCATCTGCTCGGTTTTGCCGACCATGCTGTGTGTGGTGGCGCTCATCTCCCGCATCAGGTCCACCATCCGGTTCATCGTGTCGATGGTGGACTGCATGTCGTCGGCCTGCAGCAGCATGTTCGCGAACATGTCTTCCATGTACTTCTGGTTCATCTGCCGGTTGGTGCCGCCCATGCTCATCTGGGCCGGGATGGTGCTGAACTCCAGCGGCTCGCCCGACGGGCGGGTGATGGTCTGCACGTTGCCCACCCCGGGCACCTTGAACACGGCCTTGGCGATCTTGTCGATCACCAGGAAGTCCGCGGAGTTGCGCAGATCCTTGTCGGTCTCGATGAGCAGGAGTTCGGGGTTCATCCGGGCGACGCCGAAGTGCCGCTCGGCGGCCGCGAAGCCCTGCTGGGCGGGCAGGTCCTGCGGCAGGTAATTGCGGTCGTTGTAGTTGGTCCGATATCCGGGCAGCGCCAGCAGGCCGATCAGGGAGAGCGCGATGGTGGCCATCAGGACCGCGCCGGGCCAGCGCACCACCACCGCGGCGACACGTCGCCAGCTCCGGATGCGCATGGCGCGCTTGGGTTCCAGGATCTTGCCGAACCGGCTGGCGACCGTGATGATGGCCGGGCCGAGGGTGAGTGCGGCCACCACGACCACCACCATGCCGAAGGCCATCGGGACACCCAGGGTCTGGAAGTAGGGCAGGCGGGTGAAGTGCAGGCACAGCATCGCACCGGCGATGGTGAGGCCCGATCCCAGCACCACATGGGCGGTGCCGTGAAACATGCTGAAGTAGGCCGATTCCCGGTCCTCGCCCACCGATCTCGCTTCCTGATAGCGGCCTATCAGGAAGATCGCGTAGTCGGTGGCAGCGGCGACGGCCAACGTCACCAGCAGTTGGGTGGCGAATGTGGAGAGCCCGATGAGCTCGTGGTATCCGAGGAACGCGACGACCCCGCGCGCCGCCGTCAACCCCAGCACCACCATCACCAGCACCAGCAGTGTGGTGACGATGGAGCGATACACCAGCAGCAGCATCGTGATGATCACGACGAAGATGGCGCCCTCGATGATCTTGACGCTGCGGTCACCGGAGATCTGTTGATCGGCGGCCAGCGCCGACATGCCGGTGACGTAGACCTTGACACCCGGTGGCGGGGGTACGGCCTCGACGATCTTCGTTGCGGCCTCGACGGATTCGTTGGCCAACGACTCGCCCATGTTGCCGGCGAGATACACCTGCACGTAGGCCGACAACCCGTCGGAGCTCTGCGCCCCGGCCTCGGTCAGCGGATCACCCCAGAAGTCCTGGACGTGCTCCACATGGGCGGGGTCGGCCAGCAACCGGTCGACCATGTCGTTGTACCAGTAGTGCGCGTCGGCGCCGAGGGGTTGCTCGCCCTCCAAAACGACCATCACCGAGCTGTCCGACTTGTATTCGTCGAACACCTGCCCGACCCGCTTGCTGGCGATCACCGAGGGGGCGTACTCCGGTGTCATCGACACCGAGCGCATCTGCCCGACAATCTCCAGCGGTGGAACCGTGATGCTGAGCAGCGCGACGATCGCGATCCAGCCGATGATGATCAGGACCGCGAAGCGCCGGATGAAACCGGCGATACCGCCGCGTCGCTGCTGATGGGGGGTGACGACCGCGGCCGCTGAAGAGTCGGGCACGTCCGGTCAATCTCCTGATCATGTTTAGAGGTACTTGTTTTCTACCAGATTCGCGGCGGCGATGGCAGGACAGCCTTTCCTCACTCGCTCAGTGCAGCGTCGCCAGTTCGACGGGCGAATCCGACGGCAGCAACCCGTCGGTGACGGCGCGCACGTTGAGCAGGCTGAGGAAGATCGCCCCGTTGTGGTTGTCCAGGAAGGCGGTGTCGGCCGCGTCGCGCCCGGTGGCGATGCGCACCAGGCTGTCCCGCGGTGCCAGCAGCGTCGCGTCGACCACCCGCCACTGCCCCTCGACGAAGGCCTCGGCGACGGCATGGAAGTCCATCGGGTACAGGCCGGGGGCGTAGACCGACACCAGCCGGGCCGGCACCTTCACCGCGCGCAGCAGCGCGACGACCAGGTGGGCATAATCGCGGCACACCCCGGCGCCGGCCAGCATCGTGTCGACCGCTCCGTCGATCGGATCACTGGAGCCCGGCACGTACTGCAGTCGCCGGCCCACCCAGGACGACACCCGTTCCAGCAGACTCGCCGCGTCGCCGAGTTGGCCGAATTCGGTTCCGGCGAAACCGAACAGCTTGTCCGATTCGGCGTAGCGGCTGGGGCGCAGATACATCGACTGGTCGTACGGGGTGACCGGTGGCGGATCTGCGTAGCCGACGATCGTCGCCGCATAGTCGACCCGCAGATGGCCGACCCCGGCATCGAACTTGTGGATGCGGTTGCCGTGGGTGCCGCTGATCTCCAGCGGTTCGACCGGTTGCCCGTCCAGCACAAAGCTCAGCGACTCGGTCACCTCGGCGCCGGGGTGCGGCGCGACGGCGATCTGGAATTCGAGGGTTGTCGGAGCCAGGATGTCGACTTCGAGCTCGGCCGCGACGTCGCGTTGCATCACCCGATCATGCGGCAGGCGCGGCGAACATGCGAACCGGCGCCGGTGTGGTGCGTTACTCGGCCGAGTCGGTGCGGCCGGCGCGCCACCCCCGGTAGCCGCGGTGCGCGGCGAACGCACCGATGACGGCCGTCATACACCACACGGCGATGGCCACGTACACCAGCGGCGAGGACAGATCACCGACGGACGCCCCGAGCGCGGTGTAGACGAAAGCCCGTGGTGCCGACCCGATGAAGGCGCCGATCATCATCTGCCACAACGGAACCCCGAACGCACCGAACGCATAGGAGGCGGCGGCGTCGGAGATGCCCGGCACGAACTTCTGACCCACCACCGCCCAGAGTCCGCCGCGGGCGATCAACGCGTCGATGCGGTCGGCGCGCTCGGCGCCGAGCAACGCCCGGGTGCTGTCGCGCCCCGCCCGCCGTCCCGCGATACCGGCGATCGTGGCGGTGCCCACCGTCGCACCCAGGGTGACGAACGTCCCCAACACCGGACCGAACAACAGGCCGCTGCCGGCGGCCAGCAGGGGCCCCGGAACGAACACGCTGCCCAGCAGCGCGGACACCGCCACGTAGACCAGCGGGGCGGCCGGCCCGGTGGAGGCCACCGCATCGCGGATGTCGGTGATGTCGAGAATGCGGGCAACACCGATCAGATACCACAGCCCGAGCAGGAACCCGGCCAGCAGGACCAGCCGGACGATATGCGCTCGCCGGTTCGGGTTGACGACGTCGACGACGCTCACACCCCGATCAGAGAGTCGACCCAGCCGCGCGCGAAGTACAGCAGGAACCCCGCCGCGACCACCCACAGCAGCGGGCTGACCTCGCGGCCCTTACCGGCTGCCGTCCGCACGATGGCCCAGGAGATGAAGCCGACCCCGATACCGTTGGCGATCGAATAACTCAGCGGCATCACCGCCACCGTCAGCACCACCGGCAGGGCGACCGAGAAGTCGGCGAGGTCGATCTCACGCAGGTGCGAGGCCATCATGGCGCCGACGATGACCAGCGCGGCGGCCGCCACCTCGGTGGGCACGATGGCGGCCAGCGGCGTGAGAAACATTGCGGCCAGGAACAATACGCCGGTCACCAGGCTGGCCAGCCCGGTGCGCGCGCCCTCGCCGATACCGGCGCCGGATTCGATGAACACCGTGTTCGACGATGCCGAGGCCGCGCCACCGACCACCGCGCCCGCGCCCTCGACCACCAAGGCCGACTGCAGCCGCGGGAAGTTGCCGTGTTCGTCGGCGACCCCGGCTTGGCGGGACAACCCGGTGAAGGTGCCCATCGCATCGAAGAAGTTGGTGAACACCAGCGTGAACACCAGCATCACCGCGGCCAGGATGCCGATCCGCCCGAAGCTGTCCAGGCTGAATTCGCCGACCAGCGAGAGGTCGGGCACCGCGAACGGGGATCCGCTGAGCGTCGGCACCGACAGGCCCCACCCGCCGGGCTTCTCGGTGGCCGACCCCAGATGCCAGATGGCCTCGATGACAACGGCCACGACGGTGCCGGTGATCAGTCCGATCAGAATGCCGCCGCGGACCTTGCGGGCGACCAGGATGCCGGTGATCAGCAGCGTGAACACGAACACCACGGTCGGGATGCTGGTGACCGACCCCTCGCCCTGGCCGCCGAGACCGACCGGCGGGGACGGGCTGCCGGTGGAGGCCACGAACCCGGCGTCAACCAGACCGATGAACAGGATGAACAGACCGATACCTGCGGTGATGGCCAGTTTCAGCGGCATCGGCACCGCGTCGAAGATCATCCGCCGCAGCCCGGTGACGGCCAGCAGCACGATGATCAGGCCGTTGATCACCACCAGCCCCATCGCCTCAGGCCAGGTGAGCGAGCCCACCACCGAGGACGCCAGGAACGAGTTGATGCCGAGACCGGCCGCGAAGGCGAACGGCAGCCGGGCGACGACACCGAACACGATCGTCATCACGCCGGCGGCCAGCGATGTCACCGCCGAGACCTGGGTGAAGCCGAGCTGATTGCCCGCCACGTCCGGTGCTCCCGACAAGATGATCGGATTGAGCACGATGATGTAGGCCATCGCGATGAAGGTGACGACACCGCCGCGCATCTCGGAGGCGATCGACGACCCGCGCGCGCTGATTTCGAAGAAGCGGTCCAGCCGGTTCACGGTTCGACCTTAAGGTGCCCCGCGGGTGGGCGCTCGATGGCCCCGCCCGAATTCACCCAGGCCAGGAACTCGTCCGCCGAGATCACCGGCTTACCGAACTCGTGGGCCTTGCGGGCCTTACCGGACTGGGTGCCGGCCTCGGCGGTGACGAGCACCTCGCAGCGGGTCTTGGTCACCGTCTTCACCGCCACCAGCCCGGCCGCCTCGGCGAACGTCATCATCTGCTCGCGGGACACCTCGCGCCCCGCGGCGTCCTGCGCGGTGCCGGTGAAACAGACGCGCGCACCCGGCACCAGCACCGCGTCGATATCGGCACCGGCCGCTGCGGTCTGCACCGCGTCGTCGATGATCTCCACGCCGAGGATGCGCTGGGCGGCCCGCAACCGGGCCATCACCTCCTCGGTGAGCCGCACCCGGGTCGCCGCCGCCCGCAGCTGCGCGGCGACCGAGTGCCGTGCCGCGGCGATCCACGGGGTCACCTCTGCCGGTGCCGCCGCTACCTGCTCACCCAGCAGCGCGGGCCCGATCTGCCGGCTGACCTCCAGCAGCGCCGACAGGGCCGGTAGCGCCGCGGCCGTCGGGGTGGGCACCGGGTGGCTGCGGGTGACCAGATGCCCGGACAACGATTCCGGCGGGTCGCCGAACGGGGTGGATCCCGCGGTATCGACACCCGATTCGGTGAACTCGGCCAGCGCTGTCATCGCCTGGTCCAGCGCGGTGCCGCGGGTGCGCGGAGACCGCGGCAGATCCACACCGAGTGGCATCACCGTCACCTGGCCGAGGCGTTTGAGCTCGAAGTCGATCAGCCCGAGGGTGTCGTCGATGTTCGCGCCGACCGGTGTGCACCCGGTGAGCATCGGGGCGATGACACCCCACGCCTCGGCCAGCGTCGGTGCCAGCAGGATGTCGGACACGCTGATTCCGTAGGCCGTGCGGGCGTCGGCGAGGTCGCGTTGCGGGTTGAGCAGGCTGCTCACCGCCGTGCCGTCCGCGAAGGCGACGGCGATCTCCAGCGGACGCGGACGCGACAGGCGGCCCTCGTCGCCGACGGTCGATATGGCGATCGCACAGAACCGTTGCGGGGCAGCGCCGTCTCCGGTGCCCTGCAGGAAGCGGGCGATCCGGCGGTCGGTCTTGAGGTCCTTGGGCAGCACCGGCCGCTTGAGTACCAACCCGGCCATCGAGGTGCACCGGCTGAGCGCCACGTAGAGCTGCCCGTGCGAGAACATGCCACCGGTGAGATCGACGACCAGACGGTCCAGCGTCTGGCCCTGGCTCTTGTGGATGGTGATCGCCCAGGCGAGTTTGAAGGGCAACTGGGTGAACGTGCCGCAGACCTCGTGGCGCAGGGCACCGCCGTCCACGACCGGCTGGGTCGCCTCCCAGGTGAACAGCCCCACCTCGGCGCGGCTGCCGTCGGTGAACTCGACGACGACGGCGGTGTCGGGGCCGGCGACGCGGGCGATGACCTTGCCCAGTGTCCCGTTGACCCAACGGTCGGCCTGGTCGTTGTTGAGCATCATGATCTGGGCGCCGACCTTGAACCGCAGGGTTTCGTCGGCGGGTGGGTCGAACAGGCTCAGATCCCCGGTCTGGCGGGCGTGGTGCACGATCTCGTCGCCGGCGAGGCGCTCCAGCTGCTGACGGTTGCGCGCGGTCACCAGACGGTTCGTCGGGGCGAGGGTCAACCAGAACTCGTCATCGGGCGGCACGAAGTCGGGATCGGTGCGCGCGTTGAGTTGTTCGCGCGCGTGCCCGAGCAGCAGACCCTCGCGGATCTCGTTGAGAATCGCGGTCATCCGGTCATCGCCGAACTGGCGGAACACCGTCGTCAACGTGACGGTCGGGAACTCGTCGCGATGGAACGTGTCGGCGGAGAAAAAGTACGGCGTCCGGTAGCGGTCTGTGAAGAAGCCGGCCTCGGCCTCGGTGACGACCGGCGGCAGCTGGTAGAGGTCACCGACCAGGACGAGCTGCACACCGCCGAACGGGCTACCCGGGTCGGGGCCATAGCGGTGCAGTGCGGCGGCGATCTTGTCGAACAGGTCGGCGCGGACCATCGAGGCCTCGTCGATGATGAGGGTGTCCAGGGCCTTGAGGGTGCGGGCGAACCGCCCGGGGTAGTAACGGCCGGTGCTGATATCGGTGAGGGTGGTGGTGCTGGTGAAGCCGAACAGCCGGTGGATGGTGTAGCCCTGCACGTTGAGGGCCGCGATGCCGGTGGGCGCGACGACGACCACATTGCGATCCGTCTGGGCCATGAACCGGCGGATCAGTGTCGACTTCCCGGTGCCGGCCTTGCCGGTGAGGAAGACGTGGCTGCCGTGGGCCAGCAGGGCCATCGCGTCGCGGAATTCGTCGGTGAGGACGAAGTTGCGGGCGGGCACGCGACGATGGTGCCAGACGCTGTAACGCTGCGGCGCCCACGGCGATGAACTAGGCGAGACAGCTGCTGGGCCAGACGGCCGGTGTCGGGGGAGATGACTGCGAATCGCAGTAGTGGCTGAGAATTGCCCTGCTCCTGAAATCGAGGAGTCGATGCACGATGGGTGCAGCGCGTGAGGAGTTTCTGAGGCGTTCCATGGTGGCCGGACTGGCCTCGACCGTGGTGATATCGCTGACCGCACTCACCGCCGGCGTGGCGCCCGCGCTCGCGGATCCGGACACCGTGGTGACGACGACGGCGCAGGCACCGTCGGGTTCCGGCGGCTCGGAGGGGTCCGGCGGTTCGGGCGGTTCGGGCGGCGAAGGACGCGGCGGCCAGGAAGAGGCGCCGTCCGCCGCACCGGTCGCGACGCCGCAGGTGCCGGCCCAGCTACCCGCGGTCACCGAGGCACCGGCCGTCACCCAAGCGCCCGTCCCGACCGAGACACCCGTCCCGACCGAGGCGCCCGTCGTCACTCCGGCGCCCGTCGAGACGCCGCGTGCGACTCTCGCTCCCCAGCCGGTTGCCCCCGAGACGGTTGCCCCGAAGCCCGAGCCCGCGGTGCAACAGCCGACGACCACCACCACCAAGCGGCCGAGCACCCAGGTCACGACCGCCCCGGCGACCCCTTCCGCTCCCGAGGCCGCACCGAGCAGTGCGGCACCCGGCCCGGCCGCGGACGAGCCCGGGCGGACCGCACCGTCGAGTGCGGCGCCGTCGACCACCGAGGTGCCCCGGCCCGCCGGCGAGACACCGGAGTCCGCGCCGGCCGCCACCGAAACGGCCACCGAGACGGCCACCGAGACGACCAGCGAAACCTCGGCGGAGACGTCCAGCGCGGGAACGGCTCCCGAAACATCGCAAGTCGAGCAGCAGGCTGCGCGCGTCATCGAGACGCTGAAACCCGAGGTGCTCGACGCCCCGGCCGAAGATGTCGTGCTCGCCCGCAACGCCAAGCCCGTCGAGGTCAACCCGGAACCGGCCAAGGTGGAGGAACTCGCCCAGCTGTCATCGCTGATCGGCGTCGCCGACGAGCGCGACCGCCTCGCCGAGGAGCGCCGCGAACTCCGCGAGGACCAGCGCGAGTTGCGCGACGACCAGCGCCAGCTGCGCGAGGACCAACGCGAACTGCGCGCCGAACAACGGGATTGGGATCGCCGGGTACGGCAGTGGAGCCCCGACTGGGTGCAGTACGACGAGTTCTACCGGCCCATGATCGTCAACCCGTACCGGGATCCGGTGCGGATCGTCTACGAGTACCAGAACCAGCCCCGGGTGGTGACGATCCCGCCGTTGCAGCGGATGGTCATGTACGTCGCCGACCTCGCGGCATACAGCTTCACCGCCGTGGTGCTCAACACGATCAACACCGTGGTCAGCACCGCGGTGGGCGTCGCCGTGGGCAGCTTCTTCGGCGGTGGCTTCATCCCGACCATCGCGAACATCGGGGCCATCGCGCCGCCACCTCCGCCGCCGCTGTTCCGCTACGACAACGTGCCGGTCCAGGTGCGCTACTCGGACGCGGTGTACGAACCCTTCCGGGTGCAGCGCATCGTCGACGTCGGTGACGACGCGCGCTACGGCGAACGCCGGGTGCTGCTCGACGGGGTGACGCCGGCCTGGGGTGTGTGGAAGCAGAACGCCGCCGGCGAACGACAATTCGAGATACACCGCACCCAGCAGTACCCGGGTCTGGACACCCCGCGCGAGGGCCCGCTGCCCGGTGACTACCGGTTGCGGCTGGCCTCGGAGGAGGCGCCGTCGGGCACCGGTGGCAGCCAGACCGGGCTGATCGTCGCGGCCGTCGCGTGCGCGGTGCTTAGCCTGGGCGCCGTCGGGGCGGCCGGTCTGATGGGGCGCCGCCGGGTCTAAGCGGCAACGGTCGAGTGGCCAGTTATGACACGCCGATGAGCCAAAGGTGTGCCATAGCTGGCCACTCGGCGCATCAGGCGTGGACGTTGCGCAGGCCGACGCCCCCGCGCAGGCCGGAGCAGTTGACGCAGCCGACGCAGCCGACGCAATCGGTGCATGCCACGCACCCGATGCAGGCCCGGCACTTCCGACACGCCACGCAGCCCACGCAGGCGACGCATCCGACCAGGGCGGCGCACAGCAGCAGGAACGCGCTGCCCACCACGGCGAACCCGCCGGCCACCCCGGCGCTGCCACCGGTGCCGATCGACCCGGCGACGCCGGCGCTGTTCACCGTCGCGATGCACCCGGCGACGCCGGCGCTGCCGACGGTACCGATCGAACCGACCACTGCGGCGCTACCCACGGTGCCGATCGACGCTTCGGTCGCACTGCTGCCGACGGTGCCGAGTGAGTCTGTGCGCGTATCGATTTCGTCCATCAGTCGGCGCCCTTCCCGTTGTCGACGCGGTACACCGCGCCGTGGATCGCGGCCGCGTCGTCACTGGCCAGAAACGCGATCGTCTTGGCGACGTCGACCGGATCCATCATTCCGCGCGGCGCGGCGATCCGCATGATCAACTCCCAATCGGCGTCCTGCGGCGCGGAGAACTCGGTCACCTGAGCGGTGAGCATGCCGCCGGGGCAGACCGCGTTGACGCGGAGCTTCTCCATGGTGAACTCCACGGCCAGCGCGCGGGTCAAACCGATCAGCCCGTGTTTGGCCGCGCAGTACCCGGCCGAGTACACCTCGCCCTCGACACCGGCCACCGAGGCGACGTTGACGATGTTGCCGCCGGATTCCAGCAGGTGGGGCAGCGCGGCCCGGCTCAGGTAGAACGGGCCGTTGAGGTTGACCGCCAGGTCGAGATCCCAGTCGGCGTCGGTCACCGACGCGGTGCGCCGCATCTGGTGAAAACCCGCCACGTTGGCCAGCACATCGATGCGCCCGAAGGCCGCGACGCAGTCGGCCACGGCCTGCGCGCAGGCATCGGCGGTGCCGATGTCATAGGAGCCGAACCTCCCGCCCGGCACCTCGGCGAACACCTCGGCCATCCGGTCGCTGTCGCGGGCCACGCCGTACACCGTGGCGCCGCGTTCGGCGAACAGCCGGGCCGTTGCCGCACCGAGCCCCGCCGACGCGCCTGTCACCAGTGCCACTTTTCCGTCCAATGAGGTCATGTCCGTGACTCTCTCACGGGGCAAACCGCGAACGCGCCCGAGGCGTCCTGCAATACTGCGAGGCGTGAACATACTTCGCGGGTTGTTCAGTGCCGCCCTCCTGGTTGCTGCCATGGTCGGATTCGCGGCGCCGGCCCAGGCCCAGCAGCAGGTGCTGGAGGGGGTCTACAACTACCACCAGGAGGGCGTGGCCGAGGCCGGGACCTGGACGATCTACCCGGTGTGCGTGCCGGTGGTGGGTGACCTTCGTGCGGAGATCCGTGACCCGGTCGCGTGCATCCTGCACGTATCCGGCACGCCGACCAGCTGGGTCACCGGCGGTGACGCCAAGCTCACCGGCGGGCAGTGGGCCTATTCGGTGAACAAGAAGGACGGTCTGACCTGCCCGGATGGCAGCACCGCGCCGACTTTGACCACCGTCAAGTTCAACACCGACACCATGAGCGGCACCACCAGCGTCGCGCACAACCAAGTGTGCGGGATGCCGGCGACCATCGAGACCACACCGTTCACCCTGAGCTTCCGGGAGCCGCTGCCCATCCCGGTCCAGCAATACCCGCTCTACTGCGAACCCGGCGGCCTCAGGCGCTGCTTCTAGTGACCAAGCGAGTCGTGGTCTGGGGTACCGGCTTCGTCGGGACGATGGTGATCGCCGAGATCGTGCGGCACCCGCAGTTCGAGCTTGTCGGGGTGGGGGTGAGCGCCCCGGCCAAGGTGGGCCGTGACGTCGGCGAGATCTGTTCGCTGGGAGCGCCGTTGGGATTGACCGCCACCGACGATGTCGACGCGCTGATCGCCCTGAAACCCGACGCCCTGGTGCACTATGGGCCGACGGCCGCCCAGGCCGACGCGAACATCGAGCTGATCACCAAATTCCTGCGGGCCGGTATCGACGTCTGCTCGACCGCGATGACCCCGTGGGTATGGCCGAAAATGCATCTGAACCCGCCGAACTGGATCCAGCCCATCACCGATGCCTGCGCCGCCGGCGGGGCGTCCTGCTTCACCACCGGGATCGACCCGGGCTTCGCCAACGACCTGTTCCCGCTGACCCTGATGGGACTGTGCGCCGAGGTCAAGACGGTGCGCGCCTCCGAGCTGCTCGACTACACCCACTACACGGGGGATTACGAGTTCGAGATGGGCATCGGCCGCCCGCCCGGATACCGCCCGCTGCTGGAGAGCCCGGAGATCCTGATCATGGCGTGGGGCGCGACGGTCCCGATGATCGCCCATGCCGCCGGCATCACCCTCGACGAGATCACCACCACCTGGGAGAAATGGGTGACCCCGACCGACCGCGAGTCCGCGAAGGGCGTCATCGAGGCGGGCAATGTGGCCGCGGTCCGGTTCACCATCAACGGCCGGTTCCACGGCGAGACCCGTATCCAGCTCGAGCATGTCAACCGGATCGGGCTCGATGCCGCCCCGGACTGGCCGACCGGCAACGACAACGACGTGTACCGCGTCGATATCGAGGGCACTCCGAGCATTTCGCAGGAGACCGCCTTCCGGTTCACCGACGGCTCCGGGCGCGACGCCGCCGCGGCGGGCTGCCTGGCCACCGGGCTGCGCGCACTCAATGCGGTGCCCGCCGTCAACGATCTGCCGCCGGGCTGGGTGACCGCCCTGGATCTGCCGCTCATCCCGGGTGTCGGCACCATCCGCTGAGTAACGTGCACGGCGCGGCGGGCGATGTCGACGGTGTGAGTAACGCACCGGTGGGGCTGTCGATCGGTGCCACCAATCTGACGGCCGTCGCGGTGGGCCGCACCTCGCTCACCCGGCCGGCCCAGGTCGGCGTGCCCGGCCGGGAACTCACCGATTTCGTCGACCGGGTGGGTGACCCGGTGGCAATCCTGGCGCCCGACGGATCATCGCACCGCCCGGAGACGCTGCTGGTCGAGGCGTTGCGCGCGATGCTGCCGGGCGTGGGCGGCGCATCGCAGCTCGGCGTCACCCATCCGGTGCACTGGCGTCCGGCCGCGATCGATGCGCTGCGGGCGGCACTGGCAACGGCACCCGAACTGGCCGGCGCCGCACTGGTCGACGACGCCAGTGCCGCCGCCACCGCGCTGGCCGACCACCCGGGTCTGCCCACTCGGGGTGCCATCGCGGTATGCGATTTCGGTGGGTCGGGCACCAGCATCACCTTCGTCGACGCCGCCAACGGCTACCGCCCGATCGGGCCGGTGGTGCGCCATCTGGAACTGTCCGGGGCCATGGTCGACCAGGCCCTGTTGCGTCGCGTGCTGGCCGATCTGCCGGACTCCGCGACCGGGGCGGCGGGGACGTCGGCGCTCGGTTCGCTGTCGCGGTTGCGCGACCAGTGCCGGGCGGCCAAGGAACGGTTGTCCGATGTGGTCGCCACCGCGCTGCAGGTCGATCTGCCGACGCACCGGGCCGAGGTGCGGCTGACCCGCGACGAGCTCGATGCGCAACTGCGGGCCCCGTTGGCCGAATTCGTGCTGGTGTTGCGGGATGCCATGCAACGCAACGCTATCCGTCCGGGTGACCTGGCGGCCGTCGCGAGTGCCGGTGGTGGCGCGCGGATCCCGGTCATCACCACCACGCTGTCCGAACACCTGGGGATACCGGTGATCACCGCACCCTATCCGGCCTTGTCCGCGGCGATCGGGGGCGGCCTCACGGCGGTGGCTCGCGCCGGCGGCGACGCGGTCACCGCCGTGGCGACCGCTGCGCCGGTGCTCGCCGCCCCCGCGGTACCGGCATCCAGCCCGCCGCAGTTGGCCTGGTCGCAGGACACCGGCGCCATCGCCGAACCGGTGCCCTACGCCGGCCCGGTGCACGACCCCCGCCCGGAAGTCCGGTTCTCCGCCGATGACGCGTCCGAATCCGTTGCCGCCGTGTTTGTTCCGTGGTATCGCCGTCCGCACGTCCTGCTCGGGCTCGGTGCCGCGGTGGTGCTGGCGGCCGCCGTCACCGCCGTGGTCCTGCTGCAGCACGCCGACGACACTCCGGCGCCGAACCTCGATTCGACGTCCACCACCGCCGTGCCGGCGAGCCCGGAAACATCCGCGCCGGCACCCGCACCGCAGACCCCGGCGCAGACCGGCACCGTCGCCCCGCCGCCACCGGCGACGCAGGCGCCTCAGCCGGCGAGCGAGGCGCCGCCACCGGCGACACAGGCCCCCGAGCCGGCAAGTGAGGCGCCCGCGCCGTCCAGCACGGAAGCGCCACCGCCGCCGCCGCAGACGCAGACGCCGCCGCCGGCCATCCCGACCATTCCCACCATCCCGCCGATTCCCACGATTCCCGGTCTGCCGCCGTTCATTCCTCAACCCGGGCAGCTGGTTTCGCCCTAGCCCCGGTGCCGTCGCCGGCGGAGTCGGTCTTACAGCACCCGGGGACGCTTGTGCAGCACCACCTGGGCCATCGGGATCTGCATCTGCTCCGGCGCGGCCGCCAGCCGGGCCGCGACCCCGGCCTCGAGCGCGTCGCAGAACTGCGCACGCCGGCCAGGTGCGTCGTCGAGGGTGCTCGCCAACGTCTGGAACACCGCGGCGCGCAGGAACGCGCTCCACTGTGCGCCGAAGGCCGGCGCGTCGCCGTCCTTCTGATACTGCCGCCAGAACCTGTCCTCGGCATCGAACACCTCCAGGTGTTCGATGGTCAGCTGCTCCAGACGCCCGGACGGGGCGAACGGCGTGGTGAAGTCGGCCGCCCGGCGCCCACTGATCGGGATGCACATCCCGATCAGCTCGTCGGCGGTGATGACCGACCGCGCCACCAACTCGGCGAGTTCGGCGACCAGCGCCGCGAACAGCGGCCGGTAGCCGAACTCGCCGTTCTCACCGATGGCCATCGTCATCACGACCGCCCGGCCGCCCGGACACAGTTCGCGCCCACGGTAGGCGACGAACTCGTGCCAATCGCGGGCGGCGAGGCGCTCGTGGGCCGACCGGGTCGCCTCGTCGGCGCTGTAGGCGGCGTGGATGTGATCGGTGACCGGCGCGGGCACCCGGCTCAGCCACAGCACCGACCAGGCCGACCAGCCCAGGCTGACGGTGTTTGACGGCAGGATCTGGCCGTAAAAGGAGCGCCCGACCGCCGAGGAGAAGGCGGCCGGGTCATGGCGCAGGTAGCTGTCCGGATCATCGTCCAGGGTGCGAAATAGCGCGCTGAAATCGTTGTCCGGCACATCGGTGTGGGTCACCAACACGGAATGCTCGGGACGGGTGCGTCGCCGCAGGACGGAGATCGCCGCGTTGATCGGCAGCAGCGAGTTGTGCCCGTTGGCGGCGCCGTAGTCGGCGATCACGATCGGCAACGGTGCCGGGGGGATCGGCACCGCCGCGGCGGCCTGCTCGAACAGCGCGATGGCCTCTTTCAGCCCGGCGGCCTGCAGCCGCGAACTCGCGCTGTAGTCACCGCTGCCCACCGGCACCGGACGCACCACCACGCTTGATTCGGGCATGCCGTGAGGGTAGTCCCGTCTCGCCGTGCACGCCGTCGAAGCAACCGTCGTGCCAGACTTCCAGCCATGAGGTCGGCAACCGTCCCGCGTCTGCTCACCATCCTCGCGGTGGTGACCATGGTGGTCGCCGGGATCGGCTTCATCGTGACCCTGATTCTCAACGCGTTCGTCTTCGACAAATACAACGCCTACGGGGAGGTGCCGATCCCCGGTTCGGCGCAGCTGCAGTTGCCCGCCGGCGAGGTCGTCATCAGCTTTCACACCCAGATCATCGGCAGCGCCGGGGGCGGTGGCCTGCCGCTACCGGACCTGCAGATGGGTATCGACCCACCCGCCGGTGTGGCTGAACCGACGGTCAACGAGAGCATCGGCGGCACCACCACGGTGAACAACGATGCCCGCGTCCGGGTGTGGGTTGCCCAGTTCGCCGAGCCGGGCCGCTACACGATTCGCACCGACGGCAACGTCGGGGCGTACCTGAGCCCGCGGCTGGCCTTCGGCCACGGCAGCGCGTGGGGAGCGCTGCCGTGGTGGTGCGCCGCGGTGTTCGGACTGGCCGTCGTCGGCCTCGTCATCGCGCGGCTCTGGGCGGCCAAGGTGCGCCGTAGGCCCCGGCCGGTCGCGCCCGGCATGCCGGCGCCCACCTTCACCATCGGCGATGCGCCGCCGGTCACTCATCAGCCGCCACCGTCCTACATCCCCACCGAGGACGGTATCCGGATCGAGCAGCTGAAAACGCTCGCGGCTCTGCGTGATTGTGGTGCGCTGACCGATGCCGAGTTCGAAGCCGAGAAGCGCAGGCTGTTGGGCGGCGGGTGAGACCCTGCGTCAGTTCGGGGCGGTTCCGACGAGGCGCATCAGCGGGTCGGCGGGGCCGATGTCGAGTGTGCATTCGGTGGGTCGCGGGTCCGGGACGTAGGCCCAGAACATCGCACCCGCCGAGCCCCGATTACGCATCTCGGTGAAGGCGGCGCGCAGTACCCGCTCGCGCTCGTCGATCGATCCGCAGGATCCGGCCGCCATGCCGATTTCGGTGATCAGCAGCGGCTTGTTCAACGCCTTGGCCTGCTGGGTCCGCCGGGCCAGCCCGTCGAACACATTTCCGGGCAGGTAGTCGATGCCTTGGTAGAAGTGGTACTCCAGCACGTCGATCCCCGGTGAGGCGTTCACGAGCTCAAATGCGTCTCCCGCCGAACCGCATTGCCCGCCACCGGCGTGGCCGCTGAAAATCACTGCGCCGGGGTCGAGTTCGTGTATGCGGGCGCCGGTGGCGTCGTAGAACGCGCGGAGCACCCCGGCCGCGTCCGGGTCGCAATACCGTTGTGTCCAGTCGCATTGCCGGTCCCGGCACTGCGAGGGTTCGGGTTCGCCGACGGCCGTCCAGCCGGCAAGCGCAGGTGAGTCCGCCCAGCGCCGCACCACGGTCTCCATCCACGCCTGGAACGTCATCAGCAGGCCTGGTGTGATCTCCGACCGCCAGCCCTCGGTGTACCACCGGTGGTCCTTGAAGGTGCCGCTCTCGCAGCTGCCTTCGTTGCTGGAGAGCACCGCGATGAGCAGCTGGCCGTGCCGCTCGGCGGCGCGGACCACCGCGTCGAGGGCGCTGAAGTCGAGCTGGCCGGTGTGCTTGTTCACCGCAAGACTGGAGAATGCGTTGAACCGGGTCAGCGAATGCGGTTGCAGCTGACCGAAATACGTGTCGAGGTCCACCTGCGCACCGCAGCCGGCGTTCACCGACCAGTCGGTGCCCAGCTGATAGGCGTTGATGCCGATCGGCCACCACGGCTTGCCGTCGAGGGTCAACGATGTGCCAGAAACCCCGACGACCGGGATGTGGGCTGCGGGTGCGGTCGCCGAGTGCGTCGCTGCCCACTCGGGCTCAGCGGGCTGCGGGCCGGCGCAGCCGATCGCCATGGCCAGCATCAGGCACAGCGTAAGAGTCCGGAACGGCCGACGCGCCATGCGCCGACTTTAGCGTCCACCGCTCGCGTTTCGCGCATCTGACCTGCGGCTTTGTCGGAGAAGCGAGCGTCGGCGACGTTTCAGCAACGTCGCCGGCCGGGTGCCTTCGCCGAATTCCACGACATGGTCACGCGCGGTGCGAACACAGCAACCATTCGCCGAATTTCGCCGGACTCAGTGCCCGCGCGCCACCCATTCGTCGTAGTGCACGATTTCGCCGCAGATGGTGGTGGTGTCGCCGTGGCCGGTGTAGACGACGGTCTCGCCGGGCAGCGTGCCCAGCTTGGTGGAGATGGAGTCCAAGATGGTGGGGAAGTCCGAATAGGACCGACCGGTGGCACCCGGCCCGCCCTGGAACAGGGTGTCCCCGGAGATGACGGCGTTCAGTTCGGGAGCCGACCAGCACACCGATCCGGGGGAGTGCCCGGGAGTGTGCAGGGCGTGGAGTTCGATACCGCCGGCGGTCAGCACCAGACCCTCGGTGACGGTGCGGAATTCGGCATCGGGATGCACGGCGCGCCACAGCATCTCGTCGGCCGGGTGCAGGAACACCGGGGCGTCGAGGGTGCTGGCGAGTTCGGGGGCGACGGTGATGTGGTCGTTGTGGCCGTGGGTGCAGATCACCGCCACCACATTGCGGCCGCCGACCGCCTCGACGATCGGTGCGGCGGTGTGGGCAGCGTCGAAGACGATGACATCCTTGTCGTCACCGACGAGCCAGATGTTGTTGTCGACATCCCAGCTGCCGCCGTCGAGTTCGAACGTTCCGCTGGTGACCACGCGCTCGATGTTGGACGGTCCGCTCACAGCACGACCACCGAACGCAGGACCTCACCGGCGTGCATCTTGTGGAAGGCATCCTCGACGCCGTCGAGCGTGATGCGCTCGGAGACGAACTTCTCCAGCGGCAGGCGGCCCTGCAGGTAGAGGCTGATCAGGGTGGGGAAGTCGCGCTCGGGCAGGCAGTCGCCATACCAGGACGACTTCAGCGATCCGCCGCGGGAGAAGAAGTCGACCAGCGGCATTTCCAGTTTCATGTCCGGTGTCGGTACCCCGACGAGCACCACGGTCCCGGCCAGGTCGCGGGCATAGAAGGCCTGCTTCCAGGTTTCGGGGCGCCCGACGGCGTCGATCACGACGTCGGCGCCGAAACCGTCGGTGAGGTCCTGGATGGTGGCCACCGCATCGAGGTCGCGGGCATTGACGGTGTGGGTGGCGCCGAATTCGCGCGCGGTGTGCAGTTTGCGGTCGTCCACGTCCACGGCGATGATGCGGCGCGCGCCGACCAGGGCAGCCCCGGCGATGGCGGCGTCCCCGACGCCGCCGCAGCCGATCACCGCCACGGTGTCGTCGCGGTTGACCGCACCGGTGTTGACCGCGGCGCCCAGGCCGGCCATCACACCGCAGCCGAGCAGGCCTGCGACGGCCGGGTCGGCGGCGGAATCGACCTTGGTGCACTGTCCTTCGTGCACCAAGGTCTTGTCGGCGAAGGCCCCGATGCCCAGGGCGGGGGACAGTTCGGTGCCGTCGGTGAGCGTCATCTTCTGGGTGGCGTTGAAGGTGTCGAAGCACAGGTGCGGCCGGCCGCGCCGGCACGCCCGGCACTCACCGCAGACCGCGCGCCAGTTCAGGATGACGAAGTCGCCGACCTCCACGTGGGTGACGCCCGCACCGATCGTCTCGACGATGCCGGCCGCCTCGTGGCCGAGCAGGAACGGGTACTCGTCGTTGATGCCGCCCTCGCGGTAGGTCAGATCGGTATGACAGACACCGCACGCCTGGATCGCCACCACGACCTCACCGGGCCCCGGATCGGGGATGACGATGTCGACCAATTCGACTGGCTGACCTTTGGACCGGGAAATGACACCTCGCACCGTCTGACTCATGCCTATAACCTAATACCCGACCCCCGGGTTTGCCGGACAGGTGTCCAGTTTCGGGTGTCGGCCCAGCTGGGGGCTGTTGCCCCCGCGGTACCCGTAATACGGTGGACGCCGATGACAGCGTTGCGCACGGTCGAGGATCTGCTGCACGAGGCGCGGGCCGCGCACGCGCGGCGGGACTGGCGTGCCGCCTACGAAGGCTATGCCCGCGCCGACGGTGTGGGCCCGATGGGACTGGACGACCTCGACGCGTACGCCACCGCGGCATGGCGATTGGGCGAGATCAGAGACTCCATCCGATTGTCCGAGCGGGTGTACGGCCAGTTGGTGCGCCGCGACCCGGCGGCGGCGTCGATGAAGGCCGTCGAGATCGGCCTGGAGTGGTTGACCCGCGGCGATGTGACCATCGCCAACGGGTGGATGAATCGCGCGCGCCGGCTGCTCGCCGACGCACCGCCGGGGCCCACCCATGGCTACCTCGCCTACCTGGATGCGCTGGCCGCCTCGGCCAACCAGGACACCGGCGAACTCAACCGCCTGGCAGCACATATGAGCGTCATCTGCGAGCCCCTCGACGACCCGTCGCTGACCGCGCTGTGCCTGATCACCCGTGCGATATCCGCCATGCACGACGGGCGGGCCAGCGACGGCAACGATCTTCTCGACGAGGCGATCCTGACGCTGCTGACCGGCGACGTCCGCGTCGAATGGGCCGGGGACATCTACTGTGTCGTGCTCAACCTGTGCCACAAACTGGCCGATCAGCCACGCATGCGGACGTGGACCGACGCCATGGCGCGGTGGTGCGATGTCGATGGCAGCGCCGCCTACTACCGCGTCTGCGATGTGCATCGTCTGCAGCTGGCCGCCGCCGACGACGACTACCGGCAGCTGGAGAACCACTTGATCGTCGCCAGTGCGGCATTGGAGGGCGTCAACGCCTGGGTCGGCGCCGAGGGTTTCTATCAGCTGGGAGAGGTGCGCCGGCTGCGCGGAGACACCGAGGGAGCGCTGGTGGCGTTCACCAAGGCTCGCAGTCTCGGTATCGACCCACAGCCGGGTGAGGCACTGCTGCAGTGCCGGCTGGGCGACACCGAGGCGGCCTGGGTCGGCCTGCGGGTCGCGATGGCCGGGGCGGGAACCTTCGAGCGCATGCGCATGCTGCGCCCGGCGGTCGAGATCGCCTTGGCGCGTGACGCGTTGGACGAAGCCGAGCAGCACTGCCGAGATCTGGAGGCCGGCGCCGCGACCTTCGCCACCCCGGGTTATCGCGCGTGGGCGGCGCACGCCCGGGGCGCGGTTCTGGTGCGCCGCGGTGAGCATGAGGGTGCGCTGCAATCCCTTGAGACGGCGCTGCGGGCCTACCGCACCCAGCGGTCCCGCTACGAGACCGCCGAGGTGTACGAGTGGATAGCCCTGGCGCACAGCGGTATCGGGGCGGATGCTGCGGCCGCTGCGGACCTGGCGACCGCCGACACCATCTACGAGCAACTCGCGGTGCAACCGGCCGGGACGTGCGGGCGCCAGAGTCCCGGTGGCCTCACCAGGCGCGAGATCGAGGTGTTGCGGGTCATCGCGGGCGGTGCCACCAACAGGCAGGTCGCCGCGCAGTTGCACCTGTCGGACAAGACCGTGGGCAGGCACCTTGCCAACATCTACGCAAAGCTCGGCGTGTCGACCCGCACCGCGGCCGCGCATTGGGCCCATCAACAGGGTGTGCTCGCCGGCGACGGGTGACCTACAGCATTTGCACCACAGGCCGGCGGCGGGCGAACACATGATCTGCCCGATGACCGCGGCAGGTGGGTCGGCCTAGCGTGCTGACATGACCGAAACCACCGAAGAATTCGCCGGGCGCCTGATCGGCGCCATCGACGCGGCGAGTATCGCCCTGCTGCTGTCCATCGGGCACCAGACCAAGTTGTTCGACACCTTGGCCGCCCTGCCGCCGGCCACCAGCGCACAGATCGCCGATGCCGCCGGACTCAACGAACGCTATGTCCGGGAATGGCTCGACGGCGTGGTGTGTGGGGGCATCGTCGACTACGACGCGACGGCACAGACCTACGCCCTGCCCGGGCACCGTGCGGCCGCCCTCACCCGGGCCGCGGGCCCGGACAACCTCGCCCGCGTCGCCCAGTTCATCCCGCTGCTCGGTGAGGTCGAGCAGAAGGTGATCGACTGCTTCGTGAACGGGGGTGGGCTGTCCTATGCGGAGTACCCGCGCTTCCACACGCTGATGGCGGAGGACAGCGGCGAGGTCTTCGACGCGGCGCTGGTGGACGTGATCCTGCCGATGGTCGACGGTCTGCCCGAGCGGCTGGGCAGCGGCGCCGACGTGGCCGACTTCGGCTGCGGCAGCGGCCACGCCGTCAACGTCATGGCCGGCGCCTTCCCGGCCAGCCGATTCACCGGCGTCGACTTCTCCGAGGAGGGGGTGGCCGCCGGCGCCGGCGAGGCCGGACGGCTTCAGCTGGACAATGCCACTTTCGTGGTGGCCGACGTCGCCCGCTACGGTGCCGCGGAGGCCTTCGATGTCGTCACCGCGTTCGACGCGATCCACGACCAGGCGCACCCGAAAGCCGTGCTGGCCAACATCCACCGCGTGCTCCGCCCGGGCGGCACGTTCCTGATGGTCGACATCAAGTCGTCCAGCCGGGTCGAGGACAATATCGGAAAGCCGTTCGCGCCCTACCTCTACACCGTCTCGACCATGCATTGCATGAGTGTGTCGCTGGGTCTCGACGGTGACGGTCTTGGCACCTGCTGGGGGCGGGAGAGGGCCACCGCGATGCTCGCCGACGCCGGGTTCGGTGATGTTGAGGTGCGCGAGATCGACTCCGATCCGATCAACTTCTACTACGTGGCACACAAGAGCGGGGAGCCCGCTCAGTAGCATCCAGCGGGTGGGTGCTCTGGAACTTCTCGACAGTTGGCCGGTTCCGACGGCGGCCGCGGCGGTGGTCGGGCCGTCCCGCGGGGGTGTTTGCGTGCTCGCCACCCACGGCGACACCGCGGCCCGGTTCCGGCTGGCCTCGGTGACCAAGCCGCTGGTCGCCCGCGCCGCGCACGTCGCGGTGGAGGAGGGCGCCTTCGAGCTGGACACCCCGGCCGGCCCGCCCGGTTCCACGGTGCGCCACCTGCTGGCGCACGCCTCCGGGGTGAGCATGCAGGGGCCGGATCACCTGGCCGCGCCCGGGACCCGACGGATCTACTCCAACTACGGCTTCACCCTGCTCGCCGAGGCGCTGCAGGGGACCACCGAGATCGAGTTCGGCAGCTACCTGCACGAGGCGGTCTTCGAACCCCTGGGGATGGCCTCGACGGCACTGACCGGCGGGGCCGCGGCGGCCGGGTACGGCGGCGAGTCGTGCGTCGATGACCTGGCCCGCTTCGCCGCGGATCTGCTGCGCCCGGTGCTGGTGACGTCCGATCTGCATGCCGAGGCGACCACGGTGCAGTTCCCGGGCCTGGACGGCGTGTTGCCCGGATTCGGGTCGCAACGTCCCAACGACTGGGGGCTGGGGTTCGAGCTGCGTGCACACAAGTCGCCGCACTGGACCGGATCGGCGAACTCGCCGGCGACATTCGGGCATTTCGGCCAGTCAGGGACGTTTCTGTGGGTGGATCCGGTCGCCGACCTGGCCCTGGTGGTGCTCACCGACCGCGATTTCGGGGACTGGACGCACGCGGTGTGGCCGACCATCTCTGATGGAGTCCTGAGAGAATTCGGCGCACACTAGCGCAACACCCGTCTCACAGGGCACAATAGACACGCACGAAACAACTGCACATTTCGGTAACACCAGGTCGTTGGGGAAGACGTCCCTCGTGGAGCCGAAGGAGCAAAAGTATGCGTGCGTCGAACCAGTTCGCCGAGGCGACAACTGGCGTGGTTTACGTTCACGCCTCGCCTGCGGCGGTATGCCCACACGTGGAGTGGGCACTTTCGTCGACCCTGTCGGCGCGGGCGAACCTCAAGTGGACGCCCCAGCCCGCCATGCCCGGACAGCTGCGTGCCGTCACCAACTGGGTGGGCCCGGTGGGCACCGGCGCCCAGCTGGCCAACGCGCTGCGGTCCTGGTCGGTGCTGCGCTTCGAGGTGACCGAGGATCCCAGCGAGGGCGTCGACGGTCACCGCTGGTGCCACACGCCCCAGCTCGGTCTGTGGAGCGGCACCATGAGCGCCAACGGGGACGTGATGGTCGGTGAGCAGCGGCTGCGCACACTGATGGCTTCCGGAGCCGACGCGCTGGCCGCCGATCTGGACTCGGTGCTCGGCACCGCATGGGACGAATCGCTGGAGCCCTACCGCGGCGGTGGCGACACCGGCGAGGTCAGCTGGCTCAACCGCGGCGTCGGTTAATCGCCGACGCTCAGCCGCACCCGCACGACATCACCGTCGTCGATGCCTTCGGGCCGGCGTAGCGCCACCTTCAGCGGCACGAGGTAGACATCGTCTTTGGGGATCAGCGATGTCGTCACCTCGGTGGCGCCGACGCGCACCCGGGCCGGGATGACACCCCATCCGTACGTCAGCTCACCGAGATGGGCGTGCAGGAAATCGTCGACCTCGGGCGGTGTGGGAACGAAGAAGTACGGGGCCGGGCCGCGCCATTGGAACACCTCAGCGTCGAACTCCCAGTCCACCGCCTCAGATTAGGGCGTGAGGATCTTCAGCGCGCCCGGTACCGCGGACACCGTCACGGGCAGCGGACACACGTACTCACCGTCGGCGTAGGCATTGATACCTGGTGAATCGACGGTGATCGTCTTCGCCCGTGCCGTGCGCACCTCGTCCAGCTCGACGTGGGTGCCCTTGAACACGGTGGGGAACAGGCGGATCAGCTTCGTCCGCGACGCGGAGGCCACCATCGTCGCATCGAGCAGACCGTCCGTCGGGTCCGCGCCGGGGCAGATCAACATGCCGCCGCCATAGCTGCGGGTGTTGCCGAACGCCGCCAGCGTCAGCTCGGTGACCACCTCGTCACCCCCGTCGAAGCTCAGCCGGAACGGCAGCAGCCGCAGCTTGGAGATCTCGGCCACCATCGCCAGGTTGTAGCGCATCCGGCCGTGCGGCCAGGTCATCCGGTTGGTGCGGTCGGTGACCAGCGAGTCGAACCCGGCGGCCATCACGGTGCCGAACCAGCGGTCGGTGCCGTCGGCGCCGGAGATGCGGCCGAGATCGACCTCGGCGATGTTGCCATCGGCGATCACATCGGCTGCCGCCTCGGGATCCCTTGTCGGGATGCCGAACTCGCGCGCATGGTCGTTACCGGTGCCCGCCGGGATGAGGCCGAGGGGAATGTCGGTCCGGGCGAGCACCTGCAGGGCCAGCGAGATGATGCCGTCGCCGCCGACGACGACCAACGCGTCCATGCCGCGTTCCAGTGCGCCCTCGACGAGTTGGCGGGCATGCGCCGAGTCGCGACCCGCGATGGCCACCACGTCCACCCCACGGCGGTGCAACTGCGTGATCGCGCGTTCCGCGGCATGCGGTGCGCTGCCGTGCCCCGATGCCGGGTTGGTCAGCACGGTGACCCGGCCGATGGTCACGGAATCAGCTTGCCGGGGTTCAGGATTCCGACCGGATCCAGCGTCGCCTTCACCGACTTGAGGATATCCACGCCGAGATCGCCTATCTCGGCCTGCATCCAGGGTCGGTGATCGGCGCCGACGGCGTGATGGTGGGTGATGGTGGCGCCGGTGCGCACCATGGCATCCGTGGCGGCGGTCTTGGCGCGCTGCCACTGCGCGAGGGGATCACCCTGCTGGGCCGCGACGACGGTGAAGTACAGCGACGCTCCGGTGGGGTACACGTGCGAAATATGGCACATCACCAGGGCCTGGCCGAGCGATTCGGTCAGCGCTGCGGTGACGGCCGCCTTGAGCGTGGGCACATTGGACCAGTTGGTCGCGGTCTCCAGGGTTTCGCACAGCGCGCCCGCCGACAGCAGCGAATCACGCAGATACGGCGCGTTGAAGCGGCCGTGCTCCCAGCCTCTGGCCGGTGCTTCGCCCAACGAGGTGCCACCGTGCGCCCTCAGCAGCGCGGCGGTCTCGGCGTGCCGGCTCTCGGTGTGTGCGGCGCTGCCCTCGAACACGGTGATCCCCAGACAGCCCCCGGTGATGCTCTGCTCGCCGATGCTCTCGGTGGTGGCCAGGTTGACGCCGGTTTCGGCCTCATCGGACAGCCGGATCACGGTGGGGCCGGTGCCGGTCTGGATGACGGCGCGCAACGCGTCGGCGCCGGTGGCGAAGTCCGGGAATGACCAGGCCTCGTAGCGGGTCGACTGCGAGACCGGATGCACCCGGACCCGCACGCTGGTGATGATGCCGAAGACGCCTTCGGAACCCACGATCAGCTGGCGCAGATCCGGCCCGGCGGCCGAGGCCGGGGCGCGGCCCAGATCGAGCACCCCGGCCGGTGTGACTACGCGCAGGCCGCGGACCATATCGTCGAATCTGCCGTAGCCGGCCGAATCCTGTCCGGAGGACCGGGTGGCGGCGAACCCGCCGATGGTCGCGAACTGGAAGCTCTGCGGAAAATGCCCGAGGGAGTAGCCGTGCGCGCCGAGCAGTTCCTCGGCCCGTGGGCCGGTGACACCGGCACCCAGTTCGGCCTCACCGGACACGGTGTCCAGACCGTGCAGGGCGTCGAGCCGGCGCAGGTCCAGCGAGATGACCGCGGCGAACTCGCCGCGCTCGGGGTCGACCCCGCCGACCACGGTGGTGCCACCACCGAACGGCACCACGGCGATCCGGCGCTGCGAACAGACGCGCAGCACGTCGGCGATGTCGTCCTCGCCGGCGGGTAGCAGCACCGCATCCGGCGCGTCCTGGACGCCGGTGTCCTTGCGTCGCAACAAGTCCGGTGTGGATTTGCCGCCGGCGCGACGCAGCCGGCTGTCGTCGTCGGTGCGGCAGAACTGCGCCCCGACGATCGCTTCCAGTGCCTCGCGGTCGCTGTCACCCAGCGTCGACGGGCGCACCCGAACCTCGGTGATCTCCAGGTCCGGGGTGGCGGGCCCGTCGACGCCCAGGGCCTGCTTGAGCAGTGTCTTGATGCCGTCGGACAGCGGCTTCGCGGCCTGCGGGTCTCCCCAGGCATTCCACTTCATCGGGGGTTGCAGGGCTGCATCGGCGTGCGTCATGCGTTACAGTATTACATATGGTGTCAATCAGTAACGAGGAATCGGAAGCGCCCGTCGGGGATCGAATCCTCGATGCGGCCGCCGCCTGCGTCCTCGCCTACGGCGTCGAGCGGGTCACCCTCGCCGAGATCGCCCGCCGGGCCGGTGTCAGCCGACCGACGGTGTACCGGCGCTGGCCGGACACCCGGTCGATCCTGGCCGCGTTGCTCACCGCCCGGGTGACCCGGGTGCTCGACGACGCCGGTGACCGCGAGGTCGGCCGCACGGCACTGGTTGCCCGCATCGTCGCCGTCGCCGGACGGTTGCGCGACGACCAGATCGTGATGTCGGTGCTGCACAATGCGCCCGAACTGGCGATGGTCTACATCTCCGAGCGGCTCGGCACCAGCCAGCAGATCCTCATCGATGCCACCGCCGGCCAGATCAAACTGGCCCAGGAGCACGGCAGCGTGCGCGCCGGTGACCCGCGCCGGCTCGCCGCGATGTGCCTGCTCATCACCCAGTCCGCGGTGCAGTCCGCGCAGATGGTCGAGCCCATCCTCGGCGCGGACGAGCTGGCCGTCGAACTCGCCCACGCACTGAACGGATACCTGCAGCCATGACCCCGGCATCGATCGACGCCACCGCCCTGAACCGCGACCGGCGCAGTGCCGAACTCGCCGCGCTCGCCGACGGCCCCGCAGTCGATGTGCTGGTGATCGGCGGCGGTATCACCGGCACCGGTATCGCCCTGGACGCGGCCACCCGCGGGCTGCGGGTCGCGCTCGTCGAGAAACACGATCTCGCCTTCGGTACCAGCCGGTGGAGTTCCAAACTCGTGCACGGCGGACTGCGGTACCTGGCGACCGGCAGTATCGGCATCGCCCGTCGCAGCGCCATCGAACGCGGCATCCTGATGACCCGCAATGCGCCTCACCTGGTGTCCGCGATGCCGCAGTTGGTCCCGCTGCTCCCCGCGATGGGCCGGGCCTCGCGCGCCCTGGTTCGGGTGGGCTTCGCGGCCGGCGACGGATTGAGGGCGCTGGCCGGCACCCCGGCCCACGTGCTGCCCAGGTCACGCCGCGTCGACGCCGCGCGCGCCGTGCAACTGGCCCCGACGGTGCGCCGCGACGGGCTCGACGGTGCCTTCCTGGCCTACGACGGCCAGTTGATCGACGATGCCCGGCTGGTCACCGCGGTGGCCCGCACCGCGGCCCAGCACCGTGCCATCGTGTTGACTCGGGTCGGCGCCCATGCGGCACAGGGTGATTCGGTCCGCCTGGTCGACGAACTCACCGGGGAATCGTTGCACGTACGGGCTCGTGCGGTGATCAATGCCTCCGGTGTGTGGGCGGGAGAGGTCGATCCGTCGATCACGCTGCGGCCCAGTCGCGGCACCCACCTGGTGTTCGATGCGGCCGCCTTCGGCAATCCGACCGCCGCGCTGACCATCCCGATACCGGGGGAGCTCAACCGGTTCGTCTTCGCGATGCCCGAGCAGCTGGGCCGGGTCTACCTCGGCCTCACCGACGAGGACGCACCCGGGCCGATTCCCGATGTGCCGCAACCCACCCCGGCCGAGGTGTCGTTTCTGCTCGACACCGTCAACACCGCCCTGGACACCGCACTGACCCAAGCCGATGTCCGCGGGTCCTATGCCGGGCTTCGACCGCTGATCGAATCCGGCGGGCATACCGCCGATGTGTCGCGTGAGCACGCGGTGACCGAGTCACCCAACGGTGTCATCAGCGTGATCGGGGGCAAACTCACCGAATACCGCTATATGGCCGAGGATGTGGTGGATCGCGCGGTGGCGCTGCGCGGGCTGGCCGCCGCGGCCTGCCGGACCCGCAACCTGCCGCTGGTCGGGGCGCCGGGGAACCCGGTGTCCACGCTGCGCGCCCCGGTCGATCTGCCCGCGTCGCTGGTGGCGCGGTACGGCGCGGAGGCCCGCCACGTCATCGCGGCGGCCACCTGTGAGCGGCCGGGCGATCCGGTCGCGCAGGGGATCGACGTGATCCGTGCGGAATTCGAGTACGCGGTGACCCACGAGGGCGCCCTGACCGCGGAGGACATCCTGGACCGGCGCACCAGGATCGGCCTGGTGCCGGGCGACCGCGAGCGAGCCGAGGTGGCGGCGCACGAGTTCGTCTGAAACGACGAAACAGCATTCCCGACGGCAAATGTCGAGTGACGGCCGTCCGGAATGCTGTTTCGGCAAGGACAGGGGTTACAGCGGCACCGCGCTCAGGATGGCCTCTCGGACCGCCGACCGGGTATGGCGTTGCCACAGCGCCTGCACGCCGACCAGGAGCTCGGGTTCCAGGTCGATCACGTGGACGCGTCCGTCCATCGCCGGACCGGCCTGTGTGGTGACGAAGGCTACCGCGCCGGTGGTCAGGGGAGCGGCGACCGTGGCGGCGCCCTGCACGCGGCTGACGACGAAGTCGGGTTCGAATCCGGCGCGACGGCAGGCGCCCATCAAGAAGTCGCTGTAGTAGGACGACCCCGGCGGCGACCAGAGTGCGATGCGCTCACCGGCCAGGTCGTGGATATCGGCGGCCGGCGCGCCGGCCAACCGATGGTCGGCGGGCACCGCGAGTCGCACCCGGTCGTAACCGACGACGGCGGTGGACAGCTCGCTACTGGGCACCACGCCGCGGCGCAATCCGAGTTGTACTGTGCCCGAGATTATTTCCTGCCGAAGCTGGTCCGGGTAGAGCTGTCGGAAGGTGACCGAAAGATGAGGGAAGGCGGCAATGGCAGGTTCGGTGCAGGTGTACACCTCGGCGCCGCTGAGCGCGGGAGTGTGCCCGACGACGAACTGTTCATCGGCACCGTCGGCGGTGCGTGACACCCGGTCGGCGACGGTCCCGGCCGCGGCCAGCAGCACCTGGCCCTCGGCCAACAGTTGGGTGCCGGCGGCGGTCAAGGTGATGCGGCGGCCCGATCGGACGAACAGCGGTGCCGCCAGATCCTTTTCGAGCAGTTGCACGGATTGACTCAGGGCCTGCTGGCTGATGTGCAGTCTGGCCGAGGCCGCCGTGAAGCTGCCTGCGTCGGCCACCGCGACAAAGTGGGTCAGCCGTCGCAGGTCCAGGAGCATGATATCAATCTACAACTTATGTTTGTTGAAAAGCAGATTATCTCTGTTTTTCAATTGTCAAATGGCTGGCTAGCGTTCTGGCCATGAGTGAAATCAGAGGAAAGTCAGCAGTCGTCGCCGCCGGTGCCAAGAATCTCGGTGGCCTGGTCAGCAGGTCGTTGGCGCAGCGGGGAGTCAATGTCGCGGTGCACTACAACAGCGCGGCCACCGAAGCCGACGCAGACGCCACCGTCGCCGATATCGAGGCCGCCGGTGCGCGCGCCATCAAGGTCCAAGGTGACCTGACCGTGCCCGCCAATGTGGAGAAGCTGTTCGACGCCGCCATCGAGGCGTTCGGCAGTGTGGATATCGCGATCAACACCGTGGGCAAAGTGCTTCGCAAACCGATCGTGGAAACCACTGAGGCCGAATATGATTCGATGTTCGACATCAACGCCAAGTCCGCGTACTTCTTTCTGCAGCAGGCGGGTGTGCGACTGGCCGACGGCGGGTCGGTCACCACGATCGTCACGGCGCTGCTGGCGGCGTTCACCGACGGCTACTCCACCTACGCCGGGGCGAAGAGTCCGGTCGAGCACTTCACGCGTGCGGCGGCCAAGGAGTTCGCCGACCGCGGCATCAATGTCAACAACGTCGGGCCCGGACCGATGGACACGCCGTTCTTCTACGGGCAGGAGACACCCGAGCGGGTGGACTTCCACAAGTCGCAGGCCATGGGTGGTCGGTTGACGCTCATCGAGGACATCGCCCCGCTGGTGGTGTTCTTGGCCGGCGAGGGGCATTGGATCACCGGCCAGACCATCTTTGCCAACGGCGGCTACACCACCCGCTGACCCCCAGAAACGACGAAACAGCATTCCAGACGGCAAATGTCGAGTGACGGCCGTCCGGAATGCTGTTTCGGCAAGGACAGGGGTTACAGCGGGATGTTCTTGTGGCGGCCGCGTCGTGCGGGCGCCTCGGCCAGCGCTTGGGTGATCACGCTGCGGGTGTGCGCGGGATCGATCTTGGCATCCACCACGCCGATCTCGATGGCGCTGTCCACGCCGCCGGCGATCCGCTCGTGCTCGGCGGCCAGTTCCTCGTGCAGGGCATCGCGCTCGTGGTCGGCGGCGGCGGCCAGCTTGCGCTTGTGCAGGATGCCGACGGCGGCCTTGGCGCCCATGACGGCGACCTCGGCGTCGGGCCAGGCGAATACCTTGGTGGCACCGAGGGAGCGCGAGTTCATCGCGATGTAGGCGCCGCCGTAGATCTTGCGGGTGACCAGGGTGACGCGCGGGACGGTGGCTTCACCGAACGCGTGCAGCAGCTTGGCGCCGCGCCGAACCACCCCGCCCCACTCCTGATCCACGCCGGGCAGGTAGCCGGGGACGTCCACCACGACCACCAGCGGGATGCCGAAGGCGTCACATAGGCGCACGAAACGTGCCGACTTCTCCGCACTTTCGGAGTTCAGGCAGCCACCGAGACGCAGCGGGTTGTTGGCGATGACGCCGACGCTGCGGCCGGCCAGCCGGCCCAGGCCCACCACGATGGACGGGGCCCAGCGGGACTGGAACTCCTCGAACGGGGCGTCCCGGTCGAGGAGAGCCTCGACGATGGGGTGCACGTCGTAGGCGCGGCGCGCGGACTCGGGCATCAGGGCCTTGAGGTCGGTATCGCCGGCCTCGGCCTTGCTGCGGTCGAAATGGCCCTGCTGGCAGAACAACCCGACCAGGCGGCGACCGCGCTCGTACGCGTCGAGCTCGTCGTCGGCGACGATGTGACAGACGCCGGACTTCTTGTGATGCGCTTCGGGGCCGCCGAGGGAGACCATGTCGACGTCCTCGCCGGTGACGCTGCGCACCACGTCGGGGCCGGTGACGAAAATCTTGCTGTCCGGAGCCATCACGATGACATCGGTGAGCGCCGGACCGTAGGCGGCGCCGCCGGCGGCGAAGCCGACGACCACCGAGATCTGCGGGATGTAACCGGACGCGCGGATCATCGCCTCGAAGACCAGGCCGACGGCATGTAGTGCCTTGACGCCCTCGGCCAGTCGCGCACCGCCGGAGTGCCAGATGCCGACGATGGGGCTCTGCTCCTCGATGGCGGCGTCATAGGCGTTGACGATGTGGGCGCAACCCTCGATACCCATCGCGCCCCCCATGACGGTGCCGTCGGTGCAGAACGCGATGGTCTTCACACCGTTGACGGTGCCGGAGGCGGCCAGCACCCCGGACTTGTCGCGCTCGTGCAGCACCGAGACGCTGCCGTCGTCGAAGAACGTCTGCAGCCGTAGCAGCGGGTCGCGCGGGTCGAGTGACTCAGCGGCCGCTTCGGGAGCCATGATGGTCATCCAGTCCTCCTGGTTACGCGTCGGAATGGTGACCGGCGCCTTCGGTACTTCTGTCAGTACTTTCCGAAGGTGAGCGCCACGTTGTGCCCACCGAATCCGAACGAGTTGTTGATCGCGTACTTGTAGTCCCCGGTACGGGGCTCGCCAGCCACCACGTCCAGGTCGATCTCGGGGTCCAGATTCTTGAGGTTAAGCGTGGGCGGGACGATCCCGTCACGCAACGCGAACACTGTGAGAATGGACTCCACCGCGCCCACCGCGCCCACGGAGTGCCCGAGCGCCGATTTCGGTGCGTACACCGCGGGCTTGTGACCCTTCATCGCATTGTTGATGGCCACACCCTCGGCGACATCACCGACGCTGGTGCCGGTCGCGTGCGCGTTGATGTGGTCGATATCGCTGGGCTGCAGGCCCGCGAGCTGCAGAGAGCGCGTCATTGCGTACCCGGCCTGCTCGCCGTTGGGATCGGGGGCCACGATGTGGAAGCCGTCCGAGGTGACGCTGGCGCCCATGATGCGGGCCAGGATGTTGGCGCCGCGGGCCTTGGCGTGCTCCTCGGTCTCGATGACCATCATGGCGCCGCCTTCACCGAACACGAAACCGTTGCGGTCCCGGTCGAACGGCCGGCAGGCACCGGCCGGGTCGTCGTTGGTGTTGGAGAGCACGATGCGCATCTGGGCGAAGCCGGCGATCGGCACCGCCTCGATCTTCGTCTCGACGCCGCCGCAGATGGCGATATCCGCCTCGCCGAACACGATGTTGCGCCAGGCGTTGGCGATACCTTCCGAACCCGACGCGCAGGCCGAGATCACGGTGGTGACACCGGCTTTGGCCTTGCGCTCCAGTCCGACGGCAGCGGCTGCACCGTTGGGCATGTACATCTGCACGACCAGCGGCGAGACCGCGCGCAGGCCCTTGGCCCGCATGCCGTCGTAGGCGAAGACGAGTTCCTCGGCCGATCCCAGGCCGGTGCCGATGGAGACCATCAGCCGCTTGGGATCGACCTCGGGGGACCCTGCGTTCTCCCATACCCGACGGCCGATGACCGTCGACATCTTCTGCAGATAGGACAGGCGACGCAGTTCGACCCTGGTCAGCTCGCTGTCGAAGTCCTCGAGCAGATGACCGCCGATTCGCACCGGCAGGTCGTACATCTCGATGAAATCGTCTTCGAGCGTCCGGATGCCGCTTTCGCCCGCCAGCAGCTTCTTCCACGTCGTATCGGCGTCGGTCGCCAACGCGGTCGTCATGGCTACGCCAGTGACGACCACGTTGGGAAGACCGTTCCCCGTCGAGAGCCCAGTCACGCTGTTCCCCACCTCTTTACTGCCGCATTGCTTGGAGGACTCTCCCCTGAATCCTCAGTAACGTCCGAACGCCAACGCCACATTGTGGCCACCGAAACCGAACGAGTTGTTGATGGCGTACTGGTAGTCGCCATAACGAGGCTCGCCCGCAACAACATCGAGATCGATCTCAGGATCGGGGGTCTCGTAGTTGAGGGTCGGCGGGATGACACCGTCGCGCAGTGCCAGCACCGTCAGAATCGACTCGAGGGCGCCGACGGCGCCGATCGAGTGGCCCAGCGCCGACTTGGGCGCGTACACCGCGGCATGACCGACTCCGGCGACGCGCAGCGCATTGGCCTCTGCGGTGTCACCGATGGGCGTTGCCGTGGCGTGTGCGTTGACGTGGCTGATGTCCGAGGGGGACAAGCCCGCCGTCTCCATGGCGCGCTTCATCGCGTGGCCGGCCCGAAGACCGTCCGGTGCCGGAGCCACCATGTGGAAGGCGTCCGACGAGATGCCGGCACCCATGAGACGGGCCAGCGGCTTGGCGCCGCGAGCCTTGGCATGCTCCTCGGTCTCGATGATCATCATCGCCCCGGCTTCGCCGAACACGAAGCCGTCACGGTCCTTGTCGAACGGCCGCGACGCCCCTTCGGGATCGTCGTTACGCGTCGACATGGCCCGCATCATCGAGAACGCCGCGATGGGCAGTGCCTCGATCATGCCTTCCACGCCACCGCACACGGCGATGTCGGCGTCACCCATGACGATCTGACGCCACGCGTGGGCGATGGCCTCCGAACCGGACGAACACGCCGACACCGGGGTGATGACCCCGGCGCGGGCGCCGAGCTCGAGACCCACGACGGCGGCGGCACCGTTGGGCATGACCATCTGAACGGCCAGCGGCGACACCTTGCGGGGTCCGCCCTCGTTCATCGCGTCATACATCTCGACGATCTTCTCGCCGCCACCGAGGCCGGTGCCGATCACGACCGAGAAACGGTCGGGATCGACCTCGGGCTTACCGGCGGATTCCCACAGTTGATTACCGACGTACTTCGACATGCGCTGGACGTACGACATGCGCCGCAGTTCCAGGCGGGACATCAGCGGATCGAGCGGCTCCGCGAGGTGCCCACCGATCTTCACGTTCAGATCCCACTTGCCCACGAAGTCGTCTTCGAGGACACGAATGCCACTCTCGCCCGCCAGCAGACCCTTCCACGTGCTCTCGATGTCCGGCGCGAGCGCAGTGGTCGCCGTGACGGCGGTCACGACGACGTTGGGGAAACCGCCATTAGCAGTGGAAGGACGTGTCACTGTGCGAACTTCTCGCGCAGTGCGGCGGCAGCCTCGGGGTTCTCTTCTTCCAGCTTCTGGATGTAGGCGACGACGTCACCGACGGTGCGCAGGCCGGCCAGATCCTCGTCGGGGATCTTCACGCCGTACTTGTCCTCGGTCTGCACGGCGATCTCCACCATCGACAGCGAGTCGATGTCCAGGTCGTCGACGAAGGACTTCTCCATCGTGACCTCGGACGGCTCGATGCCGGTGACCTCTTCGATGATCTCGGCGAGGCCGGCGATGATTTCTTCTTGGTTGGCCACAATGGCTCCTTCTTGTTACGACACTCCGGCTATCGGAGTGCGGTTGGTTTCGGGTGGTACCTGGGCTAGAGCTCGGCGAGTCCGTCCAGGTCTGAGGGGGCCTTCACCGCGTGTGTCGGTGTGCCCTTCAGTTCTCGTTTGGCGATACCGACCAGGGTTCCCGCCGGCGGGAACTCCACGATGGCCGTGACCGCCATGCCGCGCAGGGTCTCGTTGCACAGATCCCAGCGCACCGGGCGGGTCATCTGCGCGACGAGTTTGGCCATCGCGTCGGCCGCCGAGTCGACCGGCTTGCCGTCGGCGTTGGACAGCAGTGTCGCGGTGGGCTCGTTGGTGGACACCGTCGCGGCCGCGGCGGCATAGCCCTCGGCGGCGGGTGCCATGTAATGGGTGTGGAACGCCCCGGCGGTGGCCAGCACGCGGACCCGGGCCTTGGCCGGCGGGTCCTCGGCGAGCTTCTCCAGCGCGGCGACCGCGCCGGCGGCGACGATCTGTCCGGCGGCGTTGCGGTTGGCCGGGATCAGGTCCAGTGACTCGAGGCGGGCCAGTACCTCGGCCTCTTCGCCGCCGAGCACGGCGGCCATCCCGGTGGGCTCCAGGGCGCAGGCCTTGGCCATCTCCGCACCGCGGGTCGCGGCCAGCCTCACGGCGTCGTCGGCGCTGATCACACCGGCGATGGCGTAGGCGGCGATCTCGCCGACCGAGTGGCCGGCCACCGCGGCGTCACTACGCAGCACACCGCGCCGGGTGGCTTCTTCGTGGGCGAGCAGCGTCGCGGCCACCACCAGCGGCTGGGTCACCGCGGTGTCGGTGATCTCCTCGGCGGTCGCGGTGGTGCCCAGGCGTGCGAGGTCGAGTCCGCTGATCTGCGACCAGGCGTCCAGGCGTTCAGCGGCGCCGGGCAGCTCCACCCACGGCGCGAGCATGCCGGGGGTCTGGGAGCCCTGTCCGGGCGCCAGCAGCGCAAGCACATTCATAGGGGGCACGGATTAAGAAAACACTGTGAGTGCCTCATAGTGCGGTGTAAGAGATTATGAACCTTGTCTTATTCTTTTGTGGAGTTTCCACAAAAGCGCACGTGAAGCGACCGGGCCGAGACCTGGCCGCAACAAGGGCTCACGGGTTGTAGCCGCCCCAGCGGGTGGGCTGTTGTCCACCTGACGCCGCGGAATAGCCGTTTGGCGAGCTGAAGTGGCTTGCGTCACCTTTGAGCCGACCCACCGTGGTGGCGACGCGCAGGATGTACGCATCCCGGGGAACGGTCGGATCGCGACCCGTGAAATCGGTGATTCGTTTGAGGCGATATCGCACGGTGTTTGGATGAACCGTCAATTTGCGGGCGCACGCCTCGATGGCGCCGCCGGAGTCGAGGTAGGCGTCGAGCGTCTTGGTGAGCGCGGGGTCGGCATCGGCGAGCGGTCGCATCACCTCGGTCGCCAGCACCGCCACCGCGGTGGGGTCACCCAGCAGGGCCCGCTCCGGGAGCAGTTCGCGCGAGGACACCGGCCGCGGTGCGCCGCTCCAGCCCGCGACGGCATTCATCCCGGCGATGGCCTCGGCAGCGCTGCGGTGGGCGGCACCGAGGGTCGGCACCGTCGGGCCGATGACCACCGGGCCGTCGCCGAACACGGTCATCAGTTCGGCCAGGAAGCGTTCGGTCGGGGAGAGCCCACCGGTCACGATGGTGACCAGCCACGTGCCGTGCACGTCGGAGAGCGCCGCGCGGCCGCACCGGTTGGCCGCGTCGTGCACGTCGTCGCCGGTCTGTTCGATGCGATCGGGCCGCGGCAGACCGACGATCACGGTCGCCGCCGCGGTCGCGTCCCAGTTCAGCGCCGCCGCCTGGGATTGCAGCTCCGGTCCCATGTCCCCGCGCACCACGGCATCGACCAGGTTGGCCTCCATCCGGGTGTCCCAGGCTCCGCGGGCCTCGGCCTGGTCCGCGTAAGCGGTGGCGGCGGCGAACGCCAGGTCGCGGCTGTAGCGCAGGATGCCCGCGGTCAGCGCCGTGAGCTGCTGCTCGTTGCGCGCCAGCAGCGGCACCACTTCCTCGAAGTACTCCATGGTGACCCGCACCATCTCCACCGACTGCCGCAGCGCGACCCGTCGGCGCAGATCCTGGGGCACCACCTCGAAGGCCTGGGCGGTATAGCCGACATCGCTGTTGGGGTCGCGCATCCACTCCACGAAGTTGATCACCGCGGTCTGCACGACCAGCTGCACACTGGCGCGCTGGGATGCCTCCAGGTCGGCGAAGAAGGGCAGCCGGGTCTCCAGGGCGTGCACGGCCTCGGTGGCCAGGCGTCCGGAGTACTGCTTGAGCCGGCGCAACGCCGATTCGGGAACGCTCTGCAGGACCTCCAGGGTGGACGCCGGCGGAGGGGAGAACTTGTCGACCACCCCTAAAATCTACGCCTATCTTTTGTAGAGATCCGTCCCCATGAGTTGTGGAGCGTCGGCCGCGATGGTGGCGGCCGACGCTCCATAATTCGTCAGGCGCTTCCGGTGTCGGCGTAGGAAACGTCGGCGGCCGTGACGTCGTCGATGCGGTACTCCCTGGCGGCGGCGATGGCCACCGAGGGGTCGATCTCGCCGTCGCGGGCCAGGGCTTCGAGCACCGCGACCACCACCGACTCGGCGTCGGTGTTGAAATAGCGGCGCGCCGCCGGGCGGGTGTCGGAGAATCCGAACCCGTCGGTGCCCAACGTGACGTAGGTGTTGGGCACCCACGGGCGGATCTGCTCGGGGACGGCGCGCATCCAGTCCGATACCGCCACCACCGGGCCGGCGGCGTCGGCGAGCACCTGGGTGACATAAGCCGTCGGCGCGGGTTTGTCGGGATGGCGCAGCACCTGCTTTTCCACCTCGACACCGTCGCGGTTGAGTTCACCCCAGCTGGTCACCGACCACACGTCGGCCGCCACGTCCCACTTCTCGGCCAGCATGTCGGCGGCCTTGACGGCTTCGGGCATGGACACGCCCGAGGCCAGGATCTGCGCGGTGCTGCTGCGCTTCTCGGGTGACCTGCGGAACCGGTACATCCCGCGCAGCACACCCTGGGGGTCGAAGTTCTCCGGCTCGGCGGGTTGGACGTAGGGCTCGTTGTAGATGGTGATGTAGAAGAACACGTTCTCCGGGTTGTCCCCGTACATCCGCTGCAGCCCGTTTTCCACGATGTGGGCGATCTCGTAGGCGTACGCCGGGTCGTAGGTGACCGCCGCCGGGTTGGTCGAGGCGAGCAACAGCGAATGCCCGTCGGCGTGCTGCAGACCCTCGCCGGTGAGCGTGGTACGCCCGGCGGTGGCGCCGAGCACGAACCCACGGGCCATCTGATCGGCCGCCGCCCAGAATCCGTCGCCGGTGCGCTGGAACCCGAACATCGAATAGAAGATGTAGATCGGGATCATCGGCTCGTTGTGGGTGGCGTAGGAGGTGGCCACCGCGGTGAACGACGCGGTCGAGCCGGCCTCGTTGATGCCCTCGTGCAGGATCTGGCCGACCTCGGATTCCTTGTAGGCCAACATCAGCTCGGAGTCCACGGCGGTATAGAGCTGGCCGTTGCGGTTGTAGATCTTCAGGCTCGGGAACCACGAGTCCATCCCGAACGTCCGGGCCTCGTCCGGGATGATCGGCACGATGCGTGGCCCGATGTTCTTGTCGCGCAACAGTTCCTTGAAGGTGCGCACGGTGGCCATGGTGGTGGCCACCGGCTGCTTGCCGGAACCCTTCTTGAGCGCCTTGTAGGTCTCGGTGCCCGGCAGTTTGAGCGCCTTGGACTTGGTGCGCCGCTCCGGCAGGAACCCGCCGAGGGTGCGTCGCCGGTCCAGCAGGTAACGGATCTCGGGAGCGTTGGGACCGGGGTGGTAGTACGGCGGCAGATACGGGTTCTCTTCGAGCTGCGCATCAGAAATCGGCACCCGGGTGACATCGCGGAAGGACTTGAGGTCTTCCAGGGCAAGCTTTTTCATCTGGTGCGTGGCATTGCGGCCCTCGAAGTGCTGGCCCAGCGTGTAACCCTTGATGGTCTTGGCCAGGATGATCGTCGGCTGGCCCTTGTGCTCCATCGCGGCGCGGTAGGCGGCATACACCTTGCGGTAGTCGTGCCCGCCGCGCTTGAGGTTCCAGATCTCTTTGTCGGTCATCGGATCGACGAGGGCCTTGGTACGCGGGTCGCGGCCGAAGAAGTGGTCGCGGACGTAGGCGCCGTCATTGGCCTTGTAGGTCTGGTAGTCACCGTCGGGGGTGGTGTTCATCAGGTTGACCAATGCGCCGTCGCGGTCGGCATGCAACAGTGCATCCCATTCGCGGCCCCACACGACCTTGATGACATTCCAGCCGGCGCCCCGGAAGAACGACTCGAGTTCCTGGATGATCTTGCCGTTGCCGCGCACCGGGCCGTCCAGGCGCTGCAGGTTGCAGTTCACCACAAAGGTCAGATTGTCCAGCGCCTCGTTGGCCGCCACCTGGATCAGGCCGCGGCTTTCGGGCTCGTCCATCTCACCGTCGCCGAGGAACGCCCACACGTGCTGATCGGAGGTGTCCTTGATGCCGCGGTCGGTCAGGTAGTGGTTGTAGCGGGCCTGATAGATGGCGTTCATCGGGCCCAGGCCCATCGACACCGTGGGGAATTCCCAGAAGCCGGGCATCAGGCGCGGATGCGGGTAGGACGGCAAGCCGCCACCGGAGTGCGAATGCTCCTGACGGAAACCATCCAGTTGGTCGGTGGAGAGGCGGCCCTCCAGGAAGGCCCGTGCGTAGATACCGGGGGAGGCGTGGCCCTGGATGAAGATCTGGTCGCCACCGCCGGGGTGGGACTTGCCGCGGAAGAAGTGGTTGAACCCCACCTCATAGAGCGAGGCCGAGGATGCGTACGTCGAAATGTGGCCGCCCACACCGACTCCCGGGCGCTGAGCGCGGTGCACCATGATGGCCGCGTTCCACCGGATCCAGGCGCGGTAACGTCGCTCGACGTCCTCGTCGCCGGGGAACCAGGGCTCCAGTTCGGTGGGGATGCTGTTGACGTAATCGGTGGAGGTGAGCGCGGGGATCGCGACGCGCTTCTCCCGGGACCGTTCCAGCAGGCGCAACATCAGGTAGCGCGCCCGGGCCGGGCCGGATCGCTCCAGCAGATCGTCGAACGATTCCAGCCATTCGCCGGTTTCGTCGGGGTCGATATCGGGCAGATAGGAGGCAACGCCCTCCCGGATCACACGAACCCGGTCGGGTTCGCCTGTGGTGCCAGAGTTTTGGGCCAGGTCTTGGCGCGCGAACTCGGTGGTCAACTACGGCTCCTCGGTTGAAAGGTGCTTGGTGTCGGATACTTGGTGCTTGTGGCACCCTCTATCGTCCCCCCATCCTGCCGCAGATCACCGGGCGGGGTTGCCTACTGCGATGATCTGCCCTTTGCGGCGGTGAACCGGTAAGTTTGGCGGCGATGCTGAACAGTTGGCGGGGCTCCGCAGCACCGCGGCGGATGCGCATCGCTGCGTTGGCAGCGGGTGCGCCTGCAACGCTCGCCCTCATCGTGGTGGGGTGCACGAGTGTTACCAGCGGTACCGCCACCCTGGACAAGGCCGACGCGCCGATCTACCAGGCGTCGGTGTCCGCATCGATCGCCGAGTCGGCGGCGAGTTCCAGCTCCAAGGAATCCGAACGCCAGGTGTCGATCACCAACCGCGCCGTCCGGACGTCGTGCGAGGCGATCAGCAACAGCAGCGCCGACGCGATCAGTGAGGTCAATGCCTACGTCGACGCGTACAACCAGAGCGCCGACGTGGCAGCCACCGCGGGTCCGGCGATCGACGCCCTCAACGGCAGTGCCGACCTGGTGGGCCAGAGCCTGTCCGACCCGCTGGGGCCCGAGCTGTCCGGTGCGCTGACGCGCTGGGTCGACGCCGCGCGGGCGGTGGCCTCGGCGATCGCCACGGACATCGGACCCGGTCCGTTCAACGACGCCATCAATGAATTGAACGATTCCCGGACGGTGGCGCTGGACCTGTGCGACGCGGCATATTGACGAACACGATCAAACTTGCCGCCGGTGAGCGGTTAGTACAGCACGACGTGCGACGATAGGGCTCCAGAAGTTCGGAGGCACATACGAAGCAGGATGAGGGAGGACAGAAGGTGGTCGCGGCGGGGAAGGATTCCGACCCGAATTACGCCCAGAAGCTGGGCATCGCCAAGGGGCAGGTCGTCCAGGAGCTGGGCTGGGACGAGGACACCGACGACGACATCCGGTTCGACATCGAGGATGCGTGCGGCGCTGAGCTCCTCGACGAAGACTCCGACGAGGTTGTCGACGTAGTGCTGTTGTGGTGGCGCGATGACGACGGTGACCTGGTGGACCGGCTGATGGACGCCATCACCCCGCTCGCCGATGACGGCGTGATCTGGGTGGTGACGCCGAAGACGGGCAAGCCCGGCCACGTGCAGCCGGCCGAGATCGCCGAGTCCGCGCCGACCGCGGGCTTGATGCAGACCTCGTCGGCGAATCTGGGGGACTGGATCGCCAGCCGATTGGTGCAGCCCAAGGCCAAGGCCGTCGCGAAAAGCCGATAGGCATGCTCGCTGTCGGCGACAGCGCGCCGGACTTCACGCTCAAGGACCAGCACGGCCGCGCCGTCACGCTGTCCGGACTCCGCGCCAAGAATGTCCTGCTGGTGTTCTTCCCGCTGGCATTCACCGGGGTGTGTCAGGGCGAGCTCGGGGAGATCCGCGACCAGCTGCCCGAGTACGAGAACGATGACACCGCGGTGCTCACCATTTCCGTCGGACCGCCGCCCACCCACAAGATCTGGGCCGCCGAGAACGGCTTCGCATTCCCGGTGCTCTCCGATTTCTGGCCGCACGGGGCGGTGGCGCAGTCCTACGGCGTGTTCAACGCCGACGCCGGCTACCCGAACCGGGGAACCTTCGCCATCGACCGCGGCGGCGTGATCCGGTTCGCGGAGATGATGCAACCCGGTGAACTGCGCGACCAGTCGGTCTGGCGCCACGCCCTGGAGGCGCTGCGGCGCCGGTGATCGAGGATTTCTCCGCAAGCGGGCACGGCGTGTAAGTTGCCTGCGACGGGGCGCGTAGCTCAGTGGTAGAGCTCTGGTTTTACACACCAGCGGTCGGCGGTTCGATACCGTCCGCGCCCACCATCAAAATCGCAGTTCAAGGCCTATTTGCCGGGCTGGGGACGGTTAGAGTCAACCCCCCGAGTGGCCAAGAAATGGTCAAGGGGGTCGGAAACCTAACCATCCGTGGCCGGGTTGTCTGCGGCGGCGTCGCTAGTCGCGGTATATCGATCTTCCTCACCCGACGCGTCGGCCTCCGCAATCATGTCCTCCCATGGCCAGCGCACCGTGGCGAAGCGGCGGTAGAGCAGAAGTTGGTGGTCGACGACCCGCACACGGCCCTCGGCGTACGACAGAACCAGCCCGCGCCCGTCGGAATCGACTTGCAGCCGTTCGATGTTCCCAAGTGCGGTCGTTAGGTTGCCCCTCTTGATCCGGTCCTCGCGGGCGTGGGCGACGGCGTAGATGTCTTGCTGCGGGATTCCAGCGATCAGCTTCTCGTCCGGCTCGTCGAGAACAGCGGCCATGGCGTGCGCGTAGATGCCGGTGGCGTTGTTCCGTCGGCGAATGCCGTTGGCCACGTTTTGCGCGAACTTTTGGTAGACGGTGTTCAACTCCTCGGCGTAGAACATCGCGGCGGCTTCGACGTGGCCGACGTCGGTTACCTGCTGCGATGTCAGCTTGCGCTCGTAGATCCCGGCGTGGTCCAGAGTGTCGATGGTGATGCGCTGCAAGATCCCGGCGTTGCCATAGCTGATGTCGACCAGCTTCTCGCGCACCTCGTGCGACATGTGGACGTTCAGGGCTGCGCAGCCACGGTCGAGAATCTTCCGAAGATCGGGGTCGGTCCAGATGACCGGCACCTCGCGTACGCGCCCCGTGAGGTCGGGGTTCAAATGGAGCAAGAGGTTGTTGTCACTCCAGACCCCGACCACGACGATATAGAGGCCGAGGTCCCACATCGACTTCATGTCGAAGCTGAACTTTTGACGCTCGGCCTGGTCGAGGTAGTGGAAGTCCTCGATGACCAGCCGTCGACCGGACTCCTTGATCAGCTCGCAGACGAAGTCGAGGTCGTTAATATTTTGGCGGAGCTTTTCGGTCGTGGTCTCGCTCGTCTTGGCGCCACTGAATCCGAGTTTCGCCTTCACCTTGCCGATGAGGTTGATGCCGAGTTCGGTCTCTGCCTCGACCGCGCCCTCCAGCGTGCTCGACTTCGTGGCGCTGGTCTCAAGCTTCACGCCAAGCTGACCGAGCGCTTCGCGGTAGATGTCGGTGACGGTCTTCTCGAGGCGGCATTGGATCTTGATGGGATCGTTCAGGATTCGCTGACGCAACCACGATTTACCGCTCTTTGATGCGCCGCGGATGGCGATGTGGTTGTCGCGTTCCAGGTACGACTCGATCTTGCTGTCGAGGTCGCCGCGGTCGACGTAAGAGTCCTTCAGGATCTCTGTCGACACACCAAACACCTCGGTGGACTTCTTAAACATGAACTCGACGATAGTGAACCCCTCCGACGACACGTCCACGCGACGCGGCCAAAGTGGTCAGTTGCCGTTCTCAATGGCCCGTGATCGGCCCATCAGGGCGTCGCCCGCCGAGGCCAGCGCGTCGTCGTAGACATGGCCGTACACCCGCAACGTGATGGCCGGATCATGGCCCAACCACTTGGCGGTGGCCAAGGGCGTGGTTCCGCCGTCGAGCAACATGGTGGCGGCGGTATGTCGGACGTCGTGAAGCCGGATCACTGGGACGCCCGCCGCCGCGCAGTGAGCGGCGAAAACCTTGGAGTAGGTCTCGGGCCGGATGGGGGAGCCGTCGGCGTTGACCGCCACCAGGTCGGTCTCGGGCCAGCCCGCGCCGAGGGCGAGGTGCTCCTCGGCTTGCCGAGTCTTGAATGCCCGCAGAGCGTTCAACAAGTCACGCGGCATTGGGAGCGTCCGCGCCGAGCGGGCGGACTTCGGCGCGCCAGTCACCGTGCCGCCGCTGACCACCACGCGGCCCTGAGCCACGGTGATCGTCCCGGCGTCGTGGTCAACGTCGGCCCACCGCAAACCCAGCACCTCCGACCGGCGCAACCCGGCCAGGGTCAAGAGCCAGCACGCCGCCAGCCTGTCGTCGGCCACATGGGCGCGGAACGCCGCCGCCTGTTCCGGTGTCCAGGTGGCCATCTCGGCGGTGGTCACCTTGGGCCGCTTGACCAGTCGGGCGACGTTGCGGGCGACGAGCCCCTGGGCCATGGCGTCATCGAGCGCCGAGGACAACACCACCAGCATCGTGACCACCGTGCGCGCGCTGGTACCACCGGCAACCTTGGGACGCTCGGGATCGGTGTCCCGCGCGGCGGCGTACCGTCCGCGCGCGGGCCGGGTCACTTCACCGGAGGCCATCAGGCGCGCCAGGGCTTTCTCTCCGGCGTTGCCGAACTCGGCGTACATCTCGCCGAAGCTGACTCCCTCAGGCCGGTCCCGCAGCCAGGCCAGCACCTCAGCCGACCGGCGACCGCGTTTGTCTCGCTGCGCCACCGACTGGCCTGCCATGCGCAGCGTCACCAGGGCGTCGAGGTCAATAGTCCGCAGGTGTTGCAGCGGGATCACACCGAGGTGGTCGATGACCGGCTTGAGGGAGTAGCGGTACCCAGTCAGCGTGCCCAGCCGGATATCGCGCCGGGCGTCCAGCCACTCGGTCAGGAACTCAGCCACGGTGGTCTTGTCACGCTTCACGAAGGTGCCCGCTGCCACCTCGGTGGAGACGCGTCGGTACTCCTTGCGGGCCTCGGCCAGCGTGGGGTAGGTGAACTGCTGCCGTAGACGGGTGCCATCAGGATTGATACCCAGATCGACGCGGAAGCGGTAGGACACCGCGCCGTTCTTGGCCACGTGCTTGGTGACCGGCTCGGCTCGGCGGGTGCGCTTGGCGGGCTGCGGTTCGCTGGTCATGGCTACTCGGTCTCCTGCGTGTCAGCGGTGGCGGTGCTCCAGTCGCGCCGAAGAAAACCGCGCTTCTTGGCCTGGGCGATCCAGCGGTCCAGAGTGGGGAGAGTCACCCCGAAGTAGTCGGCGGCGTAATCCCTTGGGGCCAGGCCAATCTCCCGTGCCCAACTGATCTGTGCGGCGACCTGGCGGTAGTGCTCATCGCCGAGGTTGCGGCGGCGCTTTCCTGGCTCTAGGTCGGGCCGGGCTGGGCCGGTCGGGTCATACACGTCACCGGCATCTGCGATGCCGTGCTCGGTCAAAGAGACGAACTTGGCGGCGGCCTTGGCTAGTCGGCGCACCGGGACGTTGCGCACAGCGGCGGGGTCAATCTCGCAAGTCCCGGTCTCGGCGCACACCATCCGCAGCTCGGTCAGGCGGGGCGTTCCGGCGCTGCGGTCGATGCGTACCTGATACCGGAAAGGGTGCCCATGCAGTGGGACTTGGATCAGGCCGTCGTCACTGCCGCGCTTACCACTCAGGCGTCGAATGTCATCGGCGAGAACGTCGCCCACGATGGGCGTGAAGGCGGGGTTATCACTCGTCACGAAAAGATGATAACCATAAAGATAGCAAAACGCCTAGACAACTATCACTAATCAAGTCAATGTGAAGACATGCCTGATTTAACCGACACCACAAAGACTTACCCGTCGCTGGAGCGCCTGCGCCAGGGGCCGCCCACCGTGAGCATTGAGACCTCCGCTGAATACCTTGGTGTGTCAAGGGCTTTCGCCTACTCGATGGCCAAGACGGGCCGACTGCCCGTGATCCACCTCAGCGCGAAGCGGAAACGGGTGCCCACCTCGAAGCTGCTCAAGATGCTGGAGGGGGAAACCGCCCAGGCCGCCGGGGGTGCCGCGTGAACCTCTATCGAACGAGTGCCTTCGAGGCGCGGCTGGAGGTGTACACGGTGATGCTGAACAGGTTGGCGCGCACTGTTTTTGGCCCCTGACAACAGCGATGCCGCACCAACTCCGCGCGTTTGGCTTCGGCGCGATGTGAGCCGGTGCGGCATCACCCCAACGACGACCCGCCGCCCAGGTGGGTCAACCCCTCTAGACCGACCAAAACCCAGAAGGAACATTGTGAATACTACCGCCAAGTCCGGCGACGAGGCCCGCCGATGAGCGGCGTCAACGGGGCTGACCCGTTCGCCGCTGTCGCTGACCCGGTGGGCTATTCGCCCGAACGCACGCTGGCTGAGGAGCCGGACCATCCTGACCCCGCCTCGGCGTTCCCGATTGAGATGGTGGTGCACAGCCTTGGCGCTGAACCCGGCGACGAGATCGCGGCGTACCTGACCGAGCCATCGCAATGGGAGCGCCTGCGAACCTGGGGGGCGCAGCAAGGGATCAGCATCGTCGCGCCCAACCCGGTCACCGAACGTGAGGGCACCCGATTCGAGGATCTGGGCGCGTTACCGGCAGGCGTGGCGGTGATGCTGAGCCCCGACCTGGACGGCACCAGCAAGGCCCAGGTTGCAGAGTTCATCGAGAACGCGGTGCTCTACGGCGACATCTCCGACCCTGAGGCCGAGCTGGCGCAGCGGGCCAAGGAGATCGACGCGCGCAAGCGTGAGCGGTCCGCCCAGCAGCAGCGGCTCAAGAAGGTCAGCGTCCCGCCTCACACGCCTTACAGCCTGGCCGAGATCGAGACCCGTTGCGGGCCTGAGGTGGCCGACCGCGCCCGTCGGATGATCGCGCAGCACAACACCGACACCTGGAACATGGGTCCGGCCGCCCGCAAGAAGCGCCGCGAGGAGCGCCCCTATCTGGTCAGCGCCGCCGATCTGGTCGGCCCGCTCGGGGTGGAGCCCGAGACCATCAAGGCGCTCACGGCGGCGACCGCCACCGACATCAGCGCCGCGTGGGCCGAACTGGCCGACGCGCGGACCCTGCACAAGTCGGGCGGCAATGCTGTCCAGAATCCGGTGAGCCGCCGCTGGCGCACCCTCAATGACCTCGACAACTTGCCGGGCGCTGACTGGCTGGTGAACCAGTTCTTGCCGGCCTCTTCACTGGTGCACCTGATCGGCATGTCTCAGTCCCTCAAGAGCTTCATCGCGCTCGATATGGCGCTGGCGTTGGCCAGCGGCACGCCGTTCGCCGGGTCGCCGAGGTTCGGGGTGAGCGAGCCGGTGCCCGTGCTGTACGTGGTCGGTGAGGGCGTGCGTGGCATCGCGAAGCGCGTGCGGGCGTGGTGCAAGCAGCGCGGCATCGACCGCCGTCAAGTGATGGCCAACTTGATCGTGCTGGAAGGCGCGGCGCAGCTCGGCTCCCAGCGCGACATGGATGACGTGACCGCCAAGGTGGTCGAGACCGGCGCGCAGCTGGTGGTGTTCGACACCCAGGCACGCTGCACCGTTGGGCTGGAGGAAAACTCGGCCACCGACCAAGGGCGCGCCGTGGCCCAGCTCGACACGCTCATGCGCCGGACGGGCGCGGCGGTGCTGGTGTTGCACCACACCACCAAGGCTGACCCCCGCAACGCGCGCGGATCGGTGGCGTGGCTGAACGCAGTCGACGTGCAGCTGATCGCGCTGCGAGACAGCCCCAAGGCCATGGAGGTCACCGTCGAGATCGGCAAGATGAAGGACGACGCCGTGAAGGGGCCGTACCAGCTCACGGCGGTCAAGGTCGAGCTACCCGGCGGCGACGATTCTCTGGTGATCGGGCCAGGCCCTGACCCGCACGCTGGCGAGGTCGACCCCGACCTGCCGATGGAGAAGTGGACGGGCAAGGGCAAGGCGTTCGTCAAGCCGATGTACGCGCTCGCCCAGGAGGCGTGCATCCCTGGTGAGGGTCTGACCCAGACGCGGCTGGCGGAGATGGCCAACGAGGTGACCGGCGAGGAGCGGACCCACTCGGGCATCACGCGCAAGGTGCGCCGGGTGTGCAGCAAGCACACCGCCACCGAGGCCGTAAAGCTGTTGGTAGAGCACAAGAAGCTGGTGGTCGCCAAGCGCGATCCCCTCGGCCATGTGTTCTATGAGCCCGTCGACTACCGGCCGTCTGACCCCGCCGCCATCAGCGCGTTGACCGGCCCGGCCCCGGCGGCCTGACAAGTCGACGGGCCGCGCCGTGTCAGCCGCCGCCCACACCGTCTCACCATCCTCGAAACTGGCTCTGAGCTGCGGAAACCCACCCCCCACCCACCTTGAGCGCGCGCCAGGGTGGGTGGGGGTAGCCCCTGATATCGAAAAACCGCTGGTCAGGGCGTTTCCCGCCGACCTCCGTCAGGGTGGGCCTGGGGTGGGTCCGGCCCCATCTCGGTGTGGTGGTGACCCACCCTGACCCAAGTCCCGACCCACCCCGCCTGAGCTGCGAAAACCCACCCAGACCCACCCGAAGACCCACCCTCAGCCCAACCCCACCCAAGTGTCGTCCCCCCCCTATGTAATAGGGGGACTTGGGGGTAGGGGACCCACAGCGAAGATGACCGCGCCGCCTGGCGCTGGGCCATGCAAGGAGCGGCGGCACCATCACTGGCGCGCCCGCTGGCTGGCTCAGCCGGGCAGGTGTGGGAGCGGCGGCACAGTCATTGGAGCCGAATCCTGTTGATTACCCGAGTAACTCGGTATTCTCGTTCTGCACCCTATGAAGACACAATGGGTACATGGCACCAACGATGAACCGGCAGGACTCCCGTGGCCGCGCTGAGGAGGCGTTCCGACTGCGGGCGGCGGGGCGCACCTGGGCCGAGATCAGCCGCACGCTCGGGTACAAGAGTCGGGGCGCGGCGGCCCTGGCCGTGAAACGCATGATGGACCGCAACCCGCCCGCCACCGCCGAGAACGCCCGCGCCACCGCTGACGAGAGCCTGCGCATCACTCAGTCGGTTCTGTTCGGTCGGCTGGCAGCGGCGACTCAGCGCGGCGACGACGAGACCCTCACCAAGGTGGCCAAGGAGATTCGCGCCACCGTGGCCGAGCGGTCCAAGCTGGCCGGGGCCTACGCGCCCGAGCGCCAGCAGGTGGACGTGAACGTGACCACCGACGCCACGGCCATCATCGACCGCATGGAATCCGAGCTGCTGGCCCTGGTGGCTCAGCGGCCTGCCCAGACCGCCCTGGGCGGCAACATCATCGACGCCGAGATCGAGGAGATCCGATGACCATCACCACCCCCGAAGACGCAATCAAGGCGGCGTCGTCCATCGCCCGTGACGTGGCCGACGGCAGGCTGACGCCCGCCGACATGGAGGCCCAACTCCAGACCGAGCTGCGCGCCCTGGTCGGTACCGTTGTTGGCGAAGGCGATCCGCTGTTCGACCTCCAGGTTGAGATCGCGCGCGGCGTGCTGGCCGTCGGCGGCATCCCTGTCGATGAGCTGGCCGAGTGGCTGGCGGTGGCCCGCCACCGGGCCGGCGAGCCCGTCAGCGTGCCCGAGCCCGACGATGCCCCGCCCGAGCCGGTTTCGTTGCCCACCGTGGCGCTCAGCCCCGAGTCTGTTGACGTTGAGGCCATCACCGAGACCCCCGCCGACGCTGAGCCCGCCCCGGTGGTCACGCCGCCGCGCCAGGCCGACGGGTATGACCCGCTGGCCGGGTGGCAGCCCGGCGGCGCGCGCCGACGCTGAGCAGACCGTCTCGAAACTTTAGCTTTGAGACACCTCCGCGCTACGCTGCTGGCACTGCCATCAACGGTGGTGGCGCGTCTCGAAAGTTGTCTCGTATTGAAATGATGTCGCACCGCTTTTTGAGATAGGCTCAGGCCATGACAACCGCCACAGCTGAGGCCACCGGCACCCTCCTCGGCTATGCCCGCGTGTCCACCGGCCACCAGTCCCTGGACGCCCAGGCTGACGCGCTCACAGCCGCCGGGGTGGAGCCGGCCAGGGTCTACTCGGACAAGCTCACCGGCACTTCCACCAAGGAGCAGCGGCCCGGCCTGGCCGCTGTTCTCGACTACGCCCGCGAGGGCGACACCATCATGGTGGTCGGCATAGATCGCCTGGGCCGCAACGCCGCCGAGGTGATGCTGACCATTCGCGACCTCGGCAAGCGCGGCATCGCGCTGCGGTCGCTGCGGGAGGGCATCGACACCACCAACGCCACCGGGCGCATGATCGCCGGGGTGCTGGCGTCACTGGCTGAGCTGGAGCTGGAGCTGGGCCGTGAGCGCCGGGCCGCCGCCAAGGCGTCACGCAAGGCCCGCGACCTTCCGATCGGTCGGCCCCGTTCACTGACCGCTGATCAGATCGCCTTGGCCGAGCGGATGCGCGCCAGCGGTGAGCCGGTGCCGGTGATCGCCGAAACCCTCGGCGTGAGCCGTGCGACGCTGTACCGGACCCTGGCCGAGAAGGAGACCGCACGATGACCCGCCAGAACTGGACCGAGGCCGACACTATCGCCGCTGATGACCTGTACCGGCGGCTCGGTGAGAAGCGGCTGGGTGCCACGCACCCCGAGGTTGTCGCGTTGGCCGAGCGGTTGGGCCGCGAACCGTCGGCGGTCGCGGCTCAGATCAACAACCTGCACAAGGCCCACAGGAACACTCACTGGCGTGCTAGCGAGATGGCCCGCAAGGCGGCCGAGCGATGATCCCGGCGACGCGCGCCTAACCCCCGCTACTCGCAATCGACGCCGCAATGAGCGTGGCCGCGATCAACGCCACAGTCGCCACGGCGAGCACCACGGTCGCCCACGCTGTCATGCGCGCTGCCCTGGCAGCTTCGCGCGCAAGGTCGACGTTCGCCTTCGTCAGTTCCGCCGCGTCGAGACTGGCGAGCTCATTTTGAAGGGATGCGGCCTTTCTGTGAGCATTCTCCAATGCCCACAGCTTCATCTCGCGATGCACGCGAAATCGCTCCACATCGGCCGAGGTGTGGGCGAGGGGCGTCCGAAGCACCTCGATGAGTTCACTGTCGGCCGACGCTAATTCCGCCGAAGTAATGAATTCATCGAGGACGGCAACCTCGAGAGACCTCTTGATCTGGTCGCGTGATGTGCGGTCGAAATGCGTCTGATTGACCGCCTCCCCGAACAGCTTGGCGCGTGTCTCACGAGCCGCCTTTACGACCTCGTCCGCAACCCGGCCGTCTTCCCACCAGTTCTCCATGGCGTGCAGTCAATCACTTTGCTCGCGCATGGCTGCGCGGCTCGCTTATCCTTCGGCTCGACATTTGGCAAGCGTGGAGGGCGTTCGCTGCCCGAGCACACCGCCTTCGACATGAACGCTCTCGTCGGCTCGGTGCTGGTTGAGCCGACCGCCCCGGCCGGTGAGGTGGTCGACGCCGCCGAGGCGGAAGCCGAGGCTGTCCTTGATGACGGTGTCGACGACGACGAATCAGACTACTGACCTCGGCCAGGGCTGGCGACCACGTCAGAACGGTCTCGACTGACACACCCGACACGCCCGGCGAACCCCGGTCACTGACGCTGGCCGGGATTCGCTGCGTCGCAGCTGGCCACTGGCGTTTGTTAGCCCTCCATTTCGGTATATAAAGATTATATCCAATTGCGCTGCAACATATTTCATCGTCGCAGCGACGCACCGCCGCGTCTACGGTGGTGTTCATGACAGGCGTTCTCACCACCGACCCGGCAGCGCGTTCGGCGGCCAGTTGGTCGGCCACGCTGGCGTCCCTCAAAAGTCGCGGCGTACCCGATGATGACCCCCGCGTCATCGCCGCGCGAGAGGGCTTGGCCTACCACCGGGTACACCGGGCGGTGACCGCCGAGTCTGGCCACCTGAGCGCCGTTGGTGTCGATCGGCTTGTCGCCCAGCTCCGACAGGGGTTCTCGGCATGACCATTCGAGCCAAGAACCGCACCTACGCCGCGCTGGCCCGCCGAGCTGGTGTGCCCGAACCGACGTATAACCAGACCGAGCAGCGCGACCGGCGGCGTCAGGGCTTCACCGGGCTCCTAGGCGGCGGCTGGTCACTCAGCGCGGAGGTCGCCGCGATCTGCTCGCCTCTGGCCAATCGTTGCGCCGAGCGGGGCGCACCACGCGCGTTCGTGCGATACGTCGAAGACGTTGCCGACGCGGTAGCCGAACTCATCTTCGTGGCTACCGGCCTGCTCGCTGAGGCCGATGCGCAGCGCCGGACACGGCATCTTCCGCTCCAGGAGCGGGAGCGCGCCCGCATCGCAATTCGTGCACTCACTCCGCGTCCGCAGCTCCCCGAGATCGCCAGTGACGATGTCGGTTCTGGCACTTGGGCTACCGCGCTGGCGACCCTGGCTGAGCCCTACAGCGCCGATCTGGCCCGACTGCTGGGCAACGCCGCGTCCAGCGCCGTGTCGGACCGCCTTCTGCGCGCCCTGGCTGAGGTTGACCACGCCGCCCGCGCGCTGGAACGCCGACTCGACCGCGACGACCGGCCCCGGTCGACCCGGTCATCCCAGACCCCCATCAGCGAGGCCGACCGCGCCCGCGCCGAACTCGAATCGCTAGGAGTGTCCCTGTGACCGCCCCGACTTCCCTCCCCGACTTCCTGGTCACCGAACACTCCGCACCGCTGGCGGTGCCGTTCACGCCGCCGCCGGTCAATCCCGCGCCCGGCGGCCTGAACGCGGCGGTCCAGTGGCTGCCAGAGTCCGGCCCCACGCGCTGGCTCGGCAGCGGCGTGCAGGTTCGTCCAGCGGGCAATTATGGCGGCGCTCAGTCCTCCGGGGTGTGGAACGCGCCATGGTGCGCCAGCCTCGATGACCTCACCCCTGAGGACCGCAAGGTCGGGCTCCGGCCCGAGGTGGCCGAGCCGTTCGAGGCCATGACCGTCTGGGCCGCCGACGAGTGCGATCTCACCGAGCCCAGCCGCGCCGAGGTCGAGGCCCGCGCCGCTCAGGTGTTCCGGCTTGAAGAACACGCCGCGCTGGAACGCCATTTCGCCGCCCGGCTGCTGACTGACGCCGGTGACCCCGCCGAGGCCGACAACATCATCGACGCGGTGAGCCAACTGGAGAACATGCTGGCGCGCACCGGCACCGTGGGGTTCATCCACGCCTCTACGGGGTGGGCAGCCCTGGCGGCTCAGGCCAACCTGCTGATCCGCACCGGCACCGGGTACACCACGCCGCTGGGTCATCGGTGGGTGCTCGGCGGTGGCTACATCGACGGTCTGACCTCCACGCTAGTAGCCACCAGCCAGCCCTACGGGTGGCGCAGTGAACTCCAGCTCCGCACCGCGATTGACGAGCGCGCCAACAGCTTCATCGCCATCGCCGAAAGGTCAGTCGTCGTCGGCTACGAACGCTTCATCGGCGCGGTGGAGATCGGCTGATGGGCACCTGTCAGAGCTGCGGCGGCCCGTGCCTCACCTACAAGGGCTCGGTCTGGCAGTGGACGTGCCAGACGTGCGTCCGCCTGGCGATGGACGCCCGCGCGGCCCGCGCCGACGCCAAGGACCAGCAGAACCGCGAGCGCCTGGTACACAGCCTCAAGACTCACTCCTCTGGTCGAACAACGCCGAAGGGCGGTGGCTCCGATAGCTATGTGCCGCACCGCCCTTCGGCGTTCGCTCCGAACCCGTGATGACCGCTGATAACCGGCCCCGAGAGGACCAATCATGACCGACCTGTTTCCTGCCGAGCTGGTGGCCACCGTGGCCAGCGCAGCCGTGAAAGCCACCCTGGCGGCGTCGGGTGGCGGCCTCAAGACGCCGAAGACGCCCACCCCGTCCCGGCCCGTCAGGCCGAGCTTGGCACCGGCGCGACCGGTCAGGCCTACCCATCAGACGCGGGCCACCGCCGAGGGTGCCCGCCGGGACCGCCTGGCCGTTGCGGTACACGAAGCTGGGCACGCCGTGGGGGGCGTTGTCCTCGGCGCTGAGCTGCGGTCGGCGGTGCTCCCGCCCGAGGGCGTGGAGCTGCGGGGCGGGCTCAAGGGCCAGACGTTCTTCAATGACCAGGCCGCCCACCACGATCCCCAGGTCGCCTACGCCGGGCCATGGGCCGAAGCGAAGTTCCACGCTGGTGGTCGCCGCCCGACTCAGCGGCAGTTCTACGCCGTCATGGACAGTCACGGCTGCCACGACCGGCGCGTGCTCACCGCCGCCGGAGGCACCCACGAGGGCTCGGGTGTGGTGCCGATTCTGCACCGCTGCTGGCCCGCTGTGCTCACCGTGGCCCGCACGCTCCACCACGTCGGCGAGATCCACCAGGAGGACGTACTGAGCGCCCTCGGCGTCACCGACGGCGGCGGGCCGTTCAGCGTCCAGCTCGCCAGCCTCCGCAGTGGCGGGCATTCCGTCCCGCCGTTCAACCCGAAGACGCGCCAGCCCGCCTGATTGTTCGGCCACCACAACCACCCACCAAAGGCACGGACACCTCACCCCAACGACCGAGGAGCCCAACGACCGTGACCGCCCCGACCATCACCCCCGAAGCCGCCCAGTTCCATGACCTCTGGTGCGGCGATTATTGCCCCACCTGCAACCCCGCCGGGGAGCACGCCGACCGTTGCGCCCGCCAGTGCTCCCTCACCGAGCCCGACGCCGTCACCTGGGGCGGCGGTGTCCGATTGCTCTGCGAGTACGTGTGTGACCGCTGTGGCCATCAGTGGCGGCGGGCCGACCTGTGGACCCCTGAGAACCTGGGCTTCGTGCCCCAGAGGAGCGCCGCGTGACCACTGTGAAGACACTGACCACCGCGCGTGCCTTCGGCGCTGCCCGAGGGCGTCGGCGTCCAGAATCGCCGGCCGAAATGGCCCGCCGGTTGATTCCCGGCTATGTGGTCACCCCCGCCATTCAGATGCTCTCTGATGAGCTGGTGCGCGCCGTCGAGACGCCCGACTCCAGGCTGATCGTGACGATGCCGCCCAGGACCGGAAAGAGCGTGCTGACCTCACAGGTGTTCCCGGTGTGGCAACTGTCCCGCGACCCCGACGCCGAGATCATCGTGAAGTCTTACGGTGATCAGCTCGCCGAGGAGCACAGCGCCGCAGCCCGCCGACTGATCGCGGAGAACCCCGAGGTGGTCGGCATCGAGCTGGCACAGGACAAGCAGGCAGTGGGTCGCTGGCGAGTGGCTGGCCACCGGGGCGGCATGCTGGCGGGCGGAATCCTGTCCAGCACTACGGGCTTCGGTGCAACCGTGCTCGTAGTCGATGACCCGATCCGAGGCGCAGCGGACGCTGACTCAGACGCCTACCGGCGGCGTCTCGCATCAGCCATGAACGCGGACCTCCTGACCCGGCTCATGCCCAACGGATCGGCCACCGTGGTCACTACCCGCTGGCACGCCGAGGACATCGCGGGCAGGCTGCTTAACGCGCCCGGTAGCCGCTGGCGGTGCGTCAACATCCCCGCCATCAGCACCGCCGGGGTGCCCGACGCCCTTATGCGCGAACGAACCGGCGTGGCCATGACCAGCGCGGTGGGCCGCACCGCCGCTCAGTTCCGCGAGATCGAAGCCGAGGTCGGTTCCCGCGCCTGGGCGGCAATGTATCTCGGCGCGCCCAGCACTCCCACCGGCGGCCTGATCAAGACGGCGTGGCTGGAGGATTGGCGGTTGCCGGCAGCGCCGCCGGGTGCCGTCAAGATCGTGGTTGGGGTGGACCCTGCTGACTCCGGGCAGGGCGACGAAACCGGCATTGTTGCAGCCAGCCTGGGCGCCGACGGCGTCATCGCGTTCATTGCGGATGTCAGCGGCCACATGACCAGCGACCAGTGGAGCCGCCGCGCAGTCGAGCTCGCCCGAGATGTCGGGGCCAGCGAGATCGCCATAGAAGCGTTCAGCGCCCGTACCACCTACACCAGGTTGGTCACTGAGGCGTTGCCGAAGTACACCCTCAATAGCCCAGTGCGCGTGACGGGTTGGCCCCCGAAGGGAACCGACAGGGGCAAGGGTGACGCCGTGGCGCGGGCCACCGGCCTGCTGGCCGCGCTCGAAACCGGCCGGGCCAGGGTGGCCGGGTACCTTCCCGAGTTCGAGGCCCAGGCGGTGACCTGGGAGGCCGGTCAGCACCAGCCCGACCGCGTGGCGGCAGCAGTGGTGGCCTACGACGTGCTGGCGCACTCCATCGGCCAAGGGATGACCATCGTCAGCCCGCTCGACACCGCCCGCCGAGCACGCGACGCGGGCCATCGCCCACCGGCGTGGATGACCCGCAGGGTAGGTGGCCGGTGAGCTACCGGGCCGCCCCGACCGTCTGCGCCAGCGCCCCCTCTGGCGGTCGGCTGGCTCAGCGGGGCAGGGCCATGCTCAGGACCGAGATGACCACGACGGGCGAAACCACCGGCTGCCCCTGCGGTGGGTGCTCGCCACCTCCTCCGCTCACGGACCTGGAGGTCCAGGCCGCGCTACACCACGTCTCGAATCAGCACGCGGTGGCGTTCGCCCAGGGGCAGGTCACGCTGGTGAGCTACTACGGGTGCCCCGAATGTGGGAGTTGGGTGCCGACGTTCACTGAGGCGTAGCGCCGCGGGAATGTCGGAGGCCGGTCGTACAGTTCGGCCTATGGCCCCGCAACCCACTCCGCAAACCATCATCGAGGGCTTCATTCTGCGCACCCGCCGCGTGATGGCACACTCGCTGATCCGCGAGCAGGCGGCGTTGATGACGAAGCTCAATTCCGGCGAGATCACCATCATGGTCACGGTCAACACCAAGACCGGTGAGGAGAGTCATCGGCGCAAAGCCGAGTACCCACCCGAGGAGGCGCTGGAGTCGCTCGCGAGCCGTGTGCGTCCGATGATCCTGAGTGGTGAACCGATCTACTACGAGAACGCCCTGAACGCGCTGGAGCAGTTGGTCGGTGCCGACGCTCTGAACGACGAGATCGACTTGGACTGGTGGAAGGGCTACTGGCGTCACGCCATTGACGGAAACCTGGGCGCGCAGGCGTACTGGGTCGCCACGCCCAGCGGAACGGTCACCGACCGGAAACTGATGTACGCCTGGCTCTACGGCGATGTGATCCACGCGAAGTCACCCCGGTCCGCGGTAATCCGCGACCTCGATATTGACCAGAGGTACTACGCCGCCGCCCCGGGCATCGCTCGCATCTGCGACCGGGTGATCTACACGAGCATCATGCTCAAGGGGCTGGTCGACAGGGGCCTGTTGACCGTGGCTCAAGACGTGCTGGATGAACCTGTGGTGGTCACCAAGACCACCGTTGACGAAGAGGTGATGGTCCGCGTCTCGGACGTTGGGGTGCCCATCCCTAGCGACCTCACCACCGTCGGTCCCGATGCCCTCGACCCCGAGGTCTGGCGGACACCTCACCAGGACATCGCCGCTCTCAGGGCTGATAACGCCGATCCGCCGACGGCCTAACCCCTCCTGGTTGTCGGTGGCCCTTGGCATACTCCCGGCCATGACCGAGGACACATGGCACAACCGCGACCTGCCGGTACTGAGAGCGGCGGTGGACATCTACGAGCGGACTGGGCGCACCATGAAGCCGCGCCAGATCGAGCAGGAGTGTGGTTTCGATACCGAGACCGTCCAGCGCGCGCTCCGGATGCTCAACCGAGAGCCCTACTTCGAGAAGGTCAGCGGAGCGTTCGGTGGCCCCATCCTGCTCGTGGGGGCACCGACGGCCGATGCCTTTCGGGTGGCAGGGAAGTGGCCGACGCCTCAGAACCAGCTTGAGCGCATGGTCGCCGCCCTTGAGGTCGCCGCCAACGAGGATGGCCGTCCCGAGGAGGAGCGCGGTCGGATCCGGCAGGCTATCTTGACGTTGCGCGGGGCCGCGTACCAGGTCGCCATCGGCGCGCTTGGCGGCGCTGGCGGCAACATGCTGACCGGCTAGCGGGAGGCCTCTCAACATGGCGACCCAACCTGTCGAACACCTGGTCGACCCAACCCCCCGCGTGGCCAAGAAGTGGCCAAGACGCGCCTAAACGGGCCGACACAAAGCTAGACGGGTTAGACAAAACAGCCTGGCAGCGTGGCATTTTCGCAGACGCAACGTCACGACGAGATACGCACTAGACATACCGTCACAGATTTACACACCAGTGGTCGGCGGTTCGATACCGTCCGCGCCCACCATCACCATTGCCTGTCAGGCACGCGTTTCGGCCGCCCGACGGGTCACTGTCCGAATCGTTGGTCGATGAGCGTCAGCGCATGTTCGGCCCAGTGGATGTTCTCGTGTTCGAAGGCGATGCCGCGTAGCAGGGTGAGATAGGGGCCGAGCGACTGGGTGTCGGCGAGGTACTGCTCTTCGCTGCGGTCGCCGAGCATCCGGATGCGCAGGCGTTCGAGGGCGGTGAGTTTATCGGTGGCCCAATGGATTTGTTGTGCGACGGCGTCACGGACGGTGGTGGTGTCGCCCGCGTCGAGGGCTTGCACCATGACGAGCAGGTCATCGCGGATGGCGATGGGTTTGGGCTGTTGGCGGGTGAACTCCCGGACGTGCTCGTAGCCGGCCGGCGTCACCGAGTACAGCCTTTTGGTGGGACGGCGTTGTTGTGGAACCACGCGGGCTTCGATGAGCCCGTCGGTGGCCATGGCGTCCAGCTCGCGGTAGAGCTGCTGGGGGGTGGCCGTCCAGAAGTTGGCGACCGAACGGTCGAAGCGTTTCGCGAGGTCGTAGCCGGATGCCTCGCCCTCCAGCAGTGCGGCCAGGACCGCATCACGAAGCGCCATGGCTGCGAACCCTATCAGCGCTAGTCAACAAAGTGATTATTAGTGTCTGGACGTAGCCGGCACGTCGGCGCTACTGTCACAGGCGATTACTCACTTTGATGACTAAGAGGGGTGTGGCATGCAACGGTTCCGTCAGGCCGTCGAGGCGCGTGACGAGCAGGCCATCGCGGCTCTGCTGGCCGACGATGTGGTGTTCACCAGCCCGGTGGCGTTCACGCCCTATCAGGGCAAGCCGATCACCGCGGCGATTCTGCGTGCGGTGATGCGGGTGTTCGAGGACTTTCGCTACATCCGTGAGATCACCGATGACGGCGGCCGCGATTCCGCGCTGGTGTTTCAGGCCGTCGTGGACGGCAAGCAGGTGACGGGCTGCGACTTCCTTCATGTCAACGACGACGGCCTCATCGATGACTTCATGGTGATGGTGCGGCCCCTGTCGGCGGCCAATGCGCTTTCGGCGGCGATGGCCGCGCAATTCGACCGCATTCAACGTGAGGCCACCGAAGCAAGCGAATCCCACGCCGCCGGCGCGTGATGGTGCCGACGGCCGCAGATGACAGCGCGGCCGGTGAGGCTGGGATGTCACGCCGCAGCACAAGAAGCGGGTCCGAACAGTGTTCGGACCCGCTTCTCGTATTGCGCTCGGTCAGTCGTTGGGGCCCTCGACGGTCTGCTGCGGCGCCGTCACCGGCGGGGTGAAGACGTTACCGCCGGTGGGGTTGATCGACTTCTCGGTCGGGGTCAGCGAGGACTCCGTGGTGGTGGTCGTGGTGGTCGACTCTTCGGGCTTGTCGCTGTCGCTGCTGCAGGCCGCGGTGAAGCCGATCATCGCGATGATGGCGGCACCGCCCACCGCTGCCGAAATCCGACGACGAGCCAGACGTGTTGATGCCATCTTCGGTCCTTTACTAGTTCTCGATGTGGTGAAATCTCGGTCGGCGCGAGGTCCGCGAAAACCGGGCAACAGTCCCAGGTGGCGCCCGGATCTGGTGTCAGAAACTCTAACGCAGCACCTGTGTCGTTGCATTCCTTTTGCCCGTGCGCGGCCACGCACGGGCAACTGTTCCCGTACCGGCGGTGTGGGGGCCGGCGCGGGTGGGGAAAACCCCCGGTGATGTCTCGGGCTTCCCACCTGGACAACAACCTTGACGAAATTCGACGATATACCCGGAATGTTCCTCGGTGCCGCAGTGTTGGTGTTTCGTATGAGTTCCGTGACGGCGTTCGTCGGGGGCCATACCGTGAAAGACATGCGAAGGTCAGTTCATGAAAGGCGGGTCTTTGTGCCTGAAACCAATTGAGATGCAAGCAAATAACGCGTAGTACACGTCACACCTAGTCATAGACAGCACGTTTCCCAACATCACGCGAACAGCCAGCGGGCGCGGCACTTGCGCTTCCGGGTGGATGGTCGCTGCCAGAAAGGCGTTTCACAATGCACAAGACTCGCTTCGTCACCGCCGGCCTGATCGCTTTGTCGGCAACGGTTCTCGGGACGGCACCCGCCGCGTTCGCCGCTCCGTCGGGCACGGCTTCGGCCGCCGAGACGGTGGAGGACCTGCGCGCCCAGGGATACAGCGTTCAGGTGAACGGCACCCGCAACGGGCCGTTGTCCAATTGTTCGGTCGAGTCCGTGCGCGGGCTCTCCGACACCCCGGGGTCGACGGTCTACGTGGACCTGTCCTGCCCGGCCGAATACCAGTACTGACCCCGCTGACCCGGACATGGTGGCGCCACGGTGGTGGCGCCACCATGTTTGTCTGCGCCGCGGGCGCCTAGCCTGTCGGCGCGGGTTCGACCCTCTCGTGGGCGATGGGCAGCCGGATGGTGAACGTGGTTACCCCACCGGCAGATTCGGCGGTGATCGACCCCGCGTGAGCCTCCACGATGGACGCGGTGATCGACAGGCCGAGCCCGAAGCTGCCGCCGTCATGCGAGCGGGACTTGTCGGCGCGCACGAAACGTTCGAACAGGTGCGGTAGTAGTTGCGGCTCGATTCCGCTTCCGTTGTCGGCCACGGTCACCACGACGTGGGGCGCACCGGGGTCGGTGGTGACCGTAGTGGTGACGGTGGTGCCGGCGGCGGTGTGCACCCGGGCGTTGGTCAACAGGTTCGTCAACGCCTGATGAAGCCGGGTTCGGTCACCGCGCAACCAAACCGGGTTGTCGGGCACGTCGGTGACCCAGCGCTGCGCCGGTGCGGACACCGCGACATCGTTGACCGCGTCGACGACGACGGTGACGATGTCGAATTCCGCGGTCTCCAGATCTTGGCCCTCGTCGAGGCGGGCCAGCAGCAGCAGGTCGGCCACCAGCGCGTTCATCCGCTGGGTTTCGGATTCGATACGCGCCAGCGAGTACTCGGTGGTTTCCGGGAGCACCGCACTGTCCTGGCGGGTCAACTCGGCGTAACCGTGGATGGCGGCCAGCGGTGTGCGCAGTTCGTGGCTGGCGTCGGTGATGAACTGCCGCATACGCCGGTCGGAGGCCGCGACATCGCGCAGCGCGCGTTCCACATGGTCGAGCAGACGGTTGAGCGTGTCACCGACCAGGCCGACCTCGGTGCGAGGATCGGTGTCACCGTCGGGCACCCGCACCGTGATCTCGTGATGATGGCGGTCCAGCGGAAGCGTGGCCACCTCGGCGGCCGTGGCGGCCACCCGGCGGAGCGGGCGCAGCGCGAACCGCACCACCGCCACCGTGCTCAGCGCCGCGATCAGCAGCGCCACGGCCGTCAGGAGGGCGACGATGGCGGTCTCGCGGACCATCGCTTGCCATGCCGGCGCGCGGGAGACAGCGGTGACCAGCAACTCACCCCGGTCGGTGGTCCGGGCGGTCATGCGGTACCACCCCAGTTCGGGCAGCTCGACGGTGCGCGCATCCGGTCCCAGTGACAATCCGGCGATCGTGCGCAGCGTCGCCGGCGGCGCCGGCCGCGCCTCGCCGTCGACGAAATAGGCGGAGTCGACGACCTGCCCGTCCCGGATCATGGCCACCACATTCCCGGGTGCCTGGCCCATCAGATACACCAGCGGCTTCATCGAGCCCGGCGGTGGCAAGGCGCCGCCGGGTGTGGGCGTGCTGCGGTATTTGGTCACGCCGGTGCTGAAGTTGTCGGCGGCCCCCGCGAGCTGGGCGTCGATGATGCCGAGTATCGAGGACCGCAGGGTCAGGATCGACGTGGTCCCGATGGCGGCCACGGCGATCATCACCACCACCGACACCCCGACCACCAGTTGACGGAGCAGGGTCCAGCTTCGCCAGACACGTCTCACTCCGGTGGCAGGCGCTGACGTCACGACAGTCATTCTCGTTGTAGCAGGCCTGCGGCGGCCCACCTTCATAGCGGATTCACATCCGCGCGCTCACGCGCTCAGCGGGACCGCGACCTCGTTGCGCCGGCGAAACGGCAGCGTCCACGGCGGATCGTAGAACCAGGCGACCGGCGGCCCGTCCGCATGGAAGGCGCTGCCGTGCAGGGCGTGCAGCAGCTCGGCGGACTTCGCGGTGACGGCGGTGCTGCTGCGGTCGCCGGTGAACCTCAGGACGGCGAACCGCTCGGCGGGCACCTCCACCACCGTCACCGCCGGGTCATCGGGTTCGGGCAGGGTTTCCATGGACCACTTGGACGGCATATAGAACCGGATCACCGAATCGCCACTGCCGCCGTCATTGCTCTGCGCCACCGGGGCGGTCATCGCGATCTTCTCGCCGTGCTGGGCGACTGGGGCGGTCATGGCGATCTTCGTCTTGCGGTGATTGGCCCCGAAGATGTAGCCGGCGAGCCGGCGGAACCCGGCGCTGCGGGCGTCCTGACCATCGCCGGGGACCCGGGTCTGCGCCGCGATACGCGGCCCGTACCGGCGGATCTCGATATCACCGAGGTCGTCTTCGTGCACATAGAGCGGCTCCTCGGTGCCCAGCCGGATGCCGAAGATGCCCCCGACACCCTCGGCGAGTTGGGCAACGGAACCTGCGATCTTGGTCAGCATGCCTGAGAGGTACCCGCTGCCGTGCCGCTCACACCACCGGTTTGCCGCGTCTCGCGCGGGCGCGCAGATCCCACAGATAGAGCTGGTAGCCGAACAGCCACAGATCGCGCGGGACCACCCGGTCGGCGGCCCGCAACACGACGATCAGCGCGTCGAACGCGCGTTGCCGCCGCGCGGTCCACGGCAGCCGCATCAGGGTGCGGAACTCGGCGGGCAGGAAGCCGCTGGTCGCGAACAGGTTCAGCGGTCCGGCGAGCTGGCGCAACGGGGTGGGCAGGAACGCCAGCGCGGCCACACCGTGCAGATGTCTGCGCACCGGCTCGTCGATCCGCAGCTCGTCCAGCGACCGCTTCCAGTACTCCTCGAACGCCGTCCGATCCGTCGGCCACATGTCCTCGCGCACCTGCAACGTGGTGCCGAGCCGGGCGGCGTCGCGGTACACCGCCTCGGCCGCCTCGTCGTCGAGCGGGCCGTACAGGAACTCGTGCTGATCGACGAAGTAGCGGTACAGGCAGGCCGCCACCCACAGCTGCAGCGCCGGGTCGAATGCGTTGTAGCGCACCGGGCTGCCTGGGCGCGACCGGATCTGGCGGTGTGCGGTGTCGACCGCCGCGCGGATCAGGGCCCGGTCGTGCTCGGTGCCGATGGTGGCCGCCGCCAGGTAGGTACCGGTGGTGCGCGCCCGTTTGAACGGATGCTTGTACACGTTGCCGCGGTCCACCGGGCTTTCCAGCACGCCGTACCCGACGGCCGGGGCGGCCAGTTGCATGATGACGTTCGCGGCGGGCGCGAGCACCGCGGCCGGGTTGAGCAGATCGGCGACACGTCTCGGATTCCGTGGGGGACCGAGCCTCATGTCATCGAGTACATCACCTTGTGAGACGCTGCCCGACGTGTTTGCGCGCAGAGGTTCCGCACGCGCCGTCGGCCTGGCCGCCGGTTATCTGGCTGATCTGTGCTTCGGCGATCCGCAGCGCGGGCACCCCGTCGCCGCATTCGGCACTGCCGCGGCGGCCTTGGAACGCCGCACCTACGCCGATGACCGGGCCGCCGGCGCGGCCCACACCGCCGTACTGCTCGCCGCGCTGGGCACCGTCGGGCTGCTCGTCGAGCGCGCCGCGTTCCGCCGCGGCCCGGTGTGGACGGCGGCAGCCACCGCGGTGAGCACCTATGTGGTGCTCGGCGGCACATCGTTGGCCCGCACCGGCGCCCGGCTGGCGCAGACCCTGGAACGCGACGATCTCGACGGCGCCCGCGCGCTGCTGCCCTCGCTGTGCGGCCGTGACCCGGCCGCGCTGGACGCCGACGGTCTGGCGCGCGCCGCGCTGGAATCGGTTGCCGAGAACACCTCCGACGCGCAGGTTGCGCCGATCCTGTGGGGCGCGGTCGCGGGCGTGCCCGGGCTGCTGGTCTACCGCGGGGCCAACACGCTCGATGCGATGATAGGCCACAAATCGCCCCGGTATCTTCACTTCGGTTGGGCGGCAGCACGGTTCGACGACGTCGTGAACTATGTGGGGGCGCGTGCGACCGGGCTGACGGTGGTGGCGGTCGGCGGCGCGCCGGTATCGGCGTGGCGGGCCTGGCGGCGCGACGCCGCCAAACATCCCAGTCCCAACGCCGGCGTCGCCGAGGCATCCTTCGCCGGCGCCCTCGGGGTGCAGCTCGGCGGCCCCACCCAGTACGCACACCGACTGGAGATGCGTCCCACCCTGGGGGACGGACCGCCCCCCACCACCGCCGATCTGCGTCGCGCGGTGCGGCTGTCGCGGGCGGTTCAGGCCGGCGCGACGCTGCTGGCGGTGGCGGTCAGTGTCGCTTGCCGTACCGGTCGGCGAGTTTCTGTTCGGCGGTGACCGGCTTCGGGGCCGCACCCGGATCGGATTCGGTGTGCGGGCGCGCGAGTTCCTTCTCCCGGCGTCGCACCCGCACCTCGGCGAGAATGAAATATCCGACCCCGATGGGCGCGATGATGCCGAACGCGATCCACTGGATTCCGTAGGACAGGAACGGGCCGGCGTCGAGCACGGGCAGTGGGATCACGCCGAGCCCGCCGGGCTGATCCTCGACGAGTTGCAGATAGGAACCCGTCAGTGGAACGCGGGTCACCTGGGATACCTGACCGGTGTTGATCGTGTACACCTGCATCGCGCCCTCGGCGCGGAACGGCTCCCGACCGGCGGCCAGCATCTCCGAATCGCGCAGCCGCCCGGTGATGGTGACCGTACCGGTGGGGGCGGGGGCGATGGGCGGCACCGCGGTGCCCTGCTCGGGTTTGACGTAGCCACGGTTGACCAACACGGTCGGGCCGCCGTCGACGACGAACGGCACCAGCACCTCGTAGGCGGGCGCACCGTCCACCGAGCGCAACCGGGCCAGCACCTGAGCCTCGGGCAGGTAGTGGCCGGTGGCCGTCACGCGTTGCCATTGGTGCTCGGGAGCGGACGCATCCTGGCGCGGCAGATATGTGGTCAGCGGGACCGGCTCGGTGTTCAGCGAGTTGGCGATCTGGGTGTTCTCGCGTGAGGTCGTGGTGTTCTTGCCGAGCTGCCACGGCGCGAGCACGGTGAAACACAACCAGGCGAAGGCCGCCACGACGACATACAGCGCCAGCCATTGCGGCCGGAACAAGAAGCCGAACCGTTTCATGAATGCCCCAGCTGTTCGTCGATCCAGTCGTGCAGGCCCGGCAGCGCGGCCTCGATGACGGCGAACACCGCCTCGAAGTCCTCCGGCCCGCCGTAGTAGGGATCCTCGACGTCCAGGGTGAAGGCGGCCGAACGCGGGTCGAAGGAACGCATCATCCGCAGCCGCTCCGCCGGCACGCCCATATCGGCGAGCATCCGGGCGTGGTTGCGGCCCATCGCGACGACCATGTCGGCGGCGAGGTGGTCCTCGTCGAGTTGGGCGGCGCGGTGCGCCGTCGGATAGCCGTTGGCCTGCAGGACCGCGTTGGTGCGGTGGTCGGCGCCGTCGCCGGCGTGCCAGCCGCCGGTGCCGGCGCTGGTCACCCGCACCCGGTCGGCGAGGCCGCGCGCCTCGATCTGGTGGGCCAGCATCTTCTCGGCCATCGGGGAGCGGCAGATGTTGCCCGAGCAGACGAACGTCACGTGCAGGCTAGACACCGAGCACCCTCCGCAGCTCCTCGATGGTGGCCACCCGGTGCCGCGGCGCGGGTGCGCCGGGTCCGTCGAAATCGGCCGCGCCGTAGCCCCAGCCGACCACCACGGTGTCGATACCGTGCGCGGCCGCCCCCTCGACATCGTGGCTGCGGTCACCCACCATCAGCACCCGCTCGGGCAGCGGGTCCAGCCGCTCCAGTGCGTAGGCCACGACGTCGGCCTTGGTGGCGCGGGTGCCGTCCGGGCTGGCGCCGGCGATGACCTCGAAGTACTCGTCGAGTTCGAAGTGGGTCAGGATGCGCTGCGCGGTGGGCTGGGCCTTGGAGGTCGCCACCGCCATGCGTACCCCCGCGGCGCGCAGCATCTCCAGCAGCTCCGGGATGCCGTCGAACAGCCGGTTCATCGACCAGCCGCGGGTGGTGTAGTCGGCCCGGTAGGCGGAGATGGCCTCGTCGGCGCGTTCCCCGAGACCCATCGATGTCAGGGTGTGATGCATGGGCGGGCCGACGATGCGGCCGGCGAGGTCGCCGTCGGGGACGTGGGCCCCGATGCTCTCCAGCGCGTGACGGAAGCTGGCGACGATCCCTTCCGCGGAGTCCGTCAGGGTGCCGTCGAGGTCGAAGAGCACCAACTGCGGAGTTCGGATCACGGTTTCAGGAACAACGTCGGTCACCACACCATTGTCGCCGATGTACCGGTGCCGCTGGTCGGCGCACTACTGTCGTGCTGTGGTTCACGAGGTCCGGCAGGCGGCGCGCTATCACGGCGACCAGGCCGTCACGTCCGGAATGCTCGACTTCGCCGTCAACGTGCGCCCCGGTGGGCCGCCGTCGTGGCTGCTCGAACGCCTCGGCGCCCGGCTGTCCGACCTGGGTGATTACCCGCGCGCCGCCGATGTCACCCGCGCCACCGAGGCGGTCGCCCGCCGGCACGGACGCGCCGCCGACGAAGTTGCGTTGCTGGCCGGGGGTGCCGAAGGCTTCGCGCTGCTGCCGAATCTCCAGCCGCGGCTGGCCGCGCTGATCGCGCCCTCGTTCACCGAACCGGAAGTCGTGCTGAGTGCCGCCGGGGTGCCGCTCCGGCATGTCGTCGTGCCGCCACCGTTCACGCTGACCGGCGTCGCGGTGCCGGAGCACGCCGATTTGGTCGTCGTCGGTAACCCCACCAATCCGACCTCGGTGCTGCATCCGGTGCGCGACATCCTCGCGTTGCGCCGGCCGGGCCGGATCGTGGTCGTCGACGAGGCGTTCGCCGATGCCGTTCCCGGTGAGCCGGAATCACTGGCGGCGGCGTCACTGCCCGATGTGCTGGTGCTGCGCAGCCTGACCAAGACGTGGTCGCTGGCCGGGCTGCGCGTCGGGTATGCCCTCGGTGCCCCCGAGGTGCTGGCTCGGCTGACCGCCACGCGGGCGCACTGGCCGTTGGGGACACTGCAACTGGAAGCGGTCTCGGCGTGCTGCACGCCGGACGCGGTGGCCGAGGCCGACGCCGGCGCGCGCCGGCTCGCCGCGCTGCGCGCCGAGATGGTCGCCGGTCTGCGGGACGCCGGGGTGGACGCGCTCGACGGCCGCGCGCCGTTCGTCCTGTTGCGCGTCGCTGACGCCCAACTGACTCGAAAGCACTTGGACACCAGGGGGATTGCCGTGCGTCGCTGCGACACCTTTATCGGCATGGACGGCGAGTACCTGCGGGTCGCCGTCCGTCCCGAGTGGCCACTGCTGGCCTCGGCACTGGCCGAGGTGGCGCGATGAGCGTGTCCCTTGCCGAGGTGATGGACGTGTTGGACGCGGCGTACCCCCCTGGGTTGGCCCATGACTGGGACTCGGTCGGGCTGGTCGCCGGTGACCCCACAGAGCCCGTGACATCGGTGACGGTGTCGGTGGACGCCACCGACGCCGTGGTCGCGGAGGTGCCCGAGGGGGGACTGCTGCTGGCCCACCATCCCCTGCTGCTCCGCGGCGTGGACACGGTGGCCGCCTCGACGGCCAAGGGCGCTCTTCTGCATCGGATGATCCGGTCCGGGCAGGCGTTGTTCACCGCCCACACCAACGCCGATTCGGCCACGCCCGGGGTCTCCGACGCCCTTGCCGACACCCTGGGCCTGGAGGTGGAGGATGTCCTCTCGCGTGGGCCGTCCGGACCCGAACTGGACAAGTGGGTGGTGTTCGTCCCGGTCGATCATGCGGCGCAGGTGCGGGATTCGCTGTTCGCGGCCGGGGCGGGGCAGATCGGTGATTACTCCTGTTGCAGCTGGAGCGTCACCGGGACCGGACAGTTCCTGCCGCACGCGGGCGCGACGCCGGCCATCGGCGAGGTCGGCACCGTGGAACGGGTCACCGAGGACCGCGTCGAGGTGATCGCCCCGGCGCGGTTGCGTTCCCGGGTGCTCACCGCACTGCGCGCCGCGCATCCCTACGAGGAGCCGGCCTTCGATGTGCTCGCGTTGGCGCCGCTGCCTGCCGACGTCGGCATCGGGCGGATCTGCGCCCTGCCGGAGCCGGAACCGTTGTCGGTGTTCGTCTCCCGAGTGCGCGCGGCCCTGCCCGCCACCACATGGGGCGTGCGCGCCGCCGGGGTGCCTGACGCGCTGGTGTCCCGGGTCGCCGTGTGCGGCGGGGCGGGGGATTCACTGCTCGGCGCGGTGAACGGGGCCGGCGTACAAGCCTATGTGACCGCAGACCTGCGGCACCATCCCGCCGACGAGCACGGCCGGGTATCAGATGTGGCACTGGTCGACGTCGCACATTGGGCAAGTGAGTTCCCCTGGTGTCACCAGGCGGCAGCGCTGCTGCGCGGCAATTTCGGCGAGGCATTACCGGTGCGCGTCAGTACTGTGCGCACCGATCCGTGGAATATCGATGGAGGTTCCGAATCATGAAAGCCGAAGTGAGTCAGCAACGTTCACTGTTGGATCTGGCCGAGGTCGATGCCGAGTTGCGCCGCGTGGACCACCGCGCCGGAAATCTGGCCGAGCAACAGGAATTCGATCGCGTGCAGGCGCTGCACCAGGAGGCCAGTGATCGGCTGGCCGTGGTGGAGATCGCTCTCGAGGACCTCGACGGGGAGATCACCAAGCTGGAGAGCGAAATCGATTCGGTGCGCCAGCGCGAGGACCGCGACCGATCGCTGTTGCAGGGTGGCACGGTCAACGCCAAACAGTTGAGCGAACTCCAGCACGAGTTGGAGACGCTGGAACGTCGGCAGGCATCCCTGGAGGATTCGCTGTTGGAGGTGATGGAACGCCGTGAGGTACTGCAGCGCCAGCAATCCGAGCAGTTGGCCGGCATCGAGGCCCTGAAGAACGAGATGTCGGCGGCGCAGTTGGCCCGCGACGCCGCCCTGGTGGCCATCGACAATGTCCGTCAGGTGTCCGCGGCGCGACGCGCCGAGCTGACGTCGTTTCTGAACGATGACCTGGTCGCGTTGTACGAGAAGCAACGCGAGCGGGGTGGCGCAGGTGCTGGCCTGCTACAGGGAAAGCGTTGTGGCGCTTGTCGTATCGAGATCGACCGAGGTGAGATGGCCAGGATATCCGCCGCCGCCGACGACGATGTGCTGCGGTGCCCAGAATGTGGGGCGATCCTGCTGCGGTTCACCAAGTGAAGGTCATCGTCGAGGCGGACGGTGGATCGCGGGGCAACCCGGGCCCGGCCGGTTACGGCGTGGTGGTGCTCAGCGACGACCGTGGCGCGGTACTTGCTGAGCGCAAGGAGTCGATCGGCCGAACGACCAACAATGTCGCCGAGTATCGCGGGCTGATCGCCGGGTTGACCGCGGCGGCCGAGCTGGGTGCCACCGAGGTGGTGGTCTTCATGGATTCCAAGCTGGTGGTCGAGCAGATGTCCGGGCGTTGGCGGGTCAAGCATCCCGACCTGCTGGAGCTCCATCGTGAAGCCACGCAGGTGGCCCGGCAGTTCGCGCGGGTCGACTACGGCTGGATCCCTCGGGCGGAGAACCTACACGCGGACCGGCTGGCCAACGAGGCGATGGACGGTGCACAGCCCGCGTCGGCGCCGGCTTCTCCGGGGTGGAGCGGCGCCCGCGGTGAACCCACCCGGCTGATGTTGTTGCGGCACGGCCAGACCGAGCTGTCGGTGGACCGTCGGTACTCGGGTCGGGGTAACCCCCCGCTCACCGAGCTCGGACGCGGCCAGGCCGCCGCGGCCGCCCGGCACCTCGGCGAGAAGGGCGGCATCGACGCGATCCTCTGTTCTCCGTTGGGGCGTGCTCAGGAAACGGCCGGCGCCGCCGCGAAGGCACTCGGTCTCGAGGTCGTCGTCGACGACGAACTCATCGAGACCGATTTCGGCGCCTGGGAGGGCTTGACTTTTTCCGAAGCCGCACAACGCGATCCGGAACTGCACAGCCGATGGTTGCGTGACACCACGGTGGCCCCGCCGGGCGGGGAGAGCTTCGATGCGGTGGCCGAGCGGGTACGCCGGGCACGCAACCGCATCGTCGAGGAGTATGCCGGGTCGACGGTGCTGGTGGTCTCGCATGTGACACCGATAAAGACGATGCTGCGTCTCGCTCTCGACGGCAATGCCGGCATTCTTTACCGCCTGCACCTGGATCTCGCCTCGTTGAGCATCGCCGAGTTCTATCCGGACGGGTTGGCCTCGGTGCGGCTGGTGAACCAGACGTCGTACCTGTAGTCAGCTGGAGTGCAGGTGCAGCCGTTCCCCGTGCACATCGAAGATCATGATTGCCTCGACCGGCCCGTCGACGGTGCCGAACCAGTGCGGGGTCCACGTCGAGAACTCCACCGCCTCACCGGGTTCGATGATGAAATCGCGTTCACCGAGAATCAGGCGCAGTTGTCCGGAGAGCACATACATCCATTCCTGACCTTCGTGCACCGGGAGTTCCGCGGGCGGCGTGTGGCGTTTGGTGCTCACCCGGACCTTGAAGGTGTGCCGGCCGCCGGTGGGGCCGTGCCGGGTCAGCGGCCAGTAGGTGACCCCGTGCCGAGTGTGCGAGCTACCCCGCACCCGGGGATCGTCGGACTCGGGTTCACGTAACAGTTCATCGGTGCTGACCGCCAATGCGGCGGCCAGTCGCGGCAGGTGATCCAGGGCCAGACGTCGTTTGCCGGACTCCAGTCGGCTCAGCGTCGACACGTCGATGCTGGCGCGGGCGGCCACATCCTGCAGAGTCAGACCTTGCTGGGTGCGTAGATCGCGCAGTCGCTTACGCACCGTGTCATCCACACTCTTTGCCTCCATGGCAAACCAGCTTGGCATCTGTGCGGTGGGTCGGCAAGCTCGACAGCATGAACAACGAATGGGACTGCATCATCGTCGGTGGCGGAGCGGCCGGCTTGAGCGCTGCGCTGGTGCTTGGTCGCGCCCGTCGTCGCACCCTGGTGCTCGACGACGGCGAGCAGAGCAATCTGGTCGCGCACGGCATCGGTGGGCTGCTGGGCCATGACGGTCGGCCGCCTGCGCAACTCTACGAGGCGGGGCGTGCGGAACTTGCCCAGTACCCCAGTGTCAGCTTCCGTGCGGCGCGGGTGATCGAGGCCAAGCCGGACGGCGACGGCTTCCTCGTCGAAATGGCCGATGGGAGTCGAGACCATGCCCGCCGAGTGCTGCTGGCGACCGGCATGCAGTACCGGCCTCCGCAGGTCGCGGGCTTGGAGTCGCTGTGGGGAGGATCGGCGTTTCACTGCCCGTTCTGCCATGGTTGGGAAGTCCGCGATCAGCCGCTGGCCGTACTCGCCGACGGTGACCGGGCGGTGCACATGGCGCTGATGCTCAAGAGTTGGACCGACGACATCGTCGTGCTGACCAACGGCGCGGCGCTGCAGGATGACCTGCTGGCCGCCGCCGGGATCACCGTCGATCACCGGGTGGTGTCAGAATTCCACGCCGAGGGCGGTGAACTGACCGAAGTGCGGTTCACCGAGGGTGCGCCGCTGCCGCGACGCGGTGTGCTGGTGGCGGCGGTGCTGCATCAGCGTTCACACTTGGCCGCCCATCTCGGCGTGACGTTCGCGCCGGCGAACCCCGTTGCGGCAGATGCCATCGTCGTCGACCAGTTCCAGCGCACCACGGTGCCGGGCGTATTCGCGGCCGGTGACGTCAGTGTGCAGATGCCCCAGGTGGCGGCCGCGGTGGCCAGTGGGTCGCTCGCGGCGGCTGCCGTGGTGCAGAGCCTGCTGGCCGATGACGTCGGGCTGCCCGTCCCGGCGTGGCCCGCGCCCGATGTCCAACAGCACTGGAACGAGCACTACGGCCAGCGCGATCGGGTGTGGAGTGGACGGGTGAACCTGCGGCTGTCCGAAGTGGCTGAGCCGCTGACCCCGGGGCGTGCCCTGGACCTCGGGTGTGGCGAAGGCGGGGACGCCATCTGGCTGGCGTCGCGGGGATGGTCGGTGGTGGCCACCGATGTCTCGCAGGTGGCTCTGCAGCGGGCCGCCGCCGATGCGGGGGAGTTGTTGAGTCACATCGACTTCCAGCACCACGACCTCGAGGTGAGCTTTCCCGAAGGTGACTTCGATCTGGTGTCTGCACAGTTCCTGCATTCGAAGATCCCACTGGACCGGGCACGGGTGCTGAAACGGGCGGCGGCTGCGGTGGCACCCGGGGGGCTGCTGGTGATCGTCGATCACGGCGAAGCGCCGCCATGGTCGAACCACCGGCACGTGGAGTTCCCCAGCGCGCAGGAAGTGGTCGACTCGCTCGACCTCGACGACGGTTGGGAGCGCGTGCAGGTGGGCCCGGTCGCGCGCGAGGCCACCGGCCCCGACGGGCAGCCGGGACATCTGATCGACAACGTGATGGTGTTGCGGCGGACGTGAAGTGACTCCCCGGGCGAGCGACATTCTCGGCTGCAGTGGGCAACTTGGGTTGGGAAATAGCCGCTCAACTTGTCACCCTGTTATGTCTCAAGACATCGGTGACAGTTCTGCATCAGGACATCGGTGACACTTTGAGGGGTCTTGGTGGTGACACTTCTGCGCCGAGGCTGCGGGGGTGGCTGTCAATGAACCCATCGATCCTCGTGTCCGCCTCGCGATCTCTCAGTGGCCTGATGACGCGCCGCGTGGGGCGGTCTCGACGTTCTGCGCTGAGCATGGCATATCACGAAATTCGTTCTACGAGTTACGTAAACGCGCCAAGACTGACGGGCCGGCTGCGGTTCTCGAACCTCGGACACGCCGACCGAAGTCGAGCCCGTCGACGCTGAGCGATGAGGTCAAAACCCGCGCCGTGGCCGTGCGGTCCGCGCTGGAGGTCTCCGGTCTGGATCACGGGCCGATCAGCGTGTACGAGAAGATGCGCGCGATGGGCCTCGATGAGGTTCCGTCCACAGCCGCGCTGTCGCGCATCTTCCGTGAGGCTGGTGTGGCTCGTGTGGAGCCGAAGAAGAAGCCCCGCTCGGCGTGGCGACGGTTTGTCTATCCGTGCCCGAACGCGTGCTGGCAACTCGACGCCACCGGGTACGTGCTCACTAGTGGACGCACGTGTGTGATCTTCCAACTCATCGATGACCACTCCCGCTACGCGGTCGCCTCGCACGTGGCCTGGAGCGAAACCGCCGAGGCGGCGATCGCCGTGGTCGACAAAGCGATCGCCACCCATGGCGTGCCCCAACGGCTGCTGACCGACAACGGATCAGCGCTGAACCCGTCACGGCGAGGATATGTGGGCCAACTCGTCGCTCACGTGAGCGCACTCGGAATCGAGGCGATCACCGGAAAGCCCTACAAACCAACCACGCAGGGCAAAAACGAACGCTTCCACCAGACCCTGTTCCGCTACCTCGACAAGCAGCCATTGGCCGACACACTGGCCGAGCTCCAAGCCCAGGTCGATGCCTTCGACCACATCTACAACACCGAGCGCCCCCATCAAGGCCTGCCCGGGCGCATCACCCCGCTTACCGCCTGGGAAGGGACCCCCAAGGCAGATCCACCCCGCCCCACAATCGATCGGCCGGCCTATGCACAGCCCGTCCCGAAGCGATACCAATTCCCGCGAGCACAGTCGCCCGTCGATCTGCCCGCCAACACCGTCATCCGGACGGTGGGCTCCATAGGCAACATCAGCTTGGACTCCGTCAGCTACCGAGTCGACGCACAACGCGCCTTCCAGCAAGTCCTGGTTGTCAGCGTCGACGACAAGGTCATCGTGACCGACCTGCACGGCGAAGTCCTCATCGAACACACCCGACCCGCACCGGGCGTGAAGTACGTCGGCAACGGACGCCCCCGCGGTCCGCGCCTCAAAAACGAGAAACCGTCACCGATGTCCTGATACATCAACTGTCACCGATGTCCTGATGCAGAACTGTCACCGATGTCCTGATACATCACACTCAACTTGTCACCCTGTCCGGGTAATATCGCACACATGTTCGATAGGGTCGGGTTGGCGGGGATGGGCGATGAAGCTCTCATCTCGGCGTTGACGGCTGCGACCCAGGATGAGGCCAAAGTGGCTGCCCGCAGGTTGGCGTTGATCGGTGAGGTGATCGCCCGCCAGTGCGATGGCGAGGACGATGATCACGCCCATCAGGTGGTCGACGGGTGGGCCTGGGCCCAGGCCGCGGTGGCCGCGGCCTGCAACCTGAACCCGCATGCGGCGTCCAAGCAGATGCGCATCGCCCAAGCCCTACGTGATCGGCTGCCGCGGACCGCGGCCCTGTTCGCATCGGGGGTGGTGTCGGCGACGGTGATCGATGCCATCACCTGGCGTACCCACCTGGTCGAAGACCCCGATGCGCTGGCCCTGATCGATGCGGCGATCGCTGGGGAGGCCGGCGAGTACGGGGCGCATTCGGAGAAGCAGTTGATCGGTGCGGTGGATGTGTGGGTGGAGAAGTTCGACCCCGACGCCGTGGTGCGGTCCAAACGCAACGCCAGGGATCTGTATGTGGAGTTCGGCGATAAGGACGACCCGAACGGGGTGGCCTCGTTCTGGGGGCGGCTGCGGGTCACCGACACGAAGGTCCTGCAGCAGCGCCTCGACGCCTTGGCTGACACGGTGTGCCCGAACGATCCACGCCGCCGCGGGGAACTACGCGCGGCGGCGCTGGCCGCGCTGGGCGTCATCGGCCCCGCACTGCAACGCCTGACGTGCGGGTGCGGGAACCCCGACTGCGAGGGCAGCGGGAAAGATCCCCGGGCCGGGGCGGTGACGATCTATGTGCTGGCCGATCAGGTGCCCGCCGCCGGCCAACAGGCACCCCAGCAGAGTGTGCCGGGTGCGGCGGGCACCCCGGAATCCGAACCCACCACGACCGAGCCCGAGACCACGTCCGAGTCTGACTCTGTGCCTGAGTCTGGTGGCGACAGCGAGCCGCAGGCACCGGCCGCGCAGTCTCGCCCCGCGGCTCCCGCGGCCTGCCATCCCAGTCCGGCGGTGATGCTCGACGGGGCCATCATTCCCGCCGCTATGCTCGCCGAGCTCGTCGCCGGCGGGGCCACCGTCAAACCGCTCGCCGAGATCGCTGACCTCCCTACCGAACGGCAGTACCGGCCCTCAGTAGCCTTGACCGCATTCGTCCGGATGCGGGCCATGACGTGTAGCTTTCCCGGCTGCAGCCGGGCCGCGCACCGCTGCGACCTCGACCATCTGATCCCGTGGCCGGCAGGGCCGACGCACCCGGGCAATCTCGGACCGCTCTGCCGTCTGCACCATCTGCTCAAGACTTTCGGCGGTTGGACACCCACCGCGAAACCCGACGGCAGCATCGGCTGGAGCGCGCCGACCGGGCACACTTATTCCAAGGCGCCCGGCGCGGCAATCCTGTTCCCGCACTGGAACATCCAGGCACCCATCCCGCGGAAACGCGCCATCACCCTGCTCGACGACACCGACCGCGACACCAAGATGCCGGTCCGGCAACGCACCCGCGCACAAGACCGCGCCCAACGCATCAACACCGAACGCACCCGCAACCACCAAGAACGCGCACTCGAACTCGCGGACCTGCAAGCGAACCCGCCACCCTTCTGAGTTCAGTTGAACGCGCTCACATCGGCGAGCTGAGTGAGTCGGACACTGTTGCCCGACGGGTCGCGGAATCCGCAATCGATGCCATACGGCATCGCGTGTGGCTCCTCGGTGAATTCCACTCCGCGGGAGCGCAGTTCCTCGAAGGTGGCCTGGCAGTCCTCGGTGGTGAGAAACACCGTTCCAGCGAAACCCTTCGCAGTAAGCTCGCGGACCTGCTCCTGGGTGGCTGTGTCCATCACCGGCGGCCCTGGGACGGCCATCAGGACGATCGACACATCGTCCTGTCCCCGGGGGCCGACCGTCAGCCAACGGAACAGGCCGTCGATGTCGGGTAGTGAAACATCCTGGCGTACTTCGAATCCGACCTTCTCGGTCCAGTATTGGAGAGCGACTTCCTGATCGTGCACCCAAAGGTGCGCGCTGGCAATTTTGATCATGAGGACAACGCTACGACTGCTTGTCGGTGCCCGTCTTCTTCCCGTGTGCTTTATTGACCCTGCTGGCCGGGGCACGTCGGGTATCGCGCTTGACGATGCAACTTGGCACTCGCGCGTAAGAGCTGGCAGCTGGCAGTGCGGCGCGATAGGCGGCCGGCGGGTTGCCATACACCCTCGCGAATGCCGTCGTGAAAGAGCCCACGCTGGTCAAACCGACCATCGCGCAGATGTCCGCAACCGAGCGGTCCGTATAGCGCAGCAGCGCCGCGGCCCGCTCAAGGCGGCGGCTCTGCAAGTACGCGCGAGGCGATTCCCCGAACGTGCGGCTGAACATCCGACTGAAGTGCGCCCGGGACAAACCGGCGGCCGCGGCAAGGTCATCGACGGTGATCGGCTCGGCGTAGCGCGCATCCACGAGATCCTTCGCGCGGAGCAAATATCGGGCTGTCGGCACCGGCGCCATGCACATAAGGGTACCGTGATCGGCGCGGACGAGTTGGCCGGGCGGCCGCGGATCCCGGGTTCACCCCGGGACTCGAGGAAAGTCCGGACTTCACAGAGCAGGGTGATTGTTAACGGCAATCCGGGGAAACTCGCGGGAAAGTGCCACAGAAAGTAGACCGCCACCTGTGCCCTTCGGGGCGTAGGGGGTAAGGGTGAAACGGTGCGGTAAGAGCGCACCAGCATCCCGGGTGACCGGGATGGCTAGGTAAACCCCACCCGAAGCAAGGCCAAGAAGGCCGCAACCTGGTTGTGGCTGCGCACGCGTTCGAGGGCTGCTCGCCCGAGCGTGCGGGTAGGCCGCTTGAGGCACCCGGCGACGGTGTGTCCAGATGGATGGTCGCCGCCTCACCGGATACCTCCGGTGAGGAACAGAATCCGGCTTACAGGCCAGCTCGTCCGCCCCTACTTCTTGACGGCCTTCTTCAGGGCCGCGAGGGCCTCGTCGATCCCATTCTCGGACTGCAACGCCACCTCGACCTCCTTTTGGTACAGCAGCCCGTAGGTGAAGGTGTCCTCGCCGGCGGCGTGTGCCGCGTCGGCCTGCTCGAGCAGGTGCGTGCGGCTGACCACACTGTCCTGATGATCGCCGAGCAGGCTTTGGATGGTCTTCGCCTTGGCCTCCACGGCCGAATTCCCAGTCGCCGCCGCCGTATAGCGAAGACGCTTGGCCCGCTTACGGATCCGGTGCAGTGACTCGTCGGTGCCGTCCTCCTCGGCCTGGTTCGCGGCCTTGCGGACCTTCTTGTAGGCGGCGGCCAGGCTCGCCGCGGCGGATTCGTCGCCGGATTTCTCCGCGGTCGGCGATGGCGCGGCCACCAGCTCATCCAACGCATCGAGCAACCGGAAGTACCGCTCGGAGCGCATCGCGTGCAGCGAACGACGCCACCCACTGACATAGCGCTGCTTGGCGCCGTCCACCAAGCGTTCGCGGACCGGCCCGCGCACCAACTCCGGCGCCAGCGCGTCGAGCGACTCCTCGTACTTCTCGGCAAGCACCTCGGCATCGCGCGCCACGCCGAGAATGCCCGCCAGCAGCTTCAGTTCGTCCAGTACCCAGGTGTCACCGGTCAGGCCGAACGACTCGTCGGCCAGCAGGCTGCGGATCTTGCGGGTGGTGACCCGCATCTGGTGCACGGAATCGTAGACATCGGCGCGCACCGCGCGGTCCCACGCGACCAACTCCTCGACGTTCGCCGCGACGGCCCGGCGCACCGGGTCCGAGGGCTCCACCGCGTCCGCGGCGGGTTCGGCGGTGGCCAGCACCCTGGCCAGCTTGGAGCCGTGACCGGCCGGCACCGCTCCCGCGTCGAACAGCCGGTTCGACAGCCGGTCCAGCACATCGGTGGAGCCGGCACCCTCGACCAGTTCCAGCTCCCATTCCCGCCAGGTCTGCGGCTCGCTGTCCGGGCGCAGCGCGGCCGCGGTCACCTGGTCATCGCAGAACTCCGCGACGGGCGCGTCATCGGCGCCGAACAGCAGCGAGACGGTGCGCTCGGTGGTGATCCGGGCCACGGCCCCCAGCGGCCGGTCCCGCACGATCGCCGCGACCACATCGCGGATGTCCTCGGGTACCGAATCGGCCAGTGGTGCGCGCACCTCGGTGCGGGCATCCGGGCCCGCGGGAAGCTTCACATGCCAGCCCGCGTCCGCCCCGCCGGTGCGCCGTCGCAGCGTGATGCGCTTGGCCGCCAGGTCGTAGTTGGGTGTGTCGTAGTACACCGCTTCCAGCGTCTGGCTGGGTGTGTGTTGCACCCTCGACACCACCGCCAGGCCCTCGAACGACGGCGAGACGGTGGTCTCGACCACGTCGAACTTCCGCTCAACCTCGGTGTGGCGCGACGCTTTTGGCTTATCAGCAGGCATGTTCACCCTTGTTCGGTACAGCTCGTGTCAGAAGTTGTGAACAGCGTGCCACATGCAGGTGAACAACCCCGGGTCGTGCGGCGCACCCGAATCGGGGGGCGCGTGTTACACATCGCGGCACCGCCGTAATACGGTGAGCGCCATGACCGCTTTCGAGACGCTGAAGTTCACCCGAGCCGGATCCGTCGTCAACATCGTGCTGGACCGGCCCGAGGCCGCCAACGGGATGAACGCCGCGATGACACGCGACCTGGCCGACGCGGCAACGTTGTGTGACACGGCGGAGACCAAGGTGGTCACCCTGACCGGCGCGGGGCGCTTCTTCTGCGCGGGCGGCGACCTCAAGGCGATGGCTGCCGCCGAGGATCCGGGCGTCTTCGTCAAGGGCATCGCCAACGATCTGCACCGCGCGATGTCGACCTTCGCCCGGATGGACGCGGTCCTCGTCACCGCGGTCAACGGGGTGGCCGCCGGGGCCGGGTTCTCCCTCGGCGTCTCCGGGGACCTGGTGCTGGCCGCCGAGTCGGCGTCGTTCACGATGGCCTACACCAAGGCCGGGCTGAGTCCCGACGGCGGCGCCTCCTACGTGCTGCCGCGGCTGGTCGGGCTGCGCCGCACCCAGGAACTGATGATCACCAACCGGGTGCTCAAGGCCCCGCAGGCCCTGGAGTGGGGTCTGGTGACGACGGTGGTCCCCGACGCCGACCTGCCCGCCGCGCTCGAGCAGCTGGCCGACGAGCTCGCTTCCGGGGCAAGAGGTTCCAATTCCGCGGTGAAGCAGCTGCTGCTGCACACCTATGGATCCGACTATGAGGCGCAGTTGGAGCGCGAAGCGCGCTTCATTGCCGGTAACGCCGCCGGCGCCGACGGTCGGGAAGGCGTGGCGGCGTTCCTCGGCAAGCGCGCCCCGGAGTTCTCTCAGTAGGAGTGCTCGTCGGCGGGGAACACTCCGCCGGCGACCTCGTCGGCGTACTGCGTTGCCGCACGCCGCAATTCGTTGCCGATCTCGGCGAATCGCTTCACGAACTTCGCGGTCTTACCCGAGGTCAGCCCGGCCATGTCCTGCCACACGAGAACCTGAGCGTCGCAGTTCGGTCCGGCGCCGATACCGACGGTGGGGATGGTGAGCTTGCCGGTGATCTGAGTGGCCAGTTCGGCGGGCACCATCTCCAGCACCACGGCCACCGCGCCGGCCTCGGCCACCGCGATCGCATCGTGGATGGTCTGGTCGCCGGCGTCGCCGCGGCCCTGCACGCGGAAACCCCCCAGACCGTTCACGCTCTGCGGGGTGAAGCCGATATGCGCGATCACCGGGATGCCGGCCTGGGTGAGGGCGGCGATCTGGGCGGCCACCCGCTCACCGCCTTCGAGCTTGACCGCGTGCGCGCCGGTCTCCTTCATGAACCGGGTCGCCGTCTCCAGCGCCTGATCGGCGCTGCGCTCGTAACTGCCGAACGGCAGGTCTGCGACGACCAGGGCGTGCTCGGCGCCCCGGACGACGGCCCGGACCAGCGGGATGAGTTCGTCGACGGTCACCTGCACGGTGGTGTCGTAGCCGTACACGACATTGGCGGCGGAATCGCCGACCAGCAGCACCGGGATGCCGGCGTCATCGAAGATTCGGGCGGTGGAGAAGTCGTATGCGGTGAGCATCGACCATTTGTGGCCTTCGGACTTCCACTTCTGCAGGTGGTGGGTGCGTACCTTCACGGGCGTCTTGGTGGCACCATAAACGGACTGCTCAGACATCTTTGTCCCTCGATGTGGTTGTCGGGTTGATCCTCGTGGCCCATCCGGGTCCCCGGGTCATCTGACGGCTACCAGTGTGCCACCCGGGAACCCCCCACGTGAACGGCCGGTTAAGTGGATTTCCTCACATCGGCACCGCACGGTCCTACCATCGGCTGCATGCAACGACTGAGCGGGCTCGACGCCAGCTTCCTCTATCTGGAAACCGCCGCTCAGCCGCTGCACGTCTGCTCGATCCTGGAGTTGGACACCTCGACGATGCCCGGTGGCTACACCTTCGACCGGCTGCGCGACGAGCTGAGTATGCGGATCAAGGCGATGCCGGAGTTCCGGGAGAAGCTGGCCGACAGCAGGCTGAACCTGGACCACCCGGTGTGGGTGGAGGACACCGACTTCGATGTGCAGCGCCACCTGCACCGCATCGGGCTCCCGTCGCCGGGCGGGCGCAGCGAACTCGCGGAGATCTGCGGTCACATCGCGTCGCTGCCGCTGGACCGCAGCCGGCCGCTGTGGGAGATGTGGGTGATCGAGAACGTGGCGGGCACCGACGCGCATTCCGGCGGGCGGCTGGCGCTGCTGACGAAGGTGCACCACGCGGCCGTCGACGGCGTCACCGGTGCCAATCTGATGTCCACGCTGTGCACCACCGAACCCGACGCGCCACCTCCGGACACGGTCGACGGCGTCGGGGGAGCGTCCGAGCTGGAGATCGCGGTGGGCGGCGCGGTCAAGTTCATCACCCGTCCGCTCAAGCTGGTCAACATGCTGCCCGCGACGATGTCCACGGTGGTCGATACCGCCCGCCGGGCCGCCAAGGGCCTCACCATGGCGGCGCCGTTCGCCGCGCCCAAGACACCGTTCAATGCCAATGTGACCGCGCACCGCAACATCGCGTTCGCCGAACTCGATCTCGACGACATCAAGACGGTCAAGGACCGCTTCGGGGTCAAGGTCAACGATGTGGTCCTGGCGCTCGTGTCCGGCGTGCTGCGACGCTTCCTGCTCGACCGCGGCGAGCTGCCGGATTCCTCGCTGGTGGCGATGATCCCGGTCTCGGTGCACGACAAATCCGATCGGCCCGGTCGCAACCAGGTGTCGGGCATGTTCTCCGAGCTGCACACCAATATCGCCGATCCCGCCGAGCGGCTGATGGCCATAGCCTCGGCCAATACCGTTGCCAAACAGCACAGTTCGGCCATCGGAGCGACCCTGTTGCAGGACTGGACCCAATTCGCCGCACCCGCGGTGTTCGGTGTCGCCATGCGCGTCTACGCGCGCAGCAAGCTGTCGGCGGCCGCGCCGGTGCACAACCTGGTCGTCTCCAATGTGCCCGGCCCGCAGATACCGCTGTACCTGCTGGGATGTGAGGTCAGGGCGATGTACCCGCTGGGCCCGATCTTCCACGGCTCGGGGCTCAACATCACCGTCATGTCGCTGACCGGCAAACTCGACGTGGGGCTGATCTCCTGCCCGGAACTGCTGCCCGACCTGTGGCCGATGGCCGACGACTTCACCGTCGCGCTGGAAGAGTTACTCGCCGCGCGCGACTAGCCTCACCTGCCTCGATGGTGGCGCATGGCAGCATGGTCAGCCATGAACCTCACGCGCGGGGTGCCCGCGGCCGCCATGGTGCTGCTTTTGGTCGCCGGTTGTAGCAATGCCATCGACGGCCGCGCCGTGATCTCCGCCCCCCGTCCCGGCACCCCGGTGCAGTGGGCGCCGTGTGAGGCGGCCGCCGGCGAGTCGCGGTTGCCCTCCGGCGCGGAATGCGGGCTGCTCTCGGTGCCGGTCAACTACGACAATCCCGACGGGGACGTCGCGCAGATCGCGATGATCCGGATCAAGGCCACCGGGGACAAGATCGGCTCGCTGTTCGTCAACCCCGGCGGCCCCGGCGAATCGGGGGTGGAGGCCGCGGTCAACCTGGTCGGCACCATGCCGCAGTCGGTGCGTGAGCGCTTCGACCTGGTCGGGTTCGATCCGCGCGGTGTCGGGGCGTCCAAGCCCGCGCTGTGGTGCAACTCCGACGAGGACAACGACAAGCTGCGTGCGGACCCGACGGTGGAATACACCGACGAGGGGGTCGAGCACATCGAGACCCAAACCAAGGAGTTCATCGACCGCTGCGTGCAGAAGATGGGCGAGGAATTCCTGGCCAATGTCGGAACCCAGAGCGTGGCAAAGGATCTCGACGCCATGCGGCAAGCCGTCGGCGACGAGAAGTTGACCTACCTGGGCTACTCCTACGGCACCCGGATCGGGGCCACCTACGCCGAACTGTTCGGCGACAAGGTGCGGGCGATGATCCTCGACGGCGCGGTCGACCCGAATGCCGACCCGGTCGAGGCCGACCTGCGGCAGGCCGCCGCCTTCCAGACCGCCTTCAACGACTACGCCGCGGACTGCGCGCAGGACCCGAACTGCCCGCTGGGCACCGACCCGGCGAAGGCCACCGAGGTGTATCACGACCTGGTGTACCCGCTGGTCGACGACCCGGCACCGACCAACGACCCGCGCGGCCTCGGCTACAGCGACGCGATCGTCGGCACCATCCTGCCGCTGTACTCACCCAACCTGTGGCGCCACCTCACCGACGGCCTGACCGAACTGAAGAACGGCCGCGGTGACACCATGCTGGCGCTGGCCGACCTGTACATGGGCCGGGATGCCAACGGTCACTACAACAATTCGACCGATGTGCGGGTTGCCGTCAACTGCGTCGACGAGCCGCCCATCACCGACCGGGAGACCGTCGTCGAGCAGGACCGGCGCTCCCGTGAGGTCGCCCCGTTCCTCAGCTATGGCGAGTTCACCGGGAACGCCCCGCTGGGTACCTGTGCGTTCTGGCCGGTGCCGCCGACCTCCGAGCCGCACGAACTCGACGTGCCCGGGCTACCGCCGACCCTGGTGGTGTCCACCACGAATGACCCGGCAACGCCGTACCAGGCGGGCGTCGACCTGGCCGAGCAACTCGGCGGCAGGCTGCTCACCTACGAGGGCACCCAGCACACGGTGGTGTTCCAGGGCAACACCTGCGTGGACGACATCTCCGCCAAGTACCTGATCGACGGCGCCCTGCCGCCCGTCGGTGCCCGCTGCTGAGACCCGGCGGGTCACAGCTCTGTCTCCGTCTGGTCTCCGCGCCGGTGCGCCGGTCGGGGCGCGGTGATGCGCATGCGAACATGGGCGCCATGTGGCTGGCGGGCAGACTTTTCGCGGTGCTGCTGGCCCTGATCACCGCGGCCGGCATGGTGTATGCACCGGCCCAGGCCGCACCACCGGCCTGGGGCGGGTGTGCGCAGTTCCTCGGTGACGCACCGGTGATCACGACGGCCCGGTGCACCACCGTCGCGGTGCCGATCGACTGGGCGAATCCGCAAGGGGCGCAAGCGCAACTGGCCGTCATCCGGATACCCGCGTCGGGCCCGAGGATCGGCACGCTGATGGTCAACCCGGGCGGTCCCGGCGCCTCCGCGGTCGACACCGTCGCCTCGATGGGCACCGCGCTGGCGGCCTCCCCGTTGGGGCAGCAGTTCGACCTGGTGGGCTTCGACCCGCGCGGTGTGGGCTACTCCACCCCGCAGCTGCGCTGCCGCAGCGACGCCGAGTTCGACGCCTACCGCAGCGAACCGATGGCCGACTACAGCCCGGCCGGGGTGGCGCATATCGAAGAGGTGTACCGGACGTTCGCGCAGTCCTGTCTGGACAACATGGGCCCGCAATTCTTGGCGAACATCGGCACCGCGTCGGCCGCGCAGGACATGGACGCGGTCCGGGCGGCTCTCGGTGAGGAGCAGCTGAGCTACCTCGGTTTCTCCTACGGCACCGAACTCGGCACCGCCTACGCGCAGCGCTACCCCGAACGGGTACGGGCGATGGTGCTCGACGGCGCGTTGGACCCCGGCTCGGATCCGATCAGCGAAAGCGTCTGGCAGCTCACCGGATTCCAGCGGGCCTTCGACGATTACGCCGCGGACTGCGCGAAGTCACCGGACTGCCCGCTGGGCACCGACCCCACCCAGTTCGTCGCGCGCTACCACCAGCTCATCGACCCGCTGGTGGCGCGGCCCGCGGCCACCAGCGACGGGCGCGGACTCGGATACGCCGACGCCATCACCGGCACCGCCAACGCCCTCTACGGCAAGCGCTACTGGCCGTACCTGACCAGCGGGCTGCTCGGCCTGCAGCGCGGCACCGATCCCGGTGATCTGTTGCAGCTGGCCGATGGCTACTGGCACCGTGACGCCACCGGGCGCTACCGCAACCAACAAGACGCCTTCACCGCGATCCGGTGCGTGGACGCCCCGTACCCCACGGACCCGGCGGCCTGGGTCGACGCCGATCGGCGTACCCGCGCGGCCGCACCCTTCATGGGCTACGGAACCTTCACCGGCTATGCGCCGCGAGATACCTGTGCGCTGTGGCCGGTGCCGTCCACTCGGGCACCCGCCGAGGCGACCTCACCCGGCCCGGGCAAGGTCATCGTGGTGTCGACGACGCGCGATCCGGCCACCCCGTACGAGGCCGGAGTGGAGCTGGCCCGCCAGCTCGAGGCGCCGCTGGTCAGCTTCGAGGGCACCCAGCACACCGTGGTGTTCAACGGCGACGAGTGCGTCGACACCACGGTGCTGGCATTCCTGGAGGGGCTGGTTCAGCCGCCGCCGGGGCTGCGCTGCTGAACGCCCTGCCTGGCCGCCTTGTCGTAGGGGATCATCTCCCGGGAGAGCAGCGCCCGCACCCGAGGATCGCGGCTGCATGCCACCGCGAAAACCGTCAGCAACACCCAGCTGCTCAGCGCGCTGGCGAGCACCAGCCCGAAGGCGGCCCAATCGCCGCCGGCCAGTTCGCGGGCCGCGTACTGCCGTGACCAGAGCCGCCAGTAGATCATCACGTTGACCGTCAACCCGACCCCGTAGGAGAGGGCGAACGAGAACAGGAACGGCTTCCAGGTGCCGTCGTGCAGGCGGGCCGAAACCGGTTCGTGTCGAAGCGGATACAGCACGGACAACACGTTCGCCACGCCCAGCCAGATGAACACCATCGTCACCAGCTGGTCGATCATGGCGACCGGGTTACCGTCTCCGATGGCGGTCAGCGCGCCGATCACCGGCAGCCCGGCGCCGATCACCAACACGGCGATGGTGATGTTCTTGACCACCAGGATGCGCCAGATGCGCTCGCCGTCGGCCAGCGCGCGGCGTACCCGTTCGGCCTCGAAACACAGGGCGTTGGTGCAGATCACACTGCCCACGATGGCCGCGAACAGATAGAGCGTCAGTCGGCCGGCGTCATAGCGGACCAGGCCGGAGAAGTGATAGAAGCCGACCAATGCCAACGCGATGCCCAGGGTGATGGCGGTCCGGACCAGGATCGCCCGCGGCTTGGCGCGCAGGACGTGGCGCAGTTCGCCGCCGACCCGGCGCGCCAGTCCGGGCAGCAGCCCCCGGATACCGCGCACCACCGCGGTCCGGGTCGGTGCGGGCGACACCTGCCGGGCCAGAGCCACCTGCAGTACCGCCTCGGCGACCGCCGCCCGGGCCAGCCCCACCGCCACCACGACGTTGGCCGCGGCCTGTCGGGGGGTCTGCGGCAGATCCCGGGTCGCGTCGACGGCGCGGGCGTGCTCCGCCGCGCGGGCCAGCCACTGTTCGGACGCCCCGGCCGCACCCACATCCGAGCCCACGTCGCGGTCGAGCTCGCTGCGGGCTCGGCCGGCCTCCTGGGCGAGGGCGGCGTCATCACCCCACTCGGCGGCGGCCGCGGCCGCCTCGGCGGCCCGCAACGCGCCGGTCAGGGCCCGTAACTCCTGGATGGCCGCGAGAAACTGTGACTCCCGGCCGGCATCGTCGATCACCGCATCACTGAATCACGTCGAGGTCGCCGCAACCGCGACGCGTGTGTAACACAGATTTAACAGCCGGTACCTAGGCTTCCAGCATGGACCGCCAGAAGGAATTTGTGCTGCGCACGCTGGAGGAACGCGATATCCGTTTCGTCCGGTTGTGGTTCACCGACGTGCTCGGATACCTGAAGTCGGTGGCTATCGCGCCCGCCGAACTCGAAGGTGCCTTCGAGGAGGGCATCGGCTTCGACGGTTCCTCCATCGAGGGCTTCGCCCGGGTGTCGGAGGCCGATATGGTCGCCCGGCCCGATCCGTCCACCTTCCAGGTGCTGCCGTGGTCCGACAGCGCCGGCAAGCACCACTCGGCGCGGATGTTCTGCGATATCACCATGCCGGACGGTTCCCCGTCCTGGGCGGACTCCCGGCACGTGCTGCGCCGTCAGCTGGCCAAGGCCAGCGACCTCGGATTCTCCTGCTACGTCCACCCGGAGATCGAGTTTTTCCTCCTCAAGCCCGGCTCGGATGACGAGCCCCCGGTGCCCGCTGACAACGGCGGCTACTTCGACCAGGCCGTGCATGACTCGGCGCCGAACTTCCGCAGGCACGCCATCGACGCCCTGGAACAGATGGGCATCTCGGTGGAGTTCAGCCACCACGAGGGCGCTCCCGGCCAGCAGGAGATCGACCTGCGCTACGCCGACGCCCTGTCGATGGCCGACAACGTGATGACGTTCCGCTACCTGGTCAAGGAGGTTGCGCTGGCCGACGGTGTGCGGGCCTCCTTCATGCCCAAGCCGTTCGGCGAGTACCCGGGCTCGGCCATGCACACCCACATGAGCCTGTTCGAAGGCGACACCAACGCCTTCCACAGCGCCGACGATCCGCTGCAGCTCTCCGATGTGGCCAAGTCGTTCATCGCGGGCATCCTCGAGCACGCCAGCGAGATCAGCGCCGTCACCAATCAGTGGGTCAACTCCTACAAGCGCCTGGTGCACGGCGGCGAAGCACCGACCGCGGCCTCCTGGGGCGCGGCCAACCGCTCGGCCCTGGTCCGGGTGCCGATGTACACCCCGCGCAAGGCTTCCTCGCGCCGCATCGAGGTGCGCAGCCCCGACTCGGCCTGCAACCCGTACCTGACCTACGCGGTGCTGCTGGCGGCCGGCCTGCGCGGCGTCGAGAAGAACTATGTGCTCGGCCCGCAGGCCGAGGACAACGTGTGGACCCTGACGGCCGAGGAACGTCGCGCGATGGGCTACAAGGAGCTGCCGGGCAGCCTCGGTGTGGCGCTGACCGAGATGGAGACCTCCGAACTCGTCGCGGAAGCCCTGGGGGAGCACGTGTTCGACTACTTCCTGCGCAACAAGCGCACCGAGTGGGAGAACTACCGCAGCACCGTCACCCCGTTCGAGTTGCGCAACTACCTGTCGCTGTAACTTGGGTGGGTGGCCAAACCCGCGACACAGCGCCCCAAACTGCCCGGTGTGGGCCGGCTCGGCCTCGTCGAACTCACCGCGCGGGAGGATCTGAGCAGGCTCGGCTGGACCACCGATGACCACGTGGAACTGCTGTGGTCGTTGTCGCGGGCACCCGATGCGGACGCGGCGCTGCGGGCCATGGTGCGCCTCGCCGATGCGCTGGAGTCCGACTGGCCCGAACTCAATCAGGCGCTGCTGAAGGACAAGGCGCTGCGCGGACGTCTGTTCTCGGTGCTGGGTGGGTCCCTGGCACTCGGTGATCATCTGGTGGCCCGCCCGCAGTCCTGGCATCTGCTGGCCGGTGCCGTCACGCTGCCCGCAGCCGAGGAGCTACGCCACAGCTTCGTCACCGAAGCCGAGAATGTCGCCGACCCGCGCACCGCCAGCCTGCCCTTGAAGGCGCTCTACCGGGACCGCTTGATGGTACTGGCCGCCCTCGACATGGCACCCACCGTCGAGAACGAACCGGTACTGCAATTCAGCGCCATCGGCGCGCACCTGTCGGATTTGGCCGACGCCGCGCTGGCCGCGGCGCTCACCATCGCGGTCAAGACGGTGTGCCCGAACGGCACTCCCGCACCGGTGATCTCGGTGATCGCCATGGGTAAATGCGGCGCCCGCGAACTGAACTATGTCAGCGATGTCGACATCATCTTCGTGGTGGAGAAGGCGGACGCCATCACCACCCGGGTGGCCGGCGAGATGATGCGATTCGCCGGAGACACCTTCTTCGAGGTGGACGCCGCGCTGCGCCCGGAGGGTAAACAGGGGCAGCTGGTGCGCACCCTGGAATCGCACGTCGCCTACTACGAGCGGTGGGCCAAGACCTGGGAGTTCCAGGCCCTGCTCAAGGCGCGACCGGCCGCGGGTGATCCCGACCTCGGGGTCCGCTACATCGAGGCGCTGATGCCGATGGTGTGGACTGCCTGCGAGCGTGAGGATTTCGTCGTCGAGGTGCAGGCCATGCGCCGGCGCGTCGAGGAACTGGTGCCCGCCGGGGTACGGGCCCGTGAGATCAAGCTCGGTACCGGCGGATTGCGTGACGTCGAATTCGCGGTGCAGCTCCTGCAATTGGTGCACGGCCGCAACGACGAGGCGCTGCACGTGGCCTCGACGGTCGACGCGCTGGCCGCGCTGAGCGCGGGCGGTTACGTCGGCCGCGACGATGCGGCCAACCTCACCGCGTCGTATGAGTTCCTGCGCCTGCTCGAACACCGCCTGCAGTTGCAGCGCCTCAAACGCACGCACATGCTGCCCGAGTCCGACGACGAGGAGGGGATGCGGTGGCTGGCCCGGGCCGCGCATATGCGTCCCGACGGTCAGCACGATGCACTCGGCGTGCTGCGCCAGGAACTCAAGCGGCAAAGCCTGCGGGTATCGCGGCTGCACGCCAAGCTGTTCTACCAGCCACTGCTGGAATCGGTGGGCAAGCCCGGGTTCTCAGACGGCATGTCGACCGAGGCCGCCGAACGCCAGCTTGCCGCACTGGGATACGAGGGGCCGCAGAGCGCACTGACCCATCTGGCCGCGCTGGCCAGCGAGGGCGGCAGGCGGGGCCGGGTGCAGCAGGTGCTGTTGCCCACCCTGCTGGACTGGCTGTCCGACACCCCCGATCCGGATGCCGGCCTGTTGTCCTATCGCCGCATCAGCGAGGAACTGGGGGACCTGCGCTGGTATCTGGCCACGCTGCGCGATGAGGGTGCGGTCGCCAAACGGCTGATGCGGGTGCTCGGCACCTCGGCCTACATCCCCGATCTGCTGATGAAGGCACCGGAGGTCATCCAGCTGTACGCCGACGGTCCGCAGGGCCCGAAGCTGCTGGAGGTCGACCCCGACACGGTCGGGCGGGCGCTGGTCGCATCGGCTGGGCGGCACCAGGATCCCGCCCGTGCGATCGCCGCGGCGCGCACGTTGCGCCGCCAGGAGCTGGCCAGGGTCGCGTCGGCGGATCTGCTGGGAATGCTTGAGGTCACCGATGTGTGCCGCGCCCTGACATCGATCTGGGTAGCGGTGCTGGAGGCCGCCCTGAACGTGGTGATCAGGGACAAAGCACCCGAGGCCGGCCCGCCGGCCCGTATCGCGGTGATCGGGATGGGCCGTCTCGGCGGCCGCGAACTGGGCTACGGGTCCGACGCCGACGTCATGTTCGTCTGCGAGCCGAACGCCGGGGTCGAGGAGTCGGTCGCGGTGAAATGGGCGGTGACCGTTGCCGAACAGGTACGGGCCCTGCTCGGAACTCCCAGCGCCGACCCACCTCTGGAGGTCGACATCGGGTTGCGCCCGGAGGGGCGCAACGGGCCGCTGGTGCGGACGCTGTCCTCCTACGAGGCGTACTACGCGCAATGGGCGCAGCCCTGGGAGATTCAGGCCCTGCTGCGCGCGCACCGGGTGGCCGGCGACGCCGACCTCGGGGAGCGGTTCCTGCTGATGGCCGACAAGACACGCTATCCGGCGGGCGGGGTATCCGCCGAGACCGTGCAGGAGATCCGCCGTGTCAAGGCCCGCGTCGACGCCGAACGGCTGCCGCGCGGTGCGGACCCCAACACGCACACCAAGCTGGGGCGCGGCGGGCTGGCCGATATCGAATGGACCGTGCAGCTGCTGCAACTGCGCTACGGACACAAGATTCCATCGCTGCACAACACCTCCACACTGGAGACGCTGGACGCCATCGGTGCTGCCGAACTCGTTGCCGAGGGCGATGTCGCGCAGCTGCGGGAGGCGTGGCTCACCGCGACGAGAGCGCGCAATGCACTGGTGCTGGTCCGGGGTAAACCGACCGATCAACTGCCCGGCCCCGGGCGGCAGCTCAATGCCGTTGCCGCGGCGGCCGGCTGGGCAGGTGGCGACGGCGGCGAATTCCTGGACAACTACCTGCGGGTGACGCGTCGGGCGAAGGCCGTGGTGCTCAACGTCTTCGGGGGCTGAACCTGTCGGGCGCTGAACCTGTCCGGCTCTGAGAATCAGGCCGGTTCGTCGGCGCGGATCCCCACCGCGTCGAATGCCGTCTTGATCGCCTCGATCTGGGCGCTGCCCAAGCCCTGGGCTCGTGCCGAGGAGATGATGGCGTACCGGGCATCGACGAATTTCGCGGTGGACGGCAGCCGGTACAGCGAGTCATAGAACACCCGGGCCCACTGCTCGCCCGACACCTGATCGCGGGTCGCCTCCATCATCTGGTAGGCGGCGAAGTTCATGATCCCGCTGTTGCTGTGCACGTAGTCGAAGTCGTCGTTGGCGTTGCAGCCGCACGGGTCGACCAGGAGGTTGCCGTAGTGCTCGGGCTGGCGGTAGTCCGATGGGTCGGCCATGTTGCGGTACGGATTTCCGTAGGCGTCTTCGGCGAAAAGCCAACGGGCCGTGCCGGTCTTGTTCTCGATGAGGGCGCCCATGATGTCGGCATAGGATTCGTTCATGGCGCCGGATTCACCCAGATAGGCCAGACCGTTGACGTACTGGACGACGGCGTGGGTGTATTCGTGGGCCACCAGGTCCAGCGCGGCCTGGGTGCTTCCGGCGTCGCCGAACACCATCACCGAACCGGTCCACGCGGCATTGCGCCAGCCACTGGCCGACACCCCACCGGGGTTGTAGTCGATGCTCATCTTGATCTCGGCACCGTTGTCGTCGAACGAGTTCCGCCCCAACACGTCTGTGTAGTAGTCGAAGACCCGGATCATGTTCGCCTGAGCCGACACCGCGGAGCGCAGCCAACTCGTCGTGTACCCGACCACACTGCCGGGAATGCTGGGCAGCCCGGACCAGGTGCTCTGGTAGGTGGTCGCGTAGGTGGTGATGTTGCGGCCGGCGTCGGTCAGCACGATCGAGGACCCGGTGTTGGCGGCCATCACCGTGCGGACCTTGCCCAGCTGATCGGTGCCCGACGAGCGCACCGGTGCCAGGGCGTGCTGCGCGCTGGCGAATTCGGAGATGATCGCGCCGGGTTTGGTGCCGTTGGCGGCGACGATATAACGCACCCCCACCGAGGGGTACGCGCTGTCGGGCGCCGAGGTGACGTGGACGTGCCAGGCCAGCTGCGGCGGATTGTTCAGATCCTCGTGGTAGAACACCAATTCGGTGTCGAAGTGCAGGGTCGCGAGGAAGGCATCCCGGGTCGCCTGGCTGGGGCTGCCGCCGAGATCGGATACCACATCGGCCTTGAGCAGGTCGATGACCTTGGATGCCCGGTCCACCGTTCCGATCGGGACGGTGCTGACCGCCGTGATTGCCGGATCGTAGTTGCTGATCAGTCCGGTCACCGTGCCGCTGCTGTCGGTGCTGAGCACCAGTTCGCTGCCCAGCACCCGCAGTCCGTTGATCTTCGGGCTGAGCCGGTAGAACACCGAGCCGAAGTCGTTGGTGGACACCGTGATATCACCGGCGCGCGCGAAACCCGCGGGTATCCCGAGCAGGGTGGATACCCGGTTGAGGAGGGCCGCCGCGGACGTCGGGTCGGTCACGGTGTCGACGGTGAAGGTCCCGTCGATATTGCGGATCTTGCCTTCCTTGTTCCGGCCGATGTCGACATGGCCGGTCAGTGCCAGGTTGCGCAGCTCGGCAAGGGTCAGCGTGCCGTCGACATCGGGGTGCACCGCCGAGATCGGGACGCTGACATCCACCGGGATGCCATGTGTTCCGTCCAGCGCGGACACCGTGAAGCTCAGCGTGTCCTCCTCTGGGGTGAACCAGGCGCGGTATCGCGCAACGGTATTCGGCGTGAAGACGAACGCGCCGGTGCCCTGGTTGACGGTGAGGGTGCCGCTGGTGGGTGTCGCCGAGGCGAGCAGGTAGCTCAGCGGCGACGAGTCGGAAACCTGGATCTGGCCGGTGACCACGCCGGTGATCGAGTTCGTGGCGTAGGTGATGGTGCCCGCCACCGGCAGGTCATCACCGGGTGCCGACGCCGCTACGGTGACCGACACCGCCAGGGTCTGGGTGGCGCCGTGTCCGTCGTCGATGCGCACCGTGAACGAGTCGGTGCTGGTGCCGGCCGCGCGGGCCGCGGCGCTCGGGGTGTAGCTGAACGTGCCGTCGGTATGAAGCACCACCGATCCGCGGGTCGGGCCGGTCGGGACGGTGAAGCGCAGCGGGTCCAGGTCGGCATCGGTGACGCTGAGCGCCCCGGTGACCCGCCCGGTGGCGAAGTCGGTGTCTAGACCGGTGATCGATGCGGCGGTGGGGGCGCTGTTGCGGGGACTGATGGCCATGGTCACCGGTACGGCGAGCACGCCCCCGTGCCCGTCGTCGACGGTGATGGTGAAGGTCTCGGTCCGCGCGGACGGGTCGGCGGTGGCCGCGGCGTGGCGGGCGGTGGCGGTGGGGGTGTAGGTGAACCGGCCATCGGCGCCGACGACGAGGGTGCCCTTCAGGGTGGCGGTGGTGCCGTCGTAGTAAATGCGGTCGCCGTTGGCGTCGGTGGCCTTCACGGTGCCGGTGATCACACCGGTCGACGAATTCGGTTTCCCTATTGTGACTTTCACCGTGGGATCGACATTGGCCGGAACGATGGCGATGGTGATGGTCTGCTGGACGACGCCGCGCCGTCCGTCGTCGACGGTGATGGTGACCGTGTCGGTCAGCGCGGACAGCGGGGCCGTGTCGGCGGCGGCGAGATGTCGCGCGGTAGCGGTGGGGGTGTAGGTGAAGGTGCCATCGGGGCCGAACGCGATGGTGCCCTTGGAGGGCTTGGTGAGCACCGTGATCGTCAACCGGTCGCCGTCGGCGTCGGTGACCCCGGTCGACCCGGTGACCTTGCCGGTGACCGGGTCGCCGGTACCGGTCGGCGCCGCCACCTCGGGTCGCTGATTGTCGGGCACCAGGGACACCACGTGCAGGACGCCGGCGGCGGCATCGGTGAGATACAGCTGCATACCGTCGGGACTGGCGGCCAGGGCGCCGGCAGCGGTGTGCAGAGTGGTCTGCGGAGTGTGGGTTCGGGTGTCGTACACCTGCAGATCGCCGTCGGTGGTGGTCAGGAACAGCAGGGTGCCGTCCTTGTGGACGGTGGCCCCGGTGACGGCCCCGGCGGTGTGGAACTCGGTACCGGTCGCGGCCCCGGTGCTCGTCAACACCCTGACCGTGGTGCCGCCGGTCACCGCGTAGACCGCCGCGGAATCCCGGCTGACCGCGATGACAGATGAATCGGCGGTACCGGCAAGGAGTTTGGCGGAGTTGGTCCACGACGATGTGGTGTACACGGCGATACCGGTGGGTGTGGTCGCGTACACGCGCTTGCCGTTGGGGCTCACGGTCATCGATGTCGTACCGCTGGTGTTGGCGATCCAGGCCGCAATGCGATTGGTCGAGGTGCTCAGTTTGGCCATCTTGCCGGTCGCATTGCCGATGTACAGTGCGCCACCGGACGGGCTGATCGCCAGCGCGGTCGGGGTGAAGCGCAGCGCGATCTGGCGCCGCACGGTGTTGGTGGCGGTGTCGATCACGGCGATGGAGCGGTTCCCGGCATCGGCCACGTAGGCCGTCCGGCCGTCGGCCTTCACCACCACCGCGACCGGGTTGGTGCCGACCGGAATCGTCGAGACGACCGTGCCGTCGATGGTGTTGATGACCGTGACGGTTCCCGCGGCCGAATTCACGAGGTATGCACGGCTATTGGTGGCAGCCACCGCACCCGGCCGGTCGCCGGTGGGTATCGGGTCGAGCAGCTGAACCGGCGTCGGGTCGACGGGGACGGCCACCGTCGCGACGACCTTGGCCGTCGTGCCGTCACTGACCGTCACGGTGAACACCGCGTCGGGCATGCTGGTCAGCCCGGCCCGGACACGTTGGGCCGCGGTCGGGGTGTAGGTGAACACGCCGGTGGAGCTGAATGTCAGGCCGCCCTCGGTGGGCCGGGTGAGCAGCGCGTAGGTGAGCCTGGCGCCCTCGGGATCGGTCGCCACGACGCGTCCGTTGACCGCGCCCGTGGTCGGGTCGGGGTTGCCGAGCACCGGGTCGCCGAGTACCGGGGCGATATTGGTGGCGGCGGCGACGGTCATGGCGGCCGGTGCCGATGCCGCCGTGGGAGCGGGGGAGAGACCGAGTTGACGCCGAGCCGCGGCCAGCAGTACCCACAGGCCGGGGAACTCGACGGTCGCACCGGACCGGCTGCCGTGCAACGGTGCGGCCAGGGCCGACAGCACGGTGCTGATCACCTTTGCCGGCGTCGGCAGTGTCGGTTCCGGGACCGACTGCGGCGTGGGGTTGCTCACGGTGGCCGCGGCGATCATCGGAGTGGTCACGGGCGCGGGATCGGCGGCGCGCAGCACCGTCGGCGCCACCGGTTCCGCCGACACCTCGGGAACCGGGGCGGTCGCGATTCGGGCGGTGCGCCGTGGGCCGGCCACGGTGCGGGGCTTCTTCTTCGGCGTCGCAGATCGCAGCGCGGGACGCTCGGATGTCGGCGCGGACGCGGCGGTCGGCGGATCCGGTTCGGCGGGGGTCGGGTCGGCCGCCGGCGTGGCACCGGAGGTCGGGTCCTGAGTCGAGCTATCAGAGGTGGCTGAGCCGTCCGAGGTGCCCGAGCCGTCCGAGGGGCCCGAGCTGGAGTCGGCCTGGCCGGTGCCGGACCCGCCGGTGTCCGGGTCGGCCCATACCGGTGCCGGGACCGCGATCGCCGAGCCGATGCCCAGGGCCACCGCCAGTGCGCCGACCCGGCCCACGTGGCGCGCGCAGCCCGTTGTCCTGGAGTCCCTCACGACCCACGCCTCCATTCCGACGCCGGTCAATTGACGGCAACGACAACCTGCCTGGAAGTAGACCACAAAAGGTGCTCCGACCGGAGGCGATGGCGCGTTTGGGTGCGCACCCGGCTACTGATAGACCGGCTAATGATAGAACTGATCGATGAGCCAGCCGTTCGCCGAGATCACTGCCGACGAGCACGACCGTCGGGCCGCCTTGCACGGCCCGTTGACGGCCGCCGTGCGGCGGCTGGTCGAGGCCAGCATCAGCACCGGCGCCGACTGCGAGACGATTCGCCGGGCGCAACGGGCGCTCGAAGAGATCGCGGACACGCTGGAGCAGCAGCGACACGACGATCCTCGCACCATGCGGCACGCCGAGACGGGTCGGCCGATCAGCTGGGCCGACCCGGTGATCGGACTACGCAACCCGATCGCGCCGCCGCTGACCGTCGAGCACACCGAGTCGGGGCGCTGCTGGGCCGAATTTACCCTGGGTGCGCCCTATGAGGGCCCGCCCGGGCGGGTGCACGGCGGCATCTGTGCGCTGGTGCTCGACCATATTCTCGGCGAGGTGGCCAGCGAGGGCCTGCGCAAACCCCGATTCACCGGCACGCTCACGCTGAAGTATCTGCGCGGCACCCCGCTCGGACCGCTGCGCGCCGAGGCCTGGGTGGATCGCACCGAAGGCATCAAAGCGTTTGCCCGCGGGCAGATCCTGGACGCCGAGGGTGTGACGGTGGAAGCCGAGGGCATTTTCATCATGCCCGCGTGGGCGCGGGAAGCGGGCTAGCTTTTGCGCCGGAGCACGCTGTCCAGTGCAATCGAACCGCCGCCGAGGAACACCAGCAGCAGGAAGCCGAAACAGAACAGCACGGCGGGTTCGCCACCGTTGTCGATGGGCCAGAACGCCGTCGGCAGGTGTGCGCTGAAGTAGGCGTAGGCCATCTCGCCGGAGGCGACGAAGGCGGCGATGCGGGTGAACAGGCCGGTCAGAATCAACAGGCCGAGAACCAGTTCGATCACCCCGGCGTACCAGTACGGCCAGGTTCCCATCGGGACGGTGCCGCTGGGCATCGCGGTGGGGAACCCGAGCAGCTTCTGCGTGCCGTGCAGGGTGAAGAGCAATCCGAACACGATCCGAAAGATCGAGAGGACCACGGGCGCGAACTGCGTCAGCTTGGTGTCGATGTCAGACGATGCCATGCGTCCATAATAGGACCACGGTCCGCTTATCTCCTAGCCCGCGGGTGTCCGTGTGCGCAGTCTGTCCACGGAGAAGGGCCCGGGCCCGGTGAATACCAGCAGGAAGAACACGAAGCAGAACGCGATCGCGTCGAGCCCGCCGTTACCGCCGTATTCCGGCGGCGCGATCGGCCACAGTCCCATCGGTTGGTGTTGCCAGAAGTAGGCCACCGCCATCGCGCCGGAGGCGATGAATGCCGCTGCGCGGGTGAACAACCCAACCATGATGAGCAGGCCGCACACCAGCTCGATCACCCCCGCGTACCAGGCCGGCCAGGAGCCGACGGGGATGGACATGGTGAGCGGCCAGTCGAAGATCTTCGAGGTGCCGAACAGGGTGAACAGGAAACCGAACACGACCCGGAGCAGACTGAGCACTGCCGGTGCGAGCGCGTCCAGGCGAGCGGACAGGTTGATCATGTCTGGCAACCCTACCGACCGAGGGTGACACGTTGCCGCGTGTCGGTGTCGGGAATCTGCAGCAGTTGTGCGCGCCATCGATCGCGGGGTGACATGTGTTCACGGTAAGCGGTACCGACGAAACCACCCGCACCACAATCGACTCGGCGATCGCGGCGCGGGTGGCGTCGTCAGGTGCGGACCCTACGGGTCAGACGTCGTAATGGTTAGACGTCGTAGTACAGGCTGAACTCGTACGGGTGCGGACGGATCTGGATCGGCATGATCTCGTTCTCACGCTTGTAGGAGATCCAGGTCTCGATGAGGTCCTCGGTGAACACGCCACCCTCGGTGAGGTACTCGTGGTCCTCTTCGAGCTTGTCGATCACCGCGGCCAGAGACGTCGGGGCCTGCGGGATGTTGGCGGCCTCGTCCGGCGGCAGCTCGTAGAGGTCCTTGTCGACCGGGGCGAGCGGCTCGATCTTCTTCTTGATGCCGTCGATACCGGCCATCAGCATGGCCGCGAACGCCAGGTACGGGTTACCCGAGCTGTCCGGGCAACGGAACTCGAGGCGCTTGGCCTTCGGGTTGTTGCCGGTGATCGGGATGCGGACACAGGCAGAGCGGTTGCGCTGGCTGTACACCAGGTTGATCGGCGCCTCGTAACCCGGCACCAGGCGCTTGTAAGAGTTCACCGTGGGGTTGGTGAAGGCCAGCAGCGACGGCGCGTGGTGCAGGATGCCGCCGATGTAGTGGCGGGCCATGTCCGACAGACCCGCGTAGCCCGCCTCGTCGTGGAACAGCGGCTTGCCGTCCTTCCACAGCGACTGGTGGGCGTGCATGCCCGAACCGTTGTCGCCGAACAGCGGCTTGGGCATGAAGGTGACGGTCTTGCCGTTCTGCCACGCGGTGTTCTTGATGATGTACTTGAACAGCAGCACATCGTCGGCCGCGGCCAGCAGCGTGTCGAACTTGTAGTTGATCTCGGCCTGTCCGGCGGTGCCGACCTCGTGGTGGCCGCGCTCCAGGACGAAGCCCGCGTTCTGCAGGTTGGTGGCCATCTCGTCGCGCAGGTCCACATAGTGGTCATACGGAGCGACGGGGAAGTAGCCGCCCTTGGGCCGCACCTTGTAGCCGCGGTTGGGGGAGCCGTCGGCCTCATAGGGCTCGCCGCTGTTCCACCAGCCCGACTCGGAGTCGACCTCGTAGAAGGTGCCGTTGATCTTCGAGTCGAAGCTCACCGAATCGAAGATGTAGAACTCGGCCTCGGCACCGAAGTAGCAGGTGTCGGCGATGCCGGTGCTGGTGAGGTAGTTCTCCGCCTTGCGGGCGACGTTGCGCGGATCGCGCGAGTACGCCTCACGGGTGAAGGGATCGTGCACGAAGAAGCTCAGGTTCAGCGTCTTGGCCGCCCGGAACGGATCGATGCGTGCCGTGTTGGGATCCGGCAGCAACATCATGTCCGACTCGTGGATCGACTGGAAGCCGCGCACCGAGGAGCCGTCGAAGGCCAGCCCGTCCTCGAACACGCTCTCGTCGAATGCCGCTGCCGGGATCGAGAAGTGCTGGACGACACCGGGCAGATCGCAGAACCGAATGTCGACGTACTCGACGTTCTCGTCCTTGATCAGCTTGAAGATGTCATCGGAGGTCTTTTCTGCCACTACAAGTTCTCCTTTTCTGGTGACCCGCGCGTTGACGCTATGGACACGATGTTGCACGGTCATCAACCATATGTTGCGTCGAAGTTACGCAATGCCTCTTGAGCGGCCCGCCCTATGCTGGTCGGCATGGCCCGCGAGATCTCATCCTGGTTGTCCGGACCGGAACCCACAAGCTCGGGTGGCGTGGGTGATGAGTACCCCGGGCACCGGCTCGGACTGCCCCGCACCGGGCCGGGCTCGATCGCCGGATTCGGGCGTCGCGCGGCTGCGCTGCTGGTGGACTGGTTGATCGCCTACGGACTGGCCGCGCTCGCGATGAGCCTGGGGCTGCTGTCGCTGCAGGCATTGTCCACCGCGGTCCTGCTGATCTGGCTGCTGTTGGGCGCCGCCTCGGTCCGGTTGTTCGGTTTCACGCCCGGCCAGATGGCGCTCGGGTTGATGGTGGTGTCGGTGGACAACCGCCGCCATGTCGGTATCGGTCGGGCGCTGGCCCGGGGTGTGCTGGTAGCGCTGGTGATTCCGCCGCTGTTCACCGACAGCGATCAGCGCAGCCTGTCCGACCTGGCGACCAAGACTGCCGTGGTGCGCCGGTGAGCGCTCGCGCGAAGAGCAGCGGGCACAGTTAGCGCTCCTGGCGGACCTTGCCGTCCATCATCGTCATGGTGACCACCGCACGGTGGATATCGTGTGGGTCGATGTCCGCCGATGTTGCGATCCAGCACGATCAGGTCGGCACGCTTACCGGCCTCCAGCGAGCCCACCTTGTCCTCCATGCGGAGCTGATACGCCGCCCCCAGAGTGTTGGCGTGCACCGCCTCGGCGACCGTCAGCGTCTGGTCGGCCGGGGCCAAAACCGGTGCGTCCGGCTGCCCGATCAACTGCCGGGTGACGCCGATCTGGATCGAGTCCAGCGGTTTGTAGGTCGAGAAATAGCCTGCCGCAGGCCAATCGGTGCCCAGCGAGATCCGCCCGCCCGTCGTCAGTACGTCCCGGGTGCGATAGAAGAGGTCCTGCCGTGGCCGGCCGTAGCGCGCGGCCATGTTCGTGACGGTGTCGGGATCCGCCGACATCCAGTTCGCGGAGAACTGTGCGATGACACCGAGCTCACCGAAGCGGGCCGAGTCGGGGTCCTCGACGTAGACCAGATGGGCGATGGTGTGCCTGCGGTCGCGTGCGGGATTCGCCTCGATCGCGGCCTCGATCGCGTCCAACGCGGTGCGGGCGGTGCGCTCGCCGCAGGCGTGGACGTGCACGTCGAAACCGGCGGCGTCCACCGCGCCGATCAGCTGTCGCCACTGGTCGCCGGTGAACGGTGACGCCCCGATCGAATCCGGTTTGTCTGCATAGGGTTCCAACAACCAGGCGGTGTACCCGCCCTGCGTGCCGTCGCCGATGATCTTCACCGCGCCGACCTGGACCAGGTCGGTCGAGACCCGTTGACGGATGTCGCGCAACGTCGCGACGGCGGTATCGACCGGTGGGGATTTCACGCTGTAGGACGCGACGACGCGGAACGGCAGGGTGCCGTCGGCCTCGCGGTCGGAGTAGAGCTGGATCAACGCGGCCTGGTCGTCGCCGATGGGTGGCACGCCGGCGTCGAACACCGACGTGATCCCGGCCGCCGACGCCTTGGGCAGCCAGCTGCGCAGCAAGGTGCCCATCGTCTCGGGAGTGATTGGCTCGATGGCGTTGACCAGACCGAGAACCGCGTTGACCTCCAGCACGTAGCCGGTCGGCTCACCATGTTCGTCGCGCACGTAGTAACTGAACCCGGGGATCGGGTCCGCGGTGTCGCGGGTGATGCCGGCCGCGTCGAGCGCCGTGCTGTTGGCCCACAGGCTGTGCCCGTCGATGGCGAAGAAGAACCCCGGCCGGTCCGGGAGCACCCGGTCCAAGTCGGCACGCGTCGGTCCGTCGGGGCCGAACATGTCCACCCGCCAACCGAATCCGCGCACCGGGCCGGTCGGGTTGTCCGTCGCGTAGCGCTCGATCGCGGCCAGCGCGTCGGCGCCCGTCGGTACCTGCAGGTCTACCCCGGAGGTGAGGAACGCTCCCAGGAAGGGATGGATGTGTCCCTCGACGAACCCGGGCATCAGCAGCTTGCCGCCCAGGTCCACCACCCGGGTCTGCGGTCCGGCCAGCGCCATGGCGCCGGCTTGCGAGCCCACATAGGAGATGGTGTTGCCGGTGACGGCCAGGCCCTGTGCCCAGGGGTCGGCGCCGGTGACGGTGTAGATCGGGCCGTTGTGGAACACGAAGTCCGCGACCGGATCCACGCCGGGCGCCGATGTCGGGGTGGGCGCGGGTGCCGAGCCGTCGGTACAGGCCGCGACCGTCCCGACGGCCGTCGCCGCCAGCACCGCGGTGGCGGCGCGCAGCAGCGCACGGCGGGTCGGCGTCGGATTCAGTGCGGCGAAATGCGGTGCCCAGTCACACGCGGTGCACATGCGCCCGCCCGGATGTCATGCGGGACATCTAAACAGGACGGGACGAGAAATTTTGCGGTTGCGACTATTTGCGGCGCACGGTGCGCTGCACGCCGCGCATCTTGGCGTTGCCCGGCATCGGGCCCTTGGGCATGGCCGCCGGCCCGATCTTGGAACCCAGCGCCACCAGGCGGGACTCCAGCGAATCGATCTGCTTGACGGTGATGTTGGCGGGCAGCTTGTTCAGATGCCGCTCCAGCTTGGCCAGCGGAACCTCGCCCTCGCCGTTGCCGACCATGATGTCGTAGATCGGCACGTCGCCGACGAGGCGGGCGGTGCGTTTCTTCTCTTGGGCCAGCAGCGGTTTCACCCGCGAGGCCGCACCTTCACCGACGAGCAGCACCCCGGGACGGCCGATCACCCGGTGCACCGCATCGAAATGTCCGGTGGCCGCGACACCGGGGGTGACCCGCCATTTGCCGCGCAGGTTGTCCAGCGCCCAGGCCGCCGCGCCGGTCTGGCCCTCGGCCTTCTTGTACACCGACTTCTGCGCGCGCCGGCCGAAGATGATGAACGCGACCAGGGCGCCGAGGATGACGCCGAGCGGGATCAGCAGATAGGTGGTGAAGCCACCGGCGACGATGCCCAGTGCCACCGATGCCGCGACGATGACGACGAACGCGCCCACCATGTAGGGCAGCAGCCGCTTGTCCTCTTTGCGCTGGATCTGGAATGCCTGCCAGAGCTGGCTGCGCCGCTGCTTGGAGGCCGCCTTGCGGGCGGCCTTCGCCTCGGCCTTGGCGGCCTTGGTCTGGGCCGGGTTACGCGATTTCGCCATTGGATCAGGATACGGGTGGTGCCGCGGATGCCCGCACCCGTGCCGCCTGCTCATAGAGCCGGCCCGCCCGGTAGGACGACCGCACCAGCGGACCGGCCAGCACACCGGCGAATCCGATGCCCTCGGCGAAGGTGGTGAACTCGACGAATTCGTCGGGATGGACCCAGCGATCCACCGGGTGATGCCGCGCCGACGGCCGCAGGTACTGGGTGATGGTGACGATGTCGCAGCCGGCTTCGTGCAGGTCGACCAGGGCGGTGCGCACCTCGTCGGGGGTCTCGCCCATACCCAGGATGAGGTTGCTCTTGGTGACCAGACCGAAATCGCGGGCGGCGGTGATGACGTCGAGGCTGCGCTGGTAGCGGAAGGCGGGCCGGATCCGCTTGAAGATGCGCGGCACGGTCTCGACGTTGTGCGCGAACACCTCAGGGCGTGACTCGAAGACCTCTTCGAGCTGCTCGGGGTTGCCGTTGAAGTCCGGGGCCAGCAGTTCGACGCCGGTGTTCGGGTTGAGCGCGTGGATCTGGCGGACGGTCTCGGCGTAGAGCCAGGCGCCGCCGTCGGGCAGGTCGTCACGGGCCACCCCGGTCACCGTCGAGTAGCGCAGGCCCATCGCCTGCACGCTCTCGGCGACGCGGCGCGGCTCGTCACGGTCGAGTGCGGCGGGCTTGCCGGTGTCGATCTGGCAGAAGTCGCAGCGCCGCGTGCACTGTTCGCCGCCGATCAGGAAGGTGGCCTCGCGGTCTTCCCAGCATTCGTAGATGTTGGGGCAGCCCGCCTCCTCGCACACGGTGTGCAGGCCCTCGCGCTTCACCAGCGATTTGAGTTCGGTGTACTCCGGGCCGGTGCGCAGCGTGGTCTTGATCCACGGGGGCTTGCGTTCGATGGGGGTCTCGGCGTTGCGCACCTCGAGGCGCAGCAGCTTACGGCCTTCGGGGACGACACTCACGCCGTCGATGCTACGCGGATCTGTCCGTCCAGAACGCCGGAGACGGCGTCCGCGACCGCGGTGGTGACATCTTTCACTCCGACCTCGCGGCCCAGTTCAGCGGTCAGCGAGGTCACCCCGGCGTCGGCGATGCCGCACGGGATGATGCCGCCGAAGGCGCCCAGGTCGCAGTCGCAGTTCAGGGCGAAACCGTGCTGGGTCACCCCGCGGGCCACCCGGATGCCGATCGCGCCCACCTTGCGGGTGCCATCCACCCAGACACCCGAGCGACCGTCCACCCGCCCGGTCGCCAGCCCCAGGTCGGCGCACACCGTGATCAGCGCTTCCTCAAGGCGGCGCACGAAATTCACCACGTCCAGCGGTTCGGCGAGCCCGATGATCGGATAGCCCACCAGCTGGCCCGGTCCGTGCCAGGTGATCTTGCCGCCGCGGTCGGTGTCGACCACCGGGACACCGTCGGCGGGTCGTTCCTCCGGCAGGGTGCGCTTACCCGCGGTATAGACCGGTGGATGCTGCAGCAGCAGCAGCGTGTCGGGGCCGCCGGCCACCCGCTCCGTGGCGATCTCCCGCTGTAGCTGCCAGGCCTCCCGGTAGTCGACGGTGCCCAGCAGCTTGATCTGCAGGGGAGCCGAGGAGGACCGGATGGATTGCATCCTGTCAACGCTACCCGGGCGGGCTACCCGCGGTGGCATAGGCCAGCGCCTCGCCCACGGTCGTGTGGTGGAACACGAAACCGGCCTGCTCGAGTGCGGCCGGGATGGCCCGCTGGCCACCGAGCAGGCCCTCGTCGGCGAACTCACCGAGCACGGCGCGCAGTGCAAAGCCGGGCGCGATCATCGGCGTCGGCCGGTTCAGGGCACGTCCGAGGGCGGAGGTGAACTCGCCGTTGGTGACCGGCGCCGGCCCGGTGACATTGACCGCACCGGACAGCGCGCCGTGCGAGATGGCGAACAGCATCGCGCGCACCTGATCCTCGAGGCTGATCCAGGGAAGGTACTGCCGTCCGTTGCCGAGGCGGGCGCCCAGGCCCAGCCCGAACAGCGGTCGCAACCGGCCGAGCATGCCGCCGCTGGGGGACAGCACCAGCCCGGTCCGCAGCAGCACCACCCGGGCTCCGGCAGCGGCGGCGGCCGCCGTGGCGACCTCCCAGTCCACGCACAACCGGGCCAGGAAACCGGTGCCGTGTGGGGTGTTCTCGTCCACCACCCGGTCGCGGGTGTCGCCGTAGTAGCCGACCGCGCTGGCATTCAGCAGCACGGGCACCCCGGCGTCGGCGACCGCGGCGGCGAGCACCTCGGTGGGGCCGATCCGGCTGTCACGCAGGCTCTGCTTGAACGCACCCGACCAGCGCTTCTCGCCGACGCCCACCCCGCACAGGTTGACCACCACGTCCACCCCGGCCAACGCGGCGATATCGAACTCACCGGTGTCCGGGTTCCAGAACACCTCGTCGGCGCTCGACGGGCCGCGACGCACGAGCCGGATCACCCGGTGGTCGGCGGTGCGCAACGCCGTTGTCAGAGCGGAGCCGATCAGACCCGAGGATCCCGCGATTGCGACGACCATGCCCGCCATCGGCTACAGCCCCAGATCGGCCTCGAATGCGCCCTCTTCGAGACGACGCTTGACGGTGGTCAGGAAGCGGCCGGCGTCGGCGCCGTCGATCAGGCGATGGTCGTAGGTCAGCGGCAGGTAGGCCACCGACCGCACGCCGATCGACTCGTTGCCGTTGCCGTCGACGACCACCCGGGGGCGCTTGACGATCGCGCCGGTGCCCAGCATCGCCGCCTGCGGCGGGACCAGGATCGGGGTGTCGAACAGCGCGCCCTGGCTACCGATGTTGGTGATGGTGAAGGTGCCGCCGGACAGCTCGTCGGGCTTGAGGTTGCCCGAGCGTGCGCGGGCCGCGATGTCGGCGATCGCCCGGGCCAGCCCGCCCAGGGACAGGTCACCGGCGTTGTGCACGACGGGGGAGAGCAGGCCCTGCTCGGTGTCCACCGCGAAGCCGAGGTGCTCGGCGTCGTAGTAGGTGATCTCCTTGGTGTCCTCGTTGTAGCTGGCGTTGACGTTCGGGTGCGCCTTGAGGGCGTCGACGACGGCGACCGCGAAGAACGGCAGGAACGTCAGATTCACGCCCTCGCGCTCGGCGAAGCTGGCCTTGGCCTTGGCGCGCAGTGCCACGATCTTGGTCAGATCGACCTCGTGGGTCTGGGTCAGCTGGGCGGTGGTCTGCAGGCTCTCGCGGGTCTTCTTGGCGGTGATCTGGCGGATCCGGTTGGCCTTCTGCGTGGTGCCGCGAAGGTGGGCCAGCGCGGGCGCCGCCGCGGGCTTGGCCGGGGCGGCCGGGGTGGACGCCGCCGCCGGTGCGGCGGCGGGTGCCGGTGCCTTCTTCGCCTCTGCGGCGGCGAGCACGTCCTGCTTGCGGATGCGGCCACCGACGCCGGTGCCGGTGACCGAGGCCAGGTCAACCCCGTTCTCGGAGGCCAGCTTGCGCACCAGCGGTGTCACGTACGGCGAACCGTCGCCCGCCGGTTCGCTCGGGGCGGCCGCCGCGGGGGCGGGTTCGGGCTTGGGCTCAGGCTTCGGTTCCGGCTTGGGTTCGGGTTTGGGTTCGGGCTTGGGTTCGGGCTTGGCCTCGGCCTTCGGCTCTTCCTTCGGTTCTTCTTTGGGAGTCGGCTCGGGCTCGGGCTCGCTCGCAGCCGGTGCGGCATCGGCGGAACCGATCTTGGCCAGCTCGCCACCGACCGGGACGACATCGTCTTCCTCGGCGGTGATCGACAGCAGGGTGCCGGCAACCGGCGAAGGGATCTCGGTGTCGACCTTGTCGGTGGACACCTCGACCAGCGCCTCGTCGACGGCGACCTCGTCGCCGACCTTCTTCAGCCAGCGGGTGACGGTGCCCTCGGTGACGGACTCGCCGAGTTCGGGCATGGTGATCGAGGTGGCATCGCCGCCACCGGAGGCGGCGGGCTTCGCGGGCGCGGCCTCTGCGGCGGGCGCCTCTTCTTCGGCTTCTTCTTCGGCGGCCGGCTCGGGTTCCGGTTCGGCTTCCTCGGCGGGTGCGGAATCGCCCGAGTCGCCGGTGGATTCACCCTCCTCGCCGATCAGGGCGAGGTCGCCACCGACCTCGACGACGTCATCCTCGGCCGCGATGATCTTGGTGAGTACACCGGCGGCGGGCGACGGGATCTCGGTGTCGACCTTGTCGGTACTGACCTCGAGCAGTGGTTCGTCGACGGCGACGGTGTCGCCCTCCTGCTTGAGCCATCGCGTGACGGTCCCCTCGGTGACGCTCTCACCGAGTGCGGGCATCTGGACGGAGATTGCCATGGGTTTTGACTCCTCGAAAGTCATCGTCACGTGTGGAATGGGGTGCCCTTCTATCCTGTCATGTCCGTCGCGTGTGGTCGTCGCGGACCGCCGACTCGATGCTCTGGCACCATCGAAGGAGGTGTCCGAGAGGAGTAACCCCAGTTGGGACTGTTCGACAGGTGGCGGCGTCCGCGTGGCGGATCGCGAGCGCAGACCCGCAAACAAACTTCCGCCGATCTGGCCTACCTGCGTGACTGGGTGGCCACCCACACCGGGGTCGAGGCCTTCGTGGAGCCCCAGACCACCGTCACCGAGGTCACCGTGGTGCTGGTGGCCGCCGACGGCGAGTGGACGCGGCGGCGCACCGGCGGCGACGCCGGGGCGCGCCGGCTGAGCAAACAGCTCGACATCCCGGTCTACGACGTGCAGAAAGTGGGCTATCCACAGCGCATGCGCGATTACGATGCGCGTCGCCGCATCGAACGCGACCGCGCGCTGCGCCGAGACCTCGAAGGGTGACCATGACCGAGACCACCGAACGGTTCGTCGACAGTGCCGACGGGACCCGCATCGCGGTCTACGAGCAGGGCGATCCGGACGGGCCGACGGTGGTGCTGGTGCACGGCTGGCCGGACTCCCACGTGCTGTGGGACGGCGTCGCCCCGCTGCTCGCCGAGGGCTACCGGGTGATCCGGTACGACAATCGTGGCGTCGGAAAATCTGCGGTGCCCCAACACCATTCGAGCTACACCATGGCGCGGTTCGCCGACGATTTCGACGCGGTGGCCAGGGCGGTCGGCGGGGGCCGGCCCGTGCACGTGTTGGCTCACGACTGGGGTTCGGTCGGGGTGTGGGAGTACCTGGCCCGGCCCGGCTCGGCGGATGTGGTGGCCTCGTTCACGTCGGTGTCCGGGCCCAGCGGCGACCACATCAATCGCTTCGTCATCGACGGACTCAAGCGGCCCTACCGGCCGCGCCGATTCCTGCGCTCCCTCGGCCAGCTCGGCCGGTTGTCCTACATGGCCGCGTTCTCGACGCCGGTGCTCGCGCCGGCGGCCGTGCGGGTTGCGTTCGCGCGCGGCGGGATGCGGCGCCGGTTGCTCGCGGACGGCATCGCCCCCGATAACATCCACCATTCCCGCGCGCTCGTCGGCGATGCCGTCAACAGCATGAAGGTGTACCGGGCGAACTTCTTTCCCGGCCTGCGCCACGCCCGGACCGATCATCGCGTCGACGTCCCGGTTCAGCTGATCGTGAACACCCGCGACCCCTACGTGCGGTCCTACTCGTACGCCGACATCCCGAACTGGGCGGCGCGGCTGTGGCGTCGCGACCTGATCGCCGGGCACTGGGCGCCGATGTCGCACCCGGCCCAGCTGGCCCGTGCCGTCACCGAACTCGTCGACCATCTCGGTGGTGCGCCGGCGAGCCGGGAACTCGCCCGCGCCGAGGTGGGAGTCGAGCGCGCCCCGTTCGGAGATCAGCTGGTGTCGGTGACCGGCGCGGGCAGCGGGATCGGGCGCGCCACGGCGCTGGCCTTCGCCGCGCACGGCGCGGAGATCGTGGTGAGCGATATCGACGAGAACGCGGCGGCGGCAACGGCCGCCGAGATCACCGCCGGGGGCGGGACCGCACACGCCTACCGCCTCGACGTGGCCGACGCCGACGCGGTGCAACGGTTCGCCGAGCAGGTGTGCGCAACGCACGGGGTGCCCGATGTGCTGGTCAACAATGCCGGTGTCGGGCACGCCGGGCTGTTCCTGGACACCCCGGCCGACCAGTACGACCGGGTGCTGGACATCAACTTCGGTGGGGTGGTGAACTGCTGCCGGGCCTTCGGGGCCCGGATGGTGGCGCGCGGCATGGGCGGGCACATCGTCAACGTCGCGTCGATGGCCGCGTACTCACCGACCCAGGCGATGAACGCCTACGCCACCAGCAAGGCCGCGGTGTTCATGTTCTCCGACTGCCTACGCGCCGAGCTCGATTCGGCGGGGATCGGGCTCACCACGGTGTGCCCCGGTGTCATCGACACCAACATCATCGACGGCACCCGCTTCGACGTGCCGACCCACAAGCGTTCCGAGGTGGAGACGCTGCGGGCACAGATCAAGAAGGGCTTCGCGCTGCGGCGCTACGGCCCGGAGAAGGTGGCCAAGGCCATCGTGTCGGCAGTGCAGAACAACACCCCGGTCCGACCGGTGACCCCGGAGGCCTACCTGGTCTACGGGGTGGCCCATGCGCTGCCGCAGGTGATGCGCAGCACCGCGCGAGCCAACCTGGGCTAGCCGTTGGCCGCGATGTCCTCCAGCACGGCGAACATGGTCCGGGTCGGGACACCGGTGCCGCCCTTGGGGGTGTAACCCCACGGACCGCCGGTGTTGTAGGCCGGCGCGGCGATGTCGATATGCGCCCACGCCACATCCTCGGCGACGAACTCCCGCAGGTACACCCCGGCCACCAGCATCCCCGCGTAGCGCGAGGAACTGACGTTGGCCAGGTCGGCGACCGTCGACTTCAGATCGTCCTTCAACTCTTCGGGAAGTGGCATGGCCCAGCCGTTCTCGCCGACCGCCTGGGACAACCGGGCCACCCGGTCGCGGAACTCGTCGCTGCCCATCACGCCCGGGGTGCGGGCCCCCAGCGCCACCGTCTGCGCACCGGTCAGCGTGGAGGTCTCGATCAGGTAGTCCGGATTGTCCTCGCAGGCCCGCACGATCGCATCGGCCAGGATCAACCGCCCCTCGGCATCGGTGTTGAGCACCTCGACGGTGATTCCGCCGTACTGGGTCAGCACGTCACCGGGGCGCTGCGCGGTGGCCGACGGCATGTTCTCGGCCATCGGCACGGTGGCGATGACATCGATGGGCAGCTTCTGCCGGGCGGCCAGCACCACCGTGGCGATGACGGCGGCCGCACCACCCATATCGGAGGTCATGTGGTGCATGTTCGCGGCCGGTTTGATGGAGATGCCGCCGGTGTCGAAGGTGACGCCCTTGCCGACCAGCGCGACCGTCTTGCCGCCCCGCTTGGCGCCCCGGTAGGTCAGCCGGACCAGCCGCGGCAACCGCGACGATCCCTTGCCGACCCCGACGATGCCGCCGTAGCCGGCCCGGGTCAGAGCCTTGTCGTCGAGCACCTCGACCTCCAGGCCGGCGGCCTCGCCCAATGCCTTTGCCTGCTTGGCGAATTCGGCCGGGAAGAGATGACTCGGCGGGGTGTTGACGAAATCACGGGCGGTCGCGACCGCGGAAGCGACGTCGACGGCGCGGGCGGCGGCGGCCTTGGTGGCGGCCTTCGCGTCGGATGCCAGTGCGACGATCTTGGTCAGACCCTTGTCCTTGGGTGCGGTCTTGTCGCTGCGGAAATCGGTGAACCGGTAGCCGCCCAGGATCAGGCCCTCGAGGGCGGCCTCCAGATCCAGGACCGACAGTGCGGTGACGACGGTGCCGACCTTGTCCAGCGCGCGGGCCGCGGCCCCCGCGGCGCGGCGGATCGTGTCGGCCGGCCACTCGCCGCCCGCGTCACCGAGGCCGACGGTCAACACGCTGGCCACCGGCAGCCCGGCGATCACCAGCCGGTGCAGCTGCCCCTCGGCGCCGGTCGCGTTCAGCGCCGAGAGCGCGGACTCGATGGCGTCGACGGCCTCGGCGTCGAGCACCGCGTCCACCCCGACGGTTCTCGGGCCGGTATCGCCGGTGACCACTGGGAGCACCAGCACGGCTTCGGCGACGCCCCTGCCGGGCAGGGACGAGCTGACGGTGACGGTGGGGGCCTGGTATCCGGGTGCGCTGCTCACCCGCACAACCCTAGACAGGAATCAGCGGGTACGCGTCGACCGGCTCGTCGAAGCCCTTCAGCCGGAGCGGCACCGCGGCGCCGGTCGCCCTGCCCGGTGTCAACGCGTGCACCGATTCCGAGAGCAGGATCTGTCCGGGTGCCGCGGCGGCGACCAGGCGGGCCGCCCGGTTCACCGGGTTGCCGAAGTAATCCCCACCGAATGTCAGCACCGTGCCGTGGTCCAGTCCGGCCCGGATCGGCAGGCCGGCCTCGGCCGCGCGTGGGTGCCCGACGATCTGCTCGGCGATGCGCACCAGTGGCTCGGGTCCCGGCGTCACCCACATCACCTCGTCGCCGATGAACTTCACCAGCCGTCCGCCCGCGGAATGGATGACATCGGCTGCGGCGGAGCTGAATTCGTTGAGCAACGCGGTCAGTTCCGGGATGGCCAGGGTCTGGGTCAGTGAGGTGAACCCGGACAGATCGGCGAATCCGACACCGCACACCACCGTCGCCGGATCCGCCCGGGCCACCTTCTCGAAGTACAGCCGGGTGGTCCGCAGGTGATGGCGGTGCACGGCATCCATCAGGGCGCCGAGTCGCGGGACGAACTCCGCAGCGGCGCGGTAGGCCCTGGCCGTGCGGTACTCGTCGTGCGATTGCTCGATCTGGATATCCGGGGTGCCGGCGCGGATCATCGAGGCCACCGCCTCGGAGAGCCTCGCCATGCCCGAGCCCAGCACCCGCAGCAGCGCGGTGGCGGCCTCGTCGCCGAGGACGGCGCGCATATCGGCCCAGGTGGCCAACCCGTCCACATCGGCCTGGCTGAGTGCGATCTCCTCCGGCCCGGCGACGGTGAGACCGAGTGCAGCCCACGCCCGCGCCACGTCGGGGACCGCAAGCCCGAGCGCCTGCGCCGCGGTCGTCAGGCTGTGCACGGGTGGGCCGGTCAGCTGGATCGCGTCACCGGCCAGGCCGAAGAGTCGCCCGCGCCGCTCGGCGTCGACCATCTCCTCGGCGCTGAAGCCGAGCCCGGCCAGGTACTCGATCAGCGCAGCCCGGTCGCGCGCGTCGGCGATCCCGGCGGCCTGCAGCGCGTCGAAATCCACCATCGGGGCCAGTGTGCCAGCAGCGAGCCCAGCATTAGGGTGTGTTCGTGAGTGACAACCTGCTGCACGGCCCGCTGGAAGAACAACACCGCGCACTGGGCGCCAACTTCGCCGAGTTCGGCGGCTGGCTGATGCCGGTGTCGTATGCGGGAACCGTCGCCGAGCACACCGCCACCCGCACCACCGTCGGCCTGTTCGACGTCAGTCACCTGGGCAAGGCCAAGGTGGCGGGCCCGGGTGCGGCGGCCTTCGTCAACAGCGCATTCACCAACGACCTCGACCGGATCGGGCCGGGCAAGGCGCAGTACACGTTGTGCTGCAACGAAGCCGGCGGCGTCATCGACGATCTGATCGCCTACTACGTCGCCGACGACGAGATCTTCCTGGTGCCCAACGCCGCCAACACGGCCGCCGTCGTCGCCGAACTGCAGCGCCTCGCCCCGGCCGGGCTGACCATCACCGACGAGCACCGCTCGTATGCGGTGCTGGCGGTGCAGGGGCCCAAGGCCGGCGAGATCGTCGCGGGCCTGGGGCTGCCCACCACGATGGACTACATGGGTTTCGCCGACGGGGAGGCGGTCGGTGTGCCCACCCGGGTGTGCCGCACCGGCTACACCGGTGAGCACGGCTTCGAGCTGCTGCCGCCGTGGGATCGCGCAGGCGCGGTGTTCGACGCGCTGGTCGAGGCGGTGCGCGCCGTCGGTGGTGAGCCGGCCGGCCTCGGTGCCCGCGACACCCTGCGCACCGAGATGGGTTACCCGCTGCACGGTCATGAACTCTCCCTCGAGATCTCGCCGCTACAGGCCCGCACCGGCTGGGCGGTGGGCTGGAAGAAGGACGCGTTCTGGGGCCGCGACGCACTGCTGGCCGAGAAGCAGGCCGGCCCGCGGCGGCTGCTGCGCGGGCTGAAGGCGCTGGGCAGGGGAGTGCTGCGCGCCGACCTGACGGTCCTCGATGGCGAGACTCCGGTGGGCGTCACCACCTCGGGGACGTTCTCACCCACTCTGAAGGTCGGCATCGCGCTGGCACTGATCGACACCGCCGCCGCGATCGAGGATGGGCAGACGGTCACCGTCGATGTCCGTGGGCGGGCGCTGGAGTGCGAGGTGGTTAGCCCACCCTTTGTACAGGCGAAAACTCGCTAGCCTGGGGGTTATACAATCGGCACATGACCGACGGCCCCCTCGAATTCACGCTTGCCCGCAACCCGTCTCCGGCAAGCGATGAAGTACGAGCCGGCATCCTGGCCGATCCGGGTTTCGGCCGCTATCACACCGACCACATGGTGTCGCTGAGCTACACCACCGCCGACGGTTGGCATGACGCCCGGGTGCTGCCCTACGGCCCCATCGAGCTGGATCCGTCGGCGATCGTGCTGCACTACGCGCAGGAGATCTTCGAGGGTCTGAAGGCCTACCGGTGGTCCGACGATTCCATCGTGTCGTTCCGCCCGGAAGCCAACGCCGCCCGGCTGCAGGCCTCGGCGCACCGGCTGGCCATTCCGGAGCTGCCCACCGAGCTGTTCCTGGAGTCGCTGCGCCAGCTGATCGCCGTCGACGAGCAGTGGGTGCCGGCCGCCGGCGGCGAGGAGTCGCTGTATCTGCGTCCGTTCGTCATCGCCACCGAACCGGGCCTTGGCGTGCGGCCCTCCGAGCAGTACCGCTACCTGGTCATCGGTTCACCCGCCGGTGCGTACTTCAAGGGCGGCATCAAACCGGTCAGTGTGTGGCTGTCCAACGAGTACGTGCGCGCGTCTCCGGGCGGCACCGGGGCGGCGAAGTTCGGCGGCAACTACGCGGCCTCGCTGCTGGCCCAGGCGCAGGCCGCCGAGCAGGGGTGCGATCAGGTGGTGTGGCTGGACGCGATCGAACGCCGCTACGTCGAAGAGATGGGCGGGATGAACCTGTTCTTCGTGTTCGGCAGCGGCGGGTCGGCGCGCCTGGTCACCCCCGAGCTGTCCGGCTCGCTGCTGCCCGGCATCACCCGGAATTCGTTGCTGCAGTTGGCCACCGATGCCGGCTTCGCCATCGAGGAACGCAAGATCGATGTCGACGAGTGGCAGAAGAAGGCCACCGCGGGTGAGATCACCGAGGTGTTCGCGTGCGGTACGGCCGCCGTCATCACCCCGGTGTCCCACGTCAAGCACCGTGACGGTGAGTTCACCATCGCCGACGGCCAGCCTGGCGAGATCACCATGGCGCTGCGCGACACCCTGACCGGGATCCAGCGCGGCACCTTCGCCGATACGCACGGCTGGATGGCCCGGCTCAACTAGCGGCGCGCCGGGAGGAGCTACCAGGTTTCAGTCTCGACGAGCAGGATGCCCGGAGACTGAAGCCAGGTAGCCCAAAGCGGCTCGCGGCCTACACCAGTTCAGCCGCGTGGCCGATAAGGGCAACGAGACTGAAGCCAGGTACACCAGAGTCCTAGGTGCCGCAGAAGGTGCGGTAACCGGCAGCGAAGTCCGCCGAGCCCGCCAGCGCGTAGCGCTGCAGGTCGGGCCGCTCGGTGAACGGATCGGTGATCGCGTCCAGGAGCGCGCCCGCCGGTGCCATATCGCCCGCGGTCGCGGCCGCCAACGCCTCTTCGACCAGATGGTTGCGCGGGATGTACACCGGGTTCGCCGCGTTCATCGCCGCGGTGTCCGGGGAGTGCTTCCGCCAGCGCTGCACCCACTCCATGTACCCCAGCGGTATGTCCCCGCGGGCTAGACCGCGGAAGAACGACGTGTAGTCCACCTGGTGTTCGGTCATCAGCGCGGGCAACTCGTCGACCAGTGCATCGTCTGGATTATCGTGCGCCAGTCCCAGTTTGGCGCGCATGCCGGTTCGCCAGGCCGTCTGGTAGCGGGGGGCGAACTCGCCGAGCGCCGCGGTGGCCAGCTCGATGGCGGTATCGGAGTCCTCGTCGAGCAACGGCAGCAGCGTCTCGGCGAACCGCGCCAGGTTCCAGCCGGTGATCGCCGGCTGGTTGCCGTAGGCGTAACGGCCCCAGCTGTCGATCGAGCTGAACACCGTGGCCGCATCGAAGGTGTCCATGAACGCGCACGGTCCGTAGTCGATGGTCTCCCCGGAGATCGTCACATTGTCGGTGTTCAGCACGCCGTGCACGAAGCCCACCAGCATCCAGCGGGCCACCAATTCGGCCTGGGCGGTGAGCACCGCGTCGAAGAGCGCCAGGTAGCGATTGTCCGCCTCGACGCAGCCCGGGTGGTGCCGGGCGATCGCATGGTCGGCCAGCCGGCGTAGCAGCCCCGTGTCTCCGGTGGCCGCGGCGTACTGGAAACTCCCGACCCGGATGTGGCTCGCCGCCACCCGCGCCAGCACCGCGCCGGGCAGCGCGGTTTCGCGCTGCACCGCCGCGCCGGTGGCGACCACCGCCAGCGCACGGGTGGTGGGAATCCCGAGCGCGTGCATCGCCTCGCTGATCAGGTATTCGCGCACCATCGGCCCCACCGCGGCGCGGCCGTCACCGCCGCGGGCCAGCGGCGTGCGCCCCGATCCCTTCAGGTGCAGGTCGCGGCCGTCGGCGAACTCACCGAGCAGCAGCGCCCGGCCATCGCCGAGGCGGGGTTGCAGTCCGCCGAACTGGTGACCGGCGTAGACCTGGGCGACGGGTGTGGCCGAGGCGGGCAACGTGGTCCCGGTGAGCAGGCCGATACCGGCCGGGGTGCGCAGCCAGTCGGCGTCGAGGCCGAGTTCGTGTGCCAGGGGCTCATTGAGCAGGAGCAGGGTGGGTCGGGGCGGGGTCTCCGCCTGCCAGCCGATCGCCAGTTCGGGGAACTCGGTGGCGAAGCGGCTGCCCAGCGAGACGGTCGACGTGGTCATCTCCCCGACGCTAGTTGATGGCCAGTCCCAGCGCCGTCAGTGTGGTGGTGACCTCGACGGATGCGCCCAATACGTCGCCGGTGATCCCACCGAACCGTCGGACACAGTGCGCCACCAGCGCCGCGCTCAGGCCCAACGCGCCCAGCACCACCAGTGGGCCCTGCCATGGTCGCGGGGTGGCGAATGCGGCCGCCCCGGCCAGCACGACGGTCCAGATCGCGACCACCCACATCGGCTGGGATCCGGCGACCAGCGCGCCCAGCGTGCTCCCCGGTGCGGCCGGCACCGAACGACGGCAGGTCCACACCACCGCCACCCGCCCCGCCAGCACCGCCACCACGATGGCGACCGGCGTCAGCACGCCGAACGTCAAGCCCTGCAGGGCGATCGCGATGACGACGGCGGCCACCCCGAACGGGCCCGCGGTCCCGCCACGCATCACCGCCAGTGCGCGCTCGGCGGGCCCGTAACAGCCCAGCCCGTCCACGGTGTCGGACAACCCGTCGATGTGCAGGCCCCGGGTGAGCAGCAACAGCGCCGCGACCGCCAGCACACCGGCCAGTGCGCCCGGCCCGAACAGGTGCCCGCCCGCCCACACCAGCGCGGCGGCCGCCGCGCCCAGCACGGCGCCGACGACCGGCAGGGCGGTCAGCGCACCGCGCCCGAACGGGGTCGCCGATCGCACCGGCAGCACGGTGCCGAACGCGAAAGCCGAACCGAGCGAACCGATCATCGTGGCCCGGTCACGCCGGTGCGGTGGAGATGCCGGCCGCGTCGAAGGTCGCCATCGCCGCCAGGGTGGCCACCGCGGCGCGCAGTACCGGCAGCGCCACCGCGGCGCCGCTGCCCTCGCCGAGGTGCATGCCGAGATCGACGATCGGCTCCAGGTCCAGTCGTTGCAGGGCCAGCGTGTGCGCCGGTTCGGTCGACCGGTGCCCGGCGCGCCACCAGGCCCGCGCGCCCGGGGCCAGCTCCTCGGCCACCAGGGCGGCGGCGGTCACCACCACACCGTCGAGCAGCACGGGTGTGCGCCGCACCGCGGCCTGGGCCAGGAAACCGGCCATGGCCGCCAGATCGGCGCCCCCGCACACCCGGAGCAGGGCCAACGGATCGGCGACGACGCTGCGGGCCCGGTACAGCGCGTCGCGAATCGCCGTTGCCTTGCGCGCCCACCCGAGATCGTCGATACCGGTACCGCGTCCGATCACCGCGACGGGTTCCGATCCGGTCAGTGCGGCGATCAAAGTCGTTGCCGGCGTGGTGTTCCCGATGCCCATGTCGCCCGCGATCAGCAGATCGGCGCCACCGTCGACCTCCTCGTCGGCGATGCTGCGCCCGGCCTGCACGGCGGCCAGTGCCTCCTCGGCGCTCAGGGCGTCCTCGACGGCGATGTTGCCGCTACCGCGGCGCACCTTGTGGGCACCGATCGCGGTGCCCGCGGGGGCGGCGTCCACCGCGATGTCGGCCACCCGAACGCCGGCCCCGGCGAGTTCTGCCAGCACGTTGATGGCGGCGCCGCCGGCGTCGAAGTTGGCGACCATCTGCGCGGTCACCTCGGACGGGAAGGCCGACACGCCCGCGGCGGTCACCCCGTGATCGCCGGCGAACACGACCACCCGGGCGCGGCTGAACTGCCGCGGTGGGCACACGCCCTGGCAGGCCGCCACCCACACCGACAGGTCCTCCAACCGTCCCAGTGATCCGGGCGGTTTGGTCAGCGTCTGCTGTCGGGACCGGGCGGCGCGCTCGGCTTCGGGGTCCGGGCCGACGACCGCGGGGAACGCACTCACCTGATCTCCTTCACGGCCACCGGTTGTCCGGCGATGACCAACACGACCCGGTCGCACACCGCGGCCAGTCGCTGATTCAACGTGCCCAGTTCGTCGGCGAACAGCCGGCCGGCGGCGGTCGCGGGCACCACCGTCAGCCCGACCTCCGGGCTCACCAGCACCAGCGGCCCGCGGTAGGCGTCGACCGCCGTGCGCAGGGCGTCGGTTTCGGCCGTGACCGATCCGCCGGTCCACGCCGATACCCGGTCCATCGCCGCGGTCAGCCAGCCGCCGATATCGTCGACCAACGTGGCGGTCGCTGCGTCGGCTCGCAATTGCCCTGCAACGTCCGGGGTTTCGACCGTCGACCAGTGTGCCGGCCGGCGGCTTCGGTGCGCGTGGACGCGGGCGGCCCAGTCGTCGTCACCCTCGGGTGAGGGGCCGGTGGCCAGATAGCGCACGGCGGCCGCCTCGGCGAGGATGCTCTCCGCGTGGTGCGATTTGCCGGAGCGGATACCACCGAGCACCAGTGTGCGCGTCCCGGCGCGGGCGGCGCGAGGGGGCATTACGCCCGGCTCAGACGTCGTCGCCGCGGTTGACCTGCGGACGCGGCGCGCGCATCCGGCGCAGCTGGGACGCCCGGCTACCCGCGTAGAAGCCGAGCTTCCAGCCCGATTCGGTGTTGTCCGGGAAACGTTCGTCGACCCGGCGGTTGACGTAGCGGCCCAGGATCACGCCGTCGATCGCCATCACGATCAGCAATACCGGCATCGCGAACGACAGGGGTTGCTGCACCGCCGGGGACGGGACGGCCAGCGTCACCAGGATGAGACCCAGCGCGATCGGCATGAAGAGCCCGAGCAGGTTGCGCCGCGAGTCGACCAGGTCACGCGCGTAGCGGCGGACCGGTCCCTTGTCGCGGGGCAGCAGGTAGGCGTCCTCGCCGGCCATCATCTTTTCGCGACGGTCGGCCATATCGGCGCGTCGGGTCAGCTTCTGCGCGCGCCGCTCTTCCTTGGTCAGCTTGCGGCCGCCGACCTCTTTGCGACGTTTGCGTGCCTCGGCGGTGGTCATCGGCGCCGGAGCGACCGGGCCGCGACGGCGGGCCGCCTCGCTGCGTTTCGGAGTCGGCCTGCCCTTCGGGGCGGTCCCGCGGGCGTCACCGGTTTCCCCCTGGGAGCCGGTGGATTCGTCATCCTCGGGGGGCGGATTGTCCTTCTTGCGGCCGAGCAGATTCACACCGACCAGATTACTTCCCGGCCGGCGGCCGCCCGCCATGCACCTCGGAAACGCAGGCTCTACGCTGCTGGAATGACGGGCCTCGCAGTGCTGATAGCGCCGGATTGCTACGGAGACAGCCTGACTGCGGTGCAGGCGGCCCACGCCATCGCCGACGGCTGGCAGCAGGCCCGCGGCGACGACGAGCTGACGCTGGCACCGCAATCCGACGGTGGCCCCGGGTTCGTCGACGTGCTGGCCAGCAGGCTGGGCGGGGTGCAGACCAGCACGGTCAGCGGCCCGCTGCAGGCCCGGGTCAGCGCGCACTGGGTGCTGCACGGCCAGACCGCCTATATCGAATGCGCGCAGGCCTGCGGTCTGACGTTGCTCGGCGGGCCGCCGACGGTGCAGACCGCGGTGGCCGCGCACAGCGGGGGTGTGGGGGAGCTGATCGCCGCGGCCGTGGACGCCGGCGCGCGCCGGATCGTGGTCGGTCTGGGCGGCAGTTCCTGCACCGACGGCGGGCGCGGCCTCGTGGACGCGCTCGGCGGTCTGGCGGCCGGACGGACCCGGCTGGCCGGGATCGAACTGATCGCCGCCAGCGACGTCGAGCACCCGCTACTCGGTCCGATGGGCGCCGCCGCGGTGTTCGGACCGCAGAAGGGGGCCGACCCGGCCACCGTGGAGCTGCTCGAGGCCCGGCTCACCGCCTGGGCGGCCGAACTCGGCGACGGTATCGCCGAGTCGCCGGGGGCCGGGGCTGCCGGTGGCATCGGTGCGGCCCTGCTGGCGCTCGGCGGCCGCCGTGAACCGGGGGCGGCCGTGATCGCCGAACACACCGGTCTGGCCACCGACATCGCCCGGGCGGACCTCATCATCACCGGCGAGGGCCGTTTCGACGATCAGTCCTTGCACGGAAAAGTGGTCAGTGCGCTGGCCGGCGGGGCGCGCGGGCGCGCAATCCCGGTGCTGGTGCTTGCCGGGCAGGTCACCCTGGCGCCATCCGCGCTGGCACCGGCGGGAATCGCCGCGGCCCACTCGATCACCGATTTCGCCGGGTCCGTGCAGCGGGCGATGGACGATGCCGAGGCCCAGCTGCGCGGGCTGGCCCGGCAAACCGCCGCCGATTGGACCGTGACGGCTCGGGAATAGCGGGCCGACAAGGTACCGTTGAGAACATCGCGCATGCATGCACTGGCTCTTCCAGGTACTTCAGGAGAATGCAATGACTATTCAGGACGACACCACCACCGAAACCCATGGTGCGGTGCTGACCGAAGCGGCCGCCAGCAAGGCCAAGGCACTGCTCGACCAGGAGGGTCGCGATGACCTGGCGCTGCGGATCGCCGTGCAGCCCGGTGGTTGCGCCGGTCTGCGCTACAACCTGTTCTTCGACGACCGCACCCTCGACGGTGACCTGACCACCGACTTCGGTGGTGTGGCGCTGACCGTGGACCGGATGAGCGCGCCGTACATCCAGGGCGCCACCATCGACTTCGTCGACACCATCGAGAAGCAGGGCTTCACCATCGACAACCCGAACGCCACCGGCTCGTGCGCCTGCGGCGACTCGTTCAACTGATCCCGTACCGGACGGTGGCTCAGCTGGAGCGCTGCACGTAGGAACAGACCAGGATCTGGTCGTCCGACTGCAACAGCTGGGCCACCACCTGTATCTCGGTGCCGGCGTCCGCGGATCCCCGGCCGGTTCCCGGTTCGACTACCGTCATCGTGAACAGTGCCTGGGCCTGATTCGTCGACCACGGGACCACCTTGTCCACCGAAGTCACCTCGACCTCGGTGAACTGCTTGCGGAAGGCGTCCGAGCTCAGATCGGCCAGCGCCAGATCCGAATTGCGGTCGTCGACCGCGTCGTAGAGCCCGCACAGCGCGTGCCGGGCGATCGCCTCGTCATCACCGTCGGTCAGCGCATCCAGGAAGCCCTGGATGGCGGGGCGCACATTCTCGGTGTTCATCACCACCGGCGCGTCGTCCCCGCCGGAGAACACCAGCACCGCACCGACGGCGGCGGCGGCGATGACCGCCACCGCGACGCCGGCGGCGGCGATGACCCGCCACGGTGAACGCTTCGGGTACTGCACCGGCGGCGGCAGGGCGCCCGGATAGGCGCCGGCGAACGGCGGAAACCCTTGCGGGGGAGTGGATTCGGGGTACGGCACGGGACCGGACATCGGGTGCTTTCTCAGGTGGCGGGGCGGGAGCGGGCTCAGATGCAGGCTAGCGCACGACCGTCACGGCCACCTCGGGCCGAAGCGCCGTCACCCGCGCGTCTGTAGTGTTCGCCTAGCTACACAAGTTCTCGAAGCGATGAATTGAAGGGCGACATTCCGTGACCATTGCCGTGACCGGCTCGATTGCGACCGACCATCTGATGAAGTTCCCCGGCAAGTTCTCCGAGCAGCTGCTGCCCGAGCACCTGCAGAAGGTCTCGCTGAGCTTCCTGGTCGACGACCTCGTCATCCACCGCGGTGGCGTCGCCGGCAACATGGCCTTCGCCATCGGTGTGCTCGGTGGCGATGTGGCCCTGGTCGGCGCGGTCGGCAAGGACTTCGGCGAGTACCGGCAGTGGCTCGACGACCACGGCGTCAACACCGACAACGTGCTGGTCTCCGAGACGGCCTACACCGCGCGGTTCGTCTGCACCACCGACGAGGTGATGGCCCAGCTGGCATCGTTTTATCCCGGCGCCATGTCCGAGGCGCGCAACATCGACCTCGCCGACGTCGTGAAGCGCAGCGGCGCACCGGAACTGGTGATCGTCGGGGCCAATGACCCGGATGCGATGTTCCGGCACACCGAGGAGTGCCGGGCGCTCGGCCTGGCGTTCGCCGCCGACCCCTCCCAGCAGCTGGCCCGCCTCTCCGGCGACGAGATCCGCCGGCTCATCGACGGCGCCGCCTACCTGTTCACCAACGACTACGAATGGGACCTGCTGCTGCAGAAGTCCGGGCTGTCCGAGGCGCAGGTGATGAGCAAGATCGAGCTGCGCATCACCACCCTCGGTGAGAAGGGCGTCGACATCGTGGGCCGCGACGGCACCTTCGTACACGTCGACGTCGTCCCGGAAACCCACCAGGCCGACCCGACGGGTATCGGCGATGCCTTCCGCGCCGGCTTCCTGACCGGCCGTGCGGCCGGACTGAGCTTGGAGCGCTCGGCGCAGCTGGCCTCGATGGTCGCCACCCTGGTGTTGGAGGCCCCCGGTCCGCAGGAGTGGACCTGGGACCGCGACGCCGCCGTCACCCGACTGAGCGGCGCCTATGGCGAAGAAGCCGGCGCCGAGATCGCGAAGGCGCTGGGCGCCGGCCTCGGCTGACGCCGGGTGCGGGTCAGAGTTGCACGGGGTAGCTCGGTTCGCTGATCTGCGGTGTGACGCTGCCATCGATGAATATGGCGTGCCACAACATGAAGATCAGCACCGTCCACAACCGACGGCTGTGATCGCTCGCGCCGACGCGGTGCTCGTCGAGCATGGTGCGGACCGCGTTCAGATCGATCAGCTCACCGGCCTGTGATGCCGCGACCGTCGCGTGCGCCCAGTCGAGCAACTCACCGGCCTTGAGCCAATGCCGGATGGGCACCGGGAAACCCAGTTTGGGCCGGTTGAGCACGTGCGCGGGCACGATCGGTTCCAGCGCGCGGCGCAGCGCGTACTTGGTGGTGGTCCGGGTGATCTTCTGGTCGTAGGGCAGCCGCGAGGCCACCGCGAACACCTCGGGATCCAGGAACGGCACCCGCAGCTCCAGTGAATTGGCCATCGTCATCTTGTCGGCCTTGACCAGGATGTCGCCGCGTAACCAGGTGAACAGGTCCACATGCTGCATGCGGGCCACCGGATCCCAGCCGTCGGACGCCGCGTACAGCGGCGCCGTCACGTCGGTGTGCGTCCACTCCGGGCGGAACCCGGGCAGTACCGCCCGCAGCTGCGCATCGGAGAAACTGCGGGCGTTGCCGTAGTAGCGCTCCTGCAGGGTCAGCGACCCGCGATGCAGCAGACTCTTACCGCGCATCCCCTCGGGCAGCGGCTGCGACGCCTTGCCCAACGAGCGTCGCACCGGTTTGGGTAGGTAGTCGAAGGCCTTCAGCGACAACGGCTCCCGATAGATGGTGTAGCCGCCGAACAATTCGTCGGCGCCCTCGCCGGAGAGCACCACCTTGACGTGCTTGCGGGCCTCGCGGGCGATGAAGAACAGCGGTACCAATGCGGGGTCGGCGACCGGTTCGTCGAGGTACCACACGATCTCGGGCAGCGCGGCGACGAACTCGGCGGCGCTGACCACCTTGGTGACGTGCCGTGCGCCGATCGCCTTCGCCGACTCCACGGCGACGTCGACCTCGGAGAACCCCTCCCGTTCGAAGCCCGTCGTGAAGGTGACCAGGCGCGGGTTGTGCCGCATGGCCAGCGCCGCGATGGCGGTGGAGTCGATACCGCCGGACAGGAACGCGCCGACGGTGACATCGGCGCGCATGTGCTTGGCGACGGAGTCCTCCAGCACCGCGGTGATCTCGTCATAGCGGGCCTGCTCGGCGCCCGCCTTGAATGCGACAGGGGTGAACTTCGGCTCGAAGTAGCGGGTGACCTCCGGCGCCTGGCCCGGGCGGATCCGGGCATAACTGCCCGATTCCAGCCGGCGGACGCCGCGCTGCAGGGTTTCGGGTTCGGGCACGTACTGCAGCACGATGTAGTGCTGCAGTGCGCGCGCATCGATGCCCAGGTCCACCCCGGTCGTCGCGGCGAGGTCGAGGATGCACTTCTTCTCGCTGCCCACCACGATGCCGCCCGGGCCGGTGGCCAGGTACAGCGGCTTGATCCCGAACGGGTCCCGCGCGCACAGCAGCTCGCCGGCCTGGGTGTCCCACAGTGCGAACGCGAACATGCCGCGCAACCGGGTCAGCACATCGGTGCCCCAGAAGTGGAAGCCCGCGACGATCGCCTCACCGTCACCGTCGGTGTGAAACACCGCGCCGTGCTCGGCGCGCAGGGCCTCCCGCAACTCCAGGTAGTTGTAGATCTCGCCGTTGAACACCAGCGCGTACCGGTCCGGCGCGTCCGCCGGGCCCCAGCGCAGCGGTTGATGGCTGTGCGCGATATCGATGATCGAGAGTCGGTTGAACCCGAGCACGATATCGCCGTCCGACCAGGTCCCGGGCTCGTCGGGACCTCGGTGACGCATCAGATGCGAGGCTCCCGACACCGCGTCGACCAGCGCGGGGGAGGTCTCGACGGACGGGTCGGTCAGATACGCCAGCAGTCCGCACACCGGGCCAGTATGCCCAATCGCCCGGTCGCTTCGCTCGACCCGGCGGGCGTGGTCTACGCTGCGTAGTATTCGCCAAGATTGACCGACCGCCCTGCGGTTCACCGACTTCATTTAGGAGGCGCCAACGTGACCGCTCGCGGGTACCGTTTGGTGGCGTTGTCAGTGGTTCTGGGTGGCGCGGCCATCCTGCTCAGCGGTTGCAGCTACCAGGAGATCTTCGGTCTGGGCTGGCCGGAGGGCATCACCCCGGAGGCGCGCCTGAACCGCGATCTGTGGGTCTGGTCGGTCATCGCGTCGTTCGTCGTCGGTGGCATCGTGTGGGCGCTGATCTTCTGGACCAGCGCATTCCACCGCAAGAAGGCCACCGACACCGAGCTGCCGCGTCAGTTCGGCTACAACATGCCGCTGGAACTGGTCCTCACCGTGGTGCCGTTCTTGATCATCTCGGTGCTGTTCTACTTCACCGTGGTCGTGCAGGAGCGGATGCTGCACAAGGACCCCAATCCCGAGGTCGTCATCGACGTCACCGCCTTCCAGTGGAACTGGAAGTTCGGGTATCAGAAGGTCGAATTCAGCGACGGGACACTGTCCTACGACGGTGTCGACGACGCGCGCAAGGCGGCCATGGCTTCGGTCCCCGAGGGCGTCGACGAGCACGGTATCGAGCAGGTCGGCCCCATCGCGGGCAAGAACTCCGAGGACCGCACCTACCTGAACTTCGACAAGATCGAGACGGTGGGCACCTCCACCGAGATCCCGATCCTGGTGCTGCCCAAGGGCAAACGCATCGAGTTCGAGATCGCCTCGGCGGATGTCATCCACGGTTTCTGGGTGCCGGAGTTCCTGTTCAAGCGGGACGTGCTGCCCAACCCCAAGGAGAACAACTCCGACAACGTGTTCCAGGTCAGTGAGATCGAGCAGACCGGCGCCTTCGTCGGCCGCTGCACGGAGATGTGCGGTACGTACCACTCGATGATGAACTTCGAGGTGCGCGTCGTGGAGCCCAACGATTTCAAGGCCTACCTGGATGCCCGGTCCAACGGTCTGACCAACGCCCAGGCGCTGGAGGCCATCAACCAGGCTCCGCTGGCCACCACCACCGCGCCGTTCGATACCCGTCGTGGCGAGCAGGTCGGCGTTCCCGCCCAGGCGAGCAAGTAAGGACGACTCATGCATATCGAAGCCCGGTTGTTCGAATTCCTGACCGCGTTCTTCCTGCTGGCATCCGTCGTGTACGGCGTGCTGACCGCGATGTTCTCCCCCGGGGGGATCGAGTGGGCGGGCACCACCGCGCTCGTGCTCACCACCGGGTTGACCCTGATCGCCGGGACCTTCTTCCGCTTCGTCGCACGGCGTCTGGACACCCGGCCCGAAGACTACGAGGACGCCGAGATCAGCGACGGCGCCGGCGAGCTGGGCTTCTACAGCCCGCACAGCTGGTGGCCGATCCTGGTCGCACTGTCCTTCTCCACCGCGGCCGTCGGTGCCGCCCTGTGGCTGCCCTGGCTGATCGTCGCCGGCATCTGCTTCGTGCTGGCCTCGGCCGCCGGCCTGGTCTTCGAGTACTACGTCGGCCCCGAGAAGCACTGACGTACTTCTGCCAGGTCACAACCGTGCGTCAGTTCCTGACGTGGCGCCGTGGCGTGGTCCCCGCCGTAGCCTGGTTGGGTAGTGTTGCCGAGGCAGCAGTCGAGAAGGATAGGCCGAGGTTTAGTTGCAGATGAGCGGGCCTTCAGGACCGGAGTCTCCAGGTGCGGACAAGGATCGCGGGTCCCGCGCCGACGAGACCGACATCCAATCCCGGGCGTACTCCGCGCCGGAGTCCGAGCAGTTCACCAGCGCTCCGTACGTACCGCCGGACCCGGCGTTGTACGACTACGACAACTACGCGCCCGTCGACCCCGAGCAGGATGTCCCGCCCAAATGGCCGTGGGTCGTCGGGGTGGTGGCCATCGTCGCCGCCGTCGCCCTGGTCGCGTCGGTGGCGCTGCTGGTGACCCGGACCGACAACACCGGCCTGGCCGGACCGGACACCTCGACGACGACGGCACCGCCGGTGCAGGACGCGATCACCACCACGCCACCCCCGCCGCCGACCAGTGAGCCGCCGCCCCCACCGCCGCCGACGACCGAGGCGCCGCCCCCGCCGCCGGAGACCGTGACGGTGACCCAGGAACCGCCACCGCCACCGCCGCCGCCGACCGAGGAGCCCGCGCCGCCGCCGGCCACCACCTCCGAGGCGCCGCCGCCCCCGCCGACGACCACCCGGCCCCCCGGCCCCCGCCAGGTGACGTACTCGGTCACCGGCACCAAGGCTCCTGGCGACATCATCACCGTCACCTATATCGACGCGTCCGGGCGTAGTCGCACCCAGCGCAACGTCTACATTCCGTGGTCGCTGACCGTCACACCGATCTCGCAGTCCGAGGTCGGTTCGGTCCAGGCGTCGAGCTTGTTCTTGGTCAGCCGGCTGAACTGCTCGATCACCACAAGCGATGGCACCGTGCTGTCGTCCAACACCGGTAACGCCGCACAGACAAGTTGCTGATGCTCAAAGACACCGAGTTTGCTCGACGTACCCTGTCCGGTCCGGAGAACCTGGAGCGCATCCTGATGGCGGCGTGTGCCGTCATCTGGCTGGCAGCGCTGGGCGCCGCGGTGGCCGCCACCGTGTCGCTGGTGGACCTGGCCAGCGGCCGCGGCACCGTGCGCGCCGAACTCTCCGAGGCATCCGGTTCGGACACCCCCTGGGTGCTCTACACCGTGATCGGCATCTCGGCGGCCGTCATCGTGGTGGCGATCCCGCTGCTGGTGCGCGCCCGCCGGCAGAGCGGTCACCGGTCCTTCACCCCGGGCTCAGGCTCGGTTGTCGACGACATCGCCGCCATACCGCCCCGCGACGCCCGGCGCAGGCAGGTCGAACCCGTCTCGGACACCCCCGCCCGGGGGGCCGCCGCCCTGCCGGCGGTGGTCGACCAGGTGTACGCGCGCTTCGGGCTGTCGATCGCATGTGCCGTCGGGGCGGGCACGCTCGCCGTGGGTGTGGCCACCTACCTGACCGCCGGCGACAGCGGTAGCGCCGCGGTGGCGTTCTACATCATCGCCGGCATCATCACCGTGGCGATGCCGGTGCTGCCCTGGTTCTTCCTGCGCGAGTTGAAGAACGTGGTGGGCACCGACTAGTTCGGTCCTCCCGGCAGCGGGCGCCACCGCAACGGTGGGTCCTCACCGACCCGTCCGTCCACCGCCTCCCGCAGCAGATCGGCGTGGCCGGTGTGCCGTCCGTATTCCTCGATGAGGTCACACAGGCTGCGCCGCAGGCTCGCCCGTTGCCCGTCCGGCCAGGCGATGCACACCAGTTGATCGAGGCCGCCGTCGGCCAGCGCCGCGGTCAGCCTGGCCCGGGAACGCGCCACGGTGCCGTCCCACAGCGAGTAGAGCTGCGCGGGGGTGTCGTGGGCAGCCGAGGTGAAATCCCAGTCCGGGTCGGCGTCCCAGTCGGCGGTGTCCCACGGCTCGCCCATCGCCGAATCGTCGAGGTCGGGGCCGAAACGCTGGGCCTCGGCGCGCGCGAGGTGCTTGAGCAGCCCGCCGAGTGTCAGCGTCCGAGGCACCCACCCGGGTCTGCAGTGCGGCGCTGTCGAGCCCATCGGCCTTCCAGCGGAACGTCATCCGCAGCCGGTCCAGCGCCGCGAGCAGATGCTGCTCCTCGGTACCGGCCAGTGGAGGCTCCCACGGCGGATCGGCCGGCGGATCAGCGTCCATGTGGGTGAGCGTACTGCGCGGGGTAGGGGAGTGGCGCACGAAGAAGGCCCGCGCAGACGTGCTGCGCGGGCCTTCTCCTGGTGAACTACTCAGTGGTGTCCGTTGGACCCGTTCGATCCGTTGGAACCGTTGGTGCCCTGATGCTCGGCGAGCACCGCCAGCGCCCGGTGTTCGGCGCTGTGCGCCGCCTCGGTGAGCGCATCGTGCTCTTCGACCGGGTCGGCGAACAGGAAGTTGCCGGTGCCGGGTGCGCCGCCGGATCCGAGCTTGTTCATCCGCTTGGGCAGGGGCGCGCCCTGGTATTCCAGCGGAATCGGATGCCCGTGATCGTCGACCGGGCCGAGCGGCTGGTGCAGCTCGATGTAGGCACCGTGCGGAAGCCGCGTGATGATGCCCGTCTCGATACCGTGCTCCAGCACCGCACGGTCACTGCGCTGCAGGCTGATCGCCCACCGGTAGGTGATGTAGTAGACGACCATCGGCAGCACCACCATGCCGATACGGCCGATCCAGGTGGTCGCGTTCAGCGAGATGTGGAACTTCAGCGCGATGATGTCGTTCATGCACATGAAGGTGAGCAGGATGTAGAACGAGATCGCCGCGGCGCCCACCGCGGTGCGCGTCGGTGCGTCACGCGGACGCTGCAGCAGGTTGTGGTGTGCGTTGTCGCCGGTGAGCTTGCGTTCGATGAACGGGTAGACCGACAGCAGCACGAACACCAGGCCCATGCCGACGGCCACCCACACCGACTGCGGGATGGTGTAGTTGCCGATGTAGAACTCCCAGGCCGGCCAGGTACGTGCCAGCCCGTCGGTCCACATCATGTAGAAGTCGGGCTGGCTGCCCGCCGAGATCTGCGAGGGCTTGTACGGTCCGAGCACCCAGATCGGGTTGATCTGCAGCAGACCGCCCATCAGCCCGAGCAGGCCGGTGATCATGGCGAAGAAGGCACCCGACTTGACCGCGAAGACCGGCATGACGCGCACGCCGACGACGTTCTTCTCGGTCCGGCCCGGGCCGGGGAACTGGGTGTGCTTCTGGAACCAGACCAGCGCCATGTGGGCGCCGATGAGCGCCAGCATGATGCCGGGGATCAGCAGGATGTGCAGCGCGTAGAGGCGCGGGATGATGATCTCGCCGGGGAAGTCGCCACCGAACAGTGCCCAGTGCAACCAGGTTCCGATGACCGGCATGCCGAGGGTGATCGAGGAGAACGCGGCCCGCAGACCGGTGCCCGAGAGCAGATCGTCGGGCAGCGAGTACCCGAAGTACCCCTCGAACATTGCCAGGATCAGCAGCAGCGAGCCGATGACCCAGTTGGCCTCGCGGGGGCGCCGGAACGCCCCGGTGAAGAAGATGCGCGCCAGATGCACCATGATCGACGCCGCGAACAGCAGCGCGGCCCAGTGGTGGATCTGGCGGACGAACAGGCCGCCACGTACCTCGAAGCTGATCTCCAGGGCCGATTCGTAGGCCCGCGACATCTGCACACCGCGCAGCGGTTGGTAGACGCCCTCGTAGGTCACGTGGGCCATCGACGGATCGAAGAACAGCGTCAGCCACACACCCGTGATGAGCAGGATGATGAAGCTGTACAGCGCGATCTCACCCAGCAGGAACGACCAGTGCGTGGGGAAGACCTTGTTCAGGATGCCGCGGCGCACCGCCTCGGAGGGGTGGTACCGCGAATCGATCGCATCGCCCTGTGCCGCTGCGATGTCTCCGAGCTTGGGACTCATGATTTGCGCTCCCAGAATGCCGGTCCGACGGGTTCGATGAAGTCGCCGTTCGCGACCAGATAGCCGTCCTTGTCGATGGTAATAGGCAGCTGCGCCAGCGCACGTGCGGCCGGACCGAAGATGGGCCGTGCGAAGTGCAGCGCATCGAACTGCGACTGGTGGCACGGGCACAGAATGCGGTAGGTCTGCTGCTCGTACAGCGAGGACGGGCAGCCCAGGTGCGAGCAGACCTTCGTGTAGGCGAACAGCTCACCGAAGTTGAAGCTCTCCTGGCCCTGCCGCTTGACGACCTTCTTCATGTCCTGCGGCTTGATGCGGATGAGCATCACCGGGTTGCGCACACCCATCGCCACCTCGAACAGGTGGTGGCTGGATTCCACGGTGACCCCGTCGCCGTCGGACTCACGCCACGGGAACACGGTCTCCATACCGCCGGCGTCGATGTCTTCGGGACGCATCTTCACGAACGGCGATTCGCCGGGGATGCCGGTGGCACGGGCCAGGTAGATGGTCTCGCCCTCGAAACGCGGGGTCCACCCCGAGGTCCAGAGCACGGCCTTCTTGCCCTCGGCCGTCTGCACGACCGGCTTCCACGGGTTCTTGATCAGACCACCGAGGAAGGCGACCAGGGTGCCCAGGCCGAACGCGCCCAGCCCGATGCCCAGCGACAGACCGACCAGCTTGCGCCGCTTGATGGTCGAACCTTCAAGGGCGTCGGTCAGATTCGCGACGATGGTCTTGCGGTGAATCTCCGCCGAGGCGCCGTCGTGGCGGTCCTGGATGGTGATCTCTTCGGGGATGAACTTCTTCTGGAAGAGCACCGCGCCGACGCCGATCGACAGGATCGACAGGCCGAACGTCAGGCCGTACAGCGGGGTGGCCAGCGTGTAGATCCGCTCACCCTCGGCGCCGTAGGGCACGTACTCCCACGGCCAGAACAGGAAGACCAGCAACAGGGCCAGGCCGGAGAAGCCGGCGAAAAGCAGCCAGTACGCGACGGTGCGCGAGGCACGCTTCTCGGCCTTGGTGCCCTCGACGGGCCAGCGCGGCTCCTTGTAGACAACCTCGACACCGTCGAGCTTGCCGCCGAGCGCGAGCAGTTCCTCGCGCGACATCTCCGCCAGTTCGGCGTCGGTGGGCTGACCCGGAACCGGACGTCCCGAGGTGTCACCGCCCTGAACATCTCCGCTCATGCGCGTGCTCCGATCCACAACGTCATGCCGACAGCCGCCACGATCCCGATGATCCAGATGGCCATGCCCTCTGTGGTGGGGCCGAACCCGCCGAGGCCGTAACCGCCGGGATCGGGCGTGTTGGCGGCCTGCCGCACGTAGGTGACGATGTCGGCCTTCTCCTCGGGGGAGAGCTGGCGGTCGGAGAACTTCGGCATGTTCTGCGGGCCGGTGAGCATGGCGGTGTACACCTGCGCGGGAACCTTGGCGGCTTCGCCGAGATCCGGTGCGTACTTACCGGAGGACAGGGCTCCGCCCTTACCGGTGAAGTTGTGGCAGGACGCGCAGTTCAGCCGGAAGAGGTCGCCACCGCGGGCGACGTCACCGGAGAGCAGGGACTCGTTCGCGATGTGGCCGTTGGCTTCTCGCGGCACGACGGGGCCGCCGCCGTTGGCCTGGACGTAGGCGCCCAGCGCGTCGATCTGATGCTCGTCGAAGACCGGCTCCTTGCGGGGGGCCTGGGCCTCACCGCGCATCGCGGGCATCCGCCCGGTGGAGACCTGGAAGTACACGGCGGCCTCGCCGGTACCGATCAGGCTGGGGCCGCGGTCGGGCACACCCTGCAGGTTGGCGCCGTGGCAGCTGATGCACGAGGTGTCGAACAGCTGCTTGCCGGTGCGCAGCAGCGCCGACTGTGATTCGTCGGCGACCGCGACCTGAGGCGTCGGGGTCAAGGTGGCCGCGACGGCGCCGGTCACGGACAGCCCGAGCAGCAGCAGCACGGCTGCGGACAGGCGTCGACGCAAGCGACGCTGCTTGACCGTCGCCGGCTTCCCGGAGCGGGACTTGCTGAACATCGAACCCCTTCTCATCGGCGTGCCGCTCATCGGACGAAGTAGATGACGGCGAAAAGAGCGATCCACACGATGTCGACGAAGTGCCAGTAGTACGACACGACGATCGCCGCGGTTGCCTGGGCGGGCGTGAACTTGGACAACCGGGTGCGGATGAGCAGGAAGATGAAGGCGATCAGACCGCCGATGACGTGCAGGCCGTGGAAGCCGGTGGCCAGATAGAAGACCGACCCGTAGGCACTGCCGGGGATCGTGGTGCCGTGCTCGACCAGGTGGATGTACTCGTAGCCCTGGCCGAGGACGAAGAACAGTCCCATCAGGAAGGTGAGCACGTACCACCGGCGCAGCCCGAACACGTCGCCGCGCTCGGCGGCGAACACGCCCATCTGACAGGTGAAGGAGGAGGCGATCAGCACCGCGGTCACCGGTACGGCGAGCCACAAGTTCAGCTCGGTCGGCTCCGGCGGCCAGGCACCCTGGGCCTGCGCACGCGCGGTGAAGTACATCGCGAACAGTCCAGCAAAGAACATCAGCTCACTGGAAAGCCACACAATGGTGCCGACACTGACCATGTTCGGTCTGTTCAGCGAATGTACGCGGGAGGTAATCGCGGTCCCCGAGGTCCCAACAGCGCTCGTCACAGGTGCAAGTATGACGCTTTGTAGTTGACCAACACCACCCGGGTTCGCAATTGAGTTCAAACGTGTCCCGGTAGGCAGTCGTGACAGGCTCGGGACGGGGCGTGCGCGGGCGATAGCATCACGGCGTGTCATCCGCGCAGAACGCTTCCGACAGTCCGATCACGTGGCCGCAGATCCTCGGTCGCCTCACCACCCACCAGGATCTGGTGCGCGGGCAGGCGGCGTGGGCGATGGACCAGATCATGACCGGCGCGGCCACTCCCGCGCAGATCTCCGGTTTCGCGGTGTCGATGCGGATGAAGCGGCCGACGTCGGCGGAGGTCACCGAACTCGCCGACACCATGCTCAAGCACGCACGCCGGGTCCCCGACAGTGCGACCGGGATCGACGCCGTCGACATCGTCGGCACCGGCGGGGACGGTTCCAACACGGTGAACCTGTCCACCATGGCCGCGATCGTCACCGCCGCGGCCGGGGTACCGGTGATCAAGCACGGTAATCGGGCGGCGTCCTCGCTGTCCGGCGGCGCCGACACCCTGGAGGCGCTCGGGGTGCGCATCGACCTGGGCCCCGACGAGGTGGCGCGCAGCGTCGCCGAGGTGGGCATCGCCTTCGCGTTCGCGCCGCAGTTCCACCCCTCCTACCGGCATGCCTCGGTGGTGCGCCGGGAGATCGGTGTGCCGACGGTGTTCAATCTGCTCGGGCCGCTGACCAACCCGGCGGCTCCGCGCGCCGGGCTGTTCGGTTGCGCCTGGGCCGACCTGGCCGAGGTGATGGCCGGGGTGTTCGCCGCCCGCGGCGCCAGCGCGCTGGTGGTGCACGGCGACGACGGTCTCGATGAGCTGACCACCACGACCACCAGCACCATCTGGCGGGTGCAGGCCGGCACGGTCGAGCGGCTGACGCTCGATCCGGCGGCGTTCGGCTTCCGCCGCGCCGATATGAGCGAACTCGTCGGCGGCGATGCCGAGGCCAACGCGGCCTCGGTGCGCGCGGTGCTGGGGGGTGCCAAGGGGCCGGTGCGCGACGCGGTGGTCCTCAACGCCGCGGGCGCGATGGTCGCGCACGCCGGGTTGTCCGGTGACGCGCAATGGGTGCCGGCCTGGCAGTCCGGATTGTCCCGCGCGGTCGAGGCCATCGATTCCGGTGCCGCGGAACGGCTTCTGGCGAACTGGGTGCGCTTCACCCAGAAGGCGGCCGGCTGACTCAGCCTGCTCTGACGCGACCGCGCCGCGGTGCGTGTACCCCGTACCGGTCGTCCAGGTCGTCGGCGCGGGTGTCGGGCTGTGCGGCGGCCAGCCGGGCCGAGCGTGCGGCGGCGGCCCAGTCCGCCCAGCGCGCCGCCGACCCGATCGGACTGCTGTACCCGCCCGCGCAGCTGACGATGCGGACCCCCGGTCCGGTCAGCCATCGGGTCAGCAGTGCCGTCTCCTCCACCAGCGCACCGCCCAGCGGTGCCTGCTGGGGCAGGATCGCTTGCGCCGCAGCGGTTATCGCCTCGACGACGGGCATCGGTGGCACGCCGCGCCGGGCACACCCGGCCGAGGCCAGCTGTCCGTGCCGGATGACGGCCAGTTCCCAGCCGCCGTGCCCGTCGGGACGCGCCGCGATCAGTTCGTCCACCGCGGCCAGGGCCTGCAGCCGCTGCCCCCGCCAGGTGGCCTGCACCGCGGCCGCGGTGTGATCGCGCAACCGGGCCGCCGTCTCGTAACGGTGCAGGCTCGCCAGCGCCTCGATCTGGGTGAGCACCGTCCTGAACGCGGCATCCTCGACGCCGTCGAGCAGGTCGGCGGCCCGTTGCGCGGCGCCGGCGTAGCCGGCCATATCGGCACCGCGCGTCGCGGGGCAGGGGGAGAGTTCGCGCTCCTCGCAGAGGTGGAGCGCGCTGCGCGACAGCCGGGCGGTGCAGGTCCGCACACCGGTGCCGCGGGCCAGGACGTCGACCGCGCAGACGGCGTCCGCGCGGGAGGTGAACGGCCCGATCATGCGGGAAGTGCGCGGCGCGCGCACCACCGAGAAACGCGGAAACGCCTCGTCGGTGAGGGTGATCCACCACCAGCGGCGCGGGAATTTGGACCTGCGGTTGTAGGGCGGGGCGTGCGCGGCCAGCAGCCGGAGTTCGCGCACCCCGGCCTCCAGTTCGTGCGCGCACTCCACGTGATCCACGCGGGTCGCCAGCGCCACCATCTCCTTCATCCGGGTCCGTGGGTCGGCCCCGGTGAAGTACTGGCCCACCCGGCGGCGGAGATCCACCGCGGTCCCGATGTAGAGCACCTCTTCGGACGGCCCGCGGAACAGGTACACCCCGGGCCGGGCCGGGACACCGTTGACCAGGTGCCGCTTTCGGCGCTGCGGGGCGGTGGCATCGGGCAGGTAGGCGCGTAGCTCCGGATAGCTGTGCACACCCTGGTTCCCGACCCGCTCGATGAGCCCGTGCAGCACGTCGACGGTGGCGCGGGCATCGTCGAGGGCGCGGTGGGTGGGGGTGGTGGTGGCCGAGAACAGCCGCGCCAGTGCCGACAGTTTCACGCTGGGCGCCTCGTCGCGGGTCAGCACCCGCCGCGCCAGCCGTACCGTGCACAGCACCGGCGGCCGAGGCCAGGTGATGTCGAGTCGCTGTGCCGCCGCCCGCAGGAACCCGATATCGAACCCGGCGTTGTGCGCGACGAGCACCGCGCCCCGGGCGAACTCCAGGAACGCGGGCAGCACGGTCTCGATGCGGGGTGCGTCGTGGACCATCGCCGAGGTGATGCCGGTCAACTGAACGATCTGCGGCGGGATGCTGCGGCCCGGGTCGACCAGGGTGGCCAGCTCGCCGAGCACCACGCCGCCGCGGATCTTGACCGCGCCGATCTCGGTGATCGCGTCATGGTCGTTCCCGCCGGGTGTGCTGGCGTTGGCACGGCCGCCGGTGGTCTCCAGGTCCACCACGACGAACGTGGTGTCGGCCAGTGCCAGATCCGCCATCGGGTCCACATCGGCGAAGCTCAGCTGCTGCACACCGGTGACGGTAGGCCCCGGCGCCGACAACCCGGTTCAGCGTGTCGGTCGTCGACGGGCGTGTCGGTACCCGTCGTTACGGTGCCGAGGAACTGCTCAGGACACGAAAGGCGACCCCGATGACACAAGACCGGACCGACCAGGTCGACGAAACACCGGACACCGGTTCGGTGGTGATCGACTGCGATGACTGCGCGGTGCGCGGGCCGGGCTGCCAGGACTGCGTGATCAGCGTGCTGCTCGGCGTACCCGAAACTTTGCTGGACGATGAGCGCCAGGCGCTCGCGGTGCTGGCAGACGCCGGGTTGGCGCCTCGGCTGCGCCTTGTTCCGATCCATCGCCACGAGGGTCCGGATGGTAGAACTGGTGTGGCGTGAGGACACGCGACTGACCTTTGGCAACGCCGGGAAGTCCGAATTTCATCCCGGATGCCTGTTAAGTTCACGTCTCCCGTTGGACAAGCCCGATGCCGTTTCGTAACCTATTCGAGACCTGAGAGCAGATCGTCGCGGCGTAAGCGCAGTGGTAAGGACGCAATATCTTGAGGCCCCATCGCACACATCGACGCAACAGTGGCGTTCAACGATCCCTGGTCGGTGCGTTGGCGAGCCTCATCGTATTCGGTGGCGCCCTTGCCGCCGGTGTGCAGGCCGACCCGGCCGAGGACGCACTGGCAAAGCTCAACGAGCTGTCGCATCAAGCCGAGATCGCTACCGAGAACATGCATGCCGCGCAGCTTGACCTCGACAACAAGCTGGCCGCGCAGCGTGCAGCCGAAGAAAAGCACGCCGCCGACATCGCGGCGGTCAACGCCGCCAAGGCCGATCTGGCAAAGTTTCAGGGCGCCGTCGACAAGATGGCCGCCGCGCAGTACATGGGCGGGCGCACCGACGGTCTGGACTCCATGCTGACCGCGAGCTCCCCGCAGGTGTTGATCGACCAGCTGGCCGTGCAGCGCGTGATGGCCACCGAGATGTCGGTGCAGATGCAGAACTTCCGGGACACCAACGTGCGGGCCGCCCAGGCCGAATCGGCCTCCGCCCAGTCCGCGGCCAACGCCAAGACGGCCGCCGAGCAGGCCGCCGCGGTGCGCGCGGACCTGCAATCCAAGCAAAGCAAACTGCAGGTCGAGATCGCCGTCGTCAAGTCGCAGTACGAGGTGCTCACCCCGGCCCAGCGTGAGGCGCTGGCGGCCATCCCGCCGATGCCGGCCCCGGCTCCCGCGCCCGCCCCCGAAGCGTTGCCGAACAACGACCCCGGTGTACTGGCCGCGCCGCCCGAGGGCATCCCGCCCGGGGATATCGCCCCGCCGGCAGCCGCGCCGGGTTCCGGTCCGGCCGCGGTCGCCATGCAGGCGGCGCTGACCCGCGTCGGCTCGCCCTACTCGTGGGGGGCCGAGGGCCCCGGCGCCTTCGACTGCTCCGGCTTGGTGAAGTGGGCCTTCCAGCAGGCCGGCATCGCACTCCCGCATTCCAGTTATGCGCTGGCTGCCGGTGGGCAGGCCGTGTCGACCGACCAGATGCAGCCCGGCGACGTGGTGTCCTACTACTCCGATGCCTCACATGTCGGCATCTACATCGGCGACGGCATGATGGTGCACGCTTCGACCTTCGGTAAGCCCGTGGTGGTGGCCCCGGTCAACAACGCACCGATCTACAACGTGCGTCGCTACTGAGGCACGCAGCTACTGAGGCATGCACTGTGCGGCGCGCTGACCGCCGCGGTCCTGCTGTCCGGGTGCCAGGCTGACTCACCGCCGGTGCCTCCAACGCCCAGTGCGACGCCCAGTTCGACGCCCAGTACCGCGGCGACAACCAGCATCTCGCTGCCCGACGGGCGCACCGCCCGACTGCGCGGCCTCGGCGGCGCACGCAGCACGCCGATGATCGGCCGCCTCAGCGCCGAACTCCCCGCGGCAGTGGCCGCCGTCACCGGGTTCTGGGGGCCTGATTGGCCGCGCGAGATCGTGGTCGTGGTCACCGAATCCACCGAACAGTTCCGTGTGCTCGCGCACGGCAGCCCCGATATCGCCGCGGCCACCACCGCCGACGGCATCGTGTTCGCGCCGGGCGCGGCGGACATGAGCGACACCGCGCTGCGGATCGTGGTGCGCCACGAACTGTTCCACTACGCCGCGCGGGGGCAGACGGTTGCGGACGCCCCGCTGTGGGGCACCGAGGGCGTCGCCGACTATGTGGGCCGCCCGGCCGCCGCTGCACCGGGACCCGAGCGTGCCGAGTTGTTGGCTCGGCTGCCCGAGGACACCGACCTGCAGACCACGGGGGCGGCCCGGTCGCTGGCCTACGACCGGGCGTGGTGGTTCAGCCGCTACATTGCCGACCGGTACGGCCCGCAGACACTGCGTGCGTTGTACCTGCGGGCCTGCGGCCCGGGACATCCCGACCCGGCCACCGCCGTGCGCGAGACACTGCACGAAGATATCGGCGACGTGCTGGTGCAGTGGCGCCGGTGGATGACCGGATGACGCCGCCGGCCGGTATGAGGAGAGCGATGACCCGGGTGCTGTTGGTGACCAATGACTTTCCCCCGCGTCGCGGTGGCATCCAGTCGTATCTGGAGGCCTTCGTCGGCGAGCTGACCAGCACGGGCAACCACGAGCTGACGGTGTACGCCCCGACCTGGAAGGGCGCGCCGGACTACGACGAGCGCGCCGGTTACCGGGTGGTGCGTCACCCGACCACGCTGATGGTGCCCGAACCGACGGTCGCCCACCGGATGCGTGCCCTGATCGCCGAACACGGCATCGAGACGGTGTGGTTCGGCGCGGCAGCGCCGCTTGCCCTGCTGTCACCGCTGGCGCGCAAGGCCGGTGCCACCCGGGTGGTGGCCAGCACGCACGGCCACGAGGTCGGCTGGTCGATGCTGCCGGTGGCGCGCCACGCGCTGCGCCGCATCGGCGACGACGCCGACGTGATCACCTACGTCAGCGGCTACACCCGGGGTCGGTTCGCCGCGGCGTTCGGTCCGCGGGCCAGCCTGGAACGACTGTCTCCCGGGGTCGATGTCGACCGCTTCACCCCCGACTCGGTGTCCCGCGCGCAACTGCGTGCCCGTTATGAGCTGGGGGACCGGCCGGTGGTTGTGTGCCTGTCCCGGCTGGTGCCGCGCAAGGGCCAGGACATGCTGATCCGCGCGTTCGACCAGATCCGCCGGCGGGTGCCCGGTGCGGCGCTGGTGATCGTCGGTGGCGGACCGTACCGGGAGAGCCTGCACAAACTCGCGCACCGCATCGGGGTGGCCGACGATGTGCTGTTCACCGGCGGCGTCCCGGGCGAGGAACTGCCGGCTCACCACGCGATGGCCGACGTGTTCGCCATGCCGTGCCGCACCCGCGGCGCAGGACTGGACGTCGAGGGCCTCGGCATCGTGTTCCTGGAGGCGTCGGCGTCCGGTGTGCCGGTGGTGGCCGGCCGCTCCGGGGGCGCCCCGGAAACGGTGCGCGACGGCGAGACCGGCTGGGTGGTCGACGGCACCGATGTGGACGCCATCGCCGCCGCCGTCGGCGACCTGCTTGCCGACCCGGACACCGCGGCCCGGATGGGCGCGGCGGGGCGGGACTGGGTCGTGCGGAACTGGCAGTGGCGCACCCAGGGTGCGCGACTGCAGCGGCTGCTGACGCCCCGCTGAGCCCGCGGGCGATCAGGCGTAGATCGCCGCGATATCGTCGGCGAACTTCTCCGCGACCACCTTGCGCTTGACCTTCAGCGTCGGGGTGAGCTCACCGGTGTCCTCGGTGAAATCGACCGGCAGCACCCGGAAGGTGCGGATCGCCTCGGCCTTGGACACCGCCTGATTGGCCTCCTTGACCGCCAGCTCGATCTCGGCGGTGAGGTCGGGGTCCTCGGTCAGATCGGCCACCGACGCGGACTCCGCCTTGCCGTGGCGCTGTTTCCAGCCCACGAAGGCCTCCGGGTCGATGGTGATCAACGCCGCGATGAACGGTTGGGCGTCGCCGACCGCCATCGCCTGGCTGATCAACGGATGCGCGCGCAGCCGGTCCTCGAGCACCGCCGGGGCAACATTCTTGCCGCCGGCGGTGACGATGATCTCCTTCTTGCGCCCGATAATCGTCAGGAAGCCGTCGGCGTCGATGTCACCGAGGTCGCCGGTGTGGAACCAGCCGTCGGTGAAAGCGTCCTTGGTGGCTTGCTCGTTGCGCCAATAGCCGCTGAACACCACCCCGCCGCGGAGCAGCAGCTCGTGATCGTCGGCCAGTCGCATGCTGTTGCCGGGCAACAACTTACCGACCGAACCGATCTTGACCGCGCCCACCTGGTTGGCGGTGACCGCGGCGCTGCTCTCGGTCAGTCCATAGCCTTCGTAGATGGTCAGGCCGACACCGCGGTAGAAGTGCCCCAGCCGGGCGCCCAACGGTGCGCCACCGGAGATCGCGGCGCGGCAATTGCCACCCAGGGCGGCACGCAGCTTGCCGTAGACCAGCTTGTCGAACAACGCGTGCTTGAGCTTCAACACCAAACCGGGCCCGCCGGCGTCGGTGGCCTGGCTGAACTCGATGGCGGTGTGGGCGGCGATGTCGAAGATGCGGCCCTTACCGTCGTTGCGCGCGTTCTGCTCGGCGGTGTTGTACACCTTCTCGAACACCCGCGGCACCGACACCACCAGCGTCGGCTTGAAGACGCCCAGGGCCGGCACCAGGTTCTTGATATCGCTGGTGAAGCCGAGCGCGACCTTGTTGGCGAACGCGCCGATGGTGATCGCCCGGGCCAGCACGTGCGCCAGCGGCAGGAAGACCAGCAACCGCTCGCCCTTGCGCAGCAGCGTCGGGAAGGCGGCCTTGGCGCCCCGGATCTCGTAGAGCAGGTTGGAATGGGTCAGCTGGCAGCCCTTGGGCAGGCCGGTGGTGCCCGAGGTGTAGATCAGCGTCGCCGGGTCGGTCGACTTGATCGCCGCGACCCGGGCATCGATGGCGGCGGGATCTTCGGATGCCCCGGCCCGGGCCAGCACGTCGAGGGCGGGCTCGGTGGTGGCGCTCTCGATGCGCAGCACGGTGCGCACCTCGGGCAACTGGTCTTTGAGCTGCTCGACACGGTCGGCGTGCGCATCGGTCTCGGCGAGCACCAGCACCGAGCCCGAGTCGGTGAGCACATGGCGGATCTGCTCGGGCGCCGAAGTCTCGTAGATCGGCACGGTGACCGCCCCGATGGACAGGATCGCGAAGTCGATGATCGGCCATTCGTAACGGGTGGCCGACAGCAGCGCGACCCGGTCGCCGGGGCGCACTCCGTGAGCGATCAGACCCAAAGCGGCCGAACGGATCTGGCCGGCGGCCTGAGCGCAGGTGACATCGGTCCAGGTGCCGTCCACCAGGCGCTGGAAGATGACATGGTCGGGGTCCTCGCGTTCGTGTGTGTAGACCGAGCTGACGACGGTGTCATACTCGGCGATCTCGAACGATGCCGGAACGGTGAACTCACGCACGATTGTGGCCCCTCGGGTCCTGGTGACGGATTTTCTGGCGACAGCCTAGTCGGCGACACCACAGCCCCGGCGGCGGCGCATGTGTGAAGCTATTGGGCCATGAACAGCGTGCAGATCGCCGATGAGACCTTTGTGTGCGCCGACCCGGCCGATGTCGGGCGGGCGGTCGCCGACACGTCGAGCTGGCGGCGCTGGTGGCCCGATCTGCGGCTCACGGTGGTGGAGGACCGCGGTCCGGCCGGCCAGCGCTGGACGGTGGCCGGGGCGTTGACCGGCACCATGGAGGTCTGGTTGCAGCCCATGATGGACGGTGTCATCCTGCACTACTTCCTGCACGCCGAGCCGCCCGGCGACCCGGCACGGCTGGATCTGGCAAAGCTGAACCACGCCCGCCGGGTGGCGGGCAAGAACATGGCCTTCGAGGTCAAGGCGCGGCTGGAGGCCGCGCGACCGGTGGGGGTCTCCCGCCTGGCCTGATGCGGTGGTCCCGCGACGCCGAGCCGGGGCCGAAGGGGTGAGGGTAGATTTCTGGGCGTGGCGGAGAAGACGGCGCAGACGATTTACATCGAGGCTGACCCCTCGACGGTGATGGACGTGATCGCCGATATCGGCTCCTACCCGCAATGGGTGGCCGAGTACAAGGAAACCGAGGTGCTCGACGCCGACGCCTCGGGCTACCCGAAGACGGCCCGGCTGGTGCTGGATGCCGCGGTGCTCCGGGACACCATGGTGCTGTCCTATCACTGGCCCACCGATCGTCAGTCGGTCACCTGGACGTTGGTCTCCAGTTCGCTGCTCAAGGCCCTCGACGGGGCGTATCGGTTGTCGCCCAAGGGTTCCGGCACCGACGTCACCTACGAGCTCTCCGTCGACCTGGTCATTCCGATGATTGGGCTGCTCAAACGCAAAGCCGAGCGGCGACTCACCGACACCGCGCTGAAGGACCTCAAGAAGCGAGTAGAGGTGGCAGTGAGCTGAGTGCCGAGGTTTCACCCGCGCCCGCCCGGGTCAGCCTGTTCGTCGGCAAGGGTGGGGTAGGCAAGTCGACGTTGGCCACCGCCACCGCTGTCCGCGCGGCGCGCAGCGGTCTTCGGGTGCTCATCGTGTCCACCGATCAGGCGCATTCCACCGGCGATGTGCTGGGCGTGAGCGTCGTCCCGACCGGACGACGGGAGCCGACCCGGGTATTGGCGGACCTGGATACCGGATCCGGCGACGGGGGCGGCGGATTCCTCGACGCGCTGGCACTGGACACGCTGGCCCTGCTGGAGACCCGATGGCGTGAGATCGCCGCCGTCCTGGTGGACAAGTTCCCGCACTCTGAGTTGGGAACGCTTGCTCCCGAGGAGCTTTCGGCGCTGCCCGGCGTCCAGGAGGTGCTCGGCCTGCACGAGGTCGGCGAACTCGCCGACTCCGGGGCGTGGGATCACGTCGTGGTGGACTGCGCCTCGACCGCCGACGCGCTGCGCATGCTGACCCTGCCCGCGACGTTCGGCCTGTACCTGGAGCGGGCCTGGCCACGGCACCGCCGTCTCGGCCAACCGCCGGCCGACCTGGCTTCGGCCGCCACCGTGGCGTTGGTGGAGCGGGTCGCCGACGGTACCGAGAAGCTCTCGGCCCTGCTTGCCGACGCGTCACGGGTGAGCGCGCATCTGGTGCTCACCGCCGAGCGGGTGGTCGCCGCGGAAGCCGCGCGCACGCTCGGGTCACTGGCGCTGATGGGGGTTCGGGTCGAGGAGCTGCTGGTCAATCAGATTCTGGTGCAGGATGATTCCTTCGAATACCGCAACCTGCCCGCGCACCCGGCGTTCGACTGGTACTCCGAACGCATCGCCGAGCAGCAGGTGGTGCTCGGCGAGCTGGACACCGCCATCGGCGATGTGAAGCTGGTGCTGGTGCCGCACCTGGCCGGCGAGCCGATCGGGCCCAAGGCGCTGGGTGAACTGCTCGATGCCGCCCGATTGCGGGACGGTTCACCACCACCGGGCCCGCTGCGCCCGGTGGTGGACCGCGAATCCGGCACCGGCCTCGATGCCGTGTACCGGATGCGGCTAGAGTTGCCGCAGGTCGACCGCGGTGCGCTCACACTGGGCCGGGTCGACGATGATCTGATCATCGGGTCCGGGGGGTTGCGCCGACGGGTTCGGCTGGCATCTGTGCTGCGACGCTGCATCGTGATCGACGCGCAGTTCCGAGGCGGGGAATTGACGGTGCGCTTCAGACCGAATCCGGAGGTGTGGCCCACATGACCGGCCCCCACACCGACATTCCACCGGAACTGCGGCAACTCGCGCAGGCCATCCTGGACAAGCTCGACCCAGCGGTACGGATGGCGGCCGCGCGCGCCGGCGCCGAAGGTTCCGGGCCCGGCCCGTGCCAGCAGGTGTGGTGCCCGGTCTGCGCGTTGGCCGCACTGGTCAACGGTGAACAGCACCCGCTGCTGTCGGTGATCGCCGAGCACAGCGTCGCGTTGCTCACGGTGATCCGCGCGATGGTCGGCGATCCGCAGCCGCCCGCTCCGCCGCCCCCGCCCCCGCCGCCGGCCGACGGTGATCGGCCGGTAGGCGGATTCGGCCGATACGAGCAGATCCCGGTGACGCTCGAGGATTGACGGCCGCCGTGTGGTCGCACTCACTGACGCTGGGTAGAGTTGTGCCGGTCTGGCCCGATCGTGGTGGGGCGACGTCGCAGGAGGGTCCATGTGGTTCTGGTTCTACAAGTACATCCTGATGGGCCCGTTGCTGTCCCTGCTGGGTCGGCCGAAAGTGCAAGGGCTGGAATATGTTCCGGACTCCGGCGCGGTGATCCTGGCCAGTAACCACCTGGCCGTCGCGGACAGCTTCTATCTTCCGCTGGTGGTCAAGCGCCGCATCACCTTCCTGGCTAAGGCCGAGTACTTCACCGGCACCGGCCTCAAGGGCAAGCTGACCAAGTTCTTCTACTCCTCGACCGGCCAGGTGCCGATCGACCGCACCGACGCCGACTCGGCACACGCTGCGCTGACGACGGCACAGCGAATTCTGGCCGAAGGAAAACTGCTCGGGATGTACCCGGAGGGCACCCGCTCCCCGGACGGTCGGCTCTACAAGGGCAAGACCGGCCTGGCCCGTGTCGCCCTGGAGAGCGGCGTCCCGGTCATTCCGGTCGCGATGATCGGAACCAACGTCGTCAATCCTCCCGGCGGCAAGATGTGGCATTTCGGGCGGGTCGAGGTCCGCTTCGGCAAGCCGATGGATTTCAGCCGGTTCGAGGGGCTGGCCGGTAACCGGTTCATCGAGCGTGCCGTCATCGACGAGGTGATGTACGAGTTGATGCGGCTGGGCGGTCAGGAGTACGTCGACCTGTACGCGGCCGATCTCAAGGAGAAGGCCGAGGCCGCAGCCAAGCCCGCGGTGACCGCCAAGGCGGGCTAAGTCGACTGCGCGGGCAGCGGGTCGGCGGGCTGGCGGCCGTCGACCGGAACCCGTGACGGGCGCACGGTGCCGGCCGCGATGATCACCGCGAGCGCCCACCACAGATACGATCCGCCGGCGAGCCTGCGCCACAGCGAGGCCGCCGTCTCCTGGTGTTCGGGCATCAGCGTGATCGGCGTCCAGATCGTCAGCGCCAGACCCGCCAGGCCCACCAGCACCAGACCCAGGGCGTGACGGCGCAGCCCGACGACCACGGTCACCACCACGGTCGGCAGCACCCACACCCAGTGATGCGACCACGACACCGGGGACACCACCAGCCCGAACATCGCCACGCAGATCACCGCCAGCACGGCCTCGTCGCTCTCGGCACCCGCACGCAGCAGCCGCAGCACCGCCCAGACGGTCAACCCGAGTACGGCGAAGCACAGCAGCACCCACAGCGCGAAACGCGCTTCCTCACCGGCGCCGAGCCGGGCCAGCATGCCGGAGATGTTCTGGTTGGTGTTCAGCGTCGCGGACCCGATGCGGTCGGTGTCACGCAGCGTCTCGGTCCAGTACACCCACGAGTCGCGCCAGGCCAGCGCGAACCCGAGCAGGGTGGCCGCCAGCGCCGAGGCCGTGGTGACCAGCAGCGCGCGCACGTCGCGGCGCAGCAGGAAGTACAGCAGGAAGACCGCCGGGGTCAGCTTCACCGCGATGGCCAGACCCAGCAGCAGGCCGCGCGGCCACGGCGTGCGCCGCGGCACGCAGTCGGCGATCACCAGCGTCATCAGCACCACGTTGATCTGGCCGAATTCGAAGTTGGCCCGGATCGGTTCGACGAATGTCACCGCCGGGGCCACCAGCGCGGCGGCCAGCCAGCCGCGGCGTGCCCAGGCCGGCGTCCGCAGCGACGAGTGTTCCCACACCCGCAGCCGGGTGAGCACGATATGCGTGGACACGATCAGCAGCACCAGGGTGGTCAGGGTGATCGCGGCGCTGGCCGCGGGCAGCGTGAGCACGGCGAACGGCGAGAACGCCGCGGCGGCCAGCGGCGGATAGGTGAACGGCAGGTCCAGTCCGGCCTGGGTCTGGAAGACGGTGGCGTCGTTGTAGAGCTCGGTGCCGTCCAGCCAGGCGCGACCGCCCATCCGGTACACGTCGATATCGATGCGGTAGACGGCGTGGCCCAACAGCCGCCAGGCCGCCCAGCCGAGCATCGCCAGGGTTGCCAGCTGAAAGAGCCGCCACAGCACCGACAGCCGCCCCGCAGGCCCGACGGGCGTCCACCGAATCCTCATTTCGCCGACCAGCCTATCGGGGGCGCGCGACGCGCTGGACGGCACACGGCGGCCGATGGCCCGGACAGGGCGCCGATCGGCGTATCTTCTCGACCGTGCATCTGAACGTCCAGCTGGACTTCATCACCAGCGACCGACTGCCGTTGTTGTGCTGTCTGATCGCGTTCATCATGACGTTCTTCCTGACACGCCTCATCGTGCGCTACATCCGCAGCCACCCCGCGACCGACGCGCCGCGCAAATGGTGGCAGCCGCGCAACCTTTCCGTCGGCGGCGGGGTGCACCTGCACCACGTGGTGATCGGCGTCGTGCTGGTCATGGTGTCCGGCGTGACCATGGTGACCCTGGCCGTCAACGGCGGGGTGGTCGAATTCACCGTCGCCGCGGTGCTCTTCGGGATCGGTGCGGCGCTGGTGCTCGACGAGTTCGCGCTGATCCTGCACCTGCAGGACGTGTACTGGGCCGAGGACGGCCGGACCTCGGTGGATGCGGTGTTCGTGGCGATCGCCGTCGCGGGCCTGCTCATCCTCGGGTTCAACCCGCTGTCCTTCTTCGATATCAACATCTGGCGGGCCGACGACACCCTGGCGGCCCGAGCGCTCGTCATCGCGATGGCGGTGCTCACCCTGGCGCTGGCGGTGGTGGTGCTGCTCAAGGGCAAGGTGTGGACCGGTCTGGTGGGCATGTTCATCACCCCATTGCTGTTCATCGGCGCCATCCGGCTGTCTCGGCCGCACGCCCCGTGGGCACGCTGGCGTTACACCACGCGCCCCCGCAAGATGCACAAGGCCCTGGAACGGGAACGCAAGTTGCGTCGGCCGGTGGTGCAGGCGAAATTGTGGGTGCAGCACGTGGTTGCCGGGGAACCGCACTTCCCGGACGATGCCTTGGTCAACGAGGAACTCGACCGCGAGATCCATGCCGCGCCGGCGCCCACACAGGGAGTTTCTTGACCCATGCGTTTCTTCTACGACACCGAGTTCATCGACAACGGTCGCACCATCGAGCTCATCTCGATCGGGGTGGCCGCCGAGGACGGTCGCGAATATTACGCCATCTCAACGGAATTCGATCCGGAGCGGGCCGGTAGCTGGGTGCGCAAAAACGTGCTGCCCAAGCTGCCCTCACCGTCGTCGAAGCTGTGGCGTTCGCGGCGGCAGATCCGCACCGAGTTGGAGGACTTCTTCGATATCGACGGGGACGAGCCGATCGAGCTGTGGGCCTGGGTCGGCGCCTACGACCACGTGGTGCTCTGCCAGCTGTGGGGTCCGATGACCGATCTGCCGCCGGCGATACCGCGGTTCACCAGGGAGCTGCGTCAGTTCTGGGAGGAGCGCGGCTGCCCGCGGATGCCACCGCGTCCGCGCGACGCTCACGACGCGCTCGTCGACGCGCGGCACAACCTGCACCGCTATGAGCTGATGACGGATCAGGGGGACTGGGCAGTTAGGTCCTGAGCTGCGGGTATGGCTGGTCAATCCGGTGTGGGCGCGCAGTTACCATGGAGCGGTGAACTGGACCGTCGACGTGCCCATCGATCAGCTGCCCGCGCTCCCGCCGCTTCCCGAGGGCCTGCGCCAGCGCCTCGATTCGGCGTTGGCCAAGCCGGCCCTGCAGCAGCCCAGCTGGGATCCCGGTCAGGCCAAGGCGATGCGCACCGTGCTGGAGAGCGTGCCACCGGTGACCGTGCCGTCGGAGGTCGAGAAGCTCAAGAGCCAGCTGGCGGCCGTCGCCCGTGGTGAGGCATTCCTGCTGCAGGGCGGCGACTGCGCCGAGACGTTCGTGGACAACACCGAGCCGCACATCCGGGCCAACATCCGGACCCTGCTGCAGATGGCCGTGGTGCTCACCTACGGCGCCAGCATGCCGGTGGTCAAGGTGGCCCGGATCGCCGGCCAGTACGCCAAACCGCGCTCCTCGGATACCGATGCACTGGGCTTGAAGTCCTACCGCGGCGACATGATCAACGGGTTCGCGCCCGACGACGCCATCCGCCAGCATGATCCGTCGCGTTTGGTGCGGGCCTACGCCAATGCCAGCGCCGCGATGAATCTGGTGCGCGCGCTGACCTCCTCGGGGATGGCATCGCTGCAGGCCGTGCACGACTGGAACCGCGAGTTCGTACGGACCTCGCCCGCCGGCGCCCGCTACGAGGCGCTGGCCGGGGAGATCGACCGCGGGCTGCGCTTCATGACGGCCTGCGGAGTCAACGACCGCAACCTGGACACCGCCGAGATCTACGCCAGCCACGAGGCGCTGGTCCTCGACTACGAACGTGCGATGCTGCGGATGGACTCCGGGGCGGCCCCCGATTCGGCCGACGAGCCCAAGCTCTACGACCTGTCCGCGCACTACCTGTGGATCGGTGAGCGCACCCGCCAGATCGACGGCGCCCATGTCGCGCTGGCCGAGGTGATCGCCAACCCGATCGGTATCAAGATCGGCCCGACCACCTCGCCGGAACTGGCGGTCGAGTACGTCGAGCGGCTCGATCCGCGCAACGAGCCGGGACGTCTGACGCTGATCAGCCGGATGGGCAACCAGAAGGTCCGCGACGTGCTGCCGGCGATCATCGAGAAGGTGCAGGCGTCCGGGCACCAGGTGATCTGGCAGTGCGATCCCATGCACGGCAACACCCACGAGTCCTCGACCGGCTACAAGACCCGGCATTTCGACCGGATCGTCGACGAGGTCCAGGGGTTCTTCGAGGTGCACCACGCACTGGGCACCCATCCCGGCGGTATCCACGTCGAGATCACCGGTGAGAACGTCACCGAATGTCTCGGAGGTGCGCAGGACATCTCCGATTCCGATCTGGCCGGCCGTTACGAGACGGCCTGCGACCCGCGGCTGAACACCCAGCAGTCCCTGGAGCTGGCGTTCCTGGTCGCCGAGATGCTGCGCGGCTGACCCCGGGAGCCGATCGACCCGGGATCAGATCAGGGTCGCCAGATTATTGCCCAGCGTCCAGGCGCCGACGGCCAGCAGCCCGGCCAGGATGAGCACGGTGACCACCCAGGCCGCCAGCACCCGTTTGCTGCGCTGACGCGCCCAATGGAACTGTTCGAGGTCTATTCCGGCGAATTGGCCTGTGAGGGGCTGATATTCGCGCTCATCGGGCAGCGGTAACTCGGCGGGGGAGAAGACCCGCGTATCGCGCCGGGGATCCGGTGCGCGCGCGCCGGCGGGTGGATGCCGGTCGGTGCTGGGGTCGGGCTGGACCCGACTGTGGAACGCGGTGGCAGCGCGGTGCTGGGCCGACTGGCTGGGCGCGGGGACCCGGAACGCGGGCAATCCGAGTTCGGCGATGACCTCTTCGAGTGCATCGCCGAGTTCGGCGGCGTCGGCGAACCGGACGGCCGGGTCACGGTCGGTGGCCCGGCGGACCAGGGCGTCGAACTGTGCGGGCACCCCGGCGATCGCCGAACTCGGCGGCGGCACATCGTTGTCCATCCGCTGGTAGGCCACCGACAGCGCGCTGTCCCCGGTGAACGGGGTGCGCCCGGTGAGCAGCTCATAGGCCAGGATTCCCACCGCGTAGACATCGCTGCGCGGGTCCGATTCGCCGGTGCCGACCTGCTCGGGGGACAGGTAGGCGGCCGTGCCCAAGATGACGCTGGTCGAGGTGATGCCGGCCTCCGCGACCGCCCGCACCAGACCGAAATCGGCGATCTTGACCTCACCGTCATCCGAGATCAGCACGTTCTCCGGCTTCACATCGCGGTGCACCAGTCCGGCGGCATGCGCCACCCCCAGGCCGTGGCAGATCGGCCGCAGCACGGCGGCGACCGCGTGCGGGGGCATCGGTCCGCGTTCACGCAGCAGTTCGCGCAGGGTGCCCCCGTCGATCAATTCCATGACCAGAAACGGCGGTTCGTCGCCGGGGGCCCCACCGCCCTGGTCGTAGACGGCGACCAGACCGTCGCCCTTCAACCGGGCCACCGCCTTGGCCTCGCGCTGGAAGCGGGTGAGGAACTGGATGTCCCCGCAGTAGCGTGAGTCCATCACCTTGAGCGCCACCGGCCGGTCCAGCCGGGTGTCCAGGCCGCGGTACACCGTCGACATCCCGCCGGTGGCGATGACGGCGTCGACGCGGTAGCGGCCCTCCAGCGCGGCACCGATGAGCGGGTCGGCTCGCTGGTAGGTGTCCATCGAAGTCATGGTACGGATCTCGGTGACTCCGCTTAGAATCTGTGCGGTGAGCATCCCGGCGGCCAAAGACATCCTCGATCCCGACGAAACCGTCCTCGAACTGTCCGAGGTGTCCAAGCTTCTCGGCGTCTCGGTCACCAAGGTGCACCAGCATCTGCGCGACGGCCACCTCATGGGCGTGCGCCGCAACGGCGCCATCGTGGTGCCGAAGGTGTTCTTCGACGAGAAGGGCAACGTGGTCAAACCGCTGCCGGGACTGCTCGTGGTTCTCAAGGACGGCGGGTTCGACGTCACCGAGGCCATGCGGTGGCTGTTCACCCCGGATGCGTCGCTGACGCTTAGCCGCGACGGCAGCACGGAACGCCTGGAGAACGCCCGGCCGGTGGACGCGCTGCGATCGCATCAGGCCCGCGAGGTGATCCGGCGCGCTCAGGCGATGGCCTACTAGGGCGGTGGCCTACTGGCCGGCGGGCTCACCCGCGGGCGCCTCCGGGGCCCGCGACAGCCAGAACCAGGCCGCCACCGCGCACGTGGTGGCGAGCAGCACGTGCAGCCACGAGTACATACCGTGCGACCCGTCGGGCTTGAAGATCACCATGATCCACGTCGAGAAACCGGCGATCAACGCGATCGCGGCGCGGCTCTGCCACAGCGTGGACAGCACCGCCAGCGGCCAGGTGTAGTACCAGGGCAGCGCGGCGGGCACAAACAGCACCACCACCCCGAGCGCCAGCGTTATCCCGGTCAGCGCCTCACGGTCGGTGTGCCGGAAACGCCACCACAGCAAGGGAAGTGAGATCGCGATGATCGCGATGCCGATGATGCGGGTGACTTCCAGCACGGCGTAGAAGTTGACCGGCATCAGCAGCCCGCCGATCGAGTTGATCATGTTGGCCGTCGCGGTGGGCAGGGTGAGCCAGTTGATGATCTTCACCGAACCGGCAAGGGCCGTCAGCCATCCCAGGCCGACCCCGGCCAGCAGGGAGAGCACCGCGAACACCGCGCCGAAGATGGCGATCGACGCCGCGGTCGCGAAGGCGAAGGCCGGCACCGGCCGGTAGCCGCGGGTGTCGCGCAGTCGTCGCATCCACACCCACACCATGAAGGGCAGCGCGATGCCCGCGGTGGCTTTGACCGCCACCGCGGTGGCGATGAAGCCCACCCCGACGATCGGTCTGCCGCCGAAGGTCAGCGCGATCGCGGCCATCATCAGCCCGACCATCAGCATCTCGTTGTGCACGCCGCCCATCAGGTGGATGATCACCAGCGGGTTCAGCACGCAGATCCACAGTGCCGCTGCCGAGTTGGCGCCGATATGGCGGGCGATCCGGGGCGTCGCCCAGATCAGCAGGGCCAGCCCCGGCAGCATGCACAGCCGCAGCAGCATGGTGCCCTCGACGACATTGTTGCCGACGATCATCGTCACGAATTTGGCCACCAGGATGAACGCCGGACCGTACGGGGCGGTGGTGGTGGTCCAGATCGGGCTGACATCGTCGAGCAGCGAGTTCTGATTCTCGATCGGCCCGACGACGTAAGGATCGAAGCCGTCCCGCAGCAGCGCGCCCTGCGCCAGGTACGAATAGGTGTCGCGGCTGAACACCGGCGCACTCAGCAGCAGCGGGGTCAACCAGAATGCGGTGGTCGCGAGCATCGTGTACTGGGTGGCGGTGCCGTCGACCACGCGGCGGCCCAGCCACATCCAGGCCAGCAACATCAGTGCGACGCCGCCCCACAGCAGTACCGAGGACAGCACCAGGCCGTGGCCGAAGCGCAGCCAGGACATGTGCAGCGATTCCAGCAGCGGATCATGCAGACGGGTACTGCCGGCCCCGAGACCGCCCGCGGTGATCAGCGCCGCCCCGAGGAAGCCCAACCGGGCCGGGCGCGCCGCCGGTGATGCGGCGAAAACGAGCAGTTTGGCTGCCTGCGCGCGGAGACCACGCTCGGTGGACTCGATCGATGCCGGGGTGGTCATCTCCTCAGGCGGACCGGTTCGACGCCAGACTGGCCAGCTCGGCGAGGCCGATCTTGGCCTGCGGGTCGATCTGGGCCTCGTTCAGCGCCGCCAGGGCGCGGCGGTTCAGCATGTCGATGCGGCTCTCCACCGCCGCCAGCGCCCCGACCGATTCGATGGCCGAGCACACCTCTTTGACGGCGACATCGGTCAACTCGGTGCCGATCGACTCGCGCAGCAGTTTGGCCGCCGCCGGGTCGGTGCGTTCGGCCAGTTCGACCGCCTCGGCCAGCAAGACGGTGCGCTTACCGGAACGCAGGTCGTCCCCGGACGGTTTGCCGGTCACCAGCGGGTCGCCGAACACCCCGAGCACGTCGTCGCGCAGCTGGAACGCCACCCCGAGGTCGGTGCCGATCTGATGGAAGACAGCCTGCACGTCCGGGCGGTCGGCCGCGGCGGCCGCACCCAGCTGCAGCGGGCGCGACACGGTGTAGGAGGCGGTCTTGTAGGTGTTGACGTTCATCGCCGAGGCCACCGAGTCCGCACCGCTGGATTCGGCGACGATATCGAGGTACTGCCCGCCCAGCACCTCGGTACGGATATCGGCCCACACCTTGTGCACGCGCAGGTGTGCATCGGGGGGCAGATCGGCGGTGGCCACGATATCGTCGGCCCACACCAGCGACAGGTCACCGAGCAGGATGGCGGCCGACAGGCCGAACTGCTCCGGCGAGCCGTGCCAGTTGTTGGTGCGGTGCAGCTCGGCGAAATGCCGGTGCACGGTGGGAAGTCCGCGCCGGGTGGCCGACGCGTCGATCACATCGTCGTGGGCGAGCGCGCAGGCGTGCAGCAGTTCCAGGGCGGAGAACAGGCGCAGCGCCTGGGTGTCGGATTGCCGGTCCTCACCCGCGACCGCACGCCAGCCCCAGTAGGCGAAGGCCGGTCGTACCCGTTTGCCGCCGCGCAGGACGAACTCTTCCAGGGCTGCTGTCAGCTCGGCGTACTCGGGGCCGATGTAGGCGGCATCGCGTCGGCGGTCGGCGAGGTACTCACGCAACTGCACGATCACGGCGTTCACCAACTCGGCGGCCGACGGTGCCGCTGTATCCACGCTCAGCGGTCGCCCCTTTCCTATCCGATGTGCTCCCCCGAGCGTATTCAGATTTGCTCCCCTGAGCCTCTCCAGCCTAGAGCGTCCCCGCCGGCTCGGGGGAGTCAGGCGCGCCCACGCAGCGGCCCGTTCGGTGTGCTCACCGCTCAGCTTGCCTTGTCGGGTTCTCCGACGCGCGGGGACTGATCGCGGCTCATCCACGCCACCGCGCCGATGACGCCGGCCACGAGCATGGATCCGATGCCCAGCCAGATCGCCGCGGCGGTGAACGAGCGCGCACTCGGGTCGGTGTAGCGGGCCTGGGCATTCATCGTGGTCACCACGCCGGGCTTGAGTTTCCACTCCACGACCTCGGTGGAGATCTGGTCGCCGTTGGTGGAGGTCACCTGTCCTGGGAAGGACACGCTCAGCGATACGTCGGCCTCGGGATCGCTGAGCGAGGTGAGGTCCACGCGGCCCTCCAGAATGACCAGGTCACCGGCTCGGCGCAGGGAGATGTCCACCCCCGCCGCATCGCGGTTCATATTGGCCAGCTGTGGTAGCTCGGCGAAGGTCAGATCGGAGAACACCGCCTGCGAGCCCACGTAATCGCCGCGCTCGTACCTGGAGACCGCCACCTTGTTGCTGAACGGCAGGGAGTTCAGCAACTGAGGCCCCTTGTCGTCGTCGTCGCGGGGGATGGCGGCGGCAACGATCTGGCCGGACACCCGGTCGTCGGGCGACACCGTGATCGAGGCGCGCACCCGCACGCAGCCCACGGCCAGCGGAACGAGGATCAGCAGCAACAGGACCAGGGCGGGGAGCCGGTGGCGGCCGGAGCACACGTGCACCGGGTCATCGTGCCAGACCGGGTCAGTCCAGGGGCAGTGACCGGCCCAGGATGGCGAAGGCCCGCGGGTCACCGGCGAAGTGATAGTCGCGGATGACATCGCCGAATCCGAGTCGACGGTAGAGCCGCCAGGCACGGTTCGCCTCACCGTTGATCTCCGGCGTGGACAGCAGCACATGCGCTTCGGGACGCCCGGCGAGCAGCCGCCGGGCCAGGGCCTCGCCGAGTCCGTGCCCCTGGGCGCGGGGATGGATGTGTAGTTCGGTGAGCTCGAAATAGTCGCCGAGCAGCCGTTCTGTGCGCTCGGGGTCGGTGCCGGTGCGGCGCAAGCCGTGCACCACCTGCTGCTGCCACCACTGGTCGGGTGCTCCGCTGTAGCCGTAGGCGACGCCGAGCAGGTCGGTGCCGTTGAGCGCCGCCACGGCCTTCCAACCCACCCGGCGGGTGTGCTCCAGCCACATCGAGGCCCGCTGTTCCTCGGTCCCGCGCGGATATCGCATCGCCTCGACGTAGACCGTCAGTGCCTCGGACAGGCGCTCACGCATCACATCTGCCGAGAGGTCCACCAGATATGTCGCCAACGGGTGTCCTTCACGGTGTCGTTCGGAGCGCACGGTCACCGTTCATTATCGGTCCCCGGTTCGGCGTGGTGGCGGTGCGGGTGAGGTGATGGCCGACTTTGGTGTTGCACGTCATACAATCGTGTGCCAAGTAGGTGGTACGGCTCAGATTGACCTCGTATCATGGGGATCAGCGCCCATGATCGCGGGCGGACTACACACAGATGACACGGATCCGGACGTACCGGACCAGAGCGCGGACAAGGAGGGACGGATGCCACTCTCCGATCATGAGCAGCGCATGCTCGACCAGATTGAAAGCGCGCTCTATGCCGAAGACCCCAAATTTGCCTCCAGTGTTCGGGGTGGCAATCTGCGGGCACCCTCGGCGCGTCGTCGGTTGCAGGGTGTCGCCCTCTTCGTCCTGGGTCTTGCGATGCTGGTGTGCGGCGTCGCCATCAATGCGACGTGGATCGGCGGTCTGCCGATCCTCTCGGTCATCGGGTTCATCGTGATGTTCGGTGGTGTCGTGTTCGCGATCACCGGTTCCCGCGCGTCCGGACCGGTCGACAAGTCGGCCCCGTCCTCGGGATCGGTGCGCGCCAAGCGCGGCAAGAGTCCCGGCGGGTCCTTCACCAGTCGTATGGAGGATCGCTTCCGCCGTCGCTTCGACGAATAGCGGTTCCCCACCTCACCCCACCGGGGCAGTTCCTTTCGGAGCTGCCCCGTTTTTCATGCCCGAACGCGTCCCGCAGACGGCGGCGTGTCGGGTCGGTCAGGGTGCGGGCCCCACGAACCCCCCACCGCACCCCACCGTCGCCCCCTGATTTGGTTTCGGGGTCTCTGCCTGCGGTTTTGTGACCGCCACCGGATTCCGGTCAGTGCCTGCGGGTCGGGCAAACCACCACATCCGGTGCCGTGGTGGGGCGGGTGGGCAAGTTGGTGGCAGCAAATGGAGCTAAGTGGGGGATTGTGGGGTAAAGTGGCGGACAACGGAGCAACCGGAGCTCCGTCAAGCGGGCAGAAGCGACTCGGGATCCAGCCGAGTGGTGGGAGGTGGCGGGATGTTTCTCGGCACCTACACGCCCAAGCTCGACGACAAAGGGCGGCTCACACTGCCCGCGAAGTTCCGCGACGCACTGGCAGGAGGGTTGATGGTCACCAAAAGTCAAGATCACAGCCTGGCCGTGTACCCGCGGTCGGAGTTCGAAAAGCTGGCCGAGAAGGCGATGTCGGCATCGCGCAGCGACCCGCAGGCCCGTGCCTATGTGCGGAATCTGGCGGCCGGTGCCGATGAGCAGCATCCCGACGCGCAGGGCCGGATCACCCTGTCGGCCGAGCATCGCCGGTACGCCAACCTGTCCAAGGAATGCGTGGTGACGGGCTCGCTCGGTCACCTGGAGATCTGGGACGCACAGGCTTGGCAGCAGTACCAGGAGACCCACGAAGAGACCTTCTCCGCGGCCAGCGATGACACTCTTCGCGACATCATCTGACCATCAAGCCCGTGCAACGAGGCCTCTGTCCGAACCGGCCCTGGCGTACTTCCCCGACGCCAGGTCCGCACCCTCGGACAGGGACCCCGGTGCAGGGGCGCCCCTTCCCGACAGGGGAGCCGCAGTGCCTGACGATCACGATCATGGCCACGTCCCCGTCCTCATCGACCGCTGTGTCGAGCTCCTGAGGCCGGCGCTGACCCGTCACCACCCCGACGGCGCCGGCGCCGTCCTGGTCGACGCCACCCTGGGGGCCGGCGGGCACACCGAACGTTTCCTCACCGAATTGCCCGGTCTGCATGTCGTCGGGCTGGACCGCGACCCCAACGCGCTGCGCATCGCCACCGCCCGGCTGGCGCCCTTCGGTGACCGGTTTCGGTCCGTCCGCACCCGCTACGACGGCTACTGGGCCGAGCGGGACGAGGTGACGGTCGACGGAGTGCTTTTCGACCTCGGGGTGTCCTCGATGCAGCTGGATCTTGTCGACCGTGGTTTTTCCTATGCCAACGATGCCCCGCTGGACATGCGGATGGACCCCGACGCCGAACTCACCGCTGCCGACATCCTCAACACCTATGACGAGCGCGCGCTGACCCGGGTGCTGCGCGAATACGGTGAGGAGCGGTTCGCCTCCCGGATCGCGTCGCGCATCGTCAAACGCCGCGCACGGCAACCGTTGCGCACCACCGCCGAACTGGTGGAGCTGCTCTACGATGCGATCCCGGCCGCGACCCGGCGCACCGGTGGGCATCCGGCCAAGCGCACCTTCCAGGCGTTGCGGATCGCGGTGAACGCCGAACTCGACTCATTGCGCGACGCCCTACCGGCCTCGCTGGCGGCACTGTCCGCCGGCGGGCGCATCGTGGTGATGTCCTACCAGTCCCTGGAGGACAAGATCGTCAAGGCGCTGTTCGCCGCCGCCACCGCGTCCCGCACGCCGCCCGGACTTCCGGTCGAATTGCCGGGCTACGAGGCCGAATTCGTCTCGCTGACCCGCGGTGCCGAGCAGGCCGACGCCGACGAGATCGAACGAAACCCGCGAAGCGCCTCGGTGCGGCTACGGGCATTGGAAAAGGTTGCCGGAAAGGAAGTCTCATGAAGGGTAAGCGACCCGCACCGGTACCCGGCGCCGATCAGCGCCGCCGCGGCAACCCGCAACGTACCCGCGCCCGGCAGGGCGAGGCCCCGGCCCGCAAGCGCCGCGGTGCACCCGAGCAGCGCCCGCAGCGCTCGGCGCCGAAGACCACGCCGCTGCGCCGCCCGGTCGACGGGCCCGCGCGCCCCAAGAACGCCAGCCAGGCGAAGGCCCGCGCCAAGGCGCGTAAGGCCAAGGCCCCCAAGGTCGTCCGCCCGCCACTGCGGGAGCGGCTGATCACCCGGCTGTCGGCCATCGAGTTCAACCCCCGGGCCCTCGCGGCGCGGGTGCCGTTCGTGGTGCTGGTCATCGGCGCGCTCGGTGTCGGGCTCGGCGTCACGCTGTGGCTGTCCACGGACGCCGCCGAACGTTCCTACGAGCTCGGGCATGCCCGGCAACTGAATCAGGCTCTGGCCCAGCAGAAAGAGGCGCTGGAACGCGATGTGCTGGAGGCGCAGGCCCCGCCGGCGCTGGCCGAGGCCGCCCGCGAGCTGGGCATGATCCCCTCCCGTGACACCGCGCACCTGGTGCAGGACGCCACCGGCGCCTGGGTGGTGGTGGGCACTCCGAAGCCGGCCGAAGGCGTACCGCCACCGCCACTGAATGCCCCGCTGCCCGACGACACCCCGGCCGTCCAGCGACCGGCCGCCCCCGGGCCCGCGGCGGCCGGCCCACCGGCACCCCGGGTGGTGGATCCGCGCGAGGTCGTGGTCCGGGTGCCCCCACGCACCCAGGCGCCGCTGCCCGCGACGCCGCTGACCGCTCCGGTCGCTCCGGTCGCCCCGATTGACCCTGTCGCCACCCCGGCGGACCCCGCGGCACTGCCGCCGGCGGCCGACCCGCTGAGCGCACCGCTGCCGGCCGACGGGCTTCCGCATCTGGCCGCGCCGGCACTGCCGGCACAGCCCGGCCCGGTCGGCGGCCTGGAGAACATCGGCCCGGCACCGATTGAGCCGCCCGCTCCGCAGTCGCCGATCGTGCCCGAGGTGCCCGTGGTGATGCCCGGGGCGCCGGCATGAGCCGGAGGACGCAGGAACATGCCGCGACCGACCGGCGCATCCGTCGTCCCGAGCCCCAGACAGGTTTGCGCAGTTCGTCCTTCGTGTTCCGGCACCGTGCGGGAAATGTCGTCATCTTCCTGGTCCTGGTGGTCGCCGCCGCGCAGCTGTTCAACCTGCAGATCTCCAATGCCGCCGGGCTGCGCGCCGAGGCCGCGGGCCAGCTGAAGGTCACCGACGTGCAGAAAGCGGTGCGCGGCAGCATCGTCGACCGCAACGACGACAAGTTGGCCTTCACCATCGAGGCGCGCGCGCTGACCTTCCAGCCCGTCAAGGTGCGCAAGCAGCTGGAGGAGGAGAAGGCCAAGGATCCCGACGAGCCGGACCCGGACACCCGGCTGCGCGAGATCGCGACCGAGATCGCGACCCGGCTGAACAACAAGCCCGATGTGAAAACCCTGCTGGGCAAGCTCACCAGCAAGGACACCTTCGCCTACCTGGCCCGCGCGGTCGATCCGGCTGTCGCCGAGGCGATCATGGAGAAGTTCCCCGAGGTGGGCTCCGAGCGTCAGGACATCCGCCAGTACCCCGGTGGTTCGCTGGCCGCCAATATCGTCGGCGGAATCGACTGGGACGGACACGGTCTGCTGGGTCTGGAAGACTCGATGGACGCCAAGCTGGCCGGTACCGACGGCTCGGTCACCTACGACCGCGGCTCGGACGGCGTGATGATCCCGGGCAGCATGCGCAACCGGCACGAGGCCGTGGACGGTTCCACCGTCCAGCTGACCCTCGACGACGATATCCAGTTCTACGTGCAGCAACAGGTCCAGCAGGCCAAGGACGTGTCCGGGGCCGGCAATGTGTCCGCCGTCGTCCTGGACGCCAAGACCGGTGAGGTGCTGGCGATGGCGAACGACAACACCTTCGACCCTTCCCAGGACATCGGCAGACAGGGCAACCGGCAGATGGGCAATCCCGCCGTCGCCTCGCCGTTCGAGCCGGGCTCGGTGAACAAGATCGTCACCGCCGCCACGGCCATCGAGATGGGATTGACCAATCCCGACGAGGTGCTCTCGGTGCCGGGTTCCATCGACATGGGCGGCGTCACGGTCAAGGACGCGTGGAACCACGGCGTCGACCAGTACACCACCACCGGGGTATTCGGGAAGTCCTCCAACGTCGGCACCCTGATGCTGGCGCAGCGTATTGGCCCCGAACGTTTCGCCGAGATGCTGGCCAAGTTCGGGCTGGGCGAGCGCACCGGTGTCGGGCTGCCCGGTGAAAGCGCCGGTCTGGTGCCGCCCATCGATCAGTGGTCGGGCAGCTCCTTCGCCAACCTGCCTATCGGACAGGGACTTTCGATGACCTTGCTGCAGATGGCGGGCATGTACCAGGCCGTCGCCAATGACGGGGTGCGCATCCCGCCGCGGATCGTCAAGGCCGTCATCGCGGCCGACGGCACCCGGACCGCCGAGCAGGCGCCCGAGGGCGTGCGGGTGGTGTCCGCGGAAACCGCGGCCGCGGTGCGCAACATGCTGCGCGCCACCGTGCAACGTGACCCGCGGGGCGTGCAGCAGGGCACCGGCTGGCAGGCGGCCGTGGAGGGCTACCAGATCGCCGGCAAGACAGGCACCGCTCAGCAGATCAACCCGAACTGCGGCTGCTACTACGACGATCACTACTGGATCACCTTCGCCGGGATGGCGCCCTCGGACAGTCCGCGTTACGTCATCGGCATCATGGCCGACAACCCGCACCGCACCGCGGACGGTCAGCCGGGCACCACCATGGCCCCGCTGTTCCACAACATCGCGGCGTGGTTGCTACAGCGCGAGAACGTGCCGCTGTCGGCCGATCCCGGTCCGCCGCTGACGCTGCAGGCCACCTGAGCGGCATCCCAGTCCCCGATCTGCCGACCGGTACTGTGGCAACGCCATGAAACTGCGTCCCTCCCAACCCTGCGGTGAGCTGCTCGGACCGCTGGCCCAGCGGATCGGGGTTCCGGCGGTGGGCGTCGACGCCCGGGTGACCGGGGTGACGCTGCGCAGCCAGGATGTCCGACCGGGTGATCTGTTCGCCGCCCTGCCCGGTGCCGCCGCGCACGGTGCCCGGTTCGCCGCCGATGCCGTCGCCGCCGGCGCGCTGGCGGTGCTGACCGATCAGGCGGGCGCCGACCAGCTGCCTGCCGATCTGGGGGTGCCGGTGCTGGTGCATCCCGAGCCCCGCGCGGTACTCGGCGCACTGGCCGCCGGCGTCTATGGGCACCCGTCCCGCACGCTGCGCGTCATCGGGGTGACCGGTACCTCCGGGAAGACGACCACCACATATCTGGTCGAGGCGGGTCTGCGGGCCGCCGGGCGATCCGCGGGTTTGATCGGCACCGTCGGGGTGCGCATCGACGGACGCGATGTGCCCAGCTCACTGACCACCCCGGAAGCCCCCGACCTGCAGGCGCTGCTGGCGGTCATGGTCGAGCGTGGGGTGGACACCGTGGTGATGGAGGTGTCCAGTCACGCGTTGACCTTGGGCCGCGTCGACGGGACGGATTTCGAGGTCGGTGGATTCACCAACCTGTCCCGCGACCACCTGGATTTCCATCCCACGATGCAGGACTATCTGGACGCCAAGGCCCGGTTGTTCGAACCCGGTTCGCCGACCCATGCCGCGCACGCCGTGGTGTG